>JAWKVX010000001.1:0-2224 GCA_041397825.1 Hyphomicrobiaceae bacterium
GAAGACGATCCAAAGCGTTCGGGGCAAGTCCTTGAAAGCCACATTCGCATAATCATGCTTGCTATCGGTCGACGGGTCGACGCGCCGAATCAGGATCGCCCGGATCTGCCCGGGATGGCGACGCGCCACATCACCATAAATCTCCGGATCCTGCTCGCCAGCGTCGCCAATCAGAATGAAATCGCGCTCGGGGAATGTGGTCAACAGGGCCTCGATGGCCTTCGGCTTGACGTTGTGCGCGCCAGTCGCAAACTTGAAGGCGCTCAAATCGGCAACGGAAAAATAGCTCAGGTCAAAGCTACCGTCGGGCAGGCCCTCTTGCTGAAAAAACCCGGACAGCGCCGGGTAGAGCTGCCAGGGTGATGCGGAGACGTAGTGGAAGACAGCGCCTCGATCGGCAAGATCATCGAGCAGCGCCGGCATGCCAGGAACGATTGCAAACGGCCTTGCCAGTGTGTTTGCCACCAATGCGCGCTTGTCCTGGACATCGCTTATCTTCAAGGTGTCGTCGATGTCGGAGATGACGGAAAGACCGCGTGCCGCAACGAGCAACGTGTGGCCGGCGAACACTTGTGTGGCGCCGCCTTGTCCGAGTGAATTGTAGTTCAGCACCGCGGGCGATCCAACGGTGTCGCCTGCGTCCCTGGGAATTTTCAGCTCTGCCAGGACATGCCCGTTCAATGCGGTCGGCCCGAGCGAATAGGACTCCTGCCCCAGCTCGAGATCGATCTGCCTTCTGCTCTCGGAATCCGCCAGGAACCAGGATGCACGGTCCTTCAGGATCGCCTGGTCGGCGTCGGCGCCAGCGTCCAGAAACGTTTCGACACGGTCCAGGAAATCCTGCTGAAATGACGAATCGAGCTCGCGCTTGAGCACCCAGGCATGAACCGGCACGATCCAGTCTTGCTGGTCCGGCGACAGATGGGCGACGGTGGGGAAGAAAACGACCTCCTCGTTGCTGCGAACCGGGGTTTGGCAAGCGGCCCCCAATTGCAGCCAGGCGAAGAGGCTCAGCAGCACCAGCCGTCGCCGGCAGGAGCCCTGACCGAGAATCTGCAGCGATCGCTCGAACGAGCCGCGGCCGATCATTTCCCTTGAACCCTGGCCATCGCCCGCGCGCCTCGACGGAAAGATCCCCGAGCAGAAATCATGCGCATGCAACGATCCCTTGGCAACGAACAAAACGATGACCTCGGCACCGTGCGTCGAAGAATTGCCATGCGGGCGCGAGGACGATCCCGGCATCGCTCGACTGGCCGGGGAAGCAGCCGAGCCTTGTCCGTCCGAAACACGGTCGAGCGCGGCGCGCCGGCAGGCGGCCGCAGGCAAAGGCGAGCTCGCCCGCGGCCAGGCCGTCGACCGGCTCGTCGCCCGACTCTTTCCGGTCGTCTAGAAACCGACGCCGATGCCGCCGCCGACACCACTGCTGCTGCCGGCGCCGACCCCGATGCTGAACGTGTTGCCGAACCAGCCGAAGCCGTAGGTGTCCTCGTAGTCGTCCGGCACGATTCGCCCGACGAGCTGCCAGATCGCCCGCACCGGGTCGGTGTCGCCGGTCATCTCGACGCTGGCGACCGAGACCGCCCGGTCGCCGTCGCAGAAAGCGGCCTGGACCTGGCCGGGCGTGGTCGAGGCGAAGGCGGCATCGCCGCAGACGGCCGGGCCGGTCGAGTCGAAGCGGAAATCGAAGCGCCGCTCCGCCGTGCCCGCGGTCGTTGTCGCCACCCGGAGACCGGTGACGCCACGCTCGACGGCGGCGAGGAGCGAGGGCTCGCTCAAGGGCGGGTCGCCCGTCCAGGTGACGCGCACCGGCCCTTCGGCCGCGGTGTCGACGAGCAGCTGGCGCGCCTCGAGCACGCTGGAGCCCGGCTCGAGCGACGGCCGCGGCCCGGAAGCACAGCCGGCGACCAGGAGCAGCACGGCGGCGAGGGCACCCTTGGCCCAGGGCGAAGAGGATGAGCGCGGCCTTCGGTACATCGGGGATTCACCTTCGGCGGTCGAACGACAGGGCACGTTAACACCTCGCTAGGCGGTTGCCGTTATCCTGATGCTTGGAAGTGGCGTCGGCAATGGTGCACGCACGGGGTGCGGCGCCGCCGCCGGCGTTTTCCCTTTGCTCCATGACAAGAAGGTCCGCCCGCATGTTCGACACTCCCGCCGTGCGCATCGGCGTCGTCGGCACTGGCTTCGTCGCCCGCCATTTCTGCCTCGAGCTGCAGCACAG
>JAWKVX010000002.1:0-1228404 GCA_041397825.1 Hyphomicrobiaceae bacterium
GGCGAGTGCCGAGGGCGACAGTGTTGCGCTCGCCTGGTGGCGGCTGGAATAGCCCGCCTCAGTCGAGAATTCCCGGCCGGCGATTGAGCGCGTCGATGGTAAATCCGGCCACTCGTTTGTAGGCAGTGGCCACGCTTTCAAGATCGTCTCTGGCAAGTACGTCCTCGACATTGGCGAAACCATCGGGTGCCCGCTCCTCGACGAGCTGCATGACCTGCTCCGGGCCGTTCCTGCGATTTGCGAGCACGATGGCAGAGGTCGCCGGCCGCCTATCGGCTTCGTAGGCGAGAAGTGCCTCGGGAGTTTCGCCGCGAGCCCTGATCTCACGTGCCAGCACCCTGGCATCGAGGATGGCCTGGGACGCACCGTTCGAGCCGATGGGATACATGGAATGGGCGGCATCGCCGAGCAGTGTGACGCGACTCTCGGTCCAGCGTGGCAGCGGATCGCGATCGACCATCGGGTACTCGTAGCATGCCGCAGCCCCCTGAATGACAGCAGGCACGTCAAGCCAGTCGAATTGCCAGTCCTCGAAGGCCGGCAAAAACTCTTCGAGCCGGCCCGGCCGGTTCCAGTCCTCGCGCCGCCAGGTATGATCGGGCGCGAACTTGAGCTCGGCGACCCAATTGAGGAGAGGTGGCGCACCGGAAGCCGCAATCGGGTAGCAGACGAATTTCTGCCGCTCGTGGCCGGCCATGATCATCGTGCGGCCATCGAGAAACTGAAGGCCACTCGTGACGCCCCGCCAGAGGATGGCCCCATTCCAGATCGGCGGACCCTCGCCGGGATAGAGGCGTCTTCGCACAGCCGAATGAATACCGTCCGCGCCGATCAGGAGCGAACCTCTATGTTCCTCAATCCGCCCATTCTCACGCATCTGCACGCGCGCGGTGACGCCCGTGTCATCTGCTTGCCAGGAATCGACCGTCGCACCGGGCATGATGGCATCGGCCCCGATGCGCCTGCGAACGGCCTCGATGAGGATCGACTGCAGAACGCCGCGATGGATGGAGATCTGTGGCCAGCGATAGCCGGCGAGCCGACCGCGCGGCTCCTCCCAGATCGGCTGGCCCCGCTTGGAATAGTAGGCCAGCTTTCCCGTGTGCACACCGGCCGTGGTGAGCTCGTTCTCCAGGCCGAGATCGAACAGCTCGCGCATGGCGTGCGGTAGAATGTTGAGTCCGACGCCGAGCGGCTCGATTTTTCGCACGGTTTCGAGAAGGCGAACCCTCGCGCCGATCTGATGCAGGCTGAGCGCCGCCGTCAAACCACCGATGCCGGCACCGGCGATGAGAATGGTCATGTGGTACGGGTCTTTGGGGCGACCGGCGGTCGCCCCTCCTGGTGGTGTGGCCAGAAGATCGACAGGGGGCAACCGCCGGTCGCCCAAACGATGCGATCAATCTGCATCTCGTGGGCGAATTTGGTCTACATCTTCGCCTTGTCCGTCACGGCGTGCGTGAACGCACCTTCCGGCGTTTTCGTGATCACCGGATCCGAGCCGCCCTTGAGGAGCGTATCGACGGTCCGCTGATAGGCGGCCTCGTCGAGCGATCCGTCGGAGCCTTCTGTCAACTTGTTGATCTCGCCCATCATTCTCTTTTGATGTGCCTCGGTCTGGGCGCCGGTGGCATCGTTCTCGAGCACGATCATGGCCGCCTCGTCCGAATTGGCGCGGGCATAGTCCCAGCCCTTCATCGAGGCCTTCACGAACCTAGCCATCTTGTCGACGAAGGCCTCGTCCTTGAGTTTGTCCTCGAGGACGTAGAGGCCATCTTCGAGCGTCGCCACGCCCTGATCCTCGTATTTGAAGACCACGAGGTCCTCGGGCTTCAGACCGGCGTCGATGACCTGCCAGTACTCGTTGTAGGTCATGGTCGAGATGCAGTCGGCCTGCTTCTGGATCAGCGGATCGACGTTGAAGCCCTGTTTGACCACGGTCACGCCGTCGGCGCCGCCCTGGGTCGGAATGCCGAGCTGGCTCATCCACGAGAGGAACGGATACTCGTTGCCGAAGAACCAGACGCCGAGCGTCTTGCCCTTGAAGTCGGCGGGCTGCGTGATCCCGGTCTCCTTGCGGCAGGTCAGCATCATGCCCGAGCGCTTGAACGGCTGGGCGATATTGACGAGGGCCACGCCTTTCTCGCGCGATGCCAGGGCCGAAGGCATCCAGTCGATGATCACGTCAGCGCCGCCACCGGCAATCACCTGTGGGGGGGCGATATCGGGTCCGCCCGGCTTGATCTCCACGTCGAGGCCGGCCTCGTCGTAGAAGCCCTTGGCCTTGGCGACGTAGTAGCCGGCGAACTGGGCTTGTGTCACCCATTTGAGCTGGAGCGTCACCTTGTCGGCGGCGGAGGCCGCCGTCGTCATCAGGCCGAGCGCAAGCGTGCCTGTTGCCAGCAGAAGAGTTCTCGATTTCATCACTACCTCCCTTGGGACGGTCGGGACAGGCCCATCCGTATACTGGCGCCTGTCCGTCTCGGACTATCTCTGCCATGAAATCCATCCGGCGGCGAGGGGCGATGCCCCACCAGGAGAAAGGATGCCGTTCGTTGTGACGTCGACGGTGCAAGAGTCTGGGGGACGCGGAAGACCTTCGGCGGGCTCCTCTCAGTCTTGTCCGACGGGTGATGAAGACCCCGCCCGGACCACGGCGACCGCCGCGCGGATTGCCGACCGCGAGCCCCAGACCGGCAGATCGCAGCTCGGCATGGGGCCGCCGGTCGAGACGGCCGATCACCGTTTTCGCAAGGTCAGTCTCTGCAGCAGGCCGGCGTCACGCTTTGCCATCTTGGTGTCGTAGGCTTCGCTCGAGAGCGGTCCATGCATGGCCTCGTCCAGCTTCTCGCCGAACGCCTTGTCGAATGGGAAGCTCGGATACAGATCGTCGGCGATGTTCTTCAGCGTCTCGGCATAGGTCGTGAGCAGCTGGGCAAAGCCCCTCCGCGTCGTCATCTGGAACGTCTCGAACGGACCGATCACCGACCAGCGATGAGCCAAGCCGTCGCGCACGGCGATATCGACGTCTTCGGGCGTGCAGACGCCTTGAGCCACGAGATGCCACGCCTCTCGCACGACGGCCATCTGCAGCCGGTTCATGACGAAGCCTTTGCGCTCGACCCTCATGACGAGCGGGGCCTGGCCGCAGGCGGCCATGAAAGCTCTGGCCTTCTCGATCGTGTCGGGCCTTGTCTCCGGGCTCGGGCACAATTCGACGGCCGGCACCAGATGCGGCGGGTTGAGCGGGTGCGCCACGAGCATGCGGCCCGACCCCTTGTGGCCTGTCATGAACTCGGAGGGTGGGATCTCCGAGGTCGAGCTGGCGATGAGGGCGGTGGCCGGTGCCGCTGTGTCGAGGCTCGCGAGCAACTCGCGCTTCAGAGCACGGTTCTCGGTCGCGCTCTCCTGAACGTAGTCCGCATCCCTGACCGCGTCATCGAGGCTCGTTGCAACCCTGATCCTGAGGCGCGCCGCCGCCGGATCGCGGACGATGCCGGCCTTGCCGAGTTCCGCCATCGCTCGATCGATGTAGGACAGCCCGCCGGCCCGTCCCTCCGGCGAGGGATCGTAGACGCGAACCGTATCCGCATGCCGGGCGAAGGCGACTGCCCAGGAGCTGCCGATCAAGCCCATTCCAATGCAGGCCGCTACTGTCATTCCCGGTCTCCTATCGATGTCTTCAACTGCTCAGACGTCCTTGCCGCGCAGAAGCTGAGGCAGGACGACGCGCGAATAGACCTCGCGCTGGCCCTGACGCTCTCATACACTGCGCCGGCAAGCTCAACACGAGGTTCAACGTGCCTGGCGCCGAATATTCTTTCACCGACGGCATCGCCGTCATCACCATCGACAACCCCCCCGTGAACGCCATGAGCCCTGGCGTTCCGGATGCCATCGTCGCTGGCTTGCGTCGGGCGAATGCCGATCCGGCCGTCATTGCCATCGTGATCCGTGGCGCCGGACACGGCGGCATCGCCGGAGCCGACATCCGCATGTTCGGCAAACCCTGGCCCGACGGAAAGGCGACGTTGAGGGACGTCATCACCGCCATCGAGGCGAGCGGCAAGCCCGTCGTTGCAGCACTTCGCTCTCAGACTTTGGGCGGCGGTCTCGAGATTGCCCTCAGCTGTCACTACCGAGTCGCCGCACCCGATGCGGCTGTCGGCCAGCCCGAGGTCAAGCTCGGTTTTCCGCCGGGGGCGGGCGGCACACAGCGCTTGCCGAGGCTTACGGGCATCGAGGCAGCGCTCGCCATGATCGTGGGTGGCAATCCGGTTCCGGCTGGGAAGGCCAAAGAGCTCGGTATCCTCGATGCCGTGATCGAGGGTGATCTCCTCGCCGGTGCCGTCACCTTTGCCGCGTCGAGGATCGCCGGCGGCGGGCCGCATCCGCTCGCCCGGGACAAGACGATCGAGATGCGGGACCGGGCCTGGTTCGATGCGAGGCGCGCGGAGATCGCCAAAAAGGCGCGCGGCCAGCATGCCGCCCTCGCCTGCGTCGACTGCATCGAGGCGGCCGTCAACTTGCCCTTCGACCAGGGCATCGCACGCGAGCGCGAAATCTTCGAAGTCTCGATGCGGTCGGCCGAGTCGAAGGCCCTCCGGCATGTTTTCTTTGCCGAGCGTGCGGCTTCCAAGGTGCCGGGGCTCGCCAAGGACACGCGCGCCTTGCCGATCTCAAGCGCGGCGGTGATCGGTTCCGGAACGATGGGCTCCGGCATCACCATGTGCTTCGCCGATGCGGGCATCGACGTATCGATCCTCGATGCCAATCCGGCGCAGCTCGAGCGAGGTCTCGCGAACATACGCAAGAATTACGAGGCCATGGCGGCCAAGGGCAGGATCACCACCGCCGATGTCGGGGCGCGCCTGGGCCGCATCCGGTCGGTGACGAGCTACGGCGCGCTGAAGGACGCCGACATCATCATCGAGGCGGTCTTCGAGGAGATGCCCATCAAGAAGCAGGTGTTTGCCGAGCTCGATCGGGTGGCCAAGTCTTCGGCGATCCTGGCCTCGAACACGTCCTATCTCGATGTCGACGAGATCGCGGCCACCATGCCCGGCCGGACTGGCAAGGTGCTCGGCCTGCACTTCTTTTCGCCGGCCAATGTGATGCGGCTGCTCGAGGTCGTGAAGACCAGGACTGTGTCAGCTGAGACGCTGGCCACGGTGCTGGCACTCGGCAAGCGGCTCCGGAAACTGCCGATTGTCGCGGGCGTTTGCCATGGCTTCATCGGCAATCGGATGCTGTCCGGGTATCTGCGGGAGGCCGAGTTTCTCCTCGAGGAGGGCGCGTCGCCCGCCGAGGTGGACAAGGCCATCACGGATTTCGGTCTGCCAATGGGGCCGTTCGCCATGAAGGATCTCGCCGGCCTCGACATCGGCTACCGGAACCGGAAGGCCTTTGCGCATCGGCGCGATCCCGACAAGCGCGTGTCCAGCGTCGACGATCGCCTCAACGAGCTCGGTCGGCTCGGTCAGAAGACCGGCGCCGGCTATTACCGCTACGAGCCGGGCAGCCGCACACCCATTCCCGACGCCGTCGTCGATCAAGTGATCGCCGACGCCGCGGCTGCCGCCGGCATCACGCGTCGCAGGATCGATGCCTCCGAGATCGTCGCCCGCTGCCTCTATCCGCTCGTCAACGAGGGCGCGCGCGTTCTCGAGGAAGGCATTGCTGTCCGCGCCAGCGACATCGATCTCGTCTGGATCAACGGCTACGGCTTCCCGGCCTGGCGGGGCGGGCCGATGCATTGGGCCGATTCGACCGGTCTCGGCGCGATCCTCGACGGTATCAAAGAGCTCGCCAAGGCTCATGACTATTGGGAACCGGCGCCGCTGCTCGAGCGGCTTGTGCGCGAAGGCAAGACATTTTCCGATCTCGATTCCAAGGAGACAGCCAATGCGTGAGGCCGTCATCGTCTCGACCGCGCGGACACCGATCGGACGCGCATTCAAAGGTGCGTTCAATCGGACTCATGGCGCAACGATGATGGGACATGTCATCGAGCATGCGGTGGCTCGCGCCCGGCTCGATCCGTCCGAGGTCGAGGATGTGGTCGTCGGCTGCGGCTATCCCGAGGCGGCAACCGGCTTCAACATTGCCCGGCAGGCGGCCCTCCGGGCAGGCCTGCCCGTGACGACGGCAGGCACGACCATCAATCGGTTCTGCTCGTCCGGCCTGCAGGCGATCAGCGTCGCCGCCGAGCGGATCGTTGCCGGCGGGGTACCGGTTATGGTCGCGGGTGGTGTTGAGCAGATCAGCCTCGTCGCCCGGTCCGCCAACCAGTCCAACCGTGACGAGCCCTGGCTCGCCGCGCACGTGCCGACGCTGCACATGCCGATGATCGATACGGCCGAGGTGGTGGCGAAGCGCTATGGCGTCAGCCGCGAGGCGCAGGACGCCTACTCGCTCGTCTCACAGCAGCGCACCGCCGCCGCCCAGGTGGCCGGCCGCTTCGATGCCGAGATCGTGCCGCTCCCGGCGGAGAAGGAGGTCGAGGACAAGGCGACGGGCGAGAAGCGGCTCGAGCAGGCGACGCTGACGAGGGACGAGGGCAACAGGCCCGACACGTCGGCTGCGGGCCTCGCCAAGCTCGAACCCGTGCGCGGATCGGGTTTCACCATCACCGCCGGCAATGCATCGCAACTGTCGGACGGCGCATCGGCCTGCGTCCTGATGGAACGTAAGCTCGCGGAGAGCCGAGGCCTTGACATTCTAGGCGTCTATCGCGGCATGGCGGTCGCCGGATGCGAGCCCGACGAGATGGGGATCGGACCCGTCTTTGCGGTGCCACGGCTCTTGGAGCGGCAAGGTCTCAAAGTCCAAGACATCGATCTTTGGGAGCTCAACGAGGCTTTCGCAGTCCAGGTCATCTACTGCCGCGACCGGCTCGGGATTCCGATGGAACGCCTCAATGTCGACGGCGGATCGATCTCGATCGGCCACCCGTTCGGCATGAGCGGCTCGCGCATGACAGGCCATGCCCTGATCGAAGGCCGCCGGCGCCGCGCCCGATACGCGGTCGTCACGATGTGCATCGGCGGGGGACAGGGTATGGCAGGGCTGTTCGAGATCGGCTGAGCCCGGCTCCCAAGTTATTATTATTACTACACGGCATTCGGGCCTTCGGCTCCAGAGCAGGCGAGCGGGCGTACAGTGAAATCACGCACGGGGGAAATAGTTTTTCAATAATTTCAAGGAGTTGCGGATCCGTTCTCCGTGGACCGGGCTACCACTTTCGCATTAATCAGATTTTAATTCTTGTATTTGGCGAAAATTTTCCACAGGTTATCAACGGTTCGGAAACTGTTTGGTGCCGCTGCGGGCTCGCACGGTTTTGTCCGGCGAGGGCCCCGATCCGTTAGAACCTGACAATCCCCGCCACTCCAGCGGCAGCGAACAGACCAGTTTTCCCGAGCACCGAACCTGCGGTGCCAGTGCTGTGTCTCTGTTGCGTGGAGTAGCGTTGTGGCCATTCGAGTTAAGAAGCCGACAGTTTTCACTTTTGCGGAGCTCTGCCGCTACAACAAAGCTCCCGTACTTCGCTCCGACAGCAACTGGGTCAAAGAGGACGGTCCGCTCAAGGCGACCGGCAATGTGCTCAAGGCACTCAGCCATCCGGGAGCACCGTTCGGCAAGTTCGCCGATCGCGCCGATGTCGATCCCAACGGTGATACGTTGAAGGTGACGACCACCGGCACGTTTTTCGGCAAATACGGCATCCTCAAAATCAAGGCGAACGGCTCCTACGTCTACAAGCTCTACACGGAGGCCCAGAAACCGGGCGCCTTCGACAAGGTGCAAGGTCTGAGCGAAGGCGAGAGGCTGAAGGAGGTCTTCCGCTACAATGCGACGGACGGTTTCGTCACCCGGAAGTCACTGCTGTCGATCACCATCTTCGGCACCGACGACCCGGTGAAGATTCTCGACCTGACACCGGCTTCCGAAGGTGGCGACACCGTCGTCGACGAGGACGGCTTGCCGGGCGCGCTGGCCGATTCCGGACTCCCGGGAGAGGTCAATGGCGGCGGGCTGACGACGAACACCGGCGATTTCAAGATTTCCGCACCCGATGGCGTCGACGACCTCATCGTTGGAGGCGTGGCGGTCATCACCAACGGCGTATTCGGCGGACCGGTCTCGATCACGACGCCGCTTGGCAATACGCTTACGATCCTGAGCTACAGCGCCGCCACGGGCGTCGTCACCTACAGCTACACGCTCAACGCCGCCGAGACCCATCCTGGTCCCGGTGAGGATAGCATCTTCGAGAGCCTCACCGTCACGCTGAGCGATGTCGATGGTTCGACCGCCTCGGCCTCTCTCGACGTCAGGATCGTTGACGACCAGCCGACCATTGCGGTCTGTGAGACGCAGAACGAAGAAGTTCTCCTGGTAAGCCTCATCGTCGACGAGTGCGTCGAGTGCGAGGACGGCTGCGTGCCACCCGACACCCTGATCCTCGACGAGACGGATCTTACTGTCGACGCAACGAGCAACTTCGCCGGCGCCTTCGTCACTGACTTCGGTGCCGATGGTCCTGGATCGATCGTCTATGCGCTCGAGACCTCCGGCGGCACGAGCGGTCTCATCGACACGCTCTCCGGACTTCCCGTCGTCGTCGCCAAGGAAGGCGACGACATCATCGGCCGCATCGGGCCGGCTCCGACCGACATCGTCTTCGTGATCTCGATCGACCCTTTGACGGGCGACGTGACGTTCGACCAGCAACGTGCCGTCGTGCACGATCCGAACTTCGGTCCGAATGATTTCGCGGGCCTGCCCTTCGATCTCGTCTCGATCGTCGCCACGATCACCGATTCGGACGGCGACACGGCTTCGGCAACGTTCTTTGCCGGCGGGTTCTTCGGCATCTTCGACGACGCGCCGACCGCCACCGATGAGCCCGTTCAGAATGTCGGCGAAGGCGGCACGGTTGCCGGTCAGTTCGACTTCGCGCCCGGCAATGACGGCGCCACCGTCACCGCAATCAACGGTACTTTGCTCGTCTTCGGTCCCGACGGCTTCTCCCAAGACATCGACCTTGGTCTTGGCACCATCAAGGTGAAGGCCGACGGCAGCTACGAGTTCACAGCCGACAATCCGACAAACTCGCCCGTTCCGCCGATCAACGGCACCTTCACGGTGACGGATGGCGACGGCGATCCCGTAACCGGCAACTTCACCTTCCAGATCGATGACGTCAATGTGCCGACTGGCGGCACGGCCATGGCTGCCGTCGATGATGACGGCCTGTCCGAGGGCAACCCGTTCAGCACCAGTGGCGATCTCGACGCTAATGTTGGCGATGATCCGGCCGACACCAGCGAGGCGTCCTTCACCGGCGTGCTCGGCGGCAGCGTCGGCGGCGACGTCCCCGGCACCTTCTCCTTTGCGGCGCTCCACGGCACGTCCGTGACCGTCGGTCTCGAGACCGTCAATCTCACCTGGGCCGGTAACGTCCTGACAGGTACAGGCCCACGCGGCCCGCTGTTCGAGGTCGTGGTCACCGATCCCGCGACCGGCGCCTACCAGGTCCATCTGCTCGACAACGTCCTGCATGCCGGTGGTCCGAACGACGAGGAGATCAACGCCACCGTCAATCTCGGCTACGTCATCACGGACAGCGACGGCTCGACGGCACCCGGAACGCTCACCATCGTCTTCGACGATGACGCGCCGAGCGTCGTGGACGACACGGACTCGATTGCCTCGGGTGCCTATGGTCCGGCGACGGGCAACGTGCTGACCGGCATCGACATCGCGGGCGGCGACGCGAATGCCACGGACGGCGCGGCGGATTCGCTCGGCGCCGACGGCGGTAGCGTGACCGCGATCATCGGCTTCGGTGGTCCCGGCACCATCGGCGGCACGACGACGGGTCAGTACGGCATCCTGACCCTCAATGCCGATGGCAGCTACAGCTACACCCGCAATCCGGGTACGTCCGGAGGCGTCACCGATACGTTCACCTACACGGTGACCGATGGCGACGGCGACACGGCGACGGCGACGCTGGCGATCGACATCGGCGATGCGATCCCGGTCACGGCCGAGAACGCGACCGTTCTACTGGACGACGATGCGCTGGGCGGCAATCCCGGCGGCACGGACGATGATCCGGACTCGGCCAACGCCACCGGCTTCCTCGCGGGCTCGGGCGGCGATGCGCCGTTGACCTGGGCGTTGCAGACGACGGGAGCGCCCGGCGGCTTCTCCTATATCGCCAACGGTACGGGGATCGACATCTTCCAAGGCACGACGAAGGTTCTGGTCGTGACCCTCAACGCTGCGACGGGCGGCTACACCGTGAGCCAGGTCGCGCCGATTGCGCATGTGGCGGGCTCTGACGAGAACAATCAGAGCTTTACGCTGAGCTACACCGTCACCGACGCCGATACCGACGTCGCTAACGGCACGCTGGATATCAACGTCGACGACGACACGCCGGTCGTGGCGAACGACACGGACTCGATTGCCTCGGGTGCCTATGGTCCGGCGACGGGCAACGTGCTGACCGGCATCGATATCGCGGGCGGCGACGCGAATGCCACGGACGGCGCGGCGGATTCGCTCGGCGCCGACGGCGGTAGCGTGACCGCGATCATCGGCTTCGGTGGTCCCGGCACCATCGGCGGCACGACGACGGGTCAGTACGGCATCCTGACCCTCAATGCCGATGGCAGCTACAGCTACACCCGCAATCCGGGTACGTCCGGAGGCGTCACCGATACGTTCACCTACACGGTGACCGATGGCGACGGCGACACGGCGACGGCGACGCTGGCGATCGACATCGGCGATGCGATCCCGGTCACGGCCGAGAACGCGACCGTTCTACTGGACGACGATGCGCTGGGCGGCAATCCCGGCGGTACGGACGATGATCCGGACTCGGCCAACGCCACCGGCTTCCTCGCGGGCTCGGGCGGCGACGGACCGCTCACCTGGACGATAATCTCGTTTACCTCGCCGATCGGGTTCGGTGTGACGGTGGTCAACCCCGGCTTGCTCGAGATCGTCCAGGGCGTCACGCTGGTGATGTCGATCACTCTCGACAACGCCACCGGCGCCTACACCGTCACCCAGCATGCGCCGATTGATCACGCCGCTCTGCTCGATGAGAACAACACCAACTTCACGCTCGGCTACCGCGTCACCGACGCCGACGGCGACATCGCCAGCGGGAGCATCCAGATCAACGTCGACGACGACACGCCGGTCGTGGCGAACGACACGGACTCGATTGCCTCGGGTGCCTATGGTCCGGCGACGGGCAACGTGCTGACCGGCATCGACATCGCGGGCGGCGACGCGAATGCCACGGACGGCGCGGCGGATTCGCTCGGCGCCGACGGCGGTAGCGTGACCGCGATCATCGGCTTCGGTGGTCCCGGCACCATCGGCGGCACGACGACGGGTCAGTACGGCATCCTGACCCTCAATGCCGATGGCAGCTACAGCTACACCCGCAATCCGGGTACGTCCGGAGGCGTCACCGATACGTTCACCTACACGGTGACCGATGGCGACGGCGACACGGCGACGGCGACGCTGGCGATCGACATCGGCGATGCGATCCCGGTCACGGCCGAGAACGCGACCGTTCTACTGGACGACGATGCGCTGGGCGGCAATCCCGGCGGTACGGACGATGATCCGGATCTCGGCCAACGCCACCGGCTTCCTCGCGGGCTCGGGCGGCGATGCGCCGTTGACCTGGGCGTTGCAGACGACGGGAGCGCCCGGCGGCTTCTCCTATATCGCCAACGGTACGGGGATCGACATCTTCCAAGGCACGACGAAGGTTCTGGTCGTGACCCTCAACGCTGCGACGGGCGGCTACACCGTGAGCCAGGTCGCGCCGATTGCGCATGTGGCGGGCTCTGACGAGAACAATCAGAGCTTTACGCTGAGCTACACCGTCACCGACGCCGATACCGACGTCGCTAACGGTACGCTGGATATCAACGTCGACGACGACACGCCGGTCGCCAACAGTGTCATCGCTGCGCCAGTGCTCGACGATGACGGCCAGCTCCTCTTCCTCGGGAACAGCGGTGGCGCAGGCGACGTCCCGGACAATGTCATCGCCTCCGGCGGCGTTGGAACACTATTTTCGGCGGGTGCCGATGGCCTGAAGTCGATCGACTTCACGGCCCCGACGCTCAAGACGATCTACATGGGCGCCGACGGTTTCGCCCAGCAGGAGGATGTGACATTCACGAAGTCGGTGCTGCCCGGGCTTATACTCTTCACAGGCGCCAGCGCCCACAATGCCAAGGTCATCGAGCTTGCCGTCTTTCCGGACGGCGCCTATGACGTGACCCAATGGGCCCCGATCGTGCATCCGACCCCGGGCGCGACCGAGGAGACGCTCGACATCGTCTTCAATTTCACCGTCACCGACGGCGATGATGACACGGCTCAGGGCTCCGTCACGGTCCAAGTCAACGACGACACGCCCATCGCGAACGCCGTCGTCGCCGCCCCGGTTCTCGACGACGACATCCAGACCGTCTTCCCTGGGAACACTGGTGGAGCGGGAGACGTTCCCGACAACGCGATCGCCTCCGGCGGCGTTGGCGCACTGTTCTCCGCCGGCGCCGACGGCCTGAAGTCGATCGACTTCACGGCCCCGACGCTCAAGACGATCTACATGGACGTTGGCGGCCTCGCTCAGCAGGAGGACGTGACCTTCACGAAAACGGTAGCGTCCGGCATCACGACCTATACGGGCGCCAGTGTCCACAATGCCAAGGTCATCGAGCTCGTCGTCTATTCGAACGGCGCCTACGACGTGACCCAATGGGCGCCGATCGTCCATCCGACGTCGGGCGCGACGGAGGAGACGCTCGACATCGTCTTCGCCTTCACTGTCATCGATGGTGACGATGATACGGCTCAGGGCTCTCTGACGGTTCAGGTCAACGACGACACGCCGGAGCTCACCGTCGTTGCCAACCCGTCAGTGACGGCGCAACTCGACGAGTCATCGGGTTCGAGCCTGCCGGCGACGCTTGGTGTCGCGAGCATTGGCGACGATACGGATGTCGCAGGTGCCGGTGCCATTGCAACGGCGGTCACGCTCATCCCTGCCATTACGGCAGCCGTCCAATTCGGGGCAGATGGTCCGGCGGCCAATGGAGCACTCGACTACACCCTCGAGGTCACCAATCCGGCGTCAGGTCTGTTCGTCACGGATAATTCTGCCATCGCGCTCGCCAAGGAAGGCGATGTCGTCGTCGGCCGAGTGGCGAGTGGGACGCTCTCGGGCATGGCCGCGTTCGCGATCGGGATCGACGCCTCGACCGGGGCGCTGAAGGTCGAGCAGTATCTGTCGCTGAAGCATCCCAATGCGAGCGATCCGAACGATCTCGTCGCTCTTGCCGCTGGCTCGCTTCAGGCCAGCCTGACGATCACAGACGGCGACGGCGACAGCATCACGCGGTCGGCCGATATCTCCGGCCAGATCTCGTTCGCCGACGATGCACCGACTTTGTCCTTGTCGCTCTTGGCCGGCGCCGCCCTCACCATCGACGAGACGGATGGTGTTGCCGCGAATGCCAACGAGACCGATCCCCTCGGTGGCGATCTCGGCACAGCCACTCTGCAGGCGACCAACTATCTCGCCGGCATCACGAGCTTCGGTGCCGATGGTCCGGGGACCATCAGCTACACGCTGGGAATCAATATCGCCCAGCCGACCGGCTTCTTCGACACGGCGACCGGCTTGCCGATCGTTCTCGAGGGCATCTCGGCGACCGCGCTCAAGGGCGTTGCTGGACCGGGCGGCGCAACCGTCTTCACGATCTCCGTCGACGGCTTGACCGGCACCCTGACCATGACGCAGCTCCGCGCCATCATGCATGACGACCCAACCGATCCAGATGAGGCGGCATCGCCCGCTGTTCTTGCGGCGCAATCGATCAATCTGTCGAAGATCATCGTCGATGCGGACGGCGATCAGGCGGCGAGCTCGATCTCGATCGGCAGCCTGTTCCGCTTCGAGGACGACGGGCCGAGCATATCCTTGGCACTGAACAACGGTGCGACACTGACGATCGACGAGACGGATGGTGTCTCCGCCAATGCCAACGAGATTGACCCTGTTGGTGGCAGCCTCGGCTCGGCAACCATCGCGGCAACCGACTATCTGGTTGCTACCGAAAGTTTCGGCGCCGACGGTCCCGGATCGGCGGCCTATACGCTCTCGATCAACATCGCCGAGCCGACCGGGCTCACCGATACCGCGACCGGACTGCCGATCGTGCTTGAAGGCATCTCGGCGACCTCTCTGAAGGGTGTGGCTGGACCGGGCGGCCCGACGGTCTTCACGATCTCCATCGATGGATCAACGGGCGCTCTGACGCTGACGCAGCAGCGCGCCATCCTTCACGACGATCCGGCCGACCCGGACGAGGCTGCCTCGCCGGCCATCCTGTCGCACGCGTCGATCAACCTGACGCGCGCGATCATCGACGGCGATGGCGATCAGGCGGCGAGTTCGATCTCGATCGGCAGCCTGTTCCGCTTCGAGGACGACGGGCCGAGCGCCAATCCCATCAGCAAGACAATCAACGAGTCTGCCGATATCGACAGCAACGTCACGCTGATCCTCGATATCTCCGGCTCGATGAACGATCCTTCCGGTTTGACGGGGTTGTCGCGCCTCGATGCTCTTAAGGCCTCGGTGACAGAGCTGCTCGAGCAGTACAACGCGCTCGGCAACGTCGCCGTACGCATCGTCACATTCAGCACGAACGCGTCGGCGATCGGCACGAGCTGGATGACGATCGATGCTGCCAAAGCCACCGTTCAGGGCCTCAGTGCCGGCGGATCGACAAACTACGACGAAGCGCTGACGGACATCATGTCGGCATTCGGATCGCCTGGCAGCATTTCCGGCGCCCAGAATGTCTCCTACTTCCTGTCCGATGGTCAGCCGACAGCCCCTCCAGGTGACGTTGGCCTCGATGCGGCCGAGCAGGCGGCCTGGGAGGCGTTTGTCGACACCAACAACATCGTGTCCTTCAGCCTCGGCATGGGCACGGGCATCAACGCGACGGCCACGGCCGAGCTCGACAAGATCGCCTATAACGGCGCCACGAGCACGGACACCAATGCCTTGGTCGTCACCGACCTGTCTCAGCTCGCAGCCACGCTCGTCAGCACCGTGAGCGGAGCAACAACGAGCGGCAACCTTCTGGCTGACGGGCCTGCCAGCTTCGGTGTCGACGGCGGCTATGTCAGTTCCGTTGCCATCGGCGGCAAGACTTTCACCTACAATCCTGTGACCGACACCGTGTCTGTGACCGGCGCGGGAGCCGCAACCCACACATTTAACCCGGGGACAAACGTCATCACCATCGCGACAGCGATAGGCGGGGCGCTGAGTCTGGACCTCGACAATGGGGCGTACAGCTATACCGGACCCGCCTCGGTCGCGAGCAACCAGTCGGACGCCTTCACATACACGCTGAAGGATGGTGACGGCGACACGGCCACCTCGACCTTGACGATCGACATCTTGAACGAAGACCGGCCACCGCTCGTGCGTGACGACATCGTCATCACGAACACGAACAGCCCGATCGTGATCCCGCACTTCGCACTGGTGCACAACGATACGGATCCCGATGGCCAACCGATCTCGGTGTCGGCGGCCGGCGCGCCCCAGAGCAGCGGTACAGCCCTGAACGGCGCGACGTCGGTCTCGTTCACCGACACCGGTGGCGCCGGCGGATCCTTCACCTATACGGGCTCGACAAGCAGTCCGTCCGGCAGCGACACGGGCACCGTCACCGTCACCCGTCTTGGCACCAGCACCGATCCCTTGAACGGCAACGGGCTCGACAACATCCTGATCGACAATGACTCCTCGAATACGCTGCGAGGCTATGAAGGCGACGACGTGCTGATCGGCAACGGTGGGAATGACAATTTGAATGGCGGTCTTGGGATCGACCTGCTGCAAGGCGGTTCAGGCAACGACACGTTCATCTTCTCGACGGCCGCCGATAGCGCGAGCCTGGCAACGGCCGACACGATTCTCGACTTCGATGTGGCCAGCGCAACGGAGCGCATCGACCTTACTGCCATCTATGGTCCGACACTCGGTTTCCAGGCCGCGCAGACAACCTCGACCGCGATTCACACCGTGACCTGGTCGCAAGATGCAGGATCGAACACGACAATTGTTCGGGCAGACATTAATGGCGATACCACCGCCGACTTCGTCCTGAAGCTCACAGGGTTGCTCACGCTATCCTCTGCGGAGTTCAGTCTCTAGGCGACGCCGACAATCGACCAGGTCGGTTTACGACGGGCGGCTCAATCGGGCCGTCCGTTGCCGCCATACCGACAAAACGGGCCAACCATTTGGCGGCCATCGGATGGCTCCATCCCTGACATGCGAGTTGCTGTGGCATTCCGGCAACGCGGCAGATGTGAAGAACCGGCACTATTGTGTGTCGTCTCGACTCGAATCACCCCAAGTTGAATAAACATTTGTTAACTTTTCAGTGGGTGGCTGGGGGTCTGGATGCTGCGTGGTCAATCCCGAGGGTGGGCAATCGCCGCTGCCATAGTGGTCGCGGGTGTTCTGCCGGCGCAGGCTGACATGGGGCGGGCTCCTGCCGGTCCTGATGACACTTATCTCTCGATCGAGGGCGGCTTCCTTCATCAGGAAGGCGGCGACGTCATCGGCTATGGTGTTGCCAATACGATCGGCGGCCCCGTCACCGACATCACCGTGTCGCCGACCGAGGGCTGGTTCGCCGGCGCCATGATCGGCCATGAAACCGGTCATCAGATCTTGCCGAACCTGCCGTTCACCCGCATCGAGGGCTACATTCTGTTCGGCGACGTCGACGACAGCCAGTCGGCTGCCGCGCCAGCCGGGGGCGAGATCCTGCTCAAGGCGGCCGACGGCGATCCGCTCGGTACCGGCGGAAGCTTTGGATCGACCTCCGTCGAGCGTCGCTTTTTCGAAGGTGGTCTGCGGTTCGAGGGTGACGATGTCGAGCCGGGCATGGGCGCGGCCGCACGTCCGTCTGTGACCTGGGTCTTGAGCCCCTTCATTCGCTGGGTCAACGAGGACTCCGAGACCTCGGTGCCGAACTGCTGCGCCACACGATCGGCGGATGTCGATACGTGGGCGTACGGTGCGTTGCTCGCTCTGGAACCCGAACTTCCGATAGCCAATGGCGTGACGCTCGTCGGCCGCGGCGGTGTCGGCATTTACGGCTTCAATGCGGACGGCTCGTTCCAATCCTCCTCATCGGCGGTTCCGGACCTGTTCGCCGCCAGCTACTCCGACAGCGAATCCGGCGTTGGTTTCCGCGGCCAGCTTGGTGCCGGCCTCAAATTCTGGATGTCGCAGAGTTCGATCCTCGATCTCTTCGCCGAGGCCGACTATTTCTCTGACATCGGCACCGCGGGCATGGCCGACAATCAGCCGACCAACGCCAATCCCTCCGTGGTCGATACGGAGGATCTCTGGGAGGTCCGTCTGGGCGGCCGGCTGACAATCAATATCGACAACAACTGAGCTTGCCGAGCTTTTCGGAAGGGGCGGCGTCGGATGCGATCCGACGCCGTTGCTGTTTGCACGGCGGCTCGACGGACAGCACGCCGGGCCGCTACAACAGGGCCGAGACCTAGGAGGCCCGCATGAGCAAGGCGATCAACATCCTCATCATCGGCACCGCCGATACCAAGGCGGACGAGCTCCTCTTCATGCGACAGTGCATCGAAGGCCAGGGCGCGCACGCGCCGATCATGGACGTCGGTGTGCTGGGGACCCCGCCGTTCGCGCCTGAGCATCCCAACCGTGCGGTCGCCGCCGCCGCCGGCACGACCATCGAGGCGATCGCCAAGTTGGGCGATGAGAACGAGGCCATGGCCAAGATGGCCGAAGGCGCCACAGCGCTCGTGCTGACGCTTTACATGGACGGCAAGATCGACGGCATCATCGCGCTGGGCGGCACCATGGGCACCGACCTTGCCCTCGACGTCGCCTCCGCTCTGCCGATGGGTGTGCCGAAATTCGTCGTCTCGACCGTCTCCTTCTCGCACCTGATCCCGCCTGAGCGGCTTGCACCTGACCTCATGATGATCCTGTGGGCGGGCGGACTTTATGGCCTCAACTCCATCTGCAAATCGGTGCTGAGCCAGGCAGCCGGTGCTGTCGTCGGCGCCGCCAAGGCGGGTACCAAACCGCAGACCGAGCGGCCGCTCATTGGCATCGGCTCGCTTGGTAAGAGCTGCATCGACTACATGGTGCGCCTGAAGCCCGCGCTCGAGGCGCGCGGCTACGAGGTCGCCGTCTTCCACTGCACTGGCATGGGCGGTCGGGCCATCGAAAGCCTTGCCAGGCAGAAGCGTTTTGCCGCCGTGCTCGACCTTTGCATCGCCGAGGCGAGCAACAGCTACAACGACTCCCTCGTCAATGCGGGCGCATCCCGGCTCGAGGCGGCCGGTGAGGCCGGCATTCCGCAGATCGTGGCGCCCTGCGCCTCCGACATGATCGATTTCCAGACCTGGGCCGGCACGCCCGAAAAATACAAGGGCCGGCCCTATCACGCCCACAACCGCCTGATCGCCTCGACCATCATGACCGTCGATGAGAAGCGCGGCTTCGCGCACTACGTCGGGTCGAAGCTCGCGAAGGCGAAGGGCCCGACCGTCTTCGTGATGCCGACAAGGAGCCTGCATGCCTGGGACAAACCCGGCGAGCCGCTCTACGACCCCGAGGGATTGAGAGCAATGACGGAAGGCTTCCGGGAGGCTATCAAGCCGCCGGTCCGCTACCTGGAGCTCGACGCCAATGCCAACGATCCGGCCTTCAGCGACGCGGTGCTCCGCGTGTTCGACGACTGGGTGCGCGAGGGGAAGGTCGTGAAGGGGGCGGCGTAGATGCGGAGCGACGGGTCAGGCGGCCCGCTCCCGGCCTCTCACGACATCGCTGCTCGAGCCCTGGCCGCATGGTCCGAGCGGCAGTGTCACCTCAAATAATGTTCACCTCGAGTACCGGCTTGCCCGCCAGAACGCGCTCGAAACCGAATACCGAGAGATCGATGGTTCTGTAGCCGCCGAAATTGATCAGCTCGGCGACGGCGCGTCCGGCTCCGGCCGCCTGCTGCACGCCGTGCCCCGAGAAGCCGTTGATGAAATAGAGATTGGACACCTCCGGGTGCCGGCCGATGATGGCGTTCTGATCGAGCTTGTTGTGGTCGTAGTGGCCAGCATAGGCGCGGATCACCTTCGTCTCCTCGAAGACGGGAATGCGATGGGCGAGCGCCGGCCAGATCACGTCCTCGAACTGGCTGTGAACGGGCTCGAAATCCTCCGGGTCGGCGGCGGGATCGTCCTCCTCGGGTGGCGACCAGCCACAGAGGTGATATTGCCCCTCGGGCCGGATCCAGACGCCGGTCGTGTCCGTCAGCAGTGGCATTGCGGCAGGGCCGTTCCGGCAATGGACGACGAAAGCAGTGCGCTTCCGCCCCTCGACGGGAAGGTCTATCCCGGCAAGCTTTGCCACCCGTCCCGCCCGTGGTCCGGCCGCAAGCACAATCGCCCCAGCCGATATCGTCCGGCCGCTCGCCAGCGTCACGCCGGTCAATGTCGGCCCGGCGCGACTGATGGCGACGACCTCGTCGGTCAGCAGCTCCGCACCAGCCTCCTTGGCCTTGCGTCGCAGTGTGGCGTGCACGCCGACGGCATCGAACCAGCCCTCGCGCTTCGGTCCGTAGGACGCCGCCGCGACATTCTCGAGATTGAGCCAGGGGAATTGGGCGCGAAGGCCGGGCGGCTCCAGCAGCAGGGTTCCGGCGCCTTCGCCGTTCTGTATGGCGACATTGCTCTCGATGATGCCGCGCGCCTCCGGCCCGCCGAGGATCAGGTAGCCCTGCTCTTTCAAGGCCGCATCGGCTTCCGGTCCGAAACGATCCTTGAGCGATGTCAGGAATTCCACGCCGAAGGCCGAGAGGCGGATGTTCTCCGGAGTCGAGAACTGCAGCCGGATGCCGGAGGTGGAAAGTGAGGTCGAGGCCGTCTGAAAGGTCGGATCGCGCTCGATGACCGCGACGCTGCCGGCAAAGCCGAGCTCGTGCTTCAGGAAGAAGGACACCGACGAGCCCATGGCGCCGCCGCCGATGATCACGACGTCAAATCGATCCGCCGACACCGCGCTCTCCCTGCTCTCGCCTGCAGCGCTAAGACATATTGGCAAGGTCGGGCCGGAGCAACTAGCATCGGTTCGAGCCAATCCATAAAGAGGACCGACGCCTTGACCGATCCGATCCGGCCGCGCCGCAGCGTGCTCTACGTCCCTGGCTCGAACGCCCGTGCGCTCGAGAAGGCCAAATCCCTGGCGGCCGATGCCCTGATCCTCGATTTGGAGGATTCGGTTGCACCCGACGCCAAGGACGAGGCGCGGGAGCTGGTCCGGAAAGCCGTCTCCGCAGGCGGCTATGGGGCGAAGGAGGTGGTCATCCGAGCCAACGCACCTGGCACCGAATGGGGCCTGGCCGATATCGGGATGGCGGCAACGAGCGGTGCCAATGCGCTACTCATTCCGAAGGTCTCGACCCCGGCCGACCTTGAGGCAGTGCGACAACTTCTCGCTCGCACAGGCTCGGCACCGGCACTCGCACTCTGGGCGATGATCGAGACGCCGCTCGCCGTTCTCGAAGCGGGCCGAATTGCCGCGGCGGCCCGGCACACCTCGTATCCTCTCGAGGTGCTGGTGCTCGGAACCAATGATCTGGCCAAGGAGACCCGGGCCGCGCTCCTGCCGGGCCGTCAGCCGATGCTGGCCTGGCTCTCTATCACGGTGGCGGCCGGCCGCGCACATGGTCTCGATACAATCGATGGCGTCTACAATGCTTTCCAGGACCTCGACGGCTTCAGGACGGAGTGCGAACAGGGGCGCACGCTCGGCATGGACGGCAAGACCGTCATTCACCCCGGTCAGATCGGCGTCGCCAATGAGATTTTCTCGCCCACACCGCAGGAGATCGCCGCCGCGGAGAAAATCGTTGCGGCCTTCGAGAGGCCCGAAAATGCCGGCAAGGGCGCCATCAGCATCGATGGCCGCATGGTCGAGAGGTTGCATCGCGACATGGCGCTGCAGGTTCTTGCGATCCGGACGGCTATCGAGCGAATCGGCGACAGCGGATCATCAAATCGCTAACGATATCTAAAGACACTTCGCTCAATGTCTCGCTTGTGGCACTCCAGGCGCAGACGAGATAGGGGCAATGGCGGTCTTTCGCGGTACGGGCCGAGGCGAGAAGCACGTCGGTACTCGGCTTGCCGACGTGCTCTACGGCGTCGGCGGCAACGATACGCTGATCGGAGGGCTCGGCAACGATACCATTCGTGGTGGCGCCGGTCACGACCGCCTCTCTGGCGGCGATGGGGCCGACCGGCTCTACGGCGACTCCGGCAACGACAAAGCCTATGGCGGTCGCGGCAATGACCTGATCCTCGGAGGCTCGGGCCGGGACCTTCTTAAGGGAGAGTCTGGCAACGACACCGTTGATGGTGGTTCCGGCAACGACACGATCCATGGTGGAGATGGCGCCGACAGATTGAAAGGCAGCACCGGAGACGACCGCCTTTATGGTGGACGTGGCAACGATCGCATGGACGGTCAAGCGGGACGCGACCAAATCCATGGTGGCGACGGCAACGACACGATCAGCGGCGACGGCGATGCCGACCGGCTCTTCGGCGAGAATGGCAACGACAGGCTTGTCGGCGGCACCGGAAACGACCGGCTCGAAGGCGGCTCGGGTGTCGACACGCTTCTTGGCGGCGACGGCGACGATGTCCTCGTTCCAGACGGTTTTGCCGTGTTCGACGACATCATCGACGGAGGCGACGGCATCGACACGCTGGACTACTCGGCAGCGCTCGGGGTGGTGGCGGACCTCTTCAACAATACGTTCGGTTTTGATGCCGCGGGCGATATGGTGAGCAATGTCGAAAGTGTCGTCGGTTCTGAATTCGACGACGTGCTGGCGCCGCTTGCCGGCGGCACCGCTTTCGGCGGTCCGGGGTCTGACCAGCTCAAGGCCTTCAATGCGCTCGGCACCGTCTCGGTTCTGGAGGGCGGCGACGGTGTCGATACGATGGACGGCAGCGCGGCCGACGGGAGCGTTCACTTCGTCGTCAATCTGCTCGACAGCGGCGCCGACACCATCATCGGCTTCTCGAGCGGCAGCCTCTCGACGGACGACGACAAGATCGCGCTCAGAAACTTTGGCGATCTGGTGTCAGCGACCAACGTCCGGAACGACACCAGCGGTCACGCTGCGATGACGGCCACTCCGCACGAGCTCATCTATCAGCAGGATACGGGCGAACTCTGGTACGACGCCGATGGCGTTGCCGGCGGTGAGGTTGTGATCGCCGTCTTCGGCGATACGGTGGATTTCGGCAACGCATTGTCGGCCGCCGACTTCATCCTCATCTGAGGCAGATGTGCGAGGTGGCCTCAGGCCTCCTCCTCGTCGCCCTCGATTGGATTGTCGATGAGGGTGCCGACGTCGTCGCCGTCCTCCTCCTCCTCGAGGAAGGTGTCATCCTCGTCGTCGCCCTCGATCTCGGTGTCTTCGGTTTCGATATCGGGCACGTCGTCCTCGGCGGAGATGTCAGGAGCGTTCTCTCCACTCGCCATGGCGCCTGTTGCCGCGGCAGCAGCGCCGCTGCGAGCGGCCGCGGCGATGACGGGAACATCCTCTTCCTCGTCCCGCTCGACGGCTCGCCGACTCTGGGTCTCGCGCAAGTCCTTGACGAAGGTGGCGCCACACATCGGACAAACGATCGGATTGCGATTGAGGTCGTAGAAACGTCCTTCGCAGGCTTGGCACGTGCGCTTCGTTCCGCGTGCCGCTTTGGTCGACATAGCGCTGATCCTCGTCTTTCAAACAGGAATTTTCGATCCCTCTGCCACGAGCCGAAGCCGTCTGTCAAAGGCAAACCGGTCCCATCAACGCCCGCGTTGACAGCCCGGGACCCGTCTGCTCAATGACCCAGAGAGCTATCGCGGCGTGCTTGGCCGCCGGACCCGTCATGACCGAAAGCCGCAAGAGCCCGATTTCCTCCCACCGCGCCGGCCCGCTTCGTGGCCGGGTCAGGGTGCCGGGCGACAAGTCGATCTCTCACCGGGCGCTGATCCTGGGCGCTCTGGCCACCGGTGAAACGACCATCTGCGGCCTGCTCGAGGCCGGTGATGTGCTGGGTACCGCCGAGGTTCTGCGGAGGCTCGGGACCCCGATCGACAAGCGTGGTGCGACTTGGCATGTCCTCGGCCGTGGCACTGGCGGGCTCCAGGCCCCGACCGAGCCCCTCGACTTCGGCAATTCCGGAACCGGTACGCGCCTGATGCTCGGCGTGCTGACCGCACATCCCTTCAGTGTCAGGCTGATGGGAGATGCGTCCCTCAGCCGGAGGCCCATGGGGCGGGTCTTGAAGCCACTGCGGCAAATGGGTCTCGCCGTCGTCGAAGGCGAGGGCGACCGGCTCCCCCTCACCATCCAGGGCCCTCGGCGGGCGATTCCGATCACTTATGAGCTCGACGTCCCGTCGGCGCAGGTGAAGTCGGCCATCCTGCTGGCCGGGCTCGGCGCTCCAGGCCTCACCACGGTGATCGAGCGCGAGCCGACTCGCGATCACACCGAGCGCATGCTGGCGCATTTCGGCGCTCCGCCCAGCATCGTAACGGATGGTCATGGACAGCGCATATCGGTCGCGGGCGATGTCGAGCTCGGCGGCCGGCATGTCGATGTACCCGGCGATCCGAGCTCCGCGGCCTTTCTCGCCGCAGCGGCCTTGATCGTACCCGGCTCCGAAATCACGATCGAAGGCGTGCTCGTCAACCCGAGCCGGATCGGATTCTACACGACGCTCAAGGAGATGGGTGCCGATTTGACGCTATCCGGCGAGCGGCAGCAGGGCGGGGAGCCAGTCGCCGATCTCGTCGTCCGCCATTCTCCGCTCGACGGCGTACGCGTTCCGGCAGCCCGGGCGCCCAGCATGATCGACGAGTATCCGATGCTTGCAGCTCTGGCGGGCTTTGCTCGTGGCGAGACCCGGATGGAAGGCCTCGCCGAGCTGAAGGTCAAAGAAAGCGACCGTCTGGCCGCCACCGCGGCAGGGCTTGCCGCGAACGGTGTCGTGGCAATGGTGGATGGAGACACCTTGACGGTCCGCGGCACGGGCAAGGTCGACGGTGGCGGCCAGGTCGAGACGCATCTCGACCATCGCATCGCGATGGCCTTCCTGACATTGGGCCTTGGCACCGACAGACCTGTCTGCGTCGACGATACGGCGATGATTCAAACGAGCTTTCCAGAGTTCCTCGGCCTGATGGGCGGACTCGGGGCGACATTCCAGGGCAGCTAGCGAGAGACGAGCCATGCGGATTGCGGTCGACGGGCCTGCCGCCTCGGGCAAAGGCACGCTCGCCAAGCGCATTGCCACGCATTTCGGCCTGAGCCATCTCGATACCGGCCTGCTCTACAGGGCCGTCGCGCGAGACGTTCTGGTGGCAGGTCGATCGCTTACGGATGGCGCGGCCGCGGTCGCTGCAGCCCGCGCCCTGGACCACGCGACGCTGGCTGATCCGGCCCTGCGTGAGCGCCCGGCTGGCGAGGCTGCGTCCCTCGTCGCCCGTATCCCGGAGGTGCGCGCCGCTCTGCTCGACTACCAGAGGGCGTTTGCGAGCCGCCCGCCCGGCGCGGTGCTCGATGGGCGTGACATCGGCACGGTGGTGCTGCCGGATGCCGACGTTAAGATATTCGTAACCGCCTCCAGCGAGGAGCGAGCCCGGCGGCGCTGGAATGAACTGGTGGAGAAGGGCTCGGATGCGAAATTCTCCGAGGTGCACGAGGATATCCGCATTCGCGACCGACGCGACCGCGACCGGTCTGTCGCACCCCTGGTTGCCGCATCCGACGCGATCTTGCTCGACACCACCGATTTGGATATAGAAGGGGCGTTCAGAGCCGCCGTGCGTCTGATCGAAGAAAAGACCGGAATGCGCGGGCGCACTCCCTAGGAGTGGGCCCGATTTTGCGTTCCGGCGGCGCCGAGGGGTTCGCAATCCCAAGGTCCGGGCAGGGCGGCATCGCTAACCCACGCAAGGCATTCGGGTAGCGGCGTTGAGAGGGCGTTGGACAGCGATGTCCTCGCTTGCTCGATCTCGCGTCTTCCGGAGGCCCAGCGTCCTAACGCCACGCGACGTCACGAGACACGCGAAGAGGAGAATTGATGAGCGCGAACCAAGCCAGCACGTCAAGCGAGATGAATCCGAGCCGCGAAGATTTCGCGGCCCTGTTGGACGAGTCCTTCCAGACCGACAATCTGCAGGAAGGCATGGTCGTCAAGGGCACCATCGTTGCTATCGAAAAGGACCTGGCGCTGATCGACGTCGGTCTCAAGATGGAAGGGCGGGTGCCGCTGAAGGAATTCCAGACTGCGGCCAAGAATGGCGACCTCAAGGTCGGCGATACGGTCGAGGTCTATCTGGAGCGCGTCGAGAATGCGCTCGGTGAGGCCGTGCTCTCGCGCGACAAGGCGCGTCGCGAGGAGAGCTGGGTTCGCCTCGAGGAGAAATTCAACGCCGGCGAGAAGGTGCAGGGCGTCATCTTCAACAAGGTCAAGGGCGGCTTCACCGTCGATCTCGACGGCGCCGTTGCCTTCCTGCCGGGCAGCCAGGTCGACATCCGTCCGATCCGCGACATCGGTCCGCTGATGCACCAGCCGCAACCGTTCCAGATCCTGAAGATGGATCGTCGGCGCGGCAACATCGTCGTCTCCCGCCGCTCGGTGCTCGAGGAGACGCGCGCTGAGCAGCGTTCCGAGATCGTGGCCAAGCTCGAGGAAGGTCAGGTCATCGACGGCGTCGTCAAGAACATCACCGACTACGGCGCGTTCATCGACTTGGGTGGCATCGACGGCCTGCTCCACGTCACCGACATGGCATGGCGTCGCGTGAGCCATCCGAGCGAGATCGTCAATGTCGGCGATACGGTCAAGGTTCAGATCATCCGTATCAATCCGGAGACGCAGCGCATCAGCCTCGGCATGAAGCAGCTCGAGGCCGATCCGTGGGCCGGCATTGCCGCGAAGTACCCGGTCGGTGCCCGGTTCAACGGCAAGGTCACGAACATTGCCGACTACGGCGCCTTCGTCGAGCTCGAGCCGGGGGTCGAGGGATTGATCCACGTCTCCGAGATGAGCTGGACCAAGAAGAACGTTCACCCCGGCAAGATCGTCTCGACCAGTCAGGAGGTCGAGGTGCAGGTGCTCGAGGTCGATCCGCAGAAGCGCCGCATCTCGCTCGGCCTGAAGCAGACCCAGGCCAATCCCTGGGATGCCTTCCTCGCCGCCCATCCGAAGGGTTCGACGATCGAAGGGCAGGTCCGCAACATCACCGAGTTCGGCCTATTCATCGGCCTCTACACCGGCATCGACGGCAAGGTCCACCTCTCGGATCTGGCGTGGAACCAGCCCGGAGAGGAGGCCATCAAGGAGTTCAAGAAGGGCGACGACGTGAGGGCCATCGTGCTCGACGTCGACCCCGAGAAGGAGCGGATCAGCCTCGGCATCAAGCAGCTCGACGGCGATCCATTCGAGAGCGTGGCCGGCCTGAAGAAGGGTCAGACGGTGACCTGCGAAGTGACCGCGGTTCAGGAGAACGGCATCGAGGTGAAGATCGCCGAGACCGACATGACGGCTTTCATCAAGCGGGGCGATCTCTCTCGCGACCGCTCTGAGCAGCGGCCGGAGCGGTTCGTCGTCGGCACCAAGGTGGATGCTGCCGTGACCCAGCTCGACCGGGCCTCGCGGCGCGTCAGCGTCTCCATCAAGGCGCTGGAGATCGCCGAGGAGAAGGAGGCCGTCGCGCAATTCGGCTCGTCCGACTCGGGTGCCTCGCTCGGCGACATCCTGGGCGCGGCTCTGAAGAAGCGGAGCGGTGGCGAGGATGCCAAGCCCGAGTAGGCTTGGCCCGTTGCCACGGTCTGAACGGAACGAAAGGGACCCGCGCCTGTTGCGCGGGTCTTTTTCGTTGGGCAAAGTCGGCATTCTGAGCCAAGTATGAGGTATGTCATGAGTTTCGAGCTCGACAAGGCCCTCGAGCGGCGGCGTCTAAGGCGGCGGCTATCGTTCTGGCGGATCGGTGCCATCACCCTGGGTCTGGTTGCCGCGCTCGTACTCGTGGCGCGTTCGGCCGGTGACGGCTACGGCCGCTCGGCGGAGATCGCCCGCGTCTCGATCGATGGCCTGATTACCGACGACCGAGCACAACTCGAGCTGCTCAAGACGCTCGGGGACAGCGATCGGGTGAAGGCCGTTATTCTCGCCGTCAACAGCCCAGGCGGAACCACCACGGGCGGGGAGGCCTTGTTCGAAGCCATCACGGAGCTCAAGGCCAAGAAACCGGTCGTGGCGGTCTGCGGCACCATCGCAACGTCGGCAGCCTACATGATCTCGCTGGCCAGTGACCGCATCTTCACCCGTGGCAACACGATCACGGGATCGGTCGGCGTGATCTTCCAGTTTCCCGAAGTCTCCGGGCTTCTCGACAAGCTCGGCGTCAAGATGCACGAGATCAAGAGCGGGCCGCTCAAGGCCAACCCATCGCCGTTCCAGCCCCTCGACGCGCCCGGCCAAGCCCTGGCAGAGGAGATGGTGATGGAGTCCCAGCAGTGGTTTCTGAAGCTTGTCGCCGAGCGGCGTGGCCTTGCCACCTCAACCGTGCCGGGCCTCGAAGACGGGCGCATCTACACCGGCCGGCAGGCTCTCACCCACCGGCTCATCGACGAGATCGGCGGCGAACGCGAGGCGATCGCCTGGCTGACGGCTGCGAAGGGTGTCGAATCGGGGCTCGAGGTTGTCACCTGGAAGCCCAAATCCGGCGATGGATGGGACCTGTTCGGCGGCAAAACCAGCCTCCTCGATCGATTGGCCGCGCCGCTCGGTATCGACCTTGCCACCCAATTGGAGAAAAACCGTCTGATACAGTCGCTGCAACTTGACGGTTTATTGTCCCTCTGGCACGGTTCCCAGAATTAGCATGGCATTACAAGCACATCGCTAGGGAGCGGCGGGGATGATAAAGTCGGAGTTGATCCAGAAGCTCGCGTACGACCATCCGCATCTGTTTCACAAAGACGTCGAGCGGATCGTCAATGTCGTGTTCGACGAGATTATCAGCGCCATGGCGCGCGGCGACCGGGTCGAGCTGAGGGGTTTCGGCGCGTTCTCGGTCAAACACCGGGCGCCCCGCACCGCCCGCAACCCGCGGACCGGAAAGCCTGTCTCCGTCAATGAGAAGTTCGTGCCCTTCTTCAAGACCGGCAAGGATCTGAGAGAGCGGCTGAACCGCACGGGGCCGGCGCCAGTGGCCGAGCCAAAGCCCGCTCCCGCCAAGCGGGCCGGTGGTCGGCGGCGTGCTGCCGAGGCGACCGCCCAGCGCTCGAGATGAGAGAGTAGGTCGTGCGCAAGTTCCTTTGGCTCCTGCTGGCGTTTGTTACGGCGCTGATCGTGGTGCCGTTCGGCCTCGCCAATCGATTGCCTGTCGCCGTATCGCTCGACCCGTTCGGGCGTGCCAGCGCCGGGCTTACATTCGAAGCGCCGCTTTCGCTCGTCCTGTTCCTGGTCTTCATGGCTGGACTCCTGCTCGGTGGCCTTGCCATGTGGCTGTCGCAGAGCAAATGGCGCCGAACCGCGCGTGTCCGCACTCGCGAGGCCTTTCGATGGCGGTCTGAAGCGACACGTCTTACCCGTGAGCGCGATTCAGGCGCCGAGAAGGCCATCAGCTCGGGTCGCCGGGCGGCGTGACCGTCCCGATCCGCGCAGGCAAGGCAGGGCCGATCGGCCTGGATGAGCTTCGCCGTATGACCATCGATCCGTTGTGCTTATGCCCATAGCCGTCAAAATCTGCGGTCTGAAAACCGAAGCGGCGGTGCGGGCCGCGCTGCAGGCCCAAGCCGACTATGTCGGGCTCAACTTCTTTCCCAACACTCCACGCTATGTCGATGTCGCGACGGCGGCGCGACTTGCCGCCATCATCCGTGGGCGCGCCAAGATCGTCGCTCTCGCGGTCGATCCGGACGACCGCCTGATCGATGCCATCGCCTCCGAGGTGGCGCCCGACCTCATTCAGCTGCACGGCAAGGAAACGCCGGAACGGGTTGCCGCAATCCGAGACCGGACAGGCGTTCCCGTCATGAAGGCCATCTCCGTCAGAACAGCAACCGATGCCGCCCGCGCGCTCGCCTATCGGGGCGCCGCCGATCTCATTCTCTTCGACGCCAAGCCCCCGGAGGACCGGGCGGGCGCCATGCCTGGCGGCAACGGTATCGCTTTCGACTGGCAGGCGCTGCTTGGCGTCAAGGACAAGGTCCGCTACATGCTGTCGGGCGGTTTGACGACGGAGAACGTAGCCGAGGCCATCCGGCTGACCGGCGCGACCATGGTCGACGTCTCCTCCGGAGTCGAGACGGCACCGGGCGAGAAAGATCCCGAGAAGATCAGGCGTTTCATCGTCGCTGCGAAATCGGCCGCGATGCAGTCCAGCGAAAGGGGCGACGATATGGCGACAGCCCAGACCATTGCCAACACGATGCGGTCCGGGCCCGACGACAAGGGCTTCTTCGGCCTGTTCGGCGGCCGCTTCGTCGCCGAGACGCTGATGCCGCTGATCCTGGATCTCGAGAAGGCCTACGACGACGCCAAGCGCGATCCAGCGTTCGCCAAGGAGCTCGGCGACCTGCAAACGCACTATACGGGCCGGCCGAGCCCGCTCTATCTCGCCGAGCGGTTGACCGAGCATCTGGGCGGCGCGAAGATTTACTTCAAGCGTGATGAGCTCAATCACACCGGCAGCCACAAGATCAACAATTGCCTCGGCCAGATCCTGCTGGCCCGGCGAATGGGCAAGAAGCGGATCATTGCCGAGACCGGCGCCGGCCAGCATGGTGTCGCTGTGGCGACGGTGGCAGCCAAGTTCAATCTTCCCTGCGTCGTCTATATGGGCGCCACCGATATCGAGCGGCAGTCACCGAATGTTGTTCGTATGCATCTCCTGGGCGCCGAGGTCCGACCCGCGACCTCGGGAAGCGCCACCTTGAAGGACGCCATGAACGAGGCGCTCCGCGACTGGGTCGCCAATGTCGAGGACACCTACTACATCATCGGCACGGTGGCCGGCCCGCATCCCTATCCGGCGATGGTACGGGATTTTCAGTCGGTCATCGGCAACGAGGTGCGCGAGCAGATGTTGGCCGCGGAAGGGCGCCTGCCGGACGCGCTCGTCGCCTGCATCGGCGGCGGCTCGAATGCGATGGGTCTTTTCCATCCGTTCCTGGATGACAGGCACGTCGAGATCTACGGCGTGGAAGCCGGCGGACACGGGCTCGAGGTGCCGAACGGACATGCGGCCTCCATGAATGGCGGACGGCCGGGTGTGCTGCACGGCAACCGGACGTATCTCTTGCAGGACGACGACGGGCAGATCCTCGAGGGACATTCGATCTCAGCAGGCCTCGACTATCCAGGCGTCGGGCCGGAGCATTCCTGGCTGAAAGATTCCGGCCGCGTCACCTACGTCTCGGCGACGGACAAGGAGGCACTCGATGCCTTCCAACTCTGCGCCCGGCTGGAGGGCATCATTCCTGCGCTCGAGCCTGCCCATGCGCTCGCCTATGTACGGACGCTCGCGCCGAAGCTCGCGAAAGACAAGCTCCTCGTCATGAACATGTGCGGGCGTGGCGACAAGGACGTGTTCTCGGTAGCGAAGCATCTGGGGATGAAGATCTGAAACGGCAGCGGCTCGTCGCCGACTTGCATCGGCGTCTGCGAAACCGGTCGTGCGTGGCCGTTCACTCTGAGACTCCCAGATGGCCTATAGGCCACCGGCCTGCATCGCATCCATCAATACGAAGTCCTTTCCGGTCCTTGTATCGGGGCGGGCCGGAAGTTCAGTCGTGATCAGGACCATGCCCGGGTGCATGCGATGTTGAATCTGCGCGAGCACGGCCTTGTCGACCTTGATCCGCTGCAACACCGATCCGTCTGCCGGACTCATGTCGGCACTGTCGTCGCTGTGGCGCCGTGCAACATCGTCGGTATGACTCATGGCCTGCCAGGCAAACCCATGTCCCGTCCGCTTGCTCTTGACCAGAATGAACACGTTGCGGCCGAGCGGCTCGCTGGGCCGTGCGATGGTTGCCGGTCCTTCGGCGACGATCTCCCCGTTCTCCATGACAATGGCCTTCGCATCGTGCTGACTGACGAGCACGACCGTCGATCTCGGCTCGTCATCGATTTCGGCCTCCCAGGGGTTGGCGCGGCTCTCAACAGTGTTGCGAACCGTCTTCAGCTCCTTCTGGGCACCGGATGCCAGGATCAATCCGGGATGTGTCACCTCTTTGGGGTCGGAATAACTGCCCGCGATGATGACTGGCGTGCCGACGTGAGTAACGGAGAACAGTAACTCCGAGAACTTCATCGGCAGACGCACGCAACCATGCGAAGCCGGATAGCCCGGGAGATTGCCGGCATGCAGTGCGACCCCACTCCAGGTCAGCCGATTCATGTTCGGCATCGGTGCATTGTTGTAGGTCGACGAGTGATGGTTCTTGTCCTTCTGTAGGATCGTGAAGACGCCAGTCGGCGTCTCGTGTCCCTTCTTGCCCGTCGAGCAGGTCGAGACGGCGATTCGTATGCCGTTCCGATAGACGTGCACGCGCTGATCGGGGATCGACACGATGATGGCAACGGGACCTACGGGTGAGCGCTCCGGGTGCCATGTGAACTCGCCAGGCCTCAGCGCCGCTACGTCCTTGACACGGGAGGCGGCATGCAGGCCATGTCGACTGGCAGGGAGTGCCAGGGCAATGGCCGCCAGTCCCATTGTGACGGAGCGACGATCGAGTTTTGTCATGCGGACCCTTGTTTCGTTGCCGGGACCCGGAGATTGACCTTGCCACGGCACCACGGTTCACGAACGGCAGCTCCTCGGGTGCGAGGCTGACAAATCCCATCCCACTTCTTGCGGACCTGTTTGATCTCTGTCGGCGTCCTGCGCATACCAATTCGTCTACGGATTTGACTATGTGCTTTGATGTATTTCAAGTCGAATGCAAATTCTCGAGAGATCGCATGGCGTGTCTTGTCCATAAACACCAGCCCATGTGGGGCCCCTCAAGGTATGCCGTCGGCGACGGTGCGAGTGGCGGTCGGCTGCGGCCGGCCAAGCCGGGCGGTCGTTCTATCCACGGGGGGCGGTTCGAGAATTGACAACATACCAACTGGTTGGTATGTAAGAATATGATCGAACTAGGGACGTGCCGGATGAAGCCAAAGCGAGCGGATGCAAGGTCGAAAATTCTCGATGCGGCTCTTCAAATCGTGCGGGCCAAAGGCTATGCGGCAACGACCGTCGATGATCTCTGTGTCGCCGCCGGTGTCACCAAGGGCGCGTTCTTTCATCATTTCAAGAGCAAGGAGGACCTGGGCGTCGCAGCAGCGGAACACTGGTCCGCGATGACGGGGAAGGTGTTTGCCCGCGCCCCCTACCACCAGCAGACAGATCCTCTGGGGCGCGTGCTCGCCTATCTCGATTTCCGCAAGCAGCTCCTGAAGGGCGACGTCGCCGAATTTACCTGCCTCGCCGGCACGATGGTGCAGGAGGCGTTCAAGTCGAGCCCCGCGATCCGCGCGGCGTGTGCGGCCTCGATCTGCGGCCATGCCGCGACACTCGAAGCGGACATCAAGGCGGCCATGGAAGCGCATGATCTCAGGCCGACCTGGTCCGCCAGAAGCCTGGCCCTGCATACTCAGGCGGTGCTGCAAGGGGCGTTCATTCTGGCCAAGGCTGAAGGCGGACCGAAGATCGCCACAGAAAGCGTCGATCATCTCAAGCGCTATATCGAGCTGCTGTTCAACAGCACCGGCAAGAAGGGCGAATAGGATGGCATCGTCACCCAAGGTCCGAACCTGCATATGGTTCGAGAAGGATGCGATCGAGGCCGCCAGGCTGTATGTGTCGCTGCTTCCCGACTCGCGCATCGAGAACGCGGCGGCTGTCGAGCACATGCTCACGGGAGAAGCCGACGGCGTTCGTATCATCGATATCGTCCTCGCCGGAACGCCTTATCAGCTTCTACAGGCTGGACCGTATCAGCAGTTGACCGAAATGATGTCGATTGCCGTGACGACGGACGACCAGGACGAGACGGACAGGCTATGGGAGGCACTCACTGCCAATGGCGGGGCACCGGTGCAATGCGGCTGGCTCAAGGATCGCTGGGGCGTGGCCTGGCAGATCGTGCCGAGGCGCTTCGTCGAGCTGGCTGCCAGCGGCGACCGGGCGAAAGTCCATGCCATGCTCGCCGCGATGATGGGCATGCAAAAACTCGATATCGGGGCGCTCGAGGCAGCCTACGAGAGTGCATGAAGGAACGACGGCCGTCATCAGCGTTGTCGAGGCGACCGGCGTGCGCGGGCGGACGATGCGTTCCGGGGATCGGACGTGCAGTGTTGGTTGGATCCAAAGTGGAGATGCCATTATGAGCACCGGCAGCATGTACCTCGCGGTCTTTCTCGGCAGCAAGTCGAGTCCGAGGATGGCGGCGTGGAACGGACTTACGGAGGCCGAGCGCGGCGAAAGGCACGGTGAAGGCATGGCGGCCTGGAAGGCTTGGGCCAAGGCGCATGAAGGGGTGATCGTCAGCACCGGCGGTCCGCTGGGCAGGACGAAGAATGTGTCGGCGAGCGGCGTCGAGGATGTCGTCAATGCCATGAGTGCCTTTTGCGTGGTCCGGGCGGACTCGCATGAGGCCGCCGCAGACCTTTTTGTCGACCATCCGCACTTCACGATCTTTCCCGGCGACGCAGTCCAGGTCATGCCCGTGCTGCCGATCCCTGGAGCGGCGGCCAGGATCACAGTAGAGACTCATGTCAGCGCCCCGATCGAGGCGGTCTGGAAGGCCTACACAACACCGGCCGACATCATGAAGTGGAATGCCGCCTCCGACGATTGGCACACGACGTCCGCAAGCGTCGATCTCCGCGAGGGCGGCGACTTCTCCTCGCGCATGGAAGCCAAGGACGGCAGCATGGGATTCGACTTCGCCGGCACCTATACGAAGATCATACCGCACCAGCACATCGGCTACGCGTTCGGCGGGCGAACGGCCGAGGTGGACTTCATACCGGGTCCGGATGGCGTCCGGGTGCGGGTGACGTTCGACGCCGAGACCTCACACTCGGTGGAGCAACAGCAGGCCGGATGGCAGGCCATTCTCGACAACTTCGCGCGTCACACGGGGGCAGGCTCGTGACGTGACGGCGCACCGGTCCGGCCCCAGTGGGCACTCGCTCAGCGGCGGCCGCTTGCACGCAGGGTTCGAAGCCGCTCGATGCTTTCGGGCGACCAGACGTCAGCCCGCTCGTAGTATTCGGGGTACGATTTGACGCCGGCTGGAATGATGACCCATGCCTGCTTCGAGTCGGTATAGATGTGGACGTCCGGCGGGCAGAAGTCCGGATCGTCGAGCGTGCCGACGCGAACGAAGCGCGCCAGCGGGCCAAACCCCGCGTAGTTGCTCCAGACCGCCACTCTGCAGATCGGGCAGCGGGCGATCCGCTGTCCCTTGCCGCTGGCCGAGGGCGTATCGATGAGCTCGGGCTCCTGCGCGATATGCAGCACGCGATCGGCTTCATAGACGGCATTCATGGCGTGCGCCGTGCCGGTCTCGCGCTGGCACCAGCGACAGTGGCACGCGTGAACGATCATCGGCTTGCCGATCAGGCGATAGCGAATGTGCCGACATGTGCAGCCGCCTTCCATCACATCCTCCCATGCGTTCTCGCTCGCGATCGAGGGTGATTTTGCACGCGTCCGCGATGAAGTAAATCAAGCAGGTCTCGGGAGGTCCTGCTAGCGCACCACGGGTGCCGCGGCGATCTCCGTCGTGTGCGACTTGAGATGCCTGTAGAGCCGTCGCTCGACGAAGCGGAACAGCCAGGTTGTGAGGTAGGTCAGCGCCAGGTAGATCAAGGCGATGGCGATGAACAGCTCATAGGGCGAGAAGGTGCGGGCAATGATGATGCGCGCAACGCCGGTCAGGTCGAGCACGGTGACGACGCTCGCAAGCGAGGTCGACTGCAGCACGAAAATAACCTCGTTGGTATAGGCGGGGAAGAGGATACGCAGTGCCACCGGCAGCTTGATGCGGGTCAGGATTCCCCAGCGCGTCATGCCGAGCGAGCGGGCGGCCTCGATGTCGGCGAGAGGCACGTTGCGCAGGGCACCGGCGACGATCTCGACCGTGTAGGCCACCGTGTTGAGCGTGAAGGCGATGAGGCAGCACCAATAGGCTTCCCGCAGGACCGGCCACAGCCCCGAGGCCCGGATCACCTTGAACTGCGCCAGCCCGTAGTAGATGAGGAACAGCTGGATGAGCATCGGCGTGCCGCGGAAGAAGTAGGTATAGGTCCAGATCGGACCCGCGATCCATTTGCTCGGGGATGCGCGCAGGACGCCGAGCGGTGCCGAGAGCAGAATGCCGCCGAGCACGGTCAGGAGGCTCAGCTCGAGTGTGGTGACGAGCCCTCCCATCAGCTCGGGTAGACTATCCAGGACCAATGCGAGATCGAAGCCGCCAAGCATGACCTAGCCCCTCCGGAAACCGGCAGAGGCCCATCGCTCGACCCGGATGCGCACGAGATCGGAGAGCGCGGTCATGGCAAGATAGAGGAGCGAGGCGGCGAAGAAGACCGTGAAGGGGCGATGGGTCGGGGCCTTGATGATGTCAGCCTGGCGGGCGAGCTCGGTCAGGCCGATCACGGAGGTGATGGAGGTGGCCTTGAGGAGCGTCAGCCATAGATTGCCTAGGCCCGGAATGGCGAGTCGCCAGGCCTGTGGCAGTTGCACCCGGCGGAACATCTGGCTGTCGCTCATGCCGTAGGCTTTGGCCGCGTCGATCTGCCCTTTCGCAATGGCCTGAAAGGCGCCGCGGAAAATCTCGGTGGCATAGGCCCCATAGACGAAGCCGAGCACGAGAGTGCCGGCAAGGAACGCATTGATATCGACGCGCACGTCGCCGCCGCCCAGCGAGAGCAGCTTCTGCAGCAGCACCGTGCCGCCATAATAGACGATGAGCATCAGCACGAGCTCTGGGATGCCGCGAACAATGACCGTGTAGGCGGTGCCGGCCTTGCGCAGGAGCCAGCTCTGGGAGAGCCGTGCCAAGGCGCCCGCCATACCGAGCGCCAAAGCGACCACCATGGCCGCAACGCCAACGGACAGTGTCAGCGCCGCGCCCTGGATGAGCAGATGACCATAGCCCTCGAGATCGAGCAAATCCGCTGGGTTCATGATCGTTCGGCCGCGTTAGCCAGCGGCGGTTCGCTCAGACCGCCGCTGGCAATGTGGCGCTACTCACCGTAGATGTCGAAATCGAAATACTTGTCGTTGATTGCCTTGTAGGTTCCGTCGGCGCGCATGTCGAGGATCGCTTTGTTGACGGCCTCGCGCAGCTCGTCCTCGCCCTTTCGGACGCCGATGCCTTCGCCCTTGGAGCCGAAATCCTTCTCCGCCCAGATGCCTCCGATGCGCTCGTAGTCGTCGGCCGAATCGGACTTCAGGATGCCACCCTGCAGGACAATGAAGTCGTCGAAGCGGGCGTCGAGCCGGCCGGCCGTCATGTCCAGATCGGCACTCTCGGCGGAGTCGTAGACCATCACCTCGGCCTTCGGCCACTTCTCGCGTGCGAAGGTCTCGTAAGCGGTTGCGCGTTGGACGCCGACCTTCTTGCCGGCGAGGCTTTCAGGATCGACAAAGCCATCGGCGCCGACCTGGAGACCTGCCGTCTTCGTGGCGATGAGTGCTGTCGGGCTTTGATAGTAGGGAATTGTGAAGTCGATCTTCTCCTCGCGTTCGGGCAGGATGCCCATCGAGGCGACGATCAGATCGTACTTCTTCGCCATCAGGCCCGGAATCATACCGTCCCAGTCCTGCTTGATGATGCTGCATTCGGCGTCGATCTTCTCGCAGAGCGCATTGGCGAAGTCCACGTCGAAGCCCTGCAGCGAGCCGTCGGAGGCGACGAAATTGTAGGGCGGGTAGGCGCCTTCCGTTGCAACGATGAGCTTGCGTTTCTCGTCGGCCACTGCAGTGGATGCCATGGCGGCGAGTAGCAACGCCGCGAGGATTGATCTCCGGACGATCATGTCTCTAAGTCCTCCCAATGAAGTGGCCGCGCACGAGACGACGGGCATCGCATGGCGCTCGCAGCATGCGCGACTGGATTTGACGGATTGCGGGTTCGGGACATAAGTGTCGTACTTGGATCACGGAGTTCTGCGCTCCGCTGCCATGCTCTATAGCATCGCCCGATCGGCCGGCGAAGCGGGGGTGGAGACCTGCGGATGCGGCTTGTTAGCTACAACATCCAATATGGCTTCGGCCGGGACGGACGCTATGATCTCCGCCGGGCCATCGATGCCGTCGCGGGCGCCGACATCATCGCTCTGCAGGAGGTGGAGCGCCATTGGCGACGGACACGGATGGATGACCAGCCGGCCTTGATAGGGCGCTGGCTGTCTGACCGATATTGGACCTATGCGCCTGCGCTCGACGTGGATGCGAGCACGCTCGACGCCGCGGGCCGGATCGTCAACCGGCGGCGCCAGCATGGCCAGATGATCGTCAGCCGCTGGCCGATCCTTTCCTCCCGGATGCTGATCTTGCCGAAGCTCGACACCGGCCCGACCTTCAACTTTGCCACTGGTGCGCTCGAGGCGGTGATCGCCGCGCCGGTGGGGTCCATCCGTGTCTATAACGTGCATCTGGGCTACGTCTCACCCGAGGAGCGCAAGATCCAGGCCTCGGCGCTGTGTGAATTCATGCGCCGGGCGCCGGAGGAGGGGGGCGTCTGGACCGGCCAGGATGCCGACCCCGGGCACTGGCAAACGGACGATCCGCCCCCACCGATGCCGCGGCCGGCCATGCTGATGGGTGATTTCAATTCAGAAGCCGATGATGAGGAGATGCGACTGCTGGCCGGCGCGGGCGAAGGTCTCATCGATGCCTGGCAGCACCTCTCGGGTGAGGCACGGGCGGGCGTCACCTTTCGCGCCGATCCATGCCGCGGCGTGCCTCGCGACCTGCATATCGATCATGTGCTGGTGACGTCACACCTGGCGCCGCGGCTTCGGCGCTGCTGGATCGATGCGACAACGGAGGCGTCAGACCATCAGCCGGTGTGGGTCGAGTTGGACTGATGCGCGACGCGCGCCAGCCACACCCGGAGTCCGCCTGGCAGTGCCAGGACGGCTCGTTTGGCGATGGGCCGGAGCCAACCGGTCCACAGGTGTGCCGTAAATCGCCCGCGGAGCGTCAGTGGCAGCACGATGTCGTAGACGGGCGTGGCGCTCTCCGCCCATGTCAGCTTGTAGCGCGCGGCCGGCATCAGGAAATCGGCGATACCGACCCCGCGGGCATGGCACACCCTGAGCACCTCCTCCATGATGAGCTTGCCCGGGCTCGCCTCCTCGTAGGCAGGGTCCCAGGAGGCGACATAGGCGTAGTAGCGGCGCTTGTGGACGAAACCCCATTGCTCGGCGATCGTTCTGCCGCCGTGCCTCAACGACACGGCCAGCACCTCGATGCCGGTCTCGGAGCTATCCGCGAACCGGTCGACAAGGTGCGGAAACGCCGGGTCGCGAAAGGCCCGCGAGGAAAGTCCTTCCCGTGCAAGCCACTCGACCCGGCCCTCGAAGGAGGAGCGGATGAGGGCGCGGACCTCGACGGTTGCGCTCGGTGTGACGACCTCGAGCGGGGTCTGCCGCGTCAAGCGGTTGCGCTGATTGCGCATATTCTTTCGCGACTTGGCGTTGATGGTCTTGAGATAGCTCGCGAAATCGGCGTGGGGCCGGAGATCGACGAAGGGGGCGGCGTCGATCGGTGCGAGGCCGGCGGTCTTGGTGCCCAATGCCGCAAAGAGACCGCTGTCGGCGCGAACCTTGCGGAGCTCGATGGCATCGGCCCTACCACGGACCGCCGGTGAGCGAAGCATGGCGGCAAGTACCTCCGGGCCGTCTGCATCGGCCGCCAGGATGAGATCGGTATACTGCTGGAATGGCTCCGCGAGCCCGGTCAGGACGACCGCCGCGCGGCCGGCCATCCGTTTCAGGGGTAGGAGACCGATGATCCGGCCGGCCTCGCGGGCAACGAGTATGCAGGGCTGGAAGCTCGACACGTCGCGACCGGCCTCGAGATCGAGGACCAGCCGGCACCAGGGATGGCTCTGAAACAGCGTCGGCTGTCGGGCGGCGTCCTCGAGGGCCTGCCAATCTTGGACGAGGTGCTCGAAGCCAGATCGGTCGGTGACAGCCGACACCTCGATCCGAGTGGCCGCCCGTCGCATGGTCGCCGGACGCTTCCACGCGTTTGTCGGCATCGCCGGCTGCACATCGAGCCAAGCCATCGGCGCGGACCCTATTTTCTCAAGCCGTAGGCGGCAATGTCACGGATGCCGTCGGGTGCGGCGGGATCGACGGTGAAGTCGATCCTGAAACCCGCTTCACGTCTCTGCTGAAAGCCGGCCGCCTTGACCGCGCCGGCGAGTGCCAGCTTGGCGAGGAACGCTGGACCGTGCGTCGCACGCGAGAGGCTCTTGAGGCCGAGCGTCTTGCGCAGCATGCCGTTGGCGAAGTTGACCGCGTAAATGTTGCGGAGCTCGTCGGTCCAGTGCTCGGTCGTGAACGAGACGTTGAGGCAATCGGCGTTGATGACGCGATGCGGGCAGTTCAAGGGCCAATGCAGCATCTCGCCCGGCTTGAGATCGACCACCTGGGCATAGTCGTCGAACCAGGGCTCATAGGGCATGTCGGTCTCGTGCGCCTCGTTGAGCACGATCTTCTCCATCGCCTCCTGGCTGAGAAAGGGGGCCGTGTTCGGATAGAGGTAGATCCGTTTTTCGCCCCTCACTTGCCAGAGTGTCTGTCCCGGAATGTCGGAGTGATAGTAGACGGTCACTTTCGGAGAGGAGATGAGGATCGTCATTTTCTGCTTGTAGGTCTGAAGGCCCGGGACGCGCCTCTCGAGCTCCCGATAGAGGCCGTCCAGGAGCTCCTGATAGGCCGGCTCGGTCTCGCCCGGTCGCTGAATGTTGATCCACAGATTACCGGCGCGCACCGCCTCGAGAGCTTCATGGCCCGACAGGCCGGCAATCTCGCCTTCGCGGCGGGAGCGCGGGTTGTGGGAGCGGTTGTCCATCGTGTTCACATGATAGGCCTCTCGCGGCGAGCGCTCGATCAGGTTTGCGAGCGCGTCGTCGCTGAAGAGTCCCGATTCGTGCGCGCGATGCTGCAAGTGAACCGTATGCTGGCCGAAGAGGGCGGCGTGCCGCGGCTCCCAGTTGGTGAGAATGTCTGTCATGGTCGTCCCGGACAATTGCGCGGCCTCATCTCGCGGCCGCAGGTAGTGTCTCAAGGATCGTGTGCAGCGACTGTGCCAGCGCTGTCAGGGCGGTGGTGGACCGGAACCCCTGGCGCCGGCAGCATGAAAGCCTCATATTGGCGCGAGAGCGTGCAGATTCGGAGCTACAGGTCGGATCAATGACCATCCCGGTCCTCAAGATGAATGGCCTTGGGAATGAGATCCTCGTGGTCGATCTGCGTGGTAAACGGACGATAGCCCGCGGTACCGGCGCCGCCCGTGTCGCCAGCATGCCGGGGCTGCGCTTCGACCAGATGATGGTGCTGACGGAGCCGCGGACGACGTCCACGCTGGCCTACATGACCATCTTCAACACCGACGGCAGCGAGGCTCAGGCCTGCGGCAACGGCACCCGCTGCGTGGCAGCCTACCTCAAGGGCGAGACGGGAAAGACCGATATCGTACTCGAGACGGTCGCCGGCTTGCTCGGCTGCAGGGTCGAGCCCGATGGCCGCGTGACGGTCGACATGGGAAAGCCCCGTTTCGCCTGGCAGGACATCCCGCTCGTCGAGGCCTTCCACGACACGCGCAAGATCGAGCTGCAGGTCGGTCCTATCGACAAACCGCTGCTGCATTCGCCGTCAGTGGTCAATGTCGGCAATCCGCACTGCATCTTCTGGGTCGATCGCCTGGATATCGTCGATCTGGGCAAGGTCGGACCGATGCTAGAGCATCACCGGCTGTTCCCCGAGCGCGCGAATATCTCGCTGGCGAAGGTGACCTCGCCGGAGACGATCGAGTTGAAAGTCTGGGAGCGTGGTGCGGGGTTGACCCGGGCCTGCGGGTCGGCGGCGTGTGCCGCAGCGGTGGCAGCGGCGCGCAAGGGGCTCACGGGCCGTAAGGTGCGGGTGACGCTCCCGGGCGGCCCGCTCGATATCATCTGGCGGGAGGATGAACACATCCTGATGACCGGCCCCGTCGAGCTCGAGGGCCGGCGCGAACTCGATCCCGCGGTTCTCGAGGCAACCTAGGGCGCTCTTCGATCTGATGGACTGAGATCAGCGCCTTAGGGTATTGGCTCTAGGCGCTCACTTTCGACCAACCGGCGTCCACTTGGTCGGAATGTGCTCTGGATTCTGGTGTACGGTCGTCATTCGCTGGCGGGATGGAGTTGCGTTATGCGTGGATGGCTGGTGGTTCTGTTCATGATCGGTTGGGCGGCGACCGGTGTCGGAGCGGCCTCAGCGCTCGACCAGGACGGGTTCTTCGGCGAGGACGAGATCCGCCAGCTCGTGTCGGGCATCACTTTTGAAGGCGACTTCACCGATGGGGTCAAGTGGCGCGAGGCCTATCACACGGACGGCTCGCTCGCCTACGAGTCGCGCGGCAGCAGTTGGATCGGCGACTGGCACGCCGACGGCGAGCTGTTCTGCACCTTCTATCGCGGTGTCATCGACGGCGGCTGCTATCTCGTGCGCCAGGTGTCGAACAACTGCTTCTATTTCTACGTCGCCGGTGTCGGCCTCGACCAGCCGAGCATGACGCGGAGCGTCGAGGATCGGAAGACGTGGTACGCCCGTGGCTGGCGCACCAATGCCGCCTCGACCTGTCCGGATCAGGCAGTGAGCTGAGGTCTAGCCGACCTCCGCCTCTCGCTTCCGCTCCTGCTTCTTCCTCTCGTTGGGATCAAGCCAGCGCTTCCTCAGGCGGATCGATTTGGGCGTCACCTCGACGAGCTCGTCATCGGCGATGTAGGCCAGCGCCTTCTCGAGGGTCAGCTTCATCGGCGGTGAGAGGTTGACGTTCTCGTCCTTGCCAGCGGCCCGGACGTTGGTGAGCTTCTTGCCGGTGAGCACGTTGACGACCAGGTCGTTGTCTCTGGAGTGCTCGCCGACGATCATGCCCTCGTAGACGCGCGTCTGCGGATCAACCATGAGACGGCCGCGATCCTCCAGGTTGAAGAGGGCATAGGCCACCGCCTCGCCGTCGCCATTGGAGATGAGGACGCCCGTGCGCCGACCTGGCAGCTCGCCCTTGAAGGGCTGGTAGCTGTGGAAGATCCGGTTCATCACCGCCGTGCCGCGGGTATCCGACAGAAGTTCCGATTGGTAGCCGATCAGGCCGCGCGTCGGCACGCGCAGCACCAACCTCTGGCGGCCACCGCCGGAGGGGCGCATCTCGATCAGCTCGCCCTTCCTCTCCGAGAGCTTCTGCACCACGACGCCCGAATGCCCCTCGTCGACGTCGACGATGACCTCCTCGATCGGCTCGAGCCTCTGCCCCGTGGCCTTGTCCTCGGTGATGACGACTTTGGGCCGCGAGACGGTCATCTCGAAGCCCTCGCGCCGCATGGTCTCGATCAGGATGGCGAGCTGCAGCTCGCCGCGGCCGGCGACCTCGAAGGACTCCGCCTCGCTCGTGTCGCGCACCCGGATGGCGACGTTGCGTTCGGTTTCGTTCATCAGCCGCTCGCGGATGACCCGGCTCTGCACCTTGTCGCCGTCCTTGCCGGCCAGCGGGCCGTCGTTGATGCGGAACAGCATGGCGAGCGTCGGCGGATCGACCGGTTGCGAGGGAATCGGCTCCGTCACCTCCGGATCGGCGATGGTGTCGGCGACGGTGGCCTGTGTCAGGCCGGCAATGGCGACGATGTCGCCCGCCTCGCCGGCGTCGATGCCCTGCCGCTCGATGCCGCGGAACGCCAGCACTTTCGTCACGCGCGCCGTCTCGATCGTCGTCCCGTCGCGATGCAGCGCGCGGACCGATTGTCCGGCCTTGACCCGGCCCGAGGAGATCCGTCCCGTCAGGATGCGCCCGAGATAAGAATCATACTCGAGCGTCGTCGCCAGCATCCGGAACGGTCCGTCCTCGATCGTGGGCTCCGGGACGTGGCGAACGACCAGATCGAACAGCGCCGCCATGTCGGACTTCGGGCCAGCCGGGTCGAGTGCCATCCAGCCTTCACGGGCCGAGCCGTATAGAATTGGGAAGTCGAGTTGCTCGTCATTGGCGTCGAGGGCGGCAAACAGGTCGAAGACCTCGTTCACGACCTCATTGTGGCGCTCGTCCGGCCGGTCGATCTTGTTGATGGCAACGATCGGTCTCAGGCCACGCTTGAGCGCTTTCGAAACCACGAACTTGGTCTGCGGCAGGGGGCCCTCGGAAGCATCGACCAGGACGATCACCCCGTCGACCATGTTGAGGATCCGCTCGACCTCGCCGCCGAAATCCGCGTGCCCCGGGGTGTCGACGATATTGATCCGGACATCCTTCCAGACCAGCGAGGTACATTTGGCGAGAATGGTGATGCCGCGCTCGCGCTCGAGATCGTTCGAGTCCATGACACGCTCGGCCACCCGCTGGTTGTCGCGGAAGGCACCGGACTGCTTGAGTAGCACGTCGATCAGCGTCGTCTTGCCGTGATCGACATGGGCAATGATGGCGATGTTGCGGAGGGTCATTCGCTCAAGTTTTGCGAGGTGAAGGCGGCGTGGACACCGCAGTGTCCCCGACGGGCTGGCTCCCGGCTCATCGAGAACAAAGTGCGGACTTGATGCCAGAGCGCCTTCTGATTGCTAAGGGTCGGGGGCGCTCTAGCACAGATCGCCGGCCACCGCCATAGACGGTGCGAACGGGCGCAATCCATTACAAATGGTTAGCAATTGGTTGGGATATCAATTCTTCTTCAAGATAATGCGGGTAGGCTTCAGATCAAAATACTATCAGGGACCAGCTTCCTCGTGAGCTGGCGGAGCGTCGGCGCGTGTTCAGTAAGGAAAACGACTATCAGCGTCACAACCGGACGCCCGTCTCGGTTTCCATCACGCTTGCCAACGGCCAGACGCTGCGCGGCACGCTGTTCGTGCCCAAGACCAAGTCGCTCATGGAGGAGCTCAACCGCGGCGAGCCCTTTCTCGAGTTCGAGAGTTATGACGGCACTCGGATGTTCATCGCTCGGACCAATATCGGGTCGGTGAAGGAGTTCAATATCCCGAGGGTCGATCAGCTCGAGAAGAAGGTCGGCATGCTCGACCAGTTCGACGCTCACGCGGTGCTCGGGATCAAGCAGGATGCCGACAAGACCGCCATCCGCCAAGCCTATCTAGGCCTGGCCAAGACGTACCATCCCGACCGGTTCGCCCGCCTCGAATTGCCGAAGGAGGTGTTCGAGTATCTGAGCGCGGTCGCGACACGGGTCAATCTCGCCTATTCGGAGCTTCGCGGGCACGGTGCCTCCGGCGAGGAGACCAATCACGCGGCAACGGACGGCGCAGAGCTATAGCGGCCGTTCGAGCGGTGGCGATCCCGGCTCGACGCATCGATACGCTCGATCCGTCGCGCTAAAGCGAGCGCCCGACCCGTCACCTTTGCATGCTTCCTGCAGCACGATCATCGGATGGCCCCTGGCTGTCCCAGATCGGCACAGGAGACTCCCATGTTCGAGCGTAACCGGATCGAGCACCAGGGCGAGGCCCAAAAGAAGGGGCACATCGTCGAGGTCGCCCTCAGCGACGGCAGCGTCCTCAAAGGGAAGATTTTCATTTCGGTTACGAAATCGTTGGCTGACGAGCTCAACGGATCCGGCACTTTCCTCGAGTTCCATTCCGTCTCTGGTGACAAGACGCTGCTATCCAAGGCTCGGATCGCCACTGTGACGAGCTTCGAGGCTCCCCGCGCCGACCAGCTCGAGAGGGGGCTTCGGCAAATCGAAGGCTTCGATGCCTACGATGTCCTGCGCGTCGAGCGCGGCGCCAGCCTGGACGAGATCAAATCGTCCTATCACCGGCTGGCCAAGGCGTACCATCCCGATCGTTTCGCGGCTACCGAACTGCCGCCGGAGATGGCCGATTATGTCGCCGCCATCGCCCGCCGGCTCAACCTCGCCTATGCCATGTTGCAGGACGAGCGAAGCTTCGCCCCATCACCACCGCCGCGGCGTGCCCACCACTAACGCGGCGTAAGCGAGCCAATCCCCACTTCGCCTGACCCTGCTCGGGGCCCCGTGCTCGGGTGCAGCATGGGCCGATAGCCGGCGGCGAGAACCCGTCTGATCGCCGGTGGCGTGATGGGCGTGCCCTCTATCTCCGCGGCCGGCAGGTGCTCGGAGCAATAGCCCTCGAACGTCCAGCGCCAGATCCGATCGTTCATCACGAGATGCGGCACCTCGCCGACGAGCAGCATGCTGCCGTCGGGGAGGCTCGAGGCTGCGACGGGTGCCTCGCTCGACCGGCCTCGGCTGGCCCAACGCTGACGATGCAACACATCGTCCATGGTCGCCACCCTGGGGGCCTCGTTCTGGCCTTCGACCGCTCCCCACAGAGCGGCAAAGCGGTTGAAGTCGGCCCGGCGGCACAAGGCGCAGGGGCGATGCCCGGCGGCCAGAGCGGTCGCCTCGTCGAGAAAGAACAGCTGCGTATAGTGCCGGTCAGCCCAAATGTCCTCGTGCCGGCCCTTCCATTCGAGGCGGCAGGCGATCCAGGCCCTGCTCGCCCAGCGGCGAAGTCCGAGCCTGCCCTCGGGCCGATGGAATTGTCCGCCGCGATTGCCCATCATGAGGCCCCGGGCTTCGACGGCCTCCAGGGCTCCGGTCGGCGCCACGCGATTTTGAAGCGGCACCGGCATGCCTTCTCTTGCTAGTGACCAGCCGAATCGACCGAGGTGTGGCCTGCGTCGGCCTTTGTCTTCCAGAGCGAGAACAGAACGCCGCCGGCCAGGAGCGCCAACGTAATGCCGAGACTCAGCTCCGAGGGGAACTTGCCGATCCAGCCCGACAGGAAGATTTTCGCACCGATGAAGACCAACACGAGTGCCAATGCGTATTTGAGATAGTGGAAGCGATGCACCATCGCGGCGAGGGCGAAGTAGAGCGATCGGAGCCCGAGGATCGCAAAGATGTTCGACGTATAGACGATGAATGGCTCCTGCGTGATCGCGAATACCGCCGGGACCGAATCGACCGCAAAGACCAGGTCGATGAATTCGATCACGGCCAGTGCCAGGAAGAGAGGCGTCGCGTGGCGGACCAGCTTCCCCGTCTTCTTGTCCGGTGCCATGACGAAGAAGTGCTCGTCGTGCAGCTGGTCGGTCACCCGCATGCGCTTCTTCAGGAATTTGAGGATGACGTTGTTTGCGATGTCTGGCTCCTCACCGACGACCAGAAGCATCTTGAGGCCGGTGAACAGCAGGAAGGCGCCGAAAACGTAGAGCACCCAGTGGAAACGCTCGAGTAGCACGGCGCCGCCGGCGATCATGAGGCCGCGCATGATAATGACACCAAGGATGCCCCAGAACAGTACCCGGTGCTGGTAGCGGCGCGGCACCGCGAAATAGCTGAAGACGAGCGAGATGACGAAGATGTTGTCGATCGACAGGCTCTGCTCCACGAGCAGGCCGGTGATGAAGAGCTGGGCGGCGTGCCAGGCGCGTGTCAGCGGATCGGACAATGCGGCAAGCTGTGGGTCGCTCAGCGTCGCAGGATCGGCCTGATAGTAGATATAGGCGACGATGACCGAGAACACCCAGCCCATGCAGATGAAGAAGGCCGAGAGAATGGCGCTCTCACGGACGGTGACCTCATGTGGCTTGCCGTGCAGCACGCCCAGATCGAAGGCCAGCAGGCCGACGACGACGCCGACGAAACTCAGCCAAATCCACACCGGCATACCGAGCCATGGCAGCTCGACCGCCGCATCTATGAATTCCATGGTCGCCCCAATCCGCGAGCCCGTCCGGCCGCCCTGGCCCCCTCGGGCCGCCCGGGTCTCGGTTCAGCTTCGGACGTTAGTTGGGATTGCACGTGGCAAAATGCAATGCGACAGGCCGCAACCGGAGCGATTGCGGTCGGCACGAGGGGGCTTAGGCGTAAGAAAATCGAAGCGGCGTTACCGGGGAAACAGGCGGTGAAGCAGCAACTTACCAAATCCTGGGTCAAGAGAAGCCGGAAAGGCCCCAATGACCCGAGGTAAGATAAGGGAGGCCGCCATGAAGACGCTCGTATCGCTGATCGCCCTCGCCGCCGGCATCGCCGTCGCCGTCCCGGTCGTTGGAACGGCGTCGGCAGCCAACGCCTCACAGGGCCTAAACACTCAAAGCCCGGCCATGGTCCGCCCGGCCGGCGCTCAGCTCGAGACAATCGCCATCGAGCTTGCGGACACGACCATGCGCGTCTTCCTCGAGGGTGTCCGGCAGAAGGACTTTCGCGTCCTCGGTCAGGTTGCCTCGCTCAACTTCCGGAAAAGCTACACCCCGGCCCAGGTCAACGACGCGTTCAAGCAGTTCTTCGCGGTGACGGTGACGGGCGATCCGCTGGCTGGCAAGAGCCCGATCTTCGTCGCCTCGCCCCTCATCAACACGGCCGGCGCCCTCGAGGTTCAGGGCTTCTACGAGCTTCCCGACGGCCTGCTGATGTTCCAGCTCGTGCATGTTCGCGAGGGCACGGGCTGGAAGCTCGACGGCATCAACGTCCGTTCCGAGCCCTACACCCCGCCCGCCGCCAACCCGGCCTCGGGGGCCAAGCCTCTCAAGTTCAAGATCCCGGCGGGGCGGATGGTGGAGGCGTGAGTTCTACCGCTCTCGCTTGCCCAACGTCCTAAGTCGCAACGCATTCAGCCGGATGAACCCCTCGGCGTCCTTCTGGTCATAGGCGCCGCGGTCGTCCTCGAAGGTGACGAGCTGATTGGAGTAGAGGGACTTCGGGCTCTTCCGGCCGACAATGATGACATTGCCCTTGTAGAGCTTGAGACGGACCTCGCCCTCGACATGCTCCTGGCTCTTGTCGATAAGGGCCTGCAGCATCTCGCGCTCGGGCGCGTACCAGAAGCCATAGTAGACAAGCTCGGCATAGCGCGGCATCAGCTCGTCCTTGAGATGCGCCGCGCCGCGATCGAGGGTGAGTGACTCGATCGCGCGATGTGCCGCATGGAGGATCGTGCCGCCGGGCGTCTCGTAGATGCCGCGCGACTTCATGCCGACGAAGCGGTTCTCGACGAGGTCGATGCGGCCGATGCCGTTGTCGTGACCGAGCTCGTTGAGCCTGGTCAGCAGCGTCGCCGGAGAGAGTCGCTTGCCGTCGATAGAGACGGCATCGCCCTTTTCGAAGCCGATGCGGATGACGGTCGGTGTGTCGGGCGCATCTTCGGGTGCGATCGTGCGCTGGAACACGTAGGACGGCGGCTCGACGTCCGGATCCTCGAGCACTTTACCTTCCGAGGAGGAGTGCAGCAGGTTGGCGTCGACGGAGAAAGGCGCCTCGCCACGCTTGTCCTTGGCGATCGGGATCTGGTGCTTCTCGGCGAAGTCGATGAGCTGCTCCCGGCTCTTGAACTGCCATTCGCGCCAGGGGGCGACGATCTTGATGTCGGGGTTCAAGGCATAGGCCGTCAGCTCGAAGCGGACCTGGTCGTTGCCTTTGCCGGTCGCGCCGTGGGCGACCGCGTCGGCACCGGTCGCGCGGGCAATCTCGATCAGCCGCTTGGCGATCAGCGGTCGCGCGATCGAAGTGCCGAGCAGATAGACGCCCTCGTAGAGCGCGTTGGCGCGGAACATCGGAAAGACGAAGTCGCGCACGAACTCCTCGCGGACGTCCTCGACGTAGATGTTCTTCTTCTTGATGCCGAGCATCTCGGCTTTTTGGCGCGCAGGCTCGAGCTCGCCGCCCTGGCCGAGATCGGCGGTGAAGGTCACGACCTCGGCGCCGTATTCCGTCTGCAACCACTTCAGAATGATGGAGGTGTCGAGGCCGCCGGAGTAGGCGAGCACCACCTTCTTGATCGATTTGGATTTGGCCATGGGGATGTCCTGACGCGAGACGGTTCTGTTCGAAGCTGCACGACGCCGCTCGGGCGTGAGATAGCCGGTCCCCGGCGCCTTTCACAAGGGGAGAACCGCCCAATTCCGGCGTGCCGCGGCCCGCCTCAGTGGAACCTGAACGATCGCTGGCCGGCCGGCACCATGGCCTCGAGCATCGGCTTCATCATGCCCGTCATGCCGAACGGGTCGAAGGGGTTGGCCGACATCGGCCAGCCGGCATGGCTCCAGGGCGACATGGGCCAGCCGACCGGGCTCCGCGGCATCTGCCAGAGCAGCGTCGGTGCCATCGTCATCGGTCCCATCCAGAGGAAGAACGGCGATGGCCTGGCAGGCGTCAGCCAGGCAAAGGGATTGAAGGCGTCCGCAAGCTGACGGTCGCGCGGTCGCCCTCCAAGCCCCATCATCGCACTGGCCGCCTCGGACCAGACGGCGACGGCGTTCGCACCGCCGAAGCTTCCGGCAGCCGGCCAGACCTCGGTTGGCCGATTGCGCCGGATGGCCGGGGCAGGAAAGGACGGTGTCGCCTCGATCACTCGACCTGCGGTCTCGAGTCCCGCCTGCATCAGGTTGGCATAGGCCCGGAAGCCTGCGAATGCCAGGTCGGTCCAGGCATGGAAAATGTCGGTCGAAACGGCAGACATATGCTGCTCCAAGAATTCGGGCATCGGATGCCGTCCATAGTCCTACAGTGATTTGTGCAATGCAACATTAATTTGTGCAACGCACGGGCGCGTCAGGAGGAACGGCCGGCGAGCGCCCAGTAGACGATCCCGGCCGCAAAGCCGGCGGTAGCGAGAATTTGCATGAGGGCCGTGGCCGGAACCGCCAGGCTGGGGTCTGGGGCTGCGAGGCCGTGCAGGATGGGCATGGCGACCGCCGCCACGCCACCGGCCGCGACCCAATAGACCAGCGACCGGATGCGTGCGAGCTCACCGATGACGACCGCGACAACCGCCGGCAAGATCGACAGCGCCGCCCCCCACTCGGTCACGCGGAGCAGCACGTCGGCCAAATCCATCCATTGGTTGAGCGGGCTCGACGGCTCGGCGTCGTGCATCGCCGCCGTGAACCTCTCGAGCCCGACGAACCCCAGCACGACGGCTCCGGCCAGCACGGCAATGACGAGCGCCAGAGCCACCCAGATGACCCGGCCGATGCTTCGAACCACGCCCGCCTCCTCCGCTAACCATGTGCGCGCGCCTTCGCACGGCTTGCTTCTCAGCGCAAGCAAACTCGGCCATCATGAGGTGAAATCGCCACCGATTGCTGGGCGGATTTTTTTGGGGAATGCCATGAGATCAGCCAAACGACCGAAACTCAAAACGCTGTCGGAGATCTACAAGTTCTTCCGCAAGAACCAGACGCCGATCTATTTCGTGTCGCCGACCCCGTTCAATCTCCTGGGGCTCGGCCGATGGATCAACAAATTCGAGTACATCAACTATTTCGACTCATTCGACGGCACGCATCCGAAGGTGACGGTGCCGCGCGAGCACGGGCCGCACGAGTTCAAGTCGATCGAGGACGTCAACAACTACCTGCTCCGTCACAAGGAGGTAAGGAAGCGCATCAAGGAGCGCGGTCCTGGCAAGATCCTGATGGTGATGTTCGACGAGGAGAGCGAGCAGCTCGCCCGGGAGATCGGTTGCGAGGTGGCCCTGCCGCCGGCGAAGCTCAGGTCGCACATCGATTCCAAGATCGTCACGACGGAGCTCGGCAACCAGGCCGGCATCGCCAGCGCACCCAACGTGCTCGGCCACGCCAAGAGTTATTCGGGGCTCAAGAAGCTCGCGTCCAAGGCGAAGCTCGGCAACGATCTCGTCGTGCAGCTCCCCTACGGCGACTCGGGTCGCACGACCTTCTTCATCAAGTCGGAGGCCGATTGGCGGAAGTGGTCGGATAAGCTCGTCGGCGAACAGCTCAAGGTGATGAAGCGCATCAATCATCTTCCCGGCACAGTCGAAGCTGTGGCGACGCGCCATGGCACCCTCGTCGGGCCGATGCAGCTCGACATCACCGGTTTCGACGAGCTGACCCCTTACAAGGGCGGCTGGTGCGGCAACGACGCCTTCACCACCGGCTACGGTAAGGAGCGACGAGCCGTCCTCAAGATGGCGCAGAGGCTCGGCAAGCGCCTCTACGAGGTCGGCTACAAAGGCGCCTTCTGCATGGACTTCCTGATCGATACCGATACGCGCGAGGTTTACCTCGGCGAGATCAATCCGCGCATCTCGGGGGCTTCCCCGCTGACCAACCTCATCACGTCCACCTACGGGGGCTGCCCGATCTTCTTGTTCCATATGCTGGAGTTCATGGACATCGACTTCGAGGCGGACATTCCGCGGATCCAGGAACGTTGGAGCGAGTTCGACAATTGGAGCCAGCTCATCCTCAAGTATCCGAAGGACGAGGTGTCGCTGATCTCGAAGGCTCCGGCCTCCGGCATCTGGCGCATGGATGCCCAGGGCGAGATCTCGCTCGTCCGCAAGTCCATCGACTGGTTTCTGGTCTCGGACGAGGACGAGGCGTTCTATCTGCGCGTCTATACCGGCGGCGACTACCGCTACTATGGTGCCGATATGGGAATCCTCGTCTCCCGAGGCCGCATGCAGACCGACGACCGCAAGCTGACCGACCGCGCGAAAGCCTGGGCGGCGGCGATCAACGGCAAATTTCAGACCGTGCCGGTGACGGGCGCGCCTGAGATCGAGATTCCAGACCCGAACGCCATCCAGAAGATGCTCTGAAGCGAGTTCCGTCGCTCAGACTCTACCGACGCCCCGAATCGCGCGGTGCGCTGTGCGATGAGCGCGAGCTCCCGTCGCGCGAGGTACGGTTGTCGCACCTGTTGCCGCGCGGCAGCAATGAGCGCGGCGGGAGGCGGAATCCGGAGGCTCGGCTCGGTGTTCCATTCGTCGCAATGCACACGATATCATCAGGTCTCGCCACCGTGAGCGTCCCGGAATCCGTGTTGAGTCAAGGGATAGAGCCGACGGCGCCGGCGTGATCGCAGCACGCGCACGGCGATCTTATCCACCGATTGGCAAGAACTGGGGACAGCCGGAGCGCAATAGTCTTGCCGGCCGCTGAATCAGACTAACGTACAGGCCACGGTGACGAGTGTGTCAGTCGGACGATGTCTCAAGTCCGCCCCGTTGGGCCGCACCGTGCTTTCGGTATCGATGTCCAGCAAGTCGTACGCTCGTGCGTGGAGCGTTGCGGGGTGGGGTTTGCATGTTGAGGTTGCTTGGTCGGCTGTTGCTTGCGTCGCTCGCCGGGGTCGCGCCGGCGCTGTGGGCGTTGGACGGCGGTTTCCGGTCTGCGGCAGCACAAGAGACGATCGTTCACAAATCCACGCTGATCGTTTCCCCGGAGACGACGTTTCCCATTGGCCAGGCCGTGCGGCTCGGCATGGACAAGTCGATGATCGTCGAGGTGCCCGTTCGTCTCGGCAATGTCGTCGTCTCCAATCCTGACATTCTCGATGCGGTGGTCCAGACGACGAACCGCGTCATTCTGATTGGACGCAAGGTCGGCCAGGCCAATGCCCTGCTGTTCGACGAGCAGGGCGAGCGGCTTATGACGCTCGAGGTCATCGTCGAATTCGACTACGGTCCGCTCAGGACGATGTTGGAGCGCATGTTCCCGGGTGCCGGCGTCACGGTCGAATCAGCGAATGAGAACTTGGTGCTGAGAGGCTCTCTGTCCCGGCCCGTCGACGCCACCAGGGCCGCCGAGATCGCCTCGAGCTTCCTGCCGACGGGCAAGAAGCTCATCAACATGATCGAGGTGAAGGCCGAGGAGCAGGTGATGCTCCAGGTGACCGTCGCCGAGATGCACCGCGAGGAGGTGAAGCGGCTCGGCGTCAACTGGAACGGCGCGCATGTCGGAGACGCCGCGATCGGTGGTGCGACCAACAATGGATTCCCGGTGTCGAGCGGCATCGGTCGGGACTCGTTCCTGTTCGGGGTGGTCGGCGACGATATCGGATCGTGCATTATCCCCGGCGCCGTGAGCGCCATGGTGCCGCCGACGACGCTCAGCGGGTTGAGCTCCATCGACTGCCTCACGCGCACCGTCCAGGCCTTCGAGCGGAGCGGTGTCATGAAAACACTCGCCGAGCCGAAGCTGACGGCGATCTCCGGCGAGACGGCGAGCTTCCTCGCTGGCGGCGAGTTCCCCATTCCCGTCGCTCAGGACAAGGGCACCATCTCAGTGCAGTGGAAGCCGTTCGGCGTCGGACTTTCTTTCACTCCCGTCGTGCTCGACGCGGGCCGTATCAGCATGAAGATCGCAACGGAGGTGAGCGAGATTTCGACGGAGGGCGCCATCACGCTCGATACCATCTCGATTCCGAGCCTCAGCGTGCGCCGGGCCTCGACGACGGTCGAGATGCCGAGCGGCGGCTCGCTGGTCATGGCCGGCTTGCTGTCGGACAACCTCAACCAGAACATCGACGGTATTCCGGGCCTGAAGGATATTCCGATCCTCGGCAAGCTCTTTCGCAGCAAGGACTATCGCAAACGGGAAACCGAGCTCGTCGTCATCGTCACACCCTATGTGGTGAGACCGACGGCCCGGGAGGCGCTCGCGCGTCCCGATGATGGCTTCATGCCGGACGCCAACCTCGAGGGCACGCTGATGGGTCGCCTCAACCGGGTCTACGGCGATCCCGCATCGCCTCCCGCCGGGCGCTTCCAGGGGGATATCGGGTTCATCATCGAATAGGCGGACGGCTGAGAGGACGAAATGTCGGATTTTCGCACACGGAATTGGGGCAGGTCGGCCAGGGCGATAGCGCTTGCAGCGCTTGTTGCTGTGTCGACGGGCGGGTTGTCTGCCTGCCGGGACGACGTCGACGGCGCTCCGGTCGCCGGTTGGTCGACGATCGACCCCATGGTCAACCACCCGATCGCGGTCGGTGTCCGTCCTTATCAGTTGTCGCTCGAGTTGGGGGACGAGCGACAGGGCTTGTCGCGGCAGCAGGCGGACGATGCCCGTCGGTTCTTTCGTCGCTACCGGCTCCAGGGTGCGACGGCGCTGGTCATCGATGTGCCCGAGCACGCGCGCGGTAGCCTGGCTGAATCCCAGGTGCAAGCGCTTCTCGCCAACGAGGCGGTGCCGGCGCGCGCCGTGAGGTATGTGCCGGCAGGGCAGTATGGTGATGGCGGCAGCATAACGATGGCCTTCGAGACCGGCTATGTCGCGCATCCGCCCGAGTGCGGATACTGGCCCGAAAATCTGTCGGAGAGCAGGGAGAATGTTCCTTACTGGAACTTCGGCTGCGCGCAGAGCCGAAACCTCGCCATGATGGTCGATAATCCGAACGACTTGATCGGCCCGCGCCGCACAACCGCTCGGTCGAGCGACCGCCGCGACGTGGTCTGGCGGAAATATGTCGGCGGCGAAGCAACGGATGCGACCACCACCGAGGTCGAGCAGAAGGCGAATGTGTCGACGACCGGGCAGTAGCGCTCGAGGAGATGTTGCGTTCGTTGCGTGTCAGCAAGGCTGGCGGCTGGTGTCATGGCTTCCGGCGAGATGGGAGATACGCGAGATGCGGCACATCAAGAGATCATCAGCGGCGGTTCTTGCCTGTGCGGCGGCGTCCCTGCTATTGGCGGGCTGCGCCGAGACGGGTTCCGGCGATTTCCTCACGACCAGCGCTTTGGCTCCGGATAGCAACACGGCCGCGCCGACCGGACAAAGCATCACGCAGGCCATGGTGCTGGAGAAGCAGGGCGATCGTAAGAAGGCATTTTCCGCGGCGTCGCTGGCACTGGCCGCCGAGCCGGCCAATCCCGATGTCGTGACGACCTACAGCCGTCTGGCCATTGCCAATGGCCGCGCGGATGATGCCGAGAAGGCCTTGGCCGGAGCAGAAGCCGCTGGTGTCAACGACTGGCGTCTTTTGTCCGCCAAGGGAGTCGTTCTCGCTGAGAAAGGCGATCTTGCCGGCGCCAAAACCGCTCTGCAGAAGGGGCTCGAGCTTGCGCCGGAGCAGCCGGCGCTCCTCAACAACCTGGCCTTCGTCTATGCGCTTGAGGGGAATCCCAAGATGGCCGAGGATCTGCTGCGCCGGGCCAGTGTCAATCCTGGAGCTCCGGCTCGGACCCGGCAGAACCTGGCCCTCGTGCTCGGTCTGCAGGGCAAGTTCGAGGAGAGCAAAAAGGTGGCGGTCGCTGACGCCTCGCCCGAGATTGCCGAGGCCAATGTCACCTATTTGAAGGCGTTGGCCGATACCAAGGGCGAAACGAAGCTCGCCAAGGCGGGGGGCTAGACGGGCCCGTGCAACTTGGGTTGTGAAAGCCGCCCGGGAACTGTTAGACGGGCAAATCCGCCGAGCAAATCAGATCTCACTTGTTGCGGACAAGTTTTGCCGCCCGGCAAGACGTGCATGGCACGTCGCGGAATTCTGCCCTTGAGGGCCGTCGTGCTCGAATGACTAAAATTTTCCCGAAATTTTCGACTGTTTGCAGCCCTGGGCTTTACGTGAAGAAAACGTGTCTATCGTAAGAGTGAGCAAATTGGCCGCGAATTCTCTGAAAGTTGCTCGTCGGCCGTTAATGCTTGCTCACCAGGACGCGCGACATGAGTGACGCTCCCATCCGCCCGAGATCCATCACCCGAGCACTGAGTGCGGCGGTCGCAAAATCCAAGCGCTTCGCCCGAAGCCAGGATGGCTCGATCGGTGTGATGTTCGGCGGAATCATTGTGATCATGGTGATGTTTCTCGGAGCTTCGGTGGACTTCGGCAAAGCCTTCATGGTTCGAGAAGGGATGCAAGACGCGCTCGACTCGGCGGCACTCGCTGCCGGACGGGAGCTCGAGACCGGGGGAGAGAAAGAGGATGCCGAGGTCAAGGCCAGAGAGGTGTTTCTGGCCAATCTGCCGGATGGTGCTGCGGCCGAGCTGACCAATGTAGATGTCGACACGGACTCGGGTGTCGTCACGCTCGCTGCGGCGACGACACTGCAGACGAGCTTTCTGCGGATCGCCGGCATCAATGAGTTGCCGCTCGATGCCGAGGCTATCGTCAGTACGAATGGTGGTTCATTCGAGGTGGCCTTGGTGCTGGACGGTTCCGGCTCGATGAAAGGAACGCACATCGAAGGACTGAAATCTGCCGCTCATTCGCTCGTAGGCTCCCTCTTCGGCGACAAAAGCACGTCCAAGAACGTGAAGATTGGGGTCATACCCTTTGCCGCTCTGGTCAATGTGGGCCCGCAAAATGCGAATGAGCAATGGATCGACAGCGACGGCCGATCGTCATCTCACTTCGAGAACATGGATGAGCATGTGTCCCGGTTTGAGTTATTCAGTCGTATGCGAAACGTGAGTTGGGCAGGTTGTGTTGAGGTTCGCCCTGGCGCATTTGCAACCACCGACTCCGAGCCGGACGTCTCAGAGCCCGACAGCCTCTTTGTTCCCGCCTTTGCTCCTGACGAGCCGGACACAGGGAACTCGAACGGGAACCGCTACTACAACAGCTATCTGGCGGACGATGGCGGTAGCTGCGCAAAGCAGGCGTCGACCTGCGTTAGGCGGGACTGGCGCGGCACCTGCCTGCAATACCGGACGGCGACGCTCGACCCGGCCGTGGCACAGACCAGGCTGTGCAAGTACGACAACGCGAGTGTGACCGAGGGATTGTCGGGGGCGACGATCAGCGGCCCCAATCACATGTGCGACAGCCGTCCGATCACCCCTCTGACGAATGATCGCAACACGGTCGACAATGCCATCGATGATCTTATTGCTCAGGGCTATACCAACATCGGCGAGGGTGTGATGTGGGGTTGGCGCGTGCTGTCGCCGCAAGAGCCCTTCACCGAAGGATTGCCCAAGAACTCGCCCAACAATCTGAAGGTGCTCATCGTCATGTCGGATGGCGCCAACACTCTCAATGCTTTGAGCAATCACAATCAATCATATTACTCGGGCTGGGGCTATGCGGTGACCGGGCGCCTCAATGCGAATCCGAGGACGTCGTCTGGCTTCACCTCGGCGATGAACGATCAGACGCAGTCGGCCTGCCAGAATGCCCGCAGCGATGGCGTGACGATCTACAGTGTGGCCTACAACATGGATACGCAACCGGCAGCGCGCGCCCTGCTCAGGAGTTGTGCCAGCGAGTCCGATAAATATTTCGAGGCAAGCTCCACCGGGGAGCTCATCAAGGTCTTCGAGGCGATCGGTTTGGACTTGAACTCACTTCGAATCTCGAGCTGACGTGGGGGCGCGGCGGCGCGACGGCTTGACCCGGATCGGCATCCGTCCCATGTGAGGGACAGACCCGGGTCAAGCCGCGGAGCCCCAGCCGATGACGAAGCCGATCGCCATAGCACCGTCGATCCTATCGGCCGACTTCGCACGGCTCGGCGCCGAGGTGGAGGCCGTCGATGCGGCCGGCGCCGACTGGATTCATCTCGACGTGATGGATGGACATTTCGTGCCCAACATCACTTTCGGACCGCCAATCATCAAGGCCATTCGCAGGGCCTCGGGGAAGCCCTTCGACGTGCATCTGATGATCACGCCGGCCGACCCCTACCTGGCCGCCTTCGCCGATGCTGGCGCCGACATCATTACCGTTCATGCCGAGGCCGGCCCGCACCTCGACCGCTCGCTTCAGGCGATCCGGGCGCTGGGGAAGAGGGCCGGCGCAGCGCTCAATCCGGCCACACCCGAGGCCGCCATCGCGCATGTGCTCGACCGGCTCGACCTCGTGCTCGTCATGACCGTCAATCCGGGCTTTGGAGGTCAGGCCTTCATTCCGGCGATGCTGGACAAGATCAGGCGGCTCAAGGCCATGATCGGCGATCGCCCGATCGACATCGAGGTGGATGGCGGCATCACGGCCGAGACCGCCGGCGCCGTCGCCGAGGCCGGCGCCAATGTGCTGGTGGCGGGAACCGCCGTCTTCAAAGGCGGCTCACGCCAAGCCTATGCCGCGAATATCGCGCCGCTTCGAGCGGCCGCATCGGCGGCGCTCCGGGGCGGTGGCTGAGGCTTTTGATCTTCCACTCGTCTGACGGGGCCGACGGCTGCTTCCGATGTAGACCTGGGTGACGTGCTGCCCCATTGCACCAGCGTCTCAGGGCCCGCATATCTCGGGAGACAAAGGAGGCAGAAATGTCAGGTTTCGAGGTGGGCAGGCACGAGATGACGAAGCCCGAGGTCACCGGTTTTTTCGATGCCGAGACCAACACCATCAGCTATGTCGTCAGGGACCCGGGCTCTCGGAGCGCGGCCGTCATCGATTCCGTGCTCGATATCGACTATGCCGCGGGTCGCCTCGCCTTCACCTCCGCCGACCGAATCGTCGCCCATTGTCTGGCCGAGAAGCTCGAGGTCGAATGGCTCATCGAGACCCACGCCCATGCCGATCACCTCTCCGCGGCCCCCTATCTGCAGCAGAAGCTCGGCGGCCGGATCGGCATCGGCGAGCGCATCACGGTGGTGCAGGAGGTCTTCGGCAAGATCTTCAACGCCGGAACCGAGTTCCAGCGCGACGGCAGCCAGTTCGACCGGCTCTTCAAGGACGGCGACACCTATCGGATCGGCGGTCTCGAGGCGCGGGTCATGCACACGCCCGGACATACGCCGGCCTGCATGACGCATGTCATCGGTGATGCGGCCTTCGTCGGCGACACACTCTTCATGCCGGATGGCGGAACGGCCCGCGCCGACTTTCCGGGTGGCGACGCCCGTGAGCTGTACCAGTCGATCATGAAGGTGCTGAGCCTGCCCGAGGAGACACGGCTCTTCATGTGTCACGACTATGCGCCGAACGGCCGCGACATCCGCTGGGAATCGACCGTTGCCGAGGAGCGACGAGAGAACATCCACGTCCGCGACGGCATCGGCGAGGACGAGTTCGTCGCCATGCGAACCGCCCGCGACAAGACGCTCTCTATGCCGCGCCTCATCATCCCTTCTATCCAGGTCAACATTCAGGCTGGGCGTCTGCCCGAGCCCGAGGACAACGGAACCCGCTATCTGAAGGTGCCGCTCGACAAGCTTTGAGGGGCGGGCCTTGAGAGGAGCGGCGGGCGCGAGCGGCCGGATGGCCGCCGCAACGACATGAGCAGATGAGGCTGAAGCACCCGCATGGTCAATACCAGCAAAGTTACGCCAGATTTTTCGGTCAGCGGTCAAATCTCGGTGTCGGATGTCGCCGATCTGGCCGCCCAGGGTTTTCGCTCGCTCATCTGCAACCGGCCCGACGGCGAGCAGGCCGGGCAACCGAGCTTTCGCGACATCGCCGAGGCGGCGAAGGCGGCTGGCCTCGAGGCGGTCTATGTGCCCGTCGTCAGCGGCCGCATGACGGCGGTGGATGTCGACGCCTTCCGCGCCGCCCTCGCCAAGCTCCCCGCCCCCGTCCTCGCCTACTGTCGCAGCGGCACGCGCTCGCTGAACATCTATTCGGTGGCGAGGGGGTAGGGGGACGACCTCGATCGGCCTGCGGAAAAGGTCGAGAAGTGGTGTCCCGTAGATTGGTCGCTGTTGCGCGACGTCTGGAAAGGCCGCGACCTGTCATCGCCATGATGTCGGGCCAAGAGAGGCCAACCGGCGACGCGTGCCCGCTTCGGGCCGCAGTGCGGCTGGCGCCGCAATCATCCATCGATTAACATTCTCCGCCGGGCTCCAAAGTGGGGCTGTCGGGACCCAGTCAGCGAGCCTCATGATGAGTGAAACTCCACAGCACGAGATTCCACCTGATCCTTCCGGTGGTCGCCTGCGGACCGTCGAGCCGGAGGTCTGGGATCCCTCGCTCATCGGCGATCAAGGCTGGCGCGATCTGAGAGACGGGAAGCCACGAAAGCCAAAGTCTACCTATCGGACCTACCTTGACGAGGAGCATCACCGATTTTACGGCCGGCCGTGGGCAGTTGGCCGAACCTACTACGATTTTCTCGTGGAAATGGGATTGAAGGCCTCCGACCACGTGTTGGACTTTGGCTGTGGGGCAGGGCGGCTGGGGATTTGGCTGATTCAGTATCTTGAAGCAGGGCACTATGTTGGCACCGACCATCATTGGTCTGCGATCGAGGCCTTCGCGCGCTATGAAGTCCCGCTTCACGACCTTCCAAACGGTCAGATATATGCTTTCCTCGCTGGAGCGTGATAAGATTCGATCGTCATAAATATCATCATAGTAAGTAGCGGACGCGCTTCGTAGTCCCTCTGAAGTTGTCTCGAGAGCTTCCCTGCGGCATTTTCAGTGCTTGGAGGAAAAGCTGCTTGATTCCGTCGCGCTGAACTCTAGGGCATCAATGGTTCCGGATATGTCGCCTTGCTGTCGAAGGCAATGGCTTAGCCCAATCCACCATTGCCTTTTTTGGGCATCGCGTCGCAGCGCTTCTCGATACATTTTCCGCCGCAGTTGATGTCGCCAGAACGTCAGGGTAGCCCGCCCCTATGCGGCGTGAAGTGCTGCGCTGTCAGGACACTGCGTCAGTCCTCTTCGGCAAACCTGAATGCTTCTCTGAATTGACCGGAATCTGTCCACGTTGACTTTACCGTTACATGGGCGCGAGCCATGAGCTCGATATTGAAGCGCGCAGCTCTACCGTAAGCGTTCGATAGATTTCAATGGCCTATAGGCTTTGATCGATTGCTGCCTCAACGCATTTTGCAGAAACAGTTGCCTGTCGACAACAGCTTTCAAGTGCGGACCTGTGTGCAGCTCAGGCTGGTTGTCCATCTGGCCACTTAAGGTTATGTATTTTGAACGTGCTTTCTCTGCCGAAATGTCAGAGGTTATCAGCAGGATTCGCTTCGGATGATAATATCGATATGTCGCACTTCATCAGAATACTTACCAGAAATCGAGAATCGTTGTCCGGCATCAGAGGCAGTGATATTCGATGGTTGATCTAACTCCGCTGTTGTCACCCAGAGATTCCGCATGCAAGTGGCGGTAAAATCCACCATTCAGTTGGATTTATGCGATCGATATCAGTGCACTTCCAAAATGCTGGCGGCATCTGCAAATTGTTTCTGCTGTTTGAGTGTAGTATCCGTTCCAAGCCTCTTCAGCAGAAGAGGTCGACGCGAAGATTCGAGCGTGTGGCAATGTTCGATATGATGAGATGGCGATTTCTTGTTTATCTTGGCGAGGATGCCGCCAACGATAGTAGAATTTGCAATCATCGGGCTGGAGGCGCGCTGCTTCCTCGAAAGCTTTCGAGGAATCCTCGTGCCGATCGAGTGCGCTCCAGGATCTACCAAGAAGTTCATGGGCTTTTGCGGACGAAACCTGAGGGCCTCGAATTGATCCCGTCGGCAACGAATTGAGTCCGGGATGAAAGGTCTGCTGCTGCGTGCTCCAGCGTGAGGCGAGAGAGCGTGCAGGGTGGAGCCGCGGTCTTCGATTGTCGAATGATTCGCCGCGGGCGGTGCTCGGGGCAGATCGATACGTGGTTGCAATGCTCTATGGACCGAGAGCTTTCGATCCTCCAGGCTGGGCATGACAAAAAGTCTGTTCGCGCGATCGGCAACTTGAACAAGAAGGTCGTCAACTTGGGGCGAAAGCTTCAAATCCCAGAGTCGCCTTTGCCGTTGATCGCCAAACGGCTCGAAGCTTTGGCGAGCGAGAGGGCCGGTGGTCGCGTGGCGGCAGATTCCATGTCGGGTAAAGTCAGGCGGGTCGCCTCGCGGGTCCTGGGTAGGATTCGCCGGCTGGCGAAATGAGGCGCGGCCAGGGTTCCAACGCCATGCACGGAGGAAACGGGGTGGCTTGATCGCCCGAATGACGGCCCGTTGTTGGCGCGACCAACTTGGTTTCGCCAAGTTGAGTGCCAACAACGGTTTTCGGTCGCACCACGTCATCCCACCCCACCGCCGCTTGATGTGCCTCCGGGGTCGAGGGTATGGTCGTGCTGCAGTGCGGAATGGCGAGGCAGGCATGGATGGAGGGTCGATGGGCGGCGTGCGGGCCGCTTTGAGCTCGATGAGCCCGGCCTCGGCGCGGAGCACGATCGAGCGGGGGGCCCGGTACCTCAGGACCTATTGGTGGCTCTGGCAGCAACAGGCCATTGCCGGGCGCCGGCTGTTCCTGCTCGCCGTTTTCTTCGGTCTGGTTAGCCGGTTCGGTCATCTGATCGTACTCGTCGTGTCGATGAAGTGCGCGCTATGGCTGCTGCGGCCAAACACGCTTCCTGCCGCCATGACCGGAGTCCTGCCAGGGGGCGCCGACAGCCCATTGGTCGTGCCCATTCTGTTCTCTATGCCGGCCACGGTGATGTTCGGCGCACTGCTGACGCAACACCTGCACACCCGGTTTGCCGATCGGCACAAGTCAGAGTTCGCTTTTCAGCTCGCCTTCCGTTCGATCGAGGGACGGTTTGCTGAAGGCATTCCGTCCGCGGAAGCCAAGCGACGCCAGCTCCTGGCGGCCGCCGGTGGACTGGCCCGCCAGTTCGAGCGCCTGCTTGCCCGACTGGTCAGGGTGGAGGCCAATGTCCTCAGCATCATCATTCAATCCGCTTCGCTCATCATGGCCATGCTGCTCGGACTGTATCTCGATCCGATCGTCACGGCCGTGATGCTCTCCATGGGACTCATCGCCGCCATTGTTTTCGTCAGCCTGCGACATGGCCATTTTCAGCGCCTCATGAAGGAGCGGGAGGCGCTGCAGCGCGAGCAGGTCGAAGCGCGAAAGTCGCTTCTCGAGGGGCTCGCGGACCGGCTTTCGGCGCCGCATGATTCGGACGCGCTCAAGGAGGTGGCGAGCAGCTATGATCGCGTGGCGCGCGGTCGGAGGATGAAGGAGGTGGGGTTCCGCACCGTATCGAACCTGCTGATTAGTGCCGGGCAGGCCGTCCTGATCCTCGGCCTGTTGCTTGCGATCTATCTTCGGGGGGCGCCGAAGGATGCCCACGAGATCGCCATGGCGATCGTCCTTCTGTTGGTCCTGCGGGGCGCTTTGGGGTTGATCCGCGGCATTTCCGTTTCGGCCGTCGCGCTCAGCCGGGACTACGTCATGCTCGTGGAGTTGGCGGAAGGCCGCGCGGTCTCGGAGACGACGGAGGGGGGCGATGCCGATCTCATGGACCGTGAGGAGCAGGACATCTAGTCCGAGCCGGAAGGGCGAGCGCGGCTGCAGCCCGCTCAAGCCGGTGAGGTGTTCGGTGCGCAAGATCCCGATAGAGCCGACCCTGTGCCGGGGCGATCACTTTGCCAGTCCATCATAGAGCTCGATCAGCCGTCGCCGCTGAACCTGCCAGCCATAGGTCTCGGCAATGTCCCGGATGGTCTCGGCGGACGGTGCAAACCGGGACCGTTCGGCCAGCACCGCCCGTATCCCTTGCGCAATCGACCTCGGATCCGTTTCGTCGACGACGATACCGGCCCCCGTTCGTTCGATCATTCGCCTGAGCTCCACGAGGCGCGCCGCAACGACGGGTATGCCCGCCAACAGGCTTTCCAGGAGCTTGTTGGGAAAGCAGTACCGGTAGCTCAGGCACACGTCCTGGATGAGAATGAGGGAGACGCCGGCAGAGCCGATGAACGACGTCACCTCGCCGTGCGGGACCGCATCAACGAGATGGAAGCGCTCGATGACCCCGAGCTCGGCAGCCATGGTCTTGAGCTTTGCCTCGATATCCGGCTCGCGCGGGCCGACGGCAGCGATATGCACCTCCGGGGCATGGCAGAGGCTCTGAACGCACTGCTCCAGCCCGCGATTGCGCGTGAGGCTGCCGACATAGACGGCGAGCGATGCATCTGCATGAAGGCCGAGCTGGGCGCGGAGGCTTCGTGACGTCGTGATGGTCGACTTCGGCTCGATCGCGGGTGCATTGAGGATCACTGTGGGGGCTTCGATCGCGTAGAGCTTGGCCATGTGCTCGGCGATACTGTCACTGACCGTGATCACCCGATCCGCACGGCGGATGAGCCACCGCTCGGCTTGGCCACGGAGCCACAACTCCCAGGTGCCCCAGATGCCGTTGCGGCCGGTCTCGAGCTCGTGCGAGTCGTAGACGAGCTTGGCGCCGGTCTGGCGGGCGATGCGCGATCCCGCAAGCATGGTGGCGAGCTCGTGTGCATGAATGACGTCCGGCTGCTCTGTCGCCGCGATCCGAAAATAGTAGGCATTGCGCAGCAGCTCGATCGTGGTCGAGGTGATCGTTTCCCGGACGAGCGGTCTCAGCCAGCGCGTGGCTCCTCGCGTCGCCATGTAGAGGTCGATCAGACCCCAACGCCGAGCGGGCGGGTGATTTTCGGGGTTAGCAGGCTGTGGGGTCTTGTCCGCATTCAGCTTCTGGACGGCGTCCAGGGCCCGGGTGGGACGCCGGCGATAGACGACGCCACCGCGCGTCTCCTCAGCCGGGAGCCCGGGCCGCCAGGCGGCATAGACCACGACGTCGTGGCCGGCCTCTGCGAGGGCCTCTGCCTCTCTGATGACCCTGGCGTCGTTGGTGCAGGGGTTGGCTATCAGCACCAGAATCTTCACGGCATTGGCGTCCGCATATCGGGAACGTTGAGCGGCTCCACGGGTCAGGGCTTCGGTGCGTCGTCCCCGAGATCCGAGTCCCGCAAGATGCGAAAGTTGCGATGGAAGCTGTGCAGCATCTGGCGGGCATTGGCTCGGGCATAGTGCTTGAGCAGATCACGCGCGTTCTCGTCCGCGCCGTCGCTGGTCCACCAGATCGGGTGGGTGAGCAGCTGCAGGGCTCGGCGCGCCTTGACCGCCGGATGCTCGAGCGGGTGACCGTGGTACCATCCGCCCCTGGAATCGCTGACAAACCCGATGTCGCTGAATACACGCTTGTCGTAGGCGCTGACGAACCCTGGCAGGCTGATCGACTGGTAGTCCTTTCCCTTCATCAGCGTCGAAGGACGGTGGAAGCTCACGAGATAGATGGGCACGTCGAGGATATCGGTCAGGATTCGCGACTCGCGAATGACGTGATGATGGAAGGTCGAATCTCCGTAGAGCGAGAAATCGATGTGCAGGCCGATCTCATGGCCCATCGCGATCATTGCCTTGAGGTGCTGCGTGTTCTCCTTGGAGAAGGGGTTGTAGAACTCGGTGCGCAACAGGATGAAATAGCTGGCGCTGACTCCGAGCTCCTGGTGCTCGATCTCAGCCAGGCGCCGCGCGTGCTCGATCGAGATATCCACGTCGTGACGAAGGATGAGATGGGGTTTGTCCGGCTCGACATTGGCAAACCCGCGAATCTCGTAGCCACTGTCCAGCAATCCGCGAACCAATGCGACATAGTCGCCCGGCAATGGCAGGACATCGTCGCGATCACTCAAGACGTCGCCCTCTTCTCGTTGTACGTGTTGCTGTCTGCCCGTCGAAGCTCACGCGCGGGATTGCCAGCGTAGAAGGCACCACCCGCAAGGTCCTTGGCAACCACGGATCCGAGACCGACAACGGCCTCGCTGCCGATCCTGATCTTGTTGAGCACCGTCACACCGGGAGCCAGCCAGGCGCCGCGCTCGAGATGGGCGCTGCCGGCGACGACCGTGCCCGCCGATACGAAACAGTCATCCTCGACGATCACGTTGTGGCCGATATTCACCAGATTTCCGATCGTGCAGCGGGCGCCAATCCGAGTGTTACCGAGCGAGCCCTGCACGACGACGCTGTTGGCGCCGATCGTCGTCTCGGCGCCGATCGTGACCGAGGCCAGATGCGGCAGCGACTGGTGGATTCCGGTCGCATCGCGCTCGCTGGCCTGCCCAGGGCACCCTACGATCGTGCCTGAGAGGATCGTGACGCGCTCGTCGAGCCTCACGCCGCGGCCGATGTGCACACCTGGATAGAGAACAGAGGAATCGCCAATCACGGCCTCGTCCTCGACGACGGCGAAGGGTGATACCGTAACGCCGGTTCCGATCGTCGCCTTGCTGCTGATGGCGGCTAGCGGAGAGATTCCCTCGAAGCTCAGTCGAGGGCGGGGAAACATCGCACGGGCGGCAAGGATGAAGCTGTACCGGGGGTGGGGCACGCCCAACGCGGTGCAATGCGAAGGGACCGCTGCAAAGACTTCCTCTGCAACGAGCACAACCGCCCCCGGAGGCAGCGCGGCGAGCCTATCGATGTTGGCCATATCACGTCCGGAATAGAACGTGAGATAACCCGGGCGGGCGGCCTGCAATGGTGCCACGCCTTCGATCTCCAAGCCGTCATTGCGACCCGAAAGTCGCGCCTTGCCAATGCAGAGCAGGAGCTCATCCAGGCGAAGTCTGCGTTCGGCCGCAAACCCTTCCGTCATCGAGATCGACCTCAGACCCTGGACGCGAGGAGGGCGGCATAGTCGTCGAGAGTCCGCAATCCTTGGACCTCGGAATCCTCGATCTTGACACCCAGCTGCTCGTCAATCGACAGCAGCAGGCCGGATTGGTCGAGGCTGTCGTAGCCGAGCTCCTCGAGGTTGACACTCGATTTCTCCGGTGAGATCTCGACCGCGGGAGCGATGTCCATCAGCATGCTGACGAGTTTCTGCATGAGTTCGCTTCTGGTCATCATGAGCTCCATTCGAGAATGGCCGACGCATAGGACAGCCCGACGCCGAACCCGGATACCAGAATTCTCCTATCGGCGCCCGGGGCAAGATGATGCCGCAGGATGAGCGGGATAGAGGAGGACACGGTATTGCCGGTCTCGCCAATGGCAATCGGCACCTTCTCAGGGGGCAGGCCCAGCCGCCGCACGAGTGTGTCGACAATGTACTTGCTTCCCTGATGAAAGAGAAACAGATCGATATCCGCGATCGTCAGATGTGCGGCCGCCAGCAAATCTTTGATCTGTGTCGGGACAGTCGTCGCGGAGAAGTTGAAGACCTCCCGGCCGTTCATTCTGAGGACGCGATCGGGGCCAACCTCCAACGCCTGTCTCTCAGTCCCATCGGTACCAAACAATGCCTTGACGAGCCTCAGCCTCGGAGCACCCTCTGCCGGACTGGTGAGCAGCGTTGCAGCGGCCGCATCTCCGAACAACAGGCTGGTGTTCTTGTCCTCGATCGAGACGACTTTCGAGTAGGGATCGGCTGTGACGAGCAGGCCCGTTTTGAGCCCCTGGGCTTCCATCAGCGATTGGAGCGTAGCGAGGCCATAGACAAAGCCGGAGCAGCCGAGCGAGATGTCGAATGCCAGGCACTGCTTGCCGAGACCGAGCTTGCCGTGCACGATCGCCGACGTGTGCGGCAAGCCGTAGCCGTCGGGGTTCTGTGTGCAGAGGACCAGCGCGTCTACGTCGTGGCGTGCTCGCCCCGACTGGGCCAAGACGGCCTCGATCGCACGGCACGCAAGATCCGACGTGTCCTCGTCTGGCCCTTTGACGGGCAGTGCCCTGACGCCGATCTTGTTGTCGATGAAGTCCGCGGTTACGCCGAACGCCTCGAGGCGCTCGAGATTGTCGCGGCGGCCCAAGGGCACATATCCGGCGATCGCCTCGATTCCGATGCTCATGACTTGGCCAGCGCCATGGGGTTGAAGCTTATCCGCCCTTGGGGGGTTCCGTCGATGACGACATCGGAAACCGTCGCAAGCGCATTCGTCTGTCGGGCAACACGGATCTCGAGTGCCGAGGCCCGTGAGAGTGCGAATCCTATCGGCAGGTCCAAGCGTGTAGCAAGCCACTTGACGTCGCGAGACACGTTGTCCTGATGCAGGAACTTGGTCACCGCCACGACCACCTCGATCGCCGTCATGTTGGTTGGCTGGCCGGTGAGCCGGGCGCCTTCCGAGCCGAGGGCCACGCCTGTTCTGATGCTGTCCTCGTAGTCCGGAACACGCGCTTCGATCGGCTGGGGGCTCAGACCCAGGTATCCGGTCTCGCGCCGGCCTTCGTCCACGACCACCACATCGCCGACGGCTGTGCCGCCGGCCGAGCGAAGGTCTGCCGGAAAATGGAGGACGGGACGTCGATCCATGAGGCTCCTGAAGGTGAGGATCAGACGCGCTTCCGGGCGCCAGCCCTCGGCTAGGAGGTGGGCGCACACCGCATCCCAGGTGTTCGTGCTGTGAACGTATGTCCTTTGGCCTTTGAAGGGGACATCGAGGCAGATCTCAGGCATGTCCCGATCCTCAGCCGAAGGAGACGCGGTGGGCTCGGGCCCAGAGGGCCAGGTTGATCCAGCGCCAGACGACCGGATCGTAGACGGCCTTGCCCTTGAGCATCAATAGCCACCGCTCCCGCAAGAGCTGAGCGTGGACGGGGAGGCAGCCGATGGCGTCATCGTGCAGGACGTCCAAGACCCAGTCGGAGTTGTCACAGAGTATGTCTTGTTCGACGAGTATGGGGGGAGAAACCGGAACTCGCTGGTCAAGTATCTCATTAGGCACGATCCCGCGCATCGCCGCGGCAAAGAGGCTTCCTTCATCGAGAACGGAACACTCGAGTCTTTGGGCCCAAGATGTCTCAATTGCTTCAGCGAGCCCTACGGTGACAAGCGGCGCGCGGTGTTGCATGGAGAAAGCCGACGCGAGCGTGGTCGAGTTTTCGAGCTGCACTCTCAGGCCGTTCGCCTTCCGGGTAGTGGGGGAGAACTCAGTTTGTGCTACGGCGAATTCCCGATGATCGGATTTCTCCGAGAAGAAGTCTGGCAACGCAGCGAATGGAGTGCTTGCGACAATGGGTGAGGGCCACGCTTGCCTCACCGCGCAGTCATAGAGCTCGCGAAGTGAGGCGAGTTGCCGACGCGACCACGCATATCTTATGCCTGCGCGAACTTCTCCATCAGAGAGATATTCTCCAAGCCGTTGGCACCAGCTGTCAAAATTGGTAGCAAGACTACGAGCTCCACCTGTACCGGTCACGAGCGTCGTATATCCACGCTCCCTCGCTTGGCTCAACAGCATGAAAGTCAGGCAAGTGGTCGTGTCGCCAACCGGGTCGCCAAGAATGCTTGCCATCTCTTCGAGTTGCGATCCCTCGAGTCGTACCGGCTCGATGGCATGCGCTGCGGGGGTTGCGGCGTGGACCGCGACATCAGCATGACGGGTTTTGGAAGTGGCGCTGTTCTTGCCGACGAGTGTTAGTGCATTGATCGGCACTTTTTGCTCTGTTGATCGACGGAGCGAAAGCAAAATGGATGCAGAATGCAGGCCGCCACTCAGGCCTACGACAGGGATCTTAGCCGTGCCGACATCACCCTGGAGGCTTTCAGACAAGAGATCACGGACTCTCGAAAGTGCTGGTTGAAGCCCCGGTGCAATACTCTGCTCGTTGCCAGTAGACCGCCAGTACCGGGTGGGTTCCAGTTCAATCGGCCAGTGTCTGAGAGCGCCGACATCATACTTAAGCGCGCCAGCGTGCGCCGGAGCCAGTCGTCGAATACCCCTCACGAGAGTTTGCTCAGACGGGCTGGCGCTTCCAGTCAAGAAATCGTGCACGGCGGATGAGTTTGAAGCCGACCGCACGGCCGCAAAGGATGTGATCGACCTCAGGCATGTGCCGAACACGAATTGCCCATGCAGAATTCCATAGAAAAGTGGCCTTGATCCGAAGTGATCGATGGCGAGGACCAGCTGTCGGGTTGAGCCGTCGAGAATCGCAGCCGCCCATGATCCCTCAAGTTTGGCGAAACCGCCGATACCCCATCGCCGATACACCTCAACCACCAGAGTAGCGAAGGGTGTAGTGTCTTCGATGGAAATTCCAAGTTCTTGCGCCTGGATCGGAAGATTTGTGAGATGACCCGCTACGATCGCAATGATCGCTCCATTCTGACCGCAAGCTGTTTGCGCGACATCGGTGGTCGCCGATGTGACGTTGAGCAGGCCAAGCCCGAAACCCATCGCGCGATCGCGAGACGAAAGTCCGTGATAGCCATTTGGATTGACGAATTCGACCTGCGTACCCACCGGCGCCCGACCACTGATCGCATCGACAGCCCGCTCAAGGGAGAACTCAGAATCACGATGCCGCCAGTCGCCGAAGACTCCGAAAAATCCTGACATGAGTTAGACTTCCAAGCGACTGGCTTGCTTCGAGGCGCGCAGCGGCACCAGCGGGAGCTTCGCAAGTATGGCGCTAGGGGCTAGCATGGTATTGTGATCTTGGCCCATCGGCTGCGCGTCCGTGGCGACAGCGGGCCGATTGCGCATCACCCCGATCCAGTATTTCATCATAGAGCTCGAACATCCGCTCCATTTGTGAGAGCCAGCCGACCCTCATCGCCGCGCTTTCGCCCTTCCGCCGGCAGTTCTTCCGGAAGTCGGGATGACCTGACATCGCCGAAATTTTGGCAATGTACGGTGCCAGATCAACGTCTTCCTCGTCTGGAAAAAAGACGCCCTCGCCATATTGCTGGAGCACGCGGCGACGTTGGGGGATATCGCCGACCAGAACCGGCAACCCGGCAAACATCATCTCGAATAGCTTGTTTGGCAGTCCTACTTTCTGATTTCTGGTTCGCGCCACGGCCGGGATGACGCCGAAGCTTGCGGTCGAAATGTAGGTCGACACTGCATCGAACGGAACCGCAGCGACGAAATGTACCCGATCTGCGACGCCTAGATCCTTGCTCAGCTCGGTGAAATGTTCGATGAGCTCCGGCGTCTGCTTGCCGACCATGGCAAAATGCACCTTGGTCTCCGATTGCATTGCTTTGATGAAGCGCTCGAGCCCTCGGGTCACAGCCAGAACGCCCGTGTAGACAGCGAGCGGTATCTCCTCACCGAGCTTGAGATCGGATCGGAGGTCACGGTCGAAGCGGGCATTTGAATCAAAGCGGGGTGAGTTATAGATGACGAGCGCTTGTCGACCATAGGAAGCACGAAGCTCGTCGGCCAGCTCCTCAGAGACGGTGACGATGCCACCGGCGTCGTGAATGTGTTGGCTCTCGATTGCGGTGATTGAGTCCCTAAACTCCGGATCGCTACGATCCCACCTGTGCGCACAAAGCTCGTGAACGTCATAGATGAACGGGCAACCCAGCGCGCTCGAAAGCTGAGCCGCTGAGGCGATGCAATCAGCGTCATGGCAATGGATGATATCCGGTTGAAACGCTTCAACCGCATTTTGATAGCGTCGCACGACAGCATTCACGAGGCGCAGGGCGGAATCGCTTTCCTCTGGCGACGCTCTCTTGTTGCCAATACCTTGCATGGCATTCATCACGTGCTCTTTTGGAGTAGCTCCGCCGATGCGCATCTTGGCATTGATGCGTGAAGCCAGACGCCGGGAGCCCGCGGCAAACTCTTTGAGCGATGAATTGAGTGCACCCCTCACGCGATGCTTCAACTTCAGACGCCCCTGCTCGAACGCAATCCAACGGTCACGAAGCAGGAAAGCAGCGACGAGCCGAGAGGTGTCGATCAGGTCCCTGTTCAAATCAGAGGCATATCTGCGCAACCGTCCAATACTCGAGTACGACGGAACGGCGGCATTGGCGTCGGCCGCCGACTTCGACGCGACATTTCGAAGCTCCTTGATCTGCCTTGGTAAGCGCCGGTAGACGACGCCGGAGATTTGCTCGATATCCGGCAGGTTGTTGGCCTTGACGGCGAACACGCATACGCGGAAGCCTCGCTGGGCGAGCGCCTCGGCGCCCTTGATTACCCGGCTGTCATACGTGCACGAGTTGTTGACCAGAATGGCAACCGATTTTCTCACATCTGTCGGAGTTGAAATGGTGGCGCGCGCCTGGTTCATCGATTCGCCCTTCTTCGACCGATGGTGTTGTAGTCCATTTGCAGCTTGTAAGTGAAGCAGTTTGGCCGCTCACTGTGGATGCTCGGAAATAGCTGCGCACAACCTCTGGAAAACCACGTCGGAAAAGGCTAGCTCTAGCTCAAGGCTGCGGGTGGCTTGCCAGCGGCCCAATGGTGTTTGACTGTCGCACAGTCGACACTGAGTATGCTGACCGTCTTGCGGATACGCGCCGGTTCTCTCCAAAGGGGCAGTGCAGTGCAGACAAATTTCGCTTTGATTGGGGCTGCCGGCTTCGTCGCGCCTCGGCACATGGCGGCGATCCGGGAGGTCGGGGGTGACCTCGTCGCGATCTACGATCCAAAAGATTCCGTCGGCACGATCGACAGCTATTTTCCTGCGAGTCACTTCTTCGTCGAGTTCGAGCGCTTCGATCGCTACATCGACCTCATGAAGCGCAGCGGGCACGCCATCGACTACATCTCGATCTGCTCCCCGAACTACCTCCACGACGCTCACGTGCGCTATGCGCTGAGGACCGGCGCTCACGCAATTTGCGAGAAGCCCCTGGTGCTCAATCCCTGGAACATCGACGGCCTGGCGGAGCTCGAAGCGCAGACCGGCAAGCGCGTGAACACGATCTTGCAGCTTCGGCTGCATCCAGCCGTGCGTGCGTTGAAGGAGCGAGTCGACGCGGAGCCGCGAGGCAAGGTTCACAATGTCGACCTCGCCTACATCACCTCACGCGGCAACTGGTACTACGCCTCCTGGAAGGGTGACGAAGGCAAGTCGGGGGGCATCGCCACGAATATCGGCGTCCATTTCTACGACATGCTGAGCTTCGTGTTCGGCGACCTCAAGACCAATGTCGTCCATCATCGCGCCATCGATTGCGCCGCCGGCTATCTCGAGTACGAGCGGGCCCGCGTGCGCTGGTTCCTGTCGATCAACGAGCGCGATCTGCCGGCATCGGTGAAAGAGAGGAAGCAGCGGACGTTCCGGTCCATCACGGTCGACGGCACGGAGATCGAGTTCTCGGAGGGGTTCACCGACCTGCACAAGGCGAGCTATCAGCGCATCGTCGAGGGGCAAGGATTTTCGATCGATCAGGCGCGGCCCTCGATCGAGACGGTCGCCGAGATCAGGACGGCGGCCATCGAGGCCGCGGGTGACAGGGCGCATCCGTTCCTCGAAGTGGCCCTCAAGGATTCCGAGGCGAGATATGTCGATGGCTGGCCAGCATAGTCCGTCGGCGCAGATGCGCGAGGACAGCCGGTTTCCGGGCGTGCTGATCCACGAGAGCGCTTACATCGACGAGGACTGCAGGATCGGCTCCGGAACACGGATCTGGCACTTCTCCCACATATTGAAGGGTTGTGTGATCGGGTCGGGCTGCTCCATCGGTCAGAATGTGATGATCGGGCCGACGGTGACGATCGGCAATGGCTGCAAGATCCAGAACAATGTCAGCCTGTACGATGGCATCGAGCTCGGAGACTACGTCTTCTGCGGGCCGTCGGCGGTGTTCACAAATGTCAACAATCCGCGCGCGGAGATCAATCGGAAGAACGCGTTCCTGAAGACCCCCGTTGGGCGCGGCGCTTCGATCGGCGCCAACGCCACCATCGTCTGCGGCCACGAGCTGGGCGAGTATTGTTTCATTGCCGCTGGCGCGGTTGTCACACGGGACGTTCCCGCCTATGCGTTGATGGCGGGCGTGCCCGCGCGACGAATCGGCTGGATCAGCCAGCGGGGGGTCAGACTGGGTCCCGATCTGGTCTGCGCGGAGGACGGTTCCCGCTACAGGGAGACGGCAGATGGGCGCCTTGAGCGCAGCTGATGGCGGGGTTGTCGTGGCGCCGACCAACAAGATTGCTTTCATCGACCTCAAAGCCCAGCAGGAGCGCATCAGGCCGGAGCTCGAGCGCGCCATGCGAAAGGTGCTCGATCACGGCCAGTACATCATGGGTCCCGAGGTGGAGTCCCTGGAGGATGGCCTCAGGGCCTTTGCGGGTGCTCGCCATGCCATCAGCTGCGCGAGCGGCACCGACGCGCTCCTGATGGTGCTCATGGCCCGGGGCATCGGTCCTGGCGATGCGGTGATCTGCCCCGGCTTCACCTATACGGCGACGCCAGAGGTGATCGCGCTCCTCGGGGCGACGCCGGTTTTTGCCGACGTCGATGCTACGACGTTCAATCTCGACCCTTCCCAGCTACAGAGCGCGATTGACGCGGCACGGTCGAGCGGATTGGAGCCCAAGGCCGTGATCGCCGTCGATCTGTTCGGCCAGCCGGCCGACTATTCTGCTCTGACAGCCATCGCCGAGGCCAACGGGCTCTTTGTCCTCGCGGACGCGGCCCAGAGTTTCGGTGCCTCGATCGCCGATCGGCGTGTCGGCACGTTTGGAGTGGCGACGGCGACCAGCTTCTTTCCGGCCAAGCCCCTCGGCTGCTACGGTGATGGCGGGGCTATTCTGACAGACGACGATGATCTTGCCGAGGCCCTGCGATCGATCCGCCAGCATGGCAAGGGGCACAGCAAGTACGATATCGTCCGCGTCGGCATCAATGGCCGGCTCGACACGCTGCAGGCTGCGGTTCTGCTCGAGAAGCTCAGGATTTTCCCCGATGAGCTCGAGCGTCGGCAGGCGATCGCGATTCGGTATGCCGGCGGGCTAGCTGGGCATGTCGAGTGTCCCCAGGTCCCCACATCCTACCGGTCGGCCTGGGCCCAATATACGGTGATCGTGCCCCAGCAGCGCGATGAGATCATGAGAGACCTGGCGGCGCTCGGCGTCCCAACCCAGGTCTACTACCCGAAGTCCTTGAATCGGCAGACCGCCTACCAGTCCTACCCGGTTGCAAGCTCCGGCTTGCCGGTCGCGGAGCGACTGCCTGACCACGTCATCAGTCTGCCCATGCATCCCTATCTGACCGAGGCCGACCAATCGTACATCATCGAGGCTGTGAGAAAGGTCGTGGTCGCTCTTTGAAATCGAGCGAACTCGAGGCGAAGCTCACAGCAGGGACCATGGCGGGCGTGCCGAAGACAAAGGAAGCACCTCCCTCGGCGGCCAGCACGCGTCGCATGCTCGTCCGGGAGGCGTGGCAAGCCTTTTTTCGACGTGCGCGCGTTGATTGCGAGCCCATCGAAGGGGCCGACATGGCCGCTTTCGACTTGTGGCTATTGCCGAAGCCGGGGATTTTGGTCGCGGCCTGGGATCCCTCGGCTGGCGACTGGCGATCGGCAACGATGCTATCGGCCTGCGCGGCTGCCGGCAAAAAGGCTGGCAGGCGCCTGCTCGCTTCACCGGGCGCGCCCGGCGGGTCGGACATACTGTTTTTTTCCGAAGGCGAGGTCGCGAGCGGAGACGACGGGCAGCCCCAGGGGTTCGCAGCGATTCTGGATCGCGGACGCGGCATCCGCTTCGTGCCGGCATCGGCCGCGGCGAGGGGCGCCGCCGACGGCACTATCATTTGCGCCGCGAGTGGACCGCCGCCAACTCTCCGGCGCCGTTGTGTCATGGTCAATCTCGTCGACTGGCGATCGCTGGCGAGCGGGAGTGCGCAGCATCAGCTTGGTCTGTTTCGCGCCTGGACGCGGTCGGGCTACGAGGTCAGGATGATAGCCCCGCGTCCTCCTGAGTCCGCTAGCCTTCCATCGGATCTCAGGGCCGCTGCAAGGTTCTCCCCAAGCTTTCGCCGTCTCCGTTTGCCCAGTTCCCTGGATACGCTGGCGCAAATTGTGGAGCTTGTCATACTGCGGCTCACCTGGAAGCCCGACATTGTTTTCTCTCGCGTCAACTCGTTGACGGCTCTGCTGGTGGCTGCGTGCCGGCTGATGGGGCTCAGGGTGATCATCGACCACAATGGCTGGCTGGCAAAGGAACGACGGCAGGCGGGTGGAAGCCGGATACTGGCCTGGCTCGAGGAAAGATCGCAGGTGGCCGCCGCCAAGTGGGCGAGTGGGTCTCGCTGTGTGACACGCGGCATGGCCGAGGCCTTGAGCGAGCGCGGTGTTTCACGCGGCCGGCTCTGCGCCATCGGCAATGGCACGGATACAGAGGAATTCCGGCCGATGGATCGCCGGGCCGCCCTGTCGGCCTTCGGGCTGAGCAGAGAACGAGATTATGTCGGCTTTCTCGGCAATGTCGTGCCTTGGCATCGGGTGGATGTTGCCATCTCTGCCTTTGCCAGAATCGCTGCCGAATTCCCCAGACTCGATTTCCTGATCTTCGGCGACGGGCCATCGGTGGTGGACCTGAAACAGCAGGCGAAGGACGCCGGCCTTGCCGATCGCGTCATCTTCATGGGGCGGGTCGAATCCGACCGTGCCAATGAGGCCATCAACTGTTTCACCCTGGGCGTTGTGCCGCTGACGCTGCAGCGTGACACGGCTTTCGGCTACTCGCCGGTCAAAATCCGGGACTACGCGGCCGCTGGTTGCCCCGTGCTGACGGGTGCCGTACCCGATAATCTGGAGTTGGACGGAATTGGCTGGCTCTTCACGCATGCGCCGGACGATGCGAGCGAGATGGCCGCGCAATTGCGGGCGTTGTTCGAGCGGCCTGAGCGTCTCAGGGCGGGAGCGGAGCTTGCACGCGCCTATGCGGTCGCAAATTTTGACTGGGACGAGATCGGCGATCGAATCCTCCGCCAGCTGGACCCCGTTGCCTTCGCGCCGAAGCCGCCGGACGATCAGCGCACCCTTTGACGAGCCGACAGAACCGGCATGCGATCCCGCACATCGCATGCCGGCTCTTCTCGCCACCGCACGCTGAGCTCAGCTCTCCGTCCGGACTGCGATCTTGCGCGAGCGCTTGCTCGCTTCGGGCGATTTCGGCATGACGACGGTCAGCACACCGTTCTTGAAGTCGGCGGCGACCTTGTCGGTGACGACTTCCGCAGGGAGCGCGAAGCGCCGCTCGAAGGCACCGTAGCTCCGCTCGATGTGATGATAGTGCCGCCCTTCCTTCTCGTCCTTCTCCTCTTTCTCGGCTCGTTTCTCACCCTTGATGATGAGCGCGTCGCCTTGAAGCGTCACCTCGACATCCTTCTCCTCGACACCCGGCAGCTCGGCTGTGATCCGGATATCCTTGTCGCTCTCGCTCACGTCGATGCGGGGTGCCAGGAGTCCACTCTCCCGTGCTCCGGTGCGCTCGGGAACGTGTCGCGCCCAGTCGCTGAACAGATCGTCCATTTGCTTGCGCATGGCAAAGAAAGGATCGCCATCGCGATGCTCCGGCCACAACGCCGGCAGCCATGACCTCGAAGCCATGTCTTCACCTCTCTCATTTGGATTCGCAGCCTGTCACTCGGCCACTCGTGCCCAAGCTCCTGCCGCATGCATGACATGTAGTGCGCGGTCGCGCATATGCCATTGATCGCAATCAAGCCCGAGTGTCGGGCGCGCGGCGTCGGGCCGCCGACGCCGGTCGAGGCTTACGGATCGGACTGCCCTTGGAGTAAGAGCCGAGCGCTGCCTGGCTTGAGGTCAGTCTGTCTGGCTCTTCTCGTGGTTGGCCCGCCGGAGGCGGCAGTCGTTCCCTGTTCCGAAGTGATCACAGCTGACCGAGTGCGGGCCATGACCGGATGTTGCCGTGAGCCCGCTAGAGCAGCGATCGAGTGCGTCTCAGACTGTTCGTGCCCCGTCCATGTCGTCGAGCATGGCCACGAGACTCGGCGCTTGTCGGCGCTCCTTCTCGCCTCGCCCGGGCGACGGGGGCGCACCGAGTGGCGGGTTGCTGCCGGCCTGCCAGGCGTCGCCGCGTTGCGTCCAGCCTTCCGAGATGGCGCGTCGCTCGACCACCGTCAAACCGGAGGCAACCGGTCGGTCCTTCGACACGGCGACGTGCTTGGCAGCACTGTCTGGAAGCACAAACCCTGTCACCCCGTCGATGTACTCGCGCGAGGAGAACAGGACGAGGATCATGCTCGAGAGAATGTGCACGTTGTTGCGCACGATGGTCGAGATGCCATCGATCAGTTCCATCAGATCCTCGGCCCGGCGTCCGCCGTTCTTCAGCTTGTGGGCCATGAGCTTCTCGAGAGAGATCAATGTCAGCATCAGGCCGGTCTGCCGCTCGGTGCCCTCGTCGAGTTCGACGAGCTTTATCTCGATGCGCGAGTCACGCAACAAGTTCACACACTGCTGATCGACGCCGGCGACGACACTGTTCAAGTGGTCGACGAGCTGCGCCACCATGCGGTGGACTTTGCTGTGATCGACGGGCTCGCCATGCGACAGCACGGCATTGATCTGTGCGCGGGCATCGGCCAGGCGCTTTTCGACTCCGTCCAGCGCGCTGACAGCCGCTGCGAGCGTGTAGATATTGCTCTCCATCCGGCGAACGCTGTCGTCGTATTGGCGCTGCAGCGCGGGGGCACGCTCGAAGCGGCGAGGCGCCGGCTTGGTTGCCTGACCGTAGGCCATGACGGGTGAGGGTGGCGGTGGCGGGGCGACAGACCGCTCGCGCACGGCCGCCTCGACATCGCAAATTCGCAAGTGCTCCGGCGTCTCCACACGCGTGGCGCCCTTGCCCCAGAGTGACAACCGATTGAAATCAAAACGCACGCTACCCTCCCGACGCAGTACCAACGGATCCGTTTGCAAATTCACACCGAGAATCCGGCATCATTGCGATGATGGGTCGCTGTTTGTTGGTCCGCAAAAGTCATAACGAGTGCGCCATATCAATGACACCGGAAGGTGCGAGCGAAATTTACTTTCGGGGGATGACGCTGGCGCTTTGCGCGGCGGTATCGCATATGCATAGTGACCTTGATCGGCTGCGAGCGCTGGCGGGCTGCGCGAGACGCCGATCGCTGACCGGCTGCCCAAAGTAGTGAGTAGCAAGGGCATGAGCGTTATGGGTGACGACGAGGAGACGGCCGACCCTGTGGAGGAGGCCACGCGCAAGATCGATGCTGTCGCCGAACCCGATCTAGCCGTCGATGACGCTTCGGGGAATACGGCTGAATCGATGGAAGCTTCCTCGACCGACATGGCGCTCGAGGAGCTTAAGACCGAGGTCCTGAGTGCGGTTCGCGGTGCCATCACAGGTGTCATGAGCCGGCATCAGCCGCCCCAACAGGGAGAGCTGGCGCTCGATTTCGACTTCAGCCTCCGCGCGACGGCGGAGTTTACCGTTGAAGAGCCGATCGAGACAGTGGCCGAGGCCGAGGCGACGCCCGCCGAGGAGCCGACGTCCGAGGAGTTGCCGACCGACGAGCCGCTCGAGCTTACGGACGCGCTCACCTTTGACCTACGCTCGGAGGACGCGACGGCCGATCTGCCGGCATCGATCGAGCCGGAGGACACGCCGTTGGTCCCGGCCTTGCCGACGGTCAGGCCGTCGGCCCCTCGTATCCGCGCCGAACGGCATTGGCCGGCCTGGTCGACAGCGGCTCTGCTCTCGGTGGCCGGCATCGCAGTCGGTGCGAGTGTCGCAATCCTCTTGGTCGATCCGAGTGTTTCCGTCGGCCTGCGCGAAGGACTTGGCGGCGATGCGCGCGACGAGGCTGCGGCTGAAGTCGAACTTGTGCCGGAGAATCAAGTACCGTTGGCCAGCGCATCCGGATCCGCCGAGAATTTGTCGGTGGAAGCCTCTCCCCATCTCGGCTCGGTCGCTGCCAAAGGGGCGGCTGCTGTGACCGAATCCAGCCGGCATCTGCCGCACATGGCCCAGCTCGAAGCGCCGTTGCGTGCTCACAAATCGATCACTGTGACGAGCATGGAGGCTTCGGTCGTTGCTCTCGAGCCGTTGACGCCTGCGGCCGCTCCCGAGCTTGAGATCCCGCCGGAGGCAACCGAGGTGGCTGATCGGGTCGCACCACCTCTGTCGCGGGCCGTTCGTATCGCATCCGCCGGGAGTGTCGCTGCCTTTGCACATGGTCTGGATGCTGCGGCCAATGCTGGGCAGAGAGCGGCCGAGAGCGCGCCATCGGCTCACATGGAGCGGCTCGCCGCCCTTTCCCCAGCGGCAGCCGTAGCAAGCCGGACGGAGACGGGCGGTGAGACGCCGCCGTCACCGGCTCTGACTGTGACCTCGGTCGAGCCCGAAGCTGTTGACACCGCCGACCCGGTGTCGATTGAGGTTCCGTCAGTGCCGCTTTCGGCGATGGCCCGGGCCAACGAGGCGCTGCGCCAGGGCGATGTCGAGCGGGCGCGCATGCTGTTGCAGTCGGAGAGCAACGCCGGGGAGGTCGAGGCCATGCTGGCACTGGCGAGGTCGTTCGATCCGAACTACCTCGCTCAGCTCGGCGTCGACGCATCCAAAGGCAAGGTGGAAGTCGCGGAGAGACTCTATCGGGCCTGGTACGACCGTTCGGTGGAGCTTGGTCTGGTGTCGGAGGGGGTCAACCTCAACCGGTTGATCCGCGCCATGGCCCGAGCGCAGCCCTAGGCCTCTTTTCGCTGCTTGGCCCAGGTCGCCCGCTGAGATTCGAGGCGGCTATGGCCCGCGGCATCGTCCGACCGCTTGAGGCCGGTTTGCCGAAGACAATCCCACAGGCCAAGAGTCTGGAACGCCCGTTGGATTCCATATTGGCGAAGATGACCTCAGAAATGCTCCTCGCCCCCGATCGATGAATCGGGGGCGAGGCTCTGGGCATACGCTCGACTGTCGGGACGCTACTGAGAGGTCGTCGCCGTTGCTGTCGCCGTCGCATCCGAGCCGTCCGTTGCCTCGGCAGAGGGCTCTGTGGAAGCTGTCGGTGCGGCTGGCTTGTCGGACGTCTGGCTTTCCCAGAACAACGTCAAATGCTTCTCGACGATCTCGTCGAAGCGTCCTTCGGATTTGAGCTTCGCGAGCGCTGCATTTACATAGTGGAGAAGGACACGGGCATTCGGGTGGGTTTTGGCGATGATGATGTGGTCCGCCAGAACCCCAAGCGGTCGATCGATCACGCGGACCTTGTCGGATAGATCCAGCTTGATGACTCCCGCACGCCCGGTCAGCTCCGTCAGCGCAACCGCATCGGCCGAACCTTCCATGAGCAGCCGGAAGCATTCCTCGATAGCCTGCGGCTGCAGAAGAGTAATCTTCTTGTCCTTCACCCAATTGCGGCCATTCTGATCCAGGTCGAATGTGAAGTAGCCGGCCGGCCGGCAAATCGATTTGCCGAGGAGCTCCTGATCGGTCTCGAAGGTGATCGTGCTTTCCTTCTTTACGAACAGCAGGCTGAGTTCCTCGTAGACCGGGTCCGAGAAGAAGAATTTCTGGCAGCGGAACTTTGCGTCCGAGTCGAGATTGGCGAAATCCTGACAGTCTGGCTGGTACCACGGGAAGCCCATGTCGAAGGCCCGCGTGACGAGCAGCGGATTGAGATGCGCGGACCAATCGTTGACCCAGTTGATGGCGAAGTCGACCTTGCCGCCCGATTCCGTCTTGAGTAGTTCCATCGCCGAAGAGATGATGTCGGGGTGCATGCCGCCGTTCGGGAGCGCACGTCCGGTAAAGGGAGCATAATCGTCGGCGGTCAGGAACTGGATTTTCTTCGTGATCGATGCCGTCTCGATCTTGGTCGGTGCCGACGGTGCTGCAGCCTCGGTCGTGGCCGCTGCCGGCAGAGCGGGTTCGGCGCCGCCGATGCAAGGAATGCGAACGGCCAAACCGGGTACGATCAGCGAGGTGCCGCCACCCAGGCGATCCTGGTTGGCGTAGAAGATGACCGTCCATTGAGAGGTCTTGCCGTAGACACGTCCGGCGATCTTGGCGAGCGAGTCGCCTTCCTGGATGACGTAGTCGGCACCGCAGGTCTGTGCCGGCGCCGGAGCGGCGGCCAACAGCGGCAGCAGCGCCGTCACGAGAATGGAGAATAGTTTCGTAGCGCGACCCATGTTACCCAATCCTCCTCGAGGTCTCGCACCAACCCGAAAGAGACGAGCCACCACGCCCTAGGCGAGACGGGACATGCCGGCGCACTGCATGGACTTGCGAGATGCGCCAACGTTTCTCCATCCAAAACGATTGGATTGAGTTCTCATTCCCCCCTCGCGTCTTCCCGCCGCGATGGCTTGCTCTCGCGAGCAATGTTCGACAGTCAATCACGACGCGAGCCCGACCTCGCGTTGTCGCCATGATTGACACCGAATTAGGGTGAGTGTGTGACTTAATCGCGTGCTCGATTGGAGCATTAGAAAATATAGTAAACGAGCGACTTGCGACTCGCCTGGCTCAAGTCCTGCCGTTAAGTTGCCCCATACTTCGCTTAGCAGATACTCCGTGTCGAGGTCCTCGGCACTGAGATCGGCAGCTCGGGGGAGCTGCCCTTCCGCTAGCCCACCGTCCCTCATCCGAGTTGACGAGGTCGTCATGCGTTTCTTCCTCTGCAAGGCTATCGTAGCGTCCTTGCTGTCTCTGGTCTGGCTGTCGATGGCCTCGATGCCGGCATCGTCCCAGACCGATGGGACGCAGCCCACGCAGAGTGCCAAGGCAAAGAAGAAGAGCAACAGCGACGCATCGATCAACGAGCGCATCAATCGTGGCACCGTATCGATCGTGACGTCGGATCGGGACATGGAGACGGTGAACGATCTGGCGCGTGCCCTGAACGAGGAAGGGGCGATGCGGGTCGTGCCGATCCTCGGCGAGAGTGCCGTGGCCAATGTCCGGGATATACTCTATTTGCGCGGCGTCGATGCCGGAATCCTCAACGCCGATGTGCTGCCCTATCTGCGCATCTCCGGCGAAATGCCGGCCTCCCAGCGTCGCATCCGCTATGTGACAAAGCTCTACGACAAGACGGTGTTTCTAGTGGTCGCGCCATCGATAGCCGGGACCGCCGATCTGGTTGGCAAGAAGATTGCCATTACGGGCGAGACGACCGAGAGTGGCGTGACGGCCAAGACGGTCACATCACTGACGAAGCTGGATGCCGAACTCGTCGTCGCCACGACGCCGAAGGCGGTCGAGGGGCTCCTGCAGGGTGATCTCGCCGGCTTCGTCGCCGTCGAGCGCGATGCCACGAGCCTGCTTCGCTTCATTCCGGAAGGCAGCGGGCTGAAGATCGTGTCGCTGCCCATCTCGCCCGAGCTGACCGAGATCTACAACTCCCGCCACGTCGACGCCATCGAGGCGCCGTCATTGCTACCGGCCGAAGGCGTCGACACGCTGACGGTGCCGGCGCTTCTGTCGGTTTTCGATTGGAAAGCGGGTGGGACGCGCTATGCGGCGGTCGCAAGTTTTGTCGGCAAGCTGATCAGCCGGACGACGGACGTGGCTTCTTTCGAAGACGGCCGGGCATGGCGCGAGATGTCGCCTGACACGGATATTGCCGGCTGGCAGCGTTTCGACGCCGCCAGAGACTCGATTGCCAAGACCGCCGAGGCACGAGCGCTGGTTCCGAGGCCCGTCGTCAGGGCTGAAGCCGCCGTCGTTGCGTCGGTCTCTGCGGTCGCGAGCGACGCCAATGCGGAATCGGCGTCGGCGACAGTGGTACCGAAAGCGGACCTGCTTCGGCTCGTCGCTGGCCGTCGCCAGCCGTTGATCGACGATACGCAGCAGGGTGGTGGCATTGTCACGGAGATCGTGACGACCGGCCTTGCCGCAGAAGGTGCCAGTGGCGTGCGGCTGACCTGGTCCGCCGACCGGAATGCCGAGCTCGAGGGTCTGGCCGAGGGGCGTCTCTACGATGTGGGTCTCGCCTGGCCATCGACTGATTGCGACAATGTCTCGGATCTCTCTGAGCAGTCGGCGATGCTGTGCGACCAGTTCCTGTTCTCGGAGCCAATTCTGCAAGTGTTGACGGTGTTGTTTGCGCGCGGCGATTCCGGTTTCACGTTCTCGGATGACGAGTCCATCGCCGGCAAGAGCGTGTGCCTGCCGGAGGGGGCCGACGAGGCTGAGCTCAACCGAGGTGGCCGGGGCTGGCTCAAGCGCCAGACGGTGACGCTCGTGCGTGCGCCGACGCTCGATGCCTGCTTCAGGATGGTCGCCGCCCGCGACGCTGATGCGGTGATGGCGAGCGAGATCGAGGGGCGGGCGACGCTGGTGGCCTCAGGTCTGGCTGCGGAGATCGAGATGCTGGAACGACCGATGGCAACGGAGTCGCTGACTGCGGTGGTCGCCAAGAGCCATCCTGCCGCCGAAGCCGTCGTCGGGCGCATCAACGCCGCGCTCGCCCGCGTCAAGGCGAATGGCGGCTACTATACCCTCGTCGACAAGTATCTCGTGGCGCTCTGGGGAGCGGCACCGGCGACGCGCTGAGCAGGGCGAGCTGCGGCTCGAAAGCCGGCATCAGGCCTCGCCCGCGCCATCGCGGAATAGTTTGATGATGCCGGAGAAATCTGTGCCGCCATGGCCGAGCTTGTCGAATAGAGCGTAGATTTGCGCGGCCTCGGCGCCGAGCGGCGTCACGGCACCGGCAGCTCGGGCCGCCTCCTGCGACAGCATCAGGTCCTTCAGCATCAGCGCTGTTGCGAAACCGGGCTTGTAGTCGTTGTTGGCTGGAGATGTCGGAACCGGGCCGGGCACGGGGCAGTAAGTGTTGATCGACCAACACTGGCCGGACGAGGTCGACGCCACGTCGAAGAGCGCCTGGTCCGAAAGCCCCAGCCGGGCCGCCAGGGCAAAGGCCTCGCAGACGCCGATCATCGAGATGCCGAGGATCATGTTGTTGCAAATCTTCGCCGCCTGGCCGGCACCGGCCTCGCCGCAGTGAACGAGCCGCTTGCCCATCTTGCCGAGAGCCGGCTCAGCCATGGCAAAGGCGTCCTTCGTGCCACCCGCCATGAACGTGAGGGTTGCCGCCTTCGCCCCACCGGTGCCGCCGGAAACGGGTGCATCGAGCGAGAGGGCGCCGGCTGTTTGAGCGATGGCGTGGGCTTTGCGAGCGCTTTCGACGTCGATGGTCGAGCAGTCGACGAGGAGCGTGCCTGGCCTTGCCACACGAGCAAGGTCGCTGAAGACCTCGAGCACCTCGGAGCCCGATCGCAGCATCGTTATGACGATGCCGGCGTCCTTGGCCGTATCGACCGCCGAGCTTGCGATCGCAACGCCGTCATCTGCCGCACGGTTCCGAGCGCCGGAGAAAAGGTCGTAGCCACGAACCTTGTAGCCGGCTTTGACGAGATTGGCCGCCATGGGGCTGCCCATGTTGCCCAGGCCGATGAAGCCGATCGTCGTCATGCTGGTCTCCTGTGTGCATCGTCAGGGAAGAGGGGCGGATTAAGCGGGGTCAACATGCCGTCGATCTCACCGGGGTCGACCTCGTCGAGACTCGCCGGCTGCCATTTCGGCTGACGGTCCTTGTCGATTACCACCGCTCGCACGCCTTCGCGGAAATCGGACCGCATCACCATGCGGACGCCGGCTGCGAGCTCGCGGGCCAGGCACTCTTCGAGCGTCTCGCTTAGCCGGCCCAGGCGCATGAGGCGCAAGGCCATGACCAGGCCCATCGGTGCGTTGGCCGATATTGCAGCCAGAGTTTCTCGGGCAAAGTCCGAATCGTCGGCAGCGAGCCGCTCGACGATGATGTCAACCCGATCGCCGGCGAAAAGGCGATCGATGTGCGCGCGCTCGGCGGCAAGCGGGGTCTCGACCGGCGGTCTTGCGTGGCGCGCGATCGCCGTGTCGACGGCTTGAGGCGATGCGCCGGCCGGCAAGCCTTCGAGTGTGGACACGAGGTGGGCGAGATCGTCGATCGGGACGAAGGCGTCCGCCAAACCGACCCGGATCGAGTCCGAGGCGTTCGCCGCGACACCCGTGAGGCCGAGATAGGTGCCGAGCTCGCCTGGAGCATGGCTCAGTCGCCAAGAGCCGCCGACATCCGGAAAGAAGCCGATGAGACATTCCGGCATCGCCAGCCTCGAGCGTTCGGTGACGATCCGATGGCGGGCATGCATCGACATGCCCATGCCGCCACCCATGGTGATGCCGTCCATCAGCGCCACATAGGGCTTGGGAGAGCGGGCGATCAGCGAGACGAGATGATACTCGTCGCGCCAGAAAGCTTCGGCACCCGCCGGCCCATCCTCGAGCGAGGCGACGAGCGCCCGGATGTCGCCGCCGGCGCACAGCGCCCGCTCCCCAGTGCCCGAGAGCAGGATCGTGGAAACCTCGGGATCGGCGAGACAGCGGCGAAGCGCGCCATCCAGGCCTCTCACCATCCCGACGGAGAGGCTGTTCAGCGCCTTCGGCCGATTGAGCCGGATATGCCCCACGGTCCCGCGCCGGCCGGCCAGAAGCTCCGGCCCGCCTTCGGGAGTCGGCTGTAGCTCGGCATCCAGGTCGTCGAGGCGCATCGTGCGGTCATTCCCTTCTGATGGAGGGCCCCGCCATAGCATGCGGTCCTGCGCGAGCACACCCCTCCCGGCTTGCAAGCTCAGGTCTTTCGTTGCCAATAATCGCCCTCATGCACCACGGCCGGCACCCGACAGGAGCTTTCATGCCGAAACTGACAGACAAGGCCCTCGATATCCTTTTCCTCGAGGCCAGGACCCAGAACGATTGGCGTCGCAAGAAGGTGCCACCCGAGTTGCTCGAGGAGATCTGGAACGTCGCCCGTATGGGCCCGACGAGCGCCAATTGTCAGCCGCTGCGTATCGTGTTCGTTTCCTCGAAAGAGGCCAAGAAAAAGCTTTCTCCCGCGCTCTCGGGTGGCAACCGTGAGAAGACCATGAAAGCGCCGGTGACGGCGCTCTTCGCCTTCGACCTCGCCTTCTACGAGCTCTTGCCGCGTCTGTTCCCGCATGACCAGAGCGCCCGGTCCTGGTTCGCCGGCAACGAGAAGACGATCCAGGAGACGGCCTTCCGCAACGGCACGCTGCAGGCCGCCTATTTCATGCTGGCGGCTCGCGCCAAGGGGCTCGACTGTGGACCGATGTCCGGCTTCGATCAGGCAAAGGTCAACGAGGTCTTCTTCCCGGAAGGTACGCACAAGGTGAACTTCATCTGCAATCTGGGCTATGGCACCGGCGAGAAGATCTTTCCTCGCTCGCCGCGGCTTGCTTTCGCGGAGACGGCCCGTGTCGAATAGCGATGGACAGGTCCTCTCCGTCGACGAGATCCACGCGCTCGTCGTCGATGTGCTGGCGTCGAACGGCTGTGATGCCGAGAACGCCTCGGCGATTGCCGATACGGTGGCCTCTGCCGAGCGCGATGGCTGCCTGTCGCACGGCCTGTTCCGCGTTCCAGGCTATGTCAAATCGCTGCGCTGTGGCGCCGTCGATGGCAAGGCCAGGCCGACCCTGACGCGGCCGGCACCCTCGGTGCTCCGGGCCGACGTCAATCTCGGCTTCTCGCCGCTCGCGCTGGCGATGACACGGCCCGAGCTCATCGAGGTCGCTCGGCGGCAGGGTATCGCCGCACTGGCCCTCGTCCGCGGGCATCATTTTGCCGCCCTCTGGCCCGAGACGGAGGCGCTTGCGGAAGCCGGGCTCGCGGCCATGGCCTTTACCGCCAGTCGTGCCGCCGTCGCTCCCGCCGGCGCCCGACGGCGCTTCTTCGGCACCAACCCGATGGCCTTCGCCTTCCCGCGCGGCGACAGGCCGCCGCTCGTCTTCGATCAGGCCTCCGCCGCCATGGCACGCGGCGAGATCCAGATCGCCGCCCGCGACGGTCATACCGTTCCCCCCGGCATGGGCATCGATCTCGACGGCGAGCCAACGACGGATCCGAAGGCGATCCTCGACGGTGCGCAGCTGCCATTCGGCGGTTACAAGGGATCGGCCATCGCATTGATGGTCGAACTTTTGGCTGCCGGTCTCATTGGCGAGGCGTTCGGCTACGAGGCGCATGAGAACGCCAATCCGGCGAGCGGCGTCCAGCAGAGCGGCGAGCTCATCATTGCCATGGATCCGGCTTGTTTCGGCGATGCGGCGGGCTGGCTGGTCCACACCGAGGCCTTTTTTGCCCGTTTGACGGCGCTTGATGGCGTCCGCTTGCCGGCCGACCGTCGACGGAGGACACGGGAGGTGACGCTGCGGGAGGGGGTCAGGGTCGCGCCCGCCCTCTTCGCGGAGATCAGGGGATTGCTATGAGCCGTTGGCCCTCTTGCTTGCATCGGGGGGTCTCGGCTAGAACCACGCCAACGCATTTGTGATCACATTTATCTGGCTCCCCCATGTCGACCTCGATCCAGCGTGGCGTTCCGGCGGAGCGGCTCAAGGCCGTGCTCGCGGCCGAGGAGGCGCTCTACGCGCGTCGCAACCCACGCTCGGCGGCGCTTGCACAGGAAGGCCGGGAGCACTGGCTCCGCGGCGTCCCCATGCATTGGATGGTCGATTGGCCGACGCCTTTTCCGCTCGCCATCAAGGAGGCCAAGGGCGTTAAGCTGACGGACGCCGACGGCAACATCTACGTCGACTTCTGTCTCGGCGACACGGGCGCCATGTTCGGCCATGCCCCGCCGGCCGTGGTGGCCGCCTTGCAGGCCCAGGCGGCGCGTGGACTGACCACCATGCTGCCGAGCGAGGATGCGGCGATCGTCGGCCGGCTGTTGGCCGAGCATTTCGGCCTGCCTATCTGGCAGGTGACGGCGACCGCGTCTGATGCCAACCGCTCGGTGATACGCTGGGCGCGCGCGGCAACCGGGCGCGAGAAGCTCCTCGTCATCAATGGGTGCTACCATGGGGCTGTCGACGATACCTTCGTCGCGCTTCAGAACGGCAAAGCCCGGAATCGGCCCGGCCTCGTCGGCGAGGTGCGCGACGTGACGGCGACGACACGGGTCGTCGAGTTCAACGATCTCGCCGGTGTCGAGCACGCGCTCGCCGATGGCGAGGTGGCGCTGGTGCTGCTCGAGCCGGTGATGACCAATTGCGGCATGGTGCTGCCGGACGACGGCTACCATGCCAAGCTGCGTGAGTTGACCCGGAAGCACGGCTCGCTCCTCGCCATCGACGAGACACACACGATCTCGTCCGGACCAAAGGGCTATACCGGCTCGCACCACCTCGAGCCGGACTTCTTCATTCTTGGCAAGCCGATCGCAGGCGGCCTTCCCGCCGCCGTTTACGGCATGACGGCCGAGGTCGAGCAGGCGATCCAGAGACACATGGCCGACCGCGAGCCGGGCTATAGCGGCATCGGCACGACCTTGTCCGGCAACGCCCTGCAGCTGGCCGGCATGCGTGTCGTGCTCGAGACTATTCTGAATGATGAGACCTATGCGGACATGCTGCCGCTCGCCGAAGCGCTCGAGGCAGGGCTCGCCCAGCTCATCGACCATCACGGCCTGCCCTGGCACGTGGTTCGAGTCGGCCTACGGGTCGAGTTCGTCTGCTCGCCCGACCGGCCACGAAATGGGACGGAGGCCGGCCTCGTCGCCCACAACGAGATCGAGCACACGCTGCACCTGTTCGCCCTGAACCGTGGCGTCGTCATCACGCCGTTCCACAACATGATGCTGGTCTCACCGGCGACGGCGATGGCCGATGTCCAGCGGCTCGTTGCCGTACTCGACGAGGGTATGGCGGCGCTGACGCAGCGGCCGAAGATGATCTGAACCGACGAGGCGGACGATGCCGAAAGATTCGAAGTCTGATCGCGGAGCCGAGGCGGAGAACTTCCTCGCTGCCCATCCGGATGTCACCCACATCTCGATCATGGTCGTCGACAACTGCGGCGTGCTGCGCGGCAAGCTGCTGACGCGCGAGGAGCTGGTCTCCGTCTACAAGAACGGCCGGTATCTGCCGGGTTCCTTTCGCGTCCTCGACGTCACGGGAGAGGATGTGCCGGAGACCGGCATGGTCTGGGAGGATGGCGACGCCGACCGGCTGGCGCTGCCGGTCACGGGCACGCTTGTCACGACGCCATGGCTCAGAGAGCCTCAGGGGCAGTTTCTCGCGACGCTGCACGAGCTCGACGGCACGCCCTGCGTCGTCGATCCGCGAAACGCGCTCGAGCGCATCGTCGCGCGCTTCAAGCAAACCGGCTACACGCCGGTTGCAGCCATCGAGCTCGAGTTCTACCTCATGGATCGCGATAGCGCGCTGGCCGGCCGACCAACGCCGCCGAAAGCGATCCTGAATGGTGCCCGGCCGCTCCACTACCAAGCCTATCATCTCCAGGACCTCGAGGATTTCGCGCCCTTCTTCCGTGATCTCTATGCGTCGGCGAAGGCTCAGGGGCTGCCGGTGCAAACGGCGATCTCAGAGTATGCTCCGGGCCAGATGGAGCTCGGCCTGATGCATCGGGAGGATGCGCTGCAGGCATGCGACGAGGCCATCATGTATAAGCGCCTCGTCAAGGGTGTCGCCGAGGCGCACGGTCTGATCGCGACCTTCATGGCCAAGCCCTACAGCCAGTGGACAGGCTCGGGCACGCATGTGCATGTGAGCCTCAAGGGCAAGGATGGCAGGAATGCCTTCGCGACGAAGGACCCCAAGTCGCATGGCCTGCTGCTCAACGCCATCGGTGGCCTCAAGGCGAGCATGGCCGACGGCATGGCGATCTTCGCACCGAACGCCAACTCCTATCGGCGCTTCCGCAAGAACAGCTATGCGCCCGTCGCACCCAATTGGGGCATCAACAACCGCACGGTCTCACTACGTGTGCCGGTCGGCCCCGAGGCCACGATCCACGTCGAACACCGCGTCGCCGGCGCCGACGCCAATCCCTACCTTGTGCTGGCGGCGGTGCTCGCCGGCATGCATCACGGCATCGACAACAGGATCGATCCCGGCCCGCCGGCCGAAGGGAACGCCTATGCGCAGGCGATGACGGAGCGGATTCCGACCAACTGGTTCGCGGCGCTCGAGCGCTTCCGCGCGTCGGCGCTGATGCGGGACTATTTCTCGGATGAGTTTGTCGACGTCTTCGCGATCGTCAAGGAGACCGAGGCCGATCGCTTTTTCGCCGAGCCGACCGAGCGTGACTTCGAGTGGTACCTCCGGACAATCTGACGGAGCGGCCGGAGGCGACCGCTCCGTCATCAATTCTCAGTGAACGCGCTGGATCTCCAGGTCGTCGCTGCGTGCCTGGGCGGCGGCCGCGCCGAGATTGTCCGTGACGAGTATCGGCGTGCCGTCGGCGGCCGTCAGGGCGAACAGGGAGATGCCGCGGGGAAGGTTCTCGATCGCCGGGAACATACGCTCGGCTTCGTCCGCCGACAGCTCCTTGATATAGGCAACCTCACCGCCGCCGAGGCTCAAGAGCTCATGCACGCTCATAATCGGCTGCGAGACGGACCGGTCCTTGATCTCTTTGTTCATGATGCACTCCTGACTGCGATCGCCGCCTGAGGCGAATGCGTGCCGAGACCTTTACGGCACAACATCGATGATGCGCCTTCCGACATTACACGGGGATGAACAGGCGCGGATGCTACTTGCTGTCCCGAATTTCGATCTTGCGCACGAGGCGTTCCGGCTCTGGCCGCACCAGATCGATTGACAACAGGCCATTGTCGAGGCTCGCGTTCTGAACCTCGATGCCGTCGGCGAGCACGAAAGTGCGCTGGAACTGCCGGGCGGCAATGCCGCGATGCAGGTAGTTGCGCGACTTATCTTCTTCCTGCTTGCCGCGAATGGTCAGCTGATTGTCCTCGATCGCGACATCGAGCTGGTCGCGGGCGAAGCCGGCGACCGCGAGCGTGATGCGAATGACCTCGCCCCCGCCGTTCGGGCGCGTGACCTTCTCAATATTGTAAGGTGGATAGCCGTCTCCCGGCGCCTTGGCGACCCGATCGAGCACCCGCTCGATGTCATCGAAACCAAGCAGCAACGGACTGTTCAGCAGCGACATGCGCGTCATCTCCGATGAGCCCTTCCACAAGCGACCACCGTCTCAGCATCGCCGACCTCGAGCACTGGTCTCCGAAGGCGGTTCGGGTCCCCACCGGGCAACCCAGGCAACGCTTTGAAGATCATATGGTTGAGGACCGCTGAAATACAAGCGGTCGGATTGCTGTCTGATCACGGCTCCAGGGGCTAACCTTCGCGAATTCCACGAATATAGCCGGACAGGCCTTGGGTCGACGAGCTCAATCCCGAGGTCTCCCGGCGGCCTTGGGCGGCACTGCCCAGGCCTTCGGCCAGCTCCTTGCCGAGCTCGACGCCGAATTGGTCGAAGGCGTTGATGCCGTAGAGGGCGGCCTCGACAAAGACGCGGTGCTCATAGAGGGCGAGAACCCGGCCGAGTGTGAACGGGTCAAGCCTCCGGTAGGCGATGGTGATCGAGGGCCGGTTGCCCGGGAAGGTGCGGTGGGCGGCGAGGCGCTCTGCCTCGGCGGCGCTCTTGCCTTGCTTCAGCATGAGGTCGCGGGCTTCCTCCACCGTCCGGCCCCGCATCAGCGCCTCGGATTGGGCGAGACAGTTGGCGACGAGCAACACGTGATGATGCGCAAGCTCCGGCTCATGCCCATCCGCGGCGATCATGAACTCGGCCGGGACGATGTCTGTTCCTTGATGCAGAAGTTGGTGGAAGGCGTGTTGGCCATTCGTGCCGGATGCCCCCCAGACCACCGGGCCTGTCGAGCGCGCCGACAGCCGGCCGTCGCGCATGACGGATTTACCGTTACTTTCCATATCGAGCTGCTGGAGGTAGGCGGGAAGAAGCGCCAGGCGCTGGTCGTAAGGAAGGATGGCACGAGTCGGGTAACCACAGACGACGCGGTGCCAGGCCCCGGTAAGGCCGAGCAGCATGGGGAGATTCTCGGCCAGTGGCGCGGTGCGGAAATGCTCGTCGATCCCGTGGGCGCCCAGCAGGAATTTCTCGAAGTTCCGCGGGCCGATCGCGATCATCAGCGGCAGGCCGATGGCTGACCAGACCGAGTAGCGACCGCCGACCCAATCCCAGAACCCGAAGGTCCGGCCTTCCGCAATGCCGAAGGCCGCGACTTTTTTCTGCGCCGTCGAGATTGCCGCGAAATGCGCGGCGACGGCGGCTTCTCCGAGCGACGCCGTCAGCCAGCGCCGGGCCGACTGCGCGTTCGTCAGGGTCTCGACGGTGGTGAATGTCTTCGAGGCGACGATGAACAGCGTACGGTCGGGCCGGAGGCCCTTCAGCGTATCTGCGAGATGCGCGCCATCGACATTCGAGACGAAGTGGATCCGGGGCCCATCGTGATAAGGCCTCAGCGCCGCTGTCGCCATGGCGGGTCCGAGATCGGAGCCGCCGATGCCGATGTTGACGACGTCCTCGATGGGGGAGCCGGTCGCTCCCAGAACATGGCGCACACGGAGCGACTCGGCAAAGCGTGCGAGGCGCTGTCGTTCGGCCTCCACCTCGTGCATGACGTTTGAGCCGCCGACGATCAATGGAGGGTGAGATGGTCGCCGGAGCGCTGTATGCAACACCGCACGGCCTTCAGTCAGATTGATCGGCTCGCCCTGGAACATGGCGTCGCGCAAGTTTGCGACGCCGGCTGCCTCGGCAAGTGCACTGAGCAGCCGTAGAGTCTCATCCGTCAGCGCCGTCTTCGAGATGTCGAGCAGGAGGTCCCCGCACCGGCGCGAGAACCGCTCGAAGCGCGTCGGGTCGCTATCGAACAAGGTGCAGATTCGTTGCTGCGTCGTGTCGTGCCGATGCTGTTCGAGCGCGCGCCACGCCGCCTCGACCCGCGCCTCGTCCCTGACAAAAGTCATGTCAGCCCCTGTCGCGGAGTCCGGCGGCAGCCGTCGCCAGCCTGGTGACCTCCGCCCAATCCTGATTCGCGATCATAACCTTTGGTGCCATCCAGGAGCCACCGACCGCGAAGACGTTGCCGAGGGCGAGATAGGCTGACGCTTTCGCCTGATCGATGCCACCGGTCGGGCAGAATCGCAGCATCGGCAATGGGGCGCTAAGAGCGGCAAGGGCCTCAGGGCCGCCGGAAGCCTCAGCCGGGAAGAATTTCTGCAGAAGAATGCCTTCCTCCATCAGGTTCATGGCCTCGGAGGCCGTGGCGACGCCCGGCAGCAGGGGGATGGGAGACTGCCCGGCGGCGGCGATGAGCGCTGACGTCGCCCCCGGCGAGACGGCGAATTGTGCCTTCGCCAGCTCGGCCGCCCGCAGCTGCATGGCATTGAGGACCGTGCCGGCACCGCAGATGGCCCCCTCGACCTCTCCGGCAATGCGCTGCATCGACTGGAGCGCGACTGGCGTCCGCAGAGTGATCTCGAGCACATTGAGGCCGCCCGCGACCAAAGCCTTGCCGAGTGGAACGGCAAGCTCGAGATCGTCGATGGTGAGCACGGGAATGACCGGCGTCCGGCCGATCAGCTCGGCCAGGCCAGCTTGAGCCTGCCTCATGACCCGGCTCCAATAAGAGGCGAGGCACCGAGGTCCGCGGTCCTGGCCATGCGCCGGAACATCTCGAACAGCTCGCGACCGACGCCCAGCCTGTTGTCCGAGAGATCGGCGGTCGCCGGCTCTCTGCTGTCCCACTCCGTCGTCGCGACCAGGACCTCGAGCCGTCCATTGACGCCGTCGATACGGATCCGATCGCCGTCGCGGATCTTGGCGATGGCGCCACCGTCGGCTGCCTCGGGCGTGACATGGATGGCGGCCGGAACTTTGCCAGAGGCACCCGACATCCGACCGTCGGTGACAAGTCCGACCTTGAGACCGCGATCCTGCAGCACGGCGAGCGTCGGCACGAGCTGGTGCAGCTCGGGCATGCCGTTGGCCTTAGGCCCCTGGAATCGGACGACAGCGATGACATCGCCCGTCAGCTCGCCGGCTTTGAAGGCTGCCAGCAGCGCCGCCTGACTGTCGAAGACGCGGGCGGGCGCCTCGACGATGTGACGCGAGGGATCCACGGCCGAGGTCTTCAGGACGGCGCGGCCGAGTGGGCCGTCCAGCACGTTCAGTCCGCCGCTCGGCATGAAGGGGGCACCGACGCCGCGCAGGACGGCATCGTTTCCTGTCGTCATCGCCGCATCGCGCCAGACGAGCTCGCCCGAGCTGTCGAGACCCGGCTCGTAGCAGTACGCCTCGAGACCGGTACCAATAACGGTCCGGACTTCCGCGTGCAGAAGGCCCGCGCCGAGCAGCTCCCGGATGAGGAGGCCCATGCCACCGGCGGCCACAAAATGGTTCACGTCGGCTTTGCCGTTCGGATAGATGCGACAGAGTAGCGGCACCACCTCAGCCAGATCGGCGAAGTCGCCCCAGGTGAGCTTGATGCCACCGGCGGCGGCCATCGCCGGCAGGTGCAGCGTGTGATTGGTCGAGCCGCCGGTGGCATGGAGCCCGACGATGCCGTTGACGAAGGCACGCTCATCCAGGACATGGCCGATCGGCGTGAAGGTGTTGCCTGCCGCCGCAATGGCGAGCGCACGTCTGACCGCCGCGCGGGTCAACGCATCGCGCAGCGGCGTGTTGGGATTGACGAAGGATGCGCCGGGCAGATGTAGTCCCATCAGCTCCATCAGCATCTGGTTGGAGTTCGCGGTGCCGTAAAAGGTGCAGGTGCCGGGGCCGTGATAGGATTGCGCCTCGGCTTCGAGCAGCTCGCTGCGCGTTGCCTTGCCTTCGGCATAGCGCTGGCGGACCTTCGCCTTCTCCTCGTTGGGAAGTCCGCTCGTCATCGGTCCAGAGGGCACGAAGATGCCCGGCAGATGCCCGAAGGCGAGCGCGCCGATGACGAGGCCCGGTACGATCTTGTCGCAGATGCCGAGATAGAGTGCGGCGTCGAACATCTGGTGGGAGAGGGCGACGGCAGTCGAGAGCGCGATGACGTCGCGCGAGAAGAGGGAGAGTTCCATGCCGGCCTCACCCTGGGTGATGCCGTCGCACATGGCCGGCACGCCACCCGCAACTTGGGCGATGCCGCCGGCCTCGCGAGCTGCCTGGCGGATCAGCTCGGGAAAGCGCTCGTAAGGCTGATGTGCCGAGAGCATGTCGTTGTAGGCGGTAACGATGCCGATGTTGAGAGCGTCGCCCTGCCGCAGGCCGAGCTTGTCGGCAGGCGAACAGGCGGCGAAGCCATGCGCGAGATTGGCGCAGCCGAGCTGGCGCCGCGTCGGCCGCGCCTCGGCGGCCTGATCGATACGCTCGAGATAGCGCTGGCGCGTATCGTGGCTCCGATTGACGATGCGCTCGGTTACCTCCGCGATCCGTGTGTGAAGTGGCATGGGACCGCTTCCTCTATGTTCAGGGCGCCCAGTGAATCTCCAGCGGCGTCTCTCCAGACCTCAACACCGCACGAACGGGCATCTCCTCGACCGGGCCGTCGCCCAAGGCGAAGTCTAGCACAATGCGCTTGGCCTCGCCTTCGATGTGGAGCGCGATCCAGCCCGCCCGCATCAGCGCCGGTCTTGTCAGCGTCAGGCGCGGTTCGTCAGCCGCCGCTGCCCGAACGATCGCCACGACCCTGTCCTGCGTGGGGTCGAGCGCCTCGCTCAACTGTTCGCCACCCGGGAACCATGATGCCGTGTGCCCGTCATCGCCCATGCCGAGGATCGCAACGGCGAGAACGGAAGGCAAGTCCGCGAGCCGGACCTCGGCGAGATCACGGCCCGTCTCGATCGGCATGCCCGGCGTGAAGAGCGGCACGAAGCAGGCCGCGCGCGCCCTGCCCTTGAGCAGATGGGTGCGTACGAGCGCCGCGTTCGACCGTGGCGAATTCTCGTCGACCCAACGCTCGTCGACCAGCGTGATCGTCACCTTGCCCCAATCGAGGTCCATCGCGCTCAGTGCCTCGAAGAGTCCGATCGGTGTCCGCCCACCCGAGACCGCGAGCCAGGCCGAGCCGTTCTTGTCGATCCACTGTGCCAGACGACCGGCAATCCGCGCCGCGAGCTGCGCCCGAAGCGTCGGCGCATCCGGCCAGTCAAATCGGGTGACGTCGCTCATTGCTCGTCACTGTCATGCCATGTCCGACCATCGCGCTCGATCAGCGCCACCGCCGTCGACGGTCCCCAAGTGCCGGCGGTGTACGCCTTCGGCGTGTCGCCACCCGTCTGCCAGACCTCCAGTATGGGATCGATCCAGGCCCAGGCGGCCTCGACCTCGTCGCGGCGCATGAAGAGCGTCTGGTTGCCGCGGACGACATCCATGAGCAGACGCTCGTAGGCATCGACGGGGCGGACGCCGAAGCTTTCTGCGAAGCTCATGTCGAGCGGCACGTGCCGGAGCCGCATGCCGCCCGGGCCGGGGTCCTTGATCATCAGCCAGAGCTTGACCCCTTCGTCGGGCTGCAGTCGCATCACCAGCCGGTTGGCTGTCAGTGGTCCGGCCGCCGCCTCGAAGATCGAGTGCGGCACCTGCCGGAACGTGACGACGATCTCGGAGACGCGCGAAGCAAGGCGCTTGCCGGTTCGCAAATAGAATGGAGCGCCCTTCCATCGCCAGTTCTCGATCTCGGCCTTCAAGGCAACGAAGGTCTCGGTCTGGCTCTGCGGCTTGCCAAGTTCCTCGGCGAAACTCTTGACGGGGCCGTTGGATGAGGCGCCGGCCCGGTATTGACCGCGCACTGTTCGCTGAGCGACCTCGCCTGCGCCGATCGGCTTCAGTGAGCGCAGAATCTTGAGCTTCTCGTCGCGGACGGAATCCGCCGACAGCGACGTCGGCGGCTCCATCGCAGCCAGGCACAGGAGCTGAAGGATGTGGTTCTGCACCATGTCGCGTAGAGCGCCCGAGCTTTCATAATAGCCCGCGCGCCCCTCGAGGCCCAACGTCTCCGCGACCGTGATCTGCACATGATCGATATGGGCAGCGTTCCAGACCGGCTCGAACAGCGCATTGGCGAATCGGAGCGCCATCAGGTTCTGCACGGTCTCCTTGCCGAGATAGTGGTCGATCCGGAAGATCTGGCTCTCCTCGAACACGCGACCGATAGCATCGTTGATGGCGCGGGCGCTCTCGCCGTCCCGGCCGATCGGCTTCTCGACGACGACGCGGCAACCCTCGCAAGCGAGACCGTGGCGGCCGAGGCGCTCCGTCAGCGGGGCGAAGATGTCGGGGCCCACGGCGAGATAGAAGGCGCGGATCCGGTGGCTCGGCGCGCCAACCACTTTCTTGAGCTCCGGCCATCCGTTGTCACCCGCGGCATCGACGGCGACATAGTCGAGACGAGAGAGAAACCGCTTCAGGATGGCGGGGTCGCGCTCGTCGATCCCGACATGCTCGCTGATCGCGGTCTCGACCAGAGTGGTGAAGTCCGCAGTCGTCAGCTCGCGCCGCGAGGTGCCGATGATGCGGGCGTCGTCGGGCAGCTGACCGACGAAATCGCGATGATAGAGGGCAGGGAAGAGTTTTCGCGCGGCGAGATCTCCCGTCGCGCCGAAGACGATCATGTCGAATGGCTCGACGGGGATGATGCGGGCGGACATGAGAATCTCTTTACTTATTCAATTTGGTTTCATCGGTGCATCTGCCGGTCTTAGGCGGAACGGAGGGACGAGAAAAGCCCTTGCCTCATCCTCGTTTGATGAACCATGACCATTGGGAGGATGGTATACTTGCGTCAGGTCCGCGCCGACAGACTTCAAGCGTGGTGCGGTTCAGGCCTTCAGGCCCGACTAACGGCCTCTAGGCCGCCTTCCCCAGGATCTGTGCCTTTGTCTTCTTCACGACCAGATAGCGCCCCCCTTGCGCATCCGTCTTGAGCTCGACCAGATCGACCGTCACCGGCACGATTCTCTGGAAGAATCCGAAGATGCCACCCATGCCGACCTTGACGACGATCGGCAGGCCCTGGCCGTCATGGACGATCGCATTGACCGTACCGATCTTGTTGCCGGCCTGGTCGATGACGGGGACGCCGATGAGGCTTGCCGCATCTCTCGGACCGTAGGTGTCGAGGGCGGTTTGGGCGAGGGCCGACGGCATGGCGAGCACGATCCCGGCGAAGACGAGCGCGGCGCGGCGCGAGCAGGCATTGGTCATTCTGGCGGCCCCCTGGCACGCTGACGATCGGGTAGCTTCCCCAGGCTACCGTCCTCGAGCTGAATGGATCATGACGATGAATGGAGGCCGGTGCAACGGGCAATTGCCGGATGCAAACCACCGGAGAGCTCGGACAAGACGGCTTGCAGCAAGTCAGCGGGAAGAGGTCACGACCCCGGCACATCGAGCTTCCGGGTCAGATTCTCGAACTCGCGACGGAGCTCCTGGTTCTCGAAAATCTGCTCAAAACCCGGCGCCTCGAGCTTCTGGATCGCCTCGAAGGAGGCGGCGGCGTCCTTGATCAGTGCCCGGAGCTGGAAGGAGGCCTCGACCGTTTCGTAAGTGTTGTCGGCGATCCGGAGATCCTTGACGGCCTTGAGGCGTGCGGAGACCAGCTGCTCGCGCTGTTGCAACAGATAGCCGCGATAGTAGTTGGCGACCTCCTCGGCGAAATCCTGGCTCTTCAGATTGGCTTCGAGCGCCCGCTTCTGATCCGGCCGGTTCTTCTCCTTCAGCAGCCGCTCGGTCTCCTTCCGAGTCGTCTTGACGTCGCCGAGGATCGCCTCGAGCCGCGGCAGGTAGGTGTTGTCGATCTTCTTGATCATGGCGTCCTGGCCATGCACGAGCATGGCGAAGAGCGCGGAGTGCATGGCGAAGAATTTTCGCGCCGTGCCGAGATTGTCGCCGGTCGCCTGCACCGCCTTGGCAAGCTGTTCGTCGATCAGGCGCGCGGCATTGAAAGCCGCGACGAGCCGGACGAGGTCGCCCGACAACACGCTGTCGAGCAGGAGGTCGAGCTGACCCGGCTCCATCTTGACGCCAGACTTGGCCAGCGCCAGGGCGATCTCGCCCTTCGATGTCTCGATTTCGGCCCGGTTGCCGGCAATTCGTTCTTCCAGGTCGGCGATCTCCTTGCCGAGGCTTTCGACCGTATCGTTGAGAATGCCCGGCATCAGCGCATCGTCCGGAGCCGTGAGCTGTCGCGCCTTCAGCTCGGCAATCTGGTCCTCGAGATCGCGAATGTTGCGACGCCGGCCTTCGAGCTCCTTCTGCAGGTCAACGATCGGCACGTCGGTGACGATGGCAAGGGCGCTGTCGAGCAGCTTACGGATCTTGTCCTCGCGGTCCTCCTTCGTCTCGGTGAAGACGGGAGGCACCAGGAACTCGTCCTTGCTCGGCAACTTGCGCTGATCGGCGCGCTGCTCGGCCGTGTCCTCAAGGATGTCGTCGATGGCGGCGAGCAAGGCTTTGGCACGCTCGTAGGCCTCGTCGCCAGCGCGCGGGTCGACGGTCTCTTCCGCCGGCTCGACGACCGCAACGCCCTGGTTCTTGGCGGGAGCATCGGCGTCCTGGGCGGAGGCAAATCCCGGCAGGCCCAAAGTAACGGTCAGGACCACAACCGTCCCACGCGTGCGAATAGAATTGAGGCGCATAGCCCATATCTCCCGCGGCTGAACGCAGAGGTGGGATGAGAATAGGGCAAATCCAAGGACCGGGGTCGAGAAAAAGCCTGCCGGGCTAAGCCTTTCGCATCAGCTTCGTCAATGCAGCGATGTGCTCGGGACCATACCCCGCGGTTTGTGCAGCAGTAGTGATGCCATAGATGAATTCGGGTACCTGGCGGCCGATTCCAAGGCGCATCGCTTGCTTTCTGAGTTTCTGCACTGCCGTGTTGTGCCAGGTGTCGACGGTGGCGCCCGGGTTGGCGAACTTGCCGACCTTGATCGTGCTCAAGACATAGGCGGCATCGCTCGTATCGGGCAGCACGGACAAGACGTGAGCCATGTCGATCCCCTCGGCCTCGCAGATGGCGGCCGAGTGCGCGGCTCCGACGGCCGCGCAGAGGAAGTTGGTGAGGATTGCGAGATCGACGGCTTCCGCACCCCCCGCGTCGGCTCCGACGAATACCGGCTTGCCGGCAAGACATTGGATGAGCGGCAGGTGAGCCTTCCAAGCGCCCTCGTCACCGGAAAGAAAGATCGTCGTCGAGGCCCGACCGATCTGCTTCGGAAATGCCAGCAGGGCGCCGTCGAGATAGGCGGCACCGAGGCTGGCCGCCCACCGATGCGCTTCCCGGGCCTCCTCCGGCTCGCCGGTGCTGAATTGGATCAGCGTCTTGCCCTCGAGCGAGGTCGCCAGATCCGGAGCTGCGAACAACGCATAGGTCGCCGGGTAGTCCGCGATGCACACGACGACGACGTCGCTGGCCTGGATGGCCCCGCCGACGCTCTCCGCGCGATAGGCACCGGCCTCGACGAGAGGCAAAGCCTTCTCCAACGTCCGGTTCCAGACCGTCGTGCGATGCCCTCCGGCAAGGAAGGCCCGTGCTAGAGCCGAGCCCATCGCCCCACATCCGATCACCGAAACGCTGGTCATGACGCTTTCCGTTGAGATTGATGGCTCGTCGGAGCGTCGGATAGGACTGTGCGATCGTCAACGGCCGGACTTTGCATGGCTGAGCCTTACCTCTAGGATGCCCCGCCTCATGCGGAGTTCCCGATGCCCAAAGCCCATATCGTGCTCGCCCATCCCGAACCCCAATCCTACAGCGGCCATCTGGCACGGACGGCGCAGGGAGCCTTGCAGGCTGCCGGATACGAGGTGACGCTGACCGATCTCTACACCATCGGTTTCGATCCGTCTGAAGGACCGCTCCATTTCAGCCAGCGCAAGCATCGCGAGCGTTTCGAGGCGGCGACCGAGCAGCGGCACGCCTTCGAGCGTGGCACGCTGGCGCCGCAGGTTCGCGACGAGTTGGACCGGATTGAGAACTCAGATCTTCTCGTCCTGCAATTCCCGCTCTGGTGGTTCGGACCGCCCGCAATCCTAAAGGGCTGGATCGATCGCATCTTCGTCTGGGGCGGCGTCTACACGAGCAACATGCGCTTCGACACCGGAAAATTCCGGGGCAAGCGGGCGATCGTTTCCGCTGTCGGGGGCGGCGAGGCCGAGGGCTTCGAGCTCGGCGGCCGCAATGGTCACCTCATGCAGTATCTCTGGCCTGTGCACTACAGCCTCCATTATGTCGGCTATTCCGTGCTTGAGCCGCTGGCCATCTATGGAGTTGGCGGCTGGAGCCCGGAGGACGTCGCCGCCGACGAGACGGCGCGCCTCGGTCGGCACGCGGAGACGGTCGCCGTGGCGATGCAGGAGAATGCGTCCCGTCCGACCTTGCCCTTCAACACGCAGCAGGATTGGACCGCCGAAGGCGCGCTCAAGCCCGGGCGCGAGGATCCTGGACCTTTCGTCTATCGGCCGGGCACCAAGTCGGGAAAGACGGCATGACAGGCGAAGTCGATGTCGTCGTCGTCGGCGCCGGGGCGGCCGGTCTGGCCGCCGGCCGGCGGCTGCAGCAGGCTGGTGTGTCATTTCGCGTCCTCGAGGCCCGGGCGCGGAGCGGCGGTCGCGCCTGGACCGATACCGAGACCTTCCCGGGCATCCCCTTCGATCGTGGCTGCCATTGGCTGCACTCGGCCTCGATCAATCCGCTGCGGGCCGAGGCAGACCGGCTTGGCCTCGCCTATCATCGCCAGTTCGACTGGGGCGAGCGGCAGGTCTTCCATGGTGCCGGCTGGATGGCCGAGGATGAGCTCGTCCGCTATCGCAAAGCCTTCGATGACGCGTTCGAGGCGCTCGATCGATTGGGTCAGTCGGGTCGCGACGTTGCCGCCGCCGAGGCGATCAGCGCCAAGCAGCCTTATCTCGCGGAATTCCGCCATCTCTACAGCTTGATCACCAGCGCCGAGCTCGAGGAGGTCTCGGAGCTCGATGCCTCCCGTTACGATGAGACCGATGAGAATTATCCGGTCGAGGGCGGCTATGGTGCGCTCATCCAGAGGGTTGCGGCCGGCGTTCCGGTCGAGTTGTCGACCCCGGTCACCGCCATCGACGGCTCCGGCAGGCTCTTGGCGGTCAGGACGGAGCGGGGCGACCTCCGCGCCAAGGCCGTGATCGTGACGGCATCGACCAATGTGCTGGCCCAAGGCGTCATCCGTTTTGGCTCGTCGCTGCCGGCGGATGTTGTGGCTGCCCTAGAAGCGGTTCCCATTGGTTGTGCCGAGAAGGTTGCTCTGCGCCTCGACCGGCCGATCGACGGCGTGCCGGCGAACTCTTTCGCAACGATCACGCTGGGCAGCGACACTCCGCTCAATCTCTATGTTTCGCCCTTTGGGCTGCCGATCATCCTCGCCTCGCTCGGCGGCGACTTCGGTCGCCAACTCGAGGCCGAGGGCGAGGCCGCCATGATCGCCTATGCGAAGGAGCGCGTTATCACTGCTTACGGTTCCGACATGGCGAAACGCATCAGCGGTGCCACGGCGACGCACTGGGTCTCCGATCCCTTCATCCGTGGCGGCTACAGCTATGCTCGGCCAGGCCTGGCCGATCGGCGACGCCGGCTCGCCGAGCCCTTCTCGGACCGGCTGTTCCTGGCCGGCGAGGCGACTTCGACCGATACGTTCTCGACGGCGCATGGGGCGCATCTGACGGGACTCCGTGCCGCCGAGCGGGCACTTCGATCGATCGGCGTTGTGGCCTAGACTCCTTTCCCCTGGGTCTGTTTCGTGCGACGCTCGCCGAAAACGAGCGCAGGGAGGCGTCGATGTTGAACGGCCTAATGATGGAGCAGCCGCTCCTCATCTCCGACATCATCCGGTTTGCGGCCGAGATTCATCCTGAGAGCGAGGTCATCTCTGCAAGTGTCGAGGGCGGCGTCCATCGCTACAGCTACGCGGAGTCTCTGGCTCGGATATCGCAACTCGCACACGCCCTCCGGGCCGAGGGCATCGGACCCGGCGACCGCGTGGCGACGCTCGCCTGGAACGGCTACCGGCATTTCGAACTCTACTATGCCATCTCTGGCATCGGTGCCGTCTGCCATACGCTCAACCCGCGGCTCTTCCCCGAACAGCTCATCTACATCACGCATCACGCCAAGGACAAAATCCTCTTCAGCGACCTGACCTTCCTGCCGCTCATCGACAAGCTCCGCGACAAGCTTCCGCAGGGTATGCGGTATGTAGCCATGACGGATCGTGCGCATATGCCGGGACAACCGGGCGATCTCCTCTGCTACGAGGACATGATCGCAGGCGAGCCCACGACCTACGACTGGCCCCCGTTCGACGAGCGCACCGCCGCCGGCCTCTGCTACACATCCGGCACGACCGGCGAGCCGAAAGGCGCGCTCTACACGCACCGCTCAAGCCTGTTGCACTCCTTCTATGTCATCCTCGGTAACCGGACGGCATTCGAACCAGGCAAGAAGGTGCTGCCGGTGGTGCCGCTGTTTCACGTCAATGCCTGGGGACTGCCTTATGCGGCGCCGCTCTCGGGCACCTCGCTCGTCTTTCCGGGCGCCAAACTCGATGGTGCCAGCCTGTTCGATCTGATGGAGGCCGAGAAGGTCTACTCCTCCTGGGGCGTGCCGACGGTCTGGCAGGGTCTGCTGGCCGAGATGGCCAAACGCGGGCGCGCGCCTGCCGGCCTGACGGAGGTCATCATTGGCGGTTCGGCGGCGCCGCCGGCCATGATCGAGGCCTTCGAGCGCGATTTCGGTGTCGATGTCACGCAGGGTTGGGGCATGACCGAGATGAGTCCGGTCGGCACCTGCTCGCGATTGATGCCGAAGCAGATGACGCTGGCCCCGGAGCAGCGATGGAAGTTCAAGCAGAAGCAGGGGCGCCGATTGTTCGGCGTCGAGCTCAAGATTGTCGATGGCAACGGTCGGCGCTTGCCACACGACGGCAAGGCCTTCGGCGATCTTTATGTCCGCGGCAACACCATCATCTCCGGCTATTTCGAGAACGACAAGGCCACCCGCGAGGCGATGGATGCCGAAGGCTGGTTCAAGACGGGTGATATCGCCACCATCGACGGCGACGGCTACATGACCATCGTCGACCGCAGCAAGGATCTCATCAAGTCGGGCGGCGAGTGGATCTCCTCGATCGACATCGAGAACTCGGCCATGGCCTGTCCCGGTGTTGCCACTTGTGCCGTCATCGGCATCGCGCATCCCAAATGGGACGAGCGCCCGCTGCTCATCGTCGTATCGAAGGAAGGGGCCGGGGCAACCAAGGAGTCCATTCTCGACTTCCTTCGCCCGAAAGTCGCCAAATGGCAGATGCCGGACGATGTCGTCTTCGTCGACACGCTCCCATTGACGGCCACAGGCAAGGTCTCGAAGAAAGACCTCCGCGCCCAGTTCGAAGACTTCCGCTGGCCGGAGGCATAGGGTCCGCCGACATTGACACCGGCACTCTCGCCCCTTACACAGACGCCCAAAGCCGGAACTGGATCAAACCCTTTCCGCCGACCGGCCCAAGAGGCCGGAGGTCAGCATCCGTCAGCGCGAGGCGCCCACGGGTGCGTTAACGCTTGGGATGATGCGATGCCGCATGCAGATTTGAGGATCGAGGACGCCGTGAACGAAGCCTGTCCCTGGTCGGGCGAGCCAATCCGGGCCGACAGCTTGACCCTGTACAAGACGCGGGTCGTTGGCTTCTGCAACCCGGGCTGCCGTGACAAGTTCGCCAAGGCAACAGCGATGTTCGATGCGAGCATCACCGGCGGCGAGTAAGGCCTCCATGTTCGAATCCCTCTCCGATCGCCTCTCATCCGTTCTCGACCGCCTGCGCGGCCGGGGTGCACTCACCGAAAGCGATGTCGCCGATGCGATGCGCGAAGTGCGCCGCGCCCTTATCGAGGCGGATGTCGCGCTCGATGTGGCCAGAGACTTCATCGACAAGGTCAAGGTGAAGGCCGTCGGACAAGAGGTGCTCAGGTCGGTCACCCCTGGCCAGATGGTCGTCAAGATCGTCCATGACGAGCTGGTCGCCATGCTAGGGTCGGACGCCGATCCGATCGACCTCAACGCTGCTCCTCCCGTCGCGATCATGATGGTCGGTCTGCAAGGCTCGGGCAAAACGACCACGTCGGCCAAGATCGCCAAGCGCATTACTGAGCGCGACAAGCGCCGCGTGCTGATGGCTTCCCTCGACACACGCCGTCCCGCCGCACAGGAGCAGCTCCGCGTTCTGGGCGAGCAGAACAGCATCGCCACGCTGCCCATCGTCGCGGGCCAGGGGCCGGTGGAGATCGCCAAACGCGCCATGGAGGCCGGCCGCCTCGGCGGCTATGACGTCGTCATCCTCGACACCGCAGGCCGTACGCACATTGACGAGGCGTTGATGGCGGAGACGGTGGCGATCCGCGATGCGACGAGCCCGCACGAGAGCCTGCTCGTCGCCGACAGCCTGACTGGACAGGATGCCGTCAATCTCGCCAGGAGCTTCGACGAGAAGGTTGGTATCACGGGTATCGTGCTGACTCGCGTCGACGGCGACGGCCGTGGAGGCGCGGCGCTCTCGATGCGTGCGGTGACCGGCAAACCGATCAAACTCATCGGCACCGGCGAACGTGCCGACGCGCTCGAGGATTTTCATCCCGGCCGCATCGCCGGGCGCATCCTCGGCATGGGTGACGTCGTCTCGCTGGTCGAGAAGGCCGCCCAGACGATCGATGCCGAGAAGGCGGAGAAAATCGCCGCCAAGATGCGCAAGGGCCAGTTCGATCTCGACGACATGGCCGAGCAGATCCGGCAGATGGAGCGGATCGGCGGCATGTCCGGGATGATGGGGCTCTTGCCCGGCATCGGCAAGATGAAGAAGCAGATCGCCGATGCCAATCTCGACGACAGCGTGCTGAAGCGGCAGAAGGCGATCATCTCCTCGATGACGCGCTTCGAACGCCGCAATCCGAAAGTGCTCAACGCCTCGCGCAAGCGCCGCGTCGCCGCCGGGTCCGGCACCAAGGTCGAGGAGATCAACAAGCTCCTGAAGATGCACCGCCAGATGGCGGACATGATGAAGATGATGGCCCAGAAGAAGGGCATGTTTGGCAAGATGATGGGCGGCGGCGGAATGCCGTCCGAGGCTGAGATGGCAAAAATGCAGGCCGAGCTCGCCGGCCTCGATCCATCCGCCCTGCCGCCCGATCTCAAGCAGGCGATCGAGGGCTCGGGCGCACTTCCCAAGGCGCCCATGCCGGGCCTTGGCGGCATGAAGCTTCCTGGTCTCGGCGGCATGAAACTGCCGGGACTCCCCGGAAAGAAACGTTGATATCAACCAAAACACCAGCGCTATTCAGGAGAACGATATGCTGAGAATTCGTCTGGCCCGCGGCGGCACCAATCGTCGGCCTCACTACTCGATCGTCATCGCCGACCAGCACGCCCCGCGCGACGGCCGCTTCATCGAGAAGATCGGCACACTCAACCCGATCGTCCGCGACGAGGCGAAGCGCGTCGTGATCGATGTCGAGCGTGCCAAGCACTGGCTCTCCGTCGGCGCCAAGCCGACCGACCGGCTGGCCCGCATTCTCGATGGCGCGGGCCTCATGAAGCGCGAGGCGCGTAGCAATCCGAAGAAGATGCTGCCCAAGAAGAAGGCTCAGGAGCGAGCTGCCGCCAAGGCCGAGAAGGCCGCCGAGGCCGCCGGAGAGTCAAAGACGGACTAGACATCGTTCCCTGAGGGTGCGTATGGCGGCCGGCTTGAGCGTCTTGGTGATCGACGGCCATCCGGACGGCGGGCGGTTGATCGGCACCCTGCTCGACCGCTACGTCGCGGCCTTGCCGGGCAATGCCGAGGTCGGCCGGATCGCTGTTCGTGATCTGGCCTTCGATCCTGTTCTCCGTCGTGGTTACGGCGCGGAGCAGCCCTGGGAGCCTGACCTCGTGCGAGTGGCCGGGATGCTGGACCGGGCCGATCATATCGTCTTCGGTTTTCCTCTCTGGTGGGGCGCCGAGCCGGCTCTCCTCAAGGGGCTGGTCGACCGTATTCTGCTGCCGAGCTTCGCGTTCAAATACCGACGGTCGTCGCCCTGGTGGGATCGGCTCCTCGCCGGCCGCTCGTCGGATGTGATCGTCACTATGGACACCCCGCCGTGGTATCTCAGACTTGTCTATGGGGATGCCGTGATGGTGCGCTGGCGCCGACAGATCTTGGGCTTCTGCGGCGTGGCGCCGGTTCGGGTGCACCGGCTCGGAATGGTGCGACGTGGCGGTGCGAAGGCGCATCTCGTCCGCTGGACGCGGCAGCTCGAGACGGCGGCGCGCTCGGCCGCGTCGCTTCGACGGCCGGCAAAGCTGCCGCTCAGGATGAACTCGCAGGCCTATGCAGAGGCCGTCGACATACGGCAATCGTGAGAGCAACATGGCTGGGCGTCCTCTCTTTGTGCTGATCGGACGGATCACCGGCGCCCACGGCGTCAGAGGCGAGGTTGTTCTCGCAGCCAGGACCGAGCGGCCGGAGGCTATCGCCGCCTATGGACCGCTCACGGACGCATCTGGCGGACGTGAGTTGAAGATCGAGAGCGTCAGGGTCGCGGGCAAGGGGATCATCGCTCGTATCGAAGGTGTTGATGATCGCAATGCGGCCGAGGCCCTTAAAGGGACCGATCTCTTCGTGCCACGTGACCGGCTGCCGCCGCTCGGGGATGGCGAGCACTATGCGAGCGACCTGATCGGCCTCGAGGCGTTCGACCCCGTCGGCAACAGCCTCGGACGCATTGTCGATGTGCCAAACTATGGCGCGAGCGATCTTCTCGAGATCGATCCCGGCGGCGGCCTACCGAGCGTGCTGGTGGCGGTGACTGACGAGACGGTTCCCCTGATGGACGTCGCTGGCGGACGGGTGGTGGTCGTCATGCCGCGCGACGCCGAGGACTGATGCGCCTGCAACTCGAATCGTGACCACCTTTCGGCTGGCATTTCGTGGTTTTGCCATAGGCAGAGCACAGTCGGGGACGATAAGTTCATCATTCGTTCGTTCGAGTCGAGTGATGTCCATGTCGAAGCGCGTCCGCCTCCCGCAATCCAAGCTCAGCCACTTTGCCATGCCGCCACGCCGCCTGACGGAGAACGATGCGATCGATATCTGGATCGCGCGCTGGCTCGGCCTTCGCCTCAAGGACATCGTGCAACGCTATGGCTGCGATCCGAGACGGATCTACGAGATCTGGTGGGAGGAGCGGTTCATCGGCTCGCGAAAGAAGGCCAAGGCGGTCTTCGCCGAGCGCCACCCGGCACTGACGGACCGGGTGGATTTCTCGCGGCGACAGCGATTTGCTCGACCAGGTCCGGATGCGGCCCAGATGACGTTGTTCGAGTGAGCGGCGGGCGAATCCGTTGCCGGCTCCAATCCGGTCCGCAGCGACGCGTCGCGCGCGAGTGATGGTGCAATCTCACCACCTGTCATAGACTGACTGAATGCGACTGGGCCGGATAGAGTTCAAGTCCCCGATCGGCGCGCTGCAGGTGTACTGCTCGGACGTGGCCGTCGTCGGCCTGTTGTTCGTCGAGCGCGACCGGACCTCGATCGAGCGTCATTTCGGCAGTTTTCAGGTCGAGCCGGTCGAGGAGGCTCTGGGTGTGCGCCGGGCGCTCGAGCGGTATTTCGGCGGCGACATCCATGCCCTCGAGGATCTACCGGCCGAGGGTTTAGGCACACCGTTCCAGCGCGAGGTCTGGGCGGCGCTTCGCAACATCAGGCCCGGCGAGACGACGACCTATGGCGCGCTTGCCAAGATGCTTGGCCGAGACGGAGCGCAACGGGCGGTCGGTGCCGCCAACGGTGCCAATCCGATCGGCATCATCGTGCCGTGCCACCGGGTGATCGGCAGCGCCAACAAACTCACCGGCTATGGCGGTGGCCTCGACCGCAAGCACTGGCTGTTGAAGCACGAGGGGGCACTGCTGTGCTGAGGTGATGCGGCCTACCGGGCGAGGCGGCCCGGGTTGTGGGTTTGCCCAGGGGGCCGGCCAGCAAGCCTCCCCTCTTGTCGGCATCTGGTAGTGGGGGCTGACTGCCGTCTCGCGACCCTGCCACTGACCCTCGCCTACCCTGGTTTCCGGGCTTACCCTGAGCTAGCATTTTGCATTGTCGCCGACCCTCGCATCGGCGATCAACGGAGCAATCTGTAGAAAGAGGAGCCGTCCTCCTTGACCTCCGCTGCCGCGCCGCCAATGACCGATGCCGCCGATCCGGCAAGCATTGCAGCGCCCAACTCCGATGACCTTCGACGCTTCGCCGACCTTCAGAGGGACTTCGCCCGCTCCTTTGGCGATATCTTTCCCGATCCGCACCGCTCAAAGTCGGTGCTCATCGTGCCGAGTCTCAGCCTCGATGGGCACGTGCTGTCCAAGATCTCGGGCGCGCACCACTATGAGGAGCGCCAGCTTTGCCTTCTGCTGTTGCTCAGAATGCCCAGGACGCGGGTGATCTACGTCACGAGCACGCCGATCCACGAAGCCATCGTCGACTACTATCTTCATCTCCTTCCCGGCATTCCGAGCGAGCATGCCCGGGCAAGGCTGACGCTGCTGTCATGTGATGACGCCTCCCCGGCACCGCTCAGCCAAAAGATTCTGGCCCGACCCCGGCTGATGGAGCGGATCAAAAGCTCGATTGCCGATCCGTCCACGGCGCACATGACGTGCTTCACGGTGAGCGAGCTCGAGAGGAGGCTTGCACTTCGCCTTGGCATCCCGATCTTCGGATGCGATCCTTCGCTCCTGCATTGGGGCTCGAAAAGCGGTTCGCGGCAGATCTTCAAGGAAGCTGGCATCGACCATCCGCTCGGTTATGAGGATCTCGGCAGCCCGCAGAGCGTTGCCGAAGCGGTGGTCGAGCTCAAAGCCAGGAAGCCGGACCTCGAACAGGTGGTCGTCAAGCTCAATGAAGGGTTTTCCGGCGAGGGCAATGCCGTACTCGATCTGAAAGAACTGCCGACCTCGCCCGTGTCCGCCGCGCAGGTTCGCGGTCGGCTGCCGCAGATGGCCTTCGAGGCGCGAGACATGTCGTGGGAGCGGTTCGCGGAGAAGATCGCGACCATGGGCGCCGTCGTGGAGGAGTTCGTTCCGGGAAAGGCCAAACGCTCTCCGTCTGCGCAGCTGCGCATCGATCCGGCCGGCAGTGTCGAGGCGATCTCGACGCACGATCAGGTCTTGGGTGGCCGGAGCGGACAGATCTTCCTCGGATGCCGTTTCCCGGCCGACCAATCGTACCGTCTCGAGGTCCAGACACTCGGCCTCGAGGCGGCGCGTGCGCTCGCGGCCAGGGGTGTGATCGGGCGGCTCGGGGTCGACTTCATCTCGGTGAAGGAGGGTTTACGCTGGCGCCATCTGGCCATCGAGGTCAACTTGCGCAAAGGCGGGACGACGCATCCCTTCCAGATGCTACAATTCCTGACTGACGGACACTACGATCCGGCGACCGGCGATTTCCTGACACCTGCGGGTCAGCCGCGCTGCTATTACGCCTCCGACAATCTCGAATCCGAGCGATATCGCGGTCTGACCCCGCTCGACCTGATCGATATCGCGGTCATGAACGGTCTGCACTTCCATGCTGCGAGCGGCCAGGGCGTCGCGTTCCACCTGATCGGTGCGCTGTCGGAGTTTGGCAAGCTCGGGGTCGTCTGCATCGGCGACACGGTGGCCGCGGCCGACGAGCTCTATCGCCGAACGGTCGGAGTCCTCGATGCGGAGGGCCAACGCGCCCTGATCTCGCAGTCGTGAGCGTCTGGCGGGTCCCGGAAGGCCTTCCGGTGCCTCATTGCGCCGTATACCCGCCGTCGATGACCAGCTCGGCACCGGTGACGAATTTCGATTCATCCGACGCCAGGTACAGGATGCCGTAGGCGATGTCGTCGGGCTCGCCCAGTCGGCCGAGCGGATGCAGGGCCTCGATGCCCTTGCGCGCTGCTTCCGGATCGCGCTTCCGGCTGACGATCGTCTCGACCATCGGTGTCCAGATGTAGCCCGGGTGAACCGAGTTGACGCGGATGCCGAGGCCTTCCTTGGCGGCATAGAGCGCTACCGACTTCGTGTAGAGCCTGACGCCGCCCTTCGAGGCATTGTAGGCGCCACCCGTCGGATCACCGACGATGCCGTAGATCGACGACAGGTTGATGATCGAGCCACCCTTCGGCGCCTGTGCCTTCATGGCAATCAGTGCCTGCTTGGTGCCCAGAAAGACGCCGTCGAGGTTGATGCTCATCATGCGGCGCCAGGTGTCGAGCGTCTCCTCCTCGGGCCGGCCGCCCTCGCCGATACCGGCGCTGTTGACGAGGACGTCGAGGCGGCCGAAGCGCTTCTGACAGGCGCCGACGGCCATCTGCCAGTCGCTCTCGCTCGTGACGTCGTGCCGGAGGAACACCGCCTCGGCCCCGGTCTCGGCGATCGACCGCGCCACGGCCTCGCCGGCTTCTGCATTGAGATCGGTGATGAGGATCTTGCCGCCTTCGCGCGCGAGCAGCCGGGCGGTCGCCTCCCCCAATCCTGACGCACCGCCAGTGACGACGCATGCCTTGCCTTCGATGCGGCCCATGCCCTCTCCTCAGCTCCCCGACAACCCGCCCGCCAGCGTCGGCACGTCGAGCGGCACGAAGCCATAGTGCTTGAGCCACCTCAGATCGGCCGAGAACATCGCGCGCAAATCGGGGATGCCGTATTTCAGCATGGCGATGCGGTCGAGGCCCATGCCGAAAGCGAAGCCCTGGTAGCGCTCGGGGTCGAGGCCGCAATTGCGGATGACGTTCGGGTGTACCATTCCCGACCCTAGGATCTCGAGCCACTTGCCCGGCTTGCCGATAGCCTCCGCTCCGACATCGACCTCCATGGAGGGTTCCGTGAAGGGGAAATGGGAGGCGCGGAAGCGCATCTTCACCTCGTCCACCTCGAAGAAGGCCTTGGCGAACTCGGCGAGCGTCCACTTGAGATGCCCCATGTGGGTCGCCTCGTCGATGACGAGGCCCTCGATCTGGTGGAACATCGGCGTGTGGGTCTGATCCGAGTCCATGCGGTAGACGCGGCCCGGCGCAATGATGCGGATCGGCGGCTTCTGCTCGAGCATCGCACGGATCTGCACCGGGCTCGTATGCGTGCGGAGCACCAGCGGCGCCTCGTTCGAGCCGGGTGCTGTCTTGAGATAGAAGGTGTCGTGCTCCTGCCGAGCAGGATGTTCGGGCGGGATGTTGAGCTTCGTGAAATTGTAGTCGTCGGTCTCGATATCGGGACCTTCCGCCACCGAGAAGCCCATGTCGGCGAAGATCTCGCTGACTTCGTCGAAGACCTGCGAGACGGGATGAATGCGGCCTTCGGCGAGGGGGCCGGGGAGGACGGAGAGCGAGACATCGGCGCGTTCGGACTTGAGGCGTGCCTCGAGAGCCGCTTCCGTCAGGGCCTTCTTGCGACCGTCGAGGGTCTCGGACACGCGATCCCTGAGTGCGTTGACCGCCTGGCCGAAGCTCTTGCGCTCGTCCGGCGCGAGCTTGCCGAGCGTCGCCATCAGCTCGGAGATCCGGCCTTTCTTGCCGAGCGCCGCGACCCGCACGTCGTCGAGCGCCTTCAGGTCGGCCGCGGCTTTGGCCGCAGCGACGAGCTCGGTTTCCAGCGCTTTCAAATCGGATGAGGATCGATCGGTCATCGGAGGCTCATCAGCTAATTGGCGCGGTTGTTACGGATTGTACTGGTCCCCCTCCCGCATTGAGGGGGAGGGTAGGGGGCAAAAACGAACGACTCTTTGGTCGTGTCTCTCCCCCCGTCCCAAGCGCCTAAGGACTTCGCTACTGCGCATCCACGTCCAAGGCGCCTGGCCTTCCCCGTGGTAGGGGGGAAGGAAGATTCCGACACGATCGTTCGTTTGGACGCCATCTCGGGATCCAAGACCGATCGTCACCGGCCTCAAGCCACCGCGGCCTTGGCGCGCTCGACGAGCGCCTTGAAGCCTTCCGCATCCTTCACCGCGAGGTCGGCCAGCACCTTGCGGTCGATCTCGATTCCAGCCTTGGAGAGGCCATGGATGAAGCGGCCATAGGTGATCCCGAGCTCCCGCGTCGCCGCGTTGATGCGCTGGATCCAGAGCGCCCGGAAGGTGCGCTTCTTGTTGCGCCGATCCCGATAGGCGTACTGGCCGGCCTTCTCGACCGACTGGCGCGCCGTCTTGATCGCATTCTTGCGGCGTCCGAAGTGCCCTTTGGCCTGCTTCAGAACCTTCTTGTGCTTGGCGTGGGCGGTGACGCCCCGTTTCACGCGTGCCATGTGTCAGCCCTCCCTCAGCTCTCGGCCTGCTCGGCCGCGGCCGCTGGACGGCGGCGCGCCTTGCGTGAGCCTGGCATCCACTGCTTCACGCGCTTGATATCTGGATCCGACAGCACCATGGTGCCGCGGGCCTTGCGGACGAATTTGGCGGTCCGCTTGATCATGCCGTGGCGCTTGCCGGCGGCCTGGGCCTTGACCTTACCGGTGCCGGTTACCTTGAAGCGCTTCTTGACGCTCGATTTCGTCTTCAACTTGGGCATTTGGCTCGTTCTCCTTGTCGTTGGGCCAAATGGGGTCGCGTCCCACCCATTTCGGTCGATGCCTCAAGGGCTTGAGCGAGAGGGACGGTGGCCCGGCCACGTGTTGCCTGAGCAATCGAAAACCGCCACGGCATGCCCCGCCGGGCGGTTTCACGAGCTGGTTGTACAGCGAGTGTGGGCCCGCCGCAAGCGCGAGTGACGGACTGGACGAGCCCAAAGCTCATGTCAGCGGTCGCCGAACGGGCTTTGCGATCGATGAGGCCACGCGGGGACAGGAATCTCACCCTCTCCGGGACCGGGTGCATACCCTGCCGCACGGCGCGCGCGTGACGCCCCGTCCGGCAGACGCGGTGTCCTCCCGCACTGTCGTGACGCCTCGCGAGCAACGCCCTCGCCGGGGGACCGCGACGAGTATCCGCGAGGTTGCTTGGAGCGGGGACAAGTTCTTTTGCGGGGCGCGCTTGGCGGAGCGAGGGGACGTTGACCGTCTGCTCAGGCCGGCACTATCGCGTTTTCCGGGCCATGGCAGAGATGCGCCCGATACCGACCGTCAGCCGACTTGTTCCGTGAGGCCAATCGCAGACTCAAGGACAACCTACAGATATGTAACGGTTGGCTTGCTTTCGGCAAAGTCGCTGGCAGGTCCTTCAATGAGTCTCGTCAAGCGAAACGGTTGCCCGTTCGATCCACAAACTCTGTGTGCTATCGAATACAGAGATCGCGAAACTCCATCGACGGTCCGGTTTCCGGGCGCCAAACTCGGCGCCGCGTTGATGTGGACCGGGCGGCTAAAGAAGGCGTCAAGTCCGCCCTCGCTGCGAGCTTCGTCAATTTGCCCTTGAATGTACGGTTCCGGCGCGAAGCGCTCCATTCGAATGCCCGCTAGCTCCGTTTGCCCAACCCGGAGCGTGAAAGCTATGGACTGCGATAGCAGCACGAACCTGTGCTTTTCGTCGAACAACATCAAATGCTCAGGAGACGACTGCACGAAAGCGAGGATGGCAGCGTCCGGCGGAGGCGGAATGGTCGCAGCAACCTCCCGCTGCATCCACGGTTGCGGCAGGCCTTGTCCCGCTTCCCATCGCACGATCGTCTTGGTGGAGACACCCCACCTCTCGGCTAGCTGTTCTTGCGTGATTGAATGGTGTTTACGAAAGGCGCAAAGCTGCGCGCGCGAATCGAACACGGGACCCCCATAGATATCCCTTGTTGTCAAGGACAACCGCGTGTCCTTTTTCTTCTTTGGAATCATGGCAATAATCAGGGGCGATGTCAACTTCAGTCTACGGGATGAATCTATGTCCGAATACGTTATACTCGGTGTCTTAGGCGCTCTAGGAGTAATTTTTTGTGGAATCATTGCGACCGCGTATGTCTCGGGATTGGCGCGAGATCACGATCGTGATCACATTAGAGAGTTGTCGGCAATTTTCGACAGTGACGTCGAGCAATAGACGAGGAGCGAATGTCATTTGTGCCGGCGCAACTCACTGATGGTGTTTGTCAATCAGGTCTCCTACGCACAGCAAGATAACCTCTCGACGGAGTAGGCCTTGATGCAACGGGGACGCATGTGATCGGCGTCTTCGAAATTCAGCCGGCCCTTGCCGAAGCCAGACATGACTTTTTTGCTTTGCGGCGCCAGGGGTCTCGACTGAGTCGGAACAGTTAGAAAGGTGGCGTTTCAATAAATAGTGAAGCTCATTTACGAAGCATCTTCGTCGGGTAATAATCTGGTTAGAAAAATCACTTACTACAATGTCTTCTATTGCATAGAAGTATCCATCTCACCTCTCGTCATATATGCATAGGCCGCCAGCACATGCGTGCGGACGATGTGTAGATACTCCTCCACGTCGACATGCTCGTCGTGCGACCCCATGCCATGCGGATACGGGCCGTAGACGCAGGTCGGGATATTGCGGTAGCGCCAGAGGCGCGCGTCGGTGCCACCGAGGCTGACGATCGGCTGAGGCCGGAAGCCGCGCAAGGTGTTCACCGTCTCCTGCACGATCTCGATGATGTCGCAGTTGGGATCGACCCAGGACGGGAGATTGCAGTTCGTCTCCGTCATCGTCGCCTCGGGGAAGTCCTTCAGAATCTTCTCGACCTCGGCGAGAACGCGCTCGCGGCTGACGCCGACGGGGAGGCGAATGTCCGCCTCGAAGGTGGCGCTGGACGGGATCATGTTGGTCTTCACGCCACCCGCCATGGTGCCGATGTTGAGGGTCACCTTGTCGACGATGGCTCCCGCGCCCGGGCCCATCGCCGCGTCCATGGTCTGGCGGCCCGCATCGATGGCCCGCATGATGTTGCCGGAGACCTCCGGCTTGATGTCGCCGAGCGTCTCGAGCCGGGTCGCGAGCGCCATGGCGACCTTGGTCGCGCTCTTGGTGGCATGCGTGTAGGCGCCGTGGGCGCCGGGCGCGCGCACCGTGAACGCGAGCCAGAGCGGCCCCTTCTCGCCGAAGCGAACGCTGTTGGGACCCGAGGGCTCGCCGTTGAGCAGCGCGTCGCCGTGCACCTCCGGGTGATGCTCCATCAGATAGCGCGCACCGTGGGGGCCGAAGGTCTCCTCGTCGGAGACGGCGGTGAGCGTCAGGCGGCCCTTGAGCTTGTCCTTGAGGCGGGAGAGGTAGGTGTAGGTCCAGATGGAGGCCGCTGTGCCGCACTTCATGTCGGCGACGCCGCGGCCATAGATCCTGCCGTCGGTGAGCTCTCCGCCCCACGGGTCCTTCGTCCAGCCGAGGCCGTCGTCGGCCACCGGGAACACGTCGATATGGCCGTTGAGGACGAGGTGCTTGCCGGGCCTGCCCGACTCGAAGGTCGCGACGATGTTGGGCATCTCGGGGTGCGGTGCGATCGTGCGATAGGGCAGGTGGTGACGGTCGAGATGCGCCGTCACGAAGTCGGCGGTCGAGCGCGTGTCGCCCGGCGGATTCGGGCCCTTGCAGCGCACGAAGGCGCGGAGGAATTCGATCAGCGTCTCGCGGTCGGCCTCGATCCAGTCCAACAATTGCTGACGTGTCGCGTCCATCGCCGGCTCCCCTGTGCTCGTGACCACGATCCTACAGCATCGCGCAACGAAAAAGCACCGACGGTTGCCGCATCCGGGTCCGGCGCGGGGTGCATGCAACTCGCCGGATCGCCCCCGCGACGCTGCACCCGCGTGCAATTCGCGGCCGGCGGCGGCATGATCGGCGGATCGTCGCGCCGCTGATCGGGGCCTCACTGATCCATGACCGCTCCTTCCTTTTCGTACGACCAAGGGCCGTCGTTCGTCGAGCTGTTCACACCCAAGCTCGTCACCGTGCTGCGGGAAGGCTACCGCTTGCACCATCTCCGCTCCGACGCGATGGCCGGCCTCACCGTGGCCATCGTTGCGCTGCCGCTGTCGATGGCCATCGCCATCGCCTCGCACGCGAGCCCCGCGCAGGGTCTCTACACGGCCATCTTCGGCGGCTTTCTCGTCTCCGCCCTGGGCGGCAGTCGCTTCCAGATCGGCGGCCCGGCGGGCGCTTTCATCGTGCTCGTCGGTGCGACCGTGCAGGCGCACGGGATGCATGGGCTGATTCTGGCGACGCTCATGTCCGGCGTGCTGCTGACGCTCGTCGGCTTCCTGAAGCTCGGTACCTACATCAAGTTCATACCCTATCCGGTGACTGTCGGTTTTACGGCCGGCATCGCCGCAATCATCTTCGCGAGCCAGATCAAGGAGCTGTTGGGGCTCTCGCTGGCCGTGCCGGAGCCCGGCCCGCTCGCCGAGAAGCTGCCAGTGCTCTGGCAGAGCCTGCCGACGCTCGATCCCGTGACGCTGGCCATCTCGCTCGGGAGCATTCTCGTCATCGTCGGTCTGAAGCATCTGAGGCCGCACTGGCCGGGCATGCTGATCGCCGTCGCGGGAGCGGCCGCAGCGACGACCCTGCTCGGTCTCGATGTCGCGACGATCGGCACGCGGTTCGGCGGCATCCCCTCCTCGATCCCGATGCCGGAACTGCCGGCGCTCAGTCTGGCGAAGGTCCAGGAGGTCTTGCCGGCGGCACTGGCCTTCACGCTCCTGGGCTCGATCGAAAGCCTGCTGTCGGCGGTGGTCGCCGACGGCATGACCGGCCGCCGTCACCGATCGAATTGTGAGTTGGTGGCCCAGGGCGTCGCCAATGTCGGCTCGAGCCTGTTCGGCGGCTTCTGTGTCACCGGCACGATCGCCCGGACGGCGACGAACGTGCGTGCGGGCGCGCATGGCCCGGTCTCGGGCATGCTGCACGCCGTCTGTCTGTTGCTGTTCGTGCTCATCGCCGCGCCGCTCGCCAGCTACATCCCGCTCGCCTGCCTCGCCGGCGTACTGGCCGTGGTGTCTTGGAACATGGTCGAGAAGCAGGCTGTGGCGACATTGCTCAGCGCCTCGCGTGGCGATGCGGCTGTGCTTACCGTCACGTTCCTGCTCACCATCTTCCGCGATCTGACCGAGGCGATCGTCATCGGCTTCGCGCTGGGCTCGGTGCTGTTCATTCACCGCATGTCGAAAGCGGCGACGATCGAGCATCACGCGCCACTGGTCGAGGAGGACAAGGCCGATGATACCGATGGCGGCCGCCGTCCCTATGACGAGACGCGGGCGAGCAATCCCGATGTCGTGGTCTACCGGATCTCGGGCGCCTTCTTCTTCGGCGCCGCCGCATCGATCGGCGCCGTGCTGGACCGTATCGCCGATACCCATCGCGTCCTGGTCGTCGACTTCGCAGCCGTGCCTTTCCTCGATTCGACGGCGGCCCGCACGATCGAAGGCATCGCCCACAAGGCCGCCAGGAAGGGGGTTCGGGTCATCCTGTCGGGGACCTCTGAGGAACTGCGCAAGGCCTTCGCCGCGCACGGTTTGCGGCCGCCCGTGGTTGCCTTCGCGCCAACCATCGATGCCGCGCGTGCCGAGGCCCAGAAATCGCTGTCAACCGCCTAGGACGGCATTGATCCATGCGTTGGCGAGGGCAATTCCCTCCGTCGGTGTGAAGGTGCTCGGATTGAGGCAGGACTCCAACCAGAGGCCATCGAGCATGGCGGTGAGGCCGATGGCAGCGAGGTGGGCTGCCGCAGGATCGCGCTCGGCCTCCCGAAGCGCGTCGCCGATCAGGCCTTCGATCAGATCGAGGGACGCGGCATAGGTCGCCTCGCGCACGTCACGGATCTCCCGCGTGTGCCGTGACAAGCTCCAGAACACGACCCAGATGTGCAGGATGTCTGGGTTGAGGTTGGGTGCTGCAAAGAAGGCATTGATGTAGTGATCGAGCCGCTGGCGGGCGGTGGCCGCTGCAGGCGCGGCCTTGACCGCATCCACCAGTGTTTGCGCCAACCGCTCGTGCAGCATCCGATAAGCCTCGGCGACGAGGGCGGTCTTGCTCGGGAAGTGGTGGTTGATGAGGCCGACCGAAACTCCCGCCTCCTCGCTGATGCGGCGGATCGAAAGTCCCTCGTGCCCCTGCCGGGCGAGGCAGACGAGGGTTGCTTCGATGAGGGCGTGTCGGCGATCGGCCGGCAGCTGCCGCTCGAACGTACGCCGCCCCTTCGTCATGCGTGCCGTCCCATGAAATCGTGCCTTGCCCTGAACGTGAGATGCGTGCTAGATCATAAATCAAATTGAACAATCGTTCAATTTGTTGGGCTACCCACTGTTGGAGCCGTTCTCATGCGCTACTCAGCCCTGGTCGAGCGTATCGCCGGTGAGGCGACCGACGCCTGGGAGCTGCATTTCGTGGCGAGTGTCGACAAGCGGAAGGGCAAGGACGTCATCGTTCTGACGATCGGCGATCCGGATTTTGCGACGCCCGCTCGCTTCACCGAGGCGGGGATTGCCGCGCTCCGCGCCGGCGACACGCACTATTCGGATATGGAGGGGCGGCCGAAGCTCCGAATCGCGATCGCCGAGCGCTTCAACCGGGGGACTGGCGTCGCGGTCGACGCGGACAACGTCATCGTCACGGCCGGGGCGCAGAACGCGCTCTACGCGGCGGCGAGATGCATCGCCGAGACTGGCGACGAGATCATTGCTCTCGATCCTACCTATGTGACCTATGACGCCGTCATCCGCGGCACCGGCGCCCGGATCGTGCAGTCGCCGCAGCCGGCGGCCACCGGTTTCCGTGTCGATCTTGCGGCGCTCGAGCACCGGGTGACGCCGCGGACCCGTGCCATCTTCTATGCCTCGCCGAACAATCCGACCGGTGCCACGATGGGGCAAGACGAGCTCGAGGGGATTGCCCGGGTCGCCAAGGACAATGATCTCTGGGTCATCGCCGACGAGGTCTATGCGGATCTGACCTTCGAGCGACCGCACATCTCGATAGCGTCACTTCCCGGCATGACCGAGCGGACGGTGACGATCTCGAGCCTGTCGAAATCGCACGCCATGACGGGTTGGCGCTCGGGCTGGGCGATCGGTCCGAAAGCCCTTATTCATCACATGACCAACCTCGCCATCTCGATGCACTACGGTTTACCCGGCTTCATCCAGGAAGCGGCCTTTGTGGCGCTGACCGAAGGCGATGCCGAGGTCGTGCGCATGCGCGAGATCTATCGCCGCCGGCGGGATCTGATGCTTCGCGCGCTGACGGGCGTGCCGGGTCTGGTTTGTCACAAGCCCGAAGCTGGCATGTTCATGATGATCGACGTTTCCGGCACCGGGCTGTCCGCCAAGGACTTCGCCTGGAGGCTCTATGAGACGACCGGTGTCGCGACGTTGGATGCGGGTCCGTTCGGACCGAGCGCCAAGGGCTTCCTGAGGGTTGCCTTCACCATCTCGGAGGCCGAGCTCGCGACCGCAGCTGAGAGGATTCGTCATTTTGCGGAAGGGCTTGCCGCAATGCACAAGGCAAGCGCATCGGCATGACCATGCCCGATTGTCACGGACGTGGTGTTCGATATAGTGACAGTCGAGAAAACGAGAGCCGGTTGAACCGGCCTTGGACGTGAGGGAAGGGAACGCATGAACGACCAGGCCGCTGCCAGGGTCGGCCCATCGGCGCGACAGACCGAAGCTGTCGTCGTCCGCGACCTGCACAAGAGTTTCGGTCCGCTCGAGGTGCTGAAAGGCATCTCGCTCACGGCGCATGAGGGCGACGTCGTTTCGATCATCGGTGCATCGGGCTCAGGCAAGAGCACTTTCCTCCGATGCATCAATCTGCTCGAGCTGCCGTCGAGGGGCGAGATCGTCGTCAACGGCGAACCGATCAAGTTCAGACCGGGTCGCGACGGCAATATGATGCCGGCGGATATGCGTCAGGTCGAGCGTATGCGCACCCAGCTCTCGATGGTCTTTCAGAGCTTCAATCTCTGGCAGCACATGACGGTCTTGGGCAACGTCATCGAGGCGCCGGTGCACGTCCTCAAGGTGCCGAAGGCGGAGGCCATCGCGCGCGCCGAGCGGATTCTCAACCGTGTTGGTCTTTACGAGAAGAAGGACCAGTATCCGGCGTTCTTGTCGGGCGGCCAGCAGCAGCGGGCGGCCATTGCCCGGGCGCTCGCCATGGAGCCCAAGGTGCTTCTGTTCGACGAGCCGACCTCGGCGCTCGATCCGGAGCTGGTCGGCGAGGTGTTGAAGGTCATTCGTGATCTCGCCGAAGAAGGTCGGACCATGCTGCTCGTCACGCACGAGATGGCATTCGCGCGCGAGGTCTCAAGTCACACCATGTTCCTGCATCAGGGGCTGGTCGAGGAGGAGGGACCGCCAAAACAGATCTTTGCCAATCCGCGGAGTGAGCGTTTCCGGCAGTTCATCTCGTCGATCCACAAGTAGGGGATCGTACCGAATTCCGCCTGCATTCGACCGTTTGCATGCGGGTGTGAAGGCTCCTAACGTGGGAGCCAATCCAGTCTGGATCGGCTGTCCCCCCGGACAGCAAGCAGACTGGTGATTGTGGCAATGCGGACGAATGTCCGCGCAATGGGAGGTCTATATGAGAGTGTTCGTGAAAGCCGCCGCGGCCGCCGTGGTGGCCGTCGGGCTCGGTGCCGGCGCGGCGTCGGCTCAGGATGTCGTCAAATTCGGCGTTGCTGCCGAGCCGTATCCGCCCTTCTCCTCGCAGGATGCGTCCGGCAAGTGGGTCGGTTGGGAGATGGATCTTATGGATGCGGTCTGCGCCGAGGCACAGCTCAAATGCGAGCTCGTCGCCACCGCCTGGGACGGCATCATTCCGGCGCTGCTCGCCAAGAACATCGACGTCATCTGGTCGTCGATGTCGATCACCGACGAGCGCAAGCAGCAGATCGATTTCACCGACATGTACTACAACACGCCAACCGTGCTCGTCGGTGCGAAGAATGGCGACATGGACATCACGCCGGCGCATCTTTCGGGTAAGACGATCGGTGTCCAGGTGTCGACCACGCACTCTCGCTATGCCGAGAAGTTCTTCGCTCCGGCCGGCGCCACGGTGAAGACCTACCAGACGCTCGACGAGCACAACCAGGATCTGGCCGCCGGCCGCATCGACTATGTCCAAGGCGACGGCAGCGCCATGGATGCCTTCCTGCAATCCGATCAGGGCAAGGAATGCTGCGAGCTGAAGGGCCAGGTGCCGGATGATCCGGAGACGCTGGGCCTCGGTGTCGGTGGTGGCATCCGCAAGGAGGACTCCGAACTGCTCGGAAAGCTGAACGCGGCGATCCACGCGCTCGGCAAGTCGGGCAAGATCGACGAAATCACGAACAAGTACCCCGAGCTCGTCGGCAAGATGATCACGCCGAAGGAGTAAATCGTACCTTCTTCCCGCATCCCCGTACGCTCGGGGATGCGGGCCTTCCCGATCGAGCCCCGTGCACTGGCCGCCGGGGTTTGTACCAAAAGATTGAGTGGACCTCAGCCTGATGGAAACGCTGGCAGCCATGCTCCCCGGCGAGCCGTTCACGGTTTTCCTCGCCATCAAGTGGGAGTTGTTGGCGCTCGAGCCTCCGGGCTGGGGCGGCGTGTTGCTCCGCGGTCTGGTCCAGTCGGTCAAGATTGCGTTCGGCGCCTATGCGTTGGGCCTCTTGCTCGGGCTTGGCGGGGCTCTCGGCAAGCTCTACGGCGGGCCGGTTCTGAGAAATCTGCTCGAAGGGTACACGACCATCGTACGGGCCATTCCAGAGCTGGTCCTGATTCTCATCCTCTTCTATGCCGGCACGCAGTCACTGAGCCAGCTTCTCGAGTACCTGGGCTACGGGCGCATCACGATCAATGGGTTCATTGCCGGAGTGCTGGTGCTTGGCTTCGTGCAGGGCGCCTATTCGACCGAGGTCTTACGCGGAGCCATCCAGGCCATTCCGATCGGCCAGATCGAGGCGGCGCGTGCCTACGGAATGCCGTTTGGCCTACGCCTCCGGCGCATCCTCGTGCCGGCGATGATGCCGTTCGCAGTACCAGGTCTCGCCAATCTCTGGCTCATCGTGACCAAGGACACGGCGCTGCTTGCCGTCGTCAGCATCGATCCCTCCGAGTTGGCTCTGGCCACGCGGCAGGCCGCCGGTGCGACCAAACAGTATTTTCTCTTCTTCCTGGCGGCGTTCTGTCTCTATCTGCTTCTGAGCTTGGTGTCACAGGCCGTGTTCAGCTCGGTCGAGCGGTACTTCCGCCGCGGTTTCCCGAAGCTGGCGTGAGGAGGCATGAGATGACCGAGGCCGCCCACGCCGTACCGGATACCGACGCGAGAGACGGCGATGCCGCATCCGGTAAGGGCGGAGCGCTGACCAGCCTCTCAGGTGCCGGCGAGCTCAGGAAGATCATCGTCATCTTCCTCGTCACCACCCTCGTCGTCGGCATTCCTGCTGCGCTGTTCATGCGATGGTACTGGCTCGATCCGGAGTTCACGACCACGATCGGCTCGAAGCCCCAGTATATGTGGCTGCTTTTCGAGGGTATCTGGCGAACGATCTGGCTGTTGGTACTCTCGTGTGTTTTCGGCATGCTGCTTGCCATTCCCATCGGCCTCGTGCAGGTGACCGGGCCACGCTGGCTGGCGATGATCGCCAAGGGGTTCTGCACGATCATCCGGGGCACGCCGCTGCTCATTCAGCTCTGGCTTCTATACTTCGGCTTCGGCTCGCTGTTTCCCTCGATCCCGGGCATTCGCGAGAGCTTTCTCTGGCCGATCCTGATCCAGGCCTGGCCGTATGCACTGTTCGCCTTTATTCTGAGCTTTGCCGGCTACGAGGGCGAGATCATGCGCGGGGCCTTCGCCGGCGTGCCGAAGGGCGAGCTCGAGGCGGGTCGCGCCTACGGGATGAGCCGCTTCAAGCTGCTGCGTCGGATCTGGCTGCCACGCGCCGTTCACCAGGCCCTGCCGACACTTTCGGGCGAGGTCGTGCTGCAACTCAAGTCGACGCCGCTTGCCGCCACCGTCACTGTCTTCGACGTCTTCGGCGTCGCCGGCAAGATCCGTCAGGACCTCTACATCGTCTACGAGCCGCTGCTGTTCGTCGCCCTGATCTACGGCTTGCTGACGCTTCTGATCGTACTGCTCTTCCGTTGGCTCGAGACGCGCGTGCCGATCAAGCGCTGAGCCATTAGCCATTGGACATGCCATGATCGAAGACCGCATCAAGACCTACGAGAGCGAGCTCGTCGCCATTCGCCGCGACCTGCACGAGCATCCCGAGCTTGCCTTAGAGGAGGTCCGCACCTCCGAGATCGTCGCCAAGAAGCTCACGGAATGGGGCTATCAGGTGCATCGCGGCCTGGCCAAGACGGGTGTCGTCGCCACGCTCTCGAACGGGGGCGGCAACCGGACCATCGGCATCCGCGCCGACATGGACGCGTTGCCGATCCACGAGGAGACCGGCAAGGCTTATGCGTCGAGGACGGCCGGCAAGATGCATGCCTGCGGCCATGACGGGCACACGACGATGCTGCTCGGTGCCGCCCGCTACCTGGCGGAGACGAAGAGCTTCTCCGGCACCGTGCATCTGATATTCCAGCCGGCCGAGGAGGACATCGGCGGCGCCCGCATCATGGTCGAGGAAGGCATCTTCAAGACCTTCCCCTGTGATGCCGTGTTCGCGCTTCACAATGAGCCGGGCACACCGGTCGGCAAGCTCGGCTTCCGCAAGGGCCGCATGATGGCGGCCGTCGATCAGGTGCAGATCTCACTGACCGGCAAGGGCGGCCACGGCGCCGATCCGCACAATACCGTCGATCCGATCGTGGCCGGTGCCTCGCTGGTCATGGCGCTACAGACGATCGTCGCCCGCAATGTCGATCCGCTCGATCCGGCCGTGGTGACGGTCGGCTGCCTCAGGGCTGGCGCCGTCTGCAACGTCATTCCCGAGACGGCCTTCATGGATATCGGCATCCGCTTCTTCGACAAGAAGACTGGGGCCGTCATCCGCCGGCGCATCGAGGATTTGGCCAAAGGTCAGATGGCGAGTTTCGGCGGACGGGCCGATCTCACCTGGGTTCGGGGCTATCCGCCGGTCGTCAATCACGATGCGGAGACGGACATCGCCCGCGCCGCTGCGGTCGAGCTCACCGGCGAGGACAATGTCTTCGACGTGCAGAAGCCCTATCTCGGCAGCGAGGACTTTTCCTTCATGCTGGAGGAAAGGCCCGGCAGCTACCTCATGATCGGCAATGGCGACAGCGCAGGCCTGCACAATCCCAAATACGATTTCAACGACAAGGCCCTCGTCCCCGGGGCGGCCTACTGGTCGAAACTCGTCGAGCATTACCTGAGGCCGGATGCTTGAGGACGCCGCGTCTGCGTTTGCATCCCGGCGAATTCGGGCCTATCCGACCGACCGGCGCTCGGCCAGCCTGCGCACACCGTCGACGATACGCGCGAAGCTCGCCTTCGCCTTGCTGCTCATCAACCGGGCACGCAGATAGCCGTGAACGAGGCCCGGCTCGTTGATCCAGACGGCCGGGACGCCGGCGGCCTTCAAGCGTTGCACGTAGACGTCGCAATCGTCCCGGAGCGGATCGATGTCTGCCGAGATGGCGATGCAGGGAGCCAGGCCCCGGAAGTCGGTTGCGGCCAGCGGCGCATAGGTCCAATCGTTCCTCGGCGGATCGCCGCCGGCGCGTGCCCGCTTGTAGAACTCGATATCCTTGGCCGTCAGGTGAATGGCCTCTGCATTCTCCCGATATGAGGCGAGGCCGAGCCCGTCGCCGCCGAGACCGGGATAGATCAAGAGTTGGCCGATCGGCGCTGCCGAGGTGCCGCGCGCGGCGATCGCCACCGCGGCCGCGAGATTGCCGCCGGCCGAGTCGCCCGCCACCACCACCGGCCGGCCTTCCCCGGCGACCGCCTGGAGTGCTGACAGCGCATCGTCGTAGTGCGCCGGATGCACGTGTTCTGGGGCAAGCCGATAGTCCACCGAGACGACCGTCTGGCCGGACCCGTCGGCGATCTCGGCACAGACGCTGTCGTGGCTGTCGAGATTGCCGACGACGAAACCGCCGCCGTGGTAGTAGACGACGGTCGCCGATCCCGGACCGACAGCCGGCGTGTAGCGGCGGACCGGAATGGGTCCGGCTTTCCCCGGTACGCTCGACGTGATGACGGCAATGCTCTTCGGATGGGGCGGTGCGAAGGCATCGCAGAGATTGCGATAGACGCGCCGCTGCCCGGCCATGTCGAGGTCGACGGCATCCGGCGGGTAGAGGCTGTCGACCTTCGTCACATAGGCCTGCATCTCGGCATCGAGCATCATCGTCTCCAACGTTTCAGCAATCCGGTCGTGACCAGGACATGTCCGAGGACAGCGCCGACGACGATCGTGCCACCAATGAACGCTGCCGTGCCCGGATCCTCGCCTATGGCGAGCCAGACCCAAAGCGGCGCCAACGGCGCGTCGAGCGTGAAGATCAGTGCCGTATGCGCGGCAGGGATATAGCGCGCGCCGGCGGTGTAGGCCAAGTGGCCGAGCGTCTGCTGGCAAAGCGAGAAGAGGAACAGCACGCCGAGGTCGGGCCAGCCGACTGACCAGGGCGCCGACGGCTGACCCAGGAGACGCGAGAGCCCGAGCGACATCAACGCCACCAGAAGGGCCGAGATCGAGGACGCTGGTAACATCGGAATGTTGCGATGCTTGCGCACCACGACGGGGCCGATCGAGGCAAACACCGTCATGCCGACGGCGAGAATGTCGCCACGGATATCACCGACGCCGCCGGAGCCGGCGAGCGTGATGAGCACACCGGCCATGGCCAGGGCGGCCGCGAGCATCGTCGCCAGGCCCGGTCGCTCGCCCGCATAGAGAAGCGCGATACCGGCGGTGACGAAGGGCGATGTTGCCATGATGATCGAGTTGTTGGCGACCGTCGTCAGGCTGATGGAGGTGAGGAAGCAGGTCATCGCCAGGGCCGAGCAGCAGGCCATCACCAAGCCGGGCCGGCCGATCGCGCGGTAGGCCGCGATCACACCACGGCCCTCGCGCAGCAGCAGGATGAGGGTGATCAGCAAGGCCGAAAACGTGCCGCGCCAGAACAGCACGTTCCAGACCTGGGTCTCAATGTGGCGCATGAAGAGGCCACCGAGCGAGAAGGCGACAGCGGAGAACAGCACCAGTGACAAGCCGTAGGCGTAGAGCCGGGAGTCGCCTTGCTCTCCGCCGGCTGCATGGGCCGCGTCGCTCATTTGCTTGAACTCACGCCAGAGAAAGTCTGCTCAGTGCGCGGCCTTCGCCAGTCCCTTGCGCCCGGGGGCCATGGCCTCAGACTTGACGCCGAAATCGGTCAAGGCTTTCGGAACGGGTTTACCCTGCATCAGTGCTGCCGCCAGAATGGCGGCACCGGCCGAGCTCTGGATGCCGTAGCCGCCCTGTGCGGCCAGCCAGAAGAAGCCGTCCGCCTCCGGCGCGAAGCCGACGACCAGTTCCTTGTCGGCGACGAAGCTTCTGAGGCCCGCCCAGGTGCGCTCGGGCCGTTTCACCTCGACGGTCGTTGCCTGCATGAAGCGGTCGATGCCGATGGCCACGTCCATCTCGTCGGGCTGGATATCCTGCGGCTCGACTGGCGTCTCGTCGGCCGGAGAGACCATGAGCTTGCCCCCTTCGGGCTTGAAGTACCAGGTCGCCTTGAGATCGCCGACGCAAGGCCAGCTCTTGGGCGACATGCCGGCGGGCAGCGGCACGATGATGCCGGTCCGCCGCTTCGGCACGAGCCCGACCTTATTGACGCCGGCCAATCCGGCAACGACATCGGCCCAGGCACCGGCGGCGTTGACAACGGTCGGAGCCGTGAACGTTCCGGTCGTTGTCGCGACCGTCCAGCGGCCAGACGCGTGCGTCAGGCCAGTCACCTCGGCCTTGCAATGAAGCGTGCCGCCATGCCGCTTCACCTCTTTCAGCCGCGCCTGATGAATGCCGCTCGCATCCATGGCGAGCGCACTCTCGTCGAACACGCCGCCGACGAGGCGGTCGCGCTTCAGGATCGGTGCCCGGCGGAGGCAATCGTCCGGATCGAGCACCGCGACCTTCGAGCCGGTCAGCTCGGCTTCCGAGACGGCGCCTTTGATGAGATCGTCCTCGCCCTCGTAGCCGAGCAGGATGACGCCGGAGGGAGTCATCAGCGGATGCTCGGCCAGTCCATCGGGCGGCGAGAGGAACCACTGCCGGCCGGCGCGGGTCAAGCGGCGGATCTGCTCCGGTCCGTAGGTCTCGATGTAGAGGGCGGCCGAGCGGCCGGTCGAATGATAGCCGGGCTGCTCCTCACGCTCGAGGAGCAGGACCTTGGCGCCGTCCCGCGCAACCTCTGCGGCGGCTGACGCACCGGCAATGCCGGCGCCGATGACGATGATGTCGGCTGTTGTGGTCATGGGTAAAGGTCCGATGGGTTCCCGGTAGCACGATGGTTTTAGCAGGCTGGTAGCAGAGCATAGGTCGGCCGTCACGGGGCGGCGATACCGGGGCGCGCATGCCAGAGCTGCGACGCCGGAGCGCTCTGCCAGTCAATCACCCGCCCTCCCGACATCGAAGATCGAGCGCCCGCTCGGAGAGTGAGGGGTAAGTAGAGTCCACCGGTCCAAGAGGCGATCGGAGGTTTGGGGCACGCTTGCCGGCGCTCCGAGCAAGCTCGAGCGGCCAGGAGCACCCTTCCGACAACTCTCCCTGTCGATTGGAGCGGTTCTTGACCCGAATACGCATCATTTGGGTCGACGCTATGTTCACTACACTGTATGTAGTCCCAGCAAGGACATTGCATCTAGGGCTGGGTGGCCGTGTGTCGCTCGGTGAAATGACGGCTTAGAGGCTGGGAAGGTTGGGAGATCATGGTCGATATCGCGGACAACTCGTCGACTCTCGCCAGTTTGGATATGAACGCTGCCGGGACCGCCGGCTCGTTCTCGGGCCAGATCGAAACGCTGGGCGACCATGACTGGATCCGATTCGATATCGCCGTCGGCGGCGTCTGGATGTTCTTCGCCCACTTTCAGAATGCGGGCTCAGGCTACGGCGACTCGCTCCTGACGTTCCGCGACGGTTCAGGCACAATCCTGAACACCTACGATGACCGCACACCGGGCTTCAACTCGACCACGCCCGCGATCGCCCTCAGTGCCGGCACTTACTTCCTCGAGATCGAGGATCTCGGCAACGACAATACCGGCAGCTACGTCATATCGGCAATGCGCGACCCGGCAACTTTGCAAACCGGCGGGGTCACAACAGATGATGACTCCATATCGGCCGGTCAGGCCGGCAACTTCGTAGCTGATGGCGGCGACGACATCATCGATCTGTCGGCACTCGGTAACGATGCCATGGGGGAGCAAGGGAACGACACATTAGTTGGCAACAGTCTGGCAAATCGCCTCTTTGGCGGCCTCGGCAACGACTTCATATTGGGGCAGGGGGGAGATGACACGATCTTCGGAGATGCCGGGGACGACTTTATCGTTGGCGGCTTTGGCAATGACGAGCTTTTCGGCGGCGCAGGCAACGATCGGCTCCAAGGCGAATTCGACAATGATACGCTCAGAGGCGGTGCCGGCGACGATCTCTTGGAGGGTGGGGACGGCGGTGACTTTCTCTACGGCGGACCGGGATCCGACAGGCTCGAAGGAGGTGCCGGGCAGGATTTCCTCGACAGTGACGGCGGCGACACGGTCATGGTCGGCGGCGAGGACGGAGACTTCTATACGGTGGATTCCGCCAGCGATCAGGTCATCGAGCTTCCGGGCGATTCAGGGGTCGACACCGTCTTTGCCACCGTCAGTCATACGCTGGCGGACAACGTCGAGGCACTGATATTCGTTGGTCTCTCGTCGCAAGCGCTGAATGGCACAGGCAACGGTCTTGCGAACACGATTACCGGTCACGGCGGCGCCAACGTTCTCGACGGCGGGTCGGCTGGCTCCGACGGTGTCATCGATACGCTCGCTGGCCTGCTCGGGAACGACACTTACGTGCTCGGCAGTGGCAACGACATCGTGACGGATACCGGCGGCATCGACACCATCACCTCGACCAAGACGCGCTCGCTCGCCTCCTACACCGGTATCGAGAACTTGAAGCTGCTCGGCAGCGCCAACATCAACGGCAGCGGAACTTCGGCCGCCAACGTTCTGACAGGGAACTCCGGCGCCAACAAGCTCTACGGTGGGGCAGGCAAAGACACCTACACAGGCGGCGGCGGGGGTGACCGCTTCATCTTCAAAACCGCCGCCGATTCGAAAGTGGGATCGGCGCGCGACGTCATCAAGGATTTTTCCACCTCGGGCACGACCGAGCGCATCGACCTTTCCGCCTTCGCGGGCACCTTCGCTTTCCGCGGCACCGGCCCCTTCACCTCGGCGGGCAAGGAGGTCAGCTACAAGTTCGTCGGCAAGAATACGCTCGTGAAAATCGATCTGGATGCCGACGCCGGGGCCGAGATGGAAATCATGCTGATCGGGCACAAGGTGCTGACGGCCGGAGATTTCTATCTCTAGGCTGAGTTCAGTCCACTGACCGGCTTGGCGGGAGCAACGGCCCGCCTCGTATTGGTACGCTCATTCATCGGACGGCGATGATCGTTCGGCACCTGTGGACGATTTGCCTAAAATGCTGCCGGTTAACCTTGCCGGTTATGCCGGCCTTAAGGCTGTCGAGGCTATCTCGTGGCGGATCGCAGAGCGCAGCAGGACCGGCACCATCGTGAGCACAGCCAAGGATCAGCGGCGGGCGGACGTGCCGGCGCCGCGGCTTCATGCGTCCGGGCGTCCTCCGGGCCTTGGGAACGACCCGGCTCGGCCAGATGACACGGCGCCGGCGAGGAGCCAGCTTCCGGGCGCCCGTGGCTTCGCCCTCATCGCACTGGCTGCGGGTGCGGCCCTGATCGTCAGCGGTCTCGTCTTCAGCGCTGGACCGATGTCATTTGCCGCCCTGGTCGCGCTCATCGGCACGCTGCTCATCTTCACGGCCGGTGCCACGATTGTGCTCTACCGGCCTTTGGAGGCTCCCGCTCCACCTGTCGAGATCGCGCCGATACAGAACCTCGGTGACCGCCTCGAGCGCTCGATCGAGAGCCTCAAGGACATGCAATGGGAGCTCAAGGAGAACGAGGCGCGCTACCGCGACCTCCTGGACAGCCAGCAGGACGTGATCCTGCGTCGGGATGCCGACGGCCGCCTTCTGTTCGTCAACCAGAGCTTCTGTCGTGTCTTCGGCGTCGAGGCGGCCAATGTGCTCGGACGCAATTTCCGTCCCCGCAAGCTCGACGGAGCCGATGCCTCGGGTGAGTTCCCGACAGCAGGCGAGCGCCGCCGGCACTATCTGCAGCGCGTCGAGACCTCACAGGGACCACGCTGGTTCGCCTGGGATGACTACGCCGTACCCGGCGATGAGACGGACGCCTTGGAGATCCAGACCGTTGGCCGCGATATCACCGAGCAGCGCGAGGCCGAGGCGCAACTCCAGGAAGCCCGCGACCAGGCCGAGTCGGCCAACCGCGCCAAGTCCCGGTTCCTCGCCGTGATGAGCCACGAGATCCGGACGCCCATGAACGGCATCATGGGCATGACCAATCTCATTCTCGACACCGAGCTGACGCCGGAACAGGGCACATTTGCGCGGGCCATCAAGCAGTCGTCGAAGACGCTGCTGTCGCTGATCGACGAGATCCTCGATTTCTCGAAGATCGAGGCCGGGCGGCTGGATCTTTCGTTGCAACCCTTCGCCATCGACGAGGTGGTGCAGGGCGTGGTCGAACTCCTGGCGCCGCGGGCCCACGACAAGACGCTCGAGATCGGTTGGCATGCCGATCCCGATCTGCCGCGGATGCTGGTCGGCGACGAGGGCCGTATCCGCCAGATTCTGACCAACCTCGTGGGGAACGCCATCAAGTTCACGGAAACCGGCGGCATCAGCATTGCCGTCACTGGCAGCGAGCTGTCGGCCAAGTCCGAGGAACATCGCCGACTGAGCCTCGCCATTGCCGTGACCGACACCGGCATCGGCCTCAGCGAGGAGGCAAAGGCATCGGTTTTCCGGGAGTTCGTACAGGCCGACGATACCCGGGCCCGCCGGTTCGGCGGCACCGGCCTCGGTCTCGCGATCTCGAAGCGCCTGGCCCAGGCGATGGATGGTGACATCGAGGTCCAGAGCCGTCCTGGGAGTGGCTCGACATTCACGGTCAGTCTCGAGATGGACATCGCCAAGAACGCCATGCCGCTCAGAGCCTATTGGCCGGCCAGCGGTCCAGAGCAGCGCATCCTTCTGGTCACGAGCCGACCGATCGAGGCAGCCGAGATCACCAGCACGCTTGAGGCCTTCGGCCATCGGGTGGATGTCAAACTGGCAGGCGGTGCTGCGGCGGCCTGCCCTGAACCTGGTGCCGACTACGATGTTATCATGGCGGATGCACAGCTGCCCTTGGAGCTGGTTGCTGCTTGGCGACAGACCTGGGCCGACGCCAAGCATCCCGTAGCCAGCCATGGCATCGTACTCATCGATGCTTCGCAGCGCGACGTTCTCAGAGCGTTCCGCAAGGCAGGCTTCGACCGCTACCTGGTTCGCCCGGTTCGCCCGTCATCGCTCATCTCACAGATCAGGCCACGACGCGCCCAGGGCTTGCCACCCGGGGGCGATGGTGGCCGCGTGATGGGTCGAACGGGCACACGTCCGGTCCGACCCTGCCGCATCCTGGTCGCCGAGGACAACGATATCAATGCTCTGTTGGCCGTCCGCATGCTCGAGGCGGCAGGTGCCGAAGTGTTGCGTGTCGCCGACGGCCGCGAGGCGCTGGAAGCCATGGCGACCACGACCGCCGAGCAGATGTTCGATCTGGTCCTGATGGACGTCCACATGCCCGTGATGGACGGGCTTTCGGCAACGGCCGCCATCAAATCGCTCGCGCGATGGCAAACCGGTTCGGCGCCGCCCCCCGTCGTTGCCCTCACGGCCAATGCCTTCGCCGAGGATCGCCAGCGTTGCCTGAAGGCTGGCATGGACGACTATCTCGCAAAGCCATTCGAGCGCTCCGATATCGAGGAGTTGTTGGAGAAATGGCTCGGCGAGCGGGCGGTCGCCGCTGTGATCTGAGGCCGTCTGTCCCAGACGTTCGACCCCGCCGACGACGCAATTCCATTGCCACCGTCATGATTTTGTGGCCGAATCCCGTCATGGACTGGGTTCTGGGGATCCGTCCGGCACGATAGTGGCCGGGCGATGGTGTGCTATGGCTGGGAGAAAACGCATGCGGATGAAGGCTGGGGGCCCGCGTGGACTTGCCCGTCGAATGACCGTCAGCCGGCCCTATGCGGGGCTGCCGGTCCGGTTGCTGATTCGCCATACGCCGCGGGCGCTTACAGCCTCGTTCCTGGCTCGCCGCAAACCGATCAAGACCTACGGGACGATGGGCGACCTCGAGGTCCGCCTCGCCCGGTCTGCCCGCGATATCCGCAAGTCCCAGCGCCTGCGCTACAAGGTCTTCTACGAGGAGATGGCAGCGGTGCCGAATCCCGTCGCCGCCTTCAAGCGCCGCGACGAGGATGCCTACGATCCGATCTGTGACCATCTCCTGGTGCTGGAGCGCCCGAAGCCGCAGAGCAAGCGGCGGCGCTGGCGGCGCCGGCCGCGTGTGGTCGGCACCTATCGCGTGTTGCGCCAGGAGATCGCCGAGGCCCATGACGGTTTCTACACGCAGGGCGAATACGACATCGCGCCGCTGATCGCGGCCAAGAGTCCGGACTATAGCTTCATGGAGCTCGGCCGCTCCTGCGTGCTCAAGCCGTACCGCAACAAGCGCACCATCGAGCTGCTCTGGCACGGGCTGTGGACCTATGTCCGTGAGCACGGCATCGATGTGATGATCGGCTGTGCCTCCTTCGAGGGCACCGACCCCAAGGCGCATGCCAATGCGCTGAGCTTCCTCTATCACCATGCTCTGGCGCCGCCGGAGTGGCGGGTCAAGGCGCATGCCGGTCTCTACACGAAGATGGACCTGATCGCGAAAGAGAAGCTGGATGCCAAGGCGGCGTTGAAGGCCCTGCCGCCGTTGATCAAGGGGTACCTCAGGCTCGGTGCCTTTGTCGGGGACGGAGCCGTCGTCGACCGGCAGTTCGGCACGGTCGACGTGTGTATCATCCTGCCGGTCGAGCGAATCGATCCTCGCTATTTCGCGCATTTTGGCGCACCGGACGAGCTGACCTCGCGCATCGCGCCCGAGGCCAAGGGTGTCATGTAGCCCGCGTTCGAGAGCGATGACCGAGCCGATTGCGTTCTATTTCGACTTCATCTCGCCCTACGCCTATTTGGGTTCCGTCGGCATCGAGCGGATTGCGGAACGGCACGGCCGCGAGGTCGACTGGCGGCCGATGCTGCTCGGCATCTCGATGTTCAAGGTCATGGGCCTCAAGGCGGTGCCTGACACGCCGCTGAAGGGAGCCTATGCGGATCATGACTGGCCGCGCTTCGCCCGCTTTCTCGGCATCCCGCATGCGCCGGACGCCAAGACCCAGTTCGCACCGTTGCCGGCGGCGCGGGCGTTCACCTGGGTCAAGGATCGCGATCCAGCGCTGGCAAAGCGCCTGGCGCAGGCGATCTTCCAGGCGCATTGGGGAGAGGGTCGCGACATGGGAACGCCCGAAGCCGTCGCTGGCGAGGCTGAGACCCTCGGCCTTCCGGCGGCGGACGTTCTGGCTGCCATTGCAGACGAGGCGGTCAAGCAGAGACTCCGCGCCCATGTCGAAACCTCGCTCATGGCGGGTGTCTTCGGCGCGCCGACCTTCATCGTCGGGGCTGAGATGTTCTGGGGCGCCGACCGGCTCGATCAGGTCGAGCGCTGGGTGGCGACGGGCGGCTGGTAGGCTGCGTTGCCCAACGACGCATCGCCGCGGTATGCTGCGTTGGCTGAATCTTCCGGAGCTCACGATGGCCTTCACACTCGCCCCCGTCGCCGTCACCAAGGAGATGATCGATCAGTACCGCCGCGACGGCGCCGCGCCGATCCGCGGCGTGTTCAAGGATTGGGTGGAAAGCCTGCGCGCCGCCATCGAGACGTGCTTGGCCCAGCCGTCGGGTGATGCCCGCATCTACGACAGCCCCGGCGGCGGGCGCTTCCTCAACGACTATTGCCGCTGGATGGACGTGCCGGAGCTCAACGACTTCGTATTCAACTCGCCGGCGGCCGCCGTCGCCGCGGAGCTGATGGGCGCCAAGACCGTGCGCCTGTTCCACGACCACATCCTCGTCAAGGAGCCCGGCGCCGATACGCCGACACCCTGGCACCAGGACGCCCCCTACTATTCGGTCGAGGGACCGATGACCTGCAGCCTCTGGATTCCCCTCGACCGCGTGCCGATGGAGCGCACCGTCCAGTTCGTGGCGGGCTCGCACACATGGGGCAAGCTTTACAAGCCGATGCGCTTCAACAAGACCGCACTCAACGAGAACGACGGCCTCGACGTGTTGCCCGACATCGATGGCGATCCGTCGAAATACAAGGTGCTCGCCTGGCCGCTCGAGCCGGGCGACGCCGTCGCCTTCGACTACAAAACGATCCACGCCGCACCGGCCAATCTGTCGAAGGCCGATCGGCGTCGCGCGTTCTCGCTGCGCGTCGTCGGCGACGGCGCCAGCTATCGCCGGGTGGATGGCATCGTCACCTCGCCGCCGATGCGCGATGTGACGCTGCCGCACGGAGCAGCGCTGGAAGGGCCGCAGTTTCCGGTGTTGTTTGGCGGTTGAGGTGGCGCCGTCACCCCCGTGACAGTCCCTTCCCCGCGAGCTCCGCCTCGTATTGCTGCCATAGCCGCGTCTCGTTCCGGCCGAGGTCGGCCAGATAGCTCCAGCGGTAGAAGCCGGTCGAATGTTCGTCGTCGAAGATGATCTGGATCGCGTAGTTGCCGACCGGCACGACCTCGCGGATGGTGATGTTGCGCTTACCCGAGACGGTCACGCGCTGCTCCGGCGAATGGCCCTGCACCTCGGCGCTCGGGCTGTGGACGCGCAGCAGCTCGGCGGCAAGCGTGTAGGCTTCGCCGGTGTCGAAGGCGACGGTGAGGTTGCGCTTCTCGCGGTCGAGGCGGATCTCGGTCGGCCAGGGGTCGGATGAGGTCACGGGCCGCTACTCCACCACAATCCTTGGCGCCGCCTTCGTCGTGCCGCCGGCAAGTGCGGAGGCAACCTTCTCGGCGATCGCGCGATAGGGTCGTGCGAGCGGCCCATCCGGCTCGATCGCGGTCACCGGCTCGCCGCGATCGCTGGTCTCGCGAATGGTCATGTGCAGCGGCACGGCGCCCAGGAACGGCACGCCGAGCTTCCCGGCCTCGGCCTCGGCACCGCCGTGCCCGAAGATGTCTGAGCGCCTCCCGCAACTCGGGCAGACGAAATAGCTCATGTTCTCGACGATACCCAAGACCGGCACCTCGACCTGGCGGAACATGTTGAGGCCCTTCCGGGCGTCGATCAGGGCGAGATCCTGCGGTGTCGAGACGATGACGGCCCCCTTCAGTCCGACCTGCTGGGCCATGGTGAGCTGCACGTCGCCGGTGCCGGGCGGCATGTCGACGACCAGCACGTCGAGCGTACCCCAATCGACCTCGCGGAGCATCTGCGTCAGCGCCTGCATGACCATCGGTCCGCGCCAGATGACGGGCGTCGCCTCGTCCACCAGGAAACCCATGGACATGATCTTGAGCCCATAAGCCTGCATCGGCTGCAGCCGGTTGTCTTTCACCTGTGGCCGACCCGAAAGGCCGAGCAGCCGTGGCAGCGAGGGGCCATAGACATCGGCGTCGAGCATGCCGACCGCGAGTCCGAGGCTCTTCAGGCCCAGCGCCAGGTTGACGGCCGTCGTCGATTTGCCGACACCGCCCTTCCCCGAGGCCACGGCTATGATGCTCGCAATGCCCGCTACGGCCACCGGCTGGCCCCGGCCGGGCCTCGGCTGGGGCGCTCCGCTGCCGCTACTCGCCCGCGCCGGCTCACGGGCCGCCGCCGGACGCTCCGCCGTGAGTGCCGCATTGACGCCCTCGACGCCCGGTATGGCCTGCACGGCCGCCTCGGCGGCCCGGCGCATTGGCTCCATCTCGGACGCCCGGTCCGGCGGTACGGTGATCGAGAAGTAGACCTTGGCATTGGCCAGCACGATCTCGGAGACGAGCCCTTGATCGACGATGCTTGCCTTTCCGCCCGGGGCGGTGACGGCACGTAGGGCCTCCAGCACGGTGTCCTTCGTCAGCGCGCGCGCCATTGCTCTCATCCTGTGTTGACTGGCCGGGGTGTCGGGCGTTTGGCGCGGACTCTAGCCAAGCACCGAACGTGGTCAAGGCGACGGCCTGGATGGTGCATGCCCAGGCAAATCGAGGTTGCACCTGAGCCTGATCCGACTAACCTCTCGGAATGCGAAGACTCCAGAAGGGGCGCGCATGGACGGAACAGGGGAGGGAACCACGTGCAGGGTCTGCTTGCCATCAGCCGCTCCATCGACCGAGTAAGCGCCTTCATCGGACGGCATATCTCCTGGCTCATTCTGATTGCGGTGCTGGTGTCGGCCGGCAATGCCATCATCCGGAAGGTGTTCGATACCTCGTCGAATGCCTGGCTGGAGCTGCAATGGTATCTGTTCGGCGCGGTGTTCATGCTGGCCGCCGCCTATACCTTGCAGCGCAACGAGCACATCCGCATCGACATCCTCTCGAACATGCTCTCAAAGCGCACGCGTGACTGGATCGATGTCGTCGGCCACATCGTCATGCTGCTGCCGCTCGCCGCGCTGATGAGCTATCTCTGCTTCATCTTTTTCTGGAACTCCTATCAATCCGGGGAGATGTCAGGATCAGCCGGCGGCCTCATCCTCTGGCCGGCGCGTCTTTCGATCTTCCTCGGCTTCCTGCTGTTGCTGGCGCAGGGGTGCTCCGAGCTCGTCAAGCGGATCGCCGTCATTCAGGGGCTGATCGAGGATCCCTATCTCCAGCATGGCGCGCATGCTCCTCCGGGCGAGACGACACCATGACGGATTTCCTCATCCACAACATGGCGCCCATCATGTTTCTGGCGCTGGTCGTCTTCCTCCTACTCGGCTACCCGGTGGCCTTCGCGCTGTCGTTCGTCGGCCTTGGTTTTGCGGTGATCGGCATCGGTCTCGGGCTGTTCGAGCCGGTGTTCCTGCAACTGCTGCCGGAGCGCGTCTGGCAGATCATGTCGAACGAGACGTTGCTCGCCATTCCGTTCTTCACATTCATGGGCCTCATTCTCGAGCGAACAGGCATGGCGGAGGAATTGCTCGAGACGGCCGGCAAGCTGTTCGGCCCGGTCAGAGGCGGCGTCGCCTATGCGGTCGTCGTCGTCGGCGCGTTGCTTGCGGCCACGACAGGTGTCGTCGCCGCCTCCGTAATGGCCATGGGGCTGATCTCGCTGCCGATCATGCTTCGCTATGGGTACGACCGGCGGCTTTCGTCGGGTGTGATCGCAGCTTCGGGAACACTGGCACAGATCATTCCGCCGTCGCTGGTGCTCATCATCATGGCTGACCAGCTCGGTCGCTCGGTCGGCGATATGTACAAGGGCGCCATTGTTCCGGGCATCGTGCTGACCGGGCTCTATCTCGGCTATGTGCTGCTGTCGACATTGGTCTGGCCCAAGTCGGCGCCGGCCTTGCCGCCCGAGGCCAGGTCCTTCGGCGAGGGCGCCGACTATGCCTCGGTCATGCGGGCGGTTCTGCTGCCGATCGCCCTTGTGCTGCTGGTGATGATCGCCCTGTTCGAGCCGTCCGTCGCCAATCGGATCATTGCCGATCTTTCGCCCTCGCTCGGCGCGGCGTCGGTCACCTATCTCACCAGCGTGGCCGCGAGCATGGCCGGCTTCGTTGCCGGTGCGGCCCTCCTCACCGCCATCTATGCGCTGGCCCTCCACAGTTTTCCGAAGAGCATCGCACGGGTCCTGGCGGGGCTGATGGCGCTGGCCGCATTGCTGGTGCTGCTGCGTGGCGTTCTCTATCTGGTCGATGGCTTCCGTGCCTTGATGGCGGAGGCGTCACTCGACCTCATGCTCGTGGTTGAGATCGTCGTCTGGCTTGCCAGCGGCTGGCATTTCTACCTTGCGGTCGCGGGCCTTTTGCTGGGCGGACAGACACTCTGGCGCGCCCCGGCCCCGGCCGTCGCCAAGGCGGTTCTCGGTATCATTGCCGATCTTCTGCCGCCGCTCGTCCTGATCTTCCTGGTTCTCGGCACCATTTTCCAGGGCATTGCCACCCCGACCGAGGGCGGGGCGATGGGTGCGGTCGGCGCCCTGGTCGTTGCCATCCTGAAGCGGCGTCTCAGCTTCACGCTGACCCGGCAGGCTCTCGATACGACGACGAAGCTCTCCGCCTTCGTCATCTTCATTCTCGTCGGCGCACGCGTCTTCTCGCTGACTTTCTACGGTGTCGACGGCCACAAATGGGTCGAGGAGCTGCTGCTCGACCTGCCCGGCGGCCAGACCGGTTTCCTCATCTTCGTCAACCTGCTCGTCTTCGTGTTGGCCTTCTTCCTCGACTTCTTCGAGTTGGCCTTCATCGTCGTGCCACTGCTGGCACCCGTCGCCGAGAAGCTCGGCATCGACCTCATCTGGTTTGGCGTTTTGCTCGGCATCAACATGCAGACCTCGTTCATGCACCCGCCGTTCGGGTTTGCCCTCTTCTATCTGCGATCGGTGGCGCCGCGTGGTCCGTATGTCGATAAAGTGACGGGGTTGACGATGGCTCCGGTGACGACCGGACAGATCTACTGGGGGGCCGTGCCCTACGTGCTGATCCAGCTCATCATGGTGGCGCTGACACTCATGTTGCCGCAGATGGTCTTGCACTATAAGGGGACGTCGACGGTCGATCCGTCCTCGATCGAGATCGTCGTGCCGCCCTCCGGCGACGACATTCTGGCGCCGCCGGATCTTTCGACCGCGCCGCCTTCCTTCGACTGAGGCGGAAAAGGAATCGCCCCGGCCACTCTCTGGCCGGGGCGCTCCACCGTCGCGATGTCTTTCAGGCCTCAGAGCGCCTTCTTGCGCTGCTGGCCCATCATGAAGTTGTCGAAGCTTGCCTCGGCGATCTGCTGCCAGAGGAAGGTCTCGTTGCGGAAGGCCATCATCGATTCGTAGATCGGTTTCCACTCGGCATTGCTCTCGGCGAGCTCCTTGTAGATCTCCTGAGCGGCATTGAAGCTTGCCTCCATGACATCCTGTGGGAAGGGCCGGAGTTGCGCGCCACCAGCCACCAGCCGGCGGATCGCCTGCGGGTTGAGAAAGTCATATTTCGCCACCATGTCCTGATTGGCGTGACCGCCGGCGATTCGGAGCAGCGACTTGTAGCTTTGCGGCAGCTCGTCATATTTCGCCTTGTTGACGCAGACGTGCAGCATCGGCCCACCTTCCCACCAGCCGGGATAGTAGTAGTAGGGGGCGACCTTGTTGAAGCCGAGCTTCTCGTCGTCATAGGGACCGATCCATTCGGCGGAATCGATCGTGCCCTTCTCGAGCGAGGGATAGATGTCGCCGCCGGCGATCTGCTGCGGTACGACTCCGACCTTCGAGATCACCTTGCCGCCAAAGCCGCCGATCCGCATTTTGACGCCTTCGAGATCGGCGACCGAGTTGATCTCCTTGCGCCACCAGCCGCCCATCTGCACGCCGGTGTTGCCGGCCGCGATCGTGACGAGGTTGTGCTTGGCATAGAAGGCGTTGAGCAGGTCCTCGCCGCCTCCTTGGAACCACCAGGCGTTGTGCCCGCGGTAGTTCAGGCCGAAGGGAATTTGCGTGCCGAGAGCGAAGGTTGGATCCTTGCCCCAGTAGTAATACATGGCCGTGTGGCACATCTCGACCGAGCCGTCGCCGACCTTGTTGGCGGCCTCGAGACCGGGCGCGATCTCGCCGGGCGGAAAGACCTGGATCTGGAACTTGCCGTCGGTCGCTTCGGAGACGTATTTCGCGAATGTCTCTGCACCGCCGAAAATCGTGTCGAGGGACTTCGGAAAGCTCGATGTCATGCGCCACTTGAGCTCCGGCATCGACTGGGCGATGGCGGGTGCAGCAATCGTCGTCGCGGCAGCCGCGGCGACGCCGGCGCCGGCACCCTTCAGGACGTCGCGTCTCCTGACATTCGACATGTCGTTTCAACCTCCCTGTTTGCAACTGGGATCGAACGCATACTGGCCATTTCAATTGTCCGATCTCGGCAAACTATTGGCCATAAGTCAGGGCAGGGCAAGGTCGAGTTTGCCTCGGAGCCCCCTGCTCGTGCTATTGATCCTCGAGCAGTCAGGTCACGAGCCCGGTTAAGCCTATGCAAGCGTCCCCTTCACCCCTCGGCCTTATCCTCGCGGGTGGCCGATCCGAGCGCATGGGGGGACGTGAGAAGGCCATGCTCTCGCTCGGGGGCCGACCGATGATCGCCCACGTCGTCGAGCGGCTCGAACGGCAGGTCGAGCGGATCGTGATCAACGCCAACGGTGATCCGGTGCGGTTCCAGGGCTTCGGGCTGCCGGTGATCGCCGATACGGTCCAGGGTTTCGCCGGGCCGCTCGCCGGATTGCTCGCCGGCCTGAGCTACTCGCTCGGCGCGGCCGGGGGCGCGCCGGTCGTGACGGTCGCTGCCGATACGCCATTCTTTCCGCTCGATCTGGTCGGCAGGTTGGCTGACGAGCAGGCCGGCGACGGATCACGGATGGTCATCGCCCAGTCCGAATCCGGCCGCCATCCAACCATCGGGCTCTGGCCCGCCTCTCTGCTTGGCGACCTCACCCGCTATCTCGCCTCTGGCAGCCGCAAGGCGGGTGACTGGGTCGAGCGACATCGTCCGGCGGCCGTCAGTTTCGAGACCATCGTTGCCGGCGGCTGCCGCATCGATCCCTTCTTCAACATCAACCGGCCGGAGGATCTCGCCCGGGCTGAAACCTATGCCGAGGCGCTCGCATGACCCCCACCCCGCCCGTGATCGCCGTCGTCGGCTGGAAGAATTCCGGCAAGACGACTTTGGTGACGAAGCTCATCGCCGAGCTCTGCCGCCGGGGCCATCGGGTCGCGAGCATCAAGCACGCTCACCACATGTTCGAGATCGACCATCCCGGCACCGACAGCTTCCGCCACCGCGAGGCCGGGGCTTCGTCGGTCGCCATCGTCTCGGCCCGGCGGGTGGCGCTCGTCCGCGAGATCGAGGAGGGGGAGGAGCCGGGCCTCGATGCGGTGCTGGCGTCGCTCGGCCCGGCAGATCTCGTGATCGTTGAAGGCTACAAGTCCCTGCCGCTCAAGAAGATCGAGGTGCGGCGGCGCGAGAGCAACCGCGACGGTGATCTGGCGCCGATCGATCGCGGCGTCCTGGCAATCGCGGCAGACTATCCGGTCGCGGCGACCGTTCCGGTGCTCGACCTCAATCACGTCGGCGCGATCGCCGATTTCGTCGAGACGGCGCTCGACGTGAAGCGACGTTGAGGGGTGCCCTGGCCGGTGCGCGCGTCAGCCGTTTGCGCGCGTGAGCTTGTCGTCCTTGCGCCCGCGCTCGGCCATGATGGCGGCAATGGCCACCGCCGCCGATGTGATCTCGGCATACTCGCCGTGCATGACGGCGAGCGACAACTGGTGCACATCTTCGGCCGGCCAGAGCCGCCCCGTCCGGTCCCGAACATCGACTGCCCAGCAGGCATCGGCCGGGACGACCACGCGAAATCCCAGGTTGCCGGCATGACGCACCGTTGCTTCGAGCGAATTGTGCGTCAAAACGCCGGTGATGACGAGCGTGGTCGCTCCGCGGGCGTCGAGCAGGGACTCGAGCTCCGTGCCGATGAAGGCGCTGTTCGCCTCTTTGCCGACGACCGTCTCATTCGCGACCGGCATCGCGCATGGCTTGAACTCATGGCCCGGCTGGCCCGGCCGATAGGGAGACCCGGGCTCGGTCGAATCGTGCCGGACGTGCACGACGGGCGCGCCGGCCTGTCGCCAGGCCGCCAGGAGAGCCGCAATGGAGGTTTCGGCTTCGGGATTGTTGCGCGGCCCCCATTGGCGATCGTCGATGGCGATCTGCACATCGATGATCAGGAGGTGCGTATCGATCGGGAGCCGCATCGGCCGTCACCTGGGGATGATGGCCCAATAGTCGAGATCGAGGACGACGCCCGCCTCGTAGCTGCCGTCGTCCTTGCGGCCGGGAAAGTCGCTCGCCGGCCGATCCTTGAGGGCGTAGGTCCGGATGCGGAGCGCGCCGATATCCGTGCGATCGCGGACCGCAGCAGTCTCGATGATCTCCGACCAGGCATAGAGCGTGTCGCCGGCGAAGGTCGGGGCCACGTGCCGACCGCCGTTGAGAGCGGCGACATGAAAGGCATTGGCGAGGCCGTTGAAAGAGAGCGCGCGGGCGATCGAGATGACATGGCCGCCATAGACGATGCGCTTGCCGAACCGGCCCCGCCGCTCGGTATGGGCGTTGAAATGCACCTTTGCCGTGTTCTGGTAGAGGCGCGTGGCAAGCTGATGCTCAGCCTCCTCGATGGTCATGCCGTCGACATGGTCGATTCGCTCGCCGGCGGAATAGTCGGCGAAGCGATGTCGCTGGCCGGCGAGTCCGGCGTCGTAGTCCTTGGGGTCGAACATCGGCACCGCGCCGCCAATCAGCTCCGGCGCGACGCGCTCGGCGAGCTTCGGGACGATGGCCTCCGGCGCCGGTGCGCCGGCATCGCGCTTTCTCACCATCACCCAGCGATTATACTCCAGAACCGGCTCGCCCCGTTGATTGCGGCCGGTCGAGGCGACGTAGACCGTGCCGGTCTCGCGGTTCGAGTTCTCCTTGAGCCCGATCACTTCTGACGTCGTCCAGAGCGTGTCGCCCGGAAAGACCGGCTTCAGAAACCGGCCGCCGGCATAGCCGAGATTGGCGACGGCATTGAGCGAGACGTCGGGCACCGTCTTGCCGAAGACGACGTGGAACACGAGCAGATCGTCGGCCGGTGCGGCCGGATAGGCGATGGCCCGGGCGAAGGTCTCGGAGGATTGCGGCGCGAAGCGGCTGCCGGTCAGGGCGGTGTAGAGCGCGACATCGCCTGTCGAGAGCGTCCGGGGCGTCGCATGCCGGATCGTCTCGCCCACTCGAAAATCCTCGAAGAAGCGCCCTGGATTGGTCTTTGCCATCAGATGTCCATTGGATCGGCCCGAGGGCCAGGATCGATGGGCGTGGTCTAGACCCTTTTGCCCTGCCGCGGAACCCGAAAGCCGGACCAGCGCCCGGACGGCGGGGAGGCGCGACCGGCCGGCCCGAGGCCGATGTCCGCCTCGCCCGGGACCCGAGGACGGAGGCGAGCGCATGCTGGTGCGGCATTCCGCCGTTTTCTCTTGCTTGGGCGCGGCCTGGGCCTTATGGAAGCGTCTCCCAAACGGTGGGTAGGACCATGGTCCTTCGCTACCACCTTGCGTATTGGTCCGGGGCCGTAGCTCAGTTGGGAGAGCGCTTGAATGGCATTCAAGAGGTCAGGGGTTCGATTCCCCTCGGCTCCACCAACAAAATCCAATAAAATAAATGACTTAGAGAACCGCCCACGCAGGTGGCACCTCGGAAAAAGCCCGATAGGTTCCAAAAAAGGTTCCACTGGGAATTGATCGCTTCAACGTGTTCCGGTCTCAGGAGGATGTCGCCCGCCTTCGAGGCCGTTCGTAGTCTCCGAATAGCTGCTTTCGCCAACTGATGCTGCTCAGCAGCTCGAGTGTATCTGGAGACCTCGGCAAGGGTTGCATGACCCGTAATCGAAGCGATCTCGTTCGCCGAACAGCCCGCCTCCGCCAACCGTCTTGCCGCTGCCTTTCGTAGGCCATGGGTGACGCAGTGCGCGGGTAGGCCAGCGGCGTCGATCTTGTCCGCCATGTAGTTGCCGAAGCCGTTGCCGGTGAACGCATGACCATGGGCTGTCACGAGCAGGGTCTCAGCTCTTCTGGGCGTGCTCTCAAGCACCTCTGCTAGCGCCGGGTGAATGGGAATCGATAGCCGGACCCCACTCGTTCGCCGAGTTTTGAGCGGCACGACCGAGATAGCTCCTTCCGCGATATCGGCCCACCGCAGACATACGACATCCGATCGACGCTGCCCGGTGTACAGGAGCAGCGTGAACGCCAGTCGGGGGGTGGTTCCGATCGGCCACCGTCGTTCGAACGCCGCGATCTCATCCTCGGTCCAAGTGTGGAATTCGCCTTTCGCGAACTTCTTGACCCTGAGGGTCGGATCGTCCTTCCGCCAGCCGTGCTCGATGGCGAAGTGAAGCAGGACCTTGAGCTTTTGAAGGACGCTGTTGGCGGCTCCTGGCGTTACGATACGCTTCGACAGGATCTTCTGCACGTGCTCGCGGGTCATCTCCTTGACCAGGCGATGTCCGATAACCTCATCCTGGATCAAACGCTCGATCACGGACCGGTAGGTTCGTTGGGTCGACGGCGCCAGACGTTGAAAATCGGGGCTGCTGAAGTAGGCCTGCGCCAAGCGATCAAACGTCCCTGGTGCGCCTCTGAACTTGGGCTCGATCGCAGGTGCCACACCGTTCGCCGCAGCCTCGTAGGCGGCCATGAACTCCGGGGTTCCAGGCGATCCAGGCAATGCGACTCGCGAGCCACGACCGGCGCGATAGTAGTAGCGGAGCTTCCCGTGTCGATCTCGAAAGCGGTCGATGTGTTTGAGTTTGATCAGCGTCATTCGTAGTCCGCCCACGTGTTTGACTGTTCGACGTCGTCCGGGTCTCCGCCTTCCTCCCGTGGGAGGGTCTTGAAGGCAGCGTCCAGCTCCTCGACATCCCAGATCCTTCGGCGACCTGCCAGGCGTGGGCGTGGCATGACGCCTTCGTCGACTAAACGGCGAAAAAACGTGGTCGAAAGCGACAGGTACATCGCCGCCTCGACCTCACCGAGGCCGCGGCGGATGGGCAATCGACACTGGACGTCCGTCTTGCCGGCCATGGCCAGTTCCTGTCCCGATTAACCGGGCAGAGAGCCTTGGCATTGGAAAGCCTGACCGAAAACTACTCCGCACGAATTCGTGGCATGATTCCGACCGGCGATTGGGAGTGCTACGCTTCACATTAGACTAGGTGACGAGCCGCGGCATGCGCTTTGTCTTCGATCGCTACGGTGTTCAGCAGGCCGGCCATGACGGCGCCTTGCACCACGAGGGCAACGAGCGGCGGAGATCGAGGTTCGTCGGTCTGAGCGGATAGCCGACGTCGCGGCAGCAAAGTCTCTGGTCCGCTGGCTGCTATCTATCGTCGGCTCTCGTGCGGATCAGTCCAGCATTATTAGGACCGGTGTTGCGCCGCGGACACATTGTGCAAGAGATGCAAGAATAAAGAACTTCAGGTGCTTGGCCTTCGTTTTCTACCAATTGATCGACTGCTATTTTTTTTCCAGCGCCAACCGGCAAAATGTAAAGAGTGAGGTCGAAATGGCAGCTTTGGACCGGGGCATAGCATGCTGCCCACTGTCCCTATTTGCGCCTCTGAACGCGACGGTGGATTGGCGCAAGACGCTGAAAATCATCATTAGTGGATCTCCACCGCCAGGGAATGCCAGGAAACTCGCGCCCTCTAACTGGGGATTAGGGGTAGGTAGTTCAAATCTCCCCGCTCCGACCATTTCATAGCCGAGCTATGGCAGGCAGAATTCCGCGATCTCGGCCTGCCGGGCGAGATAGGCCGCTTCGGTCGCACGCGGCAACACACCGCGCGAGGTCTGCTCGCAGATCGCCAGCTTTAGGGCGCTCGCACGCGTAGCTGTCCAGTCCTCACCAAGCAGACCCTTGAGCCCGTGCCGCCACTGTGCGTGCCTGAGCACGCTCGTGGCCATGTGCCGCTCCCAGGCCGCATCGCCCATTCCGCGCTCGATGCCCGTGGCGATGAGGGTTCGCTCGAGCGAGGCATCGCCGCACCGCCAGGCGAGCCACAGCGCATCCTCGAGGAAATCGTAGGCGATGCCGTAGGTGCCTTCGGGCGTGTAGGTCTTGCCCTGGGCGTCGAGCCAATCGAACGTCCGGCCGGGAATCGACGCCGGATCGGCGATCGCCTCCAGCAGCGACAGGCGGGCCCTCTGCCAGTGCAGCAGGTTGAAGGTCGTCAGGCGATAGTGCGGTGAGCGCTCCTCAAACCATGCTACCGCTTGCTCCGGCGGCACGTCGATGACGGACTTGACGGCCGCGAGCCACACCTGCCGGGTGCGCGCGAGCACCGCCCGGGCCTCGGCGTCGCGTTCCAGCATGAGGAGGGCCCGCGCCTTGGCGAGCAGCACATCGATATCGTCGGGATGGGCCACGGCGAAGCTCTCGGCGAGCGCCAGCCGCAACTCGAGGTCGTCGATCCAAGCGGCATCCTCGATGAGGCGAACCATCATGACGGCCGGGATCGATCGGGCCATCTGCGGCAGGAAAGCCAGCACCTCGGCTCTCGCCCTGCCTACGAACACCTGCCGGTCGGGCGAGTCCGGAACGTCCCCGAGCACGGTGAAGCTCTGGGCCCTTACATTGGCCACCATGCCGAAATTCGTCTGGATCGCGAGCATGACCGCAGCGACATCGGCGAGCAGGCCGAGACCGGGCTTCGTGTCGAGATCCGGCCGCTTGCCGAGTTCGCCGAGCGCGCTCAGCCCCTCGCTCGAACTGAGACGCGACAGCAGCCGGGAGTAGCGCCACAGCAGGAAGGGCTCGGTCTCGACGATCTCCGGATAGACCCGGGCGATGACGTCGAAGGTCAGCCGTGGCGAATAGCCTGCCAACTCGGCCGTCATGTCAATCTCGCCGCGGAACACGGTCGCGAACTCGTCGAAGGTCAGCCGCAAGCCCGGCTTGCCGCCGAGCGTCGGCGCCGTCTCGGCCGCGACGCCAGCTTGGTTGAATCCCTTGCGGAGGAACGACACACCGGACCAGGGGTCGGCAAAAGTAATGGTTCGCCGCGCATGGTCGATCTCCGAGACCATGGAGTAGTGGAATGTCGAGCCGTCCGAGAGAAACACCATGACGCCCGGGATCATGTGGCAGACCGCGCGCCGGCCGCCCGGCAGAATGAACACGTCCGGGCCACTCGACGTGTAGTCCGCTCCCGCATAGGCATCGGCCATGATGAGCTGCTGGCTCTGCACGGGCCGCAGCCAAAAGGCGCGAACGATGTTGGGGATCGTCTCTCTGGCGGTCGATGCCACCTCGTCCGGCGTCGGCCCGAGGGAGGCGCTCCGCCAGAGGTCGTCGGCGTTCGATTGCATCATCGCCGTGAGCGCGGCGATGTTCTCCTTCCCGACCGCGTCGGCGAGCGTGACTGGGCAGTCGCCGGCGCGCGCCGTGGCGAGGCCGATGAGGAGGCCGGCGAGACTACTTGCGACCCACGCGCAGCGGAGCGGACTCAACCTGATACTCCGTGTTGTCTGAGACGACAGTGGCGACGAACCGCACCTCGTAGATGCCCATTGCCCGCAGCCTGAGCTTCAGATCGATGGTCTCCTGCGCACCGTCGGTGCCGCCGAACCGGTAGACGAGCGGCGGATCGCTCGGCAGCAGCTCGGGAAACCTGGCACTGGCGGCTGTGTTGTCACTGCCAATGTAGGTGGCGGTGCCAGCCGTCTCGCCCTCGACAGTGACCTGAAACGTTTCCGGCCGCGCCGCCCCAAAGCCCGGTTGCGCCAGCGGGTCGACGTTGAAGGCCACCTGCGCCGGCGCTTCGAGCCGCTTGACCTTCGTGGTGAGCTTGACGACCTGGGCGATGCGATCCGGTGACTGCGCCTGGAGGACGAGGCGCACATCCGCCCCGCCGCCGAACACCTCGCCGAGATCGGTGACCTGCACGACGCCATAGCCGGGAGACGGCTTGGTCGCCTCCTTTGCAACGGTGAGCGAGACCGGCGAGACCTCCGGTCCCGGCCACAGCCAGCGTTTGAGCTCGGCGACCGACGACGGGAACTTGGAGACGGCGTTGACGCCGTTCGTGACGGTGACGACGGTCGCCAGGACAGCGACGATCACCGCGTAAAGCCGCCAATGCGGTTTCTTCTTGGGCGCATCCTGCTCGGACGTTGACGAAGGCTCTGCCATGCCCGCTCCCGATCTTCCGAGAAGGCCATCCTAGCAGAGGCGCGCTTCGTCGTCATATATCTGCTGAACGGCCAAGCGACGGCTGGGAGCCGAAACCCAGACCGACCTACTCCTGCAACGCGACCGGCTTCAACTTCTCGAACCTGTCGCCATGCCCCGGATTGGCCCAGTCGCAGCGGCCGCCGAAATCGGCACCACTATGGCCCCCACGTCAGGTCAGAGCCGAGTTATCACACGGGCTCAGCGGAGAACGGACTCTGCCGGTGACTTGTGGCAATTCGGCTATCATCGGCAAGAGGAATAACGGGCCGAGGCGTGCTGCACCCGAAGACTTTTGGCTTTGCGGCTCAGCGCCGGGCGTCACACCATGCGCATTGTTGCAAACGTCGCCGGCCGTTTCCTTCCTGTCTGACTTCTTCCGACTAGGACGGAAAGGTCACAAGGAGGATCGCTCATACCGCGCCCTCCGCAATTACCCTTGACACATATTGTAGCTCCTGAGTAGTGCTCGATATGTTGTAAACTAGTGGCGTGTGAGTCGCGGTTCGTGTGATCTGGTCCCGACGCGACGACGGCGATCCGTGTTCAGCGGTATCCCACTCCCCGCGTGACAGGGCGACTCATCGGGGGCGGGAATATAATGAGCCAATGGGACGCGCTGACAGATGTCGTTCTGACCAGCAGAACTAGCTCTCTGGGGAAAGCGCCTTCGCCATTCGACAAGAGCCAGAGAACGACGGCGTTCTCCGGAAGGCGGTGGCGATATAAGGCATTGCTGTTGGCCACACTTTCGATCGGTCTATGTGGCACCTTTCTTGACGAAGCGCAGGCCGAGAATATCATTGTCAATGGAAGCTTCGAGACGGGCGACTTCACCGGTTGGGATACGATTGATCTAGCCTCTCCGTACTCGGCGCTGGCCGTGCGCACAGCCGGTCCTGCTGCTAGTCACAGTCCTGCCATTGCCCCGACGGATGGAACCTTCACGGCGGACCACGGCTTCGACGGTGGTGGACCCGGCACCATCGAGATCTCGCAGGTCGTGACGATTCCGGCTAGTGCTACCGCGGTGCTGATCTTCGATTGGCGCGCCGGGTGGAGCATATTCGGATCTCAATCGCGCACTTTCGACGTCATCGTCGAGCCTGCGGGCGGCGGGGCCCCTCTGCTGACCAGCAACATTCTCTCAACCGCCTCACCGTCTGACAACGCTGATACGGGGCCTCAAACAGCAACCGTCAATCTGAGCGCTTTTTCTGGGCAATCGGTTCGCGTGAGATTGAGCTCGTTTATCCCTGAAGACTATTCGGGTCCGGCCCATCTGCAGATCGACAACGTCGTTTTGGAGGTGACGGTCACGGAGGCGCCCGTCGATGATCCGGGCGAGGATCCGATTGCGGAAATCGACACAGGTCCTACGGATCACGAGATCGCCGAAAGAACCGGACGTGCTATCACCAATTTTGTGGCCCGCCGGGCAGATCAGATCACAGCAAACGAAGTCGAGCTAGTAGAACGGCTGAAGAACAAGAATAATGGCGGCGGTGCACCCGGTGGCGCTGTGAGCTTCACCGGCGAAGGCGGGTCGGGCTCCGGTCTCACGAACCACGTCGAATTCTCTACCTCTCTCCAGCAGATGGTCGCCGCACGTCAGGCGAGTGAGGATAAGCAGCACAACCAGTATGGACGCATGATGGGGCTCGGTGCTGACTCGAACGGTTCTGGCACTGTGCGGAGCATGCGATTTGACGTCTGGGCGCGTGGGACTTGGGCTGACGTCGATAGCTTCACGGCTGGTCATGGCATTGGCCTGTTCTATCTCGGGGCGGACTACAAGTTCTCCGAGAACTTCCTTCTTGGTGTTGTCACCCAGTTCGACTGGACTGATGAGAAGGACGTGGTGCAAGGTGTGGCAGGCGAGGGCAACGGCTGGCTGGCCGGCCCCTATGTTGTTATGCGGCTGCACGACAATCTCTGGCTCGATGCCAGCGCCCGTTGGGGGAAGTCGGATAACTCCGTTACACTTGCCAACGCATTTGCCTCGTCCGGCGACTACGACACCAGACGCTGGCTTGTCACCGGTACGCTCACCGGGGATTACACGGTTGGCCGCTTCAACATTGCCCCCAGTGTCGGCGTGCTCTATTTCGACGAGGATCAGGATGCCTTCGCGAACAGTCTCGGGATCTTGGTGCCCGGCCGATCCGTCACGCTCGGTCGTGTCACTTTTGGCCCGAAAGTTTCCACGGACCTGACGGCGAGCGATGGCACGATCGTCTCACCGTTTGTCTCCGTGAAAGGTTTGTGGGATTTCGAGCATGCCAAGATCGTCGATCTGACGACCGGACTTGCAGCCGGCTCGGATGAGTTGCGCGCGCGGGTGGAAGGCGGTGCTTCCTTCCAGCTCGTCAATGGCCTGTTGATCGCCGGCGAAGGGTTCTACGACGGATTGGGAGCGGACGACTTCGAGGCTTACGGCGGCAGTGTGAACGTGGTGATGCCTCTCAATTGATTTCGCTCTCTAAACCTCCGATGGCCAATTGAGTCTGGCGGCGTGCACAACGAACACGTGTCGTTGTGCACGCGTCGACGACGACCAGGGGTGCTAAAGGCTGCTGTGGAGCGCACGAAAGAAGTCGCCTATCCAACTATTAGGGTCGTAAAGTCCGCGCTGCAGACATTGGGAGTTGGCGATGTCGGGGCGACCGCGTCGCTGGGGCGAAATCCGGGGCTCAGAGCGGAAAGCAGACAATGTGCAGGCATGATCCAATGTCCGCATCCCCGAAAACGGAAGCTCTCTCGCCGGCGAAACCGCGCTGACACTGCAAGTGCACCATTATCCGCCCGGCGCATCTAAGTGGAACAAGAACGAGCACCGCATGTTCTGCCACATCACGCAGAACCGGCGAGACCGGCCACTGACGGATCGTGTGGCCGTCGTCGAATTGATAGGCGCCACGACGATGAAGACGGCACTTTCGATCGACTGCGTGCTCGACGAGCGGACCTACAAGAAAGGCATCAAGGTTCGCGATGCCGAAATCGACGCCCTGGACATCGCAGGCGACGCATTCCATCCCGAGTGGAACTACAGGATCAAGCCACGCAAAATCGCCACATCGTAGCGATTGTTGTTTGGCCTGTGCTATGCTACCATTACAATGAGCCGGATCTGAGAGATGACAAACGACCTTGGCGTTTGCCGCCCGCAGCCGCGCGTATCCCACCGAAATTGGTTGTTTGTCTTAGGCGCCACGCTGATCATTCAAACAATCAACGCCTATTTGTATTTTCTCACTCCTACGCTCGCGCCTGCCATCTCTCAGATGGTCGGCATGGGTAGCGATTTCGTTGGATGGCTTGTTGCAATTGGTATTCTCGGCTCCATTGGCTTCATGCTCATCGGCACACCGATTGTGCAATGGCTTGGGCCGATGCGCGCCCTCCAGTTCGGTACGCTGCTCGGGGGATGTGGAGTTTGCCTAATGGCAGTTGGAACCCCCCTCACGCTTCTAGTTGCAAACGTTCTGATGGGAATTGGCTACGGCCCATCCTCGCCAGCAGGCAGCGAAGTGCTGCAACGATTCACGCCTAGGGAATATCGCAACCTGGTCTTCTCTGTACGTCAAGCCGGTGTCCCTATTGCTGGATTGACAGCCGGCCTGATGCTCCCACTGATTCAAGACTATGGCGGTTGGAGTTGGGTCATCGCCACAACGTTGCTCTTGGTTGTCGCCTCAACACTAGCGGTGTCGCCACTTCGCTCAAAAGTTGATAGGGACGGTGCTTCTGGTCACCGACCCTCTTTGGGAAACATTACTCGGCTTTCCAATTTGATGGCACCGTTCCGATCGCTCCTGGACGACGGCCTGCTGGGGTTGTCCGTGAGTGGGGCGTTGCTGGCCGTCGGGCATGGGTGTTGGACGGCCTACCTTGTCACATGGCTCAACACGGCAGGCGATCTAACTCTCAAGGAATCTGGCGCGGCATTCGCCGTAATGCAAATCTCAAGCATCTTTGGAAGATTGGCGATGGGAGCGCTCGCCGATCGCTGGGTTTCACCTTTGATCACTTTGCGCCTCGTGGCTGTACTGTCAGCACTGGTGTCGCTGGTCGCTGGCGTCGCAGGATCTCTGGTGCAGCTCTATGGCTACATCGTGTTCTCGGTCGCAGCGGGTCTTTTTGTGTCCAGTTGGAACGGCATTCAGATTGCTGAGATTGTCCGCCGATCAAACCCTGAGCGCATAAGTGCCTCAGCATCTGGTGCGACGATCATCATGTTCATTGGACTAATAGTGGGCCCGATACTTTTCTCGGCCATTTTGCGCGAGACAGGTGATTTCAGTGCCTGCTTTCTTGTGACCTCGATACTGACGGCCATGGCATACGGATTTTATCGAAGAACGGGTCCACCCGTCTGACCATGAAGGTAACCCTCCGGTGGGCCTTTCAATTACCCACAAGTCGAGCTTCACCGATCTCAGCTCCTATTCCGATATCCGTGAGTCGAACGAGGCCGCGCCAGATGACGACAATGCCGGGTGGGGGATCGCTGGCGCGGGCGAGATAGCCGCCGAGGCGGGCAAGCTTCGTGACGTAGTGAGCCAGCGTGCCGGAACTACATCGACGGTTGCCAGCTCCCTCGACGAGCTCGTCGAGAAGATCGATCTCCGAGTGGGTTAAGGCGATGTCCGGGCGTTCGTCGGGCTCGGCACGGGCGATCATGGTCAGCCACAAGACGCGCCAGCTGATGATGCAGAACAGGGCCAGCAGGTTCGCAATCCGGTCAGCGGTCCGCAACTTGGAGTCTTCCGCCCGGCAGCCGCTTTTCAAAACCTTGTGGAAGACCTCGATCTTCCAGCGCATCGCGTATCAGTTCATCTTCTCGATGGCCTCCTGACGGGTCCGCACAGGCAGGTCGGTGATCAGTTTCCACTCGATCGGCTTGCGGCCTCTGGGGCAGTTGCGCTCGCTCGCGTGCAAGATCGTCAGACGCAAGGGCGGATATCGCGTCTGCTTGCCGATCGGCGGCTGCACGATGATCCGCTTGAACTTCAACTCGAGCGTGGCGCGGGCAACCTCCCCTTTCTCGTCGCGGAACTCGATACTATGCAAGCCCCTGATGTGAACGTCCTCCATCTCTGTCGCGATCGTGTGCTCGCCATCTCCGGCAAGCCGATCCACGCATGTTCGCACGAGAAAATGAGCGCCGAGATCCTGGCTCAGACAATACAGCTCAAAGATATCACTCTCCCGGTCGCCGACATGCACGCAGCGCTCGGGCGAGCCCAGCTGCTCCAGTGACTGCCGCAGGTTCTCCAGCCAGCGGAAGCTTTCCTTCTTTTCGATCGGTACGCGCGTCAGGTTGATCTTCCGCTTGAGCTGAGCGGTGCCCTTGAACTTCTTTCGCGTCCAGAACTTCACGGCCGAGAGGCCAAGGGGCAGTCCCTCGGTCGTGACGGCGAGGCTGGAATGCATGAGCATGCCGCACACGGTATGATGGCGCAGCCGACCGCGTTTGTCGCGGCCGCTGTTCACGCTCTTGGTCATGCCGATCAGACCAGACGCCTCGCGTTGGTAGACGAATTCGGTCGTGTCCTGGATCAGCAGGACGGGACCGCAGCTTGCGGCAAATCGGCTGCGCGTCGCCGCGAAGTGCCCTTTCAATATCTCGGATTCCTCGACGCGATCATTCGCGAGAAAGCGATAGGCGGCCTTCGTGCTCGCCCAGTCATGGCAGGCATAGGGGATGCTCTCGCCCATGCCGTTGCTGATCTGTCGGATCAAATCGCCAAATCGGCGGCCGAGCCGTGTGTCCTTGAACGCGGACACGTCGATCTCGCCTTCGGTCCAGTGTCCGCTCCCACTACCCAACCCGCCTCCGGGTGTCTGCGATGTGCTCTCCAAGTCTCGTTTCGTCGCCAAGAAGCACCTCCCCCCATCGAATCAGGTGACCTACTCGACTTTTTCGGACCGTTTTCAGCTTGAGAGATCAGCCCTCGTTGCTTCTGGTTTGTCTTCGATGTGACGGGGCGGAGCGCGTAGGCTCCCTCGAGCCGCAGCGCTCCGCTCCGTCACATCGGCGGGCGCTGCGTTCCTGATCTTGGCCGCGAATGCGGCAGGCGTCAGGTACCCTAAGCTCGAATGCGGCCGCACCTCGTTATAGTGCAGCCGCCACGTCTCGATCACGGCCTTCGCCTCGGCCCGCGAGCGGAACCACTCCAACGACAGGCACTCGTCGCGGAACTTGCCGTTGAAGCTCTCTGTCGTGCCATTCTGCCAGGGCTTGCCGGGATCGATCAATGCCGTTTCGATGCCCTGCGCGACGATCCACTTCAGCAGCGCCCGGCTGACAAATTCGGGCCCATTGTCCGAGCGAAGATACATCGGCGCACCACGCTGAGTGACGAGACGCGACAGAACATCGATCACGCGGCCGGAGCGAATGCGACCATCGACCTCGATCGCCAAACCCTCCTTCGTCCACTCGTCGGTGATCGTCAGGCACTTCAACTGCTGACCGTTCGCGGCCCCGTCGAACACGAAGTCGTAAGACCACACCTGGTTGGCTCCTGTGGGCGCATTCGGCCTTGGACGGCAGCTTGCAATGCGCTTTCTCGGCCTCTTCTTCGGCACCTGCAGCTTCGCCTGCTGCCACAGTCTGAGAGCACGGCCAAAGCTCATCTTGTGCCCGTCACGGCCGAGGAAGATCGCAATCCGCCGGTAGCCGTAGCGCGGATACTGCGCCGACAGCTCCGACATGCGCTTCAAGACCGGCGCATCCTTCGCTACCTTCCTCGATTGATACCTCAACGCCGATCGCCCCACCTTGATCAGCGTGCACGCCCGCCGCTGCGACAGGCCTTTGCCCGTCGCGTACGCCACTTGAGAACGGCGAGCCGGCACGCTCACCATTTTTTTGCATTGATCTCCTTCATCACCTCGATCTCGAGGTCGCGCTCGGCAACCAGTTTCTTCAGGCACGCGTTCTCGAGTTCGAGTTGCCTCAGACGCCGAACGTCATCCGACTGCATGGCGCCGAAGCGCTTGCGTCACGTGTAGATCGCCTGCTCCGAAACCCCATGCTTCTTCGCCACCGTACCCACAGGGCTCGCGTCGGCCTCCCGAAGGATCCCCACGATCTGCTCGTCCGAAAATCTGCTCTTGCGGTAAGCGTCCGCTGACGACTGCGGATTGCCACAGTTGACGGGGTGGGGTGTTCAGGCGGCGAGTGCGTTGGCCGCAGGCTTCGCCGTGTTCCACGGCAAGAGTTCGTTGAGCCGGTTGATCGGATGCGCGCCGATGCGGCCGAGGATGTCGCGGAGCCAGGCTTCGGGCTCAAGGCCATTGAGCTTGGCAGTGCGGATCAGCGTGTACATGATGGCCGCGCGCTCGCCGCCCGTATCGCTGCCCGCGAACAGCCAGTTCTTGCGGCCGAGCGTGACGGGCCGGATCGCATTCTCGGCGGCGTTGTTTGAGATCTCCAGCCGGCCGTCGTTGATATAGGCCGTCAGTGGATCCCATCGCGAACGTGCATATCGGATGGCCTTCGCCAGCTCAGATTTCCCGGAGATCATCTTGAGTTGATGGTCGAGCCATTGGCCAAGTGCGTCGATCTTCTGTCGGACTTCTCGCCGGCGTATCTCACGTCGCTGGTCCGCCGGTTGGCTGGCAATCGTCCGCTCGATGTCGAAGAGCTGACCGATCCGTTCCAGCGTCTCGTGGGCGATCGAAGAACCGGTTGCTTTGTGCACGTCGAAGAAGCCGCGACGGACATGCGCCCAGCAGGCGACTTCGGTCACTGCAGCCGGCTTGTCGCCAGCACTCTCGTACAGCTCCGCGAAGCCTGAGTATCCGTCGGCATGCAGGTGACCACGGAAGTCCGCGAGGTGCTTGCGGCAGTGCTCGCCCTTGCGATCAGGCGTGTAGCGGTAGAGCACGGCCGGCGGTGCCGGGCCGGAATGCGGCCTCTCATCGCGCAGATAGATCCACAGACGCCCCGTCTTGGTTTTGCCGTTGCCGGGAGCGAGCACCGGCACGGGCGTGTCATCGGCGTGGATCACGGAGCCGGCCATCACGTGCGCGCCGATCCGCTCGGCGAGCGGTTTCAACAGCCATGCGACCCTGCCGACCCAGCTCGCGAGCAGGCTCCGATCGAGATCGAGACCGTCGCGACCATAGATCTCCGCCTGGCGGTAGAGATGCGCTGATCGGGCTGGCGGCGCGCCTTGCGGCCACATCCGGAAGGGATAGTCGCTGCCCCATCGGCAGAGGAGTGCGCCATCATGCAGTTCTTCGTTGGTCTCGACGTGGCTCTCGAAACGACTAGCGTTTGCGTCATCGACGAGCGTGGCATCATCATCAAGGAAGGCAAGGTCGAAAGCCATCCGCAGAACATCGCTCGCTTCGTCAGGCATCAGGGCCGGAAGATCGAACATGTGGGCCTGGAAGCCGGGCAGCTCTCCGAATGGCTGTACGCTGGGCTGACCAAAGATGGCTTTCGCGTAACGGTCATGGAAAGCCGACATGTCAGAGCTGCCTTCGCGGCCATGACCGTCAAGACGGATCGGAATGATGCACGCGGCATCGCTCAGCTTGTGCGGCTGGGCTGGTTCAAATCTGTCCACGTCAAGACGCTCGACTGTCAGCAGACGCGCGCCGTCCTGAATGCGCGGCAGTTCCTCATCGACAAGATCACGGCGATCGAGAACTGCATGCGTGCTAGCCTGCGCAACTTCGGGCTCAAAATGGGTCAAGTCTCGCGCCGCACCTTTGCGCCGCGCGCCCGCGAGCTGGCTGACGGCCATGAGTGCCTGGAGGTGATTATCGAGAGCCTGCTTAGAGTGCGAGACGTGCTGGTGAGCGAGCTGCACAAGATCGACAAGAAGCTGCTCGATGCTGCCCGCTCCGACCCCATCACCCGGATGCTCATGACTGCGCCCGGCGTCGGCGTGATCGTCGCACTCACATTCCGAAGCGCTGTAGATGATCCCGATCGCTTCTCGAGCGTGAAGTCGATCGGACCATGGCTCGGATTGACGCCCAGGCGATACCAATCAGGACAGACAGATCGTGTCGGGCACATCACCAAGGCCGGCGATGCCGCTGTGCGCACTGCACTGTACGAGGCGGCAACTACGCTTCTTGGGCGAACGACGCGATGGTCCTCGCTGAAGGCGTGGGGAGTTCGACTGGCCGCGCGCGGCGGAATCAAGAAAGCGCGCGTTGCCGTTGCACGCAAGCTCGCCGTCATCCTACTCGGCATGTGGAAGACCAGCACTCCTTTCCGATGGTCTGCAACCGCGCCTGCCTCCTGTTGAGAACGGTGTTCAGGTTCACCAAGGGGATGGCCGCCATCCTCCGTCCCCACCGTCACTCGCCAGCCAAGGTGAGCGAGCGACGGTGGCTCCGAGGGGATGGCTTCGAGACCAACCGCTGACGATCGAAGGTGAGTGAACCGAACTCCGAGGTCCCGAGCAGGGACGAGGGATGAGCGAGGCCGCATCTGCCCGGGTCGCTTCGAGCACGTGGTAGAGATTTGTCCCGTTCTTCCTTCCTTAGACCGCATCATGTGGCGGCATTGCCGACCACGGACAGAAGCCTGGTCCTGCTCGTTGACATTGGGGCTTGACTCATTCCGCCCGATCACAGAAGCGGCAGATGATCGGCGTATTTGGACATGATGACGTGGGCGAGAACGCTGGCTCCCGCTATGGCCCTCGGAATCGGCAGCTCCGGCATCGGTGCCTGAGCCATCGCCTCGCACTTGGCGCAACTGTATGCCGGCCGCACGTGACGGACGACCTCGAAGCGGCCGGGCACATACTCCAGAACCTCCGTCACGTCCTCGCCGACCTGGCGCATTCTCTCCGAGCCGCAGCGTGGGCAGGCGCACACGGACGGCTCATGCGTCTCATCGCGACGCGGCAGATGTTCAGGCAGCTTGCGGCGGGATGCCTTCGGGATCGCTTGTGCTTCTGTCTCGCCGCTTCCGGTCGATTCCGCGAAGCCGGCGCCGGAAGCCGCACCGGACAACTCCTCGATCTCCTCGAGCTTCAGCTCCAGCTGCTCGATCTGACGGTCGAGACGCTCCGAGGATTGCCCGAACTGCATCCGCTTCAACCGCGCCAGCTCGAACTTCAGCTTCTCGGCTTCCAGCGTCTTGGCAAGTAGCCCCGCCTCGGCCGCCAGCACCAGCTGCTTCAACTCGTCGATATCATCGGGAAGATCGGCTGCGCTCCGCATGCCGCCGATCTACACTGCTTCGGGATCATCCCGCGACGCTTGGAGCCCAAGTCCGTTGTGGAGCCCGCCAATCGATGCCTTCCAGCAACATCGACAACTGCGCCGGCGTCAACGTCGCCGAGCCTTGCCGCGTGAGCGGCCAGAGGAACCGTCCTTTCTCCAGCCGCTTCGCGAACAGGCAGAAGCCCTGGCCGTCCCAGTAGAGAACCTTCACCAGATCGCCGCGCTTGCCGCGGAACACGAACAGGTGGCCCGAGAACGGATCTTGCTGCAACGTCTCTTGCGCCAGCATGGCAAGCCCGTCGAAGCCCTTCCTCATGTCGGTCGGGCCCATCGCCAGATAGACGCGCGCGCCCGTTGGCAACGCGATCACGACCCACTCTCGCTGTCCAATGCGCTGACGATGCGTGCCAAGGCCTTGGGATCGATGTCGGCATCGGCCTTCACAACGCGACTGTTCGTCAGCGTGATCTCGACAGAGCTCATCCGCCGCCGGGACGACCGAGGCAGAACGCCACCAGGAGGCAATGCACACTCCTGTGGTTCTGCTGGCGGCTCCGGCGCGATCTTCACGGGCACGAACGCGGAAGCCGGCTTTGCGCCAAGCGACAGACCGCGCATCCGGCCCTCACGCGCCAGACGCAACCACGTGTAGATGAGATTGCGCGAGACGCCGTGCCGCTCCGATACCGCCGTGATCGAAGCGCCCGGCGCCAGCGCATCGGTCAAGACCTTGAGCTTCTCCTCAGCCGACCAACGCCGCCGCCGATCGACAACCTCGATCACCTCGGAACCCATGTGCCTTGCTGTCCTTGTGCACGTGCCTAAGGACACTAAGGCACTCTTCCCAACGCCCGCCGCAAGATCGCATCGCCGCAGTCATCAGAGGGCGCTTACCTCTTGCGCATCGCTGCCCCCGATTCGCAGGGCAGTCTCTCAAGTAATCCTTGGTCCGAATACCCTGAGGCAGGTCACAGGCGCTCGACAATGAATCACAACCGATTCCACCGACTCAAGAATTCTGCTCGGTGACAGTTCACGGGCAATAAGCGACTTGTGGGTAATTGAAAGGCCCGCCGGAGGCGTACCCATGAAGAAAGGACTTTTCACCATCAGCCGCTACCAGACGTTCGTCTCTGCAGCTGAGATACGATCGACTCGACGACGGACAAAATGAGTCTCTGATCCTCAAGATCCGGAACCTGCCGCAATAATCTTACGATGGCAAATTGGGTAAGCTGCTCTTCCCTAGAAACTGGCAAGGGCGAAGCGGGTCGTTCGTCAAAAAACTCTGCGAGCGGAAGACCAAGCGCCTGTGACAGCATATTCAATCGGCCTGCCGGAATTCGGTTCTGAGCAGACTCATACTTGTGAATTTGCTGGGCTGTCAGGCCAATCGATGTTGCCACCTCGTCCAGAGTAAGGCCGAGCGCCATTCGCCGTTCTCGCAGTGTTGCGGCGACCCGAACATCGACAGGACCAATTCGCTTCCTTCGAGCCGGTGTCGGCAGCTGTCGAGCCTTGGACACAAACCTCCTCCAATACTTATGAACTTGCGGCGGATTACGAGGTTCTGAGACTTGTAACCTCAATCCCCTCATGCCCCAATTGGTGAGCAACTCACGTGGTTGTCAACCAAAAGGGGATTTGACATGACTGGATCAGCCAGCAATGTACGCCAAGACATCTCCGACTCCGCCTTCACATCCGCCTCGAGCACGAATTCATTCCTCGATGCGATCACAATTGAACACGGTCCGCGAGCCCTGCTCGGCCGACTTTTTCTCAAGGCAGTGAGCTGCGCGGAAGCGAGGGGTGTGAGCCTCAGATTGTGCACGCTGAATGAGCTTGAGACTTTTTTTCAAGAGCAGATGAAGGACTGGCCGACTATGCCTGTGTTCAAGCCTGAATATCAGCCTCGGGAGGCCGGATTAACTCAATCCTTCGCGATCTTGGGTGAGGACATTCATGGGAACGTCGTTGCCACTCAAGCGGCCCGGTTCTTCGATTGGTCAGAGACCACGCTGAAGGCTGAAGTCGAAAGCATGCGCATGCTGTATGATGAGAAACGGCTTCCGGCTCATGCATCGGCTGAAGTGACTGCAAACCACGCAGGGAGGATCACCGGTCGCGTCGTCTACTCTGGTTCGACCTGGTTCAATCCCGAGTATCGCAAACGGCAGCTGTCGGCCATTCTACCGCGAATCTCACGGTGCCTTGCCCTTACCAAGTGGAATGTGGACACGACCATCTCATTCATGGATTGGCGCATCGTTGAGAAGGGCGTCGCAGCGAGCTACGGCTATGATAATCTCGAGGCAAGCGTAACGCTACGGAATGTAGTGGACCCCGAATTCGTGGCCGCTATCGGCTGGATCACCCGCGACGAGCTACTCCAGGATGCGGAATGGTTCCTGAGGCAACTTCCCGATCAAGCTTCCGGAAGGTGTTGAGACGGGACGCCGTAACCACGCTGGTTAAACCCGTATCCGTGGATGTGAATGGCACGAGGTTCGCCGATAAGAGACGCGTCGGCGTCCTTCGGGTCCGACAAGGGTCGCATTCACATCTTCGATGATGGGTCTTTGTTGACCGACTGCCTCACGTAGGCCTTGGGCGACCCAGCGTCCGTACTGGGGGTTTGGGTCGTCCTCTATCCGAGTTCCAACCGCAGATTTCATGTAGCCCTGATTATAGATCCGATAACCTTGGCCTTGTTTCGTAATAACATGACGGTGGTCAGAGGTCCGATTGACCATGGTGAACGTGCCGCAAAAAGGCGATTGCACAATTCAGCAATATCATGATCGGAGCCCAGTGAATCACTACGCCATGCACCAAAGAGAACACGAAGCGGGTCGTCAGCACGTAGCGTGATCGGTTCTACGCGACGACGGTCACACCAAGTCCCTTGCGGTTGAGCGGAAACAGAATCGATCTTGAGGAGAAATTTAGTCAGCTCCTGAGGACCTCCGACAATCTTTTCGGCCCAGCCGCCATTCCAAGTGGAGATCACGGCTCTTCGAAAGGAATTGTCAAAAATCCAATACAGAACCGCTGCCACAGCCGTCGAGCTAGCAATGCTCGGATCAAGCCTGACCCGTAACCAGCTTGATCGATGCAGCAGCTCAATAAAGCCGAGGTGGCGAATGCAGAAGGGCCACAACTCGACTGGATCGAGCATGCTCTGCAGGTACCGGTTCAGGCGAGGATCACCCCAGAGCCATCGGCGGCCCTCATCGTCTATCATCTGTCTAGTGACGATCATGTGGTTAGTCCACGGTCAATATGCGTACCAGTCTAGACCAACACGGACAGAGCTTGCAAGGACTTCGGCAGATTTCGAACATTGCCAACGAAACAGAAGTGTGCGAGCTATCAAGCACAGGTGAGCGCAAATTCGTGCTGGCTTTTGGGAGGGTGCGCGCATGACGGGCGACGCAGGAGGCCAAGGTGAGGATCCGAAGCGCTTCGTTGCCTTCGGCAAAGGCGACTTCGTCGGCCGGAAGGCAACCTTGTTGCGCAAGCAGCAAGGCATTCGCTGGAAACTCGCCTATCTCGAGGTTGACGCGCCTGATCTCGATGTTCTCGGATCGGAAGCTATCCATTACGGCGATCGCATCGTCGGTGTTGTCACTTCCGGCGCCTATGGCCATGCGGTCGGCAAGAACCTCGCCTTCGCCTATGTCGAACCACCGCTTACGGAACCGGGCACCAAATTGGCCATCACCATGCTTGGCGGCCGCTACGGCTGCACGGTGCTCGAGGGACCGGTCTATGATCCGGCGAACGAGCGCTTGCGCGCTTGAACGAATTGGAGGAACGACCGACCCACGGCGCCATTTCTACCACGCTCTCCTCTTTCCTCCAGCGGTTACTGGGTAGGTCCGCTGTTACCTTCGGACTCTCCACGAGTTAGAAAAATGCGAATGGCCGCTTTGGGTCATAACCGGTCCTCAGATCCACCGCGCTCGAATGTAGAAAAGTCCGCAAAGCAGACCTTGGGTCATTATCGAAAAATCTGCCGGAGCCAAGACTCTTCCTCGGGGCAATCGGCCGGATCGAGTTCCTTCACCGATTGCGATCGCGACCTAGGGCCCTTTGTCGTCGAAGCTCAAGTTGTTTGAGATACCGCGCGCTTGCTGCGAGCGAGTTGGCCAAGTCGTAATGCTCTGTCACGGTTCGCTCCGTCCGGTGGTCTAGGAGAAACGGGGTCATCCGTACGTCCTCAGGCATGGCAATCGCGATGCTGGTCGCAACAATGTGACGGAAGGCGTGAGGATTGATCCGCACCCCCAGCTCGCGCTTCGTTGTGAGGCAGATCCGGTCGCCCACCCCAGCCTGCGACATGGGTCCGCCTCTGCTCGAGAGCCAGAGCGCATCCGTCTCGTCGGCGCCTGGAAACACCGCCCGGTATTCAGCGATCCATCGATCGATGTATGGCGTCAATCGTACCGGGAGCTCGACGTCGATCGTCTCTCTCGTCTTCGTCTCTGAGGGCTTGAACCGCCAGCGGTAGCTAGAGCCCACCTCGATGAGATGGGTTCCAATCTTTGCTGACGCCAGATTGCGGAGCCGGATGGGTTTTGCCACCAGCAGCGCGATCCGCAGACCATCGCCGTAGCTCTGGGCCGTGCGGGTGGAAATCGGTCCGCCCTTGGCTGTGATTCGGTCCATGAGGCGGAAGCCCGCCTCATAGATCTCAGTTGGGGCCCGCAATCGTGCACGCAGGTCGCGCGAGGGCTTTGCCGACCGCTCAAGCGAACGCAGCGCCTGCGTCACCAGCCCTCGATTGCCCTGCGGCTGTATCACCCGCAAGGCCTCTGACAGGTCCCGAAGGCGGGAGCAGACCGAGACAGGCGCGATACGCGACTGCAAAGCAGAGATGTACCCGATGAGGGTCGCCTTGGTCGCCCGCTCGCATGGAGGCCGGGTCGGCTCGAGATCTCCTATCGAATGCAAATGCCCGAGCCAGAGAGCATATCCATGCTTCACTTGCGTTGCTGTCCCCTTGGCCCAATGACAAGCCGCGCCCGCCTGTTCGAAGAGACCCGCATCCGTGAAGGCTCGAGTCCAGAGCGCTTGATCGATAGAAGGCCACTGGTCGTATGGGAGCTCGCGTCGGATCCGCGTCATGGCTCAAAGCCCTGCCTCAAGGCCGAGAGCTTCCGGCTCTCTAGGGCGTTCAAGTACTTCAGTTGAGCGGCCCGGATCTGCGGCTGGGTGTAAACGGACAACGTGGTGCGAACATCACGGTGGCCCAAACACCGTCGAACGATCTCAATGCCGCCGGGATCGGCGTCGAGGTAGATCTTTGCCGTGATCTTGCGGATGAGATGGGGATGGAAGCCGATGCCGGTGGCATCGTTCACGAAGCGCTCCATCTGCTTACGCAGGGCATCGATCTGCTTATGCCCGTCCTGCCGCCCCGGGAAGACCCACGGCGTTGGCCCGGTGACCAACGCCGGACGGTACTCCGACACGTAAATTTTCAGCAGGTTGACCGCTGCTTTCGTTAGCAGGAATTCCAGCGCCTCTCCGTTCTTCACCTCTTCGGCGGGGATTCGGATCATCCAGTGCTCGCGGCCATCTATCGTGACGCGATGGAAATGCTGATCGAGTCGAAGCGTCGCCAAGTTCGAGATCCGCAAGGGGGCGCAGAACCATATCTCGAGGGCACAGGCTCGCTGGATCTCCAGCGCGGCGGCTCGGAATTTGAGTTTGGCCTTCAATACCCGCTCTGCCGTTCGGCTCGGCAGGGTCAGCAACGCATCCAGACGCCTCGGATCATCGAGAAGGCTGAGGGCCTCCTGATCGCGATCGACGCTGGGAGTTTCACCTCGCCGACGCGTCGACAAGCGACGGTAGAGGTCGTTGACCTCGGTAACTTCGTCGGATGTGAGCTCCCCTCCATATCGAGCCATCTTCACCAGCGTCCAAGCCAGCCCCATGACGTAGCCGCCGATCTTGCCCTTGCGGTCCTCGATGATGCGCTCAAGGGCCAGGCGAAACCGCGAGGGCTTGCTCAGGCTGCTCAACCCGGACAGTTCCAGTCGAGGCACGCGGGCAGCCACAAGCGCGGAGGCGGCACGGCGAATATGATTCTTCTGCGTGGTTTTCGTTCTTGGCTTCAATGGTCGGTGCGATGGGCCATCGAAGAGACTTTCGACGGCTTCGCCGCTCGCGAGGAACCGATCGACGGCGTGTTCCAGGCTGGGCGGAAACGCCGACCACGGCAGGGACGCCCGCGTCCTGTACGTTGGAACTGTCAGCGTCACCTGAGGCCAGGCCGGGTATCGCCGAACAGCCCGGTTCCAAGCTCGCATTGCCGACTGGTGGAAGGTCTCGGGCTTGATCCTCAGGCGCCCCTCACGGCGGAGGGCGTCGAGGAAGCCCGCTGAAACGCCCTCGTCGACCTCTGCCGGATCAATGGCCCTGGCCGACAGGTAGCGAAGTAGCCGGCTCAAGGAGCAGCGCTCGTACTTGCCCTGCAAGAGATCCCAAAGGCGTTGCGCCTCGGGGGTGAAGGGGGCGTGGTAACGGGAGGAGCCGCCGAGGAGGTCAAGCACGAAGCGAATGTCCGAGCGGGCGTTCTTGAGGCGCTTCGCCGAGACCCCGACGACATCCGGCCGCACGGTGGCAATCTTGGCCTCGATCACTAGGGCGACGAAGGGGATTGTCGACGCGTCCTGGCCTATCCACGCGGCGAGCTTTGACAGGCTCGATGCGATGCCAGCCCGGCGATGCTTCGGGACAGCGGGATGGGTGGCGACCATCGCGATGATCTCGGCCAGGGATGGCACATCTTGGTGAGCAAAGTCGAAGGTGACGTGACGCATGACAAACCCCTCTTGGGACGAGCCTCTTGATGAAACAAGGGTCGTTGGGATGAAGACAGGTGAAATGAGGACAAATTTGGGATAACGTGGCGATAGTATATGGGCTCAATACTATACTGACGTCATCCCAATGATCGGATGTATTATGTTTTTGTGGGCGGCTTGTGAATTCTATGCCGTTCCATGAAAGCCCGTAGATCCTCGGGCGCAATGCGAATGCGGCGACCAACTCTCGAGGCTGGTAGGTAGCCGGATGCAATCCAATCCCGAATCGTTCTGACCGTCACCTTGAGCGAGGCCGCAACGTCTGCGACCGTGAGCCAAGCCTCTGGTCGACAGCGGCGATCGGGACCGTCGCCGCGAGCAGCGGTCGGGGCATTAGCGGCTGGTCTGTCTTTTGCGCATGCCATGGCTCGGCCCTCGGTCGATGACCGAGAGCCGTTGCACGAAACCACAGCGCGAAAAACTGGGAGAGCGGTGCTTCGTCGTCCGTTTTCGAAGCCGATTATTTTGGCGGCGACATCTTCGGCCGACGCCCGCCCTTTCTCCACGCCTTAGGAGTGTAGCTTGTCCAATCGCCCTCGGCTTGATCTTGAGAAATCCGCTTCTCGAACTGGCGACGCATCGCTTGTACGAAGGCAGCCTTCAACATCGGCTGATCCGACTTCTTCTGGTGAACTGAGATCATTGTTAGTGCGAACGCTTTCCGATCTGCCTTGCTGGCGGGCCTGACGGCGAGGAGGGAGTGACCATCCGCGTTTGATATCAATATTGAACTACCTAAGAGCTCTCGATCCAGAGACCCCGGCCCGAGCGCGGGAACAAGGTAGACGCCGTTTGCTATCGACTTCGTGAGATCCCGAACGGAATCAAGAAAAGGATCCCAAGCTGATGGTTCAAGCCTGTGCAGGGAACCCGTCACGGGATGGAGCGCCCAAGCGACGATCCGGCCAAGCCAGAGCAGCGTCCAAATGAGGATGACGAGGCGTTCGTCGTCGTCCTCAGCCGCCGATAAACGCTTCTCGATAGTCCGGCTTGGTTTGATCGCCCAGCAAGTTTCCAGCGTACGCAAGTCATCGAGAGCGATCTTGACAAGCTCTTCGAGCTGTCCGCGTGGCCGGAATTTTAGCTTACAAACAACGGCCTGCAGGGAACAGACGCCGCGCGGGTGCTTAGGGGCGGGATCTACGAACATACTACTCTCCTGTCGATGATGAAGTCCCGCACGTGGGCGGGGGTATCAACAGCAGAGCGGGTGTTAGCCCGGGTTTAGCCATCCAATCTGACGGGAACGTGCAGAACCTTACGGGCCTTGCGACCCCACCCAGAAACTAAACCGATATCATTGCTCGAGCAAGAAAAAGGATGATTTCGCGCCCGACGGCTCTACCTTGGCCTGCATCGCTTGGACTCTCGGTGTTCGCTCATCGGGTGGCCATACGCCAATTGTCGGTCGACTTATCCCAATAGTGGAAGTCGGCTGCGCCGAGATCGGCGACGGGGCGCACGTCGCAGATCAGGTCTGCTTCATGCATAACATCACCATTCTTGGATGCCGATCCTTGTCATCAAACCGATGCCGACGAAGCGAATCTCTCTGTTTGGCCGACAGGAGAGGCCGGACGTTTGCATGAGCTTATGTCAAACATTAGGACGCCGTTGGACCAGAAGGACGCAATCCCGAAAGGATGATCCTGATCTGTGGCTTGATATACTCTACAAGTTGCTCAGCATCGTAATTCTCAAAGACAGCCTTCCTCAGGCCATATGTATAGCACGCCAATATTAGCTGCGATGCGGCACGAAAGTTACCCCGAAGGACTTCACCGCCTTCCGCTGCGCTTTCGAGCAGCAAGAGGACTGTTTCATGGTGGTTTGACATTTGCTGTGCGTTATCGCGCTCTTGCGCAGCAGACCACTGCCAAGAATAAGCGTGCAGTGCTGCCGTCAGTTTTAGGTGCATGAGGTCATGAACGTAATACATTCTAAGTAGATACTGAAGGCGTGCGTCTATGGGTCCATACTGAGGTGGTATCCGCCTCACATCGTCAAACGTTCGGTTATTATACTCCTTTAGTACCGCATAAAGAAGGTCATTTTTTGTTGGGAATAGAGACTCGAATTCGATTCTTGACACGTCTGCGGCAGCGCAAATTACTTCAATGGAAGTTTCATCTGGGCCTAGTCGATCAAAAAACCGTGTGGCTTGATCAATGATCCTGTCTCGGATTTTTTCGCTTGGCGACATGATTTGATCGACTGAGACGTTGAGGCTCCGCGCTATCACGGACAGGCGCTTTGTGGAAGGATTGGTAAGTCCAGCTTCCCATTGGGAAACGGCATTACGTGAAACCCCAGCAATCTTCGCCAGCTTCGCTTGGGACAGGCCGGCGGCTTCGCGCAATTCTTTCAGTTTCCGCCCAGGGCTCATGATGCCTCCTCTCCTTATTCTCGACACTCAAGAACAGATGCCGATATCACGCAGAGGCAGTTGACAAAATAGGTAAGTTTTGCTTACCCTCCGTCGAGTGTCTCCGTCCCGAGGATGCCGATGCCACAGACGGACTAAGAAGTTGCGCTGCCACTTAGGTTTTCACGTCTCTCCCGATAAAGGGAATGCGATTGTGCCCTGCACGGTTGATCGTAATCGACTTACGCACCGCGAACTGGAGGTTCTTTCATTAATGAAAGAGGGTAAGAGCTGTGGGGAAATCGCGAAGATACTGACCATCAGTGCATCGGTCGTCGAGTTTCACATGATCAGCGCGATACGTAAGCTCGGCGCGACCAACAAAATTCTAGCCACCGTCTTTGCGCTGAGGCGAAGGTTGATTTGATCCGACTAGAGGCCGGCAATGATTGCTGGCACCGCAGCAATTTGAAGAGGAGGATTGATCAGAAGAATTTTTCGCCGCATCCATACAGTAAATGCTAGGCGAATACGGCTTGGCGGCGAGGCGATGTCGTTGAGACCATTCGCCAATACGAGCGCGCCGTACAGATCGATCCGAACTATGCAACGGCGCTCGCTTGTCTCGGTTTCGTATACGGAGAGGAGATTTGGTTACAAGTCACCGGTAAACCCGTCGCCGAAGTCAGGAAGCTGGCGCGCGAATTGGTCGATCGTGCGATTGCCTGCGACAATGGTGATTCATTCGCGCATCACATGATCGGAACGGCTTTTATCGGCATTGGCGACTTTGTGCGCGCCAAAGAGCATCTCGAACTCGCCCTCACACTCAATCCGCACTACTCCTACTCCACTGTAAACCTTGGACTCACGCTGGCCATTCGAGGGTCTCATCGTGAAGGGCTGAGCTTGATCGAGAAAGCCTTCCGCGTGGAGCCGAGAATGGGACCGGCGATGGAAGGAGTGCCGCTCTACGTTCATTGCATTATGGGAGACGTGGACGCGGCAATAGCTGATTCTGAGCGGATCAAGAACCCGTTCGCCTGCTACCACCTATTGCTCGCCGCAAGCCTTGCTCAAGCCGGTCGCGACCAGGAAGCTAAGCACCAACTCGCCCTGTTCGAGGAGAAGCGCACACCGTGGTACGATGTGCCGGCTTTCGCCCACTGGTTCGATTTCCTTGGCGCCAAAGCGGACCGAGACCGTATGCGCGATGGGTTTAGGAAGCTCGGGGTTGAACTCTGAGAAGCGCGCACGATAAAGTTGCGCCGCATCAAGCTCCATCGTGATCCTTGGGTTGCGCATGTGCGCTCAAGAGCACACTATGTCTGATCATCCTTGGGCGACATTTGTCGCTTCTGGCCCAAGACGTCGTGGCGGCCAGCATGCTTCGACGAAATGCCCCGAACGCCGACGCCCGCGCGGAATCTCGGCCCTTCCGTCGCTTCCGCCGAACAATGTCGGCTGTGTGGGGTGATGCAGACGAGGTCGAGAATCGTCGACTCCTGCCTCGAGCGGCAAGCCGCGACTTCCGCAAACTCTGCTTAGCCGAAGTTACTGGTGACCGAGTCAACTCAGTTTGGGAACTTGACAAGATCACCTATGTAATCCAGTGGGCAGGTCGGCAAGGTTTGGGAGTGCTAACCCTTTGTTTCGTCAGGATCCTCGTTGTCCCCTCGGCTCCACCAACAAAATCCAATAAAATAAATGACTTAGAGAACCACCCGCGCAGGTGGCACCTCGGAAAAAGCCCGATAGGTTCCAAAAAAGGTTCCACGAAGAGTGGGTGATTTCGGGTGAATTGGAGCATGGCGTTTCCCCTTCGTTCTCATGCGTTGTAGTCTCTCGTTGCCGATACGATTCGGCTAACAAAGGAGACTGCAATGAGCATCAAAAACCGGCACGGTCAGACCTGATGGTTTGGCCACCATCTCGCTCAGCTATCCACCAGGTCACCCACGGGAATGGCGGCCGTTCAGCGAGGAGGTCACCCTCAACGGGGCATCCGATCTGCTGAGAAAGTTGGCGTTCCGGACCGACTACGTTGACGTGCATTTGCTTGTGCGACCGGGAGTGATCGAGCAGCTACCCGACGGTGGGCTACTCAAGCGGTCGAAAGTTTTTGAGCTGATGGAGCGTCCTGAGTTCCAGTAGCGTGAGTAGCCCCGTTGGGGAAGCCGGGCCTTTCATTTTATATGCTATCGAGACAATCAGTTACGCAGCGTTCTAGTTTCTCAACTAGAGTGACGGCTTCGAGACGAGTGATTTTAGATTCGCCTTCGCGATAATCCTTAAGGTGTAGCGCGGATCGGCCATCCATTTGAGCTTCGACTTTGATGGTCAGCAACATCTTCTCCTCTGGTATGATGGTTTTCCTTTTCACAAGTCAGCAGAGGTGGGAGGGTTTTTGGGCGTCGAAGGCAATGCAAGCTGCCATGAGATGTCGCACTTGGATGTCTCCAAGTCTTTCTTGATAACCGACCTGATCGACTACGCTGACGCTAAGCCCTGCCTCTGGTCCAGGCTCATGACCCGACATGCTTTAGTCTGTGGCAACTTGCGCGCGCGCACCAGACCGCGCGTGTATCCCGATGAGACCTGCGAGGACAGCGGCCCATACGACCGACAGTACCAGCAGTGTTCTCGTTGTCGATCCGACGAACTCGAGGGCTCCGAGTCGCGCACCTGCGAGGTACGACAATGGCCCGGCAAGAGCACCGAGGGCCGCCGCGGTCTTCAGCTTATGCGCACGTAGCATTTCGCCGAAGGTCGGCAGCGTTGCTCCGAACGCGATCCACAGCGCCACGATCCACGCCGGGGCCAGCGTCTCCATCGGCCAGGGCGCCGCAAAGCGGATGACACCGGCGAGCACGAGCGCGCTTTCGACGATGGCTCCCGTGACACCGCTCGCCATGACGATCAACGCATCGCGCGCCGGTTCACGGCTTCGGGTCAGCATGGAGACCGTGAATACCACGGCAGCGGCGATGCCGGGCGCGCCATGTCCGTTGGCGGCCCCTACCGCACACACGATCCAGACGATCTGGAACGCGAGCCAGGGTACGAGGGGTCGCCAAGTCATGTCATGCGGCTCATGTTCAGGAGCACGGCACTCAGTAGGGCTGCATCCGCCGTCCGGCCGCAAAGCCCGCGACTGCCGCAATCGCAGAGACAACGGTGCCCCACGCGATGTCGGCGGCAGCGACGTCGACCGTCCAGCCCTCGATCACGGCGAGGTTCGTCAGATCGAACGTCGCGTAGGCGACAAAGCCGAGGACAGCGCCGAGCCATGCCGCCTTCACCCATGATTGGGCGGCGAGCGCCGGGCGTACCGCCAGCACGTGGAGACCGACCATATACACGAGATAGAACGCGATAATGGGAACCACCAGTGGCTGGACCCGCAGGACCTGACCAAGGTGCGTCTGGAACAGCCCGATCGCCACGATGTAGATCCAGGCCGCATCGAGAACGACGAACGTCACAAGAGACGAAGTAGCGGCGGCAACGCTCACGCGGGCTTCATCCTTCATCGAGGTTCTCCTTGATCAGCCGCATCGTCACGGTTCGTGATGGCAAATGAGTTATGAACGGCAGAAATGCGGGCTTGGATCACACTCTCACGCCGAGCTGGGCATCCGTCACCTCACGCCCGCTGATGATCCACAGACCTGCACCGTACGTAGGAGTTGAGTACTCATGCGGAGGCCCTATGCTGTTGCTTACGACAACCGCCCAGCCGGCTGGCAAGGCGCTGCGGAGGTCTTCCAGGAGAACTATGCCCGATCTGCTGTCCCGGATCGTGATCGACCGTAGCGACGCGGCGTTTCGAGACCTGTTCGAGGCGTACGGGCCGCGGCTGCGTACTTTCATGATGAAGTTGGGCGCAGACGCGCACGTTGCCGACGAGTTGGCGCACGAGACGTTGGTGACCGTTTGGCGCAAGGCCGGCATTTACGACGCCAGCAAAGGCAGCCCGACGACCTGGATTTACACGATCGCCCGAAACCTGCGCATTGATCATCTGCGTCGGCGCCGGGTCTGGCAGGAGTTGACCGACGAGCATGTGTCCGCGTTGCCGTCGGAGGACTTGCCGGCCGACGAGGTGGTGAACGAGCGACAACGTCAGGTTCGCGTGCAGGCCGTCATCAAGGATCTCCCGCCGGAACAGGTGGAGGTCGTCATGCTCGCCTTCGTCGAGGGGCTGGCCCATGGCGAGATCGCGGAACGTTTGTCTCTGCCGCTCGGCACCGTGAAGTCCCGCATCCGACTGGCCTATCAGAAACTGCGCTTGGCGCTCGAGGATCTGCGATGAGCCATTCCATCAAACATCACCCCGACGGTGCGACGTTGGTGAGCTATGCCGCTGCAACACTCGCCGAACCGTTGGCGGCCGTCGTAGCGTGCCATATCGCCATGTGCCCGAGCTGCCGGTCGGAGATTGCGGATCTTGAGCGCGTGGGAGCGGCATTGCTCTTTTCACTCGATGGCCAGCCGACGGAAAACGCGCTCGAACCGTTGCAAAGGGCCGATCGCCAATACCCTCAGGCCACTCCTTCCAGCGCCAGAAGCAGTGATCGCCTGCCGTCGCCGCTGGTCGCAGTCTACGGCTTGAAGATGGACAGCATCGCGTGGCGGCGGTTGGGCCCCGGGGTTTGGCACCATCGGCTGGCGCTCCGGCAAAGGGGCGCGGGGGATCTGCGACTCCTGCGGATCGCGGCTGGCCGCCGGATGCCGAATCACGGTCATGGTGGCGCGGAGCTGACGCTGATGCTCGAAGGCTCCTACAGTGACAGCACCGGCAACTACCGCCGCGGCGACGTGCAGGATCTTGACGAGCACGTCGAGCACCAGCCGGTGGTCAGCGCGGATGCGGAGTGCATCTGCCTGATCGCGAGCGAGCGACCCGCACGCTTCAAGTCATTTGTGGGGCGCATCACGCAGCCCTGGACCGGTCTGTGAAAAGATCGAAAGTGGCCGGATGACCAGCCCTTGGAAAAGTGCCTGGATCACCGGCGCGAGTACCGGCATCGGACGAGAGCTCGCAACACAACTCGCTCGCGACGGGGTGCGTGTTGCGGCCTCGGCCCGGACGGCGGAGCGGCTCGACGAGCTCGCGAAATCTCAGCCTGGGATCGTGCCCGTGCCGGTCGACGTCTCGGATCGCAAAGCGGTGGCCGCGGCCCACCAGCTGGCGGTTGAGGCGATTGGCCCTGTCGACTTGGCGGTGCTCAACGCCGGTGTTTGGCATCCGATGTCTGCGAGCGCGTATGACGCGTCGCGCGTGGCGCAGTCGATGAGCATCAACTATCTCGGCATCGCCTATGCGCTGGAGCTGCTCATCCCCGCGATGATCGCCAATCGCCGCGGTCATCTCGCGCTCGTCGGGTCCGTCGCCGGCTATCGGGGTCTGCCGAAAGCTGCCGCCTATGCGCCATCGAAGGCAGCAGTTATCTCGCTCGCCGAAACGTTGCGGCTCGAATTGCCTCGGCACGGCATCACGGTGAGCCTCGTCAATCCCGGCTTCGTCGAATCGCCTATGACGGCAGTCAACGACTTCCCGATGCCTTTCATGATCAAGTCTGAGGATGCGGCGCAGCGCATTCTGAAGGGTCTCGCGCGGGGCAAGTTCGAGATCGCGTTTCCCTGGCAGCTCGTGATGATGTTGAAGCTACTGCGCTTGATGCCCAACGGCCTCTACCTGCGATTGGCAGGCCGCCTCTAGGCGAAGCTAGTCAGGCAGATTTTCGCACCGCGCTTTCCGCTTCATCCGGCAGTCGCTGGAAGAACAGCGAAAGTTCCCCGAGCTTCACACCCCACTTGCTCATCTTGGCACGGTTGACCGCCATCGTGTCGCCGATGCGGTAGAGGCGGTCATCGAAGCTGACGACGACCTCGCGGCTTTCGAGATTCAGGCGAAATCGATAGGTCATGCGCACGCTGTCCGTGCTGCACGCGCCTGTCGCCTCGCCGACGCAATCAGGGCACGTCGCGCGGAAGTGGCCTTCACCGAGTGGTTCTACGAGCCACGTTCGCGTTTCCACGGCATCGCCATCGTACTCGAAGCGCTCATCGAGGACGAAAACGCCATCTCGCCAGTGGCCGTGCATGTGCACGGCGAGGCGGCGCCTGACGCGGCCGAACCGATCCTCGAACACTCCCCACGCGCGTGTACGGCCCTCGAGGAACGATGTGAGTTCGAACAGGCGCGAGTCTGACTGCTTGAGTGGGGCCATATCCTGCGCCATCGTCTTTGTCTCGCAATCTAGTATCGGGTTCAGGCAACTTCGTCTCACACCGGCTTGCGCATGCGGTAGAGGCCGACGTCGATCAATCCCCGCTCGAATCCCATCTCGCAGTAGATCAAGTAGTAGCGCCACATGCGGCGGAAGCGCTCGTCGAAGCCGAGCTTCGCGATTTCGGGCCAGGCTGCTTCGAAGCGACGGCGCCAATCGGCAAGTGTCGCGGCGTAGGATGCGCCGAAGCGCTCCATGGTCTCGAATTCCAGGCCCGCCTCGACGGCACGTTCGCGCATCAGTTCGACGGTCGGCAGCATGCCGCCGGGGAAAATGTAGCGCTGGATGAAATCCGGGTTCCGGCGGTACCTCGCGAAGGCGTCCTCGTGGATGGTGATCGCTTGGATGACCGCAAGCCCGCCAGGTTTCAGCCGCTCGCTGACCGTCGCGAAGAACAGCGGCCAATTCTCCTCGCCGACCGCCTCGATCATCTCGATCGAGACCAGACGATCGAAGTGGCCCGTCGTATCTCGATAGTCCTCGAAGCGAACCGCTACGCGATCGGCTAGCCCTGCGGCTGCAACGCGCGCGCTCGCACCGCTAAGTTGCTCTGCAGAAATGGTGATCGCTTTCACCTCGGCGCCTTGCGCAGCTGCCGCGCAGGCCAAAGCTCCCCATCCGCAACCGATCTCGAGCAGCGTCTCAGCTCCGGTCAGTTCGAGGCCAGCGAGGATGCGGCGCACCTTTGCCGCCTGGGCTGCTTCCAGGGTGTCGTTAACCGTTTCATAGATGCCGCTCGAATAGAGCAAGCTGCGATCGAGCCATTTGCTGTAGAAGGCATTGCCGAGATCATAGTGGTCGGCGATATTGCGGCGACTGCCGTCACGCGAGTTCTGCCGCGAAAGATGGAAGCGGCGATCGACTTGCCGGGTCTCGTTGAAGCGCGGCAGCGCACGTGTTATCGCGGGCTCGTTAGCGAAATAGAACGCGAACAGCTCCTTGAGATCGGCTGTATCGAAGTCGCCAGCTATATAGCTATCGGCGAAACCGAGAGCGCCGCGCCGATAAATCCGCCAGATAGCACCGTAAGACCGCAATGCAAGGTGGGCTTCGAGCAGGCCGGACGGATCGCCGATTGTAGCGCTTGCGCCCGAAGGCAATTCGAGACGGAGGCGGCCAATCCCGTGACGAAGCAGTAGTCGGTGACACAGGTCGAGTGCGATCGATCTCGGACGGGCCCGCAGCCGCGCCGTGGATCCGGGCCTGCCTTTGCCTGAAACCGTGATGATGGCTTGGTCGTCACGCATGGGTCTGAGTCCGTTGTGGCCGATCGACGATCGTAAACGAGTAGGAAGGCGAGGAATGCCGCGGCACCAGTGGGACGCCCTTCACCCAAAGCCGCAGCGCTTCGAAGTGAATGGCGCTCATCACCTTTAACGTCATCAGCGGATGACGGGCTACCGCCGCAGCAATAGTGGCGTCGGTCAGCGGCCTGCGCTCGCCACGGAAGTGCGTCTTCAGCACCGGCTGGCCGTCTTCGCGGAAATTTACGCCGATGACGATTCGGTCGGACGGCGCGATGTAGTGGAAGCCGTAGGTACCCGACGCGCTGGTGAACGGGGATACGTACATCTCCTTGGCGCAGGTCTGCGGGATCGCAGGGGCTTGTTCGCCGGCCGGGATCACGTAGCTCTTGCGCTCGCCGAACGTGTTGGAGACCTCGTAGACGACGGCCCCGATGGCGCCGCTGGACTCGCGGCAGAAGTAGACGCTCAGAGGATTGAACACGTAGCCCAGCAGCCTGGGATAGCAGACGACTTCGATATGGGCGCCGCATGACGTCAGCCCGCACTCGTCGAGCAGACGCCGCACTTTCGTCGCTACCGGCTCGGGTCCTCTGGCACCGAGATCGGAGTCTCGGAAGCCGAGCAGGTTGCGCTTGTTACGTGAGAACAGGCGAAGGCGTCTGTCGAGCACATCGATCTCGTCAACGTCGAGGCACAGCGCAAAGACACGATACGAAAATGCGTGACGGCGCGGCACGAGACGCTTGTGTACGACAGAGCCTTCATAGAGGCACGAGGTAAGCGCTTTCATTCGGCGGCCTCGAGCGGGCGAGTCGGACGCTGTTCATCCGTCGTCAGGTGGATACGGCCGGATTCCACGGCAACCTCCCACGGTCGGCGGACGCCTCCGATGTCCTCGGCAACCGCTAGCCCTGACTGCAAGCCATCTTCGTGGAAGCCATAGCCGAAATAGCTGCCGCAGAACCACGTATTGCGCACGCCTTGCAGGCTCCAGAGTTGGCGCTGTGCGTACATGGCGTGGGCATCGAACATCGGGTGGGCATAGTCGAAGGCAGCAATGCAGCGTGCGGCATCGATTTCGCCGGGGGGGTTGAGTGTCACGAACAGTTCGGGAGCATTGGTGCCCAAGGGCTGCAGCTTGTTCATCCAGTACGTAACAGCAAGTGTCGTATCGCGCCCGCTGCCGGCCCCTAGGTAGTTCCAACTCGACCAGAGGCGACGCCGCCGCGGCATGAAGCGGGCGTCGGTATGCAGGACCGCGCGATTGCGGGCGTACTGTAAAGCGCCGAGCAATCTGCTTTCAGCGGCGGTCGGATCGTCCAACAGCGAAAGCGCATCGTCGGCATGGGTCGCGATCACGCAGGCATCGAACCGCCGCTCGCCCCTCCCGCTCGCAAGCGTCACGCGGCCGGGCGATCGCCGGATCGAGCGAATGTGGTCGCCGAGCACGACTTCGCCTGCGAAATCCGCTAACAGCCGGCGGACATATTCCCGACTACCGCCGACGACAGTTCTCCACTGCGGGCGGTGAGCCACTTGCAGGAGCCCATGGTTGGAGAAGAATCGCACGAACGCTGCCGCAGGGAATTGCAGAACGTCGCGTGAGGGGGTCGACCAGATCGCCGCGGCCATCGGCAGGATGTGCCGGGCGACGAAGAATTCGCCGTGACCCGACCGGGTTAGATAGGCGCCGAGCGTTAGATCCGGATCGCAGTTTTCAAGATCGAGGTTCCGCGCATCGCGGAAAAAGCGCATGGTGTCGATGAGCATTCGCCAATGCGACGGACGGAACAGGTTGGACGGCTGCCCGAAAAGTGTCGCGAGGCTCGATCCTGCGTACTCGTACGCGCCGCCATCAAGGGAGGCTGCGAAGCTCATGTCGGTCGGCGCGGTCGGCACACCGAGGTGCGCGAACATGGCGATCAGGTTCGGGTAACTCGCCGTATTGTAGACGATGAATCCGGTATCGACGGGCACGACACCACCGTCGACCGGCGCATCGACAGTATTGCTGTGTCCGCCCGCCCGCGGCTCCGCCTCGATCAGCGTCACCTCATGACGCTTGGACAGCAGCCAAGCGGCAGATAGCCCGGCGATTCCACTGCCAACCACTGCGATCCGTCTGCCCGCCACGCCGGTCTCCTTCATCTGCATACAGGGATGTACGTTACGAGACTAGGCTTTGGATTACCGCAGAGGCGTAGAGGGGATGGCCCGGCAGGAAGGGTATCCACCGAGTGCCGGCCGGCAGAAATCACCCTGCGGAAGGTCGACCTCGCATTCCTGGCTCGGCCCAATCATATTTGCAGTTCATTGGGCGTTTGCCTTTCTCCGTCCTCACCGTCAAAAGTGGCCCACGCTCAACCACGTTCAAATGGAACGCGCTATCTCAAGCGCACCTGAAGTCGCCCGAAAATGCCAAGGGATCGTGCGCCCTGAACAAGCGGCCAGCCGCGCGGGCCGTCTAACTCAATTGAAGAAAGGCACATGCCGACTGATAGTCCGGGTCGTGGAACGGCAACTCCTGACCCGTCGCGTATCCGGACCGAGGGACGGATTCAGGCCTTTGCAGCGCTCGACGAGAGTGGGACGCGACAGTCGTTGTCCCAGCCGTTCACCGTCGATCTCGCCTTGCCATGCTGATCCCGACCCCTCAGGTCACCGATCTGCCAACACAAAGCATGTCGACTCCGACGCCAATCGTCTTCCCTCCGAAGCGTACGGCGTCAGTATCTCCAGCCGTCGCACTTACGAGTGACCAAGACCGCACCGGAGGTTTGGGAGTATTGCGCGTCATGCTAAGAAAAGTGGTGAACGGTCTGTCCGGGTTTTTGAGCGCTAAGTCTCTGAATCGGCAGACTTCGGTGTGGTCCCCTCGGCTCCACCAAAGATCACCTCCAGTATTTGACCGCCAGGAATGCCCAGTGGTTTGCGAGCTTCCACGCGATGTCATGCTGCCCCGCAGGGCGACGGTCTCCGTGATCGGCACCTGCCTCGACCATGACCGGAGGCGGCAGACTGGAAATGGCCCGCGGGACCGGGCATCCTGAGGACGGCAACCGCGTCTGAGCTGGATCATCGGACGCCGCGCGATGCCGGCCGATGGCCGGTCGACGCCAAGGCATCCGGGAGCATGACATCTTGAAGCGTATGTCGACGGAGCAGGCAGACGGCGCGATCGTCCGGCAGGCCGGTCTCCTCCTGGGAGCGTCGGCCTTTGTCGTCTTGATCCTTCTCCCGCCGCCATCTGGGCTCCCCGACAAGGCATGGTCGGTGACGGCGTTGGCAGTGCTCATGGCTGCTTGGTGGTTGACCGAAGCCGTACCTCTTGCCGCGACGGCCCTGTTACCGATCGTCCTGCTGCCCCTGCTCGGCATCCGCACAATCGATGACGCCGCCACGGCCTATGCGAATCCTCTCGTCTTTCTCTTCCTGGGCGGCTTCATCGTCGCCCGCGGTCTCGAGCGATGGTCGCTGCACCGCCGGATCGCGATGCTGATCATCGGGCTCGCGCCGTCCGGCTCGGGCGGGCTGGTGGCGGCGCTGATGCTCGCGACCGCTTTTCTCAGCATGTGGATCAGCAATACGGCCGCAGCCATGGTGATGCTGCCGATCGCGACCGCGGTATCAGGCGCGGGCCGGGGGCCGAAGGATCTCGAGGCGGCACTGGTCCTGGCGGTCGCGTTCGCCGCTACCATCGGCGGTATGGGGACCATCATCGGCACGCCACCGAACGCGCTCCTCGTCGGCTATCTGGAGCGCGTGCACGATGTCTCGATCGGTTTCGGCCAGTGGATGCTGCTGGGTCTGCCGGTCGTTCTCTGTCTGTTGCCGGCGGGCTGGCTGCTTCTGACCCGGCTGGCCTTTGATCTTCGCGAGTCCGCGGCGCGGCCCGAGCCGTCGGCGACCGCCCTCGGCCTGGCCGGGACCGGGCGGCTTGCTAGCGGTGCTCTTCGGACGGCCGTGATCGCTACTCTTGCCGGACTTGCGCTGGTCGTGCGGCCCTATGCGGACTCCTTTTTGCCGATTCCCATGGGCGACGCCGGTATCGCCATGACGGCGGCGCTGCTGCTGATGATCGTACCGGCCGGAGGCCTGGCCTCGGAACGCCTGGTCGATTGGGCATGTGTCAGCACGATCCGCTGGGACGTGCTGATCCTCTTTGGCGGCGGCCTGGCGCTTGCCGATAGCATCGACGCGACCGGGCTCTCACAAGCGATCGGCTCGACGGTCTCGGAGCTGGACGCGCTTCCCGTCGCTGCCGTGGTGCTGATTGCCATGGCGGCGATGGTCTATCTCGGTGAGCTGGCGAGCAATACCGCCATGGCGGCGGTGTTCATCCCGATCGCCGGCGCCGCCGCCCCCGCGCTCGGCGTGTCCGTGTCCGAGCTTGCCATCCCGATTGGTTTGGCGGCATCGCTCGGCTTCATGCTGCCGGTCGCAACGCCGCCCAACGCCATCGCCTATGGAACCGGCAAGGTCACCGGCCAGCAGATGCTCAAAGCAGGAGCCCTATTCGACGTCGTGTCGATCCTGATCGTCTTTGCGATGGCGCAGCTGCTCGTGCCGCTACTCGTGCGATAGCGCTCCGATCTCGCGAGACACCGGGGTAGGCTTTCGACCGTGTGGCTTCCAAATCGGCGATGCGACGCTGTAGGATGCTCGCATCCGCGATCTGGCGCGGCCAAGGCCCGAGTGAGAGACCCGCTTCATGCTCATGAATGATCCTATCCGCGATCTCTTGGATCTCGACACCTATCCGATCGATCGTCTGGACGAGGATGCGGGCCAGGCCCTCGTCGCCCGCTGCCAGTCGGACCTCGAGCAGAGCGGCATGTTCAATCTGGCCGGATTGCTTAGGCCGCCGGCCATCCGCCGGGCGATCACCGAGGTGATGCCGCTCTTGCGGGCGGAGTCGTTCACGCACAAGCGGCTGCACAACATCTATTTCAAGAAGGACATTCCCGGCCTGCCGCCTGACCACCCAGCGCTCCGGCAGGTCGAGACCATCAATCACACGATCTGCACCGACCAGCTCGCCGGCAGCGTCGTGCGTGAGATCTACGAATGGCCGGCGATGGGGGCGTTCCTTGCCGCTGTGATGGGAAAGCCAGCGCTCTACATCATGGCCGATCCGCTGGCTGGCGCCAATGTCATGCAATACAGGGCCGGCGAGGCGCTCAACTGGCATTTCGACCGCTCGGAGTTCACGACGACGCTGCTGCTGCAGGCATCTGAGCAAGGCGGCGAGTTCGAATATCGCACGGACCTCAGAACCGATGCCGATCCCAATTACGATGGCGTGGCGAAGCTTCTCGCGGGCAAGGACCCGCAATCCCGAATCCTGAGGTTGGCGGCCGGCACGCTCAATGTCTTCAGGGGCAAGAACACCGCGCATCGCGTGACGCCGGTCGTCGGCGATCAGGACCGCATCATTGCCGTCCTCTCCTACTACGAGAGGCCAGGGACCGCCTTCAGCGCCGAGGAGCGCATCGGCTTCTACGGGCGGGCAGGCTGAACGGCAGTATGCTCTTGTCGCAGAAATGCGACGAACAACCAGTATTCGGAACAGTTGACTCAGGTGGCCGGCCGAGCAGCCGTAGCTGCGATGCGCGAGAGTGCTTCGAACGCCCCATATGCCTGACATCTACGTTCTATTGCGAAATTGTATTTCCGTTGGCCTTCCCCGCCAAACGATAACGCAATACCACCCCCAAAGCTTGTTTTGGGGTGACGTAGTGCACTTTGAAGGCGGATCAGACGAAGGGAGGACCAATTGATCAGAAGGCAAGCGCGGATTCTCGGCCTTGCGGCCGCAACGGCGATGCTCGCGATCGCTCAACCGGCTGTGGCCGGCGGCGTCGACGAGCTGCCGAAGGACATCCAGGACGAGCTCTACAACAAGGACGCGATCGATCCGATGCAGCCCATCGGTGAGAGTCCCTATCGCGACTGGAAGCCGAAGAAGGGCCCGCCGTGGACGATCGGCTATGCCAGCTCCTATGCCGGCAATACATGGCGCGCCGACGTCATGAAGCGGCTGCAGGAAGAGATCATCCCGAAGTGGCAGAAGCTCGGATTGATCAAGGAGGTCATCATCACCCAGTCGAACCTGAACGACTCGGTGCAAATCCAGCAGATGCGGCAGCTGGTCGATCAGGGCGTCGATGCGCTCATCGTCTGCTGCTCGAACCCGACGGCTTTGAACCAGACGGTGGAGTATGCCTATCAGAAGGGTGTCCCGACCTTCTCGGCGGTCGGCTACCTGACTTCCCCCTATGCCATCAACTCCTCCGCCAACTTCGTGGTCGGCGGCATGATGCTCGGCGAGTGGATGGCCAAGGAGATCGGCGGCAAGGGCAATGTCCTGATCGTCGAAGGCATTCCCGGAACCTCAGCGTCGGATTCTCAGAATACGGGCATCCTGAAGGCATTGGAGAAGTATCCGGACATCAAGGTCGTCGGCCAGATCGCCGGCATGTGGACGGACCAGATCGCCCAGGCTGAGATCCAGAAGTGGCTCGCGACCTATACGGGCGAGCTCAACGGCATCATCATCCAGTCGGCTTCCGAGCTCGGCGCCGTTCGGGCGCTGAAGCAAAGCGGTCGCGACATGGTGCCGATCACCATCGGCAGCGAGCTCGGCGCGCTCTGCTACTGGCGCAAGAACCCGAAGTTCATCTCCGGCGCGATCCACGCGTGGCCGCCCGGCGACGATTTCGAGCTCTCCTGGAACATCATGATGCGCACGCTCCAGGGACAGGGTCCGAAGGTCCAGTCGATCCTCGCCAAGCCGCAGACCATGGATTTCGCGGGCCTCGAGAAGGTTCTCGACGAGAGCTGCGACGAGGAGAGCAGCGGTTGGTACAACGTGGGTGCCGAGAACTGGGCGAGCAAGGCCTATCTCGACAACTTCTTCGCCAATCCTGCCGATCCGGAGGCCTACAAGCCGTGACGGCTTGAAGATTAACCACGCTGCGGCCGCCTTGTTCCAATCGCAGGGCGGCCGCTTCACATAATGGCGCGGCGCTTCCCGATCTCAGTCTCCGTCTGGATGGGCGATGAACTACCCCACGGTCGAGATCACGTCTGTCGTCAAGACCTTCGGGCCGACGGTGGCACTTGGAGGTGCCAATCTTCGTGCCTTCGCCGGGGAGGTCCACGCCATCGTGGGCGGCAACGGCTCTGGCAAGAGCACGCTCGCGAAGGTCATCTCCGGCGTCCTTATTCCTGATAGCGGCCAGGTGTCCATACTCGGCAAGACGGCGACCTCTCCCGTCGAGGCCCGGCAGATGGGCATCGCCAATGTCTTCCAGGAGGTATTGGTCGCCGACGCCTGCTCCGTGCTCGACAATCTCTACCTCGGTGCCGACGGTCTCTTCTCCTCGAGCATGAACACCGAGGATAAGGTCAAGAAGGCCGATGCCCTGATGCGCGAGTTGCTCGGGGTGGAGATCGACCTGTCGGTGCCCGTCGGCGATCTGCCGCTGAGCGTCCGGCAGTGGATCACCATCGCCCGTGCGCTGCTGACTGAGCCCAAGGTGCTCATTCTGGACGAGAGCTCGGCCGCGCTCGATTTCGAATCGACCGAGCGGCTGTTCAAGAAGATGCGGCAGCTCAAAACCAAGGGCACGAGCATCCTCATCGTCACACACCGGACAGCGGAGCTTGTTCGCATCGCCGACCGTGCGACGGTGCTGCGGGACGGCGTCGATGTCGGCTGCCTGGAACGTCACGAGATCACCGAATCCCGCATCCTGCAGCTGATCGCCGGCGACGAGCGGACCAGCGCCGAGTCCAGCCACCGGATCGCGCCGCGCCTCAGTCCGCAACCGGTGATGCGTGTGACCGAGGCCAGGGTCTGGCCGGAGGCCGCGCCACTGTCGCTGACGCTGTATCCGGGCGAGGTCGTGGGCGTGACCGGGCTCGATGGTCATGGCCAGGCCGATTTCGTTCGCTGCCTCGTGGGCATTCAGTCGCTCCCGTCGGGGCGGGTCTCGGTCGTGCGCGACAAGAAGGCTTACGAGATCACGGATCTCGCCTCAGCGCGCAAGCATGCGCTCGGCTATGTCAGCGGCGATCGAAAGAAGGAAGGCATCTTCGCCAATCTCAGCATTTTCGAGAACCTGGCCATGCCGATCTATCACGAGCAGCGGTTGGGCGGATTTCTCAATCTCATCAACACCTCGAAGCTCGGCCCGATCTTCGAGTGGGAGACGAGCAAGCTTGCGGTCCGGATGGGCGACCGCGGCAATCCGATCACGTCTCTTTCGGGCGGCAACCAACAGAAGGTGCTGATCGCCCGAGCCTTTGCCGAGAAACCGGCCATCCTGGTGCTGAACGATCCAGCCCGCGGCATCGATGTCGGCGCCAAGCTCGATCTCTATCGCAATCTCCGCGAATTCGCTTCGCGCGGCAATGCCGTCGTTTTCCTTTCGAGCGAGATCGAGGAGTTCCTCGAGCTATGTACCCGCGTTCTCGTCTTCCGAAACGGCACGATCTCGACCGAGTTCGAGCCGCCTTACGACGGCCATGCCATTCTCAACGCGATGTTCGGACGGCGTGCCGATGCAGCTCTGACGGAGGAAAGTGCCGAGGAAGATAAGGCCACGGATCTCGGACTGCTGGCGAGGCCGTCGGTCCTGCCGCGCTTCGTCGACGGGCGGCCGGAGCCGCGCCCGATCCGGCTTGGCGCCTCGGATCGCAAGGGCGCGGGACCGGCTGACGAGCCATTCCGCCTCTGGTCGCCCGAAATCCCTGATGGCTCCATGATCCCGCCGCGCTACGCGGAGGCGAACAAGCGCTCGCCCCGATTGATCTGGTCGGGGCCCCCGGCTGGAACACGGAGCTTTGCGCTCGCCGTAACCGATCCGGACCTGCCGGCCGAGTTCAACTTTCCGCGCGCCTTCGCGCATTGGCTCGTGCACTCCATCCCCGCCGAGACCCGCGAGCTTGCCGAGGGGGCGAGCGGAACGGGTCGCATGCCGGCCGGCAGCATCGAGCTCAATAGCGATTTCGTCACATTCCGCATTCCGGGTTTCGGGACAGGCTATGGCGGTCCGTGGCCGCCCGACCGGCCGCACCGCTACATCTTCACCATCTACGCGCTGAGGACCGGCAAGCTCGAGCTCGCCGCCGATGCCGACCTTAACGCTTTCGCCGCGGCAGTGTTGCCGGCAACCATTACGTCCGCTTCATTTACTGCGACCTATGGTCCGGCAAGGGAGCCGCTGCCGGCGCCTCAGGCTGCCTCGGCACAACCCGCATAGCAACGATCCGGACAAGGGAGGAACGCATGAGCAAGTTCACGGGCAGGAGGAGTTTCGATCTCGACTGGGTCGAGCGCTGGGCGCGAACGGTCAACGACGATCGCATTCTCCCGGTCGTCGGCCGCTTCTTCACCGCAAAATTCGTTCTCGGCATCGACGACACGGAGTACCTCGTCGACGTCAACGGAGGCCGCGTGCAGCGCATCGCCGAGGGGCTGGTGCCAAACGACTTCGGCTACGACTTCAAGCTCACGGCGCCGTCGAGCGCCTGGGCCAAGTTCAGCCAGCAGATACCGCCACCCATGTTCAACGACATCTGGGCGATGGCGCATCCACTGCACCGCCAACTGCAGATCGAGGGCAACACGCTGAAGTTCTGGCAGAACCTCAGGGCGCTGACCCGCATGCTCTCGCTGATGCGCCAAGTCTACAACTCGGGTTCGAGGGATTGATCCATGAATACGCATGATCCGATCGTCGGGCGCTACGTCTACGTCCAGTGCGAAGGCAAGACTTACCGCACCTACTACGAGGAGACGGGTGAGGGCATTCCGCTCGTCTGCCTCCACACCGCCGGAACCGACGGCCGCCAATACCGCCATCAACTCTGCGATCCCGACTTCACGCAGAATTACCGCATCATCGCCTTCGACATGCCCTGGCACGGCAAGTCGATCCCGCCCTCCGACTTCTACCTTATGGAGGACGAGTACAAGCTGACGACGCGCTTCTATACCGAGTTCATCGTCGCCTTCTGCCGCGCCCTCGATCTCAAGAAGCCAGTCATCATGGGCCAGTCGATGGGCGGCAATATCTGCCTGTCGCTGGCGCTTAAATACGAGAGTGAGTTCTCGGCCCTGATTGCGCTTGAGGCCTGCGACTACTCGCCGGGCTGGTGGATCGATCCGCTGCATCACCCACACATTCACGGTGGCGAGGTGGTCGCAACCTCCGTATTCGGCCTGATGTCGCCCGAGAGCCCGGACGAATATCGCTGGGAGACCTGGTGGTACTACGCCCAGGGCGGCCCAGGCATCTTCAAGGGCGACCTTTATTTCTACAGCGTCGATTCGGACTACCGCGACCAGGTGCACAAGATCTCGGGCCGGCTGCCGATCTACTTCCTCACCGGTGAGTACGATTTCGCCTGCACGCCCGAGATGACGCAGCGGACGGCTGAGAAGGTCAAGAACTCGGAGTGCACGATCTTCTCCGGCGGTCACTTCCCGACGTCGGAGGATCCGGCGAAGTTCAAGGAGATCATCACGCCGGTCCTGAAGAAGATCGCCGCGGCAGATCCGGAGCGCCGAGGCCAGGGTGGAAGCATCGTCGGCCTCAGGCCGAGCGTCGGTCTCGGCAGTAGCGCGGGCAGCTCGATCGGCGAGTCTCGCTCGACGGCAAGGTCTGACCGGCAGCCGCCGAGTGGACGGCGAGTGGTGGAGCTTTAGCGCGGGGCGCTGGAGGCGGAAGCCCCTTGCTCAGATAGGCGGAAACGATTGGAATGTCCGAATCCCGTGGCTCGCAGAATACGTTCCTGCTGGTGCCGATCCTGCTCATGGCCGTGCTGCTTGCCACGGCCGTGATCAGGTCGCCGCAGCTCGTCACGTATTCGGGCCTTGGCAGCGCGATCATCGTGTCGGCTCCGCTAATCCTCGCGACCTACTCCCTGATGGCGCTGGCGATCGCCGGTCGCGGTACCGTCGATCTCGCCGTCGGGCCGTTGCTCGCCTTCATCAACGTCTCGATCGTGCAGCTCAACATGCACGGAATCGTCACGTCGCCGATCGGCGTCTTCATCGTCGCACTCGGCATGGGGGTTCTCTATCAGCTGCTGTTCGCGCTGATGATCATCCATGTCAGGGTGCAGCCGATCATCGTCGCGCTGAGCGGATTCCTGGCGCTCTCCGGCATCAACCTCGTGATCATGCAGCGTCCCGGCGGCATGGCACCGGAGTGGATGGGAAGTTGGGGGCTCGGCATCACTATCTTCTCGCCGGTTCTCCTCATCCTCATCATCGCCACCGGCGCGTGGCTGCTTTTCACGTTGACGACGTTCTACGGCAACCTTCGCCTGATGGGCTATGACGAGCGCGCCGCCTATACGAGCGGCGTCAGGATCAATCTCGCGCGGACCGGCGCCCATGTCATCGCCGGGCTGTTCGTCGGCCTGGCGGCGATCTGCTACACGGCCCTCATCGCCTCGGGCGATCCGACCCAGGGGACGACCATGTCGCTGACCGCAGTCACGGCGGTCGTGCTCGGCGGCGTCAGCCTGGCGGGTGGGCGTGGAGGAGCGATCGGGGCGTTGCTCGGTGCCCTCAATCTCTTCCTCATCGGCTATGTGCTCGCGACCTTCAATTTTGGCTCCATCCAGGCTTTCGTGACGCAACTGAGCTACGGCGTGATCCTCATTCTGTCGTTGCTTCTGACTCTGCTCGTGCCGGTAATCGGCCGATACTTGAGATTCATCTCGCCCTATACGGCCTTCATCATTCTCGGCTGCATCGTTGCTGGCATCATGCTGCAGGTCAGCACGGCGGTTGTGCCGGCTCCGGACGAGGTGGCGGCGGCCGGGACGGCAGTCGCAGCGGCGCCCGTCCTCCCCGAGACAGAGGATTCCACCCGCTATCTGTTGTTGCCGGTCGCCGATGCCGTCTCGATCGGAAAGCTGCAGTTGTCCGCGACGCAATCGGCAGCCTTCGGGCTTGTGGCGCTGCTGTTGCTGCTGGTGGCGACCATGCGCATGGCGGCGGTTGAGGCCGTCTCGCTCAGGCTCGGCGTCTTTCTCTATGTTGCCGGCTCCGGTCTGATTGTCATGCTACTCGTCGGAGTTGGCGCACTCGGTGTCGTCGGTGGTGCGCCATGAGCGACACCCAGACACCGCGTGACAAGGGCTGGCCGGTACCGATGCCGGCGTCGACGGTCCTCGTCTGGCTCAATCTCGCCGTCGCGTTGATCGTCGGTGCCATCGGCTTCGGACTTGGCTTCGGCCAGGGTCTCGATGCGCAGGTGGTGATCCTCTACACGATCATCTCGGTCGCCGTCCTCTACTGGGCGCTCAACTACGTCGCCGTGGCCTTCGAATCGCGACGGAGCACCGCCGATGCGGGGGAGACAGCCACCGAGACCGGGCGGGTGTCGGGAGCGCGGGCGGTCTGGCACGGTAATCGCGTGCTCATCGTCGCGATGCTCCTGCTGCTTCTCGTCTATCTGGTCGTCACCGCCACGGTTCCCTCGTTTCGCTCGGTCCTCAATCTCATCGCCTTCCTCATCCTCGAGGGCATTCTGCTCTTTGCCTTCAAGGTCTCGGGCTACTTCGCGCACAGCCGCAGCGCCTTCATCGGCCTCATCGTGCTGGCAGCGCTGATCATCATCTCGTCGTTCTCGATCGACGGCTTCCTGTCGGCGGTCAACATCCGGGCGATCCTGCTCTTCGCCGCATTCCTCGGCATCGCCTGCGTCGGTCAGACACTCGTCGCCTTGATGGGTGGCCTCGATCTGTCGATCCCCTTCGTGATCGGCGCGGCCAACATCGGGCTCCTCTACATCATCGGCCTGGGTGTCCCGACGGGCGTCGCCTTCGGCATCGTGCTGGTGATCGGCGGCCTCATCGGACTCCTCAACGGACTGCTCTCCTTCAAGCTGCAGGGGCAGGCCCTGATCCTGACGCTCGGCATGGGTTTCTCGGTGGCCGGCCTGGTGCAGATCCTGACCAGCATCGGCTCCGAGTTCAGCGGCAATGTCTTCGGTACCGTCCCCGACTGGTTGAAGAACCTCGCAGCCATGAACGGCGTGACGTTCGGCCTCGCCGTACCGCCGGCCATCCTGCTCTGGATCGCCTTGGCGGTCATCGTCATCATCGCGCTGCGCTATTCGGCCTATGGCCGCTACGTCTATGCGCTCGGCGGCAACCGGCGCTCCGCGAAGCTCACCGGCATCTCGGAGCTCAAATACTGGACGCTCGCCTATGTCGTCAGTGGCGTGTTCGCGTCGTTGACGGGGTGCCTGCTGCTCGGCTGGTCAGGCGGCGGTTTCATCGGTGTCGGCGACCCCTACCTCTTCACGACGCTCGCCGCCGTCGTCATCGGCGGCACCTCGCTCGTCGGCGGCAGCGGTGGCTATGGCTTCACGGTCATCGGCGTCCTCGTCTTGCAGGTCTTGAGCGCCTTTCTTATCGGCATCGGCCTGAAATACGAGTGGCAGCAGTTCATCTTCGGCCTGCTCATCCTGCCGATGGTCGCCCTCTACGGCCGTGCACCGCATATCCGATCACAAGTCTAGGATCCACCCATGCCGGGAATGAATTTTCTATCGAGTGATCTGGTCTCGACCTCTTATGCGGTTGCAACGGTCGCTATGCTCGCATCGGCGGCGCTGATCCTGCTCGGCATGACCTGGACCTCCGACCGCTGGCGGCTGCCGGTGGCGCTCGTCGGCGTGGCTTTGCTGGCCTCGGGCCTCGTCTATGTCGCCGCTGCCGAGACCTGGGCCACGTCGGCGAAGGTGTCGGCCGCCTCCCGCTATGTCGGCTGGTTCATCGTGCAGCCGCTGCAAGTCGCATCCGCCTATTTCTTTGCGCGCATCTCCGGCAAGGTTCCGGTCGGTGTCTTCTGGCGCACCATTGTCGCCGCCTTGCTCATGGTGCTTTGCCGTTTCCTCGGCGATGCCCGGATCTTCGATCCAACCCTCGGCGTGCTGCTGTCGATCGCGTTCTGGCTCTACATCCTGGGCGAACTCTACTTCGGCGCCATGAGCACCGCCGTGCAGAACGTCTCGAGGCCCATACGTCTCGGCTATTTCTGGATCCGGCTCATCATGACCATCGGCTGGGCCGCGCTGCCGATCCTGCATTTCGTAGATGTCGTTATTGGTGCCGGGCATACGCCGGCGATCGTGGTTCTCTACAACATCGCCGACGTCGTGAACCTGTTGACCCCATCGCTCATCACGCTCGCGGTCGCGGGCATCGAGCGGTACTGAGAAGGACTTTCGTGTCGCGTCCGCTGGCGCCACATGACCGGAGGAGCTGAAGATGTCGATGTCGAGCACGGACATTCTGGTGATCGTCATTCTGTTGACGATCCTCGTCGCCATAGCCGTGTACCTGCTGCATTGGCTCTACCGGCATTCGACCAAGGACCAGTCCTTCGTCAGGACCGGTCTCGGCGGCGAGAAGGTGGTGATGGGAGGCGGCGCGCTGATCATCCCGATCGTGCATACGATCACCCGCGTCAACATGAATGCTATCCCGATCGAGATCCGGCGAACGAACGAGCAGTCGCTCATCACCAAGAACAAGATGCGCATCGACATCGTTGCCGAGTTCTTCGTCCGGGTCTTGTCGACCCGTGAGGGAGTATCGATCGCAGCCCGCACGCTGGGCGAGCGGACGCAGAGCGCGACAGAGCTCAAGGAGATGGTGGAGGGCCGGTTCATCGACGCCATGGCGACGGTCGCGGCGACCATGACCATGGAAGAGATTCACACCAATCGCGGCCGCTACATCAGCGAGGTTGCCGAGCTCGCCAAGCAGACGCTTGGCGCGAATGGTCTCGAGCTCGAGAATGCCTCGCTGACGAGTCTCAATCAGTCCGACATCTCGGTCTTCAACCCGACGAACGCCTTCGATGCCGAGGGGCTTGCGCAGCTGACCGAGCAGATCGAGGAGCGCCGCAAGCTTCGCAACCGGATCGAGAACGATGCGCGCATCGAGATCACGCTCAAAGACTATGAGACCGAGCAGCGGTCCCTCGAGATCGCCCGCGACCTCGAATATGCGCGCATTGCTCAACAGCGGGATATCGAGATGCGCAAGGCCGAACAACTCGCCCAGATCGAGGACGAGCGAGCCGCTTCGCAGATCAGCGTCGAGCTGGCACGGATCAAGGCCGAGCAGGAGGCGGAGCGCAACAGGATCGCCAAGGAGCGCCTGGTCGAATCCGAGCGCATCACTACGGAGGCCGAGATTCGCAATCTCGCCATCGAGCGCCGCCAGTCGAACGAGCTGACCGAGATCAACACGCAGAAGACTCTCGAGGCCCAGCGGATTCTAACCCGCCAGCAGATCGAGACCGATCGGATAGAGAACGAGCGCAAGATCCGCGAGCATGACATCCGCACCCGGCAGACCCTGGCGCTCATCGAGACCTCGGCACTGGGTGAGGTCGACAGGGCTCGCCTCGACCGCGACAAGTCCGTCGAGTCGGCCCGCATCGAGACCTTGAAGGCGATCGAGCTCTTGGGGGTCGAAAAGGACAAGCAGATCCGGGTCACCAACGAGATCGCGGCGAGCGATCACGATCGTGCACGCATCATGGGGCGCTACTACGTGGAGATGGAGCGCCTCTCCAAGGACGAGGAGATCGCGCAGGCTGAGATCGCCAAACGCGAGAAGGTCAAGCTTGCCGAGACGACCTCGCTCCGCAACATCGAGGATGCGAGCATCGCTGCGGGCCGCGAGATCGACGAACTCCGAATCGCCGCCCGCAAATACATCGACCGCTTCGAGATCGAGATGCAGAAGGAAATCGAGATCGTCGACAAGGAGCGGCTCATCGCCGTCATCAATAAGTCGATCGAGGAAGCCTATGCACGCACCAGCGAGGCGGAGGCGCTGAAGGCTCAGGCGGCGATGGAGGAGCAGATCCTCACCGCGCGCGACGAGGAGGCGGCCAGCCGGGCTAAGCGTGTCGATCTCATCAACACGGCATCGCGCGTCGAGCGTGAGTCCATGCGGATAACCTCTTTCGCTCGCGCCGAGAAGGAGGCGTCGGAGTTCCGTGCGCTGGCGCGGATCGCCGAGGCCAATGCCGACGAGGTCCGCTATGCCAAGGACGCCGCCGGTCAGCTGCTCTTGAACGAGTCCGAAAATATGCGCTCGGAAGCGAGCCGGCGGAGCGCCATCTACGAGAACCTCGTACGCAATCTGCCCAACATCATCCGGGAGACGGTCAAGCCGATGGAGAACATCGACTCGATCAAGATCCTGCAGGTCGACGGCTTGCCCGGCATCAACAGCCCCTCCGAGACCGGCGGTGGACGTGGCGGCAGTGGCGGCAGCGAGGGCGGCAGTATGACGGATCGGGTGGTCAACTCCGCCATGAAGTACCGGACACAGGTCGCCCTGGTCGATGGCCTGATGAAGGAGCTGGGGCTGCCGGTCGACAGCATCGGCAGCGCCGGCGGCATGTCGTTCCGCAACTTCATGGTCTCCGATCAGCAGAAGGACAAGGACGATTGATGGCGCGTCGGCCTGGCGTGAGCTGAGCCGCGGCGCAGGGAAGCGAGAGCGAGATGGAACCGTCGAGCGGACATCGGGCGACTGACCGGCATGCTCTCGTCATGGCCATCTGGCTGACGGGCGGGTTCCTTGCCGTCGTGCTTGTCCACCTCGCGCTGTCGACGGGGCAGAGCGTGGCGCTCTACGCGGCGGGCGGCACAGTGCTCGCTGCCTTCGTCGGCCACATCGTCACCAACGCGGTCTATCGGACGGCCTTCACGCGCCGGGAGCTCACGCTCGCCCTCGTGCTCTATGCGATGGCCCTCGTGGCCTTCGCGCTGGCGACACTTCTCGAGCCGGGTTTCAAGGAGGCCTACTTTCTGCCACTCGGCCTGGTGCTCGTCGGCGTCGGTGCTGCGGTGCTGTTCTACATGATCACCCACTACGGCATGCGTGACGTGTTCGAATCCTTCAACGTCGTCCGTGATGCGAATGTGCGAGAGCGGTCGGATCTCGTGCAGAAGCGCTGGAGAAGCCGTCAGTGACAACGCTGCTCATCGCGAGCTTCGGCGTGCTTGTCGCGTATGCGATCTACATCGCCACGATGAGCGCGCGCCGGACGGAGCGGCCGGAGTACTTCCTCGACGGCGGCCGGGGCATTCCGGCATGGGGTCAGATATTCGCCGGCACGGGGATCGCCCTTGCCGCCCTGACCCTGCATGACCACCTGCTGCTGGTCTCGGCCTACGGTCTGCAGGCGAACCACCTGGCGATTGGCTTCGTGGCGGTTGCGATCATCGCAGCCCTTTTCCAGAAGCGGCTCTGGGGTGCCGCGCGCCTGACCGGCCTCAGGACGATGGGCGAGCTTATCGGCAGCTACTATGGAAGCGTCTCGCTCCGCATCTTCCTGCTGTTTCTCCTGTTTCTCTTCACGGTGCCCGTCGCCGCCGTCTGTCTCTCCCAGCTTGGGGTCGTCATCAACATGACGACGAAGGGAGAGGTGCCCGCGGGCATGGCGATCTGGGGCGTGGCGTTCTTTCTTTTTCTCTTCTCCGTGATCGGTGGGTGGCGTGGTGTCGTCTACGTCATTGCGGCCCGGTTTCTCCTGGCGCTCGCGCTGCTGGTGTTTCTCTCGCTCTATACCGGCCTCACCTTCGACCAACCGGTGCCGACGGCCGGGGAAGTCCGAGCGATCTCCGGGGTGTTGCTCGACCGACTTCCCGGTGTCATCACGTTCTCGGCCGGATTTGGCAAGGATACCCCGGTTGGCGGCCCGTGGACGACGGTGGCCATCCTCTCCTTCGCCTTGGCCATGAGCGGCATCGCCCTCAGCCCGGCGTTCAGCCTGCTCGGCATCAGCACGGCGGGCCGCCGGGGGCTTGCCTTCACGCATGTCTGGATGATCGCCGGCATCGGTGCAGGCTCTTTGCTGCTTCTCGGTCCCATGCTGGCGGTCGAGATCGGCACCGGCTCAACGGGTGGCGTTGCCGGTCTGGCAGCTTTCGGCGACCGGTTGGCCTCGATCGACCTGATGCTCGGTGCCGCCTTCGTTCTGTTGCTCTCGACCGGGCTCGAGATCGCGGTGGCCGCATTCGCGATGTCCGGTGCGAGCGCGATGACCAGCGAGCTCATTGGCCGATACATTTTGCCGGGCTTGACGGGGACGCGCGAGCGGACGGCGACCAGGATCGCCTTGGCCTTCATCTATGTGGCGATCGCCATGGCCGCCGGCTTCGCGCCACTCGCCTCTGCTATTCTGGCGCCGCTGGCCTTGAGTCTTGCGGTCCAGCTCATTCCGGCGCTGCTCGGTCTGTGCTGGCTGCCCTGGATCACGCGTGGCGGTGTGATCTCCGGGCTCATCATCAGCGGCATCATTGTCATCTTCACCGAGCCGGCTGGCATCATCGCCTTCGAACGTCTGTTTCTCGACCTGCCGTGGGGGCGCTGGCCACTGACCGTGCATTCGGCGGCCTGGGGTCTCTTCTTCAATCTGATCGTCATGGCCATCGTCTCGGTGGCAACGCGAAAGCGCGAGATCAGCGACGAGCGCCGGCGCCTGCACGAGGCTTATCTGGACAGTGTACCGGTCCGGCTCGGCAGCCCGGTGCACCGCACGGCCAAATGGTCCCTGACGCTCGTCTGGCTGTTCTTCGCCCTGGGACCGGGAGCGATCCTCGGGAATAGCGTGTTGATCTGGCCTGGAGAGGAGACGGGGACGCTGGTCCAGCCAGTGCCCTCGCTTCTGGTCTGGCAGGTCGCCTCCTGGTTGACGGGTATCTTCCTCGTCTGGTGGCTCGCCTATCGCAGCGAGCTGTCGGTCATCGCGGTCACGCCGGGTCTCCTGGCATCGCTTGCTCCGCTGGCCGGAGATCGGCCTCAGAGGATCGCACCGCGATGGATCGGGCAGGGGCTCGGCCGTCTCGCCCGCCGCAGCGATCCGGAGCCTCGAGGCTCGGCCCGGCGATGAGCACGATTAACCCAACCCACCATTGGCCAACTGGACGCGCTAGCACTTTCTGTTATGGTCCATAGACACAGCCTGTATAGAGACGCAGCGGACCGAGTTGCCGCGCGCTCGGGCCTGGATCGTCGCCGCATGGACCTTCGCCAGCTTCGCTACTTTACACAGGTCGTCGAGAGCGGCTCCTTCTCGAAGGCTGCCAGTCAGCTGCATGTCGCCCAACCCGCCCTGAGCCAGCACGTCCGGCACCTCGAGGAGGAGCTGGGTGTGGTGCTCCTGCATCGCAGCTCCCAAGGTGTGAAGCCGACGGAGGCGGGCGAGCGATTGTTGTTACATGCCAGGCGCATTCTGGCGGACTTCGCCGAGATCACCGATGCCGTTCGCGGCCGCAGCGTTGCCCCTCGTGGCGTCGTTCGGGTCGGCCTGCCCGGTACCGTCGGTGAGCTCCTCGCCGCACCCCTGATCGAGGCGGCGCTGCAGCGCTACCCGGATGTCCGCATCCGCATCGTCGAGGCCATGAGTGGATTCGTGCTGGACTGGCTCCGCCGCGGCGATCTCGATCTCGCCATGATCTATGCGACGTCCGATCCGCGTGGCCTCAACGTTCACCACGGGCTGTCGGAGGAGATCTGTCTGTTTGCCTCGCCGGCCTTCGCCGAGACGCCCATGCCGGCGGGGGCCACGCTGACGCTGGCGGAGGCCGCGCAGCTCCCCCTCGTCGTGCCGGGATTAGGTCACGGTCTGCGTGAGCTGATCGAGCTGGTGGCCGCGGAGAAGGGGGTCGACATCGTCCCGGCGATCGAGATCGATTCCTACGCCCAGATCAAGAAACTGGTCCGCCGCGGTGTCGGCTTCGGCATTCTGCCGAAGATGGCCGTCGATGCCGAGACGAAGGCGGGCGATTTCAAGACGTGGCACTTCAAGACCCCGATCACCCGCAAGGTCTATCTGGCCTATTCGGTCGAGCGGCCGCTCTCGACGGCGTCGCGCGCCGTCGGCCAGCTCGCCTGGGATCTCATGCGCCAGCTGGTCGAGAGCGGGGAGTGGTCGGCCGAGCTCTCCGACAAGCGCAACGCGCCGAGGCTGTTCGGCTGAAGTGGCGCCCGATGGATTGGCCGGGCCGCAGCGCAGCTCGCGCGTTCGAGGCTTTTCCTATAGCCATCATTCGCAAACGATATTGGACATCGCGGCGGGCATGAGGCTTGGTTCCCGGGTTGTGAGGTCACGGAAACGGGGACATGGCACGCGCACTTGAGGGACTTCTCGTCGTCGCGCTCGAGCAGGCCGTCGCGGCACCTCTGGCCACCTCGCGACTGGCCGATGCCGGTGCGCGCGTGATCAAGCTCGAGCGGTCGGAAGGCGATTTTGCGCGCGGTTATGACGACTATGTCAAAGGCCAGTCGAGCTACTTCGTCTGGAACAACCGCGGCAAGGAATCCTGCACCGTCGATCTCAAGGCCGCCGCCGATCTGGCGCTCGTCGAGGCGATGCTGTCGAAAGCAGACGTGTTCGTCCAGAATCTGGCACCTGGCGCGACGGAGCGCCTCGGGCTCGGAAGCGCCGATCTCCGCCGACGCCATCCCCGGCTCATCGTCTGCGACATCGGCGGCTATGCCATGGGCACGCCGGACGGGGATCGGAAGGCGTATGATCTCCTGATCCAGGCCGAGGCGGGCCTTGCCGGCCTGACCGGCTCTGAGGGCTCCGGGCCTTCGCGCGTCGGCATCTCGATCACCGACATCTCGACGGGGGTGGCTGCCTTTGCGGCCATTCTGGAAGCTCTCTACAAGCGCGAGCGGACAGGCGAAGGATCGCATCTGCAACTTTCGCTCTTCGACACCATCGCCGAGCTCATGAACGTGCCCTATCTGGCCTTCAAGGGCACCGGCAAGGAGCCGCGCCGGATCGGTCTTGCGCACCCCTCGATCGCACCGTATGGCGTCTTTCGGGCTGCCGATGGCGAGCTGCTGATCTCGATACAGAACGAGCGCGAGTGGGCCGTCTTCTGTGCTGAGGTCTTGGAGGACCCCGGGCTTGCCACCGACGCGCGCTTCAAGAGCAACGCGGCCCGTGTCGCGCACCGCGCCGAGCTCGATCAGATCGTGGCGAGCGTGCTCGGCATGCAGCCGGTCGATGCGCTCTGCCGGAGTCTCGACGATGCGAGGATCGCTTATGGGCGCGTCTCGAGCGTCGCCGATCTGTCGCGACATCGCAGCCTGACAACGGCGGCGACGGAGACACCGGAAGGTCGGGTCGAGATCGTGGCGCCGCCGGTCGTTGTCGACGGCCAGCGGGCGGCGCCTGGACGTGTGCCCGGACTCGGCGAGCACAGCCGGGCACTCAGGTGCGAGTTTGGACAGGCAGATCTGAAGAGGGGAGCTGCGGAATGAGCTTGACGCGGCAGCTGGTGCGACTGATCTCCAACAAGACGGCGACTGAGTCGGACCTGCGGGCGGCCTCGCTCTTCGTGCTCGATACTCTGGCCTGCGCCATTGGCGGGCGACGGGCGCCGCCGGCCCGCATGCTGTCCGCGGTCGCGCCGGTGGAGCATGGCGATACGGCGCGGCGCGCCTTTCTGCTCGGCGGGCTCTCGCACATCCTCGAGATGGACGACCTGCATCGCGATTCGGTGACCCATCCCGGCTCGGTCGTTATTCCGGCGGCCTGGGCGGTGGCCGCCGAGAGGGGCATCGGTGGCCGGCGCTTCCTCGAGGCGGTGCTCGACGGCTACGAAGCCTGCTGCCGTGTCGGCATGGCGGTCGGCAAGGGGCACTACCGAATCTGGCACAACACCTCGACATGCGGACCGTTCGGCGCGGCGATGGCGGCGTCGAGCTTGATCGAGCTGACCGAGGACGAGGCGGTCTGGGCCCTCGGCAACGCCGGAACTCAGTCCTCCGGACTCTGGGAGTTCCTGGCGACGGGGGCGATGAGCAAGCATCTCCACACGGCGCGAGGGGCCGAGTCCGGCGTGCTTGCCGCTTACCTCGCCAAGGAGGGCTTCACTGGACCCGAGCGGATACTCGAGGGCGAGAAGGGATTCTTCGCGGGCGCCTGCCCCGATCCTGCGCCGGAGGCGGTGACCAGCGGACCCGACCGTGCCTGGGAGCTGACCCGCACTTCGATCAAGCCTTGGCCGTGCTGCCGGCATACGCACCCGGCCATCGACGCGGCGATCGAGCTGCATCATGTGCTCGACGGCGTCGGCATCGCCTCGGTGAAGGTCGGGGCCTACCGGGCGGCACTCGATGTCTGCAACCGTCCGACGCCAGAAGACCCCTACAGCGCCAAGTTCTCCCTCCAGCACACCGTTGCCATAGCGCTCGCCGACGGAAAGGTCGATCAGGTGAGCTTCGATGCCGCTGCGCGCCAGCGCATCGCGTCCGAGCGCTCCAAGGTCGAGGTTGCCCTGTCGCCGGAGATCGACCAGGCGTATCCGGCCGGTTGGGGCGTCGAGATCGACGTCTGTGCCAGTGACGGCCGCACGCTCCGTGCGACGCGACGTGACGCCAAGGGAGACCCGGAGAATCCCGTCAACGCCAGCGAACTCCAGGCCAAAGCCCGGATGCTGCTGGCCGATGGCGGTCTCACCTCGAGGCAGTCGGATCGTTTTATCGCAGCCATCCTCAGCCTGACCGATGACACGCCGGTCCGCGATCTCGGCCTGATCGACCTCATGAAGGCCGACAGCGCGCGGCCACAGCTTGCCGAGAGTGCCTGAGCATGCGCGAAGCCGAGGACTATCAGGACATCCGTGAAGGCGTCAGGAAGCTGTGTGCGGGGTTCCCCGGCGAGTACTGGCGCAACCTCGATCAGACGCGCACCTACCCGGCGGAATTCGTTGCCGCGTTGACCGAGGCTGGCTATCTCGCCGCGCTCATCCCGGAGGAGTACGGCGGAGCCGGTTTGACACTCGGTGCGGCTGCGGCGGTTCTCGAGGAGGTGCAGCGCGCGGGCTGCAATGGCGCCGCCTGCCATGCCCAGATGTATGTCATGGGCACCGTGCTGCGGCACGGCAGCGAGGCGCAGAAGCAGCGCTATCTTCCCGATGTCGCGGCCGGCAAGACGCGGCTTCAGGCTTTCGGCGTCACGGAGCCGACAAGTGGCACCGATACGACGTCGATCCGCACCACCGCCCAGCGAATGGATGACTACTACCTTGTCAACGGCCAGAAAATCTGGACCAGCCGCGCCGAACATTCGGATCTGATGTTGCTGCTCGCCCGTACGACCCCAAAGGACCGGGTGGCAAAGCGGACGGATGGGCTCTCCGTCTTCATCTGCGACATGCGGGAGGCGCTGACGAGCGGCCTTACTCTTCGGCCGATCCGGACGATGATGAACCACTCGACCACCGAGGTGTTCTTCGAGAACGTCCGCGTGCCGGCCGAGAATCTGATCGGCGAGGAGGGGAAGGGCTTTCGCTACATCCTCTCGGGCATGAACGCCGAGCGCATCCTGATCGCGGCCGAATGCGTCGGCGACGCCAAATGGCTGATCGAGAAGGCGACGAGCTACGCCAAGGAGCGACAGGTGTTCGGCCGCCCGATCGGCCAGAACCAGGGCATCCAGTTCCCGATCGCCCGTGCCTACGCCAACATGCGGGCAGCGGAGCTCATGGTGAAGGAGGCGATCCGCCGCTACGAGGCGGGCGAGGACTGCGGTGCCGAGGCGAACATGGCGAAGATGCTGGCAGCCGATGCCTCGAACGAGGCGGCGAACGCCTGCATCCAGACGCATGGCGGCTTCGGCTTCGCCGAGGAGTACGATGTCGAGCGGAAGTTCCGCGAGACGCGGCTCTATCAGGTCGCGCCGATCTCCACCAACCTCATCCTGTCCTATCTCTCTGAGCATGTGCTCGGCATGCCCAGGTCCTACTAGAGGTGGCGATGGCGGCCCGGCTCGAGGACTGGATCGGCCGAACGGAGACGGCGCACGATCTCGTCACAGAGGGTTTGATCGAGCGGTATGTCGCAACGCTCGGGCGGGCGCTTGCAGGACGCGAGCCGCCAGCGACCTTGGGGTTGCACTGGTGCCTGGCGCCACCGGCCGTGCCGCTGAGCGACACCGGACCGGACGGCCATCCGGCCCGTGGTGGCTTCCTGCCGCCGGTGCCACTTCCGCGCCGGATGTGGGCCGGCGGCGCCTTGATCGTTCACGACATGCTGCAAGCCGGCGATCTGGTCGAGCGCCACTCTCGCATCGCCGATGTCCGGATGAAGGAGGGCCGCAGTGGCCGGCTCTGCTTCGTGACGGTCGAGCATCGCCACGTGGGGCCACGCGGGCTCGTGATCGAAGAGCGGCAGGACATTGTCTACCGCGAGGCGCCGGCGGGTCCACAACCCCTCTCCGGAGCCCCAGCGAGCCCGGATCGACCGGGAGACATCGCGGTCGAGATCGAGGCAACCCCACCGCTTCTTTTTCGCTACTCGGCCCTGACCTTCAATGGTCACCGCATCCACTACGATCGTGTGTATGCGATCGAGGTCGAGCACTATCCGGGCCTCGTCGTCCATGGACCTCTGCAGGCGACGCTCGCGCTCCGGCTCGCGGCGGCGGCCGGGAGCGGTCAACGGCTCCGGCGCTTCACCTACCGAGGCGTTTCCCCCCTGATCGCGGGCGAGACCTTTCGGGTGCGGGCACGTCGCGAAACGGATGACACGATGGTGCTCTCCGTCGTCGCGGCCGATGGACGCGAGACGATGACGGGTCAGGCTGAATGGTGAGGTGGTGGTGCTGACTCTGAGGACACCCTTGTTCGTCCCCGGCGACCGGCCGGACCGCTTCGCGAAAGCCGCAGCCTCGGGTGCTGACGCGGTGATCCTGGATCTCGAGGATGCCGTCACACCCGACAACAAGGACAAGGCACGGGCGTCCGTCGCCAAGCATGCCGTCACCCATGTGCCCGTCGTGGTCAGGATCAATCCGCTCGAGGGACCGCTCGCCGCCGCCGACATCGCGGCCTTGGAGGGTGTGCCCATCGCCGGGGTGATGATCGCCAAGGCGGCCGATCCTGTCGCAATGTCCGCGCTCGCCGGGAAGCTTCCGGGAGTCAGTCTCGTGGCGTTGATCGAGTCGGCGGCCGGCGTGGCGGTCGCGCGGGCCCTGGCAGCGGTGCCGGGGGTTGTACAGCTCGCCTTCGGCTCGATCGACTACGCCCTGGATATCGACTGCGAGGAGACTTTCGAGGCCTTGCTTACAGCCCGAAGCGAGGTCGTGCTGGCGTCCCGCCTCGCCGGCATCCGTGCGCCGCTGGATGGTGTCACGGTCAGCTACGAGGATGCTGCCCGGCTGACGGCGGATGCACGTCAGGCCCGCATGCTCGGCTTCGGTGGCAAGCTGCTCATTCATCCGAAGCAGCTCGATCCGGTTCGCGCCGGGTTCGCCCCGAGTGAGGAGGAGGTCGCCTGGGCCCGCGAGGTGATCGAGGCAGTCGCCCGGCAGGGCGAGGGCGCCATCTCGGTCCGCGGCCGCATGGTCGATGCCCCCGTCATCGGCAAGGCTCGCCGAATCCTGGGCAATGTGCCTTGACGGCAGCGGGCCTTCAGCCCTCTGCGCTTTCGAAAGCCTCGCTGGCGGCGAGCCAGTCCTCTTCGGCCGCCTCCCGCTGCTTGATCTGGAGACCGCGCTCGCGCGCGACCTGCTGGGCGCGCTCGGGCTCGCGTGTGTAGAGGCCGGGATCGGCGAGTTGCTTGTCGAGCGCGGCAATCGCTTCGTTGAGCGCGGCAATCTTCCTCTCGGCCGCCTCGACCGCCTTTTTGAGCGGCGAGCGCTCGGCACGGCGCTGGGCCTCGTCGCGGCGCTGACCGGCGCGAGCGGCCGACGATGCCGGCGCCGTAGACGTCTTCGGCCGGCCGCGATTGCGGCCCGAAAGCCCATCGAGCAGCTCGCGGCGGTACTGCTCGATGTCACCCTCGTAGGCCTCCACCGTGCCCTTGCGCACCACCCATAGGCGATCGACGGTCGCCTCGATCAGATGCCGGTCGTGGCTGATCAGGATGACGGCGCCTTCGTAGTCGTTGAGGGCCATGATCAAGGCCTCCCGGCTGTCGACGTCGAGATGGTTGGTCGGCTCGTCCAGAATGAGCAGGTGTGGCTTGTGGAAGGTAGCGAGCGCAAACAATAGTCGTGCCTTCTCGCCACCCGAGAGATGCTCGGCCTTGGTATCGGCCTTATCTGCACCGAAGCCATAGACACCGAGCCGGGCGCGCCGCTCGGCGATCGTCGCATCTGGCATGAGCTCGACCATGTGATCGTAGGGGGTCAGGCCCGATGGCAGGTCGTCCATCTGGTGCTGGGCGAAGTAGCCGATAACGAGCTTGTCGGAGCCAAAGCGCTTGCCCGCCATCGGCGGCAGACGGCCCGCCACGAGCTTGGCGAGCGTCGACTTGCCATTGCCGTTCTGCCCCAGCAGGCCGATGCGATCGTCCTGGTCGATGCGGAGATTGAGGTCGCGGAGCACCGGCCGGGCCGTCGCATAGCCGGCCTGAGCGTCGTCCAGGCGAATGATGGGATTGCCGAAGCCCTTGCCAGGTGCCGGAAAATGGAAGGGAACGACCCGGTCCTCGACCGCCTCGGCGATCGGCTGCATGCGCTCGATCGCCTTGAGGCGGCTTTGAGCCTGTCGCGCCTTGCTGGCTTTGTAGCGGAAGCGATCGACGAATGCCTGCATGTGCCGGCGCTGTTCGTCCTGCTTCTTCCGGAGCTTCAGGTCGAGCTGCTGGCGCTCGCGCCGTGCGTTCTCGAAGGCATCGTAGCCGCCCGTGTAGAAGGTGAGCTTGCCGCGGTCCAGATGCAGGATCGCCGTCACGGCCCGGTTGAGCAGATCGCGATCATGGGAGACCATCAGCACGGTATGGGCATAGCTCTTGAGGTAGCTCTCGAGCCAGAGCGTGCCTTCGAGGTCGAGATAGTTCGTCGGCTCGTCGAGCAGCAGGAGCTCGGGCTCGAGAAAGAGCACGGCGGCAAGCGCGACCCGCATGCGCCAGCCACCGGAGTAGTCCGAGCAGGGCCGGGCCTGGGCGGCCTCGTCGAAGCCCAGGCCGGCGAGTATGGTCGCGGCACGAGCCGGTGCCGCATGCGCACCCATGTCGGCCAGCCGCGTGTGGATCTCGGCGATCCGGTGCGGGTCTTCGGCTGTCTCGGCCTCGGCGAGCAGGCCCTGGCGCTCGGTGTCGGCCGCCAGCACCCAGTCGATGAGGCTCGCCGGGCCGCCGGGTGCCTCCTGCTCGACATAGCCGATGCGATGGCCCTTGGGCGTCGTTATGGTGCCGTCGTCGGCATGAATCTCTTCTGCGATCAGGCGGAGCAAGGTCGTCTTGCCGGTGCCGTTCCGGCCGACGAGACCAACCTTGTGGCCGCTCGGAATCCCGGCGGTCGCGGCGTCGAGGATGAGCCGGCCTTCGATGCGATAGGTGAGTTCGTTCAAATGCAGCATGGCGCCGTGGCCATAGCGGAGACCGGCCGATTTGTCACCGGGTCGAGTGTGCTGGTCGCCCTATGGGGCCTCTGGGACGGCAGCCTTGAAGGCCCTTTCGGTGATGGCCAGCACGTCATCGGCGATCTCGTCCGTGATAGCCGTCGAGACGAACCAGTTGTGCCGCGGATGGACGTAGAGGCCGTTTCTCGCGCAGGTGGCCGCAAACGGGATCGTCCGCTGCCATTCGGTGTCCTCGGCGAAGCGGAGATAGGTCATGGTCGGATGACCGGTGATATTGACCTTCAAGCCTACTGCCGCGGCCTGTGCCGCCATGCCATCGGTGATCTTTCGTGCAATGCGGTGCATCTCGGCGACGCCCTTGTCGCGCTCGAGCACGTCCAGCGTCGCCAGCGCCGCAGCCATCGGCACGGCCGAGTACCAGAAGGAGCCGGTGGCGAAGATCCTCGAGGCGGCATCGCGCGCGCGCTCGTTACCCAGCAGTGCCGCCAGCGGATAGCCATTGGCGATCGCCTTGCTCCAGGCGCTGAGATCGGGCTTGACGCCGATTGGCTCCCAGCTGCCACCGAATGCCAAGCGGAACCCACAGCGCACGTCGTCGAGGATGAGCAGCGCGTCGACGCGATCGCAAACGCTGCGCAAATGCTGTGCAAATGCCGGATCGACAAGCTCCTGGTCCTTTCCGGCGTCGTGGCGGAAGGGTGAAGCGATGATGCCGGCCAGGTCCTTGCCGGCCAGGTCGAGCGCCGCATCGACGCTCGGAATTGAGTTGTAGTCGTAGGTGACGAGGTTCGCCCGTTCCTCCTCGGGAATGCCCGTGGTGTTCGGGTTGCACCACGGTGCAGCGCCATGATAGGCGCCGCGGGCGACCAGGATTTTCTTTCGGCCCGTCGCCGCCCGAGCGATGGTGAGCGCCAGCGTCGTCGCATCCGTGCCGTTCTTCATGAACATCGCCCAATCGGCGTGGTCGACGATGCGGACGAGCCGCTCTGCGAGATCGACCATCAGCCGCGACGGCGTATTCTGGCAATCGGCCAGCTGCATCTGTCTCAAGACAGCCGCCTCGACCTCGGGGTGCCTGTGGCCGAGCAGGATCGGGCCGTAGCTGCACATGAGATCGATGTAGCGATTGCCGCTTTCGTCCCAGATGTAGGCGCCATCGCCGCGCGCGAAGAATTGCGGCGCACCAGGCCATTGTGTGGCGATCCGTTGGTGTCCATACATGCCGCCGGGGATGACCGCCTGGGCGCGCTCGCGAAGGCGGCGCTCGGCATCTGGAACGATCGGCAGGGCGATAGTCATTGGCTGGCTCCTCAGCGGGCGATCCTCCAACAAGACTATGCCAATCAGCTGACGAACAGAAGCCGACCGCAGGCCAGGCCGCAAGGTTCGACGTCAGAGATGTTTGCTGGCTTCACGAACCGTGAGCGCGGAAAAGCGGCCTCTGTGTGCATCGAGGAAACGGCGCACCGCGTCGGGATCATGGTGCGCGTAGTCGCGAAGGGCCCAGCCGATGGCCTTGCGGACGAAGAACTCGGGGTCACCGGCGTTGACGAGGCAAATGCGAAAGAGACGGTCGGTATCCATCTCGTCCTTGACACCGAGCTGATGCAGAATCGCAATGCGGCGCAGCCACATGTTCTTGTCCATCGCGAGCCGGTCCATGCGGGAGGCATGCTTGGAGTGATTGCGCACAATGGTGCCAGCTACCTTGGCGAGTGCGTCGACTGTATCCCACCAGGATCTGCACGTGACGAGCTTCATGACCCGCGGTAGCGCGGACGCCGGCAACCCACTGGCTCGCCTCTCGAGCAGGTCGCAGGCAACGTACTGATACTCTCGATAGGGGAGGTTCCAAAGTGCCTCGGCCACATCGACGACGTGCTCGTCCTGCGCACGGATCAACGTCCGCGTCGCCGCTCGCCGATCCGGAGTCTTGATGCCGAGGAAAGCGAAGTTGTTCTTCATGTATCTGGCCATTGCCAGTGCCTTCGCGGGATCGGCGAGAGCCGCGAGCGCTGCCTCGATTGCTGCCACGAACTCACGCGGAGTCATCGAAAGGGAGTTGGTTGACATGACTCGTCCGGGCTCGCTCTTGAACAGAATTGCAAAGCCTACTGGGCAAACCCAGGTCTTGGCGAGGGTCGCGAGCTCAGCGATGGCAGGTATGCGGTGCTACAGCTCCTGACAGGCTCGCGCTGGAGTTGATCGATGATTGGTTGTCGCCGGCCCGGCGCTCGCCTATCGTTCAGCACGACGTGCCGCGCCAGACGCTCACCTCATCATTCACCAGCAGTCCAATGTCCGCTGTTTTCGTCAGTCATGCCTCGTCAGACGGTGCTCTCATGGCCTCCGAGCTCGTGCGCGTCCTCGAGGCGGCCGGGCATCGCTGCTGGGTTGCGCCGCGGGACATCGAAGCCGGCAAGACCTATCCGGCTCAGATCATGGCGGCGATCAGGGCATGCGCTGGACTTGTCGTTTTGGCGACCCCGGCCGCGAACAGAAGCGGCGATGTGCTGCAAGAGGTGCAGATCGCCCACAGCCACAACAAGCTCATCGTCCCGGTGCTGGCGGGTGATGACCCGCCTTCCGACGATCTCGCCTATTTCCTCTCGGTCAGGCATCAGATCCGCTGGTCGACGGCCGCGGAGGTCGTGCAGGCGATCCTACGGACCTTGCCGGCGTCTTCGGGGATGGGATCGTCGGCGGGTGGCGCGTCGGCAGCAATGACACCGGGTGAGGCCATCGCCAGGGCGGCGGCTGCCGAGTCGGGTGTCACGGGATCGTTCGCCATGACGGTCGTCAGCACCGGCTCGGAAGGAGATATCGGCTGGTTGATGTCGGAGGCCGACTATCGCGATCCCAGATGTCTGTCGATTGCCCTTGACGCCAACGCGCTGCGCGAGCTTGCCCGTCGGCTTGGCGCCGATCCGCTCGAGGTTCTGAAAGGCGAATCGATTGTCGTGGCCGGCGTCGCGCGCAAGCAGCGAATAGACTTCCTGAGGGGCGGCAAGCCGACAGGACACTACTATTTTCAGACGCACGTACAGGTCGGCGATGCCGCTCAAGTCACCGTGATGAGGCGTACGTAGCACGCCAGCGTCCGCTCAGCAGATATATTGCCCGCCGTTCATCGTCAGCGTCGCACCGGTGATGAAGCCGGCGTCGTCACCTGCCAGGAACACCACAGCGCGGGCGATCTCATCCGCCGAGCCCAGTCGGCCGACGGGAATCTGATCGATGATTCCCTTGAGAACGGCTTCCGGCACCGCCTGTACCATCTCGGTGTCGATATAGCCGGGCGCGATGCAGTTGACGGTGATCCCCTTCCTGGCGCCCTCCTGGGCCAGCGCCTTCGTGAAACCGATGACACCTGCCTTGGCAGCGGAATAGTTCGTCTGCCCCATCTGGCCTTTCTGGCCGTTGATGGAGGAGATGTTGATGATGCGACCAAAACTCCTCGCGCGCATGCCGTCGATGACGGGCCGGGTCATGTTGAACATGGAGTTGAGGTTGACCGAGATGACCTCGCCCCATTGCTCCGGCGTCATCTTGTGGATCATGCCGTCACGTGTGATGCCAGCGTTGTTGACGACGATGTCGACGGGACCCAGGTCGCGCTCGACCTGTTTCAGGCCCTTGTCGCAAGCGGCATAGTCGCCGACGTTCCACTTGTAGACCGGAATCCCGGTCTCGGCCTGGAAAGTCTGGGCGGCTGTATCGTTTCCCGCGTAGTTGGCAGCGACCCGATAACCCTTCTTCTTCAGTGCGATCGAGATGGCGTGGCCGATGCCTCTCGTGCCACCCGTGACCACGGCTACGCGCGCCATAACGCTTCAACTCCCTCGGTCGCTGGCGGATGGTCAACCCCGTCCGGTGCCAGGCCCAGCCGGGTTACTCCCCGAATATGCGGGTTGCTCAGCCGAGCGCCATAAGCGCCCAATAACTCACACTAATCGCGAGCAACGCACATCGCAATTCCCATGCCACCGCCAATGCAGAGGGTGGCCAGGCCTTTCTTCGCGTCGCGGCGCTTCATCTCGTAGAGCAGGGTCGTCAGCACACGGGCGCCGGAGGCGCCGATCGGGTGGCCGATGGCGATGGCTCCGCCATTGACGTTGACCTTCTCGACGTCCCAGCCGAGCCCCTTGTTGACGGCACAGGCTTGGGCGGCAAAGGCCTCGTTGGCCTCCACCAGGTCGAGATCCTTGTGGGTCCAGCCGGCCTTCTCCAACGCTTTCTTGGAAGCCGGGATCGGTCCCGTGCCCATGATCGAGGGATCGACGCCGGCATGGGCCCAGGAGACGATCCGGGCCAACGGTGTGATGCCGCGCTTCTTGGCCTCGGCCGCTGTCATGAGCACGACGGCTGCGGCGCCGTCGTTGATGCCGCTCGCGTTGGCGGCGGTGACGGTGCCCTCCTTGTCGAAGGCAGGGCGCAACTTGGCGATGCCTTCGAGCGTCACGCCCTCCTTGATGTACTCGTCGTCGGAGACGACCGTGTCGCCCTTCCGGCCCTTGATGGTCACTGGCACGATCTCGTCCTTGAATCGGCCCGCCTTCCTCGCTGCCTCGGCCTTGTTCTGCGAGGCAACGGCGAAGCGATCTTGCTCCTCGCGCGTGATCTGCCACTGCTTGGCGACGTTCTCGGCGGTCGTGCCCATGTGGTAGCCGTTGAAGGCGTCCCACAAGCCGTCCTTGATCATGGTGTCGATCATCTTCATGTCGCCCATTTTCGTGCCGTCGCGCAGATGCGCGCAGTGCGGTGCCTGGCTCATGCTTTCCTGGCCGCCGGCGATGATGATCGAGGATGCGCCGAGCTGGATCTGTTGTGCACCGAGCGCTACCGCCCGGAGGCCGGAGCCGCAGAGCTGGTTCATGTTCCAGGCCGGGCTGTCCACCGGGATGCCGGCATTGATCGAAGCCTGCCGCGCCGGGTTCTGACCCTGACCGGCCGTCAGGATCTGGCCCATGATCACCTCGTTGACGTCGCCGGGCTCGATGCCTGCCCGCTCGACCGCCGCGACGATCGCCGCCCGACCGAGCTCATGCGCTGGCAGGCTCGCAAAGGCACCGTTGAAGGAGCCGACCGGTGTGCGGGCGGCGCTGGCAATCACGATCTGTTCGGACTTGGCGCTCATCGGACTTCTCCTCGGTTCAGGTCCTGGTGGGAAACGGCGCAACAGTTGCCCAGGCACGGCACATTGCGGCAGTGCAGCATTGAGCAACCTTATCTGCGCGCCGCGAGGGCCGCAATTGCCTCGTGCACTTTGCGACGTCCCGGGGTTCGTCCACCATAGGCCGACGAAGGGTCGCCATGTTGGAGGGTTCGTGCTATCTCTATTGCAGCGCAGCGCCAGCCCCGGGTGCTGGTGGCTAGGCTGTTCGACTACACGCATGGTTTTCGGCGAACCGGTTTTCATGTCGCCGGACCGTGCTCTCAGGAGCTGACGGCGGTGGATCAGACCAAGAAGCCGGTAACCATCAAGAAGTACGCCAACCGGCGTCTCTACAATACGGAAACAAGCACCTACGTGACGCTGGACGACCTGGCCGAGATGGTGCGCCAGGAGCGGGATTTCGTCGTCTACGATGCGAAAACCGGCGAGGACCTGACCCATAGCGTGCTGACCCAGATCATCCTGGAGCGCGAGAGCCGGGGCCAGACGCTGCTACCCGTGAGCTTCCTTCGCCAACTCATCCGCTTCTACGGCGACAGCGTCGGCAAGCTCGTGCCCTCCTATCTGGCGATGAGTTTGGATGCGCTCACGCAGCAGCAGGAGAAGTTCCGGAAACAGATGACGGATGCCTTCGGCTCCGGGCCGTTCACCGGCAATCCGTTCGGTCAGGTGCCGTTCGGCTCGGCCGCCTTCGAAGCTATGCAGGAGCAGGCCAAGCAGAACATGGCCATGTTCGAGAAGGCCTTCACCATGTTCACGCCGTTCGGGCAGATGGGCCGAATGGCCGCCGGGGGCACGAACGGCCGGGCCGAGGACAAGGCGCCTGACGTTGCGAAGGAGTCGTCAGAGGCGCCCGCCGACGCGCGCAACGAGCTCGGAGAGCTGCGCGATCAGCTCGCCGCCATGCAACGTCAGCTGGACAAGCTGTCCAAAAACGACCGCTAGAACGTGGCTATCGCTGCCCTGGCACAATTGAGGTCAACGCTTGATCGAGCCAGTCCCATTGGCGCGTTACGCTGGTATTCTCGACCAGTGATATCGCCTGGGTGAGCCGCGGCGCGCTGGCGACGACCTTTCCTCGGGTGCCGAAGTGACGTGCATGCCGGCTCGGCAGATAGGCCGAGCCGCCGGCGGTAGACAGGAAGTCGATCGCCCATCGTGCCGAGGCCAGCGTTATCGCGGATGGACTCTCCCGAGCAAACAGGACCGCGTGATCGCGGCGGAACTGCGCACCATAGTCGACGTAGACATAGCCCGCGCCCGTGCTGCCGCGGGGCGGCTTGAAGTCGACACGCACGAGATCGTCCGATCCGATCTCCCGGATGGCGAAGGGTGCCCGGGCCTCGGCCTCGTAGCAGAAGGCGAGGTCGACGAGGCCGGTCTGGAGCCAGCGATCGATGTTCGCCTGGTCTCCCGGCCAGACAGCTACCGCCACGTCAGGCCGCCGCGCGCGGACATGGGCCAGGAATTGGTCGCCGATGCCTTCCCACAGATCGAAATAGCAGGCGAGATTGCAGATGCCGGTGAATCCCTGCGGCAGGCCGATCTCGTATTTGGCCTGGCCCCAAAGCTGTGACAGCAGCTCGGCATAGCGCTGGAACTTGAACCCGGCCGAGGTGAGCTCGGTGCCGGCTTTTGAGCGATGCAGGAGCCGCTGGCCGAGCCGCTCCTCGAGGCTGTCGATTCGCGCGGTGACGGTGGATTGCGTGACGTTGAGGCGACGGGCGGCCCGGATCAGGCTCCGCGTCTCCACCACGGCCAGGAAGGTGTGGATCTCGGTCAGGTTCATGGCTTCGATGGTTCGAAAATGTCGAACCAAATGTCAATTATTATTCGCTTTCCAAATACGAATATTCCAGGCACGGTTTTGCTCCCGATGACGGCCGGAGGCACCCGATGCGTTTCTTCCACTTTCTCTCGAGCCACATGCTCGACCCCAAGGTCGGCGGCAGACGGCTCTACAAATCGGTCGTCGATCAGGCGATCCATGCCGAACGGGTGGGATATGCCGGTGTCGGTATTCCCGAGCATCATCTCGTCAACGTGCTGCTGATCCCCTCGCCCTTGCAGATGGCCGTCAAGATCGCAGCGCACACCAACCGCATATCGCTCGCGACTTCCGTCTGCCAGCTGCCGATCCGCGACATGCGCGTATTCGCCGGCGAGGTGGTGCAGGCCCAGGCGCTCTGCGACGGCCGACTGATGCTCGGGGTCGGCAAGGGCGCCTTCGGTTTCGAGACCGGCCGCATGGGCGTCGACATCAAGAATACAAAGGTACTGTTCGACGAGGATCTGAAGATTCTCGAGGCGCTGCTGACGGGGGCGGATGTGAGCTGGCGCAGCGCGCGTTACCAATTCGAGCCGCTGACCATCATGCCGCGTCCCGAGGATCCCATTCCCCTGATGGTTGCCGTCATGGCGCCGCCGGCCATCGAGGCGGCGGCCAAGGCCGGCTACCACGTGCAGACGACACCTTTGGGGGGCAGCCACCAGCAGCTTCTCGATCAGGTGAATGCCTACAAGCGCGGCCGCGCCGCCGCGGGCCGGCCACTGTCCAGCACGCTCAGCCTGCAGCGCGGCCTTTTCCTCATTCGCAACGACGCCGAGCGGCAACGGATCGCCGCGCACGCCTTCGAGTACTATAAGAGTTTCGACAATGTGTTCGGCGGCCCTGGCATCGTCGACCAGGGCATCATCAGACCGCTCCCGCGCTCGCAGACGCTCGAGGAGCTGGCCTCGAACCTGCTGCTTTGCGGCAAGGACGAGATGATCGACCGGCTGGCGCACTACGCCGAGCTCGGCATCGACGCCGTGCTCTCGACGTCGAATTTCGGCCAGGAGGAGGCCTGGACGCTCGACATGATGAGCCGATTTGCCGAGGAGGTGATGCCGCATGTGACGGCCGTCAAGGTGCAGGCGGCGCAGTGAGCCGGGCAGCAGGGTAGAGGGCGGTAGGGCAGACGACGTCAGATCCTGCCAGGCTCAAATTGTCGACGCTTGCCAGAGCTGCAAGAGAGAATTGCCATCTCACTGCCTCACTGCCCACTTGCTGATCCCAGATGTACAGGACACCAGCCATGACCACTTCCATCCGCTCGGCTTTCTCCGTCCAGGGCGAAGGTCCGCCGCTCTTCCTGATCCACGGCATCGGCGCCTCGCGCCACTCCTGGGACGGGCTTGTCGCTGCAATGCAGCACAAATTCCGCTGCATCCACTACGACCTCAGGGGCCATGGACTGTCGCCGAAGCCGCGGCCGCCCTATTCGCTCGACGATCTGGTCGAGGACCTGGAGATGCTCCGGGCGGAGCTGGGTATCGACAAGGCCCATTTCGCGGGCCATTCCCTCGGCGGCATGATCGGACCGGCCTATGCGCGCCGCTATCCCGATCGTGTGCTTTCGCTCGGCCTTCTGTCGACAGCGGCCTTTCGCACGGAGGAGGATTCGCGGAAGGTCAAGGCGGTGGTTGCCGCCATGCGCGAGAAGGGCATCGCGCCAGTGCTCGAGACGCTGAAAGATCGCTGGTTCACTCCGGAATTCAGTCTGCGGCGGCCCGACGTCATCGAGCGTCGCATGCAGCAGGTGATCGATTGCGATGCCGAGGTGTTCCTATCGGTCTTCGACATCTATGCCGGGACCGAGATGGCGCCTTGGATTCACGACGTGACGGCGCCGTCACTCGTGCTCACGGGCGAGAACGACGGCGGTTGCCCACCGCGTTTGAACGAGCAGATCGCCAAGGCGATGCCAAACGCCGAGCTCGTCGTGCTGCCGGTGCTCCGACATGCCATTCTGTTGGAGGCGGCCGAACAGGTGGCGGCGCCGGTGCTGCGCTTCCTGGCGAAACTGGGCTGACGTCAACCGCGACAAAACCACTGGAGGGTGTGCAGAGATCATGACATGATTTGCGCCTCGGCGGCATATCCCGCGCCGTCAACAAGAGGTGACTGACCATGGCCGCTGGGCGCCTGTCTTGGATCTTGCTGGCGGCGGCAGGGGCATTGACCGCGGCAACACCAGCGGCGCGAGCTGCCGATGCCTCCTGCGACCGGCTGTTCAAGGTTCGCTCGCAGAACTCGGACGTGGCGACCTCCATCACCTTCGTCAACGGCGCCTCGACCATGCGCGCCATTCTCTGGCTCGGTTTCGACGGGCAGCCCAAGGACTATGCGTCCCTACAGGTCGGCGAGCAGGTGACGCTCCAAACCTACCTGACGCACCCCTGGATGGTGGCGACCGGCCCGGGTGATTGCCTCGAGATTGTGATGCCCGTTGCGGGCGGCTCGGTGGTGACGCTGTTCGATGAGGGCTCCAATAGTGGCGAAGAAGGTGTGGGACAGACCTCTTGTCCGGCCGGAACGGTGCCGGTGCCCGAGACCGACAATTGCCTGCCGTCGTCGAGCAGCACGGGATCGGCACGATTGCCCATGTATGGCCGCTCGCTCGGCGGCATCATGCGAAAGCGACCGGATACGGCCAGTTCGAGGATCGCCAGCTTGCGCGATGGCGACCGCATCGAGATCCTCGAGGACACTGGCATCGGCATGGACGGCTACACGTGGTTCAAGATCAGGGCCAAGGGTCGAACCGGCTACCAGTGGGGCGGCATCTTGTGCTCGGACGCGGCGCTCGACGGTTCACTCGAGGTCTGCAATTAGGGCGGACGTGATGAGCGATCGCGGGGTCGCTCTACCTCGCCACCTCATGCCGATGCATCTCCGCCAACTCTGCCATGCTCTTGAAGTGGAAATGCACCCTCGGTGGGCGTGCGACCTTCTTCGTGGCGCCGCTGCCGTCCTTGCCGTAACGCCGGTCGATCCAGGCTCGGGCCAGGCCAGCCTTCGCTGCGGGCACGTGGTCATGGTGGAGGCTCTGTGCGGTATGCAGCACCTCGTCCTTTGAGACGCCGAGGTCGCGCTTCAAATGCTTCAGGAGATAGTCGAAGTTCCTTGGGTCCGGCTTGTAGGAGCCGATATCCTCGGCGGTGTAGATCGCATCGAAGGTGACGCCGAGCTTCTTGTTCGACGCCGCGAAACTGGTGCGGTCGACATTCGACAGGATCACCAGCTTATAGTGCTTCTTCAAGTACTTGAGCGCAGCGGCGCTGTCGGAGAAGGCCGGCCAGTCGGGTACCGACGCGCCGAATGCTTCGTGCTCAGCCGCCTTGGCGCCGATGCCCCAGTCGTGTGCCAGGCGCGCATGTACGGTCGACAGTAGCGATGCGTATCTGAGCGACGGCGTCTCGCGCTCCTGAGCGGTCTCGACGAGGCTGAAGGCTTCCAGCGCCGCCTCGCGACCGAACTTCGCCTTCCGCGCCAGCGGTGCCAACGCGGACCAGATGCCGCTCTCCCAATCGATGAGCGTGCCATAGCAGTCGAACGTCAGGGTCGAGAAGTCAGTCAGTCTCACGGAAACCTCGCAGGTCGGTTGTGCCGGTGTCGAGGCGAGCTATAGCCCATCTCGAACGGTGAGGCACCCGGCGCACGTGCCGAGCGCTGTAGGGGCGCGGTGCCCAGGGGGCGCTCGTCAAGTCACAGACCGCTCGCGGGTCATGCGGGGGGTCTCGCCGAACAGCTCCTTGTAGCTGGTCGAGAAGTGCGACTGATTCGAGAAGCCGCAGTCGAAGGCGATGGTCTGCAAGGTCTTGGCATTGGATCGGTCGGCGACAATGGCGGCATGTGCGGCCTTGAGGCGTTGCTCCAAGACCCATCGGCCGAAGCTCGTACCCTGACTTTGGAAGATTCTATGGATGTAGCGGACCGAAATGCCGTGCGCCCGAGCGACATGTTCGGGGCTGAGGTCCGAATCGGTCATGTGCCGTCGGATATAGACGGCAAGCTTTCCCTGCCACACGCGCATCATGCCGCGACCGCTGTCGTCGTGCGGGGTCTCGGCGGAATTCTGGGTCATCATGGCAGCGAGCAGCTCGATCAGGGATTCGGATAGGTGACTTTCTTGTATGGGTAAGCCGGCCTGGACCTCGATCAGCCGCGCCGCCATGTCGGCGACGATCGGCACGATGACCGGATTGGCGGCTTCGAGCGAGGCGCAGCGATCTCCGATGGCCTCCACCCTCGCCTCAAGCACGGGCGCCGGCACTTTGATCGTCACATTCTCGAACGAATCTCCACATGCCGCCTCGTAGCTCTCGGCGGACCGCAGCATCACCACGGAGCCCGGACCAAAATGCGCTGATCGTCCGAGCTGGTCGAAGTAGCACCTGCCCTGCCGTGGGAAGATGAACACGAAGTGATCGGCATTGTCCCGCAGCGCACTGCTGCGATGCCGGAACACGCGTTGCTGATCCGACATGAAGCGCGAAAGACCGATGGGGCCGAGCTGCAGCTCCTTCAATTCTCCCCGCAGGCCATCGCTTCGTGGCGAGCTCACGTCGACGCGATAGTAGATCATCGACATGAAGTCCCGCCAAGCTCCGAGCGATCGGCTGGCCGGTACATCCGACGTCCGGAACGTGCGGGTCTGCAAGTTCATCTGGCATGCTCCCTCAAGGGATCATTCCAGAGCCTGAAGGTCTCGTCCAGCGGTGAATGGTGCGGGGTTCCGACGACTTGATGTGCGCTCTGGGAAAACAGGACGTGCGCTTCGAGCGAAGACGGAATTCGGGGGCTGGTATACGCTTTTCGGGTGAGCTTAGCGGTTGCGTGAGGTGGTCGTTGACGCCAAAATGGCGCGAGCGGCCAAAGCCGCCCGGCGCTAGACCACAGGGAGGAACTTACGAATGTCAAGAAAAGTAACTCGCCGCAGTGTCATCAAGACGGTCGCCGCTGGCGCCGCGGCATCGACATTGCCAATGCCGTGGGTGACGCGCTGGCACGCCATGGCCGCCGAGCCCATTCGGATGGGGCTGCCGACGGCGCAAACATCCGCCGCCGGTGTTGCTGACCACGCCGATCACCTGAACGGCGCGACGCTCGCCATCGAGGAGATCAACGCCGCGGGTGGTGTTGGCGGACGGATGATCGAGCCGGTCGTCGTCGACATCGACATCCTGTCGCCGGAAGGCTGCCAGGCCTCGTTCCGCAAGCTCATCGATTCCAAGGTACATGCCATCACGACGGCCTTCACTCTGGCGCCGATCCCGACGATCGACACCACGGTGGACTACAAGTGCCCGCTGCTCTGGGGTGTCACGCAGCGCAACTGCACCGAACATGTGAAGGCCAATCAGCCAAAATACGATCACGTCTTCCAGACTGACCCGTCCGAGGTGCACTACGGCTATACCTTCCCGATCTTCCTCAAGGACATGAAGGACCGTGGGCTCTGGACGCCGATGAACAACGGCATCCACATCGTCCAGGAGCAGCTCGCCTACAACCAGACGATCTCGAAGGCGCTGCAGGAAGCGATCCCGAAGAGCGAGTTCACGCTCGCCGGCATCACCGATATTCAGTTCCCCGTGCAGGACTGGGGCCCGGTCATCCAGGAGATCAAGCGCATTGGCGCCGGTGCCGTCATGCTCGATCATTGGGTCGCGGCCGAATACGCGGCCTTCTGCAAGCAGTGGCTTGCCGATCCGATGAAGCCTGGCCCGCTGATCTACATGCAGTACGGCCCCTCGCAGCCGGAGTTCCTGCAGCTCGCCGGCGCCGAGGCCGAAGGCTTCGTCTGGTCGACGGTGCTCGGCGTCTATGCCGACGAGAAGGGCAAGGCCTTCCGTGAGAAGTATGTGAAGCGGTTCCCGGGCATCATGGGTCTGGTCTACACGGGCAATGCCTACGATACGATGCAGTGGCTGAAACTCGCCTGGGAGGCCGTCGGCGATCCCAACGACTTCAAAGCCGTCTGCGACTGGATCCGCCTCAATCCCTATCGTGGCGTCTGCGGCTACATGGACCTCAACAATCCCTGGCAGGAAGCCGCCCACTATCCGGATGACGGCAATCCGATCACGGCCAAGACGTTGGAAGAGGGCATGGGCCAGCTCTACGTGCAGGTGCAGGACGTTCAGCACAAGATCATCTATCCGGACGTGCTTGCCGAATCGACGCTCAAGCCCTGGTCCTGGGCCTGATGCAGACCGCAGCGACGGCGGACGCGGGGGCTTCCTCGCGTCCGTCTGCTCCCATTTTCTCCTGTCACGACATCAGCCTCGATCTCGGTGGCCGTGAGATCCTGCGCGGCATCTCGCTCGAGGTGCGCCGGGGCGAGGTGTTGGGCATCATCGGCCCCAACGGTGCCGGCAAGACGAGCCTTTTCGAGGTTTTGTCCGGCCGCTTGCAGCCGAAATCCGGCCGCGTGGTGTTCCAGGGCCGAGACGTGACGAAGCTGCCGCTTTTCGCGCGTGCGCGCCTCGGTATCGGCCGCACTTTCCAGACGCCGGTCGTTCCCGATGAGCTGACCGTCGGTCAGACCCTCAAGGCGTCGCGGCAGGCCTACAAGCCCTACCTCACGCGTCATCACGCCGAATGGGGCACGGAGCTCGTTCGGCTGAACGTTCCGGACGACCTGCCGACGGCACAGCTCGACACGCTCAACCGCCGCAAGCTCTTGCTCGCGTGCCTGATGATGCGACGCCCGCCGCTGTTGCTGATGGACGAGCCGGCAGCGGGACTGATCAACTCCGAAGTCGACGAGTTCGACGATCTGATCCGCGTGCTTTCGAAGGAGATGAACGTCGCCATCATCATCGTCGAGCACCGCATCGAGCTCCTGGACACGATTGCGGACCGGGTGATGGTCATGGATGCCGGAGAGGTGATCTCGTCCGGCAGTCTGCAGGAGGTGCTGCAGGATCCGAAGGTGCATGCGGCCTATTTCGAGAACGTCGAGGAAGGCACGCTCGAGGAATAGGGAGGCGTGGGGAGGAAAGTGAGCGTGGAACCTGCCGTCACATCCGCCGGAAGGGGAAGAGCCGAGCGGCCTCTGAGCGCGAGCCGGAGAAACGTGCTCGAGGTCAAGGGGCTGTCCGCAGGCTGGGGGCCATTGCGGGTCATCCACGATCTCGATCTCATCGTCAAAGCGGGCGAGTGCGTTGGACTCGTCGGTCTCAACGGTCACGGCAAGTCGACATTGTTCCTTGCCATCGCCGGGCTGACGGGGTGGCAACGCGGTTCGATCAAGTTGAATGGCACCGAGGTCGGGCGGACTCGCAGCCAGGGACCCGGCCGCTATACGCATCTCGTCGTGCGCCAGGGCCTGGCTCTCATTCCGCAAGGTGACGAGATCTTCACCGGCCTCACCGTCGAGGAGCATCTGGATTCCGGCGCATTCACACCGCGCGCCTGGCGCGAGCGGGCCGAGCGCAAGAAGAAGGTCTACAAGGTCTTTCCGCCGCTGGTGAAGCTGAAGAACACGGCGGTCGGGCGACTCTCCGGTGGCGAGCGCCGCATGGTTGCGATCGGCCGCGGATTGATGGCGGAAGCCTCCCTGTTTCTCGTTGACGAGCCGTCTTTGGGCTTGGCGCCGAAGATTGGCAAGGGCGTGCTCGATGCCCTGCTCTCCGTCGAGCTCGGCGAGGCGGCGATGATCATTGCCGAGCAGAACGTCGCCTTGCTCGAGGGACGCGTCGATCGCGTCATCGGCATGCATGTCGGCAAGCTCAAGGGTGAGGCCTCGGCTTCGCTCGCCCACCAGACGAAACGCGAGGTGTAGGCGATGGATTGGGGCTTCGTTATCGTCAATGCCATCACGCTCGCCTGCATCTATGGCACTCTCGCGATCGGTCTTTCGATCACGTGGTCGAGCGTCGGCCTGATCAATATGGCTTACGGCTTCATCTTCGCCTTCTCGGGATATGTGGCCTGGGTCGTGGCGCAGTATCTGCCGCCCGATCTCGCAATCCCGCCAGGGTTCATACTGCTGCCCGCGGCCGTGCTCGCCGGTGCGTTGGGTGGCCTTCTGGTCTGCCTTCTCGCGTTCATACCGGTCCACGACAAGCCGAACTACACGTTGCGCGGCATGATTGCGGCACTTGCGATCTCTCTCGTTGGCCCTCAGCTGCTGATGTGGTGGTTCGGCGCCCGCGTCAAGAACATCCCACCCATCTTCGGAAACTGGAAGGTCGAGATCCCGGGCCTTGCTGTCACCATGACAGCGGAGAAATTCGGTGCCGTCGCAACCTCGATCGGCATGCTGTGCGTGGTTCTGTGGTGGATGCGGTCGAGCCGTCGAGGCCTCGAAATCCGCGCCATGATGATGAATCCTGCGGCTGCCGCGATCGTCGGCATCGGCGTCCGCAAGACGGGGCTATCTGTCATGGCGCTGACGGGCGGGCTTGCCGGCCTCGCCGGCGCGCTCCTCGCGCAAACCTACTACATCAGTCCGTTCGGTGGCGTGACGCCGATGGTGAAAGGGCTCAGCATTGCTCTCCTCGGTGGCCTCGGCAGCATTTCGGGCGCCGTCATCGGCGCCATCATCCTCGGCTTCAACGAGGCGCTGACCTCGCGCCTGCTCGGCGGCCAGTATGTGCTGATGACCCAGTTCGGGCTCATCATCATCATTCTGCTCTTTAGGCCGCGCGGCATCGCCGGCATCCTCGACAAGGCGCGGGAGGCCTGACGTCCGTGGCGAATGTCTGGAAAGATCCGACGGGAACGCTGCTCGATGGCCGTGCTCCGCGCGAGGTCAAGACTGGGGACTACAAGGATCCCCGGCAGATTTGGGAGGAGACGCGCCAATACAAGGTCCCGACCTACAAGGTCGGGCGGTTGCGCTACTATCACAAATGGCGTGGCCATAACGACAAGCTCTGGCACCGGCTCCGCTACTGGCCGACACGGCGGCGCGTCCTGCAGATCCGCGGCGAGTACAACCCGAAGACACTCGCCCGCGAAAAGACGATCGTCGACAAGCGGCCGATCTGGTGGGCGATGGGCCTCGTCGGCTTGGCGATGGGGCCGCTTCTGTTCCCGGAGTCCATGCAGGGCTCGCTGTTCTCCGCCGTATCGACGTTCTTCATCTATGCCGCGATCAACCTCTGCTGGATGCTGATCATCGGCACGGCCAGCATCTTCTCGATGGCCAGCTACGCCGTCGTCGGGGCGGCGGCGTATGGGACGACCTACGCCGCCATTCAAATGGGACTGCCGTGGTACGTCCTGCCCTTCCTCGGCTGCTTTATCGGGCTGGTGTTCGGCCTTCTCATCGCCATACCGGCGACGCGTCTCGACGGTTTCTACTATTCGCTTCTGACCCTCGGCGTGGTCGAGCTTTGTCGCGTCTACGTGCTCCAATCGAAGGAACTCGGCTCGGCCACGGGTGGGCTCTATGGCGCCCCACCCTATGCCCCGGATACGATCCCGGAATACTCACGGCTTCTCCTCTCCTATTATGCGTGTTTCATCCTGATGCTACTGGCGCTGGCGCTGTATCGCTTTGTCGACGGCAAGCGTCTTGGCCGTATTCTCAGGATGGCACCGGAGAAGCGCGAAGCCTTTGCCGAGGCGACCGGCGTCGACTATCGCCGGGCACGCATCATGGTGTTCCTCATATCCTCGGTGGCGCTCGGCTTCATCGGTGGCTTCTATGCGACGCACTTCCGGGGCGCCTCACCGAACCTGTTCACCTTCGATACCGTCCTGCTGTCGCTCTCCATGCTGGTGATCGGCGGCCTCGGACGCGCCGAAGGCGCAGTCATCGGTACCTTGATTGTCGTTCTCATCGACCGTGTACTGATCGATCTCGGGCCGCTCAGGCTCGTACTCATCGGCACGCTGATGCTGTTCGTCGTGCTGTTTCTCAGGGGCGGTCTGTTCGGCATCAAGCCGCAGTTCCGTGCCTGGCGCGACAAGAAGAAGAGCGAGGCTCGCTCGACGCGGGCCGAGAAAGGAGGCGAGATGTTGCCCGAGGAATCGACCGAGCATCCGAACAAGGACGAGGTCTATTTCCGCCGCTTCGACAAGAACCAGCGCGAGTATCTGAAGACGCTGATCACGCCGGAGCTCATCGAGGAGTTCAAGCAGCGGCCCGTCGGCCAGCACAGCGAGGCGCTCGAGCGGCTGTTGAACTACTTCCGCCGCCAGCCCCAGAACGACAAATACGCCGTCATGGTGGTCGAGCAGTTCAAGGCTTACCGGATCGTCGCCCTGTCCGGCGTCAGAGGTGTCGCGCCGCGCCTGGTCGAAGACAAGATCTACCCCTCAATCGAGGAAGCCTACAAAGGCGTGTTCCTGAGGCGCGTGCAAGACCTCCTCGAGGCCTAGTCCCGGCCTCCGCTCAACCGCTCCCGTTCAACCTGAAAGTCCCGGATCCAGACGATGGCAGAGATCAAGCTCTTCGGATACGCCAACAAGATCTCCGTAAAGCCGGGAGAGGAGATAACCTTTCACGTCAACGCCGACGGAACCGATACGGCCAATGCCCAGCTCGTCCGCTTGATCCACGGTGATCACAATCCCGCCGGCCCAGGCTATATCGAGGAGGAGCTCGGCTCGGCGGTGAACGGTACCTGGAAGGTCAAGAAGCAGTTCACGCAGGTCGGCTCCTATCTGACTGTCGCTGATCCGCAGGGCAAGCTTCGCCTCGATGGGTCCTTCACGCTCTGTGCCTTCATCTGGGCGGGCAAATTCGGTGAGGGCCGGCGTCAGGCCATTCTCGGCCGCTGGAACATGTACAAGAACGAGGGCTACTGCCTCGGAATCAATCAGCGCGGCCTCCTCGAGTTCTGGCAAGGCGACGGCAAGGAGATCGACTACCTTGCCGCCGAGGTGCCGCTCGATCCCAAGGTCTGGTACTTCGTCGCGGTGACGTTCGACGCGTCGACGGGCAAGGCGACGCTGCACCAGATGAACGTCCTCAATCGCTACAACAGCATCTGGGGCAAGGTCGTCCTCGAGAGCGCGGCCTACGACAGCCACGTTCAGGAGACGCTGAGGTTCCGGGCCAAGAACGCGCCGGACATTCCCTTCCTCCTGGCGGGTGCGGAGGACTGGCACGAGTTGCGCGGCAGCTTCGTCTCGCAGACCTATAACGGCAAGATCGACCGCCCCGCCGTCTTCAATCGCGTCTTGTCGCGCGAGGAGCTGGAACGGCTCAAGACCGGCGGGACCGCGCCCGATGGCGTCGTCGCCTATTGGGACACCTCCAAGGGCTACACCGACGATGGCATCGGCGACACCGTCCACGATGTCGGGCCGAACAAGCTCGACGCCCAAGGTGTCAACCGGCCGGTCCGCGCGCAGACAGGCTACAACTGGGGCGGCAAGAACGACTGTTTCCGCCTCAATCCGGCGGAATACGGTGGCGTCGAGTTTCATGAGGACGCCATGGTCGACAGCAAGTGGGAGGTCACAAACCGGATGACCATCCCCGCCGACCTGAGGAGCGGCGCCTACGCGATCCGGCTCCGGTCAGGGGAGGGCGAGCTCGGCGAGGAGTACATCGTATTTTTCGTAAGGGCTGCGAAGCCCAAGGCGCCGATCTGCTTCCTGGTGCCGACGGCGAGCTATCTCGCGTATGCCAACGAACGCCTTGCCTTCGACGCCATGATTGCCCAGCCGATCACCGGCCAGACGCCGATCATCTCACCGATCGACGTCGAGGTTTATCAGAGTCGCGAATTCGGCCTGTCGACCTACGATTCCCATAGCGACGGTGCCGGCGTCTGCTACTCGAGCTATTTGCGGCCGGTCATCAACATGCGGCCGAAGTACCGCATCGCGTCCATGGGCATCCCGTGGCAATTCCCGGCCGATCTCTCCATCATCGCCTGGCTGGAGCACATGAAGTACGACTACGAGATCCTGACGGACGAGGATCTCGACCGTGATGGTTTGGCCGCCATCCGGCCCTACAATGTCGTCGTGACCGGCACGCATCCGGAATACTACTCGGAGAAGATGCTGGACGCGACCGAGGATTACCTCGCCGAAGGCGGGCGGCTCATCTACATGGGCGGCAACGGCTACTATTGGAATGTCGCCTTCCGGCCGGAGGAGCCGGCGATCATGGAGGTGAGGAAGCTCGATTCGGGCATGCGTGCCTGGCAGGCGCGTCCGGGCGAGCACTACCTGCAGACAACCGGGCAGAAGAGTGGCCTCTGGAAGAACCTGGCGCGGCCGCCACAAAAGCTGACGGGTGTCGGCTTCATCAGTCAGGGCTTCGAGTTCTCTGTGCCGTACCGGCGCATGCCCGACAGTTGGCACCGCTCGGTCGCCTGGATCATGGAAGGCGTCGAGGGCGAGATGATCGGTGACAAGGGGTTGGCCCACGGTGGCGCGGCCGGCATCGAGATCGACCGCTACGACCTTTCGCTCGGCACGCCGCCGCACGCCAAGATCGTCGCTTCTTCCGGCGGGCATCCTGACAACTACATGCTGGTCTGCGAGGAGATCCTCTACGCCCATCCGGGTATGTACGGCACCTATGACTACCGGATCCGCTCGGATATGGTCTACTTCACGACCCCAAAGAACGGTGCCGTCTTCTCGCCGGCCTCGATTGCCTTCGGTCAGGCGTTGCCCATCAACGGCTTCAAGAACAACGTGTCGACAGTCATGAAGAACGTGCTCGACGCTTTCTCGAAGCCGGGCAAGCTGCCGGGCGGCGAATGGATCTCCGACGAGAAGCAGTGGCGTTAGAGGGATCGTGAGTTCGCGAGGGACAGGGCGAAGCGCCGTAAGTTCGGATGTACGGCAGCCCAGCTCGTGGGTGCTTCGGGATGACGGAAACGGTGCGGTCGTCGGTCGCGCTGCGTTCCCGCATCCTGGCCGCCCTTCCTCGAAGGTGGCGAATAGGCAGCTGCCAGGATCCTTCGAAAGGACGGCCTTTCACGGCGGCGTTTGATCGAGGATCCCCATGCGCATAGAGGCTATCGACTGGTTCAGGCTCGAGCCCAAGGTCGTCAAGGAGAGCTGGTCGGACGAGGCCTCGGTCTGGCCTTCGACGCCGCCGTGCTTCATCGTCCGCGTCGCGACCGACAAGGGTCTCACGGGCATCGGCGAGGCGACCAGTCAGGTCTGGTACTACGGCGAGACGGCCGAGCAGATCCGCTCATGCCTCGACCTTTATGGACGCGTCCTCAAGGGGATCGACGCCCAGAACATTGCCCTTTGCCAGCACAAGATGGAGATGGCCTATGCCGGCGGCATGCCTGGCGGCCGTGCGGCGCGTGCTGGCGTCGAGATGGCGTTGCTCGATGCCATGGGCAAGCATCTGGGTGTGAGTGTCGCGACCTTGCTCGGCGGCGCCCGCCGCACGCGACTCGAGCAGCTCACCAATCTCTATCACAAGTCGCCGGAGGCGATGGCCGAGGCCTGCCGGTCGTTCGTCACCAGAGGCTTCCGCGGCCTGAAGATCAAGGTCGGCGACGTGGTTTGGGAGCAGGGCCTGACGGCGCCAGCGCTGGAGCGAGAGCTGTCGTTCCTGGAAGCCGCCCTCGCGACCGTGCCGCGCGACGTCATGATCGATGCCGACGCCAATCAGGCCTGGCGCAATCCCAAGCTCGCCACGGCAAAGGTCTCTCGCTTCGACCGTCATGACAATCTCTCCCTCGAGCAGCCTTTGCACTACGCCAACATCGAGGGGCACCGCGAGGTCCGGATGACGACGCGCGTTCCGGTGATCCTCGATGAATCCATTCATTCACCGGAGGCCGCGATGCAGGCGGTGCGCTCGGGGGCCTGCGACCGCGTCGTCATCAAGGCCTGCCGCGTCGGTGGCCTGACGATGGCACGGAGGGTGATGGCCATCTGCGAGGCGGCTGGTCTCGGCGTCAGCGTCGATACCGCACCCTATACGCGCGTGGGTGATACGGCGCATCTGCACCTAGCGGCCACCGCCGCCGATCCCTACCCCGTCGACTGCGATGGCCATATCACGTTCTTGGAGCTCGCCGATCCGTCGGCGTTGATCGGAGGGCTTACCTTCGATGGCCCGATGGCGGTGCTGCCTGACAGCGCGGGACTCGGCATCGATGCCGATTGGGCAAAGCTGGCGGCTATGGCGGTCGAGCGATCCAGCGTGTGACGTCGGTCCAACAGGTCCCTGGCGGCTTGGCGTGCGCGAAGTGGATGGAGCTGCGGAGGGAGTTCAGTCCTTGCCGTGACCGCGGCCACCACCCCTGCCACCTTTGCCGTGCGTGTCGCCCTTGCCCTTGTTGCCGCCGCCGAAGTCGCCGCCGCCGGGATCTTCGCCCGCGTGGCCATTGTCCCCGTCATTGCCCGGATTTCCAGTCCGCCCGTGCCCCTTGCGACCGTGGTGACCCTTCTTGCCGGGCGTACCCGAACCACCCGTTGGGCCCTCGTCGGTCGATGTCGGCGTATCGACCTTCCCCGGCGTCTCGCCGGGTGACGGATCGCCCGCGTTCGGGGAGACCGGATCGGGGCTGGCGGTGGTGCGCCCCTTCTTGCCGAGTGTGCGGGCGCCGACCGTACTGGCGATGGCCGGACGTGCAGCGAGCGTTGCCGTCTTTGTCTTTGTCGCTTTCTGCGCGCGCTTCGTACGGATGGTTCTCTGCGCTTTTCGTTGCTTGTTGGTCTTGCGAACCTTGCAGGATCCGTTTTTGACGTGAAACGGCCGGATCAGCCGGTCATTGTCGAGAAAGGGGAGCCGCCCGGACTGTTTGAGCTGCCGCGCTGTCGCGCGGCCGAGGGCTTCGGGATCACTCACGTCGATGCGCGTCTCCGAGGCGATGTAGCGGCACTGCCCTTGCAGTGTCCGGCACTCGCCGATCGCCAGGCAGACGGTCACCTCGCCCTCGTAGAGCACCAGCGTCAGCTCTCCGGCCGGGTCGACGGTGACATCGAAGGCCGTACCGCGGATGGCGAGATTGGCCCAGCCGGTCGAGAGCTTATAGGCTTCCGGTTTGCTCTTGCCGGATATCCATCGGAAAGCACCTTTGGTCATGTTGACGGCGAGCTCGCCGAATGTGCCGTCATCCTTGTAGACGAACTTGTCGATCGTCACCTCGGCATTCGGACCGATGGCAAGCTTGGTGCCATCCTTGAAAATGATCTGTCCGACGCCGGTGGCATCGGTTGCGAGCTTGTCATTGAAGTAGACCGAGGCACCGGTTGCGAGCGGTCCCGACGGACCGGTCAGCGTGGCCGTGACTTTGGCAGCCTCGCCTATGGGATCGGCGGCCTGCGACTCCGCGGCCGCTGCTATCGAAGCAAGGAAGCCCGCGAGCATCAGAGCCGCAACGCGCATACCACTCTCCATTCCGACTGGGAAATTGGCAAGGCGATTCACTGTTGTTTCTTTTACTATACACCTTTGCCGAGGAACGGCTAGGGGGGCGAGTTTGAGGTTGGTGCGCACCCGAGGGCGCGCTCAGGCGACTTGGCAGCGGGTTCACGGCTTGAAGTTCGTGATGGCCCAGAAATCTGACCGGCCTTCCGAGCGGGAAGGCCGTCATTGTTTCAGCCTCGGGCCGCCTCGGTCATCGTCTCGTCCATGGTGTTGACCAAGATGTCGACGTGATCGGGTCGAAAGGGGAGCGGCGGGCGGATCTTGAGGACCTGGTAGTCCGTGCCATCGGTCGAGGTCAGCACGCCGCGCCGACGCATGCCGTTGACGATCCGCCTCGCACCCGCGCGGTCCGGCGCCTTGGTCTTCCGGTCCTTCACGATCTCAACGCCGACGCGGAGGCCGTAACCTCGGACATCGCCGATCATGGCATGTTTGAGCATCAGTCCGCGGATACGGTCGGCGAGCAGGGCGCCGGTGGTTCGCGCATTCTCCTGCAACCGCTCCCGCTCGATGACGTCGAGAACGGCCATGCCGGCGGCAGCAGAGACCGGGTTGCCGCCGAAGGTCGAGAAGTAGTTCGTCTGTTTCTGGAAGCGCTCGAGGATCTCCCGCCGCGTGACGATGACACCCAAAGGGTGACCGTTGCCGACGGGTTTGCCCATGGTCACCATGTCCGGTGTGACGCCATGCACATCGAAACCCCAGAAATGGCTGCCGGAGCGGGCATAGCCGAACTGCACCTCGTCAGCGATCAGGAGACCGCCTGCCGCCCGGACCTTCTCGGCGACCATCCGCACATAGCCGTCAGGCGGCAGGATCAGCCCGTTCGACATGAACCCGGTGTCGACCATCCAGCAGGCGGTGCGGTGACCCGTTCGCTCGAGCTCCGCGATGCAACGATCGGCATCGGCGGCATAGTTGGCGGCGGCGGCATCGTCGGCGCCGTATCGTCCGCGATAGAGGTCGGGTGCCTCGAGCGTCCGGATATGAGGTGCGAGCTGGGCACCCGTCACATCATATGGCGAGAGGTGGGCAACGGCTTCTGTGCCGCCGTGATAGGCATTCTCCATGACGATGCCGCCCCGGGCGCCCGTCCAAACGGTAGCCATGCGCCAGGCGACGTCATTGGCCTCGCTGCCGCAATTGACGAAGACGCAAGCATCGAGACCCGATCCCTCTGGCATCAGCGAGACCAGCCGATCGGCATAGTCGAGCACGAGACCGTGCAGATAGCGGGTGTTGGTATTGAGCGTCGCCGCCTGCCGTGCGATCGCCGCGACGACGTGCGGGTGGCAGTGCCCGACCTGTGGCACATTGTTGTAGGCATCGAGATAGCGCCGTCCATCGGCGCCATGCATCCAGACGCCTTCGGCCCGGACGATGTGCACGGGCTCCTCGTAGGAGAGCTCGAGACCGGAACCGAGCCGGGCCTTGCGCCGCGTCAACAGCTTGTGCCGTGCCGCCTCGTCCTCGGCCAGCACGGCGGGCATAGGCACGGTGATTCGACGACCGCTTCCGGTCGCCTCGGCGAAGCGGCGGGTCGCCGCTTCGCGGCCGATGGAGAGCAAAGCCGCGAGGCCAGTTGCCGAGTTCTTCTCGAACGGCTCGAGATATCCGGCCGCCGTCGGGTCGTTCTGCCGTCGCCAGGCGAGGATCGAGAGTGTCTGCGCGTGGCGTGCGGCGATGATGTCGAACAGGACGGCGATCTCCTCGGGATCGAGGGCATTCTCCTTGTGGAAGGACGCCGCGAGCTCGGCGGCCGTCTCAATCGGATCGTGGTCCGGGATTGTCACCTCGGCGGCCGCAAATCCGAGATCGATGATGCGGGCCGAGTGCAGCATGTCGCCGAAATCGAGGATACCGCCGAGCAGATCGGGATTGCCCGGCGCCGACAGCAGATTGCCGACATGGAGATCGTTGTGAATGATCTGATGGCGGAGGCCCAGGAGGGCCGGCATGGTGTCGTTGGCGAGGCGCTCGTGCATCATCTCAGTGTGGCGGCGCGACGTCTCGTCGGCGATCAGCGCGGCGAACGGGCGAAGGACGGCCGCGCGCTTCAGGTCCCAGGCGATCTCCTGTGCGGCGGCGGGGTGGAAGAAGCTTTGAAGCGCCTTGTCGAGACGACCGATGGCGCCTCCCAGGCTCCGGAGAAAGAGGACGCTCGGCTTGCTCTCCTCGACGACGTCGCCCTCGAGCCAGGTGAGAGCCCGCACCAGAAGGTTCGTGCCGTCCAGGGTCACGGTGGTGGTGTCGGCACCGGCCAGGGTCGCGACCGGTTGTGGGATCGGCAGGCCCGGATCCGCACGACCAATGTGCCGGAGCGCCTGGATTTGAAGATCGAGATTGGCCGGACTCTCGTCGGGCGACGAGACCTTGACGATCAACGTTTCCCCGGAGGGGCCGGCCACGCGGAAATTCCGCTCGCGCTCGCCGAAGAGCAGTTTCGCAGGGCCCGTCGCGCCAAACAGACGTGCGGCGATGCGGGCGGCCTCGGCCTCGCTCACATTCGGCGGTGTGCAGCGAAGGGCCGTGAGCGGCTTCGTGCCATTTGGAGCTGTGTCGGTCATCGGGAACCCTCGGTTGCTCGTTGCTGCAATACCTCAAACAGCACCGTCGGGGCCACCCCCGCGACCTTGTGCGAAGGCTGGCCGGACACTATGGTCGCGCCGCCATTCATCGTGCGATACGGAAGGACCAACCCATGGGCTTCATCGCTGACAGCCTGAACCGCATCCAGCCGTCGCAGACGATTGCCGTGACTGCAAAGGCGCGTGCCCTCAAGGCGGCGGGCAAGGATGTGATCGGTCTCGGGGCCGGCGAGCCGGACTTCGACACGCCCGACAACATCAAGGAGGCCGCGATTGCGGCCATCCGGTCCGGCAAGACGAAGTACACCGACGTCGACGGCATTCCCGAGCTCAAGTCGGCGGTCGCAGCCAAGCTCAAGCGCGAGAACGGCCTGGACTACAGGCCAAGCCAAGTCTCGGTCGGCACCGGCGGCAAGCAAGTGCTCTACAACGCGCTGATCGCCACGCTGAACACCGGCGACGAGGTCATCGTGCCAGCGCCCTATTGGGTGAGCTATCCCGATATCGTCATGCTCGGCGGCGGCACGCCGGTCTTCATCGAGACCCGGCTCGAGGATGGCTTCAAGCTGAGGCCCGAGGCGCTTGACCGGGCCATCACCCCGAGGACCAAGTGGCTCGTTCTCAACTCGCCGTCTAACCCGTCCGGGGCAGCGTACTCGGCTGCCGAGCTCAAGGCCCTGACGGATGTGCTTTTGCGGCACCCCCAGGTCTGGGTGCTGTCGGACGACATGTACGAGCACCTGCTCTATACGGACGCTCCGTTCGTGACACCGGCCCAGGTCGAGCCGAAGCTCTACGAGCGCACGCTGACCATGAACGGCGTTTCCAAAGCCTATGCCATGACCGGTTGGCGGATCGGCTATGGCGCCGGCCCCGAGCCGCTCATCAAGGCGATGGCGAAGCTGCAGTCGCAGTCTACCTCGAACCCGTCATCGATCGCACAATATGCGGCGGTCGAAGCACTGAACGGCCGGCAGGATTTTATCGGCGACCGATGCCAGGTTTTCAAGGGGCGGCGCGATCTGGTCGTCTCGATGCTCAATCAGGCGCGCGGCCTTCATTGCCCGACGCCAGAAGGCGCCTTCTACGTCTATCCGAGCTGCGCTGGCCTCCTCGGCAAGACCTCGGCCGGCGGCAAGATACTCAAGACCGATGAGGATGTGGTGACGGCCCTGCTCGAGGAGGAAGGTGTTGCCGTGGTGCAAGGCGCCGCCTTCGGCCTCTCGCCCTTCTTCCGCATCTCCTATGCAACCTCGACGGAGGCGCTCGAGGAAGCCTGCCGGCGCATACAGAGGTTCTGCGGCAATCTCCGTTGACCTTTTCTCCGCAAACGGGCGTTTGGGCGTTGGCAGAGCGGCGATCGCCATATATTCATTGCAATCGCATGCAATGAGACGTGCCGGCAAGTCGCTCGGCTGGCCGAGGAAATGGTTGCTCAAGGAGAGTGTTGATGTCGAAGCGGAACTTCAGATTGGTGCTTGGGGCGGTTGCGGGCATGCTTGCAGGGGGGCTCGCTGTCCCGGCGGTCCAGGCTGCCGACGATCCAATCGTCCAGCGCAAGGCGATCATGAAGGATGTTGGCGCTGCGGCGAAAATCGCCGGTGGCATGTTGAAGGGCGACGTCGCGTTCGACGCCGACAAGGCAAAGCTGATCGGTGCGACCTGGCACTCTGCTGCGATGGCCTTCGGGCACTACTTCCCGGCCGGATCCGATCAGGGCGACACAACGGCCATGCCCAAGGTCTGGGAAACCATGGACGACTTCAACGGCAAGCTCGCATCATTTGCGACCGACGCGGCCGCCATCGGTGCTGCCGAGGGCGAGGACGGGGTCAAGGCCGCCATCGGCAAGGCGTTCGAGAATTGCAAAGGCTGCCACGAGGCCTACCGCAAGCCTCAGTAGCCCGTCGCATGGTCGGATTTTCCCGCCGGCAGGGCAGCCTGCCGGCGATCTCTCGCTAACCGCGCGCCGCTGGCGATCAGGCCCAGGCGACCCAAGACGAGAAGAAGGCTTTGAAGGGGCTGGGTTGGTCCGCCTTGGTGGTGCGGGTCTCTGAAGCAACCTGCGTATCCACCGTCACCGCTTGGTGGCCTTTGGTCTTACGCGACTCTGTCGCCTGCCGCGAGAGATCCAGCAACTCTTCCGAAGTGGCCATCGCGTAGCCTGCGGCACGGACGGCGTCACTCAACGAGCCTTTACTCATACCACTACATCCTCCCACAGGGAGGTCCCCGCATTGACGTTACCCTCGAGAGACAGATGTTCTCCCACTTTGATTAAATGTGGCAGGGACGCAACTGTCAATCCTGCGCTGCACAAATTCGTATCGTGCAAGCGGATCGATCCATCCCTGTCGGCGCAGTGCACGATCGCAGCGGGTCGTCATCGTCGACTGGCCTGACCGGTCTCGTCGACCGCTTGGTCTTGCACGGCCAACGCCTCGTCGTTAGAGAAAGCTCAAACCTCGGGGATCGGGAACATGATCGCACTGCTGGAATTTATCCGCTATCTGCTGGGGCTCTACAGCTGGGTCGTCATCGCGAGTGTGGTCCTGAGCTGGCTCGTGGCGTTCAACGTCATCAATCCCTACAACAATTTCGTACGGAGCTTGATGCACGCCTTCGACGCCGTCACACGGCCGCTGCTGACGCCGATCCGCCGATTCCTGCCCAAGACCGCTGGCATCGATTTCTCGCCGATCGTGCTCCTGCTCGCGGTCTTCTTTGTGCAGAGCGTCGTCATCGGCACGTGTGGATCCGGCTTCCTGATGCCGATGGCCTGCCAGGGATGAGTGGGTGACGAAAGCAAGCCGGAGCACGAGGCCGGCAGACCCATCCGGCGGCCTGGCCGAACTCCCCTGCCGACCGATCGATGGGGGGATGCGGCTGTTCATCCGTCTTACGCCCAAATCCCACGAGGATGGGATCAAAGGTCTCGGCGCCGGCCCCGATGGTGTACGCCTCGAGCTCAAGGTGCGGGCGGTGCCCGAGAATGGTGCCGCCAACGTCGCGGCGAGCCGTCTGATTGCGGGTTTGCTGGGCGTGTCACGGCAGAGCGTGCGCTTGGCGGCGGGCGCCACGTCGCGCTACAAGACATTCGACATCTTGGGCGATCCCGGCGGGCTCGCCGATCGCCTTGGCGGGCTCATTTCCAAATACAGGTGAGGACATGACAGGCACGGTCATCGACGGCAAGGCGGTTGCCGCCGAGTTGAGAAGCAACATCGCCAAAGCCGTTGCCGGGCTCCAGGCCTCGCATGGGTTCCGCCCGGGCCTCGCAGTGGTGCTGGTCGGAGAGGATCCCGCGAGCCAGGTCTACGTTCGTAACAAGGCCAAGCAGACGGTTGAGGTCGGCATGGCCTCCTTCGAGCACAAGCTCGACAAGGCGACCCCGGAGAGCGAGCTCCTGGCCTTGGTCGACAAGCTCAATCGCGATCCCGCCGTGCACGGCATACTGGTGCAACTGCCGTTGCCCAAGCATATCGACAGCCAGAAGGTGCTCAACCTCATCGACCCTGCCAAGGACGTCGACGGCTTTCACCCGATCAACGTGGGAAAGCTTGCGACCGGCGAGGCTGCGCTCGTTCCCTGCACGCCCCTCGGCAGCGTCATCCTGGCCAAGAAGGTGCAGAAGGATCTGACGGGTCTCGAAGCCGTGGTCATCGGGCGTTCGAACATCGTCGGCAAGCCCGTCGCGCAATTGCTGCTGGCGGAGAACTGCACGGTGACCATCGCGCATTCGAAGACGCGGGATCTGGCCGGCGTCTGCCGCCGGGCCGATCTCCTGATTGCGGCCGTCGGCCGTCCGGAGATGGTGCGCGGCGACTGGGTGAAGCCCGGTGCCATCGTCATCGATGTCGGGATCAACCGTGTCGATCGGGACGGCAAGAGCGTAATCGTCGGCGACGTCGCCTATGGCGAGGCCGCTGCCGTTGCGGGCGCCATCACGCCGGTGCCGGGCGGCGTCGGCCCGATGACGATTGCCTGCCTGTTGCGCAATACCGTCCAAGCCGCCTGTCAGAGCCAGGGACTCGCCATGCCGTCGGTGTGACCGGCGGTCCTTGAGCCAGCGTCGGATCGGCGGCCGGTCTATGCCGCGCTCGACGCCAGTGGCTCGGTGAGTATGGAGTAGAGCGCCGCCCGCTTCTTCGAGGAGCGAAGGTTCTCGATCGTCTCCGGCTCGCGCAGCAGGCGCGAGATGCGCGCCAGCGCCTTCAAATGATCTGCGCCCGCACCTTCGGGTGCCAGCAGGAGAAAAACCAGATCGACCGGTTCGCGATCACTGGCATCGAAATCGATGCCATCCTCAAGGCGCGCGAACACGCAAAAAATCCGATCGATTCCGGACAGCCTGGCATGCGGAATGGCAACGCCCTTGCCGATGCCGGTCGAGCCGAGGCTCTCGCGCTGCAGGAGTGTCTCGAGAATTTGTTGATGCCCGATGCCCGTTCCAGCCGACGCCCGAAGCGCCAACTCCAGGAGAAGCTGCTTCTTGTTCTTCGCACGCAGCGACGGAATGACTTGCTCTGGCTTTAGGAGATCACCGAGATCCATCTGTCATTCGCTCTCATTGTACGCGTCGTACGGCCACCGATTGCGCCTCGATCGGCGCGATCGCGGGCAATCCGGCAGAGCTCCGCTAGCTCGATCCCGGATCGACCCAGCCGATGTTGCCGTCACGACGCCTATAGACCACGTTGATGCCGCCGTGTCCGGCATTGCGAAAGACGACGACCGGCGCATCGGCGAGATCGAGCGCCATGACCGCCTCGGACACGGAGAGGCGGCGCACGGGCATACTCACCTCCGCAATCGTGACCGGGGTATGACCGTCGGGCGCGTCGTCAACCGCCGCGGATTCCTCGATCGTATAGTCCATCGCCGGCATTGCCTCGGCCGCCTTGGCCGAGTCGGCGGCATGATGATCGCGCAGCCGCCGCTTGTAGCGACGAAGTCGCTTTTCCAGACGCTCGAAAGCCGCCTCGGCACTCTGGTAGGGCTCGCCGGCCTCGGCCTCCGACTGCAGGATCATGCCGGAGCGATGATGCAGCGAGCATCGCGTGACGAACTGATTTCTGAGCTTTTCGACGACGACGTGACCCGAAACCGTTCCGCCGCCATACTTGCCGCCGATCTCCTCGATGCGGCTTGCAATATGTGAGCGGAGCGACTCGCCGATATCGAGATTCTTGCCTGTGATCTGTGTGGTCATTCCAACTCACCTTGCCGACGGCCGTCCGGCGGAACGGTCTCCGCACCGGAAAGAATAACGACCGTTTTGAGAGGGTCCACAACGCAACGCCGCAACGCAATCGACGCGGCCTGGTGAATGCATCGACCCTAGTCCAGGCCCTTCATAGTGTCAAATCTCCGAGGTCGGACTTGGGGGATGTACTCAGGCGACGATCCGGGCCGCGCCCGCGTCTATGCGCTTGGCCCGACGGCGTTGGACGGACGAGGCGATGTGCATGGCTTCGCGGTACTTTGCGACGGTGCGTCGGGCGATGTCGATCCCGTCGTCCTTGAGCCTCGCGACAATGCGATCGTCGCTCAGGACATCTTCCGCCGTTTCGGCGTCGATCAGCTGGCGGATCCGGTGGCGGACCGATTCCGAGGAGTGGGCCTCGCCTTCTCCAGCCGATGCAATGGCCGAGGTGAAAAAAAACTTCAGCTCGAAGATGCCGCGGTTGGTCGCCATGTATTTGTTCGATGTGACCCGGCTGACCGTGCTCTCGTGCATGCCGATGGCATCGGCGATCGTCTTGAGATTGAGCGGCCTCAGATGCTGGATGCCATAGGCGAGAAAGGCGTCCTGCTGGCGGACGATCTCTTCGGCCACCTTCAGTATGGTCCGCGCACGCTGATCGAGGCTGCGAACGAGCCAGTTGGCGGTCTGCAGACAATCCTGCAGGTACGTCTTGTCCTTCGGCGAGGCGGCAATCCGGCTGACCGTCGTCAGATAGGTGTGATTTACGAGCACCTTCGGAAGCGTCTCGCTGTTGAGCTCGATATGCCAGCTTCCGTCGCTGCGCGGCCGGACGATGACATCGGGGACGACCGTCTGGACGTGGATCGTGCCGAACGCCAGTCCGGGTTTCGGATTGAGCGCGCGTAGCTCGCCGATCATGTCGGCCAGTTCGTCGGCATCGACGCCGCACAACCGGCGCAAGGCCGGAAGATTGTGCTGCGCCAGGAGATCGAGATTGTCGATCAGCCGGGCGATGATCGGGTCGTAGCGGTTCTTGTCCTTGAGCTGCAAGACGAGGCACTCGGCCAGATCTCGGGCCATGATGCCCGCCGGCTCGAAGCCCTGCATGATCTGCAGCACGCGTTCGATCTCGAGGAATGTCGTGCCGAGCCGGTCAGCGATCCCGTCGAGATCGCCGCGCACATAGCCGGCCTCGTCCACCATGTCGATCAACGCGAGTCCGATCATGCGCGACTTGGGATCCGCCGTGGCACACGACAGCTGGTCTCGCAGGTGATCGGCGAGAGACACCTCGCTGGCTACGAACTCCTCGAGCCGGACATCCTCGTCGCTGCCGCCTCTGCCGGTGACGGTCGACCAGCTGCTCGAGGCGGCATAGGACGAGGCGTCGTCCGGCTGCGGCATGCCCTCGTCGGCCCCATAGTCGAGATCGGCGCCCGAGCCCTCGTCGGGACGGGACGTACCATCCCAATCCTCATCGCCCGCCCCATGCTCGAGCGAGGCCAGCCCGTCCTCCACTCGCGTGGCATCGGCAGCATCGCCACTTGCCTCCGGAGCATCGCTTTCGGCGCCATCGCGCTCCAACAGCGGATTGCGCTCGAGCTCGGCTTCGACAAAGGCATTCAACTCGAGATTCGAGAGCTGAAGCAGCTTGATCGCCTGCTGCAGCTGGGGAGTCATGACGAGGGCCTGGCCCTGCCTCAACTCGAGCTTTGTCGTTAACGCCATACCAGTGTCCTCGAATTCCTGTCGAAGTCTAAACTGGCGCCCTTACGGTTGGCTTAACCCCGCGTATTTTCAGGTCAAATGGGTCAAAGTTGCATATCGCCAAGGTAAACGCGGCGAACATCCGGGTTGGCCACGATTTCCTGGGGCGTTCCCTGGGTCAGCACCGTTCCGTCATAGATGATATAGGCCCGGTCGATCAGATTGAGGGTCTCCCGGACATTGTGATCCGTGATCAGAACGCCGATCCCGCGCTGGGTCAGATGACGCACGAGTTCCTGAATGTCCCCGACGGCGATCGGATCGATGCCGGCGAACGGCTCGTCGAGCAACATGAAGCTCGGATTGCTCGCCAGCGCGCGTGCAATCTCGCAACGTCGCCGCTCGCCGCCGGAGAGGCGGAGGGAGGGGTAGGTCCGCAGACGGGTGATCCGGAATTCCTCGAGAAGACTGTCGAGCTTTTCCTTCCGCTTTCGGCGATTGGGCTCGATCAGCTCGAGCACGGCCATGATATTTTGCTCGACCGTCAGGCCGCGAAAGATGGAGGCTTCCTGCGGCAGATAGCCGACCCCGAGGCGCGCACGCCGGTACATGGGATAGCGGGTGACGTCATGGCCGTCGATAAAGATGCGGCCGCTATCGGCGGCGACGAGGCCGGTGATCATGTAGAAGACCGTAGTTTTGCCGGCGCCGTTCGGGCCGAGCAGGCCGACAGCCTCGCCGCGGCGGAGCGTGAGGCTCACGCCCTTGACGACCTGGCGGCTCTTGTAAGCCTTCATAACGGTGTCGACCGAGAGCCAGCCTTCCTCTCTTGGCAGCGGTTCGTTCCGCGGTCGCTCGTTGAGCGACTCGTGTTCGCCCAAGGCAATGGGCGGGGCCTCACGTTGGCCGCCAGGGGCTTTCGGTCTGATGGTCCGGCGCGGCGGCTTGAACAGTGAGTTCACAGTGGTGTCTAATCCTGGTGCCTCGCCGAGACCTGAGCCGGCGGGGCAAGCCTTGTCCTATAATCCTCAATACGGGAGAAAATTCGGCCGTGTCGAGTCGGATGGGCGCGTGTGCGGACCCTGGACTCGTCCACGACCGCTCCCATCAGGACGTGGCGGAGTGAAATCGGCCTCGGAAAGGGCTTCCCGGCATGGATGACGTCCCAATAGAGGATATCCCCGGCCTCGATGCCGCGGCAAAGGCCTTGCTGCAGGCCGCCTCCAGTCCCGCGCGCGCCGCGGCTGGCACCGTTCTGTTTCGACCAGGCGAGACCTGTGAGCGGCTCGTGCTGCTCGCCGAAGGGCGGGTGCAGGTGAAAACGCTGTCCGAGAGTGGCCGGGAGCTGCTGCTCTATCAGGTGCGGCCCGGCGAGACCTGTGTATTGTCCTTTGCCTGTCTGGTCGGCAGGCGGCTCTATCAGGCCGAGGGGGTCTGCGAGACGGATGTCGCCGGGCGCGCGATCGGTCGGTCGACCGTTCTCGAGTTGATGGCCGTGTCCCCCGCCTTTCGCGAGCGGATCATCGACGTGCAGTCGAGCCGGATCTACGAGCTGATCGGCCTGATCGACGAAGTCGCCTTTCATCGAACCGAATCGCGCCTGGCCGGACGCTTGATCGAGTTGGCTGGCGAGGACGGAGTCGTGCATTCGACCCACCAACAGCTGGCCCAGGATCTCGGTACGGCCCGTGAGGTGATCAGCCGGCGGCTCAAGCGCCTTGAATTGCTTGGCCTCGTCGAGGTCGAGCGAGGGCGCATCGTCATTCGTGAACCGGCGCGGCTGCGCCATTTGGCGATGTAGCGCATTGCGGACATGGTAACCCCGAATGTGATCGAGGTCACAGACCGGGCTATCGCGCCGGCTCATGATGCCCCCGCTGTCAAAACCGAATCATCCGGGAGGCGTCATGAGCAAGAATGTCGGATCAGTGGATCGTGTTCTGCGGATCATCGTTGGCCTGGCCCTGATCGCCTGGGCATTGGGCCTTATCCCCGGTGTCGAGCCCATGGCGTGGGGCTGGATCGGTGTCATTCCGCTGCTGACGGCCTTCATCGGCTTCTGCCCGCTCTACCGCATCATCGGCGTGAATACGTGCGGGACGAGGGCCTAGGGTCGGCTGGGAGCGGGTTCAACCGCCTTGCCGGAGATCGTGCGCGAGCCGGTCGGGCGGTCGGTTGCCCGGAACGGATGTGCGCGATCGCCTTGGAGGGCGCGCCACCCCGGAGATCTACGGGTGGGCGCTCTGGCGAATGATGCCAAGAAGTCTGGCGACCGTATCCATCAGTCTCAGTTTTTCGACGATGATGCGTGCGCCGGTCGGATTGAGATGGTCGTCGTCACGATAGAGGTAGGTGCCCGCGATATCGAGTGAGCATCGATCTGTGTTGCACATCCGTGGAGCGGGCTCGAGCAATGCGACACGGGACTTCCAGTCTTCGGGGACTTGCTCGGTGACGCGCGCGAGCATGCGCGATGCGGGGCCCAGTCTCTCCCGAATTGTCTGAGCGTCCGGGCCACAAGGTGGGCGTGCATCGGTCGTGGTGATCGTGGCCAGGAAGCAGTCGAGTTGCTTGCTGCCGAACTCGGGGACCTGATCGACGAGGACCACGGCGTGGCCTTCGCTCAGGAGCTTGTCGACCGTGCTGGCGAGGCTTGCCTCGATCAGCCGTTGGGTCGTGGCCTTGTCGGTCCGCTGATTTTCGTGCGCCACAACATACCAGCGAGGATCGTTCGGCCGCATGAACTGGTCTGTCTCGTAATAGATGCTCCAGCGAGCCGCCAGGACGACGACTGTCGGCTTGCGCAGGCCTCGCAGATAGGTGTCCACGGCACGCCGGTACGATTGGCAAACCTCGAAAACGCGATCCTTGGTGATCTGCAGGATGTCAAAGATGGGTAGACATGACGAGCCCGTCATTTCGAGGCCGGCGATGCCTCGAAGCGCAGCCGACGTGTCCATGCCCGGTGCCCAGTGATCGGCATGTGAGTCGCCGAGAATTACGAAATCGGCATCCGCCGGCGTCTCGGCGGCCGCCCAACTGCCGATCCGGCAACGCCCGAGCGAGCGGATCTCCGGGTGGTTCCTCGTCAGCATGCACTCGCCGCTCTTGGGATTTCGCTGCTCGGCATACTCCGAGATCGAGGCGATCGTCTCCTCAGCACCGAGAAACGCGGATCTGATGGCGCCGGTGCCCAGGCTCATTGCGAATACGACGAGCGAAGCAGCAAGTCCTGTGGCAATCGTAACGACCGAACCCGATTGCAATCGTCGAAACGGGCGTTCGACGAAGAGCCATGACACCGTTGCCGTCGCCGTGACGACCAAGAGGGCAAGTGCCAGTATCGCCGCGCTGGGCTTTGGTCCATACAACAGCAGAATGAAGACATAGATCGGCCAGTGCCAGAGATAGAGTGAGTAGGACGTCTTACCAAGAAACCTCGAGAGTGAATTCGTGAGAGACGGCGAGATCCGCGTCGCGGATGGCCTGTCCTGCGTCGCCAGGATCATCAGCGTGCCGGCGACGACGGGGGCATTCGACGACCAGATGCCGGCGGTGGCCTCTGACAGCAGGACGCACGCGGCGATGACGCACAGGCCCCCGGTGAGCAACGCATCCCGTGCGAGGTCGTGGCGAGCGAAACGGGCGAAGGTCGAGGCGCCCCTCGCGTGCAGTATGGCGAGCAAGGCGCCACAGGCGAGTTCCCAAGCGCGCGCGTGCAATAGATAAAAGGCTTGTGGATCGCCCGCCGAGGACAGGGTCCAGCTGGCCAGGAAGCTCGCGACCAGGACGGCGGTGCCGACGATCGCCGTGTTTCGCCAGTCTGGCCCCGGGCTGGCGAGCCGGAAGGTAATCAAAAGCAGAAGCGGCCAGACGAGATAGAACTGCTCTTCCACGGCCAAAGACCAGGTGTGCAGCACCGGCTCGGCATCTGCTGGCTCGGAAAAGTAGTCGACGTTCCAATAGAAGTGGATGTTCGAGTAATAGAGCGCTGCCGACGCGACACCCGCGCCGACAAGTATCGACTTGTGCGGTCCATGCAACATGATCGAGGCCGTGAGAACGGCCATCAGCATGACGAAGAGAGCTGGGAACAGGCGCCTGATCCGCCGGGATATGAACGTCGCGAAAGAGAATGCGTTGGTGGAGATCTCGTCGAGTATGATCGACGTAATGAGATAGCCGGAGATGCAGAAGAAGATGTCGACGCCCAGAAAGCCGCCGTCGAAGCCGGGGATGCCGTAGTGATTGCCGATGACAGCCAGGACCGCAATGGCGCGCAATCCGTCGATGGCGGGGCGATACTCGAGAGATGTCATTCCTCGGCCTCAAACGTCATCGCGGCGTCGCAAGCTCGATCAACGCGGTCCTGCGAGGCGCATTCGCCCCGGCCGGTCGGATTGGCTCTCATCGTCTGGCGTATGTTGCAAACCAGGCTGACGCCGCTATGCCCTGCAATAGCGAGCGGGGCACCGGCGGACGTCGGGCGAGATACGGCTATGGCCCGCACTCCGCCATCAAAGCATCGATGTCCGCTTCGCTCCAGCCGGCCGCCGATCGCAGCACGTCCCGCGTGTCGGCGCCGAGGACGGGTGGCGCGAGCCGGTAGCTCACGGGAGTACTGGAGAGACGCATGGGGCTCACGACGAGCGGCAGTTCCGTGGCGAGGGGGTGCGCAATCGAGCCCCGCATGCCACGCGCGTCCACTTGCGGATCCTGAAAGACTTCGTCCAAGCCCTTGATCGGTCCGACAGGGACACCAGCCGCCTCGAGGGCGTCCAGCCACCAGCGGCTCGTCTGGCCTTCGACCAGCCGCTCGAGGATCGGCACGAGGATTTGCCTGTTGGCGACCCGGTCGCTGTTGCGCCGGAAGCGGGGATCGGTCGCCAGCTCGGGGTGCCCGGCGGCGCGGCAGAACGCCTCGAACTGGTTGTCGTTGCCGACGGCGACGATGATGTGGCCATCCTCGGTTCTGAAGGTCTGGTAGGGCACGATGTTCTGGTGGGCGTTGCCCATCCGGCCGGGCACTTTGCCCGACACCAGATAATTCATGTTCAGATTGGCGAGCATGGCGACCTGCGTATCGAGCAGGGCCATGTCGATATGCTGGCCGCGGCCGGAGTCGCGACGACTGAGCAGGGCGGCCAGGATGGCCGTCGCGGCATACATGCCCGTCATAAGATCGGAGACAGCGACACCGACCTTCTGCGGTCCGCCACCCGGCAGATCATCGCGCTCTCCCGTGACCGACATCAAACCGCCGAGACCCTGGATCATGAAGTCGTAGCCCGGCCGGTGGCGATAGGGGCCCGTCTGGCCGAAGCCGGTGATCGAGCAGTAGACGAGCCTAGGATTGAGGGCCGAGAGACTGGCGTAGTCGAGGCCGTAGCGGGCGAGGCCGCCCACCTTGTGATTCTCCACCAAAACATCGGCCCGGGCCGCGAGTTCGCGGACGGCGCGCTGACCGAGTGGTTTGGCAAGGTCGAGGACGACCGATCGCTTGTTCCGGTTGCAGGCCAGAAAATAGGCCGAGTCGCCGCGCTGGCCGTCCGGGCCCGTCAAAAAGGGAGGACCCCAGTCTCGCGTATCGTCGCCGCTACCGGGACGCTCGATCTTGATGACGTCGGCGCCGAGATCGGCGAGTGCCTGCGTGCACCATGGCCCTGCCAGCACCCGCGTGAGATCGAGGACAACCGTATCGGTCAGCGCACCTGGAGACTGGGACATCTGGATTAGTTGGTGGTTCGCGAGACGTCGCTCGGATTGATAAGCATCTTGATACGCTTCTTCACGCCTTTGGCGGCCTCGTCGGTCACGGTGTCGAATGAGCTCTCACCCGTCTCCAGGTTGATGACGAGCTTGTCGCCCTTGATGACGTTTTTCCCCTGCGAGGTGGTGACGTTGCCGGCGACGGTGATGAGGCCGGACTTGGCATCATAGACCAACTTGTCGCCCGTCACGACCCGGTCGTCCGGCGCCGAGACGACGACGTTGCCGGTCGCCGTGATGCTTCTGATATTGTCCTGACCGGCCGGCGCAACATTGCCACCGGTGCTCGCATAGCTGACGTCGAGCCGTTCGGCCTTGATTTGTTGACCGCCACGGTTGGCGATCACGTCGCCGCGGAAGATGGCGAGTCCCTGGGTGTCATGCACCTCAAGGCTGTTGGCCTCGATCTCAGTCGGTCCGCTGTCGTCGGCAGAGAGATTGGTGAGGCCGCCGAGCGCGGTGCCGCCACCGCTCTTGGGCTTGACCTTCTTGCGAGGCTTGGCCTTCGCATCGGCCTTGCCGCCGCCGATCACCCCTTTGACGCGTCCGCCTGGCTTGAAGGTGCTGATGCTCTTTTCCAGGTCGACCAACAGCTCGTTGCCTTCGATGCGATTGTCGCCATCGGCGAGGCTGACCGTACCGCCGAGGGTCACGGTCTGCGCGAGCCGGTCGTAGATGCTCCAGTCGCTCTTGGCGATTCGCCCGTCGTCGGTGGTGATGACGACGCCACCTTTCGATTCGATCTTGGAAATCTCGGTGCCGGTGCCGGCTGCAGCGGCCGATGGGTCGAGGCCGGAGTCGCCGGTGTAGGTCACGCGCATGGTCGGAGCGGTGAACTGAGTGCCGGCCTGCCGGCCGCGGACGTTGCCGCTGAACAACGCCGTCTTCTCCGCATCGCGGATATCGAGGCTCTCAGACTGAATGTTGATCGGTCCATCCCCGAAGGCGGCGGCGGAAGCGAAACCTGTTGCTTTCCGCTCGCTCCCGGCCGCAGCCTGCTTTGCCGGAGGAACAAGATTGGTGACGACCTTGCTCTTGAAGAGGACCCGCTTCTCCTCGGTGAAGATGTCGAGTTGCCTCGAGGCGACGGTGCCATTCGGCATTTCGACCTTGACCGGCTCGCGCGAGATGATCCGTTTGGTTTTCAAGTTGAGCAACGCCGTCTTGAGTGTGGCCTTTAGACCGTCGCTCGAGGTCACGACGATGCCACCGCCGAGCTGCATGGTTTCCTTCTTGGTATCGATTTGTCCGCTGGCCGCCACGAGCTCAGCGGAGCCGCCGTCTGCCTCGGTTAGCTTGGCACTGACCCTTTCGAGGCCGACCAGATCCGGTTTATCGAGCCGCTGGGTCGCACTCTCGGCCTTGACGACATAGCGGCCGTCATTGTCGGTGAAACCCTCGTAGACGGGCCGCGACATGGTCAGGTTCTCGGGATTGATCGAGAGCCCGTCGAGTCCGAGCTTGCCATCTCCGATCGAGAAGGTGAGTGGGGCGCCGACGACATAGAGGCCGAGCGTCGCGACCGCGGCAAGTGGCAGGACGAGCCTGAGAAGCCGGACGAGTGCACTATGACGCCGGGCCTGCCGGAAGGCCCGGGCGCGCGTCGAGCCCGGCGCCGCAGAACGCCGTGGCTGTCGTGCCAGCCGATTCGTGTCGCTCAGAACCGCCGCCATGCATCACATGTTAGTCGAGAGGCTGCCCGCTTGTCCCCTGTCGCATTCGCAGATCCGTCGAGGATCAGGATGGCGACGGATTCTCATAGAATATGAATAGGTTGTCACTCAATCATGGCCGGACCGCGTCATTGCCCCGGCCGTCGATCAGTGTGTCAGGATGTCGGGCTCGACGAAGCCGAGAAGATCCAGCTCCGCCCGGGCTGGCAGGAAGCGGAAGCAGGCTTCGGCCAGCCCCGTCCGGCCTTCGCGCTCCAGCAGCCTGTCGAGCACGGTCTTCAACTTGTGCAAATGCAGGACATCGGAGGCCGCATAGCCCAGTTGCTCGTTCGAAAGCGTCGGGGCGCCCCAGTCGGAGCTCTGCTGCTCCTTCGACAGCTCGACACCGAGAAGCTCCCGGCAGAGATCCTTGAGGCCATGCCGGTCCGTGTAGGTACGGACCAGCTTCGAGGCGATCTTGGTACAATAGACGGGTCGCGGCATGACACCCAGGTGGTGCGAGAGGGTCGCAAGATCGAAGCGGGCGAAATGGAAGATCTTGACGACGCTCTCGTCGGTCAGCAGCGCCTTGAGGCGTGGCGCCTCGCGCTGTCCCCGGCGGATCTGCACGAGATGGGCATTGCCATCGCCCGCCGAGAGCTGGACGAGGCACAGACGGTCGCGATGCGGATTGAGGCCGAGCGTCTCGGTGTCGATCGCCACGGCGCCGGAGAAGCTGACGCCGGCGGGCAAGTCATCCTGGTGCAGTTTCACGCTCATGACGACCGGTTCACGTGGCTCCCCCAAGGGTGCGCGGAGCCGGTTGAAATGGTGCCCAGAAGAGGACTCGAACCTCCACGCCTCGCGGCGCTAGTACCTGAAACTAGTGCGTCTACCAATTCCGCCATCTGGGCCCGAGCCTAGCGGCCCGAACGAATTCACCTAGTGCGACCCCGTGATCTTGTCAATGAAGCGCCGCTGCCTTGAGGGACCGGGACGTGGGGTGTAACTCTCGAACGGGGACAGGGTCGTTCGGAGGATCGAGGCGATGTCCGGTGGAGGTGGCGACAAGGGACTGGCGGTGGTGCTCGGTGGGGCCGGGTTCCTCGGTCGCCATGTCGTCCGGGCCCTGGCCGCCCGCGGCTGGCGCATCCGCGTCGCCTGCCGTCACCCCGATCTTGCCGGTCATCTGCAGCCCTTGGGCCGGGTTGGCCAGATCCACTCCGTAAGGGCGGATATTCGCGATGAGGCCGCCGTCCGCCGCGCGCTCGAGGGGGCGGATGCGGTCGTCAATCTGATCTCGGTGCTGGTTCCGTCGGGGCGCCAGACCTACCGGGCCCTCCATACCGAAGGGGCCAGGCGCGTGGCCGTAGCGGCGCGCGATGCCGGTGTACGGAACCTGATCTACGTCTCGGCCATCGGCGCCGATGCCAAGTCGTCGTCCGTTTACGCCCGGACCAAGGGCGAGGCCGAGAGCGGCGTCCTCGCTGAATGTCCGTCGGCCGTCGTTCTGCGGCCATCGATCGTGTTCGGCGCCGACGACAACTTCTTCAACCGGTTCGCCGGGCTCGCCCGGATCCTACCGGTCCTGCCCGTGATCGGCGGCCGAAGTCGTTTCCAGCCGGTCTATGTGGGAGATGTCGCCGCCGCCGTCGCCAACGTGCTCGAAGGACGGGCCGCGCCCGGACAGATCTATGAGTTGGGAGGCCCGGAGGTGTTGACCTTCCGCCAGCTGATGCAGTTGGTGCTGGCCTACTCCGGCCGATGGCGGCCGCTGCTGCCGTTGCCGGTCTGGCTTGCCAAGCTCCAGGCGGTCTTGACCAAGCCTTTGCCGTCAGGCTGGCGGCCCTTGACCGTCGACCAGGTTCGTCTCCTGCAACGGGACAATGTCGTGAGCGATGCGGCAGAGCGCGATGGGCGCACGCTCGCAGGCCTGGGGATTGCCCATCCGGTCGCCATCGAGTCGGTCGTACCCTCCTATCTCGAGCGCTTCAGGCCGCGTGGTCAGTTCGGTCGCTCTCGCGGCCGGGACTGACGCTAGAAATCGAGGGGAGGCTGCCATGATCCTGCGTGCAGCCGGAGCGGTCTTGATCCTCGTGGGACTGGCCCTTCTGGCATTTGATTTCGTCAGTGCGGATGTTGCGCCGGAACCGCACCCGAAACACGTCGCGAAGAAAACGCACAAGTCGGGGCTGCCGGTCATCGAGGCGATGGTGGCCGAGCGCCAACTCGATGAGATCTCCGGGGAGGCGATAACGCCTGAGAGACTCGAGGACATAACTCTGATCTTCGCTTCAGCCATAGTCCGGTATTGGCCGAAAGCGGGAGAATCAGACCTTGAGGTTCTGAGAAGCTTTCGAGAGAACTGGCTGCTTGCCGTCATGCAGCGCGCGTCCATCTGGAAAACGTGGAATGGCGTCGCTCGTCCACCCGGCGAGCTCGCCTACTATGAGCGGCGTGACTATCGGATGGCGCTCGCCAAAGGTGTCGGAATATGTAGTCAAGCGGCTCTTGCCATCGCGGACTATCTCCGCGAGAGGAAAGTTCCGGTTCTGATCGCTGGACTCGACGGTCATGTGGTTGCCGTCGCAGAGTTACAAGGCCGCAGCTTCATTGTCGACGCCGACTACGGCGTGGTCTTGCCCATGTCCATGACGGAGGTCGAGGCAGATCCGACACGAATACGCGAGGCCTATCTCGCAAGGGGCTACCCACGTTCGACCGTCGAACGCTTGGAGCGCATTTTCGGCTCCGCAGGCAACAAGCTTGTAGCGCCTGACGGCTATGCTGCCACGTCGGCGTCGCGTCTCAAGCTCTTTGACATCGGTGTCTGGCTCATTCCGTCGGCCCTTGTTCTTGCGGGTCTCCTGCTGCTTGGCCGAGCTCACAACCACAAGAGTGTCAGAACCAGCACGCCCAAGGCGACCCGGTAGTAGGCAAACGGCGCGAAGCCGATTCGACTCACGATCATCAGAAACGGCCTGACGACAAGCAACGCCGCCAGAAAGGCAGTAATGAAGCCGATGGCGATGATCCCCAAATCGTCGAACGACAGCAGATCCCAGGTCTTGTAGGCGTCATAGACGAATGCGGCGGTCATCGTTGGAATGGCGAGAAAGAAGGAAAGCTCCGCGGCCGCCCGCCGCTCCAAGCCGAGCAGCAGGCCGCCGATGATCGTCGCCCCGGACCGCGACGTGCCGGGAATCATCGCCAGCGCTTGTGCGAAGCCGATGCCGAGGCCGGTGGTAAGCGGCACGTCGTCGACCGTGTGGTAGCGTGGCACCGGTCGCATCAGCTCGACGATCAGGATGACGATGCCGCCGAGGATGAGCGAGACGCCGACGACGACCGGGCTGAACAAGACCTCTTTGATCGTCTTGTGGAACAACGCGCCAAGCACCATCGCCGGCAGGAACCCAACCAGCAGCAGGAGCGCAAAGCGCTGGGCCTTGGCTTGGCGAGGCAGGCCGATGAGCGTCTCCCAGAGCCGGCGAAAATAGAGGATGCAGATGGCGAGGATGGCGCCGAGTTGGATCATGACCTCGAAAGTCCGGCCAGGGGGCGCTTTGAGGCCGAGCAGGTCGACCAGCAGGATGAGATGGCCTGTCGAGGAGACGGGCAGGAACTCGGTCAAGCCTTCGACGAGGCCGAGGAAGGCCGCGATCAGGTAATTGTCCATGGCTTGCCCCCTCGCCCGCCTGCGCCGTTCCGGCCGGGGCAGACCGTTAACAGGTTTCTGCCGGCTGTCCTGCCGGACAAATCGCCTCGCGAGGCAACGAGGCCATCTCCTGGCCACGCTCCGATGCCAGGGTAGCTGCAGAACGGCGAATCACGTCCTATGCTGTCGTTCAACCGATCCGAGGGCTGTCCGGGCCTGCGCACACCGACCAGCGATATGCACAGACTGACCCATTTCCGGCTTTGCCCTTTCTCTCGCTCGATCCGTCTTCTGATGGCCGAGCTGAAGCTCGAGACCGAGCTCCACGAGGAGCAGCCCTGGAATCCGTCACGGGACTTTCTGGCGCTCAATCCGGCGGGTGACCTGCCCGTGCTCGAGCTTGATGCCGGACCCGTCATCGCCGGTGCCTACGCCATCTCTGAATACCTGGCCGAGACCGTCGACAACCATCTCTACGAGCGCAGCGATGCGCCGATCATTCCCGGCAACCGGATCGAGCGGGCGGAAATCCGACGTCTGATCGACTGGTTCCACAGGAAGCTGTTTGGCGAGGCGACCTCGCATCTCCTCGAGGAGCGTGTCTATGGCGCCCTTCGGCATAGTCGATCTGCGGGGCCGGACGTGGAGCTTCTGAAGGTCGTCCGGCAGAATCTTCGCTACCACCTGTCCTATATGTCGTTCCTGGTCGAGCAGCGGAACTGGCTCGGGGGCGAACACATGTCGTTCGTCGACCTCGCAGCGGCGGCCCATCTGTCGGTTGCCGACTATCTCGGCGAGATCGCATGGGACGAGCGACAAGCTGTCAAAAGCTGGTATGCTCGCATGAAATCGCGGCCGTCGCTTCGCGCTATCCTGGCCGAGCGGGTGCCGGGCGCTCCCATGCCGCCGAGCCACTATGCCGATCCGGACTTCTGAGCCTCCCGCCACCGCCCCCCCAATGCCGCTGTGGTCTCCCAGCCTCGTCGACCGACTGAAGGACGAAGCCCGTCGACTGGAGTTCCAAGCCTCTGGAGTGGCAAGGCTTGCCGAACTTCCGCCCTTTGGTGACGGTCTGTTGGCCTTTCTTGGCCAAGGCCATCACGGCGACATGCACTGGATGAGCGATACCGCTGAGCGTCGCCGTCACCCCCAGAGCCTATGGACCGAGGCGAAGTCGGCCGTCGTGCTGGCCATGGCCTATCCGTCGGAAAGCGATCCCCTGGAAGCACTCGCCCAGGCGGACCATGGCACGATCGCCCTCTACGCGAAGCGCCGCGACTACCACGATGTCGTGAAGGGCCGGTTGAAGCATCTGGCCCAATGGATTGCGCGGACGACGGGCTCCGCGGTCAAAGTCTTCGTCGATACGGCGCCTCTCATGGAGAAGCCGTTGGCGGCGGCGGCCGGCCTCGGCTGGCAGGGCAAGCACACCAATCTCGTCTCGCGCCAGCTCGGCTCGTGGTTCCACTTGGGCGTAATCCTGACCGAGGCCGAGCTGCCGGCCGACCCGCCTGCCGCGGATCATTGTGGAACCTGCCGGCGCTGCCTCGATATCTGCCCGACGGCGGCGTTCCCGGCGCCGTATCAGCTCGACGCGCGCCGGTGCATCTCCTACCTGACCATCGAGCACAAAGGGCCGATCCCGCGATCGTTTCGCCGTGCCATCGGCAATCGCATCTTCGGCTGCGACGACTGCCTTGCCGTCTGCCCCTGGAACAAGTTCGCGATCGCCGCTCGCGATCAGCGGCTCGAGACGCGGATCGAGGCCGACAACCCTCCGCTCGCCGAGCTGCTGGTGCTCGATGACCAGGCCTTCCGCAGCCGTTTCGCCGGCACGCCCGTCAGGCGGGCGGGGCGCGACCGGTTCCTGCGCAATGTACTTATCGCGGCGGGCAATGCGCGGGACACGTCGCTGCGGCCGGCGGTGACGTCGCTGCTCGACGATGACTCGCCTCTCGTGCGCGGAATGGCGATCTGGGCGCTGGCATCGCTCGCCAGCGAGGACGAGGTCCGTCAGGAGAGGACACGCCGGCTGCCGGTCGAGCAAGATGCCGACGTGATCCGCGAATGGCGTGAGGCGGTTCCGCCATGAGCCATCTCCTCGCCGTCGGTCTCGGCTACTCGGCCGAGCGCGTCGCCGCAGCGCTCGCCGGCCAAGGGTGGATCGTGACGGGATCCTGTCGCCGGCCCGAGGGCATGGCGCGCATTCGGGCACTTGGCCATCGGGCCATTGCATTCGACGGATCGGCACCCGCCGCTGGGATGCGCGCGGCCATCGCCGAGGCGACGCATCTCCTCGTCTCGGCCGCGCCGGGCGACACGGGCGATCCGCTCCTCCGACGACATGGTGACGATATCCGCTCAGCGTCGCGACTTCGTTGGATCGGCTATCTCTCCACGGTCGGTGTCTACGGCGATCATCAGGGGGCCTGGGTCGATGAAGCGACACCACCAACTCCCGTGAGCGAGCGTGGCCAGCGCCGTGTCGAGGCGGAGCGGCGATGGCTCGAGCTCATTCGGTTGCCGGACCGGACGGTGCAAGTCTTCCGTCTTGCCGGCATCTACGGACCCGGACGAAATCAGCTCGAGCAGCTCAGGCGTGGTGAGGCCAAGCGGATCGTGAAGCCGGGTCAGGTGTTCAATCGCATCCACGTGGACGACATCGCCGGTGCCGTGCTGGCCGGGATCCAGCATGCGGAGGCTTCTGGCATTTTCAACGTCGCCGATGATCTGCCGGCGCCGCCCGACAAGGTTGTCGCCTATGCCGCCGGTCTCCTGGGCTGCCCAGCGCCGCCGGCCGAACCCTTCGAGACAGCGGCGCTGTCGCCGATGGCACGAAGCTTCTATGGCGAGGTCAAGCGGGTTTCCAACAGCCGGTTGAAGCGCGAGCTCGGCTGGCAGCCGCGCTATCCGACTTATCGCGAAGGACTGGCGGCGCTGGTCGAAACGTGACGAGCGGCGCCATGCCGTTCAAGCGCCGTTCAGATCGCCTCCCTCATTTTGTCGCCATTCGACCATAGGCTCGACGTACTCGCGGCAGACCAGCGGAGAGGCTCCGCGGTCGTGATTCGGCGGGGAGCGGGCGTGGCAACATCGGGGTGTGTCATGTGGCGTTGGATCTTGAGCTGTCTCGCAGGCTGCCTCGTCGGCGCGGCCATCGCCGGACCGGCGCTCGCCGGTGACGTGACGCTCGTATTGGTGCTCGAGCCCAAGAAGTTCTCCGGAAAGGCCTGGGACATCGGCCGCGGCGCCGACCCGATCCTCTGCGTCGGCGGCGGCTGCTATCGATCGGCCGGCTTGGACCGTCCGAGCCGCTACCTGCCGGGCAGGCGTGCACTCGGTCCGCTCGCCGCGCTCAATGTCGGCGGCAAGGCCGGTGCCTGCGCCGATCGGCTCGGCTGTGTCTTCCGTGCCCTGCCGCTCGAGGATGGGCCGGTGCGCGTCATGCCGGTCGACGTCGACATCGATCGTCACGATCGGCTCGAGAACAGCTTCGTCGCTGCCGACCGGAGCTGTCGCGTCAGGAAGGGCCATCTCGACTGCTACAATGGGATTTACACGCGCGAGTATTCGCTCTGGGTCGTGCCGGAGGAGGTGGCCGACCAGGCCGGCTATGGCGGGCTCGACTACGCGCTCCACGAAGGCATCCGCGAAGGTCGCGAGCGTTTCGGTGAGGAGATGTTGAGCCAGGAGCGCGAGGCGATGCCGCAACGGATCGCCGACTTCTATCAGCTCGTCCTCGGCGAGGAGATCGGCGAAACCTGCCGAGCCGACATCGGTGTCATGTCCGGCACGCTACGCTTGGCGGGCATCGACCCGTCATCCCTGCCCGGTGCAGGAGCGGCCATGGAGCGCTTCATCCACTCCCCCGATGCCAGCGACATGCTTGAGACCATCCGGACCGAGCCCCGGGTCTTCTGGGGGCTGAGGCAGGCGCTCGATCGGCTCCGGGTGCTTATCTCGGTCGACGACGTGACGCGGACCCGCGATTTCGGCGGCCTGCGCGTCGTCGATCGATCGGGTAAGGCCGTGCTCGAGGTGGGGTGGCGTACCGAGGAGGCTGCCCGCGACCTGATCGACCGCTGCGAGGGCGTTGATGCAACCGACCTCGACTCCATCTTTCGGGCCGAAGACAGGGGCTGAGCCCGAGGGCCGCGACCGGTATTGTCTCGTTAACCGGACCGGAGTAAAGCCTTCCTATGCACCGGATGATCATCAGCGCGCGAATTAGCGTCCCGGCAGCCTGCTGGGCCGTCGGGTAAGCGCCTGTCGCCGTCATCATCGTTGATCTCCGGTCTCACCATTCCATGTCACATGTTCGATGCGCCTCCGGCGCTCTGTCTGCGGTCGCCGATCCGCGGCACAGCAATGCCCTCGTCAGGGCCTATTTTCTCGTCACCGGCCCGGCCGACCCAGAGTTCGTCCCACGGCTCGCCGGCTGCGTCGCCAAGCTTGGGGTCGTACCCCTACGGTTGCACGCCTCGAGCGAAGCCGGAGACGGTAGCGGGCTCGATTGCGATCTGAGGGTGAGCAACCTGCGCCCTGAGGAGGCAGAGCGTCTCGAATCCATGCTCAGGCGCGTCATCGGCGTCCGCCAGGTGGTCAGCGTCGTCGAGCCGGCCGCTTGACGCGCCAGACCGCGATGACGACATGAGTCGGTCGTCCGGCATTCCGGCCGGACGGGCTTGTGATGGAGTGCGGCGTATGCGCTGGCAGGGCGTCAGGTCACCGACATTGGCCGATTTCGAGCAACTTGCCGAGACGGCATACGAGCAGTTGCCTCAGGCGTTCCGCGAGATGGCGGCCGGCGTTGTCATTAGGGTCGAGGATTTCCCTGCGACCGACGTCCTGGATGACTTGGGAATCGCCGATGAACTCGATCTTCTGGGGCTCTATCAGGGCGTCTCGCTGGATCGGAAGAGCGTCAGCGACGTGTCGCTGTCTCCCGATATGGTGTTTCTCTACCGTCGGCCCATCCTCGACTATTGGGCCGAGCATGGCGACGAGACCCTCGACCGCATCGTCACCCACGTCCTGGTGCACGAGATCGGGCACCATTTCGGGCTCTCGGATGCCGATATGACGGCCATCGAGACAGCCGCCGAAGCCGCCCGATAGGTGTCGTCTCGGCCCCTTCGGCGACCGAAAGCTCCGGATCGGTACACTATGCAGGGAATTTTTTTCGCAAAGGGCTTGCACGGTTCATGAACCCATTCGAGAGTATCATTCCGGGTTGCAACCAGTCTCGACGGGAATTGGCTGATGAATGGGCGTTCGATGACAGTTTCAGGATCAAGGGTCTTTGTGCTGGCTATGGCGGTGCTGGCGATGTGTTGGCCCCTGTCCGCCAATGCGGGATCGACGAATCTGGGCGGAGCCAGGGTCAGCTGCTATGCCGCCAAGACCATCATCAAGGACAAGCGGGTTCCTGGACCAGGCTACGCCTCGCAGGGCGTCATCTATCTCGGACCTCAGTATCTCAAGGCCTACCCGCCTGTGGTTCAGCGCTTTATCTTCCTGCACGAGTGCGGTCATCAGTATGTCGGCGTCGACGAGACCGGGGCTGACTGCTGGGCCGCTAAGATCGGCAAGCGCCAGGGCTGGTTCAGCCAGGCAGGGGTCGCGTCCGTCTGCAAGGCGTTCTGGAACACTCAGGGCGGCCAGTATCATCTGCCAGGGCCGCAGCGCTGCGAGGCGCTGAAGCAATGCTTCGCCGATGCGCCGGGACGCAGCTATGCGGTCAAGTCCCGCAAGGTCAGCGCGTTCCAGGCGGGAAAGACACCGAAGAAGGCCAAGAAGTACAAGAAGAAGCGGAAGAAGCAGTAGCGACTGCGGGCCCATCGCGCCAAAATCGAAGGATGGAGACGCGCGCTTGCGCATTCGGCGCGGCATGAGGGCCACCAGGACAAACCATCGGTGGGGTGTGGCGTTCATCTGGTCCTTGTCGAGCCGACCCTCGCCGCACCATAGGTCGACACAGGCGCGATGCCACACGAGGGCCGGTCGATCATCCTCCGCCCTATTGTTGCCCTATCGGTTTCGCCAATCTTGCCGCCCGTCGGCGCATGGGTCATTGTGCCGGCGGTCCGGGCTCTGACGATGATGACGGAGTTAGCCTTGCGGTCGAGGTTTCTTGTTGCTCTTTTGGCGATCCTCAGTCTTTTGGCCGGACCCTCCGTGCGGGCGGAGGAGCTATCTGCCGACGACTATGTCGCCCATGTCGGCAAGGGCGCCTATATCGTTGAATACGGCGAGCTTTTGCTGGCCAACCGGCGCATGACCTGCGGCAAGCGGCCGGTCGTCGTCGATCCCAATCTGGATGACTACGCGGCCGCCTATCCCGGGTTTCTCATTCTCAATCCGGCGAAGATCGGACAGGTCGAGCCGGTGGTGGCCTGGTGGATCTTCAAGCACGAATGCGCACACCAGTTCCGCGGCCCTGACGAGGAGACGGCAGATTGCTGGGCGGTGCAGCGCGGCCGCGCCGAGGGCTGGCTGAAACCGGAGGGCATCGAGCAGATCTGCACCTTTATCCGCCCGGCCGAGGGCGACTCCATGCATTTTGGCGGCTCGCAGCGCTGCGCTATCGTTCGGCGGTGCTTCGGCGCCAAGCTCCTGCACTAGCGCGATGGCGGCGAAATCCTCCGGTCCGAGACGGTGGGTCTATCGGGTCATTCTGGCTGCCGTTGCCGTCATCGGCTCATGGGCGGCCTATCGCATGACCTCGACGCCGCGTCCGCCGACCATCGACGAATACATTGCGAGCGTCGGTCTCGGCGCCACGAAGGCAGAGCCGGGATTTCAGCTCGCGGGCGTCACACCCGACTGCCATGGCCTGCCGATCGTGCTGGATCCGACCCTCGACGATGTCGCTGCGGCCCATGCCGGCTTCATCATTCTCAATCGAGACCGCATGGCCAAGCTTCCGAAGGTCGTCCAGCTCTATGCCTTCGGTCATGAATGCGGGCATCAGGTGCATGGCCTCAGTGAGGAAAAGGCCGACTGCCAAGCGATCACCGACGGCAAGAGGGACGGCTGGCTCGATGCGGCCGGTGTCGGCGCCATCTGCGATTTCTGGAAGCCCTACCAGGGTGACAGCGCCCACCTGCCTGGACCCGACCGTTGCCAGCTGATGCAGCGCTGCTTTGCCGAGGGTATGCAGGCCGCCGGGAGGTGAGGCTTGGCCTCGGGCCCCAATCTGGGCTAAACGACCCTCCAAGCCCTAATCGAGGTCCCGGACATGCAGAAGTTCACGACGCTCACCGGCATCGCCGCCCCCTTCCCGGAGATCAACGTCGACACCGACAAGATCATCCCGAAGCAATTCCTGAAGACCATCAAGCGGACCGGGCTCGGCAAGAGCCTTTTCCACGAGCTGCGCTATGACGCCTCTGGCAAAGAGGTGGCCGATTTCGTTCTCAACAAGCCGGCCTACCGGAAGGCGCAAATTCTGGTCACCGGCGAGAATTTTGGCTGCGGCTCCAGTCGCGAGCATGCGCCGTGGGCGCTCTTGGATTTCGGCATCCGCTGCGTGATCGCGCCGTCCTTTGCCGACATCTTCTACGGCAACTGCTTCCAGAACGGCATCCTGCCCATCGTGCTGCCACAGACGGAAGTCGACAAGCTGCTGGATGATGCGGATCGCGGTTCCAATGCGACGGTCACGGTCGACCTCGAGAAACAGGAAATCCGCGGTCCGGACGGCGGCGTCATCCGTTTCGACATCGATCCGTTCAAGAAGCATTGCCTCCTGAACGGCCTCGATGCCATCGGCCTGACGATGGAGAAGGGCAAGAAGATCGACGCCTTCGAGGAAAAGGCCGCCAAGGCGCGGGCCTGGGCGTAGATATCACCCAACAAACGTCGCCACCTCCCGCATGGTCCACTCCGGGAACTCCCAGTTCACCGCGTGCCCCGACGTCTCGTGTACAGAGAGGCGTGCGCCGGGAATGAGGCGAGCGAGGCGGTCCTGCTCCGATCGCGGGAAGATGCCGTCGTGCACGCCCCATATCACGAGAGTCGGCGACCTAATCTTCCCGAGGTCGGCCCCGTCGTGGTTTATCGGCCGGTAGCCGATCAGCGCGTCGGCCTCAAGCTTCCAGACGTGGGCGGGGATCTTCGCACTCTCATCGACGACGCCCTCGAGCGTCATGCCCGGGCCCATCGGATTGACGCAGGTTCCAGCCTGGAAGTCTTGCGAGAATTGCCGCGGCATTGGATCAGTCAGGTCGGCGATCTCGGCCTTGAGTCCCTTAATGACTTCATTGTCCGAGCTCGTCGCCGAGGCGATCAGCACGAGGTGTGAGACGAGCTCGGGCCTTTGGATGGCAATCTCCTGGGCGATCAGCGAGCCCATGGAATGGCCGATGACGACGGCCTTGGTAAGGCCCATGGCCGCCATGAAGCCAATGACGTCGTCAGCATGCCCCTGGACGGTATAGCCCTGGCGGGGCTTGGAGGAGCCGCCGTGGCCCCTGAGCGAGACCGCATAGGCCCGCCAGCCGGAAGGCAAGGCCTCGAGCATTCCGTTGTGCGAGTACCAGCTGTCGCCGTAACCATGGATGAAAATGGCAACGCGGGCACCATCACCCGCAGTCGCGTATTCCATGGTAACATCGGTTGGCAGTGCGACGGTCGCGAGCTTCGTCATGCATCTCCCCTATTCTGGTAGCGTCAGCTCGTCCTCGGCAGCGGCCACCATGCGGCCCGCGCGATAAAGCTCGACTCGTCCAATGTAACGCCCCGCCGGCCAGCGTTTTGCCGTGAGCTTCTTGCCGGCAAATCCGACATATGTCGCCTTGGCCCGGTCAATCGGCGCCGTTGCATGATCCTGCTGCCAGTCGCCGGGACCGTCGAGCACGAAATGGAGCTGATCGCCCTCGTGCATGTTCATGAGACGGGCATAGAAAACGAGGCCCGCCGACGTCGGGCCGGCAATCTTGTCGGCCTGCAGTCCACTTTCCAGATCCTTCGGCGAAACGGACGCGCCCGCAAAACCCACTTGGAGAATGCGGGTCTCGGTCGAGGCGAGCGCGTCGACGATCGCCTTCTCCCAAAGCGCGCCGGCGGTCGCGCGGCCAAGGTCGGCCTTGCAGCCCGTGCCCTCCTCTTGGCCCGTGAACGGCTCGACGAGCTTGCCGTTGTGCCGGACCTCGAAGTGGACGTGCGGGAATTCCGTCAGGCCCGATAAGCCGACGAGGCCGATCGGCGCGCCCGCCTCGACCGAATCGCCCGACCGCACTTTGAGACTGCCCTTGCGCAAGTGGCCATAGATCGTCTGCCAACCGTCGCCATGATCGATGATGACAGCGTTGCCGAGGCCGTAGGAAGTGACCCGCTCGGCATCCGCCTCGGTCTCGACCATGTGGTCCGCGACCCCCTCGCGCGTCTTGGCGACGACACCCGGCGCGGCGGCCCGGACGACGACGCCCTTCGAGGCCGCCGGCACATCCAGTAGCCGGATGTCGGTTCCCGTATGGCCGTCGTAGGTGGCGTTGCCACACAGATAGTCGCGCGCGTCCGGACCGGTTTGCACATCGACATAGTTCTGAACGAAGCAGGTCTTGCCGGCATCGCAGTCGATCGGCAGGACGAATGCCAGCGATTGAGCTGCGACAGGGCCCGAGGTCCAGATCAGGGCGAACGTGGCAAGGATAGGTCGAGCGAAATTTCGCATCGGCTACGACTAGCACGAAACCTGGGCGGCTCGTCGCCAATCGAGCAGGGCAACCTTGCGTCCTCGAACGGCGGGAGCTAGCAATGCCGGGACCTTCACGCCCTCAATCCCGAAATCCGACAGGAACGACCCATGGCCAGCTACGACGTGCTCCTCCTCCCTGGTGACGGCATCGGCCCGGAGGTCATGGCTGAGACCAGAAAGGTCTTGGACTGGCTCGGCAGGCAGAAGAAGGGAGTCTTCAATAGCGAGCAAGCGCTCGTCGGCGGCTCGGCCTACGACGCGCACAAGGTGGCTGTTACCGATGCGACCATGGACAAGGCCCTCAAGGCCGATGCAGTGCTCTTCGGAGCGGTCGGCGGCCCCAAATGGGACAAGGTTCCCTATGAGGTGCGTCCGGAGGCTGCCCTTCTCAGGCTGCGCAAGGATCTTGCTCTCTTTGCGAATTTGCGCCCCGCCATCTGCCATGCGGCCCTCGCCGACGCTTCCAGCCTGAAACGGGAGCTGGTCGAGGGGCTCGACATCATGATCGTCAGAGAGCTGACGGGCGGCGTCTATTTCGGTGAGCCGAAGGAGGTCGTCACCCTCGAGAATGGCGAGAGGCGGGCCGTCGATACGCAGGTCTACACCACCCACGAGATCGACCGCATCGCCCGTGTCGCCTTCGATCTGGCCCGCAAGCGGCGCAATCTCGTGCACTCGGCCGAGAAACGTAATGTCATGCGCTCGGGCGTGCTCTGGAACCAGGTCGTCACCGAGGTGCATGCAAAAGACTACAAGGACGTCGAGCTGCAGCACATCCTGGCCGACGCCTGCGCCATGCAGTTGGTCCGTGCTCCGAAGCAGTTCGACGTCATCGTCACCGACAACCTGTTCGGCGACATGCTGTCGGATGAGGCGGCGATGCTGACCGGCTCGATCGGCATGCTGCCGTCGGCCTCCCTCGGCGCGCCGGACACCAAGGGTCGGCGCAAATCGCTTTACGAGCCGGTCCACGGCTCGGCCCCGGATATCGCCGGCAAAGGCCTCGCCAATCCGATCGCCATGATCCTGTCGCTGGCCATGGCGCTCCGCTACTCGTTCGATCTGGGCGAGGCGGCGGACATGGTCGAGAAGGCGGTGACGGCCGTGCTCGAAAGGGGGCTGCGAACCGCCGACATCGCCGAGCCGAACCGGAAGAAGGTCGGGACCGGGGAGATGGGCTCGGCCATCGTCGAGGAGCTCGACCGGCTCGCGGGCTGACGACCCGGCTCGGCCACAATCGCGTCACGCGGCCGGTGCAGGAGTCCGGCCGTTTGTGTCAGACGACGCCTCGAGGACCCCATGCCGAAGCTCACAACCCTGCTTGCCGTACTACTGCTGACCTTGGTCCTGCCCGGCGCCGCCGGAGCCGAGGAGGCGGCGACCGCGAGCGAGGAGGAGACGGTGTCTGACCCGGCGCTGGTGGCGCTCCTCGCCAAAGAGAAGGAGGCGCGCAAGGCCTGCAAGATCGATATCTGCTCGATCATGCTTGGGAAGGCGGCAGACGGACCAGATGTCAGCTGCCCGATCGTCAAGACCTGGCCGAAGGACGACATCACCAAGCTGATGAAGCGCACGAAAGTCAAATGGCCCTGGGGCAACACGACCTGCCACATGGACGTCGTGTTGAAGCGGTCGATGCTGGTCAGCGCCATGACCGAGGCGAAGTATGAGGCGGTCTTCGACGAGCACCAGCTGGTCTGCGACATCGCGCGAGAGGGCGAGGACAACTACTCGTTCAAGATTGCCATGACCCCGAGCATCACGTTCGAGAACGGCAAGGCGACTGAAGCCTATGTCACCTGGGGTGCGCTCGAGGCACCGTCGGTAGCGAAGAGCGTGCTCTGGCCTGCCACGGCGCTCGACAACCAGATCAACGTGCTCGGCAGCGAGGTCGTCGAGGCGGTGAACACGTTCGTGGAGAAGAAGTGCCTCGAGGTGAAGGACGAGCTGAAGCTCAATTGAGCGATCGCCGGACGCTGTCTCGGCCGACACGCCTGTTGAGGTCGGCGGCCTCTTCCGGCTCGAGCCCGGCGCTCCTGCCCAACCGCCCGGCTAACGCAATTTAAATCTGTTTGCGACTATCCTTCCAGATTGCGGGCATCTCGTTGGAGCGGCACCGCCATGGCTGGCGTTCTGCTTGACTCAGGGCAACTTGTTCTCGAATCGGCTGTGGCGAGAAGCGGCGGCGGTCTGGCCCGGTCGTCGCTGCATGCGATCTCCCTGCTGCTCATCGGCGTGTCCACCCCATTGGTGTCCATCTTCGCCACGTCACCGTCGATGCTGGCCGATGTCCATGTCGTAGCCTTGGCATCGATGATCGTCGTTTTCGTCGTCGCCGGCGGCATCTATGTTCATAGTGTTTTGTCGCCAGGGCAGGTGATTTGCGCAACGTTCGATCACGATGGCCGGACGGTCACGCTGGTTCGTGACGGGAGGTTCGCGGTCTCGCACCACGAGCTGCATTTCAGCGAGATTGCGGATGTCGGCATGATGCTTCAATCGGAATCCGACGGCAGGCTCGGTGCAGTTGCCGAGCTCCGCCTGAAGAATGGCCGCACGTTCCCATTGCCGGACGGAATGGAGGAAGGCCAGATGCTCTCCGTTCGCGAGATCCTCGGCCTCGCCTGACGGCCAGTTTCTTCTGTGCATGCCGGACGTTCTCGGGTATTGAGCGACGCAAATCCCGAGATTGCAGGCTGTCATGACCGCCCGGCCAAAACATGTCTCTCATATGCACTGGCCCCGCGACGTCGAGGCGACGGCCGAGTTCGAGTCGGCCGCAGCCTATGTCGAGGATGGCGAAGGCCACCTTTTCGTCACCGGCAAGGCTGGAACCGGAAAGAGCACGCTGCTCAAGGCGCTGCGCGACGAGGACAGTCATGAGATGGTCGTTCTGGCGCCGACTGGTCTGGCGGCGGTCCAGGTTGGTGGCCAGACCATTCATTCCTTCTTCGGTCTGCCGCCGCGTCTCATCAAGGCCGAGGATATACGGCCGAGTCGACGCCTCGGCCTGATGCGGAAGCTCAAGACGCTCGTCATCGACGAGGTGTCGATGGTGAGGTCCGATCTGATGGACGGCATCGACAAGATGTTGCGCCTCAACCGGAAGCGGCCGAACGACCCGTTCGGTGGCGTTCGCCTTGTCATGTTCGGTGACCTGCATCAGCTGCCACCCGTCATCACCGAGCCGGAGCTCGGCCTCTATCTGACGGAGCGCTTCGGCGGCCCGTTCTTCTTCGACGCGCCGGCCTTTCGCGAGGCGACGGCGAAGCGCGTCGAGCTCGGCCGTGTCTTTCGTCAGAGGGATGCCAGGTTCCTCACGGCGCTCAACCACATCCGCGAAGGTTCTCCCGGGTTGGAGGACCTTGCCATGCTCAACGAGCGCGTTGCGCCACTCGACAGCCTGCCGCGGCGGGACGACTACGTGATCCTGACGCCAACCAATCAGGTTGCGCAGGAGATCAACATGGCCTTCCTGAAGGCCCTCCCCGGCCGGACGGTAATGCACGAGGCGCTCGTCTCGGGAACCTATGCCGAAACCGCGCAACCGACGGATGCGGTCCTGACGCTCAAGGAAGGCGCCAAAGTCATCCTGATCCGCAATGATCCGGAAAGGCGCTGGGTCAACGGCACGCTTGCCCGGGTCTCGCGTCTCGACGACGATCGGGTGTTTGTCGAGATCGAGGGTGAGGAGCACGAGGTCGAGCCCGAGGTCTGGGAGGCGATCCGCTACGACTACGACGCGAAGGAGGATCGGATCGTCGAGACTCTGGCCGGATCGTTCCGTCAGCTGCCGTTGCGGCTGGCCTGGGCACTGACGATCCACAAGGCCCAGGGCATGACGCTCGATCGCGTGTTCATCGATCTCCGGCGCGGCACCTTCGCCCATGGCCAGGCCTACGTGGCGCTCTCCCGGGTGCGCACGCTCGGCGGTCTCGCCATGGCTCGTCCGCTTCGCCGCTCGGACATCATCTTCGATCGCGCCGTGACCGGCTATCGCGACGTGTTCGAGGCGTTGGAGCCCGCTTCGGCTTAGAGCATCTTCTGCCCATGAGTACGCCTGTCGGTCGAAGGAAAGTGCAGAGAGCCAAATCTCTAGCGACCGCCGCCGACATCGAGGAGCGCCGCGGTCACATAGCTCGCCGCGTCCGAAGCAAGCCAGAGAATGGCTTCCGCGACCTCCTCGGCGGTACCGCCTCGTTGCATGGGCACCAGCCCCTGCATCTCCTTCACGCGGCCAGGTACGCCAGCCGAAGCATGGATGTCCGTATCGATCAGGCCCGGGCGAACGGCATTGACCCGGATGCCTTCCGTCGCCACCTCCTTGGCGAGGCCCTGAGTGAACACGTCGATAGCGCCTTTCGACGCCGCGTAGTCGACGAACTCGCCGGGCGAGCCATGTTTGGCAGCCGCCGACGAGAGATTGACGATCACGCCGCCATGGCCATGACGCTTGGTCGACATGCGCCGGATGGCCTCGCGCGCGGCAATGAAGCTGCCCACGACGTTCACGGCCATCATGTTCGTCAGTCGTTCTGCCGTCATCTCGGCGACGGTCGAGCGCGGGGCGACGATGCCGGCATTGTTGATCAAAGCGTCGAGGCGCCCGAAGGTCTCATCGACGGCGCGAAAGAAGGCGACAATGTCCGCCTCCCGGGCGACGTCGGCCTTGACCGTCAGGGCGCGCCGGCCCTGGGCTTCAACGTCTTTGACCACAGAACGGGCTGACTCGGCCTCGCTCCGGTAAGTGATCGCAATGTCGTAGCCGCGTCGGGCAGCCAGGCGCGCTACAGCCGCGCCGATGCCGCGGCTGCCGCCGGTGATGGCCATCACTCTGCTGCCCTGCCGATTGCCTGTCATGTGCCGCGTCCTTCTGGTTCAGCGGCCACACGCGCTTACTCGGGCCGCGCCTCGACCATCGCCCGATAGGCGTCATGCTGCAAGCGCGCCGCCGTGACGGCATTTCGCATCAGCGTTGCAACGGTGACCGGCCCGACGCCCCCGGGCACCGGGGTGATCCAACCGGCGACCTCGACGCAGCTGGCAAAGTCCGCATCTCCGACGACCGCCGTTCCGCCGTCCGCCGTCGACACCTGATTGATGCCAATATCGATCAGGGCCGCACCGGGTTTCAGCATATCGCCCGTGATCAATCCAGCCTTGCCGACAGCGACGAACACCGCATCGGCGCGTCGCGAGTGAGACGAGACGCTCCGCGTCATGTGATGGCAGACGGTTACGGTCGCGCCCTCGCTCATCAGCAGGAAGGCGATCGGCTTGCCGACGATCTCCGAATGGCCGATGACGACCACCTCGAGGCCTTCGAGCTTGAGCCGGGTCGATTTCAAGAGCTCGACCGCCGCCACCGCTGTGCAAGGTCCCATGACGAGATCATTGTAGACGATGTTGCCGATCGAGGACGGATGCATGCCCTCGACGTCCTTGAGCGGCGCGACGGCACGCTGAAGCGCCTTGATCGGGATCGAGGCTGGCACGGGTCGCTGAATGATGATGCCGGTGACCCGGGCATCGGCGTTGAGGCCGTGAATGATGCCGGTGAGCTCCTCGACGCCCGTTGCCGCCGGATAGATTCGCTCCTCGAACAGGATCCCGACCTCGGCCGCGACACGCTTCTGATTGCGAACATAAAGATGGGTCGCCGCCCCCTCGCCAACGGTGATCGAGACGAGTTTCGGGGGCCAGCCGCGGTCGGCGAGATCGCGAACGCCGGCTGCCATCTCCGTCCGCATGCGGAGAGCAACCGTGCGGCCATCAAGCAGCTTGTGGCGGTGCTCGCTCAGAGCGTCGGTCAAGATATCTCTCCGATTCTATGGGATCGCCCGGGCCCCTGTTAGCGGACCGATCGGTGTCTGCGCAACCAACCGATCACGATTTCATGTCGCAACGCAACAATTATGTTGCAATGCACAATCGTCCGTGTTACACACCTGGGGTACCCCAGACTTGACCCTCCCAACGACCAGCGAGACCTCGCCATGAACGACATGCATCAGACCTTCATCCGCCAGACTGAAGCTTTCATCGAGGCCGCCCGCGATGGCCGCATGCCGGAGGGTGTCCAGGCCGCTGCCCAGGAGGGGATCGCGCGGACCCGAGAGGCCTATGAGACGGCGTCCGCAGCCTCCAAGGTCGCCGGTCAGGCGCTGGGTCAGGTCGCCGAGGCCGCCGGCAAGGGCGCCATGACGCTCGCGGAGACGGCGATGAAGAATATGTCGACGAATATCGAAGCGGCCTTCGACGCTGCCAGCCGCGTCGCCCGCGCCAAGTCGATCCCGGAGGCTGCCCGCCTGCAGGTCGAGTTCATGCAGAGCCAGCTCATGAAGACCGGTGAGCAGGGCCGCGCCTTTCTCGAGCTCTCGGCCAAAGTATCGCGCGACACCATCGAGACGGTCTCCACCGCTACGGGCAAGTGCCTCGAAGGCATGCGCAAGGTCGGCTGACCGGGCGCGGGGCGCACGACGGCTCTGTCGAATCGCAACTAGCGGCCGGGCGAGCTGTTTGCCCGGCCCTCTGTTGTGCGCGTTGGGTGGTTCGTTACGTTTGATCGGCCTATAGTCGCCGGATGCTGACCGATTACGCCAAGGTGAGGCCGGGCCGCCCCGCAGACGCCTCCCCCCTCGCCGCAGTCTTTCGCGAGTCCTGGCTTGTCGCCTACCAGGGCATCATCCCCTACGCCTATCTGACCGCCATGATCGGCCGCCGCGGCACCGAATGGTGGGACTCGATCCTTTCCACGAGCGAGCTGCCGCTGGTGCTCGAGGCGGGCGGTACGGTTGCCGGCTATGCAAGCTATGGACGTGCCCGCGGCCCATTGAAATACGACGGCGAGATCTACGAACTCTATCTCGCGCCAGTCTATCAGGGGCTTGGGTTTGGCGAGCAGCTGTTCGAGTCGGCGCGACAGCGGCTGGCCGAGAAGGAGCTGCACAGCCTTGTCGTCTGGGCGCTCTCAGACAATCTCGGCGCCTGCGACTTCTACCATCGCCGGGGCGGCACGCCGGTCGCCAAGGCCAGCGAGCGGTTCGGCACGGCGCTGGTGCCGAAGACGGCATTTGCCTGGAGCTGACAGCGACCGGGACGAGCTGCTCAGCGCTCGACGAGCTTCAGAGACCGGTCCAGAACTTGGAGCACCCGGGCAAGATCGTGTCCGCGCTTGAGGATATAGCCTCCGGCCGCGACCACACTATAGCAGCCCTGCTTCCGCGCCAGCTTCGGGTCCTTGACGATGCTGTAGATCGGCACCTCGCTGGTGCGGCGGAACACCGAGAACACCGCCCGATCGCGAAGGAAATCAATGGCGTAGTCGCGCCACTCTCCCGCGGCGACCATTCGTCCATAGAGCCAGAGGATTTGTTCGAGCTCGTGGCGGTCGAAGCGGATGAGGGGAGGCGGCGCGGCGGCTGCTGGAGGGTGGGTCATGACGCTGGTCCGGGGCCCCTCGCGACCCGGACCGAGGACTATGGGGTCGGTATTGCTCAACGGCGCCCTCCCAACGATTCGGCAGGGTAAATTTGCCACAAGACAAGAGAATTACAATAGGGCTTGCAATTTCCCTCCGCGTGTAATAAACAGAAACATAATTCACAGAGATGCCCAGTTTCGATCCTGTGGTAGCCGCAATGCAGCGTATCATGTGGATCGTCGGCACTGGCCCGGTTCGCTCGTAAGGCTTCGGAATCTCAGCCCCCCAGTCCCCCCCGAGTCTTCTCTCCGCGAACCGGGCCTCCTTTCTCTCAATCGCCGAGAAGGGACAACCAACGGAATGAATGGCAGGTGCGGTGCCGCGCCTGCCATTCGCTTTTCTTGATCTGAGTCGGCTGAGGCATTCATCGACCTCCGACAATTTGTCCTCAATCCGTCACCCTTCGACCCTGAGACCGCCCGAAAGGTCGGGCATAAGTATTGTTCAAGGTCTCGCGGTCCGCTGGCCTCGCTCTCGGACCCAGCCCCCCAGCCCCTCTGAGCAGCGGGGTGAGCGGATCGCGGACCTCGCGAGGATGAAACTGCTATCAATCTGCAGGAACTCAAAGGGGCCGGCTTGCCGGCCCTCTCTTTTTTCGGACATCCAGGTGCAGCGCGAAAACGCCGCCGCGGGCCGCTTCAGTCGTTGAGGATGTCTGGGCCTTGAGGTCGGCCGCCCGGCGCACCGATCTCGGCGGTTTAGAAGTCCGCGAGCTGCGCTGCCGCGACGATGGGCCCGACCGCTCCCGTCTGCAGGAGAACGACACAGCCATCGCTTTCAGCTCCCGCGTATTCGCTCTTCGAAACGTGTATCGACTGGGCTGCTCCGGTCCACCGGCCGATCTCGGTCAGCTTTCTGACGACATTGTAGTAGGTGATGGTCCTGCCCCGGTTCTCACCACGGGCAATCGGAACCTCGACGCTGCGGGTCGTCATTGCGAGCAGGATCCTGCCCTCGGCCGGGTCGGCGGCATCGGTTGCCGCGCCGATGTCGACGACGATGTCATCCGCTTCCATTCTGAGGGCAATCGATGTTCGGCGGGTGCCGAGCTTGGCCTCTGTCGCCGCCATGGCCGCCTCGATATCGGCGAGCCGGCTGCCGACGGCATGCACCAGGCCATTGACCACAACCTGTGGCGTGTAGACTTGGCCGTCACCGCGAGCGAGCGCGTAAGACCTCTGGCGCTCGGTGAATTCATGGCTCGCCAGCGTGTCGCGCCAGCCGAGATAGTCCCAGTAGTCGACCGGCAAGCTCAGTGCGATGACGTCCTGGCGCTTAGCCAGCTCGCCCAGAATCTCGTCCGCTGCCGGGCAACTCGAGCAGCCCTGGCTGGTGAAAAGCTCGACGACGGCAGGTGGCGAGAGCTGGTCGGCTTGTCCCGGTACCATAGCCGCCATTAGCACCAGCATGGCGACCAGACCGGTGCAGGACCTCGCCACGTGCCATTCTCCCTGATCGTTCCTAAGCTCAGCGCTCGCCGCGGACTATGCTCACTCGGACTATCAACTGCCACTCACATTCGGGTGACTCCCATCAAGCTGCTGCGAGGTTCCGGAGCACATAGGGGAGGATGCCGCCATTCTCGAAATAGGCCAGCTCGTCGAGCGTGTCGATCCGGCACAGGAGCGGCAGTTTCGTCACCTGGCCGTCCTCGCTCCGGATCAGGGCTTCCAGCAACTGACGGGGTTTCAGCTCCCTCAGTCCGGTCAAGGTCAGCGTCTCTCTCCCGGTCAAGCCAAGGCTCTTCCAGCTTGCGCCGTCCGTGAAGGTCAGCGGCAACACGCCCATGCCGACGAGATTCGAGCGATGAATGCGCTCGAAGCTCTCGGCAATGACGGCGCGGATGCCGAGCAGCCGGGTCCCCTTGGCCGCCCAATCCCGGCTCGAGCCCGTGCCGTACTCCTTGCCGGCGAGGACGACGAGCGGCGTTCCCTCGGCGACATAGCGCATGGCAACGTCGTAGATCGACGCTTGTTTGGATGATGGGACATGCAGTGACACGCCCCCTTCAGTTCCCGGCAGCATCTGATTCTTGATGCGAATATTGGCGAAGGTGCCACGCATCATGACCTCGTGATTGCCGCGGCGCGCACCGTATGAGTTGAAGTCGGCGGGTCGCACCTGGTGGTCGATCAGGTATTGGCCCGCTGGCCCGGACTTGGCGATATTGCCGGCCGGCGAGATGTGGTCGGTCGTGATCGAGTCTCCGAACAGGCCAAGGATGCGGGCATCGACGATGTCGGCCGGCGACTCCGGCGTCATTGTCATGCCCGTGAAATAAGGCGGGTTCTGCACGTAGGTCGAGCCGGCATTCCAGGCGTAGGTGAGGCCCGGCTTGCCGCCGATCTTCTGCCAATGTGCATCGCCCTTGAAGACATCGGCATAGCGTCCGGCAAACATCGCCGGCGTGACGGCGCTTCTGATGACGTCGGCGATCTCGGCAGAACTCGGCCAGATGTCTTTGAGGTAGACCGGCTTACCGGCCTGATCCTTGCCGAGTTCGTCCTTGGCAAGGTCGACGAGGAGCGAGCCGGCCAGCGCATAGGCGACGACCAGCGGCGGCGAGGCGAGGTAGTTCGCCTTGACGTCCGGATTGACGCGGCCCTCGAAATTGCGGTTGCCCGATAAAACAGCCGCCACCACCAGATCGTTGTCTCGCACGGCCTTCGAGACCGGCTCCGGCAGGGGACCTGAATTGCCGATGCAGGTCGTGCAGCCATAGCCGGTCAGATTGAAGCCCAGCGCGTCCAGATCGTCCTGAAGACCGGACTTCCGCAAGTAGTCGGTGACCACCTGGCTGCCGGGTGCGAGCGAGGTCTTGACCCAGGGCTGCGTCACCAGGCCCTTTCGCCGCGCGTTGCGAGCCACGAGACCCGCGGCGATCAGCACCGACGGGTTGGACGTGTTCGTGCACGAGGTGATGGCGGCGATGACGACGTCACCGTGTCCGAGCGCATGGTTGCGACCCTCGACCGGCGCCCGCTTCGTTCGCTCGCCGGGCTTGGCGAACTCGCCTTCCAGAGACTTGGCGAAGCCCGCGCTCGCGTTCTTGAGCGCAACGCGGTCCTGTGGCCGTTTCGGGCCGGCGAGCGAGGGTTCGACCCGGTCGAGTGCGAGGGTGACAGTGTCGGTGAAGCTTGGCGGAACATCGGATCGATAGAGCCCTTGCTCCTTGGCATAGGCCTCGACGAGCGCCAGCCGGTCGGCGCTCCTCCCCGTGGCCCGCAAGTATTTGAGGGTGTCGGCATCGACCGGGAAGAAGCCGCAGGTCGCGCCGTATTCGGGCGCCATGTTGGCGATAGTGGCGCGATCCTCGAGCGAGAGGTGATCGAGGCCGTCACCGAAGAACTCGACGAATTTGCCGACAACCCCCTTCTTTCGGAGCATCTCGGTGACCGTCAGCACGAGGTCGGTGGCGGTGATGCCTTCGGCGAGTTCGCCGTTGAGCTCGAAGCCGACGACTTCCGGAATGAGCATGGACACGGGCTGGCCGAGCATGGCGGCCTCGGCCTCGATGCCGCCGACGCCCCAGCCGAGCACGGCAAGGCCGTTGACCATGGTCGTGTGGCTGTCGGTGCCGACGCAGGTATCCGGGAAGGCCTGGGTGATCGCGCCTTTGCCGGTCTCGACCTGTTTCGTCCAGACGGTCTGCGCCAGATATTCGAGATTGACCTGATGGCAAATGCCCGTGCCGGGCGGTACGACGCGGAAATTGTCGAAAGCGCCCGCGCCCCAGCGCAGGAACTCGTAGCGCTCGAGATTGCGCTCGTACTCGAGCTCGACATTCCGCTCAAAGGCGGCGGCGTTGCCGAAGAAGTCGACCATCACCGAGTGGTCGATGACGAGATCGACGGGAACCAGCGGGTTGATCTTTCTGGGGTCGCCGCCGAGCGCCTGCATGGCATCGCGCATCGCCGCGAGATCGACAACGGCCGGGACGCCGGTGAAATCCTGCATCAGGACGCGTGCGGGACGGTAGGCAATTTCACGCTCGGAGGTCTTGGCCACGAGCCATTCGGCCATCGCCTTGATATCGTCGGCCGTGACCGATTGACCATCCTCGTGCCGCAACAGGTTCTCGAGCAGCACTTTGAGCGAGGTCGGAAGTCCTGAGATGCCCGTAAGGCCGTTCGCCTCGGCCGCGGCCAGGCTGAAGATCTCGTAGCTCTTGCCGCCGGCCGTCAACGTTTTCCGACAACGGAAACTGTCGACTACGTTCCTCGACATGGGGGCTCCTTTCCTGGCAGGAATCGTGGCGTTCGGCCACGATCCGGAGTAGGCGCAACTCGTCCGGTTGCCGGGCTCCGGAAGTTTCCTCCGGGACCGGTCTTGGCTATGGCGCTTCTGATGCGGCGCCCCTTATATAGGACCGCCTCTCACCAGACCAGTGACCTCCGCCGAGGCCCAGGAGACATCCGACACGCCATGCGCCTGGTTGCCGACCAGCTCTCCGCCGCACGCTCCGGCCGGACTCTCTTCACAGGCGTGAGCTTTGCGCTGGCCGATGGCGATGGTCTGCTGTTGACCGGTCCCAATGGCTCGGGGAAGACGACACTGCTCCGTGTCCTCGCGGGGTTCCTCGCGCCATCCGCCGGCGCAGTCTCGCTCGAGGGACAGGAGGGCGAGCCCGGCGAGCACTGCCATTTCGTTGGCCATCTGCCGCAGAGCAAGGCTGGCCTGTCGGTGCGCGACAACCTCGACTTCGATGCCCGGTTTCTTGGCGGCGGTCAGATGAATCGGGTGGATACGGCGCTGGCCGAGCTGGGATTGGCGGGACTGGAGGATATCCGTGCCGGCTACCTTTCGGCGGGTCAGCGCCGGCGACTGGCCCTGGCTCGGCTGCTCGTCGCCAACCGTCCGGTCTGGCTTCTCGACGAGCCGAGCGTCTCGCTCGATCAGGCCTCTGTCGATGTGTTGGCCCGGCTGATCGCCGCGCATCGCCAAGCGGGTGGCATCGTCGTCGCGGCGACCCATGTGCCGCTCGGGCTCACGGGCACGACGTCCTTGAGGCTGGGTGGCGGCTCATGAGCGCCTTCCTGGCCCTCGTCTCGCGCGATCTTCGCATCGCCTTCAAGGACGGCGGTGCCATAGGCATCGCGCTCGGCTTCTACCTGGTCGTGGTCGCTATCGTTCCCATAGGGCTCGGTCCCGATCTCAATCTGCTCTCGCGCATCGGCCCGGGGCTCTTGTGGGTGGCTCTCCTCCTGTCGGCGCTCCTGTCGGTCGACCGCATCTTTCACAATGACCTCGAAGACGGCACGCTCGAGGTCATCGCCCTCGGACCTTTGCCGCTCGAGCTCGTGGCAACCGCCAAGGCGCTGGCGCATTGGCTCTCGACAGCGCTGCCGCTGGTGCTGCTGGCGCCCATTCTCGGGCTCCTGCTCAACCTCGAGGCCGGAGCCTACCCGGCTATTGTGCTCACCATGCTGATTGGCTCACCCGCGGTCAGCTTTCTCGGTGCCCTGGGTGCGGCCTTGACGCTCGGCTTGCGGCGTGGCGGTCTTCTAGTGGCGTTGCTGATCTTGCCACTTTATGTGCCTATCCTGATCTTCGGCGTGGCCAGCGTCGACCGCATGCTGTCGGCCCTCGAGCCCTCGTCGCAGCCGCTCTTGATTTTGGCGGCACTCGCCATAGCTACCGTCGTGCTCGTGCCGCTCGCTGCGGCTCAGGCGCTGCGGGTAAACCTGGGCTGATTGCCCGTCTTGCGGTCAAGGGATAGGAAGGTGGCCATGTACAGCCTCGCCAATCCACAGCGCTTCATGAGCCTGTCCGGGCGCGTCCTGCCGTTCGTTGCCATCCTGGCCGTCATCACGCTCGCGGTCGGGCTCTACATGGCGTTCAGCGCGCCGCCCGATTTCCGACAGGGCGAGACGGTGCGCATCATGTACATCCATGTACCCTCCGCCTGGCTCGCCATGATGGCCTATATGATGATCGCCATTGCCGGGCTGGGCGTGCTCATCTGGCGACATCCGCTGGCCGACGTCGCCGCCAAGGCCGCGGCTCCGCTTGGGGCGGCCTTCACCTTCCTGGCGCTCGTCACCGGATCGCTCTGGGGCAAACCGATGTGGGGCACCTACTGGCAGTGGGATGCGCGAATGACCTCGATGCTGGTGCTGTTGTTTCTCTACCTCGGCCTGATGGCGCTTCGCAGCGCCATGGAGGATGCTTCGCGGGCCAGCCGCGTCACGGCCATTCTCGCCCTGGTCGGGGCCATCAACATCCCGATCATCAAATTCTCGGTCGATTGGTGGGAGACCCTGCATCAGCCGGCCAGCGTCTTCCGCATGAGCGGGTCCACCATCCACCCCGATCTGCTCTGGCCGCTCATGGTCATGGCCGTGGGCTTCACCCTGCTGTTCTTCGCATTGCATCTGGCGGCGATGCGCAACGAAATCATGAGGCGCCGTGCCATCGGCCTGCAGCTCCGCCGTGTCGACAACGCCGCGGCCGCGCTCGCGACCTGAGGCCGCCATGCCCGATCTCGGTCCGCACGCGATGTTCATCTGGAGTGCCTATGGGGTGGTCGCCCTCGTCCTGGCCGTGCTCGTGCTCTGGATCCTCGCCGACGGCCGCCGTCAGCGCGCGCTCTTGCAGCGGCTGGAGGGCGAAGGGCTGAGGCGCAGCGACCGATCGGAGAGGGCGACCCGATGACGGAAGAGACTGCGCAGCCATCGAGACCTTCGAGTCGTCGGCGTCTTTGGCTCGCCTTGCCGCTCGTGGTCTTCGCAGGCATGGCGCTGGTTTTCAAGCTGGCTTTGACCACGGGTGATCCCTCCAAGCTGCCATCGGCGCTGATCGGCAAGCCGGTGCCGGTATTCGTACTGCCGGCCGTCGACGGATTGCTGCGAGATGGAGTTGAGGTCCCGGGGTTCCGATCGGAGGATCTCTCGAAGGGGCAGGTGAGCGTCCTCAACGTCTTCGCCTCGTGGTGTGGGCCCTGCCACGAGGAGCATCCTGTTCTGATGCAGCTTGCTGCCCGAACCGGCTTTCAGCTGGTCGGCCTGAGCTACAAGGACGACCCCGCCGACGCCCGCCGCTTTCTCGGCAAGCTGGGCAATCCTTACGTCATGGTCGGACAGGATGCCAAAGGACGGGTGGCCCTTGATTTCGGCGTGTATGGTGTGCCTGAGACCTTCGTCGTCGATGCGAAGGGTCGCATCGCCTACAAGCATGTTGGTCCCTTGACGGACGAGACGGTCAGGACCGGTCTGCTACCGGCTATTGCGGCGGCCGCAAAAAATTGAACACTGGGCCGATGCTCGGCCCAGCGCCCTCTCGTCATTCAACCCTTCGCGAAATGTACTCAAGCCGCTCGCTGGATCTCGGCGCTGGCAATCAATGCCAGGCTTTCGAGGAACAGCTTGCGCTTGTCGGCAGGTAGTGCGCCGAGCACCCGCTGGTCGGCGCTGTTGGCCGCGGCGACCGTATCGGAGAGGGCCTGCCGGCCCTTCTCGCTCAAGCGGACGGCGTAGGCCCGCTGATCCTCTTTCGTCCGACGGCGGAGCACGAGACCCTTCTTGATCATGCGCCGGACGACGTCAGCAAGCGTCGACCGGTCGATTCCCGTACGCTCGACGAGATCAGTCTGACTCACGCCCTCGTTCTCGGACAATGCCAGAAGAATGGCGAACTGGCGAGGCGTCAGCCCCTTGCCGCCGATCGCCGAATCGAAGATCTCGGCGGCCCTTTGACCTGCCCTGTGCAGCAGGTGAACTGGCGAGGCATCGAGCGATGTGTTGGTTTTCATGGTCGTCCCGTGGACCTCTTCCTTGGGCGCCAAATCGACTGCCGAGAACGCGGGCCGTCAGAGCTGCACGATTTGCTCTGTAGTCGCCGCAAAATGGTCGCCGATGAAGCTTGGCGCGAATTGGAGGCAAAATTGAGCGCCGATCTCGTCAAATTTGCCCGAATGCAGTGTATAGCGTTTATGATCGAAATGAGGAAGACCTGTTTTGCCCATTCGTTGCAGAATTGTTGCCGTTTGCACCGGATTCAACAGGCGGGTGCCGCTGGATGAGAGGCACCTGCGCCAAGGCAAAAATAAACGTCAGGGGTAATACGCCGAAGACCTTGAAAGTTACCCAGGCATCCGTCGAAAGCGATCGCCAGACAATCTCGTTGAGGATGGCCAGTGCAAGGAAGAAGCAGCCCCAGCGAAACTGCATTTTCCGCCATCCGAGGTCGGTCAATTGGAAGACCTCGCCGAACAACTGCTTCCAGACAACCCAATTGAACGCGAGTCCAACAAGTGCAACTGCCGCGAATAGTAAATACACCAGCGTCGGCTTGACCTTGATGAAGGTCTCGTCTGCCAGCAGGAGGGTGAGACCGCCGAAGACGACGACGAAGACGGCCGTGACCAACGGCAGGATGCCCACCTTGCCGAGCAGGATCCGCTCGGCAGCGAGAGCCGCAAGTGTGACCGGAATGAAAGCCGCGGTCGCCGCGAAGATCCCAGCAAAGGCATAGACGGCGAAGAAGATCAGCAGGGGGCCGAACTCGAGCAGGGGCTTCAGACCTGAAGGCGTGGGCTGCGCGTCGGGTTGCTCGCGAGTGCTCGTTGTCTCTCTATCGGTCATGGGGCAAAGGCTCCGCGCATGGCGACTGACGGGACCGCAACCCGATCATTCCTGATCGAAGGCCGGGCCGGAGAATGGCCGGCGCCGACGCTCCAGAGCGATCGCCGGACGTCGTGGTGCTGGCTCACTCGGTTTCGTGCTGTGAGGCTCTGAGGCTCGCCGGCTCGCGCGCGGTAGAGCCCGAATGTCGATAGGTGCCATCGAAGAAGTCTGCGATGGCGTCGAATGTGTGATCGACGGGGGCGCCCGGCAGCCGATGCCGGCGGACGAGCGGAATCTGCCAGAGGCCGTAGAGGATCGTGATCGGCATCAAACCGAAGGCTTTGAAGGCGGCCCAGAACTCCGTCGCCGTCCGCGGTGCGTCGGGCCAGACCAGGTTGGCGCCGCGCCACACGGCCTCGTTCAAGAAAGCGACAAAGATGAAGTACCACATCCAACGCCAGGTGACGGCGCGCCAGCCCTTCTCGGTCAGATTGAGGTCTTCTCCGAGCAGCGGCTTCAATAGCGGCTTGTTGATCATCAAGCCGCCAAGCAGGATCGAGGCGAACAGGAAGCCGACGATGGTCGGCTTGAGCTTCACGAATAGCGGATCGGTCCAGTAGATCGTCATGGCGCCGAATAGCAGGCCGGTCGCCGCCGTGATCAGGGCCATCAAGGCGATCGAGCGCCAGATCCACCAGATGATCGCCATCGAGATGACGGTCGTGCCCATCATGACAGCGGTGCCGACATAGACGTCGTACCGCTCGGTGAAGACGAAGAACAGCCCGAGCGGCAAGAACTCCAGCACCAGCTTGTAGATAAGCTTCATCTCGCTACGACAGCCTTCTGCTTTGCCGGGTCAATCCGATAATGTTATTCTCACTTTGTAAAGAGGCCGTTTTCTGACTGCCTCTCAGGCTCCGGCGATCGCTGCCGCAAATTCCTCCGCATCGAACGCCTGCAAATCCTCCGTGCCCTCGCCGACACCGATGGCATGGACAGGCAACCCGAAGCGCTCTGCAATGGCGACCAGAATGCCGCCTCGGGCCGTACCGTCGAGCTTCGTCATCACCAAGCCGGTCACGCCGGCGATTTTCGCGAACACCTCGACCTGTTGCAACGCATTCTGGCCGGTCGTAGCATCGAGCACGAGAACCACGTTGTGCGGCGCGCTCGGGTCGACCTTGCGCAGGACGCGTACGATCTTCTCCAGCTCCGCCATGAGATCGGACTTGTTCTGCAGCCGTCCAGCCGTGTCGATCAGCAGGACATCGGCGCGATCCTTCCTAGCCGTTGTCAATGCATCGTAGGCGAGGCTCGCGGCATCGGCTCCGACAGCCCCTGCGACGACCGCCGCTCCGGTCCTCTCTCCCCAGATCTTGAGCTGGTCGATGGCGGCGGCCCGGAATGTATCGCCGGCGGCCAGCACGACAGACTTGCCCTCCGCCCGGAACCGGTGCGCCAGCTTGCCGATCGTCGTGGTCTTGCCGGTACCGTTGACCCCCACCACCAAGATGACATGGGGTCTGTTCTCACCATCGACAAGGAGCGGCCGGGCTGCCGGCTCGAGAACCTCGGCCACCTCCTCGGCCAGAACCCTGCGCACATCTTCGGCGGAAATTTCCTTGGCGTAGCGTTCCGACTTCAGGCGCTCGGAGATGCGATGCGCCGTCTCCAATCCGAGGTCGGCCTGAATCAACAGATCTTCGAGCTCCTCAAGCGTCGCCTGATCGAGCTTTCGCTTCGTGAAGACGCCGACGATGCCATCGGTCAGCTTGGAGGAGGTTTTTGTCAGGCCTTGGCGCAGTTTTTGGAACCAACCCCGCTGCGCTGCCGGCATCTCGGCGATCACGGCAGGGACCGTCTCGCCGGGCGACTCGGCGACCGGCGGCGCTGTGGTCGCGGTGGACGCCGGCTCGGTCTTGGGCTCGGCCGGCTCGCCTCTCGACTCGCCGAACAGGCGGCTTAGGAAGCCGCGCTTCCTGGGGGCGTCGGCGGTCACGAGAGCGCCTGCCCGACAAGTTGATGGCCGATGCGACCGGTGACGGTCAGGTCGACGAGGCTGCCGGGGGGAACGGACGGGTCCAGCTTGATCTCGGCGAATTGGGGCGTTCGCCCGATGCCGGGGCGCTCGACGAGTGCCGTACGGACTGTGCCGATCTCGCCGTCGAGGAACCTCTCGAGTGCGTGAGCGCCGGCCACGCGCAGGCGTCTGGCCCGCTCTTGGACGACGGGCCGCGCAACCTGAGGCATGCGCGCAGCCGGTGTTCCCCGCCGGGGAGAGAATGGAAAGACGTGCAGATAGGTCAGCCCGCAGGCCTCGACGATCTCGAGCGAGCCTTCGAACATGGCCTCCGTCTCCGTCGGAAAGCCGGCAATCAAGTCGGCGCCGAGGACGATGTCCGGCCGGCTGCGGCGGACCTCCTCGGCAAAACGGATGGCGTGGTCCCGGTTGTGCCGGCGCTTCATGCGCTTCAGCGTGAGATCGTGGCCGGCCTGCAGCGACAGATGCAGATGCGGCATAAGCCGGCTTTCGCCGGAAATCGCCTCGATCAGCGCTGCATCGGCCTCGATCGAATCGATCGAGGAAAGCCGGAGCCGCTCCAGCTCCGGCACGAGGCTGAGGACCTTCTGCACGAGCTTGCCGAGGGTCATCCGGCCGGGCAGATCGCTGCCATAGGCGGTGATGTCGACGCCGGTCAGTACGATCTCCTTGTGGCCGGATTCGACCAACGATCGAACGCGGCTTACGACCTCGCCTGCCGGCACCGAGCGCGACGGTCCGCGGCCGTAGGGGATGATGCAGAACGTGCAACGGTGATCGCAACCATTCTGCACCTCGACATAGGCGCGCGCTCGGCCACCAAATCCCGTCAAGAGGTGGCCGGCGGTCTCCCTCACAGACATGATGTCGTTGACAAGTACGCGGGGCCCGCCGGGCCGACCCAGGGCCTTCAGGCTCTCGGGACGAAGCTTCTCGCCGTTGCCGATCACGTGGTCAACCTCAAGCATGGCGGCGAAACGTTCCGGCTCGATCTGGGCGGCGCAGCCGGTGACGACGATCCGGCGCCCGGGGTTCTCGCGATGGGCCTTGCGGATGGCCTGCTCGGCCTGTCGGACCGCTTCCTTGGTCACGGCGCAGGTGTTGAAGACGATGGCATCCTCGAGCCCCGCCGCCATGGCGTTCGCGCGCATGACCTCGGACTCGTAAGCATTGAGCCGGCAGCCAAACGTCACAATGTCCGGCACTCTGGTGGCCGTGTCCTGCATGTCCTCTGTCTCGGAAGGGCGGAGCACCGCGGCCCCGGGCCCGAACGGGACGCTTACACCAACATAAGCTTGATCGCAAAGGCGGAAACCGCGAAATCGTGATCGACAGCACCACAAAGATATTGGATCGAGGCTTCGAGATCGGTCATGCTTCGGGATGAAACGGAGGCGCCATGCGCGTCATTGTCCGGAGCACGGGCGGGTCATGGATGGCCGGGGCGCTAGCGGCGATCGTTGGCGCATGGTCTCCGGACGTGGCCGCCAAGACCGTCAAAGCTGGATTCCTGACCTTCTCCGACGAGAGGGGCGGCTTCGAGATCCTCGCGGTCAGCGGCACCGGAGTCGTCAGCGACCCGATCATCCTGACCGAGCGCATCTTCGGCACCGAGCCCGTGACCCTGACCATCCGGGCCGATCTATCCAAGACCGATGATGGTGGTCTGGCTCTCTCCGGCTACATCGCCATCGCCATGGTCAAGATCGTCATCAACGATACGCCGTCGAGCTGGACCGGTTTCAGCCTCGAGCTGCAAGAGATCTCCGGCAAGCCGAGCGGATACTTCGATGGCCTGTCCTTCGACCAGATCACCCAGTTCCGCGAGCGGCTCGCGACCTCGGACCGCTTCGCCGAGCTCAATGTCGAGCAGGAGCCGCGCGACCGGATCAATTTCCATTCCGGCAGCGTCACGCGGCACGACCGGGCCGAGCTCGTCTTCAATATCACCGACCTGACGCCGCGCGCCGTCTTCTACCTGGTTCAGGATCCCGAGGTCGCGACGGCGACGAACGGGAGACGGCGCTGGGCGGAGGGCTACGGCCGGTAGGCGCCTCCGTCGCCCTCAACGGACCATCCCGCCACGGTACCGACTGCCGTACCGGCGGGCTGCAACACTGGTAGCGCGGCGGGAGGGATCTGGCGCGGCGGGGACGGGCTGTCCTATAGTTCCCGGAAAGAACACCTCGCGAGGAACCGCCCCCATGATCAAACTCTACGACATCGAGCGCTCGGGAAACTGCTACAAGGCCCGACTGATGCTGTCGCTGCTCAATCTCAGCTACGACAAGGTCCCGGTCGACCTTGCTGCGGGTGAGCAGAAGCAGCCCGACTTTCTCGAGGTCAACCCCTTGGGCTCGGTGCCCGTGCTCGACGACAACGGCGTGATCATCCGCGACTCGGCCGCGATCCTCGTCTACCTCGCCGGCAAGTACGGCCAGGGAAAGTGGTATCCGAAGAGTCCCAAGGGCATGGGCAAGGTCCAGCAGTGGCTGGCGGTCTCATCGAACGAGGTGTTCCACGGATTGGCCATCCCGAGAGCGATCAAGCTCGGGTTCCGCCAGGGTGACTACGAGGCCGGCAAGGCGATTGGCGAGAAGGTTCTGAGGCTCTTGGAGCAGCGCCTGACGACCGAGGACTGGCTGGTCGCCGGCAAGCCGTCGGTGGCCGACGTCGCCATCTATCCCTATGTCGCCTTGGCGCCGCAGGGTGGCATGCCGCTCGACGGCTATCTCGCCGTTCGCAAGTGGATCCGCCGGGTCGAAGGTCTCGAGGGGTTCACGTCCCTGCCGCAGCCGCCGGCCCGGAAGGACTGACGTTCAGACCGGATCCTCTGCTGCCGTCGCGCCATCGACCTGGGCGACGAGGCGGTTGAGGGCATCGTTCATTCTCGTGAGTTGATCGAGTGCGGCGGCGTGCAAGTTGAGCGCCTCTTCCGAGAGTGCAAGGGCGCGGTCGGTCCGCGCCGTCGTCTCGGCATGAAGCTGGGCGATCAGGGTCTCGATCGAGCTGCCGGAGCCAACCGGCAAGGCGAAAACCGGCGGCACGGCGGCGACGGCGGTTTGTGCAGGCATGGTGGACTTCACCTCGCTGGGTACAGTCGCGGACGCGACGGCGACCGCTTCCGACTTGACCGGCGCGCTGCGCCAGAGCCCGGTCCGAGCGAGGAACAGAACCGCCAGCGCAAACACCAGGATGAAAATCACCATCGGGTGGGTCAGCGTGTTGATCCAGGCCTGATCGATGAATCCAAGTGCCATTTCCTTGGCCTTGGCCAGCTTCTCAGGATTGGCGGCGGTCTCGTTCACGGTCGTTCCCCCCGGGCATGGGCTGCCCTAACGGGCCGCATGCTTGCCGAGCGAGGTAAAGGAATGGTGGATGAGGAGGAAAAATCTGTCCGAACACCGCCGGCCCAGAGCCCGTTCAGGCAAAGTGGACCGAGGTTTGCCGTCAGAACGTGTTCAACGCTCACGACCGGGTGCGGGTTTTTCGGTCCGCTCGGCTTGCACCTGCTCCAGACCTCATCCGGCAAGGGCAAACTGCAGCAGAATGGTGGACTGGAAGAAGTTGAAGTTGTCGTCCGAGATCAGGGTTACGATCGTCTCGCCCGCCTCGCTCCGATGAACGGCGATGCCCTCCATGTTGTCGAGCACTGTACCGTTGCCAGCCTCGAGGATCGTTTCCCCGGCGATTGGCCTGTTGTCTTGCAGGTCTATTGGCGAAAGTCGCCGGATCCTGATGTTGATCCCTTCCGACCATCGGAAGCGTCGCTCGAGGACGAGCACGCCACCATCCGGCAGCGCGGTCGCATCCGAGATGTCGAAGTTGCCGATCGGCAAGAGCCTGATTTCGCGGGCGCGCTTGCCCGAGAAGATCCACCCGAGTTGGTTGCCGCTCTGATCCCGTAAGCGCTCGGCGAAGGCAAGAACGTTGCCGGTGAGCGGGCCCTGGCCGAGATAGGCGACGGATTCGATGCCATGGTTGTTCCGCAGTGCACCGAGAGGTTTTGGCAGCTCGAGATAGCTGTCGGGCGGCGAAAGTCCATCGGGTCCGAGATCGAAGCGGCCGATACGGGCATTGTTCTCGAAGCCGATCAGCAGCTGTGCGTTCGCTCCCCCGCTCGAGACGACGCTGATGGCCTCGGCGTCCCGGTCGCGGCGGCGCTCGAGTGACCGGCCCTTCAACGCCTGGATCGGCCCCACCCGTCCTCCGCCCAGGCCGCTGATGTGGCCGTTGTCGTAGCTGAGCCTGGCCGTCAACCAGAAGCCGGCATCCGATACGCAGAGGAGCGAGCGCCCGCTGTCGAGGATTGCGAGGCCGGAGAACCCACCGAAATAGCTCGAGCCCGAAGTGAGTTTCAGTCCGCCGCGCCAGCTGAGCTTTGCGGACGGCGACGAGCTGCTGCCGTCGAAGGAAGAGATCGGCGTGGCCGTGATGTCGACCGAGGACGTCTTGAGCTGAAGCGTGTCGGGCTTGCCGGCCGCGACGGTGATCGGGGTCGCGAAGGATGCGGCAAGTCCGAGCGTCAAAGCCCAGGCGCGCGACCGCGATCGGTTCAGGACGCAAGACCGGCCGGTGACCATCGCGCTACTTTTTTCCGCTCGTCCGGCGGACCGGCGGGCTCGCCGTCCGGGCCCGAGCCGGGGCCTTCTCTTCGAACAGCTCGACGAGCTTGTCGGTCATGGCGCCGGCGAGCTCGGATGGGTCGGTGATGGTGACGGCCCGGCGGTAGTAGCGCGTGACGTCGTGGCCGATGCCGATGGCGATGAGCTCGACCGGCGAGCGCGTTTCGATTTCATGAATGACCTGCCGCAAGTGATGCTCCAGATAGGACCCGGAGTTGACGGAAAGGGTCGAATCGTCGACCGGCGCACCGTCCGAGATCATCATGAGAATGCGGCGCTGCTCGGGCCTGGCCAGCAGACGCTTGTGGGCCCACGTCAACGCCTCGCCGTCGATGTTCTCCTTGAGCAGCCCTTCCCGCATCATCAGCGCCAGGTTGCGCCTGGCGCGACGCCAGGGGCTGTCGGCCATCTTGTAGACGATGTGGCGGAGATCATTGAGGCGACCCGGATTGCCGGGCTTGCCCTTGGCAAGCCACTCCTCGCGGGCCTGGCCGCCCTTCCAGGCTCGCGTCGTGAATCCCAGAATCTCGACTTTGACCCCGCAGCGCTCGAGCGTCCGCGCCAGGATTTCGGCACAACAGGCGGCGACCATGATCGGCCGGCCGCGCATGGAGCCGGAGTTGTCGAGAAGCAACGTCACGACGGTGTCGCGGAAATCGGTATCGCGTTCGTGCTTGAAGGAAAGCGGGTGCATCGGGTCGATGATGATCCGGGGCAGGCGTGCGGCGTCGAGCGTGCCTTCCTCGAGATCGAAATCCCAGGCGCGGTTCTGCTGGGCGAGCAGCTTCCTCTGCAGCCGGTTGGCAAGCCGTGCGACGGCGCCGGAAAGCGCCTTGAGCTCCTTGTCCAGGAAGGCACGGAGGCGCTCCAGCTCCTCGGCCGAGCAAAGCTCCTCGGCGGCCAGTTCCTCGTCGTGGCGGGTGGAGAAGACCTTGTAGCCGAAGGCCGCCGGATTATCGAGGACTGAGAAATTCGGCCGCCACGGCTCCTCGCTGTCGGCGTCCTCGAGACCGTCCGCCTCGATGTCGAAGGCCTCGGTCTGTCCGTCCTCCGACATCTCGGCGTCCTCGCCCTGCTCGCCCTCACTCATCTCCTGCTGGCTGGCGCGGTCGGATTGCGCCTCGTCCTCGCCCTCGTCGGAGCCTTCCGAGTTCTCCTGATCGGGATCGGCCTCGGGCTCACCCTCGTCTCCCTCGCCGTCGCCATCCGCATCCTCGGCCCTGAGGTCGAGCGCCTTCAGAACCTCGGAGAGCCGCTGGCCGAACAGCCGTTGATCCTCGGCCAGCCCCTCCATCTCGTCGAGCACGTCGCCGGCCCGTTCCTCGATCCACGGGCGCCAGAGATCGACCAGCTTGCGGGCTCCCTTCGGCGGCTCGCGGCCTGTCAGCCGCTCACGCACGATGAGGGCGAGCGCGTCCTCGAGCGGCGCCTGCTCGCGCTCGGAAACATCGGCGTAGCGCGTGCCGTAGTGGCTCTCGATCTTGGCGGCGATGTTGCTGGCCATGCCTGGCATTCGGAGCGAGCCGAGCGCCTCGATCCGTGCCCTTTCGGCGGCCTCGAACACAGCCCGCGCCGGTCCGGTGCCTGGTGCCATGCGGGCATGCACTTTCGGGTCATGACAGGTGGCCGTCAGGGCCAGGCTGTCGGCCTGTCCACGCAGCACGGCGATCTCGGTCTTGCTCGGGATCCGCGGCGGCTCGGGCAACTTGATTGCCTTGCCGTCCATGGCCGGTGGACCGGAGGCATAGCTCACCTCGATCTTGTCGTCGGCGGCGATCGAGCGGACACAAATGGCGAGCGCCCGTTTGAACGGCTCGACCGGGGCTTCCTTGCGTTTGGGCGGCTGGGCCATGGACCTGTCGGGCTATCCTGGAGCTAGTAGTTGATGGAAAGATTGAGCCACGTCTTGGTCATACCATGCAGCTCGCCGTTGATGAACTCGCCCTCTAGACGGCCGTAGGGCCAAGCGTCGATCCGCCAGACCCGGGTGTGGAGCCGCAAGTCGTCGGCCATGATGTGAACGCTCGTCAGTGCGCCCGGACAGCCGAGCCTGGCGGCGACCTGGTCGAGCGTCTCCTCGAGTACGAGCGTCTCTACGGCCGGGATCGAGACCTTGCAAGGGGCGGTCTGGGCCGGCGGCTGGGCCCATGCCGGCTCGCCTTGGCACGCCAGCAGGGCCGCGCCGATCAGCGTGAGGGCGGCAGATAGGGTCTTGGACATGGCTCGCTCCCGGTGTTCGAGGGTGGGTCGAGCCACAGATGGTGGCGGATGCACTCATTGCATGCACCCCAGGGAACAAGCCTCCGCATAGCTCTTGAGATCGGGCCGGAGATCGGGGCGCCGAGCGAGCATGCGGTCAATGATGCCACGACGCCGTGCTGCGGTGGCGAGATGCCCGAGGCCGTGGAGACCGCTTTCCACGACGGCGTCGTTGTCGCTGTCGAGAGTTCTTTCAAGCACGGCCAGGACGGCCTGCGGCAGCGGCTCGCCCTCGTCCTCCGGGGGCCAATAGGCCAGCGCGGTCACGTCCCAGAGCATGTAGCAGATGTACGAAAGTCGGGCGTGTCCGGTCTCGTTCAGGTGGCCGAGGAGCGGTGGACAGCGTGGTTCGAGGACCTGCTCGTAAAGACAGTGCATCGCCGAAATCGCATTGACCTTGCGCTCGACAGCGACGCGCGCGTTGCGAATACGATAGCCGAAATCCGATAGTGATCCGTCGAGAAGCAAGGACAGTCCGCCACCGACAACGTCGTCAGAGAAGGGCGCAAGATCCTCGCCCGAGCGACGCATCATCACTTCGAACAGCGGGACAAGCTCGGTATCGGCGACATGGAACGTCTCGCACGCCAAGCGCTGATCGGCGATGTCCGTTCCATCCAACCGCTGCAGTCGGCCGAAGCAGTAGTCGATCCACTCCGCATAGCGCGGCGGCGGCTCGGTCAACGGCTTCAGACCCTGCAGCGCGTCCAGCTTGCTACGAAAGCGCAACATTGACGGCGCTCTCCGGCAGCTCTTCGCCGAAGCAGCGCTGATAGAATTCCGCGACCAGCGGCCGCTCCAGCTCGTCGCATTTGTTGAGGAAGGTCATCCGGAAGGCAAAGCCGACGTCGTTGAAGATCTCGGCGTTCTCCGCCCAGGTGATGACGGTTCTCGGGCTCATGACGGTCGAGAGATCTCCGTTCATGAAAGCGTTCCGCGTCAGGTCCGCGACCCGAACCATGTTCGAGACGACGCCCTGCTTGTTCTTCTTGTTGAAGGATTTCACCTTCGAGAGGACGATCTTCACCTCGGCATCGTGGGGCAGATAGTTGAGCGTCGTGACGATCGACCAGCGGTCCATCTGGCCCTGGTTGATCTGCTGCGTGCCATGGTAGAGGCCGGAGGTGTCGCCGAGGCCGATCGTGTTCGTCGTCGCGAACAACCGGAATGCCGGATGCGGGCGGATGACCTTCGACTGGTCGAGCAGCGTCAGCTTGCCCGAGGTCTCCAGCACGCGCTGGATGACGAACATCACGTCCGGCCGGCCGGCGTCGTACTCGTCGAAGCAGAGCGCCGTATTCGTCTGCAGGGCATAGGGCAGGATGCCCTCGCGGAACTCCGTGACCTGCTTGCCTTCCTTGACGACGATCGCGTCCTTGCCGATCAGGTCGATGCGGCTCACATGGCTGTCGAGATTGACGCGGATGCAGGGCCAGTTTAGTCGCGCCGCGACCTGCTCGATATGGGTCGATTTGCCGGTGCCGTGATAGCCCGACACCATGACGCGGCGGTTGTAGGCAAAGCCGGCGAGAATGGCCAAGGTCGTTTGCTTGTCGAACAGATAGTCCGGATCGAGGTCCGGCACGTGCTCGTCCGCCTTCGAGTAGGCCGGCACCTCGAAATCGCTGTCGATGCCGAAAACCTGCCGGACGGAGACCTTCATGTCCGGCATGCCGGGCGTGCCGCTTGCTGTCGCGTGAGACATCTTTCGCGTTCCAATGGGTTTTGAGGCGAGGTCCAGAAAGGCTAACACCCGGCCAGGACGGCCGATGCGAGGCAGATCAGCACAGCCCCGCCTGCTTCAGGTAATTATAGGCTTGAATGATCTCGCGCAACCTGTCCTCCGACCCCTTGTCTCCGCCATTTGCGTCCGGGTGGTGGCGTTTGACCAGAAGCTTGAACTGGGCCTTGATCTCAGCCTTGGTCGCGCCCGGGCCAAGATGCAGGTCGGACAGGGATTTTCTGGCCAGCTTGCCGACGGGTTTCGATGCGTTCTGGCTTTGGTTTGCCTGGGGTCCAGCCGCCTCGCTACCCGGGAACAGCTCGTAGGGATCGAAGTCGGCGAACTGGCCCGCCGCGCGCAGCCGGTCGACGGGATCGGCGCCGGCCGCCCGTGCGCCCATCGCCCAGGTGGGCCTGTGACCGGTCACGGCTGATTTCTGGAAGGCGGCGACCTCCTGATCGCTCATGCCGGAGAAGTAGTTGTAGGTGTTGTTGTACTCGCGTACGTGGGCGAGACAGAACTGGAAATATCGGCCCTCCCGACCCCGACCTTGCGGTGCCCGATACTCTCCCGCCGCGGTGCAGCCGGGCCAGGCGCAGGGCACGGTCCGAGGTTTCGCCGGCTTTTCCTCCGTCGCCTTCGTCCGGATCGAGTCGAAGTATTTTGAATCGAGTTTCATCGTGCCTAAGTATGTGGAGTTCCGCGCGCCGGGACAAGATCGGTGACGACGAACGTTGCCGGTCGGCCATACCGCAACCGGCGAATATGCCCGCTGCAAGATGAGGATCGCATTAATGAACGTGGAGGAGGCCATCCGCACGAAGCTTACCCAGGCCTTTCGGCCCGAGCGGCTCGACATCGTCAACGAATCGCATCTGCACCACGGTCATCACGGCTCGCCCGGCACGGGAGAGAGTCATTTCCGAGTCCATATCGTCGCCGATGCGTTTGCCGGCAAGTCCAGGATCGAATGTCATCGCCTGGTCAACGCGGCTCTAGAGGACGAGCTAGCGGGTCCTATTCATGCTCTCGCCATCAAGGCCGAGACTCCGGGGCGCTGACTGAGGCGAAGCCTCGGCGAGCTGTGCCGTGAACTCCGCGAAGCTCATCCGGCCACTCCGCCGGCGATGGAAATAGATGTGCTGGGCCAATTGGCGCATCGGCGCCATGGCCAATCCGAGATTGATCAGTGCATTCGGCGGGGTCAGGTCCAGTCCCCGGCGCATGGCCTGTTTCAGGAGGAAGCGCGGCAGTTCGCGCGCCATAACGCCTTCCGGCGGCGGACCGAGATGCTGCAGGTGGTCGGCGACGAGCTGCCCGGCCCGCCGGCCGAAATGAAAGGCGAGACGGATGCCACCGCCGGTGGCCGGCGATACGTGACCCGCGGCATCTCCGATCAGCAGCACGCCCGGGGCTGCGAACGGCTTCACCAATCCGCCGATCGGAATGCGGCCGGAGCGCCGCTCGACAATACGGCTCGCGTCGAAGCCGAAGAGTCTGGAAGTCTTGGCGCGGAACTGATCGAGGTCCGGCCTCGCCCGGCCGTTGGTCGCCAGACCGACCTGCATGGCCGCCGGGCCAGGCGCGATCCATGCCAGATAGCCCGGCGCCAGCCGGCTGTCGATGAAGCAATGCAGAAACCGCGGGTCGACGCCGTCGAGACCGTCATATTCGGCCTCGACACCGGTCAGGAAGCGATCATTGCGGCCGAGGTCGAAGGCCTTTGCCACGCTCGACCGTGCCCCGTCGGCGCCGATCAGATAGCGGCAGATGAGACCGAGGCCGCCGAGCCGGATCGACCCGACCTGTCGCTCGGCGCCGGTGAACCGGTGGCCGAAATATAATCTGACCCCGGCACGCAGCGCATCGCCGGCGAGCCAGTCGAGCAGCGCGCCCGTCCGCGTCGTCAGGAAGAAGTAGCCGGGTGCGAAGAGGTCAATCGATCGAAGGTCCGGCGCATAGAGCCGGACACCATGCACGCGGCGCGTCAGGCCATGCGGCAGGTCGAGCTCCTCTGCCGCCTCCTTGACGAGGATGCCGGTGGTCGCCACCCGGGCACCTGCCGACGGCTTGGCGTCGATGACGGCGACACGGAGCCCGCGCATGGCCGCCGTTCGCGCTGCAACCAGGCCGGCGAAGCTCGCGCCGACGACGATGAGATCGAAATCCGGCTGCATGTCCCTCATGGCTTGCCTTCCGCTGATTTCTGATCGGCCGAGCAAATCGCAAGCCGGGACGGGCGGGAACGGGGCAAGTTCAGCCAGATGGTCCGGTTCCGTCCGTCTGGTGACGGTAAATGTCGGTTGGGGTGCGGTGGCTCATCGCCGGGCGCAAAGGGCGTGGATCAGAATCGCTGCCGCCGCCGCCACGTTGAGCGACTGCACGTCGCCGGCACCCGGAATGGTGACGATCGTCTCGGCGGCGGCGAGTGTCGGTTTGGCAATCCCGTCCTCCTCGTTGCCGAGAACGAGCGCAATGGGACGGCGATCTGGCTCGATACGGTCGATCGGCAGGCCGTGCTCGAGCGCGCTCGCAATGATCCGGTAGTGTGGCCGGAGCCGCTGCAGCACCTCGGCGAAGCGATGCGCGCGATAGACCTCGATGAGCTCCAGCCCACCCTCGGCGACCCGCGCGCTGGCATCCGATGGCATGGCCTGGGCCGGGTGATCGGAGAGCACTAGGCGCCCGATGCCGAAAAACGCGGCGGTCCGCGCGATTGCGCCGAGATTATGTGGATTGCCGACGCCGTCGAGCATCAGGATCGGCTCGCCCGCTCGCGCCCAGCGCTGCGCCTCGCCGAGGTCGAGCGGGCGGACCGGCCGGGGCTCGGCGAGCGCGACGATGCCGCCATGCATCGGCGTGCCGGCAATGCGCGCGAGCTCTGCCGCACCGACGACGCGAAACGGTTTGCGGGATTGGGCGAGCTCGAGGCAGAACGGGTTGGCGGCGCCCTTCATTCCGTCGGTGAGATAAAGCCGCGCCACGGTCTCGGGTGCATGCCGAAACAGCGCCGTCACTGCAGCCAAGCCGGCGACGCGGCGGTGCTTGCCCTTCTCGGGCCTATCCGCCGGCCGGTGGCGCGTTGCTCGCGCTTGCGGGCGTCTCATCAGAGCTTCACCCAGGTCAGCTCGTGCTTGTTGTGGTGGAGATGCATCAATTGTGATCCGGGAATGGCCTTGAAAGCGGCGACGCTATCGAGATCGGCCTCGCCTTGGAACTTCACGGTGCAGACGAAGCGACGCGCCAGACCCGTGTCCATCCAGCGTTCTATCAGGCTCAGAAGCCGCTGAGGGTAGCAGATGACGTCCGAGAACAGCCAGTCGACCGGCCCGATCGCCTGGGGCTCGAGGCCGAAGGCGCTTTCGCGGCGCTCCACCACGCCCGGCATGGCGGCGATCCGGGAATCGAGCGGTGCCTTGTCGACGGCCACGACCCGTGCACCGAGGCCGGCGATGACCGAGGTCCAGCCGCCCGGACTGGCACCGAGATCGAGACAGAGGTCTCCAGGGCCCGGCCTCGTTCCTATCACGGTCAGCGCCTCCCAGAGCTTCAAATAGGCCCGATTGGGCGGCCCCGACCTGTCCTCGACGAATTGCACCTCGCCATTCGGGAAGGGGCTCGAGCAGCGTGCGGAGGCGAGCATCAGGTTCGGCTCGAGCAGGGTGAACGAGCCGAGCGGTGCCGAGGGCGCCGGGTCACCGAACGCCAGCGGCTTGGCGCTGACATGCGGCAGTGCTTCCCGGATCAGCGCCGTCCGACGGTGATGCTGGAAGGCGTAGGGCATCCAATTGCGCTGAATGGCCCGGAGCTGGCGGGCGGCGTCCTTGATCGAGGCAATTGGCAGGTGGACCGGCTCGAGCCAGGCGTTGGCGGACCAAGCGATCGGACGCGACGGACCTCCGGCGAGCACCAGTCGGCCATGAACGGTCTGGGCGGTGTCGCCAAGCTCGGCCATGAGCTCGGCGAGAAAGCCGTCGGGTGCGAGATAGGCGGTCTTGACCAAGGTTAATGTCCGTCAGCCGGCAGGCCCAGCAACCCTGGCATGGCGCGAGCGGCAGCATCCCGTCAAGCACGTCGCAGAAAGACGCTGTACCGCGAAGGACACTTGCCTCAGGATGCCGGTGTGACAGGCTTTGCCGTCGATTGGTGACATATGCGACATGCAACGCTCCTCGACCGAAGCTTGCGGACCTGCCCCTTCACAAAACCGTCGGCGCTACCCACTTCATCGGGCGCGGGCGGTTCCCACAGCCGCTGACCGCCTTGACGGAGACCTCCATGATCCATCCGCTGTCGTCGTACCGGCTGCCTGCCGCGGTCGGCTTTGCTGCCTTGCTCGCCATGTCGGCGGCCGCTCTGCCGGCCAGCGCGCAGACGAGTCCCGGCCTGCAACCGGTAACCGAGGGCCAGAACCGCATCATCGGCCAGATCGTCGCCGATTTCGGCTCGCGACGCGCGAGCGGGGCAACCGGCGTCGACGTCTACACCATCAATGGCCTCAAGGTGGCCGATCTCATGGTGCTGTCCGGAACCATCCAGCGCACGCCTGAGAAGAGCCTGTCGTACAGCGTCAAGTTCGACGTCAACAACCCGAAGAACCGCACGCAAATCGCCAAGGACGTGGCCATTCTGCGCGGCGAGAGCATCATCGACGACAGCGGTCGCTATCTGCCGGCCAACGGCAAGCTCCGCATCGACATCGTCAAGGGCCAGAAATCGTCCTCGGGTTTCGCCGGCGTGCTCAAGGGCCGCGAGGTGACGCGCTGGTGGGAGCTCAAGGAGCAGCTCGCCAAGGCGCAGAAACAGGTGACGAAGGCTTATTCGCGCGTCGTCGACGGCAAGACGATCACCATCCAGGTGAAGAACCCCGATCCGCTCGGCTTCGACGGCCTTGTGCTGGCGCAGGGGCCGTTCAGCTATCTGCCCGAGACGACCGTTCGCGGTAGCCTCGACTACGACTACGAGCTCGGCAACTGGCTGACCGACAACAACGGCCTCGAGCTTACCTACAAGATCGGCGATGCGGCCCAGATCGACAAGGTCACCGGCTCGATCCGTTTCGCCGAGGAGGAGGGCACAGCCCAGGTCGACGGCAAGTCGGTACCCTTCACCGGCTACTATGATTACAGCCTCCGCTTCAACGAGGACAAGGTGAAGGCCGACGAGGCCTTCTTCGACGGTGAGAACAGCGAAGCCGAGGTCGATGCCTTCTTCTCGACCGAGGACCAGACGAAGCCCGGCATCTACGGTCGCGTCTACTTCCAGGATGTCGAGGACAACTGCCGGACCGTCAAGGACGAGGAAGGCAAGGAGGCCTGTGTCGGTCCGACGCTGTCCGTCATCACCTATGATCTCAAGGCGGTTGGTCTCAACTATGCCCAGCTCGCCAACTGGATGAAGATCGAGCAGCTCGTGATCGGTCCCTTCACCGACGAGTGAGGCATCGCCACGGTCGATCGGGGCTTCGGCGTCGCGGGATGCCGGAGCCCTTTTGCTTTATGGTCGCGGCCTCTCTATGCCTCTGCCATGACCGATCGCGATCTGAAGCGGAGTATTGCCATCGTCGGTGCGGGCCCGGCGGGCCTCATGGCGGCCGATGTGCTGGCCTCGGCCGGTCATCACGTCACGATCTACGACCGCATGCCCGCGCCGGGCCGCAAGCTGCTGATGGCCGGACGAGGCGGCTTGAACCTCACCCACTCGGAGCCGATCGAAACATTCATCACGCGCTATGGTCCGGCGGCCGATTGGCTCGCTCCCATCATTCGTGCCTTCCCGCCTGATGCGGTGAAAGCTTGGGCCGACGGGCTCGGTGCCGAGACCTTCACCGGTTCGAGCGGACGGGTGTTTCCGAAGGCCCTCAAGGCATCACCGCTGCTCCGGGCCTGGCTCGTCCGGCTCGGCGAGCTCGGTGTCGGGCTGCGGCTTCGACATCGCTGGCTCGGCATCGAGTCCGGCGGTGCGCTGACCTTCGAGACGCCGGCTGGCACGGTCTCCGTCGCCACAGACGCAACGGTGTTGGCCCTCGGCGGCGCCAGCTGGCCGCGGCTCGGCTCAGATGCGAGCTTTGTCACGATCCTCGCCCGCGAGGGTATCGATATCACGCCCCTCCTGCCCGCCAATATGGGATTTGAGGCGGCTTGGTCGGAGCCATTTCGCAATCGCTTCGCCGGCCAGCCGCTGAAGCGCGTTCGGGTAAGCGATGGCGAGGTCTCGGTGATGGGCGAGGCGATGATCGTGGCCGCCGGCATCGAGGGCGGCGCCATCTACGCGCTTTCGGAGCGGTTGCGAGACCGCATCGCGCGCGACGGCACGGCAGAGATCGAGATCGACCTCCGTCCGGATCTCGAGACCGATGCCCTGGCCGGCCGCTTGTCTAAGGCCCGCGCCAAGGAAAGCCTCGCCAACCGGCTTCGGAAGGCTGCCGGAATGTCGCCCGTTGCCATCGGGCTGCTGCGCGAGGGTGTCGGTATGAATTTGCCGGGTGACCCGATTTTGCTTGCGGCCGCCATCAAGGCTGTCCCAATCGGCCTGGCGTCCTCGTTTGGCATCGCGCGCGCCATCTCGTCGGCCGGCGGGGTACGCCTTGACGAGGTCGATGGAGGGTTGATGTTGCACAAGCGGCCCGGCGTCTTCCTCGCCGGCGAGATGCTGGACTGGTCGGCGCCGACCGGCGGCTATCTTCTCCAGGCCAGCCTGTCGACCGGCGTCGCCGCCGCGAAGGGGGCCATGGCGTGGCTTGGGGAGCACCCGGGAACGGGCTAACATCTGCGAACCAGTGCGACAGCATGGAGGCCGCGCATGATCGCCGATGGAGGCCTGAAGGCGGGTGACATCGAGTCCGCCGCCCGGATCATCGCCGACCTGAGGCTCCGGCGAAAGGGATCGGAAGGGGCGATCGACGGCTTGTCGGACGCCTGCCGGCCGCGAACACTCGATCAGGCCTACGCGATCCAGGAACGGGCGCGGCCCTTGATCGGCGAGGGGCTCGGACCGGCGGCCGGATACAAGGTCGGCGCTACCGCGAAGGTGATGCAGGAGCGTCTCGGCATTCACTTCCCCTGCGCCGGAACGCTGTTTCGTGATCGCATCTATGACAGTGGTGCAACGATCCGCCGGGCCGACTACCGTCATCTCGGGGTCGAGTGCGAGATCGGCGTGCGTGTGGGCCGGGCGCTGCCGGGCCGGCCGGGCGGCTATGACCGCGATAGCGTGCACCCGGCCATCGCGGCGGTATTCGTGTCGATCGAGATCGTCGAACACCGCTTCACGGATGTCCGCGCCGTCGGTGCCGAGACGCATGTGGCGGACGACTTCTATTCGGCGGGCGCCGTGCTGGGGCCCGAGCACCCACTCCCAGCACTCGATCTGACCGGCAGCGCACCCGGAGAGATCCGGGTCGATGGTGCGCTCGCCTTTGCCGGGCATGTCCGCGATATTCTCGGGCATCCGTTGATCTCACTCGCATGGCTCGCCAATCATCTCGTGGCCCGCGGCACACCGCTCCAGGCCGGCGACATCGTCACGCTCGGCTCGATCTCGCCGGGCACGCACATTCCAGAACCGGCCATGGTGGAAGCGCGGTTCGAAGGGCTCGGAAGCGCCATCGTCGACATCGTTTGATCCGGCGCTGTTGCCGGCCTCTCGTGCCCAAGCGGCGCGAATGGCTGATCAGTCCTACCTGCATGGCGCCTCGTCCGATCTCGCTTGGCGCCTCGCCCCGATCCGCATTACTCGTCGGTTGCCATCGCCGGTCCAACGGCGATAGTGAAACCAGACCAGTGGGATAGCATCGAAGGGAACGGTCATATGGCAACGGACGGCATCACGCCGCGCGAGTTTGCATCGCGCCGCCGGGCGGCACTCAAGGCGGCGGCGGAGCGGGGATTGAAGGGACTTCTGGTCTGGTCGCGTGGCGGCAACAGCGTCGAAGCCTACGGGCACGTCTACTACTTCACGAACTTTCACTCGCTCTTCCCGATCGTCGCCGGTGACGGACCCTGGGTCAGCCGTGGCCATGCTGCGCTCATTCTGCCGGTCGACGGCGATCCGATCCTCGTCACCGACTACCTCGACGACCCCGAGAACCGCATCGCCGTAAAGGATGTGCGGGTGTCCCTCGACGTTGCCGAGGCGGCGGTGGAGGCCATGCGGGAACGCGGGCTGCTCAAGGCAAAGGTCGGTCTGGCGGGCCGCGACTCGCTGCTTCACAGCGCCTACGAGCGCATGGAGAAGGTCGCGGGCAGGAAGCTCGATTTCAGACCGGCCGACGACATCGTCGATCAACTGCGGTGGGTGAAGAGCGAGGCCGAGCTGGCGCTGATGCGCAATGCGGCCGCCGTCGGCGTCAAGTGGATGAAGGCGTCGATGAACGCCATTGCCGAGGGGCGCACCGAGGCCGAAGTGGTCGGCGAGGGCATGCGCGTGCTCTGCGCCAACGGTGGCGTGCAGCAGGACGTGGCGATCTCGAGTGGTCCCAATGCCGGCAACTATTTCGGCTCCTCGGGCGTGCCTCACTGGAACTCCAAGCGGAAGCTCAAGAAAGGCGATCTGGTGCACTGCGACCAATGGGGACCGGTCGACGGCTACTATACGGATTTCGCGCGCTCGACCGTGGTCGGCGGCAAGCCGACGGCCGGCCAGCGCGAGTTGCTCGAAGGATCGGCCGGCGTCGTGCACCACATCATTGCGGGTGCCAAGCCGGGCATGACATTCGGAGACCTCTGGCTCCTCGGGGCCAAATGGCTGGCGGACAACGACCTTCCCTCACCGCTCGGCAAGCCCGAGCAGGGCGGCAACGCTTTCAGTCTGCAATTCCCCTGCTACGGCCACAGCATCGGCCTCGGGATCGACGGACCCTGGCTCGTCAAGGCCGCAAAAGAGCCGCTCAAGGAGAACATGGTGCTCGGCATCGAGGCCCTGGTCGGGCGCGCCAAGGTGGGAGCGGCGAATTTCGAGCAGGACGTGATCATCAAGAAGCAGGGCAACGAGATCCTGACGGCCCCCTGTCCGACCAAGTGGTGGGATTGACCCCGCGACGACCGGAGCCCCGGGGGAAGCCTCGGGGCTCCGATAGCGCGGAGCGCCCAAAGCCTGGACAGCCGCTATCCGACGGCACGAAACATGCTATTGAGAGGAACTGGCAGAAACAGCCCGGAGCCTCACGTCGGGTCAACCGGGTCGTAGTTTCGCCATACGGATTAATCAGTTGGCGCATTCGCTCGATATCGGGCGACGGCAAGGGAGTTCCCTTGCCCCCGAACCTCGGCTAGGCTCGGCCGGCCAGGGGGCTGGAAGGCGGGTAGCGTGGGATTTCGGCGGTAAGGAGTGCCCCATATGAGCAAGGTCGAGGAATTCGGTGTCTCCCTGCCGAACAGCCGGAGCGCGCATCGCGGTTTTGATCTGAGCAGCGCGGCGCTCGATGTCACCGATGTCGAGGCGCCGGTCTATCCGATCAGCGCCGGCGTCGCCAAGCGAACGACCATGGCCTTTCGGCCGGCCTACCTCAACGAGGACGAGGTCGTACTCGCCTGTTGCCACCACGCCCACGAGGTGGCCCGCGCCCACGGCGCCAAGGAGGTCATGCTCGAGCATCTGGTGCATGCGCTGGCCCGGGTGCTGCCGGCGGCTTCGGTGCTGGAGGATCGCGGCATCCATGTCGAGGCTCTGAGGCGCGAGAGCGCGGCCGTGCTGGCGAGTGAGATTCCGGTCGACAACACCGTGCAGATCGGCCAGCTCAAGGCATCCCGGGATTTCAACACGGTCATGTATCTCGCCGCCGCCGGTGCCAGCCACCGCGAGGAGAAAGCGACCGGCGTTCGCGACGTGCTCGACGCATTGCTCAAATACGATCCCCGCGCACGTGCCGTCCGTCTCATCCGCAAGCATGGCTCCGGCGATCTCGACGAGGCGCCGGACCCGATGAACGAGATGCGCTCCGCCATGGAGCGCTACACCTCGGAGATGCGCGAGGTCCGCCTGCTCGCGGCCGACATCAAGACCGGACAGGCGAGCCAGGGCATTGCCGTGCAGAATGCCATCGATCTGCGGCTCAGCCAGCTCGAGCGCGCCGTCTCGGCGCTCGTCGGCGATACCTCTTTTTCCAACGATCGCCTGACTGTCGCCGACCGGGTCCGCTCGATCGCGGACATGGTGACGGCGCAGCGCACCGACATCGCCGCCGTGCAGCGCCTGTTGAACGAGGGGCTGCCGGCGCAGACAGCCGGCACTCAGATCACGACCGCCCTCGACGATCGGATCGCCGCGTTGAAGACCCTCGATTTCGGCCTGGTCGATCGCTTCAAGGCCTTCGAGAAGCTGCTCGAGACACAATTCACCACCATGGCGAGCAAGATCAACCAGGTGAGCGAGCGTCTGACGCTGGTCGAGGACCTGATGACGGGCGACCCACTCGACAGTTCGAGTGTGCACTCGGTGCTCGATGAGCACGTCAAGGTGGTGCAGAAGAACATGGATGCGCAGCGGCTCGACATGCAGCGCGTCGAGGCGCTCGTCGCCGACCGCATGAAAAGTGTCGAACGTCTCCTGGAGACACAGACCCGGACGCTCGTCGAGCGGGTCGGCGGTATTCAGCTCGCGGCTGGCGGCGGCTACGATCCGGAGACGATCGAGCGCATTCGCATGTTCGAGGAGCTGCTCGCCGGCCAGGGCGACAGCGTCTCGAGCATACATCAAACTCTGGACAGCGAGCTCGAGCAGATCCGCAAGGCGCTCGTTGCTCTCGGTCACGCCCAGCAGACGCTGTCGACCGCGATCGACGAATGGCGCCTCAATAACTCGGGCGATCTGAGCGTCATCTCGAACCGGCTGGCGACGATCGAGAAGGCGAGCGCGCAATTGACGGCGCCGGCCACGCCGGTGGTCGTGCAGGCTCCGCCCATCACCGGCAATGCCAACGCCGTCCAGACGGGTCTTGCAGCCTCGGGCCTGCTCGACAAGGTCGATCGCACGCTGCGCAACCGTTACAAGGCTCAGTAAACGAGATGTGACCGTTTACGGCGCGTTAAGCCTGACCGGGTAGCGTCCACGGCGAGCCGCTGGGTAGGGCGGCGGGTGGCATCTCGGTACGGTCAGTGTTCCCATGAGTAGCTCGCGCCGGCGGACCGCGTCCGCTGCGAAGCGGCCCGGCGTGTCCGGCAAGTCGCGCAAGAAGAGAGCTTCGCCACGGCGCGTACAACGGCGACTGTTCTCTCGGGCACTCGGACTGTCCATCTGGCTCGTGCTGCTGACGGTGCTGCCGCTTGCCGGGTTCGTGCTCCACAAGGCCCGGACCCTGCAACTCCCAGAGACCGGAGCAGTGCTCGGCGATACGCTGCGGGTCGATGTGTTGGCGGCTGACGGCACGCTTCTGGCTTCGCGTGGGGCGACCGGAAGCTACGTCACCATCGACCGCATGCCTCCACATCTGATCGATGCCGTGCTGGCGACCGAGGACCGGCGATTCTACAGTCACCTCGGCGTCGATCCGATCGGGCTCGTCCGGGCGCTCTACGTCAACTGGCGGGCCGGAAGCGTCGTGCAGGGCGGCTCCACAATCACCCAGCAACTCGCCAAGAACCTCTACCTGTCTCCCGACCGGACGCTGGCACGGAAGCTCGACGAGGTCCTTATCGCGCTCGCGCTCGAGGTGAGGCTCGGCAAGGACGAGATTCTGGAGCTCTACCTTAACCGCGTCTATTTCGGCTCCGGCGCCTACGGCATTGCCGCAGCTGCCGAGACCTATTTCGATCGTCGGCCCGAGGAGTTGACATTGGCGCAGTCGGCTCTAATCGCGGGGCTGCTCAAGGCGCCGAGCCGCTACGCGCCGACCCGCGATCGCAACATGGCCCGACAGCGCTCCAAGGATGTCCTCGAGGGCATGGCCGAGGCGGGGATGCTCGATCGCGAGCAGGCGCGCAGGGCGAAGAAGAAGGCGATGGGCCTGCGGGATACGACCACATTGGCCGCCGAGATCGGAGCCGGGCATGTGGTGGATTGGGTGCTCGAGACGTTGCCGGATCTGACGTCTGTCCGGACCGGCCATATCGTCGTCGAGACGACGATTGATCCGAAAGCGCAGCGAGCCGCGGCCGAGGCGGTGGCGACAACGCTGGCCGGCGAAGGCAGGACCATGGACGCCGACGAGGCTGCCGTCGTCCTCACCGATGGTAAGGGGGCCGTTCATGCCCTGATCGGCGGCCGCAACTACGCCACGAGCCCCTTCAACAGGGCAGTCAAGGCACGGCGGCAGGCGGGCTCTGCGTTCAAGCCGTTCGTCTACCTGACCGCGCTCGAGCTCGGCGACACGCCCGACGCGCTGATCGAAGATGCGCCGATCAAGGTCGGCAATTGGACACCGGCGAACTATGATGGACGGTTTCGTGGGCGCATCACGCTGAAGTCCGCCTTGGCGAATTCGGTCAACACGCCGGCCGTGCGGTTGCTGCTGGCGGCCGGTCCGGCCGAGGTCGCGAAGCGGGCGCATCGACTCGGCATCACCTCCAAACTGGGCCGCGATGCCTCGTTGGCTCTCGGTACATCCGAGGTGACGCTCCTCGAGCTCGTCTCCGCCTACGTGCCGTTCTCCAATGGCGGCCGGGTTGCCGAGCCCTATGTCGTCAACCGCATCACCACCGCCGACGGCAAGGTGCTCTTCCGGCAGAAATCAGCGGCCGCTCGAAGGGTCGTGCGTGCGGATGTGCTGGCCGAGATGAACGAGATGCTCAGGGCTGTCGTCACCGGCGGCACTGGCAAGGCCGCCCGGATCGCGGGGCTCGACATCGCCGGCAAGACCGGTACCTCGCAAGCTTATCGCGATGCCTGGTTCGTCGGCTACTCGTCGGCATTGACCGCCGGGGTGTGGGTCGGCAACGACGACAACCGGCCGATGCGAAAAGTGACGGGCGGCAGTCTGCCGGCCAACATCTGGCGCGCTCTGATGATGGCGGCACATCGCGACCTGCGGGTTCGTCCCTTGCCGCGAGTCAAGCCTCGCCCGGCTGTCGGTGACACCGTCGTGCTGGCCGCGACCCCGCCCTCCGCCCCAGCCTCGCAATCGTCCGGTCTGGCCGACCTGATCGAGAGTTTCTGGTAGCGGACGAGCCGCTTTCGGCCGTGCGTCAGAAGTCCAGGCCGTAACGATGCAGCTGGACGCCGTGCCGGTGCAGCCAGAGCCTGGCTTCCTCGACGCGCGGATAAGTCCGCTCGACGGTCTGCCAGAACCGCGGTCCGTGATTCATCTCCTTGAGGTGAGCGACCTCGTGGGCCGCGACATAGTCGAGCACCCAGGGTGGCGCCAGCACCAGTCGCCAGGAGAAGGAAAGCACGCGCGACGACGAGCAAGATCCCCAGCGGCTCGATTGGTCGCGGATCACGACACGCCGGGGTTTGACCGCCAGACGATCGGCATGAAACGCGACCCGCTGGGTAATGGTCTCGCGTGCCCGGTCGATCAGCCAGTCGCGCAGACGTCGTGGTGCATGCTCCTCGTGACCGGTTACGTAGAGGACCGGCATGTATCGGTCGATCGGCCGCCGGCGGGAGGGCGGAATGCCCATGAGGTCCGCCTCGCGTGTGGCCTCTCGCGCAGCGCGCGCCCCTTCGATCCAAGCGACACGGCGATGCCGTGTCGGGCCCAGGAAGCACACCAGATGCGGCTCGCCCTTGAAGGGGAGAATGGTGCCGGTCGCCAGGCCTACCGGCTCGGGTACCGCCTCGAGGCGCTGCTTCAACCAGCCCATATGCTCAGAGACGAAACGCCCGGCCTCCGACAGGTTCGAGAAGTTCGGCATTGTCAGAACGATCTCGCGTCGCGTGTGCGAGACGCGAAGGGTCAGGCGGCGCGCGCCGGGATGGCGCTTGACGACGATCGGCTCGGCAATGCCGGCCACTTTCAGGTTTTGCTCTCGGGGCCTGCGAGGCTTCGAGTTGCGCCGCATGGATGGACTTCCCATTGCTGTGTTCTTGGTGCCTGTCGGCGGTTCGACGGTCGATCGGAAGGACTCAACTCGGTGTCGCGGGCGGTCCGGTCGGCAGCCCGCCATCGATGACCTTCCCGGGTCTGGCCGACCGAAGAACAGCAGGGCGCATTGGCCCGCGATGGTCGTTCTGGCCGATGAAGTCCAGGATGTCAGGCAGGATCTCGGCGCTGAAGCGCGAGCCGTTGAAGATTCCATAGTGGCCGACGCCCGCCTGCTCGCGATGGCGCCGCTTGTCGGCTTTGAGCGAGCTGCACAGTGCATGGGCAGCCTGGCACTGGCCGACACCGGTGATGTCGTCCTTCTCGCCTTCGACCGTCATCAGGGCCACCCGGCTGATGGCAGCCGGGTCGATCGCCTGCCCCCGATGCGTCATCCCGCCCTTTGGCAGCGCATGCCGGATGAAGACGGTGTCGACCGTCTGCAGATAGAATTCGGCAGCAAGGTCCATGACGGCGAGATACTCGTCGTAAAACTCCTTGTGCTTCAGAGCTGAATCGCCGTCGCCGCGCACCAAGTGCAGGAAAAGATCCTTGTGCGCCGCGACGTGACGGTCGAGATTCATGGTCATGAAGCCCGAGAGCTGCAGAAATCCTGGATAGACCGAGCGGCCGCGACCCGGATGCAGCCACGGCACGGTGGTGATGACATTGCGATCGAACCAGTCCAGGCCGCGCTGCTCTGCCAGCCGGTTGACCGCGGTCGGGTTTATGCGGGTGTCGATCGGGCCGCCCATCAACGTCATGCTGAGCGGCACATCCTCGTCACCGGCCTCCTCGAGCAAGGAGACGGCGGCCATCACCGGTACGGTCGGCTGACAGACCGCGAGCACGTGCACGTCGCCCTCGAAGAGGCGAAGCATGCGAATGATGTAATCGATGTAGGTGTCGAGATCGAAGCGGCCGGCGGAATAGGGGACGCCACGTGCATCCTGCCAGTCGGTGATCGAGACATCGGCGAACGGCAGCAGGGCCTTTACCGTGCCCCTGAGCAACGTCGCGAAATGCCCGGACATCGGTGCGACGATCAGGATGCGAGGTTGAGCACGGGCAGTCTGCTCGGAAATCTCACGCTCGAAATGTTGCAGCCGGCAGAACGGCAAATCGAGCACGGTCTCCTCGCGGACGGCGACGCTCACGTCGTCGACTGTCGTCTCCGTGATCGAGAAGCTTGGACGCGAATAGCGTCGCGTGGTTCGTTCGAAGACCTCGCAGGCGGCGGTCACGCTGCGACCGAGGGGCGTGCGACCGACGGGATTGAACGGGTGGCCGAGCAACAGTCGGCATGTGTCGGCAGCGACACGAGCGGGCCGGCAGGCAACCTGACCAAGCTCGAACCAGTGATAGAGCATCGCCCGATTGTCTCCGTTGAGAGCTGACTGAAGACACTATTGGTCGATACGCAGCACCCCGTGCCGTCGTTGAAGATCGGCTTGAATCCGCTGATTTAATTTCCAGGCAGGCTAGCAGTTATCCACCGATTCGCCAATTACTCTCCACAGGACCGCTGGACATGTCGAGAGTTCTGTCGACTCAGAGCATTGGCGCGATTCGGGAGGCGATTTCTTCCGGACTTGCACTGTGGCGAAAATGCGTCACATAGTGACCCGCCGTGTCCATCAGGTAGATGAAGCCGCTGTGATCCATGGTGTAGCCGTCGGCGCTGCCAAGGTCGTCGACACGCTTGGCGTAGACGCGATAGGCCCGGACCATGGCGTCGACCTCCGCCTGGCTGCCGGTCAGGCCGACGAGCCGGGGGTGAAAGGCCGAGACGTAGGCCTTCATCACCTCGGGCGTGTCCCGCGCGGGATCGACGGTCACGAACAACGGAACGAGTCCGTCCGCCTTGGCGCCGAGCTGGTCCAAGGCGGCGCCCATGACCTGCAGGCCCGCCGGGCAGATATCGGGGCAGTGGGTGAAACCGAAGAACACCAGAAGATATCGTCCCGCATAGGTCTTGTCGGAGACCCGCCTGCCATCCTGGTCGATCAGTGAGAAGGCTCCGCCGATGGCGGCCGAGCCGGTCTGGGTCGTCATATCGCTCGAGCGGAGTGCCAAAGCGAGACCTCCGCCGGCGACAAAGGCAGCAAGGATGATGGCGAGCAATTTCAGGCGCATCGGTCATCCATGGCCCTGGATCACGTCCAGGGCAAGCCCTTGAGCTCCCGGCACGCCATCGTGATAGTGTCGCAGCTTCGAAGTTGCCCCAACCGCAAGAGCACGGACGGATGGCAGATACGGCATTTGAAGCGACAACCAGCCGGCTGAGACTGCAGACGATCGCGCGCTTGCGTTGGATCGCCGTGATCGGGCAAAGCACCACGCTGCTCGGAACCTATTTTCTCGCCAACTTCTATCTGCCGTTGACCTGGTGTCTTGCGGTCGTCGGCATGTCGGTGGTGGTCAATCTCTTCCTCCAGCTGAGATACCCGGCCCGGCACCGCCTCTCGGTGAAGTTCGCAACGATCCTGCTGATCTACGACGTCGTGCAACTGGCGCTCCTGCTCTATCTGACCGGCGGGCTCGAGAACCCGTTCTCCTTTCTGCTGGTGGCTCCGGTCACGGTCTCGGCGGCGACCCTGCCGACGGAGAGCACGCTGACCATCAGTGTCGCCTCCCTCGTCGCCTCCGCACTGCTGGTCCGCTATCACGAGCCATTGCCGTGGCATCCCGGCGTGACTTTCGAGCTGCCGCTGCTCTACCGGCTCGGCATGTGGTTCTCCATTCTGTGCAGCCTCATGTTCATGGGCCTCTATTCGCGACGTCTCGCCCGCGAGGCGAGGCAAATGTCGGAGGCGCTGGCGGCGACGGAACTCGTGCTGGCGCGCGAGCAGCAGCTGCATGCCCTCGATGGGCTCGCGGCTGCGGCTGCCCATGAGCTCGGCACGCCTCTTGCGACGATCACGGTCGTCGCCTCGGAGCTTGCCCGCGAGGTCGATCCGAAAACGCCGATCGGCGAGGATATCGCGCTTCTGAAGAGCCAGGCGCAGCGATGCCGGGAGATTCTGACGACCCTGACGACCCGCAGCGAGGAGGGCGATCCCCTCCACAAGCACCTGCCCGTCTCGCACCTGATCGAGGAGGCGATCGAGCCCTTCCTGGTATTCGACAAGCTGATCGACTTCCGGGCCCGGCCGGCCAAGGGTGTCAGCGGGCCGGCCATCGAGGAGCCGGTCGGACAGCGTAAGCCGGGTATCCTGCACAGCCTGACGAACATCGTCGAGAATGCCGTCGACTTCGCCCAGGACAGTGTCGATATCCTGGCGGAATGGGACGAGGATCGTGTCACCATCGTCATCTCCGATGACGGGCCCGGATTTCCGCCGCACCTCATCGGTGCCATCGGCGATCCCTATGTGACGACGCGACCGCTGGCGCAAAGGACGAACGGTGGCAAGCGGGAAGGTGGCGGACTTGGACTTGGCTTCTTCATTGCCAAGACGCTGCTCGAGCGCTCGGGCGCGCAGATTTCGCTCGCCAACCGGCCGGAGCCCATGACGGGCGCCATGGTGCGTATCTCCTGGCCCCGCAAGAGCTTCGAGGACCGACCGGACGTCGGTGACGACATGGCGACCGCTGCCGCATTGTCCTAATGTCGGGGTTCCGGCGTCCGCCCCGTCATCTGAGCGACCACCCGAGGCCAACGTCTGAGCATGACGCCTCACGACGCAATTGACGCGCCGCGTATCCTTGTCGAAACCGAGGCTCGTTCAACGATCCGAGCCTGGTCCGACGAGCGTCGGGTACGGGACACGAGGGTCGGACTCCGGTCGGAGAGCTGCCCAAACCGCCAAGGTCTCCCGGCCGGCGGAGATTGCGCCCGACTTGGTTAATGGCCCCCTTGGCCAGAAGCCCGTGCTTTGTCTATGATGCGGCGCAACAGGAGGTTGTTAGCGTGACCGAGATCAACCCAATTCGCGACCTTCCGGCGGATCATAGCCTGATCCTCGTCGATGACGACCGGCCGTTTCTCACTCGGCTCGGCCGGGCCATGGAGCTGCGCGGTTTCGACGTTCGCATGGCGGCCTCGATCGCTGAGGCTCACAGCATGATCAGGGAGCGTGCACCGGCCTTCGCCGTGGTCGACATGCGGCTCGAGGACGGCAACGGCCTGGACGTCATCGAGGAGCTCTCGAGGGCTCGCCCCGAGGCCCGTGCCGTCGTGCTCACTGGCTATGGCAACATCGCGACCGCCGTGACGGCGGTGAAGATCGGTGCGGTCGACTACCTGTCTAAACCGGCGGATGCGGACGATATCTGCAATGCGCTGCTGGCGCGCACCGACCAGAAGGCCGAGCCGCCCGAGAATCCGATGTCGGCCGACCGGGTCCGGTGGGAGCATATCCAGCGGGTCTACGAGCTCTGCAACCGCAATGTTTCGGAGACCGCACGCCGCCTCAACATGCATCGCCGCACGCTGCAGCGTATATTGGCCAAGCGTGCGCCGAAGTAGCAGGCCTGTGTCTGCGGCTATGCGACTCCAGGGCCTCGCTCGGGATCCCAGAGCGTGTGCAGCCGGTCGGCGGCCGCGTGCGCAAAGCGGAGTGTAACGGCCTTTCGCCGGGCGCCAGCCAGACGGGCCTCCGGAGCGGGGCGGATCAGCTCGGCGCCGTAGCCGTCGGCGACGATCAATCCGGTGTCGGGTGGCAGAATATCGACCGGGAACTCGGTGTTGACGGCGAACAGGAAGCGATCGCACCAGTCGAGATAGTCCGGCCATTTCTGGTCGGCCCTCAGGTCCTCGATGGACGACTTGATCTCGACAATCCAGATATCGCCCGATGGCGACAAGGCGACGATATCGGCCCGCCGGCCGTCGGCGAGCGACAGCTCGGTCAGTGTCGTCATGTTGAGTGTAGCGAGCATGCGACGCGTGCCTCGGCAGATGGCGAGCGCGCGCTCGGACTGGCGTCCATCGATCAGCGGCGAGCTCCGAGGCAAGTTCACGAGTACCATGCATTGCTCTCCGTCGGGTTTCGTCTGAACCAATATCCGATGAAACGGAACCCTATCCGGCCGAAGGACGTTGTGACAGCCGACGCCCCCGACGGTGCCCACCCATCTGAGCGACCGACGGGCGGGGAAGCTTTTCAATACCCGTCCGGTCTTCTAAGCTAAAGTATATTTCAGTCTCTCGCTCACGGTAGAGAGGTCCGATCGGCCGGGCAACCGGCAGGACCGAGGGCAAGACCTATGCTGTTCAAGAACCGCGGCGGACCGAAACGCGCAGATCCTGCGAGATCGACACGGGTGCCGGTCGAGAAACTTCGCCGGACCTTCGACCCGTCGCGATTGGGATTCGCGACGACGGCAGAACTCGAGCCGGTGCAGGGCCTGATCGGTCAGGACCGGGCACTTCGCGCCATTCGTTTCGGCGTGAGCATTCGTCAAAGCGATTTCAACCTGTTCGTGCTCGGTCCGCCCGAGAGCGGCAAGAGCACGGCGGTGCAGTCGTTTCTCAAGGAGAAGGCCGGCGCCGAGGCTCCGCCGAGCGACTGGGTCTATGTCAACAATTTCTCGGATCCGGAGAAGCCGAAGGCCATCCGCTTGCCGACAGGACGGGCGGAGCGCCTCGCCCGTGCCATGATCGAGACGGTCGAGGAGCTGAAGACGGCGCTTCCGGCCATGTTCGAGAGCGACGAGTATCAGAGCCGCCGCCGCGCCATCGACGAACAGGTCCGCAGCGGCCAGGAGGGCGCCTTCGAGACGCTCAACGAACATGCCAAGTCCGAGGGCATTGCTCTCCTCAGGACGCCGACTGGCTTCGCCATGGCCCCGATGCACGAGGGCAAGGTAATCAAGCCCGAGGTCTACGAGTCGTTGCCCAAGGAGACGCGCGAGGCCTTCGAGGCGAAGATCGGGGCATTGCAGCGCGAGCTCGAGACCATCCTCGAGCAGATGCCCCGGGCTCAAAAGGATCACCGGAACAGGCTCCAGGCGCTGAACGAGGAGATGGCGGAGATCGTCGTCCGGCAAGCCATCGGGGATGTCGAGGCCGAATTCGCCGATCTCCCCGTCGTGACGGCTTACCTTACCGAGGTGCGCGGCGACTTTATTCGCAATGTGGGTCTCTTCCTGGGCCAGGGCGAGGAGGAGGCTGGGCCGCAGCTGGTGGCGCAGGCCTTCGACGCCGAGCGCGACGTCCGTTTCCGCCGCTACATGGTCAACGTCATGGTCGGCAATGGCGGCCAGAATTCCGGCGCGCCGATCGTCGACGAGATCAATCCGACCTACGGCAATCTCATCGGCCGCGTCGAGCACATCCCGCGCATGGGGGCGCTGCTCACCGACTTCCTGCTGATCCGCCCCGGCGCCCTGCATCGCGCCAATGGCGGCTATCTGCTCCTCGACGCGCGCAAGCTCCTGACCAGCCCCTATGCCTATGAGGCCGTCAAGCGGGCGCTCAAGTCGAGCGAGATCAAGATCGAGCCGCCGGTCGACGGCATGGGCTTGATCACTACGCAATCCCTGCAACCCGATCCGATCCCACTCAACGTCAAGGTGATCCTGTTCGGCGACCGGCAGCTCTACTACCTGTTGATGCAGGCCGATCCGGACTTCGCCCGCATCTTCAAGGTGCAGGCCGATTTCGACGAGACGATCGACCGTAACGAGCAGAACTTCGCCGACTACGCCCGGTTGATCGCCTCGATCGTGGCCATGCACGGGGTCCGCCACGTCGACGCTTCGGGCGTTGCGCGGTTGATCGAGGAGGCCTCCCGCATCGCCGATGACAACGAGAAACTCTCGATTGAGATCGGCAAGATCGCCGACATCGTCCGGGAGGCGGATTTCTGGGCGGCGGAGGGAGGCCGGAGCACCATCTCGAGGGCCGACATCTCGCAGGCGGTCGAAGAGCAGATCCAGCGCGCCGACCGGGCCCGGGACAAGACGCAGGAGAGCTTTGCCCGGGAGATCATGCTGCTCGATGTGAGCGGCTCCAAAGTCGGCCAGATCAACGGTCTGAGCGTATTGTCGCTCGGCAATTTCGCCTTCGGTCGGCCAAGCCGCATTACGGCTCGTGTTCGCCTGGGTGCCGGCAAGGTCACCGACATCGAGCGCGAGGTTGAGCTCGGCGGCCCGCTGCATTCCAAGGGCGTGATGATCCTCTGGGGCTATCTTGCCGGGCGCTTTGCCGAGGATGTGCCGCTCGCCATGGCGGCGAGTCTCGTGTTCGAGCAGTCCTACGGCGGTGTCGATGGCGACAGCGCGTCGTCCGCCGAGCTCTACGCGCTGCTCTCGGCCTTGGGCGAGGTGCCGATCAAGCAGAGCTTCGCCGTGACAGGATCGGTCAATCAGCTTGGCGAGGTGCAGGCGATCGGCGGTGTCAACGAGAAGATCGAGGGGTTCTTCGACGTCTGCAAGCAGAAGGGACTGACGGGCGAGCAGGGCGTGCTCATTCCGATGGCCAACGTGCAGCACCTGATGCTGCGCGAGGATGTTGTCGAGGCCGCCAGCACGGGACAGTTCCAAATCCATTCCGTGGCGACGATCGACGAGGGTATCGAGATTCTGACAGGCCTGCCGGCCGGTCAGCGCGAGAAGGATGGGAAGTTTCCGAAGGACAGTGTCAACGGCCGTGTCGAGTCGAGATTGCGGTCCTATGCGCTGACCCGCCACCAGTTCCTGACCAAGAACGACACGGAAAGGAACAACTCGTGAGCGATGCGCCGCGCCGACCAGCCAGGATCACCCTGCGTCTGCGCTCGACCGCGCCGAGCCGGCTTGCGTTGCAGGCGGCGGTCGAGGCCGCCCGCGCGCTGGAGCAGCGCTTGTCGAGCGTTTTCATCGAGAGTAGCGAGCTAGTGTCGCTCGCTGCGTTATCGTGTGCCCGCGAGGTGACCGTGGCCTCCCGTCGCGGCAATGCCCTGACATCGGAGCGCGTCGAGGCGGACCTCCGACTGGCGGCGGCCTCGGCCCATCGCGAGCTGAGGCAGCTCGCGGCGATGGCCGGCATCGATCTCGACTTCGAGGTCGTCCGCGACGATCCCGCTGCGGCGCTCGAGCGGGCGCTTGAGCCCGGCGCGCTGCTCGCTCTGGACGAGCCTTTCCATCCGGGCGACGCGGTGCGCCTGTCGCATCTGTTGAATGAGGTGGAGGAGATTGCCGGTGCGTTGATCACGGGCCCCAGGTCGCTACGACGCAGAGGGCCGGTGGTCGTCGCCATCGAGGATGCGGAGCGCGCGCCGGCCTTGCTGACCGTGGCCGACAGGCTGCAGACCGAAGTGCATCAGGGCATCGTCCTGGTCTTGATCGGCGATACGCCCGAGCGCATTCGGACGCTGCACTCGGCCATCGGCCGGCTGCCACAACGCGATAGGCCGATCGAGTTCGCTCATGCGCAGATTGCCCGGGCGGCTGCCGGCCGAGGTTCCGCTGGCGTCTTGGCCGAGGCCGTCATCCGCTATCAGGGCAGCTTCGCCATCGCTCATCTCGGGCGGTTGATACGGGCGCGCGAGCGTGAGCTCACGGTGCTGAGCCAGACTCTGGAGTGTCCATTGCTGCTCCTGAAGTGACGTCTGGGCAATCGGGCGGGTAGCTGACCTCCACCAGATAGAGACCCTGCGGCGGCGCAACGACGCCGCAGGCGGCGCGGTTGCGCGCTGCCAAGGCGTCACGGAGTTCGATGGGCCGCCACTTGCCCTCGCCGACATGCTTCAGCGACCCGACCATGGATCGGACCTGATTGTGCAGGAACGAGCGGGCATGGGCGTTGATGTGGATCTCGCTGCCGGCTCTGGTCACATCGAGTCGGTCGAGTGTCTTGACCGGACTCTTGGCCTGGCATTGGCCCGAGCGATAGGTGGTGAAATCGTGCCGACCGACCAGATGCTGTGCCGCAAGGTGCATAGCCTCGACATCGAGCGGCTTGGGGACATGCCACACCCTGTTGCGATCGAGCGCGGGCGGCGCCCGGCGGTTGAGGATGCGGTAGAGATAGTGCCGGCCAATGGCGCTGAAGCGCGCGTCGAAGCGCCCTGTCACGACCTCGGCGGCGAGCACCACCACAGGATCGGGACGGAGATTGGCATTGAGTGCCTCGCGGACGACGTATGTCGGCCAGTCGCGCGCAAGATCGATATGGGCCACTTGGCCAAGGGCATGCACGCCGGAATCGGTCCGACCTGCCCCTTTCACGACGACCGTCTCGCCGGTGAAGGCCTGGATGGCGGCGGCAATTCGCGCCTGCACGGAGGGCTGGCCTTCCTGGACCTGCCAGCCGGCGAAGGGCGTTCCATCATATTCGAGGATGAGACGGTAGCGCGGCATCAGGCCGGACGCCGACTCTTGATGGCGGCGGCCAGCGTGCCCTCGTCGAGGTAATCGAGCTCGCCGCCGACCGGGACGCCGTGCGCGAGACGTGAGATCGACAGCCCGTCCCGCTGCAGCTCTTCGGCGAGAAAATGCGCGGTCGACTGCCCTTCGACCGTGGCATTCAGCGCCAGAATGATCTCGCGCACCGACGGGTCGGCCGAGCGCTGCATCAGGCCAGCGATGTTCAGATCCTCGGCCCGGATGCCATCGAGCGGCGAGAGATGGCCGCCGAGAACGTGGTATCTCCCCTTGACGACCCGGGCACGCTCTAGCGCCCAGAGATCGCCGACCTCCTCGACGACGACGATCAACGAGTCGTCCCGGCCGGGGTCACGGCAGACGGTGCAAGGCGAGACGCTGTCGACATTGCCACAGGTCGGGCAGACGGAGACCCGCTCGGCCACCTCGGCGAGCGCGGAGGCGAGCGGTGCCATCAAGTCCGACCGTCGCTTGATGAGCGTCAGGGCGGCTTTCCGGGCGGAGCGGGGACCCAGCCCCGGCAGCTTGGCGAGCAGCTGGATCAGGCGCTCGATCTCCGGTCCGGCGGTCCCTCTGGTCATAGAGGCTCCGCAACGAGATCATAGGCCTCGGCACCGGTGACGCGAGCCTTGATGAGATCGCCAGGCCTGGCCTCGGTCGCATCATCGACGAAGACCGAGCCATCGATCTCCGGGGCGTCCCACATCGAGCGCCCTACGGCGCCGTCCTCGTCGACCTCGTCGATTAGCACGTCGATCGTCCGGCCGACCTTCCCGATCATGAGGCTGGCGCTGATCTCCTGCTGCAGGGACATCAGCCGATGGTAGCGTTCCTCCTTCACCTCTTCCGGCACGTGACCGGGGAGGTCGTTTGCCCGCGCGCCGTCGACATTCTCGTATTTGAAGCAGCCGACGCGGTTGATGCGGGCCTCCTTGAGCCAGTCGAGCAGCTCGTTGAAGGCGGCCTCGGTCTCCCCCGGGAAACCGACGATGAACGTCGAGCGGATGGCGAGGTCCGGGCAGTCGCGCCGCCAGCCGGCGATGCGCTCGAGCGTCTGCTCGCCATGGGCCGGCCGTCGCATCGCCTTGAGAACACTCGGGCTGGCATGCTGGAAGGGGATGTCCAGATAGGGAAGGACCTTGCCTTCGGCCATCAAAGGGATGATGCCGTCGACATGCGGGTAGGGGTAGACATACTGCAGGCGCACCCAGGCGCCGAGCCGGCCGAGCGCTTCGGCAATATCGAGGAATCGAGCGGCGAGCTGGTTTCCTTTCCAGGGGCTCGGCCGGTATTTGATGTCGAGACCATAGGCGCTGGTGTCCTGCGAGATGACCAGAAGCTCTTTCACGCCGGCATCGACCAGACGCTCGGCTTCCGCCATCACGCTTGCCGAGGAGCGGCTGACGAGCCGGCCACGAAGATCTGGAATGATGCAGAAAGAGCAGGCGTTGTTGCAGCCCTCTGAGATTTTCAGATAGGCATAGTGGCGGGGTGTCAGGCGGATGCCCTCGGGAGGTACGAGATCGACGAACGGATCGTGCAGCGGCGGCGCGACCTTGTGGACCTCGCCAACGACGGCCTCGTACTGGTGCGGGCCCGTGATGGCGAGCACATCGGGATAGCGGTTCCGGATGCGATCCTCCTCGACACCGAGGCAGCCGGTGACGATGACCTTGCCGTTCTCGGCGATGGCCTCGCCGATGGCCTCGAGGCTCTCCTCCTTGGCGGAATTGAGAAAGCCGCATGTGTTGACGACGACCACGTCGGCACCCGCGTAGTCTGGGGCGATGGCATAGCCCTCGGCCCGGAGCTTCGAGATGATGCGTTCCGAATCGACCAGTGCCTTCGGGCAACCGAGCGAGACGAAGCCCACCTTCGGTGACCTGGCCCGGGCTGCTCCGGCCCGAGCGGGTTGCCCGGCCTTCGGTGTGTTGCGCCGTGCTTTCGCAGGCCTGCTGGCGTTTGACATGATCGCTTCCGTTGGACTTTCCGCTACTCGGCGGCGTCCCTGCGACCAGCCATATCCACGACGCGATGCGTGGCGTCAACCGCCTGGAAGGTCTTGGCGTTAAAGTCACCGCCCATACCGCTTGCGACCGCGACCACGACGGCATGCGCCTGACGGGCGATCTCCCGGGCCCGCCGATCTGACAACAAGGCCTCTCGCATCAGCCGGACGTAGGCCTGACCCTGGCGATCCTTCGGCGATCTCTGTATGGGCGCGGGTCGCAGACCGAGGGGATCGGCGATGAGCCGCATTGCCAGCACGAGGTGGTTCTTGGCCGGGTAGCCGTCGCCACGCTCGGTCATCCGCATCAGCTCGCGCGCCCGCCATGCCAGCAAGGCAGCGATCTCGTAGACCTCGACGTCGTGGTCGCGATGGAAGATCTTGTCCGGCACGAGCGATCGCAATGTCCGCCAATCGCCATTTTGCGGCAGCTCGGGCCGCTCCAAGATGGCGCTGGCGTAGGCGCGGATCATGTCCTCGACATCAATGACGCGTTGGCCGTTCTCGCGCTTCCACTCGAAGCTCTCGCCGCGCCGCCGCTCGAACCAGATCACGCGCTGGCCATGGGCGTCCTCGAGCGCGTCGAAATGCAATTGCAGGCGCCGTACGAAGGGTAGGCGGCTGAAGAATTGGACAGGGGCAATGGCGGTCTGCCGGTTGCTCGCCACGCTGATGCGATCGACCAGCTCGCGATCCTCGGTGGCGATGATCTTGGCCAGCACCTTGACGCTCGGATCGAGGGCCGCCTGGTGACGAAACAGGCTGTAGGTGGTCTGGCAGCCGTTGATGATCTTCAGATCACGGCAGGTGAGCGACAGCGGTCCCGACGGGCGCACGTCCCGGGCGACGAGCGTCAGACCGTTGTTCATGAGATGAAAGCGGCGGCGCGCCGGGCTCTCGAGGGTCTGGCCGATCGCCTCGTTGACGCTGCCACCGGTCTCGCCGAGATCGAACCGGACATTGTCGGTGAAAAGCTCGCTGCGGAGCGTTCCCTCGGGACTTTGAATGGCCCGAATGAGGTCGGATGCGACGATGCGGCCGATCCAGCTGTCGACCTCCGTCCCGGGTCGCGTCGGCGCGTCGTCGAAGGTCGCCAGCTCCGAGAATGGGAGCTCGATGGTATTCCGACGGTCGTTTCGGTCGGCGAGCAGCAGGAGCTCTGGACCGTCGACCAGTCTGAGGGCGACGCTCTGAAAACGGCCCAGCCTCTCGATATCGCGCCGGCGAAGCTCGAGAATGCCGTGATGATCGGGCCGGAGGAGAGCCTGCGACGACGGCCACACGATGTAGAGCGTGCAGGCCGGCTTGAGCCTGATGCCGCGTTGTTCCAGGCCTTCGAGCAGCTGCTCCTTCAGTCGCCGCATGTGACGTACCTGGCGGTTCTCTGCCAGCATCGCCGTCTCGGCGGCGAAGTTCGAGATGCCCGTGCAGGTCTTCTCGACCTTGCCTTGGGCAAGGTTGGGCATCAAGGTCGCCTGAATGAAGATGAACTCGATCTTGGAGCTCTCGTCGATGGCATCGAGGCTTGAGAGCAGATCCTCCTCGCTGAGGATCAGCACCCCGTCGATGAACAGGCCGACCGCATCGAGCTTCGCATCGTCGGCGCCGCCTGTGATCAGCGCGAGAATATCGTTCCGGTCAAGCTCCAGATGCCGGAGCCCGTTCAGCACTACGTGGGTTGCGAAGACCTCGAAGACCTCCGGCGAGACCCGCTTCGACGGCTTGTCGGATGTCGGCGTCTCGCAAAGGCCCCACGCGGTGCCGAATGCCAGAAGGCGCTCGGCAAGAGCCAGCTCCACGAACAGCTCCTTAGGCAAGACCTCATCGCCACCGGGGGATGGACGATACGGTCTACTCAGCCCCATTTTCTATTGTCGCGGAATTATGTCAGGTGGCGCCGTCAGCGCAAGCGAAAGCCGCGCGCGTGCCGGTCGGACACGTTAGAATCGCAATAGGCGAAACCATCTTGCCACATCGAGCAAGGTCATGGCCGCAGCAGCGACATAAGTGAATGCGGCGGCTTTCAGAATCCGTTTTGCGGACGGCAGGTGCTCGGCACGTAGATAACCGTCCTGCCGCAGCACCGGTAAGGCGCGCCGGAAGCTCGCATCGAACTCGACGGGCAGCGTCAGCACATGCATGACGATGTTCGAGCCGAGGATCAGGATGCCGACGGCCATGTCCGCCAGCATGACCATCGGGTTCCGCGTCATGAGCATGAGGACCGGTCCAGCGATCATCAGCATGCCGCCGAGCCGCTGGGCGCTCATTGCGCCCTTGGCGGCGGCCGTGCGCTTTTTGAGCGGCTCATAGCCGGCAGCGTCCTGCATGGCATGGCCGACCTCGTGGGCGGCGACGGCGACGGCGGCGAGCGAGCGCCGGCCGAAATGATCGGGCGAGAGACGAACCGTCTTGGTGTCGGGATCGTAGTGGTCGCCGGATCTCGTCTCCTCCACCTTCACATGATGCAAACCCTTGGCATCGAGAATTCGACGGGCCACCTCGGCGCCGGTGCCCGGCATGTCGGCACGCTCACGGGAATGCTCTTTGAGGACGCGCTTGACCCACATCTGAGGAAGCGTCGCGAGCGCGAGGACGATCAAGAGGCCGAGGAGCAGGAAGGGCATGAAGCGGGTTGTAGCACTGCCGGGCCGGGGCCAAAAGCAGCGGCGCCAGTCATTTGGCCGACGCCGCCGGTTTCAGTGATAGAGACGCTCGTACTCGGCGATGTAGCGGAGCACCTGCTCCGAGAAACCGTCGAGATGCGTCCAGCGGCCGTAGCCGATCCCATTGCGGTAGGAGGCGACATTGATCATGTACGCCTTCGCCGCGGCAGGGGCCGGCACCTCGTCGTGGCTCTGCTCGTCGGTGACGACGATCAACCGGTCGTGCTTCAGGCGGTTCACATGGGCGACCGCCTTGCCGAGATAGGTCCCGCCATGCATCTGCGACTTGACAATCGCATCGATGCCGGCGAGGCCCTTCCTAGCCGGTGCCTCGACGACGTCGTTCGAGAAGGTGAACACGCGCGTATCGCCGTTGATCACCGACGCCAATGCCGCCGCCGCATCCATCCGCGACAGGTCTGACCGCTGCGACAGGCGGTAGTCCATCGAGCCCGACACGTCGACGAGCACGATGGTCCTGCCCGGCAGCCTCGGCTGCTCCGCGATGACGGCCTGCAGCGCCTCGTCGATCTCGCGATCGAAGACAGGTGCTGCGCGTGCCGCCGCCACGAAGCGGAAGGGCAAGACGCGCTTGGCTCCCTTGCGCTCCCCGATCGCCCTGCGGACGAGATCCTCGTCGACACCGGCCTCCGCCATGTTGCGAAGGTTGCGCAACAGGGCGAGATAGCCGAGCTTTCCGGTCCGCAGGAGGCGCTCGAAGGTCTCACGTTTGTCGGCACCTCCCGAGAGTGCGACCTCCCAGGTATCAGGAGAGTCGAGCTCCTTGGCCGCGAGCTTCCGCCAGGTCTCCGCCTGCTCGGCCGCCTTCGGCTTGGCATGCACCAGGAACAGCACGTCACGCAGCCGGATGGGACCGGGCCGGTCGTACTTGGCCAGCTCATAGGCATCGAACTTCTCGAAGGCACGGGCGAGCCCCTTCTTCAGCTGTGCCGACAGCGGCTTGCGACCATTGCGCCAGTAGATGGCGACGAGCTCGGTGAGCTCGTCCGCCCGCTGGATCACCTCCGCGACCGTGTTGGCGACGATCTTCTCGCGCTTGGCGCCGGTACGGGCGAGCACGGTCAGCAGCAGCAGCGGCGCATGCCGGAGGTTCATCTTGGTCCGCGCCTCGATCGCGAGCTTGGCGACGATCTCCGGGTCGACGCGCGCCGCCGTATCGCAGATGCGCGCCGAGATGGTCTCGCCGTCCTCGTAAAACTCGTCCTCCCACAGCATCGAGGAGAGGAGCGAGCGGCGCAGCTGCTGCTCGTCGGTCAACGGCTTGACGGCTGGCGCGCCCTCGTGGGTCCGTGCGCCCTTCTGCTTGCGCTTCAGGATGTTCAGTCGCATGTCATACTCCTGTTCAAGCTCAAAGACGTGTGGCCGAGGAACCTGCGGCACGGACTATATCCCGGTGCGTCTGTGATTTCCGCCACCCTGACGGATCTGGCGACAGGGGAAGGGTTTTCACCTTCATGCCCTTGCGGGCGCCGGGTCCCGAAGTAACCGTTGCCTTCACCATCGGCCTCGAGCGGGTCGGCCGGAGGGAGGGACGCCCGGCTGTCTCGCTCGATCCCAGTTGCCCGGGGAACAGGTCGGCGCGGTCTCACGCCCTGAGCCTTGCGGCCGTCGGGCTGGGATTCGAACCCATGTGACCACCGAAGTAACCGTCGCCTTCACCATCGGGCATCGACAGCACCGTTGCCAGTGCTGCCGTTCCGTCGCCTTCGCTCTCAACTCCTCGTTTTCTCCGCACTCATGGTTCCGGCGGAGGAATCGTTTGCCGCGGGCTCATCCTCTCGGTCGAAGTATCCGCAAGCTTCACCATCCACCGGTTGGCACACGGGCCGTTTCAAGGGCGTACCCGAGTGCCGTCGCAATCTGCGCACTATCGATCTGCAGTCTCTCTCCTTCCCAAGTTTCCAAAGCCGTCCGAGGAACTGGCGGAGCGCGGAGCCACCGGTCGGTGGCGGTCGCCTGGAAAACGAAGTATCCGCGTCCTTCACCATCGGACGATTTTTCACGATCAGCAGGCCGTCCAGGGAACATGCGAGCCGGCATAGCGCTCTACCGCTGAGCTACCCCGGCATGGGACCGGGGGTGGGATTCGAACCCACGACCTCTTCGTTATCAGCGAAGTATCCAAGCTCTTCACCACTGGACGGCCTTGACCGCAAGGCAAACCTTTCCCTTGTCCCGGCGCGACGCCGCGCGCGCCGGGATGCTCATGATCAGCCGTTGATCGGAGCGCCAAAAGCGGCGAGGCCCTCCGCGGCACTTGCCGGGGAGGGCCTCGAGTTCCGCCTCGAAGCTTCTCTTGCTTCTAAGCCGAGCTTGTCGGGCCGTCCCCGGTTGTCCAATTGCCAAGGCCGGTCGCATGCAGTGCGCCGCCCAATTGGCCTTTGGTGCTGTCTCTCAAAAAGGTCGGCATCCGTTAAGCTCGTCGTTCCAGTTGTCTCGTGCGGTCATGTGGCCGCGGGAGCGTGCGTATGATGCATTCTCCCGCGGCTGTCAATGAGTATTTATGTTTCGCGGTTGTAGGATACGTCGCGCCGGCCGGATTGCGTCAGCTGTCGATATCCCAGAACCAGCGCCGGCTCTCGCGTTCGATGTCGACCCTGGATACGCCGATGTCTCGCAGCAGACGATCGTCGAGATCGGCGAGATCTCGGCGGACCTGCGCCATGCGGAGCATGGCGTCGAGCCGCCGGATCGGACGCCAGTTGGCGATCGCGTGGATGATCGTCCGGAGCGGCTCCACGGCCGCCTCGATGGTGCCGGAAAGCACGGACAGCGTGTCGTGCGGGGTTTGGTTGGAATGAGTCCTGGTCATGATCAGCCTCCTCATCTTCGAGAGTTTTTCGAGGCCTGCGCGAACCTCGTCGCGCCGGTCATCGTCACTATGGGGGAGGCCTCCTGACAGCCTCGCGTCAGGAGGCTTGGCGACGAGGCCTCCGCTCCTGACAGCGTGGTGTCAGGAGGTGTAGGATCGCTGCCGTTCCTCCACAGGACGAGCCGCAAACTGCGGGCTCGTCCGGTGTAAGCTGGCGGCTCTCCCGCCACCCTCATGTGAGTGACGCGCCCATGCGCCGTGCCGATCGCCTGTTCGACATCATCCAGGCGCTACGTCAGTCGAAACTCGTGCGTGCCCGGGATCTCGCCGAGCAACTCGAGGTGTCGGAGCGCACGATCTATCGCGACATCGCCGACCTGATCGCGAGCGGCGTGCCCATCGAGGGCGAAGCGGGCGTCGGCTACATCCTGAAGGCCGGCTTCGACTTGCCGCCACTCATGTTCAGCGAGGCGGAGATCGAGGCATTGGTCTTGGGCGCGCGCATCGTCCAGTCCTCGGCGGACGCGGCGCTGGGGGAGGCCGCGAGTCGTGTCATCGCCAAGGTCGAGGCGGTCATCCCCGACAAGCTCAGGGACTACATGGCGCAGACCGCGCTGTTGGCGCCGCGCGATCGCTTCATGGAACCGATCGCGTTCGACCTGGCAGATCTTCGCCGCGCGTTGCGGGAGAACCGCAAAGTGCATTTCGCCTACACCGATGGCATCGGCGAGGCGAGCGAGCGGACCGTCAGGCCGCTGTCGCTGGCCTATTTCGGTCCGGTCTGGATGCTGGCGGCCTGGTGCGAGCTTCGCACCGACTTTCGCGTGTTCCGCCTCGATCGGATCGAGGGTTTCCGCATCGAGGAAGACCGATTCAAGCCCGAGCGCGGCAAGACGCTGAAAGAATTTCTCGCCCGCGATCAGACATGGAACCGGGGAAAGAAGCGGCCGTCGGAGGCACATTGACGGCCCGGTAGGTGGTACGCCCGCCGATCTGATGAGGTCTAGAGGTTTCGCTCGGGCGTCCGTACGAACACCGCCAGCGTGCAGCCGGTCTCGGTGCGCGAGTTGTGCTGGGTGCCTTGCTTCAGGAGCACGAAATCCCCAGCCTTGAACACGGTCCCGTCATTCTCGATCATCTCGCCGTCGAGGACGAGGAACTGCTCATGACATGTGTGCTCGTGGGGTTGCGTCACGGCGCCTGGCTCCATGCGGTAGATGTGGAAGCCGGCGGCAGCCGGAAACGTCTCATCGAGTTGGACGAAGCCTTGTTTCGGCAACGGCTGACCGTCGACGATGAAGGACTTGAAGACCTTCGGGTCCTTGATGTTGACGACCACGCGGTCGGATGGGGCGGTGGGTTTCATAGGTGCGGTTCCTGATCTTGCAGGCTAGGCATTAAGTCTGAACTCTCCGTCACGCCGAATAGTGTGCCGTGACCTTTCGCACAGCGGGACGTTTCATCATCGCCGCTTTGTGTGCCGCCATCCTCGGAAAGGAAGCTATGTCGACACCATCGCTTTCCATCCACAGGTTGATCAGGTGGAGATAGGGGTCCGAAACGGTGAAGCAATCACCGAGCACCCAAGGACCGACGAGGTAGTCGTGCTCTATGACTTCCGCGCAGCGGCGCATGTTCACGGACACTTTTGCCTGCATTGTCGCAATCGCGGCCGGATCATCTGACCAACGCGAGCCGCGAAACTTCATGGAATGCGCGACATGCACCGTCGAGGCGAGATAGGCATTGAAGCTCTGCATCCTCGCGAGTTCGAATGGATCGGATGGAGCGAGGCCGGCATTGGGGTGTGTCTGCGCGACGTAGAGCAAGATCGCGACAGTCTCGGTGAGGACGCCACGTTCCGTCAACAGGACGGGAACGCGCCCCTTGGGATTGAGCTTTAGGAACTCGGATTGACGCTGATCGCCGGCCTCCAGGTCGATTCTCACGGTCCGGTAAACTGCCCCGGCCTCCTCGAGCGCGATGTGTGCAGCCACCGGCGCGGAAAGCCCGCCTGCGTGGTAGAGTGTCAGCACCCTACCCCCGCATCCGTTCCGCCTTCGGATCGAACAGCGGCTCGAGCTGGAGCTTCGCAGCCCGCATCTCGCCCAGGATCTCGATCTCCCACTTGGCTTTGTCTGCGCCACTGCCCAGGACATCGGTCGGCACGTAGCCGATCGCGAGCGATCTGTCGGCATGGTGGCAATAGCCGCCGGAGGTGATCCAGCCGACCACCTTGCCATCTTTCCACACAGCCTCGTCGCCGATCGCATCGGCATCCGTCGCCTCGACCACGAAGGACACCCGCGTGCGCTTCGGCCCTTCCTCTTTCTCCTTCGCGGCGCCAGACCGGCCGATGAAATCGTTCTTGGAGAGATCGACGAAGCGGCCGAGATCGGCCTCGAAGGGTCCGTAGATCGGGCGGAACTCGCGTGCCCAGGTGCCGAAATTCTTCTCGCGCGCAAGCGACAGCAGGGCGCGCGATCCGAACGGCTTGATGCCGAACTCCTGGCCTGCCTCCCAGAGCGCGGTGAATAGCCCCACCTGATACTCGGGTTTGACCCAGATCTCATAGCCGAGATCGCCGGTGAAGCTGACGCGGCCGACCATGGCCGGCAACATGCCGATCTCCATGCTTGGCCGGAAATCCATGAAGCGGAACGCCTTCGCCGAAACGTCGTCATCGGTCAGCTTCTGCAGCACTTCCCGCGACCTCGGTCCCGCGATCGTCAGTCCGGTCAGTCCCTGGCCGAGCGCCACAACCTTGACCGAGCCGTCGGCGGGCAAATGCCGCTCGAACCAGCGCATGTGATACTCCTCGCCCGCGCCCGAGCCGAAGATGTAGAAGCGCTCGGATCCGACCTTGGCGAGCGACAGATCGCCGATCAGCTTGCCCGCATCGTTCAGCATCGGGGCGAGCGTCATGCGCCCCTCCTTGGGAATCTTGCAGGCGAGCAGGTGCGACAGCCAGGTCTCGGCATTGACGCCCGTGACCTCATATTTGGCGAAGGTCGAGGTCTCGGCGATGCCGACGCCGTTGCGCACCGCCTTGCATTCCGCCTTCACATGCGGAAAATCGGTCGAACGGTGGAACGAGAACTCGTCCTTGACGCCGGTCGGCGCGAACCAGAGCGGCGCCTCGAGGCTCCAGCTGTCGCCCATGACGGCACCGAGCTCGAGCCATTTGTGATACATCGGTGTCGTCCGGAGCGGCCGCGCGGCCGGCAGCTCCTCGTTCGGAAAGCGCACGCGGAAGCGGCGGCCGTAGTTCTCGCGCACTTTGACATTGGTGTAGGTGCGGTTGGCCCACTTGCCGAAGCGCGCGATGTCCATGGCCCAGACATCCATGCCGGGATCGCCGTCGACCATCCAGTTCGAGAGCGCCAGGCCCACGCCGCCGCCTTGGCTGAACCCCGCCATGACACCGCAGGCCACCCAATAGTTCTTCAATCCCCGGATCGGGCCGACGAGCGGATTGCCGTCGGGCGCGAAAGTGAACGGCCCGTTGATGATCTTCTTGATGCCGGCCTTCTGGAAGGCGGGGAAATGCCGGAAGCCGACCTCGAGATTCTCTGCCATCCGGTCCATGTCGTCCGGCAAAAGCGTCGGGCCGAAGTCCCAGGGCGTGTCCTTCGGTGACCACGGGATGCCGTGCTTCTCATAGGTGCCGAGCAGCATGCCGCCACGCTCCTGGCGCATGTAGATCTCGCCGTCGAAATCGACCGCGTGCAGCACCATCTTGCCGGTCGTCTTGTTGATCTCGGCGACCTCGGGCATGTCCTCGGTGATGAGATACTGATGCTCCATGGCGAGCACCGGCAGCTCGATCCCGACCATCCGCCCGACCTCGCGCGCCCACAAGCCGCCGCAGTTGATGACATGTTCGGCGTGAATGTTGCCCTTGTCGGTGATGACGTCCCAGGTGCCGTCGGGGCGCGGCTTCGTATCCATGACGCGGGTATGCACATGAACCTCGGCGCCGCCCTTTTTCGCCGACCCCGCGAAGGCATGCGTCGTGCCGTAGGGGTCGACGTGGCCCTGAATAGGATCGTACATGGCACCTGTGAACTGGCGTTTGTCGATCAGCGGTAGCAGCTTCTCGGCCTCGTCGAGCGACACCAGCTCGACCTGCATCCCCAGATAGCGGCCCTTGGAGCGGATCGACTTCAGCCACTCCCAGCGTGCGGGCGTGGCCGCCAGCATCAGGCCTTCCGTCATGTGCAGCCCGACGGACTGGCCGGAGACTTCCTCGATCTCCTTGTAGAGATTGATGGTGTATTGCTGCAGCTTGGCGACGTTCGGATCGCCGTTCACGGTATGCATGCCGCCGGCCGCGTGCCAGGTGGAGCCCGAGGTCAATTCGAGACGTTCCAGGAGGACCACGTCCCGCCAGCCCTTTTTCGTAAGATGGTAGAGCACGCTCGCGCCGACGACGCCGCCGCCAATGACGACGACCTGAGCATGGGATTTCATGGCCGTTTCCCCGGGGTTTCGGATTGGTCTTGAATGGTTCTAATCGGATTTAATTGGTCCATCTTACCGGTAGGCGAAAGGGGGAGGGCGGTCAAGCAGGCCCACCATCGCCGAGCCTGCGTCTCGACTGTCCTCCAACTCCTCCGAGCCTCGCAACAAATTCAGGCATGGCCGAGATCGAAGCGGCTTGCTCCTCGGTCCGCACACCACGTTACAAAGTCGGGTAGTGCATAACCGCGAGCCCTTGCCTATCTTGGTCGGGACAGCGACAGACAGGGAAGCAGAAAATGGGCTCGTTGCTCCGCAAGAAGCATCTTTTGATCATTGGCCTGGCGACCGTCGCCGTATCGGGCTCGCCGGCAACCTTGTCAGGCGTGACACCCTGGGCGGTCCCCGTCGCTCTGGCGGGAGAGTCTGTCACCGTAGAGAATCTCGTCATCGAAACGGGGCTCGGGCCGATCCGCATTCCGCGACTCGAGGCCGAGGACTCGTCCGTCTCCGCTGCCGATATCCAGGCACTTCTGACGTCGAGTGACCTTGCGTCGGCCGCCGACCGCATTGCCCAGATTTCCGCGAAGCACTGGCGCATTCCTGAGCTCGTCTTCGAGCAGAAGCTCGGCGAGGTGACGCAGACCGTCACGTATCGCGACATCGTGCTCGAGGAGATTGCCGGCGGCCGCATCCGGCGCATGAGCGCATCCGGAGCCGACATCAACGCCACGGCTGCAACGGGCGAGGGCATGTCGGGCCGGATGGGGACCATTCTCGCATCCGGCATCGATCTTGCGGCGGCGTTGCGCATCATGACGACGACCTCGTCGGACCCCACGGCGCCATTGACCACCATCTACCAGAGCTTCGCGGTCGACGGCTACGAGTTCAAGCTGGCCGAGCAGATGCAGATGCGGTTCGGCACGATCGCCGGTCAGAATTTTCGCATGCGCCCGCTCTCCATACCGCTCAACGAGTTGGTGCAAAAGCTGATGGCCGCGGCGCCGGCAACACCTGGCCAGCCGCCGACGCCCGAGCAGCAGGCCAAAGCATTCGAGGTCCTGCCGGCGCTGATCGAGATCTATCGCGCCTATGCCTTCGACGAGGCGACCGGCAGTGATTTCGCCTTCTCCGTCAAGACACCCGAAGGCGATGTAAATTTTGACATGGCCCGTTTCAGCCTGCGCAATTTCGCCGATGCACGCATCGGAGAGCTCTCCATGGAAGGCCTCGCCATGAGCAAGGTCGGGGCGGACGGCGGCAAGTTCGCGCTCGGCAAGTTCACCATGAAGGGTCTCGATTTTGGCAACCTGCTCAAGGTCGTGCAAGAGCTTGCCGAGACGCAGCAGGCGATTGCGGCCAATCCCGATCTTGCGGATGCGCCCATTCCGACACCAGCCTTCCAGATGCCGCGCTTCGACGAAATCTCCATGGATGGCCTCGAGTTCGATGCCATGGTGCCGAAAAAGTCCGGCAACCCCGGCGAGCTCGAGCATCTCAAGATGTCGCTCGCCAGGATGGCCTTGACGGTCGGCGGATGGACCGAGGTGATGCCGACGTCGATCGGCTACGAGCTCGACCGGTTCCACATGGAGCCCGATCCTGCAGACCAGCAGTTCGCACAGGTGCGCGCGCTTGGCATCGACGCGATCGACCTGTCGTTGCGCACCGCCGTCGACTACGATGCGGCCTCGCAACGCCTGACGCTGTCGGACATCTCCTTCGACATGGCAAAGGTCGGGCGCTTCGCGATGAAGGGGACCGTCGAGAATGTTCCGCCGGAAGCGCTCTCGGGTGACCCGACGGCAGCCCAACTCGCAATGATGCAGGCAACCGTCAAGTCGCTCGATCTCGAGATTGTCGATGGCGGAGCCATTGCTCTCGCGCTCGCGCAACAGTCCGCGGCATCGGGCGTGCCGGCTGATCAGCTGCGCCAGCAGATGGCGGCGATGCCGGTGGCGGCCCTGCCGCAGATTCTCGGGCAGTCGCCGAAAGTGTCCGAGCTTGCCAACGCCCTCTCGACATTCGTCACTTCGGGCGGCACGCTGAAGATCGCCGCGAGCTCGCTTTCCGGGGTCGGCATGCTCGACATGGCCGACATCCCGGGCATCATGGCGAAGACGGACATCACGGCGACGGTCGGGCCATAGAGCGGATTGATGACCCCGCTCTAGCCCGTTGGCTTTGAGCAGGTTCTAGCGGAAAACCGGCGTCCGCTTTGCCTGAGCGTACTCGAGTGTTCAGCCGGGGTCGATCCGGTAGCTTTTCGGATCGAGGTCGCCGATCCAGGCCCACATGGCGAGCAGCGGCGCGCCATGAGTCTCCATGATGTGCGGCTCGTCGGGCCCATGATGGATGAGGGTGCCGGGCGGCTTCGGGGCAAGCTGGCTCGTCCCCTGCTGCCAGGACGCTGTGCCCGACAGCACGTAGTACAGCTCCTCGGCGCGATGCCAATGGCTCGGATAGTAGGCATTTGGCGCCTGCATATATAGACCGAAGTAGAAGCGATCATCAGGCACGCTCGTACCCTCGCCGATGAGCGTGACGAAGGCGAATTTGCCCTTGAACGAGATCGGCATTGGCAATTCGCCCTCGGTCCAGTCGAGGATTTTGATGGCAGACCCGAGTGGGCGTGCGGCGGGATGCAGATCGCCGGCGTTCAAGATCGAATCGAGATGACGGGTGGCCGGCGCTGTCGCCGGGACAATCGAGAAGGCCGCCTTCTCATGCGCGGCGAGCAGATCCGCCACCTGCCCGGCCTGCCGAACGCCGGTTTCCCGATAGGCCGCAGCCGCGGCGGCAACGAATCGGTTGATGGGGCCTGCGGTCATGGGCGCACCGCCAGATAGTCCGCATAGACAGGGGACTCGTATTGGACGCTGACAAGTTCAAACCCGGCCTCAGCGATCAGACGCTCCATGATCCACCCATAGGTCGAATGCTCCTCTCTCAGATGCGTCGCCGTCTCGGCGCGCGTGTAGCCGGTGTTGGCCCCCATCCAGGCGATCCACGCCTCCGCCACCGCCGGCAGCTCGTCAGGCTGGCAGTTGAGCACAACGTCACGAATGAACAACCGGCCGCCGGGCTTGAGTAAATCGCGGAGCCGCGTCAGCGCCACGCCCTTCCACAGGTCGGGCAGGTGGTGGAGCGCGAATTTGCTCGTCACGAGGTCGATTGAGGCGGGCGCAAGATCGAGGCTGAGGAAGCTTGCATGATGCGTCTCGACGTTTGTGAGACTGAGCGATTTAGCGCGCGCCCGGGTAGCGGCCAGCATGGCCCGTGAGGCATCGACCGCGTGCGCGCGGCGGCAGAGCTGGGCCGCGGCAGCGACCAGCAGGCCCGTGCCGCAACCGATATCGGCCACTACATGCTCTGGCTCAAGGCCGAGGGTCAGTAGAAGCTCGCGATCCTCGGAGAGGTCGGTCCCCTGACGGCTGTCATAGCTGGCGACCTCGCCCTCGTCGCCGAAGTCGAGGCCGACCTGCCTCAGATCGTCGTAGTGCCAGTCGGGGAGGGCCGCCGTCATGAGAATCCTTGCACGCTGCCTGCTGGAGCTTACGCCACGCGCCCGAAGGCTCCCATGCGAACGGCATCCGAGAACAACATTCCAGGCCGGCGATCATAGGAGAAAAGCACGATCATCCGCTCGCCTTTGCCGGCAACGGGGCTCACGCGATGCAGCGAGCGCTGGCCACGGAAAATGCTCAGCGTGCCTTCCGCGAGTGGCGGCCGTTTCACGCCGGCATCACGGCCCTCGATGGTGGTTGCCACGACGTCGTGATCGATGCCCCGATCGGTCCGGGCGCCGGGTCGGACCTCGAAGACGCCGCCGGTTTCGGTCTTCTGCAGCAACAGGCTCACGACGAAATCGTTGTCGTCGAAATGCCAGCCGTGCTGGTCGCCATCCCGCATGATGGTGACATTGCAGGCGGCCAGCGGGTCGGCGCTGCAATAGAGCGTCTCGCCGACGAGGGCGCCGACGAACTGCGTCAACGGCGCCCAGTGGAACAGCGACAGCAGAGCGCCATCCGGGGGCAGCAAGTCCGTCGCGATCAGCCACTGACGGAAAGGCGACGGGGCGAGCGCCGGATGGCCATCGGCCGGCCGGTCGGCCGCATGGTCGCGGTAGACGCCGAACGAGATGTCGCGCCGGTGACTTCGAGGCTCCGCGGCCCTTGCTTCGGCAACCATCATGCGGCGCGCCTCGGGCTTCAGGAAGCCGGGCAGCAGAGCGAGGCCGTCGGCATCAAAATCCTTGCGCGCCTTGGCGACGACGGCCGCGAATGCCGGTGATTGCGGATCGGTGATCGGATAGCGGGCGGCGTCGATCAGGTCGGCGGGTGACGGCCAAACGGCCATATTTGTTCTCCACTCGGAACCCGGGTCCGGCCCGGCGATCGTTGCGCATCCTATCACGGGGCAGCCTTCTGCAAAACGACCCGGGTTGCAGTCCGGCATCGGCAATGCAAACCTCGCCGTCGGCTCGATCTGACGGCCGAACAAAGGGATCGCATACCATGTCCGAGACCGTGACCCTGACCATCGACAAAGTCGAGGCCTTGGCGGTGGCGGCGCTGGAGGCGCATGGCGCAAGTCCCGAAGGGGCCCGCAGCATGGCGCGTGCCATTGCGCTTGCCGAGGCAAGTGGCAATGTCATCTGCGGGCTGTTCAACGTGCACAAACTCTGCGATCACCTCGATGCCGGTGCGGTCGATGGCCGGGTCAGGCCACGAGCGATCGGGACCGGGCAACCAGCTCGCCTCGTCGTCGATGTCCGGCACGGCTTTGCGCATCGCGCCTTCGACCTTCACCTGCCCGAGCTTGTCGATGCAGCCGAGAAATTCGGCGTCGCGACGCTGGCATTCAAACATTCCTACAATGCCCTCGATCTCGGCCAGTTCGCCGAGCGCATCGCGGAAGCCGGCCTCGTCGGCATCGCGGTCTCGAACTCGCCGGTGGCGGTTGCGCATCCCGGCATGAGGGAGAAGCTTTTTGGCACGAACCCATTCGCCTATGCGGTGCCCGCCATGGGCGGCGCGGCGGAGATCGTCGTCGACATGAGCACGAGCGCGGTCACGAAGAACTCGGTTCTTTTGAAGGCTGCAGCTGGCGAGGCGCTAGAGCCGGGGGTTGCCGTCGACAAGTCGGGCAATGTGACGACGGATCCGAAAACGGCCCTCGAGGAGGGCGCCATTCTTGCCTTCGGCGGTCACAAGGGCGCGGCCATCAGCCTGCTGGTCGAATTGCTCGGCGCCGTGCTGACGGGTTCGAGCCTCTCCAAGGATGCCGGCATGTTCGCCGGCCGGAGCGGCAAGCGGCCGGATGTCGGTCAATTCTTCATTGCGCTCGATCCGGGAGGCGCCGCGGGGGAAGGATTTGACGGCCGGCTTGCAGCCCTCGGCCGCGCCATCGCCGAGTCCGGCGGGCGGCTCCCGGGCGAACGCCGTTTCGAGCGCCGGGCGAAGGCGGCCAAGTCGGGTGTCGCGGTGAAGGCCGAGTTGGTGGCCGAGGTCGAGGCGCTGGCGCGTGGCTCGCACTGATCAAGTAAGGTGCGACCACCTTCGTAGATCGCAGCATCGCTCACGCTTTCCGCAGGATCTTCTCCATCGGCCGGCCTTGGGCGAGCTCGTCGATCAATTTGTCGAGAATGCGAATCTCGCGCATCAGCGACTCCTCGATGTCCTCGATGCGGACGCCGCAGACCACGCCAGTGACCAGTGCGCGCGCTGGATTGGGCTTCGGCGCCTTGGCGAAGAAGGTCTCGAAGTCCGTTTTCTTGGCAAGCTGAGCGTCGAGACCTTTCTGCGTAAAGCCCGTCAGCCAGCGGATGATCTCGTCGACCTCGGCTTTCGTACGTCCCTTCCGCTCCGCCTTGGCGACGTAGTGCGGATAGACGCTGGCGACGCTCATCGTGTAGATTCGGTGGCTTGCCATCGACGTGTTTCCTACCCCCGCATCCGTTTCCCTTCCGGATCGAACAGCGGCTCGGTGATGACTGTGGCGCGACGGTTGTCACCAATGATTTCGATCTCGAAGGCGCCCGCCGCAAGCTCTCCCGCAAGCTCTTTCGGCACATAGCCTTGCGCCAACGACTTGTCGATGAAATGCGCATAGCCGCCGGACGTGACCCAGCCGACGACTTTGCCCTTGTGCCAGATCGGCTCGTCGCCGAGCACATCCGCGGTCGCGGCGTCGATGACAAAGGTGACGCGGCGAAGCGTGCCGCCAGAGGCCTTCTCCTTCGCTGCCGCCTCTCGGCCAATGAAATCGTTCTTCGAGAGGTCGACGAAGCGATCGAGTCCCGCCTCGAAGGCGCCGTAGATCGGGCGGAGCTCGCGGAACCAGGTCGGGAAGTTCTTCTCGAGCCGCATCGACAGCAGCGCCCGCATGCCGAAATCGACGAGGCCCAAGTCACGGCCCGCCGCCTTGATCTCCGCATAGAGCCGGCGCTGGTATTCAGGGCGCACCCAGATCTCGTAGCCGAGATCGCCCGTATAGGTGACGCGATTGATCATCGCCGGCACATGCGCGATGTCCATCGAGCGATGCTCCATGAACTTGAAGCCGGTGTTCGATACGTCCTCGTCGGTAAGCCGCTGCAACAGCTCTCGTGAGCGGGGACCCGCGATCGAAAGACCCACGAGCCCCATGTCGTAGCGATGAATGCGGACCGAGCCATCCCCCGGCAGATGCTGCTCAAACCAGCGCATGTGATACTTCTGCGCTTGGCTCGAGCCCCACATCACGAATCGCTCGTCGGAGACCTTCGCGATCGTGAAATCGCCGATGAGTCGGCCGGCCGGGTTCAGCATGGGGGTCAGGATGATGCGACCTGCTCGCGGCATCCTGTTCGTCATCAACCGGGACAGAAACGCCTCCGCCCCCGGTCCCTCGAAGGCGTATTTCGCGAAGTTGGCGATCTCGGTGACGCCCACCGCATTGCGGCATCCCAAGACCTCCGCCTTCACGTGCGGAAAGTCGTTCGAGCGGTGGAACGACACGACATCCTTCGCCTCGACGCCTTGGGGCGCGAACCACAACGGTGTTTCCAAACCCCACGAATCGCCCATGACGGCGCCGTTCGCCAGCATCATATCGTAGAGCGCCGTCGTCTGCTGCGGGCGCGCGGCGGGCAGCTCCTCGTTGGGGAAGCGGATCGAGAAGCGCCGCGAATAGTTCTCTCGCACCTTCTCGTTCGTGTAGCTGCGGGTCGCCCATTCGCCGAAGCGGGAGACATCCATGCCCCACACATCGAAGCCCGGATCGCCATTGACCATCCATTGCGAGAGTGCGAGGCCGACGCCGCCGCCTTGGGAAAAGCCCGCCATGACCCCGCACGCAACCCAATAGTTCTTCAGTCCCTGAACCGGGCCGACGAGCGGATTGCCGTCCGGCGTGAAGGTGAAGGGCCCATTGATCACGCGCTTGATGCCGGCGCGGCCCAGGGCCGGGAAATGCCTGTAGGCGATCTCCAATGATGGTGCGATGCGATCGAGATCGTCAGGCAGGAGCTCCTGGCCGAAATCCCACGGCATCGTCCTTGGCTGAAAGGGCACGCAGGCCTTCTCGTAGGTCCCGAGCACCATGCCGTTGCGCTCCTGGCGCGTATAGATCTCGGCCTTGAAGTCGAGCGCATGCGTCACCTCGCGGCCATGCTCCTTGTTGTAGGCGATGACCTCCGGGATATCCTCGGTGACGAAGTACATGTGCTCCATGGCCAGCACGGGAAGCTCCAAGCCGACCATGCGTCCGACTTCGCGCGCCCATAGTCCCCCGCAGTTGACGACGTGCTCGGCATGGATCGTCCCCTTTTCGGTGACGACGGTCCAGGTGCCGTCCGGGCGCGGCGTCAATTCGAGCACGCGGTTCTGCAGTACGATCTCGGCACCGCCGATCTGCGCTGACTTGGCATAGGCCTGCGTTGTGTCCTCGGGGTTGAGATTGCCGTCCGCCTTGTCCCAGAGCGCGCCGACAAAATACTTTTCCTCGAACAGCGGAAACAGCGTCTTGGCTTCCGAGGGTGTCAGGAGCTCGGTGTCGAGATTGAGATAGCGGGCCCGCGCGTGCGCCATCTTGCACCAATCCCAGCGGTCCTGATTGTCGGCGAGCACGATCCCGCCCGACTGATGCAGACCGCAGGACTGGCCGGAGATGCGCTCGAGCTCGTCATAGAGACCAATCGTATAGCCCTGCAGCTTGGCGACGTTCGGGTCGCCGTTCAAAGTGTGGAAGCCGCCGGCGGCGTGCCAGGTTGAGCCGGCCGCGAGGCGGGCGCGCTCGATCAGCATCACGTCCGTCCAGCCTGCCTTGGTCAGGTGGTAGGCCACCGAGCAACCGACGACACCGCCGCCGATGACGGCGACGCGGGTATGAGATTTCATGCGATATGCCTCGTCCTTCGGCCGGAGACCGGCGTGGCTCCCGATGAGCCGCCTTTTAGCATCGCCCTCTCACGATCGTCACCGCCCCCGACTGTGGCATGCGGGCCGCTTCCGGGACACCCCCGGACCGGGCTAGAAGGGGCAAGCGGGTCGGCTGGCCCTCAACTGCGGCGAGCGAGAACACATGCTCTTCGACTATATCATCGTCGGCGGAGGCTCCGCCGGCTCGGCTCTGGCGGCGCGCCTCAGTGCAAATGGCCGCTTCAAGGTCGCGCTGATCGAGGCCGGGCCCTCGGATCGGCGGTTCTGGATCCAGACGCCGATCGGCTACGCAAAAACCTTCAATGATGCCTCGGTCAACTGGATGTACACCTCGGAGCCGGTCCCAGGACTTGGCGGGCGTACGGTACCGGTGCCGCGCGGCAAGGTGCTCGGCGGTTCGAGCTCCATCAATGCGCTGGTCTACATCCGCGGCCAGGCAGCCGACTTCGACGATTGGCAGGGCATGGGCTGCCCCGGCTGGGGATGGGCCGACGTGCTCCCCTACTACCGGCGCATGGAGGACTACCAGCATGGCGCCTCGGCCTGGCACGGCAAGGGCGGCCCTGTCGCCGTCACCGACCCCTCGCGCCAGGCGCATCGAACGGTCAAGAGCTACTATGATGCCGCCATCGAGCTCGGCATTCGCTACAATGCGGATTTCAACGGTGAGACACAGGAAGGTGTCGGTCCCTACCACCTGACGACCCGCGGCGGTCTCAGATGCTCAGCGTCGCGCGCCTATCTGTGGCCGTCGTCCAGCCGGAGCAATCTCTTCATCGAGACGGACGCGCTCGTGACCCGCATCGTCTTCGAGGGCAAGCGCGCGGTCGGCGTCGACGTCCGCAAAGGTGACACGACCCGCTTCCTGAGGGCGCAGCGCGAGGTCGTCCTGGCGGCCGGCGCCATCGACTCGCCGAAGCTGCTGCAGCTCTCGGGCGTCGGTCCGGCTGCGCTGCTCAAGGAGCACGGCGTCGACATCGTCACGGCGAGCGAGGCGGTCGGTGCGCATCTGCAGGATCATGCCGCATACGATCACTACTATCGATCCAAGGTCCGCACTCTCAATGCAACGCTCTACCCCTGGTGGGCGCAGGCCTTCTGGGGTGCGGTCTATCTGGCGTTCAGGCGGGGCCCGTTGTCGCTCAGCATCAATCAGGGTGGCGGATTCGTGAAGTCGTCGCCGTCGCGGTCGAGGCCGAACATCCAGCTCTACTTCTGCCCGATGTCCTTCAAGAAGGCACCGGCGGGCTCGGCCTCCTTCATCCTGCCAGACCGGGAATCGGGTTTCTCCCTCTCGGTCTCTCCCTGCCGGCCCTGGAGCCGCGGCTCGGTAAGGATCCGCTCTGCCGACTCGAATGAGGCTCCGGCGGTGCAGCCCAATCTGCTCGGCGACGAGCGCGACGTTGTGGAGATGCTCGAGGGTGCTCGCATGATGCGCCAGTTGCGGTCGACGGAGGCACTTTCGGCCATCATCGAGCGGGAGACGATACCCGGGCCCGAGGTGCAGTCGGATGCCGATCTGACGGCCGACATCCGGGCCAAGGCATCAACCATCTATCACCCCTGCGGGTCGTGTCGCATGGGCTCCGATCCTCAGGTCTCCGTCGTCGACCCGACACTCAAGGTGCATGGCGTCGCCGGCCTCAGGGTGGTGGACGCCTCGATCTTTCCGACGGTCACCTCCGGCAATCTCAACGCCCCCTCGATCATGGTCGGCGAGAAGGGGGCCGATCTCATCTTGGCGGATACGCGCGGCTAGCCCATGGCCGTGGGCGCAAACACAGGACCGGGCCCCGAAGGGCCCGGTTAAGAGCGCGAAACCGCGAGGCCGAGGTGCCCGCGTTCGAACTTCAAGCCGCGTTCTTGAGTAGGTTCCGGTTGGCGAGGCTCTCGGCGATCTGGATCGCGTTCAAGGCCGCCCCCTTGCGGAGATTGTCCGAGACGATCCACATGGCGAGGCCATTCTCGACCGTCGCGTCCTCGCGGATGCGGCTGACGAAGGTCGCATAGTCGCCGACGCACTCGACCGGCGTGACGTAGCCCCCGGCCTCACGCTTGTCGATGACGATAATCCCCGGCGCCTCGCGGAGGATGTCCCGCGCCTCCTCCGGCGTCAGCGGCTTCTCGAGCTCGATGTTGACGGCCTCCGAATGTCCGACGAACACCGGCACGCGAACGCAGGTGGCCGTCAGCTTGATCTTCGGGTCGAGGATCTTCTTGGTCTCCGCCAGCATCTTCCACTCCTCCTTCGTGTAGCCGTCCTCCATGAAGACGTCGATGTGAGGAATGACGTTGAAGGCGATCTGCTTTGTGAATTTCTTGGGCAGATACTCCTGGCCCGGCACGAACTTCGATTTCGTCTGGTCGAACAGCTCGTCCATCGCGTCCTTGCCCGCGCCCGATACCGACTGATAGGTCGAGACGACGACGCGCTTGATGGTCGCGCGGTCGTGCAGCGGCTTCAGCGCCACCACCAGCTGCGCCGTCGAGCAATTGGGATTGGCAATGATGTTCTTGCGGTTGTTCCGCTGCATGTAGGGCTCGAGCACATGCGCATTGACCTCAGGCACCACCAGGGGCACCTCGGAATCGTAGCGCCAGCAGCTCGAGTTATCGATGACGAGGCAGCCGGTCTTGCCGATCTTGGGGCTCCAGTCCTTGGAGATGGCGGAGCCTGCCGACATGACGGCGAAGTCGCACTGCGAGAAGTCGAAGGTCTCGAGGTCCTTGCATTTGAGCGTCTTGTCGCCGAATGAGACCTCCGTGCCGATCGAGCGGCGAGAGGCGATTGCGAAGACCTCGTCGACGGGAAACTCCCGCTCGGCAAGGATGTTCAGCATTTCTCGGCCCACATTGCCCGTGGCGCCGACGACAGCGACCTTATAGCCCATTTTGCGTGCTTTCCGCCGGAGGCGACGGCACCCGCCGTCTCTGATGACCCTTCGGCTGGCGTTGGATAAGCTGCTTCCCGCGCCCGATCAAGGGCCCGATCACAACAGATAGGCATTGGACAGATAACGGTTTCTAGAGGATTGCGGCGGCAAGCAGTGCCAGCAGTGACAGGGCGCCGACCCAGAGGGCGATCCGGCCCGAGCGGGTTTTGCGTGCCTCCTCGGCGGCGAGCCGGCGGATGGTGTCGTCCTCGAGGCGAAGGCCGCCCTCGGCCATGGCCGAGAAGGCGCCGGCGGCACGCTCGGCCTGGAGCAGCAGGCGTGGCAGCTCGCTCGCGAACTGGCCGAGCTGGTCGACGCCCTCGCGGGCCCCGGCCAGCCGGCCCTCGAGGCCGAGCTCCTTCTCCATCCAGGACCTGACCACCGGCTCGGCCGCCGTCCAGATGTTGACCGTCGGGTCGAGGTGGCGGGCGACGCCCTCCACCACCACCATGGTCTTCTGCAAGAGGATCAGCTCCGGGCGGGTCTCCATGTCGAAGACGTCGGTGTAGGCGAAGAGCTGACCCAGGAGATGACCCATCGAGATGTCCTCGGCGGGTCGGCCGTTGAGCGGTTCGCCGATGGCTCGGAGCGCCTGTGCGAACACTTCGACCGAATGGTGGGCCGGGACGTAGCCGGCGGCGAAGTGAGCCTCGGCAGCGCGCCGGTAGTCGCGGGCGATGAAGCCGTAGAGGATCTCGGCAAGGAACCGCCGCTCCTTGGCCGAAAGGCGGCCCATGATTCCGAAGTCGACGGCGACGACCGTGCCATCGGCGTCGACGAACAGATTCCCCTGGTGCATGTCGGCATGGAAGAAGCCGTCGCGCATGGCATGGCGGAGAAACGAGCGAATGACCGTCTCGCCGATCGCCCGGACGTCGAAGCCGGCGGTCTCGAGGGCCGCCTTGTCGGCGATCGGGATACCGTCAATCCATTCAGTGGTGAGCACGGTCTTGGCGGTACGCTGCCAATCGACAGCCGGCACGCGAAAACCCGGATCGTCCTTGATGTTCTCGGCCATCTCCGAGATGGCGGCGGCCTCGAGGCGGAGGTCGATCTCGAGCTTCATGGAATGCTCAAGCGTGCCGACGACGGCCAGCGGTCTCAGCCGGCGGGCTGTCGGTGCAAGGCGCTCGATCTGCCGGGCAGCATAGCGAAAGCTCGCGATATCGTCGGCGAATTGCCGCTCGATGCCGGGCCGCAGGATTTTCACGGCGACCGTCCGCTCGTTTCCGTCCAGATCCTGGATCGTCGCCTTGTGCACCTGGGCGATCGAGGCGGCGGCGACAGGCGGTCCGAACTCGGCATACAGCGTCTCGACTTCCTGGCCAAACGCCGCGCGGATGGTCGCCCGCGCCTCGGTGTCGGCGAAAGGCGCCATCTTGTCCTGCAAGCTCTTCAGGTCGGACGCCAGCTCCGGTCCGACGAGGTCCGGACGGGCGGCGAGGAATTGCCCGGCCTTGATGTAGCTCGGTCCGAGGGCGGTAAGGGCGGCGGCGATGCGGCTCTCTCCGGGACGACGGCGCGGCGAGCGGCGGAAAGGCCAGGTGATGAGGCTCACGATCCTGGCCAAGAGGCGTCCGGCCCGCAGCGGCAATGGCACCTCGGTCCCCTTCGGGACGAAGCGCACGCCGTGCTCCGCGAAGACGAGACCGGCCAGGGCGAGCCGGCGGATGTGCGAGACGGCTCCGGGCATTCAGATTCGCCAGCCCGAATGCAGGGCCGCGACGCCGCCCGTCAGGTTGCGGTGCTGCACACGCTCGAAACCGGCCGCCCGGATCATGGCCTCGAACCGCTCCTGGTTGGGAAAGCGCCGGATGCTCTCGACGAGATAGCGATAGGACTCCTCATCGCCGGCGACGAGCTTGCCGAGCCGCGGGATCGCCTCAAAGGACCACGCATCGTAAAGGTTATCGAGCACTGGCACCCGCACCTCGGAGAACTCGAGACAGAGAAACCGCCCGCCCGGCTTCAGCACGCGGAACGCCTCGCGGAGCGCCACGTCGATATGAGTCACGTTCCGGATGCCGAAGGCGATGGTGTAGGCGTCCTGCGAGCGATCGGGGAACGGCAGCGTCTCGGCATTGCCTGCGACGAGCGAGATGCGCCGACCCTCGGGGAGCATCGAAAGACGCCGCCGTCCCGCGGCCAACATCTCGCTCGAGATATCGCAAATGATCGACCGGGCGTTCGGGCCGGCCGTGCGCATGACGCGGAGCGCGACGTCGCCGGTGCCGCCCGCGACATCGAGGTGATGCCAGGGCGTGGCCGAGCGCGGCGGCATCAACCAGTTGACCAGATCGTCCTTCCAGAGCCTATGCAACCCGCCCGACATGACGTCGTTCATCAGGTCATAGCGGTCGGCGACGCGGGCGAAGACCTCGTTGACGAGGCCTTGCCGGGCATCCCCCGCAACCTTGCGGAAGCCGAAATCTGCGGTGTCTGGCGTGGAATCCGTCATGCGCCGGAGACTAGTCGGAGTTTCGGCCGCTGGAAAGGTGACCGTCGGGCCGGAGCCAACCCGCTAGCGGGTCAGCTCCGGCCGACCGGTCAATTGTCGTCGCTCGACATGGCACCGATCTTCTCGACGACGAGCTCGACTTCGATCGCGCCGGCATTCTCGAAGGTCAGCGTCGCCTTGACGGGGACGTTCTCGACGAGCGGCTCCTTGAGCTTCATCAGCATGATGTGGAAGCTTCCCGGCTTGAGGGAGACCGTCGCGCCGGCCGGGATCTCGAGGCCAGCCTCGAGCCGACGCATCTTCATGACGTCCTCGACCATGCTCATCTCGTGGATCTCGCCGACCTCGGCAACCGGCGATGAGACGGCGATCAACCGATCGGGCTCGGTGCCGGCATTGACGATCTCGACATAGGCGCCGGCCACTTGGGCACCGGGCGGCGTCGCCCGGGCCCAGGGATGATGCAGGGTGAGCGCACCGAGCTTGTACTCGTGGGCGAGTGCCGGAGAGGCAAGCCCGATGAGAGCCAATGCCAGCAGGAGAAGAGTGCGTTTCATGTAGCTAGCTCCTTGAGTGAGATGCGAGGCGTGAGGCCGGCCGGGCCCGGTGGCCCGGCCGGTTAGGTGACTAGGCGAGCCGCTCCTTGAGGCCGCGCGGCAGGACGAGATCGATCGCGAGCATGATCAGGATCGACAGGCCCACCAGTGGGAACACCAAACCGAAGGCGAGGGCGATGAGGAGGATGCCCCTGGGAATGCGATAGTCGGAGGGGTAGCGCGGTGCGCCGAGCGAGCCTTGAGGCCGCCGCTTCCACCACATTACGCCGGCCGCCACCGCCATTAGGATGATGGCGAGGCATGCCGCCAGCATCAGTAGCTGGTTGATGCGGCCGAACTCCTGACCCATGTGCACGCTGACGCTCCACTCGATGGCCTTGCCGACCGGCCCGAGCTCGGCCCAGCCGCCATTGAAGAGCGCCTTGCCGCTGTACTGATCGAGATGGATGATCTGCTCGTTCGCGATCTTGTCAGGATAGACGGAGGCCGAGTAGACGCCGTCCGGTCCTGACGGCAAATCGACCGCGTAGCCCTTGGCGATGCCGAGGCCGTCGAAAATCTGGATCGCCTTGGCGAGCCCGATCGGTGGCGCGCCGGTCTCCATCGACACGGGCATCGGCGCGTTCTCGAGCGACCAGTTGATCTGCGACATCGCCTCCTTCATCGGCACCGTCGACTTGGGCACGTCGTCCCAGTATTGCGGCGGGTAGCCGAGCCCGGCCTGGTCGGAGTAGGCGGTGAGCTTGGCGCCCCAGAAGCCCGACCAGGGCATGCCGGTGAGAGCCAGGAAGAAGATGAACACCGCGGCGAAGGCGCCCGTCACGGCGTGCAGGTCCCGCCAGAACACGCGCCGCTTGGCCGTGCCGCGAATGCTGACGACGCCACCCGACTGCTGTCGCGGCCACCACAGATAGATACCGGTCACGACCAGGATCATCGCCCAGCCGCCCACCACCTCGATGATCCGGTTGGTGAACCAGCCGAAGTATTCGAGATTGTGGATCTTGCGCATCAGGAACATGAACGGCGAGTTGGCGAACTTGCCGTCGGAGAGCTGTCCGATGACCTTGCCGTCGTACGGATTGACGTAGACGACCATCTTCTCGCCCGCCTCCGTCTTGATGCGGACCTGGGCCGCGCGATCGGGCTCCGAAGGCGGAACGAAGCCCCGGACGCTTCCAGGCAAGCTCGCGCTCGCCTTGGCGACGAGATCGTCGGCGGGCAGCGGCATCGTCTTGGCCGGCTCGACGAGGATGTAGCTCCCGTACATGACCCGGTTGAGCTCGTCCTTGAAGAGATAGAGGCCCCCAGTGGTGGCCATCATCACAAGGAAGGGCAGCGCGAGCAGCCCGGCATAGAAGTGCCAGCGCCAGATGGCGCGATAGAGCAGAGACGAGGTCGAGCTTGTGCCCGCCTCCTCTGCGGATGCAGTCAGCGTCATTGGATATCCTCACGACAAGCGATGCGTACCCAAAATTCGGGGCACGCGGTTTCAGAGCGGGATTGCGAGGGTCAGGCCGCTCTGGCCGGAGGTCCGCGTGAGGAGAGATCGGAAGCGAAGCGGGCTGGCGCCGGCGCGACGGTACGCCATACGGCAGTTGGCTTGGCCGCCGGCTCGGGCCGCGGGAGGATGATCGCGACCTCGTCCGGGAGCGTGGCGGTGGTGCCCGAGGGATTGTTGCATCCGGCCAGGCAGCAGTCGCACAGTCCGGATGGCGCCTTGGGAGCGTCCGGCGCGTCGCTCGCTTGGCCTGGCCGGCAGATGCTGTCGCCATACAACGCGGCGAGCGCCATCTCGGAGACATGACGGCCGGTGGCGAGGGCCGCGAACGGCAGCTGCACGAGGAAAAAGGCGAGAAGCATTGCAGCCAGCGGGCGCTGGGCCCGCCGAAGTCGCTGCATCTGATGTCCACCGCGCATGGGCCGCACGTTCTCGTCTCCCATCGCGCGACACAATGGGCTCTGGCGCCGCACCCTCGTCTGCCATGGCCAATGGAGCGCCAGCTCACGGTCTGGTATGTCAGGGGCTCTGCTGCAAACTTCCGCGAGCCCCATGACCCGGTCTATCCATCTCATCCGCCACGGGCAATCGACCTGGAACGCGCACTATGCGGCGACCGGCGAAGACCCGTTGCATTTCGATTCCCGCCTGACCGACCTCGGCCACGCCCAGGTCGAGGCGCGCCGCGACGACCTCAAGGGCGAGCGCTACGATCTCATCGTCACCTCCCCGCTGACGCGGGCGATCCAGACGACGCTCGGCGTGTTCGCCCCGCATCTCGATCGCACACCCGTCGTCGTCGAAGCGCTGCACCGCGAGCGTTTGGAGAGCAGCTGCGACATCGGCCGGCCGGCGTCGGTGCTGGCAGGCGAGTTCACGTCGCTCGCCTTCGATCACCTCGACGAGGAGTGGTGGCCGAACGGCTGCACGCCCGATCATCGCGGCATCCGCTTCGAGCCGGAGGCGCCATTCAAGAAACGTGTCCGAACCTTCCGCCATTGGCTCGCCGGCCGGCCCGAGCAACGCATCGCCGTCGTCGGTCATGGCACGTTCTTCTACCATCTCGCCGGTCATGACATGGCCAATTGCCAGCTGGTGACGTTCGAGGCGTGAGGCTGTCATGCCTGAGCTGCCCGAGGTCGAAACGGTGATGCGGGGGCTGGCCGCCGTGCTCGTAGGCGGACGAATTCGTCGCGTCGAGCAGCGCCGGGCCGATCTGCGCTTTGCCTTGCCCGAGCAGTTCGCCGGCCGTCTCTCGGGTCGCCGAATTGAGCGCATGGCCCGGCGCGCCAAATACATTCTGGCCCATTTGGATCGCGACGAGGTCCTCGCCATGCACCTCGGCATGACGGGCCGCTTCACGATCGACCCAGCCGGCAGCCAGGCTCGTAACCCGGGGGCATTCGTCCACGATGCCGGCGGCGATCCCCGGCACGATCATGTCGTCTTCCACATGGCGGATGGCACGATCGTGACCTTCAATGATGCTCGGCGGTTCGGCTACATGGACCTTATCCCGGAGTCGGGATTGGCAACCCACAAGCATTTCTCGGGCCTCGGCCCCGAGCCGCTGTCGAACTCATTCGATGCGGTGGCGCTGGCAACCGCCGCTCGCGACCGCAAGACCGATCTCAAGGCGCTGTTGATGGATCAGCGCGTGGTGGCGGGGCTCGGCAATATCTACGTCGTCGAGGCGCTGTTTCGAGCGGGTCTCAAGCCTTCGGCGCCGGCACGCCGGCTGACCGATCGTCGCGGCCGGCCGACGCCGAAGGCCGAGGCGCTGGTCAGGGCCGTCCGGGACGTGCTCGGCGAGGCGATCGAGGCCGGTGGCTCGAGCTTGCGCGACTATCGCCAGGCCGACGGCGCACTCGGCTACTTCCAGAAATCTCATCAGGTCTACGACCGGGCGGGCGAGCCCTGCCTCAGGCCGGGATGCAGCGGCACCATCCGTCGCATCGTCCAAGGCGGGCGCTCGAGCTTCCATTGCCCGAGGTGCCAGCGGTAACCGCGACCGGCGCTGCTTCCTGTACGCCGAACCAGATCGTCAAAAAGAAATAGTTTCCAGAAGCAGCGACTTTGCGCATTGTGCTGGGCTTTGAGCCCACGGCCGTTTCCCATCGAGAAGAGGCAAGCATGATCCGCACCGGCAAGCAGTACATCGAGTCCATCCGCGATGGACGCGAGGTCTTCATCAACGGCGAGCGGGTGAAGGATGTGCCCTCGCATCCGATGTTCAAGCCTCTCGTCGATGTCCGGGCGCGCATCTACGACATGCAGCACGATGCGAAGTCGCAGGCCGTGATGACCTATGAGGAGAAGGGCGAGAGGTTCGCCATCGGCTTGAAGCTCCCCTACACACAGGAGGACTGGCAGGCGAAGCGCAGATCCATCGATGCACTGATGTGGGATATCGGCGGCGTCGTCACCCGTGTCGGCGACGAGACGATCGGCGAGATGTGGTCGCTCTGGGACGGCAAGGACATCCTGGCCGAGATCGATCCGCGGTTCGCCAAGAACATCGAGACGCATATCCAACGAGCCATCAAGGACGATCCGTTCCACGTGTCGGCCAATACCGATCCGAAAGGAGACCGGTCCAAGCGGCCCCAGGAGCAGGATCCGGACTTCCTCGTCCACGTCGTCAAGGAGACGGATGCCGGCATCGTCATTCGCGGCGCGAAGTACGAGACGGCGTCCGCCTACGCGAACCAGGCGTTCCTGAAGCCGACGATCGCCAACTGGGGTGATTCCAAGCTTTCGGACTATGCCGTCGGCTGCATCGTCAAGATGAACGCGCCTGGCCTGAAGCACATCTGCCGGACGGGCTTCACGGGTCGTGCCGATCCGCGCGACTACCCACTCGCCAACCGTTTCGACGAGGTCGACACGCTTATGATCCTCGACAACGTCCTCATTCCCTGGGAGGACGTGCTCTTCTATCAGCACACGCGGGCTGCAGCCTTCATCCGCCAAACTCTGCATCGCTACTCGGCCTATCCGTTCGTCTACCGCAATCTCGTCGTCGCCGACATGATCATCGGCGCAGCACTCTGGAATGTCCGCCAAACCGGCCTCGATAAGCAGCAGGCCGTGCAGGAGAAGCTTGCCGAGCTCGCCGTTTACCGTGAGGGCATCAACGCGCATCTGACGGCGGCGATCGCCACGGCAGAGAAGAGCCCGAACGGGCTTCTCATGCCCAACCAGTCGCTGCTCCTCACCGGGCGCGTGCATGCCTGCTCGAACCTGCCCCGGATCATCCACATAGCCCGCGAGCTGTGTGGTGGGCAGATCTGCGTCACTCCCGACGTCGCATCTTTTGAGATGCCGGAGACGAAACCCTGGCTCGAGAAGTTCTATACGATCAACGAGGAATGGGTGGCCGAAGACCGGCGGAAGCTGCTCGCCTTCGCACGCGATCTCCTGAACTCCGACTACGCCGGTCACAGGCTGACTTTCCAGCTTTTCGCGCAGTCACCGCCCTTTGCCCATCTGGCGGCGGTCTACCGGACGTTCGACTGGAACACATCTCTTAAATTCACGCATCGAGCGGCAGGCTTGAGCGAGAGGGTGTGGGGCAAGCACTAGGCGGGGACGGCACGCTCCCGTCTTGGTGCTCGATGACGCAACTGCACCCGTTCGTGGTACGATGTCGTCGCTCGGTCTTGATCGGCCGATCCGGAGCACCTGACACTTGCAACGGGAGATCGATATGAACGCGACCGAAATCTTCGAGCATGCCCGAGAGCTCTTCGAGGTCCACGGCAGCGCAGCGATCGCCGAAGCCGCGCAGAAGGCGGCGGCCCTGGAAACCCAGGGAGACGCTGAGGCCGCCAAGGACTGGCGCCGTATCGAGGCAGCCCTGATGCAGATGCGCGGGCCGAACGAGACCTGAGGGGTGGGATCGGTCTGAGCACGTCGACACCTGGCCACTCAGTGCCCGATCGTCGGCGCGGTGCGCGCCGTGATCGAGTAACGGTCAGGGGATGCCAGAGCGGCGACCGTCGCCCGACTGGGAAAGCGACGGCGGTGTCTCCGGCAGAAGTGGCCGCGGGATGCACACGGACCGAGCGCTGGCGCGCCCATCCGCTGTCCACACCGGCTCCGCATTCAACAACCCACCGGGACGATCTTTCTTTTTTCCCGGTACGGGCCTAAATTCGCCCTCACGATAACAATCCAAGATGGGCAACATAACGTTCCAACATGGGAGTGCTTGCATGAAATTTGTTCGGAAACAACTGCTTATCGCAACGGCGGTCTCCGCTTTGCTTGCTGGCTCGGCGGCCGCCGAGGAGATCAAGCTCGGCATCGAGCTCGGCTACACGGGCCCGATCGAGTCGATCGCGCCGGTCATGGCGCAGGCCGCCGAGATGGCCATCAAGGAAGTGAACGACTCGGGCAAGCTGCTCGATGGCGCGACGGTCACGGCGCTCCGGGCCGACTCGACCTGCGTCGACGCCGCGGCAGCAACTGCCGCCGCCGAGCGCCTCATTACCTCGGACAAGATCAACGCCATGGTGGGGGCCGATTGCTCGGGCGTCACCGGTGCGATCCTGCAAAACGTCGCCCGGCCGAACGGCATTGTCATGATCTCGCCGTCGGCGACCTCGCCGGCGCTCTCGACCGCCGAAGATGATGGCCTGTTCTTCCGCACGGCGCCCTCGGATGCCCGCCAGGGCGAAGTGATGGCCGAGGTGCTGATGGCACGCGGCGTCAAGTCGGTGGCCGTCACCTTCACCAACAACGACTACGGGAAAGGCCTGTCCGACGCGTTCAAGGCGGCCTTCGAGAAGGCCGGTGGCGCAGTCACCATCGTCGCGGCGCACGAGGACGGCAAGGCCGACTACTCGGCCGAGGTCGGCGCGTTGGCATCGGCGGGTGGCGACGTGCTGGTCGTCTGCGGCTATGTCGATCAGGGTGGCAAGGGCATCATCCAGGGTGCGCTCGATGCCGGTGCGTTCAAGACCTTCTATCTGCCGGACGGCATGTATGGCGACTCGCTCATCGCCGCCATCGGCAAGCCACTCGAGGGCTCCTTCGGCGATGTGCCGGGCATCGACAACGACGGTTCGCGGAAGTTCATCGAGATGGCGAAGGCCGCCGGCTTCGACGGCACGACCTCCTTTGCGCCGGAGAGCTATGACGCGGCTGCCTTGATCCTGCTGGCCATGCAGTCCGCCAAGTCCTCCAAATCCGCCGACATCAAGGGCAAGATCACCGAGATCGCCAATGGTCCCGGCGAGAAGATCCTGCCCGGTGAGCTTGCCAAGGGTCTCGAGCTTCTGGCCGCCGGCACCGCCATCGACTACGAGGGTGCCACGGCAGTGAACCTGGTGGGCTCGGGCGAAAGCAAGGGTAACTACCGGATCTATACGATCAAGGACGGCAAGCAGGTCACCGACGAGTACAAGTGATCGATCGGCCCAGCTAGAACGTGGCGCAACGGCCCGGCCCGACCGGGCCGTTGTCTTACCAAGAAGAGCCGGGCCGTTCCAGGCACCGGCCCGAACGGGGAGGGGCGGGACGACCGCATGATCGTCGTCGAAAATCTGGTCAAGCGTTTCGGCGGATTCCGAGCCGTCGACGGGGCCTCGCTCGAGATCAGGAAGGGGACGATCACCGGTCTGATCGGCCCGAATGGTGCGGGCAAGACCACGCTCTTCAACGTCGTCGCCGGCCGCTTTCCCCCGACCTCCGGTCGCGTCGAGATGGACGGCGAGGACATCACCGGATTGCCGCCGCACGTCCTCTTCGGCAAAGGGTTGCTTCGAACTTTCCAGATCGCGCACGAGTTCGGTTCGATGACGGTGCGCGAGAATCTGATGATGGTGCCAGGGGGCCAGGCCGGCGAGGCGCTGTGGAACGCCTGGTTCCGACGCGGGCTTGTCGCCGAGGAGGAGGCGCGGATCCGCCAGAAGGCAGACGAGGTCCTCGAGTTCCTGACCATCGATCATCTCGCCGATCAGAAGGCGAGCCAGATCTCCGGCGGGCAGAAGAAGCTCCTCGAGCTCGGCCGCACGATGATGGTCGATGCCAAGATCGTCTTCCTCGACGAGGTGGGGGCAGGTGTCAATCGCACGCTCCTCAACACCATTGGCGACGCCATCGTCCGCCTCAACAAGGAGCGCGGCTACACATTCTGCGTCATCGAGCACGACATGGATTTCATCGCCCGCCTCTGCGATCCGGTCATCTGCATGGCCGAAGGCAAGGTGCTGGCCGAAGGCACGATCGACGAGATCAAGAACGACGAGCGGGTGATCGAGGCCTATCTCGGCACCGGTCTCAAGAACAGGGCGAAGGAGGAGGCGATTGGCTGAGCCCTTCCTGATCGGCGAAGGCATGACCGGCGGCTATGGCGGCGCCGACATCCTCAACGACTGCACGATCGCCGTCGAGACGGGCGAGATCGCCGTGATCGTCGGGCCGAACGGGGCCGGCAAGTCGACGGCCATGAAGGCCGTGTTCGGCATGCTCAACCTGCGCAAGGGGCGCGTCAGGCTCGAGGGCGAGGACATCACGGCTCTGAGCCCGCAGGCCCGTGTGGCCAAGGGCATGGCCTTCGTGCCGCAAACGCAGAACGTCTTCACATCGATGACGGTCGAGGAGAACCTCGAGATGGGCGCGTTCCTCAGGCGCGACGACATCCGCGGCACCATGGAGCAGGTCTATCAGCTCTTTCCGATACTGAAGGAGAAGCGCCGGCAGGCGGCCGGCGAGCTGTCGGGCGGGCAGCGCCAGCAGGTGGCTGTCGGTCGCGCGCTCATGACCGAGCCCAAGGTGCTGATGCTCGACGAGCCGACGGCCGGCGTCTCGCCGATCGTCATGGATGAGTTGTTCGACCGCATCATCGAGGTGGCGCGCACCGGCATCTCGATCCTGATGGTCGAGCAGAATGCCCGCCAGGCCCTCGCGATCGCCGACAAGGGCTATGTGCTCGTCCAGGGCGCCAATCGCTTCACCGATACGGGCAAGGCCCTGCTCGCCGACCCGGAAGTCCGTCGGTCGTTCCTCGGAGGCTAGCTTGGACATTCTCAACGCGCTGGTCGCCTTCCTCAATTTCGTGTTCGTACCGGCTGTCTCCTATGGCGCGCAGCTGGCCCTCGGCGCCCTCGGCGTAACACTGATCTACGGCATCCTCCGCTTCTCGAACTTCGCCCATGCCGACACCATGGCGTTCGGCGCCATGGTGACGATCCTCGTGACCTGGTGGCTGCAGGCGGCCGGCATCGGCCTCGGACCGCTGCCAACGGCCCTGCTGGCGCTTCCCGTCGGCATCCTGGCCACCGTCGCGCTCTTGCTGTTCGTCGACCGGGCCGTCTACCGCTTCTACCGGAGTAAGAAGGTCAACCCGACACTGCTCGTCATCGTCTCGCTCGGCGTCATGTTCGTCATGAACGGTGTCGTTCGCTTCATCATCGGCGTCGGTGAGCAGAACTTCGCTGACGGCACGCGATTCATCATCTCGGCTGGCGAGTTCCGGGAGGCGACGGGTCTCGACGAAGGCCTGGCGATCAAGACGACGCAGGGGGTGACGCTCGTCACCACGGCAATCGCTGTCGCGGCGCTGTTCTGGTTCCTGCAGCGGACGCGGACCGGCAAGTCGATGCGCGCCTTCTCCGACAACGAGGATCTGGCGCTCCTCTCCGGCATCAGCCCCGACCGCGTGGTCGCCGTTACCTGGATCATCACGGCGACGCTGGCGGCCGTGGCCGGGGTGCTCTACGGCCTGGAGAAATCCTTCAAACCGTTCACCTACTTTCAGCTCAGCCTGCCGATCTTCGCCGCCGCCATCGTCGGCGGCATCGGCAACCCGCTCGGCGCCATCGCCGGCGGCTTCGTGATCGCCTTCAGCGAGGTGATGGTGACTTACGCCTGGCGCAAGGTCGCCGGGTATTTATTGCCGGAGAGCTGGATGCCGGACGGCCTGATGCAGCTCCTCTCGACCGACTACAAGTTTGCCGTCAGCTTCTCGATTCTCGTGCTGGTGCTGTTGTTCATGCCGACGGGAATCTTCAGGGGACGAACGTGATGCCGGCCAGAAATCTTCTCCTGTTCGGCATCGTCGCCGTGCTGTTCGCGCTGACGGGGCTGTCGCTCAGCTGGAATCTGTCGCTCGCCGTGCTCAACATGGCGCTGATCTCGGCCATCATGGCGATGGGCGTGAACATGCAGTGGGGCTATGCCGGGCTCTTCAACACGGGCGTCATGGGGTTCGTCGCCCTCGGCGGCCTCGCTGTCGTCATCACCTCTGCCGATCCGGTGCCGGAGGGATGGGTGGCGGGCGGCCCGCGAATCCTGGGCGGCCTTCTGATCGGGGCCGCTACGATCGCCGCGGCGATCCTGCTCTATCGGCGAATGCCGCAAGGCGGATTGCGCAGCCTTGTCGTCGCGATCGTGCTGATCGGCGGGCTCGTCGTTTTCCGCTCGGTCATGGATCCGGCGGTGACGGCCGTCGAGGCCTTCAACCCGGCGACCGCCGGCAATCTGGGCGGCCTCGGCCTGCCGATCCTCCTTGCCTGGCCGATGGGGGGCGTGCTGGCGGCGATCGCCGCCTGGGCCATCGGCAAGACGGCGCTCGGTCTCCGCTCCGACTATCTTGCCATCGCGACCCTCGGCATCGCCGAGATCGTGTTGTCGGTGATCAAGAACGAGGACTGGTTGGCGCGTGGCGTCAAGAACGTCATCTCACTGCCGCGGCCGGTCCCCTACGAGGTCGAGCTGCAACAGCATGCGGGGTTCCTCGATTGGGCTCAGCAGTGGGGCTTCGATCCCGTGACCGGCTCGTCGGTCGTCGTCAAACTGCTCTATGCCCTGCTCTTTCTGGCGGTTCTGCTGATCATTATCTGGCTGTCGGAGAAGGCGCTGAAATCGCCCTGGGGGCGGATGATGCGGGCGATCCGGGATAACGAGGTGGCCGCGGCCGCCATGGGCAAGGACGTAACCTGGCGGCATCTGCAGATCTTCGTGCTCGGCTCGGCGGTGATCGGCATCGCCGGTGCGATGATGACGACGCTCGACGGCCAGCTTACGCCCGGCACTTATCAGCCGCTGCGCTTCACCTTCCTGATCTGGGTGATGGTGATCGTCGGTGGGTCCGGCAACAACTGGGGGGCGGTGCTCGGTGGGTTCCTGATCTGGTGGCTCTGGGTGATGGTGGAGCCGATCGGCCTCTGGCTCATCGGACTCGTGACGGCAGGTATGGCCGACGGCTCTTGGCTCAAGGCGCACCTGCAGGATAGTGCCGCGCACATGCGGCTCCTGACGATGGGATTGATCCTGCTGCTCGTGCTGCGCTTCAGCCCGAGAGGCCTGATACCGGAACGGTAACAGTTTGGCGTCCCGGGCAGGATTCGAACCTGCGACCTACGGTTTAGGAAACCGTTGCTCTATCCAGCTGAGCTACCGAGACGGAGGCGCGTCGTGCGTGTCGGACTATTGAACGCGACCTTCGCCCCGGTCAAGCGGCGGCGGCACGTCTGATCGGGGCCTCGGGGACGGCCAGCTGCTCGCGGGCCCGCCAGGCATCCGTCACATAGTTGATGATGAGCGATTTCCGGACACCCTGGATCGACCGCTTCTCGAAACCGTGGAAGGTATTGTCCGACGGGATGAAGACCATGGCGGCGTTTGGCGCGAAGGGTGAGCGGGCGACGTGCTGCTTGGCGGCATCGTAGATGTCGGTGCCGAGATCCTTGTGGGACGGATCGTCCGAAAGATACAGCAGCAGCGTGAAGAGCTTGACGCCCAGGTCCGTGTGCGGCTCGAGCCAGAAGCCGTCGACGTCCTGCGCGAACTCGATCCTGAGATAGGCGCCGTCGAGATCGATGCCGAACGTCCGCTCGATGGCGCGCGTCATCTCGGGCGTCTGGAAGGCTTGGGCGACGGCGTCGACGACCGGGAAGGCGCGCTTGTTCTCGGCGTCGAAATACTTGCGGGTGTTGTTGTGCAGCTCGCGTTTGCCCGACAGGCCGCCCAATTCGGGCGCCGGAAACGGTAGCCCGGTCACGTCTCGAGCAACCTCTTCCGGCAGGCAGTCGTCGAGGAACCAATGGGGATAAGGGCGGTCATGCCGGGGTGCGCGCGACACGCTCGAAAGGAAATGCCGCACGATGTCTTGGGGCTTGGCCATGGATCCCTCGCGCTAAGCTGGCCGGCCAATGCCGGCCCCTGCCTCTCAGTCGACCCATGGGCCACCGGGCATCCGAGCCCACGTGCCACCGTCGCCGCTACGAGAACATGTGGCGCAGTGTCCGGGGCGGCTCCAGTGACGATCTGGCGCGGGAGTACGCCGGGCTACTGCCGGAACTCTTGGGAGGCTGGGGTTGCGAACTGCTCGACGAATTGGTCGCTCAGGTGCGATCCGAAGTCGCCCTCGGCTCTGAGGCAGCTCGCCAACAGCTCGAGCAGCGAGGCGTGAAGTTGCCGCTCGCTCGCGAGCTCGGGCGGATGATCCGCCAGGAACTGCAGGATCTCTCCGTAGTCGGGCATGGTCTGTCCTACGATTCGCGTTACACAGCCGTCGGCATGCTGGCAGCGGCTTGCGGCTGAACTGTGTCCCGAAATGGATTACGGGCCAATTGCTCTTGCGCCTTTGTTGGACGTGCGAACAATGCTAGGGAGCCTGCGGGAAAATCACGCTTTGAGCACTTCGGGAGAGAGGCATGTCGGCGAATACTGGCTTGGGTACGGTTGTCGCTCCTGTGCTGACGCCGTTCGGCGTCGATGGCCAGCCCGACGCCGGCCGTTTCGCGGCGCATTCCCAGTGGCTGCTCGACGAGGGAGCAACCGGCCTCGCGCCGTTCGGCACGACGAGCGAGGCGAACTCGCTCTCGTCCAGCGAGCGAAAGCTGTTGCTGACCTCGCTCATCGCCGCCGGAATTGATCCGGCTGTACTGGTTCCCGGCACGGGCATGTGCGCGCTGCCGGAGGCGATCGAGCTGACGCGCCACGCGGTCGGTCTCGGCGTGGGCGGCGTGCTGATGCTGCCGCCGTTCTACTACAAGGCCGTCAAGGACGATGGTCTCTTCCGCTTCTTCGCCGAGGTGATCGAGCATGTCGGCGACGTGCGGCTGCAGGTTTATCTTTATCACATCCCGCCCGTGGCTCAGGTCGGGTTCTCGCCGGAGCTCATCGAGCGGTTGCTGAAAACCTATCCCAAGACCGTCGTCGGATTGAAGGATTCGTCCGGGGATTGGGCGCATACGAGGATGTTGATCGAGCGCTTTCCAGGCTTCCGCGTTTACTCTGGCTCAGAGCTGGCTTTGCGCCAGAACCTCGAGGCCGGTGGCGCCGGCACGATCTCGGCCGGCGTCAACGTCAATGCCCGCATGATCCGCAGGCTTGCCGATTCGGTCGGCACCGCCGCCGCCGAGGCCCTCGAGCTCAAGGTCTCGGGCCTGCGAAAGGCCATGCAGGCGCAACCCATGATTCCGGTGCTCAAGGCGATTGTCGCGCACTACCGGTCGGATCCGGTATGGGCCGCCACACGCCCGCCGCTCTCGCCCCTTCCCGACGCCGAGCGGCAGTCCGTCGTGCCGCAGCTGATCTCGGAGCTGGGGCTCGGCGTTCGACTCGCCTAGCCAGAAAGACTTCGCCCCTCTCCATCTCTGGAGAGGGGCGCTCAGGTGGCTTCAGGTGGGGGAGGCTTGGGGCTTGGTTTAGAACAGGTATTTCGATGTCCCGATGAGATCGGCGGTGAGCCGGTTCTGATTGATCAGAGCCGTCATCAGCAGTCCGCCGGTGGCCAGGAAGCACGCCAGCGCGGCGAGCTTGCCGGCTCGCCAGGAGCCGCCGTTGCGGAGCTTGAACACAGTCAGGTCCATCGGAAGCGTCTACTCGGCGTTGATGCAAACCGCATCGAATGATTGATGAAGCCCTTATAGCTCGAAAAGTGTTTACTGTCATTCTGACATATAGAGTAGTATTAAGGGTCCGTTAAATTGGACGAACAGGCATTAAGACTTCGGCGTTGTTATCAATCGTCGAGCCAGTCACCGCATCTCGGTGGCGGCATCGTGCCCCATGGCATGATCGGCACGGTCGAGGTCGAGTTCTTCGGGCTGCCCTCGATCAGCTTGTCGGTATAGACGAGGTAGACGAGCACGTTGCGCTTGACGTCGCATCCCCGGACGATCTGCATCTTCTTGAAGATCAGTGAGCGGCGTTTCACGAACACATCCGCGCCCTGCTCGAATTTCTTCTTGAAGACGATCGGCCCGACCTGCCGGCAGGCGAGTGAGGCATCGGATAGTTCTTCCGCAAGGCCGAGCCAGCCTGTCCAGCCGCCCTTCTCCGGCACCGTGAAGTGGCAGGCGACGCCCTCCACATCCGGATCGTCGAGCCCGTAGGTCGCGAGCTTGTGATCCGGTGACAAGAGCTTCCAGACGGTCGTCTTCCTGAAGATGAGGTCCGGGTCGTCGGCGCGGGCAGGAGAAACGGTGACGAGCGCCAGGATGAAGAGTGTCAGGAACGTGCGGATCATTCTAACCTCGCAGGTGCAGCCGGCCTCATATGGGGATTGCGCCGCCCGGGAGAAAGGGTGCGCGACAACGCGGAGCTCGGCTCGGTCGCGCTTGCCATCGCATGTCCACCGGGTCATCTTTCGCCCACTTGGCATCGAAGCCGTGCCCTAAGATTGGAGTCCGCACCCATGCCCCTTTCCGACATCACGCGCGAGAGGCTCAGAGGTGTCAGCACGGCGACGATATGCACCGCGCTGTTCAAACGCGGCCTTCGCAATCAGATGATTCAAAGCGTGGTGCCGCTCGATGCGGCCAAGCCAACCATGGTCGGTGAGGCCTTCACGCTGCGCTACATTCCGGCGCGCGAGGATCTGAACTCAGTTGCCGTGTTCCAGGATCGGAGCCACCCTCAGCGCAAAGCCGTGGAGACCTGTCCGCCCGGCCATGTGCTGGTGATCGACAGCCGCAAGGATCCGCGCGCCGCGTCGGCCGGCGGCATCCTCGTGACGCGCCTGATGAAGCGCGGCTGCGCTGGCATCGTCACCGACGGTGGATTTCGCGATTCAGCCGAGATCACCCGGCTCGCGATCCCGGCATTCCATCAGCGGCCATCTGCGCCCACGAATATCACGCTGCATCAGGCGATCGATATCAACGTGCCGATCGGTTGCGGCGATGCGCCCGTCTTTCCCGGTGACGTGATCGTCGGCGATGCCGACGGCTGCGTGGTCATTCCAGCCGATCTCGCCGACGAGATCGCGGCGGAGGCGGTCGAGATGACGGTGTTCGAGGACTTCGTCACCGAGAAGGTGCATGAGGGCAGTACGATCCTCGGCCTCTATCCGGCGACGGACGAGCGGAACCGGTCGGAATTCGCTCTCTGGCGCAAGTCGAAGGGACGATAGAGCGGGCGCTCGAACGGGCGCCCGACCCGATTGTAGGGGGCGAGGCCTTAGCTCGCCTGCCCCAACAGCCGCGTAAATGTCGCCTCGTCGATGTTTGCGCCGCAACAGACGAGGCCGACGCGCTGGCCACTGAGCCGGTCGCGGAGAGGGCCGGTGAGCGCCGCCACGCCGGCCGCAGGTGCGGGCTCGGCGGCGACCTTGAGATCGCGTAGCATCAGCCCCATGCAGCGGCACATGTCGTCGTCCGTAACCGTCACCATGCCGTCGACGAAGCGCTGAACAAGTCCGAATGACAGCGGCAGGTGCATTGGCGGGCCGAGGCTGTCAGCGATGGTCTTGACCTCGACCTTCGGCAGCGCGTGACCGGCCGCAAGACTGTCGGACATGCCGCGCGCACCTTGGGGCTCGACACCGTAGACTTTCGTTGCCGGAGACATCGTCTTCACCGCCGCGGCGACACCTGCGATCAGGCCGCCACCGCCGACCGGCACGATGATCGCATCGAGCGATCCCGCCTGCCTGAGAAGCTCGAGCCCGAGCGTGCCGGCCCCCGCAAACGTATGTTTGCCCTCGAAGGGATGGATGAATGTCTTGCCTTCGGTCGACCTGATCTCCTCGACCTTCGCGAAGGCCTCGGCGATCGAGTCCATGAGGAGTACCTCGGCGCCATAGCTCTTGGCCGTCGCGACCCGGAACGGGTTCGCGGTCTTGGGCATGACCACCTTCGCCGTCGTGCCGAGGAGGTGGGCTGCAAGCGCCACCGCGATGGCGTGATTGCCGGCCGACACGCAGGTAAATCCGCGCTTCCTTTCCGCCTCGTCGAGGTTGAGCGCGACATTGAGCGCCCCGCGCGGCTTGAAGCTGCCACCGCGCTGCAGGAGCTCCAGCTTGATGACGACCTCGGTCGACGGATCGAGCCCGCGAAACAGCTCGCGTCCCGGCCAGGGGACCGTCGGGGTCTCGATCAGGTAGGGCGCGATCCGGGCCGCGGCGGCCTCGAAATCGACCTGACGGGGTATCGCGTCGTCGACCGGGCTTGGCGCGCTCATTTCTTCAACCGGCTCTCGGCGGCTTTGCGGACTTGGCTCAACGTCAGCTTGGGCGTCAGCGCCTCCGCCTCGGTCTTAAGCTCGATCAGCGCCGGCTTGCCAGCCTCGAGTGCACGGCGGAGCGCCGGACGGAACTGACCGGTCTCCTCGACCGTCTCGCCGTGTGCGCCGTAGCTCCGCGCGAGCGCGGCGAAGTCCGGATTGACGAGGCTCGTCGCCATGACGCGACCGGGATACTCGCGCTCCTGATGCATGCGGATGGTGCCGTACATGCCATTGTTGACGACGAGGACCACGATATTGGCGCCATACTGGCAGGCGGTGGCCAGCTCCTGGCCGTTCATCATGAAGCAGCCGTCACCGGCAATCGCCACGACCGGCCGCTCGGGCTGATGCAGCTTGGCGGCGATGGCGGCCGGGAGCCCGTAACCCATGGCACCGCAGGACGGCGCGAGTTGGCTCCGCCAGCTCTTGTAGACGAAGTAGCGGTTGAAGAATCCGTTGCAGTTGCCGGCACCGTTGGTCACGATCGCGTTTTCCGGTAGGACGTCGTCGAGGATGCGGGCGACCTGCTCGAGCTTGACAGCGCCGGGAGTCGTCTCCGGCTCGAGGAACTTCTTGTAACCGTCATTGAGCTTCTTCACCCACATGCCGCGCTTGTCGGCGTTTGATGGCGAGAGCTTGGCGAGGGCGATCGTGAATGCTTCGGGCGATGCGGCAATGCCGAGGGTCGGCTTGTAGACCCGGCCGAGCTCGTCCGGATCGGGATGGACGTGGACCAGCCTCTGCTTCGGAACCGGCGGCTCCAACAGCGTGTAGCCGCCGGTCGTCGCCTCGCCGAGCCGAGCTCCGATGGCGAGGACGAGATCGGCCTCTTGCACGGCTTTGGCGAGCGCCGGATCGATGCCAATGCCGATGTGACCGGCGTAGCAGGCGTGTCGGTTGTCGAAGTAGTCCTGGAAGCGGAAGGCGCAGCCGACGGGCAGATTGAGCTTGGTGGCGGCTTCCTCGAGCGCACCGCGCGTCCCCGCGCTCCATCCGGCACCACCAGCGATGACGATCGGCTTCTCGGATTTGGCGATCAGCCTCTGCAACTCGTCCATGTCGCCGACACGAGGCGCTGCTTGCGCGGCTGTGACCATCGGCGCCGGCTCGACCTCGGCCAAGTCCGTAAGCATGTCCTCCGGCAGGCCGAGGACGACCGGTCCCGGGCGGCCGCTCATGGCCTTGTGGAAGGCGCGGCTCACGGCCTCCGGTATGCGCCTCACATCGGTGATGATCTCGGCTCCCTTGCCGAGAGCCCTGAACATGTTGAGGAAGTCGAAATCCTGGAAGGCCTCGCGGTCCTCGTACTCGCGCGCCGGCAGCCCGACGAACATCACCATCGGCGAGGAATCCTGGAAGGCGATGTGCACGCCGATCGAGGCATTCGTCGCGCCGGGCCCGCGGGTGACGAAGCACACGCCCGGCCGGCCGGTGAGCTTGCCATAGGCCTCGGCCATCATGGCGGTCCCGCCTTCCTGCCGGCAGACGACGGTCCTGATGCGATTGGAGTCGTAGAGGCCGTCGAGGGCGGCGAGATAGCTTTCGCCGGGGACGCAGTAGACGGTGTCGACGCCCTGCGCTTCGAGCGCTTTCGTCAGAATGCTGCCGCCGTGGCGCATGGGGGGGCCTTTCTGTTCGCTGCCCGAGCATGGGCGCATGTAGCGTTCGGCCGTCCTTAGCACGCCGGCCGCGAGCGGGCCAATTCGAGTGAGGTCGCATGGACAGTCCAGAGTCCGGTGGCATTAATGGAGATGAGGTAACGACAAGGAATTCGCACAAATGTTCCGGACCTTCGATTTCCTCGTGATCGGTGCGGGTGCTGCAGGGGCATCGGCGGCTTATGCGCTCTCCGCCCACGGCAGGGTCGCGCTCCTGGAGCAGGAGGCGCAGGCAGGCTATCACTCGACCAGCCGCTCGGCGGCCGTTCTGTCGGAAGCCTATGGCCCCAAGACCTGGCAGATCATCGCTGCGGCGAGCCGCTCCTTCTATGAGTCGCCACCGGACGGATTTGCCGATCACCCGCTGACCAGGCCGCTCGGCTCGCTCTTTCTCGGTCGAGCCAAGGACGAGGCCGGTCTTCGCGATCAGGCTGCACAACTCAAATCGCGCGGAATCGCCTCCGAGGTGATGTCTCCTGATGCAGCGCTCCGGCTCTCGCCGGCCGTTCGGCCCGATGGCTACACGCTGGCGCTCTTCGAGGCGGGCAGCGTCTCACTCGATGCGGGCGCGACGCTCCAGGGGTTTCTCCGACTCGCACGTCGCAATCGCGCCGAGACGTTTTTCCGCGCAGCCGTTACCGCGATCTCTCGTCGCGGCGCGGTCTGGCATGTCGAAACCACGAAGGACAGCTTCGAAGCTCCTGTCATCATCAACGCCGCTGGTGCATGGGCCGACGGCGTCGCGCATCTCGCCGGTGTCGGCCGTCGCGGCGTGCAACCCTTCCGGCGCACGGCCATCACTTTCGATCCGCCGCAAGGATCGGATGCCAAGCGCTGGCCCATGACTTTCGATATGGACGAGACTTGGTATTTCAAGCCGGAAGGGCGCCACATCATGGCGTCCCCTGCCGACCTGATCGCGACCGAGCCAGGCGATGCGCAACCCGAGGAGCTCGATGTCGCTGTTGCGGTCGACCGCATCGAGACTGCAACGACACTCAAGGTCGGCCGCCTCGCCAGCCGCTGGGCGGGCCTCAGGACCTTTGCCCCCGATCACGAGGCGGTGATCGGACCAGATCCTTCCGAGACGAGCTTCATCTGGTATGCCGGCCAGGGCGGCAATGGCGTCATGGCCTCGGCGGCAGGAGGTGAGCTGGCGGCTGCCGCGGCCGTCGGTCTGCCCATGCCTGCGCGGCTCGAGGCGCTCGGGCTCGCATGGGACATGGTCTCGCCCCGACGACTCGCCCCGAGCTAATCAAGGATTCGCTCGACCCGCCGATCGGTCGTCAGACGAAGGCGCGCGCGAGCGTTCCCCGGATTCAGTGCTCCTGTTACTCTTGTATCGCAACGATACTTGTCCCCAGGGGCTGAAACCGGGATAGGATCGTCCTATGTTGAACCCGGCATCCGGTTGGAGACGCGATGGCGATGGTTAATCGATTGGCAATGCAGCGGGTGGGAGTGGCAGGTCTGCTGCTCTTGACGCTCACTTGGCTCGGTCTCGGCGTCGCCGAGGCCGCCGAGCGTCGCCTCGCCCTGGTCATCGGCAACTCGAGCTACAGCTTCGGCGCCCTCGACAATCCCAAGAACGACGCGGCCCTGATGGCCAAGACGCTCAAGGCCGTCGGCTTCGAGGTGACGAGCCTGATCGACGCCGATCAGAAGACCATGAAGAAGGCCATGCTCGAGTTCGGGCGCAGTCTCCGCGATTCCGATTCGGTCGGCCTCTTCTACTATGCCGGTCATGGCGTTCAGGTCGATGGCGAGAACTATCTCGTGCCCGTCGGCGCCAACATCCGCGACGAGGCGGATGTCGCCGTCGAGTCGGTGGCGGCCAGTGAGCTCTTGAGAACCATGCAGCGCTCGGCGAGCCGCATCAACATCGCCATCTTCGATGCCTGCCGGAACAATCCCTTCGCGTCGTCGACGCGCTCCGGCACCCGCGGCCTCGCCCGCATCGATGCCCCGGCCGGCACCATCATCGCCTATGCGACGGCGCCGGGTGACGTTGCACTCGACGGTCAGGGCGGCAACAGCCCCTATGCCAAGGCGCTCGCCAAGAACATGTCGGCCGATGGCCTGACGGTCGAGGAGGTCTTCAAGCGGGCGCGGCGCGAGGTGCTGACATCCACCGGCAACAAGCAGACGCCTTGGGAAAGCTCGTCGCTGACGGGCGACTTCTACTTCAAGCCGGGCACGACACCCGTCGGCAACGATGGCGCTGGGTCGGTGGTCGAGATCCCGTCAGGTCCGGAGGACGAGCGCCTGGTCGAGGTCAAGGCCTACGAGGCGATCCGCGATAGCGACGATCCGGCGTCGCTGAAGGAGTTTCTCGGCCGTTTCCGCGAGAGCATGTTCGCCGATCTCGTGAAGCTCAAGCTCGGCAAGCTCGAGCCGGGTGCAAGCGGCGGCGGCGATGCGGTCGAGATCGCGGTGAACGTCGATCCCGACAGCCCGGAAGGCCTGTTCCGCGAAGGCCAGAGGCTCGAGCTCGGGCAGGGCGTGGCGGCCGATCCCGCGCGCGCCGCGGACTTCTACCGCCAGGCCGCCGACCGGGGACATACGGGCGCCATGACGGCGCTCGGTGGGCTCTTCGAGCAGGGCTCGGGCGTCGATCACGACGCGAAAGAGGCCGTCCGCTGGTATCGGAGCGCTGCCGACAAGGGCGATGTCCGCGGCATGACGCAACTCGCCTCCCTCTATGAGACCGGAACGGGCCTCACCAGGAACGAGACGGAAGCCGCCAGCCTCTATCGGCGCGCGGCGAGCCAGGGCTCGGCCAAGGCCCTGAACAGCCTCGGTCTCATGTTGCGCGACGGCCGTGGCGTGCCGAAGGACGACAACGAGGCCTTCCTCGTGTTCCAGAAGGCTGCCGGCCTCGACTTTCCGAACGCCATGCACAACCTCGCCGAGGCCTACGCCAAGGGCCGCGGCACCCAGCGCAACATGGGCGAGGCGGTCAGATGGTATCAGCGCGCGGCCGAGAAAGGCTATGCGCCGGCGCGGGCGTCGCTCGCCGCGTTACTCGAGTTCGGCGAAGGGGTCCCGAAGGATCTCGACGAGGCCGTCAGGCTCTACCGGCAGTCGGCGGATGAGGGCGATCCCGCCGCGATGACCAGCCTTGCCTACATCCTAGAGCAGGGCAAGGGCGTGCCTCAGGATCTGGCCGAGGCGGCGGCGCTCTACGGCAAGGCGGCGGGGGCCGGTGATGCCCGGGCCATGCACAATCTCGCAGCCATGCTGCACGAGGGCCGCGGCGTCGCCCCCGACTACGCCCGGGCGGCGAAGCTCTATCAGTCGGCTGTCGACAAGGGGTATACGGCGGCCATGCGCGGTCTCGCGGTCCTCTATGACGAGGGCAAGGGGGTCCGCCGCGATCCGGCCAAGGCGGCGGCGCTGGTGCTCGAGGCCTTCAAGCGCGGCCACAAGCCGTCGCGGGACGAGCTGTTGCAGCGACCAGAGACCTGGAGCGAGGCGACCCGCAAGGAAATCCAACAGGCGCTGCGCCGGGCCGGGCTCTACAAGGGGCGCGTCAATGGCAAGTTCGGTCCGGATGTCACTGCCGCGTTGCGCAGCTTCGGCAAACAGAAGTGAAGGTTCTCTGCCAATCGGCGGACGCGGCCGGATCGACAATTGGCGCGACCCGGTCAATCGTGCAAACTGGCGACCGCAAGGCACGGCCGGCCGCGATCCTGGAGGGATGGGCGGCTCAACTCTCGTGGCCCGTGTGAAGGACTAGGTTCGAAGGGAGACTGGGGGAAACATGCGCCGTCTCGTCATGCTGCTGATCATCGCCGGGATCGCCGGCCTCATCGGCTTCGTCGTCATCACGGAGCCGCAGACCATTCGCGAGGCCGCCCTCCCCAGTCACACGCCGAGTCTCGCCAATGGCGAGCAAATCTTCCTGGCCGGTGGCTGCGCCTCCTGCCATGCGACACCCGCGTCCGACCGCTGCGACGATCCTCAATACAAGGACAAGCACGCACTCGGCGGCGGGCGCTGCCTGCTGACTCCGTTCGGCACCTTCTACGTACCCAACATCTCCTCGGACAAGGCGACCGGCATCGGCTCCTGGACCAACATTCAATTCATCAATGCGATGAAGAAGGGCGTCTCACCCGGCGGCCGCCACTACTATCCGGCGTTTCCCTACACCTCTTATCAGCGTATGAACTTCGCGGACCTGATCGATCTCAAGGCCTATCTGGACACGCTGCCGGCGCTGAAGACGACGGTCCCCGAGCATGATCTGGCGCTGCCCTTCCGCTTCCGCCGGGGCCTCGGCTTGTGGAAGGCCATGTTCCTCGACGGCAAGAGCTTCGTTCCCGATCCGTCGAAGAGCGACGAGGTCAATCGTGGCGGCTACCTCGTCGAGGGGCCGGGGCATTGCGGCGAGTGTCATACGCCCCGCAACTTCGCGGGTGGCTTCGACATGAAGAAGCATCTCGCCGGCGGGCCGGCGCCCGAGGGCGATGGCTGGATCCCGAACATCACGCCGGCGAAGGACGGGCTGGGCGGCTGGTCGGCCGGTGATATCGACAGCATGTTGTCGAGCGGCATGCTGCCGGATGGCGATTTCGTCGGCGGCTCGATGGCGGCGGTGCAGCGCAACATGGCGGCGCTTCGGCCCGAGGATCGCAAGGCGATCGTCGCCTATCTGAAGGCCTTGCAGCCGATCGAGAACCCGAAGCCCAAGGCGCCATTGGTCGGATCGAACTGAAGGAGCCCGCATGTCCCTGCCTGCGTCGAGGATTGCCGAGAGCGGCCTTCATTCCCTCCCGGCTGGGACGGGGGATGAGGTGCCGAATGCCCGGAGCCGCGGAGGGGGCAGGCGGCCGCCACGGCTCGGGTGGCTTGCCGCGGCTGCTTTCGTTTCGGTTTGGCTCGTCTCGCTTGCCCCAGCCCCCGCTCTCGCCAAAGGCAACCTTTACGGCTTCGTCATCGGCATCAACGATTATCTCGGTACCGCCAACGATCTGGCCGGCGCCGTCAACGATGCTGAGGACATCGCCGGCGCGCTTCGTGCCGCTCATGCCAAGCGCGTGATCAAGTTTATCGATCAGGCAGGCACTAAGTTCAATATCGAGCGGTCTTTCCTGAAGCTCGTCGCCGATGCCAAGGCTGGTGATACGATTCTCTTCAGTTATTCGGGCCATGGCACGCAGGAGCCGGAGCCGCCGGACCGGCACGGTGAGGTCGACGGCAAGAACGAGGTCTTCCTCCTCTCCGGCTACACGACGCGCGGTCCCGGCACCAAGGAGCGGATCCTCGACGACGAGATCTTCCTCTGGCTGAAGCAGGCCGACGACAAAGGCGTCAACGTCGTCTTCGTCGCCGACTCATGCCACTCCGGCACGATGAACCGCAGCGTTCGCTCCGATGCCGTGCGGTACCGCAACGCTGATCTCGGTGCCATCACAGAGGACGAGCTCGACTTCCCGCCGCCCGAGACAGCGACCTTGACCGAGGCCGATCTGAAACATGTGACGTTCATCGGCGCGACCACCGACGACAAGCTGACGCCAGAGGTGAAGATCGGTGGCAAGTGGCGGGGTGCTCTGAGCTGGTCGATCGCGCGTGCCCTCGAGGGTCGCGCCGATCGAGACGCCAATGGCGAAGTCGATCAGTTCGAGCTCATCGGCTACATCGTGCCCGCGGTGGCGAGCTGGGTCGAAAGCCAGCAGACGCCGCAGGTCGTGCCGCTCAGGCCGGAGCGCGTCGCGCTCTTTCCGGTCGACGCGGACGCTGCCTCCACTCTCGTGCTTGCCGCCAACGAGGCGGGCCAGACGGGCATCATCCGCGAGACGGCGAGCGACGCGCTGAAGATCGCGGTCGAAGGCGGCGGGCCGGACGGGGCCGAGGGTGTCGCATTCTCCGAGATCGTTGCCGACAAGTCCGAGGCCGATCTCATCTGGTACAAGACCGAAGGCAAGGTCGAGCACCGGCTCGGAGGCGAGGTTGCAAGCGGCGTCGACGAGAACGGCATCAAGCCGATCATTTCCAAGTTCGCCGCGCTCAAGTGGCTGAAGGCCAACGCGGCCTTCGATCCCGTCAACGCTGGCCTCAAGTCCGGCGACAAGCGCTATGCGCCGGGCGAGGTCATAGAGCTTGCCGTCGACGGTGCCAAGCAGCCCTTCCTCACCATGTTCAACATGCCGCCAGACGGGCGGGTCGAGTATTTCTATCCCTCGCCGAGCAATCCCGACGAGGCTGACAAGGACTGGCGCAACAACGCACTCAACGAGCGTTTCAAGGTCGACCATCCGCCCTATGGCGCCGAGCACCTGGTCGCCATCTTCACCGACCGGCCGCTGCCGGAGCTGCATGCCGTGCTCGCCGCCATGAAATCCGCCAAGGACGCCTCGGGACTCCAGGTGGTGCTAGAGCAGGTGCTTGCGAAGCATCCCTTCCAGGTCGGCGTCATCGATATCTATACGGGTGAGTGAGCAATGCAGCGTCGGATTCTTGCGACCCTTGCCGGACTGATGCTGTTGGCGGCGGCCAGTCATGCGCCTGCGGCCGCGGCGAGCCGTGCGCTCTTGATCGGCATCGACGACTATACCGACGATCGGCTCGATCTGCCCTCGGCCGGTGCGCAGGATGTCGCGGCGATGACGGAGGTGGCGACCTCGCGCTTCGGCGTCGCGCCGGACGGCATCAAGACACTCCTGGATCAACAGGCGACGCGGCGCGCCATCCTCGAGGCCATCGACAGCTGGCTCGTTCAGGGCACCGTCGCGGGCGACACGGCGCTCCTCTATTTTGCCGGCCACGGCTACTTCTCGCTCGACGAGAACGGCGACGAGACCGACGGTCTCGACGAGGCGATCGTACCGGCCGACGCCGAGGTCTCCGGCATCCACGTGCTTCGGCTCATCACCGACGACGAGCTGACGACGGCGATCGGCAAGCTCGAGGGGCGCAAGGTGACCGCGATCCTCGACACAGGACATTCTGGCCGCGTGACGCGCGACAAGCTCAAGACTCGCGCCATTGCGATCGAGAGCAAGGGGGCGGTTCTCGCACGTACACCCGATCTCGAGCAGCTCACCCGCTCCATCCTGATCGAGCCTGCAGTGAAGAAGCAGAAGGCCGAGGCCGCGAAGGGGGAAACTCTGATCGAGAAGGCGCCGAAGAACGCCGATCTGTCGGTCTGGTCGGCCGTGTCGCCAAGCCAGACGGCCCTGGTCGATGTCGCAAGCGGCCACGGCGTGTTTACCAAGCTCTATGTGGAAGGGGCTGCCGGCGCGGCCGACCGCAACGGTAACGGCATCGTTTCGAATGCCGAGCTGCTGGCCTATGTGACGGAGGGCTCGGCCGCCTTCTGCGACGCGACGGCGAAGGCGTGCGAGATGGGCCTGACGCCGACGCTCGAGCCCGATGCCGCCCTCGCAGGTGCGCCCAAAGCAGCACCGGCGGAGGCCGGCGGCGACGACAGCGGAACGACGCTCACGGCCGACGCCGTCACCGACCTCCTCGCCACGGGCAATCGGGCCGGCGTCGGCCTCGAGCAGCTCCCTGCCTCGCCGATCAACGCCGGAACCCGCAATGTCCGCTACCGGCTGACCAGTCCAACCGACGGCCGCCTGCTGCTGCTCGATCTCTCCGACGACGGCACGCTCACTCAGCTCTTCCCGAACCAGTTCACCCAGAAGAGGGATGGCGCCGCCTCGGGTACGGTCAAGGCCGGTGTGCCCGTTACCATTCCCGACGACTATTACGGCATCTCCTTCGATGCGACGACGCCCGGTTCGGGCACGATCGTCGCCATCGTCGTGCCGCCGGCGACGAAGATTGGCGGTGGTGTTGCAACTCGTCAGATCGCCGTCATTCCGAAAGACGAGGCCAAGGCCGTGCTGCTCGAGGCCGCCCAGGCAGCCAGCAAGCAGGAAAATGCCGCCTCGGAGCTCAATACGGAGGCGTCTCGAAGCTCCGTGGTTACTTTGCGTTACGAAATTTTGCCGTGATTGAGGGCCGTTGCGGCGGCCGGTAGTCTAGAGTGCTAGGATGTCAAGAGGTTGGAAGCGGCGGTTCGAGGGCCGACATTGAGCCCGGACCCCAAAGCCATCGGGACGGGTGCTGTCCGCATTGCGTTCCGACGACGGCTACAGAAAAAACAAGGGAGGCAGACATGAGCATCATCGGAAATCGCCGGCGACTGGCCGGCTCGACCGCCCTGGCCGTGCTGATCGGCACAACAGTTTGCACCGGAGCTAGTGTCGCCTATGCCGGCATCGGCACGGAGAAATCGGGTGCGGCAACAGTCCTCGTGCGACTTGCCCAGTCGACCAACACCTCGGCTTCCGATCCGCAGCCGGTGCCGAGCGCCGACAGCGCCGATGCGCCTTCGCTGGTCCAGAGCGACGATGCTGAGGAGCAGCCCGCGGCGGCCGAGGACGCCGGCGAGCCCGAAGCTGCGGAGGCCGATGCGCCGGCTCAACCCGAGACCGCCGAGACCCCTGCGGAGTCGGCCGCCGAGGAGCCGGCACAGGCCGAGGCAGCTCCCGAGCCCGAGGCCCCCGCTGCCGCCGAAGCCGAGCCGGCAGCCGAGGCTCCTGAGGCCGAGACCGCCGAGGCGCCCGCTGCCGAGCCGGCCGAGAGCGTTCCCGACACGGCGCCGGCTGTCGAGGTCGCCGCGCCGAGCGATCCGAAGGATCTGGTCGTCTTCCAGATTCTCGAGAAGCACTGCGCGCGCTGCCATCAGGACGGCAAGCTCGTCAATCGTCTGCGTCCGGCGAAGAACTTCGGCGACGTGCTCGATCTGAAGCGGATCGCTCTCGATCCCAATCTCATCCAGCCGGGCAACCCGGATGCCTCGCGCATCTACAAGCAGATCGTGAAGAAGGAGATGCCTTACGACACGTACTACGAGTTCTCGGGTGCCGAGCCGACGGAGGCCGAGGTCGCTGCGCTCCGCGACTGGATCGAGGGGCTTGGTCAGTCCCAGACCGCGTCCTGTGAGGCTCACAAGTTCGTGACGAACGAGGATCTCGTCGGCGCTATCGCCGCCGATCTCCAGTCCGAACCCGACCACCGTGTGAAGGGCATGCGCTACTTCACGCTGACGAACATCGCCAACGCCTGCGCCGGCGAGGAGGAACTCGAGGTCTATCGTCAGGGCTTCGTCAAGCTCCTGAACTCGCTATCGCGCAATCCGGATGTCGTGCGTCTCAACACGGTCGACGAGGCGAAGACCATCATCAAGGTCAACCTCGAAGATCTGAACTGGACGTCTGAGGACTGGGAGAAGCTGGTCTCGGCCTATCCCTATGCCATCGACCCCGACGTCAAGCTGAACGAGTTCATCAAGCAGGCGACGGACACGAATCTCGCCTACATCCGCGCCGACTGGATGGCCTTCGCTGCCTCCCGGCCGCCGCTCTATCACACGATCCTGAAGCTGCCGACGAGCTTCGACGGTCTGCAGAAGGAGCTGAAGCTCGACATCAAGTCGAACCTCGAGAAGTTCCTCGCCAAGCGTGCGGGCTTCCAGGTCTCGGGCGTGTCGCGCAACAATCGTCTGATCGAGCGCCACGGCATCGAGACAGGTGCCTTCTGGACGTCCTATGACTTCGCCGGCAACAAGGACAAGCAGAACCTGCTCGAGCATCCGCTCGGACCGGACGGCGAGAACGCCTTCACGCATGATGGCGGTGAGACGATCTTCTCGCTCCCCAACGGGTTCAATGGCTACTACTTGAATACCGCCAAGGGCGACCAGCTCAACACCGGTCCGACCAACATCGTGCAGGATACGACGCAGAAGGACCTGGCCGTCACCAACGGCATCTCCTGCTTCGGCTGCCACGATCAGGGCTTCCGCAAGGCCAAGGACGACATCCGCGCCCATGTCGAGAACGACAGGACGTTCTCGAAGGAGGTCCGTGATGCGGTGACGGCTCTCTATCCGACGCACGAGGAGATGGACGTCGTCATCGAGAACGACGTCAAGAGCTTCCGTGCGGCCATGGAGAAGGCCGGTCTCAATCCCGACCTGAAGTACGGCGGCATCGAGATGATCAACGCTCTCTCCAAGCAGTATGAGAAGGACGTCAACCTCAAGCTCGCAGCGGCCGAGTTTGGCCTCTCTGACGAGGAGTTCGTCTCGCGTCTGGAAGGCGCCGGCGGCGAGGCGTTCCGCATCAAGCGGCGACTCGAGCAGGGTGTCATCCCCCGCGATACGTTCGAGGTCGGCTTCAAGAATCTCCTCGTCAAGGTGACCGACGACAAGGTCGCCGAGGCGAAGGGTGTCGACGCCACTGCGGTCGCCGAGGTCGCAACGGTCGCCGACGTCAAGGAGAAGGCCGATCTCAGCCGCGACTTCGAGATTGCGTTGTTCTCCGACAAGTCGAAGTACAAGAAGGGCGACCTCGCGACCTTCACGGTGTCGTCGAAGCAGGACTGCAACCTGACGCTCATCAACGTCGACAGCAAGGGCGTCGGCACGGTGTTGCTGCCGAACGACTTCCAGAAGGAGAACTTCCTGAAGGCCGGCACCGAGATACAGGTTCCGGGTGCCGACGCGGCGTTCCAGCTGCGTCTTCAGGACAAGGGCACCGAGACCGTGATCGCCGTCTGCAACGCCTCGCAGGAGGAAGTCGACGGAATCAAGCACAACTTCGACGAGAAGCAGTTCACCGAGCTCGGCAACTATCGTTCCTTCGCCGTCCGCGCCATCAAGGTCGAGAAGACCAAGAAGGGCAAGAAGGCGAGCGAGGAAGCGGCCGAGACCGGCAAGATCACGGCCAAGGGCGACGTGCTGGCCCGCACCGCGATCAAGTTCGAGGTGAAGTGATGCCGACGACGGCAACGCGAGGATGGAGGCCGGCGCTTGTCGCCGGCCTCGTTCTGTCGGCGCTCTGGGCTCCCGCTGCCCGGGCCGATTGCACGGCGCTCGACGGCGAGATCCGCGAGGCGGTGAAAGCGGGTCTGACCGAGAAGCTGCCGCTCCTCAATCAGCGCATGCTCGAGGATCCGACCTGCCCGGGCGACTACCGGGAAAAGGTTGGCCGGGTCATGGCGCTGGCGACGATCAAGGGGCTCGAAGGCAAGTATGGCAAGGCTTCCGAGGCGCCGGTGGAGGAGCTGGCCGCGGTGACGAAACTCGGCCGGCCGTGGCAGCTGCTCGCGGCGCTCGCCGACGCCCACTACGAGAAGAAGGGATATGCCGAGGCCGTCCGCAGCTATGAGGCAGCAATCGAGGATGCCCGCGACGAGCGGCTCAATCCCAAGGCACCGCCCAAGGATATCGAGGTGACGCTGTTCAAGCGTGCCTACCAGGCGCGCGCCCTCGCCGACAGCTACGTCGAGGTGCCTACGACGCGTGGCAAGCGGGGCGGCATCGCCAGTCCGAAATACCGCAACTTCACTATCTCGGCCGTGCCTATTCCCATTCGCTTCGGCTACAACGAGTCGGTGTTGACGGAAGACGGCATGAAGGCCGCCGCCGACATGCAGAAGTATCTCGAGGAGCAGGGCATCGAGCGCATACGCCTCATCGGCCATACCGACCCGGTTGGAGGCGATGCCTACAATCTCGCGCTGTCGGCGAAGCGGGCCGCGGCCGTGAAGGACTATCTCGCTGGGAACGGCTATTCGGGCGAAATCGAGATCGCGGGCGAAGGCGAGCAGAGGCCATTCGAACCGGATGACCCGTCGGCCTACGGCGCGGAGGAGCTACACGCCTTCGACCGACGTGTCGAGTTCATTGCCGAGTAGCTGCGGCCGGTCGCGCACGGGCCCCGAGCGACTATGCGCCCTCGAGGTTGGTGAAGTAGATCACCTCGAGCCGGCGCAGCAGGTCGACGGGCTCGTCGGGATAGCCTTCGGCGATAGTGCAGTCCTCGCTCTCCACCGAGATCGCCCACTTGCCTTGAATCGGGTTGAAGGCGCAGTCGGGGAAGTGCATGTGATGGTGCCAGGCGATCCCGAGCGCCTGTAGCCGCATGACGTGAGCGAGGAGATGCGAGGACGACGACGCCTCCGGAGCGGCCTCGATCTTGCTCGCATCGAGGATGTCGGCGCCGTGCAGCAATTTGACGAGCTCCTTGTCGACCTCCGGAAACTGCTCCGTTCCCTTGGCGATGTAGGGGACCCGGGAGCTGTCGTCCTCGACGACGAGCGCATAGACGCCCGCGAAGGGATTGTGCAGGCATCCCGGTGAGAGGACATGGGAGTGCCACTTTCTGCCCGCAGCCGCGAGGCTCTCGGCGAGGGGCCGGCACTGGTCGAGGGCGATCTTTCGATAGATCTGACCGCGATGCGAGACTTCGTTCTCGGCTGATGTACACATGCTGCCCTCCGATGCGGCCTCAGATCATGGCTGGGGGGATAGGGGCAACCAATCGGCCGTTCGTCAACCGGCTGCTCTGTTGGAACGGTCGGATCGCTCTCCAATTGCGCATCGGCTGATCGGATAGGATCGGAGGTCTGGAACGGATTGGCGTGGCCGATTTCGCGTCGCTTCAACGAGCTTCGCCGCTTGGTCCCCGGCATCACGCAGCGGATGCTCACGCTCCCGCTCCGCGCCCTCGAGAAGGACGGAATCGTCTCCGGCAATGTGTTCGACCAGGTTCCGCCGCACGTCGTGTCTGCGTTTGCAGCTCAAGGCCTGACGCTCGGTCTGATCCTCGAGGTCACGGAGGCGTGGGGGGAACCCTTCAAGCCTTGAGCACGCGGCCGACCAGTAAGTGATGGCTGCAGAGCGGTTGGCGCTGTCGCACGGTTGGGAAGCGCTCAGGCCGCCGCCTTGCCGTAGTAGAGCATCGAGACGTGCTCGGCCTCTGCGAAGAACAGCCACCGCTCGACGAGGACGCCAACGGCAGCCGAGCCAGCGGCGAGCACGATGGCCATCGGCGGGATCGGCGATGGCGCCGCGCCCGCGATCGCGAGAAGCGCCATCGGCAGGGCGAAGAGGGTGAGGACGACGAAGCCCCGAAGCCGCTCGGCGTGCTTGCGGGCGATCTCGAAGCCCATCTCGCGCATGACGAAATTCGGTTGCGTGTGCGGGGGATCGAGCGGGCGAACCTTGCCGAGCGCCCCCAGGCCGGTCGCGGCCTCGATCGTGTATCGGGGCCGGCTGGTGTCGATGGCACGCCAGTAGAGCATCTTCATCAGGAGGCCGACGGCAAGCGCCAGAAAGGCAACACGGGCCGCCAGCGACCACGGATGGCCAAGGACGGCGAGGAGTGCCGTCGCGAGCAAGGCTCCGGTTGCGAGCGCAAGGATGAGATAGACCGGCGTCGTCAAGGGCTGTTGCCACTGCCGGATCGTCGGCAGGCTCGCGTAGATCTGCCCGGTGCAATAGACCGTGACGGCGGCCGCGAGCGCGGCCAACACGCCGGCCACCGCGAAAATGCCGTCGCTCCGGCCGAGCATGACCCAGCCGAGTGCCGCGATGCCCGCCGGCACATAGGTGACGACGGCTGCGACGCCTTCCCGGCTGAGCCAGGACGAGCGCCATTCCGAGAACGCCCGCCAGGCGCGCTCCGGCCGGCCGAGATGCAAGGTCGATGACAGCAACCCGCCGGTGAAGAGGGCAAATCCAACGCCGAATCCAGCTATGCCCAACGTCCGGTCCGGCGGTATCAGGCCGAGTGCTGCACCGGCTGAGAGCAGCGCGATCAGTCCGAGACCGGCACCCGATGCGGTCGTGAAGACGATGACGGAATAGGCGGGATGCACGGCTCAGGTCTCCTTCGCCGAAAGCGTGCGATCGACCCATGCGAAGAAACGCTCGATCGACGTGCCGTCCGATGTTGGCATCGTTGGCGGCGAGGCCGACCGCGCCGCGGTCGTCGCATCGCGGCGCTCGCGCGGCGGCAGGTACTTGTTGACGGGCTGGTAGCCGAAGGCCTCGAGCAGATTGTAGCCGCCGCGCACCGCGACGCTCCTTGACACCTCGCTCTGCGGATCGCCGAGATCACCGAAGGCGCGCGCTCCGGTCGGGCAGGCCTTGACGCAGGCAGGAACGCGGTCGCGCTCTGGAATGTTGGTATTGTAGATCCGGTCGACGCAGAGCGTGCACTTCTTCATGACACCGTGGGCGTAGTCATACTCGCGCGCGCCATAGGGACAGGCCCAGGAGCAGAGCTTGCAGCCGATGCAGGTGTCGGGATTGACCAGCACGATGCCGTCCTCGGCGCGCTTGTAGGAGGCGCCGGTCGGGCAGACGGTGACGCAGGCGGGCGTCTCGCAATGGAGGCAGGAGCGCGGGAAATGCACGGTCCGCGAGGCCGCCCCCTCGCCGACCTCGTATGCGTGGATGCGGTTGAGCCAGGCGCCATGCGGATCGGCTCCGTACGGGTCCTGGTCGGAAAGGGGCGCCGAGTAGCCGCCGGTGTTCCATTCCTTGCAGCTCGTCGCGCAGCCGTGGCAGCCGACGCAGATGTCGAGGTCGATGACGAGGCCGAGCTTCCTGTCCGTACGCTGAGGGAGCGAGGTCATGAGCGGCGGCCTCCGAAGGCCTCGCCGAATCTGAGCTCGCGAGGGGCATCGATCTGCGTCGGCCGGCCGAGCGGCTCGAAACGCGGGCTCGTCTCATGCGGCTCACCGGGCGCGCATCGCTCGAGCCGCACCATGAGATCGTACCAGGCGGCCTGGCCGGTGACCGGATCGGAGTTGGAGTAGCGGTAGCCACCCGCCTGCTCGGGCATCAGCTCGCTGATCAGATGGTTGAGCAGGAAACCCTTCGTCGTCTCCGGAGCATCAGGGTCGAGTGCCCAGGCCCCCTGGCGCTTGCCGATGGCGTTCCAGGTCCAGACCGTATCGGGATGGCAGCCGGTCATCAGTCGGACCGGGGCTTTGACGCGGCCAAGCGCGCCGACGATCCACACCCAGTCGTCGTCGGCAAGACCGAGGCGGCGACCGAGGTCGCGATGAACGTAGAGCCGGTTCTCGTTGGTGATCTGCCGGAGCCAGGCGTTCTGCGTTCCCCAAGAATGGTACATGTGCATGGGACGCTGGGTGACGGCGTGGATCGGATATGCGGTTCTGGAGGGCCCGGCGCCTGCCACGTCCTCTGGCGGGTACCAAAAGGGGAGCGGATCGAAGTAGCGCGCAACGCGGGCGCGATGCTGCTCGGGAACGCTCTCTCCCGTCCGCCCTTCGGCGGCTAGCCGGAAACGCTGCATCGGCTCGACATAGAGTTGGAAGATCACCGGCTCCGACGACGGCATGAAGCCGACGGCGGTCGCCCATTCGAGATAGTCTTTGTTGGCGTGCTTGTAGAAGCGCTGCTCGGGCTTCAGATGGTGCATATGGAAGCCGCCGCTCTCGATGTAGCGGCGGAGCTGGTCGGGATTGGGCTTGCCCTTGCCGAAATTCGCACCGTCCTCACCTCGCCAGCCTGCAAGCGGTCCGATTCCCGGCGAGCGCTCGTGATTGACGATGTAGTCGGCATAACCGCCCGGGTATTTGGGCGAGCCATCGGGGCTTGTGAAGGCCGGAAGCTTCAGCCGGTGGCCTAGGTCGATCAGCACCTCCTGGAAGCCGCGCACATCACGATCCGGCGTCACGACCGGATGACGGATGGCATCGGCCGGCCCGTCGGCCTCCGAGATCGGCCGGTCGAGCAGCGAGATGCAGTCGTAGCGCTCGAGATAGGTCGTATCCGGCAGGATCAGATCAGCATAGGCGACCATCTCGGAGGCATAGGCGTCGGAGTAGATGATCTTCGGGATCTTATAGGCGCCGGTCTCGTCCTTTGCCGTCAGATGCTCGAGCACGGCCGGCACGTTCATGGTCGAGTTCCAGCTCATGTTTGCCATGTAGAGGAACAGGACGTCGATCGAGTAGGGGTTGCCGAGCGCGGCGTTGGTGATGACCATGTGCATCAGGCCGTGCGCGGCGAAGGGCGCCTCCCAGGAGAAGGCCTTGTCGATGCGCGTCGGCTTGCCCTCGTCGTCGACGAGCAGGTCGGCCGGGCTGGTCGGAAATCCGAGATGCGGCCCGCCGAGCGGCTCGCGCGGTTTGACGTGGCCCGGCTTGCCGAAGGGCTTGAGCGGTGGCGGCACGGGCTTCGGATAGGGTGGCTTGTAGCGGAAGCCGCCGGGACAATCGATCGAGCCGAGAAGGATCTGGAGGATGTGGATGAGCCGGCAGGTGTGGAAGCCGTTGGCGTGAGCCGAGATGCCGCGCATGGCGTGCATGGAGACGGGCCGGCCGACCATCTCGGCATGCGTTTCGCCGGTCCAGTCGGTCCAGGGCTGGGCGAGGCGGATTTCCTTCGTGAAGGCGGCCTCGGCGAGTTCGGCGGCGATGCGGCGGATGGTCGATGCCGGAACACCGGTCGCCTCTGCGGCGGCCTCAGGAGCGTGGTGCGGGTCGAGGTAGCGCTCGGCCAGGAGCGCAAAGACCGGCTGCCCCGCACGGCCATCGGCGAGCGTGTGGCGGCCGGTGAGCGCTGGCTTGAGGCCGGCTGCCGGGGCGCCGACAAGCTGACCGGTCGCAAGATCGTGCACCAATGCCTTGCCGGCCTCGTCTCGGGCGAACAGCCCGTGCTCGGCCGTGCCGGGAGCATCGATGACGAGCCAGGGCGCATTCGTGTAGCGCGCGAGGTAGTCGAGATCGATCTTCCGGGTGGCGAGGAGCTCATGGATCAGGGCGGCGACGAAGAGGCCGTCGGTGCCCGGCTTGATGCCGATCCATTCGTCCGCGATGGCGCCATAGCCGGTGCGGACGGGGTTGACGGCGACGATTTTGGCGCCGCGCTTCTTGAGGGTGCCGAGCGCCTTCTTGATCGGGTTGGAGCCATGGTCCTCGGCGACGCCGAAGAGCAGGAAGTACTCGGTCCGCTCCCAGTCGGGCTCGCCGAACTCCCAGAAGGCGCCGCCGAATGTGTAGAGTCCGGCGGCCGCCATGTTGACCGAGCAAAAGCCGCCATGCGCTGCATAGTTGGGCGTACCGTACTGGATCGCCCAGTAGCCGGTTAGCGACTGACTCTGATCGCGGCCGGTGAAGAAGGCCAGTCGCTTCGGGTCCCTGTCTCGGACCTCGCCGAGCCAGTCGGTCGCAAGCGACAGCGCCTCCTCCCACGAGATCTCCTTGAACTCTCCCTTGCCGCGCTCGCCTGTCCTCAGAAGAGGTGCCCGCAGCCGTGCCGGCGAGAGATGCTGCATGATGCCGGCGGCGCCCTTGCCGCAAATGACGCCCTTGTTCACCGGGTGATCGGGATTTCCCTCGATGTAGCGGACCTCGCCATCCTTAAGGTGCACGAGGATACCGCAGCGGCAGGCGCACATGTAGCAGGTGGTGGCTTTCACCTCGTCGGAGACGGGTCGCGATGTGTCGAGGGGCGGCATCAGGTCCTGCTGGCTCGGATTTTCGAGGAGAGTAGGCGAAGCGACCCCCTTTTCACAATCTCTGGCGCCCTCCTGGCCCTGGCAATTGACGGGGATTGGCACCGGGACGGGTTGCGGATTGACAGTCTGCCGCAGTCCGACCTATACGCCGTCGGCCCGTGCGGCTATGGTCCCGGGCATCGGCGCAGGTCCAGGCGAGCGAGCTCCGCATCGTCGCACACCATGCGCCGGTTCTGGAACGGGCGCGTAGCTCAGCGGTAGAGCACTCCCTTCACACGGGAGGGGTCACAGGTTCGATCCCTGTCGCGCCCACCATCCTCGAGGCCTGTCCCAGGGACCGACGCCAAGCCCGTTCAAGAACCGAGAAGCCGGACCACCTCCTCGGCGATGGCGAGGGATGAGGTGAGGCCCGGGCTCTCGATGCCGAGGAGCAGCACGACATCGGCGAGCCCGTGCTCCTGGGGGCCATGGATGGCGAAATCGGCCGCCGGCGCACCCTCGGGCGTGATTTTCGGCCGGATGCCCGCATAGGCGGGCACGAGCGTGTCGTCGGCCAGGTCCGGCCAATAGGTACGGATCGAGGCATAGAAGCTCCGGGCTCGTCCGGGATCGACCGTGTAGTCGAGGGTCTCGACCCATTCGACATCCGGGCCGAAGCGGACCTGGCCGCCCATGTCGAGAGTCGCGTGAATGCCGAGGCCGCCCGGCACGGGCATCGGATAGACCAACCGGGAGAACGGGCACTTGCCCGTGAGCGAGAAGTAGTTGCCCCTGGCAAGATAGCCGTCAGGCGGCGTGTAGCCGGCGTGTGCGAGGCCCACGGCCAGCTGGGGCCCGCCGAGACCCGCGGCCAGCACCAGGCGCCGGCAGGTGAGGCGCTCGCCCGCCTGATCGCCGCCGAGCGACACCTCGTACCCGCCATCAGCCAGAGGCCGGATCGCTGCAACGTGGGTGTGCAGCACGACTTGTCCGCCGGCCGCGGTCAACCCGCCTTCCAAGGCGAGCATCAGGGCCTTGGCATCGACGATGGCGGTCGAGGGCGAGAGCAGCGCGCCGACCGCTCGAACCGCCGGCTCCAGGCGACGGGCCTCGCTGGCGCCGATCTCGACGACATCGTCGACGCCGTTGGCGTGCGCCGTCCGGGCCAGCGCCCGCATCGCCGGAATCTGGCTCTCTTCGGTCGCGACGATGATCTTGCCGAGCTCTTTGTACGGGATGCCGGCATCCGCTGCGAAACGCTTCAGCATGTGGCGGCCGCGGACCGACAGTCGGGCCTTCAGGCTACCGGTCGGGTAGTAGATGCCCGCATGCACGACCTCGCTGTTGCGGCTGCTGATCTCCTCGCCGATCTGGCCGTTCCGCTCGACGACGACGACCTCGCCGCCGGTCTCCGCGAGCGCCCGCGCGACGGCCAGCCCGACCACACCTCCACCGATGACGACGGTCTCAAGATCGCTCACTCGGGCAGCCACTTCACGGTTTGGACGAGCGCCATCTTCTCCGGATCGATGTACGGGAAAATGGTCTTGTAGAAGGCGTCCCGGATTTGCGCATATTCCTGCTTGCAGCTCTCGGCGCGGGTGGGCGGCAGTACGTCCGGTGCGGCAGCGCTCGCAAAGGTTCCCGGATCGCTGCCATAGGCGATGCAGAGAAGATTGTAGAACCGCTGGTCGGCCGTGCCATGCTCGTCGGAGAAGGACCGGCGGTCGGTGACAACGCCCATGCCGACGTTCTTCAAGGCTAGCTGCGCATAGGCCATGCCGGTCACCACCGTGGTGGCGACGTCCTTGTCGAACTGCAGGGCCAGGAAGGCTGCCAGCTGGTCGGCGGCGTCTTCCTCGCGGCCGAGCACGGGAACCTCGAGATTGTCGAACAGCGCATGTCCGACCTCATGCAGGATGACACCGGCCAGCGCCCCCATGATCACCCGCTTGGGCGGCACACCATTGACCGGTTCGGTCGGAGTCATCTTGTCGAGGAAACCGACGATCTCGTAACAGATGTTGAGCTGCCAATCGAGCGGGTAGTAGAAGGCGTTGGGCGAGCCATCGAGCGTGCATTGTCGGGCCGTCAAGCGAAGCTTGTGCTTGAAGCGGACCGGCGACAGGAACTGCTGCAGGCGCTCCAGCAACTGCTGGTCCTTGAGGCGCTGCATCACCGGCAGATAGGCCGGATCGCGTGGCTCGACATAGTCGATGACGAGGCTCTCGTTCGTGAGCCTGTCGGAGACCGCTGTCTGAGCGCGTGCGGAGGTTGCGATCTCTGCGAGAAGAAGCGCCGCCAGGACCGCAAGAGGTCCGAGCCATACCAGCCGGGATCGCATCACGACATCCTCTCCATCACAGATCGACGGGTTTCGGTGGCCTCAGGGCAGCGTGATCTCGGGTATCGAAACATAGACCTTGTCCAGTTTCGATGGGTCGACGTGCGGCATGATCGTCGTCTTGAAGGCGGCGAGCGCCTGCTGGTACTCGTTGGCACAGCGATAGGCGCGATACTCCGGCAGCAAGCCTTGCGCGACGACGCCGCGGAACGTATCGGCGTTCCAGCCATAGGCCATGCACAAGTAATTGTAATAGCGCTGAGCTTCTGGCGAGGCCGCGCGGGCGAAATCGCTGCCGGTCCAGGTTTGCTCCGAGGCCTCGAAGAAGCCGGCTGCTCCATAGACCACCTTGAGCGCGATCTCCGGTCCGAACTGGAGCATCATCAGGGCCGCCAGCCGGTCGGCAGCATCGTTGGCCCGCCCCCAGACCGGGAGCTTGTAGATGTCGATGATGGCATGTGCCGTCTCATGGAGCAGCGTCTGCACGAAAGCGGCGACCGCCATCTGCGGCGGTGTCGCGGCGCTGTTTCTCGGCGCCTTGAGGGCGATCTCCTCGATCCTCGCGATCTGCTCGTAGCAGATCGTGACTCCCGTAGCGGTTGCGTAGGGTCGCACCGGCGCATCGCACTGGACGACCTGCACCTTGAGCGGCCGGGGCAAGTCGAGCGGGCCGAGCAGGCTCGCGAGTTGCTCGAGCGCCTTGGCGGCGACGAGCCGGTCTCGGATCGGCTTGAAGGCCGGGTTCGCCGGCTCGCCGTAGGCGAGTTCGACCTTCGGGTTTAGGGCTAGCTCGGGAGGCGCGTCTGTCTGAGCCATGGCGCTCATGGCATGCGAAACGATTGAGAGAAACGCGAGCGCCCGGATGCAGCGCATGACCTACTCCCAGCGGGCAGAGAACTCGATGCGTCTATTCTTGGCTTTGTTCCTCGACGACGTGTTGGACACGAGTGGCCGATCCTCGCCAAAGCCGATCGTCGCCAGTCGGCTCCGACGGACGTCCTTGCGGACCAGGAAGTCGCGAACTGCGACGGCGCGTTGCTCCGAGAGTTTTTGATTGTAGCTCGGAGAACCATCGGAATCGGTGTGGCCGGAGATCTCGATGGTCGCCTCCGGACAGCGGTTGGCGACCCAGGCGAGTTGCGTCAGAAGATCGATCGAGTCGGAGCGGACCTTCGCACTCGCCACGTCGAAGCGGACGCTGTTGTCGTAAAGCAGGAAGTCGAAATACTCCTGGCAGATCTCGGGATCGAGGCGACCGCGCTGCATGATCTCGGCGCGGCTGAATTGCCTCGGCGGCGGATTGTCGGTCGCATCGGTGCCGCTCGAGGTCGTGGCGCAACTACCGATGTTCGTCCGATCGGTGATCTCGGCATAGCGATTGACGATGAGCTTGAACTTGTTGCCGCCGCGGCAGGCCTCGGCCACATAGCGCGGCAGCTGACGATCGGTGAAGCGGATGTCCTCGAAGCCCTGGCTCAGCAGCACGTCCTCCACCTGATCGGCGGTCATGACGCCCGGCAGCTTCAGGTTCACCGGCGTGTTGTCTTCGTCGAAGAATAGGCATCGCCCGATATCTTCCGTGGCCTTGGTGGTGCCGAAGCGATCGAGCTCGAGGCGGAGACGGTCACCTTCCCGGCAGGCCTCGACGATGATCTTCGGCGGATCGGGATTGACGAAGCGGATGCGGCTGAAGCCCTTGCTCCGGAGGATGTAGCGGATCTCCTGGTTGGCTTCGGCCACCGCACCTGAGCCACCCGCACAGTTGCCGATCTTTGTCCGGTTGACGACGTCGCCCCACCAATTGAGTTTCAGCTCGAACTTCTCCGATCCAAAGCATGCCTCGGCCTTGTAGCGAGGGAGAATACGGTCGGTGAAGATGATGTCGCGATAGCCGCGGGTCTCGAGCAGTTCGGTGATCTTGGCGATCGAGTAGGCCACACTGGAAAGTCCGGCGGAGGGTCGAGCGACGGGGGCCGGCGTCGGGCCCAGTTGGCCAGCCTGCGCCGGTGCAGTCAAACAACAGACGATTGCGGCAGCGAGCATCCGCCGCACGAGACGATCAAGCATGGGCTTCCCTCCCGAGGATAGCTCTGCTGCCTTCCTTAACCGGAAAGTGCAGCAAAATCCAAGGCTTTGAAGCTCGATTGAGCATTTGTCCAGAATGAGGCGCTGGCTGGCGATGGCAAGTGACTTTGACGTTACCTCGACGTCCGCTGGTCCTTGACGTGGTCACCGGCAATCCCCTTATTGAGGTGGCCAGCTGGCCGGACGGCCGCTGCTGCCGCCTCAGGGCGGCGGTGGAGGAAAGTCCGGGCTCCAGTGAGACACGGTGCCGGCTAACGGCCGGCGGGGGCGACCCCAGGGACAGTGCCACAGAGAACGAACCGCCCCGGCATGCCGGGGTAAGGGTGAAAAGGTGCGGTAAGAGCGCACCGCGCAGCCAGCAATGGATGCGGCATGGCAAACCCCACCGGGAGCAAGACCGAATAGGGGTGGCGCGCCGCTTTCCGGGCAACCGGCGAGCGGTAGGCGGGTCTCCCGCCGAGCCGCCCGGGTTGGTTGCTCGAGGCGCCGGGTAACCGGCGTCCCAGATGAATGGCCGTCACGCGGGGCGCGAGCCTCGCCGTACAGAACCCGGCTTACAGGCCAGCTGGCAATTTTCCTCGAGGCGGCCCCGGGTGCAACCGTGCCGCTATGCGGTCTCGAGGGAAGTGACGAGGCTCTCGAACATCAGTCGCCCATCGGTGCCGCCGAGCAGCGGATCGGCGAGGCGCTCGGGATGCGGCATGAGGCCGAGCACGCGCCCCGTCGCGTCGACGATGCCGGCGATGTTGTTGCGGGCGCCGTTCGGGTTCGCCGCCGGCGTGATCTCGCCATCGGCGTCGGCATAGCGGAAGGCGACCTGCCCCTCGCCCTCGATGCGGGCGAGGGTCTTCTCGTCGGCAAAGAAATTGCCCTCGCCATGGGCGATCGGCATCACCGCAAGGCCCTTGTTGTGGAAGCGATTGGTGTAGATCGTGTCGTTGCGCTCGATGCGGAGCGTCACGTCCTTGCAGACGTATTTGAGCGAGGCGTTGCGCATGAGCACGCCCGGCAGCAGTCCGGATTCGCAGAGGATCTGGAAGCCGTTGCAGATGCCGAGCACCGGCGTGCCGGCCTTCGCCTTGGCGACCACGTCCTTCATGATCGCCGAATGCGCCGCCATGGCGCCGCAGCGGAGATAGTCGCCGTAGGAGAAACCGCCCGGGAGCACGATCAGGTCGGTCTTGGGGACCGAGCTATCGCCGTGCCAGACCATGTCGGCCTTGCGGCCCGTCGCCTGCTCGAGGGCGATGGCCACGTCCCGGTCGCAGTTGGAGCCGGGGAAGACGATGACGGCTGATCGCATGGGGTGAGCTCCCAGCATTGGTGTGAGGCGCCCTGACTACCCGGTTCCGCCGGCATCCGTCCAACTGGCCGATTGCCGCGTAGGGCCGCGGCGAGTTCCTTCCGCTGCGCTACTTCGGCAGCAGGAGCAGCACTGTAAGCCCCGCCGCAATCAGCGGCACGAGGATGAAGATCGCGGCTTTGATGACGAGGTAGCGGACTGCCTCGGCACCGTCACTCCGGCGCGGCCGGGCACCGCCCGCCTCAGGTGCGGCCATGCCGCCCTCACCCCAGCTCGTAGCTGTAGTTCTCGATCACCGTGTTGGCGAGCAGCTCCTTGCACATCTTCTCGACCGCCGCCTTGGCCTTCTTCGGGTCCTTCTCGGCGATCTCGACCTCGATGTACTTGCCTTGCCTGACCTCGCCGACGCCCTTGAAACCGAGCGAGCCCAAGGCGCCCTCGATCGCCTTGCCCTGCGGGTCGAGGACGCCGTCCTTCAAGGTTACCGTGATGCGCGCCTTCATGGCCGTCCCTATTGCTTCGACGACACCAGTCGCGGACCCTTGACCCGCGAGGGGTTGTTCTCAACCAGCACGCCGAGCCGTCGCGCGACCTCCTGATAGGCCTCGACCAGACCGCCGAGGTCCTTGCGGAAGCGGTCCTTGTCGAGCTTGTCGTCGGTCTTCATGTCCCACAGGCGGCAGCAGTCCGGGCTGATCTCGTCGGCGAGCACGATCCTCACCTGGTCATTTTCGTAGAGCCGGCCGAACTCGACCTTGAAGTCGACAAGGCGGATGCCGACGCCGAGGAACAGGCCGGTCAGGAAGTCGTTGATGCGAAGCGCCAGCGCCATGATCTCGTCGAGCTCACCGGGCGAGGCCCAGCCGAAGGCGGTGATATGCTCCTCCGACACCATCGGGTCGCCGAGCTCGTCGTTCTTGTAGCAGAACTCGATGATCGAGCGCGGCAGCGCCGCGCCTTCCGTCAGGCCGAGGCGCTGGACCAGCGAGCCCGCCGCGACGTTCCGCACGATCACCTCGAGCGGAACGATCTCCACCTCGCGGATCAGCTGCTCGCGCATGTTGAGGCGGCGGATGAAGTGATTGGGCACACCGACCTCGGTGAGCTTCTGGAAGATATACTCGGAGATGCGGTTGTTGAGGACGCCCTTGCCCTCGACGATCTGGTGCTTCTTCTTGTTGAAGGCCGTCGCATCGTCCTTGAAATGTTGAATGAGCGTGCCTGGCTCCGGGCCCTCATAAAGGGTCTTGGCCTTGCCCTCGTAGACGAGACGGCGGCGGTTCATGAGAAGGTCCTCTAAACTCGGAATGGGGACCGGGAGGAGGGACGGCCGAAAGGGGCCGCATCACCCGTTCCTTGGAGGCTCAAGCTAGCCTATCGAGGGGGGCGAAACAATGATCGCCCCGTGCCAGTGCAACCCTAACCCTACCGCCCGGCAGCATGGTTGATTTGCCGCCACGACCCGGTTATGCAACACACTGAAACGGCGTGATTTGCAGGCCCACCGGATCAATTTCGGTGCTCCACGGCAACACCTGTGATTTGTTTCCCACAGCGGAGATTCGCCCATGGCTTCGTTCGACGACCGGCAAAAGGGCTTCGAGAACAAGTTCGCCCACGACCAGGAGCTGCAATTCAAGGCGCAGGCGCGCCGCAACAAGTTGCTGGGGCTGTGGGCCGCCGAGAAAATGGGTCTCACGGGTGACGCCGCAAGCGACTACGCGAAAACCGTCGTCAAGGCCGATTTCGCCGAGCCCGGCGACGAGGACGTGTTCCGCAAGGTGCGTCAAGACTTCGATGCCAAGGGCGTCAACCAGTCCGACCACCAGATCCGTCGGACTATGGACGAGCTGATGGCGACGGCCAAAGACCAGATCATGAAGGAGGCCTGAGGCCTCCCATCGCTGGCTATTCGGCCGGCACCAGCTCGCCGGACCCGTGTCCTGAATGCCCGATCTGTGATCGCGCGGGGCTGGCGGCGATCTCCTCGGCCTCCGGCTCGTCCTTCGGACCGATGAAGCGGCCGAGCAGCCAGCCGAAGAAGCGGCCGATATCGTCCATCATCAGATAGATCGACGGCACGAACACAAGGCAGAGCACGGTCGAGGCGATCAGGCCGCCGATGACGGCGGTCCCCATCGGCGCGCGGAACTCGCCGCCGATGCCATGCCCGAGCGCTGTCGGCACCATGCCGGCCACCATGGCGACCGTGGTCATGATGATCGGGCGCGCGCGCTTGCGGCCGGCGTCGATCACCGCGTGGTGCCGCTTGACGCCCTGACGGACCTCCTCGACGGCGAAGTCCACCATCAGGATGGCGTTCTTCGTCGAGATGCCCATCAGCATCAGCATGCCGATCAGCACCGGCATCGAGAAGGCCGTCTGCGAGTAGACCATGGCGACGATCACACCACTGCTCGCCAACAGCAGCGAGAGAATGATGGTGATGGTCTGGAAGAGGTTGCGGAGCAGGAGCACCAGTAGCCCGCCCACCATCAGCATACCCGCCCCCATGGCCATGAAGAAGCCCTGGAAGATCTCGGCCATGATCTCGGCGTCGCCGCTTTCCTGGAATCGAACACCGGGCGGTAGCGACTTGGCGGCCGGCAGGGCCTTGATGGTCTCGAGCGCGACACCGAGCTCGAGGCCAGGTGCGAGGTCGGCCCCGATTTTGACCTGGCGTACCCTGTCATAGCGCTCGATGGTGCTCGGCCCGTTGCCGAAGCCGACGCCGGCCACGCTCGACAGCGGCACGGCACTGCCATTTGCTGTGCGAATGCGCATGGCCTTGAGCTGTTGGAGATCGTCGCGAGCCGCCTCGGCAAGCTGTACCCGGATCGGGATCAGGCGATCGCCCGCCTTGAACTTGGCGAGGTTGGCGCCGACATCGCCGATGGTGGCGACGCGAACGACCTCGGCGATGGTCTCCGGCGCGATGCCGAGCCGGGCGATCTCGTCGAGCTTGGGCTCCACCCTGATCTCCGGACGGTCGAGGCCTGCCTCCGCCGAGACGTTCGAGAAGCCGGCCGTCTGACGGATCGCCGCCTCGAGCTTGGCGACACCCTGTTGGAGCGATCGGGTGTCGTCGCCGAGCACGGAGACGGTGATGCCGCGCTCGCCGCGGCTGTTGACATAGGCAATCCGCACATCCGGCGTGCCGGCGAGCAGCTGCTCCACCCGCGCCTCGATCTGTTTCTGCGTCCGAGCCCGGTCGGCCTTCGGGGTCAGCCGGACGACGGCGGTCGCGTTGCGCACCTCGGCCAAACCGGTCGGCTTGGCTCCGCCCAGCACGAAGACGGACTCGACCTCGGGCAATTCGCTGATGGTGCGCGCCATGGCGTCGGTCGTCTCGGCCGTGTCCGAGAGCCGGGAGCCGGGCGGCAGCTCGATCTGGATCGTGATGCGTGCCTCGTCGGGCACGGGGAAGAGGCCGGACGGTATGAAGCGCGTCGCCCATGCCGATCCGAAGATGATGGCCAGGAAGGGCAGGATCATCAGCCAGTGCGACCAGCGCCAGTACATCGTCAGGCGCAGGAGCCGTGTGTAGCTGCGCATCAGCCAGCTGTCGCCTTGGACGACGTGCTCGGGATGCGAGCGCATCAGATAGGCCGTCATCATCGGCGTGATGAGACGGGCGACCAGAAGCGACATGATCACGGCGACGGCCACCGTCAGGCCGAACTGCTTGAAGTATTGGCCGGCGATCCCGCCCATGAAGCTCACCGGCGCGAACACCGCGACGATGGTCATCGAGATGGCAATGACCGCCATGCCGATCTCGTCGGCGGCCTCCAGAGAGGCGCGGTACGCGGATTTTCCCATCCGCATGTGGCGAACGATGTTCTCGATCTCGACGATGGCGTCGTCGACCAGGATGCCGGTCGCAAGTGTCATGGCGAGCAGGCTGACCAGATTGAGCGAGAATCCCATCATGTCCATGACCCAGAAGGTCGGGATCACGGACAGCGGCAGCGCAACAGCGGCGATGAGCGTGGCCCGCCAGTCGCCGAGGAAGATCAGAACCACCAGCACGGCGAGCGCGGCGCCCTCCAGCAAGGTGGTCATCGCGGCCTTGTAGTTGCCGACCGTGTAGGCGACGGAATCATCGATCAGCTTGATCGTGACGTCGGGATGCCGGGCGACGAGCTGGGTAATCTTCTTGTCGACCACCTCGGCCACTGCGACGTCGCTTGCCCCCTTTGCCCGGAACACGGCGAAGGAAACGACCGGCTCGCCATCGACACGCGAGAAGGAGCGCGGCTCCTCGGCCGTGTCGAGCACGCGTCCAAGGTCGGAGAGGCGGACGCGTCGGCCGCCTGGCAGCGGGATCTCGGTATTGCCGAGGGCCTCGAGGCTCTGTGCGCTCGACAGGGTGCGAATGGCCTGCTCCTGGCCGCCGATCTCGCTTCGGCCGCCGGCGAGGTCGGCATTGGTGGCGCGAAGCTGATGGCTGATATCGGCCGCCGTGACACCGAAGGCCATCAGTCGGTCAGGGTCGAGTGCGAGCCTGATCTCGCGGCTGACGCCGCCATAGCGCTCGACGCGCCCGACACCCTTGAGGCCCTGCAGCTCCCGCTTCACCGTATCGTCGACGAACCATGAGAGTTCCTCGAGCGTCATGCTCGGGTCGACAACCGAGAAGGTCATGATGGCCTGACCCTCGACGTCGATGCGCTGGATCACCGGCTCGTCGACGGTTCGGGGAAGGTCGCCCCGGATTTTGGCAATCGCGTCCTTGACGTCGTTGAGTGCCCGATCGGTGTCGATGCCGATCTGGAACTCGATCACGGTCTGCGAGGATCCGTCCTTGACCGACGACAGCAGGTGCTTGACGCCGGTGATCGAGGCGACGGCGTCCTCGACCCGTTTCGTGACCTGACTCTCGAGCTCGCTCGGGGCTGCGCCCGATTGCGTCACCGAGATGGCGATGATCGGCACGTCGATATTCGGAAAGCGGGTCACGCTCATGGTCTTGAACGTGAAGAGGCCGAGCGCGCAGAGCACAACGAAAAGGACGAGCGCGGGAATAGGCTGGCGGATCGACCAGGCGGAGATATTCATCGATTACTGCCCTGCGGTCTTGGCGAACGGCTCCGTCGGCTTCACCTTGTCGCCCTCGCGGAGGAAGGTGCCGGCCTTGAGGACGATGACCTCGTCCTTGGTGAGGCCGCTCTGGATCTCGGCCACATCGCCGTCCACATAGCCGATCGACACCGCCCTGGACCGTACGGTGTCGTCGGCGACCACCTGCACGGAAGCCTTTCCGTCCTGATAGGAGACCGCCGAAAGCGGCACGATCAGGCTGTCGCGGCGTGCGATCTCGATGATGCCCTTGGCAAAGCCACCGACCGCCAGCCCCTTGTCCTTGTCGAGGGCGATCCGAGCCTTGCCGAGCCGTGTCACGCGGTCGATCTCGGGCATGACGAGACGGACCGTGCCGTTTACCGGCTCTGGGAAGCCGGCCGGCGTCACGATCGCTACCTGGCCCGCCTCGATCCGCGGCAGATCGACGTCGGCAACCTCGGCCTCGAGCTCGATCTCTCCGTCGGCGATGAGACGGAACATCGGCTCGCCGGCCATGCCGGCGATCTGGCCGACCCGGGCGGTTCGACGACTGACGAGGCCGGACGACGGCGCGATGATGTCGGTGCGCGCCATACGCCACTCGAGTTCGCGGCGCTGTGCCTCGGCAACGGCCTTGTCGGCCTGTGCGGCCTCAACGAGCTTCTCGGCCGCAGCGACGCGGGCCTCGGCGACCTCATTGGCGGACACGGCCTGGTCGAGTGTCGCTTCCGAGCCGTAGCCGGATTTCGCCAGCTTCCTGGCGCGCGTCCGCGCCTTCTCCGAGGAGGACACGGTCGCCGCCGCCTCGGCGATCTGCGCCTTCGCCTGGGCGATGGCGGCGTCGGCCCGGGCAATCTGGGCGGCATTCTGAGCGAGCTGGGCCTCGAGAGTCGCCTTGTTGAGATGGGCGAGAACCTGCCCCTTCTCGACCCAGGCGCCTTCCTCGACCAGCAGCTCGGAGATCGAGAGCCCGTCCACCTCGGCGGCGACAAGAATCTCCTCGCGCGGCACCAGCGTGCCCGAAACGATGACGCTCTCGACGACTGGTCGCGTCTCCGCCCTGACGATGGTGACTGCCGGGACGATCGGACCGGATGGCTTGACCGCCGCCTCGCCCGCCGAGACCGGGTGCATGTTGACAGAGCCGCGCTTGAAAAGATCGGGCGCGAGGATGTAGGTGCCGAGCACGACTGCGAGCAGCAGCCCGACGAGTTTTGTCAGCAATGACTTCATGGCGTGTGCTCGCGTGGCGGGGTGGAAGTCTCGGATTGGGGTCGCAGCATCCTGTGGATCAGCGCCCTGAGCCCAGGCTCGATGCGTTCGACCGACATCTCCGAATCAAACGATGGACGGACGATCAGCCCGTCGGCGATCGCCATCAGGACCTTGACGACGACGTGAGGATCCAGCGTTCCGTCGACCTCTCCGGCAGCCTGGGCGGCAGTGATGGCTCTCGTCAACGAGTCGCGGGCCTGCCGGTGGTTGACCTCGAAGATTTCACGGATGCGCGGATTGCGCTGCGCCTCGGCGCAGACCTCGGCGCAGAGCGCGGCGTCACGTGATCCAGCCATGTCCTTGAGGAAGGCGAAGCCGCCGTCGAACAGCGCCTGCAGGTGATCGGACTCCGCCTGTACGGCGCCCAAATACCGCGCATTGCGCTCGCGCTCCTCGGCGGCGATCGCCTCGATGATGGCGTCCTTCGACGTGAAATGCCGGTAGAGGCCGCCGGGGCTCATCCGGGCTTCCTGACAGATCTCCTGCATCGAGGTGCCGTGAAAGCCGGACCTGGCAAAGCAGGCGACCGCCGCATCGAGAATGCGCCGTCGGCTGTCGGTGGTGCTCGAGGCGGTCTGGCCGACCTCGGTGGACATGGTCATCGATGCGTGCTCGGTTGCCTGTTGCGCGTGCTGTAAGTGCAACCTCTTGCGGGATCCGGCCGGGCCGCAGGTTGCGAGCGAACGTTCATTCGCAGGGTAGAAATAGGCGATCGTCGGCAGCTTGTCCAGGGGCTCGGATAGCAGGTCGTCGTGATGTCTGAGGCTTAATCTATATTTTCCAGCATGTTACCGCACTAGCGAAGATCCAGGACAAGCTCGGACGGACCACCCTCGGCATTGATTGTCCAGCCTGCGACCGGGAGGTCGAAGGGACAGGAGGAGACGACGGCGATGAGGTCCATCTCCGCCCGCACCTCGACATAGGCGCCAGCGGGGACGGGATTGGGTGGCGACGTGAGCTTGCCATCCGGCCCGATCACCGTGTTGGTGAAGAAATTCACCGGTTGCGGGATGACGGGGATCTGATGGCCCAGCCGCCGCATGGCCGTCTCCAGATTGTCGGCGCAACTCGCGTGCGGCCCCTCGTGACCGAAGAACTCGTAGCGGAACTGGTCACAGGCCGCGATCATCATGTCGTGAACGCCGGCTGCACCGTCATCGACGATCGTCAGCATCGGCCTGCGAAAGCGTGAGATCAGCGTGTCGCCCTGCCGGGGCTTTACCGAGAAGGTCGTGACCCAGGAATGCGTCGGCGACAGCCATTCGCCGATGTTCTGAGCGTTGAAGGCAAAGAAGTCCGCCGCCTGGCGCCCCTTCGGCGTCGTAATTCGGAGGCGGGCACCCTTCGGTACCGCAACGGCACGGCCCTCCGCAGCAGGTACGACGACTCGGTTCATGACGCTCTCCGATGTTGGGCAGCCCGCGCTTAACGGTCGGACCCTGCCGAGCTTGCCAAGCTCGCAGGGCTCGACCTAGATGCACAAGATCCAGGACCGCAAAACCGCCATGCCGCACACGAGCGACACCCAGATTCGCGATCACTTCCTCTATTGGCAATGCCGGCTCCGGCAGATCGCGACCCGGTCGGCCGACGGTCGGCCCTCGCCGGGCATGCGACCGCGTGTTCTCGAACGCTCGGGCGCGCTCGTCAGTGAGGCGTTGACCGTCCTGATCGTGCCGCTCGAGCCCAAGGAGAGCACCGCCTATTTCCGTTTCAACGTGCAGCGATCCAATGATCCGCGCGCTGTCTTCGACAAGGGCCTGCAGTATCTGCAAAGCACCTATTTCCAGAAACCCGAGTTGTTCAGCGACGAACTGACGGCGCTCTTTGGAGTACGGTCGAAGCTCGCGGATCGAATGCTGTCGCTCAAGACCTGTCTCCTCGAGTTCGACGAGCTGTCGCAAAATTTCAAGATGCTGGCCAAGGTTCGCCGGCTGAAGCCACGTGAGGCGGCCTTCCAGGCCACGCTCTGGCACAACCGTACCTTCAACCCCGCCATTCCCAACGATGCTATCGTCTTGGGATTGAAGCCGGATTGGAGCTCCGCGCAGGCCCATCCGGAATAGTTATCCACAGGACCCATAGTTCTGCCGCATCGCAGGGTGAAGCTTGACCGACTTCGAGGTTAAGCTGCGGACGCACCCGCCAAGATGCCGAAGTGATTTCACGCGGGTCGCCATAAAGATCAGACGTGAATTTTCCTGATTGCGATGTGCCGGACCACGAAAGCCGGCGTCGCCATTTGTTCGCCAAAGCCGGCCATATGCCAATTGCGCAACGGCTCGCAAGGCACGGTCGGATATGAGGAGACCTGTCGTGAGTTCAGAGACCTATGTCACGTTCGATGTCCCTCCGACGTCCGAGATCCTCGAGAAGGGGCTCGACGAGCAGCGGGCGCTCTATCGCGCACTGACCCGGTCAATCGACGACATGACGCATCGGGGCGAGGAGCCGCCGGAGCATTGGCAAACGCTGCAGCTTGCCTTGCGCGAGCACTTTATCGCCTTGTCTCAGGGTCGATAGACACTTGGACCGGCGGCTGTGCCCCTCAGAGCCCGCTCAGGCAGCGGGCAGGGCCTTCTGCGGCCGAGGCCGCTCGCGCCACATCAGCAGGCGATTGACGCCGATGGCGGTGGCAATTGCCGCGGCATAGGCGAGAACGGGTCCGGCCACCGCCAACAGCAGCGCCACGACGGCGAAGAAGGCGCCAAGCGACAGGGTGCCGAGGAGATGGCCACGCACCGCCACGAACGCCTCGGCGGGGCCGCCTGCCCGATGGGCCGTGACGATGATCACGGATGCGATAATCGGCAAGGTCGTCAGTAGCCCGGCCACACGTGGGCCGATGGCCTCTGCGGTCATGGTGATGACGAGCACCAGCGTCGTCGCGACGACAATTCGGAGCGGCAGCTCCCAGCTCTTGGTGGCTTGCGAAGCGGCGCTGGCCCGCCCACGTCCTCCGACAAGTCCGAGCGCGAGGAGCACGACCAGCCCGGACAGCGCGACGGCTTCCGGCAGATTGACGGACAATCCCGAGAGCAATGCAGTGAGCGTCATGTGCGCGACGAAGCCCGTCGCAACGCCACCAGGCCACCCGAGTCTGGCGGCCGACAGCCGATAGCCACAGGCGAAGCCGGCGATCGAGATGAGGCTCAGCAGCATGGCGATTGCCGCATCGCTCGCGAAGGCGACGCCGTGCTCGGCGGCAAGGAAAATCGACACGGGACCGGCCGTCAGCGGCAGGCCGGTGACGACGCCGCCGGCGCGCGTGCCGAAACGGCGGGCGACGAGCGTGGCGATCGTCACGACCAGCGGCGTCAGGGTGAGCTTGAGGATGAGGAGCACGCTAGGATTTCCGGCGGCGGGATGCATCTATGGCAGTACTTGGCGCAACTTTCAAAGGCTAGATACGACCGTCGGCGCGGCCGGTATGCCGTCACGCAATGCATAGACGTGCTGGTTTCTGGCAAAGCCGGGAAGCTCGAAGTCGCCGAGTGGCTCGAATGCCGCCGGATGGTGGCCGGCGACCGTTGCGGAAGCCAATACGCTGCGCCCGGTGACCGCCGTCAGCTTTTCGAGCCGGGCCGACAGATTGACCGCCGGTCCGATGCAGGTGAAGTCCAGCCGGTCCCCGCTGCCGATATTGCCGTACAGGATCTCCCCGAAATGCAAGGCGATGCCGAACCCGAGCTCTGGCAGGTCGGCGGCGAGTTGAGACCGGGCCGTCGTCGCGGCGCTTGCGGCACTGGCGCAAGCGGCATATGCCGGCCTATCCGACCCGGTCGGGAAGATCGCCAGCAGTCCGTCGCCGATATATTTCAGCACCTCGCCGCCGTTGGCGGTGATCGCTGGGACCTGGGCATCGAAGAACCGATTGAGCAGCGTGACGAAATCGGGCGGCGCCATGCGATCCGCGAGCTGGGTCGAGTTTCGGATATCCGTCATCCATATGACCGCCTCGATGCGCTCGGCATCGCCTCGCAGGATTTTCCCGGCCAGCACCTTGGCTCCGGCCTGTCTGCCGACATAGGTCGACAGCAGATTCGTGGCGACGCGACGCAGTGCCCAGATCTCGGCGATCCGGGTCAAAGGGACGATCACCGCCTCGAGGCCGGAAATGTCATCCTCCGAGAATCCGCCTGGAGCCATCGTCGAGAAGGTCGCGACATGCACCTCGCCGGAGCCGAACAGGAGCGGCAAAGCGATGTAGTCCGTAATCCCCTCGCTCGCTAACTCGTCTAGCACCGGGAAGTCGCGGGGCGCCGACGCTTCTCCGAGCCGACGACGCACGACGGTCCTGCTGACGACGACCGCGGCGACCGGGCTGGCGCGATAGGTCTCGCTGTCATCGAAGCCGACGGGGGCCTCGGCGACCTTGACGCCGGTATCCGACCGCCAGGTGAAGCTTCGGCCCATCACCATCGGATGCAGCGTTTTCACGAACACGGCGGCCCGCTCGATCGGAACTTCGCAAGCGACCAGTCGCTCACACAATTCGCGGAGCACGTCCTGTGGTGACGGAGCCGAGCGTGCGCCATCGATGAGCCAGACTTCGACGGCATGGGACTTTGTCATAAGAGCCCCGCTCAGGGTCAATCCACTTTCGGCAGCTCCGCATGCACCTCGTCGAGGACCTCCTCGATGGTGTCGAACATCCAGTCCTGCTCGGCGGCGGTCATGATGAAGGGCGGCGAGATCACCACGGTCGGCCCCGTCGGCCTGATGATGAGTCCTTTGGACATGGCCTTCTCGACGATGCGCTCGCCGACCGAGACCTTGCTGTCGAAATGCGTCTTGGTCGTCTTGTCGGCGACGATCTCGAGACCACCCATCAGGCCGACGCCACGCGCCTCGCCGACGAGGGGCGAGTTGCCGAGCTTGCGAAGCCGCTCGCCGAAGCGAGGGGTGAGACCGCGAATGTTCTCGAGCAGACCGCCCGGCTCGGTGATCCGCTCGATGGCGGCGAGCGCCACGGCGGCACCGACCGGATGACCGGCTGTCGTGAATCCGTGCACGAACTCGCCGAAGCCGCGTGCGGCCTTGTCGAGGCGCTCGGCGATCGCGGGCGAAAGCAGGACGGCGCCGAGCGGGAAGTAGCCGGAGGTCAGAACTTTGGACGCGACCATGATATCGGGCTTGATGTCGAGCGTCTCGGAGCCCCACAGATTGCCGGTCCGTCCGAAGCCGGTGATGATCTCATCGGCGATCAGCGGAATGCCATGCGCCTTCAAGACCCTCTGTATCGCCGGGAAGTAGCCTTTCGGCGGAACGATGACACCGCCCGCCCCCATCACCGGCTCGGCGAGGAAACCTGCGATCGTGTCCGGTCCCTCGCTCTGGATCTGCGCTTCGAGGCTCCGGGCGAGCCGCGCCGTGAACGCTTCCTCGCTCTCACCGGGGTCGGCAAAGCGCCAGTGGTGCGGGCAGTCGGCATATCGGACATCCGGGTGCGGCGGGCCGAACACCGAGGTCCAGTCCTTGGCCGTCAAACTCGTCGCCATGACGGTGGCGCCATGATAGGCGCCATTGCGTACGATTATCTTGCGGCGCTGGGGCGCGGCTTCACCATGCGCGATCATCCAGAGCAGCTTGACGACGGACTCGTTCGCCTCCGAGCCCGAGTTCGTGAAGAACACCTTGTCGATCGGCACCGGTGCGATCTGTTTCAGCGTTTCGGCAAGCTCGACCGACGGCGTCGTGTTCCGCGCGAAGATCGCGTGATAGGCCGGGAGCTCGCGGAACTGGCGCACGGCCGCCTCGACGAGGCGCTTGTCGTTGTAGCCAAGTGCGATGTTCCAGGTGCCGGAGTTGCCTTCGAAATACTTTCGGCCATGAACGTCGTAAACATAGGCACCCTCGCCGCGCGAGATGATCGTTGGCCCGTGCTTGTCGAGGGCGCCGTAGTCGGTGAAATGGTGGAAGAAGCTCTGAAGCTCGCGCGCTTCCCAGGAGTTGGGGGCGATGTCCATGGAGGTCTCCGTCCGAAAGGCCGCTGATGGCACTATCGGCGCCGATCGGGCCTGAGGCAAGCGCATCTAAAGCAGGTCAGATGTCCTCCGGGCCTTTCTATTGACCTTGGTCGTCAATCCGGTTTCCACATATGCGCTCGAGCCCTATGATGGGTAAAAGGCGGCACGCCGTCTCAGCGGAGTTGGCTAGGTTAGAGCCGCCATGATCGACATCGCCAAACGCGTCCACGACCACACCTGGAAGATCGATCCGATCGTCCGGTCGGTGCTCGACACCGATTTCTACAAGCTGCTCATGGCGCAGACGATCTTCCGTCATCACCCGAGGGTCGACGTCACCTTCGCGCTCAAGAACCGGACCACCTCGGTCAGGCTGGCGGACATCGTCGACATCGGGGAGCTGCGCGAGCAGCTCGATCACGTCCGGCTTCTGTCGTTGTCGCGCGGCGAGGCTACCTGGCTTCGCGGCAACAGTTTCTACGGCAAGCTGCAGATGTTCGCGCCCGAATTCATCTCCTGGCTCGAGGGGTTCAAGTTCCCGCCCTATCACCTCGAACGCCGCGACGGTCAGTACCGGCTCATCTTCGAGGGGAGCTGGGTCGAGACGACGATGTGGGAGATCCCGGCATTGGCCATTCTCTCCGAGCTTCGGTCCCGCGCCATCCTCAAGGGCATGGGCAAGTTCGAGCTGCAAGTTCTCTACGCCCGCGCCATGACCCGGATATGGGACAAGGTACAGCGACTGAAGGAACTTCCGGCAGTTCGCATTGCCGATTTCGGCACCCGCCGGCGGCACGGCTTCCTCTGGCAGGACTGGTGCGTGCAGGCGCTGATCGAAGGGCTGGGTGACCGCTTTTCCGGCACCTCGAACTGCCTCATCGCCATGCGCCGCGAGGTCGAGGCCGTCGGCACCAACGCGCACGAGCTACCGATGGTCTATGCCGCGCTGGCCAAGAGCGACAAGGAACTCGCAAAGGCACCCTATCAGGTGTTGGCCGACTGGCAGGAGGACTATGACGGCAACTTGCTGATCATTCTGCCCGACACCTTCGGGACGACTGAGTTCCTTAAGCACGCACCGGATTGGGTTGCCGGCTGGACCGGCATGCGCATCGATTCAGGCGATCCCGTAGCGAGAGGCGAGGAAGCGATCGCCTGGTGGAAGGTCCAGGGCGAGAATCCCGAGGACAAGCTCTTGATCTTCTCCGACGGGCTCGACACCGACGTCATCGAGACGCTCTATCAGCGTTTCCACGGCCGCGTCCGGCTCGCTTTCGGCTGGGGCACGCTGCTGACGAACGACTTCCGGGGTCTGGCACCCGGTCGTGGCACCGATCCGATCTCCCTCGTCTGCAAAGTCGTCTCCGCCAACGACCGGCCGGCGGTCAAGCTTTCCGATAATCCCAACAAGGCCATCGGGCCCGACGACGAGGTCGAGCGCTACCGTCGTGTGTTCAAGGCCACGGGGATGCGGGCGCTACCGGTGACGGTCTGAGAGCCGGGCTCGGATCGATCTCAAGCCCGCGGGTGGGCCGCGTCGTAGATCTCGAGCAGGCGATCGCGATCGACCTCGGTGTAGGTCTGCGTCGTCGACAAGGAGGCGTGCCCCAGAAGTTCCTGGATCTGTCTCAGATCGGCGCCGGCGCTCAGCAGATGCGTGGCAAAGGAATGGCGAAGCGCATGCGGCGTCGCCGTCTCGGGCAGGCCGAGCTGCAGGCGGAGACGCTCGATCAGCAGCTGGATGATGCGGGGACTGAGAGGCCCACCCTTGGCGCCGAGAAACAGCGGCCCGCCGGCGTCGAGCGGATAGGGGCAGAGCTCCAGATAGCGCCGGATCGCCTCGATGGTCACCGGTAGCACCGGCACCAGCCGCTCCTTGCCACCTTTGCCTTGGATGATGAGGATATCGCGTCCGTCGACGGGGGCCTCCTTGCGCTTCAGCCCCAACGCCTCCGAAATGCGCAGGCCCGAGCCGTAGAGCAGCAGCATAACAGCGGCATCGCGCGCTTTGATCCAGTCCTCTGCCGCTTGCGGGTCGCCTCCGACCACCGCGAGCGCCTTCTCCACCGTCAGCGGCTTCGGGATCGCATGCGGCACGCGCGGCAAGGCAACCGCCATGACGGCGCGATTCTGAGCCAGCTCATGGCTGTCGAGGTGGCGGAAGAACATGCGGATCGCCGACATCTGCCGGGCGAGCGAGCGCGGCGCCGTGCCGAGGCGGCGACGGCTCGACATGAAGGTGCGGAAGACCTTGGGCTCGAGCGTCGCCATGTCGGCGAGGCAGGGTTGATGACCGAGCTGGACCTCGAGACTCGCCAGAAACTGGCGAACATCGCGGGCATAGGCCTCGAGCGTCTTCTCGGCGAGGCCACGCTCTCCCGAAAGGTGTGTGAGCCAACTGCGGACGGCATCGTCCAGGTCACCACCGAGCGGTAGCTCATCGGTGCCGGAGCCGAATTGCATCTGTTGCAGCGCGTGTACCGCCATCGCCGGCCTCCCCGCCGCGCGTGTGTTCGTCATATGTTCGTTTTGGGGAGTGTCGGCGGGGAAGGTTAATGAAGGGTAAACGGGTGGAGGAAAACGGGGGGATGACGATGCGCTGTCGGGTTTTCCAACGGTGCATGTCTCGTATTGGCCCGAACCGAAATTACAGACTCACTTTGCGAACTTGTCGAGCGCCCGCTCAATCGAAAACACAATCTTACTCTCCGACACTCGATTGTCTGCAATCCGCGTGTCGAGGGTGATGAGCATGCGTGGTGTGTTGCAGTGGGTTGGCGTGGTCGCGCTGGTTGCGTGCCTTGGATCGGCGGCGGACGCTTATCAGGCGAGCGACGACGTCAATCAGCGCGAGTTGCTCACGGACAAGGTCGCCACGACGATTCGTGCAGGCGACACGTTCCAGCTTGGCGCGCTTTCTATGAGCTATGTGCTTCAGAGTGCGAGGCTGCATGGAGGCGCATGGCATCTCACCACGTTCTATGACGCGTTTGCCCGCGTGGTGCATGAGGCCGTTGACGCTGAGGAATTGGCCGAACTCGATCGCCTGACCGAGCGATGGATGAGCGAGTCGGAGATGAGGGCAGCGCCTGTTCTGGCGCGCGCCACCGTCTTGCTCGAGAGCGCGGCACGGGAGTCGACTGATGGCACCATCGGTCCGAGCACTATTGCTCGCGTTCGCGAGCTGTTGGCCAAGAACGAGGCGAAGCTTGCGCGTGATCCGCACTACTTTGCGATTCTCGTCCGGCTAGCGGCCCTTGAAAATGCCGACTTCGAGTCGATGAAGCCAATCCTGCGAGAGGCCATCAGGAGCGAACCCGCCTACTTCCTGCCACATCTGATGGCGGCCGAGCATGTCATGTTCCGCACAACCAACACGGGCGCCTCGCTGGAGGAGTTCGCGCAATTCGTCAGAGACGAGGCCGGGGCGGACCAGGGCAATGTGCTCTACGCGCGCATCTATCAGCATGCCATGGTGACCCTCTACGGCGCCGACCTTTTCAAGGCTTCAAAGGCTGATTGGCTGATCCTCAAGCATGGCATTGCGCGGATCATGGAGCGCTATCCGGCGAGCGGCCTCAACCGCAACCACTTTGCGCTCATGGCTTGCCTCAAGGGCGACAGGGATATCGCAGGTCCGCTGTTCAGGGAGATCCATCAGCTAGGAGCTCAGCCGCCCTCTTGGATTTGGGGCGATACCAAGTTCTTCGACGCATGCAGTGGCTGGGCTGCGGGCGAACCAGCGCTAGGCGAGCCGCTGCAGCTTGCCAGCCCGCTGATCATACAAGGCTCGGCGCGACTGCTATCGAGCGACACCCGCAAACGCTTCACGGCGACCTACGAGCGCGCCATTCGCGAGCGCCTGAAGGGCGAGCTTCAGAGTCTCCTGTTTTCATCGAGCTTTGATGGATTGGAGCGCACCGCCACCAAGTATCGTTCGCAGGAACTGCGGACACCGAGCGGTCTCCCGATGCTTGGATTGATGTACGACGGGTTCCACAACATTGTGACGACTGGTCTTGCCGAGACCGACGATCATTTGAGACGCCAGCTGCAGAGCTACCTCACGGAATACCCGCAATCTCCAACCGCGGTGATCCTGAATGCCAGCTTCATGGTTCGGGAGGCGTGGGCAACGCGCAAAAAAGACGCCTCGGGAAAGGTCACCATGCTTTCCAATGCGCTCGCTATCGAAAAGGCGGAGCGCGCCGTTCGTTTTCTTGAAGCTCACCAGGAGGTTGGCAAGAAGGACCCGGCTTGGTTCAGCGTCATGCTCGGACTGGGACGGATGTTGCACTGGCCGCCGGAAAAGTCCGACCTCTTGGTGGCCGAAGGAGCAAAGCTGTATCCTCGCCATTACTCAATCTATTTCGGCGGAGCGTATTTTCATTTGTATTCGGATGGACAGTTGAACGGCAACCTGGAGCCCTATGCGCGTTGGGCGATGACTCTGGTTCGGCCTGAGGATCGAGAAGCCATATATGCCCGCATCTACTGGTATGCGGAGCAGAAATTCCTGAGCTACAGCATACTGCAATACACAGCTGCGAGCTGGCCCGACTTGCGACGCGGCTTTGATGCAATGATCGAGACCTATCCGAGTGCCTGGAACGAAAACGCTTACGCCTACTTCTCGTGCCTGGCGGGTGATGCCGCAAAGCTGCGCGAGCTGCTACCGAAGGTGGAAGGCTACAACGAAGATCCGCCATGGGAAATTTGGCAGACGCCGCCTCTCCTCGACAGCTGCCTCGAATTCGCCCGCTCGGCGCCTGTGGACTCTAACCCAGCGCCCGATGCTTCGCCGGAGCAGAATCCGACCTAAGCCCGCGCCACCACCGCTCCATAGTGCTCGACGACCGGAAACGGCTCGTAGAACCCGTGCAGGAGGGCGCGCCAGCGCTGGTAGCGTTCTGACTTGCGGAAGCCCACCTCGTGCGCTTCGACCGACTCCCAGCGGACCAGCAGGAGATAGCGGCCGGGGCGCTCGATACAGCGGCGCACCTCGAGGTCGACGAAGCCAGGCGTGGCGGCGATCAGCGGCAGCGCCTCGGCGAGCGCGCGCTCGTACTCGGCGGTGCGCTCCGGCTTCACGTCGAGGATGGCGTGCTCGAGGATCATCGTGCATGTTTCCATGCATATCCGTGCTCAACGATCACGATGGAAGCCGCAAAGTGCAATTCCGTTCGCTGACGCCGATGCTGCAAACCGACGACATGGCTCGAACAAAAGCCTGGTACTGCGACGTGCTTGGGTTTCGTTGTGTTGGTGAGGAAAGCGATCATTGGTGCCGTCTCGTGCGGGACAGCACCGTCATCATGTTCATGCACAACGCCCATCTCGGTCCTCCGGCCGCAACCGCGACGCAGTATTTCGAGATCGACGATGTGGATGAACTCTGGCTGTCGATCAACGAGCATTGTACCGCCGAGTGGGGTCCAGAGGACATGCCCTACGGGATGCGGGAGTTCGCAATCAAAGATCCGAACGGCTATCTGCTGAGCTTCGGCCAGCCGATCCGATGAGAGTTCTCCCGGGTGGGAGAGTGCCGTTTCGCACTCCAAGCTGGCCAAAGTGCGTCCCGAAGTGTGCTCAAATCTTCTGCCCGGTCTTGCCCCAGTCCGCCAGGAAGGCGGCGAGACCCTTGTCGGTCAGGGGATGCTTGACGAGGTCCTTGACCACCTGGGGCGGCACGGTCGCGACATCGGCGCCGGCGATCGCCGCCTCCTTGACGTGGTTGACCGTGCGGATCGAGGCGGCGAGGATTTCCGTGTCGAAGGCATAGTTATCATAGATGGCTCGGATCTCGCGAATCAGTTCCATGCCGTCGAGACCGATGTCGTCGAGCCGACCGATGAAGGGCGAAATGAAGGTGGCCCCGGCCTTGGCCGCGAGCAGCGCCTGGTTGGCATTGAAGCAGAGCGTGACGTTGACCGGGGTGCCGGCTTCCGTCAGGGCGCGGCAAGCCTTGAGGCCGTCCCAGGTGAGGGGCACTTTGATGGTGACATTGTCGGCGATCTTGGCGAGCGTCCGCCCTTCCTCGATCATCTTGGCGGCGTCGGTCGCGGCCACCTCGGCGCTGACGGGACCCTCGACGAGGGCGCAGATCTCCTTGATGATGGCCTTGAAATCGCCGCCTGCCTTGGCCACCAGCGAGGGATTGGTGGTGACGCCGTCGACGAGACCGGTCTCCGCGAGTTCGCGGATCTCTTTGACGTCTGCCGTATCGACGAAGAATTTCATGCGCTTATCCTCTGCTCGGGTCTGCTGCCATGGCTTGGGCCCGAGGGCGGGCTAAGGTGCAGCCGTGATTCGTAAGGACCATGCCAGTCTGTTCGCGCCCCTGGATAGCCCCTCGGAGCCGGGCGACACAACGGTGAAGTCGCCGCGCGCCCGGGTTCCGGTGCTGCTGCCGGTGGCGCTCGATCAGGTCTACGACTACGCGGTTCCGGCCGATCTCGCGCTCGAGCCGGGGGCATTCGTGGCCGTGCCTTTCGGCAATCAGGTCAGGATCGGGGTCGTCTGGGACAAGCCGGACGAGGGGGCCGAGCCGGTGCCCGAAGCAAAGGTCAAGGAGGTCGAAATGCGCTTCGACCTGCCACCTCTGCCGGCGCTGTCGATGCGCTTCATCGAATGGATCGCCCGCTACACGCTCTCGCCGCGAGGCATGGTGCTGCGGCTGATGCTGGGTGCGCCGGCGGCTTTCGAGCCGGTGGCGCCGAAATTCGGTGTCCGCCTCGCCGGCGCCGCGCCTGAGCGGCTGACGCCGGGCCGGCGGCGTGTCCTCGAGGTGGCGAGCGACGGCTTGATCCGTGCCAAGTCGGCGCTGGCGCAGGAGGCCGGCGTCTCGACCTCGGTCGTCGACGGCCTGACAGAGAGCGGCACGCTGGTCCAGGTGGAGATCCCAGAGCGGCGCATCCCGCCGCCCGACCCCAGGCATGCGACCGCCGAGTTCACGGCCGAGCAGGCGGCCGCCGTGCATCAGCTCCATGCCGCCATCGACGCCAAGGCCTTCTCCGTCACACTGCTGGACGGCATCACCGGCTCAGGCAAGACCGAGGTCTATTTTGAGGCGGTCGCAAGGGTGATCGAGCAGGGCCACCAGGTTCTCGTGTTGCTGCCGGAGATTGCACTGACCTCTCAATTCCTCGACCGGTTCAAAGCGCGCTTCGGTGTCGAGCCGGTGCAGTGGCACTCGGCCGTCGGGACCGTCGAGCGGGGCCGTGTCTGGCGGGGCGCGGCCTCGGGCGAGGTCAGAGCCGTGATCGGCGCGCGCTCGGCCCTGCATCTCCCCTTCAACGATCTAGGCCTCATCGTCATCGACGAGGAGCATGACGGCGCCTTCAAGCAGGAGGATCGCGTCACCTACCACTGCCGTGACATGGCGATCGTCAGGGCCTCGCTCGGAGGCTTCCCGACGATCCTCGCTTCCGCGACGCCGTCGATCGAGAGCCATGTCAATGCGCGGACGGGCCGCTACCGCCATGTGAGACTTTCGGCGCGTTACTCGGGTCAGGCGCTGCCCGACGTCAAGGCCATCGATCTCAGGATCGACCGGCCCGAGCCTGGACGTTGGCTCGCCCCGAAGCTCGTCGAGGAGGTGGCGGGGACGCTTGCTAAGGAAGAGCAGTCGCTGCTCTTCCTCAATCGGCGGGGCTATGCGCCGCTCACGCTCTGCCGCAGCTGCGGCCACCGCTTCCAGTGCCCGCAATGCTCGGCCTGGCTGGTCGATCATCGATTTCGCGACCGGCTCGTCTGTCACCATTGCGGCTTTGCGCTGAACAAACCGGAGCATTGCCCGAAATGCGGCGATACCAACTCGCTTGTCGCCTGCGGTCCGGGCGTGGAACGGGTGGCCGAGGAGGTGCAGGAACGCTTCCCGGAGGCGCGGATCGCCATCCTCTCCAGCGATCTGACACCGAGCATCACTGAGCTGCGCAAGATCATCAATGCCATTGCCGAGGGACAGGCGGACATCATCATCGGCACGCAGATTGTCGCCAAGGGACACAATTTCCCGGGTCTGACGCTGGTCGGCGTCGTCGACGGCGATCTGGGGCTCGGCGGCGCCGATCCGCGAGCGGCCGAGCGAACCTTCCAGCTGCTGCATCAGGTGACGGGCAGGGCCGGTCGTGCCGAGAAGGCCGGTCGGGGATTTGTGCAGACGCACATGCCAGAGCACCCCGTGATGGAGGCCATCATCAGCGGCGACCGCGAGGCATTTCTCGATCGCGAGATCGCCATGCGCCAGGCGGCCATGCTGCCGCCCTTCGGCCGGCTCGCCTCGCTCATCATCTCCGGTCGCGAGAAATCGGCGGCCGAGGATCTGGCCCGGACCATTGCGCGTGCCTCCCCGCCGGCCAAGACCATCGAGGTGCTCGGGCCGGCCGAGGCGCCGCTCGCCATCGTCCGCGGCCGCTATCGCTACCGGCTACTCGTCAAGGCGCCGAGGGATGTCGACCTGCAGGCCTATCTCCGCGTCTGGCTCGATGGATTGCCGAAGCTCAAGGGCGACCTCCGGCTGCAAGTCGATATCGACCCCTACAACTTCCTCTGAGATCAGCGCCGGAGGCTCGCGGCACCCTTGCTCTTGTTGGACGGTCGGCGAGCGGGGAGCTTCTTGGCGGTCGTGTCGATCGGCCCGATGAACTGCACGCCCGCGCGATGGCCGCGCTGCCACATGACGTAGCACTCGACCACGGAACGCTCGAGCAGGTTCTCGATGACGAGGAAGAATCGCTCCGGAAGCTGGATCTCAGTTCCGGTACGGCGGCCCGACTGGGCATGCAGCTCGAGCATGGCGCCCATGGCCGACATGTCCTGGACGATGCAGGAGAAGGACTGCTGCGATCCATCGGATACCTCGCCGGCGAGGTTGACGGACTTGCGCCGGGCGCGCCGCTTGTCGGCGGGCTTGGCGGGCGTCGGGGCATGCACACGGCGAGGCTGCGGCGCCTGTCCGACGACAATCGGCAACTGCTCTTTGATCGCCTTGTCTTCTCCGGCCGTCTTGGCCCGATGAGCGGGCTCCTTCTCGACGAAAACGAAATTCATGGTATGCAACCCCTCGGTGACGCTTGCATGCGGCTTTGCTCGCGACGAACCTTGTTAATACTCGAGAAATGCTTACAACCGGAAAAAATCAGAGGTAAAATTTTATCGATCGGCAAAGTTTGGCAGCAGAAAATAAGTAAACGTCCTAATGCCCCCGCCTGGTCGGCCCGCTCTGGAGCCGATTTTCGCCCCATGCTAACTCGTGGTCATGTCCTCCTCGCCCCTCGAATCCGTCCGGTCGGGTCCGGCTTTGGCCGACTATCTGCTCCTGTTCCTGCTGGCGGCCATCTGGGGCGGCAGCTTCACCTTCATAAAGATGGGTGTGGCGACGGTGCCGGCGGCGACGACGACGTTCTCCCGGCTGGTTGTCGCCTCGGCCATCATGCTGGCGATCACGGCCTGGAAGGGCGAGCGGATGCCATTGGGCGGGCGGCTCTGCGGTATTATTTTCCTTACCTCGATCACCGGCAATGCGCTGCCTTTCACGCTGATCAGCTGGGGCGAGGAGCGGATTGATTCCGGGCTTGCCGCCATCCTGATGGGCGTCATGCCGCTGACGGCCATGCTGATTGCCCATGCGCTGACCACCGACGACCGGCTGACTCCCGCAAAGATGGCGGGTGTGGCCCTTGGGTTTGCCGGTCTTGTCGTTCTGATCGGTCCGTCACGCCTCTCCGGGCTCGGCGGCGACGTCATGCGCGAGCTTGCCGTGGCGGCGGCGGCCGTCAGCTATGGCATCAATGCCAATGTCACGCGCTCCCTGACCGGCGCTCCCCAGTATGCGACTATCGCCGCCGTGATGATGGTCTCGGCCCTCATCATGCTGCCGGTCTCGCTGGTTTCCGACCGCCCCTGGACGCTCGACCCGAGCCTCGCTTCGGTCCTGGCGATCGTCCTGCTCGGCATCTTTCAGACCGCGATCGGCACGGTCATGCTGTTCATGATCGTGCGCCGGCAGGGAGCCTCGTTCTTCTCCCAGATCAATTTCCTGGTGCCGATCTCAGGCGTGATCTGGGGTGCCGTCGTGCTCGGAGAGCGGCCGGGGCTTTCGGCCTTCGCGGCATTGGCGACGATCCTTCTCGGTGTCGCCGTCGCGCGGATGGGGCGCCGTCAGAGCTGAGGCCCATGTTTCGATGCACCGGCTGCGGCAAACAGGATGTTGGCGCTTGGTTGCGTGGCCTGGGGGGCTATGCTAGACGAAGCCGACTTTCCGGGGAAATGGGCGGTTTTTCCGCCCGACCTTCACGAAATGGGCAGGGTTTCCAATCACCTGGTGGTCAGCCGGATATGGCTGGCACCAACTGGCAGGGCGAGAGCATTGCATCGTGGCAGGTGACGATTCGATTGTATCGGGGGCTGCGGGACGCTATGCGATCGCGCTCTTCGAGCTGGCGAAGGACGAGGGGGCGCTCGACGCGGTGGCCTCCGACCTCAACCGCTTCACGTCCATGCTCGACGAGAGCAAGGATCTGGAACGGCTGGTGCGGAGTCCGGTCTTCTCGGCGGACGACCAGGGGCGCGCGCTGTCTGCGCTCGTCGGCAAAGCCGGCCTGACGCCCCTCACGCAGAATTTCTTCAAGCTGCTCGCCGCCAATCGGCGGCTTTTTGTTGTCCGCGATGTCATCAAGGGCTTTCGGGCGCTGGTCGCACGCGAGCGCGGCGAGGCGACGGCAGAGGTCACAGCGGCCCATGCCCTCTCGGAGCAGCAGATGTCGGATCTCAAGGTCGCGCTCAAGGCCGCCGCCGGTCGCGACGTACGTATCGAGACCCGTGTCGATCCTGGCATTCTCGGCGGGCTGATTGTCAAGCTCGGCAGCCGCATGATCGATTCCTCGCTCAAGACCAAGCTCAACAATCTCAAGTTCGCCATGAAAGAGGTCCGCTGATGGAAATCCGCGCCGCTGAGATCTCCTCGATCCTCAAAGAGCAGATCAAGAATTTCGGCAAGGAGGCGGAAGTCTCCGAGGTCGGCCAGGTGCTGTCGGTCGGCGACGGTATCGCCCGCGTTTACGGTCTCGACAACGTGCAGGCCGGCGAGCTGGTGGAATTTCCCGGTGGCATCCGCGGCATGGCGCTCAATCTCGAGGTCGACAACGTCGGCTGCGTGATCTTCGGCGACGACCGCAACATCAAGGAAGGCGACACCGTCAAGCGGACGGGCGCCATCGTCGATACGCCGGTCGGCAAGGGGCTCCTTGGCCGCGTCGTCGATGCGCTCGGCAATCCGATCGATGGCAAGGGGCCGATCAAGGCCGACAAGCGGCTCCGCGTCGACGTCAAGGCGCCGGGCATCATCCCGCGGAAATCCGTGCACGAGCCGGTGCAGACCGGCCTCAAGGCGATCGACGCCCTGATCCCGATCGGCCGCGGCCAGCGCGAGCTGATCATCGGCGACCGGCAGACCGGCAAGACGGCGGTCGCGCTCGACACCTTCTTGAACCAGAAGCCGATCAACGCCACGGGCAACGAGAGCGAGAAGCTCTACTGCATCTATGTCGCCGTCGGCCAGAAACGCTCGACCGTCGCACAATTCGTCAAGGCGCTCGAGGAGCGCGGCGCGCTCGAGTACTCGATCGTCGTCGCTGCCACGGCGTCCGATCCGGCGCCGATGCAATTCCTGGCGCCCTTCACCGGCTGCACGATGGGCGAGTTCTTCCGCGACAACGGCATGCACGCGGTCATCGTCTACGACGATCTCTCAAAGCAGGCCGTGGCCTACCGTCAGATGTCGCTGCTGCTGCGCCGTCCGCCGGGCCGCGAGGCGTATCCGGGCGACGTGTTCTATCTCCATTCGCGTCTGCTCGAGCGCGCTGCGAAGATGAATGCCGAGAACGGCTCAGGCTCGCTGACGGCGCTGCCGGTGATCGAGACCCAGGCCAACGACGTCTCGGCCTACATTCCGACGAACGTCATCTCCATTACCGACGGCCAGATCTTCCTCGAGACGAACCTGTTCTATCAGGGCATCCGGCCGGCGCTGAACGTCGGCCTCTCCGTCTCGCGCGTCGGCTCGTCAGCACAGATCAAGGCGATGAAGCAGGTGGCCGGCAAGATCAAAGGCGAACTCGCCCAGTACCGCGAAATGGCCGCCTTCGCCCAGTTCGGCTCTGATCTCGATGCCGCGACGCAGAAGCTGCTGGCACGCGGTCAGCGCCTGACAGAGCTCCTGAAGCAGCCGCAGTTCTCGCCCTTGAAGGTCGAGGAACAGGTCTGTGTGATCTTCGCCGGCACGCGCGGCTATCTCGACGGCATCCCGGTCTCGGCCGTGCAGAAGTTCGAGAGCGAGCTCTTGCTGCTGTTGCGCGACAAGCACAAGGGCATCCTCGACGCGATCCGAACGAGCAAGGAGCTCTCGGGCGATGTCGAGAAGCAGCTTGTGGGCGTCCTCGACGCTTTCGCCAAAGGTTTTGCGCCCTAGCCAGAAGTGGGGCTTCGCAAACGGCTCCGCCTAGTCAATCAAGGACCTGACGCCTCCGATGACCGCAACGCGCCCGCCAGATTACGGCACGCCCATCGCTCTCAGCGATGCCCTGCGCGTCATTGCGGCGGCCGAAGCGCAGGCGCGCAAGATGGAGCTCCAGGTAACGGTCGCCATCGTCGATCCCGGCGGACACCTCGTATGTCTGCATCGCATCGACAATTGCCAGTTCGGAAGCATTGAAGTGGCTGAAGCGAAGGCCCGTACCGCAGTGGCGTTCCGGCGGCCGAGTAAGGCACTGCAGGACTCGCTTGCACAATCGCCGCGCCTCCTGGCGCTGCCCGCGATGCCGATCGACGGCGGACTGCCGATCATCGTCGGTGGAAAGATCGCGGGTGGCATCGGCGTGTCGGGAGCGAAGTCTGAAGAAGATTCGATCATCGCCGAGGCGGGCCTCAAGGCGCTGAGTTGATACAGGTCTAACACCGAGCAATCGGGAAGAACGGAATGCCGAGCTTAAAAGACCTTCGCAATCGCATCGCCTCCGTGAAGGCGACGCAGAAGATCACCAAGGCCATGCAGATGGTGGCCGCGGCGAAGCTGCGGCGCGCGCAAGAGGCCGCGACCGCCGCGCGCCCCTATGCCGAGCGCATGGGACGCGTCCTGTCCAATCTCGGGGCGCGCATCGCCGATCCGGCCGGAGCCTCGCCGATTCTTGTCGGCACGGGTAAGGATCAGGTGCATCTCCTGATCGTCTGTACCGCCGATCGCGGACTGTGCGGCGCGTTCAACACGAACATCGTGCGGCTCGCTCGCGAGCATGCGCGCCGGCTACTGGCCGAGGGCAAGACCGTCAAGATCTTCACCGTCGGTCGCAAGGGGCATGACCAGCTGAAGCGTGACCTCGGCCGCAATCTCGTCCAGAGCGTCGAGCTCAAGGACGTCAAGCGGGTCGGCTTCGAGAATGCCAAAGCGATCGCCGACAAGGTGCTCGCCATGTTTCAGGCCGGCGAGTTCGACGTGGCAACGCTGTTCTACGCCGAGTTCAAGTCGGTCATCGCGCAGAAGCCGACGGCTCTGCAGCTTATCCCGGCGCGCATTGCTTCGCTCACAGGCTCCGACCAAGCCAAGCCCGCCGCCGTCGCGGTGCCGGAGTACGAGCCTGAGGAGGGCGAGATCCTCGACTATCTTCTGCCGCTCAACATCTCGACGCAGATCTTCCGGGCGCTTCTCGAGAACGCCGCGTCGGAGCAGGGCAGCCGCATGTCGGCCATGGACAACGCCACGCGAAATGCTGGCGACATGATCAACAAGTTGACGATCACCTACAATCGCTCGCGTCAGGCGCAGATCACCAAGGAGCTGATCGAGATCATCTCCGGCGCCGAGGCGCTCTGACCGGACACGGCATTTGACCACGAGGACGTAACATGGCGGATAGACGCATCGGCAAGATCAGACAGGTGATGGGCGCGGTCGTGGACGTGCAGTTCGACGACCATCTGCCGGAGATTCTGAACTCGCTCGAGACCGACAACGGTGGCTCGCGGCTGGTGCTTGAGGTCGCCCAGCATCTCGGCGAGAATACGGTCCGCACCATCGCCATGGACTCGACGGAGGGCCTGGTTCGCGGCCAGCAGGTGGTCGACACCGGCAACGCCATCTCGGTTCCGGTCGGCGACGAGACGCTGGGGCGCATCATGAACGTCGTCGGCGATCCCGTCGACGAGGCCGGCGCCATCAAGACCGCCGAGCGGCGTGCCATCCATCAGGCTGCGCCGAGCTTCCAGGATCAGTCGACCGAGGCGCAGATCCTGGTCACGGGCATCAAGGTCGTCGACCTGCTGGCGCCCTACGCCAAGGGCGGCAAGATCGGGTTGTTCGGTGGTGCCGGCGTCGGCAAGACGGTGCTCATTCAGGAGCTCATCAACAACATCGCCAAGACGCACGGTGGCTATTCGGTGTTCGCCGGCGTCGGCGAGCGGACGCGCGAGGGCAACGACCTCTATCACGAGTTCATCGAATCCGGCGTCAACAAGGATCCGAAGAAGGGTGATACGAAGGGCTCGAAATGCGCGCTCGTCTACGGCCAGATGAACGAGCCGCCGGGCGCGCGCGCGCGCGTCGGCCTCTCCGGCCTGACGGTTGCCGAGTACTTCCGCGACCAAGGTCAGGACGTGCTGTTCTTCGTCGACAACATCTTCCGCTTCACGCAAGCGGGCTCCGAGGTGTCGGCGCTCCTGGGCCGCATTCCCTCGGCTGTCGGCTATCAGCCGACGTTGGCGACGGACATGGGCGCTCTCCAGGAGCGCATCACCTCGACACAGAAGGGGTCGATCACCTCGGTGCAGGCCATCTACGTGCCGGCCGACGATCTGACCGATCCGGCGCCGGCCACCTCCTTCGCCCATCTGGACGCGACCACCGTGTTGTCGCGTTCGATCGCCGAGAAGGGCATCTATCCGGCCGTCGATCCGCTCGACAGTACCTCGCGCATGCTCGATCCGCGAGTCGTCGGCGAGGAGCATTACCAGACCGCCCGTCGCGTGCAGCAGATCCTGCAGCGCTACAAGGCGCTCCAGGACATCATCGCCATTCTCGGCATGGATGAGCTGTCGGAAGAAGACAAGCTGGCGGTGGCGCGTGCGCGCAAGATCGAGCGCTTCCTGTCGCAGCCCTTCGACGTCGCGGCGGTCTTCACCGGCTCGCCCGGCGTGCAGGTGCCGCTTGCCGACACGATCAAGGGCTTCAAGGGCCTCTGCAACGGAGATTATGATCACCTGCCCGAGCCGGCCTTCTACATGGTCGGCACCATCGAACAAGCGGTCGAGAAGGCGGAGCGTCTGGCGGCCGAGGCCGCGTAGGCCGGGGGCTGAACGGCGCTGTGCGCCCTGAGCCCGATTTGGCTTGCTTCGTTGTCTTGGCGCCGGTTTTCTCCGGAGCTCAACCAGGACGACGGCGTGACGGAGTTGCAGCGGCCTGATCGGAGCGAGCGGGCGAATAGGGAACGGAAGCTGATGGCATCCACGACACCGGCCGGCGACGCAAAGAGCTTCGGCTCCTGCTGTCGCGATCTCAACGAGGTGCTGGGCGCGGAGGATTTCGAGCCGCTCTTCTACGTCGGCGACGATGGCGTGCTCTACATGTCCGTCGGTGTGGTCGAGATGGAGAGCGACGAGGAGAGTGGGTTCCTCGATCATCCGATCTACCACTGCCCGTTCTGCGGCACGCGCCTGCAGACGGCTGAGGAGGTCGAAGCGAAGGCGGAAGAAGAATGACGACGTTCAAGTTCGAGCTGGTCTCGCCCGAGCGATTGCTGATGTCGGATGAAGTCGAGCAGGTGGTCGTACCCGGCTCCGAGGGCGATTTCACGGTCCTGGCCGGGCACGCGCCGGTGCTCTCGACGCTCCGGCCAGGAGTCATGGATGTGAAGCTGCCCGGCGGCAAAGCCAAGCGTCTCTACGTCAAGGCGGGCTTTGCCGAGGTCGATCCCGAGAGTCTGACGGTGCTCGCCCAGCAGGCCATCGACGTCGATGAGATCAATCCGGCCTGGCTCGCGCAGGCGATCAAGGACGCGGAGGAGGATCTGGCCGACGCCCAGACCGACGCCGCGCGACTCAACGCGAATGCGGCGCTGGCGCATCTCAGGGCGCTCGAGGCGGCGCGGTAGGTTTCAGGCCGCCTTCCAAGGCCCGCTGCCCTGCGGCTCCCTCCGGTCTCCTCACGTGCGCCAAAGCAGTGAGCAAGTGTCGGGATCCCGCGAGAGTAACTTCGCCAATGGCACGAGACGGATGGCCTTCGGCCGGAGTCTCACGCTGGCTCCCCGAGCCTGCTCTGGCTCTGCCGTCGCGACTCGAGGATGACGGACAGGTCGCTTTATACGCGCCTGTGAGGGTGATGGAGAGGGAGCGTCGGACTACCCCCGCATCGCCTTCCCGTCCGGATCATACGGCGACGGGGCGATCACCTTGGCGGGCCGCTCGACGCCCACCACATGCACCGACAGCGCCGTCCCCGGCTTCGCCAGCGCGGGCTCGATGAGGGCCATCGCCAGCGACTTTTTCACTGTGTGGCCGTAGCCGCCGGATGTGACATAGCCGACGCGCTTTCCTCCGGACCAGATCGGCTCGTAGCCGCTGGCATCGGCGTCGGCGGCGTCGATCTCGATGGTCGCCTGCACGAACTGCGGCGGCGCTCCGTCTCTTTCCGCCATCGCAGGCTTGCGGCCGACGAAATCCTGCTTCTGCCAATCGATCCAGCGATCCATCGCCGTCATGCGTGGCGTGTATTGCTGGCGGAACTCGGTCGTCCAGATGCCGAAGCTCTTCTCCAGTCGGAGGCTCAGCATCGCGTTGAAGCCGATCTCGCGGAGGCCAAGGTCCTTACCGGCCTCGAGCAGCGTGCGCCTGAGCGCAATGTGCTCGGCGGCCGAGCAGTTGATTTCGTAGCCGAGCTCGCCACAGACCGAGAGTCGGCCGACCTTGGCGCGGATCAACCCCACATCTATCGTCCGGCAGGCCATGAAGGGGAACGCTGCGTTGGACACATCGGCGTTCGTGACGCGGGCTAGCACCTCGCGAGCCTTGGGCCCATTGAGCGAGAAGCCGACGGTCGAGTCCGCGATGTCGCGTACCCTCACGCCATCTTCGAGATGGTCCAAGAACCAACGCATGTGCCACTGGCGGAGGTAGTAGGAGCCCATGATCCAGAAGCTGCCGTCGCCCCAGTTGAAGACGGTGAGATCACCCTTGAGCCTGCCGTCCTCGCCGAGCATGGGCGCCAGGCGCGCGCGGCCCGTCTTCGGAAGCTTTCCCGCCATCAGACGATCGAGCCAGGCCTCCGCGTTGGGGCCGGTCACCTCGTAGCGTGAGAAGCCCGAGATATCGAGAAGGCCCACATCGTTGCGCGCGGTTTTGCATTCGGCTGCAACGATGTCGAAGGCATTCGAGCGCTTCAAGGTCGGCGTCTCGACGAAGTCCTTCGGGGCAAAGTAAAGCGGCACCTCGAGACCCCAGGAGCAGCCCCAGCGGCAGCCGGCTTCGGTCATGGCGTCGTAGGCTGGGGCCATCTTCAGCGGCCGGCCGGCCCAGAGCTGCTCGTTCGGGTAGGTCATGACGAAGCGTCGGGAGTAGAACTGGCCCGTCGTCTGACGGATATACTCCTTGTTGGAGGCGAAGGAGCCGTAGCGGGCGATGTCCATGGAGTAGGCATCGGCCTCCGTCTCGCCGTGGATCATCCATTCGGCGAGAGTCTTGCCGACGCCGCCGCCCTGCAGGAATCCCGCCATGACGCCGCAAGCCAGCCAGTAGTTCGGAACGCCATGGATCGGTCCGACCAGTGGATTGCCATCGGGCGAGAAGGTGAATGCGCCGTTGACCCATTTGCGGATGCCGGTGTCGTTCAGCACCGGATATCGCCTGAAGACAGCCCCGAGCTCGTTCGAGATGCGGTCGACGTCCTCCTGTAACAGCTCGATGCCATAGTCCCAGGGCGCACCGTCCATTGCCCAATGTGCGTAGTCGATCTCGTAGATGCCGATGAGCACGCCCTTGAGGTCCTGCCGCATGTAGGTGAAGCCCTCGAGATCGATCATCATCGGGATCTCCTTGGGCGCCAAGGCTGCAATATCGGGGATCGTCTCGGTCAGCAGATAGTGGTGCTGCAACGGCGAGACCGGAAGCTCGAGGCCGACCATGCGGCCGACCTGCTTTGCCCAGAGACCGGCGGCATTGACCACATGCTCAGCCGTGATCGTTCCCTGCTCGGTGACGACCTGCCAGGCGTCGCCTTTCCAGTCGAGCTCGAGCACGCGGTTGTGCTCGATCACCTCGGCGCCGCGGAGCCGTGCTGCCTTGGCATAGGCATGCACGGTTCCGGTCGTGTCGACATAGCCCTCACGATCCGCCCAGAGACCACCGATCACGCCATCGGTGTTGAGGATCGGGCAGACCTTCTTCATCTCCGCCGGCGTCATGAGGTGGCAGTCCTCGATGCCGATGGTCTGGAAGATCCGGTAGGCCGACTGCAGCCATTCCCAGCGGGCAGGAGCGGAGGCGAGCGTCACGCCGCCCGTCAGGTGCATGCCGATGGACTGCCCGCTCTCCTTCTCGATCTCGGAGAGAAGATCGATGGTGTAGGCTTGCAAGGCGGCCATGTTGGGGTCGGCGTTGAGGGCGTGGACGCCGCCGGCCGCATGCCAGGAGGAGCCCGCCGTCAGCACGCTGCGCTCGATCAACGCCACGTCCTTCCAGCCGAACTTGGCGAGATGATACAGGACGGAGGCGCCGACGACGCCACCGCCGATGACCACGGCGCGATAGTGCGATTTCATGGGACAGATCCTTCCGCGAGCGAGATCAGCTCGGCGAACCCTAGACAGGTTGGGTGGAGACGGTCAATCGAGCGACTCGCACCCGCCGGGGAGTGCCCGGAGCATGCGCGTGTCCGCGCGCGGTCTCGTCGCATTTGCGAACCGTTGCCGGATCAGCGTTACATCCCGCCACTGGCTGGGAATTGCGGATCTGTACGGCAATTGACGTGTCGCCATGCCAGCAAGGGAATCGGTGCCAAGCGATCCATGCATCCTGAAGGTTACGCGAATTTAATTTGATCCACCCAATTCGGCCCAACTCCATCCGCAACGTCGTGCTCCCCAAACCCACACGGGAGATCGGAAAGCTCATGCGATCCTTGAAGCTCATGGGAATTGCCGCAGTTTTTGCGGCGAGTGGACTAGGCTGCGGCGTGTTCACCACAGGTGCGAACGCGGCACAGGTCAGGCTCGATGCCGAGCTTGGTCAGTCGGCAATCGTCGGCAAGAAAACGCGGACGATCTATCTGAGGATCGGCCTCGAGGGTGTGGCGCTGGACGAAGGCATGCGCCGGACGCCCGTCAATGTCGCCGTCGTCGTCGACCGCTCGGGCTCGATGGAGAGCGAGAACAAGATCGGCAAGGCGCGCGAAGCGGCCTCGATGGCCTTGAGCCGGCTCGGCGCCGAGGACATCGCCGCCGTCGTCGCCTACAACCACGAGGTCGACGTCTTGTTGCCGGCAACGAAGCTCGCGCGCCAGGGCGATGTTCAACGCGCGATCGATCATCTCTACGCCGGCGGCAACACCGCTCTCTACGCGGGCACCGAGCAGGGCCTGCGCGAGGTCATGAAGTTCGCGGACCGTCAACGCGTCAACCGCGTCATCCTCATCTCCGACGGTCTCGCCAATGTTGGTCCCTCCGAGCCCGACGAAGTTGCAGTCCTCGGTCGAAAGGCGGCCGAGAGGGGCGTCAGCATCACAACGATCGGTCTTGGCCTCGGCTACAACGAGGACCTGATGTCTAAGCTCGCCTTTGCCTCGGACGGCAATCATGCGTTCGTCCGGGATGCCGGCGACCTGGTCGAGATATTCAACAAAGAATTCGGCGACGTACTCTCGGTGGTGGCCCAGGAGCTGATCATCGAGATCGAATGCCGGCAGGGCTTCAAGCCGATTCGCGTGTTGGGCCGGGACGCGGAGATCCAGGGCAGGCGGATCACGGCACGCCTCAACCAGATCTATGGCCGGCAGCAGAAGTACATGGTCGTCGAGCTTCAGGTCCCAGAGGATGTGACGGCCGGTGATCTCGACGTGGCTGACGTGACCGTCCGCTACGCCAGCGTGGTCGGCGCCAAGGACGAGGCGATCTCTTCGCGCGTCGCTGTCAAGGTCACCGACCGTGATGATGAGGCGGAGGCGAGCCTCAACCGGAAGGTGATGACCGATGTCACGACGCAGATCGCGACCGAGCAGAACGAGGAGGCGGTGAAGCTTCGCGACCAAGGCGACACGCAAGGTGCCGTCGAGCTCTTGAAGAAGAACTCGGAGTATTTGAAGGAGCAGGCCGGCCGTCTCAGCGCCCCCGATCTCGATGCGCTCGGCACTGAGAACGAGGTCCAAGCCGGCAACATTGCGAGCGGCGAGTGGAATGCCACACGCAAGGCGATGCGTGCGAAGCAGTACAAGGACAAGGTGCAGCAGTCCTACTGAGACTCTGCCGGTCATATTCGATCGCGTGGGCCGGGCATCGCCCCGGCCCGACTTGCGTCGCAGAGCCATTGCACGGATCTCGGCAACGCGTCGATGGGTCTGATTGCGCATGCCGTTGCGGCGGGGTGGTCCTATTGACACTCGGTGGTACCGAACCCTAACTCGGCGACATGGAGAGTGTCTGGCGGCGGTTCTGCAAGGATCGGGCGGCGGTGTTCGGGCTGACAGCCGTCGGCATCACGGTCGCTGCCGCCCTGTGTGCGCCATGGCTGGCGCCCTTCGATCCCAACGAGCAATTCTTCGACGGCCTGACGATCGAGGGCTCACCGCTCCCGCCGTCCGCTCGCTTCTGGTTCGGGACCGATACGCTCGGTCGCGATCAGCTCTCGCGGGTGCTCCATGGCGCCGGCACATCGCTGCTCATCGGCATTCTCGCCAACGGCGTCGCCGTCTTGATCGGTACGATGCTGGGTGTGACTGCGGGCTATTTGAGAGGCTGGGTCGGCATGGTCATCATGCGGTTCACGGATCTCATGATGGCCTTTCCGGCCCTGTTGCTGGGCATAGCGCTGGCGGCGTTGCTCAAACCGTCGCTGTTCATCGTCGCGCTGGTCATTGCGCTGGTCAATTGGGTGCAGGTGGCGCGCGTCATCTATTCGGAGACGCTGGCCTTGGCCGAGCGTGATTTCATCGAAGCTGCGCGCGCCATCGGTGCAGGTCCTTCTCGGGTTCTTTCCCGCCACCTCCTGCCGCATCTGTTGCCCACGGTGTTCGTCTACGGCACGCTCGGCATCTCGACCACGGTCCTCTACGAGGCGACGCTGTCCTTCCTGGGCGTCGGCGTGCAACCGCCGACACCCTCCTGGGGCAAGATGATCTTCGAGAGTCAGAGCTACTATCTGACCGCGCCCTGGCTCGTTTTCATTCCAGGCTTTGCCATCCTCGTGGTCTCGCTCGGGTTCAATCTGGTTGGCGACGGTCTGCGCGATGCGCTGGACCCGACGCAACGCGGGCGACGCTGATGCTTCGCTATCTGGCCAAGCGTCTCGGCATGTCGCTCATCATCCTGCTCGGCGTGACGGTCATCACGTTTGGATTGACCTATCTCGTGCCAGCCGACCCGGTCGCCATGATCGCCGGCCGCAATTCGACCGCCGAGACGCGCGAGTTGATCCGCCGGCAGCTCGGCCTCGACCGGCCACTGGCAGAGCAGTACGTGCGCTATGTGACCCGTCTTGCGCAGGGTGATCTTGGACGCTCCTACGCACGCAAGACGGACGTCGGCGATCTCATCGTCTCCCGCCTGCCGGCCACGCTGCTGCTGATGCTGGGCGCCATCGTCGCCGAGCTCTTGATCGGCATTCCGGTCGGCATCTACGCCGCGACACGGCGCGGCAAGGGAAGCGACAAGGCCGCGATGATCGCATCGCTCATCGGCGTCTCGGCACCCCAATTCGTTGTCGGCCTGACCCTCCTCTACGTCTTCGCCTATCTGCTCGGCTGGCTGCCGCTCGGCGGGTACGGCACGCTCGCACATCTCGTCCTGCCTGCCGTGACGCTCGGAATCGCTGGCGGCGGCTGGTACTCGCGGATGATGCGCTCAGCCATGATCGACGTCCTGCGGCAGGACTATATCCGCACCGCCCGCGCCAAGGGCGTCGGCGAGCGGCGGATCATCCTGAAGCACGGCCTGCGCAATGCCATCCTGCCGATTGTCGCGATGGTCGGAATCGACATCGGCATCTTCATGTCCGGCGCCGTCGTGGTCGAAAGCGTGTTTGGCTGGCCGGGCATCGGTCAGCTGACCTGGCAGGCCATACAGGGGCTCGATATCCCGGTGATCATGGGGGTCACGACGCTTGCCGCCGCATTCATCATTCTCGGCAATCTCGTCGCCGATCTGCTTGCGCCGGCGATCGATCCGCGTATCCGAATACGCTGAAGGGCAGGCGCGTCCTAAAGTCTTGCCTTGGTGGGGCAATTGACCGGCTCCGAAGTTTCCGGTGATATGGCCCGGGCTCAATCAGCGACCAGGCCCGGTCGATATGGGAGGATTTGATGAGACGAGCACTGCTCTGTGCGGCGGCTCTGGTCATTGGCTGCGTGCCAGGCCTGGCGCAGACACCCAAGCAGGGTGGCGCGGCAACCGTCACGTTCAGCAACGATCTGACGACGCTCGATCCGCACGTCGGATACGATTGGCAGAATTGGTCGGTCATCAAGTCGATCTTCGACGGCCTGATGGACTATAAGCCCGGTACTACCGAACTCGAGCCCGACCTGGCCGAGAGCTATGCGGTGTCTGAGGACGGCAAGACCTATACGTTCAAGCTGCGCCCGGGCGTGAAGTTCCACAACGGCCGTGTGATGACGGCGGCCGACGTCAAGTGGTCGCTTGAGCACGCGGTCAATCCGGCGACCCAATCGCCCGGTGGCGGCTATCTTTCTGCCATCGCCGGCTATGATGACCTGGTCGGGGGTAAGAGCACGGAGCTTTCGGGCGTGACCGCGCCGGACGACGGCACAGTCGTCATCACACTGACCCGTCCGGACGCGACGTTCCTGCATGTCATGGCTATCAATTTCGCCTATGTGGTGCCGAAGGAGGCCGTCGAGGCGGCGGGCGCCGATTGGGGCAAGCAGCCGGTCGGCACAGGCGCCTTCAAGTTCGTCGAGTGGGTTCCCGGCCAGCGCATCGTTCTCGAGCGCAATACGGACTACTACAAGCCAGGGACGCCCTATCTCGACAAGCTCACCTTCGAGTTCGGCCTCGATCCGACGGTGGCGGTGTTGAAACTGAAGAATGGTGAGATCGACATCGTTGGTGATGGCATTCCGCCGGCACAGTTCGCAGAAGCCATGGCCGACCCTGCGAACAAGGATCTGATTGCCGTGGGCGATCAGCTACACACCGGCTATGTGACGATGAACGTGACGATGGCGCCTTTCGACAACGTCAAGGTGCGCCAGGCCGTCAATATGGCGATCAACAAGGATCGTATCGTCAAGATCATCAACAACCGTGCTGTGCCGGCAACCCAGGCCCTGCCGCCGGCAATGCCTGGCTACAATGCTGACAACAAGGGGTACGCCTACGATCCGGAAGGCGCCAAGGCCCTGCTCACCGAGGCCGGCATGGCCGACGGGTTTTCGACCGAGATCTTCGCCATGAACGTGGATCCAAATCCGCGCATTGCCCAGGCGATCCAGCAGGATCTCGCTGCAGTCGGCATCAAGGCGGAGATCAAGGCACTGGCGCAGGCCGAGGTGATCTCGGCGGGTGGTTCAGGCAAGGCGCCGATGATCTGGTCGGGCGGCATGGCGTGGATCGCGGATTTCCCGGATCCCAACAATTTCTACTACGGCATTCTCGGTTGCGTCGGAGCGGTCGAGGGCGGCTGGAACTGGTCGCGCTACTGCAATCAGGCCTTGGACGATCGGGGCAATGCCGCCGATGCCATGGTAAAGGCCGAGCAGGCCGGCGAACGCATCGATCTGTGGAAGGGTATCTTCGACGACGTGCTGAAAGACGCGCCATGGGCGCCGATCTTCAACGAGCAGCGCTTCACCTATCACTCGGCGCGGCTCGGCGGTGAGGCGTCGCTCTACACCGATCCGATCCACATTCCGGTGAACTACGACTACATCTACGCCAAGGATGCGCAGTAGCGCGGCAAGGGACGTGAGTCGAGAGACGGCTCGCGTCCCATCTCTGCACCGCTTATGTGGGTGCATTCACAAAGCCGAGACCCTCATGGCCCACAACCACACGATCCATCAGCACCAGTGCCATTTCGGCTGGAACAACGCCAACCAGCCCGTCGTCATGGCCCGGCCAGGGGAGACCATCGAGTTCCATCCGGTCGATTCCTCCGGTGGGCAGCTCACACCGGCTTCGACGGTTGCGGACATCGCCAAACTGGACTTCGGCAAGGTCAATCCCGTGGCGGGGCCGGTCTACATCGACGGCGCGGAGCCGGGAGATGCGATCAAGGTGACGCTGCTCGACTTTGCGCCCTCTGGCTGGGGCTGGACCGCCGTCATTCCCGGCTTCGGTCTGCTCGCCGACCACTTCAAGGAGCCCGCGCTCCACATCTGGAGCTATGACAAGCACTCGCTGACACCGGCTGCCTACGGACCCGGAGGCCGTGTGCCGCTGAAGCCCTTCTGCGGCACGATCGGCCTCGCACCGGCGGAGCCAGGCACCCAATCGATCGTGCCGCCGCGTCGCGTTGGTGGCAACATGGACATCCGCGACATGTCGGCAGGCACCGAGCTCTACCTGCCGGTCGAGGTGAAGGGCGGCCTGTTCTCGGTCGGCGATACGCATGCGACCCAGGGCGATGGTGAGGTGTGCGGTACGGCGATCGAAAGTCCGTGCGCGCTTGCCGCGCGGTTCGATCTCGTGAAGGGGGCCAATCTCAAGTTTCCGCTCTTCACGACGCACGGACCGGTGGCGCGGCACATGGATTATCTCGGTTACGATGCGACCACGGGTATCGGTCCGGACCTGATGGAGGCATCGAAGGCGGCTGTACTCGGCATGATCGAATTGCTTTCGAGTCGCCACGGGATGCGTGAGATTGACGCCTATATGCTCTGCTCGGTCGCGGGAGACCTCAGGATCAGCGAGATCGTCGATATGCCGAACTGGGTCGTGTCATTCTATTTTCCACGCTGCGTTTTCGAGTAGCACTCTGCGGTCTCTGGCGGATTCACGCTCATGTTGGAGGCTGATGTCGGCATCGAGCAGGCGGGCGACTCGCTCCCGCGCGCCGGCGAGCCCTTGCTGCAGGTCGAAGGCCTAAGCATCGGCTTCCGGACCGAGCAGGGCGGCAGCGTCCGTGTCGTCGACAATGTCTCCTTCGAGATCGGTGTGGGTGAGACGCTCGGACTGGTTGGCGAGTCGGGTTGCGGCAAGAGCGTGACGGCGCAGACGGTGATGCGTCTCCTTCCCTCGCCGCCGGCGGTGATCGAAGCCGGACGCATCGTCTTCGAGGGCGAGGATCTGGCGGTAGCTCCGGAGCGGCGCATGCGCGAGTTGCGGGGGGACCGGCTGGCGATGATCTTCCAGGAGCCGATGACCTCGCTCAATCCGACGATGACGGTCGGAGCTCAAGTCGCGGAGGCGCTCGTGCTGCACCGGGGCCTGACCGTCGCCGAAGCAAGGTCGCGGGCCATCGAAGGCCTCGCCGAGGTCGGGATCGGCTCACCGGAGCGACGCGCGATGCAATTCCCGCATCAGTTGTCCGGCGGGTTGCGGCAACGCGTGATGATCGCGATGGCATTGGCCTGCCGTCCACGACTTCTCATCGCCGACGAGCCGACGACGGCTCTCGACGTGACCGTTCAGGCGCAACTGTTGGAGTTGATCGGCGGCCTGAAGCGTGATCTCGGTCTTGCCATCCTGTTGATCACGCATGATCTCGGTGTCGTGTCACAGGTAGCGGAACGGATCGCCGTGATGTACTCCGGCACTATCGTCGAGGCTGGACCCGCCGCCGCAATCCTCGCGTCGCCGCGCCATCCCTATACGGCCGGACTACTGGCATCGCTTCCGTCGCGGTCGGCTCGTGGCGCGCGTCTGCCGACCATTCGGGGCACGGTGCCACCGCCCGGGGCGCGCGGGCCGGGATGTGCCTTCGCGAGCCGCTGTCCGCAGGCGCTCGAGCAATGCCGGCAGTCCAGGCCCACATTCGACAAGGCGGATGCGACGCGCGGGCTCGCCTGCTGGAACCCCGTGCCATGAGCTGCGAGCAGCCGCTGTTGCTTGCCGAGGGACTCGTCAAGCATTTTCCCGCACGCGATGGGCGCGGCGTGGTGAAAGCGGTCGATGGGGTTTCATTGACGCTCGATGCCGGCGAGGTCCTGGGTATCGTGGGCGAGTCCGGTTGCGGAAAGTCGACCCTGGCGCGCATGCTCTTGCGGTTGATCGAGGCCGATGCGGGCAGTGTCATGCTCGAGGGCAAGAGTATAGGGACGCTCCGCAGCAAAGAGCTGCGCGCGCGCCGGCGCGACATGCAGATCGTGTTCCAGGATCCCTTGGCCTCGCTCGATCCGCGCATGACGACCGGCGCTATTGTCGCCGAGCCTCTGGATATACATGGCGTCGGCGAGCGAAGTAGCCGCCGGTCAGCCGTCTTGGAGCTGCTGGATCGTGTCGGTCTCGATCGGAGTACCGCCGATCGCTATCCCCACGAGCTGTCCGGTGGACAACGTCAGCGGATCGGCATCGCGCGTGCCATTGCGCTCCGTCCCAAGCTCGTCGTCTTGGACGAGCCGGTCTCTGCCCTCGACGTGTCGATCCAGGCGCAGATTCTCAATCTCCTCGCCGATCTCAGGGAGGAGCTGGGGCTCGCCTATGTGCTCATCTCGCACGATCTGTCGGTGGTCGAGCACATCAGCGACCGCGTGGCGGTCATGTATCTCGGTCGCATTGTCGAAACGGCTGCGGTCGAGCGCATCTTCGGAGCGCCGAGGCATCCCTACACGGAGGCTCTCATTTCGGCCAGGCCCGGTTCCGACGGCGGTAAGCAGCGCACGCGTATCGTATTGAAGGGTGAGCCGCCGAGCCCCGAGAACCCTCCTCAGGGTTGTGCCTTTCATCCACGTTGCCAACGCGCGATGCCGATCTGCTCCCAGGTGCCGCCGCCGGAGCGGGATGTCGGCGGTCAGCATCTCGTCGCGTGTCACTTGTGGGTGGACGGCCTACCGGACACGGCCTAATCCGGGCCGAATGCTCACCCGCGGCGTAAGGCGCCCGACAGCGGCCCGTGTGTTGGCGACGGCCTGCCCCCTGTCGTCGTGGGCGTGGATGCCGAGGCTGAACCCGGGCACGTACTTGGTGGTCTCCCAGACGATGCGCGCTCGGTCTCGTGGGGGAGCATGCCGCCTTTGGTGTCACATAACACCCAACGCGCACCGGACGCATAGGCCACCGCGGCAGCTTGCAACGTGTAGCGTGGGTTGGATTTGAAGCCGTCGAACAGGCGTTCGCAATTGAGGGTCGACTGGCGATCCGAGGTGACAATGGCCGCGACACTGTCGCAGACCATCGCGAGATTCTCCTCGTTGCTGATCCCGAGTGACACGCGGACATGGTACACGGACGACGTGGCAACCAGGCACACATGCTTTGCAGCAAGCTCCAGCATGCGGCGGAATCCTGTGTCGTCCTCGACAGTGCCGTCCGCGCACCGCGTCACTCCGAACGCACCCAGCGGAGTGGAAGGGAGGTTGTGCTGCCGGGTGAACAGCGCCGTGTTCATCCCGCTCGAGCCGGGATAGCCGCCCTCCGCGTGGTCGATGTCAATATCTTCGAGAATGGTCAGGAAACGCCGCTTGTCCTGGAGCCGGATGGACACGCCCGGCCATTGCGCCTCGTCGCGAAGCGTCGTGCCGTCGACATGAAGGTGCTCTTTGGACGCCGTTCACAGCTTTCTTCGGGTGGAGGCGGCTGGCGATATCCCTCGACCCTTGTTGGAGGCCTCGGATCGGGCGGCGCACTGGTCGCGGACGATTGCGGCGAAGTCGGCGAGCGTAGTCGATGACGTAACCTCGCTGTACGACATCCGGACGCCGAAGTGCCGCTCGAATGCCAGTGCGAGATTGATGTGGCCGAAGCTGTCCCATCCGTATGTAGAACCTTGGCTGCTTGCAAGCGACAGCGAGTCGCGCGGAGCGTTCAGCACGCCCGAGGCGACATCGATGATCTCGCTCTCGATGGTGCCGCTTCCCGCAAGCGCCGCATCGGCAGCCTTGTAGTCCGTATAGAACCGCTGCAAAGCCATTCGATCTAGCTTGCCGACCGCGGTGACGGGCAGCTTCACGTTGGGAACGATATCTCGCGGGCGACGAGCGGGAGGCAGCAGGAGGGCCAAGTCGCGCTGCAACTTCTTCACTACATCGGGCTCGTCCGTATCGACGAAAGTGACAGGGACAGGTTCCGCAAGCTCTCCATTGGCCTCGAGCATCACCGTTCGCGACGACGTCACATAGGCTAGGCTGGCGACCGCGTCATCGATCTCTCTCGGATGCACGAGAACGCCGCCAATGTTCCGGGCCTCGTCGGCTCGACCGAGGATCTCGAAGTCTCCACTGGCTCTCCGAACCGCGAGGTCGGCGGTCTTGAACCAGCCGTCGACGAGCGGTGCAGGGGTGAACGCACCGCTGAGCTCATAGCCGTCGAACAGATTGGCGCCCCTGACATGCAAAAGACCCGCCGTACCGTCCGGCATGGCGTTGCCCATCTCGTCTCGGACGGTGGCCTCCATGTCGATCGGCCGGCCCACGGTCTCGCGATCGGGATTCTCCCAGGGCAGGGCGAAGAGTCCTCCATTCACGGTCTCGCTCATGCCGTAGATGTTGGCGACCGGCGCATACCGTTCCTCCAGGCTCTGCCATAGCCGCGGCGCGAGACGCTCTGCCGAGCTGACGATCAGCTTCAGCCGGGCGAGCTGCGCATCCAACAGGCTCGGACCGAGCTGCTTCATCATCGCATAGAGCGACGGCACGCCCACGAGGACATGCGGCTGCTCGCGAGCCATGAGCTCGACCCAGGCCTCGAGACCGGCGAACGAGAACAACGGCGGACGGATCCACGTCAATCCGGACCAGCCACAGATCAACGGACCATGAAAGACGCCATCAGTGTGCTCGAAGGGCAAGCCATTCATGAGCGCCATTCCGGGCTCGTATCGAAGCACCGTCCGATAGGTTTCCAAATGCGCCAACAACGCTCTGGTCGACAAGCGCAAACCTTTCGGGGTTCCGGTAGAGCCCGAGCTGAAAATGACGATGGCAGGCGAACTTGCTGTCGATGAGCAACGCGGCGACCTCGATCCGCAGGATTTGACGGCCTCTCGGAACAGGATGGCGGAGGACCGACTCAGCAGGCGCCAGAGCGGACCTCGGTCCGCTTTCGACAGACGGCTACCGTCCGGGCTGTCGACGAGCACGGCCTTGCAGCCTGTGTCGTCGAGCCGTTGCCCGAGCGGCTTGCCATGATCGCCCAAGGGCAGCATCACGATCGTAATGCCCTCGACGAGCGAGGCGAAAGCGCAGGTCGAGACGGCGAAGGCATCGTTGCTCGCAATCGCCAGCCGGTCGCCGGGCTTGAGCCCGGCCTGATCGAACCAACCGCATATGGATCCGATTGCCTCGACCAGGTCGCGATAGGTGCACCGGCGGCCAGGCTCGACCAGGAACGCAAGTTCGCGCTCCGCAAAGTGGGACAACCTCTCGTAGATCTCGCTGCCGTTCACGAGATCGCCGTCCCGGTATCCGGGTGGCTTGGCCGCATGACAGCGAGCTTGCCCGACGGTGTCCGGCTGACGATGCCCGCATAGATCTTGAGTTCCGCATATTCCGGTCCGAGGGCGCGGCAGAGATCCGACTTCAGAGTTGCAGGGATGCTCGGCGAGCTTACAACGCACCATAGTCCCGAGTGATCGGGCAGTGGCCGGACGGCCGCGTCGCTCACGCCACCATGCTCGCGGATCCAGGCCTCCACGCGCTCCGGAAAGAGCCAACTCTCACCGGTCTTGGTCTTGATCGCATGTCCGTCCCGTCCCTTGAACTCGATACCGGTTTCATGTCGGGCGACGAGATCGCCGGTCCACACGATAGGGTCCGAACGCGGCGCCTGTCCGACATAGCCGAAGAAGGAGTGCGGGTACTCGATGCCGAGCTCGAACACCTCGTTGTCCAGCGGCCGAAAATGCTGCCTGACACCGGGCAATGGCGGCGCCATGAGTCCCGGCCGATAGACCCCGAGCGGCTCGCACATCACGATGCCGGCGGTCTCGGTCTGACCATAGGCATTGACCACCTCGATCCCGTAAGCATCACGAACGGCTCGACTGGCACGATCATCGTACAGAGAGCCGCACGACATGATGGCCCGGAGTGCGGTCCTCTCTCCGGCCAACCAACGGCTCGAGAGGTCGAGGAGACGGACGAAGCTCGCGCCGGACAGCACCACCGCCACCCCGGAGGAGAGCACGTGCTTGGCAAAGGCGAGATCGCGAGCCTCAACGCCTTCGAAGAACTGAATGTCATTGCCGTACCTCAATGCCAGCATGAAGGCACGCAAGCCGCCCATGGTGTGCACAGGCGAAAGATTGCCGTACGTCTCGCCCGGCTCCAGTTTGAAGACGTCGATCAGCAGATCGGCCGAGGCCTCGATGCCGGCCCGTGTCAGCAGAATTCCCTTCGGCTTGCCGGTCGTTCCCGAGCTCATCACGACCGCTGCAGGCGCATCGGGCTGACTTGGAAAGACCAGATCGGTGTAGGCCGGCGCGGTCGATGAGTCCCCGATGATGACATCCTCGGCAATCAGGGCGTCCTCAGTTCCCAGCATATCGGCGGCCGTTTCGATGCTTCCGGCAAAGACGACGATCTGGCCGGCGCGCCAACCGGCGAGCAGATGGAACAGGCAGAGAGAGGGTTCGTGGGTCGCGACGACGCGATACGGTCGTCCACGATTCTCCTGGGGATCATTGTCCAATGCCGCCAGGATCGAGGGCAACGACTGCGTACGATGACCTGCGGATCTGATACATGGAACGATCATGGCAGGCGAGCGGTCCGCAAGCGGCTGCATGGTCATCGTCCGTCCAACACCAACTTCAGAATAGGTCCGAGCACGCTCCACAATGTGCGAAAGATAGCCCGGCCGCCGCATTCGCATCAATTCTGTGCACGCTCTTATGCACAGGGCCGGTCTCGGTGATCACCGCAGTCGTGACCGCGCTCGCGATCATCTTGGCGGTTGTGTGGCTCCTCCTGCCGCGGATCTCGTCCGGGCGAGGGGCTCACCCGGCACCTGGGTCATCGATGGCCGAAACGGCCAGGCCTTTGTCACAACGGCGGCGGCACGGTCGACGGGCAGAATTCGAGGCTGGTTGCGAATCTTCCTCGCTGGCACGTCACTGATCGGTGAAGCCTGTGGCGATCCTGCTCGAACCCATAAGGCGATCGGACGAGTTGCCGGCCGGCAGGCTGCCGGGGTCGCCGAGCTCGGGGCCGCGTTCCTGTGCGCGGACCTCGCCGTGACGCCGATGCTGCGCGACGACCACGCCCAGTACATCGACCATTGGCTCAAGATCATGAAGGCCGACAGACGAGCCATCTTCACCGCCGCCGGCAAGGCCAACCAGGTGTTGGAGTACCTACACGGCCTGCAACAGGCGAAGGCCGCGTGAGTTGGCGAGGAGCCCTGGTCTTCACTAGGGCTCTTTTCTCTTTCACTCGCCGTCACAGCTCAGTCTGTCTCGGCACGTATCGGTCAAGCTCGGTCTCGCCAGCACCCGAGGCGTGCTCGAAAGCCAAAATGGCTCTATCTCCCGATCTCATCGAGAGTATAAATTGCTGTTTTCATTAGGAAATATTGGTTGCGGGGGTAGGATTTGAACCTACGACCTTCAGGTTATGAGCCTGACGAGCTACCGGGCTGCTCCACCCCGCGTCACCATCGAACGTCCAGGTCCGGCGGCAGGCGCCTTGATCGATTGTTCGATCTGCCGGGAAGGACGGCCGGGGTGCTGGGCCCCGGATGGCGGTCGTTATATCAGCTTCCCAACGCTTGTGAACCCCCCCGTCCTTCGCCTCGGACATGGCTGTCTCCGGTCGCAGGCCATTGCCTTGGAGGATGCCACCACCGATGATCAGGCAAGCACGAGCACCGGACTGCTGAAGGAGCAGCGCGCATGGCCGATCCCATCGTCTATAAAAGCGTTTCCGGACTGGTGACCGGCGACTCCTACAGCCATGTGACGCTCGCCAACGGCTTCGCATTCCTTGCCGGCCAGGTGCCGTCCGACGACGAGGCCAATCGGACACCATCCGGCAACATCGAGGAGGAGACACGGGCCGCGATGGACAATCTGGCGCGGGTTCTGCGGGCCGCGGGATTGGATTTCGAGGACGTGGTGCGCACGAACGTCTACATGGCTGACCTTGGAGAGTTCGAGCGGATGAACAGTGTCTACGTCACCTACTTCCCGAAAGGCAGGCTACCAGCCCGCACGACCGTCGGCGTTGCACAACTGATCGACGGTTGTCGCATCGAGATCGACTGCATTGCGCGCCTCAAGTGATCCTTCGACCGGGATGTTGCCCGACGTGACGTGCCGCAGACACTGGTGCGGATCGGTGTCCCGATGACTGCCGCAGGCCCGTCACATCCGGACGATCGTCAGCGTGTTCGCATCATCATCGGCGTGCTGATCGCCATGCTGCTGGCGGCGCTGGACCAGACCATCGTCACGCCGGCCGTGGCGACGATGGGCAAGAGCCTCGGAGGCCAGGGCTATCTGTTCTGGATCGTGTCCGCCTATTTCCTGACGGCAACGGCCGTGACCCCGCTCTACGGCAAGCTCGCCGATATTCATGGCCGGCGACCGGTGCTGCTGGCCGGCATCGGCATCTTCGTTGCCGGATCCGTCGCCGCCGCGCTGGCGCCCGACATGCCCTGGCTCATCCTCGCCCGGGCGCTTCAGGGGGTCGGTGGTGGCGGCTTGATCGCCATGGCACAGACCGTCATCGGCGATCTCGTGCCCGCCAAGGAAAGGGGCCGGTTCGCCGTCTACATCTCCGGCACCTGGGCCATTGCCAGCATTGCCGGGCCGATCCTCGGCGGCGTGATTGCGGAGCACCTGCACTGGTCCGTCATTTTCTGGCTCAATCTGCCGCTGGCGGCACTGGCCATCGCCATGACCAACCGCAATCTGAAGTTTGCGCCCTGGCAGAAGCGCGAGCACAGCCTCGATATTCTGGGAGCCATTCTGATCGTCGGTGCGACCGTGGCGTTGATGCTGGGCCTGACGCTCGGGGGTGCGGGCCACGGTTGGCTGGCACCGACCGTCACCGGCCCGATCGCGGTGTCCGCACTCCTCGGCCTAGTTTTCGCCTGGCATGTCCGGCGCGCCGCGGAACCTCTCATTCCCCTGGATGTGCTGAGAAATTCCGTCGTGCTTTTCGCGACGCTGAGCGTGTTCTTTGCCATGGCAGCTTTCATCGGGCTCATCGTCTACGTGCCGCTCTTCCTCGAGCTCGCGCACGGGCTGACGCCATCCGAAGCCGGCTTGGCGCTGGTCGGCTACATGATCGGAACCGTCGCTGGGGCCAACGCGGCTGCCCGCAGCATGGCGCATGTCACGCACTACCGCCGGATGCCTGTCATCGGCCTCGCCGTGTCGGCCGCAGCGCTCGCCGTGCTGGCGGTGTTCGCGAGTGTGATCGATTTCTGGGTCGTCGAGGGGTTGCTCATCGTCATAGGTCTCGGCAGTGGTGCACAGTTTCCCGTGACGACCGTGGCCACGCAGAATGCGGTCGATCCCCGCGACATGGGCGTCGCGACCGGGGTGCTCGGCTTCCTTCGGGCCCTGGGGAGCGCCATCGGTGTTGCCGTGATCGGAGCGATCGGCAGTGCCGCCGGCGTCGGCAATGCGCTCGTCATGCATGCGGGTGGCCCTGCCGCCCGGGAGACCATCCCGGCGGCGAGCGATGTCGCCCAGAGGTTCTCGCCGGTATTCTGGGCCGCAGCGCTGTCGCTGCTCCTGGCGCTGGCTTTGCTCTCGCGCATGCCGGAGCGTCCCTTGCGTGGCCGGGCCGAGATGCAGGCTGCCCGGGAGGCGGATCCGGACGACACCCTGACGGGCGTCGGCAGCTCTCACGGATAGCCGGCGATCCGCGCATTCCAGATGCGGATGGTCCGGTCGTCACCGGCGGTCGCAAGGCGGTTCCCGGCAAGGAAAGCAAGGCCTCTCACCGGGCCGACATGGCCGACATAAGTCGCCAGCAGCTCGCCGGTATCGAGCGACCATAGCTTCGCGGTGCCGTCCTCGCTGGCGGAGGCGAGCATACGACCGTTCGGAGAGAAGGCGACGCCGACGACCCGGCCTGCGTGTCCGGTCAGGAGCCGTAGACGCTCACCATCGGCAAGCGACCAGACGGCCACCGTCTTGTCGTTGCTTCCGGAGGCGATGAGACCCGTTCCGGCGTCGAGCGCGAGCGCCCGCACGTCGTCGCTGTGACCATGCAGCGATCGGACGAGGCGCCGCCGCCGCTCGTCCCAGATCTTGACGAGCTTGTCGGCGCCGCCGGAGACGACGATACGCCGATCCGGCGCATAGGCGAGGGCGTAGACGGCGTGATCATGACCCGAGAGCACGCTCTCGATGCGGCCGCTGGCAGAGGCGAGGCGAATCTTGGTGTCCTGTCCGGCGGCGATGTAGCGGCCATCGCCATGGCCGAAGACTACCGACCACACGGGTCCATCGCCCTTGTTGACCGACGACGTACGGGCACCTGTGGCCAGATCGAACACGTCGACGCTGCCGTCACGGCGTGCGGCGACGAGCTTGCCGTCGGCTGCCGCGATGGCGGTCACCTCGTTGAGGGGGCCGATAAGGGAACGCTCGATCAGACCGGTATCGAGATTCCAGAGCTGTACGCTGCCGTCGGCTCCAGCCACGGCGAGGCGATGGCCGTTGCCGATGGCGGCTACCGATGTGATGGCCCCGGCCGGGCCCCGGATGACTCGGGCGAGCGAAGTATCGGTCGTCGCCTGCACCGAGGAGGACGATGCCGGTTGCCTGGCCAGCCTGCCGTAGTCGTTGACGACGACAATGCCGCTGACGATGAGGACGATGACCGTGAGGCGCATGCCGAGGGCAGCCGCATGGCGGCGCCAGCCGGGCCTGAGCCAAGGGCGCCGCTCACGTCGCTGCCCGACCTTCACCTGAGCGGGGGCGGGTACTTCGGCAGACCGATTGACGATGGTCGTCGGGTCGCTCGGCGGGGCGGGCGGCGGTGATTTTAGCGGCTTCGGATCCGCCGTGGCTCCCGAGCCGATGATCGCTTTCGCATCGGCGAGAAGCGACATCAGCCGTCGTGGGGCCGCCGCTCGTTTGGCCGGAAGCGGGGCGGCGGGCGTTGGGGCCACGGGCTCTGGGGTCGCCGTCCCCTTTGCCACAGCCGGCCTCCTGCCGATCTTGCGGGGGGCTGGCACCTCGTCCTTGGCGATCGCGCGGGTCTTGGCGAGCGCGGCCTTGGGAAACGGCTTGATCTCGGCGCTCCGCTTCGGCTTGTCGCCGGCGAGGAGGGCTCTCCGCCAGAGATCGACCGATTGGGGTCGCTGTTCGATTTTCAGCCTTAAGGCGCCGTCGATGGCGGCCAGAAATGCCGGACGATAGCCACTTCGCGCGACCTTGGAGGCAGGTTTCAGCTCGTCGAGCGTGATGCGCGTTGGTGCGTCGGCCGGGCGTGCGCCCGTTACTGCATGATAGAGCGTGGCGGCGAGCGCATAAATGTCGGTCCAGGGACCCTGCTGCTTGCCGGTGATGGCGTACTGCTCGAATGGCGAATACCCGGGCTTGACGAGTGCGCTGACGGTCTTGGAGTTCTGGGCCACCTCGCCGCGCGCCGAGCCGAAGTCGATGAGCACCGGCGAGCCGTCGGCGCGGATGATGATGTTGTCCGGGGCGATATCGCGATGCAGAAAGTCCTGTGCATGGATCAGCGCCAGGGCGTCGAGCAGCGGCGAGAGGATTCCGTCGAGCTCGGCCTGGGTCGGCGGCCTGCCAAGAACGTCGAGCCAGCTCTTGAAACTCTGCCCTTCCTCGAACTTCAGCACCATGTAGCCGCTGTTGTTCTCGAGGAACGATCTGTAGACTTTGACAATGTTCGGGTGATCGAACTTGGCGAGGGTCTTCGCCTCGGAGATGAAGCGGTCGAGCCCCCAGCGGTAGTCGTCCTCGTGGCTGGTGGACTTCGAGCGGACGAAGCGGGAGCCTTCGCGGGCGGCGAAGTCGCTCGGAAAATACTCTTTGATGGCGACGCTGCGATTGAGCGGCAGGTCTGTCGCCTGATAGGTGATGCCGAAGCCGCCGGCGCCGAGCACCTGCTCGAGGCGATACTCGCCCGCGAGCATCGTTCCCACCGGCAATGCAAGTAGATTGTCCATCCTCGCGAGTGGACGCCCCTGTTGTTCGTTGGTGGCGGCCCCCCGGGCAGCCGCCATGATTCGGTCGCGGCGCAGCATAATGAGACGTCTTGCAGCCGGAGATGGCCGAACTATGTCTCCCGACGCCTGATCCGTACATCCTTGTGCATAGACGCTACAGCCTGTGGCTCCCGGCACCGAGCAAATTCGGGGCAGAATGCGCGCCGCCCAGGCCATCGTGGCCGTCGGGCAACGCTGTGGGTGAGCACATCCTGCCAAGTTGAAGCCGCAAAGTAGCGCCATTATCTTGGCCGAAATCAAACGCCTCGATGGCGAATCACTGGATCCGACCTGATGTCACAGAAGCGGCTCAATGCTGGCGTGCTCGCCATATTGGCAATGCTTGGCGCAGTGGAGTGCTCCGCCGGCGTTCGCAATGAGGATCACGTCTTGGCGGCCCATAGCTTGCAGGCTTTGGCCGCCGCTGGCGATCCTATCGTCCTTGCGCAGGTCGCGCCCGGGACGAGCGAGGCACAAGCGGTCGTCGAGGCCACGTCGGAGGTCGCGGCGCCGGTCGGCTGGATCGACCGGATCGGCGGCTTTCTCGCAGAGAGCTATGCGCGGGAGCCCGCGTTGATGATCGCGGTTGCGCTTGTCCTGGTCCTGTCGCCCGTACTTTCGATCGTGCTGCTCGTCACCCAGTCGGCGCGGCGGATGCTCGACCGCAAAGGAGCAACGCGCGGCCCATCGCTGAAGCAGGCCCTGCAGGCTGCGGGCAGCCTGTCGACGGCAACGACAGAGCCGGGGCCGGCGGCCTATTGGAGTTCCGAGGCGGTGCTCGAATTCGTCGACGAGGACTATGAGCCGTTGCCGCTGATCGGCCGGATGCTCCGGATCGGCCGGCACGAGGAGAACGACGTTCGTCTCGCCGACAAGACGGTGCATCGCCACCACGCCGTGCTGCAGGTGACTGGCGAGCAGGGCTATACGATTACGGACCTCAGCGGCGCCGAAGGCAATGGCGTGCTCGTCAACTCCGAGCGCGTCACCCAGGCTCGGCTCCGGCACGGCGACATCATCGAGCTCGGTGCGGTCAAGCTGCGGTTCGCCCTGGAAAGCGGGCGGACATCAGGACGGTCTCCGAGCCAGACACAGATCACCTTGCATTGAGCGAGACTCGAACGCCGTTCGGCGGTCTCATTGGCTTCTCTAGATCAGGAAGGATACCCTCGATGGCAGACGAAGCGCCGAAGCCCAAGACCCCGAGCGATCCTCTTCGCGACGGTCTGAAGGCCATTGCCGGCACGGATCCGGAGCGGACGGCGCTCCTCAATCGCAAGGACGCGGCGCAAAAGGTGCCGTTGCAGAGTGCCATCAAGGCGGTGGAGGCCGCCCTCTCGGCGCAGCCCGAGAAGAACGACGCGCAGGCGGCAACGGACGATGTCGCGCCGACGCAGGCCGTCAAGGGCGGACAGGCCAGGCCACAGGTCCCGGCCGAATCCAAGACCCAGATGGTCAAAGGCAAGAGCCGGCCCGAGCGTAGCGATTTTCATCAGGAGCCCGTCGTCGGTTGGCTGGTTGTCATCGGCGGACCGGGCCTCGGCGCCTTCCGGCCGATTTTCGAGGGCAACAACACGATCGGCCGGGCGCCGTCGCAGCGCGTGCCGATCGACTTCGGCGACGATGCCATCTCGGCCGAGGAGCAGGCCTATCTCCGCTACGATTCCTCGGATCGGACTTTCCTGTTCGTGCCCAACCTCGCCAAGACGAATGTCGTCCGCCTCAACGACGACAAGCCGACGGCGGCCGTGAAGCTTCGGCCGATGGATGTCATCACCATGGGCCGGACGCAGCTCGTTTTCGTGCCGTTCTGCGGCGAGGAGTTCGATTGGTCGGAGCTGGCCGAACTCAGCGAATGATCTCGCGCTTCCGACATGCGAGCCGCGCCATCCTCGGCGCCCGGGACTTCCAGGAGGACGCCTGTGCGTTCGCCTTTCCGGATGCGCGTGCGCTCTATTTCACAACCTCCGGCAAGGTAAACGGAACCGGTGAGCTGCTGGCCGTGCTCGCCGACGGCATGGGTGGGCATGTGGCGGGCGCCGAGGCGGCGAGGACGGCCTGCCGAACCTTCATCGAGGCCTACACCGAAGGGCGGGATTCGAGCGATCGGCTGAAAGCAGCGCTCGACCGCTCGAACGCCGCCATCGGGAGCGCGGTCGCCGCCGACCCGCGTCTCGAGGGCATGGGATCGACGCTGCTCGCCGTCGCCTTCGGCGAGGGTGGGCTGACCTGGGTCAGCGTTGGAGATTCGCCTCTGTACCTCTTTCGCGACCGACACCTCTATCAGTTGAACCAGGATCACTCGCTGGCGCCGGTGCTGGATCAGCTTGCCGCGGAGGGGGAGCTCGCCGCGGAGGAGGCGCTGCTGCATCCCCGTCGCCACTATTTGCGATCGGCGCTGACCGGCTCCGGCATCGAGCTGGTCGATCTACATGACAGCATGTTCCAGCTTCAGCCCGGCGACTGGATCCTGCTCGCCTCGGACGGTATCGAGACGCTCGAGCCGGGGCTCATTGCCGACCTCATGGCCCACTATGCCGATGCCGATCCGGACACTCTTGCCCGGGCGCTCATCGAGACGATCCAGTCGATGGACAACCCGGCCCAGGACAACACGACCGTCATGGCCGTCAAACCGTGCTTCCATGCGGCGGCCATCGCCTGACCTGGCCGACCGTTGAGGATGCATGGAACCGGGGCTATCTCGGCGCCGGGCGAGCATGCTAAGGACGGCTCGAGCAATGTCGAGGAGCACATACCCATGTCGGTCGTCGAGGAAGGCCGGAGAAGCCGGCGGGCGGGCGGGCGCGAGGCCAGGCGCGAGTTGAGGAGCCAGAAGCTCGCCGATGACATCCGTCCAGTCCGTCCTGGGCTCCAGGGCGGCCGCTACAAGCCGCTGACGGACCATGATGTGCAACGCATCCATGGGGCGGCGCTGCAGGTGCTGGAGGAGGTCGGTTTCGGTCAGGCCATCCCGACGTGCGTCGAGGCCTGCACGAAGGCAGGTGCCGTCTACGACGGCAAGCGGTTGAAGTTCCCGCGCGCACTCGTCGAGGACACGGTCGCCAAGGCCGCCCGCCACTTCGTGCTGTTTGGACAGGACCCCAAGCACGACATGGAGCCTCGCGACAAGAAGGTCTACTACGGCACGGCCGGCGCCGCCGTCCATGTCGTCGATCTGGAGAAGCGGCACTATCGCGAGAGCTATCTGAAAGACCTTTACGATGCCTCCCGCATCGTCGATGTGATGGACAACATCCACTTCTTCCAGAGAACCCTGGTGCCGCGCGATCTGGAAGATCCGCGCGACATGGATATCAACACGCTGTATGCCTCGATCGCCGGCACCACCAAGCATGTCGGCTCTTCAATGGTGCATCCGGATCATGTGACCGAGTGCTTCCAGATCCTGCATGCGATCGCGGGCTCAGAGGAGAAGTGGCGCGCGCGGCCGTTCGTGTCGCAGTCGAATTGCTTCGTCGTGCCGCCGATGAAGTTCGCGGAAGACGCTTGCCGGTGTCTGGAAGAAGCCGTGTGGGGCGGCATGCCAGTGCTGCTGCTCTCGGCAGGTCAGGCAGGTGCCACGGCGCCAGCCGCGATCGCGGGCGCGGTCGTGCAGGCGGTCGCCGAGTGCCTGTGCGGTCTCGTCTATGTGAATGCGCTGAAGCCGGGACATCCGGCGATCTTCGGCACCTGGCCATTCGTCTCGGATCTGCGCTCAGGCGCCATGTCGGGCGGGTCGCCAGAGCAGGCGCTGCTGACGGCGGCCTGCGGGCAGATGGCGCATTTCTATGATCTGCCGGGTGGCTCTGCGGCGGGCATGGCCGATAGCAAGGAGCCTGACATTCAGGCCGGCTACGAGAAGGGCATCACGCATGCCCTGGCCGGGCTTTCGGGCCTCAATCTCGTTTACGAGTCGGCCGGCATGCACGCCTCGCTCCTTGGCTTCAGCCATGAGAGTCTCATCATCGACAACGATATTCTCGGCATGGCGCAACGCTGCGTCCGCGGGATCGAGGTGAATGACGACACACTCTCCGTCGAGACGATCAAGGATGTCTGCCTAAACGGTCCGGGGCACTATCTCGGCCACCCGCAGACGCTGGGCCTCATGCAGCGGGAGTATATCTACCCGGAGATCGGCAACCGGCTATCACCGAAGGAATGGGCCGAGGTTGGCAAGCCCGACATCGTCAAGCTCGCCATTGAGAAGAAGCGCGACCTGCTGTCGACGCATTTTCCGCGCCATATCCCCGATGCCATCGATGACGCTATTCGCGCCAGGCACCCGATCAAGCTGCCGAAGTCCTCGATGCGGCCCGCCAAGGCAAAGGTTTGAGAGGCGGCATTGCCTTCATGTTCGGAATGTAGCATTGTAGGATCATGAATAGGATCATGACCAGCCGCGAATTCAATCAGGACGTCAGCCGGGCGAAGCGCTCGGCCGACGGCGGGCCAGTCATTATCACCGATCGGGGCGAGCCAGCCTACGTGCTCATGACGCATTCTGAGTATGTGAGGCTGACCGGGACCGGAAAGAACCTTCTCGAGATGCTGGACATGCCCGGCATGGAAGACATCGAGTTTGATCCGCCGAAGATCGACCTGAAACTGCGCGTGCCCGACTTCGACTGATGTTCCTTCTGGACACCAATGTCGTCTCCGAGCTTCGCAAGCAGACGCGCATAAGTGGCCCGGTGAAGCGCTGGGTCGAGGGCGCTACGCTGTCGACGCTCTTCCTGTCGTCTATCACGATCTCCGAGGTTGAAATCGGCGCGCAACGCATCCTGCAGCGTGACCGCAGGCAGGGCGAGTGGCTCGTTCGATGGATCGAGGTTGGCTTGCTGGTGGCGTTCGCGGGCCGCATCATACCGGTCGATGTCGCCGTTGCGCGAAAATCCGCTTCACTGCACGTTCCTGATCCGCGATCTGAGCGGGATGCCACGATCGCGGCGACGGCATTGGTGCATGGGTTGACTCTCGTGTCCCGCAACGTCCGCGACTTCTCGAATATGGGTGTCCCCGTCATTGATCCCTTTGAGGGCTAGGACGTGACCTACGTCCTTCTCGACAACAGTCTCGACCGCGGTGGCTTGCGGCTCCTCTTCGACGAGCCGGCTGAAGTCATTGTGGCACATGAGCCAGCGGAAGTTGGCCCGGCGCTCGCGCGCATCGAGAAGGCGCTGGGCGCAGGCCAGCATGCCGCCGGCTTTTTCGCCTATGAGCTCGGGCTCCTGCTCGAGCCGCGACTGGCTCATAGGCTGCCTCGGAAACGGGACGTTCCGCTGCTGTGGTTCGTCATCGTCAATCGACCCCGGCGGCTGAGCGACGCCGATTGCCTTCGGTTTCTCAAGTCCCGGGCAGGAGCCCACTCCGCGCCGCGGACGATCTCGGTCAGCCTCGATGAGAAGGCCTACCTCTCGCGCTTCGACATTGTGAAGGACATGATTGCCTCGGGCGACATCTATCAGCTGAACCTCACCTTCAAGGCACGCTTCGAGATCGAGGGGCCGCCGGAGGCGCACTACCTCGATCTCCGTAAGAAGCAGCGCGTCGCCTATGGGGCCGTCGTCGCTACGGATACGTTCACAATTCTCTCCTCCTCGCCCGAGCTGTTCGTGCGCATCACCGATGGCGTCATCGAGACGCGGCCGATGAAGGGTACGGCCGCACGTGCAATGTCGATTGCAGCCGACGCCGAGGCGAAACGCATCCTTGCTTCCGATGTCAAGCAGCGTGCAGAGAACCTGATGATCGTCGACCTGATGCGCAACGACATCGGCCGCATCTCCGAAATCGGCTCGGTCGAGGTGACGGATCTCTTCTCGGTCGAGACCTACCGCACGCTGCATCAACTGACCTCGGGCGTGCGCGCGCAGCTCGAGCCAGGCATCGGACTGTCCGACTGGCTTCCGGCCATCTTCTCGCCGGGCTCCGTCACCGGCGCACCGAAGGTCCGTGCCATGGAGCTGATCTCGGAGCTGGAGACCGAGCCGCGCGGCGTCTATTGCGGGGCCATCGGCTGGCTCGCGCCCAACGGGGATGCGTGCTTCAACGTCGCCATCCGCACGGCGACGATCTGGCCCGGCGGCAAGGCCGAGATGGGAATCGGCAGCGGCGTGGTCTGGGATTCGGTCGGGACAAGCGAATACGCCGAGTGCCTGCTCAAGATGAAGTTTCTCACCGAACCGGCTATCCCGCTCGAGTTGTTCGAGACGATGCTCTGGGACGGCGGCGCGGGCATCTACCTCGAGCAGCGCCACGTTGATCGCTTGAAATCTTCCGCTGACTATTTCGGCCTGCCGCTCGATACCAAGAAGCTTGCGAGGATCTTCGCCGGCTTTGCGAAGCGCTATGGGGCGACGCGTCAGCGCGTGCGTCTCGTGCTCGGCGAGGAGGGTCAATTGAGCCTCACGGCGACCCCCCTTGCGGCCACCGATCCGCAGCACCGCTTGCGTTATGTCGTGTCAGATCAACGAGTCGATCCCACCGATCCGTTTCTCTATCACAAGACGACGCGTCGGGCGCTCTATGAGGGCGAGCACGCGCGCGCCATGGAGGTGTTCGGCGCCGACGAGGTGATCTTCCTCAATTCACGGGGTGAGATCGCCGAAGGCAGTCGCACCACCGTCTTCATCGAGCGCGATGGCGTGCTTCTCACGCCCACTCTCGCCAGCGGCCTGCTGCCTGGCACGCTCAGGGCAGAGCTCCTGGAGGCGGGTCGCGCCCAGGAGGCGGTCCTGACGCCAGACGATCTCGAACGCGGCCGGGTTTTTCTCGGCAACTCGGTGCGCGGGCTCATGAGGGCGGATCCGATCGACCGATCGGAGCTGACCCGACGCGCCGGTTGACCTCTCGCCGGCTGGATCCGGCTCACTACTGCGGAGAATGACAGCATGACACGTGCACGGCTCGTTCCCGACGACTTCGTCGTTCCCCTGGCGCTGGAAACCTCAGAGTTCCGCCTGCGGCCCTTGCTCATCGGCGACGTGGTCAAGGATTATGAGGCCGTGATGACCAGTGTCGAGCATCTCAAAGGACTTATGTCGCCGGGCTCGGATTGGCCCGTTGACCTCACCTTCGAGGATGACCTCATCGATCTCGGCTGGCATCACAAGGAGTTCCGGCGCCGGACCTCCTTCGCCTTTACGGTCATGAGCCTCGACGAGAGCCGCTGCCTCGGCTGCTGCTACATCTATCCGGCCAGCGATCCGGCTCATGACGCCGAAGCCTACTATTGGGCGCGGCAGAGCGAGCTTGCAGGCGGTCTGGAGGAGAGACTTGGCGTTGCCTTCCGCGACTGGCTCGCGCGCGACTGGCCTTTCAAGCGGGTGGCATTTCCGGGGCGATGACACTCAAGCAATACGGGTCGCGCGGAGTTTTCCCTCATCGAGCGTCACGCTGAGACCCGGAGTGCCGTTAACGGACAGACGGCCGTCACGTCGATGGCGATTGGATCGGACAGCATGACGTCGCGAGCGTTGATCGGCCAATCCGGCGGGTTGAGGACAGCCGCTCAGGACGGGATGAAACGGCGGATCGAGCCACACCTCGTGATGCGTGATGTCGATGGCGGCAATCTTTAATGGCCGGCTCCAGGCGGTGGTCCAAGTTCGGCCGCCAGTGGAAGGTCGGCACCACGTCGAGAGCATGTGAGGGCGGCCGCACGATTGGCGTAGCCGATGAGGGCCGTTGTCGTCGTCTCGTCGATCGCAGCGAGGCGCGTCTTGGTGCGCATCCCAAGGCACCGGAGGCCGTTGAGCAATGCGGCCTGGAATGAATCGCCAGCGCCAACGGTATCAACGACCTTGACCGCACTGGGCTCTACCGTAGCCTCATGCTGAGCGGTGAATGCCGTGGCACCTTTCTCACCCATCGTGATCACCACAAGCGCGGCACCGCCGTGGAGCCATTCCTGAGCCACGTCGGCCGTGCTCCGTCCCGGCCAGAGCAACGCCAGGTCCTCGGTGCTAGCTTTGATCACGTCGGCGAGTTTCGCCAAATGCGCGATCCGCCGGCGCCATACGGCCATGTCAGGCTCGACGGACGGCCGGACATTCGGGTCGAGCGAGAGGAGGCGTGCAGCGGCTTCCCGCTCGGCCAGCGCTCTCACTGCATCTGCGGTCGGGGTGGCGACGATCGTGTAGGAGCCGAAATGCAAGGCGGTCACTGTCGCGGGGAGTGTCGGTAGCCGATCGGGCATCAGGCTGCGGTCGGCGGCACCGGCACCGTAGAAGGTATAGGCGGGCGTGCCGGCGCTCGTCTGTCCGACCAGCGACAGGGTGGTCGGCCGGTCGAGGCGGGCGATCAGGGTGGTGTCGACGGCCTCGGCCTCCAGGCGGTCGAACAGGCGGTCGCCCAGCGGGTCGAGCGACAGGCCGGCATAGAACCCGACCGGCGCCCCGAGTCGTGCAAGTCCGATGGCCACATTGAACGGCGATCCGCCAGCGCGGGCATCGAGCGCCAATCCGCCATCCGAGCGCTCCTCGCCGACAAGAAGATCGAACAGCGCCTCGCCGCAGACAATGTACATATGCCCTCCTCGGACCGGCAGACCGGCTGGCGTCCTAGCAGGTGCGCCCCGTCTCGGCTATGGTCATCGACGCACGCATGAAGACAGGAAGAACAATGTCCGACCAGCGCCCAATCGAGCTCCACATCTGGCCAACGCCCAACGCCTACAAGGTCTCGATCTTCCTCGAGGAGGCCAAGCTCCCCTACACGGTGAAGCTCGTCAACATCGGCACCGGTGACCAGTTCAAGCCGGACTTCCTCAAGATTGCACCCAACAATCGGATGCCGGCGATCGTCGATCCGGACGGCCCCGGCGGCAGGGCAATCTCCGTCTTCGAGTCGGGCGCCATCCTGCAGTATCTCGGACGCAAGACCGGCAAATTCTATCCCGCCGACGAGCGCAAGCGTGTCGAGGTCGACCAGTGGCTGTTCTGGCAGATGGCCGGCCTCGGGCCGATGGCGGGTCAAGCCCATCACTTCCGCCAGTATGCGCCGGAGAAGGTGCCCTACGCGATCAAGCGCTACACCAATGAGGTCAATCGCCTCTATGGCGTTCTGAACCAGCGCCTGGAGGGGCGGACCTATATTGCCGGCACCTATTCGATCGCCGACATGGCCTCGTTCCCCTGGATCCGTCCCTTCGAGCGACAGGGACAGAAACTTGAGGATTTCCCACACCTCAAATCCTGGTTCGAGCGCATGAACAACCGGCCGGCCGTCAAGCGCGGTCTCGATCTCGCCAAGGAGGCGCAAGGCACTGTCAATCTCAAGACGGACAAGGCGGCGCAGCGGATCATGTTCGGTCAGCGCGCCCGCTAGCTAAGGCCGCGAGTCGATCTGAGCACGACTGATCAGCGGCAATCGGACGAATTCGCCTCGCCATGAGGCATTTTGCAGTATGGTTAGCGCAAGCTTTCCCTCTTGCTTGACGGATCGTTATCGGGCGTGCGGAGCCGGTCAAATTGCTCCGAAGACGGAGCCTTGGATATCGGTCGTCAATCATATTTGCCGGCATTTAACGATCTTTCGGAGTGGCCGTTTACTCGATTTTTCGGAAGCTCTGGCGATCTTCGACGCGTGTTGAGGACAACGATCACGCGATCCGAGAAGGGGTGTTCCGGGAGCTGATCGAGGGAGGCTGACATGGCACGTGCCGACATGCTCTCGATGGAGCCGGCGATCTACGGGGGGTTGACGACGAGCGCCGATGCGCTGTTCGAGCTCGGCTTGCGCTACTCGACAGGACGTGACTGCGACGTCGACTTCGTCGCGGCGCACAAATGGTTCAATCTCGCCGCACTGAAGGGCAATATGGCCGCTCGTGACTACCGCAAGGAGCTGTCGGAGGAGATGACCAAGTCTCAGGTCGCCGAAGCCCAGAAGCTCGCTCGTGAATGGCTCAGGAGCCATTGAGCCGCGAGTGCGACAGACACCGACCGCGCGCCACATGTCGGCGGCGGTGATTTCAGCCGTCGTCGGTTCTTGCTTGTCGTTCGACAGACCGACCGTGCACTCGGCCACCGTTATCAGCTGCTCACTGGTCACTCGGGCCTTTCTGACGCCGAGACTCCAGCGATTTCTGTCCGTATCGTACAGGACCTCCGACGGGTCGCTTTCGTGGTCGACGGACCCGACACGCAAACGCTACCGGCCATCGTCCCGCCATGGGCAGCCGGCGACAAATAGCTCCGCGAGCTCGGGATTGACAATCGTAAATTGCTGAATTCAGTCAGGGCCTGACGTGTGGGTCGTCACCTGGCGTCGCTCGGCTTGGCTCCATGGAGGAGGCTGCTATAACGCCGGTACCCCGCATTGCGACGACAGAAGGGTGACCATGACGCGTGCCGCCTCGCTGGCCTGGAAGCTGCCCTTCGCAGTCGCCGGTTTCTATCTCGTGGCCGGACTGGCCCTCTACGCCGGGCAGCGCCGCCTGATGTATCCGGCTGATCCGACGCGTGTCGCACCGGCAAGGATCGGTCTTGACGTGTCGGAGGTCGAGCTTCAGACCCACGACGGCGAGCGCCTTGTCGCCTGGCACGCCAAGGCCAGGCCCGGCAAACCGACGCTGCTCTACTTCCACGGCAATGGCGGCAACCTGGCCGGCCGCAGCGACCGTATCGGCCTCTATCGCCGCGAGGGCTATGGCCTCTTGATGATGGCCTATCGTGGCTACAGCGGCTCGACTGGTCGGCCGAGCGAGGCGGGCAACGTGGCCGATGCCCGGCTGGCCTATCGATGGTTGCGCGAGGCCGGGGTGACCGGGGACCAGATCGTGCTCTATGGCGAGAGCCTCGGCACAGGTGTAGCGGTTCAGCTGGCGGCGTCCGAGCCGGTCAAGGGCATGATTTTGGACGCGCCATACACCTCGATCGCCGACGTGGCCCAACGGCACTATCCCTGGATGTGGGTCAGGCCGTTCGTGCTTGATCGTTACGACTCGATCGGCATCATTCCAACGGTCCATGTGCCGCTTCTCGTGCTGCACGGCGCTCGAGACCGCATCGTGCCCGTGGATATGGGTGAAGCAGTATTCGCGGCCGCTAACGAGCCGAAGCGTATCGTCGTCTTCCCCGAGGCTGGGCACCTCTTTCACACCGAGTTCGGATCGTTCGATGTGATCCGTGAGTTCATTGCCGGGCTGGATTGATCGCTCCGCCGGAGATTGTCTTGCAGGTCAGCCTGTGCGAGCCTCCGGGCACTACGCAACAGGAGCTCCATCATGTCCCGCAAGCTCGTCTCCTCCGGCTCGAAGTTCGAGTCCGAAATCGGCTACTCACGTGCCATTGTCGATGGCGACTTCGTCTTCGTCTCCGGCACGACCGGATTCGACTATGCCAAGATGACCATCTCCGACGACGTCGCCGAGCAATGCGAGCAGACGCTGAGGAACATCGAGGCGGCCTTGAAAGAAGCTGGCGCCGGATTCAAGGACGTGGTGCGGGCAACCTATATCCTGCCGAATGCCGCCGACTTTCCGGCATGCTGGCCGGTGCTGAGGAGATATCTGGGCGACGTGCGCCCGGCTGCGACCATGTTCAGCGCCAATCTCGCCGATGCCAGGATGAAAATCGAGATCGAGGTCACCGCGAAGCTCGGGCATTAGCTCTCATGGCCATGCGCAACATTCGCGATCGCTACAGTCCCTGCCGCGCCCGCGCGAGTACAGCCTTGAGCACATCGAGATCACCGACTTGATTGGCGAGGAGAAGCACCAGCCGAGTGTTCAAGCGGTGGCTGTCAGTGTCACTCAGGCCCTCGTGAGCGGCGATGAGCGCAGCATAGAAATCATCGCCCTTGCCGGAGAAGTTCTCGGCTGTGACAAGTCGCGTGGTCGGGTCAGTCATGTCGGATATCCCAGGGCGCGACGATGGGCGGATTGGATGGCGGCGGCGTCCGGTCGGTCGAAGCGCGCGGCGACATGCTGGTCCGGGCGAATGAGGTAGATGGCATCGCCGTAGCGCTGGCGCGCAGTGGCCTCACTGGTCGCGACACAATCGAGGCCGGTACCGTCAGGAGCGCGTGCCTCGCCAGTGGCCAGGAGGTGAAACCTGCCGCCCAGACGCTGGAGTAGCCAGCCACCGCCAGCCGGGGCATCGAGGCACGGCGTGCCCGGCGTAAGGCCGAAACCGCCATTCGCGGGCGTTTGCAACGACATGCCCGCCAACGAGCACGGTAACGACAGCCGGCCGGAATTGACGAGCCGGCGCGCGAACGGGAGATCGGCGGCCAGCCCCAGCATCTCGTCGCGAAACATGCGCTCGATGCCGGCTTTGGGCGACATGAAGTTGGTGGCCCGAGAGGAGTTCAGGATGTTCTCGTCGGCGCCGAAGGTGCGCTCCTCGTCGTAGCTTTCGAGCAGTCCCGGCCCCGCCTCGCCTTTCAGGATCGACGCCAGCTTCCAAACCAGATTGTCGATGTCCTGGATGCCCCCATTACCCCCACGTGCCCCGAATGGCGAGACGACATGGGCACTGTCGCCGGCGAAAATCACACGGCCATGTACGAACCGCTCGAGCCGGCGGCATTGGAACGTGTAGACCGACACCCAATCGAGCTCGAACGGTCGATCGCCGAGCATCGCCTTGAGCCGTGGGATGACCCGTTCTGGCTGTTTCTCGGCTTCCGGATCGGCGTCCGGCCCAAGCTGCAGATCGATGCGATAGATGTCGTCGGGCTGCTTGTGCAGGAGCGCCGATTGTCCGGAGTGGAACGGTGGCTCGAACCAGAACCAGCGCTCGGACGGGAAGTCGGCGGTCATCTCGACGTCGGAGATGAGGAAACGCTCTTCGAACACCCGGCCGGCGAAATCGAGCCCGAGCGCGCCTCGGACCGTCGAGCGGACACCATCACAGGCGATCAGGTAGTCAGCCTCGATCTGGTAGGTTCCATCGGGCGTCTCGACGGTTGCCCGAACACAGTCCCTCGATGGCGAGACACCGGTCACCTTGTTCTTCCAACGTAGCTCGATGAGGTCTTTGAGTTCGGCTGCGCGATCGAGCAGGTACTCCTCGACATAGTATTGCTGCAAGTTGATGAAGGCCGGCATCTTGTGGCCGGCCTCCGGCAGGAGGTCGAATGCGTAGACTTCTTTGTCCCGATGAAAAAGGCGGCCGACCTTCCAGGTGACGCCCTTCTCGATCATCCGGTCGCCAACGCCGAGCCGGTCGAAGATCTCGAGCGTCCGCTTCGACCAGCAGATGGCGCGGCTGCCGAACGATACGACGTTGTTGTCGTCCAGCACAACGGAGGCGATGCCATGGAGTGCCAGGTCTATGGCGGCGGCGAGACCGATTGGACCGGCCCCGACGATCGCAACGGGCCAGCGCCGGCCGGACTCCCCCGCAAGCTCCGCAGGAGCCTGGTAGGGATAGGGCTTGTAGGCATAGCGCATCGCTTCGGTCCATATGCGCAAGTTGGTTGCGCGTGAAACTATTTATCGCTCACCGGGCTCGCCGGCAACACCGCTGTATCATCCTTCGGCGATAACGCTGTTTCGCAGCCTGCCCACGCCCTCGACCATAACTTCTACTATGTCCCCCGGCTTCAACCAGCGCGGCGGATCGAACCGCGCCCCTGCGCCAGTCGGCGTGCCGGTCGCGATCAGATCGCCGGGCATGAGCGTAGTGAAGGACGAGATGTAGGCGATGAGTTCAGCGATCGGGAAGGCCATCGAGGCGGTCGTATCGCTCTGGCGGAGCTCGCCGTTGACGCGGGTCTCGAGGTGCAGGTCGCAGAGATCGACAGCCGAGAGGTCGGTCTCGATCCAGGGGCCGATGGCGCCGGACCGGTCGAAGTTCTTACCCTGTGTGACGTTGAACTTACCGTGTCGGATCCAGTCGCGGACCGAGCCTTCGTTCATGATCGTCAGCCCGGCGATGTGGCGCTTCGCATCCTTGGCCGGGATGCGCCGTCCGCCCCGGCCGATGACGACGACGATCTCGCCCTCGTAGTCGAGCTCCATCGATTCCTTCGGGATGACGACCGGCCGACCGTGCGGCACGAACGACAGGGGCGTGCGCATGAAGAGGCTGGGATGCTTTGGCGCCGCGCTGCCGTCGTTGTACTCGGCGTTCCGGTTCACGTAGTTGACGCCGACGCAGATGATCTTGCCGGGATCGGGGATCGGCAGATCGAGCGGCGTCGCGCTCATGGGCAAGGCGGAGGGGGCTGCGGAGGCAATTTCCTCGGCCTGACCGAGGAGGTCCTCGGACAGAAGTCGGCGGACGCTGGTCGCCTCCGGCATCAGTGCCGTCAGGTCGACAATGCCGTCGTCGCGCGAGATGCCGACGCGAAGCTCGCCATTGTGCCGAAAGGTGGTCAGTCGCATGCCCGGATCCTCGCTTCCGTTGGTCGCAGTGCAGCTCATGCGCCGGCTGGTGTCGCATTCTCCGACCGCAGGTCGGACCAGAATTGCCAACATCCGGCAATTCGGCAACTGTGCGGGACCGCCACAGCTCTCTGGGGCGACCGGACGTAGAGGGTCGTGCATGCCACATTTCATCATCGACTACTCGGCCAACCTCGACCGCGAGATTGATCTCGAGGCCCTCGTCGATTGCGTCCGTCGGGCGGCGGTCGCGACGGGGATCTTCCCGATTGGCGGTATTCGGGTCAGAGCGCACAAGGCTGAGGTCTCCGGGATCGCAGACGGGACGCCCGACTATGCTTTCCTGGATATGACCTTACGGCTGGCGACCGGTCGCTCGCTTCAGGCTCGCAAACAGGCTGGCGACGCCGTCTTTCAGGCACTCAGCGATCATCTTGATCCGGTGTTCGCGCGTCGACGGATCGCGCTCTCCTTCGAGATCAAGGAGATCGATCCGGAACTCTCATGGAAACGGAACTCGATTCACGAGCATCTGAAGACGAAGACGTGAGCCGGGCCGGGTGGACGTTCAGCCTTGCGCCCGTCCGATGGTAGCGGTCGCGACGCCGGCTCCGATCAGCAGACTGCCACCGATCCGGTTGATCAGCCTGATCGCCGGTGCGCTGCGGATGATCGAGCGCGCGCGGGCGGCAACCAGGCCATAGCCAATGGCATTGGCGAAAGCCAGGGTCAGGAACGTCGCCTCGAAGACGATCATCTGCGTCAGAAAGGGACGGGACGTATCCAGAAACTGCGGCAGGAAGGCGACAAAGAAGGTGATGCTCTTCGGATTGAGCGCTGTGACGATCCACGCATGGCCGACCATTCGCGCGGTTGACGTGACGTCCTTTCGAGGTTTGGCCTCGAGAGTGCTGCCGGCGCGCCAGAGCTTGATGCCAAGCCAGACCAGATAGGCCGCGCCGATCCATTTGAGCCCCGTGAACAGGACGGCAGAGGCTGACAGGAGCGCACCGATCCCGAGGAGCGACAGCGTCATGGCGGTGAAATCGCCGAGCGCCACGCCGATAGCCATCGGCAAGGCGGCGCGCCATCCCTGGCCGAGCGCATAGGAGACGACGAGGAGGATCGTCGGGCCCGGAATGATGAGCAGAACGGATGTGGCAAGGGCGAATGCCAGCCAGGCTTCGAAGGTCATGGATCAGGTCTCCACATCGGATCGGCCTCGAAGTTATTCCGCATCGGCCTGCCGCATCGGCTGTGCGGCAGCGAAGGCGTCGAGTTTCTGACAGGCCGCATCGACTGCGAGCACCTTCGGCAGATGCTCGAGTGAAATGGCAAAACGGCGCGCATTGAACACCTGCGGAACGAGACAGACATCGGCGAGAGTGACATTCGCCCCGAAGCAATAGGGGCCGCCCGCGATCATCTCCTCGATCGGCTCGAGTCCACCGGCCAAGATCCAATGCCTGATCCATTGATCAACGGCCGGTTGCGGCTGAGCGAGCGGACCCTTCAGATAGTTCAGGACCCGCAGATTGTTCAGTGGGTGGATATCGCAGGCGATCGCCAGTGCCACGGCACGGACTTTGGCCGCCGCGATCGGATCGGCTGGTAGCAGCCTCGGCTCCGGCCGCAGCTGATCCAGATACTCGATGATGGCGAGCGATTGGGTGATCACCGTACCGTCGTCGAGCGCGAGGGCCGGCACCAGGGCCTGCGGGTTCTTGGCGAGGTAGGCCGGCAGCTTCTGCCGACCACCGTCCTTGACGAGATGCACTGGCACGTGCTCAACGGCGATGCTCTTGAGATTGAGAGCGATGCGGACGCGATAGGCGGCCGAGGATCGGAAGTAGCCATAGAGCTTCATAGGGGTTCCTCCTCGTCGAGCTCGAGCGAGACCTCGAGGCGCGTCAGTGCCGACAGAAACTCTCGACGTTGGCCAGCGGGCAACCGATTGAGCATCGCTCGCTCCTCGGCGAGCACCAAGGGGACGATCTCGCGCATCAGCTCATCTCCCTTGTCGCTGAGCCGCAGGACGATCTCGCGTCCGTCACTCGCTGAGCCCTCACGCTCGATCAAGCCACGCTGCGTCAATGCGGCGACCGCCCGGCTGATCGTTGATTTGTGGGTGCGGGTCGAGGCGACGATCGCTTGCGCCGTCGCCGTACCTCGGCTCGACAGCGTGGCGAGCACCCGCCATTCCGGAATGTCGAGGCCGTACCGGTCGCCATAGATGGCCGAGATCCGGCGGCTCACCTCCGATGCCAGCCGGTTCAGCCGGAACGGCAGAAAGCTTGCGAGGCGGATCTGCGACTGGATTCGAGGCTTTCCGCTTGATTGCGTCATGACCGGGTATATAGTTGGTTGCAAGTGAGACTAGTTCCACGCACCCCACACGTCCAGCCGCCGGGAGAGCCCGTATGAACGTTCATGAGCGCGCGCCTTCGCCTGCCCATCGCACGCTCGCGACCGCCGAAGGCTATATGCCCGGTTTCGGCAACGATTTCGAGACCGAAGCACTCCCGGGGGCCCTGCCGCAAGGGCAAAACTCACCCCAGCGTTGCGCCTACGGCCTTTATGCTGAGCAACTCTCGGGCTCGCCGTTCACGGCGCCGCGTGGGACGAACGAGCGGTCATGGCTTTACCGGATCCGGCCGTCGGTTCGTCACGTCGAGCGCTTCAAGCGGATCGATCTACCCTTCTGGAAGACCGCACCTGCGACCGAGGAGCACGATCTGCCCATCGGCCCGCTCCGGTGGAGCCCGCCGCCGTTGCCGGAAGGCAAGCTCACCTTCCTCGATGGCGTCCGCACCATGACGACGGCTGGAGACGTCAACACCCAGGCCGGCATGTCGACCGGCATCTACTTCGCCACCGAATCGATGGTGGATGACTATTTCTTTAATGCCGACGGCGAGCTGCTGATCGTGCCGCAGAGCGGCCGTCTCGTCGTCTTCACCGAGCTCGGCCGGATCGAGATCGTCCCTGGTGAGATCATGATCTTGCCGCGCGGTATGAAGATGAAGGTCGAGCTCGTCGATGGCCCGGCGCGCGGTTACATCTGTGAGAACTATGGCGCCAAGTTCACGCTGCCGAACCGTGGTCCAATCGGCGCCAACTGCCTCGCCAACTCGCGAGACTTCAAGACGCCCGTCGCTGCCTTCGAGGACAAGGAGACGCCGTGCCGCGTCACCGTCAAGTGGTGCGGGAAGTTCTACGTCACCGAGATCGGCCATTCGCCGCTCGACGTTGTCGCTTGGCATGGCAACTATGCCCCCTACAAATATGACTTGAGAACATTCTCGCCGGTGGGGGCGCTGCTGTTCGACCATCCCGATCCGTCGATCTTCACCGTCATCACGGCGCCGTCGGGCGAGGAGGGCACGGCAAATATCGACTTCGTCATCTTCCCCGAGCGCTGGATGGTCGCCGAACATTCCTTCCGGCCGCCTTGGTATCACTTGAATATCATGAGCGAGTTCATGGGGCTGATTTATGGACAATACGATGCGAAGCCGGAAGGCTTCGTGCCCGGCGGCATGAGCCTCCACAACTGCATGCTACCGCATGGGCCCGACACGCAGGCCTTCGAGCATGCCTCGGCGATGGACCTGAAGCCGGTCAAATTATCCGACACCATGGCCTTCATGTTCGAGACCCGTTACCCTCAGCATCTCACTCGTTATGCCGCAACCCTCGAAACACTACAGGATGGCTATGCTGATTGCTGGAAGGGCCTCGATCGCAAGTTCGACGGCCGGCCCTAGGACAACTCCAAGATGAAACTTGCCTCGTTGAAGAGCGGCCGGGACGGCAGGCTCGTCGTCGTCTCGAAGGATCTGACACGCGCCATCGAGGCGAGCGACATCGCCTCGACTTTGCAGGGCGCGTTGGACGACTGGGCGCGAGCGGCACCGAGGCTCGCCGCGCTCGCCGAGCAGGTTGAGCTCGGCTCGGTCGCGACTTTCCGCTTTCGCGAGCACGACTGCGCCTCGCCCCTACCCCGCGCCTATCAATGGGCGGATGGCTCGGCCTATGTGAACCATGTCGAGCTGGTTCGGAAGGCGCGCGGGGCCGACATGCCCCCATCCTTCTGGACCGATCCGCTGATGTACCAGGGCGGCTCCGATACCTTCATCGGCCCGCGTGATCCGATTGCCCTTCCGGGTGACGAAAGTCTCGGCCTCGACCTCGAGGCGGAGATTGTGGTTGTCACCGACGACGTGCCGATGGGGATCTCGGCCGAGGCCGCGCGCGGCCACATCAAGCTCGTCATGCTGGTCAACGACGTGACGTTGCGGGGGCTCACCGCTGCGGAACTCGCCAAGGGTTTCGGGTTCTTCCAGTCGAAACCGTCATCGGCCTTTTCGCCGGTGGCCGTCACCCCGGATGAGCTCGGCGATCGATGGGATGGGGGCAGGCTGTCTCTGCCATTGCTCTCCTTCGTCAACGGCGAGCCGCTTGGCAAGCCCGATGCCGGTAGCGACATGACGTTCGATTTCGGCCGACTCATTGCTCATGCGGCCCGCACGCGCGCGCTTTCTGCCGGCAGCCTCGTCGGCTCGGGCACGGTCTCCAACAAGGCTGCCGACGGCGGGCCGGGCAAGCCCATCCGTGACGGAGGCGTCGGCTATTCCTGTCTCGCCGAACAGCGCGTTGTGGAGACGATCCTGCAAGGCAAGGCCAGAACGCCCTTTCTGAAGCCCGGCGACACCGTTCGCATCGAGATGCTTGATGACAAGCGCCATTCGATTTTCGGCGCGATCGAGCAGGAGGTCCGCGCTCATGGCTAAGCAATTCGCCTCCGCCGGCGACATGGCGGAGAAGAGGATCTCCTTCACCGAGATCGGCAAGGGTCTCTACGCCTTCACCGCCGAGGGCGATCCCAACACCGGCGTCATCATTGGTGATGACAGCGTCATGATCGTCGATGCGCAGGCGACGCCGCGACTGGCATCCAAGGTGATCGAAAAAGTCAGAACCGTCACCGACAAACCCATCAAGCATGTCGTGCTGTCACACTATCATGCGGTGCGCGTGCTCGGCGCCTCAGCCTACATGGCAAGCGAGATCGTCGCTTCGGAGAAGTGCCGCGCCATGATCGTCGAGCGGGGCAAGGAAGACTGGGATTCCGAGTTCGACCGCTTTCCCCGCCTCTTCCAGGGTCACGAGAGCATTCCGGGCCTGACTTGGCCGACACTCACCTTCAGCGGCCGGATGTCGCTCTACCTCGGCAAGCGGCGCGTCGATCTCTTGCAGCTCGGTCGCGCCCATACCGCTGGTGACATCGTCGCCCACGTCCCCTCAGAAAATGTCATGTTCTCGGGCGACATCGTCGAGTACAAGTCGGCCTGCTATTGCGGCGACGCACATTTCGGCGACTGGCCGGGAACGCTCGATGCCATCGCGCGCATAGCGCCGGGCTCGCTCTCTCCGGGCCGCGGTGACGCATTGGTCGGGCGACAAAAAGTCGACGAGGCCATCGCGCTGACGCGGGATTTTCTCGACAGCACCTATTCGTCCGTTGCCAAGGTGGCGCTTGCCGGAGGCACGCTCAAGGAGGCGATGGCGGCATGCCGGGCACACTGCGACGTCAAATTCAAGGACTATGCCATCTACGAACACTGTCTGCCATTCAATGTCGCACGCGCCTATGACGAGGCACTTGGCCTCGACACGCCGCGCATCTGGACGGCCGCACGGGACAAGGAGATGTGGGCAGCGCTGCAGGGCTGACGCTCGCTGGCGCGTAGGCACGCCGCGTGATAGCGACAAAGGTTCGATCGCTGCTTCGAGGCTCGGCTCATGGCCCGTGTACTGCTTATCTCCTCCGATGTCGCCTACGGACATGTCGGCAATGCCGCCGCGCGGTTTGCGCTGCAACGGCTCGGCCACGAGGTGCTGGCGCTGCCGACGGTCGTGCTGTCCAGCCACATGGGCTATCGGCAGGTCGGTGGCACGCGTATCGAGCCGCAGACGCTCACAGGCATGGTAGGTGCGCTCGCCTCCAACGAGATCCTAGAGACGGTGGATGCGGTTCTGACGGGCTATCTTCCGACCACGGGCCATGTCGATGCGGCGGTTAGCGCCATCGAGCGGGTGCACGCCGAGAGCGGCGCGCGTCGCTTGGTCATGGTCGACCCGGTGCTGGGCGACGATCCCGGCGGCCTCTATGTCGACAAGGCCGCGGCAGTCGCCGTGCGCGACCGCCTGGTGCCGCTGGCCGGCATTCTGACCCCCAACCGCTTCGAGCTGGCCTGGCTTTCGGGCGCAGAGGTTCATGATGCGCGTTCGGCTCAGGCTGCCGCACGCCGTCTGACGTCCGCGTTCGTCCTCGCCACTTCGATCCCGGCAAACCGGAAGGCGCAGATCGACAATGTCCTGGTCACGGCCTCGAACGCTATCCGCGCCACGGTCAAGCGCCGGGCTCGCGTGCCGCACGGAACCGGAGATTTGCTGGCCGCCTTGATGCTGGGCCATCTGCTCTCGGGCATGAGCCAGGCCCGCGCCCTCGGCCTTGCTGTCGGCGGCATCGAGGCGGTGATTGAGGCCAGCGCCGGCGCGCCGGAATTGAGACTGGTCCAAAGCCAAGCGGCATGGTTCAGGCCGAAGGCCTGGCCGGTCGGGCCAGTTGGCTGAGACCTAGCCTCTTGCCCGTCGCCGTTGCCGACCTTCGCCGGCTTGGGCCTCGCGCGGTGGGGCGGCGAGCTTGCCGATGCGCGCCTCGATCATGGCACGGTCCGGACGCGGTCCCGGGATGTGGCTGTCCATGGCTTTCCGCATGGCCGCGAGATGCTGCGGAGATGTCCCGCAGCAGCCGCCGATGATCCTGGCGCCGGCGTCGAGGGCGAGGTGGACGTAATCGGCCATCAACTCGGGTGTGCCGGTGTAGACGACCTCGTCTCCTCGCACCTGTGGAATTCCGCAATTGGCCTTGGCGATGACGACCGCATTCGGATCGGCGGCCGTCATGGCGAGCACCGAGACGAGCAGGTCCGACGCGCCAACGCCGCAATTGGCCCCCATGGCAATCGGCGCGAGCTCTGCCGCAACACTGGACAGCAAGGCAGGGTCCAACCCCATCATGGTTCGCCCCGCGGTGTCGAAGCTTGCCGTGAAGGTGTATGGCAGTTCGGCAGCCCGCGCAGCCTCCATCGCCGCCTGCATCTCCTCGGGTGCCGACATCGTCTCGATCCAGGCAACGTCGGCACCGCCCGCCTTGAGCCCTTCGATCTGCTCCTTGAAGGCGGCGACCGCATCCTCGTGCGTCAGCTTGCCGAGCGGCTCGAACAACTCGCCCGTCGGCCCGACGGAGCCGCCAACGATGACCGGTCGACCGGCTTTGTCCGCGACCTCGCGGGCGATCTCGGCGGCGCGCTGGTTGAGCTCGAAGACGCGCGCCTCGAGGCCGTGGAGCTTTAGGCGGTGCTTGTTGCAGCCGAACGTATTCGTCAGGATGATGTCGGCGCCGGCATCGACGAAGGCCTGGTGCAACTCGGCGACGCGTTCGGGATGGTCGACATTCCACATTTCCGGCGGATCACCGGAGGCAAGCCCCATCTGAAAATAGTTCGTGCCAGTGGCGCCGTCGGCGAGCAGGGCCTTCCTCTCGTCCAAGAGCTGTTTGAGCGATGGCATGGGGGCCTCCCGTGTTGCAAGCCTCGTATCATGGAGCGATGCATGGCGGAAGTCACGGCGGCGGCCGGAGGGCTGGCGCTTCCTGCCGAAAGCCGGTTTATTGCCGGTACCACCGTACCATATGAAGGATGACCGGCATGATCGACCTCACAGGCAAGGCCATTCTCGTCACGGGTGGCTCGCGGGGAATTGGTGCGGCGATGGTTGAGCATCTGGCTGCCGCCGGGGCTCATGTGCTGCTGCACTATGCCAAGAGCCGGGAGAAGTCCGAGGCGCTGGCGGCGCAGGTCGCACGGTCTGGTAAGGGCAAGACAACGCTGCTTGCCGCCGATCTGGCCGATTCGGCGGCGTCAGATTCCCTCTGGACGGCGGCGGAGAAGGCGGCTTGCCGCATCGATGTGCTCGTCAACAATGCGGCGATTGCCACCGGTGTGGCGGTCGAGGCGCCTCTTGAGGATTGGCATCGGACCTGGACCGAGGTCCTGCAGGTCAATCTGCAGGCCGCGGCCGATCTCTCCCGTTCCGCCATTCTTCACTTTCGCAGACATGGTGGCGGACGGATCATCAACGTTGCGAGCCGGGCGGCGCATCGCGGCGAGGTCGCGACAGGCTGGCCCTACGCGGCATCTAAGGCGGGGCTGATCGCCATGACCAAGACGATCGCGCGCCAATATGCCGGAGAGAACGTCCTCGCCTTCGCCATCGCGCCGGGCTTCACCGATACCGACATGGCCTATGAGGGGGCGACCGATACCGATCTGAAGCGCATCCTCGGCGAGATCCCGCTTGGCACGATGGCTGCGCCTGGAGAGATCGGCGCGCTGACGGCGTTCCTGTGCTCCGATCAGGTTCGCCACCTGACGGGCGCGACCTTCGACGTCAATGGTGCGAGCTACGTGAGGTAGCGGGTGAGAGATCCATGACGATTACTGGCCTCCTGGTGTTTTCCGTCACCTATGCCCTGGCTGTCGCCTCGCCCGGCCCCGGCATCGCGGCCATTGTTGCTCGCGCTCTCGGCAATGGCATGCGCGGCATGGGAGCATTCATCCTCGGTTTCGTGGCTGGCGACATGACGCTCTTCCTCGTGGCTGCCTTCGGTCTTGCCGCCGTTGCGCAGGCCCATGCCGGTCTTCTGACGGCAATCAAGTACGCAGGTGCCGCCTATCTTCTCTATCTTGCCTGGAAGCTCTGGACCGGCCCGGCGGTTGCCGTCCAATCCGACCTCGCCCCGGAACGCAACGAAGGCTGGCGCCTGTTCCTCACGAGCTACGCGCTGACCATCGGCAATCCCAAGCCGATCGTCTTCTTCATGGCCCTGCTGCCGGCGATCATCGACCTGTCGCATCTGGATGCGGTCGGGGTTCTCGAGATCGCAAGCATGATCGTCGTCATCATCTCGGCTATTCTCGCCCTTTTTGCGCTCGCGGCCGCGCGAGCCCGCCGTCTCTTCCAATCGCCGCGCGCCGTCAAGGCACTCAATCGTGGCACAGGGGCTATCATGGCAGGGGCAGCGGCAGCCGTCGCGGGGTCATAGGGCGGCGAGAGATGTCGCAGGCGCAATGGCCCGGATTTATCCGGCGTGCTAGACCATGTCCAGTATCGGAGAACCGGAATGACTGACACGGCAGGTGAAGGTGCGGGTCGCGTGCGAGGCGGGCGCAGCGCCCGGCGGGGTGCGCGCGCGGGCGCCTCGGCGATCCAGCAGCTCCCGTGGAAGCTGCCGATCAATCCCGACCGCCCCACCGAGCCGATCAGCCAAGAGGGCGTGGAGATGATCCACGACTCGGCCATGCGGGTGCTCGAGGAGATTGGCATCGACTTCCTGCATGAGGAGGCGACGCGCATCCTGGTTGAGGCCGGCTGCGAGAAGGTGGCCGATGTCGCGAACGGCGGCGGGCGCATCCGCATGGGCCGCAAGTTCGTGATGGATCAGCTCGCGAAAGCCCCGTCCGAGTTCACGATCACGCCGCGCAATCCGGAGCGGACGGTGACGGTCGGCGGGAAGCACATGCTGTTCGTCAACGTCTCCTCGCCGCCGAATTCGTCGAACCTGGAGCGCGGGCGCCGCGTCGGTTGCCGGGAGGATTACCGCGATCTCATCAAGCTGACGCAGTATTTCAACTGCATCCATCTGGCTGGCGGCTATCCGGTCGAGCCGGTCGACGTGCACGCGTCCGTCCGCCACTTGGACTGCCTCTACGACAAGCTGACGCTGACCGACAAGGTCTGTCACGCCTATTCGCTCGGCGTCGAGCGGGTCGAGGACGTGATGGAGATGGTGAGGATCGCGGGTGGGCTCACGCACGAGGAGTTCGCGGCGAAGCCCCGGATGTACACCAACATCAACTCGTCCTCGCCGTTGAAGCACGACTGGCCGATGCTTGACGGCGCGATGCGGCTGGCGCGGCGCGGACAGGCGGTCATCGTGACGCCGTTCACGCTGTCGGGCGCCATGGCGCCGGTGACCGTCGCGGGTGCGGTCGTGCAGCAGACGGCGGAGGCGCTGGCGGCACTGGCACTGTTGCAGGTGATCAGGCCGGGGCTGCCGATCGTCTACGGCTCCTACACCTCGAACGTTGACATGAAGTCGGGAGCTCCCGCGTTCGGAACGCCAGAATACATGCGTGCGACGCAGCTCTCAGGCCAGATGGCGCGGTTCTACAACCTGCCCTTGCGCGCCTCGAACGCCTGCGCCGCCAATGCACCGGATGCGCAGGCGATGTGGGAGAGCATGTTCTCGCTCTGGGCCTGTGTGTCGGCGCGCACGAACATCGTCTATCACGCGGCCGGCTGGCTCGAGGGCGGCTTGTGCGCCTCTTATGAGAAGTTCGTCATGGATTGCGAGACGCTTCAGAATATCATTCACTATATGGAGCCGGTGCCGATGTCGCCGGATGATCTGGCGGTGGATGCGATCCGCGAGGTCGGAGCGGCGGGCCATTTCTTCGGTGCGGCCCACACGCAGTCGCGCTACACGACGGCGTTTTACGCGCCGTTCCTCTCCGATTGGCGCAACTACAAGGCCTGGGAGGAGGCGGGTGCCGTCCATACGCCCGAGCGCGCCATGAAAATCTGGAAGCAGATCCTGGCCGAGTTCGAGCCCCCGCCGATGGATCCGGCCATCAAGGAGGAGCTCGAAGCGTTCGTCGAGCGCAGGAAGCGTGAGGGCGGAGCGCCAACGGATTTTTGAGGTTTACATATGGGTGATCGAACCGCCGCCTGCGCCTGTGGCCAGCTGCAAGTTCGCTGCGCCGGAGAGCCTGTCCGCATCTCGATCTGCCACTGCCTCGATTGTCAGAAGCGCACGGGAAGCATCTTTGGCATGCAGGCACGATATCCGCACGAGGCGGTGAGCGTCGCGGCGGGCACATCCAAAGCCTTCACCCGCAAAGCCGACAGCGGCAACACCGTCACTTTCCACTTCTGCCCCAATTGCGGCTCGACGGTTTACTGGGAGCTCTCGGGGTTCCCCGATGTCGTGGCCGTTGCCGTCGGCGCCTTCGCCGATTCAAATTTTCCTTCTCCGAGGGTTTCGGTGTTCGAGCGCAGCCGGCACGATTGGCTCGCCGGTCTCGATGCGCCGGGGATGGAGCATCTTTCGTAGGGGCGGCCTGCCGGTCGCCCTTACTCCAAAAACCGCAGAGCGGCCTCGGTGAGCGTGCTCGCGCCCAAGGGCATCGCCGCTTCGTCCAGACGGAAGGCCGGATGATGCAGCGGATGCACAGAGCCCGCCTGCTCGTTGCGAATCCCTAGCCGGAAATACACGCCGGGCTTTTTCTCGGAGTAGAATCCGAAATCATCACCGGGCGTCCAACCGGGGAGATTTCGCACGGTGTCGTCGCCGCCCACCGCGTTGCCGGCGGCTCGAATGAGATCGACCATCTCGGGATCGTTGATGACCGCGACATCGCCGCGTGTGCAAACGACGTCGACGCTTGCGCGATGCATGAGCGCGGCCGCTTCCGCGATCTCTAAAACTCGACGATGCGCCATCGCTCGCACCTCCTCGCTGCCTGAGCGAATCGTGCCGGCCATGACGGCCTTGCCGGGAAGGATGTTGTGGGCGGTGCCCGCATGCAACATCGTCACGGCGACGACGAGCGGCGCATAGGCGTTGCGCTCACGGGTGACGATCTGACCGAGCTGTTGAGCGATCGACACGGCGGCCGACAGCGCGTCGACACCTTGCTCGGGCATGGCCGCATGCGAGCCCTTGCCGGTCACGACGATGTCGAAGGTATCGCAGGCGAGCGTGTAGGTGCCGGGCGACACCGCGATCTTGCCGGTCTCGAGCCCCGGATCGACGTGAATGCCGATGACGCCATCAATATCGTCAATGTGCCCGTCCTGGACGATCCGGCGCCCGCCGAGCGGCTCGTTCTCCTCGGCAGGTTGGAAGATGAGCCGCACGGTGCCCCGAAAGCGGTCGCGGTTTTTCTGCAACGCGAGCGCGGTGGCATAGACCATCGCCGTGTGTGCGTCGTGCCCACAGGCGTGCATGACCCCTGGATTCGTCGAGGCGAAGTCGACGCCGCTCTCCTCGGTGATCGGCAGCGCATCGATATCGGCGCGGATGGCGACCTTGCGGTTCGACGGCCCGCCCCCTCCGACGATATCGAGGATGAGACCGGTACCCGCCACATCGCGAATGCCATCGAGGCCTGCTGCCTCGAGCCGCGCACGGATGGTCTTCTGCGTCTCATGCTCCTCGCTGGAGAGCTCAGGGTTCCGATGCAGATGCCGGCGGAGGTCGATCATCTTGGCCGCGATCTCGGGATCGATAAGGGTGGTGGTCATGTCAGGCTCCGTGCGATTTCGGCCCTACATATGTCACACCCGGGCTCAACCCGGCTATCCGGTGTGCCTTGGCAGGCGCCTTCCGCTTAGGCCTTGGACGCTCGCCTCGCCGGCGGGCATGACGAGCATTGGGCAGGCCGCTCAACAGTATTTCCTGCCGGCCTGCCGGAGATCCAACAACCGGAAAGCTTTCAAAGCAGGTTCGGCACGTGCGGCGCTGGGCCTTGGGCGGCAGGATGCCCTCGGCACCAGCTTATTTGTAGTACACCTCGCGCGGGAACTGCGTGATGCACTCATTGCCTTTGGGCGTCACCAACACCGTTTCGCTCACCTCCATGCCCCAGCCCTCAAACCACATGCCGAGCATGACGTGGATGGTGTTGCCGGGTTCGAGAACGCTCTTGTCACCCGAGCGTAGCGAGATCGTGTGCTCCCCCCAATCCGGCGGATAGCCGATACCGATCGAGTAGCCGCAACGAGATTCTTTCTTGAGGCCATATTTGGCGATGGTCGTACGGTAGGTGAGCTCGACCTCCTCGCCGGTGACGCCCGGCTTCATCATCTCGAGCACGTTGTCCATGCCTTCGAGCACGGCCTTGGTCGCGTCCTTGAGCTGCTTGTTGGGCTTGCCCAGATGCATCGTACGGGCGAGACCTGCCGTGTAGTGACGGCAGGCCCCCCCGAGCTCGAGCGCAATGGTCTCAGTGTCGCCGTACGTGCGATCGGTCCAGAGCATGTGGGGGGCGGCCGAATTGTCACCGGCAAGAATGGTGGGTGGGATGGCGGTCGCGTCACCGGCCCAGGCCTTTTGGCTCGAGAGCTGTGCCTTGTAGATCGGCGGCACCGAATCGCATTCACGCACGCCCGGTGCAATCGAATCGTAGGCGGCGCGCATCGCCCCCTCGACCAGCTTGGCGGCCTTGCGCATATACTCGATCTCAGCCGGCGATTTTACTGCGCGCAGCCAGGAGACGAGCAGGCTCCCATCCAGGATCTTCGCGTTCGGCAGGCCCTTCACGAGATGCTCGTGTGCCCGAACGGTGTAGTAGTAGCCTTCGGTCTCGATGCCGATGCGGCGTGATCCCCAGCCTTTCTGCTTGATCCAATCGGCCATCCAATCCATCGGATGACGATCGGTCTGCTGCACATAGTGATCGGGGAAGCCGACAGAGTGCTCCGGGTTCATCCAGATCGTCAGTTTGCCGCCGATGGCATCGATGCCGCGGCCCAGCCAATAGGGCTCCTCGTCCTCGATGGGGACCAGAACGATCTGCGGTGTGTAGAAGGACCAGCCGTCATAGGCGGTAAGATAATACTGGTTGGCAACGTCGGTGACGACCAGGAGGTCGATGCCGCGCCGGGCCATCTGATCTCGTAAACGCCGCAGGCGCTGGCGATACTCGTCTTTCGAAAAGGGCAGTGGAACCATGGAATTGCTCGCTTGCGCTGAAACCGGCCGGATCCGGCGGCGAGGCGAATTCGATCGATTCCAACTCTGGAAGTCAACATAGGCGGCGGAATGCCTGCATAGCGTTCCATGCGGAGGGCCGTCGCTCCGTCGCAACAGCGCTCGGGTTTGGCAGGTTTCGACGTTGAAGGCCGCCGGCAGTCGTTGTTCGTTTCCGAAGCGTGTCAGATCGACCTGTACTCGTCAGGCGAGCCTCTGCGGCGCCACATCTAGCCGTCGACCTCGGCATCTTTCTGGGTCAGGTAGGCGACCTCGGTGCGGTTCTTGGCCCGCAACCGCTTCATGATGTTCCGCACGTGAACCTTGACGGTGCTCTCGCACATGTTGAGCTCGTAGGCGATGATCTTGTTCGATTTGCCGCGCCGGAGCGCTTCGATCACGGCCGCCTGCCGATGGGTGAAGCGATTGCCGTTCACGTCGATATCCCGGGTACCGCGTACGTCCTGTCGACGCGCGCTCGCGATCAGGCTGCTGGTTGGGGCATAGGTGCCGCCAATTCGTACCAGTTTCAGCGCCTCGTGGCAGACGGCAAATCCCATGTCCGTGGAGATGTAGCCGGAAGCCCCGGCCTCGATGACCTGCACGATCTGACTGGCCTCGGCACTGTCTGAGAGAACGACGACCGGCACGCCACTGGCGAGTTTCGACAGAGTCGCAATGCCTCGCTTGGCATCCTCATCGCGCTTGGCGCCCGAGACAGAGAGCAGGATCAGATCGGTCGTGCGTCCCTTGCTCCGTGCGTGCCACTCCTCGATCGAGGCGAAAGCTTGGGCATCCGGCTCAACGGACCGGAATGCCTGGAGGATCATCTCGCGAAGAAGCAGGCGTCGCTCGATGATGGTGATGGAGATGACGTTCGTTACTTCTGTCGATCCTGTTGTCAATAACTCCCGAGCTGACATGACGACCCCACTCCAGTACTCGAATGAACTCCAGGGCTATCGAGGTGTGTGGAGACGTTGCTCGCGAAATACTACAACGGACCCGGAAAAGCGCCTTGCATTGAGGAAACGCAAGATGCCGCAACCCCGAGGTTACCAGCCGCATGTACGCCATTTCGCAAGGATCGCTGACCACACCCTGCTTTTCCACATTATGCTAACAGAATAGGAAATCCAATTGACTTTTCGCAACACTCTGTTGCGAATCTCAAAAAAAGTGACTTGGCGCCCGAGCTATCGGTGGTTTGCTGCAGCGACTGGATCGGTCTGCCGTTCGCCGACGAGACGTCCATCCAGCAAATACACTACGCGATTGCCGATACTCTTGAGGCGAATGCTGCGGGTGCTAACGAAGGTCGTGAGATCCAGTACAGAGCTAACCATCTCCAGCATTTTTACGACGGAGATGGCGGCATCAAGGGATAGCGCCTCGGTGGGCTGATCACAAATCAGCAGGTCGGGCCGCTTGGCAACGGCGCGGGCAATGGCAGCAAGGTAGCGCTGAGTTTCTGTGAGCTGTGATGGTAGGGCATGGATAAATTTACCAAGCCCGACGAGCGTCAGCGCGGCTTCGGCCCGCATTGGGCGCGGGGCCTCGGTCGACGCTACCTTGACGTTCTCGAGCATAGACAGTTGCGGCAGGAATTTTGGCACCTGATTGATAAGACCGATACGCCGCCTTCGGAGCGTCTCCAGAGCACGATCCGAAGCAGCGGTAAGGTCTCGCCGGCCAAGCAGGTAGGTTCCTGACGACGGGCGCTCCAATCCTGCCAGAATGTTGAGCAACGTGCTCTTACCCGACCCCTTCGGCCCGAGAACGACGATGACTTCGCCGTTCCTCACATCGAGGTCGAGCTTGCGGAGGGCCCGGGTCCGGTTGGTCCCCCGGCCGTACACCTTGCTCAATTTCCTGAGCTGCACGGGCGCCATGCTCTCGCTACTCATGTGTCCCGAAGGTGGATACTGTTTCGACAGGCAACTCAGCGCGTCTCCTCGAGCGTCCGACGCTGCCTTGCCTGCCGCCCGCTGCTGGCTCGGCTCATCGTTGTCATTTCCGCACCGCATGTTCCTAGTTCGCCCGTGCGGCCCTCAATCGTAGTACGTCACCAGGTTTGACCGGCGTCATCTCGTCAGCGACGAGGTTGACAAAGCGACCATCCTTGGTCCGACGCATGATCTCCAGGGTAACCCGAAGATCGCCACCGGATTGCAGACTCTCGGCCGGTACGGTCGCGACGTAGTTGACGAACGTTGCCGATCCGTTCCGGTTTGTCCTGGCCTTGGCGATCTGCTCTTCAACCTCCTGAATTTGCTTGTCCAATTGTGACGTTCGATCGATGTCGAGGATGGCCAGATCGCGTTCCGAGCGGTCCAGCGACTGGCGCGCCCTCGAAATGTTGGCGATGGCGTTTTGCGCGTCGCGCTCGATGGAGACGAGCAGAAGCTCGGAATCCGTAACCCGCTGCTGTGTGGTCAAGCCCTTCTTCACCAGCTGCTGGAGCGGCTCAAGCATGTTGCGCCGGAGCTTCCTCTGCTTCTTGATGTAGGCCAACTCGTCCTCATAGGCGGCAATCTCCACCTTGGCCTCCTGGATGCCCTTCTCGAGAGTCTGTCGCTGACGCTGGAAGGCCTGGCGATCCTGATCCAGGATTTGTTGCTCTCGTGCGATGATCTCTCCGGCTTGTTGCAAGCCGGTGAGCTCGACGAGGCTCGTGGGCGGGGTGATCTCGTCCACGCCGATCCGATCGGCCGTAAGACGGGCACGCTTCGCCGTCAGTCCGATGAGCTCGAGTTCCGACGTTTTCATGCGGGACGTCTCGCGAATAGCCTCCGTCGACAGCCAGTCGGTGGATGTTGCAGTCGTCGTTCCGCCTGCCAGGGTGACCGCTTGAATGGCGATCATGCCAAAGGAATAGGGATAGGCACCGGGCTTGCTGACCAAACCGGTCACAAAGATGGGCTCCATCGGCTCCACGGCGACAAAGGCGATATTGCCGATCGACTGCTCGATCTTATTACGGACGGCGATCTCGAGATCCTGTGGGGTCATGCTCAGCACGTCGAACACGCCGATGGTCGGGATCGCCACTTGACCAAGAGTGTTGACGCGATACTCGCTCGGAAGGTCCTCTCGCCCATAGATCGTCAGTTTGACACGATCACCCGCATTGAACGTGTAGGCATCGGGATCACTCGGTTGCCGTCCCGCAACCTCGACAACCGTTCCCAAGGTTTTGTCGACGGTCGTCTCCTGGCTTGGACCCGGCTCGGTCGCTGACGTGGCGGGGGCGAGCGTCACATCCCAGCCATTTCCTTGCTCGGCCGAGAACCCGGCTGGCGGAAAGCCGAGGCCGATGGCGACCATAAGAAGTCCGACGCTTGACCAGTGTCCGGCAAACGCAAGCGGGCGGTCGAGCTTGGGACTGGGAGGGCGCCGACTAGTCGAGTCGGATCGGGCGGTTTCTTTCCGCATCCCATGCGACTGCTTCATTGGCCGCTCCATCGATGCAACGGACATTTTCGATCAACGCGCATCCTGGGGCATAGCCATCGCCTGCGCACGTCCCCAAGCTTGCTTCCATCGGCATTCAATGGTGGTACGGCTACACCTTTGGCGGGTAGGCCGACGGAGTAGACCACGCCCGATTGGCGAGTCTTCTCCGGCGGGACTTGACGCTATTGATTTCTACACCGCCGGAACTGTCTCATTCGGTCGATGAATTGACAGATCGTGGCTGGCGGCATCGTCGCAAGTCCAGCATTGAGCATGTTCATGAGTCTGGCCAGTCAGGTTGAACGCCATGAGTCGACCGAAACCAACGGGGCTGCAAAGTCCGGCAGTCGCCTCGACCGTCTGGATGCACTGACGGCTCGGAAGGCCGGTTCGCATGTCGACGCGGCCCTGATCGCCGAGCTTTTGCCTGCGATCCTTGCCGCGACCATCCTTGCCGCCGCCGTCATAGCCAAGGGTTGCGATCTGGTGACCGGTTCAGGTCTTGCCCCGGCATGGCCTTCGGCGCTTGGCATCGGCTGCCTGGCCAGCCTCATCGGCTATTGGTTGTTCCGAGAGGCCGGGCGGGCGAGCCGGCAATGGGGCGAAGCCATATCGATCTCGAGACCGACGTCGGCCGTCGTTCTGCTCGGCGTCGCCGGGTTGCTCTTGATCGTGCTTGTTCTGCTCGACAGCCTCGCCGACTATCGGCCTGCATTTCTGGGTCTATGGGGGGCTACGGCGCTTGCCCTGGATCTCAGTCTGCTGACGTTGGCTGAGCGCTATCGGCGGATGCTCAATGCCGATTCGCGTTTGCAGTGCCGGATCGCGATTTTCGGACGGGGCGAGGCGCTCAGGGCCACGCGGCAACATCTCGAGAATGCCGTTGGCCGCACGGTTCTGGCAGGGGTCTACGAGGATGAGCCATCCGGCAAGCCGGGTGATAACAGCTCCTCCCTGGACGAGTTGGCCGAGCTGGCACGCAACGGCGGATGCGATCGGGTGGTCCTCGGTTTCGACCTCGCCGATGAGGTGCAGATCAAGAGGGCCTTCGACAAGTTGTCGTCGTTGCCGATCCCAATCCAGCTGGGCGCTGTTCCCCAGCATCTGAACCTGCCGCTCCGCGGTGTCGAGCGACGAGGATCACTGATCCTCCTCAGCCTCCAGGAAGCTCCACTTGGACCAGGTGGCCGGATTGTCAAAGCCGTGCTCGACTACACGCTGGCGACGATCGCGGGCATCCTTCTCGCTCCAGTGCTGCTTCTGATTGCCATTGCCATCAAGCTCGACTCTTCCGGCCCGGTTCTCTTTGTGCAGCCGCGTGGCGGCTACCGTCAAAAGGCCATCAGGGTCTACAAGTTCCGAACAATGAACGTCTTGGAGACGGGATCCGACGTCAAACAGGCGCGCCGCAACGACCCCCGGGTCACCAGAGTGGGGAAATTTCTTCGACGCACCAGCCTCGATGAGCTGCCGCAACTGCTGAACGTGCTGAAGGGCGAGCTGTCGCTTGTCGGTCCCCGACCTCATGCGCTTGCCCACGACCTTCAGTATGGCGCGGTGGTCGAGCAATACGCGCATCGCCATAAGATCAAGCCAGGGATCACCGGCTGGGCCCAGGTGAACGGTTATCGGAGCCAGACCGAGGACAACAATTTGATGCGGGAGAGGGTCAAGTATGACCTCTACTACATCGATCATTGGTCGCTCTGGTTCGATCTCAAGATTCTCATTCGTACGGTCGGGGTCCTGTTTGGCGACAAGCAGGCCTACTGATGGAGACTGAGATGGCCAGGCGATCGGCAGATTGTCCCGGCACCAGCGCGAGCGGTCTGCCCATTGCTTGGCGAGATCTCCCGGAGTCCGCGCGATCATCGGACTCTTTGCGAGGGTCTGTTGGTGATCGAACAGTGTCGAGTGGCGCCCAGGCGTTCCTTGTTTCTTAGGAAGGGAATATGGCCATGAACATCCGTCATAGCGGCCTGCACACGGCCTTTGGCCCGGACCTATCTCCCGTCGACCCGATGGCGTTGCAGGTGCCGCAGCGGCCTGGCCGGCTCTCCGGAATCGATGCGGTGTTCATTCTGAGGGCGCTCAGGCGGCAGGCGCGGCTCGTCGGCATTATTCTGATTGCCGGATTGCTTGCCACCTTTGCCGCGCTGAAGCTCGTTTCCCCTCGCTATATGGGCACTGCGAGCTTGTTCCTTGACATTCGCGCCAAGGATCTTTTCGAGGGGCAAACCGACGCCTCGGGAGGCGCCGACGACATGATGCGGATCGAAAGCCAGCTTGAGCTGCTGCGGTCCAAGCGCATCGCCGGCCGCGTGATGAGTGGCCTGGCGCCAGCGGATCGCACTTATTTCGAGAAATCGTCGCCCGGCTTTGGTGAGGCGAAGGCCGATGCCGGCTCCGATCTTGGCCTGGCGGTGGAAGAGCCGACCGCCGCGAGCATCGAGCAGCTTCTGAAGGGGCTGGTCGTCGAGCGGAAAGGCCGAAGCTATCTGGTTGAGGTGCGGTACCTGGATACCAATAAGGATCGCGCTGCCACCATCGCCAACGCCTTCGTCAATGCCTACGTGGCCGATCAGCTGGAGGCAAAACAGGGCGCCGCTCGCGCTGCCAATCTGTGGCTCGAGCAGCGCATCGAAGAGATCAGCCAGGAGCTCGAATCCTATGAGCGGCGCCGGCAGGCCTTTCGGGCCGCAGAGGATCTGATCGAAGTCGGTGACATGTCTCTCCTCGAGCGGGAGATCGGGGATACTGCCCTGCAGTTGACCTCGGCGCGCACCAACGTTGCCGCCGCCGCCGCCAAGCTGGAGCAGGTGCGCAAACTCGCCAGCGATCCCAAGGGCCTGCTTTCGCTCGATACCAGCATCCAGTCGCCGGTGATTGGCGAGTTTCGACGGCAAATGGGCGAGGTGAAGCGAAAGCTCGCCAAGACGGCGAGCCAGTTCGGCGCCTCGCATCCCGATGCCGTCGCTGCCCAGGCCGAGCTGAAGCAGCTCGAAGAGTCGATCTCCCTCGAGCTGCAACGGATCGTCGAGAACGCCGAGCTCGAACTCGAGACAGAGGTCGGTAAAGTCAAGCTTCTCGACGCAGATTTGAAGGGCCTGAAGAGCCGATCAGCCAAGCTCGGCGGCTCGGAGGTCAAGCTGGCCGAGCTGCAGCGGGAGATCGATGCGACGAGCAACCTCTATGTGACCATGCTACGTCGCTATAAGGAGACGAAGGCACAGGAGAAACTGCAGACCGCCGACGCTTACGTCGTCACCTATGCGGCGCCCGCGACCTCGCCGTCCTTTCCCAAGACGGGGCTCGTGCTGCTTTTTGCCGGACTGTGTTGGGCCGGTCTAGGCGCCAGCGCGGGAGTCGGGCGCGAGATCATGCTGCCGGTACTGCGTCGGAGGAGTGACGTCGAGCGGTGCACAGGGGTCCAATGTATCGCCGAGCTGCCCAGCGTAGACTTGAGCGAGGACGGTGCTCAGGATGCTGCCAAGCTCAATCTGCTCGGCCCTGTTCATTGGCAGCTGGACGATCATCTGGCCGGCAGATTCAACCAAGGCATCCTCAATCTCCGCCAATGGGCGCTGGGAGGAGCGAAGGACGGCCCGCAGGTCGTGTTGGTGACGGGGGTGCGCATGGGCGATGGTTGCAGCACAGTCGCACTGCAACTTGCCGCCTATGCCGCGCGTACGGGTCTGAGGGCCGCCTTGGTCGACGGCAATCTGCGCATCTCGGGCATCAGCGATATCCTCTGGAGCGGTACCGATCTGACTTTTGTCGATGTCGTGCTGAGTGGAGATGAGCCAAACCGGGCTGGTTCGTTCGCGACAAGCCGGGGTGTCGAGGTCTTCCCGAACGCGCGAAGATCGACGGCCACGCCTCTCGAAATCCTGGGATCGCGCGCGATGGGGCGGTTCATCGAGTATCTGCGAGGCCATTTCGACCTGATTGTCATCGATACGCCTCCGATCTCCGACTTTGCCGATGCCGAGGCCATCGCCGAGCATGTCGACAGCAGTCTCATCGTGACAAAGGCTGGGAGCATCGACCACGGCGAGATCAACGAGGCCGTCGAGCGCCTTACCCATCGTCCGGTCCCGGATGTCGGCGTTGTCCTTAACCTGGTCGATCCGGAACGGGCGTGACGGAACTATGAGATTGGGTCGCCGTCATCGTCGTAATAGGTAGAGCATGCGCATCGTACACGCTGTTCCGATATCCTCGGGATCGCATCAGGAGCTCGTCGAGGCAATTGGCCAACTTGCTCGCCATCAAAGAAGCATGGGCTTACACGCCGAGCTGCTGCTGATCGAGCGGCAGGAGCATGTAACAGCAAACCCATCGGGCCGGATCGAGACGTGGAATGGCGTGCCGGTCCAGCGGTTGCCCGCCATCGGCCTTGCGTCGCTGACCCGCCTGAGCCGGACGATCGCTGGTATGTCGGCGGCGTCCATCGTCCAAATCCACGGCAATAATTCCGCGGCAACGGTTCTTGCTCTGGTTTGTCGACTTTTCCGGAAACCTGTTCTGCACTCGAACAGCCTGTCGCCTCTGTCCTTGATCCAAGAGACAAGCCAAGGAACCAAGGCGACGGCCGACATCGGCGTCATGTCCAGGACTCTCGTCGGCATCTACCAGAGAATGCTCGGCAGCCCGAGCCGGCAGCTGTTGAATGTCTCAATCTCGACGTTGAGCCGCGGCCAGGCTGTCTCCGTCATAGATCGACATCTCGACGTCGGGGAAAGGCTCAATGTCGGCTTCGTCAACGCTCATTCCTTGAACATCTCCACGCACAATACCCCCTACCGGGAGGCATTGGAGCAGTTTCTGGTCTTGAACGACGGACTCGGGCTCAATTTGGCCAGCCGGATCAAGTATGGAAAGGCCTTTCGCGACAACCTGAATGGCACGGACTTCGTGCCCTATCTCCTGTCGACCACCCGGCACAGGCTGCGCATCTATCTCGTGGGCACCAGCGACCATGCCGTTCAAGTGGCCGCCCGCAAGATGAGTCTGCGCTTTCCGCGGCACATCATCGTCGGCTATCGCAATGGCTTCTTCACAGGCCTGGACGATATCGAGGCGACCTGTCGGACCATCAGCGCGAGCAAGGCCGACTGCGTGCTCGTCGGCATGGGCAATCCCCTCCAGGAGCTATGGATTGCCGAGCACGGAGCCAAGACGGGTGCCCGCTTGCTCATTGGTGTCGGAGCGCTGCTTGACTTCCAGGCTGGTGTGGTTTCGAGAGCGCCAGATTGGATCCGCCGCATTCATTGCGAATGGATCTACCGACTCTTGCAGGAGCCGCGCCGACTGGCGCGCCGCTATCTCATCGGCAACGCTGTTTTTCTCGGTAGGGCCGTTCGTGATGCGCGTCGCTAGTACGAGGCAAGCCTTCCGGAGCGGGAGCCGTTCATCGTCCCCCGCGGGCACGGCACGTGGCGCCTCCGAGCGGGCGGTACCGGTCGTCGACGAGTTGGCCGCTGCGACCTTGGCTTTCCTCGCTGTCGTCTTCAATGCGCTGTTGGCTATCGTCAATGCGCATGTCCTGCCGCTGACGCCCAGTATTGTCATTGCCTCGGAGGTGGCGATTGTCGGTGCGGCGCACCTCGTTATTCTGCGCAATTTTCAACCGCGCATGCTGCCATGGTACGGCTTGGTGATGGCCATCGTCCTCTTCGCCTTCTTCAGAACGGCGGTCGTCGGCCACCTCGAGCCGAAGTTCGCGCGTGACATCCTGCTCATCCCGACCTTTGTGATGCTGGGTATGACGGTGTCGCTGGAGCGAACCAAGCAACTGGTCATTGCCCTACATGCGGTGGTGGTGGGCGGTGTTCTGTTCGAGGCGGTCTTCACGGACGCGTATGCGGATTTGTTCAGGGTTCGAGACTACTATATTGCCACCCGCTCGTTCGACGACAGCAGCTTCTGGGACAAGAGCTCGGATCTCTTCGTCAGCGCCACGCGTCCAGACGAGCGATTCTTCAACTTCGTCGACTTGCACCGGCTCTCCTCGATCTTCCTGGAACCGGTGACGCTCGGCAACTATGTCATCATCATCAACATTTTCCTGGCTGTCTTTTACAGGCATCTGGGCTGGAAGCTGTGGACCCTCATCTTTGTCGGCAACCTCGTGGCCCTCGTGGCCTGCGATGGCAGGCTGGCGGCGCTGTCGTCTGTGATCATTGTTCTGGTCTGCGTGATTGCACCCTTGCTGCCGCGCGGCTCTGCCTTACTCTATCTCCCGGCAGCGCTTGCCGGAGCTGTCCTGTTGTCGGTGCTCACCGGAGCCGATCCGCGAGCGGATGATTTCACTGGACGCATTGCCTATTGCGTGCAGCTGCTTTCGAGGTACGAGCTGATGGACTGGCTCGGGCTCTCGGATCAGTTCGTCGGCCCCGCGGCTGACAGCGGTATTGCCTACATGGTGACGACTCAGTCCCTGATCGGGGTGGTGTTGCTGTTCACGCTGCTCGTGCTGAGTGCCGACCAGAGCCGTCCCGAGCAGATCAGGTACCTGCACGCGGCCTCGGTACTCGCTGTGCTGACGTTGCTGATCAGCTACTCGCTGTTCAGCATCAAGACCGCCGCTCCTCTCTGGTTCATTCATGGGGCCTTGCAGGCCGCTGGCTTGCTGCGTGCGAAACCAGTCGTCTGGAGTCGCGTCGAATCGGTCAGGGGCAGGTTGGCTCCGGTGCAGAGACCGTCGTGGAGGTGGCGCCGACACCAGGGTGCGGCTATGCGATGAGTTCCTCGGCCGGCCTGCTCGCGATGAACTCATCGAACGCCGTGATCCGAACGATCCGTCCGGAACCGCCACCTGCGGAGGTGTGCAGTCCGGTGAATGTTGGAAGGCTGATGCCAAGGCTCTCCGATCGAGTTCCGGTGACCGCGATGCCAACGCGCGCACCAGGCCGATCGGCGGAGAGAAGGCATCGGCGGCGCTGCCGCCAACTGTGAAGCATTTGCGGATCGGTCGTCACGGTCGGGGCCAGCGGCGTAGCAAGCGCGCCGTCGGAGGTTCGCAGAAGTAGAGGTCCGGCGGTTCCGCCGATGATCTCGAGGTTGCCCGGTGTGCCATCCGAGCCTTCGATCTCGATCAGCAGGGAGAATTGCGGTCGATTGAGCAGATCAAGGAGACGTGCCTTCAAGTTGATCGTGCCGGGCTGCGGGGTGCGGGGCGCCCGCTCCGCCGAGAACTCCAATACCTCGCTGAAGCTGTCGCAGCCATGGACCCGCTCGCGGGCGAGATCGAGATCAAGGACAGCGCCGGGCTTGACCCAGACGCCGGGATCGATCGGCTTGGCATAACTTGCAAGGAGTCGTGTCTGCTCGCGGATCTTGCCACCGGCTGCCGGCTCGAGATTGAAAATGTAGTCGGCAGGCCAGAATGGCCCGGCAGACCAGGCAGCCCAGCCGATCCAAACGTCAGGATTGGCACTCATCTCCTGACAGATGTCGCTCAAGGCATTGAGGCCGACCGGAGTCGCGGGCACGCCGAACTCCCCCAGGAAGGCCTTGAGACCGTGCTCGCGGGCCCATGTCTGAAAGTCTTGCAGACGTTCGCTGCCGCAGCTGCCGGATACGACCTCAGAGCTGGTGCCCGATGAGTTGCCGTCGAAGTATTGATGCACTTCGATTGCGAAATGATTGAGTGGATCGATGACTCCAGACATGGCGGCATTGCCCGCGCCCAGCCAGGAGTGTGCGCCTGAGTATCGGGTTCCGGGCACCAGCAGGAGTTGCTCCGCCCCGATGTCCCGGATGGCAGCGATTGCTCCATTGGCGATCTTCAGCCAGTGGTCCGCGCTCAGGCCGTAAGGTTCGTTCATCAGGCCGAGCGCTACGCGCTCATTGTCGATGAGGAATATGGCGAGCTGCCGCCAGAAGCTTGCAAAAGCCTCGCTCGGTACGTGCTCGGAGCCGATCAGATGCTCTGCCGCCCAGCCGTCGGCGGCAATACGGCGGCGCGCATAGTTGTGTGGGTCGACGATGGCCGTGAGACCACGGCTCGTAATCTCGGAGACCAGCCCAAGCAAGCGATCCAGCTCAGCGATGTCGAGGGGAGAGCCGAGCTCCGGCTGCAGTCTTTCCCAACGGAATGGCACCCGAAGGCAGCTGAATCCGAGGTCGGCAAAATAGGCAACATTCGCAGCCGTCGGATACATGAAGTCGGTGCCGTGCTCTCCGGGAACGATGTCGCCGAACTCGGCTCCGGCAAGATTGATCCCACACATCGGCAACGCCGTGAGACGGGTGGTCGCCCGGGCTTGCCGCGCCTCGCCCGCAACCGGCCATGCCGCGGCGGCAAGTCCGCATCCGAGCTTCAATATGGAACGGCGCGACAAACCTGGTGTGGGGGCCAGGAATTCGCCTTCGTCCGGTCGTAAACCAAACTCAGGCGGCGTCACGATCGGGCTTATGCCATTCCTTGGCGATTGCCTCGTTGTGTGCATCCTTGCTCGCCATGATCTCCCGAACCGTCCTCAGGCTATGGGCCAACACGAGGCCCGTGCAAGCAATCTTGGTCGGGAGGTTAACTGGCTTGTTCCATGGGGCCGAGAGAAAGGCCTTGAGCTGCCGGAGACGCCGCGAATAGGCCACGTCACCCGTGCTGAGCTTGGTCTTTAGCTCTTTCTGGCTGAGAGCCCAAGACACGTCGGCATGGAAGCGCTTCTTGAAGTAGCGCTCCTTTGCGGCTCGGAAGCGTCCCATGAGCGCCAGCTCTGCCAGCATGGCCCGGTCGCTGCTCACGAAGTTGGCGAGGAGCTCGGTCCGTGCCAGTGCATCCCGGCGTATGACACCGAACATGTGCGTACCCCAGAGCGCGCCGATCAGCACCTGCCGGAAGCGGTCCCGCGCCGACGGGCTGTCACCAATGGTGGTGCTGTCGGGATAGCGATAGGCGCTATCCCAGGGACCGGCATAGCCACCACGAGCATCGTCCCGAGCGAATTCCTTTCCGGTCTCGTCGATGAACCTGACGGCGGTGTGCGCCAGCACCACGTCCGGATCGGTCTCGATGATGGCCATTACCGTGTCGAGGTACCTCGGATCATAGGCGTCGTCATGGGCGATCCATTTGAAGAACGGTGCGTTGCCGAGGGAGAAGACGTGATTGAAATTGGCAACTGCACCGAGATTCCTGTCTTGCCGGACGTAGCGGATGCGTCGATCCTCGCTGGCATATTGCCGGCAGATCTGCTCTGTTCGATCGGTCGACGCGTTGTCGCTGATGATCAACTCGAAATTGCCGTAGGTCTGCCGCCGCATGCCGTCAAGCGTCTCCTCGAGGAAGCTCTCGCCATTGTAGACCGGCAGGCCGATCGACAGGCGCGGCACAAGACTGAGCATGGCGTTCTGTGTCATAGAGAGCCCTCGGAGCGGGCAGCCCCTGAAAGGTGCGATGCCGCACGCAGGCTGCTCAGGAGATCGACATAGAAGCCCTTCTGGCGCATGACCACAAGCAGCATCCAGGCATAGGCGACCGCCATCGTGGTAGCCGCCAGGCCGAGCTTCAAAAGATCATAAGGCAGGACGTCCACCAGATCGCGAACCGCGGCGGCGAGAAGGGCGGCGACCGCGGCCGAGACCAGGGGACGAAAAGTCGTGACGAGAAAGTCTCCAAGCGTGATCGGAGTCTGATGCAGGCACCAGGCGACATGAGGGACGAGCCAGAGAAGCATGGCACTGGAGTAGGCTATGGCGACACCTCGTGGCCCATAGGGAATGCCGATCAGATAGGAGCCGATGATGATCGGGGCGATGGCCATGGCAAGATGCAAGCTGCGGCGCTGAAGCCCGTAGGACTGCAATGGCCAAGCGAGTGGGTTGATGATGCCGAAGACCAGCACGGCCGGTGCCAGCAGTCGGAATATCTCGACGGATGGAAGCCACTTCTCGCCGAGTATGACAAGGACGATGTCGTGGCTGAGCGCGGCGCAGAATAGCGTTGTCGGGATGGTGATGGAGATGACGAGAGCGTAGCTCTTGAGGAAGTAGCTCCTGAACCGTTCTGGCGTCTCCTGCAGTCGCGACAGACCAGAGAACGCAACCCTGCCGATGGCGGAGTTGATGATCTGGGTCGGCAGGTTGATGAGCTCGTAGGCCCGACCATAATGGCCGAGCGCCTCGGGGCCGAAATAGCGGCCAAGCAGAACCTTCTCGAGATTGTATGCACCGTGGACGATCAGGTTGTTGGCGGTGATCGTGCCCCCGAACCACAGCATCGACGTTGTCTCGGCGTCCCACTGCGGTCGGCCAGGCCGCCACCGGCAGGCAATCCAGGCACCGGCCGTCATGATGATGGGCACGCCGACCACATTGGCAACGAGGGACCAATAGCCCCAACCGGTCAAGGCCATGACGATGGCCACGACGACGCTGATGGACTCGGCCGCAACCTCGATCGTGGACAGGGCGACATAGCGCAAATCCCGCTGCAGGAGTGCGATATGTTGCACGCCTGCACTGTTGACAATGAAGGCGGGTGCGATCGTCATCAGGACGCCGGCAACGCGCGGGTCCTTGTAGAAGCCTCCCACCACCGGTGCCATCAGCACCATGAGTAGAGCAATCAGCAGACCGATGGCGATGTTCATCCAGAACAGGGATGAGACCTGGTGCCGTGCAATCTCGGAACGCTGCACCGTCGCGGCCGCGAGGCCTCCCGTCGCGAAGATCTCGAAGACACCCGTCAAAACGGTGACCATCGCCACGAGGCCGAAATCACCCGGCTCCAACAGCCGGGCCAGTACGACGATCGCACTGATGCGCAGCACGGCGCGAAGGCCGAGACCTGCGAACCTCGCGGCGCCGGCGCGGATCGAGCGCTCTTTCAAGTGCAGCACGTGCCGACACCCCACTTCAATGCACAACCTCGCCATTCAGAGCGGTACGTGCGGTCAGCAGTCCAAAGAGCCAGTACCCGGGTGCGCGCAGTCCTCCTGGCAGAAGGCCGAGTGCTCTGTTGAGCCGCGCCGCGTCCTCAGGCTTCAAGGCACCGAGCAGGCGCAGCGCAAGACCGTAGGTGACCACACCAGCAACGATTGCAAAGCCGATGCCGAGCCAACCAGGCCATTGCAGGACGATGGCAAGCGCGGCGGAGCCGCAGAGCATGGCGGCAAGCAGGATGCGGGCGAGATCGGAAATGGGTGGCCGGCAGCCGAGACGCGAGGACAACAGGTAGAGTGCCGATGCGAGCACGGCGGCATGCATCGTCGCCCGCCCAGCGGCGCCGCCGATCGTACCGAGGAACGGGATGAGCGTCAGTCCAGAGGCAATCGTCAGGGCGGCACCAATGGCGCTCGTCATCATGACCAGACGCGATTCCTCACGGGCGAGAAGGAAGGTCGTGGGCACGGTCGACATTGTGATGCATGCCGAGAAGGTGATGAGCAGCATGGCGGATGGGACGGCATCCGAGAACTCCCGGCCGTAGATGGCCGGCAGAAAGCCGGGTGTGATCGCTGCGAGGCCGAAGCAACCTGGAAGCACGATCAAGGCCAGCAGGCGCATGCTGTAGCGGTAGGTTTCGTTCAGGCGCGTGGAAGCTTCATCACCCGTGAATGACGATACGTGCGGCAATAGCGCGGTGCAGAGAAACATCGGAACGCAAGCCATGTTGGCGAGCGTCAGACTCACCGTGAAAAGACCCACGGGGTGGCTACCCCAGAATGCGTCGAGGAAGACGACTTCGAGACGCGTCGTCATCAGCGTCGCCAGGACTTGGCCTGCGAGCGTATAGGCTGAGAAGCGCAGGACCCGCGTCCTCAGCTCGGGCGCCGGTGCGCGTGGCCGCGGCCGATGCCGAAGGGCCCGGAGAGCGAGATAGGCGGGGCCGAGAAAAGCGCCGAGCAGGGCGCCGGTGACGCCATAGAGTGCCGTTGCCACCAGCACTCCGGTGAGCTGTGCGGCCATGGAGACGAGCGAGATGAGCGACAACAGGCGGAAGCGTTGACGACCCTTGAGGTAGGCGGTTTCGAAGAAGGCCATCGCTTGGATCAGGCAGAAGGCGCCAAGGATGCTCCAGAACAGCGGATTGCTGCGGAAATTGTCCGCGGTTATCCAATTGGCGGCATGGCCCTCGACCAGCGCGAGGTAGATACCGATGCCAACGAGCCCGAGGAAGAGCACGAGATTGAGGGCGACGAAGATTCGCATCAGATACCAAACAAGATCCTGAGCTCGTCCTTCGCCGCTGTTGATCTCGACCTCGGGAACAAATCGAGTCAACGTCGTTTGGATGCCGAGATCGAAGACAGCAATCGTGATTGTCGCTATCGCGGCGGCAAAGGAGACGACGCCGGTTCCTTCGACGCCGACCAGGCGGGCGACGATGACGGTCGACAGGAAACCCGCGAGGTTGGTGGCGATCGCCGCGATACCGCTGATGACAGAGTTCTTGGCAAGTGAATCCGATGGACGGGGCGCGGGGCTGACACCGGCACCGATCGGCTTGGCTGATCCAAGTGCCTCAGTCATGCCGGTTCTCCGGCCCGGCCCCGCCGCGCAGGCAGAGCAACGCTCTGCCGTACCATCAAGACATCCCTTGCCACGGCCATCTTCCCTAGAACCTTGCCCCGGATCCCCAGCCGAGCCGGTGCTTCACCCGGCTGACCGTTTTGCCGCGCACATAGTCCGGATTGCTGAGATTGAAGAGGATCCGATGACCGTAGCGCCAAGCGAGGCGCGTGGCGGTATTTTTCGGGCCGTGTGTATGACAAACGGCCCGATAGTCTTCCGCCTGTCGCTCCCTGTTGACGACGCTGAAGTTGTCACCCGTCAAGCGCCAGGCGCTGATCACGTCGGGAATCCTGGCGAATGATGCGATCTCCAGAGCGCGCGTCGTGAAGTCATACTCCGAGGCGATGCGGTAGCGGGTATCGAATCCACCGAGCTCCGCATGCAGGCTCTTTTCGATCCAGGTCGCGGAGATGTGGATGAGAGGATGACCGATTGCGGCATGCTGGCGAGCGGTAACGTGAGAGGTGATGGGTCGAAGAATGGCCAGCGGCCGGCCGGCGCTGTCGATCCACTGGACGGCACCCGCGACCCAGCGACGACCGGATTTGCGATAGGCGGTATGCACCTTACGGACGCAACCCTCGACCAGGAGGTCGTCGGCACCGATGAACAGCACGAGACCATCCGCAGCCATTTCAAATCCCAAGTTGAGTCGCTCGTAGAGTCCGAGATCCGGCCGCTCGATCACGTGCGCACCCAACTCCCGAGCCATGTGAGCGCTGCCGTCGGCGCTTCCCCCATCAAGAACGATGTGCACGACATCATGCTCACGAGACCGTTCCCGCAGCGTAGATTCAATGCAGTCTCTGAGCAGTGGCCCACCGTTCAGAACTGGGGTGATGACCGTGAAGTTCATGGTATTCGCCCTACGGGCTGGGCTAACCTGCGGCTTGCTTTGGCGTCGGGGTCGAGACGGGCTCGGTACCGCGGGCCGCACCTCGCTCGCGCATGTTGATGACGCGCTCGCGCGCGACCTCTTCCGGCGAGACACGCTCGAGCCACGCCTCCCGCCACCAGGAAATGTAGCCACGCGGGCAGAAGGCGCGCTTTCCCGTATAGAGAGACAGGCAATAGACGTTCTCGAGAATGGCCGCCGGCGTCTTCATGTGCCGCATGACACCTACCTCCTCGTCGATGAAACGCTCGACCATGGCTTGGACCCGATAGGTCTTGCCGCAGAAGGGGACGAGCTCCGCATCGAAGAACATGCCGCGGTTCTTGCCGTCATAGGTCAGGGTCTCAAGGATCTGCTCGTGCGATTTGATGCGCACATAGTCGCCGGGCTTGAGGCCGAGTGTGCTCACCGGTGTCGGCTGCCCGTTCGGGATTTTGCCGTGACGGCGGGGAAACGGCCGACCTCCGCGCCAAGCTTGGAACGAATCGTAGAGCTTGCGGGCACCGAAACGCTGGGCGTGGTGGCCTGCGACCTTCGAGAAGACGAGGAACACCATGCCATCGAACAGCTCACGCAGAGTCTGATTGCCGGTCTGATAGCTCTTCCAGTAGGAACGGGCGTCCCACCAGCTGAGTGGCTTCGCGTAGCTCGTCAGAGCGGTCGCCTGGCAGGCATAGCGTGGCTCGCCATCGAGATCGGACTGGCGAGTCGCCGCGACGACATCCGCCTCCGTACACCCGGCTGAGGAGTTCGGTGGCTCCGCAGCGCCCTCGATGCCCTTGAGCCAGGCCGTATGCCAGAAGAACTGGCAGGCATTCTGACAACCACCATGCGCCGCACCGCTGCAGCGATTGCCGAGGTGAACGATATCCTTCGTCTGCAACGCTACATAGCGGCCCTGAACGGGGCCGCAGGTCTTGTGCGCGGAACTTGAAATGCGCATGCGACGACCGCAGAACTCGAGCATCTCCGGCATGAACGGCAGGCCATCGCGCCGGCCGGACTTGTCGAGGGTCGCTAGGATCTCCTCCTTGCTGCGGACCTCGATCCAATCACCTGCGTGAGCCAACATGAAAGAACCTCCCAAGCTTCCGTCGGCTCACAGCTGAGGGCTTTCGCTCGCTCTGACCGCCGGTCCTGCACACACTTTCCGGGCGAAAAAGGCCTCCGCATACCGCTCCGGCGCTCGGCATTCCATGCCCCGCAGCCGCGCCAGGCCGCGGAACGTCTCTGCGTCGAACCAGTCCTTGGAGCGTTGCGTCCCGAAGACTCTCTCGAGCACGTCGACCTTGCGCTCGAGCATTGCGCTTCGCATCGGAATGTAGAAATTCGGCTGACCCAGATCGCCGTCCCACTTCGGGATCTCATATTCGAGGATGAGATGGTCACGAAAGGCGTTCCAGGTGAGCCGGCAGATCTCGCGATGATCCTGGTGGGCGTCCTCGCGGCGATGCGTGAAGATGATGTCGGGGGTGACACGCGCCTTGAGCGATTCGATCCAGGCCTTCACCTCTGCGCCCTGATAGGGGAAGAAGCCGTCGCGAAATCTCTGACAATCGACCTGCCGCCGGGCGGCTCCGCTGAGCACCGCCTCCGCGCCTGCCATCGCCTCGTCGTAGCGTGGACCGATCGCGCTTGCCACGCACCACGTGACATCGACCTCGACTCCGGCGGCGATCAATCCCATGACGGTCGCGCCGGCACCGATCTCGATGTCGTCCGAATGCGCGCCGAGACAGAGGATCGTCAGGCTACGCCCCGGAGGTGGCAAGAGCAGGGGCATCATGGGCCTGGACTCACTCCGCAGCCATGCGTGTCGCCAGTGACTCGGTGCGGTTCCAGGGCATCCGGCCCTGCTCGACCATCTCCTCGAGGACTTGCCGGTCGCGGAGCGTATCCATCGATCGCCAGAAGCTCTGATGCTTGTAGGCCAGCAGCTCGCCCTTCTCGATCAGCCGCGCGAACGGCTCGACGACAAGTTCTTCGTCCTTGCGCATGTAGTCGAAGATCTCGCGGCGAAAGATGAAGAAGCCGCCGTTGATCCAGAGGTCGGAGCGCTCGGCGGACCGCATCCCGACGACGTGCTTGTCGTCGGCGATCTCAGCCAGGTGGAAGGTCACCGGCGGACGCACCGCGAGGAAGCAGGCGATCTTACCCGAGCGCTTGAAGTCGTCGACCATGGCATCGAGATCGACATCGGAAAGGCCGTCGCTGTAGTTGGCGAGGAACATCTCCTCATCCTGGACCTGGTTCCGGACCGCCCAGAGCCGCTGGCCGATATTCCGCCAGATGCCCGTGTCGATCATGGTTACGCGCCAATCATTGGCCGGCCGGCCGAGGAGCTCGACCTTCCCGCCGCTACCCGTGACGACGCAATCGCTGAAGATTTCAGGTCGATAGCCGAGGAAGAATTCCTTGATGACGTTGGCCTTGAAGCCGAGGCAGAGTGTGAAGTCGCGGTGGCCGTAGGAGCTGTAGTAGTTCATGATGTGCCAGAGCATGGGCTGGCTGCCGACTGGAATCATCGGCTTGGGAATGGCTTCAGAATATTCGCGTATGCGAGTCCCGAGGCCGCCACAGAACAATACCACCTTCATGCCGATCTCCCGGTTTCATTCTCGTTCACGGGCTTTGATCCAGCCAGCCGGACCACATCATTGCGAGCGGGGGATTTGATCGTCATCCAGTCGGCAAGTTCTCTTGGGGTATGCCCGCCCCGAAGTGCCGGTCCGTCGCACAAAAACTCTACGCCGCACTCTGCTCCGGTACGAAGCTTCAATTCGGCTGAGACATCGACAGATTGAGGGGTGCGGTTACCTACTTGGTGGTACTTTCAATCGGCGGTTCCTGGCGGCATCCTGAATGCTGCAGGAGGACCACCATGAAGTTTACCGAAACCCGCCTGAAGGGGGCCTATATCGTCGACATCGAGCGGCGGGAGGACACGCGCGGATTCTTTGCTCGCGAGTTCTGTCAGCACGAGTTCGAGGCGCTCGGGCTCAAGCCGCTGATCGCCCAGGCCAACCTGGCCTACAGCGTCAAGAAGGGCACCTTGCGCGGCATGCATTTCCAATACCCGCCTGCGGCCGAGACAAAGCTCGTTCGCTGCGTACGGGGGGCCATTCTCGATATCATCGTCGATCTGAGGCCAGAGAGCCCGACCTTCCTCGAACATGTCTCGGTCGAGCTCAACCAGGACAACTGGCGGGCCCTCTACGTGCCGGAGCGCTTTGCACATGGATACCAGACGCTGAGCGAGGAGACCGTGACGAGCTATCATTGCGGAGAGTTCTACACACCGGCGACGGAAGGCGGGCTGCTGCACGACGATCCCGATCTGAAGCTCAGTTGGCCGATGCCGGTGGCCGCCATCTCGGAAAAGGATCGCGCGTTCAAGACCTATCGGGAGGTATCGGCGGAGCTGAAGCGGCGGATGAGCATCGCCATTAGTGGCATGCCAATGCAACTCACTGCGGCCAACAGCTAGTCACGGAAAGGAGCGACGGCATGATCCTCGTGGATACGGCCCTCAGGGTCCGTGAAGAGGCCGGCAAGCCAATCCGTATCGGTCTCATCGGGGCCGGTTTCATGGGGCAGGGCCTCACCAATCAGATCCTCAACAGCATCGCCGGCATGACGGTGGTCGCGATCTATAATCGTGACCCGGAACGGGCCCGGAAAGTGTTTCGCTACAGCGGCCGGGAGGACATCGCCACGGTCGAGACGCAGGCGGACCTCGACAAGGCCGTCGAGACGGGACGGGCCGTCGTTACGGCGGACCCCATGCTGATCGCGCGGTCGCCGCTGGTCGACGTCATCGTCGACGTCACCGGCGCCGTCGAGCTCGGTGCGCACGTGACGCTCGAGGCGTTCGCGCATGGCAAGGACGTCGTGCTGATGAATGCCGAGATCGATGCCACGATCGGCCCCATCTTGCAGTGCTACGCAGACAAGCACGGTGTGATCCTGTCGGCCTGCGAGGGAGACGAGCCCGGCGTGCAGATGAACCTCTACCGCTGGGTCAAGGGCATGGGGCTGATTCCGCGGGTGATGGGCAACATCAAGGGCCTTCAGGATCCTTATCGCACGCCCGAGACGCAGAAGGGGTTTGCCGAGCGATGGGGACAGAACCCCGCTATGGTGACCAGCTTCGCCGATGGCTCGAAGATCAGTTTCGAGCAATCGATCGTCGCCAATGCCACCGGCTTCAAGGTCGCCTCTCGCGGCATGTCGCGAGGGCGTGAGTATCGTGGCGATGTCATGAAGATCGGCGAGCTCTACGATATCGACATGCTGCGCGGCGTCGGTGGCATCATCGACTATGTCGTGGGTACGCCGCTGACCAAGGTCTATTGCCTCGCCGAGCATCCGGACCCGAAGCAGCAGCACTATCTCAACCTCTACAAGATGGGTGAAGGGCCGCTCTACTCCTTCTTCGTGCCCTATCATCTCGTGCATTTCGAGGTTCCCAACGCGATCGCCCGAGTCGTCCTTTTCCGCGACAACGTCGCTCGCCCGATCGCGGGGCCGGTCGTCGAGGTGTGCGCGGTGGCAAAGCGCGACCTGAAGGCGGGTGAGACGCTCGACAGCTACGGCATGTTCATGACTTACGGCGAGGCAGTGAACACCGAGGAGATGTCGGAGCGCCGCTACTTGCCTGAAGGGCTGGTCGAGGGCTGCCGACTTCGCCGCGACATCAAGAAGGACGCGGTTCTGACCTACGACGACGTAACCTTGCCATCCGGTCGCCTGGCGGATCGCCTGCGCGCCGAGCAGTATCGCCATTTCCGCGGCGAGAGCTGGCTGGACGACTATTTGGTGGCGTCGCAAGTGGCCGCGTGAAGCCGGATGGAAACCAAATCGCTGACAGATGCCATTCCGGTTCGAGGGCAGCGGAGTTTCCCGGACGTGCCTCATGCCTGCCTTCCAGAATTGGAAAGCCGGCAGGGGGCAGGGTCCGCTGGATAAGTACGGCCGCGCTCGCGACTGAGGGAGCGCAACAAGCAAGAAATGCCCCCGCACGAGAGATCATGCGGGGGCGACGATAACCCGTCTAGGCGGCGGCGGCTTGTATCTCCCGGAGATCGGTCGAGAGTTTGCCGCCGGCGATGAGCTGTTTGATATGGGCGATCCGCTGATAGCGGGGCCCCTCGAACTCATCCAGAGTCAGTCCGGACCTCAGATAGGCCTGATACAGCTGCTCGGCCCCCTTGCGGGCATCCCACTGCGGCTTGAAGGCCGGCAGCGCCTTGGCGATCTTCTCGAAGGTGACGCGGTAGGAACGCTTGTCCGGGCCGCTGTCCTCCGCGTACTCGATGCGGCAGCCGGGCACCACCTCGGCGACGATCTCGGCAATGTCGCGTATCTGGTAATTGTGCGCCGACTGGCCGACATTGAAGGCCTGATTGTGCACGGCCTCCTTGGGCGCCTCCAGAGCGGCGAGGAATGCGCGTGAGATATCCTCGATGTGCACGATCGGCCGCCACGGCGTGCCGTCCGATTTGAGGTAGATGAGTTTCTTGGTCACCGCCCAGGCGACGAGGTTGTTGAGGACGAGATCGAAGCGCAGCCGCGGCGAGACGCCATAGGCCGTTGCTGGCCTGAGGAAGACCGGAGTAAAGGAGTCGTCGGCGAGCTTGCTGACATCCTGCTCCGTCCGCACCTTCGAGATGCCGTAGGGGGTGAGCGGATTGAGCGGGCAGGTCTCGTCGACCGGGCGATCGCCGGCGAGTCCATAATTGCTGCAGGAGGAGGCGAACAGGAACCTCTTGGCACCGGCCTCCTTGGCCGCCCGGGCCACCCGGACGCTTGCCAGGTGGTTAATGTCATAGGTGAGGTCAGGATTGAGGTCGCCCAGCGGATCATTCGACAGGGCCGCCAGGTGAATGACAGCGTCGAAGCCCTCGAGGTCCTTGGCAGTCAGATCACGCATGTCCTTGCCGATATTGGTTACCGGCAGGATCGAGCCGCCTTCGGCGTAGGTGCAGCGTTGGTAGAGATTGGTGTCGCAACCCGTGACGTCGTGTCCCGCCTTTGCAAGAAGCGGAACCATCACCGTGCCGATGTAGCCGAGATGGCCGGTAACGAGAACATCCATGATTTTGTCGTCCTTCGTAAGAGTGCATGGGCCAGTTCCGGGCGGCTGGTGCGCCAAAGCGGCCCGGCCGGAATCTTCCGATGGTGACGCTGCCACGCACCCTCTCGAGGGTCGAGTCGGCCAATAGCGGTAGCGGAATCACCCTTTCGGTCGGGTCGGGGCCCGCGTCGCGTCGGCTGGTTGAGCCGCATGGTCCGCGGTGGCGGTCCTGACCGTCAGATCCGTGAGCGGAGGATGGTGACCCGCCGGGGGGTCGACGAGGCGGCGAGGTTGACTGCCGCCATGTCTTTGCTCGCGACCGCCTCGGCGGGAGCGCCGTCAACGAAAGCGGCGACAATCCGCTCATCAGCGGCCAAGGGCACCTTCAACCAATCACTGGCCCGATCGGCGGGAGGCAGCGTCGCCATGATGGTCTCGGGGGTGACGCTGAGGTGCGTCAGCCGGCCTCTGGCCTTGACGATCAGGAGCGGGCGGCCGTGCCGAAGGAGCGAGGTCGTGCCGTTTCGTCGCTCGACGGTCACCCGGCCGAGCGCCGTCGCGATGGGGCCGAGCGTTTCGTCTGCACCATCGAGGCCGAGCGACAGGCCATCGAAAGGCGAGATATCGAGCGTCTCGGAGACCGTCATCAAGGGTAGCAAGGCCGTCCAGCTGTAGAAGGGATCGGTGTCGAGTTGGTCGAGGCCCTCGCCGGTCAGGGCGTTGTAGTTCTCCGGTGCGAGTCGGAGCGACTGCCAAGAGGTCTCGAACAGCTGACGTGTCTTGGAAGCGAGTCGCCCGGCGGCGGCGACCTCTCCTGCTCGCTTCAGCCCGTGCCAGGTGAGCCAGCAGAGGATGGGCCAGATACGACCGCGCCAATAGACGTTGTCCTTGGCCGCGGGATCGTCCTTGGCGACAGACGGGATGACCCAGTCGCCGCCAAAGGTCCTCGGGTTCTCGAGATGTGTCAGCAGGTGGGCGATCTGTTCCTTGGAGGCGGCCGCCGCCAACATTGGCAGGAATGAGGTCGGGGTCAGGCTCTCGACGAACTTGCCGGACCAGAGGCGGTTGGCGAAGATCTTGCGCCGATCGTCCCAAAGCTCGGTTCGGATGAGGTTGCGGAGCCGGTCGGCGTCGCGTCGGTGCGAGGCCGCAGCCTCGGTCTGGCCGAGCGCCTCGGCCATGCGGCCCAGCATCTCGCAATCGAGTGCGGCGAAGCAATTCAGTCCGACATCCTCGCTGTCGAGCGTCCGGCTTGCCTCGTGCCACCGCGCCTCGTCGTGCATCGGCGAGTTGTCCATGAAGGACTCGTCCTTGGCGGCGAGCTTCGTGCCGACATAGAGCCCCCGGCCGACGGGCGACGAGCCGTATTCGAGCAGGCCGTTGTCGTTGCCGTCCCGAACTCGTCGGAGCCAGTCATTGTTGGCGGCGAGCACGGGGTAGCTCTCCTCGAGAAGGGACAAGGCGCCGGTTCGCAGGTAGAGTTGCCAGGTGATGAAGGCGACGAGCGGCGCCTGGGTCCGGTCGACCCAGGCGTCGTTTCCCGTGATGAGGCAAGGCAGATTGCCCTCGGGCGTCTGGCCAAAGAGGACGACGGCTAGATTCTCCCGCGCCTGCTCGGGGTCGAACAGCGAGGCGAGCAGCGCGTTGATCGCCGTGTCGTTGAGCCAGAAGCCGAAGCCGCCGAACTTCTTCAGGTCCCAGTTCCGGCTGCAGGTCGTGTAGGGCCGGTGATTGACGCTGTCCCAGACGGTGTTCCAGCCGACGATGTCGCGCACGGCGCGAAGCGCCTGCTGCGTCGGCTCGGCCGGACTCTCGGGCTCGGCGGCCGGCGTCTCGAGCGCCGCCACGACCCTGGAGCGGGCGATATCGGGCCGGTCGGCAATGGCGATCGAGAAGCGGTTCTCCGCCGCCTCCTCGAGATTGAAGCGGAGCGCCAGCACTGGCGCGGTCTCGGCGCGGCTGTCGAGATACCAATAGCCGCGGGTCTTGTACTCTTCCGTGAGCGCTGCGATCGACTCGTGGCCGGTGACGAGCAGCGGTGCCTTCTCGGCCTTGAGGGCGATGGTGCGCGGTCCGTGCACGAGGCTGGCGATGCCAGTCACGGGATCGTAGGACCATTCATCGCCCTGGTCCGAGGACAGAGCGAGGATCACCCAGAACCTGAGGGCCCATTCACCATGCGCCTTCGTCCGCCAACGACCTTCGAGGGCATAGGGATCGCCATCTCGATGCCACAGCCATTCAAGTTCGGTGCCGGCGTGTGAGAAGGCAATCTCCACATGCGAGCCGTCGGTCGCATGTGGACCGAGCACGACATCCGCCCCGGGGCCGATGGTGCGCGCGATCGTCTGCGCAGCGGAATAGACGATTGGTGTCACGCGGACACCGAGCGGCTTGAAAATCATCTCCAGATAATTGTCGGCCGCCCAGCTGTTCCAAGCGCGGGATACGGCGACGCTGGGGGTTTCGAGAATGGAGGTCATGGGTGCCAGTGCTCCACGAGCGAGGCGGTATCAGTGACCTCGACCTGTCGGTCGAAGCGGGGAATGACGTGAGCGAGTGTTGCCTCGTGCGAAGCGGGATCGCTCGAGGCGATGGCGTCCGCGACGAGGATGATGCGATAGCCGCGATCGATGGCACCGAAGAGGGTGGAAAGAACGCAGACGTCGGTCTCGACACCGGTGAGGATCAACGTCGCGGCCTTGAGCTCTTGCAGCATAGGCTCGAGCGATGGAGCATCGAACGCGGAGTAGCCGAGCTTGTCGAGCACCTGACCGGGCGGCACGAAGCGGCGGAGTTCGGGCACGAGATCATAGAGATCCTCGTCGTTCCGGTCGGCGAGCACGCTATGCCAACGCTGATAGTAGGTCTGCCACTGTCCCTTGGCGTGCTCGATCTGCAACGGGGCGCGGAAGCGTGTGAAGATGTTGCGGTCCGGCGCCTTGGACGAGATCCGCACGATCGCAGGCGTGACATCGACGACGCCGGGCGTATGCCATTCGGTGGCCTCGCCGAACAAGCGCTGCATGTCGATGCACAGATGCACGGCCTCGCGACCGAGTGGACCAAAGGGGAGCGGCTGACGGTTCATCCGGTCACCGCGACAGTATCGGCCGGCGACCAGGAGACGGTGACCGAGGTTCCCTTTGCCATGGGGGCCACCGACCGGTTGGGTGTGAAGACGAGCAGCGGCTCGGCGCCCAGGGCGGCGGTACGGATGCGATAGGTGACGCTGGCGCCAGAGAAGACGGTCTGCATCACCGTGCCTTCAATACGGTTGCGATCGTCGGCGACCGCCGCACCGGTTGGCGCAATGTCCATTTTTTCAGGGCGAACCACCGCCGTAGCCGTCTTGCCGCCAACGGCACGGATCAACTCGCCGCTTGCCAGCCGGAGACCGCCATCGGCGACAGTGCCGCTGAAGACATTGGCGTCGCCGAGAAAGCGCGCGGCGAAGATGCTTTCCGGTCGTTCGTAGACGGCTTCTGGCTTGCCGATCTGCATCAGCTTGCCGCGATCGATGATCGCAATCCGGTCAGAAAGGGTGAGTGCCTCCTCCTGATCGTGAGTCACGAAGATCGTCGTGATGCCGATCCGCCGTTGGATCTCCTTCAGTTCGACCTGCATCTCCTGACGCAGCCGCCGGTCGAGCGCGCCGAGTGGCTCGTCGAGAAGCAGAACGCGCGGCTGGGTGATCAGGGCGCGAGCGAGTGCCACACGTTGTTGCTGTCCTCCCGAGAGTTGACGAGGCTTTCTCGCGCCGAATCCCTTGAGCTGGACGAGGTCGAGCATGGCCTCGACCTTAGGCGCGATCTCCGACTTCGGCGTGCCGCGGACATCGAGGCCGAAGGCGATGTTGTCCTCGACCGTCATATGCGGGAACAACGCATAGCTCTGGAACACCATGCCGATGCCACGCCGGTGTACGGGAACGGTGTCGATGCGCTCACCGTCGAAGGCGATCGAGCCGGTGTCGGGATCGATGAAGCCGGCGATCATGCGGAGAAGCGTCGTCTTGCCACTGCCGGAGGGGCCGAGCAGGCCGAAGAACTCGCCGTTCTCGAAATGGATGGTGACGCCATCGAGCGCGGTGACCGAGCCGTAGAGTTTGCTGACATTCTCGGCATCGACGCGGGCCATCTCAACGCTCTCCCCCAAATTTGTAGTTGCGCGCGACGAGCAGGACCAAACCCATCGACACGAGAATGATGATGGTCGAGATGGCGTTGATCTCAGGGGTGAAGCCCTTGCGGATGGCCGTGTAGATCTCGACCGGCAGCGTCGAGGTGCCGGGTGGTGCCAGGAAATAGGAGATGACGAATTGGTCGAACGAGACCGCGAAGGCGAAGAGCGCCGCGGCAACGACGCCGGGCGCCATCAGCGGGAGCGTGATGCGGCGGAAGACCTGCAGTGGCGTCGCGCCAGCGGTCGCCGCCGCCTCGGCCATCGTCGGGTCGAGCGACTGCAACCGGGCTCCGACGACGACGATGACATAGGGGAGCGAAAGCGCAACGTGACCGAGCAGTATTGCGTGCAGACCCCTGCCGATGCCGGTCCAGAAGAAGAAGATGAGCATCGATGTGCCGATGATGAGCCAGGGTATGGTGATCGGCGGGAACAGAAGGATCTGCATGAGCTTCTTGCCACGGAACTCGTAGCGCGCGAAGGCGTAGGCGGCGAGCGTGCCGAGCGTGGTCGCAACGATGGCGTTGACGACGGCGATCCAGACCGAGTTGAAGCTCGCCCAGAGCAGCCGACTGTTGCCCGCCAGCGCCTTGAACCAGACGAGGTCGAAGACGAACGGCAGCTCGTAGAGCTCCGAGCGGTTGAAGGCCATCAGCATCATGACGGCGATCGGCAGATAGAGGAATGCCAGGATCAGGCCGAGGTAGCCCAAGCCGAACCAGTTGCCAGTATGTCGAGCGGTTCTGCCCTCCATCACCCGACCCTCGCATAGCGCCGGATGAGGGGTGAGAAGAGCGCGATGATCAAGAGCACGATGGCCAGCATCATGAAGGAGAGGGCAGCACCGAGCGGCCAGTTGAAGGCGGTGATGAACTGGCCCTCGATGATGGGTCCGAGCATGATGGCGTTCTTGCCGCCGAGGATCCGCGGCTCCATGAAAGAGCCGACCACGGGGATGAAAATCAGGAACACGGCCGACAGGACGCCCGGCATGCTGAGGGGCAGGAGGACGCGCAGGAAGGTTTGCACCCGTGTCGCGCCAAGGCTCCGCGAGGCCTCGACCAGCGAATCGTCCACCCCCTGCAAGGCAACATAGATGGTGAGGATCGCGTAGGGCAGATAGGCGTGCACGAGGCCGACGACGATCGCAGGATACGTGAAGAGGATGTCGATCGGGTCGCGCAGCACCATGGTCCAGGAGAAGGTGCGGACCAGCGCATTTGACCAGAAGGGCAGGATGATCAGCAGAAACAGCGCTTCGCGCCAGCGCCCCGAGATGCGCTTGGCCAGGAAGAAGGCAGCAGGATAGCCGATGGCCAGACAGATCCCGGTCACCCAGAGGCCCAACTCAAATGACCGCCAGGCATTGTACCAGTAGATGTACTTCCTGAAGAAGTCGGAGTAGTTGGCGAGAGTGAGCTCCGGTACGCGATTGCCGATCGGAGCAACGGTCAGGAAGCTGAAATAGAGCATCGCCGCAAGCGGCAGGAAAACAGTCAGCGCCAGCCAAACATAGGCTGGCGCTGTCAGAGCGGCGATGGCTCGGTTTTGGCGCTGACGCGCGTTCATCGCTTACTTGGCGATCGCGGTCTTCACCTCGTCCCACAGCTCCTGATAGGACTTGCGTTGCTCGTCCGTCATCGGCGCCATGAAGTGTACGCGCTTAAGCGTCTCCTCGTCGCCGAGCACCTTACGGTTCATCGCGTCCTCGGGCAGCATGCCGTTGGCCTTCGCGTTCGCCGAGGCCGGTGCGCCGACGTCGTTGTCCCACTTCACGTAGAACTCGGGATCGACCATGAAGTTGATGAACGCATGGGCGGCGTCCGCGTTCTTGGTGTCGGCGGTGACCGTCAAGCCGTCGAACCAGCCGATCGCGCCCTCCTTCGGCACAATATACTCAACCGGCAGCTTGAAGGCTTTCTTGGCACGCGCCGCCGAGCCCGACCAGTAGACGGCAATGTCGAAATCACCAGCCGAGAGATGCTTGTTCCACTCGTCCTCGGACGACCAGAAGGTCGAAAGCTGATCCTTGAGCGACATCAGCCGTTCCTTGACCTTTCCGAGGTCGGCCGGATTGTTCATGTCCTGACCGGTGGCGAGGGAGGCAATCTGCACGGCCTCGATGGCGTCATCGCGCATGCCGATTTTGCCCTTGAAGGCCGCATCGTCGAAGATCGTGTTGATGGAGTCCGGAGCCGATGTCACCTTCTCGCTGTTGTAGGCGAAAGATGTCAGGCCCCACACCCACGAGACGGCATAGGGCTTGCCGTCGAAATTGAAGCTCGTCGAGTCGCGCAAGACCGGCGACAGATCGCCGAAATTGCTGATCTTCGTGGTATCGATCGGCTGGATCAGGCCTTCCTTCACCGCGTCGGCGACATAGACGCTGTTCATCAGCACCACGTCGTAGGTCCCGGGCGAGGTGCGGAGCTTCGTCAGCATCTCCTGCTCGGAATTGTAGTAGTCGTGGGTGACGGTGTTGCCCGTCTTGGCCTCGAACAGCTCGAGCGCCCACTTCTCGTCGGTGCCGTAGCCCTGCCAGTTGAGAACCTTGAGCTCGGCGGCGCCGGCCGCCGCGCCGGCAAGGCCGAGTGCAAGCACGCCGCTGGCCAGCGCGAGCGCCGTGCGGCGGGAGAATGGTCGAGACATCGGGCTTCCTCCAAGAGTTGTTTGACTGCAAACGATATTTGATCGGACTTTAGTCGATGGGCCGACCGCGCGCAATGCGAGCCCGTGCTCGGCGTGTTCTTCTCCTAGCGGCGCCGAATCGGTTCGACAAACCGGTTAACGCGGTTGCTTGAGTTTCGCCAGCGCTGCGAACGGGCTGTCCGGTTTGGCGGCCGATGCATCGGATGGCTCCGCATCCGATGCCGGAGCCGCCGGGCTCCGGGGAAACGGGTCCATGGCCACGGCGATCAGCTCGTAGATGAGATGCCCCAATGCGATCTCTCCGTGCATGATCGGCTCGGGCCGCTCCTCGTCGAGATGGATCTCGCCTTCGGGGAGCTCCTGCCCCAGGTCCTCGGCGGGCCAGAAGGCAACGTCGAAGTCCTCGTCGATTCGCTCGGGCACCGGCTCCAGCGTCGCGACGCAGGCCTGCACGATGTCGGCATCAATGTGACCGGAGACTCTGAAGCGATCGCGGCCGGACGGACTCATCCGGTAGTCGACGACGAGGCGGTCGCAGGCGAGGATGTCGAGGGCCCGAGCCAGTGCCTCGCGATCGGCCGGCGCGGCTTCGATCCGGCCTGCACCGCCGCTGTGGCCGACGCTTCGGACCTTGATCTGCCACGGCGGATGGGAGAGCGGCAGGTCAAACGCGCTCGGCTCGCTCATGTCTGCCCCCCCGTGAAGCCTGGCAGAGCTGCCTCGCCCCGAAGGAGACCTTCGGCAGGCAACTGCGAAAGGTCGGTGACCCGATCGATGATCCATCGGGCAAGCGTCTCAGCGGCGGCTGTGGAGCTCTGATCGTTGTCGAAAGCATTGCGTAGGAGAGCAGCGGTGAGTGCTGCGCCATCACGAGATTCGACAGCGGCCGCGTAGGCTTCAAAACGGCCGTAGGCCGCGGAGGCGACCTTGCGGATCTTCTTAGGCACCGTGATGTCGCTGACGCCGAGTTGCCGCATGTCGTCGTCGAACTGCTCGATCATGGCCTCGGCGAGCGTCTGTGCGACAGCTCGCCCTCTCGGCCCCTCGGCCGAGAGGCGATGCATCAGCAGGAAGGTGTGAAGGACGACCATCTCGAAGCGGCCGGCCAGTGTATCCGGCACGCCGAGATCGCGGTACAGGGCGGGCGCGCGGGCCGCGGTCACACTGGAGCCATAAAGAGCGCGCGCTATCCGGTCCGTGCTGCGCCGTTGCCTCAGCCACGTCAGCATGGGGGAAGTCCTTGAATACGTTCCGCTATTTGCGACCGGTGCGGTTTGCCGCCGGTAGCGTCACGGCGGCCATTGCCAAGGTCCGCCCGCCGGGCTAGGCAACTGACATGGGGATTGGGTGATTCCGACATGGGCATGATACTGCCTCAGAAATCCGCGCCTCGCCATGCCCAGCGGCGTGCGCGCCTGCTGCTGGCCGGAGGCGTGACTCTGGCGATCCTCGGGCTCGGCGGCTGTGCGACACAGGTTGACCGTCACGGACACGTCCTGAGCGAGACCGATCTCCAGCAGGTGCAGCCCGGCATGAGCGCTGACGAGGTCAAGCTCACCCTCGGCACACCAGACACGACCTCGACCATCGACGGACAGACCTACTACTACATATCGACCACGACGAAGGGATATGCCTTCGGCAGCCCGTCGGTCGTCGACCGGCGCGTGGTTGCGGTCTATTTTAACGAGGTTGGGGCCGTCGAGCGGGTGGCCAACTACGGTCTCGAGGACGGCCAGGTGATCGATGTCGTCTCTCGCAAGACGCCGACTGCGGCTCACGAGAAGGGCTTCCTGCAGAGCCTGTTCCGGAACGTCGGCAAGAAAAAGGTCTTCAATCCTGAGGACGGACCACCGATCTGAGTAGGATCCGGCGGCTTCGACGGCAGTGACCAACGACAAAGGGCCCGGCAGATTGCCGGGCCCTCGTCATTTTCAGATCGGCTTGGCGATCTCACCAGTGGGCGATGACCGCCAGCATCAGCAGAGCCACGATGTTCGTGATCTTGATCATAGGATTGACGGCTGGGCCAGCGGTGTCCTTGTAGGGGTCGCCGACGGTGTCGCCGGTCACGGCCGCCTTGTGGGCTTCCGAACCCTTGCCACCGAAATGCCCGTCCTCGATATACTTCTTGGCGTTGTCCCAGGCCCCGCCACCAGCCGTCATGGAGATGGCGACGAACAGACCCGTGACGATCACGCCGAGCAGCATTGCGCCGACCGCCGCGAAGGCGTTGCCGGGCCCCGCAATCCAATTGATGACTGCGAAGCAGACGATCGGTGAGAGCACCGGCAGCAGCGAGGGAACGATCATCTCTTTGATCGCGGCCCGCGTCAGCATGTCGACGGCACGGCCATAGTCGGGCCGGTCCGTGCCCTTCATGATCCCGGGCTTCTCCTTGAACTGGCGTCTAACCTCCTCGACGACGGCGCCGCCGGCCCGGCCGACGGCGGTCATCGCCATGCCGCCGAACAGATAGGGGAGGAGTCCCCCGAAAAGCAGACCGACGACCACGAACGGGTTGGCAAGCGAGAAATCGACCGTAATACCGGAGAGGAACGAGCCCGGCGCCGCGTTGGCGGCGAAGAACTTCAAATCCTCGGTATAGGCTGCGAACAGCACCAGGGCACCCAGGCCCGCCGAGCCGATCGCATAGCCCTTCGTCACCGCCTTCGTGGTATTGCCGACGGCGTCGAGCGCGTCGGTCGTCTTGCGCACCTCCTTGGGCAGGCCCGACATCTCGGCAATGCCGCCGGCATTGTCGGTGACGGGCCCGAAGGCGTCGAGCGCCACCACGAGACCGGCGAGCGCCAGCATGGTCGTCACCGCGATGGCGATGCCGAGCAGTCCAGCCAGCTTGAACGTGATGATGATGCCGGCGATGATGACGAGCGCCGGCAGTGCGGTCGACTCGAGCGACACTGCAAGGCCCTGGATCACGTTAGTGCCATGGCCGGTCTGGGATGCCACCGAGATCGAGCGGACCGGCCTGTAGCCGGTGCCGGTGTAGTATTCGGTGATGATGATGATGAGCGCCGTCACGACGAGACCGACGACGCCGCACCAGAAGAGATCCATGCCGGTGAAGGTCATGCCCTGGGCGGTAAGCTCGGTCGACATGCCGACGAAGCGCTCTGTGATCGGCCATAGGGCTGCGAGCGACAGCACGCCCGTGGCGATTAGGCCCTTGTAGAGGGCGCCCATGATCGACTGGTTGGAGCCGAGCCTGACGAAGAAGGTGCCGATGATCGAGGTCAGTACGCAGACCGCACCGATCGCCAGCGGAAACATCATCAGCTTCATGATGTCCGGATTGGCGCCAAAGTAGATCGAGATCAGCACCATGGTGGCGACCACGGTCACCGCATAGGTCTCGAACAGGTCGGCCGCCATGCCGGCGCAGTCGCCGACATTGTCGCCGACATTGTCGGCGATGGTCGCCGGATTGCGCGGATCGTCCTCGGGAATACCCGCCTCGACCTTGCCGACGAGATCACCGCCGACGTCGGCGCCCTTGGTAAAGATGCCGCCACCCAGACGAGCGAAGATCGAGATCAGCGACGCGCCGAAGCCGAGCGCGACGAGGGCGTCGATCACCGGCCGTGAGGCCGGCTCCATGCCCAACCCCTGGGTCAATATGAAGAAATAGATGGCGACGCCGAGCAGCGCCAGGCCCGCGACGAGGAGACCGGTCACCGCTCCGGATTTGAAGGCCATGGCGAGGCCGTCGGCAAGACTGACTGTCGAGGCCTGGGCGGTCCGCACATTCGCCCGGACAGAGACCAGCATGCCGATGAAGCCCGCCGTGCCAGAGAGGACGGCGCCGACCGCGAAGCCGATGGCCTGGAGCCAGCCGAGCAATAGGCCGACGATCACGAAGATGGCGACACCAGCGACGCCAATCGTCGTGTATTGCCGGGTCAGATAGGCCTGTGCGCCCTCCTGAATGGCCCCGGCGATCTCCTGCATTCTTGCGTTGCCGGCATCGGCCGACATTAGCGACCGGGTGGCCCAGATCCCGTAGAGGATCGATAGCGCACCGCCGGCGATGATGAGCCACATCATCGTATCCATGACCGGTAGTCCCCCTTGTTTTGGAAGCGAATCACCAGAAGCGCCCCGATTTCCGTCAGGAACAGGGGCGCGCAAAACCTGTCAATCCCCGAATTTTGCCGGGAAATCGCGGCGGACCATGCCAAAAACCCCCTGGCGAGGCAATCCGCCATGGCCGGCGAAACGCGCCGAGGGGGTGGGCGAAGCGTCGCGGCCTGTCCCTGGACGGGCCCGATGACAGCATTTTGGTCACAATTCGAGCACGAGAGGTCCCTAGACTACTTACGGCTGTTGCGTATAGGGGGAGTATTTCCAACATGTTCAATCGTTCCGGCTCCGACAGGTCCAACGTCGATCGTTTCCAGCGCGCAGAGTCGTCCAAGACGATCGAGGGGCAGGCCCTGGTCAGGAGCGTGCTGCCGAGCGCACCGACCGGCTTCGACGGCAATGTCTCCGTCATCGGCCGCGATCTCAAGATCATCGGCGGCGACATCACGATACTTTCGGCGGGTGCTTTGCAGATCGATGCCGAGATCCAGGGCAACGTCGGCGGTGTGTCGGTCGTCGTCGGCGAGCATGCGCGGATTACGGGCACCGTGGCCGCCGACACTGTCCTGGTCAAGGGCGAGGTCTCGGGCGCTGTCAAGGGCTCGGATGTGACCCTGCAGTCCGGCTCGAAGGTCGACGGCGACATCACCTACAAGACGCTGTCGATCGAGCAGGGCGCGCTCTTCGATGGGCGCGTCAAGCGCTCGAGCGATCCGGCCGAGCTCAAGCTCGAAGTCCAGCTCACCGAGCCTGGCTTCGGTGGGAGTGCGGAAGCGGGCTCCGGCGACAACACCGTCGGCTTCTCGACGTCTCGCCGCGGGTTCGGGGCGTAGGTCGCGCCGACGAGCGAGGAAATGAGCAGCGCACGGCCCGTGGGGCCGTGCATCTCGCTTCGGGCGTCGTGTCAGCTTCCGAAGATCCGAGACAGTAGCGATGGCTTGGTCGTGCCCGAGGCGTCGCGATCAAGCGCCAAATCCGGTAATTCCGGCACCGCCGGCATCGGCTCGGCGACCGTGGGCTTGACGGCATCCTTCAGGATCTTGGCCACCGCCATGGCGTCGCCGGTCCAATCGATCCAGCGCTTTCCCCGGATCAGCGGCAGCTTCGTGAGATCGGGTTTTCCCACCATCACCGGCACGACCGTCTTCGACCCAGAGGCCTCCATGCCGAGCGCGGTGTTCATTTCGGTGAGCGGCCAGTCCTTCGTCACAGAGTTGGAGGAGACGATGACGACGATCGTGCGGGCGGCGCCGAGCGCAGTGTTGATCTTTTTGGTGAAGCTCTGGCCCCAGCCGATGTGCTCCTCGTCGAGGAAGGCCTTGAGGCCATAGCGCTCGCAGGCCTCGAAGATCGGGCGGGCGATCGCCACCTTGTCCTCGCTCGCATGACTGATGAAAATCTCGAAATCGTCGGCCCCGAACACCATCTGCCGGACGAAGCGGGAGGGATTGGGATCGAGGTCGATGAGACGAGCGCAGAGCTTCAGGAAAACCGGATCTGTCTGGCCGCGCACCATCTTCACGAAGGCGAGCTGTCCATAGACGACATTGCGGAAGGCCGCGGCAGGTCGTTCCGGCAGGCCACCCTGCGGTGTCCGGCCATACTTGGTGAAGTGCTCGGCTGCCGCTGCCTCGATACCGTGTTTCTCCCAGGCGTGCAGCATGGCGCGGATGCGGCGGATGCGCGTCCGCGCGACGTTGACCGTGCGGTTGACGGCGAGGCCAGTGACGCTCTGGTGCCGATGACGCCCCTGCAACCTCACCTTCTTGGCATTGACGGAAAATCCACAGAGCCGGATCGCCTCGTCGAGCGCCGGGCCGACCTGCACCTGCCGCTCAGGTGGAGCGGCGACGTCGAGCACGGCGAGCGCCGGCGGAAACACTGGTTGATCCGAGGAGAAGGTGATGTCGTCGGCATAGCGTGAGTAGCGGCATCGCTGCTCCTTCGCCAGTCGCGTCAACCGGCGGTCCAGGGCGGCGGCAATGAAGTTCGACAGGGCCGGCGAGGTCGGCGCGCCCTGCGGCAGGCCGTTCCGGTAGGTGCAGATCTGAGCCATGACGGTTGCGGCCTTCGCCCCCATTCGGAAAGGCGGCGCCATGAACAACCCGCGCACGCGGCCAAAATTGATGGTCGGAAAGAAGTCGGCGAGGTCGATGTTGAGAACCCAATGCCGCCCCACATGCCCGCTTGCATTGGTGACGACGCTTTTCTCCCTGATGAAGCCGTGAGCGCTCGGATGGGCGTCGTGGATTGCCTGCAGGCGGGGCGCGAGCGTCTCCTGGCAGTCGCGAACGATGCCCCGTGGCGCCGAGATGAGGCGCATGCCGCCGGTCCGCTTCGGGATCTCGAAATGGCGATAGCGCTCGACGGCAGGTGCCTTGTAGAGTGCGTAGATCAAGCGGCCCGGCGGCAGTCCGAAGAACCGGGCCACGTCCGTCGAGGTCTCCAGGGCACGTCCATCGAGCGCCAGGGCCGGGACCGTCTCGGGGGAGGCGAGTGGCATCTCGTCCTTCGTTCCTTACGCATAGCCCTCCGGGCTCGCCCGGAGGGCTATGATGATGGGCATTTCTTCTTCTGTCGCAGGATCGACAACAGATGTAGAAGGACGAGATGCTTGGCCTGTAGGGTGCCTCCGCCAATTGTGGCGGTCAACGACGATCGAGCGTGCATGGTACCTGTCGATATGCCCGTGGAGAGGCTATCGGAGATGCTGGAGATTGTGCTGCGCTCGGTCTATGACAGCCGGGGTCGTGCGAGCGGAGCGTGGTTGTGATGTCGAGGCGAGGTGTGCCAACGCGAGAGCGTGTCCGCATGCCTACGCGCTTGCGAGTATCGGCACGCCTCGCTGTCACCGCGCTGATCTCGCTCCTCGTTGTCGCCTGCGCCGGGGCAATTCCCCGTGAGATCATGCCGGAGGAACTCGCCGCCAACGCGGAGGTCGCAGGCTACGAGGACGTGCGCTCCTGGGGCGATGCGGAATCTTCCGCGCTCGATGCATCGCTCGGAGCACGATTGGAGCAACTGAAAGCGTCGGGACGATTCGCGTCGACCGATGGCGCCAAGCCGGTCGATGTCAGCTACCTGGCCCTGTCCGGAGGTGGCGGCGACGGCGCCTATGGGGCCGGCGTGCTCGCGGGCTGGTCCGAAGCCGGCACCCGGCCCGAGTTCGAGATGGTGACGGGCGTCTCGACGGGGGCGCTCATCGCCCCGTTCGCGTTCCTCGGCCCCGATTACGACCGGCAGCTTACCGAGGTCTACACGACCATCGAGACGAAGGACATCGCCTCCCTGAATGTCGTCTCCGGCATCCTCGGCGGCGACGCGTTGGCCGACTCGACGCCGCTCGCCGCCCAGATCGCCCGCTTCGTGGACGGTCGCCTACTCGCCGCGGTCGCGCATGAGCATGAGCGCGGCCGGCGATTGTTCATCGCGACGACGAATATCGACGCGCAGCGCGCGGTCATCTGGGACATGGGCGCGATCGCCAAGCGCGGTACGGCCGAAAGCCTCGAGCTGTTCCGCAGCGTGCTGCTCGCCTCCGCCTCGGTTCCCGGCGTGTTTCCGCCGGTCCGCATCAAGGTCCGTGCCGGTGGCAAGACCTTCGAGGAGATGCACGTCGATGGCGGCACCATCAATCAGACCTTCTTCCTGCCCTTCGATGCCCTCGCGAAAACCTTCGTCGGCGCCGGCCGGAAGCGGCCGCGACTGCACCTTTACGTCATCCGCAACACGAAGGTCACGCCCGAGTACCAGGCGACGAACGACAAGACCTTCGACATCGTCGGGCGATCGGTGTCGACGCTGATCAAATCGCAGGGCGTCGGTGATCTCTACCGCATCTATCTGAAGTCGCGCGCCCAGCACATGGATTTCAACTACGGTGCCATTCCCCCGGGTTTCCTGCTCCAGGCGAAGGAGCCATTCGACAAGGTCTACATGAAGGAGCTGTTCCGGCTCGGCTACGAAACCGGTCGCGTCGGCTACCCCTGGCAGAAACTGCCGCCGGGGCTGACCGAGGAGATGGCGAAGGCGGAGTAGCTACGGTCCCTTCCAATCGATCTGGCAGATCTCGGCGCTGCGCCCAGCGAAGTCCCAAACGCGTCCGAAGGCCCGGACCCGCGATTGCGTCGCTTCCGCGACGACGATGTCGGGTGCAATCCAATATTGCGAGTTCTTGACGACCACGGCCTCGCCGGGCTTGCCGCCCGGGATCGGCTGCACCTCTCCCATGATCTTCTTCGGCACCGTCAGCCGGCGCTTGACGCCGTCGTTCTCGTAGGTGACCGGCGCGCGCTCGGCGCCGAGAAAACTACCGACGACGATCGAGAAAATGCCGGTCGAGCCTTTGGCCTTGCCGGAGAGGATCTGCACCAGGGCGTCGAACTGCGCATCATTCGCCCGCTCGTCGATCCAGGCAGCGGCCGTCCAATTGCCGCGTGCCATGCGCTCCGGAATCTCGAGCAGCAGGGCGACATTGAGACCGCCCAGATTGGTCTTGCCGTGCTTGCCCTTGTCGATGCGGATGCCGGCCCAGGCCTGGCAGTGACCTTCCGTCGGCAGATGCTTGCCGAGCGAGATGACGCAAGGGCAGAAGACCGTGCAGTTGCAGTTAAGGATGAGCTCGCCCTTGAGCGACCAGGCGTCCATTGTGTATCCTTTCTTCAATCAGCCTTGCGGCGATGCCATGAGGGAGACGAGGAGCATCGCGCCCGCCGATACGAGCGCGATGCCGAGCGGCAGTGTAAGCGGCCGGCCGATGCGCGGCAGCTTCTCGAGCGCCATCAGCACGGTTGCGATACCCATCCAGACGAGGTTCATGGTGCCGCCGACGAAGGCCAGCAGCATTAGTGCCCAACAGCAGCCGAGACAGTAGAGGCCGTTGCCGAGGCCCATCCGCACGGCGCCGCCGAGGCCTGCGCGCCACCGCGCCATCAGTGTCATCACCGGCGAGCGGCAATGAGCAAGGCACATCGCCTTGATCGGGCTCAGCTGATAGAGCCCGGCCGCGATCAGAAGCGAGGCCGCGAGGCCGCTGCCGAGGCGTCCACCCGGATCGAGAAGGCCGGCACCGGCGAGGGCCACCTGGCCCGCTGAGGCGAGGGCGGCAAAGCCGAGCCAGACGAGGATGTATCCCGTCGCGAAGGCCACGAGCCCGAGGCTGGGCATCAGTTCGTTGTTGCCCGCCGTCATATCCCGATAGGCGGCCATCACCGGCAACGCCGTCGGCAGCATCATGGCCAGCGACATCAGCGCCCACATGTGAAAGACGATGAGGGGTGAACCGTCGCCCGCTCCGGGACCGGACAGGCAGAGGGCGGCCAACAGCGGCGGAAGCCCCCCGCTCTGCCAGGCAGCGGGCAGGAGCGGTCCAAGCCAGCGCATGCCGGGTCCAAGCCATTCGAGAGGCAGGCGCGTCGCATGTTCCGCCGTGACGGCGAACAGAATCACCCAGGCGCCGATGATCGTCGCATAGAGCGCGATCCACCCGAAAGCGGCACGTGAGAGATCCAGACGATCGAGGACGGACGAGCGCATGCAAGGGGCTGCCGTTGGAAACGCCTTCGGGGGCAAGAGGCAAGGCCTCTGAGCTTACAGCTTTCACGCTGTCTGGAAAGGCCGGTGTCAGCCAGAGGCGCTAGCCGAGGAGCTCTCCCAGATCTCCGATCACCCTGGCGGGCGGGAGATCCGGATACTCGTCCGGGGCGCCGGCGCGATTGAGCCAGATCGTCTTGAAGCCGAAGGCCTGGGCGCCGGCCACATCCCAGCGGTTTGCCGAGACAAAGGTGATCTGGGCCTTGTCGACACCGAGCTTGGTCGTCGCATAGCGGTAGACCCGGGCAGATGGCTTGAAGACCCCGACCTCGGCCACCGTGAAGACGGCATTGAGATGGTCGCCGAGACCGGCCGATGCGACGACACGCTGCAGCATGTCGGCGTCGCCATTCGACAGGATGGCGAGCCGCGCCCGCCTCTTCTTGAGCTCGGCCAGCACCGCCTTGACCTCCGGAAAGGCATCGAGCGCGTCATAGGCCTCGAGGAGCGCTCCTCGCGTCTCTGCCGTGATGCCGCCGATCGATGCTGCAGCCGTATCCAGGCTCTGCTCGAGAAGCTTCCGGAAGGAGGTATGCCGGCCGATCATCGACAGCACCCAGGTATATTCGAGGTGCTTCGCCCGCCAGCGCTCCGAGAAGCGCTCCCAATCCGCGCCGACGGCCGCCTTGTGCTTCCCCGCTGCTGCGTGCACGTCGAACAACGTGCCGTAGGCGTCGAAAACATAGGTCGATCCGGTCACCGCCAGGCACTCCTCGCTTGCGCCAGCCTTGTCGGCAAATCATACGCCAAATCGACCTTCGCAGCGAGCCACCAGAGCCCGGCATCCACGGTTGTCGGCAGGTCACCTTGATGCGCGCGCGCCTCTGTGGCACCAGTCGTCCAGCCCGACGAAAACGGCGAGACACAGCATGGCGCGCATATCTCTCACAGGCGAGCATTTCCGAACATTCGCGGCCGACGGCTTCGTGATCGTCGAGAACGTGTTGGATCCGACCGAGATCGAGGCGGCGCGAAGCCGGTTCGAGCCACTTTTCGACGGCACCTTCGAGACCGGCCTCTATCCCGACGAGTGGAACTGGAAGACCGGAAAGGATCGGCCCGACATCACCCGCCAGATCTGCAATGGCTGGAAATCGGACCGGACCATCGCCCGGATCGTGCTCCGAGAGGATGTCGGCGAAGCCTGCGCCAGGCTCCGCGGCTGGCCGGGCGCGCGGATGAACCAGGACAATGTCATCTGGAAGCCGCCGGGCACCAAGCCGTTGGGTTTCCACCAGGACGACAGCTATCAGCGCTGGATCGATCCGCCGGAGCTCATGACCTGCTGGATAACGCTCGACGACACGCGCGCCGACCAGGGCACGATCGAGTATGTGAGGGGGTCGCATCTCTGGCCGGTAGCGCCACCGATCAAGCAGTTCCACGCCCCCGACGATCCGCTTGAGGACATGTACCCCGCGGCGAAGGCGGCGGGCGTCGCCAATCCCGAGATCGTGCCGATCGTCGTCAAGGCCGGTACCGCCGTTTTCCATCACGGGCAGACCTGGCACGGATCGCGCGACAACCGGGGCACGGCGCCACGCCGTTCGGTCATCACCCATGCGGCCTCGTCGGCCGCGCGCTTCCATCCGACCAACATCGGCTACGTCTATGGTCGCTACAAGAAGGCCGGGACTCTGGAGATGGATGAGAGCTTCTTTCCCATCATGTGGCGCGAGGACGGTTACCGCACGCCCTGGCTCGAGAGCTATCTCGCGGGCGGACGGGCCGCCGCGTGAGAGTTCTCCTCACAGGGGCTGCCGGCTTCATCGGGTTTCATGCGGCGCAGGCACTCCTCGCGCGAGGTGACGAGGTCGTCGGTCTCGACAATCTCAACGCGTATTATGATCCGAGGCTCAAGGAGGCCCGGCTCGCCCAACTGACGCCTCATAACCGCTTCCGGTTCGTCAAAGGCGATCTCGAGGACCGGCCGCTGATCGAGGAGATATTCCGCAGCGAGCGGCCGGAACGGGTCGTGCACCTCGCCGCCCAGGCCGGCGTCCGCTATTCGCTGGAGAATCCGCGCGCCTATATCGATTCCAATATCGTTGGCACGTTGAACATTCTCGAGGGCTGCCGTCACCACGGCGTCGAGCATCTGGTCTTTGCCTCATCGAGCTCTGTCTACGGCGCCAACACGCAGATGCCCTTCAGCGTCCATCACAATGTCGATCATCCACTGAGCCTCTACGCGGCATCGAAGAAATCGAACGAGTTGATGGCGCACTCCTACGCGCATCTCTACCGGCTGCCGGTGACGGGGCTCCGCTTCTTCACGGTCTATGGACCATGGGGCAGGCCCGACATGGCGTTGTTCCAGTTCACCGCCAGGATCATCGCCGGTGAGGCGATCGACGTCTTCAACCGCGGTCAGCACGAGCGTGATTTCACCTACATCGACGATATCGTCGAGGGCGTGGTGCGGACGCTCGACCATGTCGCGCTTCCCAATCCCGACTGGACCGGCGACGTGCCGGATCCCGCGACATCGTCGGCGCCCTATCGTCTTTACAACATCGGCAACAACAATCCCGTGTCGTTGATGACCTTCATCGCCGCCATCGAGAAGGCCGTCGGCAAGGAAGCCCGGAAGACCTTCCTTCCCCTCCAGCCCGGCGATGTGCCCAAGACTTATGCCGATGTCGATGCGTTGACGTCGGCGGTCGGCTTCCGCCCTTCGACACCGATCGAGGAAGGTGTCAAGCGGTTCGTCGCCTGGTATCGCAGGCACTACGACGTGTGAGGCGGCGACCACGGCGATCAACTCGACGCTCCTTGACGCGTCGGCGATCCGTCACCATTTGAGGGGCCATGTCCGACCAGGCACCTCTGCCGCCGGCCGAGCCGCGAGCGGTTCGCATCAGCAAGTTCCTCAGCTTTGTGCTGCGGCACAACCCTCATTCGATCGGTCTCACGCTCGACAGCGAAGGTTGGGCGTCGGTCGAACTGCTGATCGAGAAAGCCGCTGCCAGCGGCACGTCGCTCACACGCGACGAGCTCGTTCATGTGGTCGAGACGAACGACAAGCGGCGGTTCACGCTCTCCCCCGACAGCACCCGCATTCGCGCTGCGCAGGGACATTCGGTCGACGTTGGGCTGGGCGTCGCCGAGGCCATTCCGCCCGATGCACTCTATCACGGGACGGCGACCCGCTTCCTCGTGTCGATCTTGGCCGAGGGATTGCAGCGCGGTAGCCGCCGGCAGGTGCACCTCACCGCCGAGCGCGATACGGCGCTCGCCGTCGGGCAACGGCACGGCCAGCCCGTCGTCCTGGTCGTCGATACCATCGCCATGCGAGCCTCGGGTCACGCGTTCTATCAGGCGGACAACGGAGTCTGGCTGACCGACAGCGTGCCACCCGCATTCCTGGCGGTGACTTGACCGTTCCACCGGCCGTCTTATCAGGTGTCCACAGTCTCGATCCCGCGCGCCCTCGCGAAGGCCTGCATGTGAAAGCGGATCTGCGCATCGCCGTAACGGCTCGAAGTGCCGACCGGACAGGCGTCGCGCGCTCTGCAACCAAGGATCAGGCAGCGGGGCGTAGTATCGGCACGAAGGTGGGCGGCACAGGCCCCGACGTCATAGCTCGTTCCGGAAAAGGCGCCGGTCGGGCAGGCACCGAGGCATGGCTTCTCGGCGCAACTCTCGCAGGGGCTGGCTTTGCCGGCGTGCACCGGTAGGCCCTCGACAGCACCTGGAATGAGCAGCACCGCCCGAAAGGCGTGCCAGAGCCCGTGCTCGGGATGGATCAGTAACCCGAGCGGAGACGGGTGCACATCCTCGGCACGCTGGGCCCAGCGCTGGAAGGGCAGGTAGGGCCGGTCGTTCGGATAGGCTGCGCGGACGCCAAGGGACGCCGCGATCGGGTCGACCACCCGCTTCGACCACCGGTCCATCGGATTGGGTTCGTCCCGTCGCCCACAGAGGAACGCCTCGAAACCCATTCCGCCGGTGGTGCCGATGAGCACCACCGTATGGGCATGGACGCTTTCGGGAAGCTCGCCGGCGAGAACCTCGGTTCCGCCACGCGCGACCAAGCCACTGCCCGCGAGCGCCGCGACAATGTCTGCGTAGCGGGTGATCCGGAGCTCAGCGACGGTAATCGGAGCCTTCCTCGTCGAGAATGCGCTTCAGCTCGTTGAAATGCAGGATGCAGCCGCCCGGATAGTTCAGCCACTGATCGCGGGTCTTCCTGGCGACGGCGTCGGAGGCGATGCGCAACGGCTTACCCGTCGAGAGTGCCGTGATATAGGTCTCACAGGCGCGCTCGAAATAATAGAGCTCGTCGAAGGCTTGCGCGACCGTCGGAGCCGTGACCATGACGCCATGGTTGCCCATGACCATGATGGTCTTCCCGGGATTGTCGCGGAAGGCGTGGCTGACACGCTCCGCCTCGTCGCCCAGTCCCATGCCGTCGAAATTCTCGTCGACGATCATGCGGTCATAGAATCGCATGGTGTTCTGGTCGATCGGCGGTAGGGCCGAATCGGCCAGGCAGGCCAGGGCCAGCGCGAATTTGGAGTGCACGTGCAGGATGCAGGTAGCTCCTGGCACATTGCGGTGGATGGCGCCGTGCAGATCCCAGGCGGTCGGATCCGGGGCATCGGGCCGGTCCATGGTCGAAGGGTCATCCGCGTCGAGCAGCAACAGCTCGGATGCCTTGATCTTCGAGAAGTGACGGCCGTTCGGGTTCATCAGGAACTGCTTGCCGTCCTCGGAGACGGCGAGCGAGAGGTGGTTCGCGACCGCCTCATGCATGTTGAGGCGGGCGGTCCAGCGGAAGGCCGCAGCAAGGTCGCAGCGCGCCTCCCAGTTGTCGATGTTGGGACGCAACTGCGTGACGGTGCTCTGGCTCATGGCGGTCTCCTCGGGGCGCGGATGTTGCGGCATTGTGCGGCTCCGCCCGGCCCCTGTCCAGAGCACCGAAAGCATGGCCCCTGCGCCGGGACCGGAGGGGTATTGCCCGGCCTTGCCTCCCCGGCTGCCGCATGACATGACCGCGTGTTCCTGGAGGAGACGCCTGTGACCGACTGCTCAACCCTCATCTCCGAGATGAACCGCACCGCGCTCGATGCCGGCCGGCTCATACGCGAGATCTACGAGCGGGATTTCGCCACCGAACGCAAGGCCGACGGCTCGCCTGTCACCGAGGCCGACAAGCGGGCGGAAGCCTTGATCTTGGAGCGGTTGAATGCCGCCGCCCCCGAGATCCCCATCGTCTCCGAAGAGAACGCCGCTTCCCACAGCCTCAGCCCCCCAGATCGCTTCTTCCTCGTCGATCCCCTGGACGGTACGAAAGAGTTCGTCTCGCGCAACGGCGAGTTCACCGTGAACATTGCGTTGATCGAGCGGGGTGTGCCGGCGCTGGGTGTCGTCTATGCGCCGGTCAAAGGGGGGCTCTACTGGGTCGACGCCCAAGGCCACGCCGTCGAGGCGCGGGAGGGCACGCAGACCGCCATCCGGGCACGACCGGCACCCGCCTCGGGCCTCGTCGCCGCCGTCAGCCGGTCGCATCTCGACCAGGCGAGCCAGGACTATCTCGCCCGCTACACCATCGCCGGCACGATCTCGGCCGGCTCCTCGCTCAAATTCTGCCTCGTCGCGCGCGGCGAGGCCGACGTCTATCCGCGTTTCGGGCCGACGAACGAGTGGGATACCGCCGCCGGCGATGCGGTGCTGAGGGCCGCGGGCGGCTCGATGCTGACGCCAGAGGGTGAGGTGTTCCGCTACGGCAAGCCCGGGTATCGTAACGGGCCCTATGTGGCCTGGGGACGGAGGTGAGGGTGTCATGAAGGTCTACATCAGCGTCGACATCGAGGGCATCGCCGGCTCGCTCGACTGGGACGAGACCGAGATCGAGCACCCGCGATATGCCGAGTTCCGCGAGCTGATGACGGGCGAGACGCTGGCCGCCATCGAGGGCGCGAAAGCGGCTGGTGCAAACGAGATCGTCGTCAAGGATGCACATTCCTCTGGCCGCAACATTCTGATCGACCGGCTGCCGGCCGACGTGCGGATCATCCGCGGTTGGTCGGGGCATCCCTTCGGCATGGTCGAGGGACTGGACAAGAGTTTCGATGCCGTCGTCATGATCGGCTACCATGCGTCTGCCGGCAGCGAGGCGAATGCGCTTGCGCATACGCTTTCGGGCAAAGCCGTCGACATGCGGCTGAACGGCGTGCGCGTGTCGGAAGCCGTGATGCATGCCTATGCGGCGGCGCTCGTCAAGGTGCCGCTCGCCTTCGTATCGGGCGACGCGGGCTTGTGCGACGAGCTGAACGTCTTCAACCCGGCGATAGTGACGCTCGCCGTGAAGCGCGGCACGGGGGCTGCAACGAACACGATGACGCCGGCCGGCGCCCGCGATGCCATACGCGAGGGCGTGACGTCGGCGCTACGGGGCGATCTGAAGCCATGCCTGGCCAAGCTGCCGGACACATTCTCGCTGGAGATCATCTATGGCGATCCCGTCACCGCTCACAAGATGAGCTTCTATCCGGGCATGGAGCACGCGGGCGAGCGCAAGGTGCGGCTTGGCACGGCAAGCTTCTACGAGGTGTTGCGAGCGTTGCAGTTCGTGGTCTGAGGCGTATGGCTGCCGTTCCACTCCACATCATCGGCTCCTTTGCGGAGCACCCGTTCACGGGAAACCCCGCCGCGATCGTGCCGCTGGACGCATGACATCTCCATGCGACTGCGCGATAGCGGTCCAACACCGTATTGAACGCGATTTGCCCATTGGGGTAAGTGCGTACATCATCCGATGAGCAATGATGAACTTCACGGCCCAGCGGTATCAGCACCGTTCGGCGGAAGCGCCAATCGTGCAACATGAACGACCGGAACGCGCCTTGCGGTCTGATCCATCGAGGTTCGATGCCCTCCGGCCGATCTTCGCAGGGTCGACTTCAGCCGATCGGCTTCTCCAAGCCGATGAACTGCTCTGCGAAACCGAAGGACCTGTAGGCCGCCCGGGCCTCACCGTTCCGGGCAAGGACGGTGATGCGGAGCCAACGGGCTCCGGCTTCGCGCGCGATCCGCTCGCACTCGGCGAGCATGACCTTGCCGATACCCTGGCCGCGGCAAGCGCGCGTCACGGCAAGGTCGCCGACATAGGCGTAAGTGAACGGCACCTCGTCGATGGAGTCATCCTCGACGCGGCAGAGGATGGTCGCATAGGCGACGATCGCCCCCTCGCTTTCGGCGACCAGGATATGGCCGGAACTCTCGGCACACTGCTTCTCCAGCTCGGCAACATACCAGGTACCAATCGCCTCGACAGGTTTCATGCGGTCGTAGAGATGGCCCTCGTGCGCCTGCAGTTCGCGCACGAGGGCGAGTAGGGCGCTCTCATCGCGAGGAACATAGGTGCGAATGGTCAGGCCGGCCAGCATGACGCTCATCATGCGGAGGTACGAGCGAAGCGTCAATTTGGATGTTGCCAGGCGGGCGTCACTCAGACGTCGCGCCGACCGAAGAGGCGGGCGAGAAATCCGGTTTTCCGCGGTTGGCCGGGGTCGAGCGGATCGATGGCGCCACCGAGCGAACCGGTTTCCGGGAGGAGGTGGACGCCGGGGTCGCGCGTGGAGCCGTTGAGGCCGGTCGACGAGGTGCGGCGATGGCTCCCGGCTGTCGCTGCGTCGGCCTCGAGCAGCATCGGCACCTCACCGTTTTCGGCGAAGACCCTCGGCGGCGCACGATCCGCCTCGATGACGAGCGGTGGCGGCTCTTCGTCGCCGTTTGGATCGGCGGCGGATGGCAACCGCTCGTCGTCGGGCTCCTTGAGCGCCTGCACGAGGCGGCGGACTGTCTCGCCGCCCTGGGGTGAGCAGGCGGATGTTGTTCGACGCCTGTCGGTTACGGCGGACGGAGGCACTGGCGGCAAGGTCGCCCCGATGTCGGCGATCTGGGCGTCGAGCGACACGAGATAGCGCGGCCAGAGCGTGCTGTCGGGCTCGCGCCTGCTGAGGCGGACGATGAGGGCCCGGCAAGAGTCGAGCCAGTGGAGCCCTTCGTCGGTCTTGCCGGCCGCCGCATAAGTGAGGCCGATCTTGGCGTGGGTGGCCGCAAGGTCGGCTTGCGCCTGTGCCGTCTGGGGCTCGGCATCGGCGAGATCCTGGAAGATCGCCCGTGCCGTCTCGAAGGCGGCGAGCGCGCGGTTCGTCTCGCCCTTGTGCGTGTGTAATTCGCCGGTCTCGAAGGCCGCGAGCGCCGTGTCCCGCCGTGCCTCCGGCGAGGGCCCAGAGGTGCCGTTTGGCTGGCCGGCGGGTGGCTTCGGTGTCGCGTTTTCCGGTTCGCGCCGAGCCACTTCCGGTGCTGGGGCTCGCGGTCGCGGGCTCCGGTCGCCGTGGGATTCGCTTTCGCCAGTCGCAAGAGCGGGTGCCAGGCGGCACTCGCCGAGATGCGCCCCGCACCGGCGCCAATCCTCGGCCTGACCCGCCTCCACGAGGAGGTCGCGAACGACACTCTGTAACATCGGGTAGACGGAGAAGGCGCGGGCCGAGGGGTGCCAGGCAACGAGGCCGAGGTCGGACAGCAATGTCAACGCCGAGCGAAGCAAGGCTTTGTCGGCAATGAAGGGCCTGATCTCGTCCGGGAACGACAAAGGCGAACCATCGAGCCATTCGCTCGCGACGAGCGGCGTCGGGGCAAAGGCAGCAAGGGCGAGGAGGCTCGTAGCGGCATGTCCACGCATCGCCGGCTCGTGCTCCACCAGCTCGAACGAGGTCAGCACGGCAGCGCGGTAGGATGCCGGATAGTGAGGGAAATCGGAGACCGGCTTTGTATGCTCGGCCAACGCCTCGAGATAGACGGCCGGATCGGCGTTCGGGCGTGCAGCGAGCAGCCGGGCCGCCAGCCGCAGTGAGGCCGGGTCGCTCGCCAGAGCCTCGGCCAGGGGAGCAAGCGCAGTCCGTCCCAGATCCGCTCGCTCCGATTCCGTAATGAGGAAGTCGACGGCCTCGGCCAGCGAAGGAGGACGGGGGTGCTTGGCGGGACGGCAATAGGGATCCGCCGCATCGCTCTGACTGAGGCCCAACGCCGCCAACACGACATCTCGGAACGTCTGCTCGCGCGAGCCGTCATCCTCGATGGCGAGGATCGGCACGAGATCGACATAGGCCGTGGGCGCCAGGAAGGCCGGACACGCGATGTCGGCGACGCGAAACGCAATCAGGCGGCCGCGCTCGTTTCCGGGGTCATCGGCGAGCGGGCGATGGTAGGCGTCGCGGCATTGTCTGGAGCCATGGAAGTCGTCCGAGACGAAGGCGATCGTCGTCGGCGGGTTTTCGTCGGACGAACCCTCGATCGTTGCACCGCTGCCATGTTGCCCCTGAACGCGACTCTCATGTCCGGCATCGCGGACAATCCGGTCGACCGCCAATGACACGTCGGCGTCGGCGCTGCTGCGTGCCAACAGGAACAGCCTTGAGACCGGTGTAACGCCACCGTCCGACATGCCGCGGACTCCCCGTACGTTCGAGGTGGGAGCTTACCAGCCCTATGGCGGCATTTGAAAGACGGCTCGACCTGAGAATAAGGCTAAATCAAGCCGTTGGCCGTGAATCGTGCAGTTAGGTCTTCCCGGTCATAAGGCTTCAGGATGTAGTCGTCGGCACCCGCGTCGAGCGCCCGCGAGATGTCCTCGACGTCGTTCTCCGAGGTACAATAGAACACGATCGGCGAATCGCCGCCAACCTCTTTGCGCAGCAAATATATGAAGTCCGCCGAGATCATGTTCGGCATCTGCCAATCGAGCAGTATGAAATCCGGCATGGCGCGACGGCAGCGCTCGAGCGCCTCCTGTCCGTTCTCCGCCTCCGTCGAGGTGAAGTTCATCTCCTCGAGCAGGCGCTTGGTGACCCGACGAATAACGTCGCTGTCATCCACGACCAGACAATGCTTCATAGTAACCCTCAAGACAAAAATCCGACGGCCGCCCGAAAATGCACGACCTTCCCAGCGTTGACGGGAGTGTCGGAGAGATCGGTTAATAACAATCTAAGGCTGTATGGCTCGATCGTACTTAGTCGATCGGCGACGCGAGTAGAACAACATCTGCGCCCGACATGGCAACCGAAAGGTGCATCTTTGCCGTTTCGGCCAACCGGCAGGTGTAATAGGGCTGGATCGACAGTGGATCGAGGCCGTTCTTGCGGGCGCCCGACAGGAAGTCGGGCAAGTGGGCTGGCAGCCGGGCCTTAGGCCCACTGCAGTGGACATGCAACTCCGGTCGCTCGAGCCGACCCTTGAGGGAGACCGCTATCTCGCCGCCGTGTGGCAAAGCGGTCTGGGCCACCGCGACCATGTTGAGCAGTAACTTCACGTAGTCCTTGGCCATATGCCCTGGCGGCACCTGCCAAGAGAGCCGCTGCTTACTGGTGCCGATGAAGCCGCGCGTTATGGCTTCCGCATTCGAAAGGTCGATGACGGCCCCGGCAGAGCCGGCGGCACCGAAGGCAAAGCGCGCGAACTGCAACTTGGCCGAGGCCTGCTCGGTGAAGCTGCGAATGACGTCGAGCGCATAGGCGCGGCTGTCCTCGTCGCTGTCCTCGTCAAGGACCTCCAGCCCATTGTAGATCGCGCCGACCGGACCGATAACATCGTGGCAGATTTTGCTCGAGATGAGGGCAGCGAGCTCCAGGTCATCGACCGAAACCGGATTGCTCATGCCTTCCCCCTTCGGTTTGCGAACACCGGCGCCGCCGTGCCTGACCGGCACCCGATGACCCGAGGCGGGACAAGGATCGAGCCGCGCTAGAGAGGAGATACATGCTCGGCCTTTGGGTGCCAAGCATTGCCGTGGAAGCTCGTCAACACACTCTTATCGTTGAAGCTTTCCGATCACGGCTGCCCACCGATGGCCGGGTCACGGGCATCCGTCGAGCGAATCAGTCACAATCAACTCTGTCGGATGCGCGAAGCAGGTCATAGTTTCGTTGAATTTGCTCGGGAACATTTCCGCCGGATCGGTGCCGGTGCGTAGGCACATCGACTGGCCCAGAAGGCCTTGTTGCACCATGACGTCCCTTGAGAGACGGCCCAACATGAAACGAATTCGAGACCTGATCTTGCCGGTGCTTTTCGGCAGCGCCGCGGTGGTTATCAGCCTGCCGGCGTCGGCGGAGGATCTGCCTTGGCTCAAGTCGTCGAGCAATGGCTATGAGCAGAACGGCAATCTCTACGAGCCGGACCCGTATGCGGCGCCACCGGCGTCGTCGGACTATGGCGACCCGGCCGACAGCGCTCCGGCCTACGAGCCGCCGTCTGACGATTATTCGAACGATGGTGATGATGCCTACCAGCCCCAGAAGAAAAAGAAATATGTTGCCCCAAGCTACAACGACCCCTATCAGCCACCGTCCTACGACGGCGCCGGTCAAACCTACGACCCCGCGCCGCCGCCCTACGGTGCAGCCCAGGACGACACCTTTACGATCGACGAGATCAAGGGCGCCGGGCATCGCTTCTTCGGCCGTGTGACGGAAGGCCTCGCGAGCGTCATCGAATACGCTTTCCAGCAGAGTGGTCGGCCGAACGGCTACATTCTCGGTGAGGAGGGCGGTGGTGCGTTCGTCGCCGGCCTGCGCTATGGCGAAGGCACCCTGGTGACCCGCAATGCCGGTCAGCACAAGGTCTTCTGGCAAGGTCCATCGGTCGGCTACGATTTTGGCGCCGAAGGATCCAAGACGATGATTTTGGTCTATAATCTGCACAGCCCGCAAGACATCTACTCGACCTTCGGCGGTGTCTCGGGTTCGGCCTATGTCGTCGGCGGTGTCGGCATCACATATATGAGCGACGAGCGGGTCACCTTGGCGCCCATTCGCGCAGGACTTGGGCTCAGGCTTGGCGCCAATGTGGGCTATCTCAAATACACGCAGGCGCCGACCTGGAACCCATTCTGAATCTGCTCTAAGAGGGATGGGGGACTGGCTCGATCCCGAGAGGGAGCTGTCGAGCCTGAAGCGAATGCCGATCGGCGGGCAAGGGGGAGCCGGCATCCATGATCGAGGCGGTCATGCTGGTCGTGCTGGGCTTCCTGGCCGCGACGCTCGTGGCGTTGATCGCGGCGCCAGCCTTCTGGGCGCGCGCGGTCAGACTCACCAGCCAGCGCATCCGCAATTCGACCCCGATCAGCGAGGCGGAGATCCGCGCCGATAAGGATTTGATGCGGGCCGAGTACGCCGTCAAAGTGCATCAGCTCGAGCGCGAGATTGAGAAGGCCAAGCTCGGGGCACATCGCCAGTTCATCGAGATCAATCGCCGTGATGCCGCGGTGACGCGGCTCGAAGGCGATCTGGCCAGGCTCACAACGGACCGCGACGAGCACTACAATGCCCGTCGGGTGCTGGAGCAGACCGTCAACGATCGGCTGCCTAAGCTCGAGAGCAGGCTCGAGGAAGCGCGACAACTCTTGCGGGCCCGGGATCAGGCCATCGGCGAGCTCAACGAGGCGACGTCGCGCCAGGAGGCCAGCCTCGACGAGGCGCGGGGCATCAATGCACAGCTCGCAGGCGAGGTCGAGCGCCTCAAGGCCTATCTGTCGGATCTAGGCACCCGCGACCGGCGCCGGGCCGCGGACGTCGGCATCGAGACGGAATACGCCCTCAGAGCGGAGATGGAAGCCTTGCGCACGCGCTCGCGCGAGCAGGCTCAACTGATTGCCAGCTTTCAGTCTAGGCTGGGCGAGGCGGCACCCGAAAGTGCCGCCTTGGATCCGGCAAACGCCGATTTTGCCTCCTTGCATCTCAAGCTTGCCGAGCAGGCGGCCGAAATCGCACGGCTGGAGTCCCTTGTGGAGATGGGCACCAAATCGGCCGAGCCGGCTGCCGCCGAACCGGTCGTCGCTCCGACCCTCATGGAGAAGCTCAGGGTGACCGAGGCGCGGCTGCAGCGACAAACGGAGCAGACCGAGCAGATCCGGCGTGAGCTCGACCTGACGCGTCTTGGGGCCGACGCCGATCGCGACAGCCAGGTCCGCGAGTCACGGGCCTTGTTGAAGGCAAGGCTCGAGCGGATCACCAGCGAGCTCGAGCGGGAGCGCGATCTGACCCAGCGGCTCAAGGCCGACCTGACGGCGGCGAACGAGCGGGCCGCCCGCCAGGCCGCCCAGCACATGGAAGAGATGCGTCGTCTCGGGGCTCGAACCTCGGCGACGCAGCGTCCGGCGTCGAGCGGCGGTGGCGGACTGGCGCTCCGGGCCTTGCGCGCGTCGCAGCCTGAGGACACGAGCATACCTGCACGTCCGACGCAGGTTCTGACGGCATTCCGCGCACCGGCCTCGGTGCGGGTCCGTGAGCTTAACCGGGCGCTGTCGGCGGGCACTGCCGCCGCCGCGAGCGACACCGAGCCGGACGCGGAGTCCGAGGCGGACGCCACGCCGTCATCCGCGCTGGCCGTCGTCCAGGCAAGCGCCGTCAATGGCGGTACCGGGCCTGCCGCTGGCGAAGCGACGGAGACCGATCATTCGAGCGAGATCGAAGCAGGTGATGAAGACAGGCGCAGCCGATTGCTGGAGCGGCTCAGGAGCTATGAGGATTAAGGTGCTGATCTAGCCGCCGGCGTGCAATCGTCAGGCGCTCGTCGGGATTGAGGTTCCACGCTGCCGCAAGTCCGGCATCGACATCGAAAGCATTCCAGAGCGTAACGTCGAAACCCGATTCGCGTAGCCGCTCGTAGTAGTCGATACCATAGAGACGGACGTGATCGCGTTGCCCGAACAGGCGGATGCGCTCGGCCTCGTCCGTGACGGTGGGATCTTCGCGCGTCTCGGCGAGTTTGCGGGCGAGCGGGACCTGGAGGATGGCTGCGCCGCCCGGTTTCAACATGCGGCACATCTCCCGCATCGCCCGGCGGTCATCGGGAATGTGCTCGAGAACGTGATTGCAGATGATCCAGTCGAAGCTCCCATCCGGGTAGGGTGAGTGCTGCAGGTCGAAGGATTGTAGGTTCTCCAGATGGCGGTAGCGCTGCCGGTCGAGGTCGGCCGGCACATAGTCCAGCGTCGGTGTGGACGCGAAGATGTCCGCCAACCCGAGCTCCGGGGCGATGTGGAGGAGACGGCTCCGGGAGGTCAGCAGCTCCGTCTCGGTTCTCACGTAGAGATAGACCAGGCGAACGCGATCGTTGGCATGGCAGATCGGGCACTCGTCATTGGCTTTTCGCTGGCCGCCGACGACATCGAGCGCCCGCAAGACGGGATAGTCGTGCCCCTGCGCGAGGAGCCCCCGGACCTTGGCGCCGCAGATGACGCACTGGGCACCGCTGCCTGAGTGGAGCGCGCGTTTCACCATCTGCAGCGCCGGCCTCGGCAGCGTATCGCGGACGGTGCCTTTGAGCTTGGCCATCACAGTCATGCGCGTCTCTCCTCGGGGATCAGCATGTCGAGCGTGAGCCACCAGGCCCTGAGCAATCTCAGTCTGAAGAGCACGGTGAGGGCCCCGAGCTTGGCTGCCACGCTCAGACGATCCGTGGCGATGATGCGGGGGGCATGGACGAGTGGCGAAAAGGCGACGGTGATCGGTCTCAGAATGCGCTGGATCGGCGTCGAGCCCGCCTCCTGCTCGAAGGCCGCCGCTTCGCTTGTCAGCCGTCGCCACTTGCGCCGGAGCTCGGCCCAGGACCGGCGCGCCGGATGGCTGACACGTGCGTGCTCGGCATAGGCGATGCGATAGCCCATAGCGCGGGCGCGCCAGCACCAGTCGAGATCTTCGGAGACCCTTGTCCTGAACCCACCAACGGCATCGAAGACGCCCCGGGTCGTGAACAGGTTGGCTGTGACCGAGAACGCCTTCTCCTCGACATAGCGGCGGTTGTCGAAGGCAAACACGACCTCGAAGGCTTCGGCGGCGGTGGGGTGGCTTGGGTCCGGCACCGACACGGTAACGGTGCCGCCGACAAGGTCCGCTTGCTCCAGGGCACAGAGGCCCGCCTCGAGCCAACATCTGTCCGGCACGCAGTCGCTGTCGGTGAAGGCAAGAATCCTGTGACGGCTCACGGCGACACCACCGTTGCGGGCAGGACCCGCACCGGGTTCCGCGACTCGGACGATGCGCGCCATCGGCACCTCCGACTGGAGCTTGCCGAGATCCATCTTCGAGCCGTTGTCGGCAACGATGATCTCGAAGCGCTCGCGCGGGAGCGACTGCTGCTCGAGCGCGGCGACGCAGCTCTTGAGCCGGTCGAGGTCGTCGAGATGCGGGATGATGACGGATATCTTTGCGTCAGCGGCCGGCATGCCTGCCTCCCGGGATCGGGGCCGCGGGAAGAGCCTGAGCGTCGGGCGATGACCGAGCCGGATCGTAGCCCGATAGCCACTCGTCACGGCGAGCCCAGACCGCACTCCATTGCCGAGCGCGATCGGTGAGCGAGGGGCGGCCAAGACACCGGCCCGCCAGCCAGAATGCGGCGGCGCGTGTCACAGGCCATGCGGCATTGAGAGCAAGTGCGATGGGCACGAGAGGGGTCGAGAAATGGCGGCGGATGAGGGTCGACTTGGCTTTGAGGACCTTGATCGCCTTCTCGGCCCGTGTCACCTCCGAGGCGCCACCGTGATGGATGATGGTGGCCTCCGGCGTCACGCGAGGCCGAGCTCCGAGAGCGCGTGCCATCCGGCAGAGATGACCTTCCTCGCCATACATGAAAAAGGTCGGGTCGAAGCCGCCAATCCGGTGCCACAAGGATGCCGGCACGAGCAGGAAGCAACCGGTGACGATGTCGACCTCGCGCTCGGTGCCCCTGTCCCAGCCGCCATAGGCCTCGGAGTTGAAGATGGGACTGGCCGGAAAGAGCCCGGAAAGTCCGATCGCCCGGCAGAACAGGTTCCAGAGTGACAGGCGGCGGAAGCAGTTCGTGGCATTGATGCTGCCGTCGGCGAACAACGTTCGTCCGCCCCACAGCCGGGCCTCGGGTGTGCGCCGCGCAAACGCCATCAGGGCGGAGATGGCACCTTCGAGAACCACCGTGTCCGGATTGAGTAGGAGGATGTAGTCGCCCCGCGCCAGCTCTGCGGCTCGATTGTTGGCGGCGGCGAAGCCGAGGTTGACGGGTGAGGCGATGAAGTGCGTGACGTCGGCATGCGCGGCGATCATTTCGGCGGAGCCATCGGTCGAGGCGTTGTCGACGACGATCGTCTCGTAGCTGGTCTGCGGCGCGCCGGCTGCGATCGAGTCGAGACACGCACGTGTCATCGCGCGCGTGTTGAAGCTCACGACGATGATCGACAGCTCGGGACGCGACTCGTTCATGCGGACGCTCGGATACACGCTGACGGGTGCGCAGCCCTCTGCCGCCCACAGCTCGCACGAGTGCTACTGAATCAGGGTTAAGGCCCGGTTACGTCGCCGCAATCGGCGTCAATGGCAACGAATTCATCTCCCGGTGGAGAGAAACGCGCGATCCTCTCCTTCGAGGCGAATCGCAGTCAGCGCGCCGGTCATCCAGGCGCCGGTATCGATGCCGATCCGGTTGGTCCGCACCTCCGGCTCGCTCGCCGGCGTGTGACCGTGCACGACGATGCGGCCGAGGTCGCCAGCATGACCGAGAAAATCGTGCCGGATCCACAATAGATCGTTCGGCCGCTGGGCGCCGAGCGCGACGTTCGGGCGGATGCCCGCATGCACGAAGAGGTAGTCGCCCGCCTCGTGCGTCAGTGCGAGGCTATCGAAGAAGTGCCAGTGCGTGCCGAAGGCCTCGGCGATCTCGCTGCTCGAGGCATGGTGACGGTGAATGCCGTAGGACCTGAGGGTCGCCTCACCGCCATTGGCCAGCCAGATCTCGAGTCCCGCCGGACTAATGAGCGCCTTGAGAAGCATGTCCTCGTGGTTGCCCTTTAGAAAGATCGGCCTGCAGCCCTTGGGAATGCGGGTCTCGAGAAGCTCGACCACCTGCTTGGAGGCTGGACCCCTGTCGATGTAGTCGCCGAGAAACACCAGTCGGGTCTCGGCCAACGCGGGGCGTTGCCGTTGATCGGCCGCAATGGCCGCGAGCATCTCGGCGAGCAGATCGGCACGGCCATGGATGTCGCCGATGGCATAGATTCTGAGATCGTCGGGTATACGCGGCATGTTCGGGAGCGTGTCCTCGGGCGTCGAAAGCCCGCCTACAGTTGCATGCTCGGCGCGCCGGCGAAAGTCCGGTGGTCTCAAAGCATGCCGAGAAACCGGAGTGCAATACCCAAGGCCGCGAGGAGCACCGTGAGAAGGATCATCACGGGCAGCCAGGCGCGTTGGGACTTCGCGTCCTTGGGGGACGGCGCCCAGATCGTCCAGGAGGCCTGTCGTCGCCAACCGTCGTCCTGATCGCGGAAGGCCATCAGTAGTCGCTCGAGCTCGTCGGCTGTGAGAGGTCTGTCCGCATCATAGATGCGTCGCCCCTCGACATAGGTGACGCGAAACTGGCCCTGCTCGGGGCCCGGGTCGGCCTCTATGGAGGTTCCGTCGAGGTTCACCATCTCGATCGTCCACTCCTCGGGTACGCGCCCGCGCGGGATCGCCCGCACGATGTCGGCCGATGTCGGATTGTCGGTCGTCTTTCCCTCGAAGTTGAGACGCATCGTCGAGCTGTTTTTCGGTATGCCGTCGTTTCTGGCCGTCAATGCACGCGAGAGTTCAGGCTGTCGTGCCCGGACAACCATAGCCGACCATGCGCATACCGCAAATCGGAGGCGGCAGGGTCGCCGGATGGCCGTGATATGAGAGCCGTGCTAACCTTTTCGGTGAATGGGATGGCGGCACGGGGAAGCCGGACCATGGCGCTCGGCGATCCCTCCCGAAACCACCCCACGGAGACAGCATGACGACGCCCGCCCTCTTCTCGGAGCTCAAGCTTCGCGACCTGACGCTGAAGAACCGCATCGTGTTGTCGCCAATGTGCCAGTATCTGGCGGTCGATGGCCTCGTTCAGGACTGGCACTACGCCCATCACAGCCGCTACGCCCTGTCCGGCCTCGGCCTCGCCATTGTCGAGGCGACGGCTGTGCAAAGGGATGGCCGCATCACTCATGGCTGCACCGGGCTTTGGGACGACAGCCAGATCGGCGGCATGAAGCGGATCGTCGATCTCTATCATGCGCACGGCGTGGCCGTGGGCATCCAGCTCGGGCATTCAGGCCGTCGCGGCAGCGCCCACCGGCCATGGGAGGGTGCGCATCCGATCGGCGCCGACGACAGGCACGAGCCGGCCTGGGAGACGGTCGGTCCGAGCGCGATCCCCGAGAAGTCGGGCGGACCGGTTCCCCGCGAGCTCAGTGTGACCGAGATCGAGGCGCTGACGGATGACTTCGTAGCCGCGGCCAGACGCGCCCTCATGGCGGGTTTCGATGTCGTCGAGATCCACGGTGCCCACGGCTATCTCATTCATTCCTTCGTCTCGCCGATCTCCAACCAGCGTACGGACGGCTATGGTGGAACTCCTGAGAAGCGCATGCGGCTGCCACTTGAGATCACCGAGGCAGTGCGCCGCGTCTGGCCCGAGGACAAGCCGCTCTTCTATCGTGTCTCTGCCGTCGATGGCGTAGTCGGAGGGCTCTCGATCACCGAGACGACGCGACTGGCGGCGAAGCTCAAGGAGCTCGGGGTCGACGTCATCGACTGCTCGTCGGGGGGCATGGCCGGACCCGCGACGCTCTCCACAGCGAAGCTCCGCCCGGGGTTTCAGGTACCCTATGCCGAGGCGATCAAGCGCGATGCCCGCATTCGCACGATGGCGGTCGGCGCCATCCTCGACGGACCTCAGGCACAAGCGATCATTGCACGTGGCCAGGCCGATCTGGTTGCCATCGGTCGCGAGATGCTGTCGGACCCGAATTTTGCCTACCATGCGGCCGAGGCGGTGGACCTTGCCGACCCCTACGCCGTTCTGCCGCGCTACTACGGCTTCTATCTCGAGCGTCGTGCCAAGGTGCTGGAGCGGTAGAACGGCTATGGCGTGGGTGGATGGCCGTTGTCGCTTAGGCCCTCAAGCTCGATTTTGCCACGCCCCTGTAGCCAGAGCATCACCAGCCAGGCGAGCGCCGACCAACCGGCGCCGAGAGCCCAGCCGGCGACGACGTCACTCGGCCAGTGGACACCGAGGTAGATGCGGCTCAGTCCCACCAAGAGTGTCAGAACCGCGGCGATCGACATCACATAGGATTTGACGCGCTTGCGGGATTCGGTCCGCGCGAGCAGGGTGCCAAGGGTCAGATAGACGACGGCGGCCATCATGGCATGGCCGGACGGGAAGCTTGCTGTGAAGACCTCGGTGCCATAGGGCACCAGATCCGGCCTCGGCCGGGCGAAGCCGAGCTTGATCAACTGGCCGACGACGGTACCGCTGACGACGGCGCCCAGAACCATGAGCGCGGCATGGCTGCGCCGGGTGAACGCCAGATAGCCGACGACGCTCAGTGAGATGAAAGTGAGAACGGCGGTCGAGCCCATGGCCGAGATGTCGCGCATGGCCTCCTCGAGCCAGGTCGGGCCGATCGGGTCGCCGAGATTGGAGGGCTCGCGCAGGGCCAGGAGCAGCTCCCGGTCGAGCTGGCGCGTGCCGCCGACCGCGACGGCCTCGGCAACGATCCCGAACAGGCAAAGCAGGGTGGCGAAGCTTACGATGGCGATCAGCGTGTCGCGCTCGAGGGCCGGAACGCCGAGCGCCCGACGAATGAGATTCGTCGGATCGGCAATCGCGCGTCGGATCGCTCCCATCATGGCCTAGTCACCGTCCGGTCGTCCCCAACCGGCTCCGCCCGCCGCTCTAAGTCGAAGCCGCTCGCCAGCCTCGAGCGGCACGGCCACCCATTTGCTCGTCAAGTCGTCGGCGAGCCCGTTTCGCCGGACGATGCAGGCCGAGGCCAGTCCGCCGGCACCGCCGCCATCGACTCCCCAGGGCGCAGTTTCCGGCTGCGTTTGCTGCGTATAGCCAGACACGACCATGCCGGATGTCAGCATCTCGTACTCGCGTTCGATACCTAGGCCGCCGCTGTGCTTGCCGGTGCCGCCGGACCCCTCGACGAGCCGGGTCGAGACCACCCGGATCGGTCCGGTCGTCTCCATGACCTCGGCCGAGAGCAGGGCGCAGTTGCCGCCATGCGTGTCGACGCCGCTGATGCCGTCCTGGCGGGCCGATCCGCCCATGCCGCCGCCGATGATGTCGGTGACGACGAAATAGGGCGGGCGAGCGCCATCCGCGGTGACCGCCTGGCGCGTGTCGAAACCTCCGATGACGAAGGTTGGAAAGGAAATCTGACAGCCGGCGGAGGCCGTTGTCGGCGATAGCGTGGTCAGTGCCTTGAGAACAACGTCGGCCACCGCCTGCTGGGTCAGATGGCGTACCGAGACTGCCGCCGGCTCGCGCGGATTGAGCAACGACCCTTCGGGAACCATAATCTTGATGGGACGATTGCAGCCTTCGTTCTGCGGCAGCTCCGGCGTGAACATCACCTTGACCGCGTAGTGCACCATGGAGACCGTCGAGGCGACCGGGCAATTGAGACCATTCGGACGTTGCAGGCTCGTGCCCGAGAAATCGATGGTCAGGTCGCTGCCGTCGATCGTTGCCGTCGCAACCAGTCGCATCGGCGCCTTCGACGAGGCGTCGTCCTCGATGAGAATCTCGGCCCTGGCGTGTTTGACCGCCGCGCTCTCGAGCGCGTGCCTGACGAACCGTTCCGAATAGTCGTGCAGCGACTTGATGCGGGCCGCGAAGCCCTCGGCGCCATACTTGGCGACGAGCTCGGCCAGCCGCCGCTCGCCGGTCCGGCAAGCCGCCACCTGGGCGTTTAGATCGCCGATCGAGGCCTTCGGATCGCGTACGTTGCGGGCGAAGATCTTGTAGATGGCCTGGTTCGGCTGACCGCGCTCGATGAGCTTCAATGGCGGTAGCCGCAAGCCTTCCTCGAACACCTCGAGCGCCGTTGCCGACTCCGATCCCGGCACGCGACCGCCGACGTCGATGTGATGTGCGACGGTCGAGGCGATGGCCACGATCCTTCCCCCGGCAAAGATGGGCGAGAAGAGGACGATGTCGGGCGTATGCGTGCAACCGTAGTAGGGGTCGTTGCAGACGATGACGTCGCCGTCGTGCCAGTCGCTCAAGGGGATGTCCCGAAGCATGTGGCGGTAGGCCGTCGGCATGATGCCGAGCTGGGCCGGGATGGTCGGGGCCTGCGAGATCGTGTTGCCATCCGGGTCGAGCAGGCCGCAGGCATAGTCGATCATATCCCAGATGATGGCCGAGAAGGCCGAGCGGCAGAGCGCCTTGGACATCTCCTCCGCGACGGAGACGACTTCATGCTGGAACACGTCCCGGTCGATGGCGTCGATGCCGGTCATGGCGAAGCTCCCGAAACAACGATCTCGCCCCCCACACGAACTTCGGCAACATCGCCGGGTGCGAGAACGATGGTCGAGTCCTTTTGCGTTAGAATGGCCGGCCCGGCCACCCTCGAGCCAGACGCAAGCGTCGCTCGGGCAATCACCTGGGCAAGCTCGCCGCGGGCCCCGAAATAGACCATCCGGCTCGCGGGTGGTCGGCATGGCTCGGTGGCCTCGGCTGCGTGGCTGGCGAGATCGGGGGTATCGAGGCGGCCGACGGCTTCGGCCCGCAAGTTGACGATCTCGACGGGCGCGGCCGGATCGGCGTGGCCATAACTCTGCTCGTGCTGCCGGTGGAACGCCGCCGACAGCTCGGCCGCGTCGTAGCGCTCGCCAAGATAGTCCGGGATCGCCATGACGATCTCGTGAAACTGACCAATGTAGCGCAAATCGGCCATGAAGCGGTACGCGCGCCGATCCGGCGTGACGCCGTCGGTTTCGAGCTCGTCTGCGAGGCGGGTCTTGAGGTCGCCGAGGCGAGCCTCGATGTCTTGCGGCTGGACACGATCAAGGGGCGCGCGGAACGGTGTCTGGAGGATATGCCGGATGTCGGCGGCGAGTAGTCCCTCGGCGGCGAACACACCGGGATGACGCGGCACCACGATGCGTCGCATTCCGAGGTCGCGTGCGATCATGCCCGCATAGAGCGGCCCGGCACCACCGAACGGGATCAGTGTCATACGTCTTGGATCGAGACCGCGTTCGACGCAGAGCGTCCGGATCGACTGCACGAGCTGAGCATTGGCGACCCGGATGATGCCGAAGGCCGCCTCGTGACGTCCGAGACCGAGAGGATTGGCAATAGTCCGCTCGATCGCCTCGGCCGCCTTGTCGGCATCGAGCTGGACCTCGCCGCCGAGATAGTCCTCGGCTGCGAGCCAGCCGAGCACGACGGCGGCATCTGTGACGGTCGGCTCCTCGCCGCCCATGCCGTAGCAGGCCGGACCCGGCACCGCACCGGCCGACATCGGTCCGACACGAAGTCCGCCGCCGGCATCGACCCAGGCAATCGAGCCGCCGCCATTCGACATGGTCTCGACGTCGATCGTCGGTAGCCGGATCGGCTGGCCGTCGAGCGTTCGGGACATGCGGGTCTTGGCCTCGCCCGCCGTGATGGCGGAGAAATCGGCGGACGTTCCGCCCACGTCGATCGTCACCGCTTCGGAGATGCCAAGGCGGCGGCAGAGGTCCACCGCCGCAATGACGCCGCCAGCAAGACCCGAGGTCAGCATGTGGCCGGGATTCTCGCGGGCCGCCCGCGGCGTGGCGACACCCCCGTCCGAGCGCATGAGGCGAAGAGTGCCCTTGAAGCCGAGGCCTTTGAGCGTGCTCTCGAGCTCGTCGAGATAGCGCGCGACGACGGGACCAACATAGGCGGCCATAGCGGTCGTCGAGGCCCGCGGCCACTCCTCGAGCTGCGGATTGACGACATGTGACGCATAGACCGGTATGTCTGGCAGAGCCTCTCGGAGCGCACTGGCTAGCTTCTCCTCGTGCGCGGGTGCCAGAAACGAGAAGTGGAGCGAGAGCGCGACGGCCTCTGGCTCGATGGTGCGGAGCTGGTTGATGCAGCGCTGGATCTCGCGTTGCGACAAGGGCTCGACGATGGCACCGAAGGCATCGACCCTCTCGGCCACCTCGACCACGTTGCAGCGCTCGACGACCGGCTTCGGCTTCGATTGGATCAGGGCGTAGGTCTTGGGTCTGAGCTGGTTGCCGATCTCTAGAACATCGCCGGCGCCCGCTGTCGTGACCAGCGCGACCTTGGCGCCAGCGCGCATCAGAAAGGCATTCGTCGGCACGGTGAAGCCATGCACGAAAAGGCCGACGTCGCTCACCGTGTGACCGGCTGCCCGGCAGAGGCGCTCAATGCCCGGTGCGATCGCCGCTGCCCGGCCACGAGCACCCGACGGCACCTTGTCGACCAGGACGCGGCCTGAGGTCGTATCGACCAGCACGAGATCGGTGAACGTGCCTCCGACGTCGGCGGCGAGTGTGATCATTCGTATTCCAGACAGCTACTCATTTGTGCGCCGAAACTCGCAGGTTGTTGCGCACGAAGTCAACAAGTCCGCAGGCCGTGGCACGAGCGGTAGCGGCAACTTGCAAAAGACTGCGGCATCGGCCTTGGCAAAGCCCTGAGGGTATGGCTAAGTTGTGCCCTTGGGGAGCCATCCGGGCCGGAAGCAAAGAAGCCCGGGGCAACTGATACGCAAAGGGGAAGCGCAGGCGAGCATGGCAGAGAACGCCACGACCGAGGCCGCGGTAACGGCCGAGAGAGTGTCAAAGATCTTCGGTGGGGGACAGGACGTCGTCAGGGCGGTTGACGACGTATCGGTTGCCATCGGCAAGAACGAGTTCTTCACGCTGCTGGGACCTTCAGGCTGCGGCAAGACCACGCTGCTCAGACTCATCGCCGGATTCGAGCATCCAACCAGGGGACGACTCCTGCTTGAAGGCGAGGATATTTCCGCGCTGCCGCCCTACAAGCGGCCGGTGAACACCGTCTTCCAGAACTATGCGCTGTTCCCGCACATGACGGTGGCGCAGAACATCTCCTTCGGGCTGGAGATGCTCGGCCGGCCGAAATCCGAGATCCAGACGACGGTCGCAGCCATGCTGAAGCTCGTCCGGATGGAGGAGCTCAAGGACCGCCGTACCAGCCAGATCTCCGGCGGCCAGCAGCAGCGCGTGGCGCTGGCCCGGGCACTCGCGCCGCGCCCCAAGGTGCTGCTGCTCGACGAGCCGTTGTCGGCGCTCGACTACAAGCTCCGGAAGGATATGCAGATCGAGCTGAAGCGTCTTCAGCACGAAACCGGCATCACCTTCGTCTTCGTCACCCACGACCAGGAGGAAGCCCTCACGATGTCGGACCGCATCGCGGTCATGAACAAGGGCAAGATCCTCCAGATCGGCGGACCTCGAGACATCTACGACCGTCCCTCCGAGCGGTTCGTCGCCAACTTCATCGGCGACACGAATTTCATCGAAGCCGAGCTCAAGGGCGGCGCCAACGGCGTTGGTACTGTCGTGCTGCCTTCGGGTCGCGAGGCCAAGGCGACGTTGCCCGAGGGCGGCGCCAAGCCGGGCCGCGTCAGCGTCGTCATCCGCCCTGAGCACGCCCTGCTGACCCGCGATGCCCAGTCGGCCGTGCTTCGCGGCACGCTCGAGAACATCGTCTATTTCGGTACCGACACACACTATCATCTGAAGCTCGCCGGGGGCGACGCCTTCACCATCCGGGCGCAGAACTCCCGCAATCGCGACGCGAGCTACACGACAGGCGAGGACGTCGGCATTGCCTTCGACGACAACTCGCTCCAGGTGCTGAGAGACTGAGATGACTGTTGCGCAGGACCTCAGTGCGGCTGGCTTGACTGGTAACGAGGAGAGCCAGGCCGCCCGTGTCGCCCGCGAGGCGGAACGGCGGGACGCCCGCAAACGCTGGCTGCTGCTGCTGCCGTCGGTCATCATCATTCTCGCGGCGGCGATCGGGCCGCTGTTCGTCATGGTCGTGATCTCGTTCCTGACCAAGGGCAGCTATGGCTGGGCCTACATGCCGTGGTCGACGGACGGCTGGTTCAGCGTCCTCTGGGAGATCGACATCTTCGACGACACGGTGTCGCTCGCCGACGCGCATCTGGCGGTCTTCTGGCGCTCGTTGAAGCTGTCGATCATCACGACCGGGTTGACGCTTCTGCTCGGCTTGCCGACGGCCTACTTCATCGCCACGCGCCCGGAGCGCCATCGCGATATCTGGCTGTTTCTGATAACCATCCCCTTTTGGACGAACCAGTTGATCCGCACCTTTGCCGTGCAGGAGCTGCTGCGGGCCGATGGCGTCTTCAACAACATCATGCTGGTGTTGAGGTTCGACAAAATTTTCGCCGCGCTCGGCATTCCGGTTCAGCTCCCGGTGCAGATGCTGTTCACTGATTTCGCCATCGGTTTCGGCATGACCTATGTGTTCCTGCCACTGATGGTGCTGCCGATCTATGCCTCGATCGAGAAGCTCGACTTCCGGCTCGTCGAGGCCGGCTACGACCTCTATGCCAACAAGTGGAGGGTGTTCTGGCGGGTGATCCTGCCGTTGATCAAGCCCGGGGTTATCGCCGGCTCGATCCTGGTCTTCATCCCCTCGCTCGGCGCCTATGTCATTCCGCGGGTGCTCGGCGGTGGCAAGAACCTGATGATCGGCAACCTGATCGAGCTGCAGTTCGGCCAGGGGCGGAACTGGCCGCTCGGCGCAGCACTTGCCATCACCTTGATGGTGGCCGTCATGATCGCCCTCCTCTTCTATGTCCGCAATGCCGGCGGCGCCAAGGGAGGCGCACATGGCTGAGGCCACTCTCAGAGACGTCGCATCCACCGCCAGTCATCGGCCAGATGCCGTGGCGAGTGCCGGCAAGCCCTTCAGCGTCAAGCACATGCCGGGCTTCATCCTGGTCGCGTGCATCGTGTTCGTGTTGCTCTACATGCCGGTCATTTTGCTCGTCGTCTTCTCTTTCAACGAAGGCGAGTCGCTGGCGGTTTGGAAGGGCTTGTCGCTTAAGTGGTACATGGCGGCCGCCGCTAACGACGATATCCAGGAAGCGTCACTCCGCTCGCTGTTCATCGCCATCATCGCCGCGGCGCTGTCGACGACGGCCGCGACCATGGCGGCGATCGCCACCACCCGCGTCAAGCCGTTCCGGGGCATGATGCCGGCCTATGGTCTCATCAACATGCCGCTGATGGTGCCCGAGATCGTCACCGCCGTGGCGTTGCTCATCACCTTCGCCTGGGTAAAGGAGGCGACGCAGTATTTCGGCATCGGCTATATCCTTGCGGCCCATACGGCCTTCTGTATTCCCTTCGCCTATCTGCCGATCCGCGCACGTCTCGAGAGCATGGATCTGACGCTCGAGCGCGCGGCAGCCGATCTCTATGCGACGCCGTGGCAGGCCTTCCGGCGCGTGACACTGCCGTTGCTCTGGCCGGGCATCATGGCCGGAATGATGCTGGCCTTTGTCATCTCGCTGGACGACGTGGTCATTACCGAGTTCGTGAAGTCCGCGGGCCAGGAGACGCTGCCGACCTATATGCTCGGCCAACTCAGGCGGTCGGTGACGCCCGAGATCAACGCGATCGCGACCGTCTTCTTCATTCTCTCGGTCGCCATGGTCACCCTGTTCTACTTCCTCAATCGCAGGAAGTGACGTGGGCTCAACGGTGCAACAACGTTCTAGGAGGAACGCGATGAGGTGGAAGCTTTGGATGGCGGCCGCGAGCGTTGGACTCGCATTCGGTGCCTTGCCTGCACTCGCCGACGGCGAGCTGCAGATCTACAACTGGGGCGACTACACGAATCCGAAACTGATCGAGAAATTCGAGAAGCAGTACAACGTCAAGGTGACGATCACGGACTACGATTCGAACGACACCGCGCTCGCCAAGGTCAGGGCCGGCGGGCACGGCTTCGACATCGTCGTGCCGTCCGCGAGCTTCGTCCCGATCTGGATCCAGGAGGGGCTCCTGCTCGAGACCGATCCGAACCAGATGGAGAACTTCAAGAATGTCGATCCGAAATGGATCGATGTCGAGTTCGACAAGGGCCGCAAGTACACCGTGCCGTGGCAATGGGGCACGACCGGCATTCTCGTCAACACCAAGTACTACAAGGGTGATATCAACACCTCGGCGATCTTCATGGATCCGCCGGAGGAGCTCAAGGGCAAGGTCAACGTCGTGCCGGAGATGTCGGACGTGATGGGTTTGGCCATCATGTATCATGGCGGCCAGTGGTGCACGAGCGACAAGGAGATCCTGAAGAAGGTTCGCGACAGTCTGGTCGCCGCCAAGCCGCACTGGCTCGGCATGGACTACGGCAACCAGGAGAAGTACGAGACCGAGGACATCGTCGCGGGTGTCAACTGGAACGGTTCTACTTTCCGCGCTCGCCTCAAGAATGCGACGATCGCCTATGGCTACCCGAAGGAAGGCTACCCGATCTGGATGGACAACGTCGCCGTTCTGAAGGACGCCAAGAACGTCGAAAATGCCAAGCTGTTCCAGAACTTCATCATGGATCCGGAGAATGCAGCGCTGATCTCGGAGTTCGCACGCTACGCCAACGCCATCGTAGGATCGGAGCAGTTCATGCCCGAGGACATGAAGACAGCGCCCGAGATCAATATTCCGGCGGAGTTTGCCGACAAGGGCGTGTTCGCTCTGACGTGCTCGCCTGAGGCCAATGATCTCTATACGAAGATCTGGACCGAGCTGCAGAAGTGAGGCCAGTGAAGAGGGATGCCGGCGGTCTCGACGGGTGACACAAGAAGGTCGCCGCGAGCCGCCGGAGCCGTCATGGATCGCCAAACTATCGGCGCCGAGGCCTGTCAGTCTGAACGGAGGTACGCAGATGAGCCGTTGTCGTACGATTGTTGCCGCTATTGCGGCGCTGGCGCTCAGCACGGGCACAGCACACGCTGATGGCGAGCTGCAGATCTTCAACTGGGGCGACTACACCAGCCCCGAGATGATCAAGAAGTTCGAGGCGAAGTACAACGTCAAGGTGACGATCACCGACTACGACTCGAACGACACCGCGCTCGCCAAGGTCAGGGCCGGCGGCCACGGCTTCGATATCGTCGTGCCCTCCGCCAATTTCATTCCGCTGTGGATCAGTGAGGGCCTGCTGCTCGAGACCCGACCCGACCAGATGGAGAACTTCAAGAATGTCGATCCGAAGTGGGTCGATGTCGAGTTCGACAAGGGTCGTCACTACACGGTGCCTTGGCAGTGGGGCACGGTCGGCTTGCTCGTCAACTCCAAGGTCTACAGCGGGCCGATCAATACCTCGGCCATCTGGCTCGATCCGCCGGAGGAGCTCAAGGGCAAGGTCAACGTCGTGCCCGAGATGAACGACGTGATGCTGCTGGCCATCCGGTACAATGGCGGCGAGTGGTGCACGACCGACAAGGACGTTCTAAAGAAGGTTCGCGACAACCTCATCGAGGCCAAGAAGAGCTGGGTCTCGATGGACTATGCGCAACCCGAGAAGTTCGCCAAGGGCGACATCGCGGCCGGCGTCAACTGGAACGGCTGGAGCTTCCGTGCCCGGTTACAAAACCCAGACCTGAAGTTCGCGCTGCCCAAGGAAGGCTACGGGCTGTGGATGGACAACGTCGCCGTTCTCAAGGACGCGCGCAACGTCGAGAACGCGAAGCTGTTCCAGAACTTCATCATGGAGCCGGAGAATGCGGCGCTGATCTCGGCCTTTGCCCGCTATGCCAACGGCATCGTCGGCTCGGAGAAGTTCATGCCGGCGGATATGATCGGTGCGCCCGAGATCGAGATCGCGCCGGCGGACGCGGACAACGGCATCTTCAATCTGATCTGTCCGCCGGAGGCGAACGATCTTTACACCAAGATCTGGACCGAGCTGCAGAAGTGAGGTCCAACTCGGTTCGGCCCGGCGGCTGCCTTGTCATTGCCGGGCCGAGCAGTGCCGGAATGATCCGGCGTCCACAAGCGAACCCAAGTCCAGGGAGGTAACGACAGGATGCGAAAAGGGACGCTCGTCGCCGCGATGGCGGCATTGACCTTGAGTGCGGGTGCGGTACAGGCCGCCGGAGAGCTCAATATCTACAACTGGGGCGACTATACGAGTCCCGAGGCGATCGAGGAGTTCTCGAAGAAGTACGACGTCAAGGTCACGATCACGGACTACGATTCGAACGACACGGCTCTCGCCAAGATCAGGGCGGGCGGGCATGGCTTCGATATCGTCATCCCATCGGCGAACTATGTGCCGATCTGGATCCAGGAAGGTCTTTTGCTCGAGACCCGGCCGGACCAGATGGAGAATTTCAAGAATGTCGAGGATCGCTGGAAGGACGTGCCCTGGGATCCGGGCCGTCACTACACGATCCCGTGGCAATGGGGCACGACCGGCGTCGTGGTCGACACCGCCGTCTACAAGGGCGATATCGATACCTCGGCCATCTTCCTGGATCCACCCCCGGAGCTCGTCGGCAAAGTCAATGTCGTGCCGGAGATGGGTGACATCATGGCGCTGGCCATCATGTACATGGGAGGCGAGTACTGCACCGACGACAAAGAGATCCTCAAGAAGGTGCGCGACAAGCTCGTCGAGGCAAAGCCGAAGTGGTCGTCGATGGACTACGCGACGATCGAGAAGCTCGTGAAAGGTGACCTCGCGGCCGGTGCCGACTGGAACGGGTCGAGCTACCGGGCTCACAAGCAGAGAGCGGACATCAGCTGGGGCTATCCGAAGGAAGGATTTGTCGTCTGGATGGATTCTGTCGCCGTGTTGAAGGATGCCAAGAACGCCGAGAACGCGAAGCTCTTCCAGAATTTTGTCATGGATCCCGAAGTCGCCGCCAAGCTCTCGACTTTCGCGGGCTATGCAAATGGCGTCAAAGGCAGCGACAAGTTCATGCCGGAGGATATGTTGACGGCGCGGGCCATCAACATTCCCGAGGAGCTCGCCAGCAAGGGTAAGTTCATCACCGTCTGTCCGCCTGAGGTGAATGAGCTCTACACCAAAGTCTGGACCGAGCTTCTGAAGTGACGGCAGGTCTGTCCTATCGCAACAACGAGGCGCGCCCGGCCATCATGCAGGGCGCGCCGCCGGCTTTGGTCGTGCCGCGCCTCGACTGGGATCGGCCGCCGTGGAACCGCTGGGCCTTCCAGCATATCCGCGAGATCCTGCCGACCGCTGAAGTCTGGCGCGGCGCGGCACCGCCCGGATCGCTTCCGGTCGCGCCGCAGGACATCGGCGCCCTGGCATTCACGCGCGTCGATGGATCGGCCACCACCATCGAAGCCCATCTCGAGGAGACCTATACCGATGGGTTCCTCGTCGCACTCGGCGGCAAGGTCATCGCCGAGCGGTACTTCAATGGCATGACGCCGCGCACGCTGCATCTCTCTCAGTCGATGTCGAAGTCCGTCGTCTCGGCGACGGCCGGCGTGCTGATCGGACGAGGCCTGCTCGACCCGGCCGCACCACTTACGAGCTACATCCCCGAGCTCGCCGCGACCGCCTATGCCGGCGCGACGCTACAACACGTTCTCGACATGACGAGCGGTGTTGCCTTCGTCGAGGAGTATGTCGACCGCTACTCCGATGTCGGCCAGATGGACGTTGCGAGCGGTTGGAAACCGATCCCCCCCGATAGCGATCCGGCCTTCCGCTGGCCCGCGCACGTCTTCGAGCAGATCATGGGGCTCAGGACCCTCGAGGCCGAGCACGGCAGCCGTTTCCTCTATCGCTCGATCGAGACTGACGTACTCGCCTTCGCGATGGAGCGCGTCACGGGCAAAAGGTTGCCGGAGCTGGTCTCGAGCCTCCTCTGGGCACCGATGGGCGCCGAGGAAAGTGCAAACTTCACCCTCGATGCCGCCGGCTACGCCCTGGCGAGCGGCGGCCTCAGTGCGTCGCTCCGCGACTATGCGCGCTTCGGCCTCGTCATTCTCAATGGCGGCCGGAGCCATGGGCAGCAGGTCGTCCCCGTGGATTGGATCGCGGACATCCGTCGCGGCCCGCACGGCCTGACCAACGACTATCTTCGCCAGTCATTGCCCAATGGCTGCTATCGCAACCAGTTCTGGGTCGAGGATCGCGAGCGCGAGACGGTCATGTGCCGCGGGGTTTTCGGCCAGTTGATCTACATCGCGCCCGAGCACGATCTCGTGGTCGTCAAGCTCTCGAGCTATCCCGACTTCCTCAACCTGTCCTATGGTCTCGATACGCGCCGGGCAATCGAGGCCATCGTCCAGGCGCTCGCCTGACGCAGCAAAGTGAGTACCGTCATGACCGATCTCGATCTCTGCTACATGCCTGCCAGCGAGGCGTTGAAACGCTTCAAGTCGAAGAAGCTCTCACCCGTCGAGCTGATGAAAGCGGTCATTGCCCGGGCCGAGGCGGTGGAGCCCCAGGTCAACGCTTTCACCTTCAAGTACTTTGACGAGGCCCTGAAGAAGGCGAAGCAGGCCGAGGCGCGCTGGGCAAAGGGAAAACCCAAGGGTCCGTTGGACGGTCTACCGGTTGCCATCAAGGACGAGAGCTACATCAAGGGCTATCCGACCACGAATGCATCCTACGTCCTCAAGGACTTCGTGCCCGACACGACTTCGGCGACGAATGAGCGGCTCCTCGATGCCGGTATCATATTTCATGCGCGGACGGCCACGCCCGAGTTCTCCTGCGCTGGCGTCACCTATTCAAAGATGTGGGGCGTCACGCGCAATCCGTGGAATCTGGAGTACACGCCAGGCGGTTCGTCAGGGGGCTCCGGCGCCTCGCTCGCTGCCGGCTCGACGACGCTCGCGACCGGCTCCGACATCGGCGGATCGATCCGCATTCCCTCGAGCCAGTGCGGTCTCGTCGGCTTCAAACCGCCTTACGGCCGCAACCCCGACGATCCGCCCTTCTCATTCGACTTCTACAATCACACGGGACCGATGGCGCGCACGGTCGCCGATTGCGCGCTTTTGCAGAATGTCATGTCAGGTCCGCATCCGCGCGACATCGCGACCGTGAAGCCAAAGGTTTGGCTGCCCAAATCCTTCAAGGACATCAAGGGCTGGAAGATCGCCTATTCCATCGATCTCGGTATGTTCGAGGTCGACAAGGAGGTCGAGGCCAACACGCGTCGTGCGATCGCCGTCCTCAAATCGCTCGGCGCCAAAGTGGAGGAGGTCGACCTCGGCTGGGACAAGAGCTGCTTCGAGGCCGGCTTCAAATACCTCGATCACCTGTTCGGGGCATTGATGAACCTGCATGCAGAGACGCACCGCAAGGAAATGAATGGGTACGCCGTCTGGTTCGCCGACCGGTGCGCGAAGTCGACGACGCTCGACTTCTTCGATTCCCTGGTGACGGCCGGCCGGATGTACGCCTCGCTCGGTCCGATGCTCGAGAAGTACGATGCGCTGGTCTGCCCGACAACCGCCCTGCCGGAAATCGTCGCCGATTTCGACTACGACAAGGACATGCCGATCCGTATCAACAACAAGAAGGTCGATCACATTCTCGGCTGGGCCATGACCACCTGCTTCAACACCATGAGCCGCTGCCCGGTGCTCTCGATACCGTCGGGCCACACCCGATCCGGCATGCCGACCGGACTGCAGATCGTTGGACCGACCTTCGAGGACGAGAAGGTGTTCCAGATCGCTGCAGCCTTTGAGAAGGCGGTCGGTGGCTGGTACCGAAGCACCGACACCCGGCCAGCGATTTAACCGCGGCGGTGCGTCTCTTTTGCCGAGGCATGATCCGAACCAGAGATGGGCACTCCCTCTGATCCGGCCGCGCTGACCGCGACCGAGGCGCTGGCCGCCTTCCGCGCGCGAACACTCTCGCCCGTCGAGGTGATGCAAGCGGTGATTGCGCGGTCGGAGCGGATCGACGCCCGGATACGAGCCTTCTCCGACACCTATTTCGACGAGGCGATGCAGGCCGCCCGGCGGGCCGAGGTGCGCTATTGCGGGACCGACGGTCGGCCTCGTCCGCTCGAGGGCCTTCCCCTCGCCGTCAAGGACGAGATGAGCGAACTCGGCAAGCGCATCACCATGGGCTCGCTCGTCTTCAAGGACCGCATCGGCACCTGGACCGATGCGGCGGTCAACCGGCTGACGGCGGCCGGCGCCATCGCTCATGCGCGCACCGTCACCCCGGAATTCTCCCTGGTCGGGGTTTGTCACTCGAGATTGTGGGGAATCAGCCGGAACCCTCACAACCTGGCCATGTCGCCCGGCGGCTCGTCCGGTGGCGCGGCGGCGGCGCTTGCGGCCGGTCTGACTACGCTCGCCATCGGCTCGGACATCGGCGGATCGATTCGTATTCCGGCGAGCTGCTGCGGCATTGTCGGCTACATGCCTCCGCATGGTCGCGTACCGGACGCGCCACCGCATAACCTTGATCCCTTCAGTCACACTGGGCCGATGGCGCGATCGGTTGCCGATTGCGCGCTGATGCTCAATGTCATGTCGGGACCGCATGTCGCCGATCTCGCGACGCTGAGGGAGCGGGTGCGCATACCAGCCGTCATGCCGGGTATTGCGGGCTGGAAGGTCGCCTATTCGCTGGACTTCGGGTACAAGACGCTCGATGCCGATGTGCGAGCGAACACGCTCGCGGCACTCGACGTCTTCCGCATGCTGGGCTGCACGGTCGACGAGGTTTCTGTGCCGTGGACGGAGGACTTGCCATCGATCCGGCGCGACTATCTCTATGCCCTGTGGGGAAGTCGCATGGGAGACCTGCTGGACAACCATCGGGCAGATCTGTCCGACTATACGATCCGCTATGCCGAGGCGGCACTAGGGACGTCCGTCGCGGCACTGCATCGGGCCTATGATGCGATAACGACGATCTACGAGCAATTCGGGCGGCTGATGGATCGGTATCATCTGTTCATCTGCCCGACGACGGCCGTGCCCGCCGTTGCTGCCGATCACGATCCCTACGCGTCGGAGTTCACGATCGACGGCGTGTCGGTCGATGCCAGATCTGGCTGGATCATGACCTATCCCTTCAATGCTCTTGGACGCTTGCCGGTGATGGCGCTGCCATCAGGAAAGGCGCGGAACGGCGTACCAACAGGGATTCAAATCATCGCCCGCAGCTACGACGACAAGCGCTGCTTCCGGGCGGCCTACGCCTATGAGCAAGCCTTCGGGTGTCTGGCTCTCGCAGAGCTGGCATGAGCCGTCACATTCAACACAGGGCTGGCTCGCATTCCCGAAGCTCGAAGGCGAGATGAGGCTTAGGGCGCGTGAAGTAATACTCCCGACCATCCATGCAACGGACGCGGCCATCGATAACCTCGGCGCCTGCGAGCTCGAAGGTCCTGATGTTAACGATATGCTCGAAGAAGCATTTCTTCTCGGTCACAAGCTGCTCCTTCAAAAGGATGAGCCACGGCTCATCCGCAGCCGTCGCCCAGCTCGCGCTGCCGATCAGCGCGACGACGACAAGAACGAGGAACCAGACCAGCCTTTTCGATCCCGCCATAACTCGCAGTCCGACCACCATGGTTGATTTGCAGGTTGACGAGACTTCGGCAGGGGCTCATTGACGCATATCAAGGTCGGAGGCCGGTCTGCGGCCCATATGAGAAAAATCGAGTTTCGGTTCGCCGATGGAGGAGACGCGCCATGTCGTACAAGACGATTCTCGTCTATTTGAACAGCGTTAATCGGGCCGAGGCGGTACTGGGGGCGGCACTCAGGATCGCCGCCAGGAGCGAGGCGCATGTCATCGGTCTGCACGTCATTCCGCAAGTGACCGTGCCTGCAGTCGTACCCTTCGAGGTGACGGGCGAGATCATCGACGTCCAGCGCAAGGCACTCGAGGATCAAGCGGCCAAGATCGCCGACATATTTGCCGAGATGACGCGGCAGCACCAACCGCCCTGCGAGTGGCGGACCGTTCGCGCCTCGCATTACGACGTTGCGAGCATCGTCGACGATCACGGGCGCGCCGCCGATCTCATCGTTGCCCCGCAATCGGACGCGGATGGCGACATCTATCTGCCGTCGGACGTGACAGAGGATTTGCTGATGGAGTCCGGCCGTCCCGTCCTAGTGGTACCAAAGCGCGGCGAGGTCAAGAAGATCGGCGAGACCATCGTACTCGCATGGAACAACAGCCGCGAATCGGCTCGCGCAACTTTCGATGCCCTGCCGCTCCTGAAGGCGGCCAAGAGCGTAAAGCTGCTCACTGTCGATCCGCCGAAGAGCCGGAGTGGGGATCCCGATCTGCCTTCGGCCGAGATCGCCGCGTCTCTGTCGCGTCATGGCATCAAGGCCGAGACGGCCGTAAGCCTGACGGGTGGCCTCAGCTTGGCAGACGGTCTGACCGCGCAGATCGACAATCATGGTGCCGATCTGCTCGTCATGGGTGGCTATGGCCACTCGCGCTTGCGCGAAGTGGTTTTTGGCGGTGCGACGCGCGATATGCTTGAGAAGATGACGGTACCTGTGCTGATCTCGCACTAGCTGGTAACGCGGCAGGGAGGGCCTTGCTCCCCGCTATGACAGACCAGTCTCCATTGCTTGCCAAGGATTCGACATATGCTCCGCAAAATCCGTCTTGAGCTGGCCCGCGACCCCGACTTTCCGGAGGGCAGTCGCCGCCACGGCTATGAGTTCGTCGCCCCGCTCGACAGCGACGGTCGCATCGATGTGGAGAACTGGTCGAAATTGCGGTCGCGCTGCCGGGTTCGTCGGTTCTGGGAAGGCGACGATGACGAGATGGGCCACGTCATCCGCAAGCCGGGCGGCGCCTGGGCATTCCACTACGATATTCACGGCGAGGAGGACGACGACGAGACGGGCTATCGGCTCGGCCAGCACAAGTTCCAACTCGGCGAATACGTCTCCATCCGGGAGCATGACGACGACCGGCTGCGCACGTTCCGCGTCGTGTCCGTCACCGAGGCCGAGTAGGATCGGGAACCGAAAATTCGACTTCGGAAGGAACTGTGCGGTTCCCCTCTCTTCCAGGGTATTTGTGCTTCCAAGTAGACACTGGTCGGCCGAAAGAAAGCGCTCTGGGGGCGACGCCAAGTGCGTCGGACAGGGCAAACCTCGGCCATGATGAGTGAGGGAAGCAGTGTCCGCCGCTCCCGCGACGTCGGCAGCGATCTAGGGCTTTGGAACCTGCGAGATCGTGCAGGGCTCGGCGATGGCGTTGCAGATATAAACGCCGTCCGCTCCGGCCTCGCATCCGAGCGATTTCGAGGCGGCGATCCGCCAAGCCGGATGCTCGATGCCGGCGTCGACCGACTTCGCCTTCCAGTCTGCCATGGCCTGTTTCTTGGCCTCGATCTCGCTCGCCGCTGTCCCTTCGCCGGAAACGGCGGACTTGCAGTATCGCATGGCGGCATGGGCATCGACGGATAGCGCGATGGCGCCGGAGAAGGCCAGAACCAATCCGACCAATCGGTTCCCATGACGGAGCATAGCGGCGGTCCCCTACCAAATCCGTCTGCGATCATCGACACCCGCACGGCGACGGCAACCGTTGCGGCTTGGTAAGGCTAACGCCGGCAGCCGGAAACAGTATCGGAAGGCCCGACCACCTCAATCCTCTGCGATGATCACGTGTAGCCGCCGCGGCCCGTGTGCGCCGAGGACGATCGTCTGGTCGATGTCGCCGGTCCGCGAGGGGCCTGACACCCAGTTGACGGTCCGCGGCATGTTGCGGTCGCCGTACAGCGCCCGGATCTTGCTCCAGGTCGCCTCGTAGGAGCCTTCGACATCCGCCGACCTGACGACGATGATCTCGGTCTCCGGCAGGAAGCTGAGCGTCGTCGGATTGTCGGCGCCGGAGACCAGCACGAGCGTTCCCGTCTCGGCGGCGGCAGCGACGGCATGCGTGACGCTGACCTCGTCCTCGGGCCGGGCCGGGCCATGTGCGACGCTGAGCGACGGTGCCGTCGACCAATCGAGACCGCCAAGCAGTGGGTCGGCGCCGAGGCGAAAGGCGGCCGGCAGATTGTTGCGCTTCAGGAAGTCGGCGATCCGTGCCGGTATTTCCGGGAGCGGCACAATCTCGGCGCTCGCCGCCAGCCCCTCGAGGCGGGTCTTGAGCTGTTGGACGAGCTCGCCACGCGTGCCCTTGGTCCGTGCGGGAATCGGCCCAGGCGCGGGCGCGCTCAACCGCCGCTGCACGGCGACGCGCCGCTGGACTTCGTCGTCACCGGTGCCGAGGGCGCGCCGGATCCGTCCGAGGATGATGTCGCGAGATTGTGGATTGAGGCCACTCATGACGTGCGCCGTCCTCGCTTGGCCCATTGGGCGTGAAACGTGCCGCCCTTCTCGGGCGCCGGGAAGTCGCGGTGACGCGTCCAGCCCTTCGTGAAGGGGAGCCAGTGCGGCAGGCCCCGGGGGCCGCTTACGAGGCGCATCAGGCCCAGCCCGACACGGCTCGCGCGGTGATAGGCGGCCGGGCGTTGCGCCAGCCAGGCCCACAGACGGAGCGCACGCTGCGAAAGGTCGGACCGGCGCGCCAGCGCATGATCGTGCTCGCGCCAGTAGCGCAGCATCTTCGGCAGCGGGATGCGCATGGGGCACACGTCCTCGCAGCGTCCGCAGAAGCTGGAGGCGCTCGGCAGATGCCGGGCCTGCTGAATGCCGATGAGTGCCGGTGTCATGACGGCGCCGATTGGGCCGGGATAGACCCATCCATATGCATGTCCGCCGACGGCATGGTAGACGGGGCAATGGTCCATGCAGGCGCCGCAGCGGATGCAACGGAGCGCCTCTCGGAATTCGCTGGCGAGGATCTCGGTGCGACCGCCATCGAGCAACACCAGATGATACTCGGTCGGACCGTCCGGATCGCCTGATCGCCGGGGGCCTGTCGAGAAGGTCGTGTAGTTGGAGATCTCCTGTCCGGTCGCCGAGCGGGCGAGCACGCGCAGGATGGTGCTCACGTCTTCGAGCGTCGGCACCACCTTCTCAATGGTTGCGAGCACGATGTGGATCCTCGGTAGGATCTGTGTCAGGTCGCCATTTCCCTCGTTGGTGACGATGACCGTGGTGCCGGTCTCCGCGATCAGGAAGTTGGCGCCGGTGATGCCGACATCCGCGGTGATGAACTGCTGCCTCAGCACCTGCCGCGCTTCGTCGACCAGGGCAACCGGCTCCGTGATGTTGCGCCCGGCGGGCAGGTGCTTGTGGTGACGGCGGAAGTCGGCCTCTATCTGCGCCCGCGTCAGGTGGACGGCCGGGCCGATGATGTGACTCGGCGGCTCGTTGCGGATCTGGATCAGATACTCGCCAAGGTCGGTCTCGACGACCTTGAAACCAGCCTTCTCGAGATGGGCGTTGAGCGCGATCTCCTCGGAGATCATCGATTTGCCCTTGGTGACGGTTCGTGCGTTTGCTCGCCGGCAGATCGTCTCGATCAGGGTTCGCGCCTCGGCGGCCGTCGTGGCCCAGTGCACGTAGCCGCCGGCCTCGGTCACCTTGCGCTCAAGCTCCTCGAGATAGAGATCCAGATGCGCGAGCGTGTGGTTCTTGATGTCTCGCGCCGCGTCCCGAAGCGCCTCGAACTCAGGTAGCCTCTCGCGCGCCGACGTGATGGAGCCGACATAGTGGGTCCGCATGCGGCCTAGTGCCGTCTGCAGATCACTGTCGTCTAGGGCGCGCGTGGCTTGCTCTTTGAAGGCGGCACTCGTCGGTTTCATGAGCGGCCCCCGATCGGCGGCGTGCCGCTCTGTCCCGCAAGTACCTCCGCCACATGCCGAACCTCGATCTGGCGCCCCTCGCGGCCAATCTTGCCGGCGAGATTGAGGAGACAGCCGAGATCGCCGGCGATGAGCAGGTTGCACCCGGTCTCGGCCACTCGCTTCGTCTTGTCGGCGACGATCGCGTTGGAGATCTCGGGATATTTCACCGAGAAGGTGCCGCCGAACCCGCAGCAGGCGTCGCGATCCGCGACCTCGACGATCTCGAGGCCGGAGATGGTGTTGAGGAGCTTCCTCGGCTGCTCGCGGACGCCCAATTCGCGAAGGCCGGAGCAGGCGTCGTGGTAGGCAGCCTTGGCCGGCCAGCTGACGTCGACCTTCGTCACGCCCATGACGTCAACCAGAAACGAGACGAGCTCGTAGGTCTTGGCGGCGAGAGACGCAGCGCGCCCGCTCCACTCCGGTTCGGCCTTTAGAAGTTCCGGGTAGTGCTTGCGCAACATGCCGCCACAGGAACCGGAGGGCGTGACCACGTAGTCGAAGCCCTCGAAGGCGGCGATCGTCTGGCAGGCGAGGTCGATGGCGTCGCTGCGGGCGCCACTATTGTATGCCGGCTGTCCGCAGCATGTCTGGACGCCGGGGGCCTCGACCAGGCATCCGGCATCCTCGAGCAACTTCACGGCGGCAAAGCCGACGCTCGGCCGGAAGAGATCGACGAGACACGTGACAAGGAGCCCAACTCTGGGCCGTTCGGAACGTGTCCTCGCTGTCTCGCTACTCGCAAGCGCCATTCGCCGCCCCCAGCCGCCTCGCAATGCTCGAACGCGCGGCGAGCATAGACGCCGACGCGGCTGGTGCCAATGCAGCGCGGCTTATTACTGGGCCGGGCTGAACTGCTTCAGGTAGGCGATGACGTTCTGGCGATCCGCTTCGGGTGCGAGCTTGAATGCCATCTTCGTTCCACCGACGATCTCATCGGCCTTGCCGGCATCGGTCAGGAACTTCTTCAGGAAGGCATTGGGATCGGCAAGGTAGTCGAAGACGGTCTGCTCGGTCCAAACGAGGCCGTTGGCACCGGCATTGTGATTGAGCTTCGAGTAGGAGAAGCCTTCGGCCGTTCCGGCCGTGCGGCCGATCAAGCCGTTGAGGACCGGTCCCGCGCCATTCTTGGCGCCGTCACCCACCTTGTGGCACGCCATGCATTTCTTGAACACTTTCTCGCCCGCCGCAGCGTCACCCTCGGCGTGGGCGGGCAAGGCGAAGGCAGCGGCCAGTAGCAAGACGGCCGGAAGGACTTTGGCAGACAACATGCTGGTAACCTCGGTTGAATTTGGCCCGCTGACCGGGCGGGACGAAGAGATCAAATCTCGTCTGAACATTTGATGAGCGTGCACCCCTCCACGCCAGTGACGTGGTGCTGCATGCGACAGTTTGCGGCTGTCGGTGGCCCCTGATGCCGTCAGGAGCGGGATGTCGCCATGACATAGAGCAAATCGAGCGCGACGGTCGCACCTGCAAGAGCCGTGATGCCGGCCGGATCGTGAGGCGGCGATACCTCGACGACGTCGGCGCCAATGATCTCGAGACCTGAGAGGGCGCGAAGCATCTGCAACGCGAAATTGCTCGAGAGACCGCCCGCGACCGGCGTGCCGGTGCCGGGGGCGAAGGCCGGATCGAGGCCGTCGATGTCGAAGGTGAGATAGGTCGGCCGGTCGCCGACGATAGATCGGATCTTCGCGGCGGCTGATTTGGGTCCGAGCGCGGTCGCCTCATCGGCGTCGATCACCTTGAGCTTGTGCGTCGTCCGATCATACCAAGTGCGGACGCCGACCTGGACGGCGTGATCAGGCAGGATCAGACCAGCCTCGACTGCCTTGTGGAACATGACTCCGTGATGGTCCTGCTTGGAGACGTCGGTATCGCAATGGGCGTCGAATTGGATGAAGGCGAGCGGACCGTGCTTGCCGGCGTGGGCGCGCAGAAGCGGCAGCGTAATGTAATGGTCGCCGCCCAGCGTCAGGGCGCGCGAGCCTTTGCCGATGATCTCGCCTGTCTCTCGCTCGAGGGCCACCGCCATGCCGCCCATGTCGCCATAGGCGAAATCGAGATTGCCGCGGTCGACGATACGCTTCTGCTCGAAGACATCGAACGCCCAGGGCCAGCGCTGGGGCTCCCACCGGAGGCCGGCCGTCGCGGTGCGGATCGCATTCGGTCCAAAGCGCGTGCCGGGCCTGCCCGTGGTCGCCAGGTCGAACGGCGCGCCCTGGATGACGATGTCGGCGTCGATCGTCGAGAGATCGGGGACGTAGGGCACGTCCATGAAGGTCGAGAGAGTGCGGTTGGGCATGGTCAGGTCTCTGCGAATCTCGATCGCCCCCACCGATAGCGCAGATCCGGTGTCATTGCCTCATTCCGCGCACCATCCGTTAACTCGACAGCGGCAATGCCATGGCGCTCGTAGAAGCGGCGCGCGCCGACTTTGGCCCGGAAGCACCACAGCTCGAGCGTGCCGGGGCCGTGCGTCTCGGCATGGTTGAGGAGCTGGCCCCCGGCGCCCCGGCCGATCCAACGCGGGTGGGTGTGAAGCAGCGGGACTTGGATTTCGTGACGGGCGAGAAACGATACGACGATGCCCTTCGCTTTGATGACAGACACATCGCTCTGCTCGAGAATCACGTCCTCGGTGAACCGGCGATCGTCCTCCGCTGTGTGGAGATCCAGCAGAAACCTCAACAAGCGCCGCGAAGGCGAGAATACAGAAGCGATCGCATCTGAAACGGTGATCGTTGCTGGTCGAGGACTTGTCAAACCCCCAGCAGACGCGAAAACAGCCCCGAGATGGCGATGTCCTCGGCGGCGATGCCGGTCAAATCGGCGAGGGTGATGTCGGTCTCGGCGCGCTCGAGCTCGACCTTGCCCGACAATACGTCGCCGAGCATCACCGCCCGCTCCGCAGGCAGAAGTCCCGAGCGCACCGCGAAACCGAAATCGCCATGATCGACGCATTGGGCGACGTCGTCGCAGACGATGTGGCGGATGCGCTTGAACAGCGCCTCGGGCACCTCCTGCTTGCCGGGTGTGTCGGCGCCGATGGCGACGATGTGGGTGCCGGGGCGCACGTGGTCGGCAGCGAACAGGGCAGCCTTCGAGGGCGTGTGTGTGACGATGAGGTTGGCTTGCTCCAGCAGCGCGTCGATGCTGGCGATGGTCGAGACGTCACGGCCGGCTGCGCGATGCTCGGCCGCGAGCGCCTCGCCCTTTGCGCTATCGCGTGCCCAGACGATCACCCTCTGGGCACCGAGCATCTCCGGCAGCCATTCGATGGTAAGGCCCGCCTGCAGGCCCGCACCGACGATGCCGACCGTCTCGATCTTCTTCGGCGCCAGCGCCTGGGCCGCGATGACGGTTGCCGCCGTCGTGCGCCAAGCCGTCATCCAGCCTTGGTCGTCGAACAGCACTTTCGGCACGCCCGTCTCCGCGCTCGACACGAGAATGAGTCCGTGATTGGCGGGCAGCCCGCGCTTGGGATTGTCATAGAAGCCGTTGGCGATCTTGATCGTGAAGGTCTTGCTCCCTGCGGCATGGCCATACTTGATGTGGCAATCGCCATAGGGGTTCTCGAAGACGAGCTGGCCCGGCATCGGCGACTGCACCTTGCCTTCGGCCTGGAGGATCAGCGCCTCGCGGACGGCCTCGATCACCTTTTTCCGGTCGAGCAGCGGGCGCAGGCGGTCGATGCCGATGATCTCGAGCCTGCTCATGGAACGTTCCTCTGCATCCAGTTGCGCATAGCGGTCAGCCCCTCGGGAACATGGCTCCGCCCGAAGCCGACTCTGAGGCAATCGCCGGGCACAGGCCCGAGCTCGGAACGATAGATGCTGGATGGAAGAAAGAGAACCCCGCTCTCCTCAACCAGGCGCTTGGTGAAGCTCTCGACGCCGTCAACGCCCTTGTAGCGGATGAAGGTGACGCAACCGCCATCCGGCTCCTTCCAATCGAAGAGATGCTCGTAGTCGGCGAAGAAGGCGTTGAGCAGCTCGACGTTGGAGCGGACGATCGCCCGGTTCTTGTCCAGAATCCTGTCGCGATGATTGAGCGCGACACGCGCCAACACCTCCGAGGGTGCCGAATTGCAGATCGAGAGATAGTGCTTATAGCGCTCGAAGCGGACGAGCATGTCGCGGTCCTTGGACGCGAGCCAGCCGATCCGGAGGCCCGGGAGCCCGTAGGCCTTCGACATGACGTTGAGCGAGATGGCGCGCTCGTAGAGGTCGACGGCCTGGGGAAGCCTGACGGAGGGATCGCGGTCAATCAGACGGTAGACCTCGTCGGAGAAGAGCCAGATGCCGCGTTTGCGACAGATATCGATCAGACGGTCGAGGGAGGCGCGCGGGATGATCTTGCCCGTCGGGTTGTTCGGGAAGTTGATGGAGATGAGCCTGGTGTTGGGCTTGAGGGCGGCTTCCACCATGCCGATATCGAGGTCCCAACCCTTGTCGATGTCGAGGGGTACGCCCGTCACCTCGCAGATCGAGAGCGGGATCGTCTCCGCGGCCTGATAGTTCGGTGTGATGACGATGCAGTGGTCGGTGTCCTCGAGCATCACCTGCATGGCGACGTAGATCGCCTCCTCGGCGCCGGCGAAGGTCAGGAGATGCTCGGGTTTCACCGTGTCGTAGGTCTCGGCGATGGCCTCGCGCAAGGCCGGCGCACCGAAGGTCTCGGTATAGCCGAGGCTCACCGTTTCCAGACTCTTGCGCTCCTCGTCAGTTGCCAGCGCGAGCAGCTCATCCATGCGCATGTTCTCCGCATCCGAGCCGGTCATGTTGTACTTGGCGGTGAACTCCCATTTCGAGAAGTACACTTCGAGCGCGAAATCACGCATGCGCTTGCGCATCCGGTTCTCCTGGTTCAGGTGGGTTTGGCGGCACGCTCGCGCACGGTGGCGAGGCGGTTGTAGATGGTGGCGCGCGAGAGCTTCAGTACCTCGGCGATGTATGGGACGGCCTTGCGGATCTCGAACATGCCGGCCTTGTCCAGTCGGGTGATCAACAGGTCGACGTCCTCGCCCGTCAATCCCGAGGGACTCGCGTTTCGCTCCTTGAGAAGGTTGCCGACGACGGTGTTGATCGACTCGCGCCAGTCTTTGGCGAACAGCGCCGCGCTCTGCTCGCGTTTCTCGGGCAGGGCGATGAGACCGGTTAGTTGCTCGAGTGCACCCGCAAAGGCCTCGATGTCGTGATTGATGCACAGGAGGCCGATCGGTCTGCCGCGACCGTCGCGCAGAACCGAGGTGATCGACTTGAGACGCCGGCCGTCCCAGTTCGTCTTTGGATAGGGACCGATGACGTCGTCCGCCAGATCGAAGGCCGGCTCCGCTTCGTTCAGCGAGCTATCGCCGACGCGCCGCTTCGAGTAGGAATTGGCGATATAGGCGATGGTCCCTGACTTGAGATCGTGCAGCACGACTTCCGCATGCGGCCAGAGCAGCTGGGCGACTGCGTCGCAGACAGGAACATAGGAGAGCAGCGCGGTGGACATGGGGTGGACGTTGACAGGATTTTTACAAACTGTCAATTTGGACGTTATGTCCATTCGATGAGCGATCAATGACGAGATACTCGGCCTGGAAACTCCTCGAGCAGGGCCTCGCCGGCCAAACCGGTTGGACACCGGCCTGGCGCATGCCGGTGCCGAAACCGTCCTACGACGTCGTCATTGTCGGCGGCGGCGGGCATGGATTGTCGGCCGCCTACTACCTCGCCGAGCGGTATGGCATTCGCAATGTCGCGGTCGTCGAGAAGGGCTGGCTGGGGGGTGGCAATACCGGCCGCAACACGACGGTCATCCGCTCGAACTACTATTATCCCGAAAGCGCGCGCCTCTACGATCTGTCCGTCAGGCTGTACGAGGGCCTGTCGCGGGAGCTCAACTACAACATCATGCTCTCGCAGCGCGGCATGCTGGAGATCGCCCATTCTCCGGCCGAGCTGGAACTCTATGCCCGCATGGTCAATGCCATGCGGATCAACGGCATCGACATGGAGTTGCTCGATCCGCAGGATGTGAGGAAGCTCGTACCGATCCTCAATCCTGACGAGGACATTCGCTATCCGAATTGCGGCGGCATGTTCCAGCCGCGCGCCGGTATCGCCCGTCACGACGCGGTCGCCTGGGGCTATGCGCGGGCGGCAGATCAGCGCGGCGTCGACCTCATCCAGAGCTGCGAGGTGACGGGCGTGTCGATGGCGGGCGGCCGCGTGACCGGTGTCGAGACGACGCGCGGTGCGATCGGCGCCGGCCGGGTCGGTCTGGCGCTCGCCGGCAACACCACGCCGATTGCGAGCATGGTGGGACTCGAGCTGCCGCTACAGAGCTATACGCTGCAGGCCATGGTGAGTGAGCCGTTGAAGCCCTGCTTGCACACCGTCGTCGCCTCGCTCGGCATCGGTGTCTATCTCAGCCAATCCGACAAGGGTGAGCTCGTCATGGGAGGTGGGCTCGATCGGGCGCCCTCCTACACGCAGCGTGGCAACTTGCCGATGACGCAAAACATCATCTCGGGGCTGCTCGAGCTGTTCCCTTGCTTCGAGAGCTTGAAGGTGATGCGCCAGTGGGGCGGCATCGTCGACGTCTCGCCGGACTCATCGCCGATTCTCGGGCCGACACCGGTCGACGGTCTCTTCATCAACTGCGGATGGGGGACCGGTGGTTTCAAGGCCATTCCTGCCGGTGGCCTGATGCTGGCGCACGCGCTTGCCACGGGTGAGCATCACGAGCTGTCGAAACCCTTCGATTACGATCGCTTCGCCCGGGCTCGTCTCGTCGACGAGGCCGCCGGCGCGGGCATCGCACATTGAGGCTGCCATGCAACGCTTCCCCTGTCCGCACTGTGGACCCCGCGACGAGATCGAATTCCACTACGCCGCCGATGCCGGCAAGACACGGCCTGGCCGGCAAAGCTCGCCTGAGGATTGGGCGCGCTATCGCTTCATGCGCAAGAATACCAAGGGAACGGCGCGGGAGCTCTGGCAGCATGCAGGCGGCTGCGGGCAATGGATCTGTATCGAGCGCGATACCGTGAGCCATGCCGTGATCGGTTCGGAGGCGCTTGGGTCATGAGGGGCTCCGTGCGTCTTGCGAGCGGTGGCGAGATCGACCGGTCGAGGCCGTTGCGCTTCACCTTCGACGGCCGACCCATGACCGGCTATGCCGGCGACACGGTCGCCTCGGCGCTTCTCGCGAGCGGCGTCTCTATCGTCGGCCGGAGCTTCAAGTATCATCGGCCGCGGGGCATCTTTTCGGCCGGTATCGAGGAGCCGAATGCACTTCTCGATCTCCGCCTCGCAGAGCGACATGATCCCATCTGCAGGGCCACGGTCGAGCGGCTGGCCGACGGAATGGCGCTTTGCTCCGTGCATGCCTCGGGCACGGCGGCCTCCGATCGGCTCGCGATCATCGACCGCTTCGCGCGCTTCATCCCGGCCGCCTTCTATTACAAGAGCTTCATGTGGCCGAGCTGGCGCCTCTATGAGGATCGCATCCGCGCCATGGCAGGCATCGGCATGCTCGATCCTCGGGCTCGCCGTGGCCTGGCGGCCGAGCATCACCGGGCCGTCGATCTCTGCGTCGTCGGCGGCGGGCCGGCGGGGCTTGCAGCGGCGCTCGCCGGCATGGGCACCGGCAAGAGCGTGCTCATCGCCGATATGGACCAACGTCTCGGTGGCTCGCTGCTTGCCCGTGATGGCGAGGTTGCCGGCATGCCGGGTCGTGATTGGGCTGGCGATGCCGCGGTGCGACTGCGGCGCGGCGGGGCGCTCGTGCTGACGCAAACTATGGCGTTCGGGCTTTACGATCACAATGCGCTCGGCCTGGTCGAGCGCACGGACACGGGCGAGCGGCTGTGGCGCGTGCGGGCAAGGGAGATTGTTCTCGCCACCGGCGCCATCGAGCGGCCGATGCTATTCGCCAACAATGACCGGCCAGGAGTCATGCTGGCCGGTGCCGTACTCAGCTATCTCCGGCGCCACGGCGTACGCGCCGGCGAGCGAGTCGTCATCGCGACAGCCAACGACAGCACGCACGAGCTGTCGGTCGCTCTCCGCGCCGCCGGGGCCGAGGTGCTCGTGGTCGATGCACGCAAGAGCGATTTCGTGACCAAGGTGGTCGGTAAGGATCGCGTCGAGGGCGTGCGCCTCGCCGATGGAACCGGTCTCGACGCCGATCTCGTCGCCGTCTCGGGCGGCTTCTCACCGGCTTTGCATCTCTATGCTCATGCCAAGGGTGTCGTTGCCTGGAGCCGGCAGAAGGGGGCGTTTGTTCCGCGCGACAAGCTCGACGGCTTATCGGTGGCGGGCGCGGCCAACGGCGCCTTCGATCTCGCGGCGGCCTTGGCGGAGGGCTGGGGGGCTGCAGGCGGCGAGACCGGCGCGGCGCCGCGCACGAGCGAGCCTGACCGCGCCTGGTCCGCGGCGCCGGTCGTCGACCCCGAGCACCTTCGAGGTCGCGTCTGGGTCGACCTGCAGAACGATGTCACCACCAAGGATATTGTGCTTGCCCACCGCGAGAGCTTCTCTGCCATCGAGCATCTGAAGCGTTACACGACGCTCGGCATGGCGACCGATCAAGGCAAGACCTCGAACGTCAATGGTCTCGCGGTGCTTGCCTCGCTCGCCGGCCGCGAGATGGGCGAGGCGGGCGTTACGACCTTTCGCCCGCCCTATGCACCAGTGAGCTTTGTGACGATCGCCGCAATGCATCGCGGCGAGCTCTCGCATCCGGTACGGCGGCTTCCGGTGGAACCTGAGCATCGTGCCGAGCGCGCGCATTTCCGCGAGTATGGCGGCATTCTGCGCCCTGCCTGGTACGGCGCGGAGGAGGGCGCCATCGCGCGCGAATGCCTGGCGGCGCGCAGTCGTGCCATCGTTTTCGATGGCTCGCCGCTCGGCAAGATCGAGATCGTCGGGCCCGATGCGGCAAAGCTCATTGACTTCATCTTCTATACACGCATGTCGACGTTGGCGAACGGCCGCCTGCGCTACGGTCTGATGCTCACCGAGGGCGGCGCGATCTTCGACGATGGCGTTGTTCTGCGGTTGGCGGAAGATCGGTTCATCGTCTCGTGCTCCTCGAGTCACGTCCCGGCTGTGGCAGCGCATCTCGAGGCCTGGCGGCAGGACATCTTCGATCGACGCCGCGTCTTCATTCACGATACGACGGCGAGCTGGGCGACGATTACGATCGGCGGACCTGGTTCGATGGCGGTCGTCCGATCGCTTGAGCTGGGCTCATCGATCGATGATGCGGATTTGCCGCACATGGGATTTGCAGAGGGGCGCTTTGGCGGCCGGCCGGTGCGGATTGCCCGCGTCAGCTTCATCGGTGAGCGAAGTTACGAGATCTCTGTACCTGCCTCGCTCGGGGGCGCGCTGTGGGCGGCCGCGCGCAGCGCCGGCGCCGAGCCGATGGGCGTGGAGGCCTTGTCGGTTCTGCGTCTTGAGAAGGGCTTCATCATCGTCGGCGCCGACACCGATGGCGAGACCATGCCGCACGATATCGGCTTCGCAGGGCCGCGTGACAAGCGCCGGGACGCCTATGTCGGCGACCGATCGCTGTTCACGGAGGATGCGATGCGCGTGGATCGGCGGCAGCTTGTCGGTCTCAGGGCGCTCGATCGGCGCGTGCTGCCGCCGGGTGCGCACGCCATCGTCTCCAGCGGGCGTGAGCGCCGCAGCATCGGTTTCGTGACCTCGAGCGCCATGAGCCCGGCCTTGGGATATCCGGTGGCCCTCGGCCTTGTCGAAAATGGCCGCATGCGCATGGGCGAGGTGCTGGATCTCGAGGACTACGGCGCCAAGCGGACCGGCGGCAGCCGGCACCAGGCGGAGGTCGTCGCGCCATGCTTCCTCGATGGCCAGGGAGCGCGGCTCCATGCGTGATCGTGGGCTTTTCTGGACTCCGGTGCCGGACTGGGCCGAGGCAGAGCTGGACCGGAGTGGTCTGCGTGTCAGCGTCACCAGAGAGCTGAGGCAGCTGCTTCTGGTCAGTGGCGAGGTCGGCGCGTTCATCAGCCGTCGCGGCGTCTCCGGCGTGCTTGGCCCGCGCGACCTCGCGCTGGGCCCGGCCTATGCGCTGAGGCTGGCGCCCGACCGAGTGCTGTGCGCCTTTCCGTCCGAGCATCCCGTGGATCTCGGCTGGTCCGAAAAGGGTTTCGCCGTCGCCGATGTGACGGAAGGCATCATAGCCTTCGATGTCGAAGGCAGAGATGCGCTCGCATTGCTTCAACAAGGTATGAGCTACGACCTCACAGCGTTGGACAGCCGGCCGGCCGAGTCCTGCAACATCGTCCTGGCGGGGCTTCGCGTTGCGATCGTCCGACGTCCGGAGGGTTGGCGACTGCATGTCGAGAGGCCCTTTGCGACAGCGGTCTGGACCTGGCTCAAGTCTAGCATCGCGCACGTCACGTCGTCAGGAGCATGAGATGACATCCCACTATCGCGCCGTCGTCATCGGCGGCGGCATCGTCGGGGCGAGCGTGCTCTATCACCTGGCCAAGCTCGGATGGCGGGATGTTGCCCTGATCGAGCGCGCCGAGCTGACGGCAGGCTCCACATGGCACGCCGCCGCCGGCTGCCATGCACTCAACGATGATCCCAACATCGCAGCGCTGCAGGGCTACACCATTCGCCTCTACAAGGAGATCGAGGCCGAGAGCGGCATCGATGTCGGCCTGAAGATGACCGGCGGCATCAACCTCGCCGGCTCACGGGAACGTTGGGAGTGGCTCCAGGCCGAGGCGGCGCTGTTTCAGACCATGGACATGGACGCGCGCCTCGTCTCGCCTGAGGAGATCGCCGCGCTATGCCCGATCGTCGATGTCACCAGCGTGTATGGCGGTCTCTACGACGAGCAGGAAGGCCGGCTCGATCCGCATGGTGTCACACATGCCTATGCGGGTGCTGCCAGGAAGCACGGCGCTAAGGTTATCCTGCACAATCGCGTGATGGGTCTGTCGCAGTCGGCCGGTGGGGCATGGCGTATCGAGACCGAGAAAGGTTCGATCACGGCAGAGCACGTCGTCAACGCGGGCGGCCTTTGGGCTCGCCGCATCGGACGCATGGCGGGCGTCGATCTGCCCGTCACACCGATGATGCACCACTATCTCGTCACCGAGGACATTCCCGAAATCGCGGGCCTCGGCCGCCAGATCCCGGCCGTCACCGATCTCGAGGGCTTCACCTATCTGCAGCAGGAGCGGCAGGGCCTTCTGCTCGGTGTCTACGAGCGCAATCCGCGGCATTGGATGACCGAGGGAGCCGAATGGGACTTCGGCCAGGACTTGTTGCCGACGGAGATCGACCGCATCGCGCCCGAGCTCGAGATCGGCTTTCGCCGCTTCCCGGTGCTCCAGCGCGTTGGCATCAAGCGGTGGGTCAACGGCGCGTTCACCTTCACGCCCGATGGAAATCCGCTCGTCGGTCCGGTTCCGGGCCTCAGGAACTACTGGGTCGCCTGTGGTTGCATGGCGGGCTTCTCACAGGGCGGTGCCATCGGACTAGCACTCAGCCACTGGATGATCGAGGGTGACCCCGGCGCCGACATCTTCGGCATGGACGTCGCGCGCTATGCGGCCTTTGCCTCGGCCGACGCCTATCTGAAATCGACGACGGCACAGTTCTACGCCCGCCGCTTCGTCATGACCTATCCGAACGAGGAGCTGCCGGCCGGGCGGCCACTCAAGATGACGCCTTGCTACGACGCGCTCGCCGCCGAAGGTGCGCGCTTTGGCTCCGTCTGGGGGCTCGAATGCCCGCTCTATTTCGCGCCCGGTCAGCCGGATTTCGTCGAGACACCGACGCTCCGACGCTCGAATGCGCATGATCTCGTCGGCAGGGAGGTTGCCGCCAACCGGGCCGCTGCCGGCATGTTCGAGACAGGCGTCTATGCGCGCTACGAGATATCGGGCGCGGGGGCCGAGGCGTTTCTCGATCGCCTGCTCGCCTGCCGGCTGCCGTCCATCGGGCGCATCAGGCTCGCGCCGATGCTGTCTGAAGCAGGCAAGCTCATGGGCGATCTGACGGTCAGCCGGCTCGGGCCCGACTGCTTCTGGCTCGTTGGCTCCTATCATTTGCAAGTCTGGCATTTGCGCTGGCTCAACGCGCACGCACCGTCGACGGGCGTCAGCATTCGCAATCTGTCGGACGATTGGTTGGGTTTTGTCGTCTCCGGGCCGAGAGCGCGCGACGTGCTCGCGCGTCTGACGCCCGAGGATGTGTCCAATGCCGGCTTCAAGTTCCTCAACTGTCGTGCGCTGCAGGTGGGTCTGCAGCGGGCGGTGGTGGCGCGGCTCGCCGTGACGGGCGATCTCGGTTACGAGATCACGGTGCCGCAGAGCGGGCACCGGGCCCTCTATGGCGCGCTCCAAGAGGCGGGACGGGATCTTGGTCTCGCCAATATCGGCGTTCGTGCACTCGATTGTCTTCGCCTGGAGAAGGGCTGGGGCGCGTGGGGCGCCGAGTACGCTCAGTCCTACACGCCGGGCATGGCCGGGCTCGACAAGCACATTGCCTTCGACAAGCCGAACTTCATCGGCCGCGACGCGGCGCTGCGCGAGCGAGAAGCGGGATCTCCACAGCAGCTCGTGCTGCTCGTGGTCGATTCGGCCGATGCAGATGCCACTGGGTTCGAGCCGGTTTGGTCCGGGAGCAAGCGTGTCGGTTTCGTCACCTCCGGCGCCTACGGTCATCATGTCGGCATGAGTCTGGCGCACGCCTACCTCGATCACGAGACGGTCGACGGTAGCGAGGCGCTCGAGGTCAGCATCATTGGCGAGCGCCGGCCGGCGCGCATTCTCTCCGAGCCTCCCTTCGATCCGAAAGGGCATCGCTTGAGAAGCTGAGGATCAGGCGATCACTATCTCGACGTTACGGCTGGCGAGCTGGGCCATCAGCTCCGCATCGGGCGGCGCATTGCAGACGAGCGTCATCGCCGGGGGGGGCGGCGTCACCTCGACCATGGCGCGGCGACCGAGCTTGCTTCGATCGGCGAGCACGATCACGCGACGGCTCCGCCGCATGAAGGCGCGTTTGATCTCGCTATCGTCCGGCGAGTAGTCGTAGAGTCCGTCCGCCGTCAGGCCGGCGACGCCGATGATGGCGCTGTCGAACCAGTAGCCGTCGAGAGCGGCGACGGCGATCGGTCCGGTGATGGCGTGCTCGCGGCTCCGCACCCGGCCGCCCGGCACATAGACCTCGTTCTGCGTGTCGGCGAGGCGGCGAGCAGCGCGGAGGTTATTCGTCACGACCTTGAGGTCGTCGCGGGCCGCGAGGGCCTCGGCGAAGGCGAGTGCGGTCGTGCCGACATCGATGGCCACCGTCTCGCCGCGGCCGATCAATCCGGCTGCGGTTCGGCCTATCCTCTGCTTGGCTTCGAGATTCTGCCGGCGGCGGGCTTCGAAGGCAGGCTCGAACGCACCCGCCTCGACCTCGGCGGTCTTGTCGAGCAGAACAGCGCCGCCATGCGTGCGCTGGAGCGCTCCCTCACCCTCGAGCCGTGCCAGGTCGCGCCGAACGGTGATTTCCGACACTCCAGTCGCAGCCGCAATCGCCGTCACCGGCATGAAGCCATTCCGTGCAACGATCTGCAGGATACGCATGCGCCGGTCGAGCGGGCCGGTCGACCCGGATCGCTGCGTGGCGGCGATGTCGGCAGCACGTTGCATAAGATGAAGGAGCGGGTCCGTGTGATCAATTTCGATCATCACTGCACATGGCTGACCCGCTGTCCAGTGGCTTGCCGGATGTTCCGGAATGTGGATACTGATCGAAAACGATCATAACGGTCCCAGGGAGCGGCGACAGGGATGGGTCTCGAGGACCTCAGCGGCAAGCGGGCCATTATCACCGGCGCGGCCGGTGGCATTGGGCGCGCGATCGCGGCTGCGCTTGTCGGTGAAGGCGTCCGAGTCGTTGTCGCCGATCGTGACGGCGAAGGCGCCGCCCGAGCGGCCTCAGAGCTCGGCCGCGGATCCGTCTCGCTGGCGATCGACGTTGCCGACCGTGCAAGCGTCGAGGCGGCCTTCGTACAGGCAATCAAAGAGCTCGGCGGCCTCGATCTTCTTTGCGCCAACGCTGGTGTCTCGACCATGTGCCTCGTCGAGGAACTCTCCGATGAGGACTGGGACTTCAACATGAACGTGAATGCGCGTGGCGTGTTTCTGACGAACCAGGCGGCCGTGCGTCATTGGCGCCGCTCTGGCACACGTGGTGTGATCGTCAATACAGCCTCGCTCGCCGGCAAATGGGGCGCGCCCTGGCTTGCCCACTACTCGGCGTCGAAATTCGCTGTCGTCGGCTTCACACAGGCGCTGGCACGGGAGATGGCGCCCCACGGCATTCGCGTCAATTGTGTTTGTCCCGGCTTCGTCAAGACGAGCATGCAGGATCGCGAGGTCGCGTGGGAAGCGGAACTCCGCGGCATGACGCCCGGGGCCGTCATTGCCGATTATGTGAGCCAGACGCCGCTCGGTCGACTGGAGACCGCAGAGGATGTCGCCAAATCGGTCGTCTTCCTCGCCAGCGATCTTTCCGGCTTTATCACCGGTGAGGCCTTGAACGTCACCGGCGGCGTGAGGATGGATTGATGCGCAAGCTCGAGCGAGCCCTCGAGAAGGTCGTCCCGCACACGGTGCTGGTCGCCTTCTCGCTCGTCATCCTGCTGCCGCTCGTCTGGATCGTCCGTGTCTCCTTGACCGACAAGCTCACGGCCTACAAGATCCCCCCCGAGATCGGAACGTTCGGGTTCTTCAACTACGCCGACGTGCTGACGGAGTATCCGTTCGTCAGCTGGTTCGCAAACTCGCTCATCGTCGCCCTGGCGGCGACCGGTATCTCCCTGCCGCTTGCCACCGCCATGGCCTATGCCTTCGCACGCTTCAACACGGGTGGAGCCTCGCTCCGTTTGGGTTTGCTGACCAGCCAGATGCTGCCGCCGATCATACTGGTGCTGCCGCTCTTCGCGCTGTTCCTGGCTGCCGGGTTGATGCAGAGCCGTGTCGGCCTGGTGATCGCCCATATGACGATCAGCCTGCCCTTCCTCGCCTGGATGCTGGTGTCGTTCTTTCAGGGCGATGTGGCCATGCTCGAGGAAGCTGCGCGGGTGGATGGTGCGACGCGCTGGCAGGCCTTCTCGCGGATCGCGGTGCCCGTCGCCGCTCCCGGCATTCTGGCGGCTGGTCTGCTCGGGTTCATCCTGTCGTGGAACGAGTTTCTGTTCGCGCTCGTGCTGTCCGGTCCGGGCACGCAGACCTTACCGGTCGGGCTTGCGAGTCTCGAGACCCATGCCGGTGTCGAGATCGCGCCACTCGCGGCCGCCACCGTCATCTCCCTCTTGCCGGTGTTTGCGTTGCTGCCGTTTCTGCGCAAGCACCTGATCAAGGGCCTGTCACTCGGAGCGCTCAAGTGACCGGCAACAGGCACCCAGTCCCAAATCTGTCAGTTGGAGGAACCCAATGCTGAAGAAACTGCTCGCCGGCGTCGCGATGGTCGCGGGGCTGACAACAGCGGCGAGTGCCGCCGAGATCAACATCCTGATGGAGGGCGTGCCTGATACCGAGTACGTCAAGACGCTGATCCCGGAGTTCGAGAAAGCGACTGGTCACAAGGTCAACCTCGAGGTCGTCAACTACGCCGAGATGCACACCAAGCTCGTGCCGCAGCTCGTGGCGCCAACCGGCTCCTACACCGCGATCGTCGTCGATTTCTACTGGGTCGGCGAGTTCACCAAAGCCGGTTGGCTGCAGCCGCTCGACGACCGGATCAAGGCGGACGGCGTCGACACCTCCGTCTATGTGCCACCGATGCGCGATCTCGTCATGCAGGTCGACGGCGTCACCTACATGCTGCCCTTCTACAATTATGCAATGGGTATGCTGTATCGCACGGACTGGGTCGCCGATCAGGCCAACAAAGACGCGTTCAAGGCCAAGTACAACATGGACCTGGGCGTGCCCCAGACCTGGGACGAGTATCTGAAGCAGGTCGAGTTCTTCACCAAGGACGGCAACTACGGTGTCGTCAATCAGGGCCTCCGACCCGATCCCATCGCCATGGAGTGGTCGAACTATCTCTTCGCAAATGGCGGCGAGTACCACACAGCCGACTGGAAGCCGACACTCAATACGCCTGCTGGCGTCGCGGCCATCGAGCAGTACGCCAACAACATCGCCAAGTTCGGCCCGACGGGCGCCGCTAGCTTTTCCTTCGACGAGGCCTTCAACGTCTTCGCGCAGGGCAAGGCCTACAGCTACATCACCTACAACTTCTTCCGCCCGAAGGTGGACGATGCGTCGGCCTCGCAGGTCGTCGGCAAGGCCGACATCATTCCTGTGCCGGGTCCTGAAGCCGGCAAGGGTGCGTCTCTCAACGGCGCCTGGGGCTGGGCGATCCCCAAGTCCTCCAACAATGCGGATGCGGCATGGGAGTTCATCAAGTGGGTTGAAAGCAAGGATGTCGCTGTGAAACGCGCCTTGCAGGGCGGCTCGCCAACCCGCACCGACGTCTTCGACGATCCAGAGGTGAACGCGAAGTATCCGTATGCGCAAGCACTAAAGAACATGCTGCTGACGAGCCACAATTTCCCGGTCTTCACCTACACCCCGCAGCTCGTCGAGGTGCTGGGTCGTGAGCTCTCGCTCGTCGTTGCCGGCGAAAAGAACGCGCCCGACGCGCTCGCGGCCATCGAGGCTGAGATGACCGAGCTCGCCAAGAAGGACGGCAAGCTCAAATAGCGATGCTACCTCTCCCCGTGCCGGCTGGCGCGGGGAGAGGGGCGGGCCGAGTTCCCTCTCGACCCGAGCAGCCACCTGGAGCTCGTCTGATGCAAAGATGTCTGACGCTACTTGCCCAAGCGGCGGTGCTGGCGTCGCTTGTCCTGTCGTCATCGGCGCTGGCCGAGGATGCCGGTGATATCGAGCCGCCGTTGCAATACCGGCTGCAGATCGGCGAGCAAACCAGGGAAATATCTGAGGGCGTGCCCACCGTCTTCGAAGGCAGCTTCACCAATCCGGCTGCCACACTCGTCGTTGCTCCGGAACGCATCTTTGCCTACGGCGGCATTCGCTTCGAATATCCGCGTCACTACACCTTCGAGGCCGACTTCTCTTCACCGGGACTCAAGATTTGGACCCTGTCAGGCAACAGCTTCAAGATCATGTATTTCCTCTCGGAGCAGCCCCTGACCGCCCTGAGCCTGCTCGAGGGCATGTCGGAGCAGCTCGGCGACAGCAATCTGGCGATCGAGGAGTCTCAGGTCGCATTGGAGGCAGCAGGCCAATCGCTGGCCGGCAAGCGCGGCGTGGTATCGATCGCCATTCAGAAGCTCAGCAACGACGCCTTTACATTGCCGGAGCGGAACGGCCTTGCGCGGGTTCTCCTGCTGCAGGACGCCCTCATGGACGAGGGCGGGTTCTCGGAGGAGGCCAGCCATGCGACTGCCATGCTTCAAAAGAGCCTTGCGCTCGAGCCCTGATCCCGATCCATGACCACCACCATCGACTCCCGTGATCGCGCGTTCGGCTGGCTCATCTCGGCGCCGGGCCTGACGGCCTTGCTCGCGGTGATCCTGTTTCCGGTGGTCTGGGCGATGTGGACGAGTCTCCACGAATACACGCTCATCGCGCCCAATTTCGATACGTTCACCGGCTTTACGAACTACCAGACGGCCATCGAGGACGCCGAGTTCCGCCACTCGATGTGGTTGACGGCGCTCTTCGTCGTCGCCGTTGTGCTGCTCGAGTTCCTGATCGGTTTCGCAGTGGCGCTGATGCTCAATCACGTCGAGCGGTTCAAGCCGGTCTACTATGCGATCCTGCTCTGTCCGCTGTTGATGAACCCGGTCATCGTCGGTCTGATCTGGCGTATGTTCCTGCATCCCCAGCTTGGCATCGTGAACTATCTCCTGAGCCTCGTCGGCATTCCCGCGGTCGACTGGCTCGGCTCGACCTCGGTCGCCATCTGGACGATCGTGCTGGTCGACATCTGGCATCAGGTGTCGTTCATGATCGTGCTCTTGCTGGCGGGGCTCGCAGCCCTGCCGCGCGAGCCCTACGAGGCGGCGCGCGTCGACGGCGCTTCCGCACTCGCCTCCTTCCGGCACATCACGCTGCCGCTGATGCGGCCTGTGATCATCGTGACACTGCTGATCCGTGCGATATTTGCGGTCAAGACCTACGACCTGATCTACATCATGACCCGTGGTGGGCCCGGCGTCTCGACGGATTTCGTCTCCTATTTCATCTATCGGACCGCCTTCGTCTCGCTCAACATCGGCGAGGCCTCGGCAATGTCGATCGTCCTGTTGGCGGTCGTTCTGGCGCTCTCTGCCTATCTTTACCGCTACATGCGGTCTCTTGCCTGAGGGAAGACCATGGCTCAGATCGAGCTGGAGCATGTGACAAAGCGCTATCCGAACGGCTTCGCGGCCGTGAGGGATATCTCGCTCGACATCAAGGACGGGGAGTTCATGATCTTCCTCGGACCATCCGGGTGCGGGAAGTCGACCACGCTCCGGATGATTGCGGGCCTCGAGTCGGTGACCGAGGGCGAGCTTCGGATCGCCGGCGCGCGCATGAACGACGTCGATCCGGCCGACCGCAACATTGCCATCGTCTTTCAGAACTACGCGCTCTATCCGCACATGACGGTGCGCGAGAATTTGAGCTTCGGCTTGCGGCTACGTCATGTGCCGGCTGCGACGATCGCCGGGCGGACCTCCGAGATCGCTACCATGCTCGGCATCGGCGAGTTGCTCGACCGCAAACCCGCCCAGCTCTCGGGAGGTCAACGGCAGCGCGTGGCGCTCGGTCGCGCTCTAGTCCGCGAACCCAAGGCGTTCCTGCTCGACGAGCCGCTCTCCAATCTCGACGCCAAGCTTCGCTCGGCCATGCGCACCGAGCTCATCAAGCTGCACCAGAAGCTTGGCACGACCATCGTGCATGTGACGCACGACCAGGTCGAGGCCATGACCATGGGCGAGCGGATCTGCATCATGAAGGACGGCGTCATCGTCCAGGTCGGCGCGCCGATGCAGGTCTATCGGAACCCGGCCAACACCTTCGTGGCGGGCTTCCTCGCCAACCCGCCGATGAACCTGCTTCCGGGCGTGCTCGATAGCGGCGAAGGCGGGTTGCAGATTCGCCTCGGCGAGACACGCCTGCCCCTGCCCACTGTGCGGGCCGATGCCTACCAGAAGCATGCGGGCAAGGCGGTCACGGTCGGCCTCCGGCCCGAGGATTTCCATCTGTCGGCCCGCCCTGGCGCGACAACGCCGGTCGCAGTCTGGGTGATTGCCGGCGAGACACTCGGGCCGGAGGTGATCGTCGTCGGCGAGCTGGGCGGTCGCGGTGGACCAGAGGTTCATGCCAAGGCGCCTCGGGATTTCGTCGCCAAGCCGGGCGCGACGGTCGAGCTCCACTATGACCTCGGTGAGATTCATGTCTTCGACGCGGAGACAGGTGTAGCTTTGAGACGTCCCGGGATCGATGGCACGGCACGCTAAGGATAGAAACATGCTCGTGGAAACCTTCGGAGTATCGAAGCCTATCATCGCGATGGTGCATTTCCCGCCTCTCCCCTCGACGCCTCTCTACGACAGACGAGGTGGCATGACGGCGGTCATCGAGTCCGCGGCCAGGGACATCGACGCGCTGCAAGCCGGTGGCGTCGATGCCATCATGTTCGGCAACGAGGGCGACCGGCCCTATGTCACCAAAGCCACGCCGGCCACGCTGGCGGCCATGAGCTTCGCCGTCGGCGAGCTGAAGCCTTCGATCAAGGTGCCGTTCGGCGTTAACTATCTGTGGGACCCGGTGGCGACGGTGGCCCTGGCAGTGGCGAGCGGCGCCCGTTTTGCGCGTGAGATTTTCACCGGAGTCTATGCGAGCGACATGGGGCTCTGGGTGCCCAACGCGATGGAGGCACAGCGGCTCAAGATGGAATGCGGCCGGCCGGATTTGAAACTCCTCTACAACATCAATGCCGAGTTCGCGGCGCCCGTCGGTGAGCGCGCCATCACGGCCCGCGCCAAGAGCGCCGTCTTTGCCGGCCTCGCCGATGCCGTTCTGGTCTCTGGTCCGATGACCGGAGAGGCGGTCGAGACGGGCGAGCTCAAGCGCGTCAAGGACGTGCTGCCAGCGACCCCGGTCTTCGCCAACACCGGCTGCAACATCGACAACATCGCCGACATCCTTCGTATCGGCGACGGGGCCATCGTCGGCACGCACTTCAAGGTCGACGGCAACACCTGGAATGCCGTCGACAAGGCGCGGGTGGCGCGATTCATGGACAAGGTGCGCAGCCTTCGATAGGGAGGTTCCATGACCGAGGTCGTCCTCTACGGCGCGCCCTACAGCGTCTATGTTCGTATCGCGCGGCTGACGCTCGCCGAAAAAGGCGTGCCCTATCGTCTGGTCGAGGTCGACATCTTCGGCGATGCGATGGCGCGAGAGGAGCAGCTGAAACGCCAGCCCTTCGGCAAAATTCCGGCCTTCGCCTACGGCGCGTTCGAGCTTTACGAGACACCGGCCATTTGCCGCTACATTGACGAGGTGTTTGCCGGACCCGCGCTGCAACCGGCATCGGCCAATGCGCGAGCCCGCATGATGCAGGCCATCTCGATCCTCGACAGCTACGCTTATCGGACCTTGGTCTGGGATATCTTCGTTGAGCGCATCATGAAACCGAAGGAGGGTGGTGCATCCGACGAGTCGAGAATAGCGGCGGCATTGCCGAAGGCGCGAATCTGTCTTGGTGCGCTGGATCGGTTGGCCCCGGGCGCACCCTGGCTTGCAGGTGACGACCTGACGCTCGCGGATCTCCATGCCGCGCCGATGGTCGACTACGTGCTCCAGGCGCCCGAGGGTCGGATGCTCGGTGAGTGGCCGCGGCTCAGCCGTTGGTGGTCGGCAATGACCGCGCGCGCCTCGATGGCGACAATACGCTGAGGGCTGCCATGCCTCACCTACTCGGACTCGATATCGGCACGACCTCGACCATCGGTATCCTCATCGATGCCGAAGGCCGGACCTTGGCTGTCGAGAGCCGGCCTGCGACGCTGCACTCGGATCACCCAGGCTGGGCCGAAGAGGATCCGGCAGAATGGTGGTCGAACGTCGGAAGCGTCTGCCGGCAATTGCTGACGCGATCGGGCATCGCGCCGGAATCGGTCGCCGGTGTCGGCGTCACCGGCATGCTGCCGACCGTCATTCTTGTCGATGCTTATGGGCGTGCGCTCCGCCGTTCCATACAGCAGAACGATGCGCGTGCGACCGGCGAGCTTGAGGCCTTTCGCGCACAGATGAGCGAGAACGAGTTCCTCGCCCTCACCGGTACCGGCTACAGCCAGCAGCTCGTCGGCCCGAAGCTCATGTGGCTCAGGGCTCATGAGCCGCAGAACTATGACCGTGCGGCCTCCGTCATGGGAGCCTCCGACTATATTACAATGTGCCTTACGGGGAGTCGCCAGGTTGAGCACAACTGGGCACTTGAATCCGGTTTCGCAGGTTTGTCATCGGGAAGCTACGAGTCCCGTCTTCTCGCTATGGCGCAGATCGATCCCGGACTCTTGCCGCCCATCCGAAAAAGTCATGAGATCGTCGGCGCGATCACTGCCGAAGCCGCGCACCATACCGGCCTTGCCGAGGGAACTCCTGTCGTCGCCGGCTGCGCCGATCATGTAGCCTCGGCCTTCGTCTGTGGCGCCTCAGCCAATGGCGACCTCGTCATCAAGTTCGGTGGTGCCGGAGACATTCTACTGTCCTCCGACAAGCCGATCGCCGATCGCCGCATGTTCATCGACTATCACATCGTGCCGGGCCTCTATTTTCCAAACGGCTGCATGGCGGCGTCGGGAAGCCTTCTCAACTGGGTGGTGCGGGAGTGGGGCGGCACAGCCATCGCGCAAGCCAAGGCTGCCGGCTTGTCAGCGCACCAATGGCTCGATGGGCAGGCCGCATCGATCCCGGCAACGAGCGATCTCCTGTTCCTGCCCTATGTGTTGGGCGAGAAGACGCCTCTCATGGATCCATACGCACGCGGGACGCTCGTCGGGCTCGGGCTGCATCACTCGCTCGCTCATGTCTGGCGGGCCGCGCTCGAGGGAGTGGTGTTCGGCTTTCGTCACCATGTCGAGGTTTGGTCGGAGCGGGGTGTCGGCGTCACGCGGGTGCTTGCCGCTGACGGCGGGGCTCAGAGCGATCTATGGCTGCAAATCGCAGCCGACGCGCTCGATCGGCCGGTGAGGCGCATTGCCGGTCATCCGGGCTCCTGTCTCGGTGCGGCCTTCGTCGCCGGCATGGGGGCGGGAGCGCTCGACGATTGGTCGGCCATCGGCCGCTATGTGGCGTTGGATCGCACGTTCGAGCCTGATCCTCAATCCAGTCGCGTATTGGCCGTGAAGTATCGGCTCTGGCGCGAAACCTACGAGCGCATGCGCACCCTCTATCCCGAGCTTGGCCGTCTGGGTTGAGCCTCATGCCCTCCAGCTCCAGAAATCCTGGCCTTCCTTGCGATAGGCTCGCGCCAGGATCATCTTGTGCACCTCGTCCGCGCCATCGAGAATGCGGGCCTGACGAGCGTAGCGGTAGATCCATTCGAGAATGGTATCCTTCGAGTAGCCGCGTGCGCCGTTGAGCTGGATGGCCGTGTCGACCGCCTTGTGCAGAAGATTTGCGACATAGATCTTTGCCATCGAGGTCTCTTTCATGGCCTTTTCGCCCTGATCGAGGGCCCAGGCCGCCTTCATGACGAGCAGCCGGCCGATTTCGATATCCTTGGCGACATCGCCGATCATCATCTGCACGCTCTCCTTGTCGGCGAGCTTGGTGCCGAAGGCATGACGCACCTCGATGTAGTCGTTGGCGATCGACATGGCACGCTTGGCGAGTCCGAGCCAACGCATGCAGTGGGTCAGCCGGGCAGGGACGAGTCGGGCCTGGATGACACGCATGCCCTGGCCGACATCGAGGACGCGGTTCTCGTCGGGCACCTCGACATTCTCGATCTCGATCTCACAATGGCCACCGTGTTCCTCGGGCCCCATAATGGGAACGCGGCGCACGATGCGAAATCCCGGCATGTCGCGATGCACCATGAAAGCGGTGAGCTCGCGCCGGGGCTCGTCGGAGGTGCGTGCCAGTAGAATGAAGTGCGAGGCCCAGCCGGCGCCAGTGATGAACCATTTGTGGCCGTTGATGATCCAACGGTCGCCTTTGCGCACTGCAGCCGTACGCATCATCGTCGGGTCTGAGCCGCCGCCGGGATGCGGCTCCGTCATGGCGATGGCGCCACGGAGTTTGCCGTCGATGATGGGCTGAAGCCACTTGTCCTTCAGCGCGTCGGTGGCAAGCAGCTGGTTGAGCACGCGCATGTTACCATCGTCGGGCGCGGCGCAATTGAACGTCACGGGACCGAATAGGCCGAAATTTGCCTCCTCATACATGACCGCCTGGCCTGTCATCGGCAGGCCCATGCCACCACGCGCCTTTGGCACTTGCGGCGACCATAGGCCTGCGGCCTTGGCCTTGGCCCGCATCGCCTCGAGCAGATCATTGCGAATGTTGTCATGGTCGTCGTAGTTGGCGCGGTCGGCCTCGAGCGGGATCAGATGCTCGGCGACGAAGGCCTTCGTGCGCTCACGGACGTCCTCTATCTCAGGCGGGAGGGAAAAATCGATCATAGCATTCGTGCTTTCGAATGTGTGGCGGATCAGGAGATCGACAGCATGGCACCGCCGTCGACAAACAGTGTCGTGCCGGTCATGAAGCCTCCTGCATCGGAGGCGAGGAGCAGAATAGGCCCCTCGAGCTCTGCCGGCTCGCCGAGGCGCCGCATGGGCACCTTCGAGATGAGCTTTTGGCCGGCAGGAGACTCGAGGAACGCGTCGTTGAGCTCGGTCTTGTAGTAGCCGGGTGCGATGGCGTTGACGCGGATGCCGTCGCGGACGAGCTCGAGTGCCGCCGTTCGCGTCAGTGCTACCACCGCCGCCTTCGAGGCGGCATAGGCCGACAGCGTCGGCAGCACCGCATGACCGACGACGGACGAGGTGGCGATGATCGATCCACCGGTGCCGTGCCGCTTCATGCCCCGCGCCGCCTCGCGCACGACGCGGAAAACGCCATCGAGATTGATGTCGAGAACCGAGCGCCAGTCGTCGTCGCTCATCTCGGCGACGGAGCCATTCGAGGGAACGCCAGCGTTCGCAATCGCGATCGTGACCGGTCCGAGGCTAGCCTCCGCGTCCCGAAAGCCATCGGCGACCGACCGGCTGTCGGTGACGTCCATGACAACCGGGAGCGCGGTGCCGCCGGCTGCGGCGATCTCCTCGGCGACGGCCTTGAGCCGGTCCAGGCGGCGGGCCGCCAAAGCCACTTTGGCGCCGGCGGTGGCGAGCACGCGGGCAAACTCGCGTCCGAGGCCGCTGGAGGCTCCGGTGACGAGCGCTGCGCGCCCGGTCAGGTCGAAGGGAGTGCCGCGATAGCGCGACATGAGTGTGATCCGATCCATTGGCAATGATTACGGAATTGACCAGAGGCAGCAGGCCCTGACAAGAGGTCCGCATCGGCGCCTGCCGTGCCGGCATGAGCTGACTGCGCAGGGATGAGCCGATATGACATCGGCGATTCGACGATTTCAGCAATCTATAGTATATCTGCCTCAATGATCTGGAAAAAATCGGTGCCGTTTCAGTATTTTTCGCGAATAATAGATGGATGAATTTGAAAAATTTCCAGTATTACTAATAGACACTCACCTCCATTATGTTTTGATTTACGCATGAAGTTAAAACTCGGGACTCCAAGACATAATGATGGCGGTCCGCTCATCAGGGCAGACGGCTTCACGAGCCCGCGGCAGTGCTGCAAGGAGACCTGGGATGACCGACAAAAAAAATTCATCATCGATCGCCGCAGAAACGACCTTCGGCAGCCAGCGCATGTCCGAGCCGTCCAGTTCCTCCACGTCCGCTTCCATGCCGTCGCCCGGCAAGCTCTCGGCGAATGCCGATGGCCCTGTGGTCGGTGTCGCCGGCAGACCGACCTTCGGCCCTGGCGGCGAGACCGCCGATTCGGCGCTCGATCTCGTTGCCGATGCCGCGGTTGTCGGCGGTAGCAGGCTGACGGTCGGTGTCAGCCCGGTTCGGTCGATCGTCTTCATCGACGCCGGTGTCACCGATGTGACTGAGATCATGACGGCGGCTGTCGCCGATGCCGAGATCATCATGCTGGATCGAGCCTCCGATGGGCTGGACCAGATCGCCGGACATCTCGACGGCAAGATCGGCATCCGATCGATCGAGATCGTCAGTCGCGGCGAGGCGGGCAAGCTTGCCCTCGGCTGCGCCACGCTGAACCTCGACAGCATCACGGGCACCCACGCGGGTGCACTGGCCATCATACATGCGGCGCTGGCTGAAGGCGCGGGCATCCTGCTTCATGGGAGCAACCTGGCCGCGGGCGAGCGCGGCCGGGCGTTCCTGTCCGCGCTCTCCGAGGCGACCGGAGCGAGGATCGCGATCACGGACAGCGTCGACACTGCCGACGCAGCTGGCGGGTGGAGTCACGATGCCGCTGTCGGCGCAGGATAGACCGCGTCTCCGGTTGCGGCAGTGACCTCTCGCATGCCCGTCCGCCCCCAGCGGCCGGCGGTCTTGCCGGCTGCGCCCAACTGTGATCTATGGGCGCGCCCGCATCCAGCCGGCCTTGGGGCGTCGCCAAGTGGTAAGGCAGCGGATTTTGATTCCGCCATTCGGAGGTTCGAGTCCTCCCGCCCCAGCCAATAAAATCAATGTGTTATCTTTAGGGGGCTGGAACGAACCGTGTCCGTTGCGGGAGCTCTGCGGGACTGGCCATGAGGCTGGCACCGCAAGACGACCAAGCTCGGTCGCGCTCCGTTCTCATCACAGATGCGTTCAGTGGCCGCGAAGAGGTGTTCGGGCTCAGCGGTCGAAGAATACGTTGTGATCCGAATAGACCGATGTCCGAGTAGGTCCTGTCTGTCTTCGAAGGACACCCATGCTCATCGGAGCCTTCGACCAAAGGTGTGTTTTAGATCGCGCACGCGGAGTTGACGAAGGCCGGCGCAGACTCGAGCGGTTCTCCAGGCCGAAGTGAGCAAGTACCGCATAGGTCGACCTGCATAGGTGAAGACGAAGGTGTCGTGCTGACCTCGCCGGCTCCCGATCACCGATTGAGCAATATCGCGCAGCCCACGCTGACCGCAAAGAGCGCCATGCCAGCCAGATGGGAAGGCAGATGCCTCAAAAGGCGCGCCTGCTCCTCCCAACTCAAGGGGTATGGCTCTCTCTGGATCGTGTTCGGCAACAGCTTGATCTTCGGCGCAGCGTGAAGCCACGTGAGCCCTTGGTCATCCACCCGTTCACTGGCGGCGAGAATGACGATCCGGCGGACGACCTGCAGACCGTGATCGATGGTCCCGATCGCTGCCCCCTCCAGCCGCCTTTTGGCGATCCACGCCTGAAGTGTCCCCATGGGCACGCGATCGAGCCTCGTCGACCCGATCCACGGCATGAGTATCTCCAATCGGCTGACGTCGTCGTCGATGCTCCGCCTGTGCTGGTTCTCCAGCACGAACTTTGCCGCGGCCTCCTAGATTTCGAGAAGGTCTGACGCCGTACACATGTACCTGTCTGATCTGCTCTTTCAGTCGCGCGAGGAATCGGCCCGCTTCTTCGAGGTGTGCTGATCCAGTGCTTTCGCAAATTCGCCGCGCGAAGATCTGTTTCTCGATATGCCGGATCCCGCCTCGCTTCATGATGCGGGGTGCTCTCTTGCGTCCCATGTGGTAACTCTTTTCGACCTGTCAAACGACATCCGGAACTGCCCCCACCCTAGGGTTCATGATGTCGGTTGATGCTGGGCGGCGGTGACGGCGTGGAGGGAGGCGGAGCCGACATTAGGGCCGTCGCCAGCGGGCGGTTTGATCGGGCCGCTGCGACGCTTGGCGCGCAGCCAGTAGCTATCGCCTCGGATGGTCAGCCCGTGGCTGTGGTGCAAGAGCCGCTCGAGGATCGCGGTGGCGACCACCAGATCGGCGAACACCGTGCCCCATTCGGCGACCGAGCGGCTCGACGTGATCAGCATCGACGTACCTGCCCCAAAGGAGATGTCGCAACTTCCGCCTCTGAGGGTCTGGCGAGCGTCCGCTTCGCGCGTTCTCGACTTAGCGGCAACTTTCCGGCGAGGTCTGCTCTGCCATTGGTATGGAAAATCAAAGCTTGGAGACGTGAAGTGGCGGGATCCGGTCGCGCCACGGCATCGCCCGCTCGAGTTCGGCACCGAGACCAATCAGGTGCTCCTCGTGGCCGGGCCGCGCCGCAAGCTGGACGCCGATCGGCAGGCCGCTCGAGTGCTGGGCGAGCGGCAGCGAGATCGCCGGCACGCCACAGACATTCACCCAAACCATGAACTGGCAGGGCCGCTGCTCGTGTTGCAGGAACTCGGGCGGCGGCACGTCGATGTTCATGCCGTAGATGCCGTTGGGTTGGGCGACCTGCGCGCAGGTGGGCGAGAGCCAAACGTCGAATTCCGCAAACCACCGGCCAATCTGGCGGCGGAAGACGTTGAGCTCATCGACAGCCGCGAAGTACGCGTCGGCCGATCTGCTCTTGGCGAAATTGTAGAAGGCGAGCGTTGCGCGCTCGACGGTGTCGGGACCGACCTTGCGGCCCGACCTGGCCCCGAGCTCGTCGAGATACTGGTCGAACTGAAAGTACCAGAGGTCGGTTAGCATCCGGTCCATGGCGATGAGGTCGAAGGTCGGGGATGAGGGCTCGACGTGATGACCGAGCTTGTCGAGGGCGCGCGCGGTCGTCTCGACGATCCGCGCGATCTCGGGATCGACGGGAGCATCCATGAGCGGGTCCACCGACCAGCCGATACGGAGCTTTCGATCGGTGCCGCTGAGGAAACTCGTATAGGACCGGTCCGGCCGGCGAATGATGAACGGGTCTCCAGGTTGCGTCTGCGAGAGGGCCTCGAGCATCACCGCTGTGTCACGAATCGTGCGCGTCACGACCGAAGATTGCGACATTCCGTTGCCGCGCTCGTCGAATGCAGGTCCCTGGCTGACGCGGCCGCGGGAAGGGTGGAGGCCGACCGTGCCGCACCAGGCGGCAGGTCCGCGCGTCGAGCCACCGAGATCCGATGCGTGCGCGATGGGCACCATGCCCGAGGCGACGGCTGCCGCCGCGCCGCCCGAGGAGCCCGAGGTCGAATAGTCGTGCTTCCAGGGATTAGACGTCCGACCGTAAAGCACCGTGTCGGCGCAAAGCGCCATCGAGAATTCCGGCGTGTGGCTGCGGCCGACGAGATTGACGCCGGTGCCTTTCACCATTGTGGCGTAGTGATCGTCCTCACGGACGACGTAGCCCTGGCAGAGGCGCGAGGCGTATTCCAGCTTGCGGCCGCCGAAATGGGAAGTCACATCCTTGATCAGGAACGGTACGCCCTTGAGCGGTCCATCTGCCAGTCCAGCTTCCGGCTCCGCGAAGCGATCCTCGTAAATCTCTACGATGGCGTTGACGGTCGCGTTCGCGCGATCGATGGCGGCGCGCGCGGAAGCCGTGGCCTCGGGGATGCTAATCTGCTTGCGGGAAATCAGCTCGGCGAGACCGACGCCGTCGAGAGCTGCGTATTCCGCGGCCGAGAGCGCAGGCGAAACGGACTTCACGGTCATTGCTCGCAATCCCGGAGTTGGCCCCGTTGGAGCAGTTCAGTCGGCGTCTTCTTCGTCTGAGTGCGCCAGCGCCGCCGCAAGCCGCGTGCCGTCACGCTGACTATGGTGGCTGGCGAGCCGGAAGGCCTTCTCGGCTTTGCCGGCGAGGATGGCCTCCGCCAGCGGCTCGTGGATCGAAAGCAATCCGTCGAGGTCATGGTGGAATTGGTCCGTCATGGTGAGAAAGAGGCGCGTCTGCACGGCGAGCCGAGACCACATCTCGGCCAAGCGCTTGTGGCCCGACATCTCGACGATCGTCCTGTGGAACTCGAAGTCGAGATCGAGCATGCGCTTCCGATTGCCGGCATCGACCGCCGACCGCATGGCGCGCAGCACGCGCTCGAGCGACTTGCGGCCTGCCTCCGTGATGCGGGAAGCGGCATTGCGAGCGGCGAGGGATTCGAGCGCGTCGCGCAGCGTGTAGATTTCAACGACATCGGCTTCGGTGAGCGTCGCTACAAAGGTGCCGCGGCGCGGGCGCACCTCGACGAGGCCTTCATACTGGAGGGTCTTCAAAGCAGCACGGATCGTGCCCTGACTGACGCGCCAGCGGGCGGCGAGATCGAGCTCCGTCAGACGCTCGCCCGGCTTGAGATCGCCCTAGAGAATGCCTTGACGGAGCGCCTCGGCCACATCCTCATCCAGGCTACGGCGATCGAGATCGATTGCGGCGATCGCTCGGGCTGTCTCGCTACGCTCCATGTGGGGTTCTCGCGTTCGTAATGCCGGCGTCGCTTCGCATAGCACGGGAAGGCAGTGATGATCAATTATCGATAATCGACTTGACACGCCATCCCGCTGTTGATCATTCTGGACGCCTGTGCGGATGGCGAGGGAGGCGGGGATGTCTGAATACGGCAAGTTTCTCGAAACGAGCCGGAGAGGCGTCCTAGAGATCGAGGGCCTTCCCCTCACGGAACTCGCAGAGCAGTACGGCACGCCGCTGTTCGTGCTCTCGGAGAACACTATCCGCCACAACTATCGGCGTATCCGCGACGCCTTCCAGAGCGTCTATCCCAAAGAAGTCATCATCTGCGCCGGCATGAAAGGCAATTGGGGGCTGGCCGCGCGCCGCGTGATTGCGGATGAAGGCGGCGGGGGCGATGCCTTCGGTCTCGGCGAGCTGACGGTCGCCATGATGGCGGGCTCTGACCCCAGGAAGATCGTCGTCAACGGCGCGAACAAGTCCCGCGACGTCATTGCGGCGGCCATCGATCTTGGTGTGCTCAATCAGGTCGACAATGCCGACGAGCTCGACATCGTCGGGGAGGCGGCGGCCAAGCTCGGCAAGCCGGCGCGCATCTCGCTGCGCATCCGCCTGCCGCTCGAAGCGATTGCCGACATGCGCTTCACCGACAACCGCTATCCCGAGGGCATCAGCCCGTCCTACTGGGAGCGCACGTTCAAATTCGGCATGGATCCGAACGCCTTTCTCGCCGCCACGCGTAAGGCGCTCGGCATGAGGGACGTCAAGCTCGAAGGGGCCATGTATCACGGCGGCATCCCACGCCGCGCCGGCTTCTTCCGCGAGGAGACGGAGGAGCTCATTGACTGTCTGGCCAAGGTCAAGACCGAGACCGGTTGGGCGCCGACCTATCTCAACATCGGGGGCGGCTTCGTTTCCGAGCGCTATGGCGCCGACAAACCGCCGAGCGTCGAGGAATACGGGCGTGTCATCTCAGATGCCATCGTCGGACGGTGCACGCATCACGGCATGCCGGTGCCGGTGCTGCTGTTGGAGCCCGGCCGCTACTGCTGGGAGAGTGCGGGCCTCTGGCTCGTGCGTGTCGGAGGCAAGAAGATCGACGACCGGCTCGCCAAGAAGACCTGGGTCTATGTCGATGGCAACACCAACGAGATGCATGATCCGTTCGATCCCCGGCAGAGCGTTCATCATGTGCTGATCGCAAACGATATGGCGCGAAAGGGGAGCGAGACCGTCGACATCTGCGGCCAGACCTGCAACGCCGCCGACATTCTCGCCAAGCAGCGCAAAGTCCCCGAGATCAGAGCCGGTGACCTTTTGGCATTCATGGATATGGGCGCCTACAACGAGGGCTTCGCCTGCCAATCGAACGCCATTCCGCGCTCGGCGACGGTGATGGTGGCCAATGGCCGCTCGGCGCTCGTACGGCGGCGCGAGACGGTTGCGGACGTGCTTTCCCGCGAACTGGTGCCGACCTGGCTTATGGCCCGCAGCGCCTAGGAGACCGACCCATGCGCCAGCACAAGCGGGTCGTCATCGTCGGCGGCGGCATGATGGGCGTCGGACTGCTCTATCATCTCGCCGAGATGGGTTGGAAGGATGTGCTGCTGATCGAGAAAGCAGAGCTCACTTCCGGCTCGACCTGGCATGCGGCCGGCCAGTGCGCGAGCTTCCTGTCGAGCTACAATCTTGCGAAGGTTCATCACTGCGGCGTGCAGCTCTATCCGAAACTCGAGTCGATGACCGGTCAGTACACCGGCTGGCACGGCTGCGGCGGCATCCGCTTTGCGACGACGTCCGAGGAGCTCGACTGGTTCAAATATGTCGACGGCATCGCGCGGGACATCGGCTTCCGCATGCAGATCATCGGGCCTGACGAGATCAAGAAGCTCAATCCGTTTGTGACCCTCGATGGCGTAATTGCCGGCGCCTGGACGCTGGACGACGGTCACATGGACCCGGCGAGCGGTTGTCGTGCGCTCGCGGCCGGCGCCAAACAGCATGGTGCGGAAATCCTGCTTCACTCGCGCGTAACGGCGATCGCCCCGCAAGCTTCCGGCGAATGGCTGGTGACCAGCGAGAAAGGCGAGTTTCTGGCCGAGCATGTCGTCAACGCGGCCGGCTGCTATGCGCGCGAGGTCGGCAAGATGGCCGGCCTCGACCTGCCGATCGCCAACATGCAGCACCAGTACATCGTCACCGATATGATCCCGGAGTTCCGCGCGCGCACGGAAGAGATTCCGGTGATGCGCGATCCCTGGACGTCCGGTTACTACCGCCAGGAGCAGAAAGCCGGCCTCATCGGCGTCTATGAACCGGAGGGCGCGCAGATTGCCTGGGACGAGCGTGGCGGCTCTCCCGAATGGTCCTCGAGCGACGAGCTATTCCCGGGCGACCTCGACCGTATCTCGACCTGGCTCGAGCGCGCCATGGAGCGCATGCCAATCTTCGCCAAGGCGGGACTCAAGCGCATCATCAATGGCGCCATCGCGCATACGCCCGACGGCAATCCGCTGCTTGGGCCGGCGCAAGGCCTGAGAAATTTCTGGCTTTGCTGCGGCTCCTCGGTCGGCGTCGCGCAAGGCGCCGGCTGCGGGAAGTATCTCGCGCAGTGGATGATCGAGGGCGCCGCCGAGATCAACATGAAGGATTTCGATGCACGGCGCTTCGGATCTTGGGCGAGCGAGAGCTACACCCGCGCCAAGGCGGTCGACGACTATCACCACATGTTCGTGACGCACTTGCCGAATGAGGAGCGGTTCGCGGCGCGCCCTGTTCGCACCTCGCCACTGCATGGGGCACTGGCGAATGCCGGCTGCGTGTTTACCGAGGCGGGCGGCTTCGAGCGCCCCAAATGGTTCTCCCCCGACGGCCGGATCGAGTCCCTGGGTTTCCGGCGCAGCAATACGTTCGATCTCGTCGCCAACGAATGCCGGGCGGTCGCCGAGCGCGTCGGCATCGCGGATCTCACGAGCTTTGCGAAATACGAGGTCTCGGGCCGCGATGCCGCGAGGTTCCTCGACCGCGTGCTCGCCAATCGCCTGCCACGCAGAAGCGGCGGCATCGGGCTCACGCATCTCCTGACCGAGCGCGGCCGGATCGAGACCGAATACTCGATCACGCGCCTCTCCGATGATCGCTTCTATCTCGTCTCCTCGATCGTAGCCGAGCAGCGGGATTTCGATCTCCTGCAGCGGTTGGTGGAGCCCAGCGAAGATGTCAACATCGAGAACGTCACCGAGCGCATTGGTGTCCTCGTCGTTGCTGGACCGCGATCTCGCGACGTCCTGCAACCGCTCGCCGGTTGCGATCTCGGCAACGGCTCCTTCCCCTGGCTCACGGCCCAAGAAACCACCGTCGCCGGAGTCAAGCTTCGCGCGCTCCGCGTCAACTATGTGGGCGAGCTCGGCTGGGAGCTGCATGCACCAATGGGCGACCTGCGCAAGGTCCATGAGGCGGTCTCGAGTGTCGGCAAGCCTCACGGCATCGGCTGGTTCGGCCTCTACGCCATCAACAGCCTGCGCATGGAGAAGGCTTATCACGGCTGGGGTTCGGAGCTGACGAACGAGATCAACATGATCGAGGCGGGTGTGCCGCGCTTCTTTGCCAAGGACAAAGGCCATTTTCGCGGCCGCGACGCGACGCTCGGGTCAAAGCCGCGCGGCGTCATCGTCCACCTCGCCATCGAGGCTACCGATACCGATGCCCGCGGTGCCGAGCCCGTCTTCATGAATGGCAAGCTCGTCGGCGTGACGACTTCCGGTGCATTCGGCCATCGTATCGGAAACTCCCTCGCATTTGCCTATGTCCGGCCTGAGGCCGCGGCGGGTGGAACTGCGCTGACCGTGCAGCTCCTTGGCGACCAGCGCGCCGCGACCGTGTTGACCGAGCCACCCTACGATCCGCGCAACGAGAAGCTTCGCGCCTGAATCCCCGAAAGGATTGGCGATGTCCAACGCAGCTGCAAGTCAAGCGCGACGCGGCGGCCGGGAGGCCCGCAAGGCGACGCGCGCGGCGCCGCTGGCGAAAGAGCTTCGTCCGATCTGGCCGGGCCTCGAAGGCGGCGCCTACAAGCCCCTCAGGGAATCCGACATCCAGAAAATTCATCGCGCCGCTCTCGACGTGCTGGCCGAGATCGGCCTGTCGGATGCTCCGGATTCGGGCGTCGAGCTGCTGACGGCCTTCGGTGCCGAGCTGCAGCCGAACGGTCGCATTACGTTTCCGCGCGCCCTCGTCGAGGACACGATCGCTGATGCCGCGCGGCGATTCGTGCTGCATGGCCAAGACCCCAAATACGATCTCGAGCCGTGGGGCTCGAAGGTCCACTGCGGCATCGCTGGTGCTGCCGTCAACATCGTCGACATCGAGACGCGCGTCTATCGGGAATCGACGACGCGAGATCTCTACGACATCGCCCGCGTCTGTGACGTGCTCGAGAACATTCACTTCTTCCTGCGCGCCACGGTCTGCCGCGACCTCACCGACAATTTCGAGATGGATCTCAACACTTGCTATGCGGCGGTGTCGGGAACCGCCAAGCCTGCGGGGACGAGCTGGAGCGATCCGGCCCATATGGGGCCGACTATGGAGATGCTGCACTACATCGCCGGCGGCGAGGACAAGTGGCGGGCGCGACCCTTCGTGCATCAGTCGAACTGCTTCGTCGTGCCGCCGCTCAAATTCGCGACCGATGCTTGTCGCTGCCTCGAGGTCGCCGTGCGTGAGGCCGTGCCGGTGTTCCTCGTGTCCGCCGGTCAGGCCGGCGCAACATCGCCAGCATCGCTCTCGGGCTCGCTGGTGCAGGAGATGGCCGAGTGCCTCGCCGGCCTCGTCTACGTCAATGCCATCGAGAAGGGCGCCAAAGCAATCTTCGGACCCTACTGCTTCATCTCGGACTTGCGGACCGGTGCCATGTCCGGTGGCAGTCCCGAGCAAGCCCTGCTCTCGGCGGCTGCCGCCCAGATGAGCCAGTATTACGACCTCACCTGTGGCACGCCAGCCGGTATGACGGATTCGAAGATTCCCGACGCCCAGAGCGGATACGAGAAGGGCTACACCCACGCGCTCGTCGCCAATGCCGGCGCCAATCTCATCTATGAATCGGCCGGCATGCTGGCGAGCCTGCTCGGGTTCAGTCTCGAGCAACTCGTGATCGATAACGACATCATCGGTGCGACGATGCGGACCGTCCGCGGCATGGAGGTGACGGACGAGGCAATCGCGCTCGAGACGATCCGCGCGACCTGCCTCGAAGGACCAGGCCACTTCCTAGGCTCTGAGCAGACCCTGGCGCTGATGCAGACGGAGTACGTCTACCCGACGGTCGGCGACCGCACTTCGCCCAAGGAATGGGCGGAAAAGGGCTCGACCGATGTGGTCTTCAAGGCGAAAGCCAAACTCAAGCAAATTCTCTCGACCCACTATCCGACCCACATCCCTCGCGCCGTCGACGAGGAAATCCGTCGCCGCCTGCCGATCCGACTGCCGGTCGAGGCGATGCGCGGAGATTGATGAGCATGAGCAGGCAACGAGCAGACCATTGTTTTCGCAGGAGGAACGCCATGACGACACATCCCTCACGTCGCGCCGTCATCCAGGGTGCCGCAGCCATCTCGTCCATCGCCGCCCTAGGAACGCGCTGGCTTACCGATCCGGCCTTTGCGGCCGGCAAGATCCCGGTGCTACGCTACAACCGCGATCTGCAGACCCTCGACCCGCCGAACCGCGTCGGCCCGCTCGAGGAGATGATCTACAACTGCTGCAGCCAGAACCTCGCGCGCTTCAAACCCAACGTGCTCGACTATGAGCTCGATGCCTGCTCGAAGCTCGACCAGGTCTCCGAGACCGAGATCGCTTTCGAGCTGATGCCGGGCCAGATGTTCACGGGTGGCTATGGCGAGCTCACCGCCGAAGATGTCAAATTCTCCATCGAGCGGTTCCGCCAACCGGACAAGGACGGCAAGCTCCCCGCCTTCGCCGACGACTGGCTCGCCCTCGACAAGGTCGAGGTGACGGGCACATACACGGGCCGAATCCTCTTCAAGAACCCCGCGCCTGGCATCTGGATGATCGGTATTTGCGATGCGTCCGGCACGCTCCTCTCGAAAAAGGCCTATGAGGCCCTCGGCGATAAGGTCGCAACCACGCTGATCGGCAGCGGACCCTACGTCATCAAGGAGTGGAAGCCCAACGAGGCCATCATTCTTGCGCGCAATCCCGACTACAAGGGCACACTCAAGACGCAGTTCGACGAGATTCACATCCGCCCGATTGTCGACACGAAAACGGCCGAGCTCGCCGTCAAGGCTGGAGAGGTGCACTTCAGCGACATCGACCCGGCGAATATCAAGGACTTCGAGGGCGACGCGAATGTCGAAGCCAAGAAGCTTCCGGCTATCGACTATACGTGGCTTGCGCTCAACATGGAGAAAGGGCCGCTCGCCGACCTCAAGGTGCGCCAGGCAATCCGACTCGCGGTCGATGTCGAGGCCATCATGGCCGGTGCCTATAGCGGCACGGCGGAGCCCTCCCGCGCGCTGCTCGCGCCCGGCCTCTTGGGCTATTGGAAGGATGCGCCGCTCTATAAGCGCGATGTCGAGAAGGCAAAGGCGCTACTCGCCGAGGCCGGGCAGAGTGGCGGTTTCACCACCACCATCACCATCCTCAACAACACGACGGACACGGCGACGGCCCAGATCATCCAGGCCAATCTCGCCGAGGTCGGCATAACGGTGAACATCAACACCATGGACCCCGGGGCCTACTGGGCGATGGGCTCGGATGACAAAGCCAAGGACATCGAGATGGTGATCATCCAGTATCTGTCCAAGTTCGATTCGACCTTCCAGACCCAGTGGTTCACCTCCTCGCAAATTGGCGTCTGGAACTGGAACCGCTTCGGCAGCCCGGAGTTCGACGAGTTGCACGCGAAAGCAGCCGCCACCAACGACAAGGCGGCGCGCGAGGCGGCCTTCATCCGCATGCAGCAGCTGATGGACGAAAGCGCGAGCTTCGTGTGGATCACGCACGGCGTCAATGCGATCGCCAACGCGAAATGGCTCAAGCCCGCCTACCTGCCGAACGTCACGAACCCGCAGCCGCAATATTTCAGCGAGGCTTGATCAGCCGGTGGCGATCGTAGAAAACCATTCAGGCACCGGGATCACGCAATACCGATGCCTGTACGGTGTCCTCGGGACGTTGCAGGTCTAAGGCATGCCCGGAAAGCCCAGCCCGATCATGAAGACTGGTCTCGGCGGCTATATTCTGAGCCGGATTGCGACGCTAGGCATTGTCATCCTCGGGGCGATGACGACCTTGTTCTTCTTGACGCAGCTCGTGCCGGGCAACCTCGCCCAGGTCCTCCTGGGGCCTCGCGCGACACCCGCCCAGGTCGAGGCCTTCGCCGAGCGCATGGGGCTCGACCAGCCCGTATATGTGCGGCTGTGGCGGTTCTTCTTTCAAGTAGCTCAGGGAGACCTAGGCCATGACATCGTCACCGGCCGGCCCATTCTCGACATGGTACTCGAGGTACTACCCAACACGGTCGCGCTGGCATTCGCGGCCATCGGCCTCGGCCTTCTCATCGGCGTGCCGCTTGGCATCTACGCCGCCACCTATCGTGGCAGCCGCGGCGATCAGCTCACGGCGATCTTGAGCGTCAGCATCATCGCCACGCCGACCTTCGTTGTGGCCATCTACCTGTTGTTGATCTTCTCCATCTGGCTTCACTGGCTGCCGGTGATTGGTGCTGGCGAACCCGGCAATCTCGTCGACCAGCTCGTCCATCTCATCCTGCCGGCGACCGCCATAGCGCTCGGCTGGATCGGCTACATCGCGCGGCTGATGCGCGCCTCCATGCTCGAGGTGCTGGACGAGCCGCATATCCGCACGCTGCGAGCCTACGGCGTGTCGTCTCGGCGCATCCTTTGGAAGTATGCGTTGAAGATCGCCGCCATTCCAACGTTGGCTGTGGTCGGCCTCGGCATCGGCGATCTGCTGGCCGGTGCGATCTTCGTGGAGATCATCTTCGCACGACCCGGTATAGGCTCGATCATCTATCAGGCCATCAACAATCGGAACTATCCCGTGGTGCAGGGTGGCGTGCTCGTCGTCGTGCTGATGTTCGTGATCAGCAACCTCATCGTCGATCTGCTCTATGCTTGGCTCGATCCGCGCATCCGTCGAAGCCTCGCCGAGGCGGGGCCATCGTGAGGATTCTCCTCGCCCGCATCTGGCAGTGGCCGACAGGCCGGCTCGGTCTCATGTGCGTTGCGCTCATCCTTCTCGTTGCTTTGCTCGCGCCGGTGATTGCGCCCTATGGGCCCAATGCCATCGACGTGAAGAACCGTCTGCAGGGACCGAGCTTTACGCACTGGCTCGGCACGGATCATCTCGGTCGCGATCTGCTCTCGCGCGTCATGGACGGCACGCGTGTCGCGGTTCTCGTCTCGATCGCCGTCATTGCCATCGCCGCCACGATCGGCCTGCTGCTCGGCATGATCGCAGCACTCGCGCCCCGGCGCATCGAGAGGATCGTGCTCGTGATCTTCGACATCATCAGCGCGTTTCCGAGCACGATTCTCGCGCTGGCGCTGATCGCGCTGTTCGGCACTGGCGTCGCAAACCTCGTGCTGCTGGTCAGCCTCGCCTTCGTGCCGCAGTTCGGCCGCATCGCACGTGCCCAGACCTTGGCCATTCGCAATGCCCCTTTCATCGAGGCCGAGCGCGTGCTCGGCGCCTCCCATGGCCGCATCGTCTTGAGCCACGTGTTGCCCAACATCCTCGGCCCCGTCTTCGTACTCGCCAGCATGAACATACCCGTCGTCATCACCATTGAGGCCGGCTTGTCGTTTCTCGGCATCGGCGTGCCGCCGCCGCTCGCGAGCTGGGGCAGCATGCTGCGCGACGGCTACACCTACCTCAACCAATCGGTTTGGCCGACGATCGGCGCGGCCGGCGCCCTCACACTCGCCACACTCGGCTCGACACTGTTCGGAGAGGCGCTGCGCGATGCGACCGATCCGAAGCTCCAGGGAGTGTCATAATGGCATCGCCTCTGCTCGCTCTGGAGGAGCTCAGTGTTGGCTTTCGAGTCGGCGGGGAAGTCTTGAAGGCCCTCGACGGCATCTCCTTGACCATACCGTCCAATCGCATCGTCGGAGTGGTGGGCGAGTCGGGTAGCGGCAAGTCTACGGTGGCGCTGGCCCTCATGGGGCTGCTCCCCTCGAACGCCACAAGCGTCGTGGGCCGAATGGCTTTCGACGGCAAGCGCTACGACCTTGCCAACCGGGTTGAGCTCGAGCGGCTGCGTGGCGACCGCATCGCCATGGTGTTCCAGGATCCGATGACGGCGCTCAATCCCGTTTTCACGATCGGCACGCAACTCGTCGATGCGCAGCGCCGTAAGCAGCCTGGCTTGCGGGTCGCAGAACTCAGGGAGCGCGCCAGGGTCATCCTCGGACGCGTCGGCATGACCGATACGGCCGAGCGGCTCGGCCAATTCCCGCACGAGCTTTCGGGCGGCATGCGCCAGCGCGTGATGATCGCAATGGCGCTCCTCGCCGAGCCACGCCTGTTGATTGCCGACGAGGCGACCACGGCCCTTGATGTCACCATCGAGGCGCAGATCATGACCGAGCTCGAGACGCTCCGGGGCGCGATCGAGGGCTCGATCCTGCTCGTCTCGCACAGCCTTGGCCTTGTATCGCAGATTTGCGACGAGGTCGTTGTGCTCTATGCCGGCCGGGTCGTCGAGAGCGCCACGACACACGACCTCTTCACCGGTGCGCGACATCCCTACACCAAGGCACTCATCTCCTGCGAGAGGCCGTCGGAGCCGGAAACGCGCCGGTTTCGCAGCATTCCCGGCAGCGTTCCGCGCCTTGTCGACCGGCCGAAAGGCTGCATCTTCGCGGCGCGTTGTCCATCTGCCATGGATCGCTGCCGCAGCGAAGTGCCGCCATGGCGCGGCACGGAGAGCGGACATGGTGCCGCTTGCTGGCTCGCATGACGAGCTCCGGACATATCGCCGAGGTCCGCAACCTCGACGTCGTCTACGGCAATGGCCTGCATGCCGTCGTCGGTGCGTCGCTGTCGATCGGGCAGCGTGAGACGGTTGGCCTCGTCGGCGAGAGCGGTTCGGGTAAGTCGAGCCTCGCGAAGGCGCTCGTCGGGCTGCAAAGGATTTCACGGGGTCAGGCCTTCGTCGACGGCCGCGATGTCGCCGCGCTCAATCGCGAGGGCAAGGGCCAGCTCAGGCGCACGGTCCAGATGATCTTTCAGGATCCGGTCTCTTCCCTGTCGCCGCGCATGACCATCGGCCGGCTGCTCGCAGAGCCGCTGGCAATCCATGGCGTGCCGCGATCCGAGCATCGCGAGCGGATCGGCAGAGTGCTGGAGGCGCTCGGCGTGCGATTGGAGCTCCTCGAGAAGTACCCGCACCAGGTGAGCGGCGGTCAGGCCCGACGTATCGGTATCGCGCGCGCGCTTGTGTTGGAGCCCAAGCTTATCATCGCGGACGAGCCCACAGCCGGTCTCGACGTGTCCGTGCAGGGCGATCTGCTCAACCTCATGGTCCGTCTGCAAGATCGGCTGGGCCTCGCCTATCTCATCGTCAGCCACAATCTCGGCGTCATCCGGCGCATGACCGACCGCGTCGCCGTCATGTATCTCGGTCGCATTGTGGAGGAAGGACCGACCCCCGCGCTTTTCCAGGTGCCGGGCCACCCCTACACGCAGGGGCTCATCGCCGCCAATCCCGTAATAGACCCCGATCGCACGCGCAAGCGCGAGCTTTTGAAGGGCGAGATCCCGAGCCTGCGGCAGCCGCCCTCCGGATGCCGGTTCCATCCCCGCTGCCGGTATGCCGATGCGTTCTGCTCTGAGCAGGAACCGGAGCAGCTTGAAGTCGCACCACGACGTCATGTCGCCTGCCATCGTGCCGAGCTGTTGCTATCAGAATAGGCGGCTGTCGAGTGGAAAGCGGATGCTTGTCACTCGAAGTGCACTGTCCGCTCGTCCGCTCAGACCGATGGTTTGCTTGCGTCCGTCGCACTCAACCGCCCGATTGCGCGATTGGCCTGTGTCGATGCCGGTGCCTTGCGGAACGACAATCGCTGTCCCGGGCAGCGGACATCCACAAGCTCGGTGGTCAGGCGAGTAGGCTGTTCCGTTTGCGACTTTAACGTCGCCCGAGCGGGGGTCGCCTCGTGGAATTTGCACCCCGTCTAACGGTCTGACTTGCACCCTTTCCGAACTCGTGATGCTCGAACTTCTGCCCGCGCCGCTTCGCTCCGTGCTCAACCAGAATCCGATAGACCGGCATGCGCCAAATACCCAACGCCCGAGCTGCAGCAGAGACGCCACGGTCCTGTTCGACGAGTTCAAGCACGCGCTGACGATCGAGAGCGACTGAGGCTCGCAGCGTCATCAGGCAGGCTGCCTGAAATCTAACATCCCTGCGGTACTAACCGGATGCTTACAGGAAGAAGCAGGTAAGCCATTGAAATCACGTGAGCGGTCAGCGGATTCTTGCTCCGCTATTGCTAGCCGAGTGGTTGAAATGCCTGGAGTCATCAGAGAGTTTTGATTCTGACATTCGTAGGTTCGAGCCCTCCCGACTCAGCCAATGAAATCAATCGACTAAGTCTCCTGAAACATCGACGGGATAGTTAGAGCCAAAAGTTCGCAGCACTCCGTTTCGATGATCGTGAGGAAGGCCCGAGGGGCCAGCATGCGTGGCGAAATCCTATTTGGTCGATGTGACGTTGGGGATTGCCACCAAGCTCCTGGGCAGTGAGACCTGCCGCGCCGTCAGGGAGTCGTTCAACCCGTCGGCATCGAAGATGATCAAATGGTCGGAGCGGAGGCTACGCCTGACGGGTAGCGCGGTGTGGGCGACGTCCGATGGCCATCCCGGCTGCCAGCTCGCGGTTCGGCACCACAACGTCCGGGCGTCGATCCCGGCGGCTCTCCATCTGCTACTTTGAGTTCGCACCGCTCGAGGAACTCCAGACGGCATTGGGCGTTGGCCTATCGATCTGGCCTACTCCAACTGGAGGATGAGTTGCGCCGGTTGGACATGACCGTCGTCGCCTTTCTCAACTTTCTCCGTCGTCTCGAAGATCCCGGAGCCCATCTCATTGACCTCACCCCCACTCTACGCTCGAGCCGTGCTCATAGGTCTCGGCCTCGCCCTGCCGACGGTGTCGCTCATCGTGCTCGGGAGCGTCTGGCTCTGGCAGCAGGGCTGGCTCCTGTACTGGAGCCTCGGGGCGACCGCCGTCGCGATCCTGATCTACGTGCTCGAGCTATGGATCATACAACGAAGCGGTCTGCAGCTTCGTTCGCCCGATGTCGTATCGGACGCCGGACAGAGGTCGGTAGAGAGCGAGGTATCCGAAGGGAGCCAGGCCCCTGATCGCGCTCAAATGGCTCGGGAAGCGGTGGAGCGACTCGGTACAGAATACCCTCTGGCGAAACTGACGAGCTCGGATGCTTTCTTCAGACTCGGCCGGGAGACGCTCGAGACGGTTGCCCGGGTGATGAACCGTGAGGCCAAGAACCCCGTCTGGCAATTCACGGTGCCTGAGGCCCTTGTCGTAATCGAACGGGCCAGCAGGCGCTTGCAGGACTTCGTACACGCGAGCGTGCCCTTCGGCGACCAGCTGACCGTCGGCCATCTCATCACTCTTTACCGCTGGCGATCCCTGGCAACCGTCGCCGAGCGTAGCTATGACGCTTGGCGAGTGCTCCGCATGCTCAATCCCGCTACCGCACTGGCCGGCGAGCTTCGGGACCGGGTCTCGAGCCGCCTGATTTCCAGCATGCGTGCCGCACTCGTCCGGCGGTTGGTGCAGGCTTACGTGCGGGAGATCGGTGCGGCGGCCATCGAGCTTTACGGTGAGCCGGCGGTGTCACATTCACAGCAGCCTCGAAAGGCCGAGCGTTAGATGATCGCGGGAACGACCTCCGTGCGAGACGGGGGTGGTTGATACTGGCAGGAAACAGTCATCGTCACAGGGGCTGGAACAAGACGGAAAGTCGGCGGACCTCGATCTCAATTCGGCGCGAGACTGGCGGCCTCAGCCCTCTAGCTTGTCGCACACTCGCCAGCGTCGACATCGCATGCTGACTGGGATTGTCGAACCGGCGACGGACCTCGAGGTGCCGGCACTCTGCGCAGGCCGTTGGCGCGAGCGAGAATAACTGCGTCGGAGTCCTGCCGCGAGGCCGTAACGTTAGCGAGTGGCCGGGCCTCGGGATGGCTAGCGTCAAGTTCTGGAACGACCGAAACGAAGACGGCCGCGGCTGCTGATGAGCCGCGGCCGCCCGAGGCGCGCAACGGGGATGTGCGGCCCGTCGCGCGCACTTACGCATAAATCGGCGTCATACGCGATTGAGCCAGTTGTCGACCTCCTCGCGAGCCTTGTCCTTGGCGACGCCGTAGCGGGCTTGGATGGCGCCTTCGAGCTGTTCGCGCTTGCCGGCGATCCGATCCAGTTCATCGTCGGTGAGCTTGCCCCAGCTCTCCTTCACCTTGCCACGGAACTGCTTCCAATTGCCTTCGATACGATCCCAATCCATCGTCATGCTCCTCGTGTGATGTTGCTATCTGAGCTGAGTTCGACGCCGGCCGGCGCATGCAACTAGAACTCTGGCCGGCACCATTGGTTCCACGGCGTCGCGAACCCTGAGGGGTCAGACGCTCGAGCGGCGATCGGCGTTCGAGGGATGCGCGGGATCCGGGTTCTCAGTCCGCGGTGTCGGATTCGCGATCATGGGAGCATCTGGATCGAAAGTCGTCCAGCCTTCCTTCTGGTACTCCGCTCGCCGCACTGCGGGATCGATCGGATCATACCGGCGCATGATCTCAGACGCTCTTGCCGCACGCATTTCGTCGGTCGTGACCGTGACGAGCGTTCCACCACGCCGCAAACTTTCGGCATAAACATGGGCGTCCTCGTCAGGGGTTCCCAAGTCGATGAGGCCGCCGATGACGCCGCCGACAGCAAAACCGCTGGCGGCACCGAGCGCGGTGCTGGCTATCCAGCCGGCCGCAACGACGGGGCCGAGGCCTGGGATAGCCATCAGACCCAGACCGGCAAGCAGCCCGATGCCTCCTCCAACCGTCGTGCCGATCCCGACGCCCGCACCCGTGGCCGAGGAGTCGTCATTGACGCTCTCATCGGCGTACTGGCGGGTTATGATGCCGACCTCCTTCGACGTGAATCCGGCGTCCTCGAGATCGGCGACAACCCTGAGGGCCTGATCGTGGGTGTCGTAGCTATGAGCAATGGTGGTCATTGTCGTACTCCATTCCATATGGCGATGTTGATATGGGCGACCGACGAACCGCACCGGCCCGGCGAGCGTCCAGCGGCTCGCAGATCGTTAGTTGGCGACGACGTTCCCCTTGTAGTCGACGGCGATCCGAACAGGTTTTCCATCCAGCTCGGCATTGCCGCGCCAAATGCCCTCTGGGTCCAGCATGAGCGCTGAGACATTGAGGTAGCCCGAGGCGGCTATCCTGTCCTTGGCCTGGGCCTCGGTGAAGCTGTTCGCGCCCGCGAACGGGGCACCTTCTTCCGGCGCAGCCGTTGCAAAGACATCCGCCTTGCAGAGCGCCATGTACTCGGCATCGGTGATGCGTGTCGTGTCGGCGACACTGCCATTGGCGATCCGAACACTGGCGAGGTAGCGGGTCGCTTCCGCGTCGGTCAGAACGTTGTCACCGTTGACATCGGCTTTCGTCCACGCCGCTTTGCAGTCGTCCTCGGTCATCGCGAACGTGGGCGACGACATGATCAGCGCGGCACAGGCAATGACAGCTGCGGATCGCATGAGAGTCTCCTCTGCGTTTTTTTGCTGGGGGTACGCCATGAAGCATCGAAGCACGATGTCGAGGCATGGCCAGGTAACGCAGTGCTATCGATTTGGTTCCTCGAGGGAGATGTCACCTGAGACAGAATTCGATCGGCAGCACCGGAACTTGTGCCGTAGTCAGGCGTTCAAGAGCGCACTCTCGAATATCCATGCCGACTGCAACGGAGACACCCCATGAAATCGCTGAACGATGTGTTTCTGCACACGCTGAAAGACGTCTACTATGCCGAGAATGCGCTCGTGAAGGCTCTGCCAAAGGTCGCAAAGGCGGCCTCAGATGCGAAGCTGGAGAAGTGCCTTCAGGAGCATCTGACGGAGACGAAGGGTCAGGTGAAAATACTGGACAATGTCTTCAAGAGCATCGATGCGAAGCCCTCGGGCGAGAAGTGTGACGCGATCGAAGGCCTGATCAAGGAGACGGAAGGGGTGATCGATGAGATCAAGAGCGGCCCGGCTCTCGATGCAGCCTTGATTGGGTGCTGCCAGGCCGTCGAGCATTACGAGATCGCACGCTATGGCACCTTGCGCGAATGGGCGAAGACGCTCAAGCACACGCAGGCTCATGATCTACTGTCTCAGATCATCGATCAGGAGAAGGCCGCCAATAGCAAGCTGACGCACATCGCGGTCAGCAACGTCAACCACTGAGAAGAGCCCAAGACACTCGCGTCGGACATGTCAGCATCTCGGACGCGAGTGTCGGTCGCTCTCGCCTCAATCCGGGTATACGCCTTTCAACACCACATCGAAGTGACTCTTGACGCTGTCGTTGCATCGGCACGAGCGTCCTCGAAGGGCATTCACCTTGATCACGCGGTGATTGCCGCGAGCTATCTCGATCAGGCCGTCGTGCTTCAGCTTCTGCAGGACGCGACTGACATAGCTTCGTCCGACTCCCAAGAGTGTCGCCAGCTCCTGCTGGGTCAATGCGATGTCATCTCGACCGGTGCGATCCCGGGCGGCCAAAATCCACTTAGCTGTTCGTTGCTCGATCGAGTGCAAGGCATTGCAGGCCGTTGCCTGAAACATCTGCGCCATCAGGCAATCCGCATATCGAGTGAACAGCCGCTTGAAGGTGGGTGATGACGATTTGGCACTCCGGATGGCTTCGATGGGTATGCACACGCACGGTCCGCCGACTTTTGCCGATATCAGGCAATAGGCGGGCAAATGCCCCGAGCTGACAATTCCACCGACTGCGCCCTCCCGGCCGACGAGGACGGTCTCTACATCTTGTCCGTCTATGTTGGTGACAAGGTAGGACACGAGTGTTGGCCCGCATGGGAAATAGGCCCACGCGACATGATCGCCCGGATTGTAGAGCACGGATCCGGTTGAAATGTCGGCGGGTTCAATCTTGGATTCGATGAGTGCGAAGTCCTCGTCGCGAAGGCATTTGAGGAGATTGTTGTCCGGCAAGAATGATCGCATGGAGCTGGCTCGCAGGAGGTTGGGATCGGCGGCAGGTCTGTTCACAAGTGAACAGACAAATGCCTGTAGCCCCCCTAAGGTTCCCGCGTCGTCCCTCGGAGGCTTGACGTCAGTGGGCCCCGACCAAGCGTGGCTAGCGGATGGACTCGATCCGTTGACAGCGCATCTGCGCCGTCATCTTCGTTGATGGCGACGCGGCATACGTCCGTGGGAGGCAACAACTTGGGCGAACGCAGAGAATGGCTTCGCACCTCGATCGCAGGTGAGCACTCGAAGCTGGACTTCCGGTTCGGCAATATCAGCAGCCACGAGGACTATCGCGACTATCTACTTTTCACGGCGCGCTTCCGACAGAGTGTGGAAGGGTGGTTGCAGGAGGCTGCTGCGGCCGACCCGGATGTGACCAGACTTGCGATCTGGCCGTTCGTCGAGCGCGACTGCGGCGATCTTGGACTGTATCCCCGCCCGCCGGACATCATTCTCGATGTCGAGCCGAGCTCCAGTGCCGTTCTAGGCGTCACTTACGTGCTGCAGGGAGCTTGCCTGGGAGCCTATCCGCTCTGGCGCGTAGCTCGGAGACTTGGGCTCGGCGGTGATCGTGGGGCGCGTCATCTGGAGCGCCAGGTGCAGACCGCCGGGCGATGGCCGGCCTTCTTGGTGGAGCTGGAGACCGATCCTATCGTCGATATGAGGGTGATGGTCCGTGCGGCGCAGGCCGTGATGGCTCTGGCTCGACAAGCCCTGGAGGCGGAGCGCAATGGCACAACACGTTGATCTCACATCCTGCGACGTCGAGCCAATCCACCTTCCAGGCCGCATTCAGCCGCACGGTTGTCTCCTGGTGTGCGAGCATGATGCTTCCCGCGTTATTCGCTGCTCGGTCAACGCTCGACAGATGCTCGGGCTTGTCGAATCACCGATCGGCAAGACTCTGACGGAGCTCTTTGGGATTGGTACGGCTCACAATCTACTGAACGCCCTGTCCAGATCGAACGATCCGCGACGCCCGGGACTGCTCTTTTCGCTCGAGATGGCACGAGGGGCGGGTCGTTACGATGTCGCTGCCCATCGCCACGGTGAGCACGCGCTCTTCGAGTTCCTGCCGGCAGCGACGGTGGCGTCGACATCAGTGCTCGATCTGACCCGAATGCTCATTGCGCGGACCGGCAAACTCGCAAGCATCTCAGAGATCTCTGATCGCCTGCCGCGTCTTATCCAAGCCGTCCTCGGCTATGACAGAGTCATGCTTTACGAGTTTGCGCCGGATGGTTCCGGAAAGGTGATCGGTGAGGCCAAGAAGCCCGATTTGGAGAGCTTCCTCGGCCAGCATTTTCCAGCCTCCGACGTCCCCCGTCAGGCCCGCGAGCTCTATGTCAAAAATGCCATCCGCGTCATCGTCGATGTGAACGAGTTTCAGAGCGACCTCATTCCACATGCGGAGGAGTCGAGCGCGCCCGTCGACCTGTCCTTCGCTCAACTGCGCAGCGTATCACCCATACACCTCGAATATCTCCGCAACATGGGGGTGAGCGCCTCGATGTCTCTCTCGATCGTCGTCGGCGATGAATTGTGGGGCTTGGTGGCCTGTCACCATTATCGGCCACGAACGATAACGATGGAGCAGTGGCTCGCGGCCGAGATGTTCGTGGAGTTCTTGTCGATTCTCCTGACTGCGACGCACCATCAGCAGCGTTTCGACACCGCCGTGCGAACCCGCCGATTGCTCGACGGGCTGATGGCCGAGATGACATTCCAGGAGTCGCTCGACGCGTTTCTGCGCAAACGGCTGCCGATGCTCAAGGACCTCATACCGAGCGACGGCATCGGCCTCTGGCTCGATGGGATCTGGGTATCGCATGGCTCGGCACCACCGCCATCGGCGGTTCCGGCCCTCGCCCGGTTTTTGCGCGAGTCCGGTGAAAGCAGCATCTATGCCACGGATAGTCTCGCTGGCCGATTTGACGAGGCGAGGACATACAAGGAATCGGCTGCCGGCCTGCTCGCGGTTCCGCTCTCGCAGATCCCGGGCGACTATCTGATGTTCTTCAGAAGGGAGTTGGTCCGAGCGGTCGAGTGGGCCGGGGATCCGACAAAGTCCTACGCCACGGGACCTCTGGGCGATCGCCTGACGCCGCGCAAGAGCTTCGCGATCTGGAGGGAGATGGTCGAGGGTCGATCGCTGCATTGGTCGGAGGACGACAGGAATGCCGGCGAGGCCGCCCGCACCGGCTTGCGCGATGTGCTGATGCGACAGAACGAGCTGCTCGCCGCCGAGCGTCAGAGCTCGGAGATCAGGCAGAAAATCCTCAATGATGAGCTCAACCACCGGGTAAAGAACATACTGGCGCTCATCAAGGCGCTTGTCAGCCAGTCCCGCGACAAAGACGTTTCGCTCGAAAGCTTCGTCGATACACTGCGTGGCCGTATCATGGCCCTCTCGTTCGCCCACGATCAGACCTTGCGCGCGAATGGCGGGAATACGCTGCATCGGCTCGTCATGGCCGAGCTCTCACCCTACCCGCAGGACCAGATCGACATCGATGGTGACGATGTAGGCTTGGGGCCCCGAGCTTTCTCTGTAGTTGCCCTCGTCTTGCATGAGCTTGCCACGAATGCTGTGAAGTATGGCGCACTTCAATCCTCGTCTGGAAAGCTCACGATTCGCTCGCGGCTATCCAATGATGGAGATCTCGCCATAGAGTGGAGCGAGCGCGGCGGACCTCCAGTCGCCCCACCGTCGGCGGGCGGGTTTGGCTCGGTTCTGCTCAATCGAAGCGTACCGTTCGATCTGGGGGGGACGAGCGAGGTCAACTATGAACCACAAGGGGTGACGGCGCGGTTCGTCATTCCCCGCAAGTTCGTTTCGGCACCTGTCGAGCCGGGGGAGGACGTTGTTGAAACCGCTCGCATCAGCAGTCCGGCAGGTTCCGCTATCGATGGACAAACAGTTTTGGTGGTCGAGGACCAGCTGGTGATCTCTTTGGACGTCGAGGACATGCTGAAGTCGATGGGTGCTGGCAGTGTTCTGTCGGTCGCGTCATCGGAGGAGGCTCTCGGACTCCTCGCCAGGCAGCGGCCGAGTCTGGCAATCCTCGACATCAATCTGGGTTCCGGCACGTCATTCGTCGTCGCCGACGAGCTCACTCGGCTGTCGATTGGATTTGTCTTTGCGACGGGCTATGGCGGCTCGGCGATCGTGCCACCGCGTCTGAGCCATGTGCCCATTCTCCGCAAGCCCTATTCAAGCGACGATATTCGAGAAGCATTCGGTCGGCTCGCCGATCTGGCAAGCCAGCAGGAGCCACCGCCGGCCACATGCTGATGTGCCGCGTCGGGTCGCAACGTCGCGCATGACCCATCGTCAGGCAACCTGACGGTCACCAGCAGGTGAGGCAGCGTGCTCGCCCGCCATCGGCAGTCGAGACATGAGGCCGCCGAGGCTTGATACATGCGTGACAGATCCAGTCTGGTCTCGCGTTGACGTCGAGCCGCCGCTGCCGTCATAGAAGAGCAGTCGAGGCCCCGACACCTCGCGCTGGGCCCGACGGAACAGGAAGTCAAGCTGTCGCGCTGTCAGATCACTGACCGTGCAGAGCACGATGGTCTCGACATCGGCATACTGCGGGTCATCGACCAGACCGGCCAGTGCCAGTGAGCTCGACGACATCCCGACCGCAGCACATGGTCCAAGCTGCTCGCGGTTGCCGTGGTCTGCGAGATATCGGCAGGCAATCAAGTCGATGGGAGCCTTCAGGGGGACGAAGAGCACGCGCGGCCGGGCATCCGGCGTCGAGGATGGTACCGTACTCTCCGGATGATCGTGATAGAGCGCCGATGCGTCGATCAAGGTGGATTCGATATCCTTGACATCCTCACGTTCCAGTCGCCCGAGGCGGAAATCGGACATCGCCAGGCGCAGACTCGTCATGACGATCTTGTGTACGCTCTCCGCAGGTGATGGGGTGGAGGAAGTCGCTTGCGATAGGACCTCGGCGGCAGCCGTGACGTCGCTCCGCATCAGCCGATGGTAGAAAGAATGCTCCGCATCCAGGGGCGGCTCGTTGCCGAGAAGAACCGAGAGGAAACTGAGCTGCGGCACGAATTTTCCAAACGTCACGAGCATCATGGTCAGCGGTGCCGCCAACAGCAGGCCTATCGGCCCCCAAATGATGGTCCAGAATACGGCGGACAAGACCATGGTGAACGTGGACAGCCCGACACTGCGTCCGAACACGAGCGGCTCCAGAACCTGACCGGTCAGGAATTCGCCTATGGCGAGAAGCGAGGCTGTCAAGAGCAATGTCGCCCAACCTGGATCGATCGCTGCGGCCAGTATCAGCGGGGGCAACGAAGCGAGCACTGGACCGATGAACGGAATGAACCTGAGCAGGATCCCCAACGATCCCCAGAGAAAGGCATTCGGTATCCCGATCATCCACAACGCCACCGAGACGACCACGCCGAAGCAAAGATTGAGACCGATCTGTGCTAGAAGCAGCTGACTCAGTCGTTCTCCAGATTCCTCGAGCGCCGTAGTCGTCTCCGTGATGTGATCTGTCCCCGTCACCCGAAGTAGCCGATCCGTCAGATCGTGACGATTGGCCAGCATGATCGCGGTGAGCAGTAGGGTGAGTCCGGCAACGCCGAGCGGCTGCAAGATAGAGCCAATTGCCGATATCGCTTGCTGGCCGACATTTGATGACTGCTGGTCGACAACCATCGGTGTGGCGGACACCCCCCCATTGAACTCGCGCGACAGCGCCTCGCCCAGGGTCTCGACGGAGCGGACGGCGCGGCTCCACATCGAGTTCGAGGCGTCCTCTCTCGTAAATATGCGGATCTTTGCGAGTACGTTCTCTTTATTAGCTGCGACAGTCTCGGTCGCAGACATGAGCTCGGCGCTGAGCACGGCGGTCACGAGCAGCACGATTGCGACGATGCCCGTCATCACTGTGCCAACGGCAACCACGCGGGGAATCCTGCCACGCTCCATGAAGCGGGCAATCGGCGAGAGCGCGAAAGTCAGCAGCGTCGCCAGCGCGAGTGGTATGAGGAGGTCTTGCCCGTACACCAGCCCCACGATGAAAAGAGCCGACACGATCATCGTGTAGGCCAGGCTCTGCACCGTCGAAGCGATCATAGGCATGGCCCGGCTCCCTCCGTCCAACGCGCGACGATAACCAAACGCCGGACGGTTGGTTCCCGTTCTCGTCTGAATTTTCGTGCGCCAGTTGGGAACCAATCTCGCGCCCGAGCCGTTTGTCGATCTCAAGTCGATGGCAGGCAGATCGCCGTCGGAGCAAGCAAGGGAGCACGGCAATGAACAACATTCTCTACTACGCGGTTGTCTTCCTAGTCGTTGCTATTGTTGCCGCGCTGTTCGGTTTCGGCGGTGTGGCGGGCACGGCAATGGAAGGAGCGAAGATCCTGTTCTGGGTCGCGATCGCACTATTCCTGATCTCGGTTGTCGTGGGTTTCGTACGCCGGCAGTGACCATCGTTCCAGGTCCTTTTGCGAAGGACTTTGAGGTTAGGTTCAAGACAAGGAGATACGAGCATGCGTGCATCTACGTCGGACTATGCCAAGTCGTCGGCTGAGGATGTTGGCGACATGGCAACCCGCCTTGCCGGCCAGGCTGCTGCACAAGCCGAGCGGGTGGTCGACAATGCGGAAGCGGTCGCTCGACGTGTCGCAGACGCTGGTCGCGAGGCTCAGCACAATGTCGAGAAGGTGGCCGGCAATATCAGGTCGGCGGTGGACACGTCGGTCAAGGAGCAGCCCATGACCACACTGGCCGTGGCCGCGGTTCTGGGGTTCGTCCTGGGAGCGATCTGGAAATCCTAGTCCGGGTTTCGTTCAAGCAACCGCCGGCGGGCCGAAAGAACGTCCTCAGAGCTGATGACCTGGTGCGCTGATCCGGTTCCATGAGATCGGATCGCGCTCTCAGCTCACAGTTTACAGCGCAATGCCCTCGTAACTCCAGGAGTGAGCACCATGCTGCAGAGCCTGATCACAAAGGTTCAACGGTCGTTCCAGAGCGCCATTGGTGACATGGCTCTGCGCATGGTGGTGGCGTTGCCCTTCGCCGTCGGCGCTGGATTCGGCATTGCCGCAGGCGCATCGTGGATCTATCGCCAATTCGGCACGGAGCATGGCAATCTCCTGCTGGCCGGCGGCTTCACGGCGCTCGGACTGATCGGTGTGTTGATCTTCTCCCTGCGACCAGCCGCGACATCGACCCCGGAACCCCTGGCCGAGGATAGCGCTGCGGGCCAGGCCAGCCAGGCCGAAAATTCTGGATTGCATCAGTTCTTTGCCACCGTGGACGGAGAGCTGTTGCTCAGCTTGGCAGGTACGCTGCTACCCCTCTTCATGCCGCGCCGGCAGGCGGTTCTGCGTGCCGTGCCGATACTCGCGGTTGTTGGCTTGATCGCTTTACTCATCATGCGCTCGCATCCGTCACGAACGTCACAGGGCGGCAATGAGCAACAAGAACCATTTGACAATCCGGGACTCGACGACTCGGAAATGGCTCGGGCGGAAGCCGCCTGACTGTCGCTCGATCCGCCGGCTCGGTGTGTCGTAGGCGGGGCCAGAGAAGACAACGGGCGACGACGAGCATCGGTGTGGGCCGACTCGGGTGCCGAGAGTTTCCACTTAAACGAGCGAACGCCGTGAAGGGTCAGAGGAGGCAATCGCGCAGATCGCCGTCCGGCCAGCACCGCAACGGCGGATGTTCAAACCGCATCTGTCTCGACACATAAAAAATGTCCGGCTCCTTCCACTCCCCCAGGGGCGTGCGCGCACCGTGCTAGCCTCGAGCCCGATTCTAGGACGGAGAGGTATGCAGGGACTAGGTGTTGCCCGACGTGATCGCTCAGGCCGCCGGGCGTGACGGTAGAACATAAACCTTCGCGCCAAGGGAGATGCGATCGTAGAGATCGATGATGTCGTGATTGCGCAGTCTTATGCACCCGCTGGAAACATCACGCCCGATCGACCAGTACTCCGCCGTGCCGTGGATCCGGAAAAGCGTGTCATGACCATTGCTGAACAGATACAGTGCGCGCGCGCCGAGAGGATTGCGTAGGCCGCCCGGCATTCCGTTCTCGAACCGAACCAGCTCCGGCTGCCGCTCGATCATCGATGCCGGTGGCACCCAAGTCGGCCATTCCCGCGCCCGCTCGATACGCGCCTCCCCGCTCCACCGGAAGCCATCGCGTCCAACACCGATCGCATAGCGGATCGCGGAGGTGGGCGTCTCGATGAAGTAAAGGAAGTGATGGGGTGTATCAACGATGATGGATCCGACATCATAGCTCGTATCGATGGCGACGCGCTGGCGCGCAGTCTCCGCAGACAGGTGACGCTCGCTCACCGGCCGGATCTCGAAACCCTGATCGTAGGTCAGGCCGTACATGGCTCGAGTCCCCGGCACTGGTGCTGCAGAAAAGCTCTGGTCGATACCGGGCCCTGTTGCGCAGCCCGCCAATTGCCATGCGGCAGGCAGCGCAAGTAGCAGGGAACGATATCGTGCGATGGGCATCACCGCGACCTCGCTTGCTGGTGTCTCGGCGCCTCTCCGGCTCCTCCTCCAACGCGGTTCGTCCTGGAACTGTTCCACACCTGTCACTGTTTCCGGCGGCGCATTCGTCGGGAACCAATCGGCATCCAGTTCGTTGTCCGGAGCCACTTCGCCCGCTGCCTGTGATTTGTCAATTGCGCGCCAAGTGGCCTGAATTCCGTACAACAATGCATGGAGCCGATCATGTTGAACCGGTTGTTTGGGGCTTCTCTGTTCGCCGTCGCAGTCGGCTTTCTGACCTTCATCGTCTCGGCCGGGGACAGTGCCACACTGCGGTTCGTGGACGTGCCATTCGGTTTCGATCAGGAGGCGATCGAGCCGACGGTGATGGTTCTGGTGGTTTTGTCGTCGGCAATGGCGCTGCTCATGGCGATGATTGGCCAGTCTTCGCTGATGCACTACCGACTGCCCATCCGACGTCGTCAGAGACGCTGACGTGAGACGAGGAGGGGGCGTGCCCCCTCCTCGCGACCAGGTTTAGAGTCGGATCGAAGAAATGTCGGAGCTGCCACGGGACACGTCGCAGGTGCTCTGCCAACCGTCGGGATCAGGGACAGCAAGGACGCGTCGGCCCTTGGCGACACGCCGGAGTCTCGGTTGCCTGCCTATAGGACATGGAAGAGATTGAGCAGAATGATAACGGTGATCGGAACGCCGATCGCCCAGAGGACCAGGGATTTCATGACTCGCCTCCAATCTTGCAGTGACTTACTGGAACTTCCTGTAATGGGGGTTGGTTCCACGACCGCCCGATCCGGTTGAATGCTCCGGTGCGCAAGCGTCTTGGGCGGAGCGTCCGTTGAATCGGCGGGCAGCGGGGACCACGCCGCTGGTTCTCGCTGCAGAGCGGGAAGGACCGGTCACCTTCATGCTGCGATCAGCGCACCGAGGCCCGGCGCGGTGTGGATCTCAAATCGCCGGCGGGGATTGGGGGCGGATGGCACCAGGTTCTGAGAGATCCGGAGAGTCGGTCGTGAGCGAGGTCTCAGGGACTGTGAATGTCCAAACGAACCCGTCTTTTCGGTAATCGCGGACAACCTCGCCACCGAGCGACTTGGTGAGCATTCGGTCGGTCACCAGTGAGCCAAAGCCACTACGCTCGGGTTTCGAGACCGGCGGACCGTTCTGCTCCCGCCACGTGATGACGATCATCGATCTGGTGTCGTCCACTGTGTGGAGCTTGTCCCAGTCTATCGTGACGACGCCACTTGGAACACTGTAGGCCCCGTGCTTGACCGCGTTCGTCGAAAGCTCGTGCAAGGCCATGCCTAAGGCCTGGATTGCTTTCGGGCTGAGCATCAGCCTCGGGCCAGACGCCGAGATCGCCGACAACCGATCTCCAGCAAATGGGCCGAGGTGCTTGTGGACGAGCTCAGCAAGATCCGCCCCTTGCCAATTGCTGGCCACGAGCAGATCATGCGATGCAGAGAGGCCTTGAAGCCTCTCGCCAAAGCGAATCTGAAATGCTTGGAGATCGTTCGAGGAGCGAGCCGTTTGGCTTGCCATGGACTGGACGATTGCGAGCAAGTTCTTTGACCGGTGCGTCAATTCCCGAATCAACAGTCGTTGCCGCGACTCGTGCTCCTTGCGGTGCGTGATGTCGTGAGCGATCGACGAAATCGCAATGACATGGCCATTCACATCGTAAATCGGTGAGACGTTTAGGGATACGGCGATTCGTGTACCGTCTCGCTTCAAACGGAAGGTCTCCAGTCGCACGGACTGACCCATTTTTGCATTGGCGATGTTCTGGTCATACTCGACACGCAGCTCGTCGGGGACCAGCACGGCCTTAGATTGGCCGATGATCTCGTTTTCCTGATAGCCGAACAGCTCTCGCGCTCCGGCATTCCAAGACAAGATGCGCCCATCCAAGCTGATACTCATGATTGCATCGCCGGAAGTGGAAACGACGGCGGCAAGATGGGCGGCCTTCTCGACTGCGGCGTCGAACACGCGCTTGACGCCTGTCAGCTCCTTGATCGTTGTCGGGAACTTCGCAGGCCGGCCTTCGACATACGCATCCGCAGCAGCCTTGAGGCTTGTAAAGGGCTCGATGATCAGGCGGCCGAAATAGTATGACAGGCCGAGGCTCAGGCCGAGGATCAAGCCGATGGAGCCCGTCAACAGCCACAGCGACCGCCGAAGTGGACTTTCCAAGGCGGCCTTTGGAACCGCCACGACAGCGGTCCAGCCCGTCGAGTCTGAGCGGATGAAGGCGTTGCCCATGCTGACACCTTCATGCGTCACATTCTCAAACGATCCCACGGCTCGCCCGCCGGTCGCGACGGCGATCAGCTCGGGTCTGGAGAATTTGCCAAGATAGAGCTCCGGAGACAGACTCCTTGCAACGAAACGACCTTTCTGGTCGATGACCGCGGCAACCCAGCCGTCTTCCAGCGAGAAGCTCGTGAAGGGATCATCGATCTTGTCGAGGGCGATGGAGGCTTCAATTGCGGACCGGCGGCCTGAAGGCGTAATGCGCGGCAGGATGAGGAGTGCAGTTGTCGAATTGCCGTTGACATCTGTGAAGATGGGCGACACGACGCTCTGCCCATTGAGAGCCTTGTCGATCAGTGCCTTGTGATCGAATCGCTCTGGATCTGACGGCAGCGCGCTCTCGGAGGTGGATGCGATCTCCTTGCCATCGGTATCGTAAAGACGAATTGTCTCGATCGTCTCGAGCGTCGTCAGGGCCCTTGCTTGCCGCAGAAACTCGTTCAGATCGTCCTCTGACAGGTTGGTCAGGGTCGAAAGACCGACAAGCGCGCCCCGCACCTGATCCACCGATCTGTCGACGTGCATCGATATTGATCGTGCGACGTCGATGCGCCGGATCTCGATCATCTCGATCTGGGTGTCGCTGTATCTGATCGCCAGGAAGAAAAGCACCAGGACCAGAGGAATGAGTACGGCCGCGGACTGGATGCTCAGCAGTCGTCGAATGGAGATGGGCGTCCGCGTGAAGCCGTTGATGCCTCGCAGTTTGATGGGTGACATTGCGCCCTGGCAGATTGTCTGATCGATCCGATGAGCGGTCGTTGCTGCCGTCTCTGGTCCGGCCATCGCCCCGAGGCCGTGGGCGCTCACAGGGCGATGGCAATAGACCAGACTATCCGTCAGTCGAGATACGGGCAAACATATCGATTGCCGTCGTAGGAGAGATAGGTGCCCGTGCGCCAATCGAAGCTGCGGTAGCGCTGGGCGCAAGCCTCCATATCCGAATCACGCGCCCGGTTCTCACGAATGGCATTGGCGATGATCAGTCCGGCGACGGTGCCAAAGAACAGATTGCCGAGATTGCTTCCGTGATGGCGGTGCCGTCGATAGTTGGCGTAGCCGTTGCGCCGATTGGCGCGATAGTGCCGATTGTATTTCTTGTGCTTTACCTGCTCGACCGGAGGCGCGGTCACAGCTCGATGCAGCTGTCCCATGGAGGGGATCGGGGTTGCTGACGCTGAAGCGCTCGTCACAGCGCAGAGCGTTGCGGCGCAAAGTGCGGTTGAGATCGATCTCATGGTCAATTCCTTCTTCGTTTTGATCTTTGCGGCCGGCGTGGCCCGCCGCCCTTGAGGTCAAACGGCTGCAGACGCATTTGGTTGCATCACTCGCTGCAACCGGATGAGAGTTGCCGCCGCTCGTGATCCCCGAGCTGCGATTCCTCGGTCGATCTCGCAATCGTTGAACAGTGCGGGAACCAAAGCGACACCCAAATCGTTCGATCATCGCCGTGGCGGGGCCCCCACCCCAGCGAAGCCTCGGTCAAATAGAGAAACCCGTATGTCCCCCTCCGTACGGGTTTCTCTTTCTTGTTTTCCGCAGGGTTCGATGCGTCGAGCAACTTGCCTAGCCGCCCGCCACACGTCGCACGCTCGGGGGCGATGGTTGCGCCGCCGTCAGCCCATAGGTTGACCCTTTCTCGCCTCCATGCGCTGGCCAGGGACAATGCCAGCAGCTCAGGCGGCCGTCTTCCGCGATGCCATGTCCTCGAAGAACAGAGCCTGGCTGATGATGGCTTTCACCATCGTCGGCTGGAATGGCTTGGTGATGAGGAACGTCGGCTCCGGTCGCTCGCCGGTCAGCAGTCTTTCGGGAAAGGCCGTAATGAAGATGACCGGGACCTGGAACATCCCCAAGATCTCATTGACGGCGTCGAGGCCCGAAGAGCCGTCCGCAAGGTGGATGTCGGCCAGGATCAGCCCTGGTCGTTTGCTGGCAACGAGAGCCACCGCCTCGCGCCTCGTACGGGCATTTCCCGCCACCTGGTGACCGAGCGACTGGACAAGCTCTTCGAGGTCCATAGCGATCAGCGGCTCGTCCTCGATGATCAGTACATCCGTCGCTAGCTGCTGGCCGATCTCGATCGAGGCCTGGTCCAGCAACTCTCGGATGTCATCCGGCGCCATCGACAGCGCAGCCGCCGCCTCGTCGATAGATAAATTCTCCAAGGCGACCAACAGGAACGCCTGCCTGGGCAGCGGCGTCAGTCTCTCGAGACGGTGGTCGGCGACCTGGCGATCATCAGAGGCGGCCGTTTCGGTCTCCGTGTTCACCCGAACCGAGTTCCAGACCGACAGTAATATGCGAAACAGACCGGCCCTGATGCTGATGTGCCGGGAAAGCACATTGGGATCCTCGATCAAGGCCTCGAGCGCCGCGGCGACATAGCTGTCGCCACTGGCCTGGCTCCCGGTTAGGGCACGCGCGAACCGGCGCAGGAAAGGAAGCTCGCGGGCGACTTCTGCGGAGATTGGAACCATCGGCGCTCACCATCGTTGGACTGTTGTGAGGATTTCGTCGAGTTCGACCGAACCCATGGCGACGGAAAAAGTTCCGCGAGGCGGCAACCTTTTCTCGTCTGGGGCGTTGGCTACTGGATTTCGGCCCAACCGCATACGTACGGGTGGCCGGTCGCGGACAGTCGAAAGAGAGCCCTGAGGATTGATGGCGATTGAGACAGAGCTTGCCTGAATGGCAACGTTGAGCCAATTGAGAGCCAAGAGCACTTACGGCCGATTTCGTCCGGTGACGGTCGACGAACATCTCAAGGTGTGTACATGGCAAGGTTGAAAGGTGGTCCTAAGAAAAAACCGAGCGCAGATGACATGGGAAATCTTACGGATACATTAGGTCATAAGCTGAGAAATGCATACGGGCATCTCTTGAACGAGCCGATCCCCGACCGGTTCTTTGAATTGCTGCAGAAACTGGACGATGCCGCCAAGCGTAAGGCGGATGCGGGAGATGACCGCCGGGGCATGATCGACACCAAGACGACGGACGGGGAATGAGGCGTGCATGCAGCATCTCCCGACACCGCAAACGAGGCAGGCGCTGGTGGGTGCCATACCCAATCTGCGCGCCTTTGCTCTAGCACTTTGTGGCGACCCGGTCAGAGCCGATGATCTCGTTCAGGAAACGCTGGTCAAGGCCTGGCATAAGCTCGATACGTTCGAGGAAGGGACCAGCCTGAAATCTTGGTTGTTCACCATATTGAGGAACACGTTCTATTCCGAGTATCGTCGTCGGCGGCGTGAGACCTCCGACCCTGACGGCGAGCATGCAGCCAAGCTCAAATCTCAACCAAGTCAGCACTCGGCGCTGGAGCTGAACGAGCTGATGAAGGCTATGGACCTTTTACCCCCCGATCAACGGGAGGCCTTGCTGTTGGTTGGCGCCGAGGGACTGGCATATGAGGAAGTCGCGGCCATAACCGGTTGCGCTGTCGGCACCGTCAAGAGCCGGGTCAATCGCGCCCGCGCCAAGATCGCGAAGATGCTCGACGGTGAGACGAATGACCTGCCTGGGGATCGGCCGAGAACCTCTCTGACGGCGTGATCTGCCTGCGTCGATCGTTGCTGGCGACGATCAATTTCTCACCGTTTTTCGCACACTCTGCCGACACCACTGAACTACGTCTCATGGGCGGTCGCGACCGCGAAGGGCAACTCGGTGGGCGCTTCTTGGGCGTCGGCCGGTGCTTGGAGCGGAAATGCCGAAACGGAAGACCATTCCATGTGTGCGTCGCTCAGCGCGATGCAAGCAGTAGAGAGAGCAATCGTCGCCAAAACCAGCATTACGATCTGGGCGTTGAGCATGTCCGCCTCCATCTTCGTCCCTTCGAGTGCGCAAGTCCGGGCGCGATCTCATCATCAAACAAACGAACGTCGTCGGTGACCGGTTCCGCCAGTCATCGTCGTTGGCCTGCCGCTGCAATGGCGTGCTGGGAGCAGCGCGCGGAACTCAGGTCGCGCACCTGCGTTTCTCTTAGAATGGACTGTGCCGCACGTTGACAGTCACCAAAGGAAAGGTGTGCCAATGGGTGAGATTCTCAGCATCAATCCGCACCAGGCGCGAATGGAGCCTGAAGCCGAGTTCGAATCGCCCCGGGCTCTCGAGCTCGACAGCGCCCTCACTCGGGGTCAAAAGATCGCTACTCTCGACCGCTGGGCAGCTGATGTGGAGGCACGATTGTCCGCGGCGAGCGAAGGCATGCTTGGAGGCACGGGCAGTCAGACGAATGACGCTGATCTTCTCAAGTTGATTGGAGAATCGCGCCAGCGACTGACCGCAAAGGATCACACCACGTCACCGGCGTGCGCCGACCAGGACTAGCCGATCGGGGCGTGCTGCAAGCAACCAGACACTGTGATGGCGCCGCGAGGCCGGCCATCCGTCGCCCCTGGTACGGCAATCGACCATCGGCCCAGCACTCGAGACGGACCTCGAGAAGCTGGCGGAGAGAGGGGGATTCGAACCCCCGAGACGGTTGCCCGTCTACACGCGTTCCAGGCGTGCGCCTTCAACCACTCGGCCACCTCCCCGATCTGTTCCCGGCCTGCTGAGCGTTTCGGCGTAACCGAGATGCCGCCAGGACAGTCGCGGCGCACTATAGTCATCACGACATGTTGCGCAAGATTTGACCAGCAACCGGCGGCCCGGGCTCTCAAAGTGGAAGACCTCCGCCGGCTCCGAGCCTATATGGTGACAGTGCTGCCGGTCCGAACCGGCTCCGAATCTGGCAAAATGCCCGAAATCCGAGAGGGCACCATGTGGTTCTTCAGGCTACTCGGCAGCTGGTCGATGATCGTCGCGGTCATCTCTCTCGTGGGCGACTTCACGCGTGCCGTCGGTACCGGCAACGGGCTGGTCTTCACCAGCCTCGGCCGCCAGTGGTTCGAGCTGAGCCCAGCGGGTCTCAATGCGCTGCAGGCCGCGCTCGAGCGCTACATTCATCCCTATGCCTGGGATCCGGTCGCCAGCTTCGTCCTTGAAACACCGACCTGGGTGGTCTTTGCAACTATCGGCCTCTTGCTCTATGTCGCCGGCCGGCGCCGCGAGCGGGTCAATATCTTTGCAAATTGACGCAGGTCCGCCGGCCATCTCGGGCGCGAAGGGGCTTGCGCGGTTCGCCCCTGCTAAGCCAAGATCAATGCCCTGATTTGTCAGAGCGGCTCGGTCCCAAGCGGCCGGTCGGAGCCGTCTCAACGATGGCCGCAACGGGAGCGATGATGTCCAAGATTTCTCGGCGCAATTTCATGCAGCAATCGGCCGCCATGGCAGCGGCGTTTGCTGCCACCGGCAGCCTCGGACTGTCGCGGCCCGCCTACGCCGCGCGCGAGACGGAGCTGAATATTCTTTGCTGGGAAGGCTACAACTCGGCGCAGGTGCTGGATCCGTTTCGCTCGTCCAAGTCAGCCACGGTGAAGGCGGAGAGCCTCACCAACAATCCGACGATGATCAACCGGCTGCGCGCCGGCGAGACCAATGTCTGGGATCTGATCAATGTCAACAATCCTTGGGCGCGCAAGATCATGCTGCCCGAGAACCTCATCAAGCCGCTCGATCGCGCGAAATTCGAGCCCTTCTTCGAGAAGATGCTGCCGGCGTTCAAGCCGCCCTACAAGTGGGCGATGGATGACGCAGGCGCGCAGCTCATCGGCATGGCTCAGCGATTCGGGCCCTATTCCTTTGTCGTCAACACCGACAAGATCAGCCGGCAGACGGCTGAGGATCAGGGTTGGGACCTGTGGAACGACCCGGCGCTTGCCGGCAAGTACGGGATCCTCGAGTCCGACGACTGGAACGTATTCAATATTTGTGCCATCGCCGGCTTCGATCCGTTCAAGGTGCACACGGACGAGGAGATTGCGAAGTTCAGCGAGACCGCCAAACGTGTCTTCGCAAACAAGAAGCTCGTCGGCGACATCGCCACGAACAATCAGGCCCTGATCTCCGGCGAGACGGACTTCTATCTGACCGGCGGCACCTACTCGGTCTCGCCGGCGCGCGCCGACGGCCAGATGCAACTCCGTGGCATCACGCCGAAGAAAGGCCCGTTTGCTGGCGGCAAGGGCGGCATTGCCTGGATCGAGATCACCTCGGTGGTCAACAATCCGCAGCTGTCGCCGCTCGCCGAGGAGTTCCTGGCCTATGTCCAGGATCCGGCCATGTCGCACACGGTGGCCTTTGCCGAAGGCACGTTCAATCCCGTGACGCAGATGGGCAATCCCGACTGCTTCAAGCTGTTCACCAAGGAAGAGCTCGACGCTATTCAGTGGGACAGCCTCGAGGAGGAGATGGCCGGTTGCGTCGAGTACGACATCGTGCCGGACTACGACAAGCTCCTCGACGTCTGGAACGACGCAAAGAAGGGCTAGTGGGTCGATCCGGAAATTCGCCAAGCGCTTAGCGCTTGCAGCCTGGTCTGTCGAATTTCGGGTCCGGAGCACTGGTCGACCCCGATCGCTTCGCGTGACGAGCCGCCTCTCCTTCGCCGCAAGGGGAGGCGGTGGCGTTCGGGTCCGGCAGAACTGATATTCCACAACCGCCGAAGGCGCGACGGGACAATGACCGCCATTCTCGATCTCAAACGGGTGACCAAGAGCTTTGGCAACTTCAAGGCCGTCGACGGCATCGATCTCGGCATCGAGGAAGGCGAGTTCTTCACCATCGTCGGCCCCTCCGGCAGCGGAAAGACGACGTTGATTCGCATGCTCGCCGGCATGGAGCAGCCGACTTCCGGCGACATCCTGCTGCGTGGCACGCGTATCAACGAGGTACCGGCCAACAAGCGGCCGACCTGCATGGTGTTCCAGTCCCTGGCTCTGTTTCCGCATCGCAGCGTCGGCGAGAACATCGAGTTCGCGCTGAAGATCAGAGGTGTCGACAAGTCCACCCGAAGAGCGCGGGCACTGGCGCTTCTCGAGCAGCTCCGCCTGCCGGCGGCCTATTACGACAAGAATGTCATGAAGTGCTCGGGCGGTGAGCGGCAGCGCGTGGCACTTGCCCGGGCCCTTGCCTACGATCCCGAGATTCTCTTCTTCGACGAGCCCCTGTCGGCCATCGATTACAAGCTCCGCAAGACGCTGGAGAAGGAGCTCAAGGACATCCATCGCGAGACCGGCAAGACCTTCGTCTACATCACCCATAGCCTCGAGGAGGCCATGGTGATGAGTGATCGAATTGGTGTCATGCGGGCCGGGCGGCTGGTCCAGATCGGCACGCCCAACGAGATCTATACCGCGCCGAATTCGCGCTTTGTCTCCGAGTTCATCGGCGACGTGAACGTGCTTGCGGTAACCTCCGGCCGGAACGGCAAGGTGGCGGCGGCGGAGGTCGGCGCCGAGTTGACGGCGCCGGCTCGCACCGGTGCCTTCAGCAAGGGGCATCTCGTCATTCGACCTGAGTTCGTGCGCTTTCTCGAGAAGCCCGGTGAGGCAGAGAACGTGCTCAAGGGTCGTCTCTACAACGAGTATGCCCTCGGCTCGCGCATCCAATATCAGGTCCGCTCCGGCGAGAAGGTGTTCGTCGTCGAGAAGCTTCGTCAGCAGGCCTATGGCGGCAAACTCGATGACGAGGTGCTGATCGGCTGGGATGCCAAGGATTCCATTCTCGTGGATGCGGAATGAGCACTTCGATGACCAAGGCGAAAGGCAATCCGGGTTTTCGCTCGGCCCTGCCGATAGTGCTCTTCCTGCTGGTCGGCTTCGCGGCACCGCTCATCGGCGTTATCATGTATTCGTTCATGCCGCCGCGGACCTTCTCGATCCTGCAGTCGCCGACGATCGAGAACTACACGACGCTGTTCGAGGGTACGAGCTACATATCCTTCCTCTGGTCGCTCGGTCTGGCGGTGGTCACCGTCGCGCTCCTGGCGCTCGTCTGTTATCCGGTGGCCTACGGCCTCGTGCGCGTGTTCGGGCGGTGGTCGACGCTGCTGACGCTGCTCTTCACAATCCCGCTGTTCGTCTCCGAGAATATCCGGCTCTACGGTTGGGTGCTGTTCCTGATCAAGAACGGGGTCCTGCTCGGCTCCTTGCAGAGTCTGTTCGGTATCGAGATGGACAGCATCCTCTTCACGCTCGGCTCGATCGTGCTCGGCATGGTCTATGTCTACCTGCCGTTCATGTTGTTTCCGATGACGCTCGGCGTCGCTATGGTGCCGAACGACACGCGTGATGCCGCCTACGATCTCGGCGCCTCGCGCTGGCAGGTGTTCAAGGAGGTCGAGCTGCCGCTGTCGATGCCCGGCATCATGATCGGCTCGCTGCTGACCTTCGTGCTGGCGGTCGGCGCCATAGCCGAGGCCAAGGTGCTCGGCGGACAGCGCATCATTCCGATCACGCACGACATCGAGATCGCTTTTACCTACTCGCAGAACTGGCCGCTCGGGGCCGCACTTTCGGTTCTGCTGATGCTGGTGGTCGGTGCCCTGGTCCTCACCGTGCTTCGCCGTTTCGATCTCGATGCCATCCTGGGGCGGAGATAGGCGATGCGCGATCGGCAACAGAGAACACGTCACGCCCTCCTCACCGCCTGGACGATCGCTGTCCTCGCCTTCGTCTATATCCCCGGCGTGACCATCCTGCTCGCTTCCCTGACGTCGAGCCGCTATTTCACCTTCCCGATCTCGAGATGGGGCCTCGACTGGTGGTCGAAGACTTTCAACTCGCTCGAGGTGCGGCAGCTTCTGTGGACCTCGGTCTCGATCGCGCTGGTCGTGACAGTGGTCGCGGTGTCGATCGGCTTCTTCGCCGCTCTCGCCTTTGCGCGATACCAGTGGAAGGGCCGGACGCTGTTCCAGAGGCTGGTGCTGCTGCCGATCTTCTTTCCGCAATCCGTGCTGGGATTGGCGCTGCTGCTCTGGTTCAATGCCGTCGGCGTCGACCTTTCCTGGAAGACCGCCGCCTTCGCGCATCTCGTCTGGATCATCCCGGTCGTCACCCTCGTCATCTCGATCCAGGTCTACTCTTTCGATCCGGCGCTCGAGGAGGCGGCCTTCGATCTCGGGGCCTCGCGCTGGCAGGTGTTCCGCGAGGTGACGCTACCGGTGCTGTTTCCCGGCATCTTCTCCGGCAGCCTGTTCGCCTTCCTGCTCTCCTGGGGGAACTTCCCGCTCTCCCTTTTCACTACGGGCGCGGATTCGACCGTGCCCGAATACCTGTATGCCAAGATGGTGGCGGGCTACACGCCGGGCGTGCCGGTGCTCGGCACCGTCTCGACCTTCGGTGCGGCCCTGCTTCTGCTCGGCGGCTATGCGCTCATCCTCTTCATTCGCCGGCGTCGCGAGGCGGCCGACGGCTGACCGGCCTACAGGCTCTCCCGGAACGTCCGCTGGAACCCGCCCGTCCGCTCGGCGAGATACTGGGCGAAATCGAAGTTCGGCCGCTCCAGATGGCTCAGATGCCCGGCCCTCGCGGTCCTGGCCGAGACACCCTGGAACACCCGCTCGGTGCAGCCGCGATCCTCGACATTCACCTCGTCCAGCAAGTTCTTCAGCTGATCGAAATGTGCACGGGCCTCAGGCGCGTCGGCGAACTCGGGCGCCATGCCGCCGCCGAAGATCATGTGCACCTGCCCCGGCCCGCGCGGATGCAGGCAGAGATACCAGAAATAGCCGGGCGTGAGCGTGATGAGCAGGCTCGGATAGATGGCGAGGAGGAAGGTGGTGCGCCGACGCTCGCCCTGCATGCGTGTGTTGGAGGGATGGGCGATGGCGATCTTCAGTGACTCGTCCTTGAGGATCGTATGATAGTTGAACCAGCGCCGGCCCGGCGGGCAGACCATCTCGTCGAGTCGCGACAGCCCGCCGATGGTGCCGGCATGGCAGACCGGCAGGTGGTAGCTTTCCATGAAGTTCTCGGCGAGGATCTTCCAGTTCGTGTCCCAGACATGCTCCTCGCGGAACATCTCGACATAGTCGGTCATGCCATAGTCGGCGATCAGCGCCTCGACCTCGGAGAGCACGCTGGCGACGGGCGGTGCGTCCGGATTGAGCGTCACCATCACCCAGCCGAGCCATTCCTCCGAACGGATCGCCGGGAGGCTGTAGTCCTCCTTGCAGAAGGCCGCATTCATGCTCATGGCCGGCGCGCCGCGGAGCGTCCCGTCGAGATTGTAGGTCCAGCCGTGATAGGGGCAGGTGATCGAGCGCCGGTTGCCACTGCCCTCGAGCAGGGTCGACATGCGGTGCCGGCAGACGTTGGAGAGCGCGCGCAGATGCCCATCACCGTCGCGGATGACGACGATCGGCTGGCCGGCGAGCTCATAGGCGATGTAGTCGCCGGGATTCTTCAGCGCGCTCGCCCGGCCGATCGACACCCAGTCCCTGGCGAACACGTCGGCAAGCTCCCGCTTCAGGAACTCCGGGCTCGTATAGACGGAGGGTGGCATGGCGTGCGCGCGCTCGAAGGGCTGGCTGACATTGGCCAGGAGGTCGCGGACGGGGTCCATCGTCGTCATGGGTGGCTCCATGTCGTGGGCAGCCTCCGTTTTAGCCCCCGGCCGCGCCCCGGCAAGCACGAATTCTCCTCATGATCGGATAGGCTCCGCCGAAGCAGCGCACCAATCGGCCGGCATCGGCCGACCGAACCGCGAAGCTCGCCGCCCTCGGCTATCGCGTGCGCCGGCTCGACAATATCGATGTGAACGAGAACCTCGCCGGTGTTCTTGATGCGATATCCGATGCGCTGAGGGCGGCGCGCGAGTGATCCGGCATGGCTGCGACCGCGCCGGGCCGCTGCCCCTCACCCTCACCTCTCCCCGTACGCTTCGCTACGGGGAGAGGTGACGAGAGCCGTGCCTGCCTGACGCGTCCGGGACGTACCGTGCATCCTCCTCTCCCCGCCTGCGGGGAGAGGTGAGGGTGAGGGGCAGCTCCAGGCCCGGCTGCCGCCTTAGATGACGAGCGGCAGGGCAACACCATGCTTGCACCTGTTGGCGCCGAGGCACGAGTCGATCTCGGCGAGGACCGCAGAACCGATGGGGACGGGGAGGCTACGCAACTGGACTTTCCTCGTTGCGATTGAAAGTCCCTGTTAGGCTGCAAGTGCAGCACGCCGAGGTCTGAGGAATCTCACTCTACAGTGAAGCGGCGGACCGAATTACGCCTCGATTGCGCCGATGGCCTAACCACCGGCTGGATCCGAAACCTGAATTGGAAAACTGAATTCATATGGTTGGGCTGGGAATCCCGTTGCGAGCGATGCATCTGGTGGAACCGCTAACTTTAAGGTGAATGACATTCTTGATGGATGAAGCGGATCGATTTCATACATACCATCGCATTGCACCTCACCGTCTGAACCGAATACATGCCCGTCTATCAAGGCTAGGATTGAGGGTCTGCCACCTTCATTTTCGACATAATCGACGGCATACATTTCTTCAATAATGGGTGAAGGCTCCTTGTTCAGGCGCGCGACTTTCCGGGCTCGAAGCGCAGATGGAAGTGCTCCAAACAGGCAAAGATATGCGGCGACCGGGGCAGGAATTTCCCGTTCGTCTGAGCACCAGAGATTGACTGTTCAAGGCGTGACACCGACCAGCGCAGCCAGCTTGCACGGGCTGAGATCCAGCCGAACCATGGAGCGACTCGGTTCATCTGCATTCATGGCGCCAGGTAACGCCCCATATTGCATCGGTTAGGAACAATGTTCTCGCAGATAAGAACTTTGTGCTCGTGCTACACCGTCGCGTCGGTCAGCGAGCCGTCGAGATTGATGGCGCGGCAGGTATCGGTGACGACCGAGACCGAGAAGCCGAAGCGGGCCGCGTCGAGCGCGGAATGGGCTCCGGCAAACTTCGGTAGAATGCCTCTCGCAGGACGTTGTAGGCTGGCCTGACTTCCTGTCCGCGCGCTCGCGTCAGTCGTCATCTTCAGCCTGTCGGGCCAGGTCGAAAGCAGACGGCAGTGGAGGTGCGTCCGTGCCAAATCCACTATTGCCGAACGAGATCAGATGCTTTCTCGCCAATCATGACAACCGTCGCATTGATGTTCGCGCTGACCATGGAAGGCATCACGGACGCATCGCAAACCCTGAGGTTTTCGATTCCGTGGACGCGGAGATCTGGGCCAACGACTGCGCGCTCGTCTGATCCCATGCGGCATGTGCTTGTAGGGTGCCAGATGGTCGTCGCACCGCGTCGGACTCGCAGTTCTAGCGCAGCTTCCTCCATGTTCCCCGGGTCAGCACGCCCCAATCTCACCTCATCGAAAGGCCCAGCGTTCAGGATCTCCACTCGCCGACGCACGCCTTCCACGGTGAGCCGCAGATCGCGCGGCTCGGCAAAGTAGTTGGGGTCGATCAGGGGGCGATCCAGTGGATTGGCGGAGGAGAGCGTCACCGAGCCCCGGCTCAGCGGCCTGCTGATCCAGCCGCCAAGATAGACGCGGGTGCGATCCGGCTGACCATCCGTGCGGTAGAACTCCGCGTGACTTGGCGTGAAGACAGCTTCGAAGTCCGGGTCAGCGTCGCTGGAGTCGAGTCTCAAGAAGGCGCCAGCATCGAGATGAAGCGAGGCGAGCGGGCCGGCGCTCGTCGCTTCGAACTCGGCCAGAGCGTCTGCAAAGTCTGTCGCATGGCCGAGCATGTCCAGGGGTTCCTTAAGGACCGCGCTGACAGCGCCGCCACCGATATGATCCTGCAGGTCTTGCCCGACTCCCGAAAGATCTGCGATCACGGGGATATCGTGAGCAGCAAGATGGGCCGCCGGACCGATGCCGGACAACATCAGAAGGTGAGGGGATCCGATTGCTCCAGCAGCGAGGATAACCTCGCCGTTCGCTTCGATCCGCTGGACCTGTCCGCCGGCAAAAATGTCGACGCCAGTCGCCCGTCCCCGCTGTATGACAAGCCGAAAGGCGAAGGTGTCTTGAAGCAACGTTAAGTTCGGGCGCCCCCGGATCGGGTCAATGAATGCTTCCTTGCTCCCACATCGACGGCCCTTCTTCAGAGTCGCCTGAAAATAGCCGCAGCCTTCCTGCACCGCGCCGTTGAAATCGGGGTTGTAGGGAATGCCAATGGATTGCGCAGCATCCAGAAATCGCTCGCACAGCGGATGGCGATGCGGGTTCGTCTCGACGCCCATCGGCCCATCCGTTCCGTGGTAGTTGTCCGAAAAATTCCTATTGCCCTCGGAACGGCGGAAGTAGGGCAGGACATCGTCGTATCCCCATCCTGGATTTCCCATCTCCCGCCAGCGGTCATAATCGCTACGGATACCCCGAACATACATCATCAAATTCAGAACGCTCGTGCCGCCGACAGCGCGACCACGCGGATAGGCGATACGCCGCCCGAAGAGTTGCTTCTGCGGGGTCGTGGTATAGGCCCAGTCGAGCTTCGATCCCTGAAGATAGATGGTGCCACCGGGAATTGTCGCTAGGTTCGTGCTCGGCTCGCCGCCAGCTTCGATGAGCACCACGCGGCATGAGGGATCAGCACTGAGGCGACTTGCGAGGACACATCCCGCTGAGCCTGCGCCGACGATAACATAGTCAAAGTTCAAGGCGACACCTCGTGGGGCCCGGGAGGCACGTACTCAAGCATGCCATCAAACGTCGGCTGGAGCCACAAACATGCAACCTGGTTGCGATGCCTCATGGCCCTCGAATTGTGCGCTTCAAAATCCGGACTTCAGGTCGTTTGGCCGCAACTCTTGCCTGAGCAGTTCGATCAAGGGCTCGCTGTCCTTTTCGGTGAGCTTGGGCAGATCCTCGCACACGTCGTACCACGACAACTGTGTGTCGGCGTAGATGTGCCTGGTGACCCTCGCCTCGGCAGGCCGATCCAGGCTTCCGACCGTCACATTCGTCAACCAGTCGTCCTCAGGCCGCAGCGCCTGCCAGACAATTCTCGACCCACATTCAGCACAAAACCCACGCTTGCCGAACTGCGAGGAAACATAATACTTGGGTTCGTTCTGAAGGTACTTCAGGGTTCCGGCCTTTATCAGGACGGTGATCTCCGCTGGCTGACCGGTACTGTGCTGGCACACGGTGCAGTGGCAGATGTAGCCATTGCGGAGAAAGACCTCGGCCCCGTACCGCACGCGCCCACACAAGCACCCGCCCGTGACCCTTTCAGTTTCATGGATCATCGACGGAAACCTCCTGTTCCGAGGCAATGTGCTCGGCCTTCGACCAGACATTGCGGTTGGAACTGGAATTGCACAAGACAGATTTGCTGGCTGGCGCCCCGGACGTGGTGTAGGAGGCGGGGCCGCGGCGTTCGTCGAAGGGCGGTCGTAGGCTGACCGGAGAGGAACCCCGTATCGTCCCTTTCCCCAAGGCATCCACAGCGGCGCCGGGCGGAGAAGCTGTCATGGTCCGAATCGCGGTTGGCTCGGGTTGCGACGTCCAAGACACAACCCGGAGAGCGAACCATGTCGATCGACAGAATGAACTTGAAGGCCCTCATTGAGAAGGGTTCAGACGACGGCCTCCTCAGGGAGACGATGGCTTAGGTCGCCAACCGCATGATGGACATGGAGGTCGAGAGCCTGACGGGTGCTGCGCATGGCAAGCGCTCGGCGTCTCGTGTCAATCATCGCAACGGCGATCGCGAGCGAAGCTCGGAGACGCGTGCCGGCGCAGCCGATCTGGAGGTCCCCAATCTCAGGAACGGCAGCTACGTCCCGGCTTTCCTGGAGCCGCGGCGGGCTTCCGAGAAGGCGCTCACCGCCGTCATCCAGGACGCCAAAGCCTGCCCCTGACTTGATCCGGGTTGCACGGCGTCTCGAGGCCATCGGTCGCCGATCGGGTGAAAGCCATGGGCATGACGGGCATCTCGAAGTGCCAGGTCTCTCGCCTATGCGAGGAGATCGACGAACGCGTGCACGCCTTTCTCGATCGCCCGATCGAAGGCTTCTGGCCGTATCTGTGGATCGACGCGACCGCGCTCCCTGACACAACGCGGACTTCGTGGCGTCAAGCTCGTGATCTGGGATGCGCACGAAGGCTTGAAGAAGGCAGCGGCCAGGGCGCTCCAATCGATCTGGCAGCGCTGTCGCGTTCACTTCATGAGGAATGCGCTGGTGCATGCCGGCGAGAAGCAGCGCGCAATAGTGGCGGCGGCGACCCGCACCGCCTTCACGCAGGAGACCCAGGAGGCGGCACGAATAGAGTGGCGCGCAGTCGCCGATCGGCTGCGCGAGGGCTTCGAGAAACAAGGGTCTCCGATGGACCAAGCGGAAAATGATGCATGTCCGAAGAAAGTATTCGCTTCTACCTGATGAAATTGCGTCGTGACGGACCGAGCCGTATATCACCTGCGCCGGGATCGAACATCGGCTTGACTGGCCGGCGCGCGCGATCGTAGTCTTGGCCTCGCCCACCGGCACTGGGCCATAAACATAGGGCCACCGTTAGTCCTGTCTGTCGATCGATGCCGATCGAAGGAGGTGGGGGGGTGGCAGTGCTGTCCAACGAAACGCAGAGACCGCGTGTGCAGTCGTGAAAGAACGGCTGCTCATTGCTGCTCGCTCGGGGCGCTTCCGAGTCGCACGCGCTCGCATTCCGCGCTGCGCTCTGACGGATGCCTCCGGTCTGCCGGAAGCCGGTGACGGGCTCGTCGCTGCCGACATCGTCATTGCCGATGGCCGGGTCGAAAGCGTCGACCCGCCGGGAACGCCCTCGACGGAGCCCGTCTGCAATGTTTCCGGGAGCATGATCTGGCCCGGCCTCGTCGACTGCCACACTCATCTCGACAAGGCCCACATCTGGCCCCGTGCGGCCAATCCCGATGGGACGTTCCAGGGGGCCATCGACGCGGCCTGGAGCGACCAGGAGCGTTCATGGACGGCCGACGATCTGCGCAAGCGCATGGATTTCGCGCTACGCTCCGCCTACGCGTACGGAACCGTCGCGATTCGCACGCACATCGACACGGGACGCGAGCGCCTCGCCACCACCTGGGGCGTTCTGCGAGAGATCCAAGCCGAATGGCGAGGACGCATTGCGGTGCAGCCGGTCGCCTTCCTTTCGCTGGCCGATCTTTCGGACGAAACCTTCATGGCGCGCGTGCTCGCCGAGCAGCGCGCGACGCCAGGAGCAGTGATCGGCGCCTTCATCGAAGCGTTTCCCGAGCACCAGTCCGGGCTTCGCGACGGCCTTGCCCGACTGATCGCCTATGCGGATGGAGCCGGATCGGCGATCGACCTGCATGTCGACGAGACGATTGACCAGGCCTCGAACGGCCTGGAGGTGACGGCCGAGTCGGTACTCGCAGCAGGTTTCGACGGTCCGGTCGTCTGCGGCCACTGCTGTGCCTTGTCAGCCTATGACGAGGATCGCCGGCGATCAACGATCGATCGGGTTGCCGAAGCGGGCATCGGCATCGTCTCGCTGCCGCTCTGCAACGCCTATTTGCAGGATCGAAGTGCCGGCAGGACGCCTCGCTTGCGGGCGACCGCCCCCGTGCATGAGCTTGCGGCCGCGGGCATCCCCGTCGCCATCGCGTCCGACAATGTCCGCGATCCCTTCTATGCCTATGGCGATCTCGACCTCATCGAGGTGTTCCGCACGGCGCTGCGGCTGCAGCATCTCGATCATCCCGTCGCAGACTGGCCGGCCAGCATTGCGGCGACGGCCGGAAAGCTGATGGGCCTGATCGATGTCGGCCGCATCGTGCCGGGCAACCCGGCGGACCTGATCGTGATGCGGGCGCGCGGCTGGAGCGAGCTCATCGCTCGTCCTCAGTCCGACCGTGTGGTTGTCCGACATGGCATGCCGATCGCCGAGACGCCGCCCGACTATCGCGAGCTGGATCAACTCGAGGGTTACGAGAATGCAACGCATTTCTGAGCTCAAGTCCGATCTGGATGGCCTTCAAATCGAGGACAACCCGCGTCGGGTGCAGATGAAGAGCCGCGACTTCTACTGGTACTCTCCCATCCTGAAGCAGCAACTCGATCCACTTTCGGCCGATCTCTTGGTTACGCCGAGAACCGAAGCCGAAATCGCCCGCGTGCTCTCTGCCTGCTTTTCTCGCGATGTTCCCGTGACGCCACGCGGCGCCGGCACCGGCAACTACGGCCAGGCCGTGCCGCTCGCCGGAGGTGTCGTCATGGATCTTTCGAGGATGGCCGGGATAAAGCGCATCGACAACGGACGGGCCGTGGTCGAGCCCGGTGTCGTGCTGTTCGATCTCGAGAACAAGGCGCGCAACGATGCCGCATTGGAGCTCAGGATGCATCCCTCGACGGCCGAGACGGCGACCGTCGGTGGCTTTGTGGCGGGCGGATCGGCCGGCGTCGGCTCGATCCGGTGGGGTGGGCTCTACGACATCGGTAACATTCTACGCCTCGAGGTCATGACCTTGGAGAGCGAGCCTCGACGCATCACGCTGACCGGCGAAGCGATCCGGTTGGCCCAACATGCGTATGGCACGACGGGGATCATCACCGAGATCGAGTTGCCACTGGCGCCGACCTCGCAATGGATCGACGTCCTCGTAGGATTCGACGATTGGATCGCCGGCCTCAGATGCGGAGAGGCGATCGCCTTCGAGAATGGACTTTTGTTGCGCCAGCTCGGCGTGATCGAGGCGCCGATCCCCTACGATTGTTTCAAGCGTCATCAAGCGCTCCTCCGCCGCGATCAGTCGCTGATGGTTTTGACGGTCGCCGCCGAGTCACTCGATCCGGTGCTCGGAATCATAGCGAGATCGCATGGCGAGGTGCTTCATAGCACCCGACTCGCCAGTGCCGCTGATCGGGAGGAGTTGCCTGCCGGATACCTGCTCTGCTGGAACCACACGACGCTCAGGGCGCTCCGCGTCGATCCGGCCATCACCTATCTGCAGATCGGCTACCCCGCTAACGATCCGATCGCCGCGATCGAGCGAATCGGACGCCGTCTGGGCGAGGAGGTGCCAGGGCATGTGGAGTTTCGCCGTACCGGTCGCGGCACCGCCATTTCCGGGCTTCCACTGGTACGCTTCACGACCGCCGCGCGGCTCGACGAGATCATCGCCTTTCATGAGGCGGAGGGCTGCATCAATTGGAGCGCCCATCACTGCACGCTGGAAGAAGGTGGAGGCCACCAGCTCGATGTGGCGAAGCTCGCGTTCAAACGCCAAGTCGATCCGAAGGGGCTGCTCAATCCGGGAAAAATGATCGGATTCGAGGATCCAGGATACGATTTTGCCGCTCGTGCGGGTTACCGCTATCCGGGCATTCGGAGGGCCCTGTCGTGAGCCGCCATCTCACTCCCAAAGGGATTTGCGCCCCTTTCGCCCGCTATGCCCACGCCGTCGAGGTCGAGGCGGAGGCGCGGATGCTTTTTGTCTCCGGCCAGCTTGGTGTCGCGCCGGACGGCTCGGTGCCGGAAGGCGCTGAGGCGCAGGCAACTCGATGCCTCGCCAATATCGCGGCCATCCTGGCCGAAGCTGGGATGGAGCCGGCCGATCTCGTGCGTCTCAATGCTTACGTCACCGATCGCTCGCACTTGCCGGCCTATATGCGGGCCCGCGATGCGTTCATCGCTCATCTGGATGAGCCGCCGGCTTCAACGTTGATGATCGTGGCAGGATTCGCCCGCCCCGAGCTGCTTGTCGAGGTCGAGGCCGTCGCCGCGCGCCGCGAGGCAGCGTCATGAGAAACTGGGGTGATCTGACGACGAAAGACTTCGCTGGCCTCGATCCCGAACGAGCGATCGCGCTGATGCCGCTCGGCGCCGTCGAGCAGCATGGACCGCATCTGCCGCTGTCAACCGACGCGGTGATCGCCGGAGAGATCGCACGGCGCGGAGCTGAGCGTGCCGGCGCAGACGTTTTGCTTTTGCCGACTCTCGAGATCGGGGCGTCGAATGAGCATCTGGCCTTCCCAGGCACGCTAACGCTCTCCGCGCAGACGTTAATCGTTTATTGGACGGAGATCGGCGAGAGCGTGGCGCGGGCGGGTCTCAGAAAGCTCGTCATGCTCAACGCCCATGGCGGTCAGATCGCGATCATGCAGATCGTGGCGCGCGAGTTGCGCATTCGCTGCCAGATGCTCGCCGTGGCGGCCAATACATGGGACTGTGGCTATCCGGCCGGCGTGCTGCCGTCCGGCGAAGCGACGCACGGCATCCATGGCGGACAATCGGAGACGTCGCTTCTGCTGCATCTGAGGCCGGAGCTGGTTCGGATGCAGCACGCGGCGGACTTCGTGCCTGCGACGATCGCCTTCAACAGCGCCCACGAGCGGCTTCGGATGGTCGGAACTCCAGGCATCGGCTGGATGGCGCAGGACCTCCATCCCGAAGGCGTCGCGGGCAATGCGGCGGCGGCGAGCGCCGAGACCGGCAGACAGATCGCGGACGCACTGACCAAAGGCCTTGCGCGGCTCATCGACGAACTGTCCGCCACACCGCTGTCCATCCTCAAAACCAACAAAGATCGAGGGAATTGACCATGACATCGACGATCAGTACTCGCCCACTCTCCGAGCACTTCGGTGTCGAGGTACTCGGCCTCGATCTCGCACGCATGACACGCGCGCATCTCTATGCGGAAGTTCGCACTCTATTCGAGGAGCATTCCGCTCTCCTGTTTCGTGGCCAATCGATCACACGGGAGGATCACATACGGATCGCTGAGCTCTTCGGTCCGATCGAGGATCGCAGTGCCGACGAGCGCAGGCCGGGGGAGGCATTCGAGATTCCACAGGTCTCGAACGTGCTTGCCGATGGCAGCGTCTCGGCAGAGATGGATTTGCACACGCTCAATCTCAAGTCGAACCAGCTTTGGCATACGGATTCGACCTTCCTGCCGGTGCCGGCGCTCGCCAACCTCCTGATCGCCCGCGTCGTCACGACAAGAGGTGGGGAAACCGAGCTTGCCAGTACCCGTGCCGCATGGCGCGACATGCCCGAGACGCTGAAGGCGCGAATCCGCAATCGCATCATCTGGCATCGCTACTCGCATTCGCGCGCGCGAATCTCGCCGGAACTCGCGACTCTTCCCAAGTTCAACAAATGGCCAGACCGGCCCTGGCCGGCGATCTGGACGAACCCGGTGAACGGAGCGCCCGCACTCTACATCGCCTCGCATTCCTTCAAGGTCAGTGGGTTGTCCGCCGAGGAGAGCGCAGCTCTCATCGACGAGCTCGTCGGCTTCTGCACGCAGTCCGAATATGTCTATTCGCACGCCTGGCAGCCCGGTGACGTGCTTATCTGGGACGAGCGGGCGACGCTCCATCGCGGCATGCCCTGGCCCTACGACCAGCCCCGGACGCTCTCGAGTATCTGCGTCTCGGTGACGGCCGCCGATGGACTCGACGACATGCTCGCGCGCGCTGCGGCTTGAGCGGGGGAGCAGGGATGAGCCTGTCGACGATGCTCTTGATCTCGCAGACGAGTCTTACGGGCTATCTCGCCCTCTGGCTCACGCTCGGTGTTCGGGACAACCTCCTGCATCCGGCAATGAACGGCGCGTTCGCGGCGCAAGTTCTGGCGCTCGAGCGCATCAGAGAGGCCTATCCGGACGACTTTCGTCTCATCCAGCATCGGCGGATCACCAATCCGACCGTGCACCGCTTGGTCTTCGGACTGATCGTGGTCTGCGAGGTCATCGTGTGCCTGCTTCTGTGGGCCGGAGCCATGTACCTTGGACTGGCGCTTCTCGGCTGGGCTGATCCCATCGACGCGCGCGTGATGGCCCTCGCCGGCAGCCTCGGTTTTACCAGCATTTGGTCGGGCTTCCTCATTGCCGGAAATCATTTCGCCTATTGGTACTGCCACGAATGGGCGCAGAACGCGCATTTCCAGCTCGCCCTCATCGGCATCGGCGCGATGGTGCTGATGGGATTGGGCTAGCTCGGCTCGCGAGCAACATGCTTACTCAATCAACTGCGCCGCAGGAGTCCAATCCCAGAAACCACTTCTAGACAGCCTTGAAGCGACAGACTCCAGCAAACTCATATTGCGCAAACCCACAAGTACGGGCATCATCATCCAACCGAAGCCGTTCGTCGAGCAAATGTCGGGCAATGGGAGATGAGCATGTTTCGACGGCTGACCGCGATTGCCACAGGGATGGCGGTTGCGACATCGACATTGGGGAGCTTTGCATTTGCCGATGAGAAGGTCGAGCGCGGCAAATATCTCGTCAATATCGGCGGCTGCTTTGACTGTCACACGCCCGGTTACTTCTTCGGCAAGCCCGACATGGGGCGCTATCTCGGTGGCTCCGAAGTCGGCTTTGAGATCCCAGGCATGGGTGTCTTCTATGCACCGAACTTGACGCCCGATGCCGAGACAGGCTTGGGGAGCTGGACAGATGAGCAGATCATAGCGGCATTCCAGACTGGTGTTCGGCCGGATGGCCGGCAACTCGCGCCGATCATGCCCTGGCAGGCACTGGCAAAGCTCACGAAAGAGGATGCTGAGGCGATCGCGGCCTATCTGAAGAGCCTACCCGCAGTCTCCAACAAGGTTCCGGGCCCATTCGGTCCAGACGAGAAACCGACCTCGTTCGTCATGAAGATAGTCGAACCCTGACGCCAGCTCGCGCGATGCAGTAGGATCAATTCCGGACAAGCTCGACGGCCCACCGAGCGTCGTCGATTTCGGTGGTGCCCAAGTCCGCTCCACAGCAACCCCTACCCCACCGCCGCCGCGTCGGTCAGCGATACGCCCGCCGCGCGCATCTGGCGCTCGGCCGCCGCCAGCGAGCCGTCGAGATCGATGGCGCGGCAGGCGTCCATGACCACCGAGACCGAGAAGCCGAGGCGGGCCGCGTCGAGCGCGGAATAGGCGACGCAGAAATCGGTCGCGAGGCCCGACAGGACGAGGCGGAGGAGGCCGCGCTCGCGCAGATAGCCCGCGAGCCCGGTCGGCGTCGTGCGGTCGTTCTCGAAAAAGGCGGAATAGGAATCGATCGCCATGCGGAAGCCCTTGCGGATGACGAGCTCGGCTTTCGTCCAGGCGAGGTCCCCGTGGAGCTCGGCGCCCCGCGTGCCCTGGACGCAGTGGTCCGGCCAGAGCGTCTGCGCGCCATAGGTCATGGGAATGGTCGAGAAGGGCGCGGCACCCGCATGGCTCGTGGCAAAGCTCGAATGGCCGGCCGGGTGCCAGTCCTGTGTCACGACGACGTGGCTCGCCGTTTCGATCAGCCGGTTGACCACCGGCACGATCTCGTCGCCGCCGCCGACCGCGAGTGCGCCGCCCGGGCAGAAGTCGTTCTGCACGTCGATAACGATCAAGGCGGTTCCGTCGGCAGCGATGCTCATCTTCCGGCCCTCCGTCTCATCGATTGCACGCGCAGCATAGGAGCCGTGCGGCGCGAGTTCAATCGGCCGGCCTCGATTGCCAAGCCTGTCCGGGGATGATCCACTGCCGACCGACCTCATGCCGGATGATCGCGCCAGATGCCCCCCTTTCCCCGCCTCTTCTCGCCCTTCACGCTCCGCAACACCGAGATCCGCAACCGCATCCTCTCGACCGGGCATCAGACCTACCTTGCCCATGGCGGACTGCCGGGCGAGGATTTCGTCGCCTATCACGAGGCGCGGGCGAAGGGTGGCGTCGGCCTCATCGTCGTCGAGGCGGCGCGGTTCCATCACACGGGCTTCACCGAGAGCCCCGAGCTGGTCGTGGCGCGGGACGACTGCATTCCGGGACTGAAGACCCTGGCAGGTGCCGTGCATCGCCACGGCGCGAGGATCTTCGGTCAGATTTCGCATTCGGGTCGTGTGACGAAGCGGCTGTCGGGGGGCTTGCGCGGCGTCGCCTATGCACCCTCCGTCGTACCCGACCAGCGCTTCCATACGATGCCGCGTCAGATCTCGGTCGACCTCATCGAGGAGCTGATCGAAGAGGCGGGCAAGGCGGCGCGACGCTTCGGCGAGGCCGGTTTCGACGGCATCGAGCTTTTGGCGAGCCACGGCCTCCTGATCTCCGACTTCCTCAACCCTCGCCATAACCGGCGCACTGATCGCTACGGCGGCAGCTTCGAGAACCGGCTGCGCTTCCTCGCCGATCTCCTGGCGGCCGTCCGGAAGAACCTCGGCGAGGGGCCCGTGCTCGGCATCCGCATCTCGGCCGAGGAGGTCGAGCCCGGTGGGCTCGAGAGGGACGAGGTGATCGCCGTCTGCAATGCGCTCAAGGCCAAGGGCGCCATCGACTACGTCAACACCACCTTCGGCTCCATGCAGGGGCTCGGCGGTTCGGTGCATGTCGTGCCGCCGATGGAGATCCCGCATGCCTATGTGGCGCCCAAGGCGGGGACGCTGCGCGCGGCCGTGGGGCTACCCGTGCTGGTCGCCGGTCGCATCAACCAGCCGCAGATCGCGGAGCAGGTTCTGACCGCCGGCCAGGCCGACATGTGCGGCATGACGCGGGCGCTGATCTCGGACCCCGAGATGCCCAACAAGGCGCGCGCGGGTCGCGCCGACGACATCCGTGCCTGCATCGGCTGCAACCAGGCCTGCATCGGCCACTATCACATGGGCTATGCCATTTCCTGCATCCAGAACCCGGTGACGGGACGGGAGCGCAAGCTCGATCGGCTCGAGACGGCGGGCCGGGCGAAGCGTGTCCTCGTCGCCGGCGGCGGGCCGGCCGGCATGAAGGCGGCGCTGACTGCCGCCGAGCGCGGCCATCGGGTGTCGCTCTGGGAGGCAAAGCCACGGCTCGGCGGGCAGGTGCTGCTCGCGCAGCGCCTTCCCGAGCGCGCGGAGTTCGGTGGCCTCGTCACCAATCTTGAGCACGAGATGCGGAAGGCCGGCGTCGAGGTTCGGCTCAGCACGCCGGTCTCCCCCGAGGTGGTCCGCCGCGAAGCGCCCGATGCGATCATCGTCGCGACCGGGGCAATCCCCTATCGCCCCGCGATCGAGGGCGCAGAGGATGCACATGTGCTCGACGCCTGGGCCGTACTGGAAGGTCGCGCCAATCCGGGCGGGCGTGTCGTCGTCGCCGACTGGCGCTGCGACTGGGTCGGCATGGGACTCGCCGAGAAGCTCGCGCGGGAGGGTCGGCATGTGCGGCTCGCCGTCACCGGCACGCATGCGGGGCAGAACCTGCAGCAGTATCTGCGCGATCATTGGGCCGGCAAGCTGCACAAGCTTGGCGTCGAGGTGATCCCCTATGCGCGACTATTCGGCGTCGATGCCGATACGGCCTACTTCGCTCACATCGTCTCCGGCGAGCCGATCATCGCAGGCGAGGTCGAGACGGTGGTGCTGGCGCTCGGCCATGTCCCCGAGACGACGCTCGAGACGGAGCTCGAAAGCCTCGGCATTCCGCTCCACCTCGCCGGCGATTGCCTGTCGCCCCGATCGGCCGAGGAGGCGGTGTACGAGGGCATGATGGCGGGTCGGGCAGTCTGAGCCCGTTCAGGCAAAGCGGACACCGGGTTGCCGAAAGAGCGGGCCCAAAGCCAAGCGCCCTCGCCCGTTCTCCGTCGCCTCTACTGCGCCGAGTTGCCGCCGTCGATCGGCACCAGTGCGCCGGTCATGAAGGCGGCGCGGTCGGAAAGCAGGAAGGCGACCAGGCTCCCGACCTCTTCGGGACGGCCGACGCGGCCGAGCGGGATCGCCGATCCGAGATGCGCCATGTGCGTCGCCCGGTCGACGCCTGGGGCGGCGCCGGTCGCCAGCATGTCGGTGTCGGTGTCGCCGGGGCAGACGGCGTTGACCCGGATGCCGTCGCGCGCGTGATCGACCGCCATCGACCGCGTCAGTTGGGCGACGGCCCCCTTGCTCGTCCCATAGGCGACCGCATTGACGGCACCGACCAGCGCCCAGTCGGAGGCCATGTTGACGATGACACCCTGCCGGCGCGGTCGCATGGCGCGGACGGTGGCGCGGGCGAAGCGGAACACGGCCGTGACATTGGTGGCGATCGTCCGCTCCCACTGCTCGTCGGTGCAGTCGGCGACGGTGCCGCGGAAGAGAATGCCGGCATTGTTGAACAACCCGTCCATCCGGCCGAAGCGCGCGACGGTCGCGGCGACGATCCGGTCAGGCTCAGTAGCGACCGTCACGTCGGCGGCTTCGAACTCCGCCTCCGCACCGAGGCCACGGACCTCGGCGAGGACAGCCGCGCCGCGCTCCCGGTTCCGGCCCGTCAGCATCAGCCTGGCGCCTTCGCGCGCGGCTTCGAGGGCCGCCGCCCTGCCGATGCCGGCGGTGGCGCCCGTGATCAGAACGATCTTGTCCGCGAGCAGCATGAGTCACCTCACAATGAGATCGAGTGGATATTTCGACAGCGGCTCGGGCTTCTTCTCGCCGACGATATAGGTGCGCGCCAGCGTCTGGGCGTTGCCCGAGTCGGAGTCCATCAGGATCATGTGGACAAAGAACACCATGCCAGGCTGCATCTCCACCGGATTGCCGGTGTAGAACATCGGAAAGTCCATCCAGCTCGGTGTGAATTTGGCGCCGAGCGCGTAGCCGCAGGCGTTCATGCGGTGATCCTTGAGGCCGTGAGCGTCCATCACCCGGGCATGTGCATCGAACACATCGCCTGCGGTATGGCCCGGTGTCAGCGCCGCCTCGCAGGCCGTCAGTGCCTCGACGGCGGCTTTGTGCATGTGAATATGCTGCTTGGTGGGCTTGCCGATCACGAAGGTCCGCATCAGCGCGGCATGGTAGTGGCGGTAGACGCCGGCGAACTCGAGCGTCAGCTGATCGCTCTTCGAAAGCTTGCGGCGGCCCGATTTGTAGCGACAGAGGAGGGCGTCGTTGCCGGAGCCGATGATGAACTCGTTGCCGGGATAGTCGCCGCCGCCGGAGAAGACGGCCGCCTGCTGGGCCGCCAGGATGTCGCCTTCATCGGCGCCGGCATGGGTCGCCTCGATGGCGGCCACCAGCGCTGCGTCGCCGAGCTTGCCGGCCTTGCGGACGTATTTGAGCTCCGCTGGCGACTTCACACAGCGGATACGGCTGACGAGGTCGGATGCCTCGGTGAGCTTCGCGAAGCCCGACAGCGCCGCCTCGACGGCCTTGCCGTTGTAATGCGTCAGCCCATAGGCATTCGTCTCGATGCCGAGCCGCTTGCCCTTGACGCCGAGGCTCTCGAGCATGTCTTTCAGCTGTATCGCGGGCTCGGCGCCGTGCTGATCGGACCAGACGCGGATATCCTTGATGTTGGAGGTATGCTGTGCCTGCCGGCGGTCGGGGAGGCGGGTCAGGAGGGCGATCCGTCCGTCGGCGCCGAGGTAGAGGCATTGGAAGAAGCAGAAGCCGAAGGTGTCGTAACCGGTCAGATAGTACATGCTCTCCTGGTGGAACATCAGCAGGCCGTCGAGCTGCTGACGCGCAAGCTCCCTGGTGACGGCTTTGACACGGGCTTTGTATTCGGCCGGATCGAAATGCAGGGCCATGGACGGCGCTTCCTCGGGTTGCAGGGCTGAATGCATCTGGCGATGCCGCAGATGTAGACCACTTGAGGCAGACTTGAAAACCTGGACCTCGCAGATTTGCGATGCATCCAGGTTGCGACGATCGCGTCGCCTGCCGTTGCCGTCATCGCGCCACTTTCCGCCGACAACGATGGCGGACGGCTCGAGAGGGCAGGGCCGGGGGTGGCAAATGAGCGTAGGCGGAGACAAGTCATGGCAAGGCGAGCCCGTCCTGCGGCAGCGAAGCCGTCGAAAGGCATCTTGCTCGGGTTCGAGTCCGATCAGGGCCGGCACCGGCCGGAATCTCCGTCGGCGTCATCCCCACGCCCGATCTGGCGGGAGGGAGAAGGCCATCTCCTGACCATTGCGCCGACCGGCACGGGCAAGGGTACCGGCTGCATTATTCCAGCGCTCCTGACCTGGGATGGTCCAGCCGTCGTGATCGATCCGAAGGGCGAAAACTACGCAGTGACCGCCGACCGGCGACAAAAGCTCGGCCAGAAAGTTGCCGTCCTCGACCCCTTCGGCATCACCGGTGCCGCCAGACATGCGGCACTCAATCCCTTCGACATCCTCTCCGGCAAGGCGGACATGGCGGCTGACGATGCGGCGGTCATTGCGCGTCTGAGCGTGCAGGGATCGGCGCTGCCGCGCGATCCGTTCTGGGACGAGCGGGCGGAGACGCTGATCGCCGGCCTGATCCTTCACGTCGCGAGGACCGCCCGGCTGGAGCGCCGCAATCTCGGCGAGGTGCGGCGGCTGATCGAGCTTCCCGACAAGCAGCACGACAAACTTGCCGTGGAGCTTCGCCAGTCGAGCGATGCAGGCATCACCGCCGCCGCCAGCATCCTCGAGATGCATGCCTCGAACACGCGGTCCGGGATCTTGTCGACGGCGGCCTCGCATTTGAGCTTTCTCCGCGGTCAGGCTGTGCAAGACTCGCTCGCCTCGAGCAGCATCAAGCTCGCCCAGATCGCCCAGGGGGCGCCGCTGACGATCTATCTCGTCGTTCCGCCGGATCGCCTCGTCTCGCACGGAAAGCTGCTCAGACTCTGGCTCGGCATGCTGATGACCATCATGGCGCGGCGCCGGCGCGTGCCCGACAGGCCGACCTTGCTCATTGTCGACGAGGCGGCCCAGCTCGGACCCATGGACGAGCTCCGCTCGGCGGTGACGCTGATGCGTGGCTACGGCGTCAAGGTCTGGAGCTTCTGGCAGGATCTGAGTCAGCTCGTCCGAACCTATCCGGTCGATTGGCCGTCATTCCTGAACAATGCCTCGGCCATCCAGGTCTTCGGTATCGGGAATTCACAAGGTGCCTCGGACCTCGAGGCATACTTCAGCTACCAAGCGCGCGCCATGCTGGACGACATGGCGCCGGACGAGACCCTCGTCATCGAGCGCGGCATGCGCCCGCGGCTGCTGCTCAGGCCCAACTATCTGGATGACCCGGAGCTGGCGGGCTACGCCAAGCCCAATCCGTTCTACCGCGGCCGGCGCCCGCCCGCGAAGACAAAGGCCAACGCGCATGTCGCCGGCGCCAATGTCATCGTCTTCCCGCGGGCAAAGAGCCGCTGACCAACGTCTTTGCCCGTCAGGCTGCGATCGGTTGTTTCGGTGCGTCCTGACGGCGTCTTGCCGGCGGGCCGGTCCGGCCGGTAAACCATCAAGGTCGCACTCTTTGCACTGAGGAGGTCTCGCGCATGATGGTCGAGACGCTGCCCGCCCGATGGTATGTCGACCCGGCCATTCTTCAGCGCGAGCGCACGGCCATCTTCGCCCGGAACTGGACTCTGTTCGGTCCGGAGCATGAGGTCATGGAGCCTGGTAGTTGGCGTTCACAACGCCTCAATGGCTGGTCGATCGTCGTCGCCCGGGACACGTCCGGCACGCTCCACGCCTTTCACAATGTCTGCCGCCATCGCGGCGCCGAGCTGGTCGAGGGGGACGGGCGGGGGCAATGCCGGCTGCTCGTCTGTCCCTATCATGCCTGGAGCTACGATCTGGACGGCCGGCTCGTGCGCGTGCCGAATTTCGGCGAGGAGGCGGATTTCGATGCCTCGAAGCACGGTCTCTTCCCCGTGCGGGTCGACACCTGGGCCGGCTTGGTCTTCGTCTGCCTGGACGCCGAGGCGCCCGGTCTCATGGAGTGGCTCGGACCGATCCCCGAACTCTGCAAGCCGTATCCCGTGGCGTCCAGCATGGAGTATCATTCGAGCTTCGCCGTCGAAGGTGCCTGCAACTGGAAGGCCTATTGCGACAACACGGTCGAGGGCTACCACTTGCCGACGGTGCACAAGCGGCTGACGGCCGCAGTCGATCGCGACAACACCTCGATCAAGAGCTACGAGGGCGGTCGGCTCGTCGTGTTCGACGTCACCTATCAGGCGACAGGCACGGATCTTCGCGGCAGCAAGGGCATCTGGTTCTACCGGTTTCCCGGTTTTCAGGGCGTGGCGGGTGCCCGGACGTTCAAGGCCGACCGCATCGAGCCGCTCGCCGTCGACCGGATGCGCTATACGGACTGGTCATGGTTCGTCGAGCTGTCGGCGGCCGAGCGGCAGGATTCGATGGACTGGTCGCGCGAGATCGCGGCCGAGGATATTGGCGTCTGCGAGACCGTGCAGCGCAATCTGGCGGCCGGCATCTACGACACGGGTCTGCTGTCGCCAGTGCAGGAGGGCCACATCGCCCGGCTGCAGCAACTGGTGCGCGAGCTGGTGGGCGAGATCGATGGCTAAATCTGCGACATTCGACCCACGCCAAGCGATGGAGGCCTATCACGATGCGATCGACAAGCGGGACCTCGAGCGCATTCGGGGTCTGCTCGCGCCCGAGGCACGCTATGTGTCGCGGGGGCTCGGCGATGTCGTCGGTCAGGCTGCCATTGTCGACGCGCTCCGGCGCTACTTCGATCTCCACCCCGACCATCGGGCCTTTGATGACGAGATGAAGGCCGTGTCGGGTAGCGTGGCCTGGTCGCGCTGGCGGCTCACGGCGACGAACCGCGAGACCGGTGTCCAGATCCGCCGAAGCGGCAGCGAGACGGTCACCTTCGATGGCGCGGGACGCGTGTTGTTGGTCGAGTCGATCGACGACTAGGCACGCGCCAGCCCTGTGCGCACCCACTCGTGGAAGTCGTGGAGATACATCTCCTCCGGCATCAGGACGCCCTGCTTGTGCGGCATGGCGCGGATGCCCTGCTGGTTAAGCTCGCAGACGTCGGCATCCTCCTCCAGCACCGTCTTAACGAAATCGACGGCCTTGGTGATATCGGCCTTCGGATCGGCGAGCGTCGCCGCCGGGAACAGCCAGTCGGCCGTGAGCTCGGTCTCCTCGGGCCCGAGCGGGCGCAGATAGGTGATGCGCATGTAGTCGACATGGCCGACGATGAAAGCGGATGGCAGGCTCGTCATGTAGTGATAGCCACCTTGCCGCTCGGTCTCGGTCAGATCGGGGAAGGTGTCGCCGACCGGTCTGCCGTCGAGCGTCCAGGAGGCGTTGCCGCGCTTCAGGCCGCCTTTGAAGCGGGGGTCGTCCTCACTTTCGTGGCTCTGCCAATTCGGATCCTCGCGCTCCGACATGATGCCACGGCCGTAGATCGGCACCATGTCGCAGAGCGTCGGGTGAACGCCCGGGCAGTGCAGGCACTCGTTGTAGTTCTCCCAGAAAATCTTCCAGTTGCAGGCGATTTTGCGCGTGAACGTATGCGCCGTGACAAGATCCTCGATCGGCCAGTTGTCAAGCCGGTCGCTGCCGCGCGCGAAAGCGGCGGAGAACGGCGGCGCATGCTCGGCGTCGAAGCACAGGAAGACGAGGCCGCGCCATTCGGTGAGGGCCACCGGGTAGAGCGAGAAGTCTTTGCGATCGAAACCCTCGGGCGACGAGAGCGAGGGCACGCGACGGAGGTTGCCTCTGAGGTCGTATCCCCAGGCGTGGTAGGGGCAGGTGATGAGCTTGGCGCCGAGCCGGCCCGCTTCGGCGCGGCAGAGAACCGAGCCCCGGTGCCGGCAGGTGTTGTGGAAGGCCCGGAGCGTCCCGTCCTCGTCGCGGACGACGAAGGCCGTCTGGTTGCCGATGCGAAGGGTCCGAAAGCTGCCCGGCTCCTTCATCGTGTCGGCGCGGAAAGCGTAGATCCAGTTCCGGTACCAGAGGGCGTCGAGCTCTCGCGCATACTGGCCGGGATCGTAATAGAAGCTGCTCGGCAGCGTCGGCTCGAGCCTCGTGAGACCTGTGTAGCCTTGCTTGGCGCCATCGGCGGACATGGGTGCTCCCCCGAGTGTGAGTGGGCCTGACGGGATAGGATCGGGATGACACCACGCTTCACGGCGTGGAGCAAGCCGTGGGGCATCGTATCACGGCGAGGTTGACAGGGCCTGCCGGGTGCCGGACGTTTCGACGTCAACATCAAGGACGCCGAGCATGAACCCCCATCGTGTTGCCCTCGTCACCGGTGCCGGCAGCGGTATCGGCCGTGCCGTCGCGCTGGCCCTGCAGAAAGAGGGATATGATGTCGTGCTGTCGGGTCGGCGTGCGGCCGAGCTGGAGACGACGGCGGCAAGGGCGTTGTCGGGGGGCGGCCGGATGCTGCCCGCGCCCTCGGACATCACCAAGCCCGACGCGGTCGGCGAGCTATTCGGGCGGGCGCGGGAGGAGTTCGGACGGCTCGACCTCTTGTTCAACAATGCCGGCACCTTCGTGCCTGCGGTGCCGATGGAGGATCTGACCTTCGCGCAGTGGCAGTCGGTCGTCGACGTCAACCTGACGGGGTCCTTCCTCTGTGCCCAGCAGGCCATCAAGATCATGAAGTCCCAGTCGCCGAAAGGCGGGCGCATCATCAACAACGGCTCGATCTCGGCGCATACGCCGCGACCGCTCTCGGCGCCCTATACGGCGACGAAGCACGCCATCACCGGACTGACGAAGTCGATCGCGCTCGACTGCCGGCCGCACGACATCGCCTGCGGCCAGATCGACATCGGCAATGCCGAGACCGAGATGACGGCGGGCATTAAGGTCGGCGCGCTGCAGGCGACCGGCGAGAAGAAGCCCGAGGCGGTCATGGACGCCGACGCGGTGGCTCGCGCCGTCGTCTACATGGCGAGCCTGCCGCTCGACGCCAATGTGCTGTTCATGACCGTCATGGCAACGAAAATGCCGTTCGTCGGTCGCGGCTGAGGCCTGCCGTCTATTTGTGAATGAAGCTCGGCTTCCGCTTCTCGACGAAGGCCGCCATGCCTTCCTTCTGGTCCTCGGTGGCGAACATGGCATGGAAGAGGCGCCGCTCGAACTTCACGCCCTCGGCCAGCGTCGTCTCGTAGGCGCGGTTGACCGACTCTTTCGTCATCATGACGATCGGCAGCGACATGCCAGCGATCTTCTCGGCCGTCTTCACGGCGTCTGCCACGAGATCGGCCGCCGGAACCACACGCGCGGCCAGTCCCGACCGCTCAGCCTCTGCCGCGTCGATGAACCGCCCGGTCAGGCACATTTCCATCGCTTTCGACTTGCCGACGAAGCGCGTCAGCCGCTGGGTTCCGCCGGCGCCAGGCATGATGCCGAGCGTGATCTCGGGCTGGCCGAACTTCGCCGTGTCGGCAGCGATGATGAAGTCGCACATCATGGCGAGCTCGCAGCCACCGCCCAAGGCGAAGCCCGCGACCGCTGCGATCACGGGCTTGCGGCAGCGGGTGACGCGCTCCCAGGTGCCGATGAAATCCTCCTTGTAGGCCTGCATGAAGGTCTTCGCCTGCATCTCCTTGATGTCGGCACCGGCGGCGAAGGCCTTCTCCGATCCGGTGATAACGATGGCACCGATCGCATCGTCCGCCTCGAAGGCGTCGAGTGCTCGGCCCATCTCGGATACCAGCTGGCTGTTCAGAGCATTGAGGGCCTGGGGCCGATTTAGGGTGATCAGCCCGACTTTGCCGCGGGTCTCGGCCAGGATGGTCTCATAGGTCATCGGAAATCCTCGACTCTATTGTGCATCGCAGCAAAATAGGCCGGGACCCAGGAAGGCCGCAAGTCGCGCGGGCGAGGTGCCGCAGGGTCCAGACGTGACAGGCCGCCGTGGCCAAAGCACGAGAGGTGCCACCTGGCGGCATGCTCGGGGCGAGCCTCACACCGTGCCGGCGTGCGCCGGCATGGGGGAGAGACCCCTGAAACTGTGCATGTTCTCCAACCGAGGCCAGCCGGTCGCACCTTCCGGCCGAGGCTGCCTCTGCCGGCGGGCGGACGCGATCGCCGAACCTGCACATTGAGCCTGATTTTACTCACGATATCACGAACGGCATTTTGCATTGTACGCTCTGTCGTGCGAAAAGCGATTCGCGAGCAATGCTCGGATCTTGTGATCCGCTGCGCGAAATTGGCCACCCCGCTGAGCGCTGCCACCGGCTGGGCCGGCGGCGAGACAATTGGAACTGGGACCGCATGCCTATTCGGCCGTCGCGCCTAGACTCTATGCCGGATAGCGAGCTGCTCTCCATTCGCTTCTGCGAGCTGCCGCTGCGTCTCAAGGGCGCCGTGATCGAGCAGCGCGCGAACGCCGTCTTCGCCGAGCTCGCGGGCCGCGGCATCCGCTTCCGGCCGACCATCTGGGTGGCCGAGGAATGGTACAACCCCAACGACGTCGCCGGCTTCGCTGTTCCGTTCTATCTGCTGCATCCGAGGCTGGTCCGCCTCGAGCGCAAGATGATGTTGGAAGCCGAGGGCCTGTCTGCGCGAGAGGCCACGAGCATCCTGCGCCATGAGACCGGGCACGCCGTCGACGTGGCCTTTCGCCTGTGCAAGTCGCGCGAGTACCGACGGCTCTTCGGCTCGCCGAGCCGCCCTTATCCGAAGAACTACGTCGCCGATCCCGACAGTCGCGATTTCGTTCACCATCTCAACGCCTGGTATGCGCAATCCCATCCGGTCGAGGATTTTGCCGAGACCTTCGCGGTCTGGCTGGCATCGAAGAGAAGCTGGCGGAGGACGTATCGCGACTGGCCGGCTCTCGCGAAGCTCAATGCCGTTGACGCCTGGATGCGCGAGCTTCGCAACGCCAAGCCCGCAGTGAAGCCCAAACCGATGGCCAGCGAGCTGAAGGCATCGACGCGGACGCTCGGCCAACACTACGAGGAGAAGCGCGCGTTCTATGCCATCGACGCAGAGGACGAGTTCGATGGCGCGCTGCAGAGGGTCTTCCGTGGCAACGGCCGGGGCGGTCGTGGGCAGGTCTCGGCGGCCACCTTGCTGTCGTCGTTCCGGACGCGGCTCAGGCGTCGAATTGCGAGGCCTCTCGGTGTGCCGGCCTATGTCGTCGACCAGGTGTTGCGGCAATTCATGCACCGCGCCCGGATCCTGCAGCTGAAACAGACCCGGTCGGATGCCGAGACGATCAAGCTCGTCTCGCCGCTGGTCTTCCGTGCGACCGTCTCGATCATCCGGAACAGCCCGAGACTACCTCTATGACCATCATCACGAAGGCGAAGAAGAAGTTGACCGTTATCCTTCTGGTCGACGAGAGCTCGCTGCCGGATGGCAATCTGTCGGACTACAGCGAGAAAGAGCGGTTGCTGAGAAAGACGGAGTACAACGTCAAGGGCGCGATCGAGGCGCTCGGCCATACGCTGATCGCCGTCGGCGTGTCCAACGACATCTCGGCGATCCGCGATGCGATCGACGCCCACAAGCCCGACATCGTCTTCAACCTCATCGAGGAATTCCATCGCATCGCGCATTTCGACCAGCACGTCGTCAGCTATCTGGAGCTCATCCGCCAGCCCTATACCGGCTGCAACCCGCGCGGCCTGACCATCGCGCGCGACAAGGCGCTGACGAAGAAGATCCTGGCCTATGACGGCCTCAAGGTTCCCGAGTTCGCCATCTTTCCGATGCGCCGCCATGCGAAGCGCCCGAAGTCGCTGGAGTTTCCGCTGTTCGTCAAGTCGCTGACCGCGGAAGGCTCGGTCGGAATCTCGGGCGCATCAATCGTGCGCGACGACGCGAAACTGATGGAGCGCGTCGAGTTCATCCATCGGACCGCGCATTCGGCGGCGCTGGCGGAGCAATTCATCGAGGGGCGCGAGATCTACGTCAGCATCATGGGGAACGGCCGCGTGACGGTCTTGCCGCCCTGGGAGTTCTTCGTCGAGAACAGGCCCGAGGGTGCGCCGTTGATCGCGACGGGCCGGGGGAAATGGGATCCGGACTACCAGGACCAGGCCGGGGTGATGACCGGTCCGGCCGAGATCAGCGAAAAGCTGGCGGCGAAGCTCGAGAAGCTGTCGCGGGAGATCTACCGGCTGCTGGGTCTCAGCGGCTATGCACGGCTCGATTTCCGCGTCACCGCCGACGAGGACGCCTATCTGCTCGAGGCCAATCCCAATCCGCAGATCGCCGCCGATGAGGACTTCGCGAGTGCGGCCGACGCCGCCGGCATCGAGTATCCTGAACTCATCGAGCGGATCATGAGGTACGGCATGAGCTTCGATCCGGAGCGCCTGGTGCTCTGAGGCCCGGCTCTCCTCGACATCCTCGACGTCCATCGAAATCGGCCGAGACTCTGGTCGGATATCGCTGAGCGCGGGTATGGCCTGGCGAAGGCACTTTGGCCATCGAAAGGCGGTGGATAGATTGGGTGCATGCTTGCTCTCTCCGTTGTCCTCCTCGCCGCCCTGGCGATCGTCGGTGTGACCATCACGATCCGCCGCACGCGCTCCGTCGGCGGGAGGGCGCGATCGCGGCGGCCGCTCTGGCGCTGGCTCGCGGGCGCGATGGCGGCGCTCTGCCTCGTCCTGGCCGCCGTCTTCACCCTGGCCTTCCATAATCGCTACTGGCGCTGGCGCGATTGTTTCAACGAGCTCGGCCGCTGCTATGACCCGGCCAACCAGGAGATCTATCTCGAGCAGGCCGGTCTCGTGTGGGGTGGGCTCGCCGCCCTGGCGATCGCGGGCGCACTCATCGCCTTGGCCGGTTGGTGGCGACGGCGCGGCTAGGCGGCCCTATCGCTGCGCGATGCTCGGGGCGACCTTCGGGGGCATCGAGGGGAAGGGGGCCAGCGCGGTCTTGATGTCCTCGTAGAGCCGCGGCAGCCAGACGGGTCCGCCGAGATTGATCGTCTCCTTCATCGAGGAGAAGACCGAGGGCTTGCGGAAATCGCGTGGCGCGATGACGACCTGCAGGTTCTGCAGACCGACGGAGTGTGCCATGACGAAGAACTCCTCGGAGGCCGGATCGCCGACGGCGAGACAGCCGATCGACAGCGCCTTGCCGTGGATCATGATGTCGCCGCCGAGCTTGGAGCGGCCATCCGCCTTGGCCATCGCCCGATCGAAGTCGTTCGGATAGCTGACGCGTAGTGAGACATGGTAGCGGCTGTTGGGATTGAGCGAGGCGATCCTGTAGAGGCCTTCGGGCACTTGCCGGTCGCCCTCTTTGAGCTTCGGGCCAGAATCGCCGCTCGCCCTTAGGATCGGATAGCGATAGACGGGCTGCCAAGCGCCGTCGCCGGACTGGGCCTGGACCTCGATCACCTTCTCATCCTTGAAGGCGAGATAAGCCAGGCGCTCCGGCGGCCAAGAGACGCCGGCCTGGGCGAACTTCTCCTCGATGCGGGCGACCGCGCCGGGGCCGATCTCGGCGATCCGCTCGACCAGCGTGTAGGTCGTGCGCCGCGTTGGCGCGGCCGACCTGGCGGGCTTGCGGACCGGCAGTCGCGGAACGCTCGCCTCAGTCATCTCGCTCGAGGTCAGTGTGCCGCCCTCGCCGGTCTCGACCCAGGCCGTGTCGATCTCTGGCTCGGCCGCGGACGCCTCGGTCTCGGCGGCGCCGACGTCGAAGCCTGAGCCGTCGTCGATCTCCGGGCCGTTGTCGTACCCCCCTGGCTCATCTTCGAGACTGGCGAGTTCGACGGGCGAGGCAGTGTCCGGTTGCGCCGTCGGTTCGGTCATCAGATCCGATGACGCGGAACGGGACTCGTCCTTTGGAGCACGATCGAGCACCTCGGCGATCGGATCGAAGGTCTCACCCGTGCTCGCCGGCTGGATCACCGCCATGCGCACCGTGCGCGCCGGCTCACCCGATGGCCAGAACGCCACGGCGGCGAAAGCCATGCAGCCGGTCATTGCGGAGGCGAGCGCCAGTCTCAGCATTCCCGGTCGATCCAACTATTGGTCCGTGCAGCCCGTCGCCACGTCACCTGTGCTGGCCGCGGGCTTGCCATTGATGAATACGTTCGAGGAGCCACCGATGACAATGCCCCCGCAATTGGTGGCACCGCCTTGCACGGCGGCCGGTTTGCCGTTGATGAAGACATCTGGCGAGCCCTCGACGACGACGTTGCCGGTGCTGGTCGTATCGCCGACCCGGGCTGCCGATTGTCCACCGATGCTGACATCCCCGCTGCCCTCGACGATTACGCCGGGCGATGCAGTCTCCGGCTGCGGCAGGTCCTCCGCGCGCGCCGGCAGCACCCCGAGCCAGAGGATTGCAGCCCAGCAGATCTTCGTCCGCATCTCGCCACCCTTCTCGACTCAAAATCTTAGGTGATTCTCACGCCCGAGTCGGTCGGAACTGTGGCGAATTCCGTAATACGTGTTTGTTTTCAAAGGTATTCCCGGATTGTGCAGGACAATCGGCCGCAGCTTTGTCAGGGGTAGTCGGCGAGTGCCTGCGCGATATCTGCGTAGAGGGCCGGCACCCAGGCCGGTGCGTCACCCGCAATCGCGGCTTTGCCGCCGCCTTGCTTCCGGAAGTCGCTCGGGGCAATGACGACGCTGACATTCGCGAGCCCGACCCTGTGAGCGAGCACGAACAGCTCCTCCGAGGCTGGGTCGCCCATCGCCAGGCAGCCGATCGACGCCGCGCGGCCATGGATCATGATGTCGCCGCCGAGATCGCTGCGGCCATCGCGCTGACCCATCCGGCGGTCGAAGGCGTTGGGATAATCGAGACGCAGCGACACATGGTAGAGGCTGTTCGGATTGAGGAAGGTCACGCGATAAAGCCCTTCGGGCACCTGCCGGTCGCCTTCGCGGAGCTTCGGGCCGGCAACGCCGCTCTGGGCTTCGACCCGATAGCGGTGCACGGCTTTCCAGCGGCCGTCCCTGGCTTCGGCCTGCAACTCGACCACGCGCTCGTCCTTGAAGGCGAGGAGCGCCACCCGCTTCGGCGGCCAGGCGACGGCGGCGGCGCGAAACTTTTCCTCGAGCCGGGTCGTAGCTCGGGGGCCGATCTCGGCGATACGCTCGTCGAGGGTCGCGTTCGGCCGGAGCGTCGCCTCGACCCGCGTCCTGATCGCGTCGACCGCACCCTGGTCGTAACCCGTCTCGCGGAGCAGCAGCATTGCTGCGACGAAGGCCACCGCGAGCAGGAGGGCGATGCGCAGCAGTCGTCGCATGGCGCGCCTAGACCTTGAGGTCGACGACCACCCGGCCCTTGACCTGACCCTTCAAGATCGCTTTGCCGAGCTTGGGCAGATCGGCGAGCGTGGCGGGCTCGATCATGCTCCGGAGCTTGTCGAGCGGCAGGTCGCGGGCGATACGGCTCCAGGCCTCGACGCGATCGGCGTAAGGCCGCATGACGCTGTCGATGCCGAGCAGGTTCACGCCCCTGAGCAGGAAGGGGACCACGGAGGCGGGCAGATTGGCACCGCCCGCCAAACCGACGGCGGCCACCGAGGCACCATACTTCATTTGACCGAGCACGCGCGCGAGCATGGCGCCGCCGACGGCATCGACGCAGCCGGCCCAGGTCTCGCTCTCGAGCGGGCGTTTCGAGACCTCGGCAAGCTCGGCGCGCGCTACGATGCGGCTGGCGCCGAGGCTCTTCAGGTAGTCCTCGGTCTCGGGTCGGCCGGTAACGGCGGCGACCTCGTGCCCGAGCTTGGCCAGGATGGCGACCGCGACGGAGCCGACGCCGCCGGCCGCGCCCGTCACCAGCACTGGTCCGTTGCCGGGCTTGAGGCCATGCGCCTCGAGCGCCATCACCGCCAGCATCGAGGTGAAGCCCGCCGTGCCGACCGCCATAGCGTCGCGTGGGCTGAGGCCCTTGGGCAGAGGGACGAGCCAATCAGCCTTGACCGAGGCCTTCTCGGCATAGCCGCCCCACCAGGCCTCGCCCACCCGCCAACCGGTCAGCACGACCTTGTCTCCGGCCTTGTAGCGCTGATCGCTCGAGGCGGTCACCGTGCCGGCGAAGTCGATGCCCGGCACATGCGGGAACGTCCGGACGAGACCGCCCATGCCGGTGATGCAGAGGCCGTCCTTATAGTTGAGCGTCGAATGCTCGACGGCGACGGTCACATCGCCAGCCGGCAGGCGGCTGTCGTCCAGCGTTTCGATGGCCTGGGAGATGGTGCCGTCCTCGGCTTTCGAGACGACGAGGGCTTTGAAGGACATAGAGCCTCACTGACGGTTGTGCGATTGGATTGCCCTTGAGGTAGCCGGTCGAAGGGATTGCGGCAAGTCGGTCGGGTGGCGGGATGGATGGGGCGCCTGGCGCGGAGCGATCGGAACGACGGCCATCGAGCGGTCTCACTCGGCCGCTTGACGGCCGGTTGACCGCCGGCCTACCAGGAAAGCCTGCGAGAATATTCTTAGGCCGAGCTCGGGGCGGTAGCCGTGGATCTCCGAGACGTCGAGCGCCCGCATGAAGGCAAGAATCTCGGAGCTGATGACCTGGCCCGGGACAAGAATCGGAAAGCCTGGCGGATAGGGGATGATGAACGATGCGGAGACGATCTCCTTGCCGTCCGCGACCGCCTTGTCGAATGAGGAATCTCCGATTGCGAGGTAGTCGCAGTTGTCCTCGTCATAGGCTTCGAAGAAGGCGCTTCGGATATCTCCCTCAGGTGAATCGCTGCCGGCGCTGAACGCGTCGTGGAACCGGCTGAAGTCGGGCAGCGGCGGCACGTCCTCGGTCAGCGAGCGCACGCGCCTCTCGAAGGCCAGACGCTCCATCCGGCTCGCGTCGTCGAGACGCTCGTCGAGCTGCCTCGCGATCTCGACCAGAACCTCGATGAGATAGGCGACCGACGACCGTGTCGTGCCGATGTTGGTCATGAAGAGAACCGTGTTGCGGGAGGTCTTGTTGATCTGGATCCCGTACCGGTCCATCAGTACCTTGGTCTTGAATGTGTCACCGTTCCAGCCGGTGCCACCCACCGCCAGAGTGACGCGCGTCGCATCGAGCACGAACTCGTCCCGGGCCCAGCATTCCCAGATGTCCGTCCAGCCCTGCTCCGAGTCGTAGTAGCTGGTGACGCCGCTTTCGCGGAACTCTTCTGGAATCATGTCGCCGGTGGTCAGCACCTTGAAGTACTTCCGCAGCAGCGGATGCGTTGCGATGGCGCGGCGCATGCCCATTGCCGCCTCGACCTGGCGCTGCACGAACTCGAAGCCCTCCAGCTCGACCTGACGGCGACCAACATCGAGCGAGGCGATGATCTGATAGTTCGGCGACGTCGAGGTGTGGGTCATGTAGGCCTCGTGGAAAGCCTGCTCGACCTCGCCTTTGAAGTCCTGGTCGTTGACGTGGATCATCGAGCCCTGGCGCAGTGCCGTCAGCGTCTTGTGCGTCGACTGAGTGGCGTAGACGCGGATGCGCGCGTCCGGCGGGGCCACGAGCCGGCTCTTGACGAGCGTCTCGCTGCTCGCATCGGCGATCAATTTTTCCTGCGCCTCGTAGGCTTTTCGCTGCGCATTGGTGCGGAGCCGATCACGTAGCGCATTGGCGGCGTTCATCGCCGTCCGCTGTCGGTAGGTCGGGCCGAACCGAGCGAATGCAAACCATGCCTCGTCCCACAGGAACACAAGATCCGGCTTGATCGCCAGGCACTCCTCCATCACGCGCTCGACATTGTAGACGACGCCGTCGAACGTGCAGTTGGTGAGCAGCAACATCCGCACGCGGTCGAGCCTGCCGACGTCCCGCAACTCGATCAGCCGGCGCTTGATCTCCATGATCGGCACAGCCCCGTACATGGAGTAGGCATTGAGCGGGTAGCTCTCCAGGTAGATGACCTGGGCACCGGCGAGCACGAGGCCATAGTGATGGGACTTGTGGCACGCACGGTCGACGAGGACGATGTCTCCGGGCCTCACGAGCGCTTGCACCACGATCTTGTTGCAGGTCGATGTCCCGTTCGTCGCGAAGAAGGTCTGCTTGGCGCCGAAGGCGCGCGCGGCAAGCTCCTGCGCCTCCTTGATCGGACCTTGGGGTTCCAGCAGGGAATCGAGTCCGCCGGATGTCGCCGACGTCTCCGCCAGGAAGATGTTGGGACCGTAGAAGGCGCCCATGTCCTGGATCCAGTGCGATCGGCTGATCGACTTGCCACGGCTGATCGGCATGGCGTGGAAGACACCTGTCGGCTGGCGCGAGTACTCCTTCAGCGCCGTGAAGAACGGCGTCTTGAACCGGGCCGCCACGCCACGAAGAATGTTGAGGTGAAGCTCGAGAAAGTCCTCCTGATTGTAGAAGACCCGCCGGCAGCGCCCCAGATCGAGCCCGGCGATCTCCTCGACCGATTGATCGGTGATCAGATAGACATCGAGCTCCGGGCGAACTTTGGCGACCAGCCGGCAGAGCTCGGGGCCGTACTCCTGCGGTTCCAGGTCGTCGATGCTCTCGTCGCCGATGCGGTTGAGATACCGCGTGAGGATCGACAGCCGGTTCCGCGACTTCAAGGCGAGGCCTGGCCTTATGACGACGGCCTGGATGTTGTGGTTGAAGAGAATGGCGATGAGCGCATCCTCCAGGCTCGGCGTGATCACGGCCTCGTAGACGAAGGGATCCTCTTCGCGGCGTAGCCGGGCGAGGTTCTGGCGCTGGAATCGCTCCTGCTGCTCGCTCACCTCGTCGACGATGAGCACCTCGAAATAGGGCTTCTGCAGAGAGCGGGCCTCGACGGACAGGTGCCCTTCGTCGTCGCCCTCCTCGCTCTCCACATCGTCTTTGCCGAGCGGAACGATCCGGCGCCGGTAGGCCCCGGTTGTCAGAGCGCGCACGATGCGCCGTGTCGTGAAGGCGAGCTGCTCGAACTGCTCTGTCGCCAGGAGGCGTCTCAGATGCGCGAACGCGGCATGCCCGGGAAAGGCCCAATAGATCTCGATGGGCGCCAGAGCCTGGATCAGCTCGCCGGCTGCTGCACTGCGCTTGGCGACATCCCGCTTCGATTGCGACGGCTTGACCAACAGGTCGCAAACCGAGCGAAGAGCGCTCCACCGGTCCTGCCTGAGCTGAGACGCGCTGTAGTAGTCGCTGAGCGATACATCATGTGGTGGTGCATCTGTCACGAGATCCTCCAATCGCTGGAGTGCATGCCGATTCTTTCGGCTCGGATCGGCGCCACTCATGACATTAGAGCGCCCATAGGGAGGGTTTGCAAAGTGCTGAAACGACCGGGAGGTCGCGTCCCCGATATGCCCCGTCCCGTCGCTCAGGCCGAGCCGCCGCTCCTGTGCGCTCTTTCGGGTCGCTTGCCCTTCGCCAGCGCCGCCGCCTCGAGATGAAACACCTCGCCCTCGCTGGTCTCGGTGTCGAGCCAGAGGAAGGGGAGACCGGGGTAGGCCATTTCGAGGGTAGGCCGCGCCAAGCCGATCTCGACGATCAGATGGCCGCCTTTCGTCAGGTGCCGCCCGGCGCCGTCGATGATGCGGCGGACGAGGTCGAGGCCGTCGGTGCCGCCCGCATGCGCGAGCTTCGGCTCGGCGGCGAACTCCGGCGGGAAGGCAGCGACGGCCGCATCCGTGACGTAGGGTGGATTGGCGAGGATCAGGTCGTAGCGCCGCCGGCCGACGGGGGCGAAGAGATCGCCCTCGAGAAGATGCACGCGATCCTCGAGCGCATAGTCCGCCACATTGCGGCGCGCGACCTCGACAGCGGCCGGCGACAGCTCCACGGCGTCGACCTCGGCGCCGGGGAAGACATGTGCGGCAATGATGGCGAGCGGCGCGGCACCCGTACAGAGATCGAGCACGTGTCCGACCTCGGCAGTGGCGGCGATGATCGGCTCGAGGCCGTTGAGCATCAGCTCGCCGAGATAGGAGCGCGGCACGATGGCCCGCTCGTCGATCGAGAAGCGGAAATCCTTGATCCAGGCCTCACCGACGAGATAGGGCGCGGGTTTTCGCGTCGTCACGCGGGCGTCGATCAGCTCGCTGAGCCGAAGACGCTCGTCGCGCGTCAGTCGCGCCTCGAGCCAGGGCTCCAGCTCGTCGACCGGCAGCTTCAAGGCCGCGAGGATCAAAAAGGCCGCCTCGTCGAGCGCGCGCTCCGTGCCGTGGCCGTAGACGAGCCCGGCCGCATTGAAACGGGAGATGGCGTAGCGCAACCAGTCGCGGATGGTTCGGAGATCGTCGACGACGGCGGATCGCATGTCATCCGGCCCTCGGCGCAACGTCGTAGCGCAGCTGGCGGGCCTCGGCGAAGTGCATCAGCATGCGCTCCGTCAGCGCCGTGATGGTCAAGAGGGGGTTGACGCCGAGCGAGCGCGGGACGACAGAACCGTCCGAGACATAGAGACCGTCGTGAACGGCGGTCGCTGGCGCGCTCGGGTCGCCGTCGAACACGCGTCCCATGTGGTCGGTGACGCCGGAGGTGCGGTCGCGGCCCAAACCGCAACCGCCGAGCGGATGCGCCGTCGCGGGCTTCCGGCCCATCAGGCTCTCGGACAGTGGGTTCTTCACGTAGCTGGCGCCGCGTGCGGCTGCGAGCTTCTGCAGGGCGGCATCGACGCGGGAGAACACGGGTTGATCATTGACCTCCGGCCAGGACACCGTCGCTTGACCGTTCTCCAGCACGATCTGGCCCATGGCGTCGTCGTGCGAGACGACGAAGAAGGTGTGCGTGCGCGACAGTGGCCCCTCGTAGACGCCCCGGATCAGCGCCTGTGCCGCGCCGATGATCTTGCCGCCGGGCACGAACAGTACCGGCAACAGGGGCCCGAGTGCGGACGGCAGAACGCCTTCCTGAACATACATCGAATGCGAAAGCTCGTCGGGATCGTCGATCTCGATCTCGGAGGTGACAGCAGCCCCGACCGGATCGAGACCCGGCTTCGCCGGGTGACCGATGCCGATCGCATGCACGCGGTCGCGTGCATTGTAGGCGAAGGCAATAATGTCGCCATTGGCGGAAAACCGGTGGCCCAATCGCGGCGAGAGAGCGAGGCCCTGCTCGCGGGATCGCAGCAGCAGCTCGGTCGAGCCCAGCGTGCCGGCGGCGAGGATGACGATGTCGGCGGTGAGGGGCCGGCTCTGCGCGTCCGGCTTGCCGGTCGGGGCGACATGCACCTGCCAGCGTCCATGAGACTTCTCGACATGCTGGACGCTCGCGCCTGTGAAGAGCTCGGCACCATGGGCGACGGCATCCGGCAGGTAGCTCATCGCCACCGTGTTCTTCGCGCCGACATTGCAGCCGCCGCAGCAATCGCCGCAGCGGGTGCAGGCGGGTTGCGCGAGTCCGGCCGGGTTGGTTCCGGCCGTGAACGACACGGCGACGGGAGCCGCAACCGGTGCACGGCCGAGCACGCTGCCCGCCGCCTGGAGGGCGCGTGACTTGGTTAGGCTGTGCGCGTCCGGATCGCGGGCCGGGCGGATCCAGGCTTGCGCGCGCGCATAGCCCTCGTCGAGGCTGCCATCGCCGCCGACCTCACCCGGGAACGCAGCATCCGCGAACACCCGCGCGTCCGGCCTGAGCGATACGCCCGCGTTGATGAGCGAGCCGCCACCCAGTCCACAGCCGACGAGCACGTGGATGTCGTTGCCGTAGCGGAAATCATAGAGGCCGGGCTTGCCGGCTCTGCCGAAACGTCCGCCTGAGACCATCAGCTCGCCGCGCACCTCTGGAAATCGCGAGGGAAAGCTCCCCGTCGGATAAGCCTTGCCGCGTTCCAGCACGGCGACCTTCAATCCCATCCGGGCGAGCCGCGATGCCGAGACGCCGCCGCCATAGCCGGAGCCGACGACGATCGCGTCATAGTTGTCGCCGAGGGCGTCGAGAGGTTGGGAGTGCGGGTGGGTCGGAGTGGTCATGGCCGAGCATTCGCACGGGATCGGGCGGCGCTCAAGATGGAGGCGCCGTTTAGGTCAACGGATCGAGAAACCGCCGGCGAACCTCGAACAGCAGGATCGCAGTGGCGATGGCGGCGTTGAGGGATTCGGTCGAGCCGGCCATCGGGATACGGGCCAGTCGGTGGCAGAGGCCGGTGAGCTCGGCCGACAGGCCCTTGGCTTCACTGCCGATGAGGAGGAGCACCGGATGCCGATCCGCTGCGTTTCGATAATCGTCGGCGCCGGTTGCCGCTGAGCCGAGCACGAGCCCGGGCCAGCAGGCGATCCATGGAGTGATCGTGGCAACAGGCGCTTCGACGATCGGGAGAGCGAAGAGGGAGCCCGCGGACGCCCTGACGGCCTCCGGGGAGAAGGGATCGGCGGAGTGGCCGACAAGGACGACGCCCTTGGCACCCGCGGCATCTGCAGTCCGAATGATGGTGCCGAGGTTGCCGGGGTCGCGGATCTCCTCGAGCACCAGCCAGGTGTCTGCCTGCTGCAGGTCGTGCACCGCGGGCAGCGACCCGTAGCGCTGCTTCAGGAGGGCGACCACCGGGGAGGCGTTCGCCATGGCCGACAGCTTGGCCATGACCGGCGCGCTCACCCACGAGACGGGTGCCTTGCCGGCCTCGGCCCACTCCGCGAGCTCGCGGGCCCAGCTTTCGCCGGCGGTCGTCTCGACGAGAAAGAGCTCCGATGGCTGAAACCCGCCGCGGCGGGCTCGCGCGAGCTTGTCACGCCCCTCGGCGCGAAAGAGGCCAGTCTCGCGCCGCACCTTGCGATCGTCGAGCGCCCGTGCGCGCTTGATGCGCTCGTTGCCGAAGCTGCGGATGACCTCGGCCGCCGGACCCGGCATGCTCAAACGGTCCTCGCCGCGAGCGCGCCTTCGGCGATGGCGATGTCGGCGGTCCGGGGTGCGATGCAGTCGCCGGCCATCTGCAAGGGGATGCCGGCGGCCTGGATCGCGGTTCTCAGGCCATCGAGCGCGCGATTGCCCTGCCAGGAGACGAGCAGGTCGACGGGCTCGATCCGATGCGTCTCGTCGGTGTAGACGTTCCGGACGATGACGGCGCGCCCCTCGAGCCCGGCCACCTCGGAGGTGGGGATCAGTCGGGTTCCGGCCGACAGCACGCGCTGATAGAGCGGCACGCGCTGGATGAGATCGATGTCCTCGTAGGCGGCGAAGGCCGGCGTCACGACGTGCACCGTCGTGCCGGCCGCGATCAGGGCCTCGATCACGCCAGTGCCGACATAGCCGCCGGCCGCGTCCCAGACGACGGCGATTCGCGCATCAGGGCGGCCATTGCGGACGACGTCGTGGGGTGTCGCGACCTCGACCGAGGACTGGTCGGCCCCCGGCACCGGCATCACTTGCGGCTCGGCGCCGGTTGCCAGAACGATCGTGTCGGCGTCGAGCGTGACCACATCTTCCGGGCCGATCTCGCGGCCGAGTTCGATCCGGACCTGCATCTTCTCGAGCTCGCGGCGGCGCCAGGAGAGCACCTGCTCGAACTCCTTCCAGATCGGGATCGAGGCGCGCAGCGCGAACTGGCCACCAATATACGTATCCCGCTCGTAGACCGTCACGCGATGGCCGCGGCTCGCCGCCACGCGGGCTGCCTCGAGCCCGGCGGGACCGGCGCCGATCACGACCACCCGTTTCGCCTGCTTCGCCCGCGTCGCCGGGCCCCAGCTGTGCTCGCGCGCCGTCTCGGGGTTCTGGATACACCGCACCGGCCCGCCGGCCTGGACGCGGGCGATGCAGACATTGGCGCCGACGCAAGGGCGAATATCCTCGGGGTGGCCTGCCTTGACCTTGGCGACAATCTCCGGGTCGGCGATATGGGCCCGGGTCATGCCGACCATGTCCGCCTTGCCTTCGGCGATGAGCCGCTCGGCATGGGCCGGATCGACGATGCGGCCGACAGCAAAGACCGGCAACTTGACGACCGCCTTGATGGCGGCGGCCAGATGGGTGTAGAGGCCGTGCGGGGCCGGCGTCGGCGGCCAGTGGGCCGCACGCATGATCCGATCCATGTTCGTGCCGGCGGCGACGTTGAGATAGTCGATCAGGCCGGTTGCCTCGAGCTTCCGTGCGATCTCCTGCATGGCCGGGCTGTCGAGCCCGCCTTCGACATACTCGTCGCCCGGCACGCGCATGCCGACGATGAGATCGCGACCCGTCGCGCCTCGCACCGCCTCGGCCACCTCGATGGCGAGGCGCAGTCGGTTGTCGACGGAGCCGCCATATGTGTCGGTGCGCTTGTTGGAGTAGGGGGACATGAAGGAGGCGATCAGCAGGCCGAAGGCGCCGAGGATCTCGACGCCGTCCAGGCCGCCGGCCCTGACGCGCCCTGCGGCCTTGCCGAAGGCCTCGACGACCTCCCTGATCTCGGCGACCGTCATCTCGTGCGGGATTTGGCGGACGACCTCAGAGCCCTTCTGCGAGGGGCCCCAGATGGCCCGGCCGGTGTCGCTGCCTTCCATGGTCGAGCCGTAGTGCGCCAGCTGGGCCAACATCGTGCCGCCCTCAGCATGCACAGCCTCCGCCAGCATCCGGTAGCCCGGGACGACGCTGTCGTCGAGGTTGTGAATGGCGTTCTCGGAGTGAAGCGCGCTGCTCTCGTGTACGGGCGTGGCGCCGGTGATCTGCATGCCGACACCGCCCTTGGCACGGGCGCGATGATAGGCCGTGTACTCTTCCGCCGGCCGGCCGTTCTTGGCGAGCTGCGGCACGTGCGCGGTCACGAGCACGCGATTGCGCACGGTCCTGCGGCCGATGTCGAGGGGCGTCAACAGATGCTTGAAGGCTTGGACCATGTCGGCACTCCGTTCATCGCAGGGACTATGGCGCGCATGCGCGCGAGCGTAAATGCCCCGGCACGGGCATTTGGCGTTGGGCTCCCCTGCGATTGACGCATCTTCACCGTCTATCTACGTTGCCGACGAACGTTCCCCAGTTCCATGACCAATGCCCGCCCGAGGCCCAGGAGCCACGCCCTTGACCACGACGCCGACGCGCCACGTAGGACCGCCCATCTCGAATGCCCTGGTCGAGGCGGCCTGGGGCGCCAAAGCCTGGCCGTTCGAGGAAGCGAGGAAGCTGCTGACGCGACTCGGCATCGACGGCATCGGCAAGCCGCCCCGGAAGCCGAAGACGGTGATCTTCGAGACCGGCTATGGGCCGTCGGGCCTGCCGCATATCGGCACCTTCGGCGAGGTGGCGCGGACCACCATGGTCCGCAACGCCTTCCGGCTGATGACGGCGGATACGGTGCCGACGCGGCTCATCTGCTTCTCGGACGACATGGACGGCATGCGCAAGATCCCGGACAACGTGCCGGATCGCGCCGCGCTCGAGCCCTATCTGCAGATGCCTCTGACGGCCGTTCCCGACCCCTTCGGCGGCAGCTACGAGAGCTTCGGCCATCACAACAACGCCATGCTCCGCCGCTTTCTCGACGGCTTCGGCTTCGAGTATGAGTTCGCGAGCGCGACCGAGTACTACAAGGCGGGCCGTTTCGACGAGACGCTTCTGAAGGCGCTGGCCCACTACGACGAGATCATGGCCGTCATGCTGCCGACGCTCGGCGGGGAGCGTCAGCAGACCTATAGCCCCTTCCTCCCGCTCTCGCCTTCGACCGGCCGCGTGCTCTACGTGCCGATGAAGGCCATCGATGCCGGCAAGGGCACGATCACCTTCACCGACGAGGACGGCACCGACGTCACCTTGCCGGTGACCGGCGGCCGCACGAAGCTGCAATGGAAGCCGGATTTCGGCATGCGCTGGGCCGCCCTCGGCGTCGATTTCGAGATGTTCGGCAAGGATCACCAGACGAACGCGCCGGTCTATGACAAGATTTGCGAGATCCTGGGGGCCCCGGCCCCCGAGCACTACGTCTACGAGCTCTTCCTCGACGACAAGGGGCAGAAGATTTCGAAATCGAAGGGCAACGGCATCTCGATCGACGAGTGGCTGACCTACGCGACACCCGAAAGCCTCGCCCTCTTCATGTTCCAGAAGCCGAGAACGGCGAAGCGGCTCTATTTCGACGTCATTCCGAAGGCCGTCGACGAGTATCTCACCTATCTCGAGAAGGTGCCGAAGGAAGCCGCGCCGGCCCAGCTCGAGAATCCGGCCTGGCATATCCACGACGGCCGCCCACCCGCAGTCAAGGTGCCGATTTCCTTCGCGCTTCTGCTCAATCTCGTGTCGGCGTCGAATGCGGGTGACAAGGAGACGCTCTGGGGCTTCATCCGCCGTCATGTGCCAGGGGTCACGCCCGATAGCGATCCGGCGCTCGACCGGCTCGCAGGCTATGCCGTCCGCTACTTCAATGATTTCGAGAAGCCGAAGCGCAAGTTCCGTGCGGCCACGGCGGAGGAGCGCGTGGCGCTCGCGGCGCTCGACGCCGCGCTGGCCGCGGCACCTGAGGGTGCCGACGGCAAGGCGCTTCAGGACATCGTCTACGAGATCGGCAAGACCCACGGCTATGCCGACAAGTTGCGCGACTGGTTCAAGGCGATCTACGAGGTTTTGATCGGCCAGAGCCAGGGCCCGCGCTTCGGCTCGTTCATCGAGCTGTACGGCATCGACGAGACACGGGAGCTGATCGCCAAAGGGCTCGCTGGCGAGCTCAGCTCTTGATAAGTGCCAAAAGCTTGGAGCGGTAGCCTGGCCGCAGGCCCCAGGCTCTTGCGACCCGGGCGTACATCTGGGTCTCGCGCTCGAGGATGGCTTCGGGCGTCCAATCGGCGATGTCGGCGAGCATGCGCGTGGTGTCGAATGGGCTTTGCGTATTGCCCTCGAAATAGATCGCACGTTTCTCCGGATAGGCACGGTTCTTGACACGCCGGTTCTGCGCGGCGGTGACCAGCACGAGATTGCCGAGGCTGCGGATGGCGGCATCCCGAACCTTGGGGTCGGGGAAGTTTCGGCGCCAATAAGGGTCGTCGGTCGGCGTTCGCGGCAGCACGTGCTCGATCGTCCATGGCTTGAGATTGGCTGGCATCTCGGATTGGCCGTCGATAGCGCTGATCCAGGCGAGCACCGCCTTGCAGTAGTTGCCCTTGGTCCGGTACAGGTTGCTGGTGACGAGCCGTGCGACGGCTTCCTGTTCCTCCTCGTCGAGCGCGAACGGGCCGTCGGCCCGCGCAAGATCCGCCGATTGGCCGATCGCGTGGATGGCCTGACGGTAACGCGCATCCCGGATCTCGCTGCCGCGTCCCATGATGGCGAGGGCAAAGGCCAGGCGCTGCAGTAGCGCCAGACCTTGCATCGCCTTCGGCGGCACCCTGAGATTCTCGTGCAGCACCGACATCGCCACCGGCACCCAGTCATTGGAAGCGAGCCAGTTGAGTGTCGTCAGGATCCGGTTGATGTCAGCCGATTGGGGGCTGCCGGCATGGGACGACCGTTTGACGGCAAGCATCACATCGCCGAGAGGCTCCAGCGTATCGGCGATGAAGGCGACGGGGCTCGGCGCGCTCGCGGCAAGCTCGCCGATACCCTGGAAGATTGTCGTGCTCGGCCGGCATCGGAGCTTATGGATATGGCTAAGCAGATTGTCGAGGCTGGCGGCGTGCTTGGCGAGGTCCGGGTCGTCGGGGGGTGTCTCGAGGCGGTTGCGCAAGCTCGCCCAGCGGTTGCTCGTCGTCCGGCGTCCCGGCTGGTCCATGCCGCCGATCAGCTCGGCCTTGACGATGTCGTTGGTCGAAAGACTCTTGCCGCGGAAGTTGACGGTCACGAACATGCGGTAGCCACTGGCGATGTCCCGGGGCACGATGACGGTCAGCTCGCAACGCTCGACGAGCATGCGCGCCAGCGAGACCAGCAGATCCGGCGCTCGCTTCTTCAATTGGGCACTCAGAAGATCGCGAACGCTGCCCATCCGCCGGGCGCTCTCATGGGCGAGATCTCTTGGCAGCTTGCGCTGCGTGGCGCCGGCGGGAAGCACATGGGTGGCGAGGAACTCCTGCTCGTGCTCCTCGAGCAGGAGCCGGGGTGTATCCTTGGGCCAGGTCCGGCTCTTGCCGGACTCTGTCAGATACGCCTGCAGCCACTGACCGTCATTGCCGAGCAGGTCGCGGAGCACCGCGATCAGCATGGTCAGCGTCGTGAGCCGCTGCTTGCCGTCGACGACCTCGCTTGGAGCTTGTCCGCCACGACGAAATCGTGCCATTGCGCCACGCTGCGGACCGGTGCTGTCGATGACAATGATGAGGCCGAGGTAGTAGCTTCGGTCGACGCCGGCGAGTCCGGACATCGCCTCGTGCTCGGAGAGCAGATCCTCAAGGATTTGGTGGGCTTCGCGCCAGGTCCAGGCATACTCGCGCTGATAGAGCGGAACGCCGAAAAGCCTCTTGCCACCGAGCAGGCTGCCGACGGTCACGGCTTCTGTCGTATGTGCCGGCGCCATGAGGCCGCGTTCCGTGTCGAAGTGTTGATGGCGTGATGCGTGCGCTTGCCCGGGCAACGGCCATGTGCTCCGATGCGAAACATCGATAGCAGGCCTCGGCATCTCCGATCAATGCTGGAAATTACTGAGTGGAAACGATAATCCGACATCGTCGTAAATCTGCCCGATGAGCGTGCCGAGTGCGAACGAGCCAAAGGCGGTCTACAAGATCTTCCGAATGGAGGAATGGCAGGGGCTGTACAACCATGGTCGTTTTTCCGGCTCTGCGGACGATCTGAGGGATGGGTTCATCCATCTGTCGACATGGGCGCAGCTTGCCGGAACCCTGCAACGGCATTTCTCCAGGCCGGATGACAGGGAGGTCGTCGTGGCCCGAATCTCGTGCGATGAGGCACAGGTGGATGTGCGCTGGGAGGCATCACGAGGCGGTGAGCTTTTCCCTCATCTCTACGCCGGCCTCCAGCTCGAACACGTGAAGAGCGTGATCCGTCTGACGAGGACCGACACGGGCCATTACGTAGTGCCGGCGGAGCCCGCCACGTGAGCGCCGCTATGGAGCGCCTGCTGATCCGGTCATTGCGCTGCCTCGCACCCGAGACGGCGCACAGCTTGGTGATCGGCGGGCTCGAGCACGGGCTCTATGTCTCTCGGCCCTCCCGCCCGGATGCGCGCCTGAATATCCGCGCCTTCGGGCTGACCTTTCCCAATCCGGTCGGTGTCGCGGCCGGCTTCGACAAGGACGCACGGGCCTTTCGCGCCGTGCTCGCCAAGGGTGCGGGATTTGCAGAGGTCGGCACGCTGACGCCCCGGCCGCAAGCGGGCAATCCGAAGCCGCGGATCTTCCGGCTCGCCGCCGATCGCGCCGTGATCAACCGGCTGGGCTTCAACAATGGCGGACATGCCGGCGCATTGCCCCGGCTTTCCGGTCCGTTGCCCGGCATTGTCGGCGTCAACATCGGCGCCAACAAGGACAGTGCCGACCGCGCGGACGATTACGCTCAGGGCGTAGCCGCCTTCGCGCCGCTGGCGAGCTATCTGATGGTCAACATCTCCTCGCCGAACACACCGGGCCTCAGGAGTCTCCAGGCTCCGGCCGAGCTCGACGGCCTCATCACCCGCGTGCTGGAGGCGCGCGAGAGGACCGTGCGCGCGGGGATCGCGAGATGCCCGATCGTCGTCAAGCTCGCGCCCGACCTCGCCGATGAGGACCTGCCCGGGATCATCAGCGTGCTGATGCATCACAATGTCGACGGCATTGCCATCTCGAACACGACGCTGTCGCGCGACGGCCTCACCGACCGGCGCCATCGGAGCGAGGCGGGTGGCCTGTCCGGACAGCCGCTGTTTCGCCGCTCGACCCGCATGCTGGCCCGCGTCCACCTGCTGACGGAGGGCCGCGTGCCGCTCATCGGCATCGGCGGCATCGACGGTCCCGAGCGTGCGCTCGACAAGATCCGGGCCGGCGCCACGCTGCTGCAACTCTATACCGGACTGGTCTATGGGGGGTTCGGGCTGATCTCCAGGATCAACAAGGGCCTCTCTGCCGAGCTCGATCGGCTGAGGCTTCCGGAGCTTCGGCCGATCATCGGAACTGCCGCCAAGGCATGGTCCGAGGCCGCGATCGGGCAGGATTCATAGCCTGCCATTCCGAGATGTGCCGGTGTCACGAGCCATTCACCGACACGCCGGGAATGCGTCGTCCCCCCTGCCCGGCGCAATGGGTGGCGGAGGACTGCGCAGAGTGTGTCGGCGATGGCCGGAACGCCTTCCATGCGCACGTGCGTCAGTCTCTGGGACGCCGGGCAGGTCGGCGATCCGTCAACCGTTCCGGACCTCGAGCGTCCGTCCGGCCTGCCATGTCTCCTGAGCATCGCCCCCCCGGTAGCTGTGGACGACCGATGCCAATCGTTGCCGCAAATCCCTGAAGGCCACCAACAGGCAGATGCCGAGCGTGGCCAGCACGAGGCAGGTCGCCGCCGGCGCCCCGAGACCGGAGCCGAACCATCGCTCGGCGTCCGCGAGCGGCCCGACCAAGACGGCGACGACCGGCAGCACCGCAAGGCGGCCCAGCATCTGGCGGTCGAGGGAGGGCTCGATCCGCCGGACCTGGAGGACGTGATAGGCCATGGCCAGAGCCTCGCCGACGACGCCGGTCGCGGCAATGGCGACGAGGCTGCCGCCAAGCGCCGCGACGGCGACGGCCATCACTATGGCCGAGGCGCGGACGAATCCACCGACCGTCAGGAGATGCGGTCTTCCGGCCGCGAGCATGAGCGATGTCAGCGGAGTCTGAGCCATCCGCAACGCCCACATGCCGGCAAGCACGGCAGCAAGCGTCCCCAGTCCCGCATAGTTCGGACCGAAGATGAAGGCGATGACTTCGCCACCCAGCATGGTGAGGACAACGAGATAGAGTGCGGCCACCACGACGGCCAGCTCCACCGACAGTAGCAGCCGCGTGCGCCTTAACTCAGGCTGCCGGTCGAGCACGGCAAAGATCGGGAGGAGAAGCGACGTTCCAGCCCGCCCGACCAGCGCCGCCGGGACCATTGTCAGGACAAAGACCACCGAGTAGGCCGCAAGCACCTCCATGCCGAAGACCCGGCCGACGATCACGCGATCACCCTGGAAGACGGCGAGCAGCGTCACGGCCGAGATCAGCGCCGGCCAGGTGAATGCCAGGATGCGCCGGAACCAGTGGCTGTCGTAGGTGAGACGATATCCAGTGCCGGCCAGTCTGTGCGTGACGACGAGCTGCGTCAGCGCCTGAGCAATGGTCACCCAGATCACGGCCGTGTAATCGCCCGCCCAGGCGACGGCCGGATAGGTCAAGGCCAGCGCCACGAGCTGTGGCAGGAGCTCGACCTTGACGGCCGGCCAGCTTCTCAGCTCGCGCTGAGCTCGCCGCCAGTCGAGGCTGAGACCGGCCCGGATGACGGGTACAACGGCCAGCGCTCTGAAGGCGGAGGTTGCCTCCGGAATAGCAAAGAGATTGGCGAAGAGCGGTGCGAGCGAGAACAGCATCACGCCGATCAAAAGCCCGCGGGCGACGTTCAGCACATGCGCCGTCGCTATCAGGCGGCCGATATCGGCATCGCGAGTCTGCATGATGAGACGATCGGCGGCCGGATCACTCAGCATCTCCAGGAGCTGGAGCGTGATGGTCAGCGCGGCAGCGATGCCGAAGTCGCCTTTCGAGAGGAGGTGCGCCAAGAACGCATTGCGAAGGAGGGCCAGGGCCTGGGCCGCGCCGTAGCCGCCGAACAGCAGCACGCCCTGGCCGACGATGAGGCGGCCCGAGTGCCGTGAACCGAGCTTCGTCGTCACAGGGCTTTCCCCCCGCTTGCCGCTACCGGACTCCGAACATGCCAATTGGGCCTGGTGGGCGCCTTGCCACACCTCGTCGCCGCAACATTAGGCTGGACCGGTTAACGCCGCATTGAGGATTGGGGCTGCGCCTCAGCGGGAGGCTGCCAGGTGGTGCGCGTAGTAGGGATGCGCTGGTCTGGGCCGGGCCGGCCAGATTCCCGGCCGGGGCGTCGTGCGGATAGCCTGGCTCACCACCGGCACCCGCGCCCTGAGCGGATCGGCGATCCAGCCGCCCATCCCCATCAGCATGAAGAAATAGGCGTGGATGCTGTTCCAGAAATGCACCGTCAGCGCCACGAAGATGAGCGCGAGGATGGAGATCGTCCAGGCATAGGACAATTTCCGCACCTCGAGCGACATGCTCCGATGCGCGCCCCGATACACGGACGTCATGAGAAGGATCATGGACAGTCCGAGCAGCACCGGCGCCGGGATGCCCACCCGCATCATGATGACCAGCCAGAAGGCATCGACCGACGTCGAGCTCATCCACCAGACGCGATCCCAATCGGCACGGCCGATGCCGAGCCACGGGTGGCTCCACACATTCTCGAGGCCATAGGTCCAAATTTGCAGACGGTAGTAGGCCGTCCAGGCATCGATCGTGATGCGAAGCACGATGGCCTCGATGGCGCTCCGCGACGATGCCATCTCGACGACGATGTAGATCAGCACGGCGAGAAGGACGGAGATGGTGGCCCGGAACCGAACGCGCCGCGTGATTCTCTCCCAGGCGATCAGAGCCATCTGCACCATGAGACAGAGCAACGGTGCCGACGACAGGCTCAGATAGGTCGCGCCCGCTACATAGCCGCTGCGGAACATGCGGTTTGCAACCGATCGCGACAGAAACCATGCGTAGGCGAACAGGCTCGCACAGAAGGTCCCGTAGAGGATCGGATGCTCGAAGGATGTGGTGGCGCGCGTCAGGCCGAGACGCTGCTCGATCTTCAGACGATAGTAGACACCGGTGAGTTTCTGCAGCCAGGCGCGGAGGAACTGCTGCCCCGAGACCGCCTCGGCGAAGGCGATCATGCCGAGCACGAACATCACGCCGAACAACAGCCTGATGGAGGCTTCGAAGGATCGCTGGTCGCGAATATAGGCGCGGGCAATCACATAGCCGCCGAAGCTCTCGAGCGCCAAGGCGCCGCCGAACTCGCCGCCGCTGCCGAAGCCCTCGTGCTTGATCAGGACGCCGACCGTCCAGGCCGAATAGAGGAAGAAGAAGACGTCATAGGCCGTCATCCGGATGTCGCGACCGAAGGTGAGCTTCAGGACCGCCGGCACGATGAACAGCAGGATCGCAATGCGGTGGGGCGGCAGGCGGATGCTGCCGGCGTAGAGTGATAGCTCGAACGGCGCGATGATGCCGATGATCAAGATGAGCACCGGCCAGGGCACGTCTCGGATCAGGCGCGCCACCTTGAGCCCTCCTCAGACCGATGCCAGCGACAGCAGATAGTCGCCGTAACCGCTCTTGCGGAGCGGCTCGGCCAAGGATTGAAGGGCGCTCCGGCCGATGAAGCCCATGCGATAGGCGACCTCCTCCGGGCAGCCGACCTTCATGCCCTGCCGCTCCTCGAGCGTCTCGACGAACTGGCTGGCCTTGAGGAGCGATGCGAACGTGCCGGTGTCGAGCCAGGCATAGCCGCGGCCCATGAGCTCGACATTGAGCGTGCCGTCCCGGAGATACATCTCGTTCAGAGCCGTGATCTCGAGCTCGCCGCGCGCCGAGGGCCTGACCTGGCGGGCGAGATCCGTGACGCGCTCGTCGTAGAAATAGAGGCCGGTCACGGCATAGTTCGACTTCGGCCGGCGCGGCTTCTCCACGATCGACGTCGGCACACCCCGCTTGTTGAAGCCGACGACGCCGTATCGCTCGGGATCCTTGACCCAATAGCCGAAGACGGTCGCACCGTGCCGCCGGCTGGCTGCCGTCTGCAGAAGATCGGTCAGGCCATGGCCGTAGTAGATGTTGTCGCCGAGCACGAGCGCCGCGCGGCCGCCGCCGATGAAGCGCCTGCCGATGATGAACGCCTGAGCGAGCCCCTCGGGCCGGGGTTGGACGGCGTAGGACAGGTCGATGCCCCACTGCGCGCCGTCGCCGAGCAGGCGATGGAATTGCGGGGCATCGTCCGGCGTCGTGATGACGAGGATGTCGCGGATGCCGGCCAGCATCAGCGTCGTCAGCGGATAATAGATCATCGGCTTGTCGTAGACTGGCATCAACTGCTTCGACACGGCCTTGGTTACGGGATAGAGACGCGTGCCCGAGCCTCCCGCCAGGATGATGCCCTTGAGCGGCTTGGCCGGTGTGCGGCGATCGTTGCCTGTCCTCTGCCTGCGCATGCTTCGATCCACGTCAATAGGCGTTACGATGTTTCAGACCATAGAAAGGAGTCAGAAGCAGGATTCTCAGGTCCAGCCAGATCGACCAGTGGTCGATATAGTGTAGATCGTGCTCGACACGCCGCTGCATGTCGTCGGGTGCCTGCAGCTCGCCGCGAAAGCCATTGATCTGGGCCCAGCCGGTGATGCCCGGTTTCACCTGGTGACGATTGGCATAGCGCTCGAGCAGATCGCCGTAGTGCTCGTTGTGGACGAGGGCGTGGGGGCGCGGCCCGACGAGCGACATCTCGCCCTTCAGGATGTTCATGAGTTGCGGCAGCTCGTCGAGGCTGGTCCGGCGCAGCCATCGGCCGACCCGCGTCACCCTCGGATCCGCCCGTGTCGCCTGGCGGACCTCGGAGCCGTCCTCGAGCACGTGCATGGTGCGGAACTTCAGCACCTCGATAACGCGATGGTTGAGGCCGTGGCGGCGCTGGCGGAAGAGCGCCGGACCGGGGCTGTCGAGCCGGATGGCTGCGGCGATCAGCGCCATCAGCGGCAGCAGGAGCACGAAGAGCAGGGCGGCCACGACGAAATCCTCGACCGACTTCACGATCGGCGACCAGTCGGCCATCGGCTTCGACTTGACGTCGAGCAACCCGAGCGGCCCGAGGCTCGAAGCCTTGTGGCGTGTGGGATCGGCATCGATCAGATCGGAAGCGACGTAGGTGCAGACCCGGATTCGCACCGGCAATTGCTCGAGCTTGCGGCTGATCTCGGAGATGCGCCGGTCTGCCGCCTGCGGCAGGGCGATGATGATCTCGTCGATGAGACCGTTCCTGCCGGCCTCGATAAGGTCGGCCAGGCGACCCGCCATCGGCAGATCGGTCATATTGACCCGCTGGGGATCCTGCCGGTCGTCGTAGATGCCGACCAGCCGGGTGCCATCGGGATGGCTCCGGACATGCTCCAAGAGCTTCATGGCGATGCGGCCGGCGCCGTAGACGGCGATGCTTGTATCGAACAGGCCGCGGCGCGCGTAGCCGCGGAGGAGCGCACGCGCGGCCACCCGGCTCACAGTCAGGAGGAGAAAGGCAGCCGTCAGCCAGACCGGAAACCAACTCTCGGGAAACGCGATGACGACGCCGAGCGTGCTCAGGACCGATTTGACGATCGAGAACGCCACGAACAGGCCAAGCCCGTGCCGGATGGGATGGACCGGAAGCTCGCTCATGGCCGGCGGCTCGTAGGCGCCGAGCCAGCGGAGCACCAGATAGCTGACGGCGGCGGTCAGGAGGAGTAGCTCGAACGTCGCGAGCTCGTAGCCAGCGTAGCCAGCGAGGCCGGCGCCCAGCCAGAGCGCCGACAGGTAGCCGGCGAGAAGGATCGCACCGACATCCGCACCAGCGACCAGATCCAGCGTGACGTTTCTCGACCAACGCTGTTGCGCAGCCATCACGTCGCCCGCTGTGGCTGGCGCTCGCTCGTTGCTCGCCTCGACAGTCATGCTACGCCCAAATGCCATCGATGGTCCGAGGTCCGGCCATCTACCCGTGTCTGCAAATTTCGGCGGTTTGGTTGAAGTTTGAGTTAAGAAATTTCGTCTATTCGTCTGAATTTATTGGATTAAATTCCCATCCACGGACCGCCGTCCGAACTCGCGGCGCTGTCTGGTCCGACGCCGCGAGGCCAGGGCTCACGCAGCCCGGCTGAGGCGCTCCATGTCGCCATAGCCCCGCAGCACATAGGCGTCGTCGCTGGGCATCGCCGCGGCGTCGACATCGTTGATGACGAGGCCGGTCAACGTCGCACCGCTCAACGCCAGTAGCTCGCCGGAACGCTTGACCAGAGCGGCGGGTGTCCGCTTCCAGCGACTCACGAGCACCACTTGGTCGGCATGGTCGGCGATGATCCGCGCATCGACGACCGGCATGGCCGGTGGCGCATCGACGATGATGACCTCGAACTCGCGCCGGAGCTGGGAGAAAATCTCCGCCGTCCGGCGCGAGGCGAGAAGCTCCGGCGCGCTCAGCCTGCTCGCATCCATGCCGGTCGCCGGCAGAAAGTGCAGTCCGCTCTCACGGTCCGTGACAATGGCCTCGAGCGGTGACCTCCCGGCCTGAAGGGCGTCGAGCAGCCCGAGCTCGGCCTCCGGCACGAGCTGGCGGCTCAACATGCCCTTGCGAAGATCGGCGTCCACCAGCAGCGTCTTGACGCCGGACATCGCATAGAGATGGGCGAGGTTCGAGGCGATCACTGTCTTGCCGTCGCCTGGCAATGCAGATGCAATGAGAACGACCTCCGCAGCGTCTCGGCGCTCGTTGTCGATGGCGATCCGGACCGAGCGAACGGATTCGGCAAACGGCGTATGCGGCTCGGCGACGATGCTCCGGATGCCGGCGAGCAATCCTGCCGGCTGGCGATCGCCTCCGGTGCGGAGGCCTGGTATGGAGGCGAGATGGCGGAGCCGGAGCCGAGCCTCGATCTCCTGGGGCCGGACGAAGGTCGGCCAGAGGAGCTCCAGCACCGCCGAGGCTCCGAAGGTCAGCAGGAAACCCGCGCCAAATCCGATCAGTGCCAACTTGAGCTTCTTCGGCGCCACCGGCGAGAAGGGCGTGACGGCCGGATTGACGACTCGGGAGTCGGCAACCTGCAGGCTCTCCTGCTGTCTGGTCTCGGCCGCGCGCTTGGCCAAACCCTCGTAAACGAGCCGGGCCGCATCGGCCTCGCGCATCAGCTCGCGGAGCCTGACGCTGGCCTCGCTGGTGACATTGGCCGCCGTCTTCTGCTGCTCGAGATCGGCCTCGAGCGATTCCTGCCGCCCTCTCGCCACTTCGTATTCGTTGCGCAGGTTGGTGACGAGCTTCTGAACCTCGGCACTGAGCTGATGGCGCGCATCGCGCAGCTCGGCTTGAGCTTTGATCATCTCCGGATGCAGCTCGCCATAGCGTGTCGACAGCTCGGCATGCCGCCGCGCCACGCGGGCAAGCTCCTCCTTGAGGGCTGTGATGGTGTTGTTCTCGAGGACCGAGGCAATGGTCTCCTGGCCTTCGGCGGTGGCGGACAGCCCCTCGACTTGCTGATAGCGCGCCAGAGCCCCGGCGGTATCGGCGCGGGCGACGATCAACTGCTCGGCTGTGCGCGTGAGCTCGCGCTCATCCAGCGGATGGCCCTCGGTCGATTGCAGTCCGTTCTCGATCTTGTAGGCCTCGACCAGGCGCTCGGCCTCGACGACCTTCTGCTTCATCTCCTCGGCCTGCTTGTCGAGCCAGAGCGTCGCCTGCTTCGCCCGGTCGGTCTTGACCTCGACCTGCTCGGCCACATATGCCTCGGCGACGGCATTGGCGATCGCCTGAGCCTTCTCCGCGTCTTCGGAACGGACCGCAATTTCGATCAGGAAGGAACCACCGACTCGCTCTGCCGAGACGCGGGAGCGCAGGATTTGCACGGCCGCCACATCCGCCTCGTCGAGATCGACCGACGCGGCAGTCTTCGGCTCGCCGGCGGTCGGCTCGCGCCTCGTGCCCAGCAGGCGATCGAGCTTCGTGCGGATCGTCGTCCGCCAGCCCGGTCCCGGCTGGAACTCCGGATCCTCCGCGAGCTGGAGATCGGCCACCACCCGACCGATGATGCGAGCGGACCGGATGATCTCGATCTGGCTGTCGATGGTAGGGCTGTCGGGATCGAGCTGACTGACGACATCCCTGATGTCCGAGATATTGGTCCGGCGCGTATCGATCTCGACGGTTGCCGTCGCCTCGTAGGCCGGCGTCATCAGGAGTCCGACACCATAGCCGCACGCTGCGCCGATCAGGGCCACGCCGGCAATGAACCGGGCCCGGCGGCGGAGCAGCCGGAGCGCGTCGGCGATCGTCGGCAGCCCGGATGCCGGTGCCTCGGATACGCCTGTGCTGTCGAACTGCTCGGCCACGCCCAACCTCAGAACCTGTATTTTAGTCCCACCATGTACCTGTTATCTTGCATGTCGTAGTCCGGGTCGCTCGAATATCTTTCTTGTCGCTCATAACCCATAGTAAACAGAAGATTTTTATTAATCGTGTACTCGGCGCCGATTTTGCCGATGACTGTATCGTCGATGCGATCATCCCAGCCGATCTCGGCTCTCTCGTAGCCGGCCGAGGCCCTCAGCATCAGGTTGCGCATCGCCTCGTACTCGACGAGAAGCTCGGCACGGGACTCGAGAATGGCGCCGCTCGAGCCAAAGCGCGTCTCGGCGATCGACTGACCGGCAGTCAACGTCATGGTCAGGATCGGTGAGGCCAGCCACTGCAATTGGGCGTCGTAGACGAAGGCGCCAAATCTGCGCTCGCCGATGGCATCGTAGTCGGCCAATCCATAGCCGGCGCTCAGATTGGCCTGCCAGAGCGGGGAGAGCTCGAAGGCCAGTCCCAGCTTGCCCTCATAGACGGTGGCATTTCCGAGCTGGGCCGAGGGCGTGTGATAAATCTCCCGTCCCGCGCGGAGCGAGCTCAACAGCTTGTAGCCCGGAGAGAACCTGTAGTTCAGCCGGAGATAGGCACCGTAACTGGTCTTGTCGCGAAAGTCCTGGTCGATCCTAGTCCCATCGAAGGCCTCGACATCGGAGTAGTCGAGATCCGCGAAATCAAGCCCCGCCGAGGCCCCCAGGCGTCCCTGGTCACGCGTGAACGCGATCTCGGCTGCATTCTTGAAGACCGGCACGGCCTCCCGCGCCAATAGCGGCGCCTCGGGAGAAACCCGCGTCTCGTGGTCGTAGGAGGAGGACACGCGCCCGCCGAGCGCATGCCCGTGATCGATATCGAGACGCCACTCGGCGAGGGCGCTGCCGTCCAGTGTGTTGAAGTCCTCCTGGTCGGCATAGCTCACATATTTTCCGGCGAGGTGCACATCGAAGAGATGTCGTGGAAAGCGGGAGATGAAGTCGACGGATGCCAGGCCGGTGGTCTCGAAGTCGGCCACCCGTTCTTTCGCCGACCGGTAGATGTTGTCGTCATAGGTCGTGCCGGCCCCAAGCGTCATGTAGATGCGGTAGCTGCCGGCGTTGATGCCATCGGGAAGATAGTATTTCTTGCCGCGCAATCCGGCGGACGCGGCCCCATAGTTGACCTCGTCGTACCAACCGTCGGCTTTCTCGATCTGGGCCAGGGTGGTCGAGAACGACTGCTGTGTGAAGTCGACCGGCTGGGCACCGACAGGCGCGGAGAGCCCGGTGCTTACGATAGAGAGCCAGAGCAGAAGCCAGCTTGTTCTTGTGTCTGAGCGCCACATGCCACGATCACGCCACCGGATCAGAAGATCCGCTCGGGAATGCGGATGTTGTCGCCGGGCAGCACGAGCCCGGCCGCCGCGACCGGCACCTCGCGCTCGACGGCATCGCCGTCACGACGGAGATAGACGGTGTCGGTCACCGCGCGATAGCTGTAGCCACCGGCCATGGCGACAGCATCGGGAAAGGTCATGCCGTTGCGGAATGTGAACTCGCCGGGATTGCGGACCTCGCCGTGCACATAGATGGGTCTGAGTTTGGCGGCCTGGAGTGTCACCTTCGGATTCTTGAGATAGCCCTGGCTCAGCCGGTCGCGAATGCGCACCGTCAGCTCGGCGATCGTCAGGCCGCGCGCCTCGACCTCACCGACCAGCGGCAGCGCGACATGGCCGTTGCCGCCGACCTCGATGTCGCCCGAGAGCTGGTCCTCGCCGTAGACGACGAGCTTGAGCTTGTCGCCGACGATCAGCCGATAGTCGTTGCCGAGGTCGCCCGACTGCGCACTCGTGAAGCCGGACGGCAAGGTTCCAGAGCTGCCGGCACACCCGGCGAGCCCCAGGCCCGTCAAGCCCAAGACAACGACCAAAACCGTCCCCAATCGCGTCCGCAGCACAGCACCGCTCTCCGGAGGTCCTCGGGGCGAGGGTGGTGTCCGCCGCCCCGGGAGATTTCCCGTTGTGCTCGCATGCTGCAGGCGACAACTTAGGCGTGAATTAATCACGCCATTCAATGATTTGGTATGGTTACTTGAGACTTAGAGATCGTCAGATGCCTGGACGCAGTCGCCGGTCCGACCCGAGCGCTGTTCGATCGGACAGACTCCGATCGGCGTTCTAGGTTGCGGGCATCGCCATTTCTTCGACCAACCGGTGCCGACGAGGCCGGAAAAGGCTCTAGCGCCGTCGGCTGTTGAGGACGGTGCCCGTGACGATCAGGGCCGTGCCGATCACCGTCAGAACGCCGGGTAGCTCGCCGAAAACCAAGAAACCGATCGCCGTCCCCCAGACCAGGGCCGTGTACTCGACCGGCGCCAGTCGGGCGGCCTCGGCGCGGGCGAAGGCCGCACCCAATCCCATATGACCGGCAAAGCCGAGCAGTCCCATCGCCACGAAGAGAGGATAATCCGACAGGGCAGGCTTGACCCAGACCAGCGCTGCCGGCCCGGCCAGGATCAACGCCGGGCCGACGCTGTGCATCAGGACGATGAACAGCAAGGCGTCTCTCTGCGCCCTGGCACGCAGCAATACCATCGACAGCGCGTAGGTCAGCGCCGAGCCGACGGCGGCGAGCGCCCCGAGCCAAGCCGCGCCCGAGTAGGCACTCCGCCCGATTTGGCCGCCGAGAATGACCAGCATGCCGAGAAGGCCGAGGCCGAGGGCCAAGCCGATTCTCCGGTCGATCCGCTCGCCGAGGATCAAGGCCCCGAACAGCACGACGAAGAATGGCGAGGCGAAGGAGACGCCGATGGCATCCGCCAGCGGCAATACCGATAGGGCGTAGAAGAACAGCACGCCGGTCGCGGCCACCAGGACGGAGCGCAGGATATTCGCTCGGACCGTTTCGAATGACGGCCAGCCGGCCCGCGTGACGAGCACGGCCGCCAGCGTGATGGCTGCACCGAACACGAACCGCAGAAAAGCCACCTGCAGCGTCGGATAGCGGCTCGACGCCTCCTTGATGACGGCGTCCATCCCCGTCAACACGCCGATTGCGATCGCCGCCAGCAGGACCGGATTGACCGTCGCGAGCCAGCGCGGCGCGCCCGGCGTCGGTTGACCGGCGTTGTCGCTCATCTCGATAACCGGCCTTGCATTGTCCACGGGAAGCCGTGCCAACAAGCATGGACGGTGGCACCGGGCAAGCCCCGGTCGGCGAAGGAGGTTGTGGCTACATGCGATTGACGGTGGCGTGCTGGCGCACGATGTCATAGTCGCAAGCAATGCGATACGGGCGCTCGCGCGCGACGATCACGACGTAGGGATCCCGTCCCGCCGCGCCTAGCACCGCTCGGCCGAGATCCCAATAGGGCTCGCCCTCGCTCGACCGGCCGATCGAGATGCGCATGTCGCTCGGCGTCGTCCATGCCGAGTAGGCCACCGCAATGTTGCGATTCGACGCCTCTCGCTCGCAGGCCTCGACCGCATCCTGTCGATAGGTATTGAGCAGAACCTCCGTCAGGGCAGAGCGTTCTACATACTCCTGGTATCCCACCTTGCCGACAGCCAGGAGACCGACGATCAGCACGAGACTGCGCATGATCCAGACCTTCTCAGCACACTCCACCCGCGAGAGCAGCGGGCCCCACCTCGACAAGTTTCGTCTCGTAGGGTGAAGAAAGCGTTGCCCTCTCCGGATTCCGCAGGGCTGCCATGGTGCCGCGACTGCATTGCAATACGGTGCGATCGGGCCTAGGGGAGGAACATCACGTCGTGCCCACGAACCATGCAGCCCTGGCGGATCGTCTTGAAGAAGCGTCTCGTCATCACCAGAAGACTGCCCGAGAGCGTCATCGAGCGGGCAACACGGCTGTTCGACACGGATCTCAACGCTGACGATCATCAGTATTCGGCCGACGAGCTCGCGCGGCGTCTCTCCGACGCGGACGCGGCGCTGATCTGCCTTCCCGATACGCTCGGCCGGCCCCTGATCGAACGTCTGCCAGAGCGCTTCAAGATCGTCTCGACCTTTTCCGTCGGCGTCGACCACATCGATGTCGCGGCCGCTCGCGAGAGAGGCCTCCGGGTCGGCAATGCACCCCACGGCGTGACGATCGCGACGGCCGAGATCGCCATGCTGCTGATCCTCGGCGCTGCCCGGCGTGCGCCCGAGGGGGAGATGCTCATCCGCAACGGCCGCTGGAGCAATTGGACGCCGACCTTCATGCTCGGGCGCCGGCTCGACGGCAAGACGCTCGGTATCCTCGGCATGGGTCGGATCGGCCGGGCCGTGGCGAAGCGGGCACGCGCCTTCGATATGGTCGTCCACTACTGCAACCGCCGGCGCCTGCCGGCGAGCGAGGCGCAGGGTGCCGTCTATCATGCGACGCCGGAGAGCCTGGCAGCGGCGTCAGACGTGCTTTCGATCCATGCGCCTTCGACGCCCGAGACCCGGCACATCGTCGATGACCGATTGCTGAGCCACTTGAAGCCGGGCTCGATCGTCGTCAATACCGCGCGTGGCGATCTGGTCGACGATGCCGCGCTGATCGCCGCTTTGCGGTCGGGTCAGGTCGGCTATGCGGCGCTCGACGTCTTCGAGGGAGAGCCGAGGATCAACCCCGGCTATCTCGCACTCGACAACGTCTTCCTGCTTCCGCACATGGGCTCGCAGACCATCGAGGCCCGGACCGAGATGGGCATGGAGGCGCTGGCGAACATCGAGGCTTATTTCGACGGGCGCGACCTGCCCTACCCGGTGGCGTGAGAGATGGCGCGACCGGTCGCAGCAACGGACAAGCGCTCAACGTCTGCCGACGGCGCCGGCAGCGCCGCGCTCGTCCTGGTCGCCCCGACCATCTTCCTGATGCTTTGGTCAGGCGGCTATGCCGTTGCCAAGATCGCCCTGAAGCATGTCGAGCCGTTCACCCTTTTGTCGCTGCGCTATGGATGTGCGCTGCTGATCCTCCTGCCCTTGTTTCTCATTCTCCGGCCACCGGTGCCGCAGCGCTCGGCCCAGCTCGGCCATATCATGTTCGTCGGCTTTCTCATCCAGTGCGTCTATTTCGGCTTGAGCTATGTCTCCTTCTGGCTCGGCGCCTCGGCTGGCGCCGTGGCATTGATCGTCTCGCTGCAGCCGATCGTCGTTGGCATCCTGGCGCCGCTGTTCGTGGCGGAGCGCGTGACGGTCTGGCGGTGGATCGGGCTGTTGCTGGGACTCGCCGGCGCCGGCCTTGTCATCGGCTCGCGATCCGCCGTGGATGCCGGCAGTCTTTGGGGGGTGCTGGCTGCCGTTGGCGCTCTGTTCGGAATGTCGACCGCCGCCATCTACGAGAAGCGCTTCGGCATCAACGCGCACCCTGTGACGAGCAATGTGCTGCAGTACGGCATCGGTTTCGCCATGCTGACGCCGATCGCACTGCAGATCGAGACCTACCGCGTCGCTTGGGATCTCGAGTTCCTCGCGGCTCTGGCCTATCTCGTCGTCGGCAACTCGCTCATCGCCTTGACGCTACTGCTCGCCATGATCCGGCGCGGCGAAGCCTCTCGGGTTTCGGCTCTGCTCTTCCTGGTACCCCCGCTCGCCGCGCTGATCGCCTGGGCGCTGGTCGGCGAGGTGATGCCGCCGATCGCCTGGGCCGGGTTGGCGTTGGCTGCCGTCGGCGTCGCGCTGGCGACGCGTTTTGGTTCGGCTCGCTGAGTGATGGACGAGCTCGGTCGTCACGAACGGACCCGGAGAACCGAGGCATGTTGAAGGCGATTGCAGCTCTCACGATACTCCTGGTCGCAAGTTTCGCATCCGCCGACGCGCGGGCCGAGGCTTCGGAGCTGTCGACCAAGGCGGAGGCCCACGGCATTCACGTCGCGACTTGGCAGGCGGACACCCGAGTCAGCATCACGAAGTCCGATGCCGCCGTGCTTCTCGACGTCACCTGTCCGTTCGGCATCGACCGGGGTGTCCTGCGAAGGACCGAGGCGGCCTGGCCGGCCGGAATTCGCCTCCGCCTCACCTTGCAAGGCCTGGAGCGCCTCGAGGTCGTCGCCGGCAGGATCGCCATCCGATCGTGGGTCCAGCGCGGCCCTGACCGCCGAATCCATGCCACGGTGGAGGATGGCACCAGCATGAGGACGCTCGAGCCCGACAGCCCCTATTGGACGTCCATCCTCGTCGTCCCCGACGAGCGAGATCCGGATCGGCTCGCCAGGTCCTTCGAGGTGACGCTGCCGCGCCGGATCTTCGCCGGGAACCCGGAAGAGATCACAGTCCGCTGGGTCGATTTTTTCCGGCAATAGGTCCGATTGCCAATCCACGTGTTGCCGGATCGCCCGGCCCTCATCCCATCCGCTTGTAGCGGCGCATCACCTCGACAAGACGTCCGTGATCGATGGCACGGCAGACGTATCCCGACGGCTTCACGGTCGGTGTATCCTCCGCCGCCAGCATCGCGTTGACGACCGATTCCTCGATCGCCTCGACGGTCGCTTGGTAGATCGGATCGAAGATGTCGTCGTTGATCGCCTCGAAGGCGAGGTGTCCGGGCGCGAAGTCCAGCATCGACATGCGATTGGCGGTCGAGAAGGCGAGGAAGATGTCGCCTGAGCCGTTGCCACCCACCGTGCCGCCGCGGCCGATACCGATCGACGCGCGTTTCGCCATACGGCGAAGCTGGTGCGGCAGCATCGGCAGGTCGGTGCCGACGACGACGATGATCGAGCCCTGCTCGCGCTTGTCGAACAGCGTATCTTCGACGAGGTGCTTGCCGACCGGCACGCCGAGCACCGTCAGCCAGTCGCGCCGGCCGTGATTGGCCTGCACCAGCGCGCCGACCGTGTAGGACTTGCCGTCGACCTCGAGCTTTCGGGACGACGTGCCGGTGCCGCCCTTGAACTCGTAGGCGATCATGCCTGTCCCGCCACCGACATTGCCCTCGGCGACCGGCCCGCTTCGGGCGTTGTCGAGTGCCTCTCGCGCCAGCGCCTCGGTCACATGCAGTCCGTTGATGTCCGAGAGCACGCCGTCATAGGTCTCGGCGACGACCGGCATCGCCCAGACATGCCCGGAGTTCCATTGCGGGGCATAAGTGTCGATCGTCCAACGCACGGCCGCGTGATGCACCATGCCGACGGAATGCGTATTGGTGATGCAGATCGGGCCGATGAAGTAGCCGCCATCCTCGATCCAGTGGGTGCCGGTCATCTCACCGTTGCCGTTGAGCTGATGAAAACCCGCCCAGACCGGGCGCGGTTCGGCGTCGCCCAGCCGGGGGAGGATCGCCGTCACGCCGGTTCTGACTTGAGGCTTGGCTGCCGGACCGCCTGAGACCAATGTCGCGAGTCCGACGCCGACGCCAGGCACGTCCGTGATGGCGTTATGGGCGCCGGTCTCTCCCGGAAAGGGCAAGCCCAGCGCGCGGCCGCGCAATTTCGTCATCTTCACTACCTCCCTGTCTGCGAGGCCCTGGCGGTGCGAGAACCTGGTTCGACATTGCGCCAGCCCGGGGCCAGATAACAACCCTGCCCTTCCGGCACCGAGGCGATGTCGGCACCCGGTCGGCACATCTCCCCCTTTTGGAGATGAATTCCTCATTTCGAGCCATGGGTCCAGCGCTGCAGATCGTGTCAAGCTCCCCTTCATTGGTGAGTGCGGCGGTGGAGACCTGCTGTTCGCACGTGCCAATAGACCGCGGTCGGGGGGCCCGGTCGGGTTGATTGGACAGGGAAGGATGGCGTCAGGGTCCGCTCGGCTACGCGAGCGCGCCAGGATCCGCCATCACGAGCCTGACATGGGCTCCGTCCGAACGTTGCTTCGTGCCTCCCGCTCGACGTGAACTTGTTGGGCCCATTTTCGGGAGGACGACAAATGGCCAATGCGACGGATACTGCCGGCGTGGCCGGCGGCGGTGGCGAGCTCAGGCGCGCCATCGATTGGACGGGTGCTTTCTGGGTGGCGAGCGGCGTCCCCGCGCTCGTGCTGTTCTCGATCGGCGGCATCGGCGGACTGGCGGGAACCGCGGCCTTTCTCGTCTGGATCATCTCGATGGTGATGGGCTTCATCCAGTCTTTCACCTATGCCGAGATCTCCGGACTGTTTCCGAACAAGTCGGGTGGCGCCTCGGTCTATGGCGCGACCGCCTGGCTGCGCTATGGCAAGCTGCTCGCCCCGGTTTCGGTCTGGTGCAACTGGCTCGCCTGGACCCCGGTCCTCTCTCTCGGCTGCGCCATCGCCGCCGCCTATATCATCAACGCCGTGGCACCGCTGCCGGTGTTCGGCGCCGACAGCCCCGAGGTCAAGGCCTGGCTCGCCGATGCGGCCAATGCGACGGCCATCACCGGCAAGACGGTGGAGGAATCGACGCAGCTCGCCATCGACGCCCTGGTTGCCGGCGCGACGCCGGCTCTGAGGAGCTGGGAGCTGGCCGGTGGCAGCGTCTTCGGGCTCGCCACCTGGTCGATCAACAGCTACTTCGTCATCGGCGCCGTTCTCATGCTGATCGTCTTCGCCATCCAGCATCGCGGCATTCTCGGCACCGCCAGCGTGCAGAAGTGGATCGGGCTGCTCGTCATCATCCCGATGCTCATCGTCGGAATCGTGCCTTTGCTCAATGGCTCGGTGAACTACGACAACTTCGTCAATCCAGTGCCGGCGACGGGCAATTGGGAGATCGGCGGCTGGACCTACTTCTTCGCCGCGCTCTTCATCGCCGCCTGGTCCACCTACGCCTTCGAGACGGCGATCTGCTACACGAGCGAGTTCCGCGATCCCAAGCGTGACACCTTCAAGGCGATCTTCTACGCGGGCCTGCTCTGCCTGCTGATCTACTCGCTGGTGCCCTTCACCTTCCAGGGTTTCCTCGGCGCCGCCGGCATGGTGGAGCCCGGCATCGTCAACGGCGACGGCGTCGCCAATGCGATGGCCCGGATGGTCGCGGGAGGCGAAGGCCTGATCGAGCGCATCTTCGTCATGATCATGATTCTGGCCCTCATGCTGGCGATCATGACGGCAATGGCCGGCTCGTCGCGGACGCTCTACCAGGGCTCGGTGGACGGCTGGCTGCCCAGTTATCTGACCCACGTCAACAGCCACGGCGCTCCGACACGGGCCATGTGGACGGATCTCGTGTTCAATCTGTTCGTTCTCTCCGTCGCCGTCGCCGATGCCACGGGCTTCTTCACGATCCTGGCCATCTCGAACTGCGGCTACATCGTGTTCAACTTCCTGAACCTCAATGCCGGCTGGATCCATCGGGTCGACAGCGGCCACATCGAGAGGCCTTATCGTGCGCCGACGATCATCCTGGCGTTGGGCACGATCCTCGCCTTCGTCAACGCCTTCTTGATGGGGGCGGGTGCGAAAGCGTGGAATCCGAATATCAACGTGCTGCTCTGGGCGCTCATCATTATCGCGGCCATCATCCCGATCTTCATCTATCGCCACTACATCCGTGACGGCGGACGCTTCCCCGACCACATGCTGACGGATCTCGGCCTCGAAGGTCAGAATCTCGGTGAGCGCAAGGCGGGCATCATGCCCTATGTGGTGATCCTCGCCGGTATCGCCGTGGTGTTGATCGCCGATCGGCTGTTCCCACTGCCGGGCTGAGCAATCACCTGCCGGCTCGGCGCCGATCGCACGTAAAAGGGGCGGCCCTCGGGGCCGCCCCTCATCATTTCAGGTCGCTGCGGAATGGCTATTTCTTCACCAGCGCGTTGCGGATTTCCTCGAGGAGAACCTCGCTACGCGGCGGTGCTGGCGGTGGTGCCGCGTCCTTCTGCTTCTCGACCATCTTTTTCGCCGAGTTGACCGCCTTCACGAGCATGAACACGGCCCAGGCGATGATCAGGAAAGAGATGATGTTGTTGAAGAACGTACCGATGCGAATGGCATTCGGCTTACCTTCGGCATCGGCCCCGCCGAGCGGGATCTGGATGTTCGAGAAATCGACGCCACCGAGCATCTGTCCGATCGGTGGCATGATGACGTCGTTGACGAGCGAGCTGATCACGGTGCCGAAGGCGGCGCCCATGATGATGCCGACCGCCATGTCGATCATGTTGCCCTTGATGGCAAATTCACGGAATTCCGAGATGATTCCCATTGCTCTCCCCTAGTTTAAGCAGCTCGCTCACCCATTGCCTTACGCCAGCCGACGACCGCAAGACCGGCCTTCCGAGGACAGAGCGAATCGCGCCGCATCTTAGGGGAGGCCGTCAAGATCATCAAACTCTTGGACAATCAGAACCTCTAGGGTTCGAAGATCGTGCTGGACGTCCGGCTCGGGGCCTGTACGTAGTGCAGTTGCGTAGCGGCAGGGGGCTGGACGCCGCTATCCCACCACATTCAACGCCGAATGAGGCTATTCTGGCCGAACGCCACCACCACCGGATCGTCGGGAGCTTGCCATGCGACATCGACCCCACCGCAGACCCTATTGGCGCGAGACGAAGCGACTGGCTGTCTTCTCCTTGTGTTCGGCCGCCGTCGCCATCGCCCTGCCGGTCGTGGCAACGCGCATGGCGAGCGGGAGCCTGCTCGGATTGCCTATCGGCTACCTGGCTGCAACGCTGGGCTGCATCGCCATTTGTCTCCTGACCGTGGCTCGCTTCTCGGTCCGCCAGGACGAGATCGACCAATGGCACGGGGCCCAGGAGGACATCTAAGTCATGGCAATGTCGCAGATCGGACCGAGCCTCAGTCCGCGCCTCGGCAGCCATCTGTCGATCGTGACCAGCCTGTTCGCGGCCATCGTATTCCTGGTGCTCATCTTTGAGCAGTTGGGGACCGGAGGGCGGATCCTGCAGCTGGCGATGATCGGCGGGGCTGCCCTCACCATCGGCGCGACGGGACTGCTGACGGCGAGCCGCCGCGACTGGGCCTTTCGCGTCGCCGATCGCCGCGTACCCGGTGCCTTCGCCAGCATTGGCCTGACGATCTCGCTCCTGGGCGCGACGGGCATCGCCTCGCTCTCGGGGCTGTTCTTCCTCGAGGGCTTCGATGCCCTGCCCTATGCAATCGGTATCATCGTCGGGCTACTGGTCTCGGCCGTTCTTGTGCAGCCTTATGTTCGCAAGGACGGCGCGCCGACACTTGCCGGTTATATCGGCCGGCGTTTCGAGAGTCGGCTCTTGCGGTTGCTCGCCGGCATTGCGATCTCGATCGCGCTGCTTCTGATCCTTGCGGCAGAGCTCAAGCTCGGCGTTGCCGTCGCCGCCCGGCGCCTCGGCACCGAGCCATGGGCCATTGCGGTCGCCTTCTTTCTGATGCTGGCATTGTCGGTTGCCAGCGGGGGTGCGCGGAGCCAGGCGTGGACGGGAGCGTCCGGGGGGATGCTCAGCCTCATATCCATCATCGTGCCGGTGACGCTGGTCAGCATCCTCCTCACCAACCTCCCGGTCCCGCAGCTCAGCTACGGCGTCATCTCGGACTCGCTCGCCGGACTCGAGAGCCGGAGCGGCCTCGCCCGGCAGACGGCCGCTGCGATTCTACCGGCCGTTCCGCCGTCGTCGCCGTCCCTCCTGACCAAGCCGTTCTTTCAGCCCTTCGCCGCTTACGGCACCACCGGCTATCTCCTGATCATCGTCACGATTGCCGCGGGCGTCGCGGCGCACCCGCTCATTGCTCAGCGCTCGGCAACGGGCTCCAACGTCCTCGCCGTCAGGCGCATGATGGCCTGGACGGCCTTCATCGCCGGCCTTGTGCTGTTGACACTGCCCGCCATTGGCATTTTCGCCCGATATATCGTCCTCTCGGGACTGGTGGGCCTGCCCATCGATCAGGTGCCGTCGTGGCTCGACGGCTTCGTGGCCGCCGGGTGGGTGAGCTATGACGGCCAGGGCCCGCGGCTCTCGCTCGACAGTCTTGCGCTCGCCAGAGATTCGGTCCTGCTCCTCCTGCCGGCCGCGTCCGGTCTCCCGGCGACGTTCGCCGATCTCGCTTTGGTCGGCCTCCTGGCCGCAGCCCTAACGGCGGCCTCCGCCCATGTCCTGGCGCTCGCCTCGACGATCGGCGAGGACATTCTGCTGACCTGGCGCGAGGAGACCGGAGCCGAAACGGCCCGGACGGCTCTACTCCGTGCGCTGACGGTCGTGCTTGCCGGCCTCGGATGCTGGATGGCGGTTTCCGTCAGGGCCGATCCCTTCGGGCTCTTGCTCTGGGGGCTGGCGATCATCGGCGCCTCGATTCTGGCGCCGGTCGTGATGTCGGTGTGGTGGAAGCGGATCAACCGTTGGGGGGCCATGCTGGCGGTCGGCGCCGGCTTCGGCATTTCCGGCAGCATGATGCTGCTCGATCTGTCCGGTGCATCGGGAGGCGCGGGGTCGGGACTGGTGTTTGCAGCGGCCGTGATGGCGCTCGCGCTGACGACCGCGGCCGCGATCGTCTTCAGCCTTCTGACCCCCCGGCCCGAGAAACGGATACTCGATCTGGTTCGCGACATGCGCGTCCCGGGCGGGGAGACCCTGCTTGATCGTGAGCTCCGCCTGCAGCGGGCCAGCTTGCGGCGACCCGTTTGATCTCGACCGGCCATCCGAGCTATGCCGGCACGGCAGCGCAAAGGAAGCAACATGAGCATACGTGAGCCCATCCGGGGCGGTCTTTACCCGGCGATCGAGCCCTTTCGAGCGGGGCACCTCGAGGTCGGCGACGGTCATCAGATCTACTTCGAGGAATCCGGCAATCCGGACGGCAAGCCTGCCCTCGTCGTGCATGGCGGGCCCGGCGGGGGCAGCTATCCCGCCATGCGCCGCTTCCATGATCCGGAGCGCTATCGTGTCGTGCTGTTCGATCAACGTGGCTGCGGCCGGTCTACGCCCAATGCCTCGCTCGAGGCCAATACGACGTGGCACCTCGTGGCCGACATGGAGCGCATCCGCAGCCATCTCGGCATCGACCGCTGGCAGCTTTTCGGCGGCTCGTGGGGATCGACGCTGTCGCTCGCCTATGCCGAGACGCATCCCGACCGCGTCAGTGAGCTGGTGCTCAGGGGTATCTTCATGCTGCGCCGGGCCGAGCTGCTGTGGTTCTATCAGGAGGGCGCGAGTTGGGTGTATCCCGACACCTTCGCCGCCTACCGGGCGCATATTCCGCCTGACGAGCGGGGCGACATGATCAGCGCCTACCACCGCCGCCTGACCGATCCCGATCCGGCCGTCCAGCTCGCCGCCGCCCGCCTATGGAGCATGTGGGAGGGCTCGGCCCTGTCGCTCATCCCCGATGCCGATCGCGTTCGCCAGTTCGGCGCCGACGCCTATGCCAGAGCCTTTGCGCGCATCGAGTGCCACTATTTCGTCAACCGCGGCTTCTTCGACGCGGACGACCAGATCCTGCGCGATGTGGAGAGGATCCGGAAGATACCGGGCATCATCGTCCACGGACGCTACGATATGTGCACGCCGGTCAAGAACGCCTTCGATCTCAAGGAGGCCTGGCCCGAGGCCGAACTCGTCGTCGTCGCCGACGGCGGCCATGCGCTGACGGAGCCGGGCATCGGCGAAGCGCTCATTCAGGCGACCGACCGTTTTGCCGCCCTGCCAGGGTGAGCCCCCGAGACGGCCACCGAGCCAACCGCGGGTCGATCGGACGGGCGCCCGTCAGAGTGCCGTTCCCTTGTCCTCGTCCTCGCGGAGGTCCTGGACGATCGATTTGAACCGCTTCAGGATTCGCTCCATGAAGCTCATCGCCCTATCGACCTCGGCCTCGCTCGGCAGATGGAAGGACATGGCAGGCCCATCCGATTCCGGTGACACCGGCCCGGAGCTGCCGGCCTGGCCCGCGCGGGCGCGGAGCTCAGCGTTCTCCTCGGCCAGGCGGTCGATCTCGTCCTGCAACGCCCGGCCTTCGTCGGGGAGCGTCCGGCAGGCCCATTCTCCATCGGTCGCCACGCACCGGTCGACGGCCCCGGTCAGCGTATCCAGGCGCAACGCTCCCCCGTCGATCGGTGTCATGCTGTAGCGTCCGGACGGCATGGCCTCCTCGGCCCGCGCGGGGCTGAGTACCAGGACAAGGGTAGCGCAAAATACGAATCGGAACATTTTGACCCCTGATCTCGTGTCCGTTTAATTATTATCATAGCGCATCAGAGCGGCGGGTGGAGATCTATCAAGGCCACCGGAGTTCCGGGCAATACCAAAGAATAACCCACGAATATTGCAATACTCGCGTGCATCCATGGGTTTTGGTCCGGACCGCGGAATCTAGATTTTCGAAATACCTTCCCCAATCAGAGAATTAAATAAGTCTTTACTCGGGCTTGCGATTTTGCAAATCCGATGTCCGCTTCTCGTCCTGTGTTCGGGCATAGCAGCACGCTTCAGACCTTCAAGTCGGGAGCTCAGCGCTGAACCGAACCAACGGACGCCCCATGCGACACGCATCCAACGACGAGATCATTGCCGACGTCCGCGCCAGATTGAGCCTGATCGAAGGGCATGGCGACTTGCCATCCGAGCGGACCACGCTGTCCGGACTACCCGAAGCCGAGCTGCGCCGGCCTGATGGCCTGTCGGGCGACCGCCGCGCGCCGGCCGCCGCGTCTGCCGACGCCATCGCGACGACCGAGCGTACGCTCGATGCCGTCTATGCGTCCGTTGCGGCGGTCTATGCCGGCAGTGCGATCCAGCGGAACGGCCGAGACCGGCGACCGGCAACGCCTCCACCTGCTTCGCCGATCGCCTCTGCACCGGCCCCGGACGACTGGAGCGAGGACCACGATGCCGCCTACGAGGCATTTGTCGATCCCGCTTACGACGTGGCGGCGTCCACGACCGAGCCACAGCCGCAAGCCTTGCCGCGTGCTGCGATCCTGGAGCACGAGACCGATTTTGCTCCCTCGCCTTCTGCCGTGACGGAGAGGACGACGGCCGCCGGCACGGCGCCGAGCCCGGGCGATCCCGCTCTCGAGTTGATCTCGCGGCGCCTGACGGGGCTCGAGGAGAAGCTGGAGAACGCCCTGACGCAATCGCCGGCAAATCTGCCCGCCGACGACATTCTCGATCGCATGGACGAACTCAAGGGACAGTATCAGCGGGTGGCCGATGAGATCGCCCGCCTCGAGGTCATCGAGGACAACCTGGCCCGCCTCATCGACGAGGTCGCGGAGCGACAACCAGACAATGGTCTCCTGGCCAATTCGGTGGCCGAGCGCGTGATGGCCCAGATCGCCGAGCAGGGGATGGGCTCGGCGGCGACGGGCCCGGATCTCGAGCGACTGGCGGGATTGGAGCGCATGCTTTCGACCTATGTCGATGGCCACCAAAGCGAGCGACAGAGCGCTCAGCACCTGCTGGAGGCCATTCGGGGGCTCGTCGAGTCCTTAGACTCGCGGGTCGGCGTCATCGAGCACGAGATCCAGAGCGCTGCGGCAGAGTATGAGGCCACGCCGGCATCTCAGGCGGGCATTTCGGCGGCCGCATATCCGCGAGACGATCTCGGCCACCATGACGCCCCCGACGTCTCCGGGCATCCGTACGCCGACGACGGCGGGGCCGTCGATCCGGAGGCCGCGGAGACCGAGCCGCCCGCGCTGACGGCCCAGCCGGCGGATCCCGTCAGACCGTCCGCGACCCGGCGATCGCCGCAGGCCGCCGCCCCAAAGCCGACGACGCGCGAGGACATGATTGCCTCGGCCCGGCGAGCCGCCCAGGCTGCCGCTGCGGGCGCATCGGCCGGCAATCCGGTCCGCGCCCGAATGGCCCAGGCCACCGGCGAGAAGCCTGCTGCAAAGCCGGCCGTCAGCAATCGCGCGGCACGCTTTTCGCTCGATCGCAAGAGCCCACGTCCGGTCGTCATCATGGCGGTCCTGGCCCTGGTCCTGGCCGGTGCCGGTCTCCTCTATGGCAAGCTCGTGCGCAAGCCCTCCGGGCCGACGATCACCATCGAGCGCGGCTCCTCGACCCAACAGGACGGGCAAGGCGGCGCCAATAGCGGCAAGCAATCCAGGCTCGAGGCGCCATACGACGGTGACGCCGACATCGTCACCGGAACGACCTCGTCGCCTTCCGACCTCGACGCCAGCCCGGCGGCGCTCTCGCCGACGCGGGCAGCCGTCGACGTGGCTACGTCGACCGACACTGGCGACATCGTCGGCACGGTGAGCGAGGATCTGCCACCGGACGGCATCGCGCCGCTCGCCATCAGGATCAAGGCGGCCAATGGCGATCCCGCCGCGCAATACGAGATCGCCTCGCGGTTCGCACGCGGCACACTGGGCCAGCCGGACCTCGCACAGGCGGCCGAATGGTACGGCCGGGCGGCCAATGGCGGTCATGCGCCATCGCAATATCAGCTCGCCGTCCTTCTCGAGCGGGGGGCCGGCGTTCCACAAGACGCCACGCGGGCCCGCCAGTGGTACGGCCGTGCCGCCAAGGCCGGCAATGTGAAGGCCATGCATAATCTCGCCGTCCTGATGACGACCGAGGAGGGGGGCGCACGTGATTACGCCGCAGCCGCCAAACTCTTTCGCAAGGCCGCGGAATTCGGCTTGGCCGACAGCCAGTTCAACCTGGCGATCCTGAGCGAGAACGGCCTCGGCGTCACACGCAGCACCAGCGAGGCGTATCGCTGGTTCACCCTGGCGAGCGAGGCGGGTGACAAGGATGCCGCGCGCCGCCGGGACGCAGCGCGCCGCCGACTGTCGCCATCCGTCGTCGCCGAGATCGACAAGGATATCAAGGCCTGGTCGCCGTCCCCCATGCTCGAGGCGGCCAATGCCGTGGCCGCCGAGCCGGCGGTCGCAGCCGCCGATGCCGCCGCGCCGGCTCCCGCGTCGAGCGAGCCAAAGACGTCCGACGTCCTGCTCGTCCAGGATCTATTGAAGTCGCTCGGCTACAAGGTCTCGGCGACCGGGACGCTCGACCCGTCCACCGTCGAGGCCATCGAGAGCTTCGAGAAGCGCTCGAAGATGGAGCCGTCAGGGCAGATCAGCGACGCGCTGATCTCGCGACTGATGAGCCTTGCGGGCTGAACCGGCCCCATCCGTCGCGCATCGCTCGCCGCCGAGCAGATGGTCGCATTGACCTCTGTGGGTGATACGGCGCCTTATCCTGGTCTGTTCCAGGCTCGGGCGGCCGATTTTCCGGTATCTATCGTTCCCAGGCTCCCGTACCCTTGCGAGCCAGTCTCGAACGGGCAGCAACAATGCAAGTCTACTTGCCGATCGCCGAGTTGTCGGTCAACGTACTGTTCATCCTCGCGATGGGCGGGGCCGTTGGCTTTCTCTCGGGCATGTTCGGTGTCGGTGGAGGCTTCCTGATAACGCCGCTCCTGCTCTTTTCCGGCGTCTCTCCCCTCGTTGCCGTCGCCACCGGCGCCAATCAGGTCGTCGCCAGCTCGGTGTCGGGCGCCATCACCCAGTGGCGTCGCGGCAACGTGGATGTGAAGCTCGGTGTGGTGATGCTGGGGGGCGGCCTGCTTGGCTCGCTCCTCGGTGTGCAGGTCGTCAAGGAGCTGCGTCAGCTCGGCTTGAGCGATCTCTTCATCATCCTCTGCTACGTCACGTTCCTCGGCATCATCGGCACCTTGATGGTGATCGAGAGCGCCAACGCCATGCTCAAGGCGCGCTATGGCAAGACCTCTGCCCCGCGCAAGTCCTCGCAGCACAGCTGGATCCACGGCCTGCCGTTCAAGCAGCGGTTTCACCGGTCGAAGCTCTACATCAGTGCCATCCCGCCGGTCGCGCTCGGCGCCTTCGTCGGCCTGCTCTCGGCCGTCATGGGCGTGGGCGGCGGCTTCCTGATTGTTCCGGCGATGATCTATCTTCTCAGGGTGCCGACGACTGTCGTGCTCGGTACCTCGCAGTTCCAGACGGTATTCGTCGCCGGCTTCTCGACCCTGATGCACGCATGGCAGAATCAGACGGTCGACGCCGTGCTCGCTCTCCTGCTTATCGTCGGTGGTGTCATCGGCGCACAGTTCGGCGTCCGCACCGGCCAGCATTTCAAGGGCGAGCAGCTGCGCATCCTGCTCGGCGGCATCGTTCTGGTGGTCGGGCTTCGGCTCGCCTACGATCTGGTCGTGACGCCGGCAGAGTTGTTCTCCATCGCACCGCTGGACGCGAAATGAGCCTACGTTCGATCGAATGGGCGTTTACAGCCGGAGCCGCCGCGGTCCGCGCCATCGGCAGGTGGCATTGGATTGTCGTCGTGCTCCTCCTGCTGCCGGCCCCACTTTCGGCCCAGACAACGACGCCTCCGGCTCAGAAGGAGACGATCGAGGCCGACGTCTCGACGCGAACCGTCGCCGTCGATACTGGCTTCACCGGCACGCGTATCGTCGTCTTCGGCACCGTCGAGCACAGCCGCCAGCAGCGCGCGGACGAAGGCCTCTACGATGTCGCCATCGTTCTCGAAGGTCCCCGCGAGCCGCTCGTGACACGCCGCAAATCCAATGTCGGCGGTATCTGGATCAATACGACGAACTACACCTTCAAGGATGTGCCGAGCTTCTATGCCATCGTCACGACGCGTCCGGTCCCGGAGATCGCGCCGAAACCCGTGCTCTGGCAGAACGGCATCGGATTCGAGTTCCTGCGTTTCGCCGCCGAGGAAAAGGTCGGAAGCAAGGAACTCGAGGAGTTCCGCGAGGCCATCGTGCGTCTCAAGAGCGAGCAGCGGCTCTACGTCGAGAGCGAGCGTGGCGTGGCGTTCATCGGCAAAAGCCTTTTCCGCGCCACTGTCGATCTTCCGGCCACGGTCTCGATCGGTGAGTTCAATGCTTGGATCTATCTGTTCAGGAAGGGCGAGCTGCTGTCGACCTACAAGACCCGGCTCGGTCTGCAGCGCGAGGGCCTCGAGCAGCAACTGCACAGCTTCGCCATCCATCAGCCGCTCGGCTATGGCCTTGCCTCGGTCGCCCTTGCGGTCCTCGCGGGCCTCGCGGCGTCCTTTTCATTCCGCAAGAGCTGACGGGCTCAATCCGCGCGAAGCTGGCTCGGGGCAACTGGATAGATGCCCTCGTGCCCGATCACCCAGACCCGAAAGTCGGCGTCGCCGAACAAGTTGGCAAAGCTCGCGTCAAGGATGTTGAGGCCGCCGGTGTAGGCCCCGAAGGCCGGCATGATCAGCCGCCGGGCATCGGCAATGAAGCAGGGGCGGCGAAGGACATAGCCGTGGCGGGCGACCCGAGCCGCCGGATGCAGGTGCGCCGCGATCTGGCGGACGAACTGGCCGGCCTTGGGCTCGTGGGAAAGGACGAGGCCGCCCACCGCGAGCTCCGGCACCACACGGCCGCCGAGATCCTCCGGCAGATCGGGATCGTGATTGCCGGTGACCCAGATCCAGTCACGGCCCGCCTGCAAGCGCCGCACCACCTCGATGTCGTCCTCGGCGAGGCGCTCGGCCGCCCGGCGATCATGCAGCGAGTCGCCGAGGCAGACGACGGTCTGCGGCTCATAGGTCTCGAGCGTGCGGGCGAGCCGGCCGAGCGTCGTCCGCGTGTCGTAGGGCGGCAGGAAGCTCCCGCGCTCGGCGAGCGCCGAGCCCTTCTCGAGGTGCATGTCGGCAACGACGAGAATCGATTGGCCCGGCCAAAAAAGGGCACCGGATCTGTCGGCCTGCATGGGGATGCCGGCAACGACGATCTCCTGGCGGGTGTAGTCCCGCTCCTCGGGTCTGACAAGCACCTCACCCATCGCCCATGGCCTCCCGGATCAGTTCCTCGGCAGCGTCCCTGAGCAGGGCGTCCGGCCCAGCCCCCGGCACCGGCTCGCGCCCGATGTCGAGCAGGGCTGGCACGGCGAGCGGCGACACCCGCCCGAGCGCCTTATGCCTGATTCGCCCCTTGGCGCGTCGAAGGAAGTCGCCGAGCCGGCCGATGTCCAACAAGCCGCTCGCGGCATCAGCCCAGGCCGCTTCCATGAGGATATGCCCTGGCTCGTGCTGACGCAGCACGTCGTAGATGAGATCGGTCGAGAAGGTCACCTGCCGGCCGGTCTTCTCCTTGCCGGGATAGCGCCGCTCGATCAGCCCGGCGATGATGGCGCAATTGCGAAATGTCCGCTTCATCAGGCTCGAGGCGGCGAGCCAGGCGTCGAGATCGTCGCCGAGCATGTCCTCGTCGAACAGCCGGCCGAGGTCGAGGCGGCCGTCGCCGATCATCGCCCCGAGATCGCCGAGCGCCCAGATGGCGAGTGAGTATTCGCTGGCGACGAAGCCCATCGGCCGGGCGCCCAGTCGCTCGAGCCGCCGGGTCAGCAGCATGCCGAGCGTCTGATGCGCCAGCCGACCCTCGAAGGCATAGCACACCAGGTAGTGACGACCCGACCGCGGGAAGGTCTCGATCAACACCTCGTCGACCTTCGGAAGGACCGACCTAAGGCGCTGGATCTCGAGCCAGTCGCGTACCTGCTCGGGCAATCTCCGCCACCGCTTCGGATCGGCCAGCAGGGCTCTCACCCGCTCGGCCAGGTAGGTCGAGAGCGGGAACTTGCCACCGGCATAGGAGGGTACCTTGGCTTCGGCGCCGGGGGCTCGCGACACGAGCGCCTCCAGCTCGCTCAGCCCCTCGAAGCGAACCACCTCGCCGGCGAAGACGAAGGTGTCACCGATCTCGAGCTGCTCGATGAACCACTCCTCGATCTTGCCGAGAATGCGCCCGCCGCCGGCCCCGCGTGGGCGTCCGCCGCGCGGCCGCGCCAGCCGCACCTGCAGCATCGCCTCCTCGATGATGGTGCCGACGTTGAGGCGGTACTGCTGCGCCAGCATCGGGTGAGCCAGGCGCAACCGGCCATCGCCGGTCGGCTTCAGCCGGGCATAGCGCTCGTAGGCTCGGAGCGCGTAGCCACCGGTCGAGACGAAATCGACGATGCGGTCGAATTGCGGGCGGGAAAGCGTCCGGTAAGGCGCGGCCGTCACGATCTCCGCGAACAGCCGGTCGGGATGGAAGGGGCCCGCCGCCGCCGTTCCCCAGACATGCTGCGCCAGCACGTCCAGTCCGCCCTGCCGCATCGGCGGCGTATCCTGCGCGCCCTCCCGCGCCGCCTCGAGGGCCGATCGGCATTCCAGCACCTCGAAACGGTTCGACGGCACGAGGATCGCCCGGGACGGCTCGTCGAGCCGATGATTGGCGCGGCCGATCCGCTGGGCGAGGCGGCTCGCGCCCTTCGGTGCGCCGACATGAATGACGAGGTCGACATCGCCCCAGTCGATGCCGAGATCGAGCGTCGAGGTCGCAACGACGGCGCGCAGCTTGCCGGCCGTCATTGCCGCCTCGACCTTTCGTCGTTGCCCGACGTCGAGCGAGCCGTGATGCAGCGCAATAGGGAGATGATCCGCGTTGAGGTGCCAGAGCTCCTGGAAGGCGAGCTCGGCCTGGCTCCGCGTGTTGACGAAGATGAGCGCCAGGCGGTGCCGCTTGATGGCCTCATAGACCTCGGGAAAGGCATAGCGCGAGGAATGGCCGGACCACGGCACCTCGGCCTCGGAATCAAGGATGCTGATCTCCGGCTCCGCGCCGCCGGCGGCGACGATGCAATCAGCGAGCTCCGACGACAGGCCACCGGCCGGCTGCGGCACCAGATAGGCCCTGAGCTCGGAGGGCCGGGCCACCGTCGCCGACAGGCCGAACGTGACGGCGTCGGGCGCCAGCTTCCACAGCCGGGCCAGCCCGAGCGACAGGAGGTCGCCCCGCTTCGAGGTCACCAGCGCATGCAACTCGTCGAGCACGATATGGCGGAGATTGCCGAACAGCCGCGCCGCATCGGCATGCGACAGCAGGAGCGCGATCTGCTCCGGCGTCGTCAGCAGGATCTCCGGCGGCCGGAGGCGTTGGCGCTGGCGCCGGCCCTGCGGCGTGTCGCCGGTTCGCGTCTCGATGCGCACGCCGAGGTCCATCTCGGCGACGGGGGTCATCAGATTGCGCTGTACGTCGACCGCCAACGCCTTCAAGGGTGACACGTAGAGCGTATGTACGCCCGCGCCCTGCCACGTGCCGGAGGCAAGCTCGACGAGGCTCGGCAGGAAGCCGGCCAGTGTCTTGCCGGCGCCGGTCGGCGCGATGAGGAGGCTCGGATGGCGTGCGCGGCCCGCCTCGAGGAGTGCCAGCTGATGCGGGCGCGGTTGCCAGCCGCGGCGCTCGAACCAGTCCCTGAACGGGTCGGGGAGCCGCGCGTCCGGCGGCTTTCGCCTTGTGCGCGTCGAGCTCGGCGTTCTCGTCTCGGTCATGGGGGGACAATACCCTTGCTCGGCCGGGAGTCGATCCTCGTTGCGGCCTGTGCTAGAGCACGTTCCGACCAAGTGGGTACCGATTGGTCGAAAGAACGTGCTCAAGGCCAATATCTTAGAGCGCCGATCTCCTTCCATCTGATCGGACGGCGCTCGAGGTGTCGGCGCCCGAGCCTCGGCAAGCGAAAGACCGGACGATGGACAAATTCTTCGGCGGCAATCCTCTCTCGGTCGTCGTCAAGCTGATCGTGCTGTCGCTCGTCGTCGGCATCGTCATGGCGGCGCTCGGGCTCGATGTTTTCTCGCTGGTCGAAAGCCTGCAGCGTTTGGCCATGCGCCTGTACGACATGGGCTTCGGTGCCATCGAATGGGCCTTCCGATATTTCCTGCTCGGCGCGGCGGTCGTCATTCCGATCTGGCTCGTCATCCGTCTTCTGAAGCTCGGCGGCCGTTCGGGCGAGAGACGCTGACCTCATGGCGATCGGCAGCGTCGACAACGAGGTCGGCATCACCCGGCCGGTGACCCACCGTGCCATCCTGACCCTCGCCGTACCGATCATCCTGTCGAACATCACCACCCCCTTGGTCGGCGCCGTCGATACGGCCGTGATCGGCCAGCTCGGCGTCGCCTCGCTGGTCGGCGGTGTCGCGATCGGTGCGACGATCTTCTCGCTGCTCTTCTGGACTTTCGGCTTCCTGAGGCTCGGCACGTCGGGCATGACGGCACAAGCCTTCGGGCGGCGCGATCAGCCGGAGATCGCCGCGACGCTCCAGCGCGCGCTGCTGGTCGCGGTCGTCGCCGGTGCCGGCCTGATCGCGCTGCAATGGCCGATCCGCCTCCTGGTCCTGTGGGCGATCGGCGGGTCACCCGAGGTCGTCGATGCGGCGGGGGCCTATTTCGACGTCCGCATCTGGAGCGCACCGGCGGCCTTCGTGAATTTCGCCATCCTCGGCTGGCTCGTCGGGCTCGGCCGCGCCGGTCTCGCCTTCCTGATCGAGCTCCTGCTCAACGTCGTCAACATCGCGTTATCGGTCACACTCGTCCTGGGGATGGGCTGGGGTGTTCAGGGCGTGGCGGCGGCAACGCTCGTGGCGGAGGTGGTCGCCGCCCTGACAGGTCTCGTCCTTGCCCGGCGCGAGCTGGCGGCCACGGGCGGCCTCGCGCCATGGCGCATCGTGCTCGAGCGACGCGAGCTCTGGCGGGTGATGGCCGTCAACACCGACATCATGATCCGCAATTTCTGCCTGATCGCCGCCTTCGCCTTCTTCACCAGCCAAGGCGCCCGGACCGACGATATCACGCTTGCCGCCAATGCCATCCTCTTCGATATCTTCGGCATTACAGCCTATTTCCTCGACGGGTTCGCGCATGCCGCGGAGACCTTCGTCGGCCGCTCGGTCGGCGCGCGCGAGCCGGATCGGCTCAAGGAGGCGGTCTGGCTGCCGACCCTCTGGTCCGGCGTCCTCAGCCTCTTCGCGGCCCTCGCCACCTGGCTCGGCGGCGGCCTCGTCGTCGACCTGATGACGACCAATGCGGAGATCCGGCTCGTCGCCCGGGAGTTCCTGCTCTGGTGCGCCCTGTCGCCGATCGCCGGATTCTTCGCGTTTCAGTGCGATGGCATCTACATCGGCGCCACGCGCACCGTCGACATGCGAAACATGATGATCCTGAGCCTGTTGCTCTACCTCGGGGCGGCGTGGGTGCTCGTTCCGAAGCTCGGCAATCATGGGCTCTGGGCCGCATTGATGATCTTCCTGATCGCCCGTGGCGTGACACTCGGCTGGCGCCTGCCGGCGCTCATAGCCGCGACGGCGCGGGCGCCGGTCGCCGCGACCTAGCGAATGTCCGAGACGGGTGGAAAGGTTTGCCGCTCTTTCCATCCCCCGACCCGCCCGGGGTTTGTCCTCTGCAAGACGAGGGCGGGAGCCGGCGTCGGGAAGAGGCGACCTCGGTCGGCTTTCTTCGGCAGGATCTCAGGCAGGCTGGTCGCTGACGGCGGCGAGGCCGGTTCTGCCCTCGAGGACACGCTCGTAAAGCGCCAGCAGCTCGGCCTGTTCGCGCTCCCAGGAGAGCTCGGTGGCGAGGCGGCGTTGGCCCTCGGCACGCGTCGCCTCGGCGAGGGGCCGGTCGTCGACGAGCCTCAGGATCTGCCCCGCAAGATCGACCGGCGAGTTGTCCTTGGCATAGAGGCAGGATGAGCCTGCGGTCTGTCGCGTCTGGTCGAGGTCGAAGGCGACGAACGGTATTCCGAGCGTCATGTACTCGAAGACTTTGTTCATCGAGATCTTGTCGTTGTAGACGTTCTTCGGATCCGGAATGACGCCGAGGTCGAAGGCCGAGAGCGCCTTCAGGAGCGGCTCGCCCGACAGGAAGCCCGTGAACGTCACGTGATCGGCGACGTCGAGCTCCCCGGCGAGTGCTTTCAACCGCTCGAGCTCCGTCCCGGAGCCGACAATGGCACACTGCACGTCGCCGCGGCCGGCGTTATGGACGACCTCGGCCATGGCACGGACAAGCAGGTCGACGCCGTCCTGGGTCCCCATGATGCCGACATAGCCGACGAGATGCTTGCGTCCGGCCTTGAGGTCCATGTCCGGCTCGGCACGGCGAAAGCGGCCGAGATCGGGAATACTGCGGACGATATGCACCCGGTCGGGGTTCATGCCACCGCGGTCGATGGCGATGGCCTTGAACGTCTCGTTTGTGGCGATCGAGGCGTCCGCAGTCCGGAAGGTCATGCGCTCGAGCCAGGTCAATACGCGGTGGAACAGGTCGCGGCGACCGAACTTGGCCTCGTAGAGCTCCGGATTGATGTCGTGATGGTCGAAGACGAAGGGGCGACCGAGGACGTATTTGAAGAAGCCGCCGATCAGGAAGATCGTGTCGGGCGGGTTGCAGGCCTGGATGACGTCGAAGCCGATCTTGAACCAGACGCGCCAGCAGAGCGCGAACTCCCAGAGAAGCGCCCAGCTGTACTCGATGGCGTAGCCGAGCGGGCCGTCCGCCTCGAAGGGAAGCGGATGGCGGAAGATGTGGATGCCGTCCAGGCACTCATAAGCGGCCCGATAGCGACCGCCCACCGGGCAGATCACGGACACCGTATAGCCGGCGTCCCGCAATGTTGTCGCCTCCTGCCAGACCCGCCGGTCGAGCGGCAGCGTCAGGTTCTCGACGATGATCAGTACTCTGGACCCGGTACGCACAACCCTCGACCCCGACTTAATCTCCCTCAGCGCCGCAGCCATGCAGTGCCGGGTCCCTTGTTGGGTCTTGGATTTCTGGCAGAGAAAGGTAAAAGATTAGGCCAAGGGCGCGCTCCCGCCGGGCGAACGAGTGTCAAGCGAGGGGGGAGGAAAAAGAAGCCCGGGGTGGAGTTGCACGCTTCTTGCGTGCCCGGGAAACGCGCAGGGGGCCAGGTGGCAAAGCCGGGCTCGTGGCACGGAGGCGTTGCGTCGTGGTGAAGAGAGAGCGTTCCGGCACCGTCCCTGCCGTCGATCTGCAGTCCGTGAAGCTGACGCTCGAGTACATCTACGGCGACGTCAAGGATGTCGGCTCGCTCCGCCGGGTGGCGAGCGCACTCAAATCGGCCATCGACGAGATCGACGCCGTCGGCCATCGGCGGGTCGATCCCAGGCTTGAGCGGTTGGTGGCACTGCCGGATGGCCGGCAGTTGCGGTGACGCCCCAGGCACGTGCCATTCTGATCGTTTCGTTTAGCGGCCGTTGACCGATTTTGCGATAGCGAGCATCTGATCGCTGCTTGCTAACCCGACCACAAGCCAAGCTCCTGCATGATCGACGGCCGGCCGAGACATCGGGTGACCGGATAGTGTGGGAGTGGGATCATGGTCTGGGTCAAGGGCGACCCTTATGCGAACTATCTGCGCGGCTCGACAGGAAATGATCGCCTGCGCGGCCTTGGCGGCAACGACAAAATGTACGGCCTGGCCGGCGACGACGGCTTCGATTGTGGCGAAGGCAACGACTACGCCCGCGGCGGCAGCGGGCGCGACACTATCGTCGGCGGGTTTGGTGACGACATTCTGTACGGCGATGCCGGTCGCGACAAGCTCTATGGCGGGTTTGGCAGTGACAGACTGTACGGCGGTGCAGACAACGATCTTTTGTATGGCGGCATCGGCAATGACCGGCTCGACGGCGGAAAGGGGCCCGACACGCTCTACGGCGACAAAAGTAACGACACGCTGATCGGCGGTGACGATGCCGACAAGCTGAATGGACAGGACGATAACGATACGCTCCGCGGCGGACGCGGCAACGACCGGCTGCAAGGCGGGTCCGGCAATGATAAATTGTATGGCGACGACGGCAACGACTACGCCTCCGGCGGCTATGGTGACGACATCATCTATGGTGGCAACGGTGCCGATATCCTCTACGGGCACGACGGCAACGACAGGGTGTTCGGTGGGTTCGGCAACGATCAGGTCTACGGCGGCGCCGGCGACGACTACCTCGACGGTGGCGCGGGTGACGACATCATCGGCGCCGGCATGGGAACCGACCACGTCGTGCTCGGCTTCAACGAGGGTGTCGATACGATCAACGAGTTCAGCCGCGACGCCTTGGACAAGCTCGTCATCAATCTGGCCGACTATGGTCTCGGCGCCACGTTCGATGCGGATGAGCTCGTCAACAGCCTGAGCGTGGCGGCGACGATCGACAGGGCGCAGTTCATCTACGAGACGCCGACGGACACGCTCTGGTTCGACGGCGATGGCACCGGCACGGCCCAGGTCGCCGTCAAGGTCGCCATACTCGTGGATTTCTTCGGCACGTTCCTGGATCTATCGACCGACGACTTCGTCGTGATCTGACTGCGGCTCAGACGACGTCGGCGTAGCCGAGCTGGCCCGCCCGCCGCTCGATCTCGACAATGCGGTCATACGCCTCGTCGGCGACGGAAACGACGCCGACGAGCAGGAGGTGCTTGCGGAAATAGCCTGCGTCCGCCGCGATCGCCTGTCCTATCGCGCCGAGCAGGAGGGCGCGCGTCTCCGGCCCGTGCCGGATCGCGGTGATGAACGGCAGGGACGGGGCGACGGGCGAGAGGGCCAGCACGCGGAGATGGTCATAGGCCGCCGGCTCGTGCCACGCGGCCATGGCCCAGCAGACCGAATCGATAGTGGCGGCGTCGGCGCGGCCTTCGGCGACGGCACGGAGCGAGGCGCGATGGCCCCCCGACACCGCTACGGATCGGAAAAAGCGTCCGCCGCCGGCGAACGGTGCCACGATGGCCCGGAACGCGGAGTATCCAGACTGCGAATCGCGGCTGTTGATGACGGCGCGCCGGCCTCTGAGGTCGGCAACGCTGACAACCGGGTCGTCGCGCCGGACGACGAGCATGCTCCGGTAGTTCGGACCGGCGCATCCCGGCGCGTCGTAGATCGGCGCGCCGACGAGCGCGACCTTGTGGCGAAGCGACGTGACGTAGGGATAGCCGCAGGTCTGGCTCAGCACCAGGCCCGGAGCCGACCAGATCTCCTCGTAGCTCGGCCGGCGGTCGAGGTCGCTCGGAGCCCTGAGGCCCGCCTTGTCGAGGCGGAGCCTGATCTCCTGCCAGAGCCGATCGACGGCGTCGGAAACCTCGGGCCAATCGTACATCGGCAGGGAGGCGACTGGGGTCGGCTCACTCACCGCCAGCGTCCGCGTTTCATGAGGGGGTGTTCGACCAGCTCCTTCCTCCGCAGCCCATAGCGCCTGAGCACCTCGCCATAGCTCCGGGCGAAGTAGCCGCCGTTACCGGCAAGGTAGGCGTCCCGATTCGCTCGGTAGAGACCGGGCAGCCGGTACCAGGCAACCGTCGGGTGGCTGTGATGCACGAAGTGCAGATTGTTGAACAGGAACAGAAAGGCGAACAAGCCACGGTCCTCGTTGATGATCGTGCGGTGCGGTGCGTCGATCGCGGCCTGATGCTCGATGAAGGTGCGGACCGACAGGAGCGACAGCGCCGGATACGCGAAGCCCAGAGCATAAACGACGGGGTGGATGCCGGAGACCCACGTCACCCACCAGAACACCGGTACCATGCCGATCAGATGCAAAAGCCAGGCAACGAGCACGCTCCGGTCGCCGGCACGGGCGAGGGCCCATTCACCGCGCAGAAATCCAATGACCGAGAAGGCGGGCCCGATGATCAGCCGGCCGACCTGGGTGTTGTTGACGAGCCGAAGTCCCTGCAGGATGGGTCCAGCCTTGGCCCAGTCCTCGGGCGACATGTAGTTGCTCTCCGGATCCTCGAACGGATCGGTCAGTCGCTCGTCGTGATGGTGCTGGAGATGCAGCGTCTTGAAGCGGCGATAGGGATAGGCGAGCCCGACGGGGAGGAAGACGAAGGCCTCGTTGACATAGCGATTGCTCGTCGGATGCCCGTGCAGGGCCTCGTGCTGTAGCGATGAGTGCAGCGTCATGGTGAGAACGGCCAAGGGCCAGAGCCACCAGTGGCCGGCGCCGATGAGGGAGATGAGGGCCGCCCAAGCCACGGTGTCTCCGGCAGCGAGCCATGCGGTTGGCCACTCGATGCGTCGGAGAATGTAGGGCATGCGTCGCTTCCTGCGGAACCCGGCGCACTCTGGCCGAAGCCCGGGAAGGACACAATGTGACGGCGCGGCGCGGCCCGGTCACACCGGGACGGGCGAGGCCGATTGCGGCTCGGGCGGGACACTCCTATGGTTGTCAGGGATCGGGCAGATATCGTGGGCGGCCATGTCACAGCTGGCGATACTGAGGGACTACAGCCTGACCGGAGCCGACGGTCGGCGGGCCCTGGAGCGAGGCCTCGCCAACGCCACCTGGTATCGGGCTCCGATCCCCCGCGCCCGCCTCAAGGAGCTGATGCAACGTTCCGACGGTCCGGCGCTTCGCGATACGCTCATCTGGATCGCCGCCTTCGCCGTTACCGGTGGGCTCGGCGCCTGGCTCTGGCTGCAGGGCTCATGGTGGGCGATTCCCTGTCTCATCGCCTATGGCGTCCTCTACGGATCGTCGAGCGACTCGCGTTGGCACGAGGCCGGGCACGGCACGGCGTTCCGGACGCCCTGGCTCAATGACGCCGTCTATCACGTCGCCTGCTTCATGGTGCTCCGGGAGCCGACGGTCTGGCGGTGGAGCCATGCGCGACACCACACTGACACGCTGATCGTCGGCCGCGATCCCGAGATCGCGCTCATGCGGCCGATCGTGGTGCTCCGGGCGATCCTGCTGTTCCTCGCCGTGCCGCAGGTGATTGCCACGACGAAAAGCCTCACTCACCATGCGCTCGGCCGCCTCAGCCCCGACGAGGCGACCCTCATTCCGGAGAGCGAGCGGCCCAAGGTCTACCGGACCGCGCGCATCTGGCTGGCGATCCACGCCCTGGTGATCGGCTTGGCGATCTGGCTCGGCTCGTGGCTGCCGGTGTTGCTCGTCGGGCCGTTGCCGTCGATGTACGGCGGTTGGTTGCACGTCATCTTCGGCTTCACCCAGCACGGTGGGCTCGCCGAGGACGTGCTCGACCATCGCCTCAACTCGCGCAGCGTTCTGATGAACCCGGTCTTCCGCTTCCTCTACTGGAACATGAACTATCACGTCGAGCATCACATGTTCCCGATGGTGCCGTATCACCGCCTGCCGGAGCTGCACGAGGCGCTGAAGCCCTATTGCCCGCCGCCGGCACAGAGCCTCGTTGCCGCCTACCGCGAGATCATTCCGGCGCTGTGGCGGCAGGTCCGCGATCCGGGTTACTACATTCGTCGCAGTCTGCCGGAGGCCGCCCAGACGGCGGCCGCCGAGTAGCGGGGGCGCGCATGGTCTGGGTTGTCGCCTGCCGCGCCGACGACGTCCTTCCCGACGACGTCCGCCGTTTCGATCACGCCGGCCGAACCTTCGCCATCTACCGCCTCGCGGACGACACCTTTCATGCCAGCGACGGCCACTGCACGCATGAGGACGCCCATCTCGCGGAGGGCTTCGTGTTCGACGGCATCATCGAATGTCCGAAGCACAACGGCCGTTTCGACATCCGTTCCGGCCGGGCCAAAGGTGCGCCGGTCTGTGTCGATCTCGGCGTCTACCCGGTCAAGGTCGAGGACGGCAATGTCATGCTCGACATCGGTTGAGGAGTGAGCGCATGAACCGACACGTTCTGCCCGCGCGCCCGGCATCGCTCGATGCCGGCCGCTTCGATCCCGAGAGCCCCGAGCGCTCCTGGACGCTGCCGGCGGAGTGGTACTACGACCCGGACATCTACCGGCGCGAGCACGCGGCGATCTTCCATCGCTCCTGGTGGTACCAGGGGCATGTGTCGGATGTGCCGAGCCCCGGCGACTACCTGACCGGCAGCGTCGCCGAGCAGGAGCTCTTCATCATTCGCGGTCAGGACGGCGAGCTCAGGGCCTTCTACAATGTCTGCAGTCACCGCGCGCACCCACTGCTCGAGGGGTCGGGCAATGCGAAGCTCATCGTCTGCCCCTATCACCAGTGGTGCTATCAGTCGGATGGCTGCTTCCGCGGCGCGCGCGGCCGCGACACGCTGCAGGACTGGATCCCCGAAAACGCCGATCTGAAGCCGATCCGGCTCGAGAGCTACGCGGGCTTCCTCTTCGTCAATCTCGATCCGGATGCGAGGCCGATGACCGAGGTCGCCGGCAAGCTGCTCACTGATATCTATTCGGCGATCCCACGCCAAGACGATCTCGTCCGTGTCGTCCGCCGCGAGCGCGACGTTGCCGCCAACTGGAAGACGGTGATCGACAACAATCACGAATGCTACCACTGCGCGGTCAATCACAAATCACTGATGGAGCTCGTCGACTACGACAACAAGGCACTCTGGTCGGACGACGGCATCACCTTCACGCATACCGTCGAACGCAAGGCTCTCGACAACTCGGCCTACAGGCTCGACGAGCGGACAATGGAGCAGCAGGCGCTGTTCGGCTTCATCTTCCCGACGCTGGTGCCGCTTTGGTTCCCGGGGCCGGCCAATGCGGTGATGTTCCAGATCCTGCCGACGGGCCCGGAGACGACGCGCATACGCCACGACTTCTATTTCCCGACACGCGAGCTCACAGCGGAGCGTCAGCACCTCATCGACTGGATCTCCGATACGCTCTTCCCCGAGGACCAACGGCTCTTCGAACGGGTGCAGAAGGGGTTGCACTCGAACGGCTACCGGCAAGGCAAATTCGTGGTCGATCGCGCGCATCCCGAATTCTCGGAGCACCACGTGCACTTCTTCCAGCGTCTTGTCTACGAGGCTCTCAACAGGCCCTGAGCCAGAAGCCGGCTCAATCCGTCACGAGTTCCGCCTCGACGACGAAGCGAAGCGGGCCGGAGGTGACGGCCCCCAGCGGCCAGCAGGTCGTCAGGGCAAGCCGGTGGACGCCTGCCCCCGGGTCGATGCCGAACGCGTCGTAGCGGACGACACGGCTGCCGCTGACGCGGAACCGTCGTGTCTCGCCATCGGCCCGATCGACGATGATCTCGTCGCCGATCTCGACGCGGCCCAGAAAGTCGAAATGCGTATCGCGATGGGCGGCGATGACGGAGGTGCCGGCGTCGCCCGGCTCCGGCGTACCGGCGAGATGTCCGGGGCCGAAGGCGAGCGCCTGACCGCTGCCACTGGCGAGCACGATGGCACTCTCGCCGAGACGCGGCACGCTGAGGCGCGCAATGGGCCAAGTGTCCGCCCACGACCACGGCTTGACGGGCGCACCCTCGGCCAGGCTCCGGGAGAAGGCTCGCTCCAGCAGCACCTGGGCGAGAGCCGCCTTGGCGTGAATGAGGATACCTTGGCCCGCTAGGAGAAAGCCCGCCGCAGCCACGAGGGCTGCGGCGGTGAGGTGGAGCGGCCGTCGCCTGCCGCTCCCGAGGGTCGCCGGGGGAGGGGGTACGACCCTATTCGGCATGACGGCTCCGGCGGGCGAGCAGCGCCAGCAGGCTGGCGACCAGCAGCAGGAGGAGACCGAGCATCAGCCGGAGCTCCGCATCGGTGGCCGTCTTCGGCAGGAAGACCATCTTCTGGGCGTCGACCAGCTTGAGCGAGCGCGGTTGCGGCTTGGTGACGATGGCATCGATCAGCTGCGGATCGCCCACCACCGGATTGGCGGCGCCGTTGTCTGCGCGCTGGCCCATGCCCTCGCCAGCGGGCCCGAAGACCTTGTCGAAGTCCCAGCCGGCCGGCAGGTTGAGCGGGATATCGGCCCGCGTCAGCCTCTCGCCCGCCGGGCGGCTCGGGGTGCGGTCGACGGCGACGAGGCTGGTCAGGCGCGTCACCAGGTGATGGCCGAGCGCCAACTTCAGGATGGCGGCGTCCGCGGCCTCCCGCGTCTCTCCCCCGAGCGTGGCCGAGACCTCGTGATCGGCGATGCGCCGCCGGGCCCAGACCGCCGAGATGCCGAGGCCCGGCTTGGCAGCGGCGAGCGGAAGCTTGACCGCCCAGGGCTGGTTGCCGATCGTGCCGCCGATCTCGAGGTTGCCGGCGAGCTTGTCGAGCTGGGCGGCGAGCACCAGCGGCTCACCCCGGTAGATGTCGGGGAGGAGTTTTGGCGCGAGGTCTGCCGTGGCGCCCTGGAAGCGGGCGCTCAGACCCGTCACGGCCGGGCTCTCGAGCTTCTCGAACAACGCCTTCATGCGCTCCTGCACCTGGGCCTCGGAGGCGATGTGCGTGAAGGTGCCCCGGCCGAGCTCGGCGGCGCGCGTCATCAGATAGGTGTTCGGCGCCGAGCCGATGCCGACCGTGAAGATGCGCGAGCGGCCTCGCGAGGCCGAGATGACATCGAACAGCTGCTGTTCGTTGCCAATGGCGCCGTCGGTCAGGAAGACGACCTGGCGGAGGAAGCTGCCGTCCGCCGGCCTCGGATCGGCGAGCGCGCGCTGCATCGGCGGGATCATCTCGGTGCCGCCGGCAGCATCCAGCCGGTCGACGAAGATGCGCGCCGTCCCGAGGTTGTCGGCGCTGGCCGGCACCGTGTCGGGAAAGAGGGTGTCCATCGTGTCGTCGAAGCGGATGACATTGAAGCGGTCCTCGGGCTTGAGGCGGCCGAGCGCATAGAGCAGGCTCGCCTTGGCATCGACGATCGAGGTGCCGCCCATCGATCCGGAGTTGTCGATGACGAACACGACCTCGCGGGGGAGCGGCTTCTCAGAGCTCGCGACCGTCGGCGGCGTGACGACGGCGAGCAGGTAGTCCGTGCCGTCAATCGTCTCCTGGAACAGTCCAACCGACGGATCGACGCTCGGCGCCGGTTTCCAGGTCAGCTCGAAGTCGCGGTCGGCCGGTACTGCACCCTCGGCCAAGGTGACGAGGCGACTCGAGTCGCCTGCGCCCTCGATCTTCACGGGGTGATGGTGGCTTACGACTTCGGCCAGCGCGAAGCCGGCGTTTAGATGGACGGTGATGGTCGTCGGATTGATCGGGTCGTTCGTTCTGGGATCGAGCACGGGGCTCTCGAGCCGGTTGCGATCCGGCACCGGATCGACGAGCTGGCCCCAGCCACCCTGGCCGTTGCCGCCGAAGTCGACGGTCTGGACGATCGGCTTCGGACTGTAGCGGGGACCGACGACGAGCGGCAGCCTGAATGAGAATTCGCCGCCCGCGAGCCGCACCGTCTCCTGATATTCGATCTGCACGACGATGGATTCGTGCGGACCGATGTTGGCGACGGAGTTGGTGAAGATGTTGGGTCGCTCCTGCTCGACGAGGCTGGCTTTCTGGCCGCTGGCCTTGGCCTCCTCGTAGATGCGCTTGGCTTCCTGGCGCTCCTTGATGTCGCCGATGATCACCCGATTGCCGATCACCATCCGCAGCGTGTCGACGGCCGACTCGGCCGGCAGCGGGAAGACGTAGACCGCCTCCACCCATCCATCGGTCGGATTGTAGAAGCGTTGTGTGACGCGGGTGCGGGCCGTCGGACCCGAGACGGTCACGTCATAGTCGGAGCCAAGCCGGGGGGCCTCCACGAACCGCCCCGGAACCTCGCTCTCGAAGAGCAGCGTACCGATCTGGGCATCCTCAGGCTTGACGGTCTGCGGGGCCTCGCCGGCCATGGCACCGATCGCGCCGAGTAGCAGGCCGAGATGGGCGATGGTGAGCCCAAGGATCACGGCGAGCGTCCTCCTCAGGCTGTCGGGGGCGGTTTGGGCTTTCGGCATGGGGCTCCTCCAGGGGCCGGCATTGTGGGCAGCCGGTCGCCTGAAAGTCGGGCCAAACCCCTGATTGCACGAGCGTCGAGTTCCGTTTCGTCCAGCATCTGGCCGTCACGAACCGCCAGCTTCGCCTTGCTGAAGCCACTGTGAAACGGCTATGTACGGTTTTGTCCGGGGGCGAGAAGAAGGGCTTCAGCGCATGGCTGAGGGAGAAAAGGCCGAGGTTTCCCACGAGGCGAGTCGGGCCATCGCCACTGCCGTCCGGGAGGAAATCGCCCGACGGCGCATCACCCGGCAACGGTTGGCGGACGAGGCGCGCATCAGCCTCTCGACTCTCGAGAAGGCGTTGTCGGGCCGCCGGCCCTTCACGCTGGCCACGATCGTGCGCATCGAGGAGGCGTTGAAGGTCAGATTGAGGCCGGGCAACGGCTCGGCCGCCGGGCCGGCGAATTCCCATGCATCGGCCGGGCTCGCTCCCGACGATCTCGGCAACTATTCACGGCCGGCAGTGCAATGGCTCGAGGGCGATTATCTGACACTGCGCCCCTCGTTCGGCGACCCCGCGTCCATCTACGCCTACCGCACGGAGATCCGCTGGAGCACCGAATCGTCGAGCCTGATGTTTCGCGAGTCAGACCGGATCGACGCCGATTTCACGCAACACGGGCACGTCTCGGTGCCGCATCAGTCCGGCTACATCTATCTCGTGACCAACCGGCACGGTCAGTACCGGCTCATCATCGTCTCGCGTCCGACCATCTCGGGCGAGATGTACGGCATCCTGACGACCCTGCAGGCCGGCCGGGGCTCGCAGCTCCTGCCGGTCGCAACGCCGATCGCGCTGGTGCCGCTCGAGAAGGCGCGGACGCCGCGGTTCGGGCGTATCGCCCCCACTGATCGCGACCATGGCCGTTACCGCACCTACATCCGTCGAACGGTCGAAGAGCAATTCGCCAAGTTTCTGACGAGTTGATTTGCGGGCCGATCGGGTTTCAGCCCATAAGGTCCCCTCCGCTCGAGGGCTGTCCATGGATCTTCCTGCATTCGATGCCGTACCCGTCACCTGGCTGCTGCTTCTCGTCACGGTGGCGGTCAGCGTCTACTCGTTCTCGCGGCCGATCCTATTCGACCGTTTGGCCTTCGACGTCGGTGCCATCCTGAGGCACAAGGAGGATGACCGCCTGATCACGTCGGGTTTCGTCCACGGCGATGTCATGCATCTCTTGGTCAACATGCTGACGCTGATGTCCTTCGGGCCCGCGCTCGAAGGCATTCTCGGCGGGCCGAAGTTCCTGGCGCTCTATCTGGGCTCCATGATCATCGCCTCGCTGGTCATGCTCTATGCCAAGAAGCACAACATGACCTATCGGGCGGTTGGCGCATCTGGTGCGACGTGTGGGATCGTCTTCGCCTTCTGCCTGTTCGCGCCGTTCGCGGGGCTCTACATTTTCTTTCTGCCGGTCGCGGTGCCGGCGCTGCTCTACGCCGTCCTGTTCGTCGCCTATTCGAGCTATGCGGCCGGGGGCGGCGACGGCATCGCCCACGAGGCACATCTTGGCGGCTCGGTCGGCGGCGTCGTGCTTACGATCCTGCTCGAGCCACGCGCCCTGGCGAGCTTCCTAGGCCAGATCGGGGGGTAGGATCGGAACCATCGGCATCGCGCCGATCAGCGAGCCGCGGGCCCCGAGAAAGTGCCGGTCGACATCGCCTGTCGAGCGGGGGCAGCGTGCACTCTCACTCAATTCTTGTTCTGCTGCGGTTGAGCCATTGATGAGAATCAATGCCTTGCTCCGGTTTGTTGCATAGATGGTCGTTAGTTGTTTGATGGTTGGAGGTCATTGGACATGGGACTGCGAATCCTCTTGGCTTTGGCCGCAGTGATCCTCGTCGAGGGATCGATTCTTCCCTCATCGGATGCGGCTCCATTGGCCACATCGGGCGGCGCGGCGCAGACGGTGCTTGCCAATCAAGGTGACGTCGTGAAGGTGCATGGCTGGCATTGCGGGACGCGCTACTCACGGCATCGCGGGTGGCATCGGCATTGGCAGGCGTGCCGTGGGTGGCGATATCGCCATTCCTACCGGCGCGGATGCTGGCAAGACCGTCGGGGTCGCTGGCATTGCATGGACCGTCGGCGTCATCGTCATCCTCGCGGATGCTGGTTCGGGCCAGGCGGCATCCAATGCCAGTTCTAGGCACCATCCCGGCGTCAGTGCGAGCGTGAGAGTGGTCGTGACCGGGAGCCCGGAGTGAGGGCGCCCGGCCTCTGACGCGGAGAGGAGCGGGATGTGAGCATGGTGAGGTCGAGGCCCGTCAGGGTGAGGCCGGTGCCGCGCAGCTTCCCAATCGTCGCACTTCTGCTGGCGGGGCTCAGCGTGCTGTCGTCGCTTCTGGCGGGTGCCGGCGATGCTCTTGCCGACCTCAGAGTGGTCCGCGTTTCCGGCGGTGATACTCTGAATTTGCGCGCACTGCCATCGGCGAAAAGCTCCGTCGTTGGGCATCTCAGTTTCGATGCGCGCGGCATTGTCGATCTCGGCAAGTCGGCCGGATCCTGGCGCTATGTCAGGTATGGCAATCTGCGCGGCTGGGTGCACGGCTACTACGTGCAAGGCGATGATCCGGGAGAGCGCACGCACTACAGTGTCGTCAACGGGGATGCTACAGGCTTTGCGGTCATTCGTTCCTGGCCATCGTCGCTGTCACGCCGGATCGGTGCGATACCCGTGACCGAGACAGGCGTCGGCGCCGCCGGGCCCTGCCTTGGGCGCTGGTGCAAAGTCGACTACGCGGGCGTCAAAGGCTGGGTGCAGCGACGCCACCTTGCGGTGTGGATCCCCTGACCGTGCGGCAACGATCGTCAGGTCCTAGGGCTGCGTGAACCCCATCGCAAGAGATGCTTCGCCGGGAGGCTGCTGTACGCTCTGCGCACCGGCAGCGACCAACCCTGCTACTCGGCCGCCGCCCTCAGGCTCGGCGCGGCTGCGAGCACGTCGGCATCTACATGCCCCTCGAACTTGGAGAAGTTCTTGGCAAACATGTCGACCAGCCGCCGCGCCTGCTCGTCGTAGGCCTTGGGATCGGCCCAGGTGGCGCGGGGATCGAGGATCTTGCTGTCCACGCCTTCGACGGTGAGTGGCACCTCGAAGCCGAAGAAGGCATCACGCCGCATCGCTGCATGGCGCAGTGTGCCGTTCAGTGCGGCATTGAGGAGCCCGCGGGTCACGGCGATGGGCATGCGGCGGCCTTCGCCGTAGCGTCCGCCGGTCCAACCGGTATTGACGAGCCAGCAGTCGGACTGGTGCTCGGCGATCTTCTGTTTCAGGAGATTGCCGTAGACGCTCGGATGACGCGGCATGAACGGGGCGCCAAAGCAGGTCGAGAAGGTGGCCGAGGGCTCGGTCACGCCCTTCTCGGTGCCGGCCACTTTGGCCGTGTAGCCCGACAGGAAGTGATACATGGCCTCCGACGGCGACAGGCGCGCGATCGGCGGCAGCACGCCGAAGGCATCAGCCGTCAGCATGATGATGTTCTTCGGATGCCCCGTGACTCCCGGTATCTTGGCGTTGGCGATGAAGCTCACCGGATAGGCGCCGCGGGTATTCTCTGTCCTTGAACCATCGTCGAAGTCCGGGACCCGACTCAGCTCGTCGACAACGACGTTCTCGAGCACGGCACCGAAGCGGTTGACGGCGGCATAGATCTCCGGCTCGGCCTTGGCTGACAGCCGGATGGTCTTGGCGTAGCAGCCGCCTTCGAAATTGTAGACACCGCTCTCGGACCAGCCATGCTCGTCGTCGCCGATGAGGGCGCGCTCAGGGTCCGCCGAAAGCGTCGTCTTGCCGGTGCCCGAAAGGCCGAAGAAGAGGGCCGCGTCGCCGGTCTTGCCCTCGTTCGCCGAGCAGTGCATCGGCATGATGCCGCGGTCGGGCAGGACATAATTGAGATAGGTGAAGACCGACTTCTTGATCTCGCCGGCATAGGAGGTGCCGCCGATCAGCACGAGACGGCTCTCGAAGTCGACCGCAATGACCGTCTCGGTCCGCGTTCCATGCCGCGATGTGTCGGCGCGAAAGCTCGGCAGGTCGACGATTGTGAGGTCTGGGACGAAGTCGGCGAGTTCGCCGGCCGGCGGGACGATCAGAAGGTTCTGGATGAACAGGGCATGCCAAGCGTACTCGCAATACACCCTGACTTTCAGCCGCGTTGCAGGCTCGGCACCGGCATAGAGATCCTGGACATAGAGCTTGCGGCTCTGGCCGAACGACTCGAAGTCCTGCTTCAAGAGGGCAAAGACCGGCGGCGCCATTGGCTTGGCGTTGTCCCACCAGATGCTCGGCTCGGTCGTGGCATCACGGACGGTGAACTTGTCGGCGGGCGATCGCCCGGTGTGCTGTCCGGTCTCGACCACCAGCGCGCCGCTCGAGGCGAGGCGTCCCGCACCCTGCTGAATGACGTCCTCATAGAGCTTTGCGGGGCTTCCGTTGCGATTGACGACCGCTTTGTCCAGAGCAGATACCATGTTGTGCCTTGCTTACGGGGACCCGTCAGAGTGCAGAAATGGCCGAGACAGGCCGAAAATGAGACACGGCGCGCAGCAGCCCTCGAGGCCGGCTGTCATGACGCAAGAACCAGACCGTGACGTAGCAGAGTAGGCCAGGCCAATCCCAGCGACAAGTTATCCCGGATAGTCCCTTTGGGGTAACTTCCGGAGCCGCCGGAGCCGGCTCGCAAATTCGGACCGGTTCGACTTGCGCTTGCGGGATCACGGCAATAAAAGGTCAACGGATATCCGAGCAGGCGCTGGCAGCCACACAAAATTGCCATGCTCGCCCGTTCAGTTGGCATTCAGCCGTGCAAACGCAGAGTCGGGCCTGCATGGTGACGGCGATTCTCACCATCCCGGTGGGGCCATGGCACTAGGGAACCGGTAGGGACTGTGGATATGCGCACTAGCTCGAACATTGCCCTCGTCGATGACGACCGCAACATTTTGTCCTCCTTGCGGGTCGCTCTCGAGGCGGAGGGTTACAAAATCCGGACGTACAATGATGGCGTCTCGGCGCTTGAGGGGCTGACGGAGACGCCGGCCGATCTCGGCATCTTCGACATCAAGATGCCGCGCATGGATGGCATGGAGCTCCTGCGCAAGATTCGTCAGCAATCCGACATGCCGGTGATCTTTCTCACATCGAAAGATGAGGAGATCGATCAGCTGTTCGGCCTCAAGATGGGGGCCGACGATTACATCTCCAAACCCTTCTCGCAGCGGCTTCTGGTCGAGCGTGTGAAAGCGATCCTGCGGCGCTCCGGCTTCAAGGATCCGACAGCGCAGGGCGCAACCGAGGTGGCGATCCTCGAGCGCGGCAAGCTCAAGATGGATCCCGAGCGGCATACCTGTCACTGGGACGGCAAGAATGTCACGCTGACCGTGACCGAGTTCCTGATCCTGCAGGCGCTGGCCATGCGCCCGGGCGTCGTCAAGAGCCGCGACGCACTGATGGACGCGGCCTACGACGATCAGGTTTATGTCGACGATCGCACGATCGACAGCCACATCAAGAGGCTGCGCAAGAAGTTCAAGGAGGTCGACGACGACTTCGACGTGATCGAGACGCTTTACGGCGTCGGCTATCGCTTCAAGGAAGCGTGAGCTTAGCGGCCGGCATCCCTCGAGGTGCCGGCTCGCCTCGGGGGCCCGATGGCGCTGAAGGCCGAGCAGAGCGGGTGGCGTTGGAACCCCGTTGATCTGGCCCGCGGGCTGGTAGACTTCCTGTCGAAATATGTCGACCGGATCTTCATGACGCGGGGCTTCGCCAGCGTCACGCGGCGGATCATCCTGTTCAACCTGATGGGATTGATCCTGCTGGTGGGAGGCATTCTCTCGGCCTCGCGCTACCAGGAGTGGCTGATCGACGCGCGCATCAAGAGCGTCGAGGCGCAGGGCGATATCGTCGCCGAGTTCGTCGCCGCGGCCGCGACCGGCGAGAAGGACAGGATCTTGTTCGATCCGGGCCAGCCGGCCGACGAGGACGTCGCCGCCGTGAACTCGCTCAGTCTCGAGATCGACGCGCGGCCCATTTCGGCGGTCGTTCTGAGGACGGTGCGCAAGACGGGTACGCGCATCCGCATCTATACCGCCGATGGCACGCAGGTGCTCGATTCGGACGAGCTGCTTCGCCCCGACGGCAAGCCGGTAGCCGTCGACGAGCCCGATGCCTGGAAATCCCTGCTCATGAGCATCAGCTCGTGGTTCGTCAGCGACAGCGTCGGTCCCTATGTCGAGGCCGGCGTCACCAACGGCATGGCTTATGAGGAAGTGAATGCCGCGCTCTCGGGCCAGGCCGCATCCGCCGTCCGGCTGACCGCCAACAAGCGCCACGTCATCGCCGTCGGCGTGCCGGTCATCCGGGAAAAACGTGTGCTCGGCGTCGCCTTTCTCACGACCAAGGGCGGCGAGATCGACGAGCTCATCCTCAAGGAGCGCCTATCGATCCTGCGTGTAGCGCTGATCTGCTTCTTCGTGATCGTCGGCATCTCGCTGGTGCTGGCGGCCTCGATCGCCACGCCGCTCCGCAGCATCGCCAATGCCGCCGAGCGCATTCAGCGCAACCTCTCGCTGCGCAACGAGCTTCCCGAGTTTCCGCAGCGCGTGGACGAGATCGGCAAGCTGTCGAAGACGCTGCGGGCGATGCATGACGCGCTCTACAAGCGGATCGAGCGCAGCGAGCGATTTGCCGCCGATGTCGCCCACGAGCTGAAGAACCCGCTGACCTCGGTCAGGAGCGCTGCGGAGACGTTGCCGCTCGTGCGAACCGAGAAGGATCGGCAGAGCCTGATCGAGACCATCCAGAGCGACGTCACGCGCCTCACGCGCCTCATCGACGACATCTCGAAAGCGACGCGCGTCGAGGCCGAGATGGCGCTGGCCGAAGCCAAGCCGGTCGATCTCGCCGACCTTTTGAAAGCCGTCGCGGACGTGGCCAACAACAAAGTCTCTGAGAGCGGGAAATCCGTCGTCGTCGATTTCGGGCCTGGCGAGGCGGACGGTCGGGCCTTCTTCGTCGTCGGCCATGATCTGCGCCTCGGACAGGTCTTCCACAATCTGATCGACAATGCGTTGTCCTTCTCGCCGCCGACAGGCAAGGTGACGATCAGGGCGCGCCGATCGGATGCGGCCATAACCGTCGAGGTGGAGGACGAGGGGTCCGGCATTCCGCCGAACAACCTCGAGCGCATCTTCGAGCGGTTCTATACGGACCGACCGGGCGTCGACAATTTCGGCAAGAATTCGGGTCTCGGACTGTCCATATCGAAGGAGATCGTTCTGGCGCATCAGGGGCAGATCTGGGCTGAGAACCGCACGCTCGACGGCAACGTGGCTGGCGCCCGCTTCTCCGTCCGTCTGCCAGCCCTTGTCGCCAATGTCGGTCCGCGTCCGAGGTTCCGGCGTGCCTGAGCGCGTGCACGGCACGGCGGTCGGTATCGCCGGTCGTGCCGTGCTGTTACGAGGCCCGTCGGGCGCCGGCAAGTCCGACCTGGCGTTGCGGCTGATCGGGGCAGGTAGCGGCACACCCTGGACTGAGCAGCCCGTGCGTCTCGTGGCGGACGATCAGGTCCTGATCACTGTCGAGGCGGGGCTTCTCATCGCCTCATCGCCCGAACCGATCCAGGGCTTGCTCGAGATCCGCGGCGTTGGCGTCGTCGAGGTGCCGAGCGTCGACCGCGCGACCCTGGCTCTGGTCGTCGACCTGGTGGATCGGAGGGCGGTCCCGCGGCTACCGGAGCCCGATGCGACCATATTGTTCGGCGTCAGGCTGCCCCGCCTGTCGCTCGACGCTTTCTCGGCAAGCACCCATCTCAAGGTGCTGGCGGCGCTGGCACATCACTTGAACGAGCCTGGCAAGCAGGCAACGGCGCCGAAACCGCTTGCGTCGCACCGCGACTAGCGCCAATCATAGGCGACACCTCAAAGGGTCGCCCAGGGCCCGGGGCCTGCGATAGGCGCGCGGTTGCGCTCTAGCGAAGAATGGACCAGCCAAGCCTCATGATCGGTCTTGTCATCGTCACGCATGGCGGTCTCGCGAACGAATTCCGCGCGGCGCTCGAGCATGTCGTCGGTCCCCAGTCGCAACTCCAGGCTATCGCCATCGGCCCCGAGGACGACATGCAGCGCCGGCGCGAGGAGATTCTGGCGGCGGTCCGCAACGTCGACAGCGGCGGCGGCGTCATCCTGCTGACGGACATGTTCGGCGGTACACCGTCCAATCTGGCGATTTCGGTCATGGACGACGCGCATGTCGAAGTCATCGCCGGCATCAATCTGCCCATGCTGATCAAGCTTGCCAGCGTCCGCGCCGATCTCAGTCTCGAGGACGCCATCGACCAGGCCAAGGAGGCGGGACGGAAATACATCTCGGTCGCCAGCCAGGTGTTGACGGGCCACCAGTAGTCTCCCCGGAGCCGCGAGCATGACGAGCCCCACCGCCCGCGCCGAGGTCGTGATCTGCAATCAGAAGGGCCTGCATGCGCGCGCGTCGGCGAAATTCGTGCGCTGCGTCGGCGACTTCGAGGCCGAGGTGACGGTATTCCGCGACGACCAATCGGTGGGTGGCGAGAGCATCATGGGCTTGATGATGCTGGCGGCGGGACCTGGCACGATGATCGTGATCGAGGCGAGCGGCCCGGAAGCGAAGGCCGCCGTGGAAGCCTTGAAGGCACTGGTCGAAAGCGGGTTCGGGGAAGAGTGCTGACCGTCGTGGGATTTTCGCCGGGGCGTGGAGGCGAGCAACTCCTCCACCCCCCGGCGAGCGGCCTCCCCTACCGCGTCAATTTGAGATCCGCCAGCCGGAAGGCGATGTCCCGGAAGGCCTGGCGGAGCTCGGATCCATCATCGGCGAGGAAGGCGTAGCTGTCGCCCGACGCGCAGGCGCTCATCGTCTCGATGGCGTTCGCATCGGTCAGCTGGAAACCGATGGTGTAGACGGTGACGCCCGCCGCCTTCATCGCCTCGCACATCTCGCGGGCCTGATCGTCGGACGCGCCGTTGTCGGGCGAGCCGCCGACGGTCCGGGTCTGCACGCCCTGCCGGTAGTCGGTGTTGTACTCGCCGTCGGTCATCAGCACGGCGACCTTCGTGACGTCGCCGCCATAGGGAGCAGGCTCGCTGCCCATCGGCCAGATGTCGGCCCATTCCGGGGAGATCGCGTACCAGGCCCAGGCCGTGCCGATCTGGCCGGCGGTCCAGCCGCTGGCTGCGAGGCCGTCGATCTTGGTCTCGATCGCCTCCTTGTCGTTGCTGAGCGGCAGCACCGCGCTCGACGGCAGGCAGCTGCCGCTCGAGGTGTAGACCGGTCCGACATAGCGGCCCGTGGCCGGAGCGGCGTCGGTGAAGGCCTCGGCGCCGAGACGCTCGGAGACGCATGCCGTCAAGGCGTAGCTGCGCAGCCGACCGTCGGAGCCACGCACGGACCTGGTCGCAGGCGGGGATCCGATAACTCTCGCAAGCACATCATTCCCTGGACGGACCGTTTCCGAGAACGGCACGACGGCGATGCGGGTGTGATCCGCGCTCTCGGAGCCGGGCAGCAGGGATTGGACGAGATCCTTCGCCGCGAGCTTCAGGTCGGCGATCTTCTGGCCGCCCATCGAGCCGGTGATGTCGAGCATCATCGCGACCTCGAGATTGCGGCCGGAGCTGCCCTGGGCGATGTCTGCGGCGGTCGAGACTGCGATCTCGATCGACCTGGTGCCGATGATCGAAAGGAACGCCGTGTCGACGGTGGCGATGGCTGCGGCATGAACCGCCGAGCTCGACTCGTCGACCTCGAGACGGGTGATCTCGGCATCGACGCCTGCCGGCAGCGTCCGGGCGAAGTAGTTCCGGACATAGGCGTCGGCGCCCGCCACGTCGCCGGTCGTCTGTAGCTCGCGGCCAGCGGCAAGCGCCGCGGCATCGAGTGTCAGCTGCAACTCCGTCTTGACCTTGATCGCCTTGCCGAGATCGACGGCCATGCCGATCGCGGCCGTCACCGGGATGATCATGGCGGCGAAGATCATGCCGACCGTGCCCTGCCGGTCATGGGCGAGACGCGACAGGAAGGACGAGCCGAGTGCCTCACCGCGAATGATGGCGGATGTGCGCAATGCCTGGAAAGCGGTCTGCAACATGGGTTTCCTCCTCGAATGCCTCAGCTTGTGAACGCTTTGGCAATGAACCTTGCCGGGAGGTAAAATTGATCCAAATGCATTCTCTGGCGAGTCTAACTCGCCGTAAAGAAGAATGAGGAGTTACCGCTCAGGTGGAAATTTGAAGTAAGTTTATTGAAAACCGTAGGCTTCAAAAAAAGGCATACTTTGTAGACATAAAATGCAAGAAGGGCGCCACGAGGGCGCCCTTCTGTTTTATGGAGCCGGGGAGTGGAGACCGGCTTCCGGTTGAGACCGCGAGGGGAGTGGGGGCCTTGCGGTCCGGAGGCACGCGCCAGGGAGTGAGGCTAGCGCGTGATGCGGAGGCGCTGGTTACCTGTGCCAGTCGCCGAAGCGATGTTGTTGCCGATGTCCTGGAAGGCCGCGCGGAGACCGTTCTGGCTGGCCAGGCTGTTGGCGACGTCGTAGTAGTGCTCCTCGAAGAAGTTGTTCGGATCCGAGACGCAGTCCTGCAGCATGCTGCGGGCGCTGTTGCTGGTGAGCTCGATGCCGACCGCGAAGACCTCGACGCCGTCATCCTTCATGTTCTCGCAGAGCGCGGCCGCCTGGTCCGCCGACAAGCCGTTGCCCTTGCGAGAGGCGCCGCTGCTGTCGTCGCTCACCGAGTTGAAGTTGGAGTCGTAGTGCCGGTTGAACTCGCCGTCCGTCATCAGGATGAGGGCCTTCAGACGCTCGTCAGGATTGGCCTCGGCGGCCTCACGGTCGCTCGGCCAGATCTCGTTCCAGGCCTCGGAGATCGTGTACCAGCCCCAGGCCAGGCCGATGTGGCCCGCCGTGCCGCCACCGCCCTCGAGGTCGTCGATGGCATCGAGCAGCGTCTGACGGTGATTGGTCAGTGGCACGATCGGGTACTGCGGAGTGCAGTCCACGCTGCCGGAGTCGGTCGTCGTGAAGGCATGGAACGGGGCCTGCGACGGCGGAGCGTCGTCGTAGGCGTGTCCGCTGGTGTCCATGCGCTCGACCACGCAGTTCCGCCGGTAGGTGGTGACGTCGCGCTGGCGCTCGACATCCTGCCACTGCCAATCCCAATTCTTGCACGTTCCATTCCTCTTGTACTCGGTGCAGACCCTGACGCGCTCGCGATCGGTATAGGTCTCCGTCACCGTCGCCTGGTCGGGAACGCCGGTGACATCCTCGGCGTAGTCGCCGAGGTTGACCATGTTCGAGAAGGGCACGAGGCTGAACCTCACCGAGCGGGGCTGATGCGTCGGTGGGATTAGGATGTCGACGAGATCCTCGGCCGCCTGCTTGGCGACGGCCATGCGGTCGACGCCACCGGAATTGAGCTCTGGCGTCATCGAGCCGGTCACGTCGAAGACGATGGCCAGTTCGACGTCCTTGCCGCCCTGGTCGCTGGTCAGCGACTTCGCTTCGACCTTGATCTCCAGCTCGTTCTGGTTGACGATTTTCAGGAAGCTCGTGTGCTGGACGCCCGCCGCCGTCATGATGACGTTGCCTTGACCGTCCGCCGTGTTGCTCGTGATCTCGGCCTCGATGCCGGCCTCCTCCATGGCGGCATTGAAGAATTGTGCGCCAGCCGCCTCGGCTGCTTCGATTTCGCCGGTCGTGTCGAACGTGCGGCCCGCGGCGAGCACCGCGGAATCGAGAGCAAGCTGCATCACCGTGCGCTTGCGGAAGCCCTGGCCGTAGTCGACGGCCGAACCGACGAGAATGACGATCGGAACGATCATCGCCGCGAATATGAGCGCGATCTGCCCCTGCTCATCCTTCACGGCTGAGACGAGGCCGAGCTTCGCGCTGGCGGCGGTCGTAGCTTTAAGAGCGCTCTTGTAGAGCATCGAGATGGGTTTCAGTCCGCGCATGGTCAGCCTCCGAATATGATGGGGGCAACCTGCCACGAAATAGCTGTAAGTCGGATAAGCCGCTCGCTTGCATTTTAATCAACCCCCGCAAATGACGGGGCGGCCAAAGATACAGATAACGAAACGCTTATTTGATTGATCGAATGATCAGCGAACTATGCCGATCTCTTTCAAATTGTCTGGACTTGGCGGAAGGGATCGGTATGCAATGATATGACTTGGGGGCCGTTGAGCAATCGTTCAACGAGGAGGGGGTCGATTGGGAAGCATTGCGAGGCGGGAGCCATATGCTGGCGCGATTGCGCTCGATTTCCTGGATGCCTCGCGGAGTGCGCTGCTGCTGATGGAGCAGAGCAGGGGCGTCATCTGGCGCAATGCCGCGGCACATCAGCTTTTGATCAAGCAGAAGCCGTTTGCCGTCGATCAGGATGATCGTCTGGTGGTGGATGGTGCCGAGCAGATGTCCGCGCTGGAGGCGGTGTTTACGCGGACTGGAAGGAGCGCGCCGGCCGTCGGCGTCGTCGTCGGCCGCTCCACCGCGACGGAGGGCGCCTGGAGTCTTGTTATCTGGCGGCAAGAGCTGCGCATTCCTTCCGGTACCGCCCAGGCTTGGCCCGTTTTTCTGGCTCAGCTCAGAACCGCGGTCGACCGTCAGCTGCCCGAACCGAGAGTGCTTCGGGAGACATTCGGCCTGACCGGCAAGGAAACGGAGATCGTCCGTGCCCTGGCGACGGGTCTCGACCTCGAGGAGTATGCGACGCGATCGAAAAGCGCGATTGCGACCGTGCGCTGGCACTTGAAGAATGCGCTCGAGAAGACGGGTTGCCGGAGTCAGCGCCAGCTCCTCCTGCTGCTGGAATCGACACATCTGACGCTGGCATGATGCATCGGTCTTCTGACGAAAATCGAAGGGCGCTCGGATGAGCGCCCTTCGTTGTCGATCCCTGCTCGCCTCGATCTACTTCGACAGCCTGAGCTGCGCCACATTGAAGGCGATGCTGCGGAAAGCGAGCTTGAGCTTGTCGCCGTCGGTCGCATTGTAGAAGTGGCTCGGCGACGTCGCGCAGTCCTCGAGCAGGTTCTTGGCCGTCGCGTTGACCATGAAGCCGACGGTGTAGACCGTGATGCCGGCCTGCTTCATCTTGTTGCACAGCTGCTTGGCCTGCGCCGAGGATGAGCCATTGCCCGTCTGATAGGCCGTATTGTACTCGCCATCCGTCATCAGCACGGCGATCTTCATCGTATTGTTGTCGTAGGCTCCGGCCCGGCTGTCCTCCGGCCAGATGGCGTTCCACTCCGGCGACAGCGTGTACCAGGACCACGCCGTGCCGATCTGACCCGCCGTCCAGCCATCGGCCTCGAAGGCGTCGATGGCATCGTTGAGACCATCCTTGTCGTCGCTCAGCGGCACGATGCGCGAGGCGGGCCTGCACCCCGTGTTGGAGCCGACCGCGTTGGCCTTGAGCAGATCGAAGATGCCGAGATAGGTCTGGTTGCCGCTGCCCGGTGCGGCGTCGGTGAACTTGTTCGAGCCGGCACGCTCGACGACGCAGCTCGAGTAGTTGTGGCCCTCGACCACCAGATAGTCCGGGTTGCCCTGGCAGGACCTCTTGAGCTTGCCGTTCTTGTAGCAGCTGGCCGGATAGTTGAACTCGTCCTCGACGACCTGCTGCTGCCCGGTTACCGCCTGGAAGTACTCGCTGCCGACATTGACGGCGTGCGAGAACGGCACCAGCGCCACACGCGAGGTGTATTCGTTCTGGTCATCCTGGACCAGAATGTTGATGAGATCCTTGGCCGCGTCCTTGAGGTCCTCGAGCTTCGAGCAGGGTTGGCACATCGAGCCCGTGACGTCGAGCATGAGGGAGATCTCGAGATCCTTGTCGATGCCGCCCTTCGCCAGCAACGCCTCGGCGGTCGACGATACCTCGATCTCGTCGACGCCGAGCAGCCGGGCGAACGTCGTCCGGACCCTGACCTTGCCGGTGAAGGTCATCTTGGCATTCTCGGGATCGGCCACATTGTGCACGACCTCGACATTTTCGTGGGCCTCCATGGCGGCCGTGAAGAAATCGGACGCCGCCGTCTCGGCGCTGTCCGGATCGCCGCTCACCTGGTATTCGCGGCCGGCCGCCAGCACGGCGCTGTCCAGCGCCGTCTGCAAGGCAGTTCGCTCCTCCAGCGCCCGTCCGTAGTCCACAGAGAAGCCGATGACGCCGACCACCGGTATGATCATGAACGCGAAGATCATGCCGATGTTGCCGGATCGGTCGGTGCCGAGCCGGGCGACCGCAGCCTGCAGCGCCTTACGGGCGCGGGCAGCCGTCGACAGCAACGAGCTTTTCAACGATGGGCAGGGCATTCGATAGCCTCCTCGAATTTCCCGCCACGGTAGGCTCGGAATATTCAACACAAGTAAATGGGAGAAATTTCCTCAAATTGTCTTGAAAACTCGACAAATAATCTCAGTATTTGCGGAGGAAAATTTGACTAAAATTCCGCTGAATTCGGTATCGCCGCGCTAAGCACGTTACGGCCTGCCGGGTGAACCTCGTTGCCGACGGGCTGACCCGTGCAACGCGAGCAATTTGCATGCCGGTTTGCGAGCCACTATAGACCCCGGCGAGGGGCCGAGGCAGAAGCGCGCCCGGCACAGGATCACCGGAGAGAGACGACATGACCGCTCACGACTATCGGGTTGCCGACATCGGGCTCGCCGGCTGGGGCCGCAAGGAGATCGCCATCGCCGAAACGGAGATGCCCGGTCTGATGGCGACACGGGCCGAGTACGGTCCGAAGCAGCCGCTCAAGGGCGCGCGCATCGCCGGCTCGCTGCACATGACCATTCAGACCGCCGTGCTGATCGAGACGCTGAAAGCCCTCGGTGCCGACGTGCGCTGGGCCTCCTGCAACATCTACTCCACCCAGGATCATGCCGCCGCCGCGATCGCGGCCGGTGGCACGCCGGTCTTCGCCTACAAGGGCGAGAGCCTGGAGGAATACTGGGAGTTCACGCACCACATCTTCGAATGGGCCGACGGTGGCACGCCCAACATGATCCTCGACGATGGTGGCGACGCGACCCTCCTGATCCATCTCGGTCTCCGGGCCGAGCAGGGGGATACGGCGTTCCTCGACAAGCCCGGCAGCGAGGAGGAGACGATCCTCTTCGCCTCGATCAGGAAGCGGTTGAAATCGAACCCCGGCTGGTACGGCCGCAATGCCGCCACCATCAAGGGCGTCACCGAGGAGACGACGACGGGCGTCAAGCGTCTGGCGGCGATGGCCAAGGAGGGCAAGCTGCTTTTCCCGGCCATCAACGTCAACGACTCGGTCACGAAGTCGAAGTTCGACAACCTCTACGGCTGTCGCGAGAGCCTGGTCGACGGCATTCGCCGCGGCACCGACGTGATGATGGCGGGCAAGGTGGCGATGGTCGCCGGCTTCGGCGATGTCGGCAAGGGCTCCGCCGCCTCGCTCCGCAACGCCGGCTGCCGGGTCATGGTGTCCGAGATCGACCCGATCTGCGCTCTGCAGGCGGCGATGGAGGGCTATCAGGTCGTGACCATGGAGGATGCCGCGCCGCAGGCCGACATCTTCGTCACCGCCACCGGCAATCGTGACGTCATCACGATCGATCATATGCGGGCCATGAAGGATCGCGCCGTCGTCTGCAACATCGGCCACTTCGACAACGAGATCCAGATTGCCGGTCTCAAGAACTTCAAGTGGCACAATGTGAAGCCGCAGGTGGACGAGATCGAGTTTCCGGACGGCAAGCGGATCATCCTCCTGTCGGAGGGGCGGCTGGTCAATCTCGGCAACGCCATGGGCCATCCCTCCTTCGTGATGTCGGCATCCTTCACCAACCAGACGCTGGCGCAGATCGAGCTGTTCACGAAGCCTGGCGAGTACGAGAAGCAGGTCTACGTGTTGCCGAAGCATCTCGACGAGAAGGTGGCCATGCTGCATCTCGCCAAGATCGGCGCCAGACTGAGCAAGCTGTCTGCGGATCAGGCCGGATACATCGGCGTCTCGCCCTCCGGCCCCTTCAAACCCGATCACTACCGCTACTGAGGCGGTGCGCGCGATTTTGGGTGCTGGCCATGCTCTCCTCCGGCCAGCATAATTCCAGGCGATTCGTTTTCGATTCGCATGTGGGACAGAGGCGGATGCGCCGGTCGGACCCTACCCGTCCAGCCGGCGGCAGTCGGCCGTGCTCCTTGGACAAGGAAGTGGCTCGGACTTGACAGTCGCACAGGTCAGCTTCGAGAGCCCGTCGCGCGCTCCGCTGAGACTCGCCGTGCTGGCCACGACGAGCCTGGCCATCGTTGCGATCCTGGCGCTGACCTTCATAGGCGAGCCCATGCCCAGGCTCGGCGCGTTCAACCTGGGCGGCCTGACAGTCGGCAGCTTGGTGCTCGGTACGGTCATCTTCTTCGTCACGGCCGGTGCCGGTCTGCTGGCTGCCTACCGGCGCGTCCTCCGCCGCGAGCGCGAGCAGGAGGCCTCGCTCAACCTACTGCAACGGCGTGTCTTGGCGGCCGAGGCCCAGGTCAGGACAGAGCCGCACGCCGTCGTCATGTGGGAGCCCGGCCAGCCGCCGCGGATCGCCGCGCACAATCTGAAGCGCGAGATCGGCGTTCCGAAAAGCCTGCAGGAGTTTCTGCGTTTCTCGCTCTGGCTCGAACAGCCTGCAGCCCAGGAGCTGGCGCAGTCGCTCGACGGACTTCTCAAGGAGGCCCGCGCCTTCTCGAAGGTGCTGAGGACCTCGGCCGGGACCTTCATCGAGGTGGACGGTCGCGTCGCGGGTCATCGCGGCGTGCTTCGCCTCAGGGATGCCGCAGGCCTCCGGCTGGAGCTCGCCGATGCCGAGGCCCGTGGCGAGCGCGACCGTCGAGACGCCGAGTTGTTCCGAGCCCTTGCCGAGGCGATGCCATCCCCGGTCTGGCTGCGCAATGCCGATGGCCGGGTCGAATGGTCGAACCAGTCCTATCAGCGGACCGTCGGCGGTGGCCGGGAGGACGGCCCCGGACGGGGCGCCGATCTCCTGGAGGCTCGCCAGCAACGGGTCGTCGACACCGTGCTGAAGAGCGGTCGCGTCTATCGCGATCATGTCAATGTCGTGCTTGGCGGCGAGCGGCGGGCTTTCGAGGTGGTGTCGGTGCCGCACGGCAACGCCAGCCTCACGGTCGCCAGCGATGTCGGGGCGCTCGATGCGGCCCGGGGCGAATTGACCAGGCATCGCGAGGCTAATGATCGGACGATGGATCGCGTCTCGACGGCCGTCGCGACCTTCGGGGCCGACCAGCGGCTCGTCTTTCACAACCGGGCCTACGCCGAGCTCTGGAAGCTCGATCGGGCCTGGCTGCAGGGCCGTCCGTCCGATTCAGAGATCCTCGACCGGCTGCGCGAGCAGCGTCAGCTCCCGGAGGAGGCCGACTATCGCGCCTGGAAGGCGCGCCAACTCGCCGGCTACGAGCAGCAGTCCGAGCGCGAGGACTGGTGGCATCTGCCGGACGGCAGCACCGTGCATGTCGTCGCCGAGCAGCGTCCCGACGGCGGCGTCACCTATCTCTACGACGATGTCACGGAGCAGCTGGCGCTCGAGAGCCGGCACAACGCGGTCGTCAACGTGCAGCGAGAGACGATCGACCACCTGAAGGAAGGCGTGGCGGTGTTCTCGACCGACGGCCGCCTTCGCCTCTTCAATCCCGCATTCGCACGCATCTGGCGTCTCAATCCGGCCGATCTCGAGCGCGGGCCGCATGTCGACGAGGTGGTCCGCCGTTGCCGGACCTTGTATGACGACGAACCGACCTGGTTGCGGCTCAAGCGGGCGGCGACGACGCTCGGCGACGAGCGGCAGCGGATCGAAGGACAAATGTCGCGTCCCGACGGCAGCGTCATCGCCTATGCCGGTCTGCCCCTGCCGGACGGCGCCATGCTGCTGACCTTCGTCGACATCACCGACACGAAGCGGATCGAGCGCGTGCTTGTCGAGCGCAACGAGGCGCTAGAGACCGCCGGCCGGCTGAAGAGCCAGTTCATCTCGCACGTGTCCTACGAGCTCCGCACGCCGCTCACCAACATCATCGGCTTCTCAGAACTGCTGACGAGCCCGCGCACCGGCGAGCTCAACGAGAAGCAGCGGGAATATCTCGGCGACATCGGGGCGTCGTCGCGGACGCTCCTCGCTATCATCAACGACATTCTCGACCTCGCTACCATCGATGCCGGTGGCTTCGAGCTGAAACTCGCCGAGGCGAGCGCCGCGAGCATCATCGAAGGCGCTGTCCAAGGCGTGCGCGAGCGGCTGACGCGCGCCAAGCTCCAGCTCGAGATTCACATCGCGCCCGACGTCGGCAACTTCGTGACGGACGAGCAGCGGGCCAAGCAGGTTTTGTACAACCTGCTCTCCAACGCCATCGGCTTCTCGGAGGTCGGCGACACGATAACACTGACCTGCGAGCGCGACGCCGGCATGATCGCTTTCACGGTCAAGGATCAGGGGACAGGCATACCCGAGGAGCACCAGCGCCGGGTGTTCGAGCGTTTCGAGAGCCGGACGCAGGGCTCCAAGCACCGTGGCGCCGGGCTCGGCCTCGCCCTGGTGAAGAGTCTGGTCGAGCTGCATGGGGGCGATGTCTCCCTCGCCTCCTCGCCCGGGAAGGGTACGGAGGTTAGGATCCGCTTTCCGGAGGCCGGCCGCCCGGTGGCTGCCGGACCATCGGCGGGCCGGCGGCCTGCAGTAACGCGCGCCAAGCCCAAGTCGCCGGCCGCCGCCTGAGGAGGCTTGAGGTCTGTGTCTGTGACGCGTATCAGCATGGGCAGTGTCGCCGTCGCGGAAATCGAGCGATTGGCCGCGTATCTCGCCTTGTTCCTCCGTACGGGCGACCTCATCGCCCTCGACGGCCCGCTCGGCGCCGGCAAGACGACCTTCGCCCGTGCCCTCATCTCAAGCCTGTCCGGCGGTACGATCACCGAAGTCCCGAGCCCGACCTATACGCTCCTCCAGAGCTACGACTGCGGACGCCTGGCCTTGCACCATTTCGATCTCTACCGCCTCGGTTCGGCGGACGACCTCCGTGAGCTCGGGATCGAGGCCGCGCTGGCCGATGGCGTCGCCGTCGTCGAATGGCCGGACAGGCTGGGCGGGGAGCTGAGCAGAGATCGCTTTACGCTGGCGCTCCGCCCCGTTGCCGATCCGGAGCTTCGCGACGTCGTCGTCGAAGGTCACGGCAGCGCCGGGCCTCGGATCGAACGACTGCGCGACATGATCGCGTTCGTGGTGTGCGCCGGATTCGGTGATGCCGTTCCGGCCTTCCTCGAAGGTGACGCGTCCCGACGCTCCTACGCCCGCCTGCATGCGCCCGGGAAGCCGTCGCTGGTGCTCATGGACTCGCCCAAGCAGCCCGAGGGTCCGCCGGCGCGCGGCGGCCGGAGCTACAGCCAGATCGCCCACCTCGCGGAAGAGGTCCGGCCGTTCGTCGCCATCGGCGGGGCCTTGCGGCGAGGTGGCCTGTCGGCGCCGGAGGTCGTCGCCCACGATCTCGATCGGGGTTTCCTGATCCTCGAGGACCTGGGCGAGCTCACTTTCAGCGTCGCGCTATCTCAGGGGGTGTCGCAGGCCGAGCTCTATCGCGCCGCGACCAATGTTCTTCTGGAGATGCGTCGCATGCCGCCGGGGCGCGACCTGCCCTTGCCGGACGGGGGGCGCTATTCGCTGCCGCGCTTCGATCGTGCGGCGCTCGAGATCGAGATCGACCTTTTGCTCGATTGGTACTGGCCGGAGGTCAAGGGGGCTCCGGTGCCGGAAGCGGACCGGGCCGAATTCTACCGTCTCTGGTCGCCGGTGCTGGACCGGATCCTCGCCGAGCCGGGCGGCTGGTTCCTGCGGGACTTCCATTCGCCCAACCTGATCTGGCTCGGCGATCGCGACGGGGTCGCCCGGGTCGGCCTGCTCGACTACCAGGATGCGCTGGCCGAGAGCCATGCCTATGATCTGGTATCGCTGCTCCAGGACAACCGTCTGGACGTGCCGGCGGAGCTTGAGGCGCAACTCCTTGCCTACTACTGCACCGAGGCTGTTCGGCGCGAGCCCGGTTTCGACGAGGCGCATTTCCGCTCGATCTACGCGGCCTTCGGCGCTCAGCGGCACACCCGTATCGTCGGCCTCTGGATCCGCCTGCTGAGACGCGACGGCAAGCCGGGCTATCTCAGGCATATGGCAAGGGCCTGGGACTATCTGGCGCGGAACCTCGCGCATCCGGACCTCTCGACGTTGCGCGCGTGGTACGATACGCACCTACCGCACACGCTCAGAACCCGGCGCATTGTGCCCTGAAGGAGCTCAGGCTCGTGCCCGCCAAGTCTAAGAGAATGAAGCAGTGGCGGCCGAGGCGCGCCATGGTCCTGGCCGCGGGGCTGGGGCTCAGGATGCGGCCGCTGACCACGGCCCTTCCCAAGCCGCTGGTTACGGTGGCTGGCAAGGCCCTGATAGACCACACCCTGGATCGCTTGGCCGATGCCGGGATCGAGGAGGTGGTCGTCAACGTCCACTATCTGGCCGACATGCTGGAAGACCATGTCCGGGATCGCGTATCTCCACGCGTCATCATCTCGGACGAGCGGCAGGCCCTGCTCGATACCGGTGGCGGTATCGTCAAGGCCCTGCCGCATCTCGGACGCGAACCGTTTCTCATCTGCAACTCGGATTCGATCAGCTCGGGCGGCGTCAGTGACAACCTCGACCGGCTCTGCCGCATGTGGGATCCCGACCGCATGGACAGCCTCATGCTGCTGGCCTCGTCGGCCAATGCGCTCGGCTACGAGGGCACCGGCGACTTCGCCATGTGCCCCGACGGCCTGTTGCGGCGCCGGACCGAGCGCGAGGTGACGCCGTTCGTCTTCACCGGCTTCTCCATCGCGCACCCACGGCTGTTCGAGGATTGCCCCCAGGGTGCGTTTTCGCTCAATCTGCTCTGGGACCGTGCGATCGAGAGGGGTCGCCTCTATGGCGTCCGCCAGGACGGTACCTGGATGCATATCGGCTCGCCCGATGCGCGCGCCGCTGCGGAGAGGTTTTGGCAGATTGGCGAGCTCTACTTCTGAGGCTGGGTTGATCGGGCCGGTTGGACGCATCCTGACCATACCGGCCGGCGTGCCGTTCCTCGAGCATCTCGCCAAGGCCGTGTTGTCCGGAGCCCTCGGCGACGGCGTGCCAACGCCCGAGTCGTTGCCGCGCTATCGCATCTATCTGCCGACGCGCCGCTCCGTGCGCGGGCTGCAGGATGCCTTTCTGAGAGAGGCGGGCGGCCGGGCGCTGTTGCTGCCACGGCTGATCGCGATCGGCGAGAGTGACGAGGCCGCGCTGATGCTGCTCGGCCGGTCCGGCGCCGGACCGCTGCCCCGTCCGGTCGATCAACGCGAGCGCTTGCTCGTGCTGACGCGACTGGTGCTTGCCTGGGGGAGCGCGATGCGCGACGCCCTCCTCTCCGAGGGGGCCCCCGATCCGTCGCTCGCCGCCGCCAATCCCGCTCAGAGCGCGATGCTCGCCAGGGGCCTGGCGGCCCTGATCGACATGATCGAGACCGAGGCCGCCGACATCGGCCGGCTCGGCGCGCTCGTGCCCGAGAGCTTCTCCGGCCACTGGCAACGGACGCTTGATTTCCTGAAGATCGTCACCGAGGCCTTGCCCGCCTTTCTCCGGGAGCGCGGCCTCGTATCATCGGCAGCTCTCCGCAACCTCGCCCTGGCCAGGGAGGCCGAGCTGATCGCGACGCATTCGCCGCACGGGCCCGTGATCGTCGCTGGCGTCACCGGCAGCGTGCCGGCGACGGCGCTGTTGATGCGTGCGGTAGCGGCCTTGCCGAAGGGCATCGTCATTCTTCCCGGTCTCGACCAAGCTGTCGACGAAGCTGCGTGGACCGAAATCGAGGAGAGGAGCCCATCGCATCCGCAGCACCGGCTGGCGCGGCTCGTGCGCACCCTCGGCCTCACGCGCGAACAGGTCGAGACGTTGCCCGGTGTTGGCCCAGACCCCGGGCGTGCCTTGCGCCATCGCCTCGTCGGCGAGGTGATGCGGCCAGCTGCCTTGACCAGCCAATGGTCCGACCTGTCGGGACGCCTAGACGCGAGCGCAGTCCGCGAGGCCATCAGGGACCTCAGCCTGATCGAGGCGGGGAGCGCCGAGGAGGAGGCCGAGGCGGTGGCGCTCGTCATGCGGCGCGCCGCCGAGGACCCCGCGACGACGGTGGCCCTCGTTAGCCCCGACCGGGTGCTCGCTCGACGGGTCGCCGTCCGGCTGCAGTCCTGGGGCATCCGGGTCGACGACTCGGCCGGAAGGCCCTTGCCGAAGACGGTCCCCGGGGCATTCCTCGATCTCGTTCTCGGCGCGCTCTCGGGCAGCTTCCGGCCGGCACCGCTGATGGCGCTCCTCAAGCATCCATTGACCCGGCTCGGTCTGCCGGTGGCCGAGGTCAGGCGGCGCGCCCGGCATGTCGAGCTGCTGGCGTTCCGTCGTCCCTATCTCGGTGAAGGCCTCGCAGCCGTCCGGTCGGCGCTTCAGGAGGCAGGCACCGAGGCGGCCGGGTTCGTGCCGGCTCCCCGCGCAGCCGCCAGGCTCGATGCCGAGGACCGCGCCAAGGCGATCGAGCTCGTCGATGCCGTCGCCGCGGCATACGAGCCGCTGATGTCGCTTGCCGGCTCGGCCCGCAGCCTGGCCCAGCTGGCATCGGCCCACGTTGCCGCGGCCGAGGCGATCGCCGCCGACGAGGCCGGCTCGCCGGCGACGCTCTGGGCCGAGGAGGCCGGCGAGGCGGCGGCCGAGCTGCTGACCTCGCTTCGGGACGAGACGATCGCCGGGCCGGAGATTGCGTTGACCGACTATCCCGAGTTCTTTCGGACGCTGGCCCAGGGCGAGACGGTGCGGTCTCGCGTGCCGGTGCATCCGCGCCTTTTCATCTGGGGACCGCTCGAGGCGCGGCTGCTGCAGCCCGATGTCGTCATTCTCGGCGGTCTCAACGACGGCATCTGGCCCGAGCGCGCCGAGCCAGACCCCTGGCTCAACCGGCCGATGCTCGAGGCGCTCGGCTTGCCGCCGCCCGAGGCGCGGATCGGCGATGCTGCCCACGACTTCACGATGCTGCTCGGTGCGTGCCGCGTGCTCATGACCCGCGCGGCCAAGATCGACGGCGTGCCGACGGTGCCCTCGCGCTGGCTGATGCGGCTCGAGGCCGTGCTGGCCGGACTGGGCCTCGACGATACCCTAAGGCCGTCCGAGGACGCGCCCTGGCTCGATTGGGCACGCGAGCGCGACCGCATCGCCGAGCGCCGGACGATCGCTCCGCCGGAGCCGGCCCCGGCGGTCATCCATCGTCCACGGCAGATGAGTGTCACCGGCGTCGAGCGCTGGATGGCCAATCCCTATGCCATCTTCGCCCGCGACATCCTCCGACTCGAGCCGATGCCGCCGCTCTCGGGCGAGCCTGACGAGCGCTTGCGCGGCATCGTCATTCACGAGGCGCTCACCCGCTTCGGCCGGCGCCATCCCGACCGGCTGCCGGACGACATTGCCGGCACACTCGCCGAGATCGCCGCTGACGTCTTCGGCGAGCTGCAGCCGCATCCGCGCGTCCGCGCTCTCTGGCAGCCCCGGTTCCTGCGGTTTGCCAGATGGTTCGCTGCGACCGAGCCCGAGCTGAGGAAGGGCATGCGAGAGGTTGCGACCGAGGTGGCGGGCGCCCTGACGCTGATCGCTCCGGCAGGGCCCTTCCGGCTGACCGCGCGAGCCGACCGAATCGACCTCGGCGAGGATGGGAGATTAGTCATCACCGACTACAAGAGCGGTGCGGTGCCGAAGCAGAAGGATGTCGAGGCAGGCTGGTCGCCACAGTTGCCCCTCGAGGCCGCGATCGCGATGGCCGGCGGCTTCGATGGGATGACGGCGGGGCGTGTCGCCGGCTTGCGCTACATTCAGGCCGGCGGCGGCGATCCGCCGGGTGAGGTCACACCCATCAAAACCGAGGACGCAGCAACGCTCGCCGGCGAGGCACGCGCCGGCCTGGAGCGGCTCCTCGCTTTCTATGACCGCCCCGAGACCGCCTATCGCGCGCTGACCCGGCCGGGGGCGGGCAGCCGCCGCATGGACGCCTACGCCCATCTGGCCCGGGTCAAGGAGTGGCATGGCGAGGAGGCTGGCGATGACGAGACGTGAGGCCGCGCCGGCCACCGCCGGCGACACGCTCCGCCAGACGATCGAGCGCCAGCGCCGGGCGGCCGATCCCGAGGCGTCCGCCTGGGTCAGCGCCAACGCTGGGACCGGCAAGACCTATGTGCTCGTCGCCCGCGTTCTCGCGCTGCTGCTCTCCGGCGCGACACGCCCCGACCGCATTCTCTGCTTGACCTATACGAAGGCCGCCGCCGCCGAGATGTCGAACCGGTTGTTCGATCGTATGGCGCGCTGGACGACGCTCGAGGTCGCCAAACTCGATCAGGAGCTCGGCGAACTCCTCGGGCGAAAGCCGTCCGAGGCCGAGACCCGTCGCGCGCGCACGCTCTTCGCCGAGGCGATCGAGACGCCGGGCGGCCTCAAGGTGCAGACCATTCACGCATTTGCCGAGCGCCTGCTGCAACGCTTTCCGCTCGAGGCCGGCGTGCCGCCGGGATTCTCGGTGCTCGACGAGGACCAGCGGCGCGAGCTGATCCGCAGCGCCGTCGATGCTGTGCTGACCGGCGTCGCGGGCCGCAGCGGGCGAGAGCTTGCCGGGGCCCTCGACAAGGTCGTGGCGTTCGCCGTCGGCGATCGCTTCGACGAGGTGGTGACCCGGCTGGTGGAGCGGCGGCGCGAGGTCGGACGGCTTCTCGGTCGGGCCGAGGACGAGAGCGAAGACTTCGACCGCTTCGAGGCGGTGCGGTTACGCCTCGCCCGCGAGTTGGGCGTCCGGGCAGGCGAGGATCAGGAGACGCTTGCTCTTGCCGCCGCCAGCATCCTCTCCGATGCCGACATCACCCTGACCGGGAGCGTGCTTGCCGGCGGATCGAAGAGCGATGCCGGGCGTGCCGCTCAGTTGACCGCTGCACGCCAGGCCCGGTCACCCGAGGCGCGGGTCGAAGCCTTGCGGACGGCGCTGCTCACCAAAGACGGGACACCGCGGCAAACGCTGATGACGAAGGCGCTGGCCGAGGCCAACCCGGGGCTGCTCGTCCTGCTCGAGGGAGCGGCCATCGAGCTTGCCCGTCTCTTGCGCGCGCTCCGCGCCGTCAAGGTCGCCGAGGCGACAGCCGCCATGCTCCGGATCGCCGACGCCGCCATCGGTGCCTACGAGGCCTCGAAGCAGGAGGAGGGGCTTCTCGACTATGACGATCTCATCACAAAGACATCGGGTCTTCTGGCGCAATCGATCGATGCCCAATGGGTGCTCTACAAGCTGGATGGCGGTCTCGATCACATCCTCGTCGACGAGGCGCAGGACACCTCGCCCGAGGCCTGGACCATCGTCCGCTCGCTCGCCGACGAGTTCTTTGCCGGTGCAGCGGACGCCGACCGTGTGCGCACCGTATTTGCGGTCGGCGACGAGAAGCAGTCGATCTACGGCTTCCAGGGCGCGAGGCCGGAGGCCTTCTCGGCCCATGGCCGGCGGTTCCGCCTGCTTGCCGATGAGGCCAATCAGGCATTCCACGACGTGGCGCTCGATCTCTCCTTCCGATCGGTGCCGGCCGTGCTCGACACCGTCGATCGCGTGTTCCGGGATCGGAGCCGGACGCCGGGCCTGACGGCGGAGGCGCTCGAGATCAGGCATGCGGCGCGGCGATCCGAGGAGCCCGGCCTCATCGAGATCTGGCCTGTCGAGGCGTCGGCACCGACGGATCGGCGCGAGCCGTGGTTGCCCGGCACGGAACCCGAGGAAGCGCCGCCGATGCGCCGGCTGGCGGTCAGGATCGCCACCTGCATTCGCGGTTGGCTCGACGGTCGCGAGCCACTGGCCTCCGAAGGGCGCCCGATCCGGGCCGGAGACATCCTCATCCTGGTGCGCCGGCGCAATCCCTTCGCGCCGGAGATCATCAAGGCTCTCAAGGCCCAGGACATCGCCGTCGCCGGAGCCGATCGCATCCGGATCGCCGAGCAGATTGCGGTCGAGGATTTGATCGCGCTCGGTGAGTTCTTGCTGCTGCCGGAGGACGATCTGGCGCTTGCCGCGGTGCTGAAGAGCCCGCTCGCGGGTCTCGACGATGACGATCTCTTGACAATCGGTCTCGGCCGCAGGGGGAGCCTGTGGTCGGCCCTCCTGGCTGTCGCCTCCTCGGGACCGGAGCGGCTGCAGCGCGCTGCCGAGCGTTTGAAGCGGTGGCGCTCGCGGGCCGACTATCTCCCGCCCTTCGAGTTCTATGCCTCGATCCTCGACAGCGACGGATTGCGGCGGGCTATGCTCGAGCGATTGGGTCCCGAGGCGGGCGATGCCATCGACGCGTTTCTCAATCTCGCTCTGCGTTTCGACGAGATGCATGCGCCGTCGCTGCAGGGATTTCTCGATTTCGTCCGCCGGGCGGAGCCGGAGATCCGCCGCGACATGGAGCAAGGCCGCGACGAGGTCCGGGTGATGACGGTGCATGGCGCCAAGGGGCTCGAGGCGCCGATCGTCTTCCTGCCGGATACGTGTCTTGCCGCTGGCGGTGACCGAGATCCGCTGGTCGAGCTTGAGACGGGACCGCAGCCCGAGGCGGCCGCGCGCCTTTTCGTATGGGCCATTAAGGGCGCTGGCGAGGTGGAGGCGGTTTCCGCGTCGCGGGAGCGGTCGCGGCACGAAAGCCGTCACGAGTTCCACCGCTTGCTCTATGTCGCCCTGACGCGGGCGCGCGACCGGCTCTACGTCGCTGGCTACGAGGGAAGCCGGAAACGGCCGGCCGGCTGCTGGTACGATCTCATCGACGAAGCCCTGAGCCCCATCCTCGACGAGGTGCAGCTCGAGGACGGCACGATGCTCCGGCGCTACGTCGACAGCGAAGCCATTTCGGAGGCCATGCCGGATGCCGATGCCATTCCGGTCGTGACGCCGGCTTCGCTCCCCGATTGGGCTTGGCGCCGGGCCCGTCCCGAGGAGATCCGCTCGATCCCCCTCCGCCCGTCGCAGCTGGCGCCGATCGAGAGCGAGGAGGGGTCGGGGTTCGCGATCGCGGCGCGGCCCGGCGAGCCGCCGGCTGAGTCGCCCTCTCGGAACGGCGGCCGCGACCGGTTTCTGCGCGGCACGCTGGCCCATGCACTGCTGCAGCATCTGCCGGAGCTGGCGCCGGAGCGCCGTGCCGCCGCGGCCAAAGCCTACCTGGCGAGCACCGGCCCCGGGCTCACGGCCAGGGAACAGGCCGGGCTCATCAGGGAGGTCCAAGCGGTGATCGGCGAGGCGCGGTTTGGCGCCGTGTTCGGACCCGGCTCCCTCGCCGAGGTGCCAATCGCCGGCGAGATCACGATCCCGGGTGGCGGCGTGCCGCTCCGAATCACGGGCCAGATCGATCGCCTGGTGATCCGGGAGGCCGACATCCTGCTCGTCGACTATAAGACGAACCGGCCGGCGCCACGGGCGCTCGATGCCGTGCCCGCCGCCTATCTCCTACAACTCGCGGCCTACCGGTTGATCCTGCGGCGAATCTATCCGGTGAAGCCGATCGAGGCCGCCTTGCTCTGGACGGAGATTCCGCGCCTGATGCCGATCCCCGGCCATATTCTCGACATGGCGGAGCGAGACCTACTCTCAGGCGTTCCCTGGTCTTGACGGTTCCAGGGGCGATACCTACGTTTCGTACAGCGATTCATGGGCCTGTCGGCTGCAAACCAGCCCCTTCCGGCCCGAATTTCCAGGAGCAAATCCCGATGGCCACAGCGCATGTCTCCGACGCCTCATTCGACGCCGACGTCCTGAAGTCCAGCGAGCCGGTCGTCGTCGATTTCTGGGCCCAGTGGTGCGGGCCCTGCAAGGCGATCGGCCCGGCCCTCGAGGAGATCTCCAACGAGATGCAGGGGAAGGTGAAGATCGCCAAGCTCAACATCGACGAGAACCCCGGTATCGCCAGCAAGTACGGCATCACCGGCATCCCGACCCTGATGCTCTTCAAGGGCGGCAAGGTGGTAGCGACCAAGCAGGGCGCCATGCCGAAAAGCCGGATCGCCGAGTGGATCAACGGCTCCATCGGCGTTTCCTGAACACGCCTAGAGGCTTGAATTCTGGACGAGGCCCCGCCGGCGCGGGGCCTCGTTCGCGTTTCCGAGCCGCGCCGCCGGCCAAGTTATCCCCGATGCGGCAAAACGGCCTGTGATCAAGGGCTTGGCCGGACGCGAAAGTCGAGCGTCCGGCTCCGGACTGTGCTAGGATTCAGCCTGTCGGGACTATCCCGTTCGCCGCCCCGTCGCGGGTGGTCGCCGCCAGCCGGATTGGTCCCCGGTGCGGTTGTCGATCGAGAGCAGAGCCGTCGCATCCCGTCAGGCAGTGATGTCCTTGTCGAGAGGCCCCGAGCGGGGTCTTGCACGGAGTGCGGCGTGAGCAAACGAAGCCGAGGAAAGCAAGACGCATGAGCGCTGAGCCCGCGAAGAAGCCCCAGCCCGAGGCCTATGACGAGAGCAGCATCCGTCAGCTCAAGGGCCTCGAGGCCGTCCGCAAGCGGCCGGGCATGTATATCGGCGACGTGCACGACGGCTCCGGCTTGCACCACATGGTCTACGAGGTCGTCGACAACGGCATCGACGAGCATCTGGCCGGCCATTGCGACACGCTCGAGCTGACGCTGCATCCCGACGGATCGGTGTCGGTCACCGACAACGGCCGCGGCATTCCGACCGGCATCAAGCAGGACGACGAGTTCAAGCGCTCGGCCGCCGAGATTGTCATGACCGAGCTGCACGCGGGAGGTAAGTTCGGCGACGGCGCCGACGGCAATGCCTACAAAGTCTCCGGCGGTCTGCACGGCGTCGGCGTCTCCGTGGTCAACGCGCTCTCCTCGAAGCTCGAGCTCACCGTCTGGCGCGACGGCAAGGAGCATTTCATCCGCTTCCGCGACGGCGTCACCGAGGCCCCGCTCGCCGTCGTCGGCGAAGTGGCGGCGGAGAAGCGCGGCACGAAGGTGACCTTCTGGCCGAGCCCGGCGACCTTCACGAAGACCGATTTCGATTTCGCGACGCTCGAGCACCGCCTGCGCGAACTCGCCTTCCTGAATTCCGGCTTGAAGATTGTCGTCACCGACGCGCGTCATGCCCCGCCCAAGGTGGAAGAGATGTTGTACGAGGGCGGGCTAGCGGCCTATGTCCGCTATCTCGACAAGTCGCGTGCCGCGCTCATCCCGGCACCGATCATGCTGCGCGGCGAGATGCAGATTCCGATCGACGAGAAGACGCCGGACCGCACCGTCGCCATCACCGTCGAAGCATCGCTCTGGTGGAACGACGGCTACCAGGAGCACATGCTCTGCTTCACCAACAACATTCCGCAGCGTGACGGCGGCACGCATCTGGCGGGCTTCCGCGCCGCGCTGACCCGCATCATCGGCAAGTATGCCGAGGAGAGCGGCATCTCCAAGAAGGAGAAGGTCGCGCTCTCCGGCGAGGATGCGCGCGAGGGGCTCACCTGCGTCCTCTCCGTCAAGGTGCCGAACCCGTCCTTCTCCAGCCAGACGAAGGACAAGCTCGTCTCCTCGGAGGTGAGGCCGATCGTCGAGAACATCGTCTCCGATCAGCTCGGCGCCTGGTTCGAGGAGCATCCCTCGGAGGCCAAGACGGTGGTCCGCAAGGTCGTCGAGGCGGCAGCTGCGCGCGAAGCGGCCCGCAAGGCGCGCGAGCTGACGCGGCGCAAGGGCGCGCTCGACATCAACTCGCTCCCCGGCAAGCTTGCTGAGTGCCAGGATCGCGATCCTTCCAAGACCGAGATGTTCATCGTCGAGGGCGACTCGGCCGGCGGCTCCGCCAAGCAGGCGCGCAATCGCGAGTTCCAGGCGGTGCTGCCGATCCGCGGCAAGATCCTCAACGTCGAGCGCGTCAGGCTCGAGCGCATGCTGTCGAGTCAGGAGATCGGCACACTCATCACCGCGCTCGGCACCGGCATTGGCCACGATAGTTTCGATCTCTCGAAGCTCAGATACCACAAGATCATCATCATGACGGACGCCGACGTCGACGGCGCCCATATCCGCACGCTGCTACTCACGTTCTTCTACCGGCAGATGCCGGAGCTGGTCGAGAAGGGCCACCTCTACATCGCCCAGCCGCCGCTCTACAAGGTCGCGCGCGGCAAGGCCGAGACCTACGTCAAGGACGAGCGGGCGCTCGAGGACTACCTGATCACCGGCGGCCTCGACGAGGCGGTGCTGGTCCTCGGCTCGGGAGAGGAGCGTGCGGGCGAGGACTTGCGGCAGATCGTCGAACGCGCACGGGCCGTGCGCGCCGTCATGGAGGGCATGCATACGCGCTATCATCGCCCGATCATCGAGCAGGCGGCGATCGCGGGCCTGTTCGATCCCGAGCTTTCGAATGCCGATTTCGAGACACGCGCCGGCCTCGTCGCCGCAAAGCTCGACATGATCGCCGAGGAAACCGAGCGCGGCTGGCAGGCGCGCGTGCGCGAGGACGGCGCCCTAACGCTGACGCGCGAGGTTCGGGGCGTCAAGGAGTACCATGTGCTCGACCGGGCGCTCTTGAGCTCGCTCGATGCGAGGAAGCTCCATGGCATGGCCAGCGAGCTGGCCGAGGTCTACGGGCTTCCCGCCCGGCTCCGCCGCAAAGACATCGAGCACGAGATCGTCTCGCCGACGAAGCTGCTCGAGACGGTGTTCGGGCTCGGCAGGAAGGGCGTCAGCCACATCCAGCGCTACAAAGGCCTGGGCGAGATGAACCCCGAGCAGCTTTGGGAGACGACGCTCGACCGCGAGAGCCGGACGCTCCTGCAGGTGAAGCTCGGGGATCTGACGGAAGCCGACGAGATCTTCTCCAAGCTCATGGGCGACGTCGTCGAGCCCCGCCGCGAATTCATCCAGGACAATGCGTTGGCGGTGGCGAACTTGGATGTGTGAGAGGACTATCCCTCCACCCACACCAGCCGATGGGCTTCCAGCACGCTCGGGGGCTCCCATCTCGTGATGAAGCGTTGCATGGCGGCATCGGGCACCGGCTGCTCGCGATTTCGGTTCTGTGCGAACAGCCTGTCGGGCGGCATGTCGAAGGCGTGAATCTCGACGAACGCGTCATAGTCCAGACACAGCCCGATCGCCCGGTCCCGATGCGGTTTGAAGACGTTCGTCGCATTCCAGACGAACGGACGCTTGGCCCTCAGATGCTCCCGGGCTTCCGCGATCGCGTGCTCGACTACCGGGCCTTGCTCGTCGCCGACTTTGATCCTGAGCTTTTCCCGCCATCGGTCCAATGAGATCTGCGGCCAGTCGCCGAAACACCTCTGGCAGTATGTATCCTTGCCGGCCCCTGGTAGCCCCGACAAGACGATGACGCGGGATCCCTTCGGCTCGGGGGGATCGAAGTAGGGCGAGCGTCCGGATTTGCGGCCTTGCCAGACGCGAGCGGCATCTGACGGGAAGGGCCAGGGTCGATCGAGAATGCCGAGGCCAGCCAGGCGATCGCCAAGCTCATCGACGCGCCGCGTCACATCATCAGACTCGCGCGAGATCCGGCCGGCGATGTCAGCCCGCACATGCGCAAGCAATTCGCGCCAGACGCCGATCTGCGAGAAGGCAATGGCACGATCCTGCCAATCTCGGTGATGAACCAAGTGGAACGGGCGCTGGTGCCAGGCAACGATATGATGCACCTGCTCGCGGACAGGCCGCGGCAGGCCGGTCTGCCAGAGAAAGATCCAGGCCTTCTGTGCGCCGAGCTTGGCGTGACCGGGATTGCGAATGCGGGTCAGGCCCTGCACATCGGTCTCCTCTCTTCGCGTCACGGGCTTTGCGATGTCGTGCAGCAGGGCGGCAAGCACGAGGCCTCGCCAGCGCTCGGGTACGAGCTCAGAACGGCTCGAGCCAGCCAAGAGAGCTTCGACGACAAGGCGGGTGTGGGTCCAGACGTCCCCTTCGGCATGATAGATCGGGTCCTGCGTCGAGGCCTCCATCTCAACCGCGAACGGCAGGTTGGCGGCGACGTCTTGCCAATCGATCGTCGTCGCATCGGCGAGTTTCAGCCAGTCGAACGCCTGGCCTCCGCTCGACGCGGTCTTGCCCTTCGCGGTCCTCATGCGAATATGTCCACGTCGGTAGCGAGCTTGTTGGGCGTGATCGGCCTATCCTGCCAATGGCTCCCTGACGGCACGACGGATTGCAGGAAATCGGAGCGGATGAACTTGTAGCGGCCGATCACAACATCACCGGCCTCGTGCTTCAGATAGAGCCCTTCCGCCAGATCGCTCATGTCGGTCTGTGCCTCGATGAGCGCGGGAGGTTGGCCCGCCTCTGCGGCAGCCGATGCCAGTGCCCGTCGCCAATGCGCAGATTTGTAGCGTGAAGGCCCGACCATTTTGCGCAAGGCGGCGCTGCTGACGACCCGGCCTTCATGCACCACGGGGACGGATACGATCGGCAGACCCTCGATAAGTTGGCGGCGGGCGGGCGTCGACAGGAATGCTGCACGCTCTCGATCGTAGACATCGAACTCGATAAAGTAGTGTGGCAGGCAATCGTAGAACACGGTGTGCTTGGCAAAGCACCATTCGCCAAAGACGATGTAGCGGCTACCTAGCACCGGGGAAAGGCGCGCTCTCTGGGCTTCCGCCCAGGCCTTCAGCAGGGCGAACTGGGCCTCGCGCCCGCCACCCCTGAGGACATGGCCGCGCGATTGCAGTTGCAGCGAGCCATCTCGGCGAAAGCTCACTGCGGCATTGGCGCCGTCGAGCTTCTCTTCCCAAACGAAGGTCCCGTCGGTCAACGCGTTGAGCGCGACTTGGCCCGCCTCCTCGTCACCCGGCTGTCGCCGTGAACCCTCGAGATGTGCTGTTCTCGGATATTTATAGAAGTTGGTGGATGACATTTCCCGTCCTCGAGGCGCGTCGGACTCGTGAGAGCACGGCATGACCGTCCGCTTCATACACCATTCGACAGGGTGGCAGTGCTCCAACCTGAACGCCCCTTCATCTTGCCGCCACGAAATGACCTCGAGTCCGCCGCGACGGATCGGTGACCGGGTCGACGTTCTATGGGCATTGGCGGGCCGATCTCCCCCCTCGGGCCCAGAACGGAAGGATGGATCAGATGAAGAAGACCACACGCATCGCACTCGTCACGGGCCTGCTCGGGCTCGCCGGCGCCGCCGGCGTCGTTGCCGCAACCGCCGATCAGGGTGGCGGCTGGGGCGGTCATGGGATGCGCGGCCATCACGGCTGGGGCATGGACGAGATGGGCGGCGGCAAGCGCTGGCATCGCGGCGGCGGCCGAATGATGCACATGCTCGGGCAGCTTGACACCAACAAGGACAAAAAGCTGACGCAGGAGGAGATCGACGGCGCCCGCTCGGCTCTGCTGACGACCCATGACGCCAACAAGGACGGCGCGCTCACGCTCGATGAGTTCGAGGGTGTGTTCATGGAGCAGATGCGGCAGATGATGGTTCGGCAGTTCCAGCGGCTGGACAGAGATGGCAATGCAAGCATCACAGCCGAGGAGTTCTCCGAGCCCTTCGCCGGCCTCGTCGCCCGCATGGATCGCAACAACGACGGCGTGCTCGACGAGAACGATCGTGGTCGCGGCAAGGGCAAGTGGCGCCATCGCGACGGCAACCGCGGCGGCATGATGGGTGATGCGCCCGGCACCGAGGCGCCGGCCGATACCGAGGCGCCGGCCGAGGACGGTGCGAGCCAGAACTAGAGCGGCGGACAGCGGCACAAAACGAGAGCGGGTCGGTCGACGAAAATATGCCGTCGCCCGGCCCGCTTGCGTTGCATCAGGCTCAACCGCTACGGTCGGCGCGGCTCATGATAGGACGCGCCCATGCCCTCTCCCTCGCTGATCGACCGTTTTCGCCCCGAGCCCGCCGGGCGCCGCCTCGAGGATCTCGAGACGCCGGTGCCGGTCATCGACCTCGATATCGTTGAACGGAATCTGACGCGCTGGCAGAGCCATTGCGATGCGGCCGGCCTCGTCAATCGTCCGCACATCAAGACGCACAAGCTCGTCGGCCTCGCGCAGCATCAGATCGCCGAGGGCGCCAAGGGCATCACGGTGCAGAAGCTCGGTGAGGCGGAGGTGATGGCGGCGGCCGGCATCCGCGACATGCTGCTGACCTTCAACATCATCGGCCGCTCGAAGCTCGCGCGGCTCGCCGCGCTGATGCGGACGACCGATATCAAGGTCGTCGCCGATTCCGAGGAGATCGTCAGCGCTCTCGAGGAGGCCGCAGAGGCCGGCGGCCGGCGCCTCGCCGTGCTCGTGGAATGCGACACGGGGGCGGGCCGGAACGGCATGCAGACGCCCGAGGATGCGCGCCGCCTCGCCCGTCGGATCGCGGGGTCACCGCAGCTCGTGTTCGGCGGGCTCATGACCTACCCGAAATCGGGGGGACGGCTCGCTGGTGCGGCTTTCTTCGAGGAGGCGAAGGATCGCCTTGCCCGAGATGGCATTTCGGTCGAGACCGTCTCGAGCGGTGGTACACCGGACATGTGGAGCAACGAAGGCCTGGCGCCGCTGACCGAGTATCGCGCCGGAACCTACATCTATCACGATCGCGCGACGGTCGCGGCCGGCGCAGCCAAGCCTGAGGATTGCGCGCTGACTGTGCTCGCGACGGTCGTCAGCCGCCCGCATGTCGACCGCGCCATCGTCGATGCGGGCTCCAAGGCCTTGACCAGCGACCTCATGGGCTTGACCGGCTTCGGCAGTGTTGCCGACTTGAATGACGCGCCGATCTACAACGTCAACGAGGAGCACGGCTATCTCGACGTCTCGCGCACGAACCGGAAGCCCAGGGTCGGCGATCTCGTCCGCATCGTGCCGAACCATGTCTGTCCGGTGAGCAACCTATACGACCGTATCGTGCTGGTCGCCGGTGGCGAGGTGCTGGGCGCAGTCAAGGTAGATGCGCGTGGAATGGTGACCTAAGTACGAGAGACGGTGGACGTAACCTGACGTTCGACACGGCGTCGACAGCACATCGATTCATCGAAGAGGCTCGTGTGAGCGCTGAGACGACACGTGCAGTGAAGCTCGGCGCCAGAATCCCGAATCTCGCGCTCGAGGCCGGCGTCGTCATCGGCTGGAGCTCGGGATTTGTCGGCGCCATTCTCGCCGCGACCACGGTTTCGATCTTCTCGGTTCTCCTGTGGCGGTTCATCATCGTCGCCTTGGCGCTGTTGCCGTGGCTGTGGCCGATCATTCGTCATCCGCCCGGCTGGCGGTGGTTTCTGCTGCACGGTGCGATCGGTTTTGTCGGCATGTTCTGTTGCCTCTCGCTGGGCATCAAGGCGATCGACATCGGCGCCCCGGCCGGCACGGCGGCTCTGATCGGGGCGCTGCAGCCGTTGATGACGGCGGTGCTCGCGGGACCCGTGCTCGGCGAGCATGTCGTTTGGCGGCAATGGCTCGGATTGCTCATCGGCCTCGCCGGCGTCGTCATCGCCGTCGGTGCGCCGAGCCCCGGCGAGACCCTCGGCTACGTGCTTGCCTTCGGCTCGACGCTCAGCATCGTGACTGCCACGCTGCTCACCAAGGCGAGATGGGACGGGAGCGATTTCCTCGCCTCATTTGCATTTCAATCGCTCGTCACCGTGATTTGCACCCTGCCCTTTGCCTGGGCCGATGGCGCGCTCCTGCCAACCTGGGATGGACGCTTTGCGGCGGCTGTCGCCTGGGCGATCCTGATCTCGACGGCCGGTGGCTATGCGGCCTACTACCTTGCCGTGCAGCGCATGGGTGCGGTGCGCGTCGGCAGCCTCATCTACTTGACGCCGCCCGTCACCATGCTGTGGGCTTGGGCAATGTTCGGCCAACCGATGACGGTGGCCGGGCTTGCGGGGTTTGCGGTCTGTCTCGTCGGTGTGTATCTGGCTCGGGGCGAAGGCAATGTCGCTCGTCGCTAGTGCGGAGCCCGACAAGCCGATGGTCCGCTTTCCACGGTGGGCTCTCGATGCGTGTTGAACCGCATGCGCGCGCGTGCTCGACGATCGGTGGCGCGGCTCAGGCCGCGTCTGGCGTTTCATTCAGAACCTGCCGTAGCGCAACAGCCAGCGGCACAGCGATGTCAGGGCGGGTATGGATGTTGTGACGATAGCGCTGCTGTTCGTCGGCGGGCTGATCGCCGGAACTGTCAATGTCATGGCGGGAGGCGCGGGTTTCCTCACCTTTCCGCTGCTGATCGCGGCGGGCCTGAGCGAGCTCGAGGCCAATGCCGCCAACTTCGTCGCCGTCGTACCTGCGAACATCGTCGGCACCTATGTCTACCGCCACGACATCGCTCAGGTGCGCCGCCATCTCGGGATCCGCCTGGCGCTCGCGGCGGCCGGCGGCGTGATCGGCGCACTGCTGCTCGTTGGTCTCGGAGAGGCCTCGTTCCATCGCGCGATCCCCTGGCTGCTGGCCTTTGCGACGGCCTCATTCGTCGCCGGGCCCGCGATCAAGCGGCGACTCGAGCGTGACTTCGCCTTCGATGGCGAGCGCTGGATCTGGCTGTCGCTTGCGCTCGAGTTCATTGTCTACGTCTACGGCGGCTATTTCGGGCTCGGCATGTCGATCGTGCTATTCGCGATCCATGCCATGTTCTCGTCCCTCGACATCCATCAGTCGAACGCCATCCGCAATGTGACAATCTCCTTGATGGCGCTCATCAGCATCGCCATCTTCGCGCGCACCGGAATCATTCGCTGGGGGCCGTCGCTGATCATGATGGCGGGTGCCTGGGTCGGCGGCTACGCCATGGTCCGGATCGCCAAGACACTGCCCCACCGGACCATCCGAAGCGGGCTCATCGGTTGGGCCATCGTCATGACGGCCTATGCGTTCTGGCAGTACCGCTGAGCGGCGGGCGTTAGAAGCCTGCCGCCGCGAGCATGCCCTTGAGGCTCTCCAGCTCCTCGAGCGCCGCCTGCAATTGGCGCCGCTGCGCCTCGTTCAGCCCGGTCGAGCGCGGGCGGCCGCGTTTGGGTTTCTCGGCCGCCGGCTCGTTGCCGCGACCGGTGCTCGCGTTGGCGGTTCGAGCGCATGCCTTGACCCAATCGAGGCCGCTGTCGCGCATCACCTTCTGCACGCCCTTGATCGTGTAGCCCGCATCGTAGAGGAGATGGCGGATTCCCTTCAGCAGATCGACGTCCTCGGGCCGATAGAAGCGGCGCCCACCGCCGCGCTTCATCGGCCGGAGCTGGGGGAACTTGCCTTCCCAGAATCTCAGCACATGCTTGGGAACGTTCAGGTCCTCAGCGACCTCGCTGATGGTCCGGAACGCGTCGACCGCCTTGGCCAAAGTCACCCTCGTCTTACTCGACCGGAGCCGATGCTCCCGTCTTCCCACACCGCATGACACCGACGGCCGCATCCTTTGCGGAGCGGATGCGACGCACTGATCGGACTCCGGGTCTCTCCCCTATATGGGGCCGCAAACTTTGGACCGATCTCGACCCGCCCAACAGTGGGCAGCTTTTCAACTGTCTGCCTCAAGAGTGGGCGGAAATATGGGCGGGCACTTCCGGCACCTCGTTCCACCTCGGCGGCAACACCTCATGTTCGAAACGCGCAACCGGCTTCCGTCGCGACACCGCACGCGCCCGCCGCGCGTCGGCGGGCCGACCTTCAGCCAGCCGTCACCGGGAGGCGGTAGACTTTCGGCCGCCGAGCGTGCTGTTGATCCGTGACTTCATGATGTTGCTGGCGCGAAAAACCAGGACGCGCCGCGGCGTGATCGGCACTTCCTTGCCGGTCTTGGGATTGCGGCCGACACGCTGGCCCTTGCTGCGGATCGAGAACGATCCGAACGAGGACAGCTTCACCGCCTCGCCGCGCTCCAGCGTGCTCGTGATTTCCCCCAGCACGCGCTCGACCAGCTCCTGGCTTTCGTTGCGCGGCAACCCGACCTTTTGCACCAGCGCTTCCGCCAGATCGGCACGTGTCAGCGTCTTGCTACCCATAGCCGCCAACGACCTCCCCTGCTGCACTCGTTAACCATATAGGCGCAGCAATTTGGCGCGGTCAATATTGATCGCGCAACAAACCCATGAAATCCAAGGTTTTTCCGAAACTCGGCCGAAGGGCCCAGCTACCAGCGTGCGAGCACCGCGCCCCAGGTGAAACCGCCGCCCATGGCTTCCATGAGGATCAGTTGGCCTTCCTTGATCCGTCCATCCTCCACTGCGGTGTTGAGCGCCAGGGGAATGGAGGCCGCGGAGGTGTTGGCGTGCCGGTCGACAGTGATGACGACCTTGTCGTTCGGGATACCGATCTTCTTCGCCGTGCCGTCGAGAATGCGCTCGTTCGCCTGATGCGGCACGAACCAGTCGACCTCGTCGGCCGCGAGCCCCGTGTCGACCAAGGTCTCCAGCACGACGCTCGAGATGTTCGAGACGGCATGCCGGAACACCTCGCGTCCGTTCATTCGCAGATGCCCGACGGTCTTGGTGGAGGACGGGCCGCCATCGACATAGAGCTTGTCGGCGAAACGACCGTCGGCGTGCAGGCGGCTGACATGGATGCCGCGATCCTCGATGGTGCCATGCTGCGGCTGGGCCTCGAGCAGTAGCGCGCCAGCGCCGTCGCCGAACAGCACGCAGGTTGTCCGGTCGCTCCAGTCGATGATGCGCGAGAAGGTCTCCGCGCCGATGACGAGCGCGCGTTTGTAAGGACCGCCCTTGAGCAGGCCATCGGCGACCGCGAGGGCATAGACGAAGCCCGAGCATACCGCCTGCACGTCGAAGGCGGCAGCACCTGGCTTGACGCCGAGCTTGGCCTGGATCGCCACGGCCGTCGCCGGGAAGGTCAGGTCGGGCGTCGAGGTGGCGCAGACGATCAAGTCGACCTCGGAGGCGTCGACGCCGGCCCTGACCAGCGCCTGCTTGGCGGCGTGTGCACCGAGATCTGAGGTGAGCTCACCCTCCGCGGCGATGTGGCGGGCGCTGATGCCTGTCCGCTCCTTGATCCAGGCGTCGCTGGTGTCGACGGTCTCAGCGAGCTCGCTGTTGGTGACGACCCGGGCCGGCAGATAGGCGCCGCAGCTCCTGATGACGGAACGGATGACGGCCACGCATCGCCTCGCTTTCGGCTTGCCTCGCTAGCTTGCGAGCGAGGAGAGAGAGCTTCGGTCGAAGCCCTTGAGATCGTTGCCGATCCTCTCCATGAGGCCGGCCCGGGCGATGTCGTAGCCGAGATCGATGGCACTCGCAAAGCCCATTGCATCGGTGCCGCCGTGACTCTTTATCACGAGTCCGTTCAACCCCAGGAAAACGCCGCCGTTAAGCCTGCGGGGATCCATTTTTCGCTTCAGTACGGTAAACGCCCCCTGGGCCAGATAGGCGCCGAGCTTGGATAGCAGCGACCGCGTCATGGCCTGGCGCAGGTACTGGCCGATCTGCTTGGCGGTGCCCTCTGCCGTTTTCAGCGCGATATTGCCGGTGAAGCCGTCGGTCACGACGACATCGACGATGCCGTGCCCGATCTGGTCGCCCTCGACGAAGCCCTTGTAAGTGAATGGTGGCGCGGCGTCCCTGAGCCAGGCGTGGGCCCGCTTGATCTCGTCAAGACCCTTGACCTCCTCGACGCCGATGTTGAGGAGGCCGACGCTCGGCTTCTCGATATCGAACAGGGCGCGCGCCATAGCGGCCCCGAGCAGGGCCGAGCTGACGAGCTGTTCGGCCGTGGCGCCGACATTGGCGCCGACATCGAGAACGATGCACTCCGCATCGACGGTCGGCCAAATGGCGGAGATGACGGGCCGCTCGATGCCGGGATGGGTCTTGAGGGCGAGCTTGGACATGGCCATCAGCGCGCCGGTATTGCCGCCCGAGACGGCGACCGTGGCGTCACCCGACTTCACTGCGTTGACCGCCAGCCACATGCTCGAGCCGTGCCTGCCGCGCTTCAACGCCTGACTTGGTTTCTCGTCCATGCCGACGACGACATCGGTATGCACGATCTCCGCGCGCGCCTTGAGCGCCGGGCGCGCCTCGACGAGGGGACGGATGCGGACCTCGTCGCCGAAAAAGCAAAAGCTGATCTCGGGATGGCGGATGAGCGACAACTCGGCGCCCGGCACGACCACATCGGGACCGTGGTCGCCGCCCATTGCGTCGAGGGCTATCACGAGAGGGCTTGCCATGATCAGTTACGGTCCAGTCGTCCGGCTGGTTGGATGGATCGGCAACCCATAAGCACGCAATGGCGTTCGGTTTCGCGAATCATAGTGGTTTGACATGGCGAGGCAAGGGCGGTCGCGTGATAGCCTTTAGGAGCCGCCCAGCAGCTTCCGGACCTCTGCCAGCGTCGGCGCGGCCTCGGCCGAGCCCTGGCGGGTGGTGGCGAGGGCACCGGTGGCCGAGGCCATGCGCATCGCCTCCGCGAGGCTCAGCCCCTGGGCAAGCCCGGCGGCCAGGCCGCCGTTGAAACAGTCGCCGGCCGCCACCGTATCGACCGCCTGGACCTTGAACGCGGGCACGAAGGCTTCGCCCTCGGGTCCTGAGTAGGCAGCGCCGAGCGCCCCCATCTTGACGATGGCGGTTCGTGCTCCGCGGGCGCGAAGCGCGCGCGCCGACGACAATGCGTCGTCGGCCGTACGCGGCGTCGTGCCGAGCAGCATGCCGGTCTCCACCTCGTTCGGCGTCAAGATATCGACGGCGGTATAGACCTGGTCCGCCACACCGGAGGGCGGAACAGGCGCAGGGTCGAGCACGACAAGGCCTCCGGCCGCGCGGGTGACGGCGGCTGCGGCGAGCGAGGACTCGAGCGGCACCTCGATCTGAAGGAGTAGAACTTTTGAGCGCGCGAGCTGGGGTTGGGCGCGCTCGACATCCGTAGCGTCGAGCCGGCCGTTGGCGCCCGCGATGACCCAGATGACGTTCCGTCCCTCGGCATCGACGCCGATGACCGCGATGCCGGTCGCCGCATCCCGGTCGCGGAGGAGCAGGCCGGCATCGACACCGTAGCCGGCGATCTGGCGGGCCGCCTCGTCGGCGAAACCGTCGCCGCCGACCCGGCCGACGAACGCCGTCGGCACGCCGAGCCGGGCGGCGGCGACGGCCTGATTGGCCCCTTTGCCACCGAGACCCGTCTTGTAAGCGGTGCCGTGAAGGGTCTCGCCGATCGCTGGAATGCGCTCGGCGTACGCGGTAACATCGATGTTGATCGAGCCGAAGACGGTGACGCTCATTCGCTAGGCCTCGTCCAAGAGCTGTGCCGTGAAGCGTTCGAAGAAACGCCGTTGGTCGACGGCCGTCAACAGCAGATGCGCGCCGGATGTGCTCGACTTGAAGGTCGTCTGGCCGAGGCGTGCGCCGGGATCGAGATCGACGGTGATGCGGCCCGGCTTCGCCTTGAAAAGGTCGGGCCAGAGCAGCCAGGCGATCGTCGCTGCGTCGTAGATCGAGGCCGGATGACTCTCGAGGCCGGCGAGCGGCATCAGGCGAGCGACGAGTTTTGCCGGTCTCGCCTTCGACTTCGCGAGCTCGGCCACCACGTCCGGCGGCACCCTCAGCGGCTCGGTGATGTCGAGCGGCGCCAGCACGACCGGCACGCCCGATGCGAAGACCGAATGCGCGGCATGCGGATCGACCCAGATGTTGAGCTCGGCCTTCGGCGTCGCATTCCCGTGATCGATGCCGCCGCCCATGACGACGATGACGCCGATACGGGATCTGAGATCGGGCCGCATCGTCAGCACGACAGCGAGGTTGGTCAGCGGGCCGATGGCGACGATGGCCGCGCCGGATCGCCGGCTCGCCTCGATGTGGCGGATGAGCCGGGTCACGGCGTGCTCGGCGTCCGGTTTGCCGCGCGCTGCGAGATGGAGATCGCCGTCGCCGCCCCAGAGTGCGGCGGACGTCCGCGGCGGCGGCAGCACGAGCGACTGACCGCAGCCGCGATGCACGGGCACGCCGCCGCCGAGCGCGGCGACGATGCCGAGCGCGTTCCGTGTCACCGTCTCGATCCCGGCATTGCCGGCGACCGTGGTGACAGCCGTCAGCTCGATCTCCGGCGCCGAGTGGGCCAGAGCAATAGCGACCGCGTCGTCGAGGCCTGGATCGCAATCGATGATGAGGGTGCGGCGGTGCATGGGTTGTCTCCTCGTTCCAAGCTAGCCGACACCGGACCACGCGTCACTCGACGGGGTGGCCAATGGCCCGGTAAGCTCGTCATCTATCAAGAGGGATGAGAAGGAGGTCCACCATGGCCCACGACGCCCCTGCCGTCCAAGGCGGCATGACCAAGCTCGTCGTCAAGAGCATCGGCTTGTTGCTGACGGGCGATCTGGAGAAGCCGTTGACGGACGCCGACACGATCGTCGCCGTCAACGGGCGGATCACCGGCATCGGCCAAGCCAAGGATCTGGATCTCGACGGCGCGACCACCGTGATCGATGCCGCCGGCGTGGCGGTCGCCCCCGGTCTCATCGACAGCCATGTCCACCCCGTTTTCGGCGACTGGACGCCCCGGCAGAACCAGCTCGGCTGGATCGAGTCCTTCATGCACGGCGGTGTCACCTGCATGGTCTCGGCGGGCGAGGTGCATCTGCCCGGCCGGCCGAAGGATGTCGTCGGCCTCAAGGCGCTCGCCATTACCGCGCAACGCGCCTTCACCGGCTTCCGGCCCGGCGGCGTCAAGTTGATGGCGGGGGCGCCGGTGCTCGAGAAGGGCATGGTCGAAAGCGATTTTGCGGAGCTGGCCAAGGCTGGCGTCACGTTGCTGGGCGAGGTCGGTCTCGGCAGCGTCAAGGCCGGCTACGAGGCGAAAGAAATGGTCGCCTGGGCCAGGAAGCACGGCATCCAATCGACAATCCATACCGGCGGGCCGTCGATCCCAGGCTCCGGCCTCATCGACAAGGACACCGTGCTCGAGGCGGACGCCGATGTCATCGGGCATATCAATGGGGGCCATACGGCGCTGCCGGAGGCCCACGTCTGCGAGCTGTGCGAGGTTTCGAAGCGCGCCATCGAGCTCGTCCACAACGGCAACGAGCGAATCGCCATCGCGGCCCTGAAGACCGCCCATGAGACCCGCAATCTGCATCGGGTGATCCTCGGCACCGATAGTCCGGCGGGCTCCGGCGTTCAGCCGCTCGGGATTCTCAGGATGATCGCCCTGTTGTCGGGGCTCGGTGGCCTACCGGCAGAGCAATCGATCGCCTGCGCGACGGGCAACACGGCGCGGATCCGCAAGCTCGACTGCGGACTCGTCGAGGTCGGCCGCCCCGCTGATCTCATCTTCATCGACAAGGCCCAGCATTCGGCCGGCCGCGATGTGCTCGACAGCATCAATCTCGGAGACCTGCCCGGTCTCGGCATGGTCGTGATCGACGGCATTCCGCGAATCGGCCGTAGCCGCAACACGCCGCCCGCAACGCGCGTGCCGGTGCTCGAGAAGGGGGCAATGGGAGCTTAGCGGTTGAACTGGGAGCCGCCGACGCCGTCCTCATGCGACCGGCACATTGTAGAGGATGAAGTCCGACTTCGGCGCGAAGGTGTCGTAGAGCATGCGGCCCTTGTAGTTGAAGTCTTGCGTCAGCCAGCGCACGCTCGGAGCACCCCTGGCCTTGGCGAAGGCCAGAACGTGCTCGATCAGTGCGCGTCCAACGCCGCCGCCCCTGAGGCCCGGCTCGACGTAGAGATCGGACAGATAGACGACCATGCTTCCGCCGAGCGAGCGGTGCATCATCTGGTACTGGGTCATGCCGATGAGCTTGCCTTGGCCATCTTCGGCAACGTCGCACCAGAAGGGCTCGGCCGGATCGTGGATCCAGCCCCAGACCGCCTCGACGGCCTGAGGCGTCACGTCGACCTTGTAGAACGTGCCGTAGGCGCGAAACAGCTCCTCCCAGCGGGCTTTCTCTGGTTGCTGAACAGGTCGGATCGTGGCTGTCATCTCGTGTGCTCCTCGGGCGTGCAATCCTGACTTGGATAGTCTAGATTCCACGGCAAATCACCTGGGGTGACAGCAATGGACGCGAAAATCCCGATCGGCCATACCGCGTGCCCGCACGATTGTCCGTCGACCTGTGCGCTCGAGGTCGAGCTCCTGGACGAGCGCCGTATCGGCCGGGTTCGCGGCGCCAAGGCCAACAGCTACACGAAAGGCGTGGTCTGCGCGAAGGTGGCCCGCTACGCCGAGCGCGTGCATCACAAGGATCGGCTGCTCCATCCACTGCGGCGCAAGGGGCCCAAGGGTTCGGGCGAGTTCGAGCGCATCTCTTGGGATGATGCACTCGATCTGACCGCCGAAGCCTTTCTGAAGGCGGAGCGACAACTGGGGCCCGAGGCGGTCTGGCCTTACTACTATGCCGGCACCATGGGCCTCGTGATGCGCGATGGCATCGAGCGGCTTAGGCACGCCAAGCGTTACTCGCGCTTCTATTCCACGATCTGCGTCGGGACCTCCTATCCAGGCTTCGTTGCCGGCACGGGCAAGCTCCATGGACCTGACTCGCGCGAGATGGCCAAGGCCGATGTGATCGTCATCTGGGGCGGCAATCCGGTGGCGACACAGGTCAATGTCATGACCCATGCCACCGAGGCGCGGAAGCGGCGTGGCACGAAGATCATTGCCGTCGACGTCTACCGGAACGGCACCGTGGAGCAGGCCGATGTCGGTCTGATCCTTCGCCCCGGCACCGATGGCGCGCTGGCCTGCGCCGTCATGCATTGCCTGTTCCGCGACGGCAAGGTGGATCGGGCGTATCTCGCCAAATATGCTGATTGTCCAGACGAGCTGGAGGCGCACCTGGCGTCCCGCACGCCCGAATGGGCGAGTGCGATCACCGGTCTATCCGTCGCCGAGATCGAGTCTTTCGCCGTACTGCTCGGCGATCATCCGCGAACTTATTTCCGCCTGGGCTTCGGCTTCACACGCTCGCGCAACGGCGCACATGCCATGCATTCGGTGCTGTCGGTCGCAACTGTCATGGGCGCCTGGCAGCATGAAGGCGGCGGTGCCATGCATTCCCAGGCCGGCATCTATCACTGGGACAAGACGCTGATCGAGGGGCTCGACCGGCGCGACACGTCGATCCGCGCCATCGACCAGTCGCGCATCGGCCCGGCGCTCGTGGGCGACGCCTATGATCTCCGCGGCGGCCCGCCCGTGACGGCCATGCTCATCCAGAACACCAATCCACTCGAGGTGGCGCCCGAGCAGCGAAAGGTCCGCCAAGGCTTCATGCGCGATGATCTGTTCGTCTGCGTCCACGAGCAGGTAATGACCGAGACGGCCAAGCTCGCCGATATCGTGCTTCCCGCCACCATGTTCCTCGAGCATGACGATCTCTATCAGGCGTCTGGCCACTCGCATGTCCAGCTCGGGCCCAAACTTATCGAGCCGCCCGGCGAGTGCCGGTCGAACCATGATGTGATCGTCGAGATCGCCAAGCGCGTCGGCGCCGAGCATCCGGGCTTCGCCATGAGTCCCCGCGAGCTCATCGATCACACGTTGCAGGCCTCCGGCCACGGCACGCTCACCGAGCTCGAGGCCGGCCGCTGGAAGGACGTGCAGCCATCGTTCGAGGAGTCGCACTATCTCGCGGGCTTCGGCTGGCCGGACGGCAAGTTCCGCTTCAAGCCGCAATGGACGAGCATTCCCGTCAGGAACGACGGCCCGAAGGGGCGGTATGCTGAGCTGCCGGCGCTGCCGGATCACTGGGATGTCACCGAGAACGCGGACGAGGCGCATCCGTTCCGGCTCGTGACCGCACCCGCGCGCGCCTACCTCAACTCGAGCTTCAACGAGACGGAGACGAGCCGTGAGAAACATGGCCGGCCCTCCGCCATGATGCATCCGGAGGATCTAGCAGGGCTCGGCATCAAGGACGGCGATGCCATTCGCATGGGCAATACGAGGGGCGAAATCGGTCTATGGGCGAAGGCCTTCGCAGGCGTGCAGCCCGGCGTCGCCGTCATCGAGGGCATCGCACCCAACGCGCACTTCGTCGGCGGCGAGGGCATCAATACGCTGACCGGCGCGGACCAGGCCGCGCCCTATGGGGGCGCGCCCTTCCACGACAACAAAGTCTGGGTGCGGAAAGCCTGAGGTCAGGCCGGGTATTTTTCGGGCGTGATGCCGGCGGCCTCCAGGAATTTGCGGATCTGCACCACCTCGTCTTTGGGAAGCGAGTGATGGGCATGGGCGAAAGCGACAGTGTGGCCGTTCAGCGTCACGCCGATGCGGCTGCCGTGCTTCTCCTCGATCTCGGCCCCGATCTCCCTAAGCACCGCCTCGACCGCCTTGAAGTCGATATTGGCGCTGATCGGATGGGCGAAGAGGGAGGCGAGGACCTTACGGTGTCGATGATTCATGAGTGCGTTCCATTGCCATTGAAAGACAAAGGCTAGGCGACCGGGCCGCGCCTGCCTTGCGCGAGATCAATCCGTTTCCGGCATTTGCGATTTCCGGACCAACGTCAAGCCGTCGCCGATCGGGATTGTGGCGGCCGAGACACGGCGGTCGCCCATGACGGTGGCGACGACGGCGCGGATCGCCTGGGTGTCCGCCGTCGTGTTGGCGGGATCGGCGACATCGCCACCCCAAAACACGTTGTCGATCAGGATCAGGCCACCGGGACGGATCAGGGCGAGGCAATGCTCGTAGTAGGCGACATAGTTCGATTTGTCGGCGTCGATGAAGGCCATGTCGAAGCGGCCGTCGCCGCCCTCCCGCCGTAGCCGGTCGAGCGACGACAGGGCGGGCGCGATCCGGAGGTCGATCCGGCTCTCGACGCCCGCCTCGCGCCAGAACGGTCGGCCGATCTCAGGATACCGGGCATCGATATCGAGCGTGACCAGTCGGCCATTCGGCGGCAGTGCCGAGGCCATCCATAGCGTGCCGTAGCCGACGAAGGTGCCCACCTCGATCACTTCCCGGGCGCCGATGATCTCGATCAGGAAAGCCATGAAACGACCCTGCTCGGCGGCCATGCGCATGTTGCGCTCAGGGAGCTTGTCGGCTGCCGCGGCCAACCGTTCGACAGCCGGGGGAACGGCCACCATCTCTGACAGCATGTAGGCGTGAAAGGCCTCGGTGAGGCCGTGCGACCGTGGTGACATGATCTCTGGTCTCCGTCCTGGGCTGGCTCGGGGTCAGCCGCTGGTGTCGCGGAACTTGTTGGTGATCGGGTAGCGACGGTCGCGACCGAAGTTCCGGCTCGAGATTTTGACGCCCGGCGCTGCCTGCCGGCGCTTATACTCGGCGATATTGAGCATCCGCTCGACCCGCCGGACGACCTCGAGCGGGTGGCCACGACGGACGATCTCGGCGATCGGCATCTCGTGCTCGACCAGGCATTCAAGAATGTCGTCGAGAACCTCGTAGGGCGGTAGCGTGTCCTGGTCCTTCTGATTGGGCTTCAACTCGGCGGTCGGCGCCTTGGTCAGAATTCGCTCGGGGATGACCACGCCTGCGGGTCCGAGCCCCCCCTTCGGCAGGATGGTGTTCCGCAGGGCCGCGAGCCGGTAGACCTCCATCTTGTAGAGGTCCTTGATCGGATTGAAGCCACCGTTCATGTCGCCGTAGAGCGTGGCGTAGCCGACGGACACCTCGGACTTGTTGCCGGTTGTCACCAGCATCGAGCCGAATTTGTTCGAGACGGCCATCAGCAACGTGCCGCGCACGCGGGACTGGACATTCTCCTCCGCCGTTCCCGAAGGCGTGCCGGCGAACAACGGCTCGAGGGCCGACATGAAGCCGTCGACAGGCTCGTGGATCGATACGACATCGTAGCGGATGCCGAGCGCCTCGGCGCATTGGGCGGCATCGACGAGGCTATCGCTCGAGGTGTATTTGTAGGGGAGCATCAGGGCGTGGACACGCTCGGGACCGAGTGCATCGGCGGCCATGGCCGCGACGATCGCCGAATCGATACCGCCGGAGAGACCGAGCACGACGCCGGGAAAGCCGTTCTTGCGCACGTAGTCCCTGAGGCCGACGACGCACCCGAGATAAGCGGACAGATCGCCTTCTTCGATCAGTGCCCTCTCGCCCCTCTCGCACCGCCAGCGATCGCTCTCCCGTCGCCAGATGGTGAGACGGATGCTGTCCTCCCACGCGGGCATTTGCACCGCCAGCGAACGGTCGGCGTTGAGGACGAAGGAGGCGCCCTCGAAGACGAGCTCATCCTGTCCGCCGACCTGATTGACGTAGGCGAGCGGCAGGCCCGACTCGGTGACGCGCGCCACGGCGATCTGCATGCGTGTGTCGTGCTTGCCGTCGGAGTAGGGCGAGCCGTTGGGGACGATCAGCAACTCGGCGCCGGTCTCCTCGAGGCATTCGACGACGTCCGGCTGCCAGATGTCCTCGCAGATCGGCACGCCGATGCGCACGCCCTTGAACGCGATGGGCCCGGGCATCGGGCCGGCCGCAAACACGCGCTTCTCGTCGAAGACGCCGTAGTTCGGCAAGTCGACCTTGTAGCGCGCAGCGCTGATGCGCCCCTCCTCCATGAGCAGGACCGCATTGTAGGTCTGGCCATCGTCCTCCCACACGCTGCCGATGAGAATCGCCGGTCCGCCATCGGCCGTGTCCTTGGCGAGGAGCTCTGCCGTCCTGCGCGCGGCCTGGCGGAAAGCCGGCTTCAAGACAAGGTCCTCGGGCGGATAGCCGGTGAGGAACAGCTCCGAGAGAACGATGAGGTCGGCACCGAGGCGTTGGGCCTCGGCGCGCGCCGCTCGGGCCATGGCGGCGTTGCCGTCGAGGTCGCCGACCACCGGGTTGAGCTGCGCGAGCGCGATCTTCAGTTCAGAGGCGGGTTCTTGGGCCATCGTTCGAGTCTAGCCGTGTGGCTACCAGCGCCGCAATAGGACGCCGTGCGCACTCGTCCGCAGCAGCCGGAGGTGATATGAGCCTAGCCCGACCGAGGCGTAAGCGGGGGGATGGGTGCAGAGCTGGAGACATTGGCCGCGGCGGCTGGGGCTTGCCGCCTTGAAGCTGGTGTCCCGCGACATCAAGATCCGTCATCACCATACCGGCGATCCGCTTCGGCTCAATCTCTACACGCACAAAGGCTACTGGTATCATGGCCGCCATCGCGAGGCGACGACGATGGCGCTCTGCCGCCAGCTCATCGCACCGGAGAACACGGTCTACGACATCGGCGGTCATATCGGCTACCTGACGCTGTTCTTTGCCCAGCTTGTCGGCCCCGCCGGACGCGTCCACGTCTTCGAGCCCGGCGAGAACAACCTTCCGTATATCGAACGTAACATCGCCGGACACGCCAACGTCACTCTGGTTCGTAAGGGAGCTGCGGCCGAGAGCGGCAAGGCGACGATCTATCTCGAAAGCCTCGCCGGGCAGAACAACTCGCTCGTGCCGGAGTTCGAGGGGTTGAGCCGCAACGCCGCCATGGCCGATCCGCGGGCCGTTCGGGTCGTCGCCCGCGAGATCGACGTGACGACCATCGATGACTACGTGGCGAAGACGGGAGCACCGCCCGATTTCGTCAAGATCGATGTCGAAGGTTTCGAGCTCGAGGTGCTGCGAGGCATGGCCCGCGTACTCCGGCGCCATCGGCCGATCGTCATGGTCGAGGTTCAGCGCAATCAAGCCGAGGTGCTTGCACTGCTGAAGAAGGCCGGATACCGCGCTTACAGCGAGCGGGGCAGGCGTCTCCAGCAGAAACACGCGGCCAGGCTCAACGGTGCCAACGTCTTCGCCTTGCACGCCAAGGCGCATGCCGTTCAGATCGATCGGTGCTTCACGCGTCCGCGGGCACCTTCATCCGCGCCTTGACGAGCGCGGCGAAGTTCCGAAGCGCCTGTAGCGCCAACGGTGTCTCCCTCAAGCCGGCCCGCTCGCGGGCGACATCGACACCACGACCCTCGATGTACTCGGGGTAGCCGTCAAACAGCACACGCATGATGCCGGCGTCGTACTCGGGGTGGAACTGGACGCCCCAAGAGGTCTTCGACATGCGCGCCGCCTGGACCCCGAAACGGTTTGTCGCCAGCAGTTTCGCGCCTTTCGGCAACTTCGTCACGGTCTGCGAATGCGCGATCTGCGCCTGAAAGACGTCCGGAATGCCCATGAAGAGCGGGTCGCTCGCCGCGCCTGGCTCGAGGCGGATGTCGCCCGTACCGTATTCGGACGGCCCCGGCAGCCAAGCGATATCGCCGCCCAGGCCATGGGCGACGATCTGATGCCCGAAGCAGACGCCGAGGATCGGCAGCTTGCCGTCGTTGTCGGCGATCCATTGCGCCGTTCGCTCGGACCAGGGATGGCGGTCGGTCACCATGGAGGCCGAGCCCGAGACCACGACACCGGCGATCTCATCGGCATCGGGGTAGCGGCAGTCGTCGTCCTGCACCCGCACCTCTATGACATCCTCGCGGGCAATCTGCATGGTATCGGCGAACAGCACATCATTGTCGCCGCCGGCGTAGTCGTAGAAGCCGTCCTTGCTGGCGCGGAACGGGCCGGCGTTGAAGACGGCCATGGGGCGCACGTCGCGTTTCGCTCTCGTCATCTGTGGACCGCTCCCTCAGCCTTGACGCCTTCGACGATGGCCAGCGCCGTCATAAGGTCGAGATGGGCACCGCCGCCATTCTTGTAGACGGTTATCTCGTCGTTTGCACGCCGTCCTGGCGTCCCGCCGACGAGATCGTAAAGATCAGCAAGGATATCCTCCTTGCGGATGATCCCGGCTTTCAGCGGCGTCTCGATCTCACCGATATGGCCGATGGTGCTGCCGCGGTAGTTCACGAAGATGCGCCCCCGCCGCATCACCTCGTCGTCGGCCTCCCGCATATCGAGCCGGTAGGCGCCGACGAGGTCGACATGGGCACCGGGCTTGAGCCAGCGGCCCTCGAGGACGGGTTTCGCGCACATGACGGCGCAGGTGACAATATCGGCTTCGGCAACGGCCCCGGCGAGGTCGCTCGCGACGGCGACCGGTCGCTTCAGATCGGCCAGTCGCCCGGCAACAGCCTCGGCGCGGGCTGCAGTCCGGTTCCAGATCGCCACGCGCTCGATCCCGGGCCTGACGGCCATATGTGCCCGGATCAGCGGCTCGGACATGGTGCCCGCTCCGATCATCAGAAGCGACCGGCTATCCTCGCGGGACAAGAGCTTCGAACCGAGCGCCGAATCGCCGGCAGTCTTCCAGCGCGTCTCGGCAGCGGCATTGATCGAGGCGATGATCTGGCCCTGTTCCCTGTCGAAAAGCAGGACCTCGCCCTGGATGCTCGGCACCGGCGGCGGATTGTCCGGGAAGACCGTCACGGCCTTGACCGCGAAGCCCAGGCCCTCGATACCGGCGGTGCGGACGAAGATCGCGTTGGTGCCGAGTCGCACCAGAATGTCGCCGGCCTCCGGCTTCTGCAGGCGATGGCCATCGATCATCCGCTGGACCAGGCGATCCCAGCTCATCACGCGATCGACGGTCGGCTCGTCAATTCTCAGCATGTCTCATCCGGCAAGTCGCTTCGACGCGGCGGTACCAGGCCGGGCCAAGACATGCCATCGCCGGACCGACCCGTCAAATCTGGCGGATCGTCCGGCGATGGCAGCGGCAGGAGGGCCAGGACGACTAGAAGATGAAGTCCGAGGCGGTCAGGTCGTTGATATGCACTCCCATCAGCTCGATCGAGTTGCCGCCACCGGTGTCGATGATCGTGGCGCCGTTGATCTCGTGGGCCCAAGCGAGCTCTGCAACGTGGTGAAATTGAAGACCGTGCCGGAGATGTCGAGACGGTCGATGCCGTGCTCGAAGTCGACGACCGTGTCGTCGCCGTCGTTGCCGAAGACGAAGATGTCGTTGCCGGCCTCGCCGTACAGCGTGTCATTGCCGAGGCTGCCGGTCAGGCGGTCGTTGCCCGAGCCGCCGTGCAGAACGTCGTTGCCCCAGAAGCCCATGATGGTGTCGTTGCCGCTGCCGCCGTCGATGTACTCCCCGGCCACGAACAAGGCCGTATTGCCGACGATCAAGGCGCCGCCGCCACCTGCGGTTATGGTGTCGTTGCCGGCGCCTCCGTAGATGTGGTCGGCACCTTCCCCGCCGTCGATCGTGTCGTTGCCGGCGTCGCCGAAAATCTGGTCGTCACCTTCGTCGCCGAAAAGGGAATCATCGCCGTCTCCACCCCAGATGTAGTCGTTGCCGGTGCCGCCATAGATGTGATCGACGTCCAGTCCGCCGCCCAGATGGTCGTTGCCGTCGCGGCCGAGCAGCGTGTCTCTGCCGGCGTCACCGTTCAAGGTGTCATTGCCGTTGCCGCCGTTGAGGGTGTCGTCTCCATCGTCGCCGTGAATGTCGTCGGCACCATCGTCACCATTCATGATGTCGTTGCCGAGACCGCCGTGCATGTGGTCATCGCCAGAACCACCCGTCACGGTGTCGTTGCCGTCGCCGCCATCCAAGATGTCGGCCCCGCTTTCACCGGCAAGGTAGTCGGCGCCGGCCGAGCCATAGATCGTGTCGTTGTCGTTGCCGCCGTAAATCTGATCGTTGCCGGCGTTGCCCTCGAGCCTGTCGGCGCCATTGCCGCCGTAGAGCTTGTCGTCTCCCGTGTCGCCCTTGAGGATGTCGGCGTCGTTGCCGCCTTCCAGCCGGTCGTTGCCCGAGCCGCCGCGCAGATAGTCATTGCCGTTGCCGCCGATCAGCCGGTCCGCGCCACTGTCGCCGTAGAGCCCGTCGTTCTGATCGCCGCCGACCAGGAGGTCGGTGCCGTCGCCGCCGTGGAGACTGTCGAGACCCGCGTCGCCGTAGATCCGGTCGTTGCCGCCACCGCCGTAGATGGTGTCGCTTCCCCACCAGCCGTAGATGTCCTCGTCGAGGCTGCTGCCGTTGATCGTGTCGTTGCCAATGCCGCCGTCGATGCGCCTACGAGCCATAGTGACCTCCCTCGGATTTCCGTGCTCCGTGATCAGAAGGTGCGCTCTGTGAACGCTTGTTCATGTTCCGGAGGGAACAGGAGAAGGCGAAAAAAGGCCGCCCCGGCCGGGAGCAGCAGCGGGGCGGACCCAAAAAGCTTGCGACGTGGGGGTGAACGCCTAGAAAAAGAAGTCGGCGGCGCTGATCTCGTTGATGCCGACGCCCGTCAGAGTGATGGTGTTGCCGCCACCGGTCTCGATGATCAGCTTGCCGTTGATGTCGGTGGCGTGCTGGAGGATGCTCTGGAACGACGTGAAGTCGAAGTCGGTGTTCGACAAGTTGATTTGGTCGATGCCGGGTGTGAAATCGGCGACGGTGTCGTGGCCATGGTTGGCACCGAACCAGAATATGTCCCTGGTGGTGTCGTTTATGGAGCGGCCATCGCCGGCCAGGAGGTCGTCGCCTTCGCCTCCGACCAAAAGGTCCAGCCCGCCGTGACCTAAGATCGTGTCGTTGCCCGTTCCGCCATAGAGATTGTCAACCCCATCGCCGCCGTACAAACGGTCGTTGCCGTCGCCGCCGATGAGCGTGTTCGGGCTGTCGTCGAACACGCCCCAGCTTTCCTTGGCCATTAGAACGTCGTCGCCGGCGCCGCCGTCGAGTGTGTCGACGCCTTCGCCTCCATCTATCGTATCATTTCCGTTACCGCCGCGCAGCGTGTCGTTTCCGGTGCCCCCAACGAGATAGTCGTCGCCGTCCTCGCCGAATAGAAAGTCGTTGCCGGAATCGCCGTACAGGCTGTCTTTGCCGTAGCCGCCGTGCAGCTCGTCGTTCCCGGTGTCGCCGTGGACCATGTCATCACCGGCATCGCCGTAGAGAACGTCCGCGCCGTCGCCGCCGGAGATCTTGTCATTGTCATAGCCGCCAAAAATGAGGTCCCGGCCGGCGTTTCCCTCGAGGTTATCGGCGCCGTTTTCACCATAGAGCCGGTCGTCGCCGGTGCCGCCTCTCATCGTATCGGCATCGTTGCCGCCGTAGAGACGGTCGTTGCCTGATCCGCCACCTATCAGATCCGAGCCGTTGCGGCCGTACAAGAGGTCAACTCCACTGCCGCCGGCCAGGTTGTCGTTGCCGTCGCCGCCGTCGAGAAGGTCGCCTTCGGTGCCGCCTTCCAGACGGTCGTTGCCGAGGTCGCCGTAGAGCCGGTCCACCCCGCCGCCGCCGCGCAACGTGTCGTTGCCCCAGCCCCCGTAGATGTCCTCGCCATCCGCGCCGCCGGTGATGACGTCGTTGCCGAATGTGCCGTCGATGCGCCTGCGGACCATGAGAGCCTCCCTCGGTTATCTGTCAAACCGATAGGTAGGCGTTCTGAACAGCTGTTCATGTTCCCTGGGGAACAGGTGAGTGGCAGATATTCAGCAGCGATCCGATCAAGTCTGAAGAACGGGCATCTCGCGTGGCGCCCGGCGGGTCAGCAACTCGTTACCAGCCACGCCGATGGCGATGTTCTCCTCGTGCACCAGCATCTTGCCGGGCGCATATTCCATGCCGGGCTCGATGGTCAGCACCATGCCCGGCTGGATGACGGTCAAATCGCCCGGCATGAAGGAGGGCGGCTCGGTCAGATGAAGCCCAAGTCCATGGCCGATCCGTCCGACATTGTTGCCGATCGAGCCCGCATCCTCGAGGAACTTCGCCATGACGTGGAAGACGTCTTGCATCGTCTTGCCGGGACGGGCCGCCTTCATGCCGGCCTCGGTTGCCTGCCACAGCACCTCGTGAATGCGCTGGGTGGCATCCGCGATTTTGCCGACCGCGAAGTTGCGATCGAAGTCGCAGAAGTAGCCATCGTAGGTGCAGCCGACATCGTGGAACAGCACATCGCCTTTCCTGAGCTTTTGCTCGCCTGGCCCGGCGATGATCTGCCCGTAGCCGCCCTGGCCGGCCGCGGTGGCGATGAAGGGCACGTGGTCGGCGCCCTTCTCCATCAGCATGCGGCGCAGACGCAACTCGGCCTGCCGCGTCGTGTCGCCGGCCGATGTCATCCTCGGCACCTCGTCATAGGCGTCGCTGGCGATCCGGCAGGCGACCCGGATGCGATCGATCTCGGCCGGGCTCTTGATGTGCCTGAGACCCCAGATGATCGGCGCGCCATCGGCGAACTGTACGCCCCGCGCCTTCTTGGCCATCCGGTCGACGTCGATGCGCGGCGCCCTGACCAGCATCTCGCGGCCGAACTCCCAGCCGACGGCGCCATGCTTGCGGGGCAGGTCGAGCAGGGTCCTCGCCATCAGCGAGACGCCGTCGTCCTCGAGATTCGGCGCCGACCAGGTCCGGATGTCGCGCACGGCCGTTGTCGCCAGAATCGCCGGCTCGCCGATCGAGGGAAACACGGCGATGATCTCGCCCTTGCGCGGGACGATGAGGTACCAGGGACGCGTCGGGCTTTCCCAGAACTGGGTCTCGAACCCGGTGAAGTAGCGGATGTTGGCCGGCGTCGTGACGACGAGCGCATCCAGACCGCCGGCGTCCATGGCTTTTCGGGCCCGGCTGTGACGGTCCTCGAATTCGCTCGCCGGAAAGCCGTGCTTCGGGGTCTTCGGTCTGCTGGCCATCGTCGGGTCCCCTCAATCGTTGTCGATGGCGCCCGCGCCTGCGCCCTTGGTCCGTGAGCCCTCGCTCTCCGGTACATAGGTTTTCACGGCAAACCGATTGAGGCCAGTCCAGATTTCGGCGGCGACGGTGATACCTGCGATGCGTTCCGCAAGGGGCGAGCCATCGAGGGCGCCGCTCGCCGGGCCGAGCGTGAGGTCCACCGGGCCCGGAGCGGAGGCCCTCTCCTGTCCGTCGATCGTGGCGGCCCCGCCGATGCCCCGGAAACGGACGCCGGGCCATGACAGATCGACCGACCGCTCGGCCAGCTTGGCGGCCATTGCGGCGAAGGGGAGCATGAGAAGCGGCTCGGAGACGGACTTGGCGCCGAGGCTCGTGCCAGCCGCCAGCTCGTGTGCCCGATCAGCCAACCCCGGACCTGCGATGATCGGGGATCCGGCACGGGTCCCGCTCTCGAAATGGCGGAGCATGGCCTCGAGACCTGGCAGGCCCCGGCTCTCGAGCCATCGGACGGCTTTGCCCGCTTCCTCGGCCAAGCCCCAGGCATAGCCGGCGCCGCGGGCGGCCCGCTTGACCATGACCTCGATCTCATTGAGCGAGACATCGAGCGTGGGTGCCGGGTCCCGGGGCAGCGGCGGGAGGGTCCAGTCGTCGGCATTCGAAGCATCGATCTCGTCCGGGAACGGGGCATTGGGAAAGAGCGAGATCCGGAGCCAGCGATCTGATTTCGGGTCGAAGCGCTGCGCGCCGAAGAAGGCGAGCTTGCAGCGCAGAATGTCGATCGGCTGCATCCTTGCGTCGATCAGATTGTCCCGGATCTCCTGATAGGGATGATGGATGGAAGATTGGATGCGTCGGATCACGTGGCGATGCTCGGGATGGTGCGCCAGGAACTCGGCAACGGGCCGCGCTTTGTCGACGGCGGCCAAGTCCCCGTAGAGTCTCTGGACGTCGCGGCCGATGGCCAGCGGCTGCTCCAGCTCGCCGCCCGGCTCCTCGAAGCGCTCGCCGAGCCGGGGCTCGAGCTTCTCGACCGAGGTGTACCAGAACCGCGCCTGCCGCTCCGGGGCCTCATAGCTTTCGGCGATGGCCCAGTGGTAGCTCGCCTCGACGAGCCTGGCGAGAGCTTCGATGGTCATGCCGCCATCGATCGCGAAGTACCGGCTTTCCTCGCTGGCCATCGCCTCTGCGAGATCATCGATGAGCGGGCCTTGCGGCTCGAGCAGCAGGGTTACCAGCAGCTCCTGAGCCTCGAGCCCGAGTTCGGCCGCGGCGCGGCGGTAAAGCGCATCCCAGGGCCTCGGCACATCGAGCTTGCCCCCGGCAACCATGGTCTCGATGGCCGCGAGGTCGCGTTCGAGGCCGCCGATCCGTTTCGTGTACCCCGCGTCGTCGACGCGCCAGCTCGCTGCATAGGCGCGGGCCCGCTCGAGCAGGGCCAGGAAGCGTGCCTTGACCGCAGGCGATGCCACCGGCTCGCTTCTCACGCGGGCGAGCGCCGTCTCGCGGGCCTCGATCCAGCGGCCGAGCAAGGTCGGATGATTGACGACGAAGGGCGCGAGGCCGAGGCCGGTCGAGTTGCCGACGCCCAGACGGCGGCGGAGGTCGCGGTCGAAGGCGACGGCGGTCGTGGGGCTGCGCATGCGCGCCAGATGCTCGGCGAGGTCGGTCGTGAAGGCGCGAGCCAGCCAGACGGCGAGCATTTCGGCCCGGAACGGTCCGGCGAGTTCGGGCCGGTCCGCCACGCGCTCGCGGTCGGAGAGGCCGAACTTGCCGCTGCCGTAGACGGCGGTCGTCCGCATCAGATAGCCCACCCGGTCCAGCTCGACCGCATCGGGCTGACGGCCGGCAGCCAAATCCTGGACGACGGTATCGAACAGGCGGACGCTTCTGTTGGCGCGCAGCAGCGATAGCTCTTTGTCACTGACGCGACCGGCCTCCTGCTTGGGCACGTTTGCGGCGAGGCGCGACAGGTCGGCTTCCGTCGGCCGGCCGTCGAAGAGGGCGAAAGTCGCATCCCATTGCTCGGCAATCACGCGGTCGGTGCGCTTCTCGGGCGGCAGATCGTGGCCGAAGGCGACGAGCGAGTAGACGTGGCGAGGTCCCGCCGCCTCGTAGACGGCGACGCCGACGCCTCTCGCATCAAATCGCCAGACCGGCCGCGAGCAGCGCCAGCCTTCGTCGGCGACGCGCCGGAGCATGGCGGACATGAAGGAGAGCCGCGTCGCATGCATGGCGCCGAGCCGGTCGAGGCGCATCACGAGATCGGGAGAGCGCATAGATACCGCAAGCGATCCGGGGCGTATATCGCCTTGCCGATCTCCCTCTCGAGGCATGCTCACGCTCCTTGGGGCTCGAAGGATAGCTTGAAATAGTCGTACCAGTTCCCGCCCATGATCCGGCCTGTTTCCTCCGCCGAGAAGCCGCGTGCCCGGAGCCCTTCGGCGACGCCGTCCCAGTCGAGGTTGCTTTTGAACCATGACGTCGGCGGCGGAAACACAGGCATGCCGAGACCGGGCGTCTCGACACCGCCTTTCGTCCATCGGCCGTTGCGCATCCATTCGACGACGCTGTCAGGTTGATCCTGGCAGAGGTCGGAGCCCATGCCGATATGCTCGACACCCATGAGGTCGGCGGTGCGCGCTACCATCTCGGTGAAGGCATCCAGCGTGCACGCCGGACCACCCTGGAGATGGTGCGGGTAGAGCGAGAAGCCGAGCATGCCTCCAGTTTCGCCGAGCGCCTTCAGGACATCATCCGACTTGTTGCGTGCGACCGGATGCCAGGCTGAGGGATTGGCGTGCGAGATGCAGATCGGCCGGTCCGAAAGCTCGATCGCCTCGAGCGTCGTGCGTTCCGCCGAGTGCGACATGTCGATGGCCATGCCGACACGGTTCATCTCGCCGATCACCTCGCGGCCCATGCGCGTGATGCCGGCATCCTCATTCTCGTAGCAGCCGGCGCCAAGCAGCGACTGGTTGTTATAGGTGAGCTGCATGAAGCGCACGCCGAGCCTGTGCAGGATCTCGACGAGGCCAATGTCGTCCTCGATCGGCGAGGCGTTCTGGAGGCCGAAAAACACGGCGGTTCGATTGGTCATGCGCGCCTCGGCGATGTCGGCAGCCGTCCGGCCGGGGATCAGCAGGTCGGGGTGGCGGGCGAAATGCCGGTTCCAGTCGACGAGCCGCTCGACCGTCTCGCGGAAATCCTCGTGGTAAGCGATCGTCACGTGCAAACCGTCGAGACCGCCCTGCCGAACCTCTCGAAAGATATTCTCGGACCAGTTGCAGTACTGCGGTCCGTCGATGCGATAAGCGGCTTCGGTCGGCGTCATGGACTCTCTTTTCCGCAATCCAGATCCTTGAGCAGGCCGTTGGCGAGACCGTAGATCCAGCCGTGCACCGAGAGCGTCTGTCCACGGTCCCAGGCGCGCTGGATGATCGGGGCGTTGATGACGGTCCGGGTCTGTGCGCGCACGTTGAGCTCGCATAGACAATCCTGGCGGGCCTCGTCGTTCGGCAACGAGCGCAGAACATCCTTGTGTTCTCGGTTCAGGTCGCGGATCGGCTCCAGCCAGTGGTCGATGAGGCCGTGCTGGATGCCGTCGACGGCAGCCCTGACGCCGCCACAGCCATAGTGGCCGCAGACGATGATATGACTCACCTTCAGGGCTTCGACGGCGAACTGAAGCACGGACATGCAGTTGAGGTCGGCCGGGTAGACCATGTTGGCGACGTTGCGGTGGACGAAGACCTCGCCGGGATCGAGGCCGGTGATGACGTTCGCCGGCACGCGGCTGTCGGCACAACCGATCCAGAGGAAGCGCGGCGTCTGCAGACCTTTCAATCGGCCGAAATAGTTCGGATCCTCGCCGAGCCGCGCCGCGGCCCATCGTTTGTTCTGGGCCAGCAGGTCGCCGGGGGTCTTGTGCACGTCCTCTGTCACGTCCGGCCTCACATGTGATCGCGCGGAATGGTCTCGCGCCAGTTGCGCTCAACGACTTTCATCTCGCCCTCGAAGGCCTCGAGGCTGGCCTCGATATGGAAGCTCACCTTGTCGGCCGTCAAGCGCTGGCGCGTGACGGTCCGGATCGACCAGGAGCCGCGACTGCGCTCGATCAGCCATTCGGTCGTCGCAACGGCGCTGAGCGGGTCGGCCGGGTCGATCTCGTAGTGCTCCTCGCGAACCTCCCGGGCGACCAGGCCGTCGGTATCGGGAACCTCGTGGGCGCCGGTATCCTGCAGGAGACGATAGCGTGTCCGGCCGGCGTTGAGGTCGTGCTCGACGGCGCGCTCATAGCGTCCGGGCTTCAGCTCCCTGAAGACCGGCAGAGGATCGGGATTGTCGGGTGCTGGCACGTCGAAGCGATCGCCGCCCTTGCGGACAGGGAGGTCGAGGCATGCGGTGGCGCCGAGCGTCAGCGTCAGCGTCACATGCTCGGGCGGCGGCAGCACCATCGGCCAGTATGCCGTCGAAAGCGAGAGGCGCAGGCGATGACCTTCGAGGAAGCGGTGCCCGCACTCGTCGAGCACGATCTCGATGCGCTCGGCCTTGCCCGGAGTCATCGGCGCCGGGTCGGCATTGCCGTTGCGGTGGGCGAGGTTGAGCACGCCGAAGGCGACGCGATGCGCCGTCCCGTCCGGCAGCACGTCGACCAGTCGAGCGATCAGATTGCCGATCGGTCGGTCGATGGCGACGTCGATCGACAATCGCGGCCGGCCGAGGATCTCCAGCGGTGCGGCCAGCGGTCCTGTCTCGAACACCAGTGATTTCGCGTCATCGAGGCGCTGGTCGGCGGCGAGATCGCCGTCGGGCCTGAGCGTGAAGAACTCGCCGCTCATGACGCCGCAATCCTCGGGCGAGGCGAAGGTCACCTCGCGGGCGGGTCCTCCCCTGGTGGCGAGCAGACCGCCGGTGTTCAGGAAGTAGGTGCGCGCCTTGATCCGGGGCGAAGGCCAGACCTTTTCTGCCACCCATCGGCCGGCATCGTCGGTGCGCGAATGCGACGGGCGGATGTTTTCCGTGATGTAGGCGCGGTAGGCCGGAAGTTTCTCGGCGCCGGTCCGCTTGCTCTTGAGCCAGCGGTCCCACCAGCGCAGAGCCTCCCCATGGAAATCGGCACGCGGGCGCGGCCAGGCGAAATGCGGGTACTTGTGAATCCAAGGTCCAACGAGGCCCTTGGACCTTCCCCCCAAACCGGCGACGGCGGCAGAGGGCGTGTTGCGATAGCCGTCGGCCCAGCCGGCAATGACGAGGCAAGGAATGTCGATCGCCGAGAAGTCCTCGCAGATCGAGCCGTGCTGCCAGTAGGCGTCGCGCCGCTGATGGGCGAGCCAGGGTTTGATGCAAAGTGGCTCGGCATCCAGCCGCTCGAGCCACTGTTTTCTCCAGCCGTCACCGACAATTGCGGGATCGGCCGGCCGTGAGGCATAGGCGAGCATGTTGCCGGACCACGAGAGATTGGCCGACAGCAGGCAGCCGTTCTTATAGTGGATGTCGTCGTTGTAGCGATCGACAGTCGAGGCGAGGCTGATGACCGCCTTCAGCGGTTTTGGCCGGAGCGCGGCCACTTGCAGCGCGTTGAAGCCGCCCCAGGAGATGCCCATCATACCGACGGCGCCCGTGCACCAGGGCTGTGCCGCGATCCAGTCGAGCACCTCCACGGCCTCGGCGAGCTCGCGCGGCGAGTATTCGTCGTCGAACAGGCCGTCGCTCTCGCCATTGCCCTTGATGTCGACGCGGACGCCGGCATAGCCGGCGGCGGCGAAGATCGGATAGTTCGTCAGGTCCCGCGGCGTCGTGCCGTCCCGCTTGCGATAGGGAATGTACTCGAGAATGGCGGGAACGGGTTTGCGATCGGCCTCGGCCGGCAGCCAGAGCTTGGCGGCGAGACGTGCCCCGTCCTTGAGTGGAACCCACAAGTTCTCGATCACCGTGTAGGTGTTCGCAGGAGCTGGCATATCGGTTTCCCACCATTTTGAGCCGTGCGGAGCATCGATGGTTCCCTGGTCCGATGCAAGCGGGGGCGCGGGCCGATTGGAACCATTCGTTACCAATTCAAACCATCGCTTGCCTCTGCGGTCGAGTTAGGCTTCATTCACGAGCGGAAGCTCGGTCCTGTAGGCCGAGCGGCACGGCGCGCAAGCCGCAACGATGAATGGGTGGAACAGAATGAACGCCGCAAAGATGTGGGGTAGCGAGCCCTTCTGGGGTCTAGGGTACGAGTTCGATCCGCAGTGGCTGTTGTCCGACAGTCAGAAGGCGCTTCAGTCCAAGCTGATTGATCTCTGTCAGAAGGAAATGCGTGCGAACGCCGTCGAGAGCGATCGCAATCTGCTGTTCCCGCGCAAGAACTTTCAGTTGTTGGCCAAACATGGACTGTTGGGCCTGCTCGTCCCCAAGGAGCTCGGAGGCATGGGCGAGAACCATGTCTGTGCCGCCATGGTCGCCGAGACGATTGCCCGCTACGGCTGCCCCTCGACGGCCATGTGCTACACGATGCACTTGGGCGCCGTTGCTGCGGCAGCCTTCCGCTACCACGACAACCCGGTCATTCAGGACATCTTCCGCCGCATCGACAAGGACTGCTTGGTCGGCACCCTGTCATACTCCGATCCCGAGACCGGCAGTCACTTCTGGTATCCGATCTCGTCGGGGGCGACCGACAATGGCGATACTTGGCACGTCAAGAAGAAGGCCTCGTGGACGACCTCGGGCGGCTTTGCCGACTGGTACATCATCCAAACGACCAGCCCCGAGTTCAATGGCGACTATGCCAACCTCTCCTGCTTCCTCATTCTGGGCGACGAGGTCGCGGCCGATCCGGCAAGCTGGGACGGCCTCGGTCTGCGTGGTAACCAGTCGGGTCCGATCCAGGTCGACAAGGCAATCCCGAAAAATCGCATGGTCGGCAAGGTCGGGGACGGCGCCGCCTCCAATGACGAGTGCGTCGATCCCTTCTTCCTGATGTGCTCGTCGGCGGCCTGGAATGGTATCTCGCTGGCTCTGATCGACATCGCCAAGGCGCACACGACGAAGAAGACGCACGCCGACGTGGGCATGCGCGTCGCCGATTATCCGACCATCCAGGATTATGTCGGCGAAGCGATCATCGACACCAACACTTCGCGCGCCATGGACTTCATGATCGCCAGGGCGCTCGACGATGCGACAAACAATTGCGACTGGTCGATCCACAAGGATCCGGCGGCGTTGCCGCGCGCGGCCTATCTGCATTGGCTGTGGCAGGTGAAATTCGCCGCTGCCAAGAACGTCGCTCACGTCACCGACAAGATGCTGCATGCCTGCGGCGGCACGGGCTACAAGCCGCAGCTCGGCATCGAGCGCTATCTGCGCGACGGCAAGGCCGGCTGGGTGATGGGCCCGACCAACGAGGTGCTCCGCCAGTTCGTCGGCAAATTCGCGCTGCTCGGCATCGACAGCCTCGACTACTGGAACAAGTCCATCAACGAGCGCATGCTCAACAACGAAATCAAGAAGATGGATCGCGACCAGAAGCGGGCGCTGGCCGAGAAGCTATTGAAGGACCTGGCCGGCGTCGCGGCGTAGGTCAATCTTGCTCACACCAGGGGCCGGCGGCTACCTTCGGGTCTCCGCCGGCCCCTTTACTTTGAGTTGTGACAATCAATGAAATTCCTCGACCAAGCCAAGGTCTATGTCCGATCCGGCGACGGCGGGCCGGGCTCGGTCTCATTCCGGCGGGAGAAATTCATCGAGTTCGGCGGGCCGGACGGTGGCGATGGCGGCAAGGGCGGCGACGTCATCGTCGAGTGCGTTCAGAATCTCAACACCCTCATCGACTTCCGCTACCAGCAGCATTTCAAGGCCAAGAACGGCGAACACGGCATGGGCGGCAACCGCCACGGCCGGAACGGCGCCGACATCGTGCTGAAGGTGCCACCCGGAACGCAGATCTTCGACGAGGACAACGAGACCCTGGTCGCCGATCTGACCAAACCCGGTCAGCGAGAGGTCATCGCCAAAGGCGGCAACGGCGGTTTCGGCAACGCCCAGTTCAAGTCCTCGACGAACCGGGCGCCACGCCGAGCCAATCCTGGGCAGACGGGAACGGAGCTGACCATCTGGCTCCGTCTGAAGCTCATCGCCGATGCCGGCATCATTGGCCTGCCCAATGCAGGCAAGTCGACCTTTCTCGCCGCCGTCTCGGCCGCCAAGCCGAAGATCGCCGACTATCCCTTCACGACGCTCCATCCCAATCTCGGCGTGGTCAAGGCCGGCAGTGTCGACTTCGTGCTCGCCGACATCCCAGGGCTGATCGAAGGGGCCCACGACGGCGCCGGTCTCGGTGACCGCTTTCTCGGCCATGTCGAACGCTGTCGCGTGTTGCTGCATCTGGTCGATGTGAACGAAGAGGATGTCGCGGCCGCCTACAAGGCGATCCGGGCGGAGCTCAAGGCCTATGGCGGGGGCCTTGCCCGCAAGACGGAGATCGTCGCGCTGTCGAAATGCGACAGCGTCACGCCGGAAGTGGCCGACCAGAAGGCCGCCGCACTCAAGAAGGCAGCGCGCAAAACACCGTTTCTGATCTCGGCCGTTGCCCGTAGAGGACTAGAGCCGGTGCTGCATCGTCTGGCGCGGATCGTGGCCGGCAAGGACGAGGCCGAGGAGGCTGACAGCGGCGGCTGGAGGCCTTAAATCAGGCGGAACCGCTGAGGAGCCCGACATGCTATCCGAGCCGCATCTGGCGCGACGCCCTGCGAACCACCAACCGCTCACTCCCGTCGATCTCTTGGCCCGCAGCCTCGAGGCTTTCCCGGAGAAGACCGCCGTCGTCGCCGGCGATCGGAGCTGGAGTTATCGCGAGTTCGATGCGCTCGTTCGGCGCATGACCAGCCGGCTCATGGGGCTCGGCGTCAAGGCGGGTGATGTCGTCTCGATCATGTCGGCCAACCGGCCCGAGATGCTGGCGGCTCACTATGCCGTGCCGATGATCGGCGCCGTGCTCAATGCCATCAACGTCCGCCTCGATGCCGACACGGTCGGCTACATCCTCGAGCATTCCGGCAGCCGCTTCATCGTCACCGATCACGTCTGCGAGGCGGTCGCGCGCGATGCCGCTGGTCGTGCCGGCGTGCCGGTTCTGCCGCTCGCGGCGGGATCGGAGGGAGCACTTGCCGGTCTGCTCGAGGATCGGAGCGAGGCGCCGGCCGTGGTCCCGTCCGTCACCGACGAATGGCAGGCGATCTGTATCAACTACACGTCCGGGACGACGGGGCGGCCCAAGGGCGTCGTCTATCACCACCGTGGCGCCTACCTGAACGCCCTCGGTAATGTGATTACTCTCGGGCTCGATCAGAGGACGGTCTATCTGTGGACCTTGCCGATGTTCCACTGTAACGGCTGGTGTCATACCTGGGCCGTGACCGCGGCGGGCGGTGTCCATGTCTGCCTCGAGCGCCCCGACCCGGCGCTGGTCTTCGAGGCGCTGCAGCAGCATCCCATCACGCATTTCGCCTGTGCGCCGGTCGTCCTCTATATGCTGCTCAATCATCCGGAGCGGCGGCCCGCCCGATCGCGGGTGAAGGTTGCGACCGGTGGCGCGGCGCCGACGGCCACGCTCATCGCTGAGCTCGGTGAGCTCGGATTCGACCTGATGCACCTCTACGGGCTGACGGAATCCTATGGCCCGGCCACGCTGTGTGAGCTTGGCGACACAGAGGGCCTCGATCCCAAGGAGAAGGCGCGGCTACTGTCGCGGCAGGGCCTACGCCACGTGACCGCGAGCCATGTGCGCGTGCTCGACACCGAAGGTCACGACGTGCCACGCGATGGCGCCACACTTGGCGAGATCGCGCTCGCCGGCAACACGCTGATGGCCGGCTACTACAAGGATAGCGCCGCCACTGAGAAGGCTTTTGCCGGTGGACGGTTCCACACCGGCGATCTCGCGGTCATGCACGAGAACGGTCACATCGAGATCCGTGATCGGGCCAAGGACATCATCATCTCCGGTGGCGAGAACATCTCGAGCCTCGAGGTCGAGAGCGTTCTGCACCAGCATCCCGCCGTCCTGCTCGCCGCCGTCGTCGCCGGGCCCGACCCGAAATGGGGCGAGATTCCCTGTGCGTTCCTGGAGCTCCGCGCCGGCATGTCGGCAGACCCCGAGGAGTTGCGTCACTTCTGCCGCGAGCGGCTCGCCCACTTCAAGGTGCCGCGACTCTTCCTCTTCCAGGAGCTTCCCAAGACCTCGACCGGCAAGATCCAGAAATTCGTGCTGCGAGAGGCTGCAACACGAGAGATTTCCGCATCATGACCTCGACAGTGCCGTCGGAAGATTTCGGGCCCGAATTCGATCTTGCGCGTCTCGAGAGCTTTCTCGGCCGGCGATTTGGCAAGGCAGGCCAATTCGACTGCCAGCGTATCGCCGGCGGGCAGTCGAACCCCACCTACTTCGTCACCTACGGCGACCGGCGCATGGTGCTTCGGAAGAAGCCAGCCGGGCCGATCCTCAAGGGTGCTCATGCGGTCGAGCGGGAGTATCGGGTGCTCGAGGCCTTGCAGCCGACGGGCGTGCCGGTGCCGAAGCCGATCCTGCTCCTGGAAGATGCCGAGGTGATCGGTGTTCCCTTCTACCTGATGGAGCGTCTCGACGGCCGCGCCTTTCACGACGCGGCGCTACCCGGACTAGCGCCCGCCGAGCGACGCGGCATCTACCTATCGATGGCCGAGACCATGGCCAAGCTTCACGCCGTCGATCCGGTGAAAATCGGTCTCGAGGACTATGGCCGGCCCGGCAACTATTTCGAGCGGCAGATCGCACGCTGGACCAAGCAGTGGCAGGAGTCTGATGGTGAGCCGATCCCGGAGATCGACACGCTGGTCGACTGGCTGCCCCGGCATCTTCCGCCCGACGACGGCAGGATCGCGATCGCTCATGGTGATCTCCGGCTCGGCAACTTCTTCTTCCATGCGGAGGAGCCCCGGGTCATCGCCATTCTCGATTGGGAGCTGTCGACGCTCGGCCATCCGCTCGCCGATCTCGCCTTCTGCTCGATGCCCTGGCACACGGCACCGGACGAATATGGCGGCGTCCTGGGGCTCGATCTCGAGACGCTCGGCATCCCGAGTGAGGCCGAGTTCGTGGCGCACTACTACAGGCACGCGGAGCCGACGGCGCCGATCCAGCCTTTCCACGTCGTTTTCGCGCTGTTCCGCTTCGCCGTCATCTTCGTCGGCATCCGCGATCGCTTCCGCAAGGGCAATGCCGCCGGCAAGAACGCGGCGAGCGTCGGGCCGCTGGCGAAGCGCTTTGCCGTGCGCGGCCTGGAGATCGCCGAGCGGGGGCATCACTGAGAGGTCGCCGGATCAGGTCCGGAACATCTCCTTCAGGTAGCTGACGCGGTCGTGTACGCCGTCTGCTTCGATACGACCTGGAAATGTCTGCTGGATCGACTTGGCAATGAAGGCCTCGCGGGCAGAGAGCGACCTTTCGATCTCGCGTGCCAGCGTCAGGTCGGTGGCGAGAAACACCTTGAGCGCGGAAAGCGGCAGAGCGACCGCCGTGACCTCGCTACCCGCCACGACGTCGTGCGGCACCTCGCCGGACCGGAAAGCCGACTTGAAGAGCACGATCTGGCCGGGGCCGAAGTCGCAGGCCTTGAGCGTGCGGTCCGGCTCCGGGCTGTAGTGGGCCTGTGCCTGGCCCGAGATCACGATCAGGGCATCGCGGGCGTGCGTGCCCTTGGCGGCGATGATCTCGCCCTCGCGATAGATCCGCTTGCTGGCGTGCTGCATCAGCGGGATCAGCTCGGATTCGGTCTTCGGAAGGGCACCGGCCTCGGCCACCATGCGGGCAAGGATCTCACCCGAGGGGTTGTGGTCGACCCGCCGGTCGGCCGGCACGTTGAAGTCGACGTGATACTGGGCGGGGAAGACGATGTTGTGCCGCTGGCAGGCATACCAGAAGTTCGAGTAGAACTCGTGCCGGGTGAAGTAGGCGCGTGCCACATCGGCTGCCGTGAACCAGAGCGTGTAGCGTACGGCGAACTCGTTGAACCCCGAGATCCAGGCGACGGGCGCGGGCTCAGCCAGAATGCCGGTCGTATGTCGAGCGGTCTCGAGCATGAGCTGCACGACACGTTCGGGTGGATGGTCGAAGGCAATCTGCACCTCGGCCTCCATGGTTCGCCGACCCGAATTGGCACCAACGACGGTCACTTTCTCGCCCGAGACCGCCGAGTTCGGGATGACCACGTCGTCGCCGAGCAGGTTACGGATCGTCACGGTGCGCCAGTTCATGCTGGTGAGAATGCCCTCCTGATCGCCGACGCTGATGTAGTCGCCGACCCGGAACTGCCGTGTCGACAGCATCGCCAGTCCGGAGAAGACGCTGCCGAGCGTGTCCTGCAAGGCAAGGCCGATCACCAGGGAGCCGACGCCGAGCGCCGTCAGGAGGCTGCCGAGATCGACGCCCCAGACCACGGACACGACGATCGAGGTGGCAACCAACACGAGGAACAGCCGGATGAGATCGAGCAGAAGCTTCGGAACGCGGGTGGTGAGGCCGGCCCGGTCGCCATCACCGAAGAAGGCCGCGTTCAGGACACCGAGTGAAAAGTTGATGAGGACGATCCAGAAGGCCGTGTCGGCGATCCGTACCGCCAGATGTTGGCCGTCATAGCCGGCGACGAAGCGGAGCATGAGCGTGACGAAGAGCAACGGAAGCACGGCGGCGCGCAACATACCGATGGAGGCCGAGTATGCGGCGAGCGTGCCTGTCCGGGAGACCCGCGACAGCTCGTTTAGTCCGACGACGCACATGGGAAAGAGCAGCAGGAGCAAAAGGCCCCACTGGAACCAGCTGCTCTGTGCCAATTCGGTCATCGCGGCGCTCCCGGCTACTCGGCGGCTTTCGGATCGGTGGTCTGCGAGCGTTTGCTCTTCTGACCGCTCGCCGTGGCCAGCGTGCGACCATAGGTTTGCACGCTCCCGAGCGTCGTGCTCTGAAACGGCTCCCGGGCTTCGAAGTCGGCCGGCGAGCCGAGTTCCTGGAAGGTCGCCTCGCTGAGGCGGATCTCATTCAGGCTGGCTTCGCTAACCATGCGTCGTGCGACGTTCGGCGGTCGGCCCCAGATGTCGTAGACGAACCGCCGATTGCCAACCAGGCCGGCATGTACCAAGCCGGAATCGACACCGATCCTGAGGGAGAGACTGAGGCCGTGCGCGTAGTTCACGCGCTCCAGCTCAGCTGCGATCTCGTCCGCGAACTCGATCATGCGCTGGGCATGGTCGAGGCGAGGAATGGACAGGCCGCAAGCCGCCAGATAGTGCTCCCCGATCGTCTTGACCTTTTCGACGCCGTTCTCCTCGGCGATGCTATCGAAGGCATCGACGATCTCGTTCAGCAGCTTGAACGACCGCTCACCGTCGCCGTCGCTGTCCTGCATCGCCTGAACGAAGCCATAGATCGAGACGAAGGCGACGGTCGTCTGTGGAATGCTCTCGAACATCTGACCCTCGCCGTATTTCAGTCTCTCGGCGACGACGTCGGGGAAGATGTGCTTGAGGAGGGCCTCGTAGGCGCTCGATTTGGCCTGGATGGTCTCGTCCCGCTCGCGGATGGTGCTCGCCATCGTATTGAAGGCCGAGGTGAGTTCGCTGAACTCGTCACTCCCGTGCGCGGCGACGGCGACCTCTTTCTCGCCCGCGCGCAGGCGCTCAATGCCTGCGAGCAGGGCGTTGAGCGGCTTCAGAAACTGGCGGGCGAGGAGCGTGGCGAGCAGCGGAATGGCCAAGGCGAGAAGCAAGGTTGCGATCATCACGCGCCGGGCGAAGGTGTCGAGGCCGGCGAAGAGCTCGGCGGTGCTCCTCTTGACGACCAGAATCCAGTTGAGGTCGGGAATGTCGAGTGGTGCGAACGAGCCGAGCACTTCCTGGCCCTGGAAGTCGATGAACTCTGCCGTGCCGGCCCGGCCTTGCAGAGCCTGCCGCACCGACTCGGTATCCACCGGCTGGAGCAGGATCGTCGTATCGAAGGCCGCCATGCGCTTCCGCGTGGCTTCCGGCAGAGCCGTCGTCGCAGGAGAGGCGAGAAACCCGGTCTTGTCCTCGAGCATCCCCCTGGCGTCGGATCGCATGAGCCGGTCCTCTCCGGCCAGATAGATCTCGCCTGTCTTGCCAAGACCGTCCATTTGCCAACCGCGATCGTTGGTCATGAACTCGGCCAAAGCCGAGGTGCTCACCTGCGCGGCCAGGACGCCCAGGAACTTCCAGTTCGAGTAGATGGGGGTCGCAATGAACATGGCCGGGGCGTTCCCGGATGGCTGGTAGAACGACAGGTCGATCAGCTGTGCCGTGCCGCGCTGGCGGCTCTTCATCACGGCCTGCGCCAGCCGTCCCAGGCTCGAGCTCGCATAGGGGCCATCGATCAGGTTCGTGCCGAGGTCCGGCTCCTTCTCCACGGTGTAGATGATATCTCCGGTCTCGCCGTCGATGAGGAACAGGTCGTAGAACTTGAACCGGCCGATGAGGTCGCGGAACCAGGGATGGTAGGTGTAGTGGGCAAGCGTATAGGCGTTGCTCACGGGATGATCGATGAGGTTGCCCCGTTCGCTGGCGGGGTTGGGATTCTCGGCGATGTACAGCATCTGCAGCTCGAGCGCACGGTCGGTCCCTGGCATCAAGGCCTGAAGACTGGGGACATTCGTCTCGCCGGCGAGTTTCGGCAGAAACTCCTTCGCGTAGTAGTCCATCAAGCGGGCCCTGCGCTCGTCGGCGGGCTTCTGGCGTCCGAGCTGCGAGTAGCCGTCCTTGAAGGCCGCCATGGCGGAGATGACCGTCACATCCTCACCGAACGTCTTGAAGGTCTCCCGCATCTGGCGAAAGTACCACTCGACCTGCTGGCGCTTGCTGCCCTTGATGCTCTCGAGCTGGGCGACGGCCTGCTCTGAGATTTGCTCGCGGCCGTTGAAGTAGCCGATGCCCGCGACCAGGGCGGCACTGATCAGACCAGTCAGCAGCAGCATGGCCGCCAGCTTCGAGACCAGCGAGAAGTGGGACAGGCCGATCTTACCGAACCGGGCCCGGGCAGTACGCCGGAGCGTGGCCGGCACACCATCGGACGCGGCCGGTGGCGAAGGCGTGCCGCTCGGCCCCCTGTCTCCGATCTTGTCCGGTTCAAGCGTCACGGCGGCAGATTCCCGGGGACGAGGCGGTGTCGCAGCGTAGTGCTCTCATGACGGATCCGGCTTCACCCAACCTTGCTCGACATAGTAGCGCAGTGCGCCGGCATGCAGCGGTGCCGTCAGGCCACGTTGGATCATCTCATAGCGTTTGAGATTGGCGAAGGCCCGGTGCATCGATTTGAGATCCTCGAGCCCCTCGAAGATGGTGCGCGTCAGATTGTAGACGATGTCCTCGGGCGTATCGGCTCGTGTGACGAGTGTCGCCAGCACGCCAAACGACGGAACCGGCCGTTGCACGTCCTTGTAGGTTCCCGCCGGAATGACGACTTGGCTGTACGACTTGTTTTCCAGGGCGAGCTTTTCGACCGCGTCGCCCGCGATCTCGACGAGCGTCGCCCCGCACCGCTCGATGGCATCCCTGACGAGGGCGTTCGGCATGCCGATGGCATACGCCACCGCATCGAGTTCCCCGTTGCACAGCAGATCGTTCTGCTCGGAGAACGGCACTTCGACGGCCCGGCTGAAATAGGATATGTCGATGCCATAGGCCTGCATCAGGATTCCGAAGGTCGAGCGTGTGCCCGAGCCCTTCTCGCCGAGCGAGATGCGCTTGGCCTTCAGGTCGGAGAAGGTTTCGATTCCGGTGCCGCGGCCAGCGAGGATCTGGAACACCTCGGGATGGAGCGACAGCACCGAGCGGAGCGACGCAAACGACGTACCTGCAAACCGGTCGCCGCCGCGAAACGCGTGGAGCTGCCAATCGGACTGGACCACGGCGAAGGTGAGCTGGCGCCGGCGCAGGGCGTCGAGGTTGAAGATCGAGCCGGGTGTCGAAGGGGCCGAGCAGCTCATGGGGCGGGTCGATCGCGGTCCGCTGCCCGTCGCCGCCTTTCGATCGACAAGGCGGCAGATGGCATTTCCGGCGACGTAATAGACGCCGATCGGAGAGCCCGTGCCAATCGAGACTTCGGTTGAGCTCGGAGATGTCTGGGCCGATGCGGGCAACAAGCCGGCCGCCGCACCAACATACATGGCAAGGCCCGCCAGCGCTCCACAGACCAGCCCACTCGACTTGACGACTGGCATAGGCCCAACCCGACTACGCGCCAGCCGACAACGGCGCGACGGACACCCACAGTATCGACGCCGCAAGAGCCCCGATCAAAGGGAAAAACTATAGGCCAAACAGTCATGAATGCAATTCGGCCCAAGGGGTTGCCGAGGACCTCGGCAGGCTCGGCTGGGGCGGGAGCGCGGCTCGGGCCCGTCGGGCGGCGCGACCACGGCCTGACGCGCTCTTGATCGCAATCCTGTGGACAACTTGCCGACGTCCCGTCGGTGGCGCTTGCGCAAGAAAACCAGAATGACAACTTTGAATGGCCAATGAATGTGTAGCCCGACGCCTCCTGGGTGTCACTCGGCGCGATCGGGACGTTGGCACGGCTCAGTCCTGGTGTTGGGGTTCTATGATGAGAGCAGACTATGAGGCACGGCTGCTGACACTGTCGCCCGAGCTTGACGAGTGCCGGACGCTTGAGGAGGCGACCGCAGTGGCAGGCCGATTTGCGCGCGCCTTCGGATTGGAGCATTTCGCGTCGGTGCGGCTCTGTCTCGATCGCGAAATCGCAGGCCGCAGCCGGCGGCCGCTGACGGTGGTCGCTTCCTCGTTTCCGAGCTCGTGGTCGCAGGGATGGGACGACGCCAATGCCATCGACGACGATCCCGTCATCGCAGAGGCCAAGATGTCGGGAAAGAGCTTTCTGTGGAGCCAGGCGTGGCTGCGTCGTCACGCGACCAGCGCCTCGGCCATCGCCCGGGCGAGGGCGCACGGCATCGTCGATGGCTTCGCGGCTCCCATGATGGCCACCCGGCAGGAGCTGCCGATCGTCATGATGGCCGGCGGCGCTCCAGCGCTCGACGCCTGTGCGCAAAGCGCCTTGACGCTGGCCAGCACGGCCATCCACCGCTGCATGTCCACGCTGGATTCGACCATACGAGGCGCTAGGGTCCGTTTGACGGATCGCGAGCGCCAATGCCTTAGCTGGGCTGCGGCCGGGAAGTCCGACTGGGAGATCGGGCAGATCGTTGCGCTGAGTGCTAAGACCGTCAACTACCACATCGAGAACGCCAAGCGGAAATCAGGAGTTCAGACACGGGTCCAGGCGATCGTCGAGGCCCTGCGCTCCGGCGTCATCGCCTGACCGCCTGATGCCGACGGCGGTCTCCCTGTCGTTCGGTGCGAATCTCCCCTTGTCATGCGGCGCCTGGGCGGTGCATTTAGTCGCACCTGAGAGGGCAGCAAGATGCTGCCGGCTGGTCATGGCCTCCTGGGGCCGCGGAGAGTGCGATGGTACAATGGAGAGGTCGTCGCGAGAGCGACAATGTCGAGGATCGGCGCGGCGAAGGCGGTGGCTTTCCGTTTCCCGGCCAGCGGGGGGGCAGAGGCGGGATTCCGTTCCCGATGCCCGGCGGCCGCAAGGGGGGCGGCATCGGCATCGTCGGCTTGCTGATCATGCTCGGCATCGCCTTGCTGCTCGGCATCAACCCGCTCGATATTCTGGTCGGCGGCGGCAATCAGTTTCCGATGCCCAGGGTCGACACCGAGGGCAAGGAGCTGCCGAAGTTCGATCTGCCGAACTGGCCCGGCGCCGATCAGGTGGACAACCAGCCGAGCTCGGACCAGCCGCAGATCAAGCCCTCGGACGATCTCGCGAGCTATGTGAAAGTCGTACTCGCCGATACCGAGGACGTCTGGACCAAGATGTTCGCGGCTGCCGGTCGGCGCTATCAGGAGCCGACCCTTGTCATGTTCGACGGCATGACCCAGACGGCGTGTGGACCCGGCATGACGGCGATGGGACCGTTCTATTGCCCGCTGGACCAGAAGGTTTACATCGATCTCACCTTCTACCAGCAGATGCGCACGCAGTTTGGCGCCGGCGGTGATTTCGCCCAGGCCTATGTGATCGCCCATGAGGTCGGCCACCACGTGCAGAAGCTCCTCGGCATCGCCGATCGCGTTCAGGCCTACAAGCAGCAGGTCGGCGAGCGGGATGCCAATGCCGTCCAGGTCCGTATGGAGTTGCAGGCGGATTGCTATGCCGGCGTCTGGGCCAATCTCGCTGATCGGTCCAAGGGCATTCTTGAGCAGGGCGACATCGAGGAAGGTCTTAATGCCGCCAGCGCAATTGGCGACGACAACATCCAGCGTCAAACGCAGGGACGGGTCGTGCCGGATGCCTTCACGCACGGCTCTTCCGAACAGCGTGTCCGGTGGTTCAAGCGCGGTCTGGAGACGGGCAACCCGTCGCAATGTGACACATTCAACGCCGAGGAGCTTTGAGGCGGGATCACGCGCCGGTCGAGCACGGCCGGCGCGCTAAAGCCCTGCGGCTGCGCAGGATCGACGATAGAGGCGGAAGCTCAGTCGACGGTGTGCCCGCGGCTCGGCCGCCGGCATGTGCGTGTGTCAGCCGCTGTCGCCACCGAACTCCGTCACCGAGCAGGCAATATTCTGCTTCTTGAGCTTTGCGCAAAGGCTCTGAGCCTGCTGGGCATTGGTGATGGGACCGGCGACCAGGCGATAGCTCGTCGGATCTACCGGGCTCGGCAGCGCCCGCGCCGAAAGGCCCTTCAGAAGCGCGCCGTGACGCTCGTTGAGGAGGTCCCAATTCAGCTGCAGAGCCTCCGGTGAGGTCGACACCGCAAGCTCAAGCCCGAAGCGCTTCTTCTTGATTTCGGCCGCAGGAGCGGCGCTGGCCACCTCGGTCTTGGGTTCGGCGGCAGCGCGGGCTTCGGACTTCTTTGACTTCTTGGTGGACTCGGCGCCTTCGCTCGACAGGCCGGCAATGTCCTCGCTCGCATAGTCGTCCTGACCGATGATCACGCCGCTGATATCGCTGTCGTCGGGGGCCGTGGACTTCTTCGTTTTGCCCTGCGAGATCGGCACGGCCTCGGATCCCTCGGGCTGGACTCGAATGCTCGCGGTCTCGATGGTCTCCAGCCTGTCGGCCAGGGTCTGGTTGGTTGCGACGAGCGTTCTCACCTCGCCCCGCAACTGTTGCAGCTCATTTCGGAGTTCCTCGACGTCACCGACCAGTGAGGCCGGGGCCGGAGCCTCGACCTCGGCTGTCTCGTTCGACTCAGCGGTGACCGGCTTCTCGGTTCCAAGAATGGCCACGAGCCGCTCCGGAGCAAGTGCGAGTCCCGCCAGATAGGCCAACGCACCGGCCGCCAGCAGCAGCCAGAGCGCCAGATAGACCTGACTCGCCCGGCTTCGTTTGGGTCGGGTCACCATCGGCCTGAAACCGTCGTCACCGGCATTGGACAGCTTGTCATTCTTCATGATACGCGGCCGGACGGCCCCCCAAGAGCTACGGCGCTCGGCACGATCCGGGCGCTTCACAGGCTAACGCAATTCGTCGGAACCTGACCTGAGTCGGGGTTGGGGTTCAACGTCAGGAGCAACTGCAACGCGGGAAGACTGGTATAAGCTGTGGACATTGGACAGGCTGTGGGCCCGCGGGGGCCGCGGGGCGTAGCCAGGTCGGGGCGGCGGGCGCAGGTGTGTCACGGGACCGGCATGGGACTTGCGGCGGATCTGGCCGAAGCCTGCCGGAAGGCGAAAGGTTGAAGCTCGGATGAGCGAAAGATCGTTGCTGATCGTCGCCCTGGCCGCAGGCAAGGGCACGCGGATGAAGTCGGCTGTGCCAAAGGTCCTGCACCAGGTTGGCGGGCGTTCCCTTTTGGGACATGTGCTGTCGGCCGCCTCGGCCGCAGGCGCTGACAAGCTCGCCGTCGTGGTCGGCCCAGGCATGGAGGCGGTCGGTGTCGAGGCCGGCCGCTTCGTGCCAGGCGCGGCGACCTTCGTGCAGGAGAGACAGCTTGGAACGGGCGATGCGGTCTTGGCCGCTCGCGCGGCCATCGAGAGCCATCGCGGAGACGTACTGGTGGTGCTCGGCGACACACCGTTCCTGACGACGGAGACGCTCGTCAAGGCGCGCCGGGCTCTCGCGGGCGACGCAGGCATCGCGGTCGTCGGTTTCGAGGCCCGGGACCCCACCGGCTACGGCCGCCTGCTGCAGGATGGTGATGGCAGCATCCTGGCCATTCGCGAGGAAAAGGAAGCGACCGACGCCGAGCGGAGCATCAGGCTCTGCAACTCCGGCGTCATCGGCTTTCGTTCGGAAAGGATGTTCGAGATCCTCTCGGCCATCCGCAACGACAACGCCAAAGGCGAATACTACCTGACCGATGCGATCGAGATCGGCCGGAGCAAGGGTGTCCGGGCCGTCGCGGTGCTCGGCGACGAGACGGAGATGCTCGGCATTAACGATCGGGCTCAGCTCGCGGCCGCCGAGCGCATCTTCCAGGATCGCCGGCGGGCCGACTTCATGGCGGATGGGGTGACCATGATCGCGCCGGAGACCGTCTACGTCGCCTATGACACGGTGATCGGCCGGGATGTCGTCATCGAGCCCTTCGTGGTCCTTGGTCCGGGCGTTTCGATCGCCGACAACGTTCACGTCAAATCCTTCACCTATCTGGTCGGCAAGGATGCGAAATCGGACAAGGGCATCGTCCTCGGCGACGAGTCGGAGATCGGTCCCTTCACCCGTATGCGCCCCGGCACCACGGTCGGCGAAGGGGCCCATGTCGGCAACTTTGTCGAGCTCAAGAACTCGACGCTGGGACCGGGCGCCAAGGCGAGCCACCTCGCCTATCTCGGCGACGGACGCGTCGGTGCCAAGGCCAACATCGGCGCCGGCACGATCTTCTGCAACTATGACGGCTACAACAAGCATGTGACCGAGATCGGCGAGGGTGCGTTCGTCGGCTCGAACACCTCTCTGGTCGCGCCGGTCCGCATCGGCGCGGGCGCCTATGTCGGCTCCGGCAGCGTGATCACCCGCGACGTCGGTCCCGATGCTCTGGCGCTCGAGCGCGCCAAGCAGGAGGAGCGGCCCGACTGGGCCCGGAAATTCCGCCAGGTCATGGCGCGTCGCAAGAGCGCCAAGTCATAGCGAGAAACCGCGAAAGATCGCGAAACAGGACGTGAATTGAGAAGCCGAATCAGCCGGGCTAGCAAAGCGATAGGCCGATTCGGAGCCAGCGACGAAGGGATCGGAGCATGTGCGGCATTGTCGGTATCCTCGGGCGTCAGCCCGTCGCCGAGCAGCTGGTCGATGCGTTGAGACGGCTCGAGTATCGCGGCTACGACTCGGCCGGGGTGGCGACCGTCGAGGGCGGCCATCTCGATCGCCGGCGCGCGGAAGGCAAGCTCAAGAATCTCGAAGTGCGGCTCAGGAGCGAGCCGCTCGTCGGCACCGCCGGCATCGGCCATACGCGCTGGGCGACGCACGGCGCGCCGGTCGAGCGAAACGCGCATCCGCACATGACGCAGCGGGTCTCGGTGGTGCACAACGGCATCATCGAGAATTTTCGCGAGCTCAAGGACGAGCTCGTCGTCGCCGGCGTAACGTTCCAGACCGACACCGACACCGAGGTCGTCGCCCATCTGGCGACGCGCGCACTCGACCGCGGCCTGTCGCCGGCCGAGGCCGTGGCCGAGACGCTGAAACGCATTCGCGGCGCGTTCGCACTTGCCTTCATCTTCGCCGGCGAGGACAACCTGATGATCGCCGCTCGCCAAGGACCGCCGCTCGCGGTCGGCTTCGGCGACGGCGAGATGTATCTCGGCTCGGATGCGATCGCGCTCGCACCGCTCACCGATACGATCAGCTATCTTGAGGATGGTGACTGGGCCATCCTCACGCGCTCCGGCGTCGAGATTCGCGACGCCTCCGGCAATAGGGTCGAGCGGCCGCAGATCAAGTCGCTGGCGAGCTCGCTGCTGGTCGACAAGGGCAATCATCGCCACTTCATGGCGAAGGAGATCTATGAGCAGCCCGAGGTCATCAGCCACACGCTGGCCAACTACCTCGATTTCTCGGAGGGCAGGGCCCGGCAGATCGAGCTTCCAGTCGATTTCTCGAAGGTCTCCCGGCTGACCATCTCGGCGTGCGGAACGGCCTACTATGCCGGTCTCGTCGGCAAGTACTGGTTCGAGCGCTATGCGCGGTTGCCGGTCGAGATCGATGTCGCATCCGAGTTCCGCTACCGGGAGGCACCTGTCGAGCGCGATGGCATGGCACTCTTCGTCTCGCAATCCGGTGAGACCGCCGACACGCTGGCGACGCTGCGCTATTGCAAGGGCGAGGGCCAGAAGATCGCTTCTATCGTCAACGTCAAGGGCTCGACGATCGCCCGCGAGTCGGACCTCGTGCTGCCGACGCTCGCGGGGCCCGAGATCGGTGTCGCCTCGACCAAGGCCTTCACCTGCCAGCTCTCGGTGCTGGCGTCGCTCGCGCTGATTGCCGGGCGCCAGCGCGGTGTTCTCGATGAGGCCAAGGAGCGAGAGCTCGTCAAGGCGCTCGCCGAGGTGCCGCGCCACATCTCCTCGATCCTCCGCGACGAGGAGCAGTTCGTGACCATCTCGCACGACCTGACGAAAGCCCAGGACGTCCTCTACCTGGGGCGCGGCACGTCGTTTCCGATCGCCCTCGAGGGAGCTCTGAAGCTCAAGGAGATCTCCTACATCCATGCCGAAGGTTATGCCGCCGGAGAGCTCAAGCACGGGCCTATTGCTCTGATTGATGAGAACGTGCCGGTCGTGGTGGTGGCACCGGAGGACAGCCTGTTCGAGAAGACCGTCTCCAACATGCAGGAGGTGGCGGCGCGCGGCGGACAGATCGTGCTCTTGAGCGATGCCGGTGCCGCCGAGGCGGGCTGCAAGGCGGCGGCAGCAGTGAAAATGCCGAAGGTGCACGAGTTCGTGACGCCAATCGTCTATGCGGTCCCAGTGCAGCTGCTCGCCTATCATACGGCCGTGCTGATGGGGACGGACGTCGATCAGCCGCGGAACCTAGCCAAATCCGTGACTGTGGAATAATCTCGCCATACTCCTGGCCTTGTGTTGGACCGAATCGCAGGGCTCGGTAGCCTGCCGCATGGGATTCAGCGAAGGACAGCGGTGATGGCCGACTGGCACAATCGGGAAACTTGGCGCGCGACCGTGGCGATGGCCGCGCTCGTCGCGACTTTCTGCTGGGCGAAGGCCGAGGAATCTGCCCTGCTGGCGCCGGGCGTTGCGGCCTATCAAGCCGGCAAGACCGATCAGGCGATCAAGTCGCTTTCGGGCGTCCTGACGAGCAATACGGCATCCGGCTCCGATCTGGCGCGGGCCTACTACTACCGCGGCCTGGCGTATGCCAAATCCAGCAAGCCGGCTCAGGCGATCGCGGATTTCAACAATGCGCTCTGGCTGAAGGGCCTGGCCCCGGACGAGCGGGCCAATGCCTATCTCCAGCGCGGTAAGGCCTATCAGGCGACCGGCCTCGAGACACGCGCGGCCCAGGACTTCCGGGACGCCGAGAAACTGGCGCCTGGCGCGGCGAGCGCCGAGCTGGCAGCCACCGAGGCGGCTCCGCCTGCGGCCGTTGATCTGCAGAACTCAGCCGAAGCGGCGTCGGAGGCCCCGGCGACGTCGGGTACGACCGCCTTGGTCCTGTCACCATCGACGGTCCAGACCACTGCGACCTCGACGTCGAAGAAGGCGACCAGCACGGCGACCGTCGGTGGGACCAACACGTCGACAGCTCAGAGCCAGGGCACTGGCACGCTCCGCGAGCGCGGCGGTACGGTTAGCCGCACAAGCTCAACCGAGGCGCTTTCGACGGCGACGGTACCGAGCAACAATGGATCACTGTCGTCCATCTTCTCGGGCGGCGGCAGCTTCTTCTCCGATCTCTTCGGATCGGGGGGCTCGACAGCATCGAGCGAGACGGCGGTGACGAACTCGATCGACACGCCAGCCACCGAAACGGGGACGAGCCCGCGGCAGACCACTGTCGCACGTGGCGAAAGCGCCGACTGGTCGGCGGCGGCCGAGACGACGACGGTCGTCGCCGCGGCCGAGCCTGTGCAGGCGCCCGCCGTCGCCACCGATGCGCCGCTTGTGCTGGCACCGGTGGCAGAGACCGGCGGCACTCAGGTGGAGGCCGGTGCGACGCCGCAGACCTCGAGCTGGTCCTCCACCGTCGGCGAGGAGCAGGCCTCCTTCGCTCAGAACGAGACGGGCGGCTCGACCGGCGACGGGGATGTCGTCAGCACGGTCGGAAACAGCATCGGCTCACTGTTCGACGGCTTGTTCTCCGGTAACGCGGCATCGGACGACGTGACCAGCTCGACCACCGCGGCACCTGCCGCCCAGCCCGTTCCCGCAGAGATCCAGGTGGCGACGCTCGCGCCATCGGCCGCGCCGATCGAGGCGACCGTCGACGGCACGGCGCCCTCCGGCCGCTACAAGGCGCAGGTGGCGACCGTCCGCTCGCCCGAGGAGGCCGATCTCATTGCGCGTCGCGTGCGGACCGAGCGGAAAGCGATCCTTGGCAATCTGAGCACCGAGGTCCAGCCGGTCGTTCTCGGCAATATGGGCACGTTCTATGCCGTGCTGATCGGGCCCTTCCCGAGCGAGCGCGCGTCCGAGCGCTTCTGCGGCAAGCTGCAGGGCGAGGGCGTCGATTGCTTTGTCGCCGAGCCGTAGCGCGCCGGGCTGTCGGCCCATTGGATGGGCGGCGTCGATCGCCCCTCGTCGGCTGGGATGCGGTGGCTCCCTGTGAGATCGAGGCGTGCGCCGGATAGCCATTCAAAAGGCCAGCGCATTGCTCTATGGTCCGGTGCCGCAGGTTAGTCGGGACGAGAAGGTATGCAGGGTCAGTCGGCAGGTCCACACGGCAGTGACCATGGCGGTCGCGGCGAGCTTCCCGAGCAGCTGGCTCGATTAGCCGATCCGGAGACCTCGCCGGTGCCGTTGCATTTCGGGCCGCGCCTCAGGAACTATTTCCTGACCGGTCTGGTGATCGTCGGACCGCTGGCCATTACGGTCTGGGTCGTCCTGTGGTTCATCGGCTTCGTCGATGCCTGGGTCAGGCCGCTGATGCCGGATTTCGAGGCTTGGCTCAGGGAGCTCATACCTGTCGGCTACTATCCGGCCTGGCTGGTCTCGAGCCCGGTGATCGGTGTCCTGTTCGCCGTCGTCGCCATCACCTTGATCGGCGCACTGGCGGCCAACCTGCTGGGCCGCACCATCGTCAGCTACGGCGAGATGATGCTGGGCCGCATGCCGGTCGTGCGCAACGTCTACTCCGGCCTGAAACAGATCTTCGAGACCGTGCTCTCTGAGAGCGGCAACTCGTTCCAGAAGGTCGGGCTCGTCGAGTTCCCGCGCAAGGGCATGTGGTCGATCGTCTTCATCGCCGGAGCCTCGCGCGGCGAGGTCGATGTCCGGCTTTCGCAAGACGAGCCGACGGTCTGCGCCTTCCTGCCCTGTACGCCGAACCCGACGACCGGCTACCTCATCTACGTGCCGAAGAACGAGGTCATCGAGCTCGACATGTCGATCGAGGAGGCGGCCAAGCTCGTCATCTCGGCCGGCCTCATAGCGCCGGAGTTCAAGGGGGGCGGCGATCTCCCGGCGATGGCCGGTGCCGCGCTGAAGTCGGCCGGTGGCCCGCGCATCGCCCCGAAGCGGGGCTGACGACTACTTGTCCGCCGCCAGCACGCCGGCCGTCGCCCAATTCTCCTTATCGACATCCTCGATGACGACAATGACCTGCTCGGGCGTGCTGCCGCAGGTTTTGATGAAACCGTCCGTCAGCTCCTTGGCGAGCGCACGCTTCTGCTCGCGCGTGCGTCCCTTGTACATCTCGACTCGGATGATGGGCATCGTTCGCTCCCTGGGTTTGATCCGGCGGCGAGTTCTAGAGTTCAAATCCGCCGAGCGCAATCCTCGAGACCAGCCCCTTTTCCGCTCCGCCCGCTGAGGTCTAGACTGGCGCGCGAGCCGACGGAGCAAGGCCTCGGCGTTCGAGTTCCATGGAAGGAAAGCCCTATGTGCCACCATTGTGTCGTCGAAAGCGTCAAGGAGCGCATGCTGGACCGCAGGAGCCTGTTCACCGGAGCTGCCATGGCGGCGGTTGCCGTTGCGGCCGGCGCCTCGGTTTTACCGGCTGCGGCGGAGGTCTCGGCCAGTGGCAAGGCCCTCGACTTGACCCATCTGCTGCACCAGGACTTCCCCACCTATTTCGGCGCGCAGCAATTCTGGCTGGAGCAGAAATTCGTCTTCGAGAAGGATCATTTCAATCTCAACGAGTGGCGGGTCAACGAGCATACCGGCACACATATGGACGCGCCTCTGCATTTCTCGGCGGACGGCAAGAACGTTTCGGAGCTTCCGGTCGAGAGTCTGGTCGTGCCCGTTTCCGTCATCGACATCCGGGAGAAGGCGGCCGCCAATGCCGATGCCGAGGTGACGCCCGACGACATCAAGGCCTGGATCTCGGCCAACGGGCCGCTCCCCAAGGGCGGATGCGTCGCCATGAGCTCGGGTTGGGACGCGCATGTCGGCACCGACAAGTTCCGCAATGCCGACGGTGAGAAAGTCATGCACTTCCCGGGCTTCCATCTCGAGGCGGCGAAGATGCTGATTGAGGATGGCAACACGATCGGCATCGCCGTCGACACGCTGTCGCTCGACTACGGCAAGTCGGGCGACTTCGCCGCCCACTATGCCTGGCTGCCGACCGGCCGGTGGGGCCTCGAATGCCTGGCGAATGTGGCGTCCCTGCCGGCCAAGGGCGCGACGCTGGTGGTCGGGGCACCGAAGGTGAAGGGTGGCACGGGCGGACCCTGCCGCGTCTTCGCGATCGCCTGACCTAACGGTGCCGCGGGGCAGCCTCGTGGCAGTCCCGCGGCCGACTTTGCCGCCGCGCCCGCGCCACCGCGCGCGACCGGTGGCAGCCCCCACCCTTCTGCCCTCTCCATAGCTCGAGGCCATTCCATGACGATCCGCAAGGACTACCCACGCCAGATCACAGTCATGCGCGACGTGTTCATTCCCTTGAAGGATGGCACGAGGCTTGCCGCGCAGATCTGGTTGCCAGTCGACGCCGACAAGGATCCGGTGCCGGCGATCCTCGAGTACCTGCCCTACCGCAAGCGCGACGGCACCTCCGAGCGCGATGCGGTGACCCATCCCTACTATGCCGGCTTCGGTTACGCAGGCGTGCGTGTCGATATCCGCGGCACCGGCGACAGCGAGGGCATCCTCTACGACGAGTACTCGAAGCAGGAGCAGGACGATGGCCTGGAGGTCATTGCCTGGCTTGCCAAGCAGAAATGGTGCTCGGGTGCCGTCGGCATGATTGGCATCTCCTGGGGTGGCTTCAATGGGCTGCAGATCGCGGCTCGGCGGCCCAAAGCCCTCAAGGCCGTCGTCACCCTGTGCTCCACCGATGATCGCTATGCCGACGATATTCACGCCATGGGTGGCACGCTGCTCGTCGACAAGGTGTCCTGGGGCGCGACCATGTTCTCGATCCTGACGACGCCGCCCGACCCGGCGCTGGTCGGCGACAAGTGGCGTCAGATGTGGCTGGACCGGATGGGCGACCATGCGCTCTGGCTGCTCGATTGGCACGAGCATCTGCGGCGCGACAGTTTCTTCGAGCATGGCTCGGTTTGCGAGAACTATCGGGCCATCAAGTGCCCGGTCTACGCGGTCGGCGGCTGGGCGGATGGCTACTCCAATGCCGTGTTCCGTCTGCTGAAGGGCCTCAAGGTGCCGCGCAAGGGGCTGGTCGGTCCCTGGGCACACAAATACCCGCACTTTGCCAAGCCCGGACCGCAGATCGGCTTTCTGCAGGAGACGCTGCGCTGGTGGGACAAATGGCTCAAGGGTATCGAGACGGGCATCATGGACGAGCCCATGCTGCGCGTGTGGATGCAGGACCCCGTGCCCCCGAGGCGCTATTACGAGACACGGCCGGGCCGCTGGGTCGCCGAAGACGTCTGGCCGTCGAAGCGCATCAAGCCGAAGCGGATGGCGTTCGGGCACGGCACGCTCGGTGGCAAGGCCGGCAAGGGTGTGCTCTCGATCTCGTCGCCCGAGACGGTCGGCCAGACTGCGGGGCGCTTCTGCCCCTATGGTCTCGAGCCCGATCTTCCGGACGACCAGCGCATCGAGGCCGGCGGCTCGCTGGTCTTCGACAGCCCCGTGCTCGAGGAGGATGCCGAGATGCTTGGAGCGGCGATCGTCCAGCTCGAGGTCTCGGCCGACAAACCCAACGCCAAGGTGGTCGCCGTGCTGTCGGAAGTCCTGCCCGACGGCGCCGTCACGCGGGTCAGCTACGGTGTGCTCAATCTCACGCACCGCAACGGTCACGCCGCGCCCGAGGCCATCAGGCCCGGCGAGGTCATGCGGGTCACCGTCAGACTTAACGAGACCGCCCATCGTTTCGCCAAGGGCAACCGCATCCGTATGGCGCTGTCGACGGCCTATTGGCCCATCATCTGGCCGAGCCCGGAGACAGCGACATTGAGCGTGCATCTCGACAGGAGCCGGCTCGAGATTCCGGCGCGTCCGTCGCGGCCGGAGGACAAGGAGCTGGCGCCGTTTCTTCCGCGGGAGAGCTCGCCACCGCTCCGGCAGACCGTGCTCCGTGACGGCTATTCGCATTGGTCGATCGAGCAGGACTTCGCAACCGGCGTCATGGATCACAAACGCGATACGGACGACGGAGAACGGCGGATCGAGGAGATCGACTGGACCGTCGGCAGCCGCTCGCGGCGCTCGAATGCCATCAATCCCCATGATCCGCTCTCGGCGCGGTCGAGCTACTGGAACGAGAAGACCTACAAGCGGGGAGATCTGTCGCTCAGGATCGTGACGGGCGTCGACATGTGCGCCGAGCTCGAGCACTTCGTCATCGAGGGCCGGCTCGAGGCCTACGAGGGCGAGAGGGAGGTCATCCGCCGCGAATGGAAGAAGAAGGTGCCTCGGGATTACGTCTAGGACGGGTTCGACGATGACCGTCCGCGCCACATTTCCTTTCGAGGTTGAGACCATCGATCCCTATTGGATCGTACTGTCCGACGGCACGCGCATCGCGACGACCGTCTGGCGTCCGGTGACCGATGAGCCGGTGCCGGTCGTCTGCGAGATGATCCCTTACCGCCGGCGGGACGGCACGGTCCTCCGCGACCTCGACATGCATCCCTGGACGGCCGGTCACGGCATTGCAGTTGCACGCATCGACATCCGTGGCTCGGGCGATTCCGATGGTGTGCTGTTGGATGAGTACCTGCCCCAGGAGCAGCAGGATGCCGTCGAGATCATCGCACATTTCGCCGCTGCGCCCTGGTCGAACGGCAATATCGGCATGGCCGGAATCTCCTGGGGCGGTTTCAATGCGCTGCAGGTCGCAGCACTCCGGCCGCCGGCCCTCAAGGCCATCATCACGCTCTGCTCCACCGACGACCGCTACGCCGACGACATTCATTACATGGGAGGTGCGCTCCTCACGGAGGATGTGATCTGGTCGAACTTCATGCTTGCGCTCAATGCGCTGCCGCCCGATCCGCAGATCGTCGGCGGGCGCTGGCGCGAGATGTGGCGGCAGCGACTTGCGGTCGATCGCTCCTGGTCGGAAAACTGGCTCGAGCATCCCGAGCGGGACGCCTATTGGCGCCAGGGCTCGGTCGGGGAGGACTTCGCGGCCATCGAAGCTGCGGTGCTTGCCGTCGGCGGCTGGGACGACAGCTACTCGAATGCCATTCCCCGTCTGCTCGCCGGGCTTTCGGCCCCGTCGAAGGGCATCATCGGACCGTGGACGCATACCTATCCCTGCCGCGGCTCGCCCGGTCCCAACATCGGCTATCTGCAGGAGGCGTTGCGCTGGTGGCGCCATTGGCTTCTGGGCCAGGACACGGGGATCATGTCAGAGCCCAAACTCAGAGCCTGGATCGGCGACAGTGAGAGACCGGCTCCCTTCTACGACACGCACAAAGGCAGCTGGGTGGCGGAGGAGGAGTGGCCGAGCCCCAGAATCGGCACGCACCTTCGCTTCCTCAATTCACGGGTGCTCGCAGCGGCTCCCGAGACCGGCGCCACAATGAGCGTTTGCTCGCCCGCCACCGCCGGAACGGACTGTGGCCGCTGGGGCGGCTACGGCGGCACGTCGCCGGACATGCCGATCGACCAGCGACGCGAGGACGGCTTGGCGCTGACCTTCGACTCCGAGCCGCTTGCGGACGATCTCATTCTCCTTGGTGCGCCCGTCCTCGCGATCGAGGCCTCGGTCGATCGGCCGTCGGCGACGGTCGTCGCGCGTCTCTGCGATGTGTTCCCCGATGGTACCTCGGTGCTCGTCACCTCCGGTGTGCTCGATCTGAGATATCGGCAGGGCCGTGAGGCGGCGCACGCATGCCCGGTGGACGTGCCGATACATTTCGAGATCAGGCTCAACGACGTCGGCCGCCGCATACCCCGCGGGCACCGGCTGCGCCTTGCTCTGGCGACGGCCCATTGGCATATGCTCTGGCCCGATCCGGAGCTCGTCACTTTGTCGCTTGCGCCTGGGCGGTCCCGATTGAGCCTGCCGATCCGTCCGCCGCATTCAGGCGACAGCCACATCCGTTTCGAGCCTGTCGAAACCGCGCCACCCGCCCCCGTGAGCGTGCTTGTGCCGGCAACCGAGCGGCGGATTGTAGAGGACGACGTCGGTACCGGATTGCGAAAGATCGTGCTGACGACGGACTATGGCACCGTGCGTTTCGATGACAGGGCGATCGAGACGTCCGCATTCGCTCGCGATAGTTTCACCATGCTGCATCATGCCCCCTTGTCAGCCTGCATAGAGAGCGAGTACGGATTAGCTCTCGTGAGTGGCGAAGCTGATATCGCGAGCCGAGCCGTCTCGATATTGCGCTACGAGGGGAACACACTCCTGCTGCAATGGCGTCTCGAGGTGCGAGAAGCGGGAGTTCTCCTGCACCAGGCGGCTGGACGACGGCAGGTCGTGCGACACAGATATGAAGAGCACCAGACCGGTTCGCCGAAACCGGACGAAGGCCGGTAGGACGCGCACTCCCCGCTTCACGCGCGTCGATCCGGAGCTGCGTCGGCATCAGATCATTGAGGCGGCGATCCGCTGCCTCGGTCGCGGCGGTGGCGCCAATCTGACGACCTCCGCCATCATGGCCGAGGCCAGGGTGTCGCGGGGCCTGATCCATCACTATTTCCCCAGCCAGAGCCTGCTGCTCGTCGAGGCCTACAAGCTGATGATCGGCGGCCTCTCGAGCAAGGCGACCGACGACATGCGGCGGCGATCGAGTGGCGAGGCCATGGACCTCAAGGCCATGGTCGAAGTGGCCTTCAGCCCGCTCATCTTCGAGAAGCTGCAGAATCAGGCTTGGCTAGAGCTCTGGGCGCTCATGTCCTCCGAGCCGGAACTCAGCAAGTTCCATTCGAAAGTCTACCGAAACTACCGGCGCGAGCTCGTTGCGGCGATCGAATGTCTGGCAAAGAAGCGGCGCAAGACCATCGACGTGCACAATCTGGCCACGGCTACCATCGCCCTGGTCGATGGGTTGTGGCTCAACTGGAGCATCGATTCCCGCTTCGTCCCGGCCACCGAAGCCAAGCGTGCCTGCTACAACATGCTCGAAGCCCATCTCGGGCCACTCTGAACGGCCTCATGCCTTGCCGTGGATCGCGCGCTTGCGCCGGGCCATGTAGTCCTTGAGCGCCTCGTCGATGTCGGATGCGATCGGCGGTTGCTCGTAGTCGGCGAGAAGCGACGACCAGATCTGGTTGGCTCGCTCTCGCGCCATGACATGCCCGCGCTCCGCCCACAGATCGTAATTGTCCCAATTGGACAGTATGGGCTGATAGAAGGCGCTCTCGTAGCGGGCCAGCGTGTGCTCGGCACCGAAGAAATGCCCGGCGGGCCCCACCTCGGCCACGGCGTCGCGCGCCAAAGTTGCCGGCGACACCTCGAACGGCTCGCAATACGCGTGCATCATCTGCAGGAGCTCGGCGTCGAGAATCAGCTTCTCGAAAGAGGCGGTGAGCCCGCCGTTCAGCCATCCGGCAGCATGCAGGATCATGTGGGCGCCGCCCATGATTGCGCCCCACAAGGCCATCATGCTCTCGTAGGCCGCCTGCGCATCGACATCGTTGGCAGCGGTAACATTGCTCGAGCGGAAGGGTATACCGATCAGCCGGGCGAGTTGCCCCGAGGCTTGCGCCGCCTGGGTGTATTCCGGCGTGCCGAAGGCCGGTGCGCCGGACCGCATGTCGACATTCGACGTGAAGCCACCATACATGACGGGAACGCCCGGCCGGACTATCTGGCAGAGCGCAATTCCGGCGAGCGCCTCGGCGTGCTGAAGCGCGAGCGCCCCGGCTATGGTCACGGGCGCCATGGCACCCGACAAGGTGAACGGCGTAATGACGTTGACCTGGCCATGCTCGGCGAAGGTCATGAGGCCTTCGGCCATCGGTACGTCCAGCTGCAACGGCGAGTTTGTGTTGATGATCGTCGCGAAGATCGGCCGACCAATCAGCCCTTCGCGCGTCGTGCCGAGCGAGATGGCACCCATTTCCAGGCCGTCGATTGCCCGCTCGGCACCGAGTCCCTGGGGCTGCCAGTTCTTGTCGAGCAGCGTGATCTCGGCATAGTAGAGGTCGAGATGCCGGCTTTCAGCGGGCAGATCGAGCGGCTCGAATGGGCCGCCACCCTCCTGGTGGATGACGTTGAGGCTCTGAATGAGTTTCAGGTAGTCGCACATCTCGGCATAGGTGCCGGTCCGCCGACCGGTGGCATTGTCCGAGACATAGGCCGGTCCCCCGACCGAGGAGAAGACGCAACTCCGCCCCCCGAGGCGGAGATTGCGGTCTGGATTGCGGGCCTCGAGCGTGAACGACGACGGCGCCTTCGCCACCTCGTCCAGGATCATCCGGCGGTCGAAGCGGACGCGGAGAATAGTCTCGTCCACCGTGGCGCCGGCCTGGCGATAGAGCGCCCGGGCCCGGGGCTCCAGTACCTTCATGCCGGTCGTTTCGAGGATGTCGAGGGCGGCCTCGTGGATCGCCATGACCTGATCCGCCGACAGAACCTCGATAGGTCGGTAGGGAAGCTCGAACAGCTTCCAAGAGCGCTGTGCCAAGCCTCCCACCTTGCGTGGTGCTCGGTTGGCGCGGGCGCCACGGCGCGAGGTCGAAGCGGTCATGGGCCAGGGTCCTGTCTACGGCGCGAGGGGGCGCTCGCGTCGTACCACCTCGGGTCCGCTCGTGTCCAACAGACGGGCGAAGCGGTGGCCGGAATAGACCGCATCGGCGATCGAGGAAGGGGCCAGCGAATCGCCAATGCGCGTCACGGTCCGGATGCCGGCCGCTTGCCAGCTCGCAGCTGACAGCTCGTCATGCAGCGGAGCGTGGGCCGTCCGGCCCGTCACCAGGACGAGCGCATCGAAAGGCCGGGATTGTGCTCTTCCCGTCGTCATGCAGGCGAAGTCAGCGCGTCCGCCGGCTGCGCCTATGAGCTGCTGCCCGGTGAGAACCTCGACGCCCAGGTCCGAGAGTTGCTTCCGCACGAAGGCCTGCTCGTCCGTCATTTGCGTCCAGCTCGAGACGACGTTGGCCGGTGTCGCGAGTGTGACCCTGCAACCGGCACCGGCGAGCCGTTCGGCGATGGCGCCGCCCATGACGTAGTGATCATCATCGTAGACGAGCGCATGGCCTGAGAGTGTCCTGCCGGCGGCGAGGTCGTCCGGTGTCAGGATTCCCTCGCCGGTGATCGCGACGGGCACCTCGCCGTAGCTGCCGACGCCGTCGCGCCGCCAGCGGCTGCCGGTCGCAAGCACCACATGCTCGGCACCGAAACCCAGAATGTCGCCAGCGCTCATGCGGCTTTCCGGAAAGATCTCGACATTCGCGAGCTTCCCCAGCATGTACAGGCGGTGATCCCGCACGCGCATCCAGGTCGAGAGGCCCGGCAGCCTCGCCTCGAAGCAGAGCCGGCCGCCGAGCTCGCGTGCGGCCTCGGCGAGCGCCACCGGATAGCCGCGCCTTCCGAGCGCCAGGGCGCATTCGAGGCCGGCCGGTCCGCCGCCGACCACAAGTGCCCTGGCTTCGCTCGCCTTCGGGGTGATGACCTCCGGATGCCAGCCGCGCCGCCACTCCTCGCCCATCGTCGGATTCTGCGTGCATCGGAGCGGCACGCCCTCGTTGTTGGCGGACCGGCAGATGTTGCAGCCGATGCATTCGCGGACCTCATCCTCCCGGCCGTCCTTGATTTTCGCCGGCAGGAACGGATCGGCAATCGAAGGGCGCGCGGCGCCGATGAAGTCCTGGATGCCGCGCGTGATCTGCGACACCATGCGGTCGGGCGACGTAAAGCGGCCAACGGATACGACGGGTTTGCGGGTCAGCGCCTTCAGTCCGGCAACAAACTGCTCTTGAAAGCCCTCGTCGGAGAAGCGCGCCGATTTGGAATCGTCGCCGAGCCCGCCCGCCAAGCAGAAATCCCAGAGGTCCGGCAATTCGCCGATAAGGGACAAAACCTCCGGTGCGTCCCTGTCATGGGTGAACCCCTCGGGACCGGCGAGCTCGTCGACCCCGAGACGAACGGCAACGGCCGCACGGTCACCGACGGCCTCGCGGGTCGCCTCAATCATCTGCCGAAGAAGGCGCGTCCGGTTCGCCGCCGAGCCGCCGTAGGCATCGGTCCGGCGATTGAGCCGGGGCGACAGGAACTGGAACGGCAGGTAGCCGTGACCAGCGTAGACATAGACGACGTCGAATCCTGCCCGGACCGCACGCTGCGCGGCTGTTTTCTGGGCCTCCAAGAGGCCGCGAATATCGCCCTCGTCCATGGCCCGGGCGGACATGGGCTGGGTGTAGTGGGCCGGCCGGGCCGTTGGCGCTAGAAGTGGCACGCGGCTCTGTCGGTTGTTCGACAGCGCGCCTCCGTGCCAGAGCTCGACGGCGGCAAGGCTGCCGTGTCGGTGAATGGTCTCGGTCAGGCGAGAGAGTTGGCGCACATCGTCGTCGTCCCAGAGCGTCAGATAGGAATAGGGCGAGTCGTCGGAGGTGGGGTCGATCGAGCAGTAGTCGGTGGTGACCACCCCCCAGCCGCCCTCGGCCTTGACGGCCCGCATGGCGCGATGGCTCTCGGGCCGGAGATGCCCCATGCCACTGGCATGTGCGGTCTGGAAGAACCGGTTTGGCGCGGTCACCGGACCGATGCGGACGGGCTCGAACAGGATATCGTAGCGGGCATTGCGCGGCATGGCCGGCTCACTCTGGCATCGCCGAGCGCAGCCGGGCGGCCGCGCCGAGGAGAGCGGGGGCTTCGGCGGTGATCACAAAGACAGGGATGGGTCTGACGAGCCCGGACATCCTCCCCATCGACTCGAAGGCGTGCCGGAAACGTCCGTCCGCCAGCAGATCGAGCATCCTCGGCGCGATGCCGCCACCGATGTAGATGCCGCCATCGGCGCGGAGCAGCATGGCTGCGTTGCCGGCGACCCGCCCGAGCCAGGTGATGAAGTGCCCGACGCTCTCGACCGCGATCGGATCGGCGCCGGTGCGGGCCCTCTCGACGATGTCTGCCGGCTCGGGCGCCCCCCCGGCCCGAGGGGCGCGCTTGGTGCATTGGCGGTAGATGGCCGCAAGGCCAGGTCCGGAGATGGCGTTCTCGACCGGGATGTGACCGTCGGCGTCGGCAAGGCCTTCGGCAATGCGGGCTTCCTCCAGACCGCGGATCGGCAGACTGATGTGACCAATCTCGCCCGGTAGGACGCGTGGCGGTCGGCCGGGAACGAGAGTCGCGCCGCCAAAACCGGTGCCCGGGCCGAGCACGATCCTGACGCCGTCCGGACGAGCGGGGCGGCCACCCAGCTGGACGAGGTCGGCGGTGTCGATCTCGGGTAGCGACAGCGCCAGGGCCTCGAAGTCGTTCAGTACTGCGAGCCGGGCCAGGCCCAGAGCTTGCTGGAGGGTTTCCGGCTTGAAACTCCAACGACCGTTCGTCAGTGTGACGTGCCCGGCCTCGACCGGTCCCGCCATGGCGATGGCGGCGGCGCCGATCTCGGGCTCGCGCGCGATGACGAGATAGCTCCGGATGGCGGCCTCGATGGTCGCGAAGGCGCCCGTATCGAACGTCTGAGGCGCGCTGAGCCGCCCGGATGCCGGATCGGCGAGGGCAAAGCGTGCGTGTGTGCCGCCGATATCGGCAACGAGCGCCTGCCGCGTCATGCGCTGGCTCCCGTCACCCTACTCAGTCCTTCATCGAGATCTCGCGAATGCCGTCGGCGAGCAGGCTGAAGCCCACCACGAGCGACGACAAAGCGATGGCCGGTGCCAGCGCCATGTGGATCTGGCCGCCCAGCAGGTAGGAATAGGTGTCGCGGATCATGCCGCCCCAATCCGGGTCCGGTGGTCTGAGGCCGACGCCGAGGAAGCCGAGCACGCCGATAGTGATGGCCGTGTAGCCGGTTCTGAGGCAGGCATCGACGATGAGGGGCCCGCGGGCATTGGGGAGAATCTCGACCAGCATGACATACCAGTCGGGCTCGCCGCGGATATGGGCGGCGGCCACATACTCGCGCTCGCGGAGCTCCAACGTCTGGCTGCGGACGAGGCGGGCGACCTGAGGCGAGGCAATGAAGGTGACGGCGGCGATGATGTTCAAGGCCGAGGGGCCGAACTTCATCATGATGATGACGTAGAGCACCAGCACCGGAAACGACAGGATGATGTTGCAGACCTGCATGATGACCGCATCGACCCAGCCTCGATAATAGCCGGCGAGCAGGCCGAGCACGCAGCCGACGATGTAGCCGCAGAGCGTAGCGAATGGCGCGACCGTCAGGACGACGCGCGAGCCCCATATGACGCGTGAGAGGATATCGCGGGCCTGATCGTCGGTGCCGAGCCAATGCTGGGCCGTGAAAGGAGGCGCCGCGACGCCGGAGTCGTAGATGTTGATATTTGGGTCGTAGGGGGCGAGCCAGGGGGCCAGGATCGCGACCACGATCCAGAACATGACGATCAGGAAGCCGGCCAGACCGACATAGCTCTCGCGCAGCAGCCCGATGCTCGCAATCCAGCCCGGCAGTTCCCATCTCGGCCTGGCGGCCGCGCCCACGGTTTCGACGGCCATATCGGCTCCTCAGCTGAAGCGAATGCGCGGGTTGAGCATCATGTAGGCATAGTCGCCGAGCATCTGTGACGTCACGACGATGAAGACCGCGAAGAGCGATGCCGCCTCGACCGTCGCCACGTCCTTGTAGAGAGCGGCGTCGACGAGCATGCGGCCAAATCCCGGCACGGCGAACACGGCCTCGACGACGACGATGCTCGTGAATAGAAAGTTGAGCTGCAGCAGGATGGCGGTGAAGGGGGTGATCAACGCGTTTCGCATGGCATGCTTGGTGATGACTTCCCGGAACGACATGCCTTTGAGGACGGCGGTCCGGATATAGGGCTGGGTCATCACCTCGACCATGGACGCCCTCACCATGCGCACCAGATAGCCGATGTAGTAGGCCATCAGCGTCATGACCGGCAGCACCATCTGCATCGGTATAGGCCAGACGGAGTCCGGCTCCATCGGCGCCGTGCCAGGCAGAATGCCGAGGCCCACGACGAAGATCGTCAGCAGAAAGGCGCCCATGGCGAATTCCGGCACGGAGGTCGTAATGGTGCTCAGCACCGAGATCGTTCGATCGAGCCGGGAGCCTTCGCGCATGCCGGCCAGCACGCCCAGGATGATCGACACCGGCGCAATGATGCCGAAGGCGACGAGCGTGATCAGGCCGGTCGTCCCGATGCGGTCCCAGATGAACGTATTGACCTGGGTCTTCCAGAGGGCCGAATAGCCGAGATCGCCCTGGAGGACGCCGGAGAAGTTTCCCTTATGATCGGGGATGACGCCGAGCCAGGAGGCATACCGAACCAGGAAGGGCCGGTTGAGGCCGTGCTCTTCCTCGTACTTCTGCAGCTGAAGCTTGGTGGCAAATTGTCCGAGTGCGCTTCTGGCGACCGAGCCGGGTGAGAACTCGAACGTCATGAAGACTAGGAATGATACCACCAGCATGGTGAAGACGAGGCCGACGATCCGCTTGGCGAAGAATTTGAACATCTTGCGTCGGCTCTCCATTCGGCATCGCGATCCCAGTAAGAAACCTAGGCCATGGTCACTCGCCTGTCATGCGCAAACTGCGCGATTCCGTAAATGAAACGGGCGCCCGCAGGCGCCCGTCCAAATCGTCTCGAGTTCGAGAGCCGCGCTCAGCCGCGCGACCACTCCCACGGGAAGATGTACTGCGTCGGATGGGCGGCGAAGCCCTTCACGTCCTTGGCCATCGCCTGATAGACGTTCTGCCAGACAGGCTGAACGATCGGACCATCCTCCTGCATGAGGATCTCGATCTCCTTCATGACCTCACGGCGCTTGTCGACGTCGAGGATGCCCTCAGCCTTCGTGAGCAGCTCGTCGAACTTCGGGTTCGACCACTTGCTCTCGTTCCACGGCACGCCGGTGCGATAGGCGAGGCCGAGCACCATGACGCCAAGCGGACGATGCGTCCACGCGGTCTGGGCGAACGGTGCCGTCTCCTTGTCCCAGATCTCCCAGTACTGGGCAGCGGGCAGAACGGTGACCTTGATGTCGACACCGATCTCTTTCCACTGCTGCGCCATGTTGTTGGCGGCGCGCGCTTCCCACTCCGGATCGGCGATGCAGAAAAGCTCAGCGGAAAGCCCGGCCGCGCCGGCTTCTTCGAGTAGTTTCTTCGCTCCTTCGGGATCGTACATCGATTTGCCGAGATCGGCATACTCGGGATGCAGCTGCGCGACATGATGGTGCTCGGCCGGTGTGCCGTCGCCATCCAGCGACACCTGCACGACCTTGCCGGCGTCGATCGCCATGCGCATGGCCTTGCGGACGCGCGGATCCTTCCACTGGTCGTGGATCGGTTGCATACGGGCAACCGCGGTCTGAGCGGTTCCAATGCCGTACAGCTCGACCCAGTCCATGGCGCGGACGGCTTTGCGTTGGGAAGGACCAACTTCCCACATGCCGTCGACCTGCTTGGACTGGAGCGCTGCGACCTGCGCGGCCGAATCGTCACCATGGTCGATGAAGACAACCTCGTCGAGTGCGCTACCACCAGCCCAGTAGTCGCCACGCTTCTTGACGACGCACTTCTTGCCGAGCTCGTACTCCACGAGGTCGGCCCAGCCGGTGCCGATCGAACCGACGCCGAATTTGCCCTCGGAGCTGGGGTGCAGAATGATCATCGGGTAGTGGAAGAAGTGCTCCGGCACCGCCAACTGTGCGTTGCGGGCATTGAGGCGGATCGTGTGATCGTCCACTTTCTCGATGGCGTTGGCATCCCAAATGGCATCGCCGGCATCGTTCATCAGGTAGCCCTTCATCAGGCCGAGAACGGAGGAACCGGTCGCCGGATCGAGCACGCGCTTGATGTTCCAAATGACATGATCGGCGACGAAGTCCTCGCCGTTGTGCCACTTGACACCCTTGCGCAGGTGCAGCGTCCAGGTCTTGAGGTCGTCGGAGGCTTCCCACTTCTCGCACAGCCACGGCTCGGTGACGTTGTCGGAGCGCGTGCGGGTCAGATACTCGACCACGTTGCGCGACATCATGGAGTCCTGGATCCACGAATAGGTGTGCGGGCTCTCGATCGGCTGCACGCGCATCGAAAGCGACACTTTCCCGCCGGCGGCACGCGCCGGTTTCGTGAAGCTGCCCGTCTCTGGCAGGCCAACGATCGAGTAGGCGGTCGCAGCCGACAGACCGAGGAGCGTCGAGGTACGCAGGAACTCGCGACGGCTGACTTTGCCGTCCTTGAACTGCTGTGCCAGCGTGGGCAGGTAGCTATGGGTTTTCTTCAGGTCGTCGCGCAAAGCCATTGGATGATTTCCTCCCATTCCAGGCTCACTGGGGCAACCCTACAACAGCTGGCCTACCCCGCCAAGATGGGGTTAGCACCAAAATGCGGCGTTGCGCGGGCCCGATTGCGACATCGACCCGGTCTAGCGGCTGTCCGGCGCTTGCATGCCGGATCGGTCAGTCACGCACTCGACCGCCACGGGGCGCTGCGATAGCCTGATCTTCTGCCTGGATGGGGATTTGGCGGATGGTCGAAGCGGTCAATCTGGCGCGACGGGGACGGAAGGGCCGTGAGCGGCGCTCGGCAGAGGCCGGCGTCGGAGGGGCGGTACCGCAACGGCCCTGGGGTCCGCTGCGCAATCCTTATCCGAAGGCGGAGCTGCTGGCGCCGGATCAGGTCGAAGCGATCCACGCCGCCGCGGTCCACATTCTCGAGGACATTGGTGTCCGGTTCCTCTACGACCCGGCGATAGAAGTCTTCGCGAAAGCCGGCGCCTTGATCGACCGCTCGACACGCAATGTCCGGATCGGCCGGGAGCTCATTGATCAGGCCACGGCGAGTGCGCCGCAATATGTCACGCTCACGCCCCGGAATGCCGATCGTTCCGTCCGTTTCGGCGGCGACAGCCTCGTGACTACGACCGTGCTAGGACCGCCCTTCTGCACCGACATCGACCGCGGTCGCCGGCCGGGCAATCTCGCCGACTTCTCGGATTTCGTCCGGCTCGGCCAGTATTTCAACATCATCCATATGATTTCGGGCTCTCCGGTCGAGGCGCAGGATGTGCCGGTGCCGGTCCGTCACCTCGAGCAGACGCTCACGACGCTCAAGCTCGCCGACAAAGTTCCTTACGTCTTCTGTCACTCTCGTCAGCGCATTCACGACGTGCTCGATATGATCGCCATGGCGCGCGGCGAGCCGCGTGAGGCGCTGATCGAACGACCGGGCACGTTCTCGATCATCAACACGAACTCGCCACTGCAGTACGATTCGCCCATGGCAATGGGTGTCATGGAGCTCGCCTTCTACAACCAGCCGAGCATCATCACCCCATTCTCTCTGGCCGGCGCGACGATGCCGGTGACCCTTGCCGGCTCGCTCGCCATGTCGACGGCTGAGATGCTGGCTGGGCTTGTGCTCGCCCAGCTCGTGCGACCGGGTGCGCCCGTGGTTTCGGGGGCCAAGGTCACGAATGTCGATCTGAAGACCGGTGCGCCAGCGTTCGGCTCGCCGGAATTCTGCAAGACCATCCAGATGGGCGGCCAGATGGCCCGGCGCTATGGCATTCCCTATCGAGCCTCCAATTTCAATTCCTCGACGGCTGCTGATGCGCAGGCTGCCTACGAATCCGAGGCCTCGATCTGGGCCTCGATCACCGGCGGCGCCAACGTCCTCTTCCATGCCGCCGGCTGGCTCGAGGGCGGGCTCTGCTCCTCCTTCGAGAAATTCGCCCTCGACGTCGAGATGCTGCAATGGTTCGCCGCCTATCTCGAGCCGATGGAGATCAGCGAGGAGACGCTTGCCTTCGAAGAAATTCGCTCGGTCCCGCCGGGCGGGCACTATTTCGGCACCGAGCACACGATCGCTGCCTATAAACACGCCTTTCACAGCCCGCTGATCTCCTCGACGAAGAATTTCGGTCAGTGGGTCGAGGATGGCGCGAAGGATGCGACCCGACGGGCGCAAGAACTCTACAAGCATGCGCTCGCCGACTATCAGCCGCCGCCGATGGATCCAGCAATTTCCGATCAGCTCGAGGCCTTCGTTGCCAAGCGGAAAGAGGAGGGCGGCGCGCCGCTCGATTGACCAGGCATGCCTACGGCCTTTCCCAGTCTCTTCAAGCCTCTTCAGCTACGCCACAAGACGCTCCGCAATCGCATCGTCTTCGGCGCTCACACCTCCAACATGGGCGAGAACGGGCTGCCCGGCGAGCGGCATCTTGCCTACTACCGTGAGCGGGCGCTGGGCGGCGCCGGCATGATCGTCGTCGAGCCCATTCCGGTGCACAAGACGGGTGTTTTGACTCGAGGCAACTTCCGCCACCAGGACGACAGCATCATACCACACTTCCGGCGTGTCACCGAGACGTGCCGGGCGCTCGGCGCGGTGATGATCCACCAGCTCTACCATGTCGGCCAGCACGGTGATTGGGACAACGTCCTCGAGGCCTACCCATCACCTTCCGGCTTGCCGTCATTCTATGATTCCTACGGATCGGCGGCGATGCCCGAGGCCCAGATCGAGGAGCTCATTCAGAGCTTCATCGATGCAGCGCTTCGTGCCAAGGCGGCGGGTTTCGACGGCATCGAGGTGTTCGCGGCCTATCACGCCCTGGTCGACCAGTTCTGGACACCGTGGAGCAATCGGCGCACGGACCGCTGGGGTGGCAGCTTCGAGAACCGCATGCGGTTCTCAGAGGCAATTCTCAGCGGCATCCGGCAGGCGGCCGGTGAGGATTTCATCATCGGCCTCGCGGTCAGCCAGGATCCCTCGACCGATCTTTATCTGTCGATCGACGCACTCGCCGAGATCGTCAGGTGGCACGACGAGCGGCGTCTGATGGACTACGTGACCTGCGGCAACGCCAGCTATTTCTCGTCCGGCGGGATCATTCCGAGCTTCCTCTTCGAGGATCGTGTCGGCGCGCCCTATGCGGAGGCCCTGAAGAAGGTTCTGACGCACGCCGTCATGCAGGCCGAGGCCAATATCCGGACACCCGATGCGGCCGAGGCTCTGATCGCCACGGGCCATGCCGACATGGTCTCGATCGTGCGCGGCCAGATCGCCGATCCGCATTTGGCGCGGAAGGCTGGCGAGGGGCGGCCTGAGGACATCAGGCCCTGCCTCACCTGCAATCAAGTTTGTCGCGGCCGGCGGGCTCGCGACTATTGGATCTCCTGTCTCGTCAATCCCTCGGTCGGACGAGAGGCGCAATGGAACGGCGATCGACCCTTGACTGCCGCCAGGAGCCAGCGCGTGCTGGTCGTTGGTGGTGGCCCGGCCGGGCTCGAGGCGGCGCGGGTTGCGGCCGAGCGAGGCCATCAGGTGACGCTGGTCGAGGCAGCGAGCCGTCTCGGCGGCAATTTTCGGCTTGCGGGCCTGCAGCCCCGCCGTGGGCAAATCCTCGAGCTCTTGGATTGGTATGAGCGGCAGCTCTCTCAACTGCAAGTCAAGGTTGAGCTCAATCGCGTGCTCGAGCCGGACGAGGTCGAGGCGTTCGGGGCGGATCGGGTCATCCTGGCAACTGGGGCAGAGGCGGATGGCGCCGTCTTTCAAAAGGCCTTTGCCGCCAGGGAGACGATGCCGGGTGCGGAGCTTCCGAGTGTAGCGACCGTCGAGGCCGTCATGGCGGGCGAGATGCGGCCTGGCCAGCGGGTCGTCCTGCTTGACACGGACGGTGACTGGCGCGGTGTTGGCACCGCCTGGCATCTGGCAGAGAAGGGGCATGCGGTTACGGTCGTCACGCCCAAGGCGACGGTCGGCGCGATGCTTGCGAGGGTGAGCGGTGACGGCAAACTCCGGGCCAGGCTCAGGTCGCTCGGTGTCCGCTTCGTTGTCGAGAGTGCGGTTCAGTCCTGGGACGGCTCTGCCGCCAACATTGTCGATCTGCTCGGTGGCCCGACCTCTCGACTGGAGGCAGACACGCTCGTCACGGCCACCATCAATGCGCCGCGCCGCGAACTCGCTGAGGCGCTTGGCGATCGGGCGGTCAGCATCGGTGACGGGCTGGCGCAGCGCGATGCCCAAGCTGCGATCTATGAGGGTCGCAAGGTGGCGCTGTCAATTTAGGAGCAGAGCATGGTGAAGCGTTCGAAGGTCAAAGCGCAAGCAGCGAGACCCGCTGTGAAATCCTCCGCGAGAAAGGCGAAGCCCAAGGTCATTCGCTTCGAGGATGTCCCGTTCAAGCCGCGCTTCGCCTATGGCGATCAGGCCCAGATCGGCAATGTCACGGGATCCGAGCAAGGCGCTGAATTCGGCTACGGCTTCGCACGCATGACCAATGCGAAGATCCCGTGGACCATCACCTACGACGAGATCCTGCTGGTCATCTCGGGCGTGCTGCGCGTTCGCATCGCCAGCAAGGTGCTCGAGGCCGGCCCAGGCGATTCGATCTGGCTGCCAGCCGGCACCGAGCTTGTCTACGAGTGCGAGAGTTGCCTCATGGCCTATGCCATACACCCGATCGGCGCGGCGCCGAGTGCGGCCAAGCGATAGGCGTCAGTAGCCCCAGTAGATCGTCGGATGGGTGGCGCTTGGGCGAATATGGCTCTGCCAGAGTCGGCTTTGCTGCTCCCATACCGCGTGGCGGCGAAAGACATCATAGGACCACGGCTGACGCGGAGCGGAGCCGGCCCAGGCGATTTTCGGGCAGTGGAGGCCGCGCCAATGCACGGAACCTTTGCTCCGGTGCTCGAGCCTGCAATGCGGCACCGCAAACGCCGTGGCATGCATGTGCCGGCTTTGCCTGTGATTTCTGATGTGGGCCGGCGCCGCGGCCGGGTTCGCCGTTTTGACGGCAATGATTTTCATGTCGGCGCTGGCTGGTGCGATGGGAGCAACGCAGATCGCGAGGGCGAGGCAGGCAAGTGTGGTGCGAAACATGCCATGACTCCGTGATGCTTGGGTCGATCCAGGCTAGTCGGCCGTCGTCGCGGTTCATACTTCGGCGCGGAAATAGCGTTAATCGTGGAGACCGAGCTGGCGGCGGTGGGGCAAGACGGCGACGTTCGAATTCTCAAACGCCGCCGTCCGGTGGTCCGGCGAGAATTGCGGGATCTCCTCGCCTTCACACGACAAGAATGACAGCGCGGGATCTCGAGACGCCGTCATCGCATCTCGCGCCGACGAGGGGTTGCGGGATCACTTTCCGCGCCGGCGCGCTAGCTCTGCAAAGGGCTATCGGTCCGCAGAGCCAACCGCAGGGTGCCGCAACACGGTGGGAATGCCAATACGCAATCACTCATGCGAGCCATGTAATTTGTATACGCCGGTTAATCTCGGATTGTGCATATTGTCCTTTTGGGTGAGGGGCGAGTCCGCGCGTCCATCGACGGCAGCGGCGACCTGCTACCGCGTGCGACGCGGCAGATCGATGGGCAGATATTCGACTGCCGACGATTGTACCGGCTGCGGGTAAAACTTCATCAGATCGAGCACTCGTTGCGGCATGCCGACGGTGACCGGCAGTCCTAGCGAGGCGGCCTCGGTGGCCGTCAGTGCGTAGTCGTGTGTCCAGTAGCCACCCGCGAGCTTCTCGGCCAGAGCCGTCGCTGAGGCCTCGTCCATGCGCGGCGTCATGATCTCGACGGCGCCACGTTTGACTTGAGCGAGCGCCTTCTCGCTCACGTCGGCGAGGACATGCGTCAGGTCGAAGACATGCTCGGCCGGCTTGGCATTGCGGGCGTGTACGATCGATGCAGCGGGAAGGCCCATGATCTGCGGATCGATCGGGCCGAGGACGGAAAACTCGCCGAGCACGATCTCATCGGCGGCGAGTGCGATGAGCGTGCCGCCGGACATGGCATACACCGGCACATAGACCGTGACCTTCGCAGGATGCGCCTCGACGGCCCGGGCGATCTGCATGGCGGCGAGCACCAGGCCGCCCGGCGTATGCAGGATCAGGTCGATCGGCATGGAGGCCGGCGTCTCCTTGATGGCGGCAATGATCGTCTGCGCATCCTCGAGATCGATGTGGCGCGACACGCTCATGCCGAACAGGCTGCGCTTCTCCTGCCGGTGGATCATGGTGATGACGCGCGAGCCGTGCGCGAGCTCGATCCCCTTGATCGCCTGCTGGCGCTGCATCGCCAGCCAACGGCCCATGATGATGGGCTGCAGCGTCATGAGCATGATGACGACGAAGATGATGGTCGAGATATCGAAGGACATGGCACCGTCCCCGGCTGCTGGCCGTTGGCTGTTGTGTTGGCCGTTGCCAGATCGTAGGCGCTACGGCCTCCGCTGGCAAAACCGGACCGCGGTCTCCGTCAGGATGTCGGCCAACGCCTCGACGCTGGCAATGTCGGCCCATTCTGATGAGGCATGGAAGCCGCCGCCGGTGTGACCGAAGAGGATCGAGGGGATGCCTCGTGCATTGAAGAGGGCGCTGTCGGTCCAGCCGGCCGTGCCGACGCATCTCGGCTTACGGCCGAGCCGGGCCTCGGCGGTCGCCTCGACGAGGCGCACGATCTCCGAAGGCCCCGGGTCGACCAACGGATCGCGGGCGAGGCCTTGCGTCAGGGTGGCCCTGAACAGCGGATCGGCGGCCCGGCATTGGGCGATTAAGGCTACCAACTGGTCCCGGACAGTCTCCGGCGTCTCGCCCGGAATGGTTCGGCGCTCGATCCGGATCGTGCAGGCGGCTGGATAGCTCGACATCTCCTCGCCACCCCGGATGATCGAGGCATGCACCGAGCCGGTACCGAGCCGCGGATAGCGTTCTCCCTCGAGAAGGCGCTGTGCATGCTCGTCGAGAGCGAGGAGGAAGCGACCGGCCTTGGCGATGGCATCGATCCCCTCCTCGGGTCGTGAGCCGTGGGCCGCCCGTCCCTCGACAGTGATGTCGAACCAGACGAAGCCCTTGTGCGTGACGATGAGCTCTAGATCGGTCGGCTCGGTGACGATGACGGCATCCGGGCGATAGTGGGCTGCCACCTCCTCGGAGCCGAGGCTGCCATTCTCCTCGTCGGCAACGCAGGCGACCAGGATGTCGCCGCAGAGCCCCTCAGTGGCCGCGCGATGGGCGGCGATCATCATGGCCGCCACGCCGGCCTTCATATCGCCGCTGCCACGACCCCAAACCCGCTCATGCTCGATCCTGGCGTCGAGCGCGTCACCGTCGTAGCCGGCAATCGTCACCGTGTCGGTATGGCCGTTCAGCATCAAGGTCGGACCGCCGCCGGAGCCTCGGGCGATGCCGACGATGCTCGGCCGGCCGGGCGTCGTCTCGTGTCGGACGACCTCGAATCCGCGTCGGCCGAGCCAGTCGGCACAGAAGTCGGCGATCGCCGTCTCTCCGGCCGCTTCCGGCACCAGGTCCGGATTGACCGAGTTGATGCGAACGAGGTCGCGAAGCAGGTCGATGACCTCTGTCATGGGGCGGCACACTCCTGTTGCCGGGTTTCAAGGTGGGCTCGATCCCGCCGAGAAGACGACGTCGATGAAGCTCGCATGAGCCGCCACGATGCTGGACCGAAGATGTCCGCTGTCCTTGTAGAGCAAGGTTCCATCATCGAGGCGGCCACGGCAAGAGGTCTCGTCGCACAGCCATTGCATGGGGTCGATCACGCCGGCTCCCGACGCCTTTGCGACCATCGTGAGCTCGGCACGGAGTGGCGCCAGCTGCTCGTCGACCTTGCCCCTTGAGAGCCCAGGCTCACGAATGCGCACGCGGCCGTCGACCGACCGCTTGACGATCGATTCCGGTGCGAAGGCCTTGGCGACCGGCATCGGCAGTACGAGCCAGACGGCCTTGCCGCGCCGGGCGAGGCCCTGGAGAGTGTCGGTCAACGAGCGTAGCGCGGCCTCACGGGCCGGGCGGCTCAAGGCGATGTCGCCATCATCCGGGCCGTCGAAGACGACGCCAGGCCTCTCGAAATAGCTTCGCCACGCCGCCGCAACGACGACCGCCTTGACATCGTCCGCCTCTGCCCGTTCGAAGGCCCGGAGCATGAAATCGCGGCAGGCCTCGCCGGGGCGGCCGGCGCCGACGCCAAAGGCGCCGGGGACCGGCGGGCAGCCTCCCCAGGTCGCGAAGGAGACCGTCACGTCCGCGCGGTCCGCAACGATGCGTTTCACGCGCGGCCAGTACTGCTCCATGTTGCTGTCGCCGATGAACAGGTAGCGCTGTGGTCCGCTGCCGTAGCTGTAGAGGGTGAGCCCCTCCCTCTCCTCCGCCGTGAGCCCGTTCGGGTGCTCCCAATCCTCGATGGCCCGGCCGATGTCGGCGTATTGAGGATCGCCCAGCCGTGGCGAGAGTCCTCCCCCGTAGGCCGCGAGACCGACGACGATGAAGAGGCTCGAGAGGGCCAGGAGGAGCAACGGTATGGCGCCTCCTCTGGCGTGGCGCAGCGGCCTCTCGACGAGGAGATACGTCGCAACGGAGAGCGCCAGAGCCAGTCCGACGGCGGCCAGCCGCCAGGATGGCCTACCGCCCGCATCGACGATGGTCAGATACGACAAGAGTGGCCAGTGCCAGAGGTAGAGCGGATAGCTGATGAGGCCGATGAAGACCGGTATCGGGTGCGCCAGCAAGATCCGGTTGAAAGGGGTCTCCGGGCCGGCGGCGATGAGCAGGAGAGCGCCGAGACAGGGAAGGAGCGTGGCCGGACCCGGATAGATCGTCTCGGCGTCCAGCAGGAAGATGCCGATCACCAGCAAACAGGCGCCAGCGAGCGCGGACAGCGTCGACAGTCGCGCGGTCAGGGCAGGAGAGAAGGTCGGCAGCCGGGGGCCGCGGGTTGCGCCTGGGACGGCCTGGAGGGAGGCGAGCAGGGCGCCGAGCGCCAGCTCCCAGAAGCGGTATTGAGGGAGATAGAAGGCCGCCGCACTGTTCTGCTTGGCCGTCGAGAGGCACAAGACGAGCGAGACGCCGGCCACCAGGAGGATGGCGGTCGACAGATGCCGCCAACGGATTGCCAGCATCAGTAGGATCGGCCAGACGAGATAGAACTGCTCCTCGATGGCGAGCGACCACAAATGGAGGAGTGGCTTGGCCCCGGCCTCCGTGTCGAAATAGCCCGCCTCGTGCCGGAAGACGATGTTGATCACATAGGCGGCGCCGGCGGCGAGATGCTTGCCGAGCGCCGCAAGCTCGTGCGGCAGGAGGTAGAACCAACCGAGAGCGGCGGTGGCCGTCAGGACGACGAGCAGCGCCGGAAACAATCGCCGGATGCGCCGCGCATAGAAGCCGAGCAGGGAAATCTGTCCGGTCGCGCCCTCTCTGATCAGAATGGATGAGATCAGGTATCCCGATATGACGTAGAAGATGTCGACACCGACGAAGCCCCCGGGCGCATAGCCGGGCGAGGCATGATAGGCGACGACGCTCAAGACAGCGATGGCACGCAGTCCGTCGACGTCGGGCCGGTAGCTGAGAGGTGATCGGCCCGGCATCGGCTCTCACGTATCGCAACGATCTATCTGGGCAGACAGGACCTGGTGGCGGGTGGAACTGGGGGTCGCTCAGGCCAGCGCCTTGGCGGCATCCCGCGCGAAATAGGTGAGCATGCCGTCCGCCCCGGCCCGTTTGAAGGCCATCAGGCTCTCGAGCATGACCTTCTCGCGGTCGAGCCAGCCATTGCCGGCTGCGGCCATCAGCATCGCGTACTCGCCCGAGACCTGGTAGGCGAAGGTCGGGGCGCCGAACGTGTCTTTGACGCGCCGGACGATGTCGAGATAGGGCATGCCCGGCTTGACCATCACCATGTCGGCACCCTCGGCGAGATCGAGCGCCACCTCGCGGATCGCCTCATCGGAGTTGGCAGGGTCCATCTGGTAGGTGCGTTTGTCGCCCTTGAGGGCCGCCTTCGAGCCGACCGCATCGCGGAAGGGGCCGTAGAAGGCCGAGGCGTATTTGGCGGCATAGGCCATGATCTGCGTGTCCGCGTGACCTTCGCGCTCGAGGGCCCGGCGGATGACGCCGATGCGACCGTCCATCATGTCCGAAGGCGAGATGATGTCGGCCCCGGCCTCGACCTGGACGAGCGCCTGGCGCTCGAGCACGGCGAGCGTCGGGTCGTTGACGATCTGACCGTCCTCGAGGAGCCCATCGTGGCCGTGGCTGGTGTAGGGGTCGAGCGCCACATCGACCATGATGCCGATCTCGGGCGCCGCCTTCTTGATGGCGCGGCAGGCCTGGCAGACGAGGTTGTCCGGGTTCAGGGCCTCGCGTCCGTCATCGGTCTTGCGCCCGATCTCGGTGGCCGGGAAGAGCGCGACGACAGGTATGCCGAGCTTCGCCGCTTCCTCGGCTGCCGCCACGGCCAGATCGACCGACAGCCGCTCGATGCCGGGCATCGAGGCCACCGGCTCCCGCGTCTTCCTTCCATCGACGAGAAACAACGGCCAGATCAGGTCGCCACTGGTCAGCGTGCTCTCGCGCATCAGACGGCGCGACCAGTCGGCACGGCGGTTACGGCGCATGCGGATGGCGGGGAATTGTCCGGGCGTGGCTGCGTCGATCTTGGGAGAGACCGTCGTTTCAGGCCCGTAGCCGCCCTTCGGCGTCTTCATGTCCATGACCATGCTCCTCGGCGGCCACAGGTGGACCGCTCCGACGTAGAGTTCGAGAAGCGGACAATGTCCCAGGCGCGCATCGGAATTGCAAGACACGCTCCGACGCAGCGCCCTCTCCGGCGCGCGATCCGTCGGCCGGTCTCAGTGCAATATGACGGGCGGCAGGGCCGCTGCAAGATCGCGGATCGGCCAGCCATCGTGACCGGTGACTCTCTCGAAGTCTGACAGGCGGACCACGTCGAGGCACTCAATGCGTGTCGCAAGATCGCGTTCTCCGATCAGGCATTCGACCAGTGCGAGTGCCATGAAGCGGTAGCTTTCCGCCTGGTCGTCGGTGTGATCGACAACCAGGATCGCAAGCTCGATCCGGGCGCCGCTCGTTGCCATGACGAAGCGCGTTTCGTCGATGTTGAGCTCGGCGCCGTCGATCTCGATCGAGCGGAAGCCGTCGCAACTGCCCATGCGCGGCTTCAAGGGGATGACGCGCCAGTCGTCGAGCTTCGGCGCGGCTTTCATGAGCTCGAAGACGCTCCGGAAGGCGTGTGCGTCGCCCTCGGCCGTGATGATGAGCTCGGGCTGGTCGTCCTCGCCGAGCCCGATGACCGGATGCAGGCGATGATCGTAGAGCTGCAGTTGCTGGCGGATGGACTCGACGACGGGAAAGATCTCGTCCGGCTCCTGGGCTTCGGACAACGCGTGCCTGAGCCGCTGCGCATTGCTGGCAAACCAGCACCAGAACTGGCACTCGTCGAGGCGCATGCCACTCTCCACCCGACGCCGGGTTCCCAACCGCCCGCGACGGACCAACGGCACGGGCTCGATCTCGAAGTATGCCAGAGGCGTGTTAAACCGCGATTGAGTGGATCAAATGCATTTTAGTCGCTCTTTGAGAGAGGTTGAGCAACACAGTTACCCTGTCGGTTCGAAGTGTGTCGGCGGTCCAAGCCGCTGCCTGCCCTCCGGCATCGCGGAGGCTACAATGTTAGGCTTGCTGGACATTCGAATTCGCGCCAATCTTCCGCTCTCCGATGGTTCCCAACCGGGAGCGATGCCTCATGCGACGTTTCCTGTGCACGACTGGCTTCGCGCTGGTCCTGCTCGCCGCCACTGCAGACAGGGTGGCGGCATGCCCGGGCCTCGGCACGTCCGGGCCCTCGGGCCCGGTCGTCACCGTCACGCCGGACGGTCGGCCGGGTTACCTGCCCGACTGCGCTTCGCCCCTGCCTTCGAAACGCTACGCCCAGGCGAGCTTCGACGATCTGGCACCGGGGACGACCGTGCAACTCCTGCCCTCGACACCAGGGCTCAAGGATGTCGCCTATTTCGAGGGGCAGATCCTGCTCAAGGATCTGGAGCGTGTTACGATCCGCGGTCTCGGCCGGCGGACAATCGTGCGCGGCCTCTCGCTCGACGGCGTTCGCGATTGCACTCCACCGCCCCTGACGTCGCGCGGTTGCAAGGGCGGCGTTACGGCAAGCGCCGAGGTCTCCCACTACGCCTCGCACAATCTCTTCGAGGCTTTGCTCGATGCCGGTCCGAACGGCACATCGGATGCAATCGAAGGCTACGGCAAGCCGCCCAAGAGCGACAAGCTAGACCATGCGACATGCATCGACATCAAGCAATCGCACGACATCACCATCGAGGATGTCGATTTCGACTCTTGCTGGCTCGCTGCCATCCGCGTGAAAACGAGTCACGCCATCACGCTCCGCCGCGCCTTCATCACCCGTGGCAGCTACGGCATGGTGGTTCGAGGCCGCAAACGCGGGCAACCGGCCGAGCGCCGGTCGAGCGATATCACGGTCGAGGATTCGACCTGGGTCCAGGACACCACCGGCTACGAAGGCAACGATGCCCGGTTCGGAGCATGCAAGGCCGATCACCGATGGAAGAGCGGCTGTCCCGGCGACATGTGGCGAACCATCCCCTGGGGCTCGGTGCATCACGGCAGCTACGACCATTTCAATGGGGCACTGCTGACGACGTCGCATGTCGCGGGGCCGATCGTGTTCCGTCGCAACGCGATCTTCAACGCCTACAATGGCGTCCGCCTAACGGTTCGCCAGTGCTCGAACGCCATCAAGGACGGCGAGGGCGACGCCGTCTGCGAGGACTACAGCCACGGCATCTGGATCTACGGCAATCGCTTCTCCTACATCCGCGACAATCCGGTCGAGCTCGAGGATTGGGCCGTCGACGCCTTCGTCTACGACAACGAGTTTCACAACTCGCACGCCTGGCTGTCGCTCGACGGTGCCGGCGGCGGCCCGATCTACGCCTTTGCCAATCGTGGATGGTTCGACGACATGCCGGCCGTCAAGTGGTCAAGGAAGCTGATGGCGAGCGAGTGCACACGATTGACGGACTATGGGGACTTCTATGACAGCCGCTTCGATCGCCGGTTCGACTATAGCGAAGGCGGCTGGTACGAGGTCGGCATCGAGGAATACACCGACGATCCGCAGAAGCCGGTGCGCATGAATCCCGCCGAGATGGCCTGCCGGCGTGGCATGACCGGGCGCGTCATCAAGCTCGGAATGCCGGATGCCGATGCCAGTCCAGAGGCATTCGATCGCTATCCGTATCTGACGAAGGGGCCGCTCTACGTCTTCAACAACAGCTGGTATATCCGCGGTCCGGTCACCGGGATCGGCATGGCGAAGAACATCCGCCACTGGAACAATGCCATCTTGTTCTGCGAGCCGGGCGTCGAGGGCTACGATCCGGAACTCTGCAAGCCACCGCCCGATCCGGCGCGCGGCGATCCGCAATGCGGCGCGGAGTCGGGCTGGGGCCTGGCGCAGATGCCAGCGGAGGCAGGCGCGATCCCGTTCTTCACCTGCTTTCGCTGGTATCCGATCGATGGCAAGGGGCAGGAGATGCGAGACGGGCCGAACGCTTTCGACTACGACATTTCGAACAACGGTTTTCCGCCATCGCTTCGAGCGTCCTATGGCATGAACGTGCACGGCCGGCATGCCGATCCGGGATTTAAGGCGCCGTCGCGCGGCGATCTCCGTCTGAAGCCGGGCGCTGCGGCGGCAACGTCCCCCTGTGTGGTGACGGCGGACGGGCAAGGCGCCCTCGGTTGTGCCACGGATGCCTCGGGTGGCTTCGTCGGGGCCTATGCGCCGGATGGTACGCTGTTTGGCGGGCCGGCCGGGTTGAGGATCGTGCCCTAGCTCCAGTGTCCGATCTGGCAGCTTGCGCGCGTCCCGTGAACGCGTTCGGCGGGCTCGCCCGCTGTCATGACAGAATGACCGTGGCCCTCACAATTTGCCATGCTCCCGTTCCAGGGAATCGCCGTGCGGGCTACGACCGCCGCGAGGCCATGAAACGCGCCGCCTCGGCGAGCGCATCGGCAGGACCGCCGAGGGGCGCGAGGGCCGCGAGCGACTCGGCCACGGCCGCCTCGAGTCGCCGACGCGCCTCGGTTGGTCCGAGCAGTCCGACAAGCGTCGCCTTGCCAGCCGCCCCGTCCTTGGCCGCTTTCTTGCCTATGACCTCGGTCTCGCCCTCGGCATCCAGCAGATCGTCGGAGATCTGGAAAGCAAGGCCAAGCGCCGTCGCATAGTCGGCAAGCGCTTGCCGCTCGGCCGGGTCGGCCCCACCGACAATCGCTCCCATCTCGACGGCGGCGCGGATGAGCGCGCCCGTCTTCATGGCCTGCAATGTCTCGATGTCGCGCTGGGCGAGTTGGCGCGGCTGACGATCTTTGGGAGCCACGTAGGCTCCATCCGGCCCGTAGCGCCCCTCGGCCGCGAGGTCGTGGGTCTGGCCGCCGGCCATGCCGGTGCCGCCTGCCGCCTTCGCCAAGACCAGGATCAGCTCCGCCCTCACGGCTGGATCGGCGATGAGGACGGGTCGGGCCAGGATCTCGAAGGCCATTGTGAGCAGCGTATCGCCGGCAAGGATCGCGGTCGCCTCGTCGAAGGCGCGATGGACGGTCGGAGCGCCACGCCTCAAGTCGTCATTGTCCATCGCCGGCAGGTCGTCGTGGATCAGCGAGTAACAATGCACGAGCTCGACGGCTGCCGCTGCATCGAGCGCCTCGGCTGGCGGCCTGCCGAGCAGCGCCGCCGTCTCGATCACCAGGAATGGCCGGAATCGCTTCCCGCCCCCGAGCACGCCGTGGCGCATGGCCTCGAGCAACCGCACCGGTACCTCTGGCCCCAGGCTGCCGAGCAACGCGTCAAGATGCGTCTCGATGAGGTGTTGAGAGTCCGCCAGACGGGTCTCGAAGGACATGGATTGGCCGTTTTCCGTGTGCTTTACCGCCCGTCCGTCCTGGGCCGATCCTTGCATGGGAGGCTTAAGGCGCGATAATCGGATTACGAGGCGGCACGTGCCGCGGTTCCGGATCGCCATACAACAGTTGCGGGGTCAGGGAAAGCGCGTGGAGAGAGCCGAGGCCAGCACAGCCATGAGAGGCGCGAATGGGGCGCCGTCGTCACCAGCCGGCGATGAGCCGACAATGGCTTTTGGGGGTGCCGGAACGGCCATGGCACCGGAATCCGGCGGCCGCGCAATGACCCGCCGGCAAAGATTGCGTGCTGACTGGCCCTGGTCGCGGATCGGTCGTCTGGCCGGCCGGATCGCCGCTGGCATCGGCATCTTCTACCTGGCGCTCATCCTTGCCTATCGCGTCATCAACCCCCCATTTTCGGTGCTGATGCTCGGCGACTGGCTGACGGGCGGATCGGTGACGCAGACCTGGGTGCCACTGAAGCAGATTTCGCCGAACCTCGTGAAGGCGGTGATCGCTTCCGAGGATGGCCGGTACTGCGAGCACTGGGGTGTCGATTGGGATGCGATGGCCGAGGCTTGGCGGGCGGGCAATCGCGGCGCCTCGACGATCCCGATGCAGACCTCGAAAAACCTGTTTCTTGGCTCCAGCCGGACCTATGTGCGCAAAGCGCTCGAGATTCCGTTCAGCTATGCGACCACCGTCATTTGGGGCAAGCGTCGGACCATGGAACTCTATCTCAACATCGCCGAATGGGGCCCTGGCATCTACGGTGCCGAGGCTGCCGCCCGCTACCACTTCAAGACCTCCGCCGCCAACTTGTCGCGCCAGCAGGCCTCGTTGCTCGCCGCCTCGCTTCCCAATCCGTACAAGCGCAAGGCCGGCAAGCCTGGCCCGAAGACGCGGGGCCAGGCGGCAAGGGTCTCCAAACGCCTGCCGGGAGCAGATGAGTACGCGGGTTGCGTGCTGGACTAAGCCAGCCGCCGCAGCTGACCTCTGGTCAAGCCAAGGAATTGGCTTTATAAGTCCGCCGACTTTGGCGCACCACGTGGGTTGCCCGGGAGTTCTGATCCCGGGACGCCAAGGATTTTATCCATAGATTTCCTGAGGTTGGCGCTAAGTGAGTGCCCGCGGGAGAAATAAGAGGCAAGACCGAGATGGCCGTTCCGAAAAAGAAGACCTCGCCCTCACGCCGTGGCATGCGGCGCTCCGCCGACGCCATCAAGGCCCCGGCCTATGTCGAGGACAAAGAGTCCGGCGAGCTTCGCCGTCCGCACCACATTGACCTCAAGAGCGGCAAATACCGTGGGCGCCAAATTCTTCCCGCCAAGGAAGAGTTCTAGGCCCTCGGCCGTCCCACCGTCATAGTTGGCCCGTCGCGATCGCCCGCCACCGGCTCCGCTGGGCTTGGCGGTTGGTTAACGTTCGGTGTATCTAGGCCTCGGATGGGGCGTGGTTCCGCCGTCGTCCGGCCCGTTCGAGAGGGGCCACCTGGGCAGAGCTACTCCGGAGGGAACGATGTCGCTCAAAGCCATTCCACTGCTGATCCTCGCACTCATTCTGTACAATGCCATCGTCTTCGTCAGCAGCGGGACGCCCGACGAGATTTTCTACGGCAGCGCTGTCCTCGATACGGTCACGAACGCACCGCAGCGCGTCGGCTATCTGTTCCAGATCGGCATGCCCAATGGCGGCACATGGACGTTCTGGCTCGGCGATCTCATCATGTTCATCGCCCTGGTTCTGCTCGGCCTCGAGTTGATCAAGGCGACCTACACACGCGGCGCTGGCCTCGCCGACCAGGCGCTGTCCGTCATCGTGTTCGTGATCTTCCTGGTCGAGTTCCTGCTGGTCGAGCGGGCCTCGAGTTCGCTCTTTTTCCTCCTAACGGTGACATCGGCGCTTGACGTCATCATCGGCTCGATCGTCGGCATCCGCACGGCGCGCCGCGATATTGGTTTCGGCAGCGCCGACCAGTAGGTGTCCAGTAAAGTCCGCCCCAGCCGATCCGCGAGACGGTCGTCGATCGGTTGGGGCTGATGCAACCCGAAACCTGTTTGCTGTATGAATTCGGGGCTGAGAGCTCTGAATGTTGGCGGCTTCTTAACGCCTCGTTGCTAACCTCCTCGGTCGAGGTTTCTGGGTTCCGGGTTTCTCCAACAAGCTGTCAGCAGCACCGCCGAACCTTACGCGAGGGAGTGGCACTTGAGCGGTCCGTCGAAGGCTGGCCCGAGCGGCACCGTGTTGGCTGAGGCGATACGTGCGGCGTCGCGGACGCATCGCGAGCCGGCCCCGCTGCGCCGGCTCGAAACGCCGCCAACCACGTCACAGGCTCCGCCACCGCTTCGCTTCGACATCGAAGCCACATTTTCCGCAGCAGGGGCCGTCGCCTTTGCCTGGGACATGCGTAGCGATCGCATGGCTTGGCAGCAGGGCGCGGCGAAGGCGCTGCACTTCGACGGCCGGCAGGGCATCGACACCGGTGCCGCTTACCATCTCAACATTGCAGCGAGTCACGCCGGCCGGCGCTACGACACGATCCGCACCGCAGCTCTCGGCGATCGTGGCGAGGGTTCGCCCTACCGGCTCGAGTATCCGGTCCTGCCCGAGGGCCGGCGCAGCCATCAGATCCTCTGGGTGGAGGAGAAGGGACGTGCGTTCGCCGCCAAGGACGGTCAGCCGCTGGTGGCGCGCGGTTTCATCCATCCCATCGACGACCGGCGCCGGGAGGAGGAACGGCTTCGCTACCTTTCCGACCACGACGAGCAGACGGGATTGCCGAACTTGAGCCGGCTGACCGTCGCGATCGAGGACGCCCTGGCCCAGCACACGGTTGCCAATCGCCCGTTCGTGTTCCTGATGGTCGCCATCAAAAATCTCGGCCTCGTCAACGAGACTTTCGGCTTCGAGACCGGCAACGAGCTCATTCGCGCCGTCGCTCACCGCCTCGCTGCCGAGGTGAGGGGGGGCGACGTCATCGGCCGGTTCGCGGCCAACAAGTTCGGCGTCGTCGTGCATGGCTGCGATGCCGACGGGTTGCAGGCGGCTGCCAAGCGCTTGTCGAACGCCATACGGTCCAAGCCGATCGAGACACCGGCCTGCCGCATCGCCTCGACCGTCTCGATCGGAGCCGTGCAGGTCCCCGAGCATGCGCTCGTTGTCGGCGACATCTTCGGCTTCGCCCTCGACGCGCTCGATGAGTCGAAGACGGGGCGCGAGGACCGGCTCGTTATCTATACGCCCAACGCCCGGCGCGCCTCACGCCGTCGTCGCAACATCGAGATGGCGGACGCCATCATCGCTGCGCTTGACGAGCAGCGGATGCGCATCGCGTTGCAGCCGATCGTCGCGGCCGGCAGCGGCGAGGTCTCGTTCTATGAATGCCTGCTCCGGATGCAGCGAATCGACGGGGAGGTCGTCTCGGCTGGCGAGTTCATCCCGGTTGCCGAGCAGTTGGGTCTCAGCCGGTTGATCGATCACCGGGTGCTCGAGCTCAGTGTCGGCCTGCTCCGGCAGCAGCCGGAGCTGAAGCTCTCCTTCAACGTCTCGGGATTGACGGCGGGGGACCACGACTGGCTTGTCGCGCTCGATCGGCTCATTGCCGGCGATCGCGCGCTCGCCTCGCGGCTGATCGTCGAGATCACAGAGACGGCGGCGATCCAGGACATCAACGAGAGCGTCGCCTTCGTCGACACCGTGAAAGAGCTGGGTTGCCGGGTCGCCATCGACGATTTCGGCGCCGGCTATACCTCGTTCCACAATCTGAAGCATCTCGGCGCCGACATGGTGAAGATCGACGGCACCTTCATCAAGAACCTCGCGACCGATCCGGCCGACAAGGTGTTTGTCGAGGCGCTGGTCCATTTGGCCCGCAGCTTCAAGATGGAGACGGTCGCCGAATGGGTCGGCGACCAGGCCAGCGTGGACATTCTGACGGGGATCGGCGTCGACTTCCTGCAGGGCTTCCATTTCGGCCAGCCGAAGCTTGCGCTGTACGACGCCAGCGGATCCCCGAAAATCGTCAACGCCCGGGCCTGAGCCCGTCAGGTCAGCGCGTCAAGCCGCAGTTGGGCAATGCGATGGACCTGGTCCAGAGCGGTCCGGAACTCGGCCGACGGTGTATTCCCGACCCGCCTCTCGAAAGCCTCGAGGATCTGGACCCGGTCCAGACCGCGTACGGCGATGATGAATGGGAAGCCAAATCGCTGCTGATAGGTCGCGTTCAGCTCCTGGAACCGCAGGAGCTCATCGGGTGAGCAGCGATCGAGCCCAGCCGAGGCTTGCTCGTGGGTCGAGTCCGTTGTGAGCTGTCCGGCGAGGGCAAGCCGGCCGGCAAGGTCCGGATGTGCCCTGAGGAGAGCAAGCCAGTCGGTCTCGGCGGCGGCCTCGACGATTCGCCGGAAGTGCGCTCCGAGACCTTCGGGGGTGTCGTCGCTCTCGTCGAGCCCGTCGTCATGCGCCGTCTCGGCGACCCACGGCGAATGCTCGTAGATGCCGCCGAACCTCTCGACGAAGGCGCGGCGCGACATGGATGACGGGCTTGGATCGAAGCGCCGGGATGAGGAGATCATAGCCACCCTTATGTTGAGCTGCCCGCCTGCTGGCAAAGGCAGATCCCTCTTGCCGGGCGATGCAAAACCACTAGGCTGGCAGCTTACCGACATGACAGGGGAGACAGAAGTGGGTCGGCTCACAACCCATGTGCTGGATCTAGCTGCGGGAAAACCCGCCGCGGGATTGGCGCTGACACTTCTCGCTATCCGTGATGGCAAGAGCGTTGAAGTGGCCGAAGCGATGACCAATGCCGATGGTAGGATCGATAAACCCCTGCTGGAGGGCGCGTCGCTGCAGCCTGGAACCTACGAGCTACGCTTCCAGGCGGGGACCTACTTCGACCGTCAGGGTCTGGAGCTACCCGAGCCCAAATTTCTCGATGAGGTCGTGCTTCGCTTCGGCATCGCCAGTGCCGATCAGCATTACCACGTACCGCTTTTGCTTTCGCCCTTCGGCTATTCCACCTATCGCGGCAGCTAGCGGGCGCGCAGGATGACCCGCAAGACACTCACTTTCGTGCTGAACGGCGAGATCGTCAGTCTCGACGACATCCGACCCACGACGACGCTCCTCAATTGGCTCCGCCGCGAGCGCCGCCTGACCGGCACGAAGGAGGGGTGTGCGGAAGGTGATTGTGGCGCCTGTACGGTCGCCGTGGCGGATCTCGCCGACCATGCGCCGAGGTATCGCGCCATGAATGCCTGCATCCTGCTGATGCCGATGCTCGAGGGCAAGGCGATCAGGACTGTCGAGGGCATCGCTGATCGTGGCACGCCACATGACGTTCAGTTGGCGATCGCGTCCGAGCATGCCTCGCAATGCGGTTTCTGCACGCCGGGCATCGTGATGTCTCTGTTTGCCGCGCGGCTCGATCCGCTGCGTGCGGATGGCCAGACCGTTGACGACGCGCTGGCCGGAAATCTTTGCCGGTGCACGGGCTACGGTCCGATCGTCGCGGCGGCCGGTCATGTGCTCGGCGGAACCGACGTCGTGGCGGACAGAGGCCTCTGCGACTTCGATCTCGGGCGCGCGCGTGACATCGCCCATACCGGGACGATCGAGGTCAGCCGCGACGGCGAGACCATGTACGCTCCCGCTACGCTCGCCGAATTGGACCGCCTGACGACGCAATTCCCCGAAGCGCCGTTGATTGCGGGGGCGACAGATGCGGGTCTTTGGGTCACGAAGCAGCATCGGCCGCTACCGGCGACGATCTTCATCGGCCGCGTGGGCCAGTTGCGCGAGGTGAAGCCGCGCGACGGTCACATCGAGATCGGCGCCAACGTCACCTACACCCATGCCGAGGCGCAGTTGGGCGCGCACTACCCCGATCTGGGCGAGTTGATGCGCCGTCTCGGCTCGCGGCAGGTGCGCAACTCGGCAACGATCGTCGGCAACATTGCCAACGGCTCGCCGATCGGCGACATGCCGCCGGCGCTGATCGCTTTGGGGGCGCGACTCAAGCTTCGCAGAGGCGGCGCGACTCGCGAGATCGCGCTCCAGGACTTCTTCCTGGCCTACGGCAAGCAGGATCGTGCACCGGGCGAGTTCGTCGAAGCCGTCACCATCCCACTCGATGCCGCGCCGGACGATCTCGCCTGCTACAAGGTCTCCAAGCGGTTCGATCAAGACATCTCGGCGGTCTGTGGCTGCTTCAACATCAAGATCGAGAACGGGCATGTCAGGGCGGTGCGCATCGCCTTCGGCGGCATGGCGGCGACGCCGAAGCGCGCAAAGGCCGTCGAGGTTGCGCTGATCGGCAAGGCCTGGAACGAGGCGGCGATCGAGGCGGCCGTCGCCAGCTTTGCCGACGACTATACGCCGATCAGCGACATGCGGGCCTCCGCGGAGTATCGTTTGCTCGTCGCGCAGAACCTGCTGCGCCGCTGCTACCACGAGCGCCAGCACGGCCTCGGTGAGACCCGGCTCGCCGGGAGGGGAGCCGCCTTCGCATGAGCGCGCGCACCGGAAAAGCTGTCTCGAGAGCTGGCGCCATCAAGGGAGGTGTGAGTGATGCGTTGATGCATGACAGCGGTCTCAAGCATGCAACCGGCGCTGCCCTCTACACCGACGACATTCCCGAACCACCGGGCACCCTCAAGGTCTACATCGCCCAGAGCAGCGCGGCGCATGCTGAGGTCGAGCGCCTCGACCTGACGGCCGTTCGGGCCGCGCAGGGCGTCGTCGCCGTCTTGAGCGCCGCGGACATTCCCGGCGTCAACGATGTCAGTCCCATCAAGGGCGACGATCCGATGTTCGCGACAGATACCGTCGAATACGTCGGGCAGGCGATCTTTGCGGTCGCGGCGGAAACCATCGAGCAGGCTCGCGCTGCTGCGGCAAAGGCTGACGTCCGCTACAAGGAGCACCCGGCGATCCTCACCATCGACGAGGCGCTCACCGCAGGAAGCTACCTCGAGCCTCCGGCCGTGATGGCATCGGGTGACGCTGCGGTGGCGATCGGAAAGGCGCCACACCAGCTCGAAGGCCGCATTCGCATCGGCGGGCAGGAGCACTTCTACCTCGAGGGCCAGGCGGCACTCGCCATTCCCGGCGAGGACGGCGACATGCTGGTTCACGCGTCGACCCAGCATCCGAGCGAGATCCAGCACAAAGTCGCCTCGGTGCTCGGTGTCGCGAACCATGCGGTGACCGTCGAGGTGCGCCGGATGGGGGGCGGCTTCGGAGGCAAGGAGAGCCAGGGAAACCTGCCGGCCTGCGTCGCAGCATTGGCGGCTCGGCTCACCGGCCGGCCGGCCAAATGCGTTTACGACCGTGACGACGATTTCATGCTGACCGGCAAGCGACACGACTTTCGGATCGACTATCGCGTCGGATTCGACGAGGCCGGCCGGATTCTCGGTGTCGAGATGGAGCAGATGGTGCGCTGCGGCATGTCCTTCGATCTGTCGCAACCGATCGCCGACCGCGCCATGCTGCATGCCGACAACTGCTATTTCCTTCCGGACATCCGAGTCACTTCGCACCGGCTCAAGACGCACACGCAGTCGAACACAGCCTTTCGCGGTTTCGGAGGGCCGCAGGGCATGCTCGGCATCGAGCGGATCATCGATCACATCGCCTTCGAGCTCGGCCTCGACCCTACCGTCGTTCGCCTGCGCAACCTCTACGCGCCCCGCTCTTCTCCGCGCGAGGCGCGAAAGCGCACGCCCTATGGCATGACCGTCGAGGATAATGTTGCCGGTGAGATCATTGAGAAGCTCAAAGAGAGCTCCGGATACGCGCAACGGCAGGCCGAGATTCGGATCTTCAATGCCCGGAGTCCAATCCTGAAACGCGGCATCGCCCTGACGCCAGTGAAGTTCGGCATCTCCTTCACCAAGACTTTCCTCAATCAGGCCGGGGCGCTCGTGCATCTCTACAATGATGGCTCGATCGCGGTGAATCACGGTGGCACCGAGATGGGTCAGGGGCTGCACACGAAGATCGCGCAGGTGGTGGCCGAGGAATTCCAGGTCGATGTCGCCCGCATCAAGATCACCGCGACGACGACGGCAAAGGTGCCGAACACCTCGGCGACCGCAGCCTCGTCGGGCTCCGACATGAACGGCATGGCCGCGCGCAATGCGGCTCGCGCCATCAAGTCGCGTCTCACCCGCTACCTCGCCGAGCGCTTCCAGGTCGAGCCGGGCGAGGTTCGATTTCTTCCGGGCCGCGTCGAGGTCGGCCAGACCGAGATCGACTTCGACGCGCTGGCCGGCGAGGCGCATCGGGCCCGGATCTCGCTATCAGCAACCGGCTACTATGCGACGCCGAAGCTGCATTGGGACAACGATCGCTACACCGGTCGGCCCTTCTTCTATTTCGCCTACGGGGCCGCCGTGACCGAGGTGGCGATCGATACGCTCACCGGCGAGAACCGCATTCTCCGGACAGATATCCTCCACGACGTTGGTCGCTCGCTCAATCCGGCTGTCGATCGCGGGCAGATCGAAGGGGGCTTCGTGCAGGGGGCCGGTTGGCTGACGACCGAGGAACTCGTCTGGGACGACAAGGGCCGGCTCCTGACGCATGCGCCGTCGACCTACAAGATCCCGGCTTCTTCGGATCGTCCGGTTGAGCTGCATGTCGCCCTGTTCGAGGGCGAGAACCCGGAGGAGACCATCTATCGCTCGAAGGCCGTCGGCGAGCCGCCTCTGATGCTCGCGATCTCGGTGTTGATGGCGCTGTCGGATGCCATCGCCTCCGTCGGCGACGGGCGAACCTATCCGGCTCTCGATGCGCCTGCGACGCCGGAGCGGATACTGATGGCGGTCGGGCGTATGAAGACGGCGAGGCGCGCATGAGTCTGATCGAAGCCGAGGGGCAGCCCGCGAAAGCGTATGTGCGCGTCACCATCATCGATGCCGACGGCTCGAGCCCTCGCGAGGTGGGCGCCGCCATGACGGTGGCAGCCAGCGTCGTCGATGGCACGATCGGTGGCGGCGTGTTGGAGCATCAGGCGATGGCCAAGGCACGTGCGATGCTCGTCGCACCGCAGGCGGGGGTCTGGGAGCGGACCTCAGAGCGGATCGCACTTGGGCCGTCACTCGGCCAGTGTTGCGGCGGTGCCGTCCGATTGCTGTACGAGCCCATACGCGATGGCGAGCGAGAAACCCTCGCCGGTCTCGGACGCGCGGCACGCGGCGCCCGAGGCGTGCTCGTCCGGTCGCTCGCAAGCGGCGTCGGCCCCCGGCTCGTCACCGAGCGACAGGATGTCGGCGATCTGCCGCGACCCGTTGCGCGGGTGGTCGCCGATCTCCTCTCAGGATTGCGCCCGTACCGGGCGGCTCTCGTCCGGGAGTGGCTCGTCGAGCCGATCCACAGGAATCGGCCGGCTCTCCACGTTTACGGCGCTGGGCATGTCGGCCGCGCCATCCTCCAGATGGCCGCGCCACTCGCTCTCGACATCACGTGGCTCGATACCGGGCCGGACCGGTTCCCCTCCGAGATTTCCGAAAGAATCCGCTGCATAACGACTCCGGATCTCTCGATGGCTGCATCCAAGTGCATCGCCGGCGGTTACCATCTCGTCATGACGTACTCGCATGCGATCGATCTTGCCATCTGCGAGGCGCTCTTGCGGCGGAACGATTTTGCCTATCTGGGTCTGATCGGCTCGGCGACCAAGCGTTCCCGGTTCCGCTCACGACTTCGTCAGGGGGGGATCGGCGACGCGGCGCTCGACCGGATGACCTGTCCGATCGGCATCGAAGGCATCGGTGGCAAGGATCCAGGATCGATCGCCTTGGCGACGCTTGCCCAGATCGTTCAAATTGCAGAATCGAGCACCGCCCGGATCGAGCATTCCAGCCGGGAGGTGGCCCAACCGTGACCCGATCCTCCGATCATCCGCTCCTTGTGCTCGAAGGCATCTCGAAGAGCTTCCCGGGCGTCAAGGCCAACGACAACGTGTCTTTCACGCTCGGCCATGGTGAGATACACGCGCTTCTGGGCGAGAATGGCGCCGGCAAATCGACCCTCGTCAAGATGATCTATGGTGTGCTGCAACCGGATGCCGGCAGCATGCACTTCAACGGCGAGCCGTATCGACCGAGAAAGCCATCGGATGCCCGAGCGCACGGCATCGGCATGGTGTTCCAGCATTTCTCGCTTTTCGAGGCGCTGACGGTCAATGAGAATGTGGCGCTCGGCATCAGCCCGGAGCTGGCGCGCGATAACCTGGCGGCGCGCATCGTGGAGGTGTCCGACTACTACGGCCTGAAGCTCGAGCCGGAGCGGCTCGTCGGGACGCTCTCGGTGGGTGAGCGCCAGCGGGTCGAGATCGTGCGTTGCCTCCTGCAGAACCCGCGCCTCGTCATCATGGATGAGCCGACGTCGGTGCTGACTCCCCAGGAGGTCGAGACACTGTTCCGGACGCTCCGGCGACTGGCCGAGGAAGGCTGCTCGATCCTCTACATCTCGCACAAACTCGAGGAGATCCGATCGTTGTGCGACACGGCGACCGTGCTTCGCGGCGGCCGGGTGGTGGCGACGACGACGCCGGCCCAGGAGACTGCGCGCAGCCTTGCCGAGATGATGATCGGCACTGCGCTCGCCGCACCGAAACGCGCCGAGACGGCGATCGGTCCGGTTCGGCTTGCCCTCGACGGTTTGAGGATCCGGAGCGATCAGGCCTTCGGCATTGATATCGAGGACATGACCCTCGAGGTGCGAGCCGGCGAGATCGTCGGCATCGCCGGTGTGGCCGGCAACGGCCAGGTGGAGCTGATCGAGGCGCTGATCGGTGAGCTTCGCGCCGACCGTGCCGATGCGATCCTGATCGACGGCAAGCCTGCCGGCTGGCTCGGGCCCGCGGCGCGGCGCCGGCTCGGCCTGGCATCGGTGCCGGAGGAGCGGCTCGGTCATGCGGCCGTTCCCGACTTGTCGCTCGCCGATAACGTCGTGCTCTCGGCCGAGGTGCGGCAGGAGCTGGCGCCCGGCGGCTTCATTAATTCGGGCAAGGTGCAGACGTTTGCGCAGTCCGTGATCGACCGGTTCAACGTCAAAGCCAATGGCGTTGGTGCGGCGGCTCGGAGCTTGTCGGGTGGCAATCTGCAGAAATTCGTCGTCGGCCGGGAGGTGATGCAGGAGCCGACCGTGCTCGTTGCCTCGCAGCCGACCTGGGGGGTCGATGCCGGAGCGGCCGCCTTCATCCACGAAGTGCTGATGGACCTGGCGTCAAAGGGCGCTGCCGTGCTCGTCATATCGCAGGATCTCGACGAGCTGTTCGAGATCTCGACGCGCATCGCCGTCATCGCCGGCGGCCGGCTGTCGGCGGCCCGTCCGGTCGGCGAGCTGACCATCGAGGCGATCGGCCTCGCGATGGGCGGCAAGGGTGGGGCGGAAGGGAGCGGCGCGCATGCTTAGGCTGCTTCCCCGGCGCGAACCCTCCCGCGCCATGCTCTACCTGACGCCGTTCCTGGCCGTTGCCCTGACGATGCTCGCCGGCCTCGCTCTATTTGCGCTGCTCGGCAAGGACCCCTTCGAAGCGATCCGCATCATCTTCCTCGAGCCGCTGATGACCCTCAACGGTCTCTCCGAGCTGACGGTCAAGGCCGCGCCGCTGATCCTGATCGCCACCGGCCTCGCCATCGGTTTTCGCGCCGGCATCTGGAACATCGGGGCCGAGGGCCAGTACATCATGGGGGCACTGGCGGGCGGCTGCGTGGCGCTGGCGGTCTATCCGGCGGGCGGACCATGGCTGCTGCCGCTCATGTGCCTGGCTGGTGCCGCGGGTGGCATCGCCTGGGCGGCGATCCCGGCTATGCTCAGGACCCGGTTCGCCACCAACGAGATCCTGGTCAGCCTGATGCTGGTCTACGTGGCAATCCAGTTCCTCAGCGCCATGGTGCACGGACCGCTCCGCGACCCCGACGGTCTGAATTTTCCCGAAAGCCGGCTTTTCCAGGGCGGCGCCACGGTGCCGGTGCTGGCAGCAGGCAAGCGGGCCCATGTCGGCTTCTTCTTCGCGCTCGCTGCTGTGGCGGCTGGCTGGGTCCTGCTCGGCCGGCACATTGTCGGATTTCAAATCAAGGTGCTCGGCCAGGCGCCGCAAGCGGCGCGGTTCGCGGGCTACTCCGAGCGACGCCTCGTCTGGATTACCTTCATCATCTCGGGTGCGCTCGCTGGCCTTGCCGGTTTGTTCGAGGCGGCCGGGCCGGTCGGCCAGCTCGTGCCGGCGCTGCCTGCCGGTTATGGCTTTACGGCAATCATCGTCGCCTTTCTCGGACGGCTGAATCCGATCGGCATTCTGCTCGCCGGACTCCTCATGGCGTTGACCTATATCGGCGGCGAGGCAGCGCAGATCGCCATGAGTCTGCCGAGCGCGACGACGTCCGTGTTCCAGGGGATGCTCCTGTTCTTCCTTCTGGCGAGCGACGTGCTGGTGAACTATCGCCTCCAATTCGGTCGCGCGTCTGCTGGCTCCGCCGGCAAGAAACGCTGAGGGCATCATGGATCTCCTGACTGGAATTCTCGTCAGCCTGGTCGTCGCGGCGACGCCGCTCGTCTTCGCCGCCATCGGTGAGCTGGTCGTCGAGAAGTCCGGCGTGCTCAACCTCGGCGTCGAAGGGATGATGATCATCGGCGCCATCGCCGGTTTCGCGGCCACGATCGAGACCGGGAGCTATGTGCCGGGCCTGCTCGCGGCCATGCTGGCGGGGGCTTTGATGGCTCTCCTGTTCGGCGTCATCACACTGTCGCTCCTCGCTAACCAGGTGGCCTCCGGGTTGGCGCTGACGCTGTTCGGGCTAGGTCTCTCGGCCCTGATCGGCCAGCCCTATTCGGGCAAATCGGCAGGCGCATTCCCGCATCTCTACATACCGGGCCTGTCGGACCTGCCGCTGATCGGGCCACTCGTCTTCGGGCAGGACGGGATGGTCTATCTGTCACTGGCGGTCGTCGCGGGTGTCGCCTGGTTCCTTCACCGAACGCGCGCGGGTCTCGTGCTCCGTGCCATCGGCGAGAACCACGATGCGGCGCATGCGATCGGCTATCCGGTGGTGCTTTATCGCTATGCGGCGCTCGCCTTTGGTGGCGCGTGCGCCGGTCTGGGTGGTGCCTATCTCTCGCTGGTGCAGGCGCCGCTCTGGGTCGAACGGATGACGGCGGGGCGTGGCTGGATTGCGCTCGCCCTCGTCGTCTTCGCGGCCTGGCGGCCCTGGCGAACGGTTGCCGGCGCCTATCTATTCGGCGGCGTCACCATTCTGCAGCTGCACGGCCAGGGCCTGGGGCTTAAGATCGAGGCGCAATACCTGTCGATGCTGCCCTATCTCGCGACCATCCTCGTCCTCGTGCTGATCTCGCGAAGCCGAACGGTGGCGCCGGCCTCGCTCGGCAAACCCTTCCACGCGACGACCTGAGCGGAGAAACCGATGGAGCCCGTGCTGGTCGAGTGGGTCGCTCTCCTCATCCGCTGGCTGCACCTGATCGCCGGCATGGCCTGGATCGGTGCCTCTTTCTACTTCATGCACATCGACGCCAGCCTCAAGCCCGTGAGCGATATCCCTGCGGGCAAGGGCGGCGAGGCGTGGGAGGTGCATGGCGGCGGCTTCTACCAGGTGCGCAAATATCTCATCGCGCCGGACCATCTGCCGAGAGAGCTGCTCTGGCACAAATGGCAGAGCTACACGACCTGGATCTCGGGCTTCCTGCTCCTCGTCTGGGTCTACTACCTTGGGGCTTCGCTCTATCTGATCGATCCGGCTGTCTGGCCGACGACGCCAGGAATCGCTGCCGCGGTCGGGATCGGCAGCCTCGTCGCCGGCTGGGTTCTTTACGATCTCCTCTGCCGGTCGCCGTTGGGCAGAAGCGATCTCTGGCTCGCCGTCGCCGGATTCGCCATCGTAGTCGCCGCGGCCTATCTCTACGGCCGCGTCTTCGGCGGGCGGGCGGCGATGCTCCATACGGGCGCGCTGATGGCGACCTGGATGAGCGGCAACGTTGCCATGCTCATCATTCCGAACCAGCGCAAGGTGGTGGCGTCGCTGCTCGCCGGCGAGGCACCCGATCCAGCCCTCGGCAAGGCCGCCAAGCAGCGCTCGAGTCACAACAACTACCTGACCCTGCCTGTCGTCTTTCTGATGCTGTCCGGTCACTATCCGCTCGTCTATGCGTCCGGCTACGGCTGGGTGACGGTGGCGCTGGTTCTCGTCGCCGGCGGTGTCATCCGCCATTTCTACAACGAGCGTCATGCGGGCCGTGGCGATCCGTGGTGGACGTGGCTTGTCGCAGCGGTCTGCATCCTGATGATGATCTGGCTCAGTCAGACGGCGACGCCCGACGGTCGGGCTGCACTCGGCCTTGCACCAAAGGAGCCTGCACCATCGCTCATCGCGCAATCGGCTGCGCCGGCCGAGATAGCGGATGTCGTCATCTCGCGCTGCTCGATGTGCCACGGCGCGAGCCCCTCCTGGGAGGGCATCGGCATCGCACCGAAAGGCGTGCTGCTCGACACACCGGAGCATGTCGCACGGCAAGCCGATGCCATCCGGGTCTTCGCCGTGATGACCAAGGCCATGCCGCCGCACAACATCACCGAGATGACGCAAGAGGAGCGGCAGACCTTGCAGACCTGGCTCGACCGGACGGCGGACGCGCCCTAAGCTGAGTATGCGATGCCCATCTGCCATAGAGCGCCCTGACCGCCCATGCCGCACAACTCCGACATCCGCATCAACGCACTCGCCGTCGAGCGATTGACGAAGGCCGCCTTTGCTCCCTTCGGCGACGTGGTCGAGATCGAGGGTGCCGAGGAATGGCGGATCAACCAGGGCTTCGCGCGCCGCTTCGCCGATCTCGCGACGATCGAGATCGGCGGCGTCGAGGGCCGGCCGATGCTCTCCATCATCAGTGCCCGGCAGTGGCCGCTGCCAATGCGTATCGGTATGCTCGAGCGGCACCCGCTCGGCAGTCAGTGCTTCTATCCTTTGAGCAAGCAGGATTGGCTCATCGTCGTCGCCGAAGGGGCGAAGACGCCCGATCTCGGATCGTTGCGCTGCTTTCTCGCCGCCGGCACGCAGGGGGTCAACTACCGAGCCAATGTCTGGCATCACCCGGTGTTGCCGCTCGCTATGACGCAGGACTTCCTGGTGGTCGACCGCGCCGGACCGGGCAACAACCTCGAGGAGTCCTGGTTTCCGAAAGCTGCCGAGCGGATCATTCAGCTCTGATCCCTGCCGTATCCGCCAATTGCCGTGCCAGATAGCGTTGGAACTCCCAGATGCAGTTCTCCTTGGGCGATAGGCGCCCGGGAACGGCGTAGCGTGACGCCGCATTGGCCTGCAGGCGGGAGATCACCTCGCGGTCCTCGGCATTGATCTTGTCGAAAGCGGCGCGCAGCTCGCGCTTTCGGGTCTCGCCCGCTTCACCCTCGGGCATCGATCCGGGATAGGCATCGACGCCCCAGCGGACGCGCACTTGGCCTGGCCCGCGCGGACGGATCGAGATCCAGAACAACCGCTCGGCCGATACCGAGCACAGGTGCGTCGGAAACACCGCGAATATCGGATACTCGGCCCGCTCCTTCTTGCTGAGGGCCTCGTTCGGCACGCGCATCTCGGCGCCGTACTCGTAGGTGACGCCGGGCGGACGCACCTGGGTATAGATCGTCCAGGCATCCTCGCCCGCCTCGTCGTGACGCGTCAGACGCGTGGGTAGGGCGGGATCGACGGTCGTGCGATGGGCGATGAAGGAATGATAGGGCTCGGAGAAGTTCTCGAAGAGGATTTTCCAGTTGGCGGGCCAGGTCTCCTCGACGCGTATGACCGAGCGATAGTCGCTCAGACGATGATTGTGGAAGCGCGCCGACAATCTTGCCAGCTGGGGCCCGAGCGAGGCCGCGTTCGGATCTGGGCTCACATAGACGAAACCTTCCCAGACCTCGGTCCGGAGCCCCGGCAGACAGACGTGCCCCGACTCGAAGCTTTCCGGCATGTAGAGCGCCGAGACGAGCCGGCCGTCGAGGTCGTAGGTCCAGGCGTGATAGGGGCAGACGATGCGCTTGGCGTTGCCCGAGCCTTCGAGGAGACGCGCCGCGCGATGCCGGCAAATGTTGGGGAAGGCCTTGATCGTGCCCTCGCCATCGCGGATGACGAAGATCGGATCACCGGCGAGATCGTCGGTCAGATAGTCGCCGGGTTCGCTCAGCTCGTCGGCGCGGCCGACGCACTGCCAGGCGTGGCGGAATATGCGCTCGTCCTCGAGCGCGGCGAAGCCTTCATCCGAGAACACCTGCGGTGGTAGCGCATAGCTCTCTTCGAGCGGCAGCGCGGCAATGCGGCGAAGCTCGGTGAGGAGGTGGGGGGTCATGGGGCTCTACATGGTCCTGTCGGTCTCAATCGTACCAAGCCTACCGGACCAGGTGCGGACTGGGTAGGGGCGCGCGGTGGGCGCCCGCTCTGCAGTCATTGCGGCAACGGCGGTAGTTGCCCATATCGTGCTTCTGTCGTCGCCTTGGTCACGCTTGGCCTTCGTCTTGCTCCTGATCAGGAAAGTTCTGCCCGCACTCCGTAACGCGATCGATGCCGGGTGTCGGGAAATCGTGGCGCGCGGGGCGGTCTGATTACCGCGAACCTAAATACAGCGGGCGGTACTCGGAGTGAGATGCGCCCCATCTGTCTACGGAATGCGGATACCCTTGTAACGGCGTCGCTCGGCGTTGCGGTGCGCGTCCGAACCGTCTCAAACGCCAACGGCCGGTGGTGTTGACGATGAGCGAGTCAGCTCTCGCGGTGGTAATCGTAGCCCGCAAACGGTTCGACACGGCTTTGTCCACTGTGCTTCTCTCCCATGTGCTACCAGACTATCGTGTGCTGGTTCGGATCGCCCGAATCCTCTGAACCCTGCCAGGCTGGCGACGCGCTTCGATTGAGGAGAGCATGCATGACGCGCACCATTGTTCACACCGAAAAGGCCGCCGCGCCTCACGCGAGCTACAGCCAGGCCGTCAAGGCCGGAGGGCTCGTGTTCGTGTCGGGAACGTTGCCCCTCGACTCTATATCCGGGGCGGTCGTGGGAACGACGATACAAGAGCAGGTAGCTCAGGTTCTCAGAAACATCTCAGCCATTCTTGAAGCCGCCGATACGTCACTGGACATGCTTGTGAGTGCGACCGTCCTGTTGGTCGACGGGACGGATTTTGCCGGCATGAACGAGGAATGGTCGAAGTGGTTTCCGACGAACCCGCCCGCTCGCCAAGCCGCCCAGCTTCCGGTGAAGCCACCGGGTGTGAAAGTTTCCATTGCTGCAGTTGCCGCCTGTTGAGCGCCATGGTGCGCAGGCAGGTATTCCTCGGAGCCAAACAGGGACGCTTAGTGCGCCCGGCTCCGAGGCTTCGCGCGCGCCACCCCTCAAATCTTCTGGTTCCACGCCCCCACGTCCGCAAACCCCGCCAACCGCGCCTCGATATCGCGGAACATGGCCACCTTGTTCGCCTCCGACACCGGGCTCTCGACGACAACCACCAGCTCGGGCTTGTTGGATGACGCGCGGACGAGGCCCCAGGTGCCGTCGGCGAGGGTCACGCGGACGCCGTTGACAGTGACGAGATCGCGGATCGCTTGGTCGGCGATGCGCTCACCCGCTTTCTCGGCGGCTTGATACTGCGCCGTCACTTGATCGACGATGCCGTACTTCTTGTCGTCGTCGCAGTGCGGCGACATGGTGGGCGACTGATAGGTCTTGGGCAGCGCGCGCTCCAGCTCCGCCATGGATTTTCCGGGCGCGCGGTCCAGCATGTCGAGCACCGCGATCGCCGAGACGAGGCCGTCGTCGTAGCCGCGTCCCAAGGGCGTGTTGAAGAAGAAGTGGCCGGACTTCTCGAAGCCGACGAGCGTGCCGTGCTCGTGGTTGTAACGCTTGATGTAGGAGTGACCGGTCTTCCAGTAGTCCGTCCTGGCGCCATTGGCGATCAGCACCGGATCGGTTGCGAAGAGGCCGGTCGATTTCACGTCGACGACGAAGCGCGCATTCTTGTAGATCGCCGAGAGATCCCGCGCGATCATGACGCCGACGCGATCGGCGAAGATCTCGCGACCTTCGTTGTCGACGACGCCGCAGCGGTCGCCATCGCCGTCGAAGGCGAGGCCGACGTCGGCACCGTTCGCCGTCACCGCGGCGGCGACCGCGTGCAGCATCTTCAAATCTTCCGGGTTGGGATTGTGGTTCGGGAAGGCATGATCGAGGTCGGTGTTGAGCGGCACCACCTCGCAGCCGAGGCGCCCGAGAACCTCCGGCGCAAACGCGCCCGCCGTCCCGTTCCCCGTCGCGCAGACGACCTTGAGCTTGCGCTCGAGCCTCGGCCGGTCGGCGAGATCGGCCATGTAGCGCTCGGCGAGATCGGCGACGAAGACATAACGTCCGCCCGCATGAGCTTCGGAGGCGCCCGATAGCACGATCTCCCTGAGCGCGCTCATCTCCTCGGGCGCGAAGGTCAGCGGCCGGCCGAGCCCCATCTTGATGCCGGTCCAGCCGTTGTCGTTGTGGCTCGCCGTCACCATGGCGACGCCCTCGACGTCGAGGGCGAACTGAGCGAAATAGGCCATCGGCGAGAGTGCGAGGCCGATGTCGTGCACCTCGGCGCCGCCAGCCATCAGCCCGGTCATCAGCGCCTGCTTCACGGCGGCCGAGTACCAGCGGTAGTCGTGGCCGACGACGAAGCGTGGTTTGACGCCCTTCTGCCGGGCGAGCGTCGCGAGCCCGAGGCCGATGGCGTTGAGCCCCATCAGGTTGATCTCGCCCGGGAACAACCAGCGCGCATCGTACTCGCGGAAGCCGGTCGGCTTGACGAGCGGCAACCGCTCGAAGTCAAGCGTATTGGGTTTCAAGTCGGCGCGAGGCTTAGGTAGCATGTCGGATGTCCCAGGCTGAGTTCCGGTCGAGCCAGCCGCCTACTGCTGCAGGACGAGCTCGCTGCCTCGGATGTCGACTCGCTCGAGCCGACTCAAGAAAGTCATCCCGAGCAGCGTCGCGAAGAGCTTTCCGGGCTCGGCGACGAACGCTTTGACATCCTTGACCTCTATATCACCAATCCGGACGGATGAGAGGGTAACGGGGGCGATGCGGGCGTTGCCGTTGGCGGTGCGGGAGACATGCGTGAAATCGGAATCGCGGAGCGAGATGCCGATTTCCTCGGCGTCCTCGTAGGTGAGTGCGACGCCGGTCGCCCCGGTGTCGACGAGGACCTGGATCGGATTGCCGTCGATATAGGCCTCGGCGACGAAGTGACCGTTGTCGCCGGCCTTGAGGAAGACAATTCTGTCAAAGCCAGAGCCCGCCTCGGCGACGGCCGCACTCTCGTGGGCGTCGGCCGCGGTCGCCTCGTCTTCGAACGCTGCCGTTCGGTCGACGAAGCCGCGGATGGTGTCCAGATGGTAAACAAGAAGAAAGGTGGCGGCGATGCTGCCGACCCACAACGTCAAGGACCTCAGTGCCGCTGACGTGCTCGTACCCATACGGACGCTCTTGAGATCAGATGGGCGATGTCAGCCGTTGCGCGGGCTGCGCAGCGTCAGATAGTCGCCGGAGAACTCATATGACCCGAGTCTACTTAAGAAACTCATACCGAGGAGACTTTCCTCGAGCACGCCGGACTGTGCGACGAGGCCTTCGAGATCCGTGAAGGCGATCGTTCCGACCGCCACCGTCTTAAGGCGGACGCGGGCGGCGAAGGCGGTTCCGTTGGCGGTCTGCACGGGAATCACATAGTCGAGCCCCGCCGTGTCGATGCCGATGCGCTGGGCATCCGTGCTCTTGAGGACGACGGAACTCGCGCCTGTGTCCACCAGCATCGTGATCTGCGTGCCATCGACCACGGTTCGGGCCACGAAATGGCCATCTGTCCGCTTTCGCAACCGCACGGCTTGTTGTCCCTCGGCCTGGGGCTCGCCGCCGAGATCGGTACCCGCGGGTGTCAACTCGCCGGCGACCCGGGCATAGACCATCTTCAGCTCGTCCTTGAAGCTGTAGCCGGCGATGAGGGCGAGCCCGAGAGCGATCCAGACGGCGAGATCGCGTGCTGCCGATGTCAGACGGCCGCGATACTTGCCGAACAGCGGCAGACCGATGAACAGCGCCATCGCCAGCCCCGAGACGACGATGGCGAGGTCGGTCGGGTCCAGTCCGGCGACAGGGCCCTGATCGTGCCAGAATATCAGCACGAGGCCGGCGACGATGAGGAGACCGAGGGCTAGCCACGCGCCCATGCTATTGCGCTCCCGGGAGGTGCATCCGGCGACGCGCCGGAAGCAGACGCAGGATTCTCGCCTGATCCGCCTCGCTGAGCCGCGACCAGAGGGCAATCTCGTCGAGCGTCCGGGCGCAGCCGATGCACAGGTGCGTCACCGGATCGATGCTGCAGACCTTGATGCAGGGCGATGGCATGCGTTGTTCCCAGGCGTTCCGAGTGGACATCCAGGGGAATCTAGGTGGCGAGCCGTCCGAACTCAATGACCCGCCGGCAACAGCCAGGGTCAGGCCGCCCGCACCTTTCCCTTGAGGACCGCGAGCCGGTGTCGGGGTTGCTCGGTGCGATGGCGCTCCTGGCCCAGCGGCTGCAACGGCTCGACCGGTTGCAGGACGCGCTCCTTCGGCAGATGCACGATGACCTCGGTGCCGCGCCGGACCTCGCTCTTGAGCTCGAAGGTGCCCCCATGCAGCTCGACCAGGCTCTTGACGATCGGCAGACCGAGCCCGGAGCCGCCCTCGGCGGCCGTATGGGCGAGCGAGCCTTGTCCGAAGGCCTGCATGACCCGGGGCAGCTCCTCCTTGGGGATGCCGGGTCCGGTATCCTTGACGCTCAGGATCTGGCTGCCGTCGTCACAGCCGAAGACGCCGAGCGTGATCTGCCCGCCGGGCGGCGTGAACTTGATGGCGTTGCCGAGGAGGTTGATGCAGATCTGGCGCAGCGCCCGCTCGTCGGCCCAGATCGGCGGCAAATTCTCCTCCATCGCCTCGATCAGCTTCAGCGCCTTCGATTCCGCCTTCAGCTTCAGCAGGCGCTCGCAGTCCTCGACGACGTCGACCAGATGCACGGCCTCCTCGGCCAGCTCGTGCTTGCCGGCCTCGATACGGGACAGATCGAGGATCTCGTTGATGACGTGCAGGAGGTGCTTGCCGCTCGAGTGGATGTTCTCGGCATATTCGCGGTAGGTCGGGTTCTGCATCGGCCCCATCATCTCGGTCTTCATGACCTCCGAGAAGCCGAGGATGGCGTTGAGAGGAGTGCGGAGCTCGTGGCTCATATTGGCGAGAAAACGCGACTTCGCGACATTCGCCTCCTCGGCGCGCCGACGCGCCTCCTCTGAGATCGAGGTCGCATGCTCGAGCTCGGCGATGAGAGAATCCTTCTCCGCCTTGTACTCGAGCATCGTCATGACGGTGGCGTTGAGCCCCTTCGCGAGGAAAATGAAGTAGACATGGATGCCGACCGCCATCGAGGCCATGGCCCAGTAGAACGGGTCGTTGAGCAATAGAAAGCGCAGGACGAGCGCGAAGGTGATCGGAATCGTGCCCGCGTAGATCACCGGCATCACGGTCGAGGCGAACAACAGGCGGATGGTCAGCACCACGATCAGCGAGGCGAATACGAAGGTATGCGCCATCGGCTCCGAAGGATTGGCGCCGACGAGCACGACGCCGGCCCATGCCACGCCATAGAGCGCCTCGACGCCGATCAGGCTCGCCCGCCACTTCTTGAGATCGATCCCAGCGCGGGGCTGGGCGCGGAACGAGTAACACACGCTCATCTGCATCGAGCGGGCCAGAAGCACGACACCCGCCCAAATCATCGCTTCCCCGGGTGGCGCCCAGAACATGGAGGCGAGCGCGATGATGACGGCGAGCAATGGAATGGTCAGGATGGCGCCGAGCTCGTTCTTGACGAACATTGACAGGAGCTCGTACTCGAACTCGGGCTTGGCGATGCCGCTTGTGAGGCGTTGGCGGGCCTCGGCGACGCGTGATTGCGGCGGCTTGGCCGGAGGATGTTGTCCCCCCGCCAGGCCGGATCGACCTGTCGCCTGTGGCGCGCTCGCCATGAGAGTGCCTTTGTGCCTGCCTCCGGCGCTCAGCCATATTGGGGGAGCATCCGGTCCGAGCTGCAACTCTCTGGTTTAATTGCTAAGTTATCGTTTATTCCGGCTTCGGAACTGGACGGGTGCATGATCAACCTGAAATACAGCGACCGGCGCTGGATTGCCGTGGTGCTGCTGATCCTGCTGCTGGCGGCGCTCGGCCGCTATGAGCAGGGCAGCCCCGTCGACGCGAAGGGCCGGATGCAGGCGATCGATGGCGACAGCTTCCGTCTCGGAGAGGACGAGGTCCGCCTCGTCGGTATCGATGCGCCCGAGGGCCGGCAGACCTGCGAGAAGGATGGCAAGGCGTGGCCGTGTGGTGAGGAGTCGCGTCGCCGGTTGCAAGCGTTTGTCGGCGGGCGGGAGATCGACTGCGCCGTTGAGGACAAGGACAAGTTTGGCCGGCTGCTCGCCGTCTGCCGCGTCGGCGGCATCGAGATCAACCGCTGGATGGTCGAGCAGGGCTGGGCGGTGTCCTACGGCCGCTATCTGGACGCCGAGCGGGCGGCGGAGCGGGCGCGGCGGGGCATTTGGGCGGGGCGTTTCGAGCGACCGAGGGCGTGGCGCGACCGGAATCTGGGTGGGTGAGGGAGGCTTTTCCCGAGTTCGACATATGCGAAACACGGCTCGGCCGCCATCCGCCACGCTGTGTCGTTCAGATTCGATGTCCGCAAACGAAGAGGCGGCAGACGCAGACGTGATAGTTCTGACCGCCAAGAGTGTCGAGGGTTCCAAACGCCGGACCCATCGATGCCGTCGCCATGCGTGCTCCTGGGCCGGCGTTCGGAACCTTCAACACAAGCTGCCTGTGTAGGCGATCGCCTTTCAAAGGCCAGTGGTTTTTGCTGGACAATCACCCGTCAATCTGGACCGCGCCGGGCGCGTGCTCGGATGTCAGTCATTCAAACAAGTCTGGTGGGTCAGTTGGGTCCTACGACGAACCTCTCTCCTCGCTCCTACTTGGCCAAGCGGAGATTGGCCTTCGATAGACTCGTCCCCTCATCGATCGTACCATCCTCGCACCGGAGCCAGAGCAGGACGATGTCCCATGGCCAAACAGCGCCCGCAGCGTCGTCTCGCAGCGATCCTTGCCGCCGACGTTGTTGGCTACAGCCGGTTGATGCAGGCAGACGAGGCGGCAACGATTGCCGCGTTGAAGTCTCGGCGCAGAGAAATTCTGGAGCCGCTGGTGGCACGACATGCGGGGCGGATCTTCAAGATGACCGGCGACGGTGTTCTCATCGAATTCTCGAGCGCTGTCGACGCCACGCAATGTGCGGTTGCTCTGCAGGCTGCCATGGCCTCTGCCAACGAGGCGGAGCCCGAGAACCGGCAAATCGTCCTGCGTATCGGAATCAATCTTGGCGACGTGGTGGTCGAAGGCGGCGATCTCTATGGGGATGGCATCAACATCGCGGCTCGGCTCGAGGCGATTGCCGGGGCCGGCAACATCCTCATGTCGGCCGGGGCGCACGAGCACATCAAGAACAAGCTGAAGCTTGGTTTTGACGATCTTGGTCCCCAGAGACTCAAGAACATCGCCGAGCCGGTGCGCGCCTATCGCGTGACCGGATTGCCACCGGTCGCAAGCACGCTGGGCCAGCCTGCACTGGATAAACCATCGATCGCGGTCCTGCCCTTCACGAACATGAGCGGCCCCGAGCAGGAGTACTTCTCCGATGGCATCAGCGAGGACATCATCACGGAGTTGTCGAAGTTCCATTCTCTGTTCGTAGTCTCGCGTCATTCGTCCTTTGCCTTCAAGGGCCAGGCGATGACCGCAACGGACGCCAGCAGGAAGCTGCGCGCCCGCTACGTCGTCGAAGGTAGCGTGCGGCGGGCCGGCGACAGACTGCGCATCACCGCGCAGCTGATCGACGGCGCCGACGATGCCCATCTGTGGGCGGAGCGTTATGACCGCGAGCTCGACGACATTTTCGACGTTCAGGACGAGGTGGTGCGCGCTATTGTCACCGCTATTGAGCCCAAGCTCCTAAGCAGCGAACGCAATCGGGCGCTCAGAAAACCGCCTGACAGCCTGGATGCCTGGGAGAGCTACCAGCGTGGTCTTTGGCACGCCTACCAATACAAACCCGAGGATCGCGAACGAACCCTGTCGTTCTTTCACCGTGCCATCGAGCTTGATCCACGATTTGCCTCGGCCTACGCCGGGCTTGGATACGCGCTCTATACCTACATCATTCTGGGGGCATCGACCGACAGGGGTGACGATGTCGATCGCGTGCTTGAGGCCAGCAAGACCGCTGTTCAATTGGATGAGCGCGACCCCTTCGGCTGGCTGGCTTTGAACAGGGCGCATCTCTTGAGAGTGGAGCACGACGCGGCGATCGCGGCCGCCGATACAGCCATCGCACTCAATCCGAATTTCGCCGCGGCCCACTTCGGCCGCGCTCATGCCCTGTGGCACAGCGGCCGACCAGGCGAGGCCATCGCCTCACACGACGAAGCTATTCGTCTCAGCCCGTTCGACCCGCTCATGTGGTCATATCTGGCCAGCAAGGCCATTGCCCTCGTGCTCCTTGGCCGGTCCGAGGAGGCCATCGCCACATCCAGGCGCTCGCAACAGCAGGCGACATCGGCCATATTCTCGCACCTCGCCGAGATCAGCGCGCTCGGCCAGCTCGGACGGATCGGCGACGCGCATGACGCGATCCGGCGTGCCCGGCAAAACAAGGCGGATGTCTCGATAGCTTATGTCGACCAGACACTGCCGATTACCGATCCGCGGTGCCGGGACGTGTTCCTCGGCGGCCTGCGAAAGGCCGGCCTGCCGGAATGATGGCAGTGAGGCAATGTGTTGGTATCCGACCCCTGGCGGCCGATCAGGTCTTGTCCGCTGCTCGACAATGAGCTTTCGCTTTCGCAATGTGTCTGTGACCCTGTGACCTCCTCGTTCCGCCTTTTGCATTTCGGTCGAGTCAGGAACAGAATGGCTGCGAGATCCGGCACAGTGGTCACGTCGGACGAGCGCAGCGCCATGCAGGTTCCCAGATGAAACTCTACGATACGCCGCGGGCGCCCAATCCGCGGCGCGTCCGCATGTTCCTCGCCGAGAAAGGGCTGACGATCCCGCGCGAGGAGATCAATCTGATCGAAGGCGGCGCCAAGACCGATGCCTTCAGGACGATCAATCCAATGCAGTCCGTTCCCGTTCTGGTGCTCGACGACGGGACGGCGCTCGCCGAGACCCATGCGATCTGCCGCTACGTCGAGGAGGCGGTCGCACCGGAGCCCAATCTGATGGGCCGGGACGCGCGCGAGCGGGCGCTGATCGAGATGTGGAACCGGCGCGTCGAGTTCGGGCTCTTCTTCCACATCGCCCAGGTTTTCCGGCATTTGCATCCGCGTCTGGCAGCGCTCGAGCAACCTCAGCTCGCGGTCTGGGGCGAGGCCAACCGGCCGAAGGCCGTGGCGCAGCTCGCGTTCTGGGATGGCGAGCTCGGCAGGCGCCGGTTCATGGCGGGCGATCGCTTCACGATCGCCGATATCACCGGGCTCGTCGCCGTCGACATGATGCCGGTGGCGCGGATCGAGCGACCGGCCGGGCTCAACCATCTCGCGCGCTGGCATGGCGAGGTGGCGAGCCGTCCGAGCGCCGAGGCGTGAGCCGCCGGCACTCCGGTCTCGACAGGCTCCTCGCCGAGATCAGAGGCTGCCGGCGCTGCCTCGATGCTCCGCTTGGCAGGCCATTGCCGCACGAGCCGCGGCCGGTCATCCGGGCCTCGGCGACGGCGCGTCTGGCGGTGGCCGGCCAGGCGCCCGGAACGCGGGTGCATCTCTCGGGCGTGCCCTTCAGCGATCCCTCCGGGGTGCGGCTGAGGCAATGGATGGGCATCAGCGACGAGCAGTTCTACGACACGAGCAGGATCGCGATCGTGCCGATGGGCTTCTGCTTTCCGGGGCTCGATGCCAAGGGCGGTGACCGTCCGCCGAGGCGCGAATGTGCACCGCTCTGGCGCGACCGCGTGCTCGCCGAGCTCCCGAACCTCGAGTTGGTCCTGCTGGTCGGCCAGTATGCGCAGCGCTGGCATCTGGGCGATCTGGCGGCGGGCCGAAGTCTGACGGAGACCGTGGCGGACTGGCGTCACATCTACAACCTGGAGCGCCGGCCTCGGCTGCTGCCGTTGCCCCATCCCTCCTGGCGGAACAACGCCTGGATCAGGCGGAACCCCTGGTTCGACGCCGAGCTGCTGCCGGCGTTGCGGCGGGTCTGTCGGCGGTTGCTTACCTAGGAACCACTTTCTAATTTTCCGGAGAAATGCTATAGATTATAAAAAAATTTACCTCGAACAGGCAATGCGGATATGACTGGCACAGACGATCCGTCTCTCGACGCCATGGATATCAAGATCCTTCGGCTGCTGCAGGAGAATTGCACCGAGCCGGTCGCCGAGATCGGCAAGAGGGTCGGTCTGTCGACCACGCCCTGCTGGCGGCGCATCCAGCGCCTGGAGGAGACCGGCGTCATCAGCAAACGCGTGGCGCTGCTCGATCCGAAAGCGGTCAATGCGGGTGTCACTGCTTTCGTCGCGATCACGACCAACCAGCATACCAAGGATTGGCTCGACCGGTTCCATGCCGCCGTCATCGATCTGCCGGAGGTCGTCGAGTTCTACCGGATGAGCGGTCAGGTCGACTACATGCTCCGTGTGGTGGTGCCCGACATCGCCGCCTACGATGCCTTCTACAAGAAGCTCATCAGCCGGATCGAGCTGTCCGACGTGTCCTCGACCTTCGCCATGGAGCAGATCAAGTTCACGACGGCGTTGCCGCTCGATTTTGCCCTGCCGGCCACGGCGACGCGGCGGCGACGGGCGGCGGAATGAAGGTGCGGCTGGAGGCCAGGCGCATCGGCAGTCGTGATCGATACTGTGACGAGGCGAGGCGAGCCCCGATCACGGCTGCCGGCCGGCCTCACGCCTCGTAGGTGATGGATCCATCCATGACCGTCGCTTTGACCTTCAGGTCGCGGATCGCTTCCGGAGCTGTCGCCTCGATGTCGCCGTCGAGCACCACGATGTCGGCCAGCAGTCCGGGGACGAGCCGGCCCTTCACATGCTCGCGGAACTCCGTCCAGGCATTGTCGACGGTGTAGCCCGACAGGCTCTCCATCAACGTCTGCCGGTGGTCGGGACATTCGGGCGAGAGCTTCTCGCGCGTCATTGCCGCCGTGATGGACAAGAGAGGATCGACGGGGGACACCGGCCAGTCGCTCGCGAAGGAGAGATGCGCGCCGGCATCGCGCAGGGTCCGCCAGGCATAGGCGAGCGGCAGGCGTTTCGGGCCCAGCAGCGAGACGGTCGGCTCGAGCGGAAACGAGAGCTTCCCCGGCGGATGCAGCGGCTGCATCGAGGCAACCACGCCGAGCTGCTTGAAGCGCGGCACATCGGCCGCATCGAGCGCCTCGATGTGCTCGATGCGATGTCGGCTGTCGCGCGGGCCATTCGCGCGCCGCGCCGCCTCATAGCCGTCCAGCGTGCGCCTCACCGCCCCGTCGCCGATCGCATGCACGGAAATCTGCAAGCCCCGCCGGTCGATCTCGGTGGCGATCTCGTTGAACGGCTCAGCCTCGAACCAGGGCAGGCCGCGGACGCCCGGCTTGCCGCAGTAGTCGTCGAGCATGAAAGCGGTGGAGCTTTCGATGACGCCGTCCATGAACAGCTTCACGCGGCCAGAATGCAGGCGCTCCGAGTGCCAGCGCGCGTGCATCTCTGTCGCCACCTCGAGCCGCGCGAGCGGCATATGGTTCATGAAGTGGAACGGGATCTCGGAGCGGACGGTCAGGTGTCCCTCGCGATCGATCTCCTCGAGCAACTCCAGCTGGTAGACATTGCCGTCCATGTTGTGGAGGCTGGTGATGCCGAGCGAGGCGCAATAGTCGAGGCCTTTCCTCAGCGTGCGCTTGTCGAGCTCGCGCTCTGACTTGGTCGCCGGTGGATCGGGATCGTCGCCGGTTCGCAAACCCAGCACCTCGCGCCCTCCGGTCGGCGTCAAGGTGTTGAGCACCTTGTAGGCGCCGGGCTCGCGCAGCTCGCCGGTGGCAAACCCGTCCTCGCCCATGACGATCTGCGAGCCGGGCGGCGTCATGCCTCCGCGTAGCAGATTGCCGGCCTCCAGCGCCTTCGTGTTGGCCCACATCGTGTGACCGTCGGAGGACACCATGGCGAAGGGCCGGTCGGGCAGCGCTTTGTCGAGGTGGTGACGGGTCGTCGGCTCGTGCGGGCCCATCATCGTGTAGCTCGCATGTCGCGCCAGGATGATCTTGTCGTCCGGCCGCTTGGCGGCAAACGCGCGCGTCACTTGTGTCAGCCGCTCGAGGCCATAGATGTCCATGAGACTGAGCGCATCGAGTGAGGCACCGCCCGGAAAGATGTGCAGATGCGCTTCGATGAAGCCCGGCAGGACGCTGGCGCCTTGGGCGTCGATCACGCGGGTCTTACGGTCTCTCAGCTCGCTGACTTGCCGCGACGTCCCGACGGCAAAGATCCTGTTGCCTCTGACCGCCACCGCTTCGGCGCGCGGCGTGTTTGCATCCATGGTGAGGACGCGGCCGTTCAGGACGACGAGATCGGCAGCTTGCGCCATGGCAGCCTCCACATGTCGAAGCGGATCACAACAGCGGAGCCAGGCTCCTCCGAAGGACGCGACACATAGGCCACATGTCGGGCGCGTCAATGACGGGATTGCCGCTGCCGGGAAAATGTTGCGGAGAACCCGCCCCGGCTTATCGCTCGAGCTCCGCCAGGAGGCCGTCGAGATCGAGCCGTTTGGTCCCCATGGCGAGCTTGCCGCTGGTGTCGCGCGGCCATTCGCTTTCCGGGCGATCGCGATAGAGCTCGACGCCATTGCCGTCGGGATCGTCGAGATAGAGCGCCTCGCTGACGCCGTGGTCGGAGGCGCCCGTCAGCGGGTAGCCTGCCTCGATCAGGCGCGCCAGCGCATCGGCGAGCTCGCGCCGGTCGGGATAGAGAATAGCGGTATGGTAGAGGCCGGTCGTGCCGGGCGGAGGGGCGGAGCCGCCCTTGCTCTCCCAGGTGTTCAGGCCCAAATGATGATGATAGCCGCCGGCGGCGAGGAAGGCCGCCTCCCGACCGTAGCGCTGCGTCAGCTCGAAGCCGAGGATGCCGCAGTAGAACGCGAGCGACCGGTCGAGGTCGGCTACCTTCAAATGCACATGGCCGATGCGCGTACCCGGGTGCATCGGACGGACATCGAGCGCGCCGTCGCCCGGTTCGGGACGTGTCGTGGTCATGGTCTCAGGGTCTCCACACCATTGCGGCTGGATCTCAGATAGGCTCGGATGAAGATAAATGCAACTGCATGCTTGTCGATGCCCCTTTGCTTGCCAGCCCTTCGAACGCCCGACATGCTGGCCGGATGACATCCGATCCCATCCGCCCGCATCCCCTCCACGGCCCGAGCCGCTTCAAGCTCGGCCTGTTCTCGGCCAATGCCGATGGCGGACTCGCCATCACGACGGTGCCCGAGCGCTGGCGGGCCGGCTGGGAAGACAACACCCGGTTGGCGCTGATGGCCGACCAGGCCGGCTACGACTTCCTCTTGCCGATCGCCCGCTGGAAGGGCTTCGGCGGCGCAACCAAGGTGCGCGAGCACTCCTTCGAGACCTTCACCTGGGCGGCGGGCCTCGCCGCCATCACCCGGCGCATCGGCCTCTTCATGACCGTCCATGTACCGCTCGTGCACCCGGTCTACGCCGCAAAGGCGCTGGCGACCGTCGATCACATCTCGGGCGGCCGCGCCGGCCTCAACATCGTCTGCGGCTGGAACCCGGCCGAGTTCGCCATGTTCGGGGCGTCGGTCGGTGCCGAAGGCTACGTCCAGGCGGCCGAGTGGATCGAGATCATCGAGCGCGCCTACGCCTCGGACGAGCCCTTCGATTTCGACGGCGACTACTACAGGCTCAAGGGCGTCGTCAGCCGGCCCGCCAGCCTGCAGCGGCCGAGACCCGTCACCATGAACGCCGCTTTCGGTCCGCCCGGCCGCGACTTCGCAGCCAAGCATTGCGATTTCCTCTTCTCGACCTTCAGCGAGATCGAGGATGGCAAGGCGCACATCGCCGACATCCGCGCGCGTGCGACGGCTGTCGGCCGCGACGTCGGCATCTGCACGGTCGGCCATGTGGTCTGCCGCGACAGCCAGGACGAGGCCGAGGACTATTACGAGCGCTATGCGGTCCGCGAGGCCGACCACGGTGCCGTGGACCAGCACATGGCGGGGAAGAAGCAGTTCGCGCGATCCCACGACGAGAAGGCGTTCGATCTCTATCGCAAGCGATTCGCTGGAGGTGCCGGCACCTATCCGCTCGTCGGCACGCCGGAGAGGATCGCCGCAGACCTCGTCCGGATCGCCGCACAAGGTTATGCGGGCGCCGCCCTGACCTTCGTTAACTATGTCGACGAGTTGCCCTTCTTTTCTGCACGCGTCCTGCCATTGCTCCGGGAGGCGGGGCTCAGGACCGCCTGACCCATTCGTCACTTCTTAGGCCCGGCATGCGATCCTTGGACCGTTGCCGGCCCGGCATTTCCTTCCGCTTTTCATTCGCGTGCTCATGTTCACCGCGTCTCGCACGAGCCTCAAACTGCGCATCGCCAGCGGCCGTACGCTGCCGGCGATCTGGTGCGCGTTGGGCGCGCCGGTGATCGTCGAGGCGGCAGCGCGCGCGAAGCCCGAGGTGATCGTGCTCGACAAGCAGCACGGTCTCTTCGATCGCAGCACGCTCGAGGCCGCGATCGGCCTGGTGCCGCCGGACGTCTCCGCAATGGTGCGCGTGGCGGAGAATTCCGAAACCGCCATCGGCGAGGCGCTCGATGCGGGCGCGGAGGGCGTGATAGTGCCGCTGGTCGAGACGGCGAAGCAGGCGCGTCGCGCGGTCAGGTATGCACATTTTCCTCCATTCGGTGAGCGCTCGGGAGGCGGCGTCCGTCCGCTTGCCGAGTTCGGCGGCTATTTCGAGCGGGCGAAGGCCCACACCGTCGTCGCCGTGATGATCGAGACCCGGCGCGGCGTGAAGAATGCCCGGGAGATCGCGCGCGTCCCCGGCGTCGACATGGTCTTCATCGGCACCGGAGATCTCGCGATCTCGGTCGGCAGCTTTCCGGATTTCGATCTCAAGGTCATGCGCGCCGCTGCCACGGTGCATCGGGCCTGCCGGAAAGCCTGGACGCCGTGCGGCATCTTCACGCCGAATGCAGGCGTCGCCGCGATGCGTCGCGCGCACGGCTATCGGATGGTCGTCGTCGCCAACGACATCGAGGTCGTGGCCAAGGGCTTCGCCGACGCGATGAAGGCCTTTGCCAGCGCTCCGAGCCGGCCGCCCGTCCCGACCGCCGCCGGCGAACTGCCGACGATCGGAACGTAGATTGGCGCCGGGCCTCGCGCCGATTCGCGGCCCTCGGCGCCGCCCCGTTGAGCTCATGCCATCGCATTCTGCCCTTGGCTCTGGCATCCGGCGGCGTCCCGGCGCAATATGCCGAAAAATCCGCCCCGCATAGGAGTCTACCCCATGTCCGCCGCCGATACGCTCGAGAAGCTCGCCAAGCAGCTTGCCAAGGGCAAGATCCGGGTCGTCGACCTGACGCAGACGCTGAAGCCATCGACCCCCGTCATCCAGCTGCCGCCGCCCTTCGCGCCCTCCAAGCCTTTCTCCAAGGAGGAGATCTCCCACTACGACGAGAAGGGGCCGGCCTGGTACTGGAACAATCTCTCGATGGGCGAGCATACGGGCACGCATTTCGACGCGCCGATCCATTGGGTGACGGGCAAGGACACCAAGAACGGCGCGACCGATACGATCGATCCCCAACAGCTGATCGCGCCCGCCTGTGTCATCGACTGCTCGAAGGAGGCGAAGAAGGACGAGCGCTTCGTCATGACGCCGAAGCACATCCAGGCGCATGAGGACGAGCACGGCAAGATCCCATCCGGCTCCTGGGTGCTGATGCGGACCGACTGGTCGAAGCGCACCGACCCGGCGAAGTTCCTGAACGCCAAGGAGGACGGTCCGCACGTGCCCGGTCCGAGTGCGGACGCGATCCGATATCTCATCGAGAAACGCGACGTGCTCGGCTGGGGCGTCGAGTCCGTCGGCACCGACCACGGCCAAGCCTTCGGCTTCGAGCCGCCATTTCCAGCGCACGCGCTGATGCACGGTGCTGGCAAGCTCGGCCTTGCGAGCCTCTGCAATCTCGACAAGCTCCCGGCGCGCGGTGCGATTCTCATCACGCCGCCCCTGAAGATCGAGAACGGCACCGGCAGCCCCTTGCGGGTGCTGGCGCTGGTCGCGGAATAGCCGCCTCTCTTCACCTCGTCGTGCCCGAGACCTGCTTCCGGCGCGGCGATGGGGGGAGAGAATAGCGCCAGATCCGATCCGGCGCTGCAACCCGAGAGAAACCCGCCATGGCCGAGCGCTCGTTCAAGAAGGAAGTGCGGTCGCTGTATCTGGGCGACGGCGAGGAGTTTCGCGGCGAGGGCATTCTCGCCGTGACGAAGGCGCTCTTGCAGTCGGGAGTTTCCTATGTCGCCGGCTATCAGGGCGCGCCGATCTCGCACCTGATGGATGTGCTCTCGGACGCCAACGACATTCTGGAAGAGCTTGGGGTCCATTTCGAAAGCTCGGCGTCGGAGGCGACGGCGGCGGCGACGCTGGCGGCCTCTGTCAACTATCCGCTGCGTGGTGCCGTCACGTTCAAGTCCACTGTCGGCACCAACGTCGCTGCCGATGCGCTCGCCAACCTGGCCTCGGGTGGCGTCACGGGTGGCGCGCTCCTCGTCGTCGGCGAGGACTACGGCGAGGGCTCATCGATCATGCAGGAGCGAAGCCACGCCTTCGCCATGAAAAGCCAGGTCTGGCTCGTCGATCCGAGACCGCATCTGCCGACGATCGTCGACTTGGTGGAGAAGTCGTTTCAGCTTTCGGAGGCGTCGAACACACCGGTGATGCTGGAGCTCAGGATTCGCGCCTGCCACGTCTATGGACGCTTCACCGCCAAGAGCAACGTTCGGCCCGGCTTCACTCTCAAGGATGCGCTCGAGAACCCCAAGCGCGACTACAGCCGCATCGTTCTGCCGCCGTCCACCTATCTTCACGAGAAGGAGAAGATCGATAAACGCTGGCCGGCTGCCGTCACGTTCATCGAGGACAACAAGCTCAACGAATTCCAGAATGGCAAGCACGCCGGCGTCGGCATCGTGCTGCAGGGCGGCCTTTACAACACCGTGCTCCGCGCGCTGGAGCAGCTCGGCCTTGCCGACGCCTTCGGCAATTCCGATGTGCCGCTCTACGTCATGAACGTCACCTACCCGCTCATCGACAGCGAGGTGAAGCGGTTCGCTTTGGGCAAGAAGGCCATTCTCGTCGTCGAGGAAGGCCAACCCGAGTTCATCGAGCAGGCGATCAACACGATCCTCCGACGTGCCGACATCGGCACGAAGGTGCAAGGCAAGGACGTGCTGCCGATGGCGGGTGAGTATACGGGCCTCGTCGTGCGCGGCGGGTTGGAGACATTTCTCGGCGCCTACGGCATCGGCGCCAAGGCGAAGGCGGCTCCCGGCTCCGAGGTGGCCGAGCGCCGGCAGCAGGCCCTCGACCTGATCAAGGGCGGCAAGGTGCACCCCCGGCCGCCGTCCTTCTGCACCGGTTGCCCCGAGCGGCCGATCTTCGCCGCCATGAAGCTCGTCGAGCGGGAGCTCGGCCAGCACCACGTCTCCTGCGATATCGGTTGTCATCTCTTCTCGATCCTGCCGCCGTTCAACATCGGCAACACCACCATGGGCTACGGCCTCGGCGGCGCCGGTGCGGCCGCCCTCAACGCGCCGGCTGGCAAACGTGCCATCGCCGTCGTGGGGGACGGCGGCTTCTGGCACAACGGTCTGTTGTCGAGCGTCGGCAACTCGGTCTTCAACAAGTCGGACAACGTGACGATCATCGTCGACAACGGCTACTCGGCGGCGACCGGCGGTCAGGATCTCCTCTCCTCCAAGCATGCCAACGACATCCGCACGACGAAAAATCCGATCGAGAAGGCGGTCAGGGGCGTTGGCGTCGAGTGGGTTCGAACCTTGACGCGCACCTACAGCGTCGCGGCCATGCGGGACACGTTGAGGGAGGCACTGACGACAAAAGCGAAGGGTCCCAAGGTCATCGTCGCCTCGTCGGAATGCATGCTCAACCGGCAGCGGCGCGAGAAACCGCTCAAGGCCAAGGCCGAGGCTGCCGGCAGGCGTGTGGTGAAAGAGCGCTTCGGCGTCGATGCCGAGACCTGCACGGGCGATCGCTCATGCATTCGCTTGTCGGGCTGTCCGTCGCTGACGGTCGCGCCGCATCCCGATCCGCTGCGGAAAGACCCGGTCACGAAGGTGATCTCCTCCTGCGTCGGCTGCGGGCTCTGCGGCGAGGTTTCGCACGCGGCCGTGCTGTGTCCGTCCTTCTACCGGGCGTCCGTGATCGCCAATCCTCAGTGGGGGGAGCGCGTCCTGGGCCGCATCCGGCAGACCGTCATCGGCTGGCTGTCGCGGCGTCTCGGCCTCGATAGGGCGCCGCCGGCGCTGCCCGAGGCGGCGGAGTAGCGGCATGGCCGAGGGAATCCCGCGCGCGATCCGCCTCGCCATTCTCGCCATGGGCGGCGAGGGCGGCGGCGTACTCGCCGACTGGGTCGTCGATCTCGCCGAGCACGAGGGCTATCTTGCGCAAGCAACCTCGGTTCCGGGTGTCGCGCAGCGAACGGGCGCCACGATCTACTATCTCGAGCTGTTTCCGAAGCACGCGATGGAAGGTCGCGATCCCGTCCTGGCGCTGATGCCGGTGCCGGGTGACGTCGACATCGTGATTGCCTCCGAACTGATGGAGGCGGCGCGCGCTGTCGAGCGCGGGCTCGTCACGGCGGATCGAACGGTGCTCATCGCCTCGACCAACCGCGTCTATGCGATGACGGAAAAGATCGCCCTCGGCGACGGGCGCACCGATACAAAACCGCTCGGCGAGGCGATAAGGCTGGCGGCCCATCGCCTCGTCGCAACCGACATGGCGAAGCTCGCCGAGCGTACGGGTAGTGTGCTCTCGGCCGTCATGTTTGGTGCACTCGCGGGCTCGGGCGCGCTCCCCTTCGAGCGTGCGGCGTTCGAGGCGACGATCGATCGGGCGGGCATCGGCGTCGAGGCGTCGAAACGTGGCTTCGCCGCCGGTTTCGATGCGGCGATGCGTGGCGACACACAGCCTGAGGAAGCCTCTGCGCCGGGACTGCCGGATATGCCGGTGCCGGAGGCGCTCGCGCCTTTCGTCCAGCGCCTGCCGCTGCCGGCGCAAGGCATCGCCCGTCTCGGCATCGCCCGCCTCATCGACTACCAGGACGAGGTCTATGCGCGGGCCTATCTCGATCGCGTGCTGGCCGTTGCGGAGATCGATATGGCGCATGGCGATGGTTCGAGCCGGCTGACGGCGGAGGTCGCGCGCGAGCTCGCCCTCGGCATGGCCTACGAGGACACGATTCGCGTCGCCGAGTTGAAGATCCGGCCAGCGCGGCTGAGCCGCGTCGGGATCGAGGTCGCGGTCAAGGATGGCGAGATCTTGAAGGTTGCCGAGTTCCTGCATCCCCGCCTCGAGGAGATCGTCGAGTCGGTGCCCAGAGGTCTCGGCCGCTTTCTCGAGCGCAATGCACTCGCCCGGCGGGTGGTCGAGGGGCTGACCCGGAAGGGAAGGATCGTCGAAACGACGTCGATCCGGGGCTTCCTGCTGCTCGCTGCGGTGGCCCGCCTCAAGACGCGGCGCCGGCGGAGCCGCCGCTACGAGGAGGAGCAGGCCTTCGTGACGGGCTGGCTCGGTGCGATCCGCCAGACGGCCGTTCGCGACTACGACCTGGCCGTGGCGCTGGCCGAGTGCCGGACGCTGGTCAAGGGCTATGGCGACACGCATGCACGCGGTCGCCGGAGCTATGATCGGATCATGGGGGCGTTGCCAAAGTTGGTCGGCCGCGCGGGTGCCGCAGAGCGACTTGTGGCCTTGCGCGAGGCGGCTCTGGCGGACGAGACCGGAGCGAAGCTCGATGCCGAGCTCGTGGTGCTCGACCAAGGTTGACCCGTGCGGGGCCCACGGCAGACCAGTGCCCTGTCGAGGCGTTGCGCGCCATCCAGGTCAGCGGCTCGCTAGGCCGCCTTTGCCTGCCCGCCGTCCCGCTCCGCATTGACCTTGTCGAGCGGCATGCCGAGCGCCTTCTCCATCAGCGGCACGACCTCGGTCGCGAACCGGTCCATCGAGCGACGCGCCTCCTTGCCGGTGACCGAGGGATACAGCATGAAGCACCCGAGATGCGTCGTCCCCAGCGCCTTGATGGCCTCGACCAGCACCTCAGCCACGTGGTGGGGATCGCCAACCGCGACGTTCGCCATCATCGTCTCGAGCGACGGCTCGTCCTTGTAGGGCGGCGCCTTGACGAAATAACCATCGAGGCCGACGCTGCCTGAGCGCATCGCGGCGACGATCCTGGCAATCTCGCGGACGCCCTCGGTCGCGCGCAGGGCGACGGCCTTGTCATCCGTGACGAAGACGCTGTGATTGACGCAGAGCGGGCCCCGGGCCGGGTCTATGCCGGCAATGCGGTACTGGTTGTCGATGTGCTTCCGGGTGCTGACGGCGAACTCGAGCCCGCTGTTGCCGTAGCTGAAATAGGGCGTGTAGCCGGACTTGGCGATCCGCTGGAGGATGATCGGCTCGAGACCCGTCACATAGATGTCCGGCACATGCATCGGGCGGATCGAAAGCTGGACCTTCGAGATGTCATAGTGCTTGCCCTTGTAGGCGACCTCGCCGGTTCTGAGCGCCATGTCGATGATGTCGAAGGCCTCGAGCGCGATCTCGACCTTGTCCTTCGACTGCCGGTTGAAGCGGTCGAACTCGTGCTGCTGATAACCGTAGCCCAGGCCGATCATGGCGCGGCCGTTCGACTGCACATCGAGGAGCCCGATCTCCTCGACCATTCGCAGGATGTGGTAGAAGGGAATGACGACGACCGCGGTGCCGAGCTTGATGCGGTGGGTGAAGCCGGCGGCGTAGGCCGCCATCATCAGCGGCGACGGGCAGATCGAGTAGTTCGTGAAATGATGCTCGGCGAACCAGGCGGTCTCGAAGCCCGCCTGCTCGGCGCCCTCGACCATGAGCCGCGTACTCTCCAAAACCTGCCGCGGTGTCGTCGCGGCATCCGGCTGGATCATCAGGCTGAAAAGGCCGAGCTTCATCCGTCGTTCACTCCCTGCTGCGCGCGTCCCGCGAATGGCGGACGACCAATCGTCACTCTCAAGGAGGGAGAATTATGTGAGTAGGCCGCCGAGCCGACAAGCGACGTTGTGTCCCGGAGCACCTCGCATGGCGGGAAGCTGCCATGCCTAGAGCGCGCTGCGACTTGCGCGGCAAGCGAGGATCGCTGCTATCATGCCGAGCCGCCCGATGCCGGCGGCGCGCGGCGGTTGGCGATCCATCAGCGAGGACAGGTGGCCATGGGCAGGCTCGACGGCAAGGTGGCACTGATCACGGGCGCAGCGGCCGGCATGGGCAGAAGCCATGCGCGCGTCATGGCGGCCGAAGGCGCCTCGATCATTCTGCAGGACATCAATGCCACGGGGCTTCGGCAGGCAGCGGCCGAGGTGGAGGCCACAGGTGCCAAGGCTCACGTGATCGCAGGAGATATCGCCGAGGCCGGCCTGATGACGGCGGCCATCACCGAGGCAGAGACATCGCTCGGTCACATCGACATCCTCGTCAACAATGCCGGCATCTTCGACCATATGGGCCCGATCGAGGAGATCACGATCGAAGCGTGGGAGCGCATGTTCGACGTGCATGTCAAAGGATCGTTCATTGCCACGAAGGCTGTCGTGCCAGGGATGAAGCGGCGGGGAGGCGGCAAGATAATCAACATCTCATCCGTCTTCGGCATGGTCGGCAGCACCAGTCATTCCCACTACTGCGGCGCCAAGGGTGCGCTGCTCGCCATGACCAAGGCCTGGGCCAAAGAGCTCGCGCCCTTCAAGATCACGGTGAACGCCGTGGCGCCCGGCGGCGTATGGACGGAGCTGTCGATCGCCGAGATGGGAGGCGTCGAAGGGGTGCGCGCACGCGAGCAGGCCAATCCCTTGAAGCGCTGGGCGCAGCCGGAGGAAATCTCTCATCTCGTCACCTACCTGGCCTCCTCGCCGGCGGACTTCATCACGGGCCAGGTCGTGAGCCCGAATGGCGGCGCCTACATCGTCGGCATCTGAGGTGCGTCAGGAGCGGCCAGGTGTCGAGGCCGGAGCCAGTCCCAAGAGCGGTGCGATCCGCTCGATAAGCCGCGCCGTCGTGGGGCTGGCATTCATGCCTGCGGTCCGCTGGCCGTGTGAAGCCTCGGTCGCTTTCGGTTCGAACAGCATCACATAAGTGACGTAGCGGGGCGCCGAGGCCGGGAACACCGCAAGGAAGGACGAGAGAACGCCGGATCGGCCATAGCCGCCGCGGCCGGCGATGTCGGCGGTGCCGGTCTTGCCGGCAACCTCATAGCCGACGACGGCTGCCCGACTGCCGGTGCCTCTTCGGTCGACGACGTTCGTCCGCAAGAGTCGAAGTGTCTCTCCGGCCGTCTCCTGGCGCATCAAGACGCGCTCGCCTTGCGGTCGCGCCGCCGACAGGTAGCTCGGAACGACGCGCCGGCCACCGTTGACGATCGAGGCGACGGCGGCAGCGAACTGCAGCGGGGTGACGGCGAGGCCGTGGCCGAAGGAGATGGTCATGGTGCTCGCCTTGCTCCAGGTCTTCGGCACCTGCGGCGGCGGCGAGCTGCCGAGCTCCGTCGTGACGGGGTCGAGCAAGCCAAGGCGTTTCAGGAATCGGCGCTGGCCGTCCTCGCCGAGCTCGAGGGCGATCCGCGCGGCCCCGATATTCGACGAGTAGAGGAGCACTTCCTCGGCCGTCAGCCAACGGTGCTGTGCGTGCAGATCGTCGATCTCGAATCGGCCGATCGTCAGCGGTCGTGTCGCATCGTACTGTTTCTCAGGCGTCGCCGTGCCGGCATCAAGCGCCATGGCGAGTGTCAGCGTCTTGAAGACCGATCCGAGCTCATAGGTGCCGGAGGCGATGCGATCGCTGCGCGCGGGGTCGAGTGCCGCCTTGGCATCGCCAGCGGCATAGTCGGGGAGCGAGAGTTGGGCGACCACCTCGCCAGTCCGGGCATCGAGGACGATGCCGGCGGCGCCCGTCGCCTCGTAACCGGCCATTGCCTCCTTCAAGACGTCGCGGAGACCGAGCTGCACCGCTAGATCGATGGACAGGGCGACCGGCGCCGGTTGCGTGTCGGCGCGCTGTCCGGGCGGTCCCGAGAGCCCCCGTTGATCGATCGTGCGCTCGATGCCGGCCTGGCCCCGGTTGTCGACATCGGTGAAGCCGAGGATCTGCCCGGTCAAATCGGCGGCCGGATAGACCCGCAGCAGCTCGTCGCGCTGATAGACGCCCGGCAGACCGAGCTGGTGAACGATGCGGGCATCGTCGGGATGCACGCCGCGCCGGACCCAGACAAATTGGCGGTTCCGGTCGGACAGGTCGCGACGAAGCTTCTTGGCATCGAGTCCTGGGAGCGCACCGGCGAGCGCCTCGACGGTCTCGTCGAGGTCGAGGACCGCACTCGGATCGGCAAAGATCGACGGCGCCGAGACGTCGGTGGCGAGGAGACGCCCGGCACGGTCGACGATGTCGGGGCGGCTCAGCGACGCCTCGATGCTGCGAATGGGGGTGAGGGTCGCTGTCGTCTGGCCGAGCATCGCCAGTCGTCCCAGCTGGCCGGCGACCGTCCCAAAGCCGATGATCAGACAGAGCCAGGCCGCGAGCGCCCGACGGCGCGCTTGCATGCCCATCGCCGGCCTGGCGGCCGTCGGGCTATGGGGCCTCTGTCTCACCATCGCCTCCTAGTCCGCCTGCGATGTCGCCTGCGCCGCGACGCGCGCACCCGGCCGCCACGGCAGAGCATCGATCTGACCCAGCTGTCCGGGCGTGATCGGCCGCATGTCGAGATGCTCTCTTGCGAGCCGGGCGATGCGGTCGGGTCCTGCCCGGTTCGCGAGTTCGGCCTTGAGCAGAACGATCGCAGCGCGCTCTCTGTTGATCTGGCTTTCGAGGCGATCCACCTCGACGGCCATCGCACGGGTCTCCTGTTTGATGGCATAGAGCGCCACCGCGACGACCAGGGCCGCGATCACCGATGTGGCGGCGAGTGACCGGATCAGGCGCTGCATGGCCCCATTCCTCCGGGCCGGCGGAGGTGCCTAGGCCCGATTCATGTGCGGACCCGGTGGCGTGACAGTCCCACCCCAGGCCGCAGCCTCGGTTCGGACCGCCCATCTGAGCCGGGCCGAACGGGCGCGCGGATTTCGCGCGATCTCCTCGTCCGACGGAGATAAAGCCCGTTGGTTAACGAAGTGGAAAGAAGGCGGCTTCTGTGGCTGGCTGGACGGCGCGGCGTGGCGTGACGGCGCCGCCTCCCGGCCGGTGCGCTCCCGGAGGAAGGTCTTGACGATGCGGTCCTCGAGCGAATGGAAGGTGACGACGGCAAGTCGCCCGCCGGGCCTGAGCCGTGCCTCCGCTCCCGCCAGTGCCAGGGCCAGCTCGCCCAGCTCGTCGTTGACGTAAATGCGCAGCGCCTGGAACGTCCGGGTCGCCGGATGCCGGCCCGGCTCGCGTGCACGCCCGATCACCCGCTCAACCAGACCGGCGAGCTCCGCAGTCCGCGTGAACGGCCTCGTCGTGCGGTCGGCCGCAATGGCGCGCGCAATGGCACGGGCGCGGCGCTCCTCGCCGAGATGAAACAGGATGTCGGCCAGCTCCTGCTCGCTCGCCGTGTTGACGACATCCGCAGCCGACAGGCCCGTCTCCGACATGCGCATGTCGAGCGGTCCGTCGCTCATGAACGAGAAGCCGCGTTCCGGATCGTCCAACTGCATCGAGGAGACACCGACGTCGAGGACGACGCCGTCGACGGCCGCGAGCCCGACTTCGTCGGCGATCCGCTCGATGTCGCGGATGCGACCGTGGCGAAGCGTCAGCCGGCCGGGATTTGCGGCGAGCAGGTTGAAGCCGCCGCAAATTGCGGAAGGGTCGCGGTCGATGGCGATGACGCGCCGGGCGCCGCCCTCGAGGAGCGCCGCGGTGTAGCCGCCGGCCCCGAAGGTCCCGTCAATGAAGTCCTGTCCGGCGATCGGCGCCAGGGCCGTCAAGACCTCCCCGAGCAGAACGGGAACGTGCCGCGCGGTCGTCATTCCCGTGCTCCATCCGGGCCGGGAGCCCCGCTCGCTCCCGGCTCCGGACGCCCCGCGCCGAGCAGGCGCCGATGGTCTCTAACCTTGTCGCGGGCTGTGCTGCGGTAGGTCTCGAAACGCTCCGGCTGCCAGATCTGAAACTTCTGACCCAGGCCGACAAACGTGACTTGAGCGTCGATGCCGGCATGGGTCTTGAGGTCGTCAGGAAGGACGATACGGCCGTCCTGGTCGATCTTGAGAACTTGGACGTCGCCGTAGAGCGCGACAGACAGCTCGTCCCGCTCGTCCGAAAACGGGCCGAGACCGTCGAGGAGGCCGTCGATCTTTTTCGCCAATCTCTCGCCGCCAGCATCGAGGGCCGGAGCGTCGAGCGAGGGGTAGCAGTAGATGCCCCCATCGTAGCCGTCGCGCGCCAGAACCTCGCGAAAGCTGGCCGGAACGGAGACCCGGCCTTTCGAGTCGATCTTGTTCGTGAATGTCGAGACAAAACGGTCCATCCCCCTTGGGCCCTTCGCTCCGATCCCGACGCCTCGACAAACCGACCGGTCCGATCTCTCGGGCCGAATTTCTGCTGGCGGCTCCCCCGGCTCGCCGCCCAACCACCCCCTTGCCTCCTGGACGCGCTCCAGGACCGAGACCCTGCTCAAGCTGGTCAAGGAAGATCGTGTTGGGCATTCATGGGATAGAGTGGGATGATATGGGTGTCAATGGAATGACAAGGTTATCCACAGGCAGCCGATGGGCCCGGAGCGCGCTATGTGGCTGTGCTGATCAAGCGGCTTCGGTGAGAGGCTGGCCAGGCACGCGGACATCGGCCGCGGGGTCGCTGCGCCGATGTCCCACACGTCGGACGAGCGACAGGATGACCAAGACCAGACCGAGCGGCGCGAGGACGACGCTCGTGCCCATCAAGGCGAAGACGACCGCGAACGCCCAAAGCATGGCGAGGCCGTGCTCGATCATGCCAATCATTTTCGATTGCGAATGGCGGCGCAGCATGCCGCGGCGATTGCCGGGCATCGGGTGCCAGAAGTTCAAGAGCGCGGTCGAGGTCGCCGCCATCGCCGCAATGAGAAAAACGATGAATGCCGCCAACGGCGATGAGACGAGTCCCAATCCGATCACTGGCACGGCCAGGAGCATCAGCACGGGTCCGGCCACGGCCGTAAGCTTGGCAAGATCGACGGCGCCGCGCGTCACGGGTGCCGATGCGAGCAACTCAGGCGCATCCTCGCCCGACACGGTGATCCAAGCGATCGAGCCAGAGACCTGGGCCGCGATCATGACGATCGTCGGGCCAATGGACAGGGCCAGCGACAGGGTCTCGCTGCGGATCAGAACGACGGCGATCGGGATCGTGTAGACGACCTGCAGGGCCAATTGCGCAAAGAAACTCGGATCGCGGAGCAGCAACCGCCATTCCTTGGCACGGAGGCACGTTCCAAGTCCGCTGCGGAAGGATCTGAACCTGGTTCGTCCCGACGGCGCTGCATCGGCGTCGCTGCCGGCGGACGCCAGGCTTGCCGCCGCAAATCGACCGGCGGCCCCGACCATCGCCAGGCTGAAGCCAAGTCCAGCCAGCATCAGCAGGATCGTGCTGGCGACGATGTTCCCTTGAGCGACGATGACGGGGATCCACAAGATGGCCGCCAGGCCCGTCGCCTGCTCGAGGAAGCTCGCATCGATTTGGTCCGTGATGGAGTCACGCCACGCTGCTGGCAGCATCGCCACGACTTGGGTGCCGAGGACGAAGGCGCCGGCCGTGCCGGCGGCCAGCAGATGCGCCATGAGGCGGGCTCGGCGCGGCCCCACGGCGAAGAACAATCCGACCACGAGCGCCAGCCCAATGGCCGTCGACAAAAGTGCGAACGCCACCAGCAGAACGTAGATGCCGAGCCAATGCGGACCGTCGAACAGTGCACCCATATGCGCGACGGGGAGTGCGAGAATAGCGATCGAGCCGAACGAACCAGCGGCAATCGAAACGACCTTGGCGGCGATCACGCGCGTGGCCGACAACGGCGAGCCGAGCAGCAGATCGAGATCGGCGCGATGATAGAGCGCGCGGGTCAGGCCGAAGATGCCCTGCGCCAGCATCCAAGTGAAGGTCGCACCAAGGATCGCTGCGAGCGAGGCAATGCTGGCGCCGCGGGCGTGCAGATAGGGATCGAGGATCTCGACGAGCGGCCAGGCGAGCACGTGCATCGTCGCCAGCCCCACGACAACCAATGCTGCCACAGTTGCCGGACGCATGCTGCCAACCAGACCAGCCACGCCGCGCCATGCCAGCCTCAGATCGTGCCGGACGAGCCAGAGGAAGCTGCCAGGAGCCCATCTCATGACGCGAGGGCACGCGGCCCGGTCAACGATAGGAACACGTCCTCGAGCGTCGACTGGCCGTGCCCGGCCAGCGTGCGCAACTCGTCCAGCGTGCCTTCGGCGGCGAGCCGGCCTTGATCGACGATGCCGATGCGGTCGGCCATGCGCTCGGCCACCTCGAGAATATGCGTCGTGAGAATGATCGTTGCCCCGGCGGCGACCCGCGACCTCAGCAGTCCCTTCACCTGTCGGGCAGCCCCCGCATCGATCCCCGTCAGCGGCTCGTCGAGCATGATGAGCCGGGGCTCGTGGATCAGTGCCCCGGCAAGAGCCAACTTCTGCTTCATGCCCCGCGAGAACCCTTCGGTTCTCTGCGCGCGCTGCGACGCGAGATCCAGGGCATCGAGAAGCTCGATGGCTCGCTGCTCGGCGACACGGGGTGGAACGCTCCAAAGCCCGGCGACGAACTCGAGATACTCGAGCGGCGTCAGCTTGTCGTAGAGCATCGGCTCGTCGGGCAGCCAGGCCATGATGCGCTTGGCGGCGATCGGATCGGCGAGCGCGTCGATCCCGAAAACCCGAATGGTGCCGGCATCCGGCTTCATCAGGCCGGCGATCATTCTCAAGGTCGTGGTCTTGCCCGCGCCGTTCGGGCCGAGAAGCGCATAAAGCTCCCCAGGACGCACGCGAAGATTCATTCCCGATACGGCAAGCTTCGCGCCAAAGCTCTTGCGAACGCCTGCGAGGGCAAGCGCTGCCATTTCTTCCGATGCCGGATCGTTTGATCTCGGCACGCTTGTCAGCGAAGGTTTCACGTCGTCCCCAGCAGTCAGGTGAACCTGTGGAGACGCTAGCGGATCTGGCTTAGGGGCGAGTTAAGGTCCCCCTTAAATGTAGGGTTTCGGAACCAGTCAGATCACCGGCAGACGAGAACGGGGATGGCGCTGTGGGCCAACACGTCCATCGTCACACTCCCGAGGACGGCGGCCTTCAATCCGCCATGGCCATGCGAGGCCATGACGATTAGATCGCAGCCTTTGGTCTTCGCTGTCTCGAGAATCGCCCGGTATGCAATCTCGCTCGTCACGTGCACGCTTTCGCAGGGGATGCCGAGCCGTTCGGCGCCGTCGGCGATGTCACCCAACGTCCGCTTGGTGAATGCCGTCATCTGCTCGACAGCCTCAGGCGGCGCGATGACCACCATCGGCCCGGCCACGACACTCCCCGGTGTCTCGGATGTCACCATGACGGCCACGATCTCGGACTTCAATGCCTGGGCCAAACGCAGCCCTTCCACCACCGCTTTCGCAGCAAGCTTGGAGCCATCGGTGGCGATCAGAATGCGCTTGTACATGGCGGCCTCCGTTCAAAGGCGATAGCGAGCGCCGCCACTGTCGAGGTCGGAACGGTGCCCGTGAACGGCTCGGCCCATCGGACAGCGAAGGCGAGGTCAGGCATCAGGCTGAGCCGCGATCTCCGCGGTGGGTCGACATGCGCGCGGCTTCCGGTCATCATCGACGACCTCATTTCCCGAACCCAAGCGCAGCACACCACCATTTGCACTGGCCAAGCCGGTAACAACATTTTGCGAGAATCTACGACTTCGAGCTCGACGTCCTTGATGGCGGTCAAACGGCATCACCGCCGTCGGTTGCCACGCATAAAACCCGCCCGTCCCGCCGATCTCAAGTCGGCCCTCTCGACCACGCCTCCGCATAGGCGGACGCCGCTGCGATCAACTCATCATGCGTGACTGAGAGACCGGCCGCCACAATGCACAGACCGTCGGCCCCCAGCGCCCGATTTGGACCTCGTGCCCAACGAGCCATGCGAGTGAGCGTCAAGCGCTTCTCCGCCTCGGGATCGACCGCGACGACGAGCACGTTCTGACCATGTGACGACCACGTCGACAAACCTGTGACAGCCGCCCACGGAATGGGCTCCTGTGCGACACGGACGTCCCGGATGCCGTCCGGCGACAAGGTCAAGACGACACGGTCGGCCGTAGCAAGTCGCCATAGGGCGATGGCGGTGCATAGGCCGAAGAAGGGGACGCCGATCCAGACCACCAATTGAGGGAAGCTGCCGGTCGGCGCCAATCCTGCCCAGGCGACCCAGACCGACAATCCGGTCATGGCCAGGCCCAAGAGGCTCAGCATCAGTAGCCGCCGTCGGGAGCCCGTGATCTCAATCGTCCGCGTGGTGTCGATGGTCAGTCGATCCCTCCCACTGCGACCTCCGGGCTACCGGGATGGCCTTGCTTGCCCGACCTCGCCAAATCCACTATCGCTTCCCCGCACGCCCGGTCGCGCCTCCTGTTCGCCGGGACACGAACAATCGGAGTTGGGACTCATGCCTGCCACCCTAAGCCATCACGAAGCCCTGATCTATGTCATGGTGACGATCTCGGCGGTCGACCGGGCGATGAGCGATGCGGAGCTGTCGCGCATCGGCCAGATCGTCAGCAACCTGCCGGTGTTCCAGGACTTCGATGAGAACGATCTGGTGACGACCGCGCAAGCCTGCGGCGAGGTGCTCGCGGGCGACGACGGGCTGAACAAGGGTCTCGGCCTCATCAAGCGCGCCTTGCCGTCGCATCTCCGCGAGACCGCCTATGCACTCGCCGTCGAAGTTGCAGCCGCCGATCTGCAGATCCAGAAGGAGGAGCGCCGGTTCCTGGAGATGCTGGCCGAGCATCTCGAGATCTCCAAGCTGGTCGTCGCCGCCATCGAGCGTGGCGCGCGCGCCCGGCACCGGACGCTCTAGGACCGAGGGTTGTGGACCATGGTAGAGTACACCCTCTACGCCTTCGCGCAGTCCGGCAACGCCTATAAGCCGGCGCTGATGCTGGCGCTCTCGGGTGCCGATTGGGCGCCGCGATTCGTCGACTACTTCAATGGCGAGACCCGGACCCCGGCCTATCGCACCGAGGTGAACGAGATGGGCGAGGTACCCGTGCTCGAGCACAAGGGTCGGAAGCTCGCGCAGTCCGCCGTCATTCTCGACTATCTGGCCGAGACGCTCGGCCGATTTGGCTGGCGTGACGAGGACGAGCGGCGGGAGATCCTGCGCTGGCTGTTCTGGGACAACCACAAGCTCACCAGCTACACCGCGACCTACCGTTTTCTCCGGACCTTCATGCGCGACAAGACGGATCTGGCCGTGCTCGACTTCTTCAAGGCGCGCATGACCGCAGCGCTCGGCATTCTCGACGGCCGGCTCGCCCGGCAGCCATTCGTTGCCGTCGCCGACCGGCCGACCATCGCCGACATCTCACTCGCCGGTTATCTCTTCTTCGACGACGAGATCGGGCTCGATTGGTCGAGTCATCCGAACGTCAAGGCCTGGCGCGATCGTCTCCAGGAGCTGCCGGGTTGGCGGCATCCCTACGATCTGCTGCCCGGGCATCCGCTCCCTGCCAAGGGCTAAGCGTATGCGTGTCGTCTCGCTCATCGCCTCGGCGACCGAGATCGTATCGGGGCTCGGCTACGGCCATTGCCTGGTCGCGCGCAGTCACGAGTGCGACAATCCTCCCGACGTCCTCCACTTGCCGGCGATCACCTCGCCGAAGTTCGAGCTCACGGGCGATAGTCTCGATATCGATCGCCAGGTGAAGGCAGTCGTCGCCGATGGTCTCGCCGTCTATCACGTCGATGCGGAGGCGCTCGAGCGGCTGAAGCCCGATGTCATCGTCACGCAGGACCAATGCGAGGTCTGCGCCGTCTCGCTGGCCGATGTCGAGAGGGCGGTGTGTCAGTGGGCCGGGGTCCAGGCGAGGATCGTGTCGCTGAAGCCGGATTGTCTCGCCGATCTCGATGCCGATATCCGGCGTGTGGCCGCTGCTCTCGCCGATCCCGCCGCCGGCGACCGGCTCATTGGCGGGATGCGCGAGAGGATCGGCCGTGTGGCCCAGGCCACGGCGGCGCTGACACGACCGCGCGTCGCCTTCATCGAGTGGATCGCGCCGCTCATGTCCGGTGGCAACTGGATGCCGGAGCTGATCGCTGCGGCGGGCGGCGACAACCTGTTCGGCGAGGCCGGCAAGCATTCGGGCTACATGACGTTCGAGGCGCTTGCCGCGGCCGATCCCGACATCATCATCGTCGCGCCGTGTGGCTTCGACCTCGAGCGGACACGGCAGGAGATGCCGCTGCTCGTCGGAGAGCCCGGCTGGCCGGCGCTCTCCGCCGTCCGCTCGGGTCGCGTCGCCATCGCCGACGGCAATCTCTATTTCAACCGCCCTGGTCCGGGACTGGCCGAGACGGCCGAAATCATCGGCGAGATCCTGCATCCGGACCATGTCGACCTCGGGCACAAGGGCCGGGCATGGATACCGTTCGGCGATTTCGCTCACTGAAAGTTGTCTCGTTCGGCACCGATCCGCTTTGACGGGCCGATCAGTTTCAGCCTAGCCTCCCGGCATGAAGAGCATGCTCTCGGGCACGATATCGATACTCGCTGGCGTCGTCGTCCTCCTCGGGCTGACGGTTCTCGCCACAGCGCAGAGCGTGCCGAGGCCGACGCCGCAGGAGCTCGACTCCCTGTTCGCGACCCTCAAGGCGGCGCAGAGCGAGCCCGAGGCGCGCGTCGCCGAGCTCGCCATCTGGGCGGCATGGATCAAGTCGGGGAGCGACGAGATCGACAAGCTGACCGGCCTCGCGCTCGAGGCCATGCAGACGCAGGACTACCAGGAAGCGCTGGCGACGCTCGATGTGGTCGTCGCCAAGATGCCGGACTTCGCCGAGGGTTGGAACAAGCGTGCGACCGTGCTCTACATCGTCGGCGATCTCGACCGGTCGATGGCGGATATCGACAAGGTACTGGCGCTGGAACCCCGCCACTTCGGCGCCATCTCCGGCATCGGCCTGATCCAGATCGCCAAGGGCAATAAGCCGGCGGCGCTAGAGGCCTATCGCAAGGTCATCGAGATCTACCCCTTGAGCCCCGGCGCGCTTCAGAGCATCGAGAGCTTGCAGAAGGAAGTCGAGGGCGACCCGACCTAACGCGTCATGACACCCAACTGGCTGAGCAACCCGAGCGTGTCCTCCAGATAGGTGAAGTCGACGATCCGGCCGTTCTGGAAGCGATAGAGGTCGACGCCGACGATGTTGATCGGCCGGCCACTTGGCGGCCGGCCGAGAAAGGGGCCGGTCTGCGTACCCGTCAGGCGGAAACGGCAGGCGACGCGATCGTCCTCGCCGATCAGGTCGAGCACCTCCTCGCGAAGATCGGGGAGCCCGGTCCGCCAGGCCCGGACGAGCGCCTTTAGGTCGGGCAGCCCCACGGTCCGATCGCTCGCCGGATCGTGAAACGCGAGATCCGGCGAGAATAGTTCGTCCACGAGATCGAGTTCCCCCGCGCTCCAGATCCTGGCGTAGATCCGCCGAACGACCGCCTTGTTACGCTCCCTCTCGCTCACGTTTCCGCGTCCTGTTGCCCATCGCCGCCAGGACCGATATTCGTCGCATCCGCAGTTTGGCGCAATCAACCACGGCTCACCCCTCCCACCGATGTCGGCTCCGGATCGTCTCATCACACGCTACCGCGCCCGGCTCGCAGAGGGCACGCTGGAGCCCGATTCACAGCAGGCGCTCGCGGTCGAGAAGCTCCAGGCGCTCGCGAACCGCCTGAACCACTCGGATCAGGCTAACGGCGGGCTCATCGGCTATCTTACGCGCCGGCGCAGCGATCCGCCGAAGGGGCTCTATCTCGCCGGCGAGGTCGGGCGCGGCAAGACGATGCTGATGGACCTCTTCTTCGATGCGGTCGATCTCCAACCGAAACGGCGCGTCCACTTCCACGCCTTCATGCAGGAGACCCACGCCCGGCTGAACGTCGCGCGCCGCACCAGCGTCGCCGATCCGATCGCGCCGGTCGCCCAGGCCATCGCCGGGGAGGCGAAACTCCTCTGCTTCGACGAGCTGTTCGTCACGGATATTGCCGATGCGATGATCCTCGGACGGCTCTTCGCGGGACTGTTCGCGCAGGGAATCGTCGTCGTCGCGACCTCGAACGCCTTGCCCGGCGATCTCTACAAGGATGGTCTCAATCGCGCCCTGTTCCTGCCGTTCGTCGAGCTGATCGAGGCCAACATGGACCTGCTGGTCCTCGAGGCGGAGCGCGACTATCGCCAGGACCGGCTCGCCGGCCGAACCCTTTACTTCACGCCGGCGAACGCCAAGGCGCGGGCCGGGCTCCGCTCGGTCTTCCGGCGCCTGACCGGGCTGCATCAGGGCCGGCCGGCCCGTCTCGAGGTGAACGGCCGGACGCTCGCCATTCCCGAGGCCTGGGCAGGTGTCGCCTGGCTGCAGTTCAGCGATCTGTGCGAACAGCCACTCGGCCCCGCCGACTATCTGGCGATCGCGCGCGCCTATCACACCGTCATCATCGAGGGCGTGCCACAGATGGGGCCTGAGAGCCGGAACGCGGCCCGGCGGTTCATCACGCTCATCGACACGCTCTATGACGCTCACACACGCCTCATCGTCGCCGCGGATGCGGAGCCGGACGAGCTCTACGTCGCCGGCGATGGTGCGCAGTGGTTCGAGCGCGCCGCCTCGCGCCTCGAGGAGATGCGCAGCGCGGCCTATGCCGCCGGGCATGGTCCGTCGCCACAGGCATAGCTGCCGGCTCGACGCGGCGGGGCGGGCGGATTGTCGGCCGGCTCGGCATTTGCGATGCTCGCCCGACACCGCAGCCTCCGGAGGCGTCGATGGCTCTCTCCCCGCACGAAATTCCCAAAATGTTCGGCGATGTGCCGCCCTTCATGGCCGTGCCCTATCGTCCGGACTTGAGCCAGGTGAAGGCCGATGCCGTCGTGCTCGGCATGCCCTATGACGGAATCGCCACCTATCGCGGTGGCGCGACACGACGGGCGCCCCAGGAGATACGCAAGTTCTCGCTGCTCTTCGGCGACTACAACCTCGACTGGGACCTCGATGTCCTGGCCCAGATCAAGGTCGCCGACGCCGGCGACATCGACGTCGTTCCGGGCGACACGCCGGAGAGTTATCGGCGCCTCGAGCGGCGCATCGCCGAGGTGCAGAATGCAGGTGCCGTGCCCATCATGTTCGGTGGCGACCATGGCGTCACCTATCCGGCGGTCAAGGCGGTGGCGGCGCATCGGGGTGGGCCGATGGGACTCATCGTCTTCGACACGCATTTGGATCTGTCCGAGAGCTTCCGCGAGGACCGGCTGACGCGTGCCTCGCCGATCAAGCGTATCACCGAGCTGCCCGAGATCCATGCGCGCCGTGTCGTCATCATCGGTGCGAAGGGGCCGCGCAATCTCGCCGAGTGGACGCCGCTCGCCAAGGCGCTCGGCATTCGCGTCATCGGCATGCGCGAGGTCGAGAGGCGCGGCATCGAGGCCGTGACGGAGGAGGCCCTGGGCATCGCCTCGCCCGATGGCCGCCCGCCCTATGTCAGCGTCGACATCGACGCCATCGATCCAGCCTACGCGCCGGCGACGAACAGCATCGAGGCGGGCGGCCTGACGTCCCGGGAGATCATCACCGGTGTGCGGCTCGCCTGCGAGACGGGCTTCGCCGGCTTCGATGTCGTCGAAGTCTCACCCGACTACGATACCCGGAGCGGCACCACCTCGATGCTTGCCGCCCGCCTGGCCGCGGAAGCGCTGGCCTGTCTGGCGGCGAAGAAGGCTGGGAAGGTCAGGAGCTGGGAATGGCGCGGCTAGGTCAGCCTCGCGCGACCGCCTCTGCCGGCAGACGCTCGAGCACCCAGGTACCCACCGCCTGGACGGCATCGTCGCGCCAGGAGAGGGGACCCGGCTTGTAGAGGACCGAGCCGAGCGCCTTCTGCTGCTTCTCGAGAATGCCGACATCCTCGCGGCCGACGGCCTCCCAACGTTCGTAGTACGGCCTGGCCTTGGCCTCGAAGTCGGGATCGTCCAGCGCACTCCGCGGAAAGCAGCCGCCGATCTCCAGGACCGATTTGTTGTGGGCCAGGGGCAGGACGTTCAGCCACCACATCGAATCCTGCGCGACGGCGAACTGGCAGGCGGGATGGATGACGGTGAAGTAGGTGCCCTGGCGCGCATCCTCATCCAGCCCATCAATGGCCGCAAAGGGCGGCGAGCCCCCACCGAGCGTTGCGATCGACCGGCCGGACAGCACCTGGATACATTTCCATTGCCCCTCGGTCGCAAGTGTGCGCGAGACCTGCGCGCCGACCGTCTGCCGATGCACGGTCCCGGTGTGATAGGTCTCCATCGCGTTCTCGAGGATGAGCTTCCAGTTGCAGTTGGGCTCGAGCGTGATCGACCAGGTGCATCGCATGTCGGCGAGCTTGTGCGTGGCCATTCGGCGCGGCAGATCGCCCAGATGCTCGATCAGTGGCGCCGCTGCCGGGTTGAACGTGAGGAAGACGAATCCGGCCCAGGTCTCCATGCGTACCGGGACGAGACCATTCTCGGTGCGGTCGAAGCCCTCGGCATCCTTCATGTCGGGGCAGCCATAGAGACGGCCGTCGGACATAAAGCTCCAGGCGTGGTAGGGACAGACGATGCGCTTGGCATTGCCGGTGCCCTCGACGAGGATCGAGCCGCGATGCCGGCAGTAGTTCGCGAAGGCGCGAAGCACGCCATCCTCGCCGCGGATCAGCATCACGGGTCCGCCGACCGTGTCGAACGCGCGATAGTCGCCCGGTTCCGGGAGCTGCTCCTCACGGCAAGTGAAAAACCAGCTCTTCAGGAGGATATGCTTCCGCTCGAGTGCGAAGATCTCCGGGTCGGTGTAGAAGCCCGACGGCATCGCGCGGGCACGATTGATCGGTAGGGTCGCGTGCTTGAGCTCGTTCGGGTCGAGGGACATGCGTCTGATCCTTGGGTGGGGACCTGAAGGTTGCCGCTTGGCGCGGGATTCTCGTCCCGACTATGATCCGGAATTCGCGAGCCCTGGGCAAGTCCGGAGAGGAATGGCTGATGCGTCGCATGGAACGATCGGAGGCGCTCTATCGTCGCGGCCTCGAGGTGCTGGTCGAGGGTGTCTCCTCGGCGTCGCGTGGTCCGGCCACCTTCGGCGGTGCCCCGCCCTACATGACGCACGGTCAAGGCAGTCGCCTCTATGACGCGGACGGCAACGCCTACATCGATTGGATGATGGCCTTCGGCGCGCTCCCCCTCGGGCACGCCCACCCGATCATTGTCGAGACGATTGCCCGCGAGGCCGCCCGCGGCACGCATTTCGCGACCGCCCTCGAGATCGAGGTCGAGGTTGCCGAGATGCTCGTCCGCCTGCTGCCGCATGCCGAAAAGGTGCGATTCGCCAACACCGGCACCGAGGCTGCCATGGCGGCCTTTCGCCTGGCGCGCGGCCTGACCGGGCGGCGCAAGATCATCAAGTTCGAGGGCCACTACCATGGCTGGTGGGACTCCGTGCTCGTCAACACAAACCCGATGCCGCCCACCGCGCTCGGTGCGCCGACCAACCCCGTGCGCATCCCCGACTCGAGCGGCATGCTCGAGGAGTGCTGGCTCGATACGGTCGTCGTGCCGTGGAACGACGTCGAGCTGCTCGAGCGTGCCTTCGAGACGCACGGCCGCGACGCCGCCTGCGTCGTGACCGAGGGGCTGATGGCCAACATGGGCGTGATCCCGCCGAAGCCCGGCTATCTCCAGCGAATGCAGGAACTCGCCCGCGAGTATGGCGCGCTCTTCTATCTCGACGAGACCGTGACGGGCTTCCGTGTCGCCGCCGGCGGCTGTGCCGAGCTCTACGGCCTCACGCCCGACATCGTCACCTACGGCAAGGCCCTGGGTGGCGGTCTGCCGATGGCGGCCATCACCGGATCCAAAGACGTGATGGCAGGACTCGAATGGGGTAAGGTGCTGCATTTCGGTACCCACAATGCCGGACGGCTCGCCCTGTGCGTCACCAAGGCGCTGCTCACCGAGCTCTTGAAGGACAACCGCGCCGGCTTCCAGCGATTGGGCGACCTCGGGCGCCGGATGACCGGTGAGATTTCCCGGATCGCCCGCGCCTCCAATCGTCACAAGCTGATCGTGCAAGGCGTCAACTCGATGTTCCAGATCTTCTTCACCGAGCGCGACGAGATCACGGACATGCGCCAGTTCTCGGCCGAGACCGACCGCCGGAAATTCCGCGACTTCGCATTACGTCTAATGGACAAAGGCATCTACATGTCGCCGTCAGCGACATTACATTCGCTGTCGAGCCTGGCACACACCGAGGACGACATCCAGGCGACGGCGACGGCCATTGCCGAGGTGCTGGACGATATGCCGGTGACGCCATGAGCAGGATCGTGCAAGCCGGCATCATCGGCACCGGACATCTCGCGGGCTTCCTCGTCCAGGGCTGCCGGCGGACCGGAGCACCCTATCGCTTCCTCGTCTCGCCGCGCGGCAAGGCCAAGTCCGAGGCCTTGCATCAGCGCTACGGAGTTGACGTCGCCCTCTCGAACCAGGAGGTCGTCGACGGCTCGGACCTGGTGATCGCGTGCGTCAGGCCAAAGGATGCCAGGTCCACGCTCGAGCCCCTCACGTTCCGAGACGGCCAGACCGTGCTTTCCCTGATGGCCGGCGTCTCCCTCGCCGACCTGCGGGCTTATACCCGTCCGGCGGCGGCTGTCGTCGGCATGATGAACGGCCATGCCAACGCTCTCGGCTTCGGCGCAAGCATCGTCCACCCTGCCAACGACGCGGCCATTGCCTTTCTTGCCAATTTCGGGACGCTGCACGTCTTCGACGACGGGGCACGTTATGCCGCGGCAAGTGTCATGGCGGGCGTGTCGGGCACGAGCTTCGGTCTCCTGATTGAGCTCATCCGCTGGCACGAGGCGGCCGGTCTCGACCCACTGACCGCACGCCGTCTCGTCACCGAGACGGTGATTGGCAGCGCCGAGGTGCTGCGGGGTTCGACGGAGCCGCTCGATGACCTCCTTGCCGGCCTGCAGACGCCCGGCGGCATCACCGAGGAGGGCAATCAGAGGCTGCGCGAGCGAGGGGTCTTCACGGCATTTCACGAGATGCTCGATGCCATCGGCCGGCGCATGGGGGCGAATGGCTGACCCGGATCGGGGAGCGCCCATGCGCAAGGCACCGGTGCGGTGGTGGAAATTAGGCTTTATGCTGGCACCGACAACAGTCGAGGAGTGGGCGCGATGACAGATCGCATTCCGGTTGCCGTCATCGGCAACGGTATTATCGGACACGGCGTGGCGCAGATCTTCGCGGCGGCCGGCCATCCGGTCGTCATGGTGGGCCGGAATCCGGCGAGCCTCGCCAAGGCGATGGAGAACATCCGCGCCAATCTCGGCGAGTTCGCCGAGCACAAGCTCTTGAGCGAGCCCATCGACGCGATCGCCGCCCGCATCAAGACATCGACCGCGCTTTCGGATGCCGCGCCGGCGGGCTTCGTCGTCGAGGCCGTGACCGAGGATCTGCCGCTGAAGCTCGGCATCTTCGAGCAACTGGACCGGCTCTGCCCGCCCTCGACCATTCTCGGCTCCTCGAGCGGTCAGCCGGCGAGCGCGCTCGTGCCGAAGGTCAGGGACCGTGCGCGTGTGATCGCGACGCATTTCTGGTACCCGCCCCAGCTCATCCCGCTCGTCGAAGTCTGCGCCGGACCGGAGACGGCGCCCGAGGTGCTGACGCGGACGCTCGACATCATCCGCGGCGCCGGCAAGGAGCCGGTCGTCATCGACAAGGAGGTGCCTGGCTTCATTGGCAATCGCATCCAGTTCGCAGCCCTTCGCGAGGCTTGGTCCCTCTGGGCCTCGGGCGCTGCCTCCGCCGAGGCGATCGACGCCGTCGTCCGCAACTCCATCGGTCGCCGCCTCGCCATCACCGGCCCGATCGAGTCCGCCGATGTCGGTGGACTCGACACGATGGTGGCCTTCGCCCGCTTCCTGCAGCCACATCTCAACGCCGACCCCTCGCCACCGGCGAAGGTCGCGGCCATCGCGGAGGCCGGTGGACGCGGCTTCTCGAACGGCAGGGGCGTCTACGACTGGTCGAAGCGTGACGGCGAGGCGCTTCTCAAGTCGCGTCGCGCCGAGCTGTTCCGCTGGCTCGCTGCTGACAAATCAACGATGCGCTAGAGGGCGACGATGGCAAGAGCAGACGACGACATCTTCGCCGACGACTTCCTCGAGACGCCTTATTGGTGGCGCGCCGCGCCGCCCCGGGAGCTGCCGGCGGTCGATCTGCCCAGGCAGGCCGATGTCGCCATCATCGGCTCGGGCTTCACCGGCCTCAACGCCGCCATCGAGATCGCCCGCGCCGGTCGCTCCGTCGTCGTCATCGACAAGGACGATGCGGGCGCTGGCGCCTCCTCCCGCAATGCCGGCTTCGTCGGGCGTACGCTCAAGCACTCGTTCGGAAAGCTCATCAAATCGCGTGGTCTCGATTTTGCCAAGCGTGTCTATGGCGAGATGCAGATGGCGTTCAATTCCGTAGGTGAGCGGGTCGAGAAGGAGCAGATCGCCGCCCATTTTCGCATGTCCGGGCGGCTCATCCTGCTCCGCAACGAGGCGGAGCGCCGGGCGCTCGAGACCGAGCTCGGGCTCAGAGCCGAGCACCTAGGCCACCGCCACGAGATGTTGTCGGCCGATCGCATTCACGGCGAGATCGGTACGCGCGGGTATGTCGCCGCCGCGCTCATCGAGGATCTGGGCTCCATTCACCCCGGCCTCTACGTGCAGGGGCTCGTCCGTGTCGCCCTGGCGGCCGGCGTGACGATCGTGCCGAGGACCGAGGTGAAGTCCATCGCCGAGGAGGAGGGCGAGGTCCGCGTCGAAACGATCGCCGGCACGATCCGCGCCGGGCAGGCGCTGGTCGCCACGAATGGCTATACGACCTTCGCGACGCCTTACGAGGCGCGCCGGACCATCCCCTTCGACGCCTATATGATCGCCACGGAGACACTGCCCCAAGCGACGCTCGACCGGCTGCTGCCGAAGAGCCGCACCTATCTCGAGGACGTGCACAATATCGACTTCCTGCGCCAGGCGCCGGATCAGCCGCGCATCCTGATGGGCGGGCGGACCGGCACGCAGAATGTGGATCTGCGGACCATGGCTCGGAACCTGCGGGGCGATCTGGCCCGGATTCTGCCGGACCTCGCGAACGTCAAGCTTTCGAACGTGTGGACCGGCCGCTGTGCCGGCACCTTCGACCTCTTCCCGCATGTGGGCCGGCACGGCCGCATCCACTATGCAAGCGGCTATTGCTTCGCCGGCCTGCCGATGGGCACCTATCTCGGTCAGAAGGCGGCGAAGGCGATCCTCGGACAGGAGACGGACGCCCAGACGGTGTTTCGCGAGCTCCCCTTCCGGTCGGTGCCGCTCATCGGCGGGCAGAATTGGTTCGTGCCCTGGGTGATCGGCTACTGGGACTGGAAGGAAGGCAAGTCGCAGGATCACAAAAGGGCCTGAAGTGGGCGCGCCGATCGGCTCTGGATCGGTGTACGGCATCCTCTCGCTACCTCGAAAGTAGTATATCTTTCGGCGTAGCCCTGCTCTGACGGTGATACGCCTGCAGGCTTAGCTTCCGTCCTGCGGCGGGCACAATCCGCCTCTCGGCTGAGCAATCTACCCCTTCCGGCGCCTTGAACCAGGCGCGGCATGAGCGCGGCGGCTTGCCTGGTGACGTCACGTCCCCCGGCGGCATTCCACTTGCCCCACCTCCCACGACCCCCTATCACACCCTCAACATCCACCAGACCGACCGCTGCCGATGAAGCTTCGCCAACTCCTCGATGACGAGATGTCGACCGGCCTGCTCGCTGGCGGCGTCGAGGTCACGGGGATCACGCCCGACAGCCGCAAGGTGGCACCGGGCTTCGTTTTCGCGGCCCTGTCGGGCTCCAGGACGGACGGTGCCCGATACGTCGCACAGGCGCTCGAGAAGGGTGCTGCCGTCATCCTCGCCGCCCGCGACGCGGAGATCTACGAGACGGGCAATGCAACCGTCGTCCGGGCGTCCGATCCGAGGCGGGCGCTGGCGCTTATGGCCTCCCGTTTCCATCACGGTCAGCCCGAGACGATAACCGCCGTCACCGGCACCAGCGGTAAAACGTCGGTCGCGACCTTCGTCCGCCAGATCTGGTCGAAGCTCGGCCACAAGGCCGCGAGCCTCGGCACCGTCGGCCTCATCCGCCCCGACGGCCGAATCACGGAGAGCCTGACCACGCCCGAGCCGGTGACTCTGCACCAGCTTCTCGCCGACCTCGCCCGCGAGGACGTGACTCATCTCTCGATGGAGGCCTCGAGCCACGGCCTCGAGCAGCGCCGCCTCGACGGAGTCAGGCTCGCCGCCGGCGCCTTCACGAATCTGGGCCACGATCATCTCGACTACCACAAGGACCAGGAGGACTACTTCAATCAGAAGAAGCGCCTCTTCAACACGCTGCTGACCGAAGGCGCCGGCGCCGTCGTCAATCTCGATGCGCCGCGGGCCGAGGAGGTGGTCGAGGAGGCCTACGGGCGCGGCCTCAAGGTGATGACGGTGGGGCGCAAGGGCCGCGGCATCAGGCTGCTGGGTCTCGAGCGCGATGGCTTCGCGCAGCGCCTGTCGGTCAGCCACGAGGGCGAGAGCTATGCCATCCGCCTGCCCTTGATCGGTACCTATCAGGCCGCCAACGCGCTGGTTGCCGCGGGGCTCTGCATTGCGACGGGTAGCGCGCCCGAGGGCGTGTTCGCAAAACTTGAATCGCTGGCGACCGTGTTGGGCCGGCTCGACATCGTCGGCGAGGCCAGGGGCGGCCTCGTCGTTGTCGACTACGCCCACAAGCCCGACGCGCTCGAGGCCGCGCTCGATGCGCTGCGGCCGTTTGTGACGGGCAAGCTCGTCTGTGTGTTCGGCTGCGGCGGCGATCGCGACCGGCTGAAGCGGCCAGTCATGGGACGAATCGCCACCGCCAAGGCCGATCGCGTCATCGTCACCGACGACAATCCGAGGACCGAGCAGGCGGCGGCGATCCGCGCCGAGATCCTCGCAGGGACGTCGGGCGCCGAGGAGATCGGCGACCGCGGCGAAGCCATCCGGTCGGCGATCCGGTCGATTGGGGCAGGCGACGTCATTCTCATCGCCGGTAAGGGTCATGAGCAGGGTCAGTACATCGGCGACGCGGTCATTCCCTTCTCGGATCACGCGGCGGCCAGGGCGGCGCTCGGGGAGATCGGGTCCGATGGCTGAGCCGCTCTGGACTGCCGAGGCGCTGGTCGAAGCGACCGGGGGAAGGCTGGACGGCCGGCTCGCCGATGGTGTCTGCGGGGTTTCGATCGATACGCGGACGCTCGAGCCGGGGGATCTCTTCGTCGCCCTCGCCGCTGAGCGCGACGGTCACGACTTCGTGGGCAAAGCCTTCGAGGCGGGAGCGGCCGCGGCACTGGTCCGCGAAGATTTCAAGGTTCCGGCGACGGTCGGAGCCCTGATCCGCGTCGACGATCCATTGCGGGCGCTCGAGCAGCTCGGCATGGCGGCGCGGCGGAGGACCCGGGCGCGGATCGTCGCCGTCACCGGCAGCGTCGGCAAGACCGGCACGAAGGAGGCACTGCGGCTTTGTCTCTCGGCGCTCGGCGCCACGCATGCCTCGGAGAAGAGCTACAACAATCATTGGGGTGTGCCGCTGACCCTTGCGCGGATGCCGCAATCGAGTGCCTACGGCATCTTCGAGATCGGCATGAACCACGCTGGCGAGATCACGCCGTTGTCGCGCATGGTGCGTCCGGAGGTGGCGATCATCACGACGGTCGGTCCGGTGCATATCGAGTTCTTCCCCGACGAGGCCGCCATCGCCGACGCCAAGGCGGAGATCTTCGCCGGCCTGACGCCGGGCGGCATCGCCATCCTCAATGCCGACAACCCGCATTTCGCGCGCCTGTCGGCGCGTGCGACGGCGGCGGGAGCTGGCCGCATCATCGCCTTCGGCCACAGCGCGGATGCCGACAGCCGGCCGATCGACATTCGGGCCGACGCCGAGGGGAGTACGGTCGAGGCTGAGATCGGCGGGCGGCGCGTCTCCTATCGGATCGGCGCGCCGGGCGAGCACTACGTCATGAACGCGCTCGCAGTTCTCTCTGCAGTCTCGGCGCTCGGCGGTGATCTCGAGAGGGCAGCGGCGGCGCTTGCGGAGGTCCGGGCCCCGGTCGGTCGCGGTGCGCGGCTCGAGCTGGCCGTGCCGGGCGGCGCCGTTCTGCTGATCGACGAGAGCTACAACGCCAATCCGTTCTCGGTCCGGGCGGCGCTCGCCGCCCTGGCCTCGACGCCGCGCGAGCGATACCCGCGTCGCATCGTCGTGCTCGGCGACATGCGCGAGCTCGGCACGCGATCGGCGGCCCTCCACGCAGAGCTCAGAGAGCCGATCCTGGCCTCGGGCGCCGATCTGGTGCTGGGTTGCGGCCCTTATATGTCCGAGCTTTATCAAAGACTTCCAGAGCATCTTCGTGGCGGTTATGCCCCTACGGCCGAAGGCCTCAGGGAAATCGTCATCAAGACCGTTCAACCGGGCGATGTGATCATGATAAAAGGCTCGCTCGGGAGCCGTATGGGACCTCTGGTGGCGGCGTTGAAAGAGCATCTCGCCCGGCTCGAGGGTTGAAGAAGAAAGATTGGCCGAGCCAGGCCAGAGGGGCGGCATGCTCTACGAGCTTGTCAATTACAGCGATCAGATCAGCGCGCTGAACGTCTTCCGCTACATCACCTTCCGCACCGGCGGCGCCACCATGACGGCGCTGCTGTTCGTGATGATGTTCGGCCGGCCATTGATCAACGTGCTGAGAATCAAGCAGGGCAAGGGCCAGCCGATCCGCGAGGACGGGCCGCAAAGCCATATCCTGACGAAGACCGGCACGCCCACCATGGGTGGTCTCATGATCCTGTCGGGCGTCCTCGTCGCGACCCTGCTCTGGGCCAACTGGGAAAGCTCCTACATCTGGATCGTGCTCGGCGTGACGCTCGCCTATGGTGCGATCGGATTCTATGACGATTACCTCAAGGTGACCCGACAGCGTGCCTCCCACTTTTTCTCCGGTCGGATCAAGCTGATCCTCGAAGTCCTGATCGCAGGACTGGCGACCTGGGCGGTCATGCATATCGGCGATGCCCAGTTCTCCTCCTCGCTTACCGTGCCGTTTCTCAAGGACACGGCGATCTATCTCGGCCTCTTTTTCCTGGCCGTCGGCGTGCTCGTCATCGCGGGGGCGGGCAACGCGGTCAATCTGACAGACGGCCTGGATGGCCTCGCCATCGTGCCGGTGATGATCGCAGCCGCGAGCTTCGGCCTCATCGCCTATCTGTCGGGCAACGCGTTGTTCGCCAAGTATCTGGAAATCCATTATGTTCCGGGTACCGGCGAGCTGTCGGTCTTTTGTGGCGCATTGCTCGGAGCCGGTCTGGGATTCCTGTGGTTCAACGCGCCGCCGGCCCAGATCTTCATGGGCGATACCGGCTCGCTGGCGCTCGGAGGTTCCCTGGGCTCGATCGCCGTCGCGACGAAGCACGAGATCGTGCTCGCCATCATCGGCGGGTTGTTCGTGCTGGAGACGCTGTCCGTGATCGTCCAGGTCGTATCGTTCAAGCTCACGGGTAAGCGCGTATTCCGCATGGCACCGCTTCATCATCACTTCGAGCAGAAGGGCTGGCAGGAGAGCACGGTCGTCATCCGTTTCTGGATCATAGCCGTCATCCTGGCGCTGATCGGCCTTTCGACGCTCAAATTGCGCTAAACTCGCCCGATGATTCCCATCACCTCATTCGCGGGCCGCCGCGTGGCGGTGTTCGGACTCGCCCGATCAGGGCTCGCCTCGATCGCGGCGTTGAGAGCCGGCGGCGCCGAGGTCTGGGCCTGGGACGATGGCGCCGGCGCGCGGCAGCGGGCGGAAGGGCAGGGGGTCGCGCTGACCGACCTCGCCGGGGCGGATTGGCAGGGGCTCTCGGCTCTCGTGCTGGCGCCCGGCGTGCCGCTGACCCACCCCGAGCCGCACTGGACCGTCAAGAAAGCACAGGCGACCGGCGTCCCCATCATCGGCGACATGGAGCTCTTCTATCTCGAGCATCGGCATCGCCGATCGGAAGCGCGGATCGTCGCCATCACCGGCACGAACGGCAAGTCGACCACGACGGCTCTGACGGCGCACGTGCTGAAGCAGGCCGGGCTCCGCGTGGCACTCGGTGGCAATATCGGCGAGGCCGTGCTCGGGCTTCCCGATCTCGACCTGATTGACGTGTATGTGCTTGAGCTGTCCTCCTATCAGGTCGATCTGTCGCCGGAGCTCAGCGCCGATGCGGCGGCACTCCTCAACCTGACGCCAGACCATCTCGACCGCCACGGCAGCATGCAGCACTACGCCGACGTCAAGGAGCGGCTGGTGGCACGGGCGAAAACGGCCGTCATCGCCATTGACGACGATTGGTGCCGGCAAATCGCCGAGCGCCGTCGCGCGGCCGGCGGCAGGCTCCTGACGATCGCGACCGGAAGTAGCCCGGGGGCTGGCGACGAGTGTTTCGGCATCGACGGGACGACCGTCGTCCGGCAGGCCGGCGGTCGCCGGGCGGTGGCCGGCAGCCTGGATGGCGTCGGCGCGCTCCGCGGCATCCACAATGCTCAGAATGCCCTTGCTGCCATCGCTCTTGCTACCGTCGTCGCTCCCGATATCGCGATCGAGCATCACGTCGAGGCGTGCCGGACGTTTCCCGGCCTCGCGCACCGGATGCAGGAGGTGGCGCGGATCGGTGCCGTGCTGTTCGTCAACGACAGCAAGGCCACCAACGCCGACTCCACCGAGAAGGCCCTCGCCGCATTTGATGGCGGCATCTACTGGATCCTGGGCGGCAGGGCCAAGGCGGGCGGCATTACCAGCCTGGCCCCCTATTTCGGCCGCGTCGAGCGGGCCTTCCTAATCGGCGAGGCGAGCGACACCTTTGCCGAGACACTGGCCGACGCGGTTTCCTACGAGCGATGCGGCCGACTCGAGGTCGCTGTCGCGCGCGCAGCCGAGGCGGCCGCCGACGCCGCCCGAACCGATGGCCGGGAGCGCGTGGTTCTCCTGTCACCCGCCTCGGCCTCGTTCGATCAATTCTCCGACTTCGAGGCGCGCGGCATGGCGTTCATCGATTGTGTGGGCCGGCTGGTTGGGCCCCGGACGGCGGGGGCTCATTGAGATGACGCTCGCCCGCGACGACCGGAGCCTCGTTGCCGAGTGGTGGTGGACGGTCAACCATCAGCTGCTGGCTGCCGTCTATGCGCTGATGGCGACCGGCTTCGTGCTCTCGCTTGCCGCGAGCCCGGCCGTTGCTGAGCGCAAGGGGCTGGCTGCCTACCATTTCGTCGAGCGGCATGCAGTCTTCGCCGTGCTCGGCGGGGCCGTGGTGTTCGGGCTGTCCTTGATGCGCCCACTTGGCGTCCGCCGCCTCGGTCTGCTGCTGCTGGCAGGCGCGCTCCTCGGTCTCGTCGCTGTGCTGGTCGCCGGGCCGGAGATCAACGGCTCGCAGCGCTGGCTGATCCTCGCCGGCCAGCAGCTGCAGCCTTCGGAGATCTTCAAGCCTGCCTTCGTGGTCGTGATTGCCGGTCTGATGGCGCAGGCGTCTCACGGCCAGCGCACCAGCTCGCTCGGCCTGGCTTTCGGCCTGCTGGTCCTGGCCATGGGCCTGCTCGCGCTCGAGCCGGACATCGGCCAGGCCGTGCTGCTTGCCCTCGTCTGGATCGGATTGTTCTTCCTCGCCGGCCAGCCGATCCGGTGGATCGCCGCCATGGCTGTCGTGGGGGTCGTGCTGTCGATCGGCGCCTATCTCGCCTTCGAGCATGTCACGTCGCGTGTCGACCGGTTCCTGCATCCCGCCTCCGGCGACACCTACCAGATGGACCGGGCGCGTGAGAGCTTCGTCACGGGGGGATGGCTCGGCCGCGGGCCCGGCGAGGGTACAATCAAGTCGACCTTGCCGGATGCGCATACGGATTTCATCTTCGCGGTGATCGCCGAGGAGTACGGCGTGCTCGCCTGTCTGCTGCTCCTCGGGCTCTTCGCCTTCATCGCCTGGCGCGCCCTGGCAAGCGCCTGGACGGAACCCAGCCCGTACGTCAGGCTGGCGACCTCTGGATTGATCGTCCTCATCAGCTTGCAGGCCCTGATCAACATGGGCGTGAACGTCGGATTGCTGCCGGCAAAAGGCATGACCCTGCCCTTCATCTCCTATGGCGGCTCGTCGCTGATCGGCACCTCGATCGCCTTCGGCTTCCTGCTCGCGCTGACGCGCCGGCGGACTGATCAGCTGCGACCCGACCGTGCCCCCCTGCCCGCACGCAAGATCATGCGGAGGGTCGAGGAGCAGCAGAGCGAGGCGCATCAGGCATGACGAGAGGGATGGTTCTTCTCGCCGCAGGAGGCACGGGCGGACATCTGTTCCCCGCACTCGCCCTCGCGGAGGAGTTGAAGCGGCGCGAGATCGAGGTCGAGCTCGTGACGGACGAACGCGCCCGTAACTATGGCGGCGACTTCCCTGCCCGCGCCATGCATCAGGTTCCCTCGGCGACCGTTCTCGGGCGCTCGCCGGTGGCGATCGGCAAGACCGCCTGGACGCTGACCCGGGGCTTCGCCCGCGCGCGCCGCCTGATCATGGACCGGCGGCCCGACGTTGTGGTCGGTTTCGGCGGCTATCCGACCTTTCCCCCGTTGCTGGCCGCGACCTTCCTCAAGGTGCCGACCATCGTGCACGAGCAGAACGCCGTCATGGGGCGGGCCAACCGAGTGCTCGCGCGCCGCGTCACGGCGATCGCCGCCTCGTATGACGGCACCGCCAAGCTGCCACCCGGCGCCGAGGCCAAGGTCACGGTCACGGGTAATCCGGTGCGCAATGCCGTCATCGAATGGAGCCGCCTCAACTACGAGGTGATCGGCGACCGGTTGCCGATCCGTCTCGTCGTGTTCGGTGGCAGCCAGGGTGCGCGCTTCTTCTCCGACATCGTGCCGGCAACCGTCGGGCGGCTGCCGGTGCCGATCAAGAGCAGGCTCGAGATCGTCCAGCAATGCCGGGAGGAGGATCTCCAGCGGGTCGAGGCCGCTTATCGGGCAGAGGCCATCAAGGCCGAGCTGGCCTCGTTCTTCCGGAACCTGCCGGAGCTGATGGCGCGAAGTCATCTCGTCATCGCTCGGTCCGGGGCGTCGACGCTCGCCGAACTCGGCGTGCTCGGGCGTCCGGCCATCCTCGTGCCACTGCCGCATGCTCTCGACAACGACCAGCTTCACAATGCGAGACGGCTCGAGGCACTCGGCGGAGCCTGGTGCCGGGAGCAGCGGGGTCTGCATCCCGATGGGTTGGCTGAGCTTCTGACGAGCCTCTTCGGCGAGCCGACGCGCCTTGCCGCCGCCGCGGCCGCCGCCCGAGGCCAGGGACGGCCCGATGCCGTATCGCGCCTTGCCGATCTGGTGGAGCGGTTAAGACTGAAGCCCCGTTAGGAGTTGCCTTTCGTTGTGGCTATGCCAGAAGACACCATGTTTTCGCCGAATCGGCGGGGTCAAGTGCGTCGCCTTTACAACTTAGGCGAGCGGCCGCGCCGCAGCAGGCACAGATGCGATGCCGTGTGGCACGTGCACTGCCGGCGCCGACGGGGCGGATAGGGCCCGCCCGAGGGAGAGACTGAGCATGGAAATGCCGAAGGACATCGGCCCATTCCATATCGTCGGTATCGGCGGTATCGGCATGAGCGCGATCGCCGAGATCCTGCTGGACCTCGGCTACCCCGTGCAGGGCAGCGACGCAAAAGAGAACCCCAACGTGCGGCGCCTGCGCAGCCGTGGCATCCGGATCTTCATCGGCCACGATGCCGTCAATCTGGTCGGCGCGCGCTATGTCGTCATCTCGAGCGCCATCAAGCCCGACAATGTCGAGCTCGCGGCGGCCCGCCAGCGCGGGATTCCGGTCATCCGCCGGGCCGACATGCTGGCCGAGCTCATGCGCATGCGGGCGACCGTGTCCGTAACCGGCACGCACGGCAAGACGACGACGACGTCCCTCATCGCTCATGTGTTCGAGGCGGCCAAGCTGGATCCGACCGTCATCACCGGCGGCATCGTCAATGCCTGGGGTACGAATGCGCGTCTCGGGCAGGGACGCTGGATGGTTGTCGAGGCGGACGAGAGCGACGACACCTTCATCCGCCTGCCGACCGAGATCGGCGTCATCACCAACATCGATCCCGAGCATCTGGACTATTTCGGATCGGTCGAGGCCATGCATGCCTCCTACCGGACCTTCTATAAGAGCATTCCCTTTTACGGCGCGGCCATCACCTGCATCGACCATCCCGTCGTCAGAGCGATGCTCGGCGAGATCCGCGACCAGTGCTCGGCCAAGCTTGTGACCTACGGCGTCAGCGAGGACGCCGATCTGCGGCTGCGCAATCTGCGCTACGAGCAGGGTGGGCTGGTCTTCGACATCGAGGTCGGGAGGCGGATCGCCGGTGGTGGGCGTGCCGTGCTCGGCATGCGCATGCCGGTGCCGGGTGAGCATAACGCGCTCAATGCCATCGCAGCCTTCGCTGCTGCCGTCGAGGCTGGCGTCGCCGACGACGTGGCCAAGCGGGCGATTGCCGGCTTCTCCGGCGTCAAGCGCCGCTTCACCCTGACCGGCAGCTGGAGTGGCGTCAGCATCTATGACGATTATGCGCATCATCCGGTCGAGATCGATGCCGTCTTGAAGGCGGCGCGGAAGGCATCCGAAGGGCGGGTCGTGGCGGTCTTCCAGCCGCACCGGTACAGCCGGATCCAAAGCCTCTTCGACGACTTCGCTCGTTGCTTCGCCGACGCGGATGCCGTGATCGTGACGCCGCTCTATACGGCTGGCGAGCAGCCGATCGCCGGCATCACCCACACCTCGATGGCCGAGGGCATTCGCCGGACGGGCCACAAACAGGTCGCCGCCATCGATGATGAGCGCGAGCTCGCACCGATGATCGCGACTTTGGCGCGGCCGGGCGACATGGTGGTCTGCCTCGGCGCCGGCACGATCACGGATTGGGCCTATGCGCTGCCGGAGCGTCTCAATGGCGCCCGCCAGCTGGCGGGGGGCGTGGCGTGACGGAAACCGGCCTTGCCGCCGAGATCCGGCGGGCCGTGCCCGGCCTCAGGGGCCGTCTGACGTCCGATCAGTCGCTGGCGGACTTGATGTGGTTCCGCGTCGGCGGTCCGGCCGAGGTTTTGTTTCAGCCGGCGGACGAGGACGATCTCGCGACGGTGCTGGCGGCGATCGACGGCGCCGTCGGGGTGACGGTCATCGGTCTCGGCTCCAATCTTCTCGTTCGCGATGGCGGCATTCGCGGTCTCGTCGTCCGGCTCGGTCGAGGCTTCAACGAGGCGAGTATCGAGCCGGATTGCCGGATCCGCGTTGGTGCGGCCATGCCGGATGCCCGGCTCGCGCGCCTCGCCGCCGAGGCCGGGATCGACGGGCTCGCCTTCTATCGCGGCATTCCGGGCTCGATCGGTGGCGCCTTGCGCATGAACGCCGGTGCCCATGGCGGCGAGACGCGCGAGATCCTCGTCGAGGTCAAGGCCGTCGACCGCCGGGGACGCCGGCACACCCTGACCAGCCGGGAGATGGGTTACAGCTACCGTCATAGCGATGCGCCGGAGGACCTGATCTTCACGGAGGCCCTCTATGGCGGGCGGCCGGGCGAACCTTCGGCGATCCTTGCCGCCATGGAGGAGGTGGCCGAGTATCGCGAGGCTCATCAGCCGGTGAAGGCGAGGACGGGCGGCTCCACGTTCAAGAATCCGCCCGGCAACAGCGCCTGGAAGCTCGTCGATCAAGCGGGCTGCCGGGGTTTCAGATTGGGCGATGCCATGGTCTCCGAGAAGCACTGCAATTTCCTGATCAACGAAGGTTCGGCGACGGCCGAGGATATCGAACGGCTCGGTGAGACCGTCAGGGCGCGCGTGCTGGCGAGCTCCGGAATCGCCCTCGACTGGGAGATCGTCCGGCTGGGCGAGCCGTTGCCGGGGCATGCGACTGGTGAGGCCCTCGTCGTCGATCGGGCGCTCGCATGAGCCGCAAATACCAGCATGTCGGTGTGCTCATGGGCGGGCTCTCGGCCGAGCGGGAGGTCAGCCTGCGCTCGGGACAGGCCTGTGCCGATGCCTTGGAGAGCGAGGGCTACCGCGTCACGCGGATCGATGTCGGCCGCGACATCGCCAACGAGCTGCAACGCGTCAGACCGGATGCCTGCTTCAACGCGTTGCACGGGCGCTGGGGCGAGGATGGATGCATCCAGGGCGTGCTCGAATACCTGAAGATTCCCTACACGCATTCCGGCGTGCTGGCCTCGGCATTGGCCATGCACAAGGAGCAGGCGAAGACCGTCATGCGGGCCGCCGGCATCCCTGTGGCCGACGGTATCGTCGCCTCGCGGCTCGAAGCCGGACGTCGCCACCTCATGCCGCCGCCCTATGTCGTCAAGCCGGTCGCCGAAGGGTCGAGCGTCGGTGTCTTCATCGTCCGGGAGGATTTCCAGCATCCGCCCCAGGAGCTGCTGGCGGACGACTGGACGCTGAGCGAGACCGTGCTGGTCGAGCGTTTCGTTCCCGGCCGCGAGCTGACCTGTGCCGTCATGGGCGACAGGGTGCTCGATGTCATCGACATCGTGCCGGCCGAGGCGCTCGCGTTCTACAACTACGAAGCCAAATATGCCAAAGGAGGCTCTCTCCACATCCTTCCCGCTGATCTTTCACCGAATATTTACCAATCTGTACAGACATTTACTCTTGAGGCTCACCGGGCGCTCGGCTGTCGCGGCGTGTCCAGGGCGGATTTCCGCCTGGACGAGCGCAGCGACGGCAGCCACGAGCTGGTGTGCCTCGAGGTGAATACGCAACCCGGGATGACGGAAACCTCGCTGGTTCCCGATCTTGCCCGGCACGCGGGTCTGACCTTCGGTGAGCTGGTCGGCTGGATGGTGGAGGACGCTTCTTGCAACCGCTGAGACGATCGCGCCCTCAGCACGCCCATCTTCCGCTTCGATCACGCCGTCAGTCGGCGCCGGGAGTGCCGACGGGCCTCTCGCCAACGGACTGGCGCTGGCTTCGCAACGCGGGTCCGCCGGTGCTCGTGCTGGGGCTTGCTGCCGCGCTTCTCACCCAATGGCCCGGCCGGGCCGTCGTCGGGAGCCGCCTCGACGGCTTTGCGGCGAAACTCGGCCTGCAGATCACTCAGGTGAGCCTTGCGGGGTTGAACCGCGCCTTGCCGGAGGATGTCTTCGCGGCGCTGGAGGGGGCGAGCGCGCAGTCTATCCTCGCCTTCGACACGGAGGCGGCGCGGAGCCGCCTCGAGGCGCTGCCGTGGATCAGGGCGGCGGTCATCTCGCGGGAGCTCCCGGGCGAGATCACGGTGCGGATCTCCGAGCGCCGACCCTATGCCGTCTGGCAGAACCGGCAGATGTTCTTCCTGATCGACGAGGAGGGGCATACGCTCGAGCCCGTCGTTCCCTCCGACTATCCGCACTTGCCCATCGTTGCCGGCGCCGGCGCGGCAGAGGAGGCGAAATCGATCGCGGCCGTGATCGCCCGGAGCCCGGTGCTCGGATCGCGCGTTGCCGCTGCCGTCCGTGTGGCCGGCCGTCGCTGGACGCTCAAGCTCAAGGACGGTCCCGACATCCTGCTGTCGGCCAACGATCCGGAAGGGTCGTTGGCGCGGCTCGATATTCTCGAAAGCAAGCACGCCATCCTGGAACGCCACCTCGCCGCGATCGATCTTCGGCAACCCGGCGTCCTGGTTCTCCGTCCGGTCGGAGGGCCCAGCTAGCCATGGCCCGGGGAGAGGCATGCTGACGCGGACAAACAAGGCGGCGACCGAGGAGGTGATCTCGCTCCTCGACGTGGGGTCTTTCAAGACCACATGCCTGATCGTCGGCCGGCGGCAAGGCGCGCAGGGTTCTGCCGTCGGGCAGCCACCGGCGCGGATTCTCGGCATCGGCCAATGCCGGTCACAAGGCATCAAGGCCGGCACGGTGACGGACCTCAATCTGGCCGAGGAGACGGTCAGGGCTGCCGTCGGCCGGGCCGAAGCGCAGTCTGGCCTCAGAGTCGAGGAGGTGATCGTTGCCGCCACCTGCGGACGCATCGGCTCGACCAATTTTCGCGCCAGCGCCACGGTCGGTCAGAGCCGGGTGAAGGAGGTCGACGTCGACCGGGTGCTCACCGCGGCCGAAAGATTTGCAGCAACCGATGGCCGGTCGCTCTTGCATATGCATGGGCTGGGCTACCGCTTGGACGACACGGCCTCCGTCGTCAATCCGATCGGCATGGCGGCAGAGCGCCTGTCGCTCGATGTCAACGCCGTCACGGCGGACGAAGCGCCAATTCGCAACCTGACGCTGTTGATCGAGCGCTGCTACCTCCGCGTGGCGGAGGTTTATGCCGCTCCCTATGCCAGTGCCCTCGCCGCCATGACCGAGGAGGAGGCCAAGCTCGGCGTGACGGTCGTCGACATGGGCGGAGGGACGACCTCCCTGGCGTCATTTCTCGACGGGCAGCTTGTGCACGTGGACGCCATTGCGGTCGGCGGGAATCACCTGACCTACGATATCGCCCGGACTCTATCGACGCCCCTTGCGGAGGCCGAGCGAATCAAGACGCTATATGCGAATCTGATGGGCGCTCACTCGGATGAGCACGATCTCGTGTCCTTCCCCGTCACCGGCGAGGAGGGTGGCGTGATGCATCACACGAGCAAGGCTCGACTGCGCCAGATCGTTCGGCCGCGCGTCGAGGAGATTCTCGGGCTGATCCGGGAGCGGCTCTCGCGTGCGGGCTATGGTGAGGCTGTGTCGAATCGATTCGTGTTGGCGGGGGGGGCGAGCGAGCTCGTCGGCCTGTTGCCGTTCGCAACACGCGAGCTTGGAGGTGTCGTCCGGCTGGGAACGGTCAGAACCCTGCAGGGCGTGCCGCGTGCGTTGACCTCGCCGTCATTGGCGGCCGTGGCTGGATTGGCCGGGCTGGCGCCGGCGGGCGAGCAGGTATGGCGGCTCGGCAGCATGGGCACCGGATCGGCGCCCGGCTATCTCGGGCGGGTGGGACGTTGGTTACGAGAAAGCTTCTGGGACGACGAGTCGAGGACAGCGACGACGGGCACATAGAGAGCCAGAGAGGCTCTTGAGACGGCCAGGATCGAGAGGCGGGCATGAGCATCAAGCTGCAGGTTCCCAATCTGACGGAGCTGCGTCCCCGGATCGTCGTCATGGGCGTCGGCGGGGCGGGCGGCAATGCCATCAACAACATGATTGCCGCCGGCCTCGAAGGGGTCGAGTTCGTGGCGGCGAACACCGATGCGCAGGCTTTGCTGGCATCGAGTGCCGAGCAGCGGATCCAGCTGGGCGCCAACCTGACCGAAGGGCTCGGCGCGGGCTCGAAGCCGGAAATCGGCGAAGCCGCCGCCGAGGAGGCGATCGACGAGATTCGCAATGCGCTCTCCGGTGCCCACATGCTGTTCGTTGCCGCGGGGATGGGCGGCGGCACGGGCACCGGCGCCGCTGGCGTCATCGCTCGGGTGGCCAAGGAGCTCGGCATTCTTGCCGTCGGCGTCGTGACGAAGCCCTTTCATTTCGAGGGCAATCGCCGCATGCGCATGGCGGAGGCGGGCATCGGCGAGCTGAGGAAGCATGTCGACACCCTGATCGTCATTCCGAATCAGAACCTCTTCCGCATCGCCAACGAGCGCACGACCTTCGCCGACGCCTTTCTGCTGGCGGATCAGGTGCTGCATGCGGGTGTCGCTTGCGTCACCGACCTGATCGTCAAGGAAGGGCTGATCAATCTCGATTTCGCGGATGTGCGCACGGTCCTCTCGGGCATGGGTTCGGCGATGATGGGCACGGGTGAGGCCTCCGGCTCCACGCGGGCCATCGAGGCCGCGGAGGCGGCGGTCGCCAATCCACTCCTCGATGAGGTGTCACTCCGCGGTGCCAAAGGGCTGCTGGTGTCGATTTCCGGCAACCGCAGTCTCACGCTCTACGAGGTCAACGAGGCGGCTTCGCGGGTTCGCCAGGAGGTCGATCCGGACGCCAACATCATTGTCGGCGCCACGTTCGACGAGAGCTTGGAGGACCGCCTGCGGGTTTCCGTCGTGGCCTCTGGGCTGGAGCCGGTCGAAATGCCGGCCGGCCACCCGGCGCGCCAGGATCAGCAATTGGCCAAGCGGCTGAGCGATGCACTCGGGGGGGCAGGTGAGGGGCAGCGGGCCCCGGCCGGTCGCGGTCCGGTCCGCCAGGGCGATGTCGTCATTGAGCTCGGCGCTCCGCACATGGCTCCGCAATCCCCTCGCAAGGGGGGAGAGCCACGGATGGCGGAGGACGCGGATCGCGGATTTGTTCCGCAGGCGCCGCAGGATCTGCGGCGTGGGCCGCGGCGCATGCCGGAGATCGACGATTTCCCGCCTCTGGCGCAACGCGAGCTCAAGGCCAGGTCGTCGAGCCAGACGTCAGAAGGCTCGACTGTGGAAAAGAAGCGGCCCGGCCTGTTCGCGCGCCTGACGGGACGGTTGCGGGAGCAAGACGAATCGGTGCCTGATCGGTCGCCGTCTGCCGATGACGAGCGTCGCAGAAGTCCCGACCGACCGGCCTCTCGGAATGAGTCCGATCCTGCCGACGGAACGATCGGTCCGGCTGACGAGGTGGGTTCGAGAGATCCGTCTGGCGCCGGTCCGTTGCTCGGGCCGCGTCGCAGCGGATTCGGATCGAAGTCCGGAACGCGTTGATTTTGTGGCGTTTCCTTGATTGGACGGCGGGACCGTCGCCGGCCACTTCTTGGGCTCCGGAGATCACCCGGGCCCGCAAGTCGCCGATGCAAGTCGAAGAGATTCAAGGCGAATTCCGAGCCCGTCGGGAGCTCGCCAGCGTCAGCGTAACAGAGTGTAAGAAAGCGTGATTTTGACCATTCGGTGGTCGAGGCTATGGTCGTCATCAAGGTAAACGACAGGTCACTCGGCGTACCAGGGGCGGTGTGGAAAAGCCCTGAACAAATTGGGTGGCAGTCGGGCAGCTTGCGATCCGGTCGATGTGTCCAGGACCGGCGCTGGGGACGAGGGGGACACCTGAATGTCGAAGCGGTTTATTGGCGCGCGCCAAACGACGCTGGCCGGCGAGATCATCTTGTCGGGAATAGGCGTCCACTCCGGCGCCCCTGTCTCGATGATCCTCCATCCCGCTGACGCTGATACCGGTATCCGTTTCCTCATCACCCGCGACAACGATATCGTCGCCGACATCCCCGCGGACGTCGCCGCTGTTGCCGGCACAACTCTCTGCACCATCCTCGGCGACGAGAACGGCCAGACCATCGCGACGGTCGAGCATCTGCTCGCGGCCCTGCGCGGGCTCTGTGTCGACAATTGCGTGGTCGAGGTCGATTCGGCCGAGCTGCCGATCATGGATGGCAGCGCCGGAACCTATGTCGAGGCGATCGACGAGACAGGTATTCGCGAGCTCGATGCGCCGCGCCGGTTCATCAAGGTTCTGAAGCCGATCCGGGTCGAGGAGAACGGCTGCTGGGGCGAGCTGTTGCCGCATTCGGGCTTCTTCCTCGATGTCGAGATCGAGTTCGATGCTGACATCATCGGGCGGCAGCGGATGAGCGTCGAGATGTCGCCCGGCGTGTTCCGGGCGGAGCTTTCCCGGGCTCGCACCTTCGGCTTCATGAGCGATGTGGAACGGCTCTGGGCCGCCGGCCGGGCACTCGGTGCTTCGCTCAACAACACGATCGCGATCGGCGACAACAAGATCATCAATCCAGAGGGCCTGCGGTATCGCGACGAGTTCGTGCGCCATAAGACTCTCGATGCGATCGGCGACCTGGCGCTCGCCGGAGCGCCGCTGCTGGCGGCCTACCGCTCCAAGCGGGGCGGGCATCGTCTCAACGCCATGGTCGTCAAGGCATTGCTCGCCGATGAGTCGGCCTGGACGGTGGTCGAGGCGCCGCGGCATCGCGAGGCGTCGCGCGCCGAGGCCGCCTTCGCCGTGTCGGCGGCCAATTTCGCTGCCGATCGGACTTGAGCCCTCTCGGTCTCGCCGACAGGCGTCGCGGATGCGCTCCGCAGGTCGGGCTTCGGCGGCTTCGCCTCTCCCCTCCGTCGGCGTCAACGTGTTGCGGAATAGTGTGAATTCGGCGATCCGGCAGGCTTAGAATCACCATATTTTGTTGGCCTTGTCGCGGCAGTTGGCCTATGGAGCTAGCACGCGGCGTCGCTGGTCGAGTGAGCCGAGCGTTGTCGGCGTCGGGGGAACGGGAAGTCATGCTGGGCATCGTGAGATCGACCGTGGCGTCCGGCGACCGCTTCCGTCTGCAGACGCGCGTCATCGCCGTGGCATTCATCGGCCTTCTGACGCTCGTGCCGCTCGGCGGCTGCTCGATGTTTGGCGGCGAGGAGACGGCGAGCCTCGAGAATCCCGATCCGCCCGAGAAGATGTACGCCGACGCCGATGCGCTCCTGAACGAGGGCTCGTTCGAGGACGCCGCCAAGAAATTCGAGGACCTCGAGCGCAACTATCCTTTCTCGAACGACCCGACGAAGCCCTATGCCCGTCGCTCGCTGGCGCTTGCCGCCTATGCCTACTACAAGGCTGGGATGTACGACGATGCGATCGTTTCCGGACGCCGCTACACGACCATGCATGCCGGTACCGAGGACGCAGCGCTCGCACACTACGTGATCGGCTCGTCCTACTACGACCAGATGCAGGACTCGGTGCGCGATCAGAGCTACACGCGCAAGGCGGTCGAGGAATACACCATCCTGCTCCAACAGTATCCGCAGTCGTCCTATGCCAAGCAGGTCGGCAACCGTGTGCGCGTCGCCCAGGATATGCTCGCCGCCTCCGAGATGGAGGTCGGGCGCTTCTACCAGAAGAAGGGCAACTACCTCGCCGCCATCAATCGCTTCAAGACGGTGGTCGTCGATCATCAGACGACGCGCCACGTCGAGGAGGCGCTGATGCGCTTGACCGAGTGCTACCTGGCGCTCGGCATCCTGCCCGAGGCGCAGACAGCCGCCGCCATCCTCGGCCACAACTTCCCGAACAGCGCTTGGTACAAGGATGCCTACGCGCTCCTCGCCAATACCGGCCTGCAGCCGCACGAGAATACCGAATCCGACCTCTCCAAGGCCTGGAATGCGGCGATCCAGACGACCGAGAACACCAACCCGACCTGACGGTTCCGTCGCCCTCACGCTGCCCCGCGTCCCCGCCCTTGACGTTTGACCGCCGCAACGCTGTCATGCTCCGGGATTGTGTGGATCAACGGCAGCGGGCACGTGCGACGCGTGGCGCCGCCTAACGGTCGGAACATGATGGCGAAGCGGGCACAGGCCAGGGCGGACGAGGCGGGGCTGGACGTCTCGACCTTGAGCCCTGACGAGGCCAAGGCGGAACTCGACCGGCTCGCTGTCCTGATCTCACATCACGACGCGCTCTATCATCAGCAGGATGCACCCGAGATTTCGGATGCCGCCTATGATGCGCTGGTCAATCGCAACCTCGCCATCGAGGCACGCTTTCCTGATCTCGTCCGGCCCGACAGCCCGAGTCGCCGGGTGGGCGCGGCGCCCGCCGGTCCCTTCGGCAAGATCCGCCATCGCGTGCCGATGCTCTCGCTGGCCAACGCCTTCGACGAGGCCGACGTCACGGAGTTCCTGGAGCGTGTGCGCCGGTTCCTGAAGCTCGGCGAGGACGACGCGCTCGAGGTCACCGCCGAGCCGAAGATCGATGGTCTCTCCATCTCCATCACCTACGAGAATGGTGAGCTCGTCGAGGCCGCAACCCGCGGCGACGGCGCGGAGGGCGAGAATGTCACGGCCAATGTCGCGACCATCCGGGAGGTACCGAAGCGGATCGCGGCGAAGGACCTGCCGGCGCGTATCGATGTGCGCGGCGAGATCTATTTTGCGCGCTCGGACTTCCTCAAGCTCAACGAGGAGCAGGCGAAGGCAGGCGAGAAAGTATTCGCCAATCCGCGCAACGCCGCCGCCGGATCGCTCCGGCAACTCGACAGCCGCATCACGGCATCGCGCCCGTTGCGGTTCTTCGCCTATGCTTGGGGTGAGGCGTCGGCGCTGCCGGCCGGGACCCAGAGCGGCGTCATCGGCGCGTTCAAGCGCTGGGGTTTTCCGACGAATCCGCGCATGACCGTCTGCCACTCGGCGGAGGATCTCATTGCCTACCATCGAGCCCTCGAGATGGAGCGCGCCCAACTCGACTACGATATCGACGGTGTCGTCTACAAGGTGAACCGGTTGGACCTGCAGGAGCGGCTCGGCTTCGTCTCGCGCTCACCGCGCTGGGCCATCGCCCACAAATTCGCCGCGGAGCAGGCCGTGACCGTCCTGAACGACATCGAGATCCAGGTCGGTCGCACGGGCAAGCTGACGCCGGTCGCCAAGCTCGAGCCGGTCAATGTCGGCGGTGTCGTCGTCTCGAATGCGACGCTGCACAATGCGGACGAGATTGCCCGCAAGGACATTCGTATCGGCGACACGGTCGTCGTGCAGCGGGCCGGCGACGTCATTCCCCAGATCGTGCGCGTCATCGAGGAGAAGCGGCCGAAGGGGGCGAAGCCCTTCGCGTTCCCCGCCGTCTGTCCGGCCTGCGGTAGCCATGCGGTAAGCGAGATCAACGAAAGGACGGGCAAGGCCGACGTGGATCGCCGTTGCACGGGCGGCCTCATCTGCCCGGCGCAATCCGTCGAGCGTCTCCGCCACTTCGTCTCGCGAAACGCATTCGATATCGAAGGTCTCGGTGAGAAGCAGATTGCCGCCTTCTTCGAGGACGGGCGCGTCAAGGCCCCCGCCGACATTTTCCGCCTGGCCGAGACCGATCGCACGCGCTCCGACAAGCTTAGGGACAAGGAAGGCTTCGGCGAGAAGAAGGTCGCCAATCTCTTTGCCGCCATCGAGGCGCGTCGCCGCATTCCGCTCGACCGGTTTCTGTTTGCGCTGGGCATCCGCCACATCGGCGAGACGACGGCGCGGGATCTGGCGAAGGCCTATGGGACGATCGAGGCGCTGCGGCAGGCCGTCGAAGCTGCGATTGCCGACGGCCGCGACAGCGACGCCTATCGCGAGATCGACAACATCGAAGGAATCGGCGAGACGGTTGTCGACGCGCTGGTCGACTTCTTCGGCGAGCCGCACAATGTGGCGGCCGTTGATGCGCTGCTCGCAGAGATCGATGTCGAGCCATTCGAGCGGCCGGCCACCGACGGCAGCCCCGTGGCCGGCAAGACCGTGGTTTTCACCGGCACACTCGAGAAGCTGACGCGCTCGGAAGCCAAGGCCCAGGCCGAGCGGCTCGGCGCCAAGGTGGCGGGCTCGGTCTCGAAGAAGACCGATTATGTCGTCGCCGGCGCGGAGGCGGGCTCCAAGCTCGCCAAGGCCCGCGAGCTTGGCGTGACGGTGTTGAGCGAGGACGAGTGGATCGCGCTGATCGGGTGATGATGACCGCCATGTTCACGACCATCGCGACATCTGCCGACCCTGTCTCGGACATGCTTGCCTCAACGAGGAGGCGAAGGACGGACATGGCATCATCTAGCGACTTTGGAGTGAGGCGAGCATGACCACCATCGGTTTCATCGGGCTCGGACGCATGGGACGCCCCATGGCGTCGAACCTGGCGCGGAAAGGCTTCTCGCTCGTCGTCCATGACGTCAATCCGGAGCCGGTCCGCGTGCTCGAGGAGCTCGGCGCGAGGTCCGGTAACGGACCGGCCGGCGTTGCGCAGGCCTCCGACATCGTCATCACGATGTTGCCGGCGTCGGCCGAGGTCGAGACCGTCGTGCTCGGCAGCGATGGGGTTCTCGCCAATGCCAGGCCGGGCGCTCTTATCGTGGACATGAGCACGGTCGATCCGCAGACGACCGATCGCCTGCATCGTGAGGCCGTCGCCAAGGGTATGCGCGTGATCGACGCGCCGGTCGGCCGCGTCGCCTGGCACGCCGATCGCGGCGAGAGCCTGTTCATGGTCGGTGCATCCGAGGCCGATCTGGCGGAAGTCATGCCGCTGCTCCAGGCCATGGGCACCACCATCCATCACTGCGGCGGCGTCGGCACCGGTATCCGCACGAAACTCGTCAACAACTACCTGGCCATCGTGCTCTGTCAGCTCAACGCCGAGGCGCTGGCGCTCTCGCAGCGTTTCGGCCTGGACCTGCAGAAGTCCCTCGACGTCATCCACGGCACCACGGCGACCAATGGTCAGCTGAAGATCAACTGGCCGAACAAGGTGCTTGCCGGCGACATAACACCGGGCTTCAGCATTGACCTGGCGCACAAGGACCTGTCCCTCATCCTTGCCTCGGCCAATGCCGAACGGGTGCCGATGCCGGTCGCGAGTGCGGCGCGCGAGGTCTTCTCGCTCGCCCGCGCCAAGGGAGATGGAGGCAACGACTTCTCCTCGATCGTCGATACGCTCTGCGGGCTCGCCGGCATCGAGAAGCCGAGACTGCCGAAGGGCTGAGCCTCACTCCCAGGCGGGAAAGCGGCCCTCGGCTGCAAGTGACGCCATCTCGCTCTTGAGCGTCTGCATGAGCGCCGCCTTGTTGCCCGGCCAGGCGATCGGCCGGCCGACGAAGATGTCGAAGAAGAACGGCACCGGCAGCCAGCTGCCTTTCGGCAGGGCCTTGCCGAGGCCGTGGAGGAAGATCGGCACGAGCGGCACCTCGGGCCGCTGCTGGATCAGTCGGGCAACACCCGACTTGAAGCTCGCCATCTCCTCCGGCTCTCCGCGCGTGCCCTCGGGAAAGAGGATCAGGATCTCGCCACGGTCGAGCGCGGCCACCGGCTCGGCGAAGATGTTGCCCGGTGCATCGACTGTCGGGCTCTGCCGCTCGATCGGGATGATGCCTATGAGGTCGAGGGCGATGAAGGAGAGGAGGGGGGATTTCAGGAAGTAGTCGGCCGCGGCGACGGGCCGGAGCCTCGGGATCATGCGGCGCGGGAACAGGGACATCAGCACCAGCGTGTCGAGATGGCTGTTGTGATTGGCGACGATGACGGCCGGGCCCTGCTGCGGCAGCCGATGGCGATGCCGGACGTTGAGCCCCATGACGACGAGCACGATGGGGCGGAAGATCAGAAGAAAGAACGGGAGCTTCAGCCAGCGGCGCATGGCTCACGCCTCACCAATAGCCGGCCGCAAAATAGCGGGTGATGTGAAAGAACAGCGGGGCGGTGAAGATGAGGCTGTCGACCCGATCCAGTATGCCGCCGTGACCGGGGATGAGCGCGCCGGAATCCTTGATGCCGAGATCGCGCTTCACCGCCGAGACGGAGAGGTCGCCGAAGAAGCCGCCGAGCGAAATGGCGAGGCCGATCAGTGCGACGTAGAGCCACCAATCGATCGTCAAAGCACCGGACGTCGACAGCTGTGGCAGCAAGAACGAGATAAGCAAGGCCGAGACCACGAGCGTGGTTGCCATGCCGCCGAGGAACCCTTCCCAGGTCTTGCCGGGACTGACCTTGGGGATGATCTTGTGCCGGCCGAACGTCTTGCCCCAGACATACTGCGCGACGTCGTTGAGCTCGGTCAGGATCAGGAGGGTCACGACCAGCGCCGCGCCTTCGGCAATGCCTGCCGTCTCTTTCGGCAGGACGAGCAGGTAGGCCAAATGACCGAGGCTATAGACCGTCGACATGACACCCCAATGCAGCGTGCCGACCGCCTTGAGAAAGCCATCGGTCTCGCCGAGCAGCACCATCGTCGAGGGGAGCGCCACGAACATCCAGACCGGCACCAGCACGATGAAGATGCCGTATTGCTCGGTCGCGATCAGCCAGAACTGCAGCGGTATTGTCGCATAGGCGAAGAAGAGCACCGCCCGATCCGCGCGTCGCGTCGGGATGATGGAGAGGTACTCCTTGAGGGCCAGGAAGCTGATGAAGGCAAAGAGCACCAGCGCCATCGTCCGGCCGACGAGCAAAGCACCGATGATCAGGGCGACGATCACCCACCATGAGCGCACCCTGAGCTCGAGTTCGCTCTCGCCCGCGTCGGCCCGCTCGCGAGAGAGATAGGCCGCCGCGAGAGTCGCCACGCCGAGGAGGATCACGACCGCCACGAGCACGACGAGCGTATTCGCGGTGAGGCCACCCCAGCTCGCAAGCCAGCCGATGAAGGGACTCTCGATCATGGGGTCGCCGATCCTGCATGGTCGAGCGCGGCGACCACGCGATTGCGAATGGTCCAGATGGCGAGGCCAGAGATCAGAAGCAGGATCAGCGTCGAAAGGATGCTGCCGGCGAGTCCCAGAGCGAGGAGGAAGGCCAGGAGACCGAAGGCAAAGGCCCGGTCGCTCTTGCCCATGGGGCCCTGGTAGCCCCGCGGTGCGCCGACGAGAAGCGCCGCGAGCCCGGTGCCCTCGACGATGAGGCCGAGCACCGCGGCGAGCACGGCGAGCGTCGCCGGCACCTCGACCACCAGCCCCAGAGGCAGGTAGAGTGCTGCGTCGGAGGCGAGGTCGGCGATCTCGTTGAGGAGTGCGCCGAGCGGCGAGGCGTGCCCGTGCTCGCGCGCGAGCATGCCGTCGACGGCATTGAGCGCCATCCGTGCCGCCAGGGCGACGACGACGAGGAGCAGCACGATCGACGAGTTTGGCAACGCCCAGAAGAGTGCGCCAACGCCCACGCTCATGGCCAGTGCGACGAGCGTTACCTCATTGGCGGTGATGCCGGCTGCCGCGAGATCGGCGACTTTCGGTCGGAGCAGGCTCTGGAACCAGGGCTTGATATCGTAGAGCGTTGCCATGTTCCGGTGTCCTCTCAGATGGCGTGACGGTGCTTGATGCCGGCCACGTAGGTCGTGATCAAATCGTCGATCAGAAGTGCGGCTGTGTCGGTCGTGACATTGGTCAGCTTGTCTGCGACCGACAGGGAGACGATGCCGTGCACGCTCGCCCAGAGCACACGTGCCGCCCGGATCCGCTCGCCCGCCTGTTCGGCGCGGAAGAACGGCTGCAGCGCCTGCTCGAGAATGGCAAGCAGCCGGCCGAGACGCTGGGCGTACCAGTCGGGCGTCTCGACCTCCTTCGGTAGCGTGTGCTCGAACAACATGCTCCAGAGCCGGCGATTGGCGAGCGTGAAGGCGAGGTAGGTCTCGGCCAGGGACCGGAGCCCGGCCTCAGGCTCGGCAGCGGGCGGCAGCGCCGTCAGCCTCTGCTCCAGCCGCTCGAGCACGCGCGCTTCCACATGCAACACGACCTCGTCCAGATTGGCGAAGAGATGATAGATGGTTCCGGGCGAGTAGCCGATGCGGGTGGCGATGCCGCGTGCGGTCAGGGCAGAGAGCCCGTCATCAGCAACGATGGCCTCGGCGGCATCGAGAATGAGGCCCTTGAGCGCCTCGGGCGTATGGTCGGATCGGCGGGCCATGCGGATCGAATCGTCTCACTGCTGTGCCATGAGCATATGGTGTGTTCCTGAACAATGTTCAAACGCAGGCCGTGGCGAAGGCGCCCTGGCAGTGAAAAGTCGTCGACCCCGCGTCGGAGGAGGCGGGGTCGTCAACGTCGCGCCAATGTCCAGAAAGCGCGAGAGATCTCTAGTCGGTCTTGGTCACTTGCAGGCTCTTTCGCGGCCTGAGGAAAAAGCGCTCGCTGAGCCCGATGTCACCGGTGATGAAATGACCGACCGGTGGATTGTAGGTATAGCTCACCTCGGCGACGACCACGCTCGTCAGTGGTTCGACGAGATCAGCGGGGAGGTCGTTGTAGGCCGAGTTCTCGGCATAGGGCTCGCCGCCGGTCCGATTGTAGCTCCAGGCGACGGTGACGTTGCTGTCGGCATCGGCGACGACGCTGACCAGCTTGATGTCGAGCTTGGAGATGTCGGCATCCGGCGGCAAGAGTCCGTTGGCGATCTGCATGACGTCGTCAAGATAGGCCGAGTCGACCTCCTCCTCCTGGGCCACCAGATCGGCCGTGGCGCTGGAAATGGCCGTGATGCGGCGGTCGTAGGAGAGTGCCAGGCTGAACTCGACCGCGCCCAGGAACAGCACCACCATGATCGGCACGACCATCGCGAACTCGACCGCGGCGAAGCCGCCTTTGTCCTCGGCGATGGTCGCCCAGTAGCCGCGCCAACCCGTCCGGCGAGTCTTGGTCTGGTCGTTGCGAGACATGAATCGGTCTTTCCTATTCCAGGCGTGGCGTGCGTTTGGCGCCGGCCGCATCAGCCGTCGAATGGCTCGTTCTTGAAGACGGTTGCGGATGTGATCAGGCGGCTGCCGTCAGCGAGATTGCCGAGGCCGATGCTGCTCTTGCCGCCGGTCAGCAGATAACCGATGTCGGGCAAAGCCGCAAAAAGCTTCCAGTGATAGTAGACGTTGACGAGCACGATCGAGCCGCCGCCGCCAGTGTTGAACTGCTCGAAGCCATCGATCATGTTGCCGTCATTGTCGACGGCGGTCGGCGCACCGGCAGCCGCGGCTCCGAGGCTTGGGAACGTCCGGACATCGACGATGAGGTCGTCCTCGCAGCTCATGAAGGCCGGAACGCGCTCGCAGACGGCATCCTTGAAGTCGGCGGCGCTGAAGCCCTGCGCTTGGCCCGTCCGGATCAGCCGAGAGGCCTGCTCGGTCGCGTTCTCCAGCGAGAAGGTCGCGAAGTAGACCAGCGCCACCTCCATGATGGCGAACAGGAGGGCGAGAAACGGCCCGATGACCAGGGCAAACTCGACCGCCGTGAAGCCGTCCTGGTTGCGGCGCAGCATCTTGAGGCGACGCAGCGGGGCAACCCGTTTGGAGCGGATGGCAGCGTGCTTGGCATTACTCATGTACTCGGCGCCTTACAAAGCTCACTCGTGCTGGTGACGCCAATAGGACGAAAGAAAGATTAGGAATGTCTTAAAATGGAAAGTTTTAGTGAATTCTGGTTAAGCTCGAATTCGCGCAGATTATCCAAATGTTATCCGGCTTCATTCACTAACAAATTTCTGAAAGTTTTAAATTCCTTGTGCCAATCTGCCCGGGCTGAGGCGTCCCGGCTTGCCCGGCCGGACACTCGGCGCCACCGCCTCGCATTGCCCATTCGCGGTCTGCGAGCAAGCGACAAGGCCGGCTGCCCATCCGGCCCTGTCTTGAGATCACCGGCCGGCCGCCCCTCTCGAGGTCCGCCAGTGAAACGGCACGGGGTAGGCGTGCCCCTCCCTACCCCGTGCCGGAATCTCGTCCTGCCGCCGCCCTCAGTTCGCGACGTCGTCGGCGCCGCCGTCAGCGGAGATCTTCATCTTCTGCTGTCCAGCCTTCGCGACCTCAGAAAAATGGTTGGGCTCGTCGCCGATCTTCAGCACGGGCTCGCACTTGGGCACGCAGTTATAGGTCGTCGTGTTGATGCCGCGCTGCAGGCTGACGACCTTCTGGTCGTCGGACTTCACCATCAGGCGCTGGTTCAGGATGATCTTGTCCGTCTTGTCCAGGATGATGAGGTTGGTCACGCCGAAGGTCTTGCCGGTGATGACGAGGAGGTCCGAGCTCTGCAGCGTCACGTCGGCAATCGACGGATTGCCAATGATGATGTTGGACGCCGGCTCCGGGAGACGCAGCAATCTGGCTTGATCATACTGAACGACGAGATCCTCGGCGGAAGCGAGATTGGGCGCAAAGAGGACGCCGATAGCGAGCGAGGCGCGCTTCACGGCGCCGCTCAAGCGGAACATGGTCATGTCGAAGCCTCGTGACAGTGTTGTTGCGCCTCTGGGAAGGCCGATGGAGGGAATTGAGCCGCAAAATGATGAAGGATTGGCAAACGCGTGTCTCGTTCGAGCATTCGACCGTGGTGCGGACGGCCGGACGTCGGTCCCGGTGGGGCGGGCCGGGACGACTCATGACGTTGGGCCGGGCGGCGGGACGGATCTTGTCGTCTGGTGAAGACCTGCGCCGCCCATCAATCAAAGCATAACCAATCTGAGTGATGGCCAATCTTGAATCACCGAGGTCGAATCTTCAATGCATCTCGAGATAACAACTCATTAACCAGAATAGTCAATCCAAGACTTCCGGAATATATAAATAGATCTGCGAATGCGGAGTCTGAAAAATTTTAGTAACTGGTCATTTTTACTGCGCTTTAAACTCCGCCATATAGTATTCGCGCAAGTTCAGGGCTGCGGAAGTATCCGGCAGGTGAACTGGCAAAACGGCTTAGGATTTTGGGAGAGTAGAGATGAACAAGCTTTTCGCGCGCTTCGGCAAGGACGAGTCGGGCGCCACCGCCATCGAGTATGCTCTGATCGCCGCGATCGTCGGCATCGGCATCATCACGGCGCTCGGCACGATGAAGGACGAGCTCAACGAGACCTTCGAGAAGGTCGAGAGCACGCTCTCCGAGGCCAACGCCGAGTAAGACGGATCGCGACCGCCGGCGAGCATACGCCGCTGGCATCGTCGATCGTCAGAGAATGGGCTGTCTGCCACCCGGCAGGCGGCCCATTTTCTTTTGCTTCTCCGAGGTTCGTGCCTCTGCGCAAAGATTCTTTTCCTCGCGCACAAGAGTCTTTCCCCACTTCATAAATGCTTAGAACATTTGCGTGATACTCACGCCAAGTTCAGGGGTTTGGCTCACAAGCTGACCAGTGAGCGGGTTCAGGTACATTGGGAGAGTAGACGTGAACAAGCTGATCAAGCGTTTTGGTAAGGACGAGTCTGGTGCAACCGCTATCGAGTATGCCCTCATTGCCGCGATCGTCGGCATTGGCATCATCACGGCGCTCGGCACCATGAAGGACGAGCTGAACGAGACCTTCGAGAAGGTCGAGAGCTCGCTCTCCGAGGCGAACGCCGAGTAATTCGACGACCCTGGGGGCTTTCCATTGGCCCTCATGGAGCTCGCCGAGCTCGAAAGGCCGTCTGCGATCTCGCAGGCGGCCTTTCTCGTATCCGGAGATCGCTCGGCGGGCCTGCGACAACGTGATCGTGAGCGGACAGCGGCATCCATCGACTCGAGCGTGCGCAATTCACGGTCAATTAGAACATTTGTGGGAGTTTCGCTCCCAAGTTCGCGGCGCTGTCGATGAGCCAGGCTGCGGGTCTTCGTGGCAAGATTGTTGGGAGAGTAGAGATGAACAAGCTTTTCGCACGCTTCGGCAAGGACGAATCCGGCGCCACCGCCATTGAGTATGCTCTGATCGCCGCGATCGTCGGCATCGGCATCATCACGGCGCTCGGCACGATGAAGGACGAGCTCAACGAGACCTTCGAGAAGGTCGAGAGCTCGCTCTCCGAGGCGAACGCCGAGTAATATCGACGGTTTCCGGGCGCCATTGATCGGCGCCTGAGGATCTCGCCGATCTCGAAAGGCCGTCTGCGATCCCGCAGGCGGCCTTTCTCGTATTCTGACATCACTGCATAGGCCTGCGGCAATCTGGTTGGAGTTTGTTTCAACGCCCATAAAATTGGGTATGCATAATTCATACTCAATTAGATCATTTGTGGGAATTTCACTCCCGAGTTCGCGGCTCTGTAGGGCTTAGGACGCCGCCGAACTTCGTGGCAGAATTGTTGGGAGAGTAGAGATGAACAAGCTTTTCACGCGTTTCGGCAAGGACGAGTCGGGCGCCACCGCCATCGAGTATGCTCTGATCGCCGCGATCGTCGGCATCGGCATCATCACGGCGCTCGGCACGATGAAGGACGAGCTCAACGAGACCTTCGAGAAGGTCGAGAGCACGCTCTCCGAGGCCAACGCCGAGTAATCGTGCTCGGAGTCGCTGGTGGCAGGATGCCGCCATGACCGCCGATCTGTACGGAAAGGGCTGTCCGCCAACCGGCGGGCAGTCCTTTCGCTTTTGCGGGATCGGTGCGCGAGGTGGGTCCGATCCGGCCGTCGTCGGTATCTTTCATGGATTGTTAACTGAAGGATACGGAAACCCTAGGACAATCGATAAAATTATCGACGATTTACAGCTATTTAGCTCCTCGGGATTAGGCTCCTCCTCGAGTTCGACGACGCCGCCCCCCAACGTCCGATGAAACTCGAGCAAGTAACGCTGTACAGGGAGTACACCATGAGCAAGCTGTTCAACCGTTTCCGCAAGGATGAGTCCGGCGCCACGGCCATCGAGTACGCGCTGATCGCCGCGATCGTCGGCATCGGCATCATCGTCGCCCTGGGCACGATGAAGGACGAGCTCAACGAGACCTTCAACAAGGTCGAGAGCACGCTCTCCGAGGCCAACGCGGAGTAATTTTGCTCGCGAGCGATGTGGATTGAGACCGTCCGGCTTGCCCCCGGACGGTCTCATTCGTTTCGCCGGCGCTCATCTCCCGACTGTCCAAGTTCGGGACAACCCCTCGTAAAGCCTAGACAAAATACCCGTTTTTCGGACCGTGGCATTTAAATTGAGCTTTACGCCGGTCTGCCATTCTGCTGGGCAACGGCGTCAAAAAAACAGAGTGCGTGGGGGTTCGGCGTGTTTGAGTTGCTGCTCTGGTGCGTGTTTCCATGGGCCATGGCCTATGCCGGCTCCATGGACCTGGTCACGATGACCATTCCCAACCGGATCTCGATCCTCCTGGTCGCCGGCTTCGTGGCGCTGGCGCCCTTCGCCGGCTTGAGCGCCTATGAGATCGCCATGCACCTTGCGGCGGGCTCCATCGTGCTGGCGATCGGCATCGCCCTGTTCTCGCAAGGCTGGATCGGCGGGGGCGACGCGAAGATCTTTGCCGCCGCCTCCCTCTGGCTCGGTTTCGAGCATCTCGGGCACTTTATCGCCCTCTCGGCGATCGCCGGCGGCTTCCTGACCATGGGCCTGCTGTTTTTCCGGATCATGCCGCTGCCGGTCATGCTGGTCGAGCAGGACTGGATCGCCCGGCTACACCATCGCAAGACCGGCGTTCCCTATGGCATCGCCATCGCCGCCGCGGCGCTGATGGTCTATCCATCGACCGAGTGGCTGCAGTCGACGCTCGGCTGAGCAACCCTTCACCAGAAATATTCTCAGGACCCTTCATCGTCCGGCGGCAAGGCGTCGGTAAGCTGGGTTTTCCGCGACATTCCGGGCGTGTGCCGGTGCTGACATGGGCGCTCGGCCATGACCGGCTCGAGCCATTTCGCGACAGTCATTAACTCCGCATTGACCTTTCTCTCGCAGGATCACCAGCAACCCAGGGCTGGGATCAGGGCGAAAGGACCCATTGTGTGATGAGACGGGCGCGCTTGCTTGTGTTTGCCATTGCCATCGTCGCCGCCGCACTGGCTGCGATGCTCGCGAATGGATTTCTCGGCGGTACGAAGACCAAGACGAAGCTGGTCGAGAAGGAGATCAATACGGTCGACGTTCTCGTCGCTCGGAAGGGCATCGGCCTCGGCGAGCGCCTGAAGGCCGCGGACATCGGCTGGCAGCCCTGGCCCAAGGACTCGGTTGCCGAGAAGGGCTACATCACCAAGGCCACTCAGCCCAATGCTGAGAAGGACTATGTCGGAGCCATCGCCCGGACCTCGTTCCTGCCGAACGAGCCGCTCAATCAGGGCAAGGTGGTCAAGGCCGACGACGGCGGTGTGCTGGCGGCGATCCTGCCGGCGGGCATGCGTGCCATCTCGACGAAGATCAACGAGGAATCGGCGGTCGCCGGCTTCATCCTCCCCGCCGACCGCGTCGACGTCATCGTCACCCGCAAGCTTCGCGGCCGTGACGGCCGTCAGGAGCAGACGGTGAGCGACACGCTGTTCCGCAACGTCAAGGTCCTGGCCATCGGTCAGGAGATCGAGACGAAAGAGGGCAAGATGGTCGCTACTGGCAAGACGGCGACGCTCGAGCTCTCTCCGAGCCAAGCCGAGACGCTCGCACTTGCCCAGGCCATGGGTGACATATCGCTGACGCTCCGCAGTTTGGCGGAGAACAAGGAGGGTGTGAACCCCGAGGGCGACGAGTCGGCCTTCAAGCCGGACAACTCGAATGCCGTGCGCATGCTGCGCTACGGCGAGTGGTCCCGGGCCTACGGCGTGAAGTGATGGACGGCGGAAACAAGTCTTCTCGAAGGTATGCTCCCATGATCAAGCTCGCAAAATCCTCCGTTGCCGCACTGATGCTCGGCCTCGCCAGCTTCGCCGGTCTGTCCGCCGTCGCCGTCCAGACCATGCCCGCCACCGCCGGCTCAACGGACACCGATGTCAGTCACAACGACTACCTCAAGATCGGCTTCGACGATCCGTTGCCGGCCAGCCGCAACGTGCTGCTCGGGCTCAACAAGACCATGATCGTCGAGGTGCCGCGCGATCTTCGGGACGTCGTCGTCTCGAACCCCGAGTACGTCGATGCGGTCGTGCAGTCCTCGAACCGCGTCTACCTGATCGCCAAGCAGCTCGGCAACGCCAACGTCTTCTTCTTCGACGAGAACGGCGAGCAGATTCTGTCGATCGACGTCCGGATCGAGCGCGACATGGCGCAGTTCGACCGGCTGATCGAGCGCCTCATTCCCGGCGCCAACATCAAGAGCGAGGTGATCAACGACACGATCATCCTGACCGGCTCGGTGCCGAACCCGGCAGACTCCAACCGCGCCAGCGACATTGCGGCCCGCTTCATGACGCGGCCGGGCGATGCCTCCAAGCGTGATGCCGACAAGGTCGTCAACATGCTGGTCGTCGAGGCCAAGGAGCAGGTGATGCTCAAGGTTTCGGTAGCCGAAGTGCAGCGCGAGGCGATCAAGCGGCTCGGTGTCAACTGGAATGGTGTTCACGCCGGCGACTCGGCCTGGAACTTCCAGACCAACAACACCATGCCGATCACCAACGCCAACGGCAACAACACCTTCCTGTTCGGCATCACCGGCCCGTCGAGCGACCTTTCGAGCTGCTTGCCGACTTTCCCGCTCCCCGGCGCGATTGCCACCGGCGGCGCCAACTGCCTGGCACGTAGTGTCGAGATGTTCGAGCGCAACGGTCTCTTGAAGACGCTGGCCGAGCCGACGCTGACGGCGATCTCGGGCGAGACCGCGAGCTTCCTCGCCGGCGGCGAGTTCCCGGTACCGGTCGCCCAGGACAAGGACTCCATCTCGGTCGAGTGGAAACCGTTCGGTGTCGGCCTGTCCTTCACGCCGCTGGTCCTCTCCGAGGGTCGCATCAGCCTGAAGATCGCGACAGAGGTCAGCGAGATCTCGAGCGAGGGCGCAGTGACGCTGACGACCGTGTCGCTGCCGGGTCTGAAGGTGCGCCGTGCCAACACGACGGTTGAGCTTCCCTCCGGCGGCTCGCTCGTCATCGCCGGCCTCATCTCCGACGATACGCGGGCCAATATCGACGGTGTGCCCGGCATCAAGAACCTGCCGATCCTCGGCACGCTGTTCCGCAGCCGCGACTTCCAGAAGCAGGAGACCGAGCTGCTCGTGATCGTGACGCCCTACGTGGTCAACCCGGTGCACATCTCGAAGATCAATAAGCCGACCGACGGTCTGATCCCGGCGTCCGATGCGCGTGCAACCTTCCTGGGGCAGCTCAACAAGGTCTACGGCAAGGACGAGGCCCTTCCGTCCGGCGATTACGAAGGCAACTACGGTTTCATCGTCGAGTGATCGGGTGGATGGAGACTCCTATGCAGTCCGAGGATATGAAAATGCGCGCAGTAAAGACCAGCGTCCGGCCGTTCACGCTCAAACTGATGGCTGCCTCCCTTCTGGTGCTGAGCCTGGCGGCATGCCGGGGTGAGGACGAGGGGCGGATCGTCGGCTACGCCGAGCCCTACGAGTACGAGAAGCGGCATCCGATCAATGTGACGACCGATCAGACCGAACTCGACATCGTCGTCAGCGGCCGCACTAAGGGGCTGAACAGCATCCAGCGGGCGCAGGTCGACGAGTTCCTCGGCCAGTGGCGCCACGAGGGAACCGGCAAGATCACGATTGCCGCTCCGAGTGGCAGCGCCAACGAAGGCGCAGCCTACCAGGCCGCGGCCGAGATCAGGGACCTGGCTCGCGACAAGGGCATTCCGGGCCACGCCGTGATGTTCACCGCCTATAGTGCGGGCGGCGGTAAACCACCCGTAAAGATATCTTTCCTACGGTATGTGGCTGAGGGGCCGACCTGCGGCGACTGGTCGAGGAATCTGGCGGAGGATCCGCAAAACGTTGCCTATCCGGACTACGGCTGCTCATCCCAGCACAATCTGGCGGCAATGATCGCGAATCCCCGGGATCTCATCGAGATGCGGGACGGAACCTCGCGGCCCGGCGAGCGGCGCGACGAGGTCTGGCGGAAGTACGTGAAGGGCGAAAGCACGATCTCCCAGACGTCGTCCGAGGAAAAGGCCGGCATCATCAGTGACGTGGCGAAGAACTGACCGAGCGAGTGCAACATGAGCAAGCATGCTTATTCTGCCGAGACTGAGCCCGAGTTCGACGAGGCCGAGATGGCTCCGGCCGAGGAGATGGTCGAGGCGGAGGTCGAAGGTGAATTCGCCGAGCCGGTCCAGGCCGAGGAACGCCACGATCGTGCCAAGGCGATCCCGCGGATCTCGATCCAGATCTTCTGCGAGCATCCCCACACCGCCGAGGCGGCCCAGCATGCGGCCGACGATCGGCGGCTGGCAAAGGCCCACGTCAGCCTGCACATGGGCGGCCTGCCTGCTGCCATCGCCCACTATCAGGAGGCGCCGTCGCCCAACCTGATCATCGTCGAAAGCTCGTCGCCGCGCCAGATCATGATCGCCGAGCTGGACCAGCTTGCCGAGTACTGCGATGGCGGCACGAAGGTCATCGTCATCGGCCACAGCAACGACGTCATACTGTATCGTGAGCTCCTGAAGCGGGGCGTCAGCGAGTACATCGTCGTGCCGCTCGCGCCGCTGCAGCTGATGGAGAGCATCTCCAACCTCTACAACAATCCCGAGTCCGATCCTGTCGGGCATGTCATCGCCTTCGTCGGTGCCAAGGGTGGCGTCGGCTCCTCGACGGTCTGTCACAACGTCGGATGGGTGATCTCACGGCAGATGTCGAGCAACGTCGTCATCGCCGATCTGGACCTGCCGTTCGGCACCGCCGGCCTCGACTTCGACAAGGACCCGGTCCAGGGCATCGCCGATGCGCTGTCCTCGCCGGACCGCCTCGACGAGGTTCTGCTCGACCGCCTGCTGGCGAAGTGCACGGATCACCTGAGTCTGTTCGCGGCTCCCGGCGTCCTCGACCGCAACTACGACATCGCGCCCGAGACCTATGAGTTCGTGCTCGATGTGGTCCGTCAGAACGTGCCCTACGTAGCCGTCGACCTGCCGCACGTCTGGACGCCGTGGGCAAAGCAGATCCTGATGTCGGCGGACGACGTGGTGATCACGGCCATGCCGGATCTCGCCAACCTTCGCAATGCGAAGAACATGGTGGATCTGCTGAAGCAGCACCGCAAGAACGACCGGCCGCCCTTCCTGGTCCTCAACGCGACCGGCATGCCGAAGCGCCCTGAGCTGCCGGCGAAGGAGTTCGGCGATGCCCTCGGCCTGTCGCCGAAGGTCGTCATCGAGTTCGATGCGGAAGTCTTCGGCATGGCCTCGAACAACGGCCAGATGGTGGAGGAGCTGTCGGCGAAGTCGCGGGCCGCCGAGCATTTCCGCTCGCTGGCCTACGCACTGACGAACCGGGCCGAGCCGAAGAAATCCGAGAGGAAGAAGTCGATGCTGAGCCCGATCCTTCAGCGCCTCAACCGCAAGAAGGCTGGAGCATAGCTCATGTTCGGGAAGCGCACAGGGAACAACGTGCCGGCATCGCGGCGGGTATCTGCGCCGCAGCCGCTGCCGGCCGTGCAGCCGAAGGACCTGCCGAAGGCCCAATCGGGTCGCGGCCAGATGCCGGATGCCAACGCCAGGCCGGAGGCGCCGACCGCGCGAGCTCCCGAGCCTCCGAAGCCGAAGCCCGTAGAGCGCCGGCATTCAGAGGAGTACTACGACATTAAGACGACCGTCTTCAACGCGCTGATCGACACGATCGATCTGACGCAGCTCGCCAAATTGGATGCCGAGGCGGCGCGCGAAGAAATCCGCGACATTGTTGGAGAGATCGTCCAAGTCAAGAATGTCGTGATGTCGATTGCCGAGCAGGAAGAGCTGCTCGAGGACATCTGCAACGACGTTCTCGGCTACGGCCCCCTCGAGCCGCTGCTCGCCCGCGACGACATCGCCGATATCATGGTCAACGGCGCCGAGACCTGCTTCATCGAGGTCGGCGGCAAGGTCGAGAAGACATCGATCCGCTTCGCCGACAATGCGCAGCTCATGAATATCTGCCAGCGCATCGTCAGCCAGGTCGGCCGCCGCGTCGACGAGAGCAGCCCGATCTGCGACGCCCGCCTGCCGGACGGCTCGCGTGTCAACGTCATCGCCCCGCCGCTCGCCATCGACGGTCCCGCACTCACGATTCGTAAGTTCAAAAAGGACAAGCTCACACTCGAGCAGCTGCTGCGCTTCAACTCGATCTCGAAGGAAGCCAAGACGATCCTCGAGATCATCGGCCGCGTGCGCTGCAACGTCATCATCTCCGGTGGCACGGGCTCGGGCAAGACGACGCTTCTCAACTGCTTGACCGGCCACATCGACCAGGACGAGCGCATCATCACCTGCGAGGACTCGGCCGAGCTGCAGCTGCAGCAGCCGCACGTGGTGCGTCTCGAAACGCGTCCGCCGAATCTCGAAGGCGAGGGCCAGATCACCATGCGCGATCTGGTCAAGAACTGTCTGCGTATGCGTCCCGAGCGGATCATCGTCGGCGAGGTGCGCGGACCCGAGGCCTTCGATCTCCTTCAGGCCATGAACACGGGTCACGACGGCTCGATGGGCACGCTCCACTCCAACAGCCCGCGCGAATGCATCAGCCGTCTCGAGTCCATGATCATGATGGGCGGCTTCCAGCTTCCCGCCAAGACCATCCGCGAGATGATCACCGGCTCGGTCGACATCATCGTCCAGGCCTCGCGTCTTAGGGACGGCTCGCGCCGCGTCACGCACATCACCGAGGTGCTGGGCATGGAAGGCGATGTCGTGACGCTTCAGAACCTGATCGTCTACGACATCACGGGCGAGGACGCGAACGGCAAGATCATCGGGCGGCACCGCTCGACCGGCATCGCCCGCCCGCGTTTCTACGAGCGCGCCCAGTACTATGGTGAGCAGAACCGTTTGAGCCAGGCGCTGGCGTCGGCGGAAGTGCGCGACAACGACGGCAGCATCATGGGTGAGAAGCATGGATAGCCAGCAGCTGGTTCAGTTGCTCGTGATCGGGCTGGTCGCTCTGGCGGTCGGCCTTTTCGCCTATGTCGTGATCTTCCCGTTCCTCTCGGGCGAGCACAAGACAGAGAAGCGGCTGGAAACGGTTGCTGCCGGCAGGTCCAGCCGCAACCTGCGCGCAAACGCGTCCGCCGACGATCTCCAGACTCGTCGCAAGCAGGTTCAGGAGAACCTGAAGGAGCTCGAGAAAAAGCAGAAGGCGAAGAACAAGGTGACGCTCAGGACGCGATTGCTGCGCGCTGGGCTCGATGTCACCAACCGCCAGTTCTACATCGCCAGCGCGATCTCCGGCGTTGTCGGCGCGGTGGCCAGCGTCATCGGCGGACTGGAGCTATACGTTGCAGGCCTGATCGGCTTCGCCTGTGCTTTCGGTCTGCCGCGCTGGTTCGTGGCCTTCCTCGGCAAGCGCCGCCAGGCGAAGTTCCTCAACGAGTTCGCCAACGCCATCGATGTCATCGTCCGCGGCGTCAAGACCGGCCTGCCGCTCAACGAATGTCTGGACATCATCGCCCGCGAGAGCCCGGAGCCGATCCGCAGCGAGTTCGCCGAGCTCATCGAGCAGCAGCGCGTCGGCGTGCCGCTTATGGAGTGCTTCGACCGTATGCTGGACCGCATGCCGGTGCCGGAGGTCAACTTCTTCGCCATCGTCATCTCGATCCAGCAGTCGGCGGGCGGCAACCTCTCGGAGGCTCTGTCCAACCTGTCGGGCGTGCTGCGCGCCCGCAAGATGCTGGCGGCGAAGGTCAAGGCGCTCTCGGCCGAGGCCAAGGCATCGGCGGCGATCCTCGGCGCCCTGCCGTTCGTCGTCATGTCGATGGTGTACATTACCTCGCCGGACTACATCTCGCTGCTGTGGACGCGCCAGCAGGGACAGATCATGCTGGCATTCGCCGGCTTCTGGATGTTCTGCGGCCTGTTCATCATGCGCCAGATGATCAACTTCAAGTACTGAGATCGCGTGAGACAGGAAGGCAACCGGTAGGCAACGCTCATGGATCTGTTTCAGAACGTCTTCACGCTCCAGTTCATGATTCTCGTGCTCGCGGCCATTGCCGGCTTCGCGACGGTGCTGACGATCGCGCTGCCGGCCTTGTCGAAGGACCGGATCGCCTCGCGCATGCGGTCGATGGCGACCGAGCGTGACAAGATGCGGGCCGCGAGGCTGGCCGAGATTCAGGCCAAGGACAAACCGGGCAAGCTCCGCCAGGAGTCGAAGGGCCTGATGAGCCAGATCGTCGAGCAGCTCAACCTCAGGAAGCTGTTCGAGACGGCCGAGGTCAAGGACAAGCTGAAGATGGCCGGCCTCAGAGGCCAGGGGCCGATGGTGGCCTTCGTCTTCTTCCGCTTCGCCATGCCGATCCTGATGTTCATCGGCGCCACCGTCTATCTCTTCATGTGGCGAACCCATGAGCTGCCGGCGATCGTCCGCCTCGCCATCCTGCCGGTCGCAGCCTATCTCGGTTACTATCTGCCGAACGTGTTCCTCTCCAACCTCATCCAGCGTCGCCAGCAGTCGATCAACCACGCGTTTCCAGACGCCCTCGATCTCTTGCTGATCTGCGTCCAGTCGGGCATGTCGACAGAGGCGGCGTTCGCCAAGGTGGCGAAGGAGGTCTCGGAGGCCTCGATCGAGCTGGCCGAGGAGATGTCGCTCCTGACCGCCGAGCTCGCCTATCTCCAGGACCGGCGCATGGCCTACGAGAACCTGTCGAAGCGCACGGGCATTCCCGCGATCAAGGCCGTCTGCACGAGCTTGATCCAGGCCGAGCGGTACGGCACGCCGGTGAGCCAGGCGCTGCGCGTCATGGCCAAGGAGAATCGCGAGCTCAGAATGTCCGCGGCCGAGAAGAAAGCGGCTGCCCTGCCGCCGAAGCTCACCGTGCCGATGATCGTCTTCTTTCTGCCGGTGCTGTTCGTCGTCATCATCGGACCGGCGGTCATCCAGTACATGGAGATGAAGTAGCGGAGCACGCTCGGGGGACGAGCATGGGGCTCCAACGAGGGGGCGGCCAGTGGCCGCCCCTCATTTTTTTCCTGGACTCCGATCGGATCGCGCTGCGGGCCACCGGAAATCGCACCGTCGGCATGACGAGGGGGCAGGCCCATCCATGTGGACGCGCGTGTGGCTGCCGGATCATCACTGCGCTCGCTCCAACCGACAGACGACGAGCATGTCCTCAGGTGCTGGGGATGGGGTCTAGGCCGGCGCTGAACTGAGCGAAACCTAGTATATCGCCGGCGCGGAGAGGGCCGACCTCCAACTCTGATCCTCCCGCCGCGACAGGGAAGAGAGAAGGGGATCGCAGACGCTACACCGCTGCCGTGTTCGCACAAGACAACGGGCGTCACGGCATGCGCTGAGGGCGGCTTCAGGTAGACCGGGCAGAGATCAAGGGGTGGCCGCAGCAACCTTGCTGGCGTCGTCCGTCGACGTCTCGGCGGCCCAGACGTCCGTCGAGGCGGCCGGCGTCGCCTCGGCGACGGCCTGAGGAGCCGGCTGCTTGCCGAGGGGGACCGGCGTCGCCTTCACCATCTTCTTCAGATAGCTGACGTTGGATTGGGCCTTCGAGGCCTCCAGATCGACGGCGGCTACCTGCTTGGCTTCGTCGAACCGGCCCTGGACGCCGAGAACGAGCGCCAGATTCTGCCGGATCTTGACCGTGTCGCCACCGGCATCGGCAGCCTTGCGAAGCAGACCTTCCGCCTTCGCCGGTTCGCCGTTCAGCGCATAGGTGAGCGCCAGGTTGTTGAGAACCGCCGGCTCGGTCGGCGCCAGCTCATGCGCCCGCTCGAAATAGCCCTGGGCTTCGCGATTGTGGCCGAGCTTGGCCTGGATCGTGCCGAGCGCCGAGACGACCCGCCAGTCGGGCCGGCTCGGATCGTCGGCCCGGGCAAGCAGCTTCTGCGCCAGCTCGAGATTGCCCTTGTCGAGCGCCATGCGGCCGAGCTCTGAGGCGATCGGCCGGCTGTCGGGCATATACATCGCCGCCTGCTGGAGCACGCTTTCGGCGCGATCCTTCTCTCCGGTCGCCTTGAGGGCGTTGGCGAAGCCGATCGCCGCTGCCTCGTCCTTCGGGTTCTTGGCATAGGCCGTGGCCCAGTAGGCTTTGGCGGTCTCCGGGCTCGCATCCTCCGGGAGCTTAGCGATCGTCTCTTCCGCCGTGTCGTTGGCGGCCAGGACGCCCGACACCGGAGGACTCGAGGCGCAGGCTCCGAGCAGCAGCGATGCGGTCACGACCGCAATCACGCCGAGCGCGCGGCAGGGGCGAGACGGCGGCAATTGGGAGAGCTTCGACTGCATCACAAGCATTCCGCTGAAGCCGGGATCCGGCGATTAATTCGAGCGTCAGTTTCTGATACAGCGGTCAATAAAGACTTAACTTGCCAATATGCCTAAGGTTTCTCCTCCGAGCGACGACAAGGACGGCTCCGGGCCCACTATGCCTTGGCGGCCGCCATGCCCCAGGCTTGCATCTCCGGCAGGCTCATCATGTGCTCCCGGTAGGCTTCCGCAGTCCCGTCGTCGCCAAATCTCGACAAGCCGATGCCGTAGGTCGTGAAGCGGGAGCAGACGGGTGCATACATCGCGTCGGCGATGCTGAAGGCGCCGAGGAGACATGGGCCGGACGCTCCGTAGGTCGTACGGCCCTGGCGCCAGATGGCGACGATGCGGGCGATGTCCGCCTCGAGCTCTGGCCCGATCTCAGGTGTCGGCAAGGTTTTCGCAAAGTCCATCGGCAAGGTCTGCCGGAGTTTGGCGAGGCCCGAATGCATCTCGGCCGAGATCGACCGGCCGAAGGCGCGTGCGGCGCGCTCGGACGGCCACAACGTGGACGACGGGGCGAGCTCTGCAGCATACTCGCAGATGGCGAGGCTATCCCAGATCTGGAGGCCGCCGTCGACGAGGCACGGCACCTTGCCCGATGGCGAAACCTTGTCGATGGCCGCACGGGTGCCCGGTTGGCGAAGCGGGATCTCCACCTCCTCGAAATCGAGCCCGGCGCGCTTCAGGGCGAGCCACGGTCTGAGGCTCCAGGACGAGAACGCCTTGCTGCCGATATAGAGGGTCAGGGGAGCTGACATCCGTGCCGTCTCCGATTGTCAATGTGGGACCGAGCTGCCATACCAGCTCAACTGCGCCCGCGGCTGGCATTTCTGGAGGTATCGTCCGACCATGGCCAAGCGTGAAGAGACCGCGCCGGCGGCCGGTCCCGATCTCCTACTCCTCGGACCCGACAGCCTCAAGCGGGCGACGCCCATCCATCTTGTGAACAAGGCCTCCTGGGGCGAGCTGGCGAAGACGCTCGAGCCCGCGGCGCAGCGCTTTGCCGAGGCCAGCGGCTTCGATGGCAGCCCGGGCAAGCTCGTCCTCCTGCCGGCGGCCGTGGGCGGACTGTCGGCTGCCGTCTTTGGCCTAGCCGACGGCGAGGAGGGCGACGGGCCGCTGGCTGCGGGGCAACTCCCCGGCTTGCTACCGCCTGGCGACTACCGTCTCGAGGGCACCGCCGCAGCCGATGCTGAGGCCGCCCTGGGCTGGGTGCTCGGGGCCTATGCCTTCGATCGCTACAAGTCGAAGAGGTCGGACAAGCTCCGTCGCCTGGCGCTCACGAAGGAGATCGACCGCGGGCGTGTGCTGTCGATGGCGCGTGCCGTCTATCTCGGCCGCGATCTCATCAACACGCCGGCCAATGATCTCGGACCCGAGGAGCTTGAGGCGGCGGCCCGGACCCTCGCCAGGAGTTGCAAGGCGGAGGTGAGCTCGATCGTCGGCGACCGGCTGCTCGCTGAGAATTTTCCAATGCTTCATGCCGTGGGACGGGCCAGCGCGCGGGCGCCGCGGCTCGTCGATCTCAGATGGGGAAAAGCGAGCCATCGAACGGTGACGTTGGTTGGCAAGGGCATCTGCTTCGACACCGGCGGCCTCAACATCAAGACCGGTGATTCCATGTCGCTGATGAAGAAGGACATGGGCGGCGCGGCGACCGCGCTCGCACTGGCCGCGATGATCATGGAGGCGAAGCTTCCGGTGCGGCTCCGCGTGCTGCTCGCCATCGCCGAGAACGCCATCGCTGGCAACGCCTTCCGGCCGGGCGACATTCTCAAGAGCCGCAACGGCATGACTGTTGAGATCGGCAACACGGATGCGGAAGGTCGGCTGGTGCTCGCCGATGCCATGGCGCTCGGCGGCGAGGAGACGCCCGACATCATGCTGACCTTCGCCACCCTGACCGGCGCGGCGCGGGTGGCGCTCGGCCCCGATCTGCCGCCCTTCTACTGCACGGACGACGCGATCGCGGATCGGATCATCGCCGCCGGGCGTGCCGTCGACGACCCGGTCTGGCGGATGCCCTTCTGGCAGCCTTACGACCAACTGCTCAAGAGCCAGATCGCCGACGTCAATCACATCTCCGGTGGACCCCATGCCGGCTCCGTGACGGCGGCGATGTTCCTGAAGCGGTTCGCGCCGAAGGGTACCGTCTACGGACATTTCGATGTCTTCTGCTGGGTGCCGCGCGCCAAGCCGGGCCGGCCGGTCGGCGGTGAGCCGCAGGCCGCTCGCGCGGTGTTCCATGCCCTCGAGCGGATGGTGGGCGAGACGTGAGCGGGCTCGACCGTCGCCACTTTGCCTATCGCGACGACCTGGCGGACCGGTCGCTCGAGGGCCGTGTGGCGGCGGCGCGCTTCGTCGAGGGCCATCCGGCTCAGGTTGTTGCCGGACTGGCCTCCCTCCGGCGCCGGCCTGAGGCGGCCTCACGACAGGATACGGAAGTGCTGTTTGGCGAGCCGGTGACCGTGTTCGAGACACGTGACGGCTGGGCTTGGGTGCAGCTCGCGAGCGATGGCTATGTCGGCTATGTCGCCGCCGACCAGCTCGGGCCGCTGCATGTCGCGACGCACAAGGTCGTCGCCGAGCGAACCTTCCTCTATCCGGAGCCCGACATCAAATCACCAGCGACGGCGGCGCTGAGCCTCGGATCGGTGCTGACGGTGACGGAGTCCGTCGGCACGCTCCTGGCACTGGCGAGCGGCGGCTTCGTCGTGGCGCGGCATGCCGCCCCGGTCGACAACGCCGAGCCGGACTTCGTCGCCGTGGCCGAGCGTCTCGTCGGCATTCCCTATCTATGGGGTGGCAAGTCGACGAAAGGGCTCGACTGCTCCGGCCTCGTGCAACTCGCCATGCAGGCGGCCGGCCTCCCCTGTCCGCGCGACAGTGACATGCAGGCGGTCGGGCTCGGCGCGGCCGTCGCCAAGGACACGCCGCTCCGCCGCGGCGACCTCGTCTTCTGGCCGGGACATGTCGGCATCATGGTGAACGACGTCAGCCTGCTGCATGCCAACGGTCATCACATGCAGGTGGTCATCGAGCCGTTGGCCGAGGCGGTCGATCGGATCGCCGGCACGGGCGTGCTTGTTAGCGACGTCCGACGCCTGCCGGCACTCGGCCGCGCTCAGTAGCCGCGCGTTCTCTCAACCACGTTCTGGAGCGGCTTGCCATCGCGGCGCCGCTGGATTTGTCCAGAGATATAGCGGGCTAGTGCCGCCGGCTCGCTGTCGGCGGCGTTGTGCGGCGTGATGACGACATTGGGATGTGCCCATATCGGATGCGAGGGCTCGAGCGGCTCGGTCTCGAACACGTCGAGGCTCGCGCCGATCAGCTGGCCGGAATTGAGTGCCGCGAGGATGTCGGACGTCACCTGCGAGCCGCCGCGGCCGGCATTGATGACGACGGCGCCGCCGAGCGCACCATCCCGCTTGAGCTTGGCGATCAGTTTCGCGTCGATGAGGCCCCGGGTCTCGGGCGTCATCGGCAGGAGCGAGACCAGCATCTCGGTGCGCGCCAGGAAACGATCGATCCCATCAGCCCCCGAGAAGGTCTCGATGCCAGGGATCGACTTCGGCGTCCGGCTCCAACCGGCGACCTTGAAGCCCATCGTCTGGAGCTTCCGGGCCGCATCGCTGCCGAGCGCACCTAGCCCCATGACGCCAACGGCAATGGCCGAGGCGGCCGGTTGCGCCGGGATGTCGTGCCAACGCCGCTCCTTCTGCTGCTCCATGTAGCGCAGCATGCGGCGGTGATGCACGAGGGCCTGCAACACGACCCATTCCGACATGCGCTCGGTCATGTTGGGATCGACGATGCGCACGATCGGCAGCTCGGGCGGAATGGTCTTGTCGGCAAGGATGGCATCGACACCGGCACCGAGATTGAAGATGACCTCGAGATCACGGCAGCGTGCCAGGAGGCCCGGCTCCGGTCTCCAGACGATCGCATAGCGGATTCCGGCGAGATCCGCAGGCGCGGTCGAGGTCGAGATCACGAGCGAGGGATCGGCGTCGCGGAAATGAGTGATCCAGGGACCGGCGTCCCAGTCGGCGGCGTTGAAAAGAACCTTGGTCATGACAGTCCTTACTGAGAGACGATGCCCTCGGGGGCGGTCTCGAGGTTGAGGGCCGCGGCCAGGAGCGCCTTCGTATAGTCTTCGCGCGGCCGCTCGAAGATCTGCTCGCCGGTTCCTTCCTCGACGACCTTGCCGTTCCGCATGACGATGACATGGCTCGATAGGGCACGGACGACTCTCAGATCGTGGCTGATGAAGAGATAGGCGAGGTTGTGCCGCTTCTGGAGATTGCGGAGCAGGTCGACGATCTGCGCCTGCACGCTCATGTCGAGCGCGCTCGTCGGTTCGTCCAGCATCATGAAGCGCGGCTCGAGCACCACTGCGCGGGCGACGGCGATACGCTGGCGCTGGCCGCCGGAGAACTCGTGCGGATAGCGATCCTGCCACTGTGGATCCAGACCGACCTCCTCGAGGGCTTGCCCGACTTTCTTTCGGCGCTGATCATAGTCGAGCTCCGGCCTCAGGATCGTCAGCCCTTCCTCGATGATCTGGCCCACCGAGAGGCGCGGCGAAAGCGAGCCGAAAGGATCCTGGAAGACGATCTGCATGTTGCGGCGCAAGGGGCGCATGTCGCCCGAGTCGAGACCGTCGATGCGCTTGCCCTCGAAGGTGATGGCGCCTTCGGACGAAATCAACCTGAGGATGGCCAGGCCGAGCGTCGTCTTGCCGGAGCCGGATTCGCCGACGACGCCGACCGTCTGGCCGGCGCGAAGGTCGATGCTGACGCCGTCCACGGCCTTCACGTGGCCGACCGTCCGCTTGAAGAAGCCGGCCTTGATCGGGAACCAGACTTTCAGGCTGTCGGTTCTGACCACCACGGATGCGCCCGGATCGGCCGCAGGCGGCCTGCCCTTGGGCTCGGCGTCGAGAAGCAGCTTCGTATAGGCGTGCGCGGGCCGCTCGTAGACGTCCGCCGTCTTCCCTTCCTCCACCACCTCGCCATGGCGCATCACATAGACTCGGCTCGCCATCTTGCGGACGATGCCGAGATCATGGGTGATGAGCAGCACGGCCATCCCAAGCTTTGCCTGCAGCTCGCGCAGCAGCTCGAGGATCTGGGCCTGGACGGTGACGTCGACCGCCGTCGTCGGCTCGTCGGCGATCAGGAGATCTGGCTCGTTGGCGAGTGCCATGGCGATCATTACACGCTGCCGCTGGCCGCCGGACAGCTCGTGGGGATAGGCTTGCAGCCGGTTCTCGGCATCGCGGATGCCGACCTGGGTGAGCAGCTCGAGGACGCGCCGTCGGGCCGCCTCGCCCGTCATGCCGCGATGCAATTTCAGGATCTCGCCGACCTGCCGCTCGATCGTGTGCAGCGGATTGAGTGAATTCATCGGCTCCTGGAAAATCATCGAGATCTTGTCGCCACGGATCTCGCGGAGCTCGGCTTCGGAGAGAGTCAGGAGATCCTGGCCGCCGAAGAGGATCTGGCCAGAGGGATGCGACGCCGCGGGATAGGGCAGGAGCCGCATGATCGAGAGGGCGGAAACGGACTTCCCCGACCCCGACTCGCCGACGAGTGCAACCGTCTCGCCCTTGCCGATAGTGAAGGAGACGGACTTCACGGCGTGAAACAGCGATCCGCCCGACGCGAAGTCGACGGAGAGGTCCTTGACCTCGACGAGCGGTGTGCCGGCACCTTTCGTCATTGGAAGGTCTTCCTCGGGTCTAGCGCGTCGCGCACGGCCTCGCCGATGAAGACGACGAGCGACAGCAGGACCGACAAGGTGACGAAGGCCGTAATGCCGAGCCAGGGCGCCTGGAGATTGGCCTTGCCCTGGGCCAGGAGCTCACCGAGCGATGGCGAACCCGGCGGCATGCCGAGCCCGAGGAAGTCGAGCGAGGTCAGCGCCGTGATCGAGCCCGACAGGATGAACGGCAGGAAAGTCAGCGTCGAGACCATGGCGTTCGGCAGCAGGTGCTTGAACATGATCTGCCGGTCGGAGAGGCCGAGGGCGCGGGCCGCCCTGACATACTCGAAATTCCGGCCGCGCAGAAACTCGGCCCGGACCAGGCCGACGAGGGCTGTCCAGCTGAAGACGAGGAGGATGGCGAGCAGCGTCCAGAAGCCCGGAACGAGCACCGAGGCGACGATCAGCAGCACATAGAGCGAAGGGATCGATCCCCAGATCTCGATGATCCGCTGGCCGACGAGATCGACCCAGCCGCCGAAGTAGCCCTGCAGCGCCCCGATGATGACGCCGACGATCGAGGAGACGACGGTCAGTATCAGCCCGAACAGCACCGAGATGCGGAAGCCGTAAATGACGCGCGCCACGACATCCCGGCCCTGGTCGTCCGTGCCGAGCCAGTTGTCCGCCGATGGCGGCGCTGGCGCCGGCACCGGCAGGTCGAGGTTGATGGTGTCGTAACTGTAGGGAATGAGTGGCCAGAGCATCCAGCCGCCGGCCTCGGCGATGAGGTCCTTCAGAAAGGGATCGCGGTAGTCGGCCTCGGTCTCGAACTCGCCGCCGAACGCCGTCTCCGGATAGCTCTTGAAGACCGGCATATAGAGGCCGCCCTGGTAGGAGACCAGAAGCGGCTTGTCGTTGGCGATAACGTCTGCGAGCAGGCTGACGAGAAACAGCACGAGAAACAGCCAGAAGCTCACGAAGCCGCGCCGGTTGGCGACGAAGCTCGCCAGTCGCCGGCGGTTGAGCGGGGAGAGATGCCGCTCCAGGAGGCGGCTCAAACGGCCGCCCGAGGCGCTCGGCGCCGCATCCTGGCGGCTGTCGGCGGGGAGCGTGCCGGTGCTCATGCCTCAGACCTCCCGACTCTCGAAGTCGATCCGGGGATCGATCAACACATAGGTGAGGTCGGAGACGAGCTGCAGCGCCATGCCCATCAGTGCGAAGATGTAGAGAGTTGCGAACACCACGGGATAGTCGCGGTTGATGATGCTCTCGAAGCCGAGCAGGCCGAGGCCGTCGAGGCTGAAAATGTTCTCGATGAGGAGCGAGCCCCCGAAGAACGCGCCGATGAAGGCGCCGGGGAACCCGGAGATGACGATCAGCATGGCATTGCGGAACACGTGGCCATAGAGCACCTGGCGCTCGGTCAGGCCCTTGGCGCGTGCCGTGACGACATACTGCTTCTTGATCTCGTCGATGAACGAGTTCTTGGTCAGCAGCGTCGTCGTCGCGAAGGCGCCGACCGCCATGGCCGTGATCGGCAGCACGATGTGCCAGATGTAGTCGATGATGTAGGCGGGCCAGCTCATGAAAGCGGCGCCGTTCGAATGCAGGCCCTTCAGCGGGAACCACTGGAAATAGGTGCCGCCGGCGAAGAAGACGATCAGCATGACGGCGAACAGAAAGCCCGGAATGGCGTAGCCGATGATGATGACACCGCTGGTCCAGATGTCGAAGGGCGTACCGTCCTTGACGGCCTTGCGGATGCCGAGCGGAATCGAGATGCCGTAGGATATGATGAGCATCCACAGGCCGAGCGACATCGAGACCGGCAGCTTCTCCTTGATGAGCTTGAGGACGCTGATGCTGCGGTAATAGCTCTCGCCGAAGTCGAAGCGGAGGTAGTCCCAGAGCATCTTCAGGAATCGCTCGTGCGCCGGCTTGTCGAAGCCGTAGAGCTTCTCGAGCTTCTTGATGAACTCGGGATCGAGCCCCTGGGCGCCACGGTACTTCGAGTTGATGCCGCTGTCGGCGCCGCCGGGCTGGTTGGCCTGGGTGCCCGAGCCGAAATCGCCGCTGCCGCCGCTGATCCGCGATGTCGCCGAGACGTCGTGGCCGCTCAGCTTGGCGATGGTCCGCTCGACAGGCCCGCCCGGCGCGAACTGGATGATAACGAAGCTCAGGAGCATGATGCCGAAGAGCGTCGGGATCATGAGCAGAAGCCGCTTGACGATATAGTTGAGCATGACGCCGGGCCCGAGACTCAGTTCAGACCAAGCTTAGCGGCCCGGTCCTGGTCGATCCACCAGGTCTCGATGACGCCAAGGCCGTATTTTGGCTTGGGTGGCTTGCCGAAGATGTTCCAGTAGGCGAGTCGGTGGGTTGCGCCGAACCATTGCGGCACCCAGTAGTGGCCAGCGCGGAGCACCCGGTCGAGCGCACGGCCGGCGGTGGCCAGTTCCTCTCTTGTCTTGGCCGCGATCACCTTCTCGATGAGAGCGTCGACCGCAGGGTTGGCGATGCCCGAGGTATTGCTGCTGCCCTTCCGGTTGACCGCATCGGAGCCGAACAGGTCGCGGATCTCGACCCCGGGCGACGACTTGCCGACAAAGCGACGGATGACGACGTCGTAGTCGAACTCGTCGAGACGGTTCTGGAGCTGCGTCGCATCGACGGCACGAAACGTGGCATCGATGCCGAGCAGCTTCAGGTTTTTGATGTAGGGGAGGAGGAAGCGCTCGGTCCCCGAGCTGTCGTCATCGATGAACTCGATGGCGAGCGGCATGCCGTCGGGGCCGATGAGCCTGCCGCCCTGGACTTTGTAGCCGGCCTCGTCCAAGAGCTTCCGCGCCTGGCGCAGCAGCTTCCGGTCCTGGCCGGAGCCGTCCGAGACGGGCGGCACATAGGCCGCCTCGAAGACGCTGTCCGGCACTTGGCCTCGCCAGGGCTCGAGCAATTCCAGCTCGGCCGCCGACGGCGGGCCTTCGGCCTTGAGGTCCGAATTCTCGAAGTAGCTCTGAACCCGATCGTACTGGCCGTAGAAGATGTTCTTCTTCAGCCATTCGAAATCGAAGGCATAGTCCAGCGCCTGCCGGACACGAATGTCCTTGAACTTGTCGCGGCGCAGATTGAGGAAGAAGCCCTGCATGCCGGAGGGGAGCTCGTCGGGTACGGCCTCCTTGATCATGCGGCCGTCAGCGTATTGCGGTTTTTCGTAAGCTGTCGCCCAGTTCTTCGACGAGAACTCCTCGCGATAGTTGAGCACGCCGGCGGTCAGCGCCTCGAGCGCCGGGGTCATGTCGCGAAAATACTCATAGCGGATGTTGGCGAAATTCCATTGCCCGCGATTGACCGGCAGGTCTTTCGCCCAATAGTCGTCGCGCCGCGTGTAGACGACGTAGGAGCCCTGCTTGAACTCGGCGACGGCATAGGGGCCGGAGCCGAGCGGACGGTCGAGGAAGGGCGCCTCGAAGTCGCGATCGGTGTAGAACGCCTTCGGCAGCACCGGCAGCGTGGCGACGTTGACCGGCAGGTCGCGCACCTGCTCGCCCTGGAACACGTAGCGAATGGTCAGCGGATCGATCACCTCGACCCTGACCACGTCGCGCAGCATCGCGGCAAAGGCTGGCACGCCCTTTTCCTTGAGCGTCGTCAAGGTCCAGGCCGCGTCCTCGGCGGTCACCGGCGTGCCGTCGGCGAACCGCGCCCCGGAGCGGAGCTTGAAGGTGACCGACATTCTGTCGGCGGCCACCTCGGCGGTCTCGGCGATCAAGCCGTAGACGGCATCCGGCTCGTCGAGGGCGCGCGCCATCAGGCTGTCGTAGACGAGGCCGAGACCTTGCGCTGCGGTGCCGCGAACAATGAAGTCGTTGAAGGAATCAAAGCTCGTGTCGGCGCCCGAGCCTACGAGCTTCAGCGTCCCGCCCTTCGGTGCGTCGGGATTGACATAATCGAGATGCGCGAAATCCGGCGCGTTCTTGAGGTCGCCGAAGATCGACAGGCCGTGGCGCGGCTCCGCCCCGGCGCCACTTGCCAGGGCAAAGAGTGCAAGCATGGCCATTGCGAGAGGGCGCAACCGCAAGCTCATTTTCTCTGCGCCGGCTCGACGCGGGCCGCCGCCTCTTTGTCGTACCACCAGACCGTCGGGAAGGCCGTAAAGCGCGACGGACCGGGATCGGGGCGCTTATACTTGTCCCAATAAGCGATGCGATCATAGGAGATATGCCACATCGGCACGACGTAATGGTTCCACAAGAGCACGCGATCGAGGGCATGGGTCGCCGCCACGAGCTCATCGCGGCTCTTGGCGAAGATCACATGGTCGATCAGAGTGTCGATGGCGGGGTTCTTGATGCCGATGATATTGCGCGTGCCGGGCTTGTCGGCGGCGACCGTGCCCCAGAAGTCCCGCTGCTCGTTGCCCGGGCTCTCCGACTGCGGGAAGCTCGCGACGACGATGTCGTAGTCGAAATTCGTGACGCGCCGCTGATACTGCGAATCGTCGATGGTGCGGACCGAGGCCTTGATGCCGAGACGCTCCAGCGATTTGACGTAGGGGAGAATGATCCGTTCCCAGATCGGGGTGTCGATCAGGAACTCGACGGTCATCTGCTCGCCTGTGGCGTCGTTCGTCAGTACATTGCTCTTCACCGACCAGCCAGCCTCCTTGAGGAGCCGCGTCGCCTCGCGGAGATGCGTGCGGATTTCCGCGGGCGTGTCGTTGACGGGGTTCTTCCACTCGGTGGTGAAGACCGCGGGAGGGATCGAGTCCTTGAGAGGCGTCAGGATCTCGAGCTCCGCCGGCGACGGCAGGCCGCTCGAGGCCAGCTCCGAGTTCTCGAAGAAGCTGTCGGTGCGGACATACTGGCCGTAGAACAGCACCTTGTTCGCATTTTCGAAATCGAAGGCGAGGTTGAATGCCTGGCGCACACGGGGGTCTTGGAACTTGCTGCGTCGCGTATTGAAGGCGAAGGACTGCATGCCTTCGGGCGATTGCAGCTCGACCTTGCGCTGGACGACGAAGCCCTCCTTCAGCTTCTCGAAGTCGTAGCCGGTCGCCCAGTTCTTGGCGCTGGTCTCGGCGTAGTAGTCGACCTTGCCCGCGCGGAAGGCCTCGAAGGCGATCGTCTGGTCGCGGTAGTAGTCCCAGCGAATCTGGTCGAGATTGTTCATGCCGCGCGAGACGGGCAGGTCTTTGGCCCAATAGTCGGCGACGCGCTCGTAGACGATGTATTTGCCTGCGTCGAAGCTCTTGATGCGGTAGGGGCCGGAGCCGAGTGGCGGCTCTAGCGTCGATCTTGCGAGGTCTCGCGGCGTGCCGTCGGCACCGTTGGCCGTCCAGTAGTGTTTCGGGAAGATGGTCAACTGCCCCATGATGTGCGGCAATTCGCGATTGCCCTTGACGTCGAAGGTGAAGGTGACCTCGGTGTCGCTGGTCATCTCGGCCTTGACGACGTTCTTGTAGTACTGCGCCGAGAAGGGATCGATCTCTTTCTGCTTCTCGAATGAGAAGATGACATCGTCCGGCGTGATCGGTGAGCCGTCGTGGAACCGCGCCTCCTTGCGCAGTCGGAACGTCACCGACGAGTAGTCCTCGGGATGCGATACCGACTCGGCGACGAGCCCGTACTCGGTGGATGGCTCGTCGAGGCTGCCGGTCATCAGCGAATCGTAGATCAGTCCGAGGCCGATCACGACATTGCCGTTGGGGGGCAGGCTGTTGAACGTATCGAACGTGCCGACCCAGGAAAGCGTCACCGATCCGCCCTTCGGCGCCTCCGGATTGACCCAGTTGAAATGCGCGAAGTCGGCCGGATAGGCGGGCTCGCCGACGAGCGAGAGCGCGTGGTGCCAGACTGGCTCGGTCCGTGCTGCAACAGGCAGCGCCAGCACCGCCGCCAGAGCGAGAAGTGCCCGAAGCCTCGTCCACGACCCATGCGCCATCCGCTCGCTCCGATATCTCGACCACTCCGGCCGTCAGAATGACGGATGCCGGAAGCCGACCCAAGTTAAACCTATGTCATCTGGCCGCGGATAACAAAAGACCGCGCCGCTTTCGGGGCGGCGCGGTCTGTCGTGAGATCAACTCGTTAACGGGGTCTACTGCGGCAACGGCTCGGGGCTTGCCGCGAGACTCCGCAGATACATGATCAGGTTGGCCCGGTCCTCCGGCTTCTTCACGCCGGCAAAGGCCATCTTGGTGCCCTGGACCGTCCCCTTGGGATTGGCCAGAAACTTGTCGAGATCTTCGTAAGTCCACTTGCCGCCGTGGCCCGCCATGTTCGGAGAGTAGGCGAAGCCCTCATGCTTGCCGACGTCGCGGCCGACAATGCCGTAGAGATTGGGGCCGACCTTATTCGCGCCGCCCTGCTCGAAGGTATGACAGGCGAGACACGGCTTGACGGCCTTGAGGCCGGCATCGGCATTGGCACTGGCCAGGCGCTGGCCGATCGGGGCGACCTCGACGGGCGCGGTCGCCTCGCTGCCATGACCAGCTTCGGTGGTCGCGGCGGCCACCTCGAAGCCCGGCTTCTCGGGCTGGGCCTCGCTCCGAAGTGTGTCGTGGACGAGGACGCGCGAGCCGAACAGCAGTAGCGCGGCCGCGCAAGCCCAGCCGGCATAGACGTAGGTTTTGGAAGAGCTCATGGATCGCGGTCCCTCGCGGGTCAGAGGCTCGTCGGCCTGGACATTACCGGGAAAAAGCAGTCGATGCGCCGCTTACTACAAGATGAACCGCCCCTCTTGCAACCGGCCTGTTGTCTCAGTACCAGCAGAAAGACTGCGACCCGTTGAACCGTCGAGAAGAGCCCGATATGCCGCAAACGCTCGTCGTCATACCGGCCCGGATGGCGGCGACCCGCCTGCCGGGCAAGCCGTTGGCGGACATCGCCGGCCGTCCCATGATCGTCCATGTCTGGCAGCGGGCGATGGAGGCCGGCGTCGGCCGAGTGGTCGTCGCAACCGACACGGAGGACATCGCCCAGGCTATCCAGAAGGCCGGCGGCGAGGCGGTTCTCACCCATCCGGACCACCCCTCGGGCTCCGATCGCGTCTACGAGGCCATCAACAAGGTCGATCCCGAAGGCGACGTCGAGGTCGTGGTCAATCTCCAGGGTGACTTGCCGACGCTGGATCCCGCGCTCGTCAGCAGCGTGCTGGAGCCGCTCTCTGGCCGTCATCCGCCGGACATCGTCACGCTCGCCGCCCTGATCCAGGATCCCAAGGAGCGGGATGCGACGCATGTCGTCAAGGTCGTCGGCTCGCCGATCCCCAAGACCAACCGATTGAATGCCTTGTATTTTACGCGCGCACCGGCGCCACATGGGGAGGGGCCGATGTATCATCACATCGGCATCTACGCCTATCGCCGGAATGCGCTAGAGCGGTTTGTCGCCTTGCCGCCGTCCTATCTCGAGACGCGCGAGAAACTCGAGCAACTCAGGGCGCTCGAGGACGGCATGCAGATCGAAGTGGTGATCGTTGACACTGTTCCCCTCGGTGTCGATACTCCGGCCGACCTTGAGCGGGCGCGCCGGATGCTCGATGCCGAAGGCGCGAATTCGCGTGGAAAATCCGAAAGCTAGATCGTCATGACCGACAAGAGGGGCCGTCTCCCGTCCGCCTCGGAAAAGGCCGGCAAACGGGGCCGCATCTCCTTCCAGGGCGAGCCGGGCGCCAATTCGCACATTGCCGCCGTCGAGATGTTTCCTGACCTCGAGCCGCTCGCCTGTCCGACCTTCGAGGATGCGCTCGGCCGGGTCAAATCGGGCGATGCCCGGCTTGCCATGATCCCGATCGAGAACTCGGTGGCCGGCCGCGTCGCCGACATTCACCATCTCCTGCCGGAGGCGGATCTCTACATCGTCGGTGAGCATTTCCTGCGCGTGCGCCACCAGCTGATGGCCCTGCCCGGTACGCCCATCGACAAGGTGAAGCGGGCGATGAGCCATACCCAGGCGCTCGGGCAGTGCCGGAATACGCTCCGCAAGCTCGGCATCGAGCCGGTACCGGCTGCCGATACCGCCGGCTCCGCCCGGGTGGTCTCCGAGCTCAAGGACGCCTCGGTCGCGGCCATCGCCTCGGAGCTTGCGGCCGAGATCTACGGTCTCGAGATCCTGAAGCGCGACATCGAGGACGAGGACCACAACACCACGCGATTCGTCGTGCTGTCGCCGGAGCCGGACGACGCTGAACCCGGCGACGGGCCGATCGTCACGACCTTCATCTTCAATGTCCGGAACGTGCCGGCGGCGCTCTACAAGGCGCTCGGTGGCTTCGCCACCAACGGCGTCAACATGACGAAGCTCGAATCCTACCAACTCGACGGCACCTTCTCCGCGACCATGTTCTACTCCGACATCGAGGGCCACCCGCGTGAGCGCGGCGTCCAGCTCGCCCTGGAGGAGCTCTCCTTCTTCTCGACGAAGGTGAAGATTCTCGGCTCCTACCGGGCGAGCCCCTTTCGGAAGTCCATGGCGGCCGAGACCTCGGCTCAGTCCTGAGGGTGAGCCCTTAAGGAGCGCTCTCGATGCGACCGCTTCTCTCCGGAACCACCTTCCTCGTCACGGGAGCTGCGACCGGCATCGGCGCCGCGGTGACGCGGCTGTTCCGGGCCGAAGGGGCCGAGGTCGTCGCGTTCGGGCTGGGCGGTGCAGCCCTTGATAGGGTTGAGGCCGAAACGGGTGCCGTGGCCGTGCACGGTAGCGTCACCGACGCCGCGGATCTCACGCGTGCGCTCGCCCGGATGCCCCGCCTCGACGGCCTCGTGCATGCTGCGGGCGTCATCGCTGAGGACGAGCCCCTCGGCATCACCGACGAGGCCTGGGAGCGGACGCTCGCCATCAACCTGACGGGGACCATGCGAACCAACCGCGCCGTGCTGCCGGTGCTGATCGCGGGGGGTGGCGGCGCCATCGTCAACATCGCCTCGGTGGCCGCCTTCAACGCGGGACCGGGCATGGCGAGCTATGCGGCGAGCAAGTCGGGCGTCGTTTCCTTTACACGCTCGGTCGCGTCGACCTATGGCCCGCAGGGCATCCGCGCCAACTGCCTCTGCCCCGGTTGGACGCGGACGCCGATGAGCGAGGCCGAGATGGTGGGTGCGGCGCAAGCCCATGGCACGACGCCCGAGGCCGAGTTCGGCAAGCTCGCCGGCCAGCTGGCCCTCCGCCGGATCGCTTCGCCGGAGGAGATCGCGCAGTGCGCGCTGTTCCTCGCCTCCGGTATGGCGTCGTTCGTCACCGGCGCCGTGCTCGTCGCCGACGGCGGTGGCCGCGTGCCGGCGAGCTTTCGGGCGGTGTGATCCTTTCTACCGCTGATAATGCTTGACGATCTCGGAGGTCGGGAGCGCACGGTCGACGTAGGTGAACGTGCCTTTCTCGGCGACCTCGCGCGCGGCTTCGATGAGGCCGGTCATGGCGGCACGGTAGAGCGAGGTCGCGAGGCTGATGCGGCGGACGCCGGCATCCTCGAGTTGGGCCTTGGTCATCGTCTTTCCCGGCAGGGCCACCATGTAGTTCACGGGCTTCGTCAGGCTCTGGCAGACCTGGCGGACGGCGGCGAGGTCCGGCAGCCCCGGCGCCATCAGGCAATCCGCGCCGGCCGCCTCGTAGGCTTTGAGCCGCGCGAGCGTGTCGGCGAGATCGGGCTTGCCGCGGAGGAAGTTCTCCGAGCGAGCGGTCAACACGAAGGGATGGGGGAGCGCGCGGGCGGCCGCGACCGCGGCCTCGATGCGCTTGACGGCGAGGTCGAGCGGATAGACCTCCTTGCCCGAAAAATCCTCGATCGAGGCGCCGGAGAGCCCGGCCGCCGCAGCGTCCCGGATCGTCGTCGCGGCATCCTCGGGCGTATCGCCGAAGCCGTTCTCGAGGTCGCCTGAGACCGGCAGGTCGGTCGCCGCCGCAATTCCCTCGGCATGCGCCATCGCCTCGGCGCGGGAGAGCTTGCCGTCGACCCGGCCGAGGGTACCCGCCGCCGCCCCGCTCGAGGTCGCCAGGGCCTTGAAGCCGAGCCCCGCCATCTGCCGCGCCGAGCCCGCGTCCCAGACATTGGCGATGACGAAGGCGCCGGGGCCGGTGTGCAGCTTCAGGAAGGCCTCGGCTTTGGTGCGGGGGGAGAGCGGCATGGGGGAACTCCTGGCGGACTATGGATGAGGGAACATAGCGAGTGGCGCGGGACGGTGCACGCGGGGGGAGATGGTCGGAGCTGTTCGCCGTGTCTGGTCAGAGATGGTGGTCGTCTCTTGGTCCGGCTGGCGAGATCGGATCGTTGCGGACTAAGGGATCAAATACCAGTTGCGATCGACTGCGTGGACCTTGGAACCGTGCTGCCAGGTTCTTTGCATGGGATCGGCTGTTCGATACAATCTCGCGATGGCCAAGATTGTCTTTGCAATGAACCTTTCGCTCGACGGCTATGTCGACCATGAGAAGTTTACGCCGGGCCGCGAGCTGTTTCGTCACTGGATTCAGCAAATACGCGGCAATACGGGCAGCGTCTATGGCCGCAGCCTTTACGAGATCATGCGCTATTGGGATGACGACCAGCCGGGCTGGGGCGCGGATGAACGCGAATTCGCTGCAGCGTGGCGAAGCCAGAGAAAGTGGGTAGTGTCATCGTCGTTGCCGTCTGTTGGTCCGAACGCAACGCTCGTCGCAACGGATGCGGCGGCGCTGCTGCGACAACTCAAGGCTGATCTCGAGGGCGAGATCGACGTCGGCGGCCCAAAGTTGGCAGCGAGCTTGAGCTCGCTTGGCCTGATCGATGAGTTTCGCCTGTACTTCCGGCCCGTCGTTCTGGGCGGTGGCAAGCCGTTCTTCGTTGGCCCGCGCCCTCCGCTCCGGCTCGTCGCCAGTGACCGGATTGGGGAGGATGCCATTCGGTTGACCTACGTTCCGGCCTAGCTCTCGGATCGCGCTTGGTCTGCAGCCTCGAAATGCGCCATCTGGTCGGCGTGGGCTTTGCGGAAGGCCGGACGCGCGATAGTGCGCTTGATGTAGGCCTCAGTGGCAGGACGTTCGCCATAGGCACGCACAAGGCCGACGCGCAGGGCGTCTGCCATGAGCAGATCCGCGACAGTGAAGCGATTTGCCGCGAGCTACGGACGCTCGCTTAGCACTTTCTCCACGTGGTCTAGCCGTTGGCCCATCCAACCGGTCAGACCATTGTCTGCCTGCCCCGTCATGTTCAGGAACCACCACGGTACGGTGACAGTCTCAATGGAGTTGAGCGCAGCGACCACCCACTGCAGCGTTTCCGCCTCGCCAACGGCGTCGCGCGGCATCAATTTCTCGCTGCGACGCGCCAGGTGCAGCAGGCAAGCACCGCTCTCGCACATGCTGACGTCGCCATCGGTCATGTAGGGCACCTGTCCGAACGGCTGACGGTCGAGATGGTTGGTCTCCCGGCCGTCGAACGGAACGGTGCGCACCTCGTATGGCAAGCCGGCTTCCTCCGCCGCCCATCTGAGGCGCAGGTCGCGCACGAAGCGGCGCGGGGCGGCTCCCGGAGGGATCCAGTCCAAGGTCCAGATGATCAGTCTTTCAGGCATTTCTCAACGAACCCAAAACACTCGGTGTTCCCGCGCAATGTGGGTGTCCGGAAGCCCGGGCGCAGCGCGTGCGGTCCTCCTGCGAGGTCAGCGATCGCGTGTGATTCGACCGCAAAGGTGGCGAGACGGGATTGAAATGCTGCGGGATTCTGTCGCCACAGTCGTCGACCATCAAGCCGGCACCCCCACTCCCCTACGACCCTCGGCTGGGCTATGAAGTCTCTGCAACCCCGCCGCCGCCACTCCCGAGGCCACCGCCATGCCCGCCAAGAAATCCGCCTCCCGCCCCCTTCGCTCCTCACACTGGTTCGGCGGCACGGGGCGCGATGATTTCATTCACAGGAGCTGGATGAAGAACCAGGGCATTCCGGACGATCAGTTCTATGGCCGGCCGGTGATCGGCATCTGCAACACCTTCTCCGAGCTCACCCCCTGCAACGCCCACTTCAAGCATCTTGTCGATCACATCAAGCGCGGCGTGCTGGATGCCGGCGGCTTCCCGCTCGAGTTCCCGGTGATGAGTCTCGGCGAGACGAACCTTCGCCCGACGGCAATGCTCTTCCGCAACCTCGCCTCCATGGATGTGGAAGAAAGCATCCGCGCCAATCCGATCGACGGCGTCGTGCTCATGGTCGGTTGCGACAAGACCACGCCGTCGCTCTTGATGGGGGCCGCGAGCTGCGATCTCCCCGCCATCTGCGTCTCAGGTGGGCCGATGCTGAACGGTCACTACAAGAACCAGCTCGTCGGCTCGGGCACGTCGGTCTGGCAGTATTCCGAGGATGTCCGCGCCGGCAAGATGTCGATGGAGGATTTCAAGAACGCCGAAGCCGCCATGTCGCGCTCGCCCGGCCACTGCATGACCATGGGCACCGCGTCAACGATGGCCTCGATGGTGGAGGCGCTCGGCATGGCAATGCCGCACAATGCGGCGATCCCCGCCGTCGATTCGCGCCGTAACGTTCTCGCCCGCATGGCCGGCCGCCGCATCGTCGACATGGTCAAAGAGGATCTGAAGCCCTCTGACATCCTGACGAAGCGCGCCTTCGCCAACGCCATCCGCGCCAACGGGGCGATCGGCGGCTCGACCAATGCGGTGATCCATCTGCTTGCCATCGCCGGCCGCGTCGGTGTCGATCTTTCGCTGGACGACTGGGACGAGCTCGGTCGCAACGTGCCGACCATTGTCGACCTGATGCCGTCAGGTCGCTTCCTGATGGAGGATTTCTTCTATGCCGGCGGCTTGCCCGCGGTGCTCCGGAAGCTCGGCGAGGCGGGGCTTCTCGACAACGAGGCGATGACCGTCAACGGCCGGACGATCTGGGAGAACGTGCACGACGCCGCCTGCTGGAACGACGAGGTGATCCGCCCCTTCGACAAGGCGTTGACGAAGAGTGGCGGCATCGCGGTGCTGCGCGGCAACCTGGCTCCGAACGGCGCGGTGCTGAAACCTTCGGCGGCGACCCCGAAACTCATGCAGCACACAGGTCGCGCCGTCGTCTTCGAGAACATCGAGGATTACAAGGCCCGGATCGACGAACCCGAGCTCGACATCGACGAGACGTGCATCATGGTGCTGAAGAACTGCGGGCCGAAGGGCTATCCGGGCATGGCCGAGGTCGGCAACATGCCCTTGCCGCCGAAGGTGCTCAAGAAGGGTATCACCGACATGGTGCGCATCTCGGATGCGCGCATGAGCGGCACGGCCTATGGTACGGTCATATTGCACACCGCGCCGGAAGCGGCGGCCGGCGGCCCGCTCGCCGTCGTGCAAACCGGCGACATGATCGAGGTCGATGTCGCGAAGCGCAGGCTCGATCTGAAGGTGGCGAACACCGAGATCGCCAAGCGCCTCAAATCCTGGAAGCCCGAGCCACTGCCGGCCGGCGGCTATCAGCGGCTCTATGTCGAGAATGTCGAAGGGGCGGACAAGGGCGCCGACCTCGGTTTCTTGAAGGGCAAGCGCGGCGCGCCGGTGCCCAGAGAGAGCCATTGAGATGGATCTCTCACGCTTCGCCCGCTATCCGAGCCTCGCGGGAAAGAGCGTGCTCATCACCGGCGGCGGCTCGACCGTCAGTTTCGGCTCGATCTCCCGGAAGATGAAGAACGGCGGCTATCCGGTCCACTCGGCCTCGAAGGCGGCCGTGCACGGGCTGACGACCAGTGCCGCGCGCGACTTCGGCAAACAGGGCGTTCGCGTCAACTCGGTCGTGCCGGGCAGGGTCATGGCGAAGCGTCAATTGAAGCTCTGGGTGACATCCGAATGCGAGGCGGCGACCGACCGCGCCCAATGCCTTTCCGGACGCGTCCAACTGGTCGATTTTGCGTGCATGGTGCTGTTCCTCGCCGCCGACGATGTGCGGATGTGCTCCGGCCAGGAGTTCACCGTCGATGCCGGCTGGGTGTGAGGGCGGGCGGTGAGCGCGGCACTCTTGGGCATCCTCTCGGCCTTGAGCTTCGGCGCGGCCGACTTCATGGCGCGCTTCTCGACGCGTGCGCACAATCCGGTCGCGAGCTACGGCGCGGTTCTACTGGTCGGCGCCATCGCCACGAGCCTCGTTGTGCTCGTCTCAGGGCAATCGCTCGTCTGGTCGCCGCTCGGCGTCGGGTTTGCGATGCTGCATGGACTTGCGTCGGCCGTGATGGCGGTGCTGCTCTATTGGGGGCTGGCGCGCGGACCGATCAGCGTCGTTGCGCCGATCGTGGCCAGCCACCCGGCCTTCGTGTTGATGGTGATGGTCGCGCTCGGCAGCCGGCCGGAAGTCGCTCAATGGGTGGCGATGGCGGTGGTGCTCGCCGGCGGCATTCTGATTGCCTGGATGGCGGAGGAGGATGAACCCGGCGACGCGCGCGATCCATCGCATCTGCGGACGACGCTGAGGATCGCGGTCGCCGCCTGCCTGATCTATGTGGCGCTCGTGCTGACCGGCCAGCAGGCCGTGCCCGAGATCGGTGCGCTACAGACGACCTGGATCGGTCGATTGACCGGGCTTGCCGCCATCGTGGCCGTGGCGGCGGCGAGCCGGCAGTCGCTGGCGATCCGGCCGCGCTGGATGCCCTTTCTGCTGGTGCAGGGGTTCGCCGACATGCTGGGCTATGCGACGCTTACGGCCGGCGGCGGCACGGCGCATCCGGAGATCACGGCCGTGATCTCGGCCGGCTTCTCCGTCGTCACCGTGCTGCTCGCCTGGGCGATCCTCAAGGAGCGCATCGGACCCCTGCAATGGCTGGCGATCGCGATGATCGCCGGCGGGTCGGCGGTGCTGGCGGGAGGGTAGTCCGGCAGGCCGGACCGCCAGGATAGTTAACCAGCGTGGACGCTCACCCCCTCCTCCGTTTGAGCTGTGATGATCGGTCAAGAAATGGTCTAGAATTTGCTCCGAAGGCATCACAAATCCGGTCAGAGGAACCGTCATGGCGACGATCAAGGGTACCAGTCTCAGGGACATTCTGCGCGGCACCGCCGCCGCCGACACGATCCTCGGTCTCGGCGGCAATGACGACCTCTTCGGCCTCGCCGGCAACGACATTCTGAACGGCGGAACTGGCGCCGACAGAATGACGGGCGGGCGTGGCAACGACACCTACCTCGTCGACAATAAGGGCGACAAGGCGATCGAGCTCAGCGGTCAAGGGACCGACCTCGTAAAATCGAAGGTGACCTTCACGCTCGGTTCCAACGTCGAGAACCTGACATTGACCGGCACGGCCGCGATTAACGGCACCGGCAACACGCTCGCCAACACGATCGTCGGCAATACCGCAGCAAATGTCCTGACGGGTGGCCTTGGCGCCGACAAGATGAGTGGCGGGCGTGGCAATGACACCTATGTCGTCGACCGGACGACCGACAAAGCGATTGAAGCCCTCAACCAGGGAACCGACACGGTGAAGTCGAGTGTCACCTGGGTGCTCGGGGCCAATCTCGAGAATCTCACTCTCACCGGCACGAGCGCGATCAACGGCACGGGCAACGAGTTGGCAAACAGACTGACGGGCAATGCCGCCGCCAACATTCTCGATGGAGGTATCGGAGCAGATGTGGTGTTCGGTGGCGGCGGCGCCGACACGATCCGCGGCAACGACGGCGCTGACGTCATGTACGGGGGCGCCGGCGCCGATACGTTCAAGTACGGCAACTATTCGACCGATGCCGACGCCGATAGTGGGAAGCTCGCCTACGGAAGTGCATCCCTGATCACGGCGATTCCTGCCGGTCTTGATGTGATCAAGGATTTCAATCCTGCCGAGGGTGACAAGATTGACATCACTGAGATCCGGCACATCAACAACTTCGGCAATTGGGAGCTGGATTTTCTCGCCGACGGACCGTGGCAAGACAAGGTCGGCACCGGGCATGTGGAAGTCCAGTACGTATCGAACGTCAATTCGACCTTCGTCTATTTCGATAGGTACGACGGGAACACGGCGGTGGATTTCACGATCGTGCTGCAGGGCTTCGATTTTGCCACTGTAGGTACGAGCGACTGGATCTACTACGGCCAGTAGATGTCACTACGCCGGTTGTAGCCATAGTGGCCCCCGAGGGGCTTGCGCATTGCGTCGACAGGCGCGCGAGAGGTCAACTCAGCTCCCTGACCCGGAAATGCAGACCGCCCTTCGGCGTCAGCGTCACGGTGGCGTTGAGGCCGGGCGGCTCCTGGCCGACATACTCCGGCCGGAAACGGCGCAAGAGAATCGAGAGCGCGAGCGTGTTCTCGACTTGGCTCATGGCGCCGCCGATGCAGGAGCGTTTTCCCCCGCCGAACGGCAGATAGGTGTAGGGTTTCCGCTTCCGCATCGCCTCGCCCATGAAGCGCTCGGGTCGGAACTCCTCCGGATTATCCCAGTATTTGGCGCTGTGATGTGTGCCGTAGGCGAACATCACCACGCGGTCGCCGGCCTTGATCTCCTTGCCGTCGATCACGTCGTCCTTGGCGGCGACGCGGATGAGGCCCCAGATCGGCGGATAGAGACGCATGGTCTCCTGGATGACGGCGCGCGTGTAGGCGAGCGCCGAGTAGTCGTCGGCGGTCGGGTCGCGGTCGCCGTAGACCTCCTCGCCCTCGCGACGGATGCGCTCGGCGGTCTCCGGGTAGCGGGAGGAGAGATACATGGCCCAGGCGAGCGTCAGCGCGGTCGTCTCGGTGCCGGCCCACAGATACTGCTTCAGCTCGTCGATCGCCTGCTGCTGATCGAAATCGGGTACCGTCGGATCGGCGACGGCGGCCTCGATCATCTTCAGAAGCGTGCGCTCGCGCTCCTCGCGCGGATCGGCGGCGATGACGGCCGGTGGCACGCTGACCCAGGCCTCGACGGCCTTGGCGGCATCCTCTTCCGTCACCTCGAACTCGGCGCCATGCACGCGCTTCAGCCGGATCGACTTGTGGTTCATCACGTCGGTATAGGTCTTGACGCATTTGAAGACGAAATGCGGATTGAACGGCATGTCGCGATCGAACAGCGCCTTGCAGATCATGTCGGCCGCGAGCGTCCAGGTCTGCTCGACCATCTCGAAGGTCTCGCCGGACTTGGCGAGGCCCGCCCAGATGTCCATCTTGGTCCGGATAGCCTTGATGAAGTAGGGGATGTACTCGGCGAACATGTCAGGGTGGAAGGCGGGCTGCTGCGGCAGGCGGATCTTCTGCCAGAGCGCACCGTCATGCGTGATCATGGCCTTGCCAAAGATCGGCTTCAGCCCGTCGAAATACTTGATGTAGTCGTCGGCCTTAGTGACGAGAACGCGCTTGAAATGTTCGGGCTCGGAGAGGAAGACAACGCGCTGGTTCGCCATGTTGACCGTGATGACGCCGCCATAGCGCTCTGTCATCTGCATCAGCATCTTCATCGGGTTCTGCGGATCGCCCTTCAAGAGCGGCGTCAGCTTGAACCAGATGCTGTTTTCCTCGCCGAGCTGGTGGGCGGGCGCGACAGTCGACATCGATCAGGCTCCGAGGCGATAGCCGGCAGGGCCAGGGGCGATGCGCGGCTGTGTTCTAGTTCTGTTCGTCCGACTCGGCCGTCTGGCCGGAATGCTCGGACAGTCATCCGGTGCAGGAGCCGTGCCGGTGCTCCCCGGCCACCCCTCGCCGATCCCGACCGAAGCTGCACGGCCGGTTGCGAAAAGTCCATATGACGGGTTCGCCGCAAGGCACTCTGTCGCGGGCGAGGGCCCAAGTCAGCCCTGGGGCTCGGATTTGGTTAACGGCGGCGGTGAGATCATCGCGGCTCTGAGCGGCACGCCGGGCGTCGTGTAGAGCACGCGACCGTCGATGACGTAGGCGGCGCCGGAGGCGACGAGCTCAAGCGCATGGGGATAGAGCCGGTGCTCGGCGGCGAGGACGCGCTCGGCGAGGCTGTCGGCGGTATCGCCCGGCGCGACCGGCACGGCGGCCTGCGCGACGATCGGGCCGGCATCCATCTCCACGCGCACGAAATGCACGCTCGCTCCCGTGATCCAGGCGCCGGAGTCGAGCACGCGCTGGTGCGTATCGAGACCCGGAAAGGCCGGCAAGAGCGAAGGGTGGATGTTCAGGTGCCGGTCGAGCCAGCGATTGACGAACTCGGCCGTCAGGAGCCGCATGAATCCGGCATTGCAGACGAGATCGACCTGGCGCTCGATGAGAATGCCGTTGAGCTTCAGCTCGAAGGTCATGCGCGAGGGGAATTTCGTATGGTCGAGCGGTACCGCTTCGATGCCGAGGGCCTTGGCACGGGCGAGACCGGGGGCATCCGGCCGGTTCGAGACGACCGTCACGATCTCCGCCGGATAGTCCGGGTCCTGGGCCGCCCGGATCAGGCTCTCCATGTTCGAGCCGCGGCCGGAAATCAGGATGGCGACGCGCTTTCGCTTGGTCATGACGCTGTTCTCAGCGCACCCGAGTAACGCACCGCCTCGGCCTCGCCCTTGCCCTTGGCCTCGGACTTTATGCCCCGGCCCGGCTCGACGGCGCCGATGATGCGCGCGTCCTCGCCCGACGCGCGGAGGGCGGCGAGCACCGCCTCGGCCTCTGCCCTGGCGGTGACGACGACCATGCCGATACCGCAATTGAACGTGCGCAGCATCTCGGTCTCGGCCATGCCGCCTGACGTCTGCAGCCAGCCGAAGACAGCCGGCGCGCGGAAGGCTGAAAGGTCGATATGGGCGGCAAGGCCGGTCGGCATGACCCGCGGCAGATTCTCGGTGAGACCGCCGCCGGTGATGTGCGAGAGGGCCTTGATGGCGCCACCGGGCCCGCCGCCGCCGGTCGCCCGGATCGCCTCGAGAACCGGCTGGACATAGATCCGGGTCGGCGTCAGCAGGGCCTCGGCAAGGCTTTGTCCGGAGGCGAACGGCGCCGGCCTTTGCCAGTCGAGCCCGGCCTTGCGGACGATCAGTCGCACCAGCGAGTAGCCGTTCGAGTGGACGCCCGAGGCGGCGAGGCCGATCAGCACATCGCCAGTCTCGATATCGGTCCGTGGCAGGATCTCGTTCCGCTCGACGGCGCCGACGGCGAAGCCGGCGAGGTCATAGCTCTTCGCGGCATACATGCCCGGCATCTCGGCCGTCTCACCGCCGATCAGTGCCGCGCCGGCCTGCCGGCAACCCTCGGCGATGCCGGAGACGATCCGGGTCGCGACCCCGACGTCGAGCGTGCCGACCGCCAGATAGTCCAAGAAAAACAATGGCTCGGCACCCTGCACCACGAGGTCGTTGACGCACATGGCCACCAGGTCGATGCCGATCGTATCGTGCAAGCCGGTCTCGATAGCGATCTCGAGCTTGGTGCCGACGCCGTCGTTGGCGGCGACCAGGACGGGGTCCCGGAAGCCGGCCGCCTTGAGGTCGAACAGCCCGCCGAAGCCGCCGAGGGCCGCGTCGGCGCCGCGTCGCGCCGTCGCGCGGGCCAGCGGCTTGATGGCGCGGACGAGGGCGTTGCCGGCATCGATATCGACGCCGGCGTCCTGATACGTCAAACCATTGCCGGGCCGTGTCACGAGGCTCCCCTCTCGCAAAGCGAGTCGGTTATAAGGGCTCGCCGGGCTTTATCAGCTCGGTTTCGACAAGGCCAGTCCGGGACGCCGGCATTTCAAGGCCAGAATTCTGCCGCGGGGGCCGCGCATGATACCTCCGGCAGCGGCAGCAGGAGACGAGAGCATGCGGGACGGCCGGGTTTTGGGCATTGGCGTGGCCATCACGGCCTTGGCGCTCGCCGTGATCCTGCCGGCGGCTGCCCTGGCGCAGTCGAGCATTGTCTATCAGGTCTCGAATTATCCGGTCAGCGCCGTCGCCGTCGATGCCGTCACGGCCAAGGACAAGGCGCTCGAGGAAGGCAAGCGCGACGCCTTCCGCTATCTCCTCAAGCGGCTCGTCGATGTGACGGCCTATCGCAAGCTTCCCAAGCTTCCGGCCAAGAGCGTCGAGGATATGCTGAGCGATGTCAGCGTCAGCGACGAGCAGAACTCGGCCACGGAATACATCGCCACGCTCGAGTATCACTTTCGCCCCGATTCGGTGCGCCAGTTCCTGATGGCGAGCGGATTGCCCTATACCGACGAGCAGTCGGGGGCGATCGCCGTCGTCGCCAAGTATCTTGGACCAGAGGATGGCAGCGACGGACAGGCGGTCTGGCGCTCGGCCTGGGCGGGCCTCGACCTGGCGCATGCCCTGACGCCGATCAAGCTCACACGGCCGGGCGCGTCGTCCACCGACGATGTCTTCCGCGCCCTCGCGAAGGGCCAGTCCCGGGCGCTCGGCATCGTCGAGGCTGAGGCCGACGCAGACCGGGTGGTCGTGGCGCTCGCCGAGCCGGTCGAGGACGGCAACAAGCTGAAGGTCTCGCTGATCGGCAGGGACCGGGTCGGCCCCATCAGCCTGGTCCGCGTCTACACGATCCAGGATGGCGATCTCGGCTATACGGCGGAGACGGCGGCGATCATCGCTCTCGGCGTCCTCGAAGGCCGCTGGAAGCGGATCAAGGCCCGCTCTGGCTTCGGTGCCGGCGCTGCCGGCGATTTCGGCGACGGCGGCGGCGAATTTTCCGGCCTGCCGTCGGTCGGCGAGACAACCTCGGCCTCGGGCGAACCGGCTTCGGGCGCCGCCGGCATTCGCGTCAGGGCCGAGTTCGAGAGCCTGGGCGATTGGCAGCAGATCAGGGGGCGGCTCGGTGCCGTTCCGGGTGTCCAGGCGGTCAAGGTCGGAGCACTGTCGGCCCGCTCCGCCGATGTCACCATTTTCTTTCCGGGCGACGCCAATCAGCTGCAGTCGGCCCTGGAGTCGCAGGGCCTCAGTCTTGCCGGTGGGGGTAACGGGCTGGTGCTCAGGTCGAACTGAGGTCTCGACGTAACGAGGCTTTCCCGCCACAATCGGCGCCGACCGGTCGAAGAGAATCGACGGCCACCCGCCGCACTTGCGAGGCGGTCGACGCCTGAACGGAATGCCACCTTGAACGCTCCCAATCTCATCAGCCTGGCACGGGTCTTGATCGTACCGTTCATCATCTCGCTCATCATCTCGGGCGAGTTCAGGCTGGCCTTCGTTCTGGTGCTGCTCGCCGGGCTGAGCGATGCGCTCGACGGCTACCTTGCCCGCCAGTTCGGCTGGCGCACCGAGCTCGGCTCCTATCTCGATCCGGTTGCCGACAAGCTGCTGCTGGTGTCGATGTTCCTGACACTCGGCTTTTACGGCTGGATGCCGGCCTCGCTGGTCGTGCTGGTGGTCAGCCGCGACGTGCTGATCGTCATCGCCGTCGTCATCGCCCATATGCTCGGCCGGCCGATGACGATGCGACCGCATTTTTCCGGCAAGCTCAACACGGCCGCGCAGGTGGCGCTCGCGGTTGCCACCCTGGCCGATGCCGGCTTTGATCTCGGCCTGGCGGGCTTCCGGCAGTTGCTGGTGCTGGTAACCGCCGGCCTGATCGTCGTCTCGACGGGAATCTATCTGCAGACCTGGCTTCGGCACCTGACCGGCTATGGCGTCGTCAACGACGGTCCGGTCGTCCTCGATCGGCGCAAGAGCGAAGGGCCCGGGAAATGAGGCTCCGGCAGCAGGCTCTCGCCTGGCTCGGCGTCGTGGCGGCGGCGTTGCTGCTGGTGGCGCTTCTGAACGGCATCCTGCTGCCGTTCGTCGCCGGCATCGTCATTGCCTACGCCCTCAACCCCGTCGTCGACCGCATCGAGCGGCTCGGGCTGTCGCGGGTCTGGGCGACGCTCGCCTTGATTGTCGGTCTGGCGGTGCTGGCCGCCTTGGCCCTTGTCTTCCTCGTGCCGCTGGTGGCCGATCAGCTCGCCGCTCTCATCGAAGCGCTGCCGGGAATCTACGAGCGGCTCCGCGCGCTGGCCGATCAGGCATCGCTCACCTGGCTCGGCAAGGGAGCCGCGGCGGGTTCGGGCGATCCGTTGGGAGGCTTTGACAAAGGGCTGACCGACACGATCGGGAGCGTCCTCACGTCGCTCCTGAGCGGCGGACTGGCCTTCATCAACTTCCTCGGCCTGCTCGCGGTGACGCCCGTCGTCGCATTCTACCTGCTGGTCGACTGGCACGATCTCGTCCGGGGCGTCGACAACTGGCTGCCGCGACAGCATGCGCCGCGCATTCGCGCCCTGGCCAGCGAGATCGACGGCAAGCTCGCAGCCTTCTTTCGCGGACAGGCGCTCGTGTGCCTGATCATGGGCACCTACTACGCTGCTGCGCTCTCGCTCGCGGGACTGAAATACGGCCTTCTGATCGGTCTCTGCACCGGCCTGGCCGGCTTCATTCCGCTGGTCGGCTCCATTCTCGCGGGTCTGGTCGCGTTGGCCATGGCGATCTCGCAGTTCTGGCCGGACTGGGCGCCGGTCGCCCTCGTCGCGGGCGTCTTCGCCTTCGGGCAGGTGCTCGATGGCAATGTCATGTCGCCCCGGATCGTCGGCGGCAGCGTCGGGCTGCATCCAGTCTGGATCATCTTTGCGGTGTTCTCCTTCGGCTACCTGTTCGGTTTCGTCGGCATGCTCGTCGCGGTTCCGGCGGCCGCGGCCATCGGCGTGCTGGTTCGCTTCGCGCTCGACGAGTACCGCGAGAGCTTGCTTTATCGCGGCATGGATCCGGTCGCCTCCGGACCGAACGATCCCGCAACGGCCGACGGCGCGTCCCCTGACGCCGATGGAGCCCTTCCTTGAGCGCCGGGCGAGCCGAGCAGCTGGTCCTCGATCTCGCGCTCAGGCCGGCGCTGGGGGCCGAGGACTTCATCGTCAGCGGCAGCAATCGGCCCGCCGTCGATCTGGTCGATTCCTATCCAGGCTGGCGCGACCGCGTCGTCGCGCTGGTCGGCCCCGAAGGCTCCGGCAAGAGCCATCTCGCGCATGTCTGGCAGCTCCGCTCGGGAGCGCCGCTCGTGATGGCCTCCGAGCTGACGGACGACGTCGTCCGCCAGCACGCAGAACGGCGCGCGCTGGTCGTCGAGGATATCGACCGGGGCCTCAAGGACGAGCATGCCGTCTTCCATCTCATCAATCAGGTTCGGGACATCGGTGGCCATGTGCTGATGACGGCGCGATCGGCCCCCGGCACATGGTCGATCGCCATGCCGGATCTGAGGTCGCGGGCCCGGGCCTTGCCGGTGGTGCCGATCGGCGAGCCCGACGAGGCGCTGCTTCGCGCCGTCTTGATCAAGCTGCTGGGTGACCGGCAGCTGATGGCGAGCCCGGCTGCCGTCGCACATCTGGCCCGCCACATGGAGCGCTCAATGCGGGCGGCGATCCGAATGGTCGAGGCGATCGATCGGCGCGTCTGGCAGGCTAAGCAGCCGGTCACGCGCGATCTGGTGCGCGATGTGCTGGCAGGGATCGGTGCGAGAGACCACGATGAGGACTGATGTGACGAGGGGGAGGCGTGTGTCGTCGATCTGTCATGTTGGCGTGGGACAGGCTCCGGGACCGGGCCGGCATGCGTGTTCGACCGACCCGTCAAAGGCTCTGCGCAGCATTCCAGGAGACGAGAGATGGCAGCGCGGATGAAGGGCGGCCGCATCAAGGTGGTGGATCAGGCATCGTCGGACGACGGCGTGAGCCTCAAGGATAGCCCGGAGCGCTACTACAATCGCGAGCTGTCCTGGCTGCAGTTCAACCGTCGTGTCTACGAGGAGGCGGCGAACGGGCGCCATCCCTTGCTCGAGCGCGTCCGCTTCCTGTCGATCTCCGCCTCCAACCTCGACGAGTTCTACATGGTGCGAGTCGCCGGACTCTACGAGCAGGTGAGGGCCAATGTCTCGCATCGCAGCGCCGATGGCCTGACGGCGGCCGAGCAGCTCGTCAGGATCAACGAGATGGTCGGCATTCTGACGAGCGACCAGCAATCGCTCTGGCGGGCACTCCGCGATGCGCTCGCCGGCCAAGGTCTCGAAATCGTCGAGGCCGGCAGCCTCGGCCCTGAGGACCGCCGGTATCTGGAACAGATCTTCATGGCCGAGGTGTTTCCCATCCTGACACCTCTCGCCGTCGACCCGGCACATCCCTTTCCGTTCATTCCCTCGCTCGGATTTGCCGTCGTGCTCGACCTCGTCCGCCGCGAGGATGGCAAGATGATGCACGCCCTGTTGCCGGTGCCGCAGTCGACCCCGCGCTTCATCCAGCTGCCACGGCCGGACGGCCAGAGCCCGGCCAACCAGCGGTTCGTCCGCATCGAGACGGTGCTCAGCCTGTTCGTGGCCCGGCTGTTTCCGGGCTTCTCCGCGCGTGGTCTCGGCGCCTTTCGAGTCCTCAGGGACAGTGACTTCGAAATCCTCGAAGAGGGCGAGGATCTGATGCGGACCGTCGAGGCGACGGCACTCGACCGCCGCCGGCGCGGTGCCGTCATTCGCATCGAGCTCGATTCCGACATGCCGGCCAATCTGCAACGCTTCGTCGTTCGCGAGCTCGAGGCGGATGCCGACGCCGTGTTCCGGCAAGAGGGCCTGCTCGGTCTCGTCGACGTCAAGGAGCTGATCACGCCGGAGCGCGTCGATCTGCAATTCCCACCCTTCGAGATCCGTTTCCCGGAACGCATCCGCGCCTTCGACGGCGACTGTTTCGCTGCAATCCGCAAGAAGGATTTCGTCGTCCATCACCCCTACGAGAGTTTCGACGTGGTGGTGCAGTTTCTGAAGCAAGCGGTGGCCGATCCCGACGTCGTCGCGATCAAATGGACGCTGTATCGAACCAGCAAAGACAGCCCGATCGTCCGGTTGCTCAAGGAGGCCGTGGAGGCCGGCAAACTGGTGACGGCGGTGGTCGAGATCAAGGCCCGCTTCGACGAGCTCGCCAATATCAACTGGGCCCGCCAGCTCGAGAATGCCGGGGTCCACGTCGTCTACGGGCTGCTCGAGCTCAAGACCCATGCCAAGCTGGCGCTGATCGTCCGGCGCGAGCGCGGGCAGTTGGCGACCTACTGCCATATCGGCACCGGCAACTACCATTCGGTGACGGCGAAGATCTACACCGATCTCTCCTACTTCACCGCCGATCCGGTCATCGGTCAGGACGTGACGCGGATCTTCAACTTCGTCACGGGCTACGCCGAGCCGGCCGAGCTCGAGCGCATGGCGGCATCGCCGCACGGCATCCGCAAGCGGATCATGCGGCATCTTGAGGAGGAGATCGAGCACGTGCAGGCCGGACGGCCCGGCGCCGTCTGGATGAAGATGAACTCGCTCGTCGATCCGAGGATCATCGATGCGCTCTATCGCGCCAGTCAGGCCGGCGTCGAGATCGACCTCGTCGTGCGCGGCATCTGCTGCCTGAGACCGGGGATTCCCGGACTTTCCGAGACTATCCGAGTAAAGAGCATCGTCGGCCGGTTCCTCGAGCACGGCCGCATCTATTGCTTCGGCGCCGGCCACGGCTTGCCGTCCCGACAGGCCGTCGTCTACATCTCCTCCGCCGATATGATGCAGCGCAACCTCGACCGCCGAGTGGAGGCACTGACGCCTATCAGCAATCCGACGGTGCACGAGCAGATCCTCGACCAGATCATGGTGGCCAATCTCAAGGACAATCAGCAGAGCTGGCGGATCAGGGCCGATGGCGCCAGCGAGCGCATTCAGCCGGTGGAGGGCGAGCAGCCGTTCAACGCCCATGAGTATTTCATGAACAACCCGAGCCTGTCTGGCCGTGGCGAGGCGCTGACGGAGAACTTCCCGCCGCGCGACATTGCGGGCCGGCCGAGATGAGCCGCCGGTGCCGTCTATGACCAGGCTGGCCAGGATGCCGGATCGGGCGCAGGGACGGCTGCACGGCGCGGCGCCTGTCGCCGTCATCGACATCGGCTCGAACTCGGTCCGTCTCGTGGTCTATGAGGTTGCCTCACGGAGCCCAGCACCGCTGTTCAACGAGAAGGTGTTATGTGGCCTCGGGCGAGTGGTCGCCAAGAAGCGGCGGATCGAGGGAGAGCCGGCGGAGCGGACGCTGGTGGCCCTCAGGCGCTTTCGTGCCATCGTCGACCAGCTTGGCGCCGGTAAGCCCTGGATGCTGGCGACCGCCGCGGTCCGCGACGCCGAGAACTGCGAGGCATTCGTCCGCGAGGCCGAGGCGGCCGCCGGGGGCAAGATCATGCTGCTGTCCGGCCGGCGCGAGGCGGAGCTCGCTGCCGCCGGCATCCTCTCCGGTTTCGACCGGCCCGACGGCATCGCGGCCGATCTCGGTGGCGGCAGCCTCGAGGTCATTGATCTGACGCCAGCCGGACTGAGCCAGGCGACGACGCTCGCGCTCGGCGGTCTGGCGCTCGAGCAGCGCGCCGGCGGCAATCTGGCAAAGGCCTCCGAGATCACGAGCAACGACATCGAGAGCCTGGATTGGCTGGCCAACGGCAAGGGCAGGACGCTCTATGCGGTCGGCGGCACCTGGCGGAACATCGCCCGACTGCACATGATCTCGATCGGCTATCCGCTGCATGTGACGCACGGCTATGCGCGCGCCAGCGACGAGCTTGCCGACTACTGCGACCTTCTGATCAAGACCAAGAAGCTCATGGAGCTGCCCGGCATCGAGCAGATCTCGCCGGCGCGGCGCGACGTGCTGGGCCTCGGCGCGGTGGTGCTCCGCTCGCTCATTCAACGCACCAAGCCGTCGCGAGTCGTGTTCTCGATCTTCGGCATTCGCGAGGGCTTGCTCTATACGCTGCTGCCACGGGAGGAGCGTCGGCAGGATCCGTTGCTGGCCTTCTGCGAGGATTACGCCGTGCTGAGATCGCGCTCGCCCAGGCATGCGCACGAGCTGTGCGACTGGACGGACCGCCTTTTCACGGCTCCGGGTCCCGAGGAGACGGCGGAGCAACGGCGCCTTCGACACGCGGCCTGTCTCATCTCCGACATCGCCTGGCGTGCGCATCCGGACTATCGGGGCGAGCAGAGCCTCAACGTTCTGGCGCACGCGGCGCTCTCGGGGATCGAGCATGTCGGCCGCATCTTCCTGGCGCTCGCCGTCTATTTCCGCCACACCGGCGGCGAGCGGAACGAGTTCAGCGAGCGCCTGGTGAAGCTGGTGCCCAAGCCCGAGATCAAGCGTGCCCGCATCATCGGCGCGGCGATCCGGGCCGCGCACATGCTGTCGGTCGGGGCGCCCGGCATCATCGATAGGGCACCGCCGACCTATGAGGGCAAGAAGCTGGTGCTGAGGCTGCCGCCGAGCCTCGCGCCGCTCAACGGCGAGCGGCTGCAGAAACGGTTTGCGACACTGGCCGATCTGCTCGGCCGGACGGCCGAGATTCGGACGGGACGGTAAGGTACGGCCGATCAGCGAAGGGACTGGCCGGAGCGGTTGTCGGATGGGTGATCGTTCTGGGGCGAAGGTAGCACCGGCCCAACGCCGACAGGGATCGCAGGCCCGTTTTCGTCACCGCTTCGCCGCTGTCGTCGTGCATCGCCCCGTCATCGCCGCGTGCCGATCGTCACGAGATAGTCGCGTTTCACCAAGAGCCCGGCGGGGACGCGGTAGTGGGCGTGGTAGGCGTCCACATCGCGTCTGAGCGCACTCCGGCCGGCCGAATCGAGACGTGCGTGCAGGGCGCGCAACGGACCGAATCCATCGAGATACCATTGCCAGATGGCGTCCTCGCTCTTGTGGTAGGCGTTGTTGACGCCGCTCTCGAATTGTAAGTCGAAGGCACCGCCGAACAGCGCTCTCAAATAGTCCGGATCGCCCCAGCTCAAGGGCGACTGAGGAGGCGGCGGCTCCTTTGAATGTGCACCGATCAGCCCAAAGAACTCGGCGACCGCGCCATCGGGCGTCCAGGTCGCGAGAACCATCCGGCCTCCGGTCTTGCAGACCCGCGACAACTCACCCGCCGCCCGCCGATGATCGCCGGCAAACATCACGCCGAATGTCGAGATGACATTGTCGAAGGCGGCGTCGGCGAAGGGTAGAGCCTCGACATCCGCCAGACGGTAGTCGATCTGCGGCGTGAAACCCTTCGATAGCTCTTTCGCCGCCGCCAGCAATTCCGGCGCGATGTCGATCGCCGACACCGAGGCGCCCATGCGGGCGACATTGCGCGCGGTCCAGCCGGTGCCGGTCGCGCAATCGAGCGCCCTGGCACCAGGAGCGGGGGCCAGTCGTTGTGCGGCGTGGGCCAGCGCGTCCGAGATCGCGAAGCTGACCTGGTCGTAGCTGCGGCCGCCGGCGCCCCACATCACAGCGGACGGACGGTTGTGCTCAAGAATGCAGGTATCGGAATCATGCGGCATGTCGGCCTCCTATCGCTGTGGCACGATTGGAGCTGACGGGCGCGGTCAAGACTACTCCAAAAACTGTAGTTTACGCATGTCGGTGAAGCTCTATCCTGATCCTCTCGCCCGGAGGCACGATCATGCGGAGCTACAATCAGTTCTGTCCGGTCGCCAAAGCCGCGGAGCTGTTCTGTGAGCGCTGGACGGCGCTCATCATTCGCGAGCTCATGACAGGCAGCGCCCGGTATTCCGATATCCAGCGCGGCGTGCCGCTCATGTCCCCGACACTTCTCTCCAAACGTCTGAAGGAGCTGGTGGCCGAAGGGGTCGTGGTGCGGTGCCAGGACGAGGCTCGAAGTGGCTGGACATATCAGCTAACCGAAGCGGGGAGCGAGCTTATTCCGCTGGTGATGGCGCTCGGCGTATGGGGGCAGCGCTGGAGCCGGCGCGCATTGGCGGAGCACGAGAAGGATCTGGGTCTTCTGCTCTGGGCGCTCGAGAAAGGGGCGAGCCCGGAAAGTCTCGGGCGCGGTCGGCGTATCGTCGAATTCGAGCTCACCGACCAGCCGCAACACAAGCGCCGGTGGTGGTTCTTGAACGAGGCGGGGCGCTGCGAGCTGTGCCTGACCCCGCCGGACAGAGGGTCGGACGTCTATGTCAGCACGACATTGTCGGACCTCATCCAGGTCTGGCGTGGGGACATTCCCCTCAAGAAAGCCATTTCCGATGACCGGCTGCAGGTCCATGCGAGCCAACGGCTGTCCCGGGCATTTCAGACGTGGCTGGCCATTGCTCCGATTGCCGATATCGCGCCCGCGGCCGACGCCTCGGCAGCCCGCGCAGGTTGAGATGCCACGGCGCCGACTGCGAGTAGGTGGTCTCGACAGGACCGACTTGCAGGTTCGGTCATAGGGCATATGATCGACTTCAAATGCCCAGCGACTTTGACAACCTGTCTTCCGTTGTCGTGAATGGTGCCTCTCTCGCCTATCGCGAAAGGGGTCGCGGCGAGCCGGTCGTGCTGGTGCATGGCGGAGCTTCGGATTTACGCACCTGGCACAGTCAGCTTGATGCGCTCGGCGCCTACTATCACGCCATCGCCTACAGCCGCCGCTATGCGCGGCCCAATGCCGACATCGCGGCTGGCCTGGACGACCCGATGGACGCTCATGTCGACGATCTCGTGTCGCTGCTCGGCAGGCTTGGCCTCGACAGGGTGCATCTCGTCGGCCAGTCATACGGCGCATTCGTGGCTTTACTGGCGGCAATTCGGAAACGCCCTATCGCCAGGAGTCTGATCCTGATGGAGCCGCCGGTCCTGACGCTCCTCGTCAGCCCGCAGCCCCGTCCCATGGAGTTGATCCGACTCTTCATGCACAGCCCGCGAACCGCGGCCGCCATCATGACGTTCGGCGCGAGGGCCGTCTCCCCAGCCCAGAGAGCTTTCCGAAGCGGCGACGACAAGGCGGCGATCCGGGCCTTCGGCACCGGCGTCCTCGGCAGAGCGTATTTCGACAAGCTGTCCGAGACTCGCATGCAGCAGGTTTGGCAGAACAGACGTGCTGAAAAGGCACAGCTCCTGGGCCAGGGATTCCCGCCGCTCGACAAGGCTGATCTTCGTGCCCTCGACGTGCCGACGATGCTGCTCGTCGGTCAGCGGAGCCCACCCTTCCTGCGGCACTTGTCGGCGCACCTGCACGCGCTGCTGCCGCAATCCCAATTGAAAGAGATCGCAGATGCCTCTCACCTGATGCACGAGGACAATGCGCGAGACGTCAATGCGGCTATCCTGACTTTTCTCGCGGGGCGGTCCGGGTAGAGCCTGTCAAAGATTGCGGTTGCTCCTTGCGCCTACCCCTCCGAACATTGTTGGCAACCGCTCCTCCACGCCGATTTCGTCAGGTTGCCGCTCTACACCTCCACCGCATTGACCTGCCCGCCCCGGATCACGAGGCCGAGCCGTCCTGATTTGAGCTTCAGCGCCGCCTCGCCGAACAGCTCGCGCCGCCAGCCGGTGAGAGCGGCGACATCGGCCTTGTCGGAGATGGCGATGGCCTCGAGATCCTCCGACGAGGCGATGAGGCGGGCGGCGACCTGATGCTCGGCGGCAACCGCCTTCAAGAGCACCTTCAGAAGCTCCAGCACGGCATTGGCCTCGGGCGGGACCGGCTTGGCGCGGTCGAGCTGCGGCAGCGTGCGCGGATCGCGGTCGAGCCCGCGTTTCACGGCCTCGACGATCTCCCGTCCGCGCTGCGAGCGCGAGAAGCCGTCGTGAATCGAGCGGAGCTGCTGCAACTGGTCGATGCTCTGCGGCATCTGGTTGGCGATGTCGTAGATGGCATCGTCCTTCAGGATGCGACCGCGGGGCACGTTCTGGGTCTGGGCCGAGCGCTCGCGCCACTCTGCGACCTCCATCAGGACACCCAGGGCCTTGCGCGACTTGACCCGCAGCTTGAGCCGTTGCCATGCCTCCTCGGGATGCTGGCGGTAGGTCTCGTGCGCCATCAGGCCGGACATCTCCTCGTCGAGCCATTCCGCTCGGCCGGAGCGCTCCAGGTCGTCGGCCAACCGCTCGTAGATCGGCCTGAGGTGGACGACGTCACCGAGCGCATAGCGCAGCTGCTTCTCGGAGAGTGGACGCCGGCTCCAGTCCGTGAACTGCGAGCTCTTGTCGATGTCGACGCCGGCGATCTTCTTGGCCAGGTTCATGAAGCTGATCGAGTCGCCGAAGCCGCAGACCATGGCGGCGACCTGGGTGTCGAAAAGGGGTTCGGGCAGCTGGCCGGATTTCAGGTAGACGATCTCGAGGTCCTGTCGGGCGGCGTGAAACACCTTCAGCACGTTGTGATCGGCCATCAGCTCGAGGAACGGGCCGAGGTCGAGCCGCTCCGACAGTGGGTCGACCAGCAGCTCCTCGACGGGCGAGGCCAATTGGATCAGGCAGAGCTCCGGGTAGTAGGTCTGCTCCCGCATGAACTCGGTGTCGACGGCGACATAGGAATGCCCTCTGAGACGCCGGCAGGCCTCGGCAAGTGCGTCGGTCGTGGTGATGAGCTGCATGGCGATCCAGGATCACGTCTCGGCGGTGAGGTCCGGCGCCGTCGTCTCGGAAGAACTGTAGTCGACGGGGCCGGCAGGTATCGGATGTATCTCGGGCTTGTAGCGCACCCGCTCGGCCCGTGGAACCGTCGGACGGACGGCCATGCGGATAAGCGCCCAGACGATCAGCGAGGCATGGGCGATGGCGATATAGACGAAGAGTCCGGCCGGGCCTAGGGCATTGATCGCCAGCGACCCGAGGGTCGGACCTGCGGCGGCGCCGACCGCGAAGGTGAACAGCAGGCCAGCCGCGACCGTCGAGTACTGACCCGGCTTGGCGAAGTCGTTGGCATGGGCCGCCGAGAGCGAGTAGAGCGGCATGGCGAAGGCACCGAACAGCAGGGCCGAGCCATAGGCGATGTAGTCCGAGCTGCCGCTCAATGCCGCGAGCACCGCACCGGCGAGCGAGGCGCAGGCGGTCGCGAGCAGCATGATGCGCCGTCGGTCGAACCGATCGGAGAGCCAGCCGAGGGGCATCTGCAGCAGGGCCCCGCCAGCAATGCCGGCGCTCATGAAGAAGGCGACGCCGGCGATGCCGAGGCCGATCTCGTGCGCGTAGAGCGGGCCGACGGTTCGGAAAGCGCTGTTGGTCAGCCCGACGATGAAGCAGCCGACGAAGGCGAGCGGCGAGACGCGCCAGACCTCCCAGACAGCGATGCTGCGCGCCTCCGCATGGGCGGGGGCGGCGGTCGGCGTAATGGCGATGGGCACCAGCGACAGGGTCAGTAGCATCGCCGTCACGGCGATGGCGTCGAAGCCGTCGGCGCCGAGCACTGGCAGGAGGAGCTGCGAGCCGGTGGCCGCGACCAGATCGACGAAGCCGTAGGTGCTGAGGACGCGGCCGCGCGCCGCGTTGGCCGCCGCGCCGTTGAGCCAGCTCTCGAGCACGGTGAAGAGGCCGGAGAAACAGAAGCCCATGATGAATCGGATGGCCATCCAGCTGAAGGGCTCGATATAGAGGACCAGCGCCAAAGTCCCGGCGGCAGCGGTTGCGGCCAGGGCGGAGAAGACGCGGATATGCCCCACCAGGGCGATGAGGCGCGTTGCCGTCAGTGTACCGAGCAGGAAGCCGACGAAATAGAGCGTGCCGATGAGGCCGATCGAGGTTGCCGAGAATCCCTCACGGCTCGCGCGGACGGTCAGCAGCGTGATGAGCAGGCCGCCGCCGCCCTGCAGAACGAAGGTCGTGACGTAGAGCGGGATCAGCGCGCGCATGAGGATCTCGTCAAACTCCGGATTCTTCGCCAGCGGCGGACCGCGACTCGCCGCTCGATTTGAACGGTTTCATGCCTTCCCGGGCGAGCTCGTCCGCGCGCTCGTTCTCCTCGTTCTCGGCGTGACCCTTGATCCAGTGCCATTCAATCCTGTGGCGCGCGAGCGCGTTTTCGAGGCGTTGCCAGAGCTCGACATTCTTGACGGGCTTCTTGTCGGCGGTGCGCCAGCCGTTGCGCTTCCAGCCGTGGATCCATTTGGTGATGCCGTCCTTCAGATAGCTGGAGTCCGTGTAAAGCGCGACATCGGACGGCCGCCTCAGGGTCTCGAGCGACTGGATGGCGGCGGTGAGCTCCATGCGATTGTTGGTGGTCGCCGGCTCGCCGCCATTGAGCTCCTTGCGATGCGAGCCGGAGATCAAGATCGCGCCCCAGCCACCGGGACCCGGATTGCCCGAGCAGGCACCGTCCGTATAGATCGTGATCTTCGGTCGCCGCTCGCTCATCGAGCGACCTCGATGCCGTAGTCGGCCGGGCTCGCGACCCTCTGGTGGAAGCGGAGCTTGCGGATGTACTCGCCCGGATCGAGCCGGTTGACCAGGGCGTCCTCGCGCGTGTGCAGCCAGTCGTAGGCCCGCGTCAGGAGAAAGCGCAGAGCCGCGCCGCGGCAAAGCGTCGGCAGGGCGTCGATCTCTGCTTGGTCGAGGGGCCGGGTCTCAGCGTAGTGACGCAGCATGGCCCGGGCCTTGGTGATGTTGAAGGAGAAGTCCGGCTCGAAGCACCAGGCGTTGATCGACACGGCGAGATCATAGGCGAGAAGGTCGTTGCAGGCGAAATAGAAATCGATCAGGCCCGACAGGCGATCGCCCAGGAAGAAGACGTTGTTCGGGAAGAGATCGGCATGGATGACGCCGGCCGGCAGGTTCTTCGGCCAGATGTCACCGAGCTCGGAGATCTCGTCGGCGATCAGCCGGGCCAATCCCGGGGTGACCTTCTCTGCATCCGTGCCGAGCTTCTGAGCCAGCTCGCGCCAGCCTGAGAGCGACAGCGCGTTCGGACGCCGGAGCGCAAAGCCCTCGCCCTTCAGATGCAGCTCGGCGAGCGCGGTGCCGAGCCGGGCGCAGTGATGCATGGCCGGGCGCCGGACGGAGACGCCTTTGAGGAACGTGACGATGGCCGCCGGGCGCTCCGAGAGCCTGCCGAGCATCGACCCGGCGCGATCCCTGACGGGTGTCGGGCAGGCCAGACCGTTCGCTGCCAGATGTTCCATCAGGCCCAGGAAGAACGGCAGGTCCTCCAACGCGACGCGCTTCTCGTAGAGCGTCAGAATATAGCTGCCCTCCGTCGTGCCGAGCAGATAGTTGGAGTTCTCGACCCCCTCGGCAATGCCCTTGACCGAGGTCACGGCGCCGATGTCGTAGGTGGCGATGAACTGCGCCAATGCTTCATCCGAGATCTCGGTATAGACCGCCATGCGCGCTAGTCCCTCAACTCGCGTGGCAGATTGAAGGTGATGGTTTCGGCTGCCGTCGTCACCGTCTCGACCGTCGCCTCATAGCGCGACTTGAAGGCCGCGATGATCTCGTCGACGAGGATCTCGGGCGCCGAGGCACCCGCCGTTATCCCCACCGTCGCCACGCCGTCGAGCCGCTCCCAGGGGATCTCGTCGGCCCGCTGAATGAGCATCGACTGGCGAGCCCCCGAGCGCTCGGCCACCTCGACGAGGCGCTTCGAGTTCGAGCTGTTCGGTGCGCCGACGACGAGAACCGCATCGGAGCGGCCGGCGATCGCCTTGACCGACGCTTGCCGGTTCGTGGTGGCGTAGCAGATGTCCTCGCGATGGGGGCCGGCGATCGCCGGGAAGCGCGCCCGTAGCGCGGCGACGATGCCGGCGGTGTCGTCGACGGAGAGGGTGGTTTGCGTGATATAGGCGAGACGATCCGGCTGGCGTGGCTCGAAGGTGCTGACGTCGGCGACGGTCTCGACGAGGCTCACGACCCCTTCGGGCAATTGCCCCATCGTCCCGATCACCTCGGGGTGCCCCGCATGCCCGATTAGCACGATCTCGCGGCCCTCGGCGAAGTGTCGCTCGGCCTCGACATGCACCTTTGACACGAGCGGGCAGGTGGCATCGAGATAGAAGAGGCGCCGGCGCCCGGCCTCCATGGGGACCGATTTCGGAACGCCATGTGCCGAGAACACCACAGGCGCGTCGCCATCCGGAATCTCGTCCAGCTCCTCCACAAAAACGGCACCTTTGGCTCTGAGGGTGTCTACCACGTATTTGTTGTGGACGATCTCATGGCGGACATAGACGGGCGGACCGTACTGCTCCAGCGCTTTCTCGACGATCTGGATGGCCCGGTCCACGCCCGCGCAGAACCCGCGTGGGGCCGCGAGCAGGATACGTAGTGGTGGCTTTGTGGATTCGGGGCTTCGACCGTCTCTGGACATGCTGGCTAGATGGTCTTGATGCCGCATCGCCGTCAACCTGAAAAGGGTGATGTTGGCGCGGTCGAGGCCGGGTGCTAGGTTGAAGTTCAACGAGCCGCAAAGGTCACGATTCGGAGTTGGCGTAAAGAACGGGCCGGCGCCGGTCGCAATTTGATCGATTGGGATGGGGGACGTGAGGCAAGCAACTCTCACACGGATGCGGGTCGGCATCCGGATTGTCGCTGCCGCCGTGCTGGCGGCCGGCTTGTCCGGATGTGGCATGGGCTCGCTCTCCTCCGGATGGCTCGGGTCGCAGGCCGAGCCCGAGGCGGCATCTCCGTCGCTCATCGGCGATCCCATGCTGAGCGCGGTCCCGGATGGCGGCCAGGGGGCTTCGGCCACGGCCTCCGTCGGTACCCCATGCCCCGAGTTCGTCGTCTGGCCGAACGACCGGCTCCTGACCGTCTATGCCGATGGACGGGATGGCGACAGCCTCGCCGTCGTTCACCGGGGCGAGATCACGCAGACGGCCCGCGAATGCACCATCCAGCCGGGGCTCGTGACGGTGAAGTTCGGGTTCTCGGGTCGCGTGCTGCTCGGACCCAAGGGGGCGCCCGGTGTCGTCAACCTGCCGGTCAACGTCTTCGTGACCGATGCCAATCGCGAGAAGATCCAGACCGAGCCGGTCGCGGTTCAGTCCGAGATCACGGTGGAAAAGCCTATTGGCTACTTCTCGGCGGTGAGGACCGTGAGCTTCGCGATCCCCGAGGGCTCGCGGCCCGCCGACTACAAGCTCTACGTCGCCTTTGACAAAGGTCCTGCCGCCTGACGTGGTGGCTCGGACGCTCCCCTGGATGTCCCAACCGGCTCCGGCGCCTGTAGGCGCCTGTCGTTCAGGTCTGATCGACGGAGTGCCGGACGCCCTCTGCACTCGACGCAACGGCGGCGTGCACAGCATGCCGGCCGGATAGGCTTCCGCTGAGCTCGGCCCTCGTGTAGTTTGACGACGACATAGCCACATCAGGCCCGCGGGAGAGACTTGGATCTTGCCCGAGCGGCGAGATCCGGGCGCCGAAGGAGCAACCGCCCCGGAAACTCTCAGGCCAAAGGACCGCGGCGCAGGTGGCGCTCTGGAAAGCAGGCGGCGGCCGACAGGGCGTCGTCTCACCCAAGGGGATAAGTGCGGGCCTCCGGTCTTGCGCGAAATCTCTCAGGTCCCACGACAGAGGGGGCTCGTGACGCCGGCATGGGGCGGGCGTTGGAGCCATTGTGGAGACCGACATGGGGACCGGCGCTGCCGATCCAGCCGCTCAATTGCTGCGCACACCGCTCTATGCCGAGCACGTCAAGCTTGGCGCCAAGATGGTGCCGTTCGCCGGCTACGAGATGCCGGTGCAGTATCCGTTGGGCGTGCTCAAGGAGCATCTGTGGACCCGCGAGAAAGCGGGGTTGTTCGACGTCTCGCATATGGGGCAGGCGGCTCTCTTCGGTCCGAACCACGACGCGACGGCCGCGGCGCTGGAAGCGCTGGTGCCAGGCGACTTGCTCGGGCTGCAGCCCGGCCGCATCCGCTACACCCAGTTGCTGACGGACGACGGCGGCATCATCGACGATCTGATGGTGACGCGCGCTGCCGGCGGGGCCGACGACGGCCGTCTGATGCTCGTCGTCAACGCCTCCCGAAAGGCGATCGACTACGCCCATATCGAAGCGCGGCTCGGCCTGCCCTTCAAGCTCGAGATCGCGCCGGACCGGGCTCTCCTCGCCCTGCAGGGACCGCTGGCCGAACGGGTGCTTGCCAAGCACTGCCCAGAGGCCGCGGCGCTTGCCTTCATGGCGGCGACGCGGGCCGAGTTCGACGGTATCGAATGCCATGTGAGCCGCTCCGGCTACACGGGCGAAGACGGTTTCGAGATTTCCGTTGCCGAGACGGCGGTTGCGACAGTCTGGCAAACGCTCACTGCCGATGCCGACGTGCAGCCGATCGGCCTCGGCGCCCGGGACAGCCTGCGGCTCGAGGCAGGGCTCTGTCTCTATGGTCACGATATCGACGAGACCACCTCGCCGGTCGAGGCGGCGCTGACCTGGTCGATCGGCAAACGCCGGAGGGTGGAAGGAGGATTTCCCGGTCACGCCCGGATCGCCCGCGAGATCGCCGACGGTCCCGCCCGCAAGCGTGTCGGCATCAGACCAGAGGGCCGGCAGCCGGCGCGCGAGGGGACCGTCATCCAGGATGCGGGCGGCCGGGAGATCGGGCGCATCACCTCCGGCGGCTTCGGGCCGTCGGCCAACGCGCCGGTCGCCATGGGCTATGTCGAGATCGGCCATGCGGCGGTCGGGACCTCCGTCGGCCTGATCGTCCGCGACAAGCGGCTGGCGGCCAGTGTGACCGACCCGACATTCGTTCCGCATCACTACAAGAAATGAGCTCGAGTTCATTGCCAGAGAGGACATGCATCCCATGACGAAGCGCTACACGAAGGATCACGAATGGGTCGAGGTCGATGGCGACGTGGCGACCATCGGCATCACCGAGCATGCGCAGGAGCAGCTCGGCGATGTCGTGTTCGTCGAGTTGCCGTCCGTCGGCAAGCAGGTCTCGAGGGGAGGGGCCGCCGCCGTCGTCGAGAGCGTCAAGGCAGCGAGCGACGTCTATGCGCCCCTCACCGGCGAGGTGGTCGCCGTCAACGACGCGATCGTCGCGGATCCGGCCAAGGTCAATCAGGACGCCGAAAGCGGCGCCTGGTTCATGAAGGTGAAGCTCGCCGACAAGGGCGAACTCGACGGTTTGATGGACAAGGCCGGTTATGACGCATTCGTGGCGGGATCGTAGGCTGGGCTGAGCTTCACGCGAAGCCCAGCTTCACAATATCCGCCAATGCTGGGCTTCACTGAGCTCAGCGCCAGCCTACAAGTTCATTGACAACCCGTGAGCACCCCCATGCCAGCGAAGCGCCTTACCCTCAAGGATCTCGAGCCCGGAGCGAATTTCATCCGCCGTCACATTGGCCCCGACGAGGCCGAGACGGCGGAGATGCTGAAGGCGGTCGGCGCCAAGTCGCTCGACGATTTCATCGACAAGGTGGTGCCAACTGGCATACGCACGAAGGCGCCGCTGTCGCTGCCAGAGGCGCGCGCCGAGCGGACGACCCTCTCCGATCTCAGGACCATCGCCGAGCGCAACGACGTGTTCACCTCGATGATCGGCATGGGTTACTACGGCACTGTCACGCCGAAAGTGATCTTGAGGAACATTCTGGAGAATCCGGGCTGGTACACGGCCTACACGCCCTATCAGGCCGAGGTCAGCCAGGGTCGACTCGAGGCTCTGCTGAATTTCCAGCAGATGATCATCGATATGACGGGGCTCGAGATCGCCAATGCCTCGCTGCTCGACGAGGGGACGGCGGCGGCCGAGGCCATGGCCATGGCCAAGCGGGTCGCCAAGAGCCAGGCGAATGCCTTCTTCGTCGATCGCGATACCCATCCCCAGACCATCGGTGTCGTCGAGACGCGCGCACGGGCCTTCGGCTGGAACATCGTGGTCGGCGATCCTGACAAGGATCTCGATGCCGGCAAGGTGTTCGGTGCGCTGTTGTCCTATCCGGGTTCCTCAGGTGAGATCCGCGATCCCCGCAAAACCATCGAGACGCTGCATGCCGCCGGCGCGCTGGCCATCATGGCGACCGATCTGCTTGCGCTCGCGATGCTGACGCCGCCTGGTGAGCTCGGTGCCGACATCGCCGTCGGCTCGGCGCAGCGGTTCGGCGTGCCCATGGGCTACGGCGGTCCGCACGCGGCCTTCTTCGCCACGCGCGACGCCTACAAGCGCAGCATGCCCGGCCGCGTCATTGGCGTCAGCATCGATTCGACTGGCCAGCCGGCGCTGCGCATGGCCCTGCAGACACGCGAGCAGCATATCCGCCGGGAGAAGGCGACGAGCAATATCTGCACGGCGCAGGTGCTGCTCGCGGTCATCGCTTCGATGTTTGCCGTCTACAACGGTCCCAAGGGCATCGCCCGCATGGCCGCCCGCACGCATCGGATGGCCGAGATCTTCGCCGCTGCCGTCAAGCGCTTCGGCCACGACGTTGAGACAACGGCGTTCTTCGACACGGTGACGCTGCACGTTCCCGGCCGCGCCCATGCTCTCTGGGCCAAGGCCAAGGAGAAGAAGATCAATATCCGCTTCGTCGATGCGGACCGGCTCGGCGTCTCCTTCGACCAGTCGACGCGACGCGGCGAGCTGACGAAGATCCTATCCTGCTTCGTGCGCCAGGATGGCCGCACGCCGGTCGACCTCGAGGCGCTCGTCGAGGAGATCGACGCGGGCCTCGGCGACGTCATCCCGAAGGCCCTTCTCCGCACGAGCCCGTACCTGACGCACCCGGTCTTCGAGATGTACCACTCGGAGACCGAGATGCTGCGCTATCTGCGCTATCTGCAGGCCAAGGACGTGGCGCTCGACCGCTCCATGATCCCTCTCGGCTCCTGCACCATGAAGCTCAACGGCACGACCGAGATGATCCCGGTGACTTGGCGCGAGTTCGCCATGATGCATCCGTTCGCGCCGCTCGAGCAGGCGCAGGGCTATCAGCAGCTCTTCGATGAGCTGGAAGCGATGCTCGCCGAGGTGACCGGGTTCGACGCCGTCTCGCTGCAGCCCAACGCCGGCAGTCAGGGCGAGTATGCGGGATTGCTCGCCATTCGCGGCTATCACGAGGCGAACGGTCAGGGCCATCGCAAGGTGTGCCTGATCCCGCAGTCGGCGCATGGCACGAATCCCGCGTCGGCGGTCATGGCCGGGCTCGAGGTTGTCGTTGTCGCCTGCGACGCCAAGGGTAACGTCGATGTCGCCGATCTCAAGCGAAAGGCGAATGAGCACAAGGACAAGCTCGCAGCGCTGATGATCACCTATCCCTCGACCTACGGCGTGTTCGAGGCGGCGATCCGCGAGATCTGCGAGATCATCCACGGCCATGGCGGACAAGTCTATCTCGACGGCGCCAACCTCAATGCGCTCGTCGGGCTCGTTCGACCGGCCGAGATCGGCGCTGACGTCTGTCACATGAACCTGCACAAGACGTTCTGCATTCCGCATGGCGGTGGCGGGCCGGGCATGGGGCCGATCGGCGTCAAGGCGCATCTGGCGCCCTACCTGCCCGGCCATCGCGTCGTCAATGGCGTCAATCCGGCGGCCGGGCGCGACCAGACGACCGGCCAGGTATCGGCGGGCCCTTGGGGATCAGCGTCGATCCTGCCGATTTCCTGGGCCTATATCGCCATGATGGGCGGGGAAGGCCTGACGCAGGCGACGAAAATGGCGATCCTCAACGCCAACTACATCGCCAAGCGCCTGACGTCGCATTTCCCCGTCGTCTTCACTGGCCCGAACGGCTTCGTGGCGCACGAGTGCATCGTCGATATGCGCTGGATGAAAGAGCGGTGCGGCATCACGGTGGAGGACGTGGCGAAGCGGCTCGTCGACTACGGCTATCACGCGCCGACGATGTCGTTCCCCGTCGCCGATACGATGATGATCGAGCCGACGGAGAGCGAGGGCAAGCGCGAGCTGGATCGCTTCTGCGACGCCATGATCGCCATCCGTCGAGAGATCGCCGAGGTGGAGGAGGGCAAGGTCGACAAGGCGGACAACGTCCTAAAGAACGCGCCGCATACCCACGGCCTCCTGCTCGGTGACTGGAAGCATCCCTACTCGAAGGAGAAGGCCTACTTCCCGCTGAAGGAGATCCGGCACGACAAGTACTGGCCGCCTGTCGGACGCGTCGACAATGTCGCTGGAGATCGCCACCTGGTCTGCACCTGTCCGCCGATCGAGGCTTATCAGGAGGCCGCAGAATAGCGGCCACCTCCAGCGGAGGCGGTCTGCAACGGCGTCTGCTATTGGTCGACCTTCGAGACGTCGTATGTGATGAGACCCGACTGGTGTCGCGCCATGCGGACCTCGGCGTGGGCGCCGGGGGCCGGCATGAAGGCGAGGAAGCTCACGGCGTCCACCTCCTGGCCGTCGTCGAGACGGACATGGACGGTGAAGCCGCCCCGGCGCGACAGGCTCCGGTCGGCGCTGACGACGGTTCCGTCGAGCGTGGCGGTCTCGATGGTCTTGTCGATCAGCGAGGTCCGCTCGTAGGTGAGGAAGACATAGGCTCCGAAAATGATCGCCGCGGCAGCCACGGCAATCCCCCAACGCTTGATCCGCTCGACCCAGACCAGTCGCATCAAGGCACGCTCGCGGTCGGCCCGCATGGCTCGTCTCCCGTGTCAGAGATCGGCCGCTTATCGCATGGACCTAGGCGGGCCCCGCCAGGGCATTTGGCCGCGACGGGCAATCGACCGCCGGCTGTCTTCTTGCTATGGGCATGGGACGGGATCGACCTTGAGCCGGGGTGACGATGGCCTCCCTGTCAGACATCAGAGCCGGCGGCAAGCGGGCGCTCTCGGCAGCGCTCGCCGAGATCGAGCGTGACGGCGGCCGGGCGGAGATCGCGGCACTCCTCGACGCGGCCCATGCCGCGCCCCGAGGCTCGGTCATCGGCCTCACCGGACCGCCGGGCGTCGGCAAATCGACGCTGATCAATGCGCTCATCGCCCTCTGGCGACGTGGCGGAGAGACCGTCGGCGTCGTCGCGGTCGATCCTTCATCGCGCCGCTCCGGCGGCGCCCTCCTGGGGGACCGGGCCCGCATGACGAGCGATCCGGCCGATCAAGGTGTCTATATCCGCTCGCTGGCCGCCCGCGGCCGGTTGGGTGGGCTCGCGGATCTGGCCTTCGCATCCGTGGTGCTGATGCGCGCGCTTTTCGACCGGGTGATCGTCGAGAGCGTCGGTGTCGGTCAATCGGAGGCGGAGATCGTCTCGGTGGCCGACACGGTCGTGCTCTGCGTGCAACCAGGCTCGGGCGACACGCTGCAGTTCATGAAGGCAGGGATCATGGAGATTCCCGCCGTCGCCGTCGTGACGAAGGCCGATCTCGGCGCGGCGGCCCGGCGCGCTGTCGCCGATCTCAAGGTTGCCCTCTCGCTGGTCGGCGATAGCGAATGGGAGATTCCGGTGTGCGCCGTCTCCGCGACCACGGGGGAGGGCGTGACGGAACTCGCCGAGACGATCGACCGGCATGGGCAGTGGCTCGAGATGACGGGCCACCGGGTACGCCATCGGCAGGCTCAGGCGAGTGCCTGGGTGGCCGACGCCGTGCGGTCCGCGACTGGTGAAGAGGGCCTTCGTCTGGTCAGCGGCGAGCTGGCGCGAGCGGCATCAGGCCCCTTCCGGCTGCAGCAGGAGTTGCGGTCACGACTGCGGGTTCGGCTTGCACCGGATTGAGCCCGGCCTGATCCGGGCTTAGTCGTCGAAGTCGATCGGCGGCCGGTGCGGCATGGCGGCGGCAGGGTGCGCGCGCGTGCTCGGCGCCAGCACGAACAGCAATCCGACGACGGGCGGAAAAATGAAGCTCCAGAAGGCCCAGCTCTGGCCGTCGCGACCCGTCCGCGGCGCCTTGAACAGGGCAACAGCCGCCGCAGCGATGGCCATCAGTCCCCAGAATGCGATGATGAACGGAACCATATGCAACCTACCCAGCGTCCAGCGCGACGACGAGATCGTCGCGTTCTCTCCTTGTCTTGGCTAAGCGCGCACCATGACAAGATCAAGGCCCACGCAACCGTCATCCAAAGGTCATCTTGGAGCCATTGTCGCAGGCTCCTATGGAACCCGGCGTTGCCGGACGTGATCACCGCTTAACCGGCGATTAGCCAATTTCGGCGAGAACGGAGCGAACGTGTTGGTTTCCAATGCCCGATTGGTTCGGGCGCGTGCTGGGTTGTTATGAGTCGAAGCCGCAAGACTGGACCGAGCCACTGGCTGTTGCTGGGCGTGACCGTTCCCGGCATCGCACTTGGTGTGCTCCTGTCGGTATTGGTGCTTTCGCCGAGCACAGGTCCTCTTGCCTCGGCATCGGCCGTTGCCGGCCTGCCGTCAGGTTCGATCACGGCCGCCGCCTTCCAGCCGCTCGAAGGTGTGCGCCTCGGCTCCGCCGATCCGAGGATCGGTGCGTCCTCGCGTGCCAAGGACCGCAGCGCCCGGGCAACTGCCGCAGCCAAGCCCACCATACCGGCCCCTCGCCTCGCCTGGACCGGCCGTCTCACGCGGACCGCGCGCACCCATCTCTCCGATCCGCTTGGCGCCGGCTTCATCCATGTCGCAACCGGTCTCGACAGCGGCGGTGTGGCGGTACCTAGCCTCTCCGCGTCCGAAGGCTTCTCGAGTGCCGGATATTTCCTCGCCTCGGTGCCCTTCGAGCGGGCACTGGCGGATGAGGGCGAGGATCTGAGGCCCGTTACCCGCGGCCTCTCTGTCGACGAGTCGGTCGTGCTCGAGAAGGACGGTAAGCGCATCTTCTTCGGTGGCCTTTCCGAGGCCGAGTTCCGCGCCAAGGAGAAGCGGTGCTTGGCGACCGCCATCTATTTCGAGGCGCGCGGCGAATCGATCCGGGGCCAGCAGGCCGTAGCCCAGGTGATCATGAACCGGGTCCGCCTCAACTACTATCCGAATACGATCTGCGGCGTCGTCTACGAGGGGGCCGACCGCCTCAATAGCTGCCAGTTCTCCTTCGCCTGCGACCGCAAGGCCGACGTGCCGCGCGCGATGCGGGAATGGCAGATCGCCAACGAGATCGCGCAGGATACGATCGACGGCAAGATCTGGCTGCCCGAGGTCGGGACGGCCAGTCACTACCACGCCACCTATGTGAGCCCGCGCTGGACCAGCATGATGAAGCGCACGACGCGGATCGGCGTGCATGTCTTCTATCGTGGTAAATTCCTCGGCCCGGTCGACATCGCCTCGAGTGGCGAGGATCCGGGCGCGCATGTGCAGTAGGTCGTCACGCCGGAGACCCGCCTCTCACATCTTCACCCCGGGTAGCTCGCTCGCCTGCCTGACCCAATCGACGATCTTCCGCTCATCGATCGCCTCGCCCTCGTAGATGTCGAGGTAGCGGACCTCCTTCTGCTTGGAGAGCCCGGGCGGCATCGGCACCAGCAGCGCGCCCTGGAAGAAGCCGATGCGCACAAATCTCGTGAAGCAGTGGAGGCTCAGGAACCACATCCTGTCCGCCATGCCGTAGAGCGGCGAGTTCCATTTGACCGCCTTGCGAACCCCGGGGATGGTTGCGGTGATCAGCTCGTCGACCCGGCGGCCGATGTCCTGTTTCCAGCCGGGCATGGCGGCGATGTAGCATTGGACCGGTGCATCGCCAGCCGCCTTGGCGATCTGCGGATTGCCACCGGAAAGAAGAACCGGCTTCGCGCTGGCGACCATTGCAGACCTCGCTTTGGCTTTCACTGTTCTCTTGCTCATTGCGCAGTCCGCAACGTCCGATCCGTGTGGCCATGGACCACCCAATATCGGCGCCCTGTCGCCGAGGATCGGGTGCGCGGTGATGATGGGGGCCCATCGTCCCGGCCCCGGCACTTCCCGAGCGTCAATCCGTCGATAAGCGCTTCAGGGTTTTCTGCAGGTGGCGGTCGGCAACCATCTGATCGCTGGCCCGGGGCAAGAGCAGCAGCACGAGAAGCGACGGCGGAAAGAGGAAACCGGCCGCCGCCCACGCATCCACGCTCCGCCGCTTGGCGGCAGCGAGAATTCCGCCGAGAATGGCCGAGATGACGGCCACCACACCCCAGACGGTGATCACCATCGGCATGGCTCCCCTCCGTCTCTCCTTGAACGTGTGCTGCGCCTGATGCTCTCCCATAAGATGGTATGTGATCGCGTCCCGATCAAGCCGACCGCTCGAGCCAAGAAACGGAAAGACTCGGACGCCAGCGTCCGAGTCTTTTGATCCGCCGTGCCGAAGCATGCCTGGCACGGGCCCTAAATGGTCGATACAGGCGAGACCCTTCTCGACACTCGGCGCTTCCTCCTCTGCACGCACCGACAGCGGGTCCGTCGCCCCTAGTGTGGCACTCCGGCCCGGACCCGGACGCCCGGCGCCGGCCGCTCGAGGAGCACCTCGCGGCGGAAGCGGTAGAGCTTGGCGGGCCGTCCGCCGGTATGGTTGCGAACTTCGCCGGTCGTATCGACCAGCCCTGCCGCCTCGACAAGCCGGCGGAAGTTCTGCTTGTGCAGACGGCTGCCGAGAATGGCCTCGACCGTCTTCTGCAGCTCGAACAGGGTGAAGTCTGCAGGCATCAGCTCGAACACGACCGGACGATACTTGATCTTGGCGCGCAGTCGGCCGATCGCCGTCGCCAGGATGCGGCGATGCTGACGGCTGAGCGTCTCGCCGGCCCAGGTGAAGCTCTCGGCCTTCGCGTCGTCCGGGTTCTCCGTTCGGGCCTCCGGTAGCAAGCCGGCTTCGACCAAAATCTCGAAGCGCTCCGGAACCTTCTCCTCGTCCCAGCTGCCGCCGTCGACGCCGAAACAGATCCTGAGGCGCTCGGCGCGCTCCAGTGGCGTGTGGCCGTTGGTCGGCTGCTCGACCCAGCGACGCAGCCTCGGCTCGATCTCCGAGGCGAGGATGTGCGGCTTGCCGTTGCGCCAGTCCTCCCAGGGGAAGAACTCATACCAGCTGCGCCATTGGCCTGCGGTCAACGGCTGCTCGTCCGTGGCGCGTGTCAGAGCGAGGTAACCAATGGCAATGGTCTGCGGGCCGGATTCGCCAAGGCGACCTTGCATTGCCTGCTCGCCGAAGGTGTAGAGCTGCTCGACATAGCCGAGCGTGAGGCCCGTCTGATTGGCGACCCAGCTTCTCAGTCCGGTGTCGAGCGTCTGGTGTTTGCTCGGCAGGTAGAGCCCGTGCGGCAGGTCGTCGTTGACGGGCGCCTCGCCGGCCGCGCGAAGTGTCAGGATGCGCGGCTGGTCGTCCGAGACGGATACGATGGCGGCGTTGAGGCCTATTTCCAAAATGGTCACGCCGCTCTGCCCCTCCGGGCGGCGCTTATCGATCACGCTCATGTTCGTTCCCCTGGTGTCCCGCCGGTCCCCCCGCCAGGGCGCGGCCTCGATTGTCGTACGTCGAGACTTAGGTTTACCGGTGCTGCTTAGATACAGCTTGTTTTAGTTGGTCGCAGTCGAACGGTCTCGCAGAACCAAGGCAGTACTTTGGCAGCACCTTGATTAAATGGGGCGAAATGTGACGAAAGCGCAAATTTAAGACATTGCCGAAGGATATTCTATCGCCCACCGAGTGCCCGGAATTTCTGCAGATATTGGCTTTCGGACTGATTTGCCGGCCACGGGTACAGCAATTCCAAAGATTCCGTTAACATGTGTGGCATAGCTGGTGGGCGGCCAAAGAAGATCTGGGACTCGCTCACGCTGAAACCGGCCAATCGCGTTGATTCGAAATAAGCGGCGATCCGATCGGCCGTCTTGATCAGTGCCAGACTGTCCTGGGCGACCTCGGCGGCAATTCCGAAACGGGCATGGATCGCATCCAGCAATTTTCTTTCGAAAGCCTTGTAGTCAAGGCCGATGGCGGCCTTGAACGGGCTGATCAGGTCGCCAATGACATATTCCGGCGCATCGTGCAGCAAGGCGGCGAGCCGCACTTGCGGCCCGCTCGCCGGAGCCAGTGCCTCGACGACGTCGGTGACGATGCAACAATGCTGCGCCACCGACAGTGCCGTATCCCCTAACGTCTGGCCGTTCCACCGCGCGACGCGGGCGAGGCCATGCGCGATGTCGCCGATGTCGATGTCGTTCGGGTCGGGGGCCAAGAGATCGAGCCGACGGCCGGACAGCATGCGCTGCCAGGCTCGTAGGGGAGGGGGGCTGCTCATACCGGCTTCGGCATCTTGAAGGATCTGGCGAGCCTGGCGCAGGCGGCATGGCGGTGGCAGCCGACCAGGTGATCGTTCACCATGCCCGTCGCCTGCATAAAGGCATAGACGGTCGTCGGGCCGACAAAGCGGAATCCCAGGCCTTTGAGTCGCTTCGAGATCGCCTTGCTGACCGGGGTCTCTGCCGGCACCTCCGACATACTTCGGTATCTGTTCTGGTGCGGCGCGCCGCCGGCCATCTCCCAGATGAGGTGGGCGAGCGACCCGGTCTCGGCGAGTTTCAAATAGGCTCGGGCATTGTCGATGGTGGCCTCGATCTTCAATCGGTTGCGAACAATTCCGGCATCCTGCATGAGGCGCGCGACATCCTTGGCGCCGAATCTCGCGACCTCGACCGGATCGAATCCTCGGAACGCACTCCGGAAGTTCTCGCGCTTGCGAAGGATCGTGATCCAGGAGAGGCCGGACTGGAAGCCTTCGAGCACGAGCTTCTCGAGGAGCGCCCGGTCATTCGTTTTCGGCACGCCCCATTCGGTGTCGTGATAGGTGACATAGAGGGGATCGTTGCCGGCCCATGGACACGTCTCGCTCATGCGTCGCCTCCGTTCACAGCTCCGGCGACGTCGAACCGGGCCCAGGCAGGACGACGAACGGCGAGCGGCACGCCCGAAATCTCGGGCTGCACACCCGCGGCCACCGCCTCGGCGAGCCGGTCGAGGCGAAGAAGCGCGAGGCCCGACATCCCCTGATGCGAGCCCATCCGGCCGATCTCGCGACCGCCCGCCATGACCGGCGTGCCCCGCTCGGCAAGCTCGGCTTGGCCGGTGACGGGCACGAAGCGGCTCCGCGCGGTTCCGCGGTGGTGCATGCGGCTCACAACCTCCTGGCCGACATAGCAGCCCTTGTCGAAGTCGACCCCGCCGAGCTGATCGAGATTGGCCTCGTGCGGGAACACCTCGGTCGCGGCATAGTCGGCACCCTGTTCGGCGATACCCAGGGCAATGCGCCGTGCGTCGTAGTCCCGGTCCGCAGAGCCGACGGCCTCGATGATCGGCGCCAGGAGGCGCGGGCCGAGGTCGCGATGACGGGGATCGGGGAAAGTCCCGCGTGCGCCGTCCGCCGCCTCGGGCAGCCATAGGAGCGCACGCTCGTTGCTCACATCGCTGATCTCCACCTTGGCGCGCAACTTGTAAAGGGCCAGGCGTTTCAGCAGAGTCGCGACCTCCCCGGCCGGCACGTCGAGGGCGACGCCGCCGTCGATGCCGACGACCAGCATCTCGACCAGGATCTTGCCCTGCGGCGTCAGGAGCGTGGCCGGAATCGCCGGATGGCGGTCCAGGCGTCCGAGATCGGACGTCAGCAGGCCCTGCAGGAGCTTCTGCGTATCTGGTCCGACGACGGTGACGAGGCCTCGCCTCGAGAGCCTCGCACCACGAGTTTCGCTGGTGGCGTGTGCCATGGTAGGTCAGACTTACGGAACACTCTGGGGCTTCGCAAGCGGGTGCACATCGATGACGGAACGCTATGACCTGGTGTTGACGGGCGCAACCGTCGTCAATCACGACGGCGAGAGTGCCCGCGATATCGGCATCCGGGATGGCCGGATCGCGGCTCTCGGTGCCATCGGCCGGGGGCGGGCGGAAACGACGCTCGATCTCGCCGGCCTGCATGTTCTGCCGGGCGTCATCGATACGCAGGTGCATTTCCGCGAGCCGGGCGCCGAGCACAAGGAGGACCTCGAGAGCGGCAGCCGGGCTGCGGTGATGGGTGGCGTCACGGCGGTGTTCGAAATGCCCAATACGAAGCCCGAGACCACTGATGGCGACCGTCTGGCGGACAAGGTCCGCCGCGCCACCGGCCGCATGCACTGCGACTTCGCCTTCTTCGTCGGCGCGACCTCCGGCAATCTCGACGAGGTGCCGGCTCTCGAGCGCCTCCCGGGCGCCGCCGGGATCAAGGTGTTCCGAGGCTCCTCGACCGGCGATCTCCTGCTCGAGAGCCCTCCGGATCTCGATCGGCTGTTTGCGAGGCTCAACCGGCGTGCGGCGTTCCATGCCGAGAACGAGGCGCGGTTGCGTGCCCGCCTCGGCCATCGCCGCGATGGCGATCCGGCCAGCCATCCGGTCTGGCGCGATGCCCAGGCGGCGCTCGAGGCCACCGTGGAGCTGACGGCGCTCGCCGAGCGGCATGGCAAGCGTATCCACATCCTGCACGTCTCGACGGCCGACGAGATGGCCTATATGGCCAGCCACAAGGCCCTCGTCTCGGTCGAGGTGACGCCGCACCATCTGACGTTGGCCGGTCCCGAGGACTACGCACGCCTTGGCACCCTCATCCAGATGAACCCGCCGGTGCGCGATGCGAGCCACCGCGAGGCGCTCTGGCAGGCGGTGGCCGATGGCACCGCCGATATTCTGGGCTCCGATCACGCGCCGCATACGCTTGAGGAGAAGGCCAAGCCCTATCCGGCCTCCCCCTCGGGCATGGCCGGCGTGCAGACCCTCGTCCCGGTCATGCTCAACGAGGTCGGTCGCGGCCGGCTGTCGCTCGCCCGCTTCGTCGACATGACGAGCCATGGTCCGGCCCGGCTCTTCAATCTCGCCGGGAAAGGCCGGATCGCGGCGGGCTACGATGCCGACCTGACAGTGGTCGACCTGAAGCGGCGCGAGACGATCACGAACCAGTGGATCGCGAGCCGTTGTGGCTGGACGCCTTATGACGGGCTCGCCGTCACGGGCTGGCCCGTCGGAACCTTCGTCCGGGGCCGGCGGGTGATGTGGCAGGGAGAGCTCGTCGGCCCGTCGTCGGGGCGCGCGGTCCGTTTCGCGGAGGCCTATTCCGGCGTGGCCGGCTGAGCGGACTGGACTGGGCCGGTCTCGAGGAAGTGCCAGACGCCGGTCGGGCTGATGCCGAGCCGCCACCCGCTATAGATGCCGGCCTTCTCCATCTCGGCGCCGGCTGCGCCAGGCGCGACGCGATAGAGCCGGACGCGATCGGCGGGCGCCATGGTGGCGAGGTCGATCTTGGCCAGATAGGGCCAAACGTAGCTGTCGTCCTTCCCGCCCGGATCGACATGGGCATAGCCGGCGTCGAGAATGAGGCTCAGCTTTGCGAGCGCTTCGGCGCCGTGGGCATCGGCGCTGTGCGACTTGAGGTAGGCAATCTGGCCGTTACTCTCGCTGTCGCCGATGACAGGTGGGATCTCGTTCATCTCGATCGCAACCTTCAACTGGTCGAGATCGCCCGAGCGGATCGACTCGCCGATGGCGAGCAGCATCTCTTGCACGGGCTCGGGCAGTTGCGCGATGCCGTGGCCGATCTCGACCTTCGGCTTCGCGGACTCCTCGCCTGATGCCGGCGAGATCAGGGCGAGCGCCACGAGCGCCGCCGCCCGGATCACAAGAGTTCTTAGCCGAGGTTGTGCCATCGCCTGCCTGATCCCATATTTCGACGAGGTCCGTTCGTCATTCCAGCCGTGTTCATACAATCTTTCGCATCCGAAGCGTGTATGGTCGGAACGGAATATGGCACGAGCACGCCGGCGGGACACGAGGTTGGCAACGGATAGCGGCTGGTGGAAACCAATATCGAGCTCATTCTGGCTGGCCTCGGCGTCGGCATCCTGATCGCGGCGCCAGTCGGTCCGGTCAATGTGCTGTGCATTCAGCGGACCCTGGAACATGGATTCTGGGGCGGATTGGCGGCGGGCATCGGGGCGCTGATCGGCGACGGGCTGATCGCGCTCGTTGCGACCTTCGGCCTGACGGCGATCTCCGATCTCATCCTGGAGAACCGGACCTCGATCAAGCTGATCGGTGGGCTTCTGCTGATACTCTTTGGCACCAAGCTCTATCGAACCACAGCGCGCAACAACGGTGACGGCGCCGCCAGCGACGACGGCGGCCATCACTGGGTGATCCCGCAGACCTTCTTCCTCACCGTTACGAATCCCGGCGCCGTGCTCGGTCTCTTCGCCATTCTGGGCAGCGTGACCTCGGCGGTCGGCGGCATCACGACTTTCGCGGAGGCGGGACTCCTGGTGCTTGCCGTGATGGGTGGCAGCCTGCTCTGGTGGATGACGCTCGCGCGCATCATCGCCACCATTCGCCACAAGCTCACCCTCGAGCGGCTGACGACGATCAATCGCGCCGCCGGTCTCATCCTGATCGTCTTTGCCCTCGTCTTGATCGGCGAGACGCTGATCGCGCGGTGGGGCTGAGGGCTATTGCAGGGCGCGGATGTTCGAGAATTCGCCTTCGCGAATACGCTGCGGCAGGCCACCGGCGAGCGTAGCGACAGCCTCCTCGCCATAGGCCTGCACGAGACCTGTCAGCGCGGCATAGAGCGCCGCATTGGCGAGAAGGTCGGGATCGACGCCTTCCTCGAGCGCCGCATCCCAGGCCTCCAGCATGAACCGGAGCGCTGCGGTGCCGCGCGTTTCCTCGCCCTGCCGATCGAAAGACTGCATGGTGTCCCGTTGCTCCCCCCGCGACCCAGACGATTTCTCTCCCTCGCCGCAAGCCCGTCCTATCATGGGACGCGGCGCCGGGAATGGCCAAGCCACGGTTAGGGTGAATGGTCAACTACACGTTCGAGGCGACTCAGGAGCCTCCCGCCGACACCGCCTCGGCGATATCGGCGCCTTCGGCCAGGAACCGCGAGACGGCCGTCTCGGCGGACTTCGTGCAGGTCTGATAGGTTCGCCGGTAGCTCCGATAGCCCTTGTTGAAGCTCTGGACCAGCTTGGCCCGCCGTAGTGCCGACGTGCCCTCGGCCTCGACCAGCGCCTCCATCTTGTCTCGCCAGAGCGAGCCATCGCCGGCGCCACAGATTTCCCGCAGATAGTGCACGGCACCAAGGAGCTCGGCGAGCCTGAGAAGCTGCCCGTCATAGGGCTTCGAGTCCTCGGCGGCCCGAGCTGGCGCTCCGAGCGCAAACCCCAGGAGGATAATGGCGATAATCGCGCGGGGCATGGTCAGGCTCGATCCGGTTGCTCTCGAGGACGGCGACTCGTAAGGCGCATTCTAGGCGTCGGCATGACCGGCGCCTAGGCCGAGCGTCACTCTGCGTGGCCGGTCGCGCCGGCTCGTTGCGCGAGCATGCGCCGGGCCTCCTCGATGATCTGCTGCGCGCCCTCGGTCATGCGATAACCCTTGAGCTCGGCTGGCCGGACGAAGCGCGCCTGCGATACGTCGCTCTGAGCGTGCGGCTCTCCGCTGAGCCAGGTTCCCGCATGCGCAAGCACGACATAGTGCGCTTCGATGCTGCCTTCAGCCGTTCGCCGGATGATCTCGCGTGTCCCGGCGAGGCCGACGACCTCGGCCGTCACACCGGTTTCCTCGAGAAGCTCGCGCAGTGCCGCATCAGCCGCCGGCTCGCCGGGATCGACATGGCCGCCCGGCAAGCTCCAGACGCCGACGAGCGGCGGCTTCGCCCGCTCGACGATCAACACCTCACCGTCACGGAAGACGGCAATGCTCGACGCGAGCCGGGGCCAAAGGGGCATGGACGTCGTCATGGTGTACTCACCAATTTTGCAGAATGAGGCTATCATGTCCGGACGGCCGGTCATCGCCAAATATCGGAGAGCGACCCATGTGCTCGCGCTACAGCCTGACCTCCCCGCCCGAGGCCGTCCGCGCCTACTTCAAGTACCGCAACGAGGCCGAGTTTCCCGCTCGCTACAACATTGCACCCTCGCAGCCCGTCGCCATTGTCCGGCCGGATGCCAAGGGCGAGCGTGAGCTCGCTCTGGTGCGCTGGGGCCTGATCCCGTCCTGGGTCAAGGACCCGCGGGAGTTCGCAACTCTCATCAATGCGCGCGGCGAGACGGTGGTGGAGAAACCGTCCTTCCGGGGGGCCATGCGTCACCGGCGCTGCCTCATTCCGGCGGACGGCTTCTACGAGTGGACCGGCGAGACGGGCCACAAGCAGCCCTATCTGATCCGGCCGAAATCCGGAGGACTCATGGCGTTCGCCGGTCTCTGGGAGCATTGGCTCGGTGCCGATGGCAGCGAGATCGATACCATGGCCATCATCACGACGGCCGCCAACCGGACCATGCGGTCATTGCACGATCGCATGCCGGTCATTCTGGCACCGGAGCAATTCGAGCTGTGGCTCGACGTCAAGGGGGTCGCTGCCAAGGACGCGGCGATGTTTCTGCAGCCGGCGCCCGATACCCTCCTCGAGGCGAAGGCCGTGTCGAAAGCGGTCGGCAATCCGCGCAACGAGGGGCCGGTGCTCTGGCAGCCGGTCGGAGCAGGAGGATCCTGACGTCGCGGCTTGCCTCGCTCGATCCGCCCTACACTTTGTCGGGCAGCAGGAAGACGTCCACCCGCATGCCGGGCACCAGCGGAGCGTCGCCCGCGACCTCGACCGTGAACTCGAGCACGTCGACGTCGCTGCGCTGCCGGAAGCCGCGGGCGCCAAGCTTCGGCGGTGTCAGGGACGGGGCGATGGAAATGACTTTGCCCTCGAACTCCCTGTCCGGGAACGCATCCGACTTGACCGTCACCAGCTGGTCGACCTTGACCTTCGCCGCATCGCGCTCCTCGATCTCCGCCTTGACGCGCAGACCCGTCAGGTCGCCGAGCGTGATGAGCGGCAGCTCGGCCGACGGAGCGACGGTCTGGCCGGTCTTGACGTCGACCAGCAGCACGGTGCCGTCCGACGGCGCGCGAATTCTCAGTTTCTCGCGCAAGGCCTCGTTGACCGCGCGCTCGGCGCGGGCCGCCGCCAGCGCGCTCTCGAGACGGGTCGGCAGCGGGGCATTGTCGGCGGCTTTGAGACGCGCCAGCTCGGCCCGTGCATCGTCCAGGGCCTTCTGGTCCTCTGCGAGCTTGGTCCGGGCCGCCTCGATCTCTGACGCTTCGGCCTTGCCGCGCGACGACAACACAGCCAGCGCATCCTCAGCCTCGCGCGCCGACCAGAAGGCCTCCTCGGCGTCCGCCACGCGGTCCTCGGCCTTGCGGATTTCGTTCGCCGTCTTGTTGCGGGCATCGACGTCGTCGCGCTCCTTGCGACGGGCCTGCACCTCCGCCTGTGCGGCGCGGGCGCGGGCCTCGAGCTCCTCCTCGTCCATCTGAACGAGCAGGTCGCCGGTCTTGACCGTGTCAGCAGGCTCCACCAGAACCGCGACGACCCGGCCGAGCGCACCGGCTCCGATCCTGATCTCGCCGAGCCGCGGCTCGACACGCCCCGGCGCCGCCGCCTCCCACTCGGAAACGGGTGTCTGCGTGACCGCGGTCCCGTCGGTGGCTGGCGTCGTCGACGAGCCCGTGTTCGCCACGCCGGCCGTCTCGACGGTCTCGGTGCGCTCGGTACGGGCCTTGATCGCGAGGAACAATCCCGCTGCCAGCACGACTGCCAGCGCCAGCGGAACCCAGGCATTGGTCTTCATGGGAGATGCTCTCCTCTGGCGAAGCGAGGCGATCGCCGGCGCCGGTTGTTCGGTTTCTTCTGGGTGAGCGATGCGCTCACGGGTTGGGGATGAGGTTGAGGGCGCGCCGCCTCATCGGTGGTGTCGGGCTCGCGAGCGTCGGCGTCCGGTCCGGTCGCGCCGTTGTGGCGGATGGCATCGGCCGGCTCGGTGGTCTCGGCGGCAACCTCTTCCGTTGCTGACTCGGTTTTCGGCCCAGGCGGCTCGTCCTCGGCCTCGGATGACGATGCGCCGGGCTCCTCGGGTTCCTCGGAGTCACGGGCTGCGCCTTTCGGACGCTCCTCGCTGACGATCAGTCCGTCCTCGATGTGTACGATGCGGTCGGCGTAGGAGAGCGTGCGCGGATCGTGGGTGACAGCCAGCACGGCGCGCGCGGGGTCCTGAGCGATCTTGGACAAGAGCGCCATGATTGCCTGACCATTCTCGCTGTCGAGGGCGGCGGTCGGCTCGTCGGCGAGAATGACGGCCGGATTGCCGGCCAGGGCGCGCGCGATCGCAACGCGCTGCTGCTGGCCGCCGGACATCTGGCTCGGGTAGGAGTTGATCTTGTCGGCAAGGCCGACGGCGACGAGGGCGGCCTCGGCGGCGGGACGCTGCTCGGCCTTCGCCATGCCGCGCACGTCGAGCGCCAGCTTTATGTTCTCGGCCGCCGTCAGGGTCGGAAACAGGTTGTAGTCCTGGAAGATGAAGCCGACGTTCAGCCGCCGGAGCTTGGCGAGCCCTTCCGGCTTCAGGCCCTTTGTCGACTGACCGCAGATCACGACCTCGCCCTCGGTCGGGGAGAGAATGCAGCCGAGGATCGAGAGCAGCGTCGTCTTGCCCGACCCGGACGGCCCCATCAGCAAGGTCAGCTCACCGCCCCTGAGGCCGAGATCGACGCCCTTGAGCGCGCGCACCTTGCCGGCGCCCTGGCCGAGCTCCTTGACGATGGCCTTGGCCTCGAGCAGCACCGAACCCGTCATCTTGCGAACACCATGGCTGGATCGATGCGTGTGACTTTGACGATGGCTGCCATCGCCGAGATGGCGCACATGACCACGGTGAGGGCGAAGAGTGCCGCCGCCAGCTCCTTGGTCATGGTCAGGGGCAACGCCGAGCCATCGGCCGAGCGAACGATGAAGAGGGCGATGCCCATGCCGACCGCGTAGCCGATGACGGCGCTGATCAGCGCCTGGCATAGAATGACCTTGTGAATGTAGTGCGCGCCGGCACCGAGCGCGCGCAGCGTGGCGAACTCGTTCAGGTGGTCCTTCGTCGAGGCATAGAGCGTTTGCGCAACGATCACCATGCCGACGATGATGCCAAGCACGGCGCCGGCAATGAGGGCTGCGCCGGCGCCCGTGTTGAAGAGCCAGTGATGAATGCTGCGATCCAGGAATTCCTGGCGCGTCAGCACCTCGACGCCATGCAGGCGGGCGCGAATGGCGTCGCGCACAGCAACGACGTCCGTCCCCGGCAGCACGTCCGCCAGAATGAAAGTCGACTGATCCTTGGCGAGGCCGAGATAGGTGCGGCCACGGTCGAGCGTCGTGAAGATATAGGGGAGGGTGGTGAACGAGCGGATGCCCTTCGTCACGCCGACGACCGTCGTCTTCATCTCACCGATCTGGCCGTGCGAGCCGACGCCCTCGACGCCGAGATCCTTGAAATAGGATCGATCGATGATGACGGCATTGGGTGCCGACAGTGCCTCGGGCCTGCCGGCGATCATGTTCCAGGGACGGATGCTGCCATCCTCGATATTGCCACCGACGAGTACGGTCGCCGTGGTCGAGCCATCGGGGCGCTGCCACTCGGCAAAGCCCGTCACCATCTCGACAGCGGATTTGACACCGGGTGTCGAGAGCACGACATGACGCTCGCCTCCCGGCAGCTCCGAGGTGTCGTCGACGCTTTCCGCGCCGGGCGGCACCACCCAGATCTGGCCGCCCGAATGGTCGATGATGCCGGTAATGATGCGGTGCGAGCCGATATAGAGGCCGAGCTGGATCGCGACCAGGATCACCGAGAAAATGATGCCTGTCAGGGTCACCGCCAGGCTGACCCGGTCGTGGATGAGGTTTCTGAGTGCCAGGAGTGCAATCATACACTTGCGGGCGCAAAGACGCGCGCCCATGCCACTTTCTCTCTATTGCCAAGCTCGGACGGGGCCAGATAGCAGCCCTGAGGCCGTCGTTTCAACCATTCGCCGGTCACGTGATTAAGGGAGTTGAGCGGCCACTTAGAGGCAATCGGCGCATGGTGGTAGGCTCAACCTGGGTCAAATTGACCCAAGACACAGAATTAACACAAGCCTTCCCGAAGTTCCGGCCGCTGGGCGGACGCCTCTCCGACAGCATTTCTGCGACAGTTTACTGCTTCTATTTGCCACGGGATTTCAATTCCACGCCAGAAACCATGGCACGATCACAAAAAATTTCACTTGGCAGATACGTTCGGAGATGCATTATCGGTGGAGTTCAAGGTGCAACGGCTCCAGGGGGGTCTAGTTCTGCGTACCTAGCTGTGCTCGCCAATGTCTCCGGCAAGACCCATGTGGCCGACCGGGGAAAAGAGTTGTCGAGGCCACAGTCGCCCGCAAGGGTGCCGATCCCAATCCAAGCTCTCTAATAGACGCAACGCGCCGGCTCGCCTCCTCACGGAGGTACGCGGGAACAGGGGTTCGGCCCCATTTCTGCAAGACCGGTTTTCAAGACGAGTTCAAAACGAGAGAACATGAGCGCAGTTGATTACAGTTTTCGGTTGCCCGGCAGCGACGATGTCGGGATCTTGATGGTTCACGGTCTGGGTGGGACGCCGGTCGAGCTGCGCTACGTCGCGCAGGGTCTGGCGCGGGCGCGGCACACGGTGCACGTCTGCCAGCTCGCGGGTCATTGCTCGACGATCGAGGATCTGGTCAAAGCCAGCTCAGGCGAGTGGTACCAGAGCGTCATCGATGCCTACGAAAAGCTTCGCAAGGAGTGCAGCACGATCTACGTGGCTGGCTTCTGCGCCGGAGCTCTCTTGACGCTCAAGCTCGCGATCGAGCGCCAGTCCGAGATCAAGGGGATGATCCTCTACGCTCCGGCCTTCTGGTATGACGGCTGGTCGATCCCGCGCTGGATGCGCGCGCTCAAGATCCTGATGAATACGCCGCTCCGTCATCTCTGGCTGATGCCAGGGCGCGAGCCTTACGGCATCAAGGACGATCGGGTTCGTGCTCTGGTCGTCGAGAACCTGCAGTCCGGCAATGCCGGCCAGGTGGGCATCGCGGTCAAGGCCGGAAACTCGTTCCGCGAGATTCATAAACTCGTCAAGGAGGTCAGGCCGCGGCTCAAGGAGCTGAAGCTGCCGACCCTTCTCGTGCACTCGCGCGATGACGACGCCGTCAGCCTCAGGAACAGTTTCCATCTCCAGCAGGAGATGTCCGGCGTCGTCGAGACTGTGGTGCTGAACGACTGCTACCACATCATCACGATCGACCGGCAGCGGCAGCTGGTCGTCGACAAGACCCGCAACTTCATCTCCTGGGTCGAGGCATCGTCGCCGTCGAAGAGCACCATGCCGACGGAGCTCCGCGTCGCGGCTGAATAGGACAGCATCGGAGTGACCGGCGCACGGAGGCGCCGGATCACGCTCGATCGGGCGTTGCCCCCTGGGCGCCCTGCGCATGCCGATCGAGCGCCATCGTCTTGACCAGCGCGTAGACGTGCGCACCGGGGCGCAGATCGAGCTCGTCGGCCGCCTTGCGTGTCAGCGAGGCCGCGAGCCGGCCGCCACCTCGCAAGGCAATCTCGATCAGGCTCGTCGCCGCATCGGTGGTTTCGATGGTCGCGACCGTGCCTTCGAGGACGTTGCGGATGCTGAGCTGGTGCGGCCGCTCGAGGGCAATGGCGACATCGCTGGCGCGGACGACGAGACGGACCTGCCGCCCGATATTGCCCAACTGGTCGGCTGTGAACAGCGGCCCGGCGGGGTGCCAGAGCTCGGTCAGCCGGTAGGTGGCATCGTAGGCGGCGATCGTGGCCTCGATCACGGCGGCGCGGCCGGCTCCGCCCGCGCGGCCGCCGAGGTCGGTCCGGTCGAGGGCTTCGACCGGCGGACCCATCGAAACAAGCCGGCCTGTCTCGATCACGGCCACTCGGTCGGCCAGACGGGCCACCTCCTCGATTTGGTGCGACACATAGAGGATCGGCAACGCGAGCTCGTCGCGGAGCTGCTCGATGAGCGGCATGATCTCCTGGCGACGCTCGTGATCGAGCGCCGCGAGTGGCTCGTCCATCAGCAACATGCGAGGGGCCGACAGGATGGACCGGCCGATCGCGATCCGCTGGCGCTCGCCTCCAGAGAGCCCCGCCGGCCGGCGATCTAGCAGTGCTGCAATTCCGAGTGCCTCGACGAGTGGAGCAAAGGGAATGGGGGAGGCGCGTCCGGCGGCGAAGCGTCGTCCGAACTCGAGGTTCTGACGCACGGTCATGTGCGGAAAAAGCCGGGCCGTCTGATGGATCAAGCCGGCCCGACGCCGATGACTGGGGACATCGATGCCGCGATCGCTGTCGAACAAGGTCTCGCCGCCGACGATGATGCGACCGCGATCGGGATGCACTTGTCCAGCAATCATTGCCAGGATGGTCGATTTGCCGGCACCCGATGGTCCGAAGATCGCCGTCAGTCCGGCGTCCGCTGAGAATTGGACACTGAGCGCAAAGCCCGGTCGCGTGAATTGAAGGTCGACCTCGATCATGCGCCACCGGCTGCCTGGCGTCGTGCGCGCCGGGCGAGAATCTCGGACAGCAACACGGCGGACATGGCGATGGCCACGGCGACAAGCGTGAGACGGAAGGCCGCGGCGTCGCCGTCGGGTCGTTGCAACGCGGCGTAGATTGCCAAAGACAAGGTCTGGGTCTCGCCCGGAATGCTCGAGACGAAGGTGATGGTTGCGCCGAATTCGCCAAGGGCCTTGGCGAAGCACAGGACCGCGCCGGAGAGGATGCCTGGCAGGGCGAGCGGCAGTGTGACGAGTGCGAACCGCCAAGGCGGGCTCGCGCCGAGGGTGCTCGCGGTGCTCTCGAGTTCGCGGTCGATCGAGTCGAAGGCGAGACGGATCGGGCGCACGAGGAGGGGAAAGGCCATCACCGCCGCCGCCAGCGCGGCGCCCGTCCAGCGGAACGAGAAGCTGAGCCCCAGATACTCGGCGAGAAAGCCGCCGACGGGCGCCCGCCGTCCGAGCAGCGAGAGCAGGATGATGCCGGTGACGACCGGCGGCAGCACCAGCGGCAGGTGCACCAGAGCGTCGAGCAGGGTCCTGAGCGGGAAGCGCCAGCGCGAGAGGGCATAGGCAACACCGATCGCAACCGGCAACGCGAGCAGCGTCGCCATGCTGGCAACGGCGAGCGACAGGCGAATGGCGGTCCATTCCTCGGGAGTGAGAGTCATCGGCGTCCCGTTTGGGTCCTCGGTGGATCGACAATGTCGGGGCCGCTAGGGCGTTGGCAAGGGCGAGAAGCCGAAGCGGGTAAACAGCGCCTGCGCCTCAGGTGTCGTCAGGAGATCGAGGAAGCGGCGAGCGGCGGCGTTCGGCCGATCGGTGACGAGGGCCGCTGGATAGACGATTGGCGCATGGCTGTCGTCCGGGAACAGGCCGACCATCACGACCTTCGGCTCGGACACGGCGTCGGATTGATAGACGATCCCGAGCGGTACCTCGCCCCGGACCACGAAAGTGAGCGCAGAGCGGACATTCTCCGTCTCGACCAGCCGGCCGGCGATCGCATCCCAGAGGCCGAGCTTGGTGAGCGCTGCCTTCGCGTAGCGACCGGCCGGAACATGACCGACGGCGCCCAAGGCAATACGCCCGTCGCCGAGGAGGCCGAGGGCCTCCTCCGGTGTGCTTGCGGGGCCGAAAGATCCAGACTGACCCGAAGGCGCGATGAGAACCAGCCTGTTCGCGGCAATGTTGCGCCGGCTCGCCTCGACGACCAGCGAGCGGGTCGCGAGATAGTCCATCCATTCCATATCGGCGGAGATGAAGATGTCCGCCGGGGCCCCCTGCTCGATCTGGCGGGCGAGCGTCGAGGAGGCAGCGTAGGTCGCGACCAGCGTGTCGCCCGTTCCGACCAACGTGCTCCGGCCAATCTCCTCGAGCACCGGCTGCAGGCTCGACGCGGCGAAGACGTGAATGGCTTCGGCTTCGGCCCGGCCGGCCAGTAGGATTGCCGAAGCCAGGGCGATGCCGATCAGCGGCTTCAAGAGCACGGCACACTCCTTTCCGGTCGACGCCGTCTTCCATGCCGCCGCCGAGTGGAGAGAAATGAGCGGCAGCGGACGAAAAATGCAAGCCGGGAGGAGATGTCGCAATTCCGCACACGCTTTAAGTCGCCATTAACCGAAATAGCCGACAGTCAACTCAACGGAGCAGACCCGGCATGCCCCGAGGGGACCGGACCTGCCGAGCCGAACGAATTCTATGAGGACTGTCATGACCATTCGCCGTTCGATTTTTCTTGGTATCGCGTTGCTCGTCGGCGCCGCCGGCTCTGCGGGTGCGGCCGACATGTATGATGGTGGGAGCCTGAAGGACGGCCCCTACATGATGCCCGAGATGGCCCGCTGGTATCTCAGGGGCGATGTCGGCTACGCGACGCACCGGGACTCCGACATGCGCGAGCTCGATTTCAACGGCTTCTCGCAGCCGCTGACCGACACGAGCATCGACGAGGCCTGGACGATCGGCGGTGGCATCGGCGTCTACTTCAGCCATGCGCTCCGCGGCGATGTCACGATCGACCATCGCGCCGATGCCGGCGTCGAGGCTTACAAGCCGGCCGGCGACCTCAACAACGGCAACCGTGAATTCGATGTCGACAGCACCGTAGTGCTGGCCAACCTCTACTACGACATCGACATGCGCTCGGGCTTCACACCTTACCTCGGCTTCGGCCTCGGCTGGGCGTCCAACCGCGCCAACGAAGGCGCCGGCGACGGCTGGTGGGGTGCGACAGCGGGCGGTTGCGGCTGCGGCGCGGACCTCTATCCCGTCGTCATCGAGAGCAATACGACGTCGAATTTCGCCTGGGCGCTGATGGCCGGTTTCACGGTCGACCTCGGCGGCCACCGCGGCGGCGGCCTCAAGGATGTCCAGGACATCTCCAGCGGTCTCAAGCTCGACTTCGGTTATCGCTATCTCGACATGGGCGAGGTGCATACCGGCGAGGTCGTCATGCAGAACCCCAACGGCACCCAGACCTCCGGTGATCCCATCATCGACGATTACGCCGCCCACGAGTTCCGTGTCGGTCTGCGCTACGACATCTACTGATCGAGACCAACTCGGTTTGGTTCGCGTGCGGGGTCGTAAGAGCCGCACCGGGTGAGGAGAGGCGGTCCCTTCGGGGCCGCCTCTTTCCGTTTGGGGACAGGGACATCGATTTTAAGGAGCGGCCGCCGGTCGCCCGTCCAGGCCTACCCCTCGATGATCTCGGTGCCGGCGATCTCGACGCCGAAGCCGGTCAGACCCTTGTACTCGCGCTCCTTGCTGCCGATCACCCGGATCGAAACGACGCCCAGATCCTTCAGGATCTGTGCCCCGAGCCCGATCTCGCGCCACTGCTCGCGGCGGGCCTCCAGCGCGCCGGCCTGCTCTTTCCGGCCTTCCGCAACGACTCCGACCGCGCCCTCGCGGAGATAGACGATAACGCCGCGTCCGGCCTGCTTGATGCGATCGAGGGCAAGCGACACGGCACTGCGGTCGTGCAGGAAGACATCGCCGATCGTGTCCTCGCGGTGCAAGCGGACGAGGACGTCGCGTCCGTCGCCGATGTCGCCGAAGACCATTGCGACATGGTGGGCGCTGTCGAACGGCGTCTCATAGACGATCGCCTGGGCCTCGCCGATGGCCGTCTTGGCTCCGGAGGCCGAGACGCGGCTGACGAGCTTCTCCCGGCTCTGCCGGTAGGCGATCAGATCGTCGATCGAGATCAGCCGCAGCTTGTGCTCGCGGGCGAAGGTCTCGATCGCGGCGCCCTTCTTGACCGAGCCGTCGTCGTTGACGAGCTCGCCGATGACGCCGATGGGCGGCAGGTCCGCCAGGCGGGCGAGATCGACGGCCGCCTCCGTGTGGCCGGTGCGCATGAGCACACCCCCGTCACGCGCGATGAGAGGAAAGACGTGGCCGGGCCGCACAAAGTCGCGCGGGCCTGTGTTGTGATTGGCGAGCGCCCGGCAGGTCGAGGCCCTTTCTTCCGCAGAGATTCCGGTCGTCAGGCCCTCGCGATAATCGACCGAGACGGTGAAGGCCGTGGAGAGCGGCGCGTCGTTGTCGGCGACCATCGGCTGCAGATTGAGGCGTCGCGCTTCCGAGAGCGGCAGTGGGGCGCAAATGATCCCGGACGTATGCCGGATCATGAAGGCCATGTGCTCTGGCGTGGCACGCGACGCGGCCATGACGAGGTCGCCTTCGTTCTCGCGATCCTCGTCATCGACGACGATGACCGGACGGCCGGCGGCGATCTCGGCGATGGCACTTTCGATGGTATCGAGGGCGAGGCCCATGAATGTCCTACCTGCAGTGAAGGGCGTGTGTGCACCCGCGCGCCATCACTAGAGCACGTTCTGGCAAAGTGGAAGCCGGTTTGGCCTGAGAACGTGCTCAAAGCCAATGGCTTAGAGCGGGTTCATCAGTCCCTTCGATCTGAACCCGCTCTAGCCAAACCACGCCCCGGATCAAGCCCTACTGTGGATAATATTGAATGCGCTTCTCTTTTGGCCAGGAGACCTGGTAGCCGAAATTGATCTCGGCCTCCTGGTCGGGATCGAGCTTCAGCTCCCAACTGACGACACCGCGCTTGTCCTCGACATTCTGGGCGGTTGCCGGCGTCGAGCCGGACGTCAGCGACACCTGTATCTCCTCGTTGGCGGAGACCGGCATCTGGTCATAAACCATGACGGTGACGGCCCGCTCGTGGAAGTTCTTGACGGTCGTCTTGAAGCGCTGCGTTTCCACGGACGACGCGGAAATGATGCCGGTCTCGCCGGTCGAGCGGTCGAGCGTCGTGAACTTGACGCGGACCTTGTCGTCGGCGCCGAAACCCAGCTCGTGCTCCTCCCCGCCGGCCAATTGCGGGAGATCTCCGCGGCCGACGAACACGCCGTCGCGGAACAGCGACGTCTGGCCGGGGAGCAGGACGAGGCCGCTCTCGAGCGTCAGCTTGGCGTAGAGGTAGGCCACGTCCGAGAACTTGGGAACGGTGCGCATTGACAGTACCGGCGCGAAGGACTTGACGTCGATCTGCACGCGCTTCTGTCCCTCGCCGGTCTTGACGGTCTGCCGGTCGGCAATCACGTAGATGGCCTGGAAGCCGGTATCGATGACGGCGGCATATTGATCCCTGGCTTCGACGGGAGCAGGAGCGGCGGCGTATTCGAGGGTCGACTGTGCATCCTCCATTGCAGGCGCGGCATCCATGCTCAGAACTCCGCCTGCGGGCTGATCGCTCTTGGCCTCGTTGCGCTTCTTCTTGGCGAGTGCGATGGGGTCCGGCAGATAGTCGACGATCAGGCTCGAGATCTCCGGCGCCGCTGTGCCTGAGCCCGGCCGTGTCGTCGACAGCGTCAAAGCGACGTTCGTCCAATCCTCGCCGCTGCCTTGTGAGACCACCGCGCGCCTGACGAGCGTCAGCTTCGGCTCCTCCTTCTGGTCGCCCGTATCGAGGCGCGCATCGTAGAGCGGCGCCCAGGCCGCCGCCGGCACCTGATAGCGGATGCGCAGCGTGGCCTCGAGGGGCTGATCGGCACTGACGTTGATCTTGACCTCGGTCCGCTCCTCCTCGCGGCCCGGTTGGCGATTGAGCTGGTTCTGCAGCTCGGCGATCTGCTTGTCGATATCACGGAGGGCGAGGCGCGAGGCCTGGTTGCGCCGGTTGATGTCGCCGAGCTTGTCGCCGATGAGCGCGAAGATGCCGTTCCACTCCTCGATCGTGCGGGCGCTCGCCTTCTCGGGGTCCGGCCGGGCAGGGAGCTGGGCGAGGTTGGCGATGAGCTGGCGCTGTTGCTCGGCGGCGTTGATCTCGTCGTTGAGCGCGTTCTGGCGATCATAGAGCTTCTGCAGCTCGTCCTCGAGACGCTTGCGCTCGCTCTGATTGAACTGGGCGTTGTCGAGCTCGGAGAGATAGAACACTCGGCTGTCGACGGCGCCGAGCTCTAAAGCACCGGTCGCCTCGCCCTGAACACGGATGGAGTCCGCCACGAGTCCCGACGGCAGATCCCGGACGATCACGACATGACTTCCCGCCTCGATCTTGACACGGGCGATGCGGGTTACCTCGGCGCCTTGCGGGAACACCGTCACGGCATCCAGCTCGGAGGGAGCCGGTATGTCTGCTGCAGCGACGGGACCAGCAAAGCAGACGAGCATCAGTCCGGCAGCCAGAAAGCCGCGCATGAGAGTCCTCCCGTTGATCAGTCATCGATCCTGATCGCCTAATCATGCGACCGGAGCTTGCAGCTATGACGCAATTCAGGCGCCCGCGCGGCGTCGGCGGGCGCCCTCTTGCCACTACTAGAGCGCGAAAGGCAAGCCGTTGCAACCTCTCTAGAATCTGAGTTTGTGAGCCTTTACGACATGTGGCAGCCCGCGCACCTTCGCGAGCGCGGCGTCGGGCAGCTCCTCGTCGATTTCAACCAAGGCGATGGCCTCCCCGCCGCGCTCCGTCCGGCCAAGATTGAACGAGGCGATGTTGACGCCGGCCTGGCCGAGCAGGGTGCCGAGTGCGCCGATGAACCCCGGCTTGTCGCGATTGGTGATGTACAGCATGTGCGGCGTGAGCTCCGCCTCCATGTTGATGCCTTTGATCTGGATGAGGCGCGGCCGGCCGCCGGAGAACACCGTGCCAGCGATGGAGCGCGCCTGGGTCTCGGTGACGACGGTGAGGCGGACATAGGTGCCGTAGGCGCCCTCCTGGGTTCGTTTGGTCTCCGCCACGCCGATGCCGCGGTCCTTGGCAAGCGCCGGCGCCGAGACCATGTTGGCGCCCTCGAGGAGCGGGGCGAGCAGCCCTGAAAGCGCGGCCGCCGTCAATGCGCGCGTGTTCAGATCCGCGACCTCGCCCACATACTCGATCTCGACCTTCTTGAGACCCGATTCCGTCATCTGCCCGGCAAATGAGCCGAGCTGCTCGGCGAGCTTGACGAAGGGGCGAAGCTTGGGTGCCTCCTCGGCGGAGATCGAGGGGAAGTTGATGGCATTGGTGATGGCGCCCTTGAGAAGATAGGAGCACATCTGCTCGGCGATCTGGACGGCGACTTTCTCCTGTGCCTCCGTCGTCGAGGCGCCGAGATGCGGCGTGCAGATGACGTTGTCCATGCCGAAGAGCGGGTTGTCCTTGGCAGGCTCGACGGCATAGACGTCGAGGGCGGCACCGGCGACATGACCCGAGGCAAGAGCGTCGCGGAGCGCCTCCTCGACGACGAGACCGCCGCGCGCGCAGTTGATGATCCGCACGCTCTTCTTCGTTTTCCTGATCGCGGCAGCGTCGATGATGTTGCGGGTCTTGTCGGTCAGCGGGGTGTGCAGCGTGATGAAGTCGGAGCGGCGCAACAGCTCGTCGAGCTCGACCTTCTCGACCTTGAGCTCGGCGGCACGCTCCGGGGAGAGGAAGGGATCGAAGGCGACGACATGCATCTTGAGGCCGACCGCACGATCCGCGACGATCGCGCCGATATTGCCGCAGCCGATCACGCCGAGCGTCTTGCCGGCGATCTCGACACCGACGAACCGGCTCTTCTCCCACCTGCCGGCCTGTGTCGAGCGGTCGGCGGCGGGGATCTGGCGGGCGAGTGCCAGCATCAGCGTGATCGCATGCTCGGCGGTGGTGACGGAGTTGCCGAACGGCGTGTTCATGACGATCACGCCCTTCGCGGTCGCCGCCTTGACGTCGATGTTGTCGACGCCGATGCCGGCGCGACCGACGACCTTGAGGCGGCTCGTCGCGGCGAGAACCTTGTCTGTGATCTTGGTGGCCGAACGGACCGCGATGCCGTCATAGTCCGGCGCGGTGGCGAGAAGCTCCTCCTTCGACAATCCGGTCCGGATGTCGGCGGCGATGCCGTTGGCAGCGAAAATCTCGACGGCTTGCGGGGAGAGTTCGTCGGCGATGAGTACGCGAGGGGTCGCCACGTTCTCAGGAGCGGGTGTCCTCACCATCTCAGGTCCTCATTTCCGTTTCCGATCGGTACGCCCAGTCGAGCCAGGGCATCAGTGCATCGAGGTCGGATGTCTCGACCGTCGAGCCGCACCAGATGCGCAAGCCCGGCGGCGCGTCGCGATAGGCTCCGATGTCGTAGGCAGCGCCCTCTGCCTCCAGCCGCTGGGCGATGGCCTTGGCGAGGCCGGCCTGGCGCTCGGCCGGTACCGCCGGATCGGCGAAGGCGAGGCAGACGGAGGTGTTGGATCGGGTCGTCGGATCGGCGGCGAGATGCCGGACCCATGGGGTCTTCGCGACCCAGCGATCGACCACGGCCGCGTTGGCATCGGCACGGGCGACGAGCTTGTCGTGGCCACCGATGCTCTCTGCCCAGCGAAGCGCATCGAGATAGTCCTCGATCACGAGCATGGACGGCGTGTTGATCGTCTCGCCCTCGAAGATACCCTGGATCAGCTTGCCGGCCTTGGCCAGCCGGAAGATTTTCGGGATCGGCCGCTTCGGTGCAAAGTTCTCGAGGCGCTGCACGGCGCGCGGAGAAAGAATGAGGACACCGTGCTGTGCCTCACCGCCCAAGGCTTTCTGGAACGAGAACGTTGCGACGTCCACCTTCGGCCAATCAATCCGCTGCGCGAAGGCGGCCGAGGTCGCATCCGCGAACGTCAGGCCCTGGCGATCGTCCGGGATCCATCGGCCGTCGGGAACGCGCACGCCCGACGTCGTGCCGTTCCAGGTGAAGATCACGTCTCGGCTGAAGTCGACGTTCGACAGATCGGGAAGGGCGCCGTAGGCCGCCTCGGTCAGTCGGACGTCCTCGAGTCGCAATTCCTTGACGATGTCGTTCGCCCAGCCGGAGCCGAAGCTCTCCCAGGCCAGCACCTCGATGCCGCGCGCGCCCAGCATCGACCACATCGCTGCCTCGAAGGCCCCGGTGTCAGAGGCTGGCATGATGCCGACACGGTAGTCTTTCGGAAGCCCGAGCAGCCTGTGGGTGAGTGTTGCCGCCTCGGCGAGGCGCGCCTTGCCGGGCTTTGCGCGATGCGAGCGTCCCAGCAACGCATCTTGGAGGCTCTCGGGGTTCCAGCCGGGTCGCTTGACGCAGGGGCCGGATGAAAAATACGGACGCGCCGGCTTGGCCGGCGGGCGCGGCAGATCTGTCATGACGGTCTATCCTTCCAGATAGCTGCCCCTCGTTGGGGAGGGGTGGCCCGCCGACCGCTGTAGGCGCGAACTGGGACGGGGTCAAGGCGGAAGGGTCGAGATGGGCTCCTTCAAACCGAGGCCTTATCGCGATCGCCGTCAATCGACCATGTGAAGGTGCCGTCGCTGTGCAAGTGCTGTTTAGAGGGTCTCCGCAGCGCGCCTTGCCGCATGAAGGGCGTGATCTCCTCCGGCGATGGGCCAGGTTCCGACGAGCGGAGCGTCCTCTTTAAGTGGAAGCAAGAATAGTTTGTCCTTGCGTGCGCTAGCGCCGGAACTCGAGCCGCCGCTTGTACGGGAGCGGCGAGACGCGCGGCGCTTGCTGCTGCACCCACGCGGCCAGCATGCTCTTCAACGGATCGCGCATCGCCGCCGGCCTGCGGGCGTCGATGTCGACATGCACGAATAGCATCTCCTGCCCTGCAATGAGCTCTCCCGACTCCCGCTCCAAGATCAACAGATCGGTGAGCGCGGCTTTCTCGGACACGTCGGAAATGCGGCCGTACAGATCGAGTCGTTGTCCCAGCAGCGCCTCGTGAAAATACTTCATATGGCATTCGCTGACGAAGAACGCGCCACCGTGTTTGTCCTTGTAGTCGAGCGACATGCCGAATCTCGGATGCCACTCATTCGCGGCATCCTCGAAGAATAGAGAATAGTGGGCGACGTTGACGTGCCCGTTGTCGTCGATCGAGCCCTCGCCGACGATCATCGAATAGACGAGCTCGAAACCGTCCAGATCGGTTGCCGGCATCGTGTCCCCCTTTTTCACTCGATGCGCGCGTCTACTCGCTCGCCGCCTGCGTCTCGCGCTCATCCTCGCACTCGGCCTTGGTCTTGAATATGAGATGCTCGCCGATGCCGCTGGTGCTGGTGCAGACCTGAACCGGGTGTTCCGACGCGGAGTTGGTGTGCGCCTCGAGATCACAGGTGAATTCTTTCGACTTGAATCGCGCCATCAGATCGTCGTCGATCTCCGTGCACTCGGTGGCCGATGGCTCGAGGTGCCAATCGAAGCCGAATTTCCCCCTGAGGTCATCGATGCCGGAAGCGCTTGCCACAGCGGAGCCAAGCGACAACAATGCTCCGGCCACGATCATCACGGTTGGCCGGGTGGGCATGGTTTCACTCCTTGTTCGAATGCCGCGAAACTTATCGACGGATACGAGCTTCTGCAACGAGGACCAGAGTGAGCAGTTAAGCCGGTTTGTAGCTTGCGGGCTTCAGAGCATAAAGCGCACGTGTGATGGGACCGGCGGCACGGCCCTCGTGGTCCAGCCGATCATGACGCTCGATGGCCGTGCGAACCGCATGGGCGCCGATATAGCGGAAGGGCTCCGGTGGGAAGGCCCTCTTCGGCTGGCGGACGAGGGCCGCCGTGGACCATTCGTCCTTCGCATCGAGTGCGAGGGAGGCGAGCATCCTCGCGCCCAAGCGCGATAGCGCTACGCCCGATCCCGAATAGCCGAAGCCATAGAGAATGTCGGGGTGTCCGGGGATGCGGCCGAACAGCGGTAGTCCGTCCCATGACCGATCGATCGGTCCAGCCCAGGTACCGGCGATGGGAAGACCGGCGAGCGTCGGCTGGAACATGCCGAGCACCTGGCGAAGCTCGGCGAGTGGCCGCCTCGGGCCTTTGCGCGCCGCATCGATGCGGGCACCATACGGAAGTCTGCCGCCGGACTTCGTGATGCCTATGCGCCCATCCGCCGTTGTTCGGCAGCTCGAGATGAAGACGCGGCTGTCGACCATCGCCGGTACGCCGGTGAAGCCGGCGGCCTCGATGGCATCGGGGGCGGGCCCGGTGACCAGACCGTCGGTGCACATCACCATGGCAGCGGGTGCGAGCTCCGGAACGGCAAGCGACCAGGCGTAGGTTGCCAGAATGACCTTGCGGGCTGTCAGCCTGCCGGTGGGTGTCACGACCGACGGTGGTGTGCCGCGGCCGAGCCGTGTCATGCGTGTGCCCTCGTGGATGACGATTCCCATCCCGAGCGCGGCGCGTCTGAGTCCCCGCGCCAGTCGCGCCGGCTGGATGACGGCGTTCGAGCGGTCGAGCACGCCGGCGACGAAGCTCGGGCTGCCCGTCAATCTCTCGATATCGGCTGCCGTCAGAACGTCGTAGAGATCGATGCCATGCGCAACCAGTGCGTCGATGGCGGCGTGCCAGTGACCGGACTGCGCGGCGCAGGTCGCGCCCCAGATCGAGCCGCCGCCCTGCCAGCCCAGATCGATCCTGTGCGTCTCGGCGAAACGGCGAATCTCCTCGATGGCCGCCACCGAGGCATGGCAGAGTCTCAGCGCCTCGGCGGTGCCGGCCAACTGCTCGAGCATCCCGAAGCCGACCCACATCGATACGAGCATGCCGGCGTTGGCGCCACTCGCGCCCGCTCCGCACACGTCCTTCTCGATCACGACGATGTCGAGCGAGGGATCGCGGGATTTGAGTTCGATCGCCGTCCACAAACCCGTATAGCCACCACCGACGATAGCGATATCGACGCGGCGATCGCCGTCGAGTGGGTCGAGCGGTGGCGGCGAGCCTTCCTCCGCCAGCGCTTGCGTCATCCAGAAGCTTGTCATGGGCGCGGCCGGTTTCGCTTCGCGTCGAGTGGGGCAGTTGCGCCTCAACTATGAGCAGTCCCGGAATTGAGAGCAAGATCATGATCTGTCGGGGCGGTCGTGACGGGTCGACGTCTGCCCAATGCACGGGAGTGGTGCGGTACGCAGTGGAATATGCGGATGGCGCGCGCATTGCGAAAGTGTCACAAATGTTCGAGTCGCAGCTTGGCGATCCAGTTTGGTGCACTTGGCTTGCCGTGCGGGGGCATTTGTCTCTGTCGGCAGCGGGCCCGGTTCCGGTTCAGCGGGGCGTCCTCTTCAGGCGGCCGGGACCGGGTCTCGTCATCGACAGCACCAAGCTCAACGCGGACCGAGCGGCATGCGCTCGGCGTGGCTTTCCTTCATGAAATCGATGAAGCCGTCCCGGAACTGGCGGGTGTGAGCATGCGCCAGATGATCGGCCCGCTCGACGTCGCCGGCGCGGATCACTTCAAGCATCTCGACATGCTCGCCGGTGAGCAGGAATCCGGTATGCGAGCGCTTCAGATAGTCGAAATGCAGGTGGAGCATCCGCCGGCCCTCGTCGAGAAGGCGCTCGTAGCAGCCTGCGAGATAGGCATTTCGCCCGGCAGCGGCGATCGCCATATGGAACTCCTTGTTGGTCTGAGACATCGCGAGATAGTCGCCGGTCGCCACCGCCGCCTCGTAGTCCCGCTGCCGGCTCGCCATGATGTCGAGGTCGGGCTCGCTGCGCAGCTCTGCGGCTAGCCGCGTGTTCACCCGTTGGAGGATGTCGAGCGCCTCGACGTATTTCGGGAAGCTCGCGATGTCGATCGGCGCGACGATGGTGCTGCGGTTGGGCAGCGTCACCACCAGCGCATCGCCGGCGAGGCGAATCAGCGCCTCGCGGATCGGTGAACGGGAACAGGCGAAGCGTAGGGCGAGCGTCGTTTCATCGAGCGACTGTCCCGGGGAGAGCTTCAGGGCGAGGATCTCGTCGCGCAATGTCTCGTAGACGCCCTTTCGGGGCCCCTGCCGGCGGTCTTTCGAAGCTGATTTCGACATCATGACGGTCGTCCTTGCAGCGCTGACCAAAGAATCTAGTCTCGTCTCTTGACAATGTCGACAAAAAGTCGACAAAGAAAGTCATAAAGTCGACATTAGGTCGACAATGGGAGACTCGTCATGCCGCTCAAAGGTATTCTGCCCGCCCTGGTCACCCCTTTCGATGCCCGCAGCAAGCTCGATTTCGACGCCTTCGAGAAGCTGCTTGAGCATTTGCGCGCGGCTGGCGTCTCGGGCTGGGTTCCATGCGGATCGACCGGCGAATACAACCTGATGTCCGACACCGAGCGCGAGGAGGTGCTGAAATTCGTCAAAGCCTTCGCCGAGCCCGGTGAGACGTTGATCGCCGGCAGTAACGCGCCGCACACCGCGGGCGTCATCGCCAACACGCGGCGGGCCAAGGAGTTGGGCTACGACATCGTGTTGCTTTCGACGCCCTTCTACACGAAGCCGACCGAGACCGAGCTCATTCGCCACTACCACGCAGTCCTGGATGCGGTCGACGTCAAGATCGTGCTCTACAGCTACCCCGGAAAGGACGGAATCGAACTCGGCTACGAGGTGCTCGATGCACTGGCCGACCACCCGCGTGTGATCGGCATCAAGGAGAGCTCCGGCGTGCTGCAACGTGCCATCGGCATCGCGTCGCGCTACAAGGGCCGTCTCGAGCTCGTCTCGGGCTCCGACGACATCGCGCTCGACTTCATGCTCTGGGGATCGGACAGCTGGATCTGCGGTCCGGCCAACTGCATGGCGAAGGCCGTCTGTGATCTCGACCGCACCTATCGCAAGGGGGATATCGTCAAGGCCAAGGCGCAGATGGAGACGCTGTTCACCGCGATGAACATCCTCGAGTCCGGCAAGTTCGTACAGAAGGTGAAATACGGCTGCGAATTGCAGGGCACGCCAGTGGGCGAGGCGCGCATGCCGCTCGGCCCTCTGACGGATGATGAGAAGTCTGCCTTCCGAAAGGCAATGCAGCCGATTCTGGACTGGGCATGAAACAGCAACGGCGGTCTCGTCGTCTTGGATCCTCGCCGGCCTCTCAATACACCGCCCGGCCGCCCGACAGATCGAACGTGAAGGCGGTCGTGAAGCTCGCGGCCGGCGAGACGATCCACGCGATCATCGCCGCCGCCTCCTCGAGAGCGCCCAGACGCTTCATTGGAATCTTCGCTACCATGTAGTCGATGGTCGCCTGCGGCAGCGCGTCCACCATCGGCGTCTGGATGACGGCCGGCGCCAGCGCGTTGATGGTGATGCCCGTCTCCGCGTAGTCCTTGCCCATCGACTTGACGAGGCCGATGAGGCCCGCCTTCGTCGCCGAGTAAGCGGCCATTCCGGCGTTGCCGTCCTTGCCGGCGATGGATGCGATGTGCAGGATGCGGCCGTAATTGTGCTTGAGCATACCCGGCACGAAGGCTTTCGTCAGGATCATGGCGCCGCGCAGGTTGATGCGGTAGACGTGGTCGAAATCGTCGAGGTCGACCTCGTGCGGCTTGATGTTCGTCTTGCCGGTGATGCCCGCGCAATTGACGAGGCCGTGCAGCTGGCCGTGCTTGGCCTCGGCGGCCTTGGCCGCGGCGAGCACGCTTTGATCGTCGGTGACGTCGCAGTGAAGGCCTTCAGCCTTGCCACCGGCCTTGATGATCGTGGCGACGGTCTCGGCCGTCCCCTTGTCGTCGCGATCCATGCAGAGGATGGTGACGCCCGAGCGGGCGAGATACTCGGCCGTCGTGCGGCCGATGCCGCTGCCGGCCCCGACGATGGCGACGCGATAGGGCAGGGTGGGGAACAGGGTCGACATCTCTGACCTCGCTTTCTCGATAGGCGCCATTTCCACTGTTAGGGCCTGACGCGTCAAGGCGGCCCCGGGCTCCCCAGGCTGCCGCGGGCGTGGCATACTGTGCGCTGAGGGCGGAGGCCTCCTATGCACGCTTTGCACATCGGCGACGTCACGATCACGAGCCTGATCGAGCGGGACGGTCCGTGGCGGCGGCCGGAGGACTTCTTCCTCGGCTACGATACCCGGATCGCGCGGGCACATCTCGACACGCTGCCGCCGTGCGTCTTCGACCAAGCCACGGGCCGGATGATCATCACTTACCAGACCTTCGTGGTCCGCACGCCCCGCCACACCGTGCTGATCGACACCTGCACGGGCGAGGACAAGGGTTACGCCGCCCCGCTCGATTTCCCCAAGCAGCCTTGGCGCGACGCCTTCGACGCGGCGGGCCTCACGTCCGAGAGCATCACGCACGTCTTCTGCACGCATCTGCATTTCGACCATACGGGCTGGAACACGCGGCTCGAGAATGGCCGCTGGGTGCCGACGTTCCCGAATGCCAAGTACATCTTCCACCGTGCCGAGTATGCGCATTGGGAGCGCGTGGCGCGTGAAGGCGACAAGCCGCCGGGACCTTCGCCCGACAGCGCCTGGAGCTACAACTGCCGGCCGATCGTCGAGGCGGGTCAGGCTCTGCTCGTCGATGACGGTTTCGAGCTTGACGAGACCTTCCGGTTGATTTCGACACCGGGGCATTCGCCGCATCATTGCTGCGTCGAGATCACCTCGAAGGGGCAGACCGTGATCGTCACCGGTGACCTGATGCATCACGTCTTCCAGGTGCGCGAGCCAGGCTGGTCGACGGTTTTCGACAGCGATCCGGCGGAAGCAGCGCGCTCCCGCCGGGACTTCCTGGCCGCGGTCGCCGATACGCCGACCATCATTCTGCCCGTGCACTTTCCCGACCCGACGACGGGACGCGTGGTGGCTGGCAAGGTCGGTTTCGACTTTCAGTTCTTGTGCGCGAGCAGCCCCGCTCCCTGACGGGGCAGTGGACCCCTCAGGCGACCCCGCCCATTGCGGCTCTCCGGACGCCGAGGCCATTTGGTTTTGACATCTGGTGTCCGACAGGACATGCTGTCTATCTAACCCTATTCAGTGGCCGGCCTGGGCGAATCTTCGCCCGACGTGGGCAATTTTCGATTGCCGATCGCCGGTTCGACCCAACCGCCAAGCGGAATGGAGCATTGACGGATCTTTCCACTCTTGAGGGCTGCGCGCTGTTTCTCGACTTCGACGGGACGTTGGTGGACATCGCACCCACGCCTGGCGGTGTCGTGGTCCCGGCAGGCCTCCTGGAACAGCTCGAAACCCTGAGGCAGCAGCTGGACGGGGCATTGGCGATCCTGACGGGGCGTTCCGTCCGGCAAATCGACCGGCTTCTGTCTCCCCTCAAGTTTATCGTTTCTGGAGGGCACGGGGCGGAGATTCGCTCCTCGCCCGTGGGTGGGGTCGAGATGCGGGCAGCGCCGATCGATGACACCGTCGTGACGGCCATCGGGCGGCTCGCCAATACGGAGCGACGGATTCTGGTCGAGCCGAAATCCACATCGGTGGCCGTGCATTACCGCCAAGCTCCCGATGCCGGGACGGAGCTCGAGGCAGCGCTCGATGCGATTGTCCGGACGGCTGGTGATGGACTGGAGATCCGTCGTGGGCGCATGGTGCTCGAGGTGGCTCCGCGAGGCGTGTCAAAAGGTGCGGCACTCGGAATTTTGATGAGCCAGCCTGTGTTTCGAGGCCGTCGCCCGATCGTGATCGGTGACGACCTGACGGACGAATCCGCGTTTGCCGCAGCGCAGCGATGGGGCGGGCAAGGCCTCAAGGTCGCCGGCGAGCACTTCCGGGCCGAGTCCGCGGACTTTGCCGGCGCCGGTGAGGTCAGGCGCTGGCTTGCCGCCCGCATCAGGAGGACCATTGCATGAGCCTGTCGCCCTCACTCGATCTCGCGGTCATTGGCAACAGCAATGTCGCCGGACTGATCGACTGCGACGGACGGATGGTATGGGCCTGCTGGCCGAGGATCGATGGCGATCCCATCTTCCCGGCCCTGCTCGACGGCGACGATCCCGCCGGCGGCTACTTCTCGATCGGCTTCGACGAGCCGGCCCGCTCGGTCCAAAGCTATGTCCGCAACACGGCGATCGTGCGCACCGTCCTAACCTCGCCGACCGGAGCCGCTTTCGCCATCACGGACTTCGCGCCGCGCTTTCGCCAGCACGGCCGGACCTACCGACCGGCGATGTTCGTCCGTCGCGTCGAGCCGGTCGCCGGGCTCTGCCGCATCCGCGTTCGCATGCGGCCCCGGATGGACTACGGCGCCTGTGCGCCTGAGGTGGTCGTCGGCAGCAATCACATTCGCTATCTTGGCGATAGCACGTCCTTCCGCATGACCACCGATGCGCCGGTGTCCTACATCGCCGACGAGCATGCCTTCGTGCTGGCCCGGCCATTCAACTTCATCGTTCATGCCGACGAGAGCTTCACCGATACGGTGCCTCGCGTCGCCCGCGAGTTCGAGGACAACACGCGTGACTACTGGCGCGACTGGGTGCGCAATCTCAATCTGCCGTTCGAATGGCAGGAGGCGGTGATCCGCGCGGCCATCACGCTCCAGCTCTGCAGCTACCACGAGACGGGCGCCATCGTCGCCGCCCTGACGACCTCGATCCCCGAGTCGCTCGACTCGGAGCGCAACTGGGATTATCGGTATTGCTGGATACGGGACGCCTTCTTCACCGTCCACGCTCTCAATCGCGTCGGTGCAACGCGCACGATGGAGCGGTTCATCGAATATGTGACGAATATCATCGCCTACGAGCAGGGCCCGACCCTCAAGCCCGTCTACTCGATCCTGCCCGAGCGGTCGCTCGAGGAAAGGACCGCGCCCTCGCTCCGCGGCTACCGCAATGTGCGCCCCGTCAGGGTCGGCAATGCCGCCGTCGAGCAGGTGCAGCACGACGTCTATGGCAGTGTCATTCTCGCCGCGTCGCAGATGTTCTTCGACGAGCGTCTGCCGGCCAAGGGCGGCATCTCTCTCTTCGAGCTGCTGGAGCCGCTCGGCCGGCACGCGCTGACCTACGCCCTGACGCCGGATGCCGGCATCTGGGAGTATCGCGGCCGCACTCGCGTTCATACCTACTCGGCGGCGATGTGCTGGGTCGCCTGCGATCGGCTGTCCCGCATCGCCGATCTGCTCGAGCTCCGTGCCAAGGCGGCCGAATGGCGATCGGCCGCCGACAAACTCCGCGAGACGATCTTGTCGCGGGCGTGGAATGAGGGAGAGCGCTGTTTCGCGGGTAGCCTCGATTCCGAAGAGCTCGACGCGAGCGTGCTGCTCCTGCACGAGCTCGGCATGGTCTCGGCGTCGGACGAACGGTTCGTGGCGACCGTCGAGACGATCGGCAAGCGGCTCATGCGCGGCGACTATCTGCTGCGCTACGAGGCGCCCGACGACTTCGGCACGCCGGCGGCGGCTTTCACGATCTGCACCTTCTGGTATGTCGACGCCCTGGCGGCCATCGGCCGGTACGACGAGGCACGCCGCATCTTCGAGTTGCTGCTTAGCCGGCGCAATCACGTCGGCCTGTTGTCGGAGGATATCGATCCGACCACGGGTGAACTGCTCGGTAACTTCCCGCAGGCCTACTCCATGGTCGGTCTCATCGTCGCCGCGATGCGACTGTCGCGCGGCTGGGAGGGCGCGCGATGAAGCTCCGCTCGCTTGGTCCGCGCCTGGGCCTCGGCGCCATCTTCGCCAATCCTATCGTTCGCTACGCCATCCTGGCGCTCGCGGCGACGGCGATCATGATCTTGGCGCTCACCCCGCTGACGACGTTCCTGGTCGAGGAGTGGTCCGAACGGGACTTGGAGCTGCGGGCGACGCTTGCCTTTCGATCCATCCGGGAGCCCGTGGCCACTGGCTTGAGAGCGAGCGACGGTTCCGACATCGCTACGATCCTCAATCGCCTGGCGGAAGACGAGCGCATTCTCGGGCTCGGATTCTGCACCGCGGAGCGGCAGCTCATCGCTCCAACCCGGAGCATGCCGCCGGCCCTCTCGTGCGAGAGCATCCCGATGGGGCCGACGGCGTCGTTCGGCATCGTCGACGACGCGGACCGGCGCCTGCACGTCGGCGCGTTTCCCGTCTGGGCCGGAAGCCGGTCGGGCCACCTGCTCGTCGTGCACGATCTTAGCTTCCTCGATCGCCGCATTCGACAGGCCCGCGCCTACACGATTCTGGGGCTGGCCGGCATTGCCATCGGACTGGGCCTGCTCGCCAGCGTGATCATGTTCGGACTGATGCGGGCCTGGAATAGAACGGTCCGCCACGCCATCGTCCGGGCCCGGCGTGGCAGCCTCGAGGCGCCGCCGCAGACCGGAATGCCGATCGGTCCGGACGTGCGCAGCGTGCTGCGCGAGTTGAGGCGAGAGCGCCGTTTCACCGACGGCATCTACGTCGAGTGGTCGCCGAGCACGCTGCAGCGGCTCCTGGTTGAGGAGCTGCCGGACACGGAAGTCCTGGTGGTCTCCAATCGCGAGCCCTACATTCACAACCATGCGGAGGGTGGTGTCTCGCTACAGATCCCGGCCAGCGGCTTGGTGGCCGCGCTCGAGCCAGTGGTCAGAGCCTGCGGCGGCACGTGGATTGCTCACGGCTCCGGCTCCGCCGACCGGGAGACGGTTGATGCGCATGACCGTGTTCGCGTGCCTCCGGCCAATCCGGCCTATACGCTCCGTCGCGTCTGGCTGACCGAGGAGGAGCAGGCCGGCTACTACTATGGCTTCGCCAACGAGGGTCTCTGGCCGCTCTGCCACATCGCCTTCGTCCGGCCGATCTTCCGTGAGGAGGACTGGGCCTGCTATCGCGCGGTCAACGAGCGGTTCGCGGACGTCGTGGCGGAGGAGGCGACATCGGCAAATCCCATCGTGTTGGTGCAGGACTATCACTTCGCGCTGCTGCCGCGCATGATCCGCGACCGGTTGCCGAAGGCGACCATCATCGCCTTTTGGCACATTCCCTGGCCGAACGCGGAAACGTTCGGGATCTGCCCGCGCCGCGAGGAGATCATCGACGGACTGCTCGGCAGCACGATCCTCGGTTTCCACACGCAGTTTCACTGCAACAACTTCATCGAGGCGACCGACCGCTTCGTCGAGAGCCGGATCGACCGGGAGCTGGCATCCGTCAGCTTCGGCGGCCGGGAGACTCTCATCCGGCCCTATCCCATCTCCATCGAGTGGCCGCCTGCGGCGCTGGCCGACCAGGCGTCCGTCGAGGCGTGCCGGAGTGCCGTCCGGGCCCGCTTTGCGCTTCCCGACGATGTGCGCATCGCCGTCGGCATCGAGCGGTTCGACTACACGAAGGGCATTCTGGATCGCCTCGCCGCCATAGACGATCTGCTCACCCGCCGCCCGGAGTGGCGGGGCAAGCTCGTCTTCGTGCAGGCGGCGGCTCCGACGAGGAGCAAGCTCGATGCCTATTCGGCCTTGCAGGCCGACGCCGAGAAGCTGGCCGCCGAGATCAATGCAAGGCACGGCGCAGGCGGTGTCGAGCCGATCCGCCTGGTTATCCGGCACCATGATCCGGCCGAGGTGTTCGAACTCTTTCGCGCCGCCGACATCTGCATCGTCTCCAGCTTGCATGACGGAATGAACCTGGTGGCCAAGGAGTTCGTGGCGGCGCGCGACGACAATCGGGGCGTGCTGATCCTGTCGAGCTTCGCCGGCGCCTCGCGCGAGCTCGGCGAGGCGCTGATCGTCAATCCATACGATACCCATGGCATGGCGGAAGCGGTCGACGTGGCGCTTCGCATGTCTGTCGGCGAGCAGCAGGATCGCATGAGCCTGATGCGCGACCAGATCCGGCAACGCAACGTCTATCGCTGGGCGGCGCAGATGCTGCAGGATGCGGCGCGCATCCGGCGGCGCGAGCACATCCTGCCGGGCGGCCTCGCCGCCTGAGATCGGGGGAGGCGCGGCCGCCGCCGCGTCTTACCCTGCCGCCATGCCAGCGAGCTTTCTCACCAGCGCCCGCGTGCTCTTGAGCCGCCACTCGGGCTTCTCCCAGTCGCCCTTGACGATCAGCTTGCCGTCGGGGGTCAGGCGCATGTTGTCGGCGTTCTTCTGCACCTCGGCGATGAGCGCCGCCGGATTGCCGAAGGTCTTGTTGCGGAAGGTGAGCACGGCACCTTTCGGGCCGGCATCGATCTGGGCGATGTTGGCCTTCCGGCAGAGCGCCTTGATCTCGACGATCTTGAGCAGATCGCCGACCTCTTCCGGTGGCGTGCCGAAACGGTCAACCAGCTCGGCGGCAAATGCATCGATCGCTGGTCGGTCCTCGAGCGAGGCGAGACGGCGATAGAGGCCGAGTCTCAGATCCAGGTCGCCGACGTAGCTCTCCGGAATGAGCACCGCCGTGCCGATCGAGATTTGCGGGCTCCACTGGTCCTCGATCTCGGCGTCGCCGCCGCCCTTCAGGAGGGCCACCGCCTCCTCGAGCATCTGCTGGTAGAGCTCGTAGCCGACCTCGCGGATGTGGCCCGACTGCTCCTCGCCGAGCAGATTGCCGGCACCGCGGATATCGAGATCGTGCGAGGCGAGCGCGAAACCGGAGCCGAGCGTGTCGAGCGACTGCAGCACTTTGAGCCGTTTCTCGGCAGCGGGTGTCAGTCTCTGCCCGGCCGGCAGGGTGAAATAGGCATAGGCCCTGACCTTCGAACGGCCGACGCGACCTCTGAGCTGATAGAGCTGCGCCAGCCCGAACATGTCGGCGCGATAGACGATGAGCGTGTTGGCGCGCGGGATGTCGAGACCGGATTCGACGATTGTTGTCGACAACAGCACGTCGTACTGGCCGTCGTAAAAGGCGTTCATGACGTCGTCCAGCATGCCCGGCGCCATCTGACCATGCGCGCGGGCGACGCGGAGCTCGGGGACGGCCTCGCGCAGGAATTCGGCGACCTCGTCGAGATCGGAGATGCGTGGCACGACGAAGAATGTCTGCCCGCCTCTCAGTCTTTCGCGCAGCAGGGCGTCGCGCAGAATGACCGGATCGAACGGCGTGACGAAGGTGCGGACCGCCAGTCGGTCGACCGGCGGCGTGGTGATGAGCGACAGCTCGCGCACACCCGTCAGGGCGAGCTGCAGGGTCCGCGGGATGGGGGTCGCCGACAGCGTCAAGACGTGTACGTCGGCGCGCAGTTGTTTCAGCCGCTCCTTGTGCTGGACGCCGAAATGCTGCTCCTCGTCGATGATGAGGAGGCCGAGATTCTTGAACCCGATGGCCTTGCCGAGCAGGGCATGCGTGCCGATGACGATATCGACCCGGCCCTCGGCAAGGTCGGCCTTGATCGTGCCGAGCTCCTTGTGGCTGACGAGGCGCGAGGCCTGGGCGATCTTGACGGGCAGGCCGTGGAAGCGCTCGGTGAAGGTCTTGGTGTGTTGGCGGGCCAGGAGCGTAGTCGGAACCACCACGGCCACCTGCTTCCCGGCCATGACGGCGATGAAGGCCGCCCGGAGCGCCACTTCGGTCTTGCCGAAGCCGACATCGCCGCAGATGAGGCGATCCATCGGTCGGCCAGCAGCCAGATCCTCGGTGACGGCCGAGATTGCCGTCTCCTGGTCCTCGGTCTCCTGATAGGGAAAGCGCGCCGCGAACTCGTCATAGAGTCCGGTCGCGAGCACGAGCTCCGGCGCGGTCTTGAGGAGGCGGGCGGCCGCAACCTTGATCAATTCGTTGGCGATGGCGCGTATTCGGGTCTTGAGGCGGGCCTTGCGGGCCTGCCAGGCGGCGCTACCGAGCTTGTCGAGGGCGACGGTCTCCGAGTCGCTGCCGTATCGCGACAGGAGCTCGATGTTCTCGACCGGAAGATAGAGCCGGTCGCCACCGTGATACTGCAGCTCCAGGCAGTCGTGCGGGGCTCCCAGCGCCTCGATCGTCTTCAGGCCGACGAACCGGCCGATGCCGTGGTCGACATGGACGACGAGGTCGCCGACCGCGAGGCTTGCCGCCTCCGTCAGCACATCGCTCGCCTTCCGGCCTGGCCGGCGCGGCCGGACCAATCGATCGCCGAGCACATCCTCTTCGGCGATAATGGCGAGATCGGGCGTCTCGATGCCGTGCTCGAGGCCGAGAACGGCAAAGCCCGTCGCATCCTTGGAGAGCTTCAGCACGTCGGGCCAGCTGTCGACCTTGGCGATCGGGGCGAGCTGGTGCTCGCTCAGAAGGTGCGCCAGCCGCTCGCGAGCACCCGCCGACCACGACGTTACGATCACGCGCTTGCCGGCCGCCTGCAGCGTCTGGATATGCCCGACGACGGCATCGAAGACGGTGGCGCCGTCCCCCTGACGCTCCGCCGCAAAATTGCGACCGACCTTGCCTTTGAGCGAGATCGCCTGTGGGCCTGCGCCGTCCGGTATCTCGAAGGGCGACAGACGACGGATGGGGTGCGATGTCGTCACGTTCCGCCACTCGGCATCGGTCAGGTAGAGCCTGTCCGGTGGCAGCGGCTTGTAGGGGGCCGCACCGAAAGTCTCCTGCTCGAGCCCGTCGACACGCGCCTCGTAGTGCTCCTGGATCTGCTCGAGCCGGTCCTTGACGGCCTCGTCGACTAGCGGGTCGAGCACCAGCGTCGCCCCGGGAAGATAGTCGAGCAGCGTATCGAGGCGATCGTGGAAGAGCGGCAGCCAGTGCTCAAAGCCGGCAAATCGCTGACCGGCGCTGACGCTCTCGTAGAGCGGGTCCTCGCGGTTGACGGCGCCGAACAGCTCGACATAGCGCGTGCGAAATCGCGAGATTGCCGCCTCCCCGAAGCTCGCCTCGCTGATTGGCAACAGTGTCGCCCGGTTGATCGTCTTTGAGGTCCGCTGCGTCTCGGGATCGAAGGGCTTTATGGTTTCGATGGTGTCGCCGAAGAAGTCGAGCCGGACGGGGTTCGTGCGCCCGGGAGGGAACAGATCGACGATGTGGCCGCGCACGGCGTACTCACCGCGCTCCATGACGGTCGAGGTTTGAGTGTAGCCGGCCATCTCGAGGCTGCGCCGGAGCTCGCCCATGTCGAGCCGCTGATCGGGAGCGAGCACGCGGGCCGTCTCGCGCAGGAACTTGCGGCTGGGCATACGCTGCAGGACGGCATTGACGGTCGCCAGCACCACCATCGGCTTGTCGCGCTTGGTGAGGCCCAGACGGGCGAGCGCCGCGATACGGCCGGCGACGATGTCTGCATTGGGCGACGACCGGTCGTAAGGTACGCAATCCCAGGCCGGAAAAGCCACGATCTGGATCTCGGGCGCAAAGAATTTGAGGGCCGCCTCCGACGCTGCGAGCCGACGGTCGTCGCTGACCACATGGAGCACGGGATTGGACGCACCGGCCTCCGCCGCCATGCCGGCGACGACGAGCGCGTCGAACCCCTCCGGAACGCCGGAGAGGATCAGCTCCTGCGGGCTTTCGGCGGTACGGGTCATCTGTCTGACGAAAGGCCGTGGAAGCGTCTGAGTTCGGCGATGATCGCGGCATAGGCGGGATCGACCGGCAGACTGGGCGACAGGATCCACGCCTGCACATCGGGATCCGGCAAGGCGACCAGCGCCTCGAACAGATCAATCTCCGATGCGCCCATGCCGTCGAGGCGGGCCTCGGCGAAGCGGCCGAGCAGCCAATCCATTTCCTTCGTGCCGCGATGACTGGCCCGGTATTGCAGTCGCTTCAGCCGCGTCGCCGTCACTTCGCTCGTCATGGGATATGCTTTCGACCTGTCTTGACGGGGCCGGTCCCGCTCTCCACGCTCGGCCCGTCCTATAGCCCCGGGGCCGCGATCTGTCAGCCGCGCGCCCTCCGATAATCGGCGAATCCTACCTGCCATGCGCCCCGATCTGCTCATACCCCTGTTCGCGAGCGTCCAGAGCCTCGAGGGCATAGGCCCGAAGCTGCTGCTGCTCGTCAAGAAGGCCTTGAGCCTGCCGGGGCAGGTCGCCGAGCCGCGCATCATCGATCTCTTGTGGCATCTGCCGACCGGCGTGGTCGACCGCCGGTCACAGCCGGTGCTGGCACAGGCCGTTCCCGGCACGATCGCCACCGTTAAGGTGCGAATCCTCAAGCATCGTGCGCCGCCCCGGAACAGCAAAGCACCCTATACCGTGCAGACCGAGGACGAGACCGGCCGGCTCGACATCGTCTTCTTTCACGCCGATCCGCGCTACGTCGAGCGCATGCTGCCGGCCGGCGAGACACGGATCGTCAGTGGACGCATCGAGCAGTATGGCGAGAAGCTGCAAATGATGCATCCCGATTATGCGGTCGCCGAAGCGGATATCCATAGCCTGCCGCTCCTCGAGCCGGTCTATCCGCTGGTCGCCGGCCTGTCCGGCAAGACGGTTCTGAAGGCGATCCGCAAGGCGCTCGACCGGGTGCCGGAACTACCTGAATGGCTGGATCCGGTCTACGTGACGGAGCACAAAGTGCCGGCGTTCAAGACGGCGCTCACCGGCGTGCATCGTCCGGCCGAGCCCGGCGATATCACGCCGCAGAGCCGCTCCTGGCAGCGGCTCGCCTTCGACGAGCTGCTGGCCGGCCAGCTGGCGCTCGGGCTCGTCCGGCAGGCGACCCGATCGGTCAAGGGGCGGAGCGTCGAGGGCGACGGGCGGGTTCGCGCGCGGCTGACGGCGGCGCTGCCCTATGCTCTGACTGGCTCGCAGCAAAGCGCGCTCGTCGAGATTGCGGCCGACCTGGCGGCACCGCATCGTATGCTGCGACTCCTGCAAGGCGATGTCGGCTCGGGCAAGACCGTCGTGGCGCTGATGGCTATGGCGCAGGCAATCGAGGCCGGCGCGCAGGCCGCGCTGATGGCGCCGACGGAAGTGCTCGCCCGCCAGCATCTGGAGACCATCCAGCCGATTGCGGAGAAAGCGGGTCTGCAGGTTGCGCTCCTGACCGGTCGCGAGAAGGGCAAGGCTCGGAAGGACATCCTGAACCGTCTTGCGGAGGGGGCCATCGACATCCTCGTCGGCACGCATGCGCTCTTCCAGGACGAGGTCGTGTTCAAGGATCTCGCGCTCGCCGTCATCGACGAGCAGCACCGCTTCGGCGTGCAGCAGCGGCTGGCACTGCAAGCCAAGGGCGGCCCCTACGGCGCCAACGTCCTCTTCATGACGGCGACGCCGATCCCGCGCACGCTGCTCCTGACCCACTATGGCGATCTCGATGTCTCGAAGCTGACCGAGAAGCCGGCCGGCCGGAAACCCGTCACCACCGTCGCCATACCGACAGAGCGCATGGAGGATGTGATCGACGGCCTGAAGCGGGCGTTGCAGTCGGGGGCGCAGATCTACTGGGTCTGCCCGCTTGTCGAGGACACCGGCAAGAGCGAGCTGGCCGCCGCCGAGGAGCGCGCCGCGCATTTGAGGCAGCATTTCGGCGAGGCTGCCGTCGGCGTCGTGCACGGGCAGATGGCCGGCGCCAGCAAAGACAAGGTGATGGCGGCCTTCGCCTCGGGCGACCTCAAGCTCCTGGTGGCGACCACCGTCATCGAGGTCGGCGTCAACGTGCCGAATGCCACCGTGATGGTGATCGAGCATGCCGAGCGCTTCGGACTGGCGCAGCTGCATCAGCTTCGCGGCCGGGTCGGGCGCGGCCACCGGCAGTCGACCTGCATTCTGCTCTACCAGGGGCCGGTCGGCGAGGTGGCGAAGGCCCGCCTCGAGATGATGCGGGCAACCGAGGACGGCTTCGCCATCGCCGAGGAGGACTTGCGGCTGCGCGGGGGCGGTGAGGTGCTGGGAACGCGCCAGAGTGGCATGCCGGAGTTCCGCGTCGCCAATGTGCCGAACTTCTCCGAGCTATTGCGCATTGCCCGCGACGACGCCCGCCTCATCCTCGACCGCGACCCCCGCCTCGCGAGTCCGCGCGGCGAGGCGCTGAAGCTGCTGCTCTATCTCTTCGATTGCGACGAGGCCGTGCGGCTGTTCCGGGGTGGGTAGGGGGCGTCGCGCCCCTTGTTCGTGCATTCGAAACGCCCCTCCTCGACCGTCTGATGGTTGGAGTGAACGCCACCACGCTTCGAATCAACGGGCATCGGAAGCCCGCCTCCACGAATTGTCCGAAGTCGCCATTCGTCGCCTTTGGACCTTGAGAAGTTGTAGGCCGACGATCGGTTTCGGACAACGGCGACACCGTCTGGACGGCGCACCGTTCGATGGTCGACCGCATGAGCTAACCACCGGCTTGAGAGGCGGTCGATCCGGGAAGCGACACAAGACGATCAACGATCATCCGCTTCGTCGGCTATGCGCACAATGCTGTCACGCGGCCGGAGGGACGTGAAGCCACCGCGCCTCACCCAGTCGGCCGACGGCTGACTTTGCCCCCCCAGGCGTACACCGAGCGCGCCGCCCACGCCGCCGAGTGCGCCGTCGACTGCGAGAGGCCATGCCAACAATAGCTCCAAGCTATGGGGAATTCGGATATGCTCCCTGCTTCTAAGGTTTGGAGCTTGGAATTTGGGCAAGACAAAACCTCAAGATCTGGAGCAGGCGCTCGCCGAGGCTGTCGCAGCTGGCGGATCGCTGGCGGAGCGGCTGAAGCTGTTTGCAGAGCACTTCAAGGCCTTGAGGCCCGACTATGCGGCCAGCTACGACCGGTTGGTCGCACGGCTCGCGTCGGCGGGAGCCGGCGCAACCGCGCCCCGTGTCGGCGATCCGTTCCCCGACGTGATGCTGCCCGACGGCTCCGGACACTTGCGGTCTTTAGGTGATCTCCTGAGCACCGGACCGCTGGTGCTGAGCTTCAAGAGAGGCCGCTGGTGCCATTTCTGCCGCATTGAAATCGAAGCTCTGGTCAGAGCCTATTCCAACATCAAGGCGCTCGGAGCGGAGGTCGTCGTCATTACCCCTGAACGCGCGCCCGAGTTTCCAACGGCAGGTGACATCCACGGCGCGCCATTCCCGCTCCTGACGGATGTCGACTGCGGCTTTGCGCTGACGATCGGTATCGCCATGCCTCTCGATCAGCAACTCGTCGACATGTTGCAGCGCGACGGAATTCGACTGACGGAGAGTCACGTGGGCAGCGCCAACATCCTGCCGCTACCCGCGACCTTCGTCGTCTCGCCAGACCGGCGCGTCGCCGCGAGATTCGTAAGCCCCGATTTCCGTGCGCGAATGGAGACGCGCGACGTGCTGGCTGCGCTCGACGATCTCTTGAGCGACAGGCGTCCGTCGTGACGAGGCCGTAGAAACATCAAGGCACACACGCAACGCAAGCCCGCTCATGACATCACTCGGTGCAATCTTCGAGGAGGCGCGACGGCTCGATGGCCCGCTTGCCGACCGGCTCACGTATTACGCTCAGGGGCTCGGTCGAGATGCCCCGGGGCTTGCGAGCGCCTATGCGACTTTCATCGATCGGCTGAGAGTTGCGGAGGCCGGAACAGACGCCCCGATGCCCGGCGACGCACTCCCCCCCTTTCTTCTTCCGGATCAATCGGGTTCGCTCGTCGCGAGTCCCGATCTTCTGCAAAGCGGCCCCCTGGTCATCAGCTTCAACCGGGGCCATTGGTGCTCGTTCTGCCGGCTCGAGGTCCTGGCACTCGCCCAGCTGAGCGAGCGGCTTGCGGGCCTGAGGACGCGTCTCGTCTCGATCACTCCAGAGCGTGCCATTTATGCTCAGGCGCTGCGTGAGCAGACGGGATTTTCCTGGCCGGTCCTGACCGACATCGATCTCGCCTACGCCATGTCGCTCGGCTTGGCGGTGCCGGTCGGCGATGCCCTCGGGGTCGTGCTGCGCGCAGCCGACGTCGATCTCAGCGTCTATCATGGAAGCAATGCCTGGTTCCTGCCCATCCCGGCCACCTTCGTCGTGGCCCAAGACGGCCGGATCCTCGCGCGCCACGTCGATCCCGACTTTCGGCATCGCATGGAACCTGAAGCCATCTTGGCCGTGCTTGCCGATGTTCGAGCATGACCTAAGTACTGAGCGCGAACGCGGCGTAGATCACATCGTCGCAATTGAGCAGCAGATCCATCGGCAGGCTAGCAATGCCGAAGCGGATCGCGAGATAGCCGAGCAGGTCGACGCCTGCGGCCGTCAAGCGCGCGAACGCTTGCATCGATTGATTTACGTGCATCGTCGCCTCCGGTCTTCGAGACTGGCTCGAGGCTCGGAGACTACGAGCGGCGCGACGGACGGGCCAATATCGTTCAGACATCGATGCGATAGGCTTGCAGCATCGTGAGCGTGCTGCAGCTCAGGCTGCGACTTCGGACCAATCCGCCGATCTCAACAGATTGAGCAATGCGGTCGCGGCCGGAGAGCGCGGACGCCCCGCGACAGCCGTCAGCGAAATCGTGCGGCTGAAGTCGACGTCCGTGACGGCGACGCGCCTGAGTGTCTCGGGGAGACGGTAGCTCATTGGCAGAAAGCCGACACCGATCCCGGCCTCGACCAGCGAAAGGAAATCACGCTCTGAGCTGACGCTGTGGCAGGCAATGGCGTCGAGACCGCGCTCTTTGAGCAGGTTCGTGAAACTTTGCACCTGCTCGCAATAGGGCCGAAGCAGCAGCCTCGCCTGCTTAAGATCGTCGAGCCCGATTGGGCGATCGCTCTTGAAGGGGGCATGGCTCGCGACGACGAGCAGTTGTGGCTCGGTCAGGAGCGGCCAGTGATCGAAGCGCTCCCAGTCCTCGGCAAGCGGCCCCGAGATCAAGAGATCGGCGTCACCCTTCTTCATGATCTCGACGAGGTCGCCGGCATCGGCCCGAATGAGCTTCAGCTCGAGACCAGGGAAGGCGCGTTGCACCTCGACCAACTTGTCGACAACGAGATCGACAGGCACGGTTCGTGACATCAAAAGCCGCAACGGCTCCGCCTCGCCCTTCTTAAGGGATTTTGCCATCTCGCGTGCGGCGAGCGCGGCCTCGTAGCTCTGACGCAGGAACGGCAGCATGCGGCTGCCGAGCTCGGTCAAATGCGAATGGGTGCGCTCGCGGCGAAACAACTCGCCGCCAAGCTCCTCCTCCAGCAGCTTGACGGCGCGCGTCAAAGATGGCTGGGCGACATTGCACTCCTCGGCCGCGCGCGTGAAATTGAGAGTACGTGTGACTGCCAGGAAATAGCGGATCTGATGCATCTCCATCGGGACATTTCCTGCGCACCAAAGCCTTCCTGCGGCGATTATAGCTGTCAGAGCCATAGCCCGTCGCTATCGAAATGTCAGCCGCGCCCTATTTCATTCGGCGATGCCGTCTCTCCATCTTGTTCCTTGCCGGAAGCGAAAGCCGGAGAACGAGACGGAGGAGACCATGGACGCTCAGACGGCATGCAGCGAAACCAACATACTCGGAATCGTCAGCCGCGGCCGCAGATACAAGCCGATCCCGATGGCATCCGGCAAGGACCAAGCCCTGGTCGATGCCCTGACCATTGTCGTTCATGACTTGAGGGGTCCCCTCGCCAACCTGCAGGTAATGCTCGAGCTGATCGAGGTTTATGCCGCGCGCAAGGCATTCGTCGAGGTGCCGGATTGCGCCCGCCGCGCCCAGACGATCATCGAGACCCTGGACGCAATGTTGAGCGGCTTTCTCGAGCGGGCACGCCAGACCGGAGACCCTTTGGCCTTCCGGCCGGCCTTGACCGATCTCAACGACATCACGGCAGATGCCGCCGCGTTGAGTGCGCCGCTGGCGCAATCGCGAACCGTCGAGATCGAGCGCCATGGCCGGCGGCCGGTCACACTCGATGCTGACCGCCGGCTTGTGCTGGAGGCCGTCGACAACATTCTCGGCAATGCGGTCAAGTATTCGCCGCCGGGCTCGAGCGTGGCGCTCGTCACCGGCGTCGACGGCCGAGATGCCGTGATCAGTGTCACAGACTCCGGGCCGGGCTTCTCCGAGCATGAGCTCGCCGGTCTCTTCCGGCCGTTCGCCTCGCTCTCGCGACGCAAGCCGGGTATCGCCCCGTCCACAGGGCTCGGCCTCTGGATCGCCCGTTTGATCGCCACTCGCCACGGCGGGTCACTCACGGTTGTTCCCCGTCGGGATGCGCAGGGCTCCGTCTTCACATTGCGATTGCCGCGGCGGACATAGCCGGATCTCCATCCAAAACCGGAGGGCGCACACATGCAGATACGCAAGGTCGATATCGCCGTCATCGGTGGCGGCTCGGGTGGCCTGTCCGTTGCGGCCGGGGCCGCACAGCTGGGCGCACGGGTGCTCCTCGCAGAGGGGAAAAAAATGGGCGGCGACTGCCTGAACTGGGGCTGCGTGCCGTCAAAGGCATTGATTGCGGCAGGTGCGGCAGCCAGGGCCGTCAGGGCAAGCGGACGATTTGGCATCAATGGCCATGAGCCGGCGGTCGATTACAAGGCCGTTCACGATCACATCCATGGGGTCATCGCCGAAATCGCACCGCACGATTCCGTCGAGCGTTTCGAGAAGCTTGGCGTCGATGTCGTCCAGGCCCGTGCCCGGTTTGTCACCCCAACCGAGCTCGAGGTGGGCGGCATTCGCGTCGAGGCGCGCCGCTTCGTCATAGCAACGGGCTCGAGGGCGTTCGTACCCGCCATCCCCGGCCTCGACAAAACCCCCTTTCTGACCAATGAGACGATCTTCGATCTCGTCGAGCGGCCTGGACACCTGATCGTCGTCGGTGGCGGGCCGATCGGTCTCGAGCTTGCCGCAGCGCTTCGCCGGTTGGGCGCCGGCGTCACCGTGCTCGAGGCCGTGACGGTGCTCGCCAATGACGACCCCGATGCCGTGGCGGTCGTACGCAACCGGCTAATTGCCGAAGGCGTTGATGTCCGCGAAGGCGCGGCGGTCGCTTCCGTCGAGCCGGACGGCAATGGCGTCGCCGTGGATGTGCTCCATGCCGGTCGGCGACAGCGGGTGTGCGGCACGCATCTGCTGATAGCGGTCGGCCGGCGCCCCAACATCACGGATCTCGGCCTCGAGGCGGCTGGCATCGAGACCGACGGGCGTGGCATCGTCGTCGACGCGCGCCTCAGGACCACGAACAGACGTGTCTTTGCGGTCGGCGATGTCGTTGGCGGCATGCAGTTCACGCATGTCGCCGCCTATCACGCCGGCATCGTCATCCGGAATGCGCTATTCAACCTGCCAGCCAAGGCGAGTGCCCGCGCCATTCCGCGTGTGACCTACACGGACCCCGAACTCGCGCAGGTTGGCCATCAGCTTCCCAAGGCGCGAGAGCACGATCCCCTGGCGAGAGCGGTGACCTGGTCCTTCGAAGAGAACGATCGCGCACGCGCCGAGCGCGAGACCGAAGGCCTCGTCAAGGCCGTCATCGGCCGCAAGGGCCAGGTGCTGGGGTGCACGATTGCAGGACGGCATGCAGGCGAGTTGATCCTGCCTTGGGTTCTCGCCGTCGAGAAGCGGCTCAAAATATCCGACATGGCCGCGATCATTGCACCCTATCCGACGCTGTCCGAGGTCACGAAACGCGCAGCCGGCAGCTACTACACACCGAGGCTGTTCTCGGATCGGACGCGCCGGGTCGTGCGAATGATGCAGTGGCTGCCGTGAGATCACCGAGAGGAGCGACTAACATGCCGAGCGATTTGACCACGTCCAACGCAACATCGCCCCGTGCGGCGAACCGACTCAAGCGCCTTCTGCCGATCGGCATTCTCGCCGGGGGAATTGCCACCTTCTTCGCTCTCGGCCTGGACCACTATCTCACCTTCGAGGCCCTCCGCGAGCATCGGAGCGCGCTCATGGGCTTCGTCATGCAGAAGCCGGTCGTTGCTGTGCTCGTATTCATCCTCCTTTATGCCGTCGCGACCACGCTGTCGCTGCCGGGTGGCGCGCTGCTGACCGTCACGGCCGGGTTTCTGTTCGGCATCACGCTCGGCACGGCGGCCACCGTCGTCGGCGCCACGATGGGCGCGATCGCGATCTATCTCGCGGCCAGAACCGCATTTCGCGAAATCCTAACGGCCAAGGCCGGGCCTATGCTCCAGCGCATGGAAGCTGGATTCAAAGACAATGCGCTGAGCTACCTGCTGGTGCTGCGGCTCATCCCGATCTTTCCGTTCTTCATCGTCAATATCGTGCCGGCGCTACTCGGCGTGCCGCTCAGGACCTATGCCGTCGGCACGCTTGCCGGCATCATTCCCGGGACTTTCGTCTTTGCCTCGATCGGCGCCGGTCTCGGCAGCGTATTCGACCGGATGGAGGACTTCTCCCTCAAGGGCGCACTGACGCCAGAGGTGACGATTGCGCTGATCGGGCTCTCGATGCTGAGCCTCGTGCCGATTGTCTACAAGAAGCTCAAGGCCGGCTGAGCAAATTTCATCGCTTTCAACACTGGAGCTCGCAACATGCCGAATGTCCCGAACGTCTTGCGCGGCACTGAAGTGGCCCGCTCCCTCGATGGAAAAGTGGCACTTGTCACCGGTTCCACTTCCGGCATCGGTCTTGCGATCGCCCGACGTCTCGCCGAGGCCGGCGCAGACGTCACGCTCAACGGGTTCGGCGATCCGGCATCGATCGAACGCATCCGATCCGATCTCGAGGGCGAGCATCAGGTCCGCGCCCTCTATTCGAGCGCCGACATGTCCAAGCCCTCCGAGATCGAGGCCATGGTGCGCATGACCGAGCGTGCGCTCGGCCGCTTGGATATCTTGGTCAACAATGCCGGCATTCAGCATGTCGAGGCGATCGAGACCTTCCCGGTCGCCAAATGGGACGCCATCATCGCCATCAACCTGTCGTCTGCATTTCACACGATCCGCGCGGCATTGCCCGGCATGAAGATGCGCGGCTATGGGCGGATCATCAATGTCGCCTCTGCGCATGCGCTGGTCGCCTCGCCCTTCAAGTCGGCCTATGTGGCGGCGAAACATGGCGTTCTCGGACTGACGAAGACCGTCGCTCTCGAATCGGCAGAGCATGGCGTGACAGCCAATGCGATCTGCCCCGGCTATGTCCTGACCCCGCTGGTCGAGAAGCAGATCCCGGAGACCGCCAAAGCCCGCGGAGTTAGCGAGGAGGAGGTCATCAAGTCCGTTCTTCTCGGAGCGCAGCCGACGAAGCAATTCGTGACCGCCGACAGCTTGGGGGCCCTCGCCGTGTTCCTGGCCTCGGAGGCGGCGGCCCAAATCACGGGCACGGCGCTCCCTGTCGACGGCGGCTGGACCGCGCACTGAGCAACGAATAGCGGCCTCGAGACAATCGCAGGTCGGCACAAGCCGGAGACCCAATGCTATGTTGGATCAACACCATGAGCCCCGTGATAGGATCTGTCGGGAGCATCCGATGATGGCCAACACGAAGCCGGTGAACCTCGCCCTGCAAGGTGGCGGCGCGCATGGCGCCTTCACCTGGGGCGTGCTCGACAAGTTGCTCGAGGACGGCCGGATCGACGTCAAGGCGATCAGCGCCACGAGTGCCGGCGCCATGAACGCCGTGGTGTTCGCGCATGGATTGTCGATCGGCGGACCGGAAGGTGCCCGCGCCAAGCTCGAGGAGTTCTGGAGGGAAATCTCCTCGGCAGGACAACTGTGGAGCCCGGTTCGCACCTCACCCTGGGAGCAGTGGGCAGCCTGGTGGACCGGCAGCGGCTTCCATTCGCACCTGTCGCCCTCCTTCCTCGCCTTCCAGGCGATGACGCATATCTTCTCGCCCTATCAACTCAATCCGCTCAATTTCAATCCTCTGAAAAGCGTTCTCGAGAAGGTCGTCGATTTCGACCATCTCTGTCAGTGTCCGGTCACGTCAAGACTGTTCCTCGGCGCGACGAATGTGCGGACCGGCAAGGTCCGCATTTTCGAGAACTCCGAGCTCTCGGCCGACGCCGTCCTGGCCTCCGCGTGCCTGCCCTATGTGTTCAAAGCCGTCGAGATCGATGGCGAGGCCTATTGGGACGGAGGCTATATGGGCAATCCCGCCATCTACCCTTTGATCTACCACGGCGCCTCACGAGATGTCGTTATCGTCCACATCAATCCGCTGGTGCGAAAGGAGTTGCCGGTGTCGAGCCCGGCAATATTCGATCGCATCAACGAGATCAGCTTCAATTCGTCCCTCATGCGCGAGATGCGCGCCATCGCCTTCGTCACACGACTCATCGACGACGGCGCGCTCGACAACAAGAAGTATCACCGCATGCTCGTCCACTCGATCAGCGATGACGAGGCGATGAGCAAGCTTGGCGTGGCGACGAAGCTCAATCCCGACTGGAAGTTCCTCTGCCACCTTCGCGATACCGGCCGGGCCAGCGCCGAGTCATGGCTCGACGCGCATTTCGGCGATATCGGCGAGCGCTCGAGCATCGATGTGGGCGACGTGTATCTGTAGCTCCACGGATTGATGCCTCGCGGTTATCGAAACCCCAACCAACGGATATTTTTCGAGCGGATCGTGTCGTCCCAGATGCAAGTCATGCGCCCTTGAATTGCGGCGCCTCGCCTTGAAACCACCGACGGAGATACAAGATGTGGCTACGCTCGATAACCTGCCTGACCTTGATTGCCGGACTCTATTTCATGCCGCTCGGCCCAAAGCTTGTGGCCAGCGCGGACGCGATACAACACGCTGCAGGTCGTGACGGTATCGTGCGCGTCCCAAGCACCTATTCTCTCGAAGAGACGCTCTCGCGTGTCAAAGCCGACATTGCGGCAAAGAACATCCTGCTGTTCGACGACATCGACCAGTCGAAGCTCGCAGCAGACGCCGGCATCGAGCTCCACCCCTCGCATCTGATCGTCTTCGGCAATCCGCCGCTCGGCACGCTCTTCATCACTGCTGATGCCGAGGCCGGCCTCGACTGGCCTGTCCGGTTGCTCGTCTACCAAGACGACAAAGGCAAGGTCTGGATGGCCTATTCGGATTTCCAATGGATCGCCAAGCGGCATCGGATCTCCAACCGTAAGAAAGAGTTCAATATGGCTGCCGCGGTCATCGCCTCCATCGTGTCGAGCGCCGAAGAAAAGTAGACGAGCCGACTCCGATCTCTCTACTGGCGCGGCCGCATGTCGGCCGCGCCGTCATTTGTGCCGTTCCCGGACGTGGCATAGCCAGGTGCTATCGAATCCGCTGCCAAACGGCATTTCAACGCAGCATGACGCGGCTCCAAATCTCGAATGTGGGTCAGGCCTGCCGGCCGGCCAAGACAAGCAACGGAGAACCGCCATGCGCCTTCCCAAGTTCGAGATGTTTCGTCACTTGCTCGCCCCCTCGGCTCTCGTCGCCGCTTCGCTTGCCCTGGGCGTCGCACCAACGATGGCCGGTGAATGCCCGGCGGACAAAGTGGGTATCGACGTGACCCCGATGTCCAATATGGCGGCGAAAGGCGTCACGGACGACGTCATCGGCAAGATAAATCTCAATGACGAGAAGGTCGGCATATCCCGAATGTTCCGGCTACGCCGTCTCGAGGTGCAACCAGGTGGTGTGGTTCCCTGGCACAGTCACGGCGATCGTCCGGCCATCATCTACATCGTCTCAGGTTCGATCACGGAGTACGCAAGTACCTGCGCCGTACCGATCGAGCACAAGGCGGGTGACGTTTCCGCCGAGACAATGCGGACGTCGCATTGGTGGAGGAACAATGGCAGCGAGCCGACCGTGCTCTTGTCCTCCGACCTCCTCGCCGACCCTGCCGACACCAACATGTGAGATTTGATCCCTGGGCACACGTGGCGCCCGAGCCTAAGGGCTTCGTCGGCGCCCAGTGTCATCGAATCGACCGGAGGAGGTCCATGTCGATAGCACCAGCGACCGCATCGGACCTCCCGATCAGCACGATGCAGGTCGGGTTCACACAATCGTTGATCATCGGCTTGATTGCGTTTCTCACCGTGGTCGATCTCTTTGCCACTCAGGCGATATTGCCTGCACTGACGGCTCACTACGGCGTGAGTCGTGCCGCCATGGGGTTCGCCGTCAACGCCTCCACGCTCGGGATGGCTGCGGCCGGGCTCCTGACCGCGCTATTCAGTCGCCACCTCCCGCGGAGAGCAGGCGTCGCAGCCTGCCTCGCACTTCTGGCAATTCCGACAGCGATGCTGGCGCACGCGCCGGACCTCATGACGTTCGCCCTGCTGCGCGTCGCCCAAGGTGTGCTGATGGCCACCGCATTCACGCTGACGCTCGGCTACCTCGGCGAGCAGTGCAGCGCCACAGCCACGGCCCGGGCCTTTGCGGCCTACATCACCGGCAATGTCGCCTCCAATCTGGTCGGCCGGCTGATCTCCGCCTCGGTCGCCGACGGCCTCGGTCTCGAGACCAACTTCTACCTCTTCGCAGCCCTCAATCTTGCGGGAGCTGTCCTCGCATATCGTTCACTCACCGGCATGATGCCCATGCGCCACGAGCAGGTGCAGGGATCTTCGATCAAGGCCATGCTCCACCACCTGGGCACTCCCATGCTGCAGCGCATCTTCGCCATTGGCTTTTGCATTCTCTTCGCCTTCATCGGTGTCTTCACCTATGTAAGCTTCCTGCTCGGCGCTCCGCCCTTGTCGCTCGGTGCGATGCAGGCGGGTTTCGTCTACCTTGTCTTTCTTCCCTCTATCGTGAGCACGCCCCTGGCGGGGTGGCTGACCGAGCGACTGGGCGTCCGCGTGGCTCTGGCCCTTGGGCTGGGTCTTGCTGCGACGGGCCTGCCGCTCCTGCTGTGGGACACATTGGCCCCTATCCTCGCGGGCCTGACCCTCGCCGGCATGGGAACCTTTTTCGCGCAGGCCGTTGCGACAGGCTTCGTCAGTCGTGCGGCCACCGCTGATCGCGGCGCTGCGAGCGGGCTCTACCTCGCCTCCTACTTTCTCGGCGGCATCGCTGGGGCGCTCGTGCTCGGCCAGGTCTTCGACCACCTCGGCTGGACCGTGTGTGTCGCCCTGATCGGCATCGTCCTGCTCGTCGCGACAGCCCTGGCCACAGGCCTGCGTAGCCCAATGCCGATGAACCGTGGTTCCACGTTTTGGAACAGACGTGCCGAACCTGACCGTCCTGGCAGTTGAGTGTTTGTCGACAAGCACGTGCGGCGACGGCCTGCCGCGCCGCGCTCTTTGTCGTAGCGCTCGTGCTGGTCTTTCACGTTGGCATCCAGCTCTGGGTCCGTTCGCGTCCGTCCACGAGCATGCACCCCGCCGGTTCGCCCAGCCCCTCCCGGCATGCCAACCCTGCCCGTCGACTGAGACACTGCGCGCAGGTGCGAGCGGCTCCATCGCGTCATGTTTGATTGAAGTTGTGCGGCCAGACCATGCATTCTATGCAACAGCAGATTTGTTTGCCTTTCCTTATTGCTATTGAACTGGATGGCCCCATATCGCTGATTGCCATTCCGACGGACGGTGCGAGGTACAGCTGCGATCAGGGCGATCCGATCTTTGGATCGAGATAGCGAAGGAGAGCCTCCATGACCCACCACATGCTCGCTTTTCTCCTTGCGACAGCGATCGGACTTGCGAGTCTGGCGGCTCCATCGGCGGCGCAATCTCCAAGCTTCAACGATCAACTCGCCAAGATCGATGCCCTCATAGATGCCAAGCGCTTCGACGACGCGGAGCCGCTCGCCCGGGCGCTCGTCGATCAGGCGACACGCAACTCGGAAACGGATGCTGTTACAAAGGGGCTCGAGACCGCGGATGCGCTGCATGCGCTCGCCTACGCGCGGTCCGGCCAGGGCTTCGCTGAAGAAGCGCTGAAGCTGCTCGAGAGCGTGATCGAGGTGCGCGTGCGGCTCATCGGCGCCGATAGCCTGAAGGTCGCGCAGGCGCTCAATGACCAGGCCGTCGTGCTCACGACCCTCGGCAACTACAAGGAGGCACTCCCGCTCCACGAGAAGGCGCTCGAGATCCGCGAGAAGGCCGTACCCGAGGGCAGCATCGAAGTGGCGCAATCTCTGGACAACATCGTCCAGGTCAAGCGGCGCCTGGCGGACACATCCGGGGTCGAAGCCTTGCTCCGGCGAGCCATCGACCTTCGGGGGCGCCTGTTCGGGCCGGGAAGCGCCGAGCTCGGCGATTCCCTGGCCGATTATGCCGACTTTCTGGTGGACGAGGGCCGCGAGAAAGAGGCCCTGCCGCTCGCCGCGAAAGCACTCGCCCTGACCGAGCAGGCGCTCGGACCCGAAGACGAGGAAGTCGCACGGCGATTGATCAAGCTTGGCAACGCACAACGCGCCGCAAATGCCTTTGCGGAGGCCGAATCGAGCTATCGGCGTGCGGTCGCTATCCGCGTAAAGGTATTTGGCCGGGAGTCCCGCCAGTCCGCCGGCGCCTTGAGCAATCTCGCAACCGCCGTCGCCTTACAGGGACGCGCAGCTGATGCCGAGCCACTTCTCAGGCAAGCGCTCGATCTGCAGATCAGGGTGCGCGGCAAGGACCACCCGTCGGTCGGCGAGACCCTGTCACGGCTCGCCAACGTGGTGCGCGATCTCGGCAAGAGTACGGAGGCGGCCTCCCTCTACAATCAGGCCCTCGCCGTCCAGGAAGGGGCGCTCGGTTCCAACCATCCTGAGGTGGTCGAGACGCTGGCCGGCGCAGCCGATCTCGCCTTGCGCGACGGCCGGTTGGACGATGCGTTCAAGCTCATTGGTCGGGCCAGCGAGATCTCGGCGAGGCTCGAGCGGGTTGGGCGCTCGATTGACGTCGATGATGGCGAGACGACGAAGCGGCAAGGCGAGATCGATCGCCGGTTCGTGGAGATTGGCTTCGAGCTGGCAGCCGCGCAATCCAATCGCGCCGATGAGCTCGCGGTCGCCACTTTCGAGGCGGCGCAAAGGACAATCCACTCGCGCACAGGCGTTGCTCTCCAGGAGCTTGCCGCCCGTATCGCGGCAAATGATCCGGCACTCGCTGAACTTGTTCGCAAGCGCCAGGATCTGGCAGCGCGCTGGCAAGCGGCCGACAAGGCGCTCGTTCAAGCGCTCGCCAAAGGCAGTGGCGATGGCGCTGCCGCCGAGATGGCGCGACTCGAGACGGGCATCGCCTCGACCGATGCGGCAATCGCCGAGAAGAGTGCTGATTTCGCCGAGCTGACCGCGCCCGTGCCGCTCTCGATCGCCGATGTGCAGGCGATCCTGGGGCCTGACGAGGCGTTGGTCCTTCTGCTTTCTGCTCCGCGTGGGCTCCTAATCTGGGCGGTTTCCCACGATCAGGTCGCCTGGGTCGGCTCCACGCTCAAGTCGGACGAGCTCGCCAACAGGATCGCGACCATGCGGGCCGCCGTTGATCGACCGGAGGCCAACCCAGCCGGCCTCGATCTCAACGCGTCTTTCGAACTCTACCGCGAGCTCCTGGGCGCCAGCACCATCGAGGCCGCATTGGCCGGCAAGTCCCATCTGGTGCTGATCCCGAGCGGTGCTCTGACAGGGCTGCCGTTTCAGCTACTCGTCACTGAAGCACCAGCCGATCTATCGGGACCAGATCGCTTTCGGAAGGCGAGCTGGCTCATTCGCGAGCATGCCCTCTCGGTGCTGCCGACAATTTCGGCATTGAAGACTTTGAAGAGCCGGCCAGCGGCCGGCGATGCGCGGCTGCCCTATCTCGGCATTGCCGATCCGGTGTTCAAACCACTTGCGAATGATGGAGACGACACGCAGGATCGCTCTGAGCCGATCGGTGACGCCACCCAGTACTTCAAGGGGCGCAATCCCGATCTGGTCGCGCTCTCGCGCGGTCTTGTCGAGTTGCCGGAAACGACCGTCGAGGCGAGTGAGATCGGACGATTGCTTGGTGCCGACAAGAGCGCGCTCGTGCTGCGGGCCGATGCGAGCGAGACGACCCTCAAGACAATGAATGCTGCAGGCGACCTCCAGCGCTATCGGGTCGTCGTGTTTGCCACCCACGGTCTCATCGCCGGCGAGGTTGAGAAGCTGACGCGCCTGCGTGCCGAGCCGGCATTGGCGCTGACACTTCCGCCAGAGATCAGCCCGATCGACGATGGCCTCTTGACCGCGAGCGAGGCGGCCGAGCTGCGCCTCGATGCCGATTGGGTGGTATTGTCGGCCTGCAATACGGCCGCTGGCGCGGAACCAGGTGCGGAGGCCCTTTCCGGTCTGACAAGATCGTTCCTCTATGCCGGCGCCCGGGCGCTTCTGGTCTCGCATTGGAGCGTTCTGTCGGACGCGGCCGTGACGCTGACGACCGGAACGTTTGCGAAGCTCCAGGCAGATCCAGGCATCAGCCGCGCCGAGGCCCTGCGCCAAACGATGCTCGACATCCTCGACCGCGATGCCAACATCAAGCATTCGGATCCTGTCTACTGGGCACCGTTTAGCCTCGTCGGATACGGCGGCACTTGAGTCCGGTCGAGCAATGGCCCGCCAATCGGGATTTGACGTACCTTGCCTGCCGATTGCGTTACCTACGGAACACCTGGGGTTGTTTGCCGTCCTTAGTCTCCCATATCGCAGTCACGCAGTCATGAACGCCTTGCAGACTGACAACTCGGGAGGCAGCACATGAGCAACCGTTCCATCATCAAGGGTCCTCTCTCCGGTTTCGTGTTCAGCTTTGCCCTCGCGGTCAGCATCGGCATCGCGGCGGCGGCCGGCGGTGACGGAACCGGTGGCGGCACCGGCAACGGGACCGGCGGCGGCAACCGCGATGGTTCGGGCGGCGGAAAGAAGAAGATCTCGCGTCAGATCGAGGTCGGTCAGGTCAAGAAGCAGGTTGAGACCGAGACCGAGGTCCAGCCAGCCGAGACGATCGAGGTTCTACCTGAGGCGCCCGCCGCAGCGACCGAGGCCAGCCCCGAGGTCGATGCTGAGGCCCCGCCGGCTCCGAAAGAGAAGGTCATCACCGTCAAGAAGACCGCCAAAGCGAGGAAGGCGGCAAAGATCAAGGTTATTGTCGTCGATCAGTCGCCGAGCGAGATCGATGGCTCCGGTTCCGTCACAGGCTACGAGCAGCATGATGACGACTATAGCTCTTACGCGCCGTCCGTCGAATACGGCGGTGGCGGCTACAGTGGATGCCAATAGCGTGTCTGACGGCGAGCGATCGCCGACGGTCGGTTTCGGACCCTCCCGATAGTCGGCTTCGTCGCCGTTGAACCGGCCGAGCGGCCTGAACTTTCCCGAAGGTCTGCTATCGTATGTCGTGTGATTGCTTCCGTTCGGAGCTCAAGGTGCCGATGACGCCCGGGCCGACGAGATCAAGTCCCGTTACCTGCCTGTCGACAAGGCGCGGTTGCCCAGTTTGATCCCTCTGGGCGTCGCCGATCCTCCGCGGTCTCGTGAGATCTCTTGATCAAACCGGGCCGAGCATCCAGTATTGTCAACTGAATGCGTGCGAGGCTGCCCCTCGGCGCCTTCCGTCCTACTGAACGTACACCCGTCGGCGGCCGGAGCGTTGCCATGGACATCGAGGTTTGGCTGCGCCAGCTCGGTCTCGCCGACTATGCCGGGGCTTTTCGCGAGAACCATATCACCGTCGAGCTTCTGCCAAACCTTTCCGCCAGCGATCTTGCCGAACTCGGCGTAAAGTCCGTAGGCCACCGCCGTGTGCTCCTCGGAGCCATCGGCGAACTCGGCAAGCCGCAGAATGTGCCGGCATCGTCTCCCGCGGTGGAGCTCCCGGAGGCCGGCGAGAGACGCCAGGTGACCGTCCTGTTCGCTGACATTGCCGGTTACACGGCTTTGAGCAACGAGATCGATGCCGAGCAGGTGCACAGGGTCCTCGCCGCCTTCTTCGAGCAGGTCGACACCATTGTCGTGTCGCTCGGCGGACGCATCGATAAGCACATCGGCGACTGTGTCATGGCCGTTTTCGGCGCCCCGGTCGCCCATGCGGACGATGTACAGCGCGGCGCACTTGCGGCGATCAGGGTGCACGAGGCCATGCAGGCCGTCTCTTCGGTCGCGCGCCGTCCGATTGCCGTCCATGTGGGGCTGGCGACGGGAGAGGTGGTTGCCGGTCGGACCGGCAGCTCGAGCTTCCTCGAATACACAATCACCGGCGAGACGGTAAACTTGGCCTCTAGACTGGCGGATGTGGCAGAACCAGGCAAAACCGTTGTCACCGGTGAGGTGATGAGAGCGCTCGGTCATGCCTTCGAAGGCGATAGGTTGCCGGAGCGCGAGATCCGTGGTTTTGCCCGCCGGATCGAGCTTTGGTCGCTCGCCTCGGTGAAAGCTACGGTCAAAGCTCGGCAACTGCCCCTGGTCGGCCGACGGTCCGAGCTCCATCAGTGCCTGACGTTGCTCCGCGAGATGACGCAATCGGGAGCAGGCGCCACTGTTGTCGTCGTCGGTGAACCCGGTATCGGCAAGACGAGGCTTGTCGAGGAAATCGCCGCCGAGGCCGCGTCGCTCGGGGTTGCGGTCGCGCGCGGCGCATTCATCGATTTTGGCGCAGGAATGGAACAGGACGTAACAGGTCAACTCGCGATGGAGCTCGATCGTCTCTGCGGTGAGCCGCCGACGGATCCTGACGTCTTGCTGGGCCTCAAAGGCCTTCTCCGCCAAATCCTGACGCCCGACGAGCGAAGCATTCTGGAGGCGATGACAGAGCCACAGAGAGCGGTTTCGCGCTCGACGGCTTTCATCAACACGGCCGTGCGGGCCGGCATGGTCACACCGCTGCTGATCATCGTCGAGGATGTCCACTGGGCGAGCCCACAAGTCCTTGCCTATCTCGAACGGCTTGGTCGGGCGAGCGCCCAGTCCCTGCGTGCTGTCGTTCTCTTGACAACTCGTCCGCCTGGAGCAGATCGGCCTCTGTTCGATGGGCTCCCCTCGACGACGATCGAGCTCGGACCGCTCAGGACGCAAGAGGCCCTGGCTCTGGCGCGCCTGCATGCGTCGGATGCGATGCCCGACAATCAAGAGCTGGTCGATCGCTCCGGCGGCAATCCGCTCTTTCTCGAGCAACTCATTCGGCACAGCTTGCAGGACTCGGCCGGCGGAGCACTTCCTGGCTCGATCCGCAGCCTCGTGTTGGCACGCATCGACCTGTTGAGCGCGCGCGACAAGCTTGCGCTCCAGACGCTTGCCGTGCTCGGCGATGAGCCACCCCCAGAGGCGCAGAGCGCCTTGATCGAGATGGAGTGCACCGAGCTCGGCACACTGCTCCGTCAGCGGTTCCTGCAGCGTTCCGGCGAGAGCGTGCGGTTCGTCCACGCCCTCATTCGCGAGGTCGCCTACGGCGCCATGCTCAAGCCACAGCGCACGAGCCTCCATCGCAAGGCTGCGAGCTGGTTCAAAGACCGTGACCCGCTCCTCTATGCTCAGCATCTGGTGCGCGGTGAGGATCCGGCAGCGCCCTTGGCCCTCCTCGAGGCGGCCCGCCATCTGCAGGCGGATCTGAGGCTCGAGGAGGCGCTGAGCTACCTGAGACAAGGGCTTTCTGCGGCTACGGATCGCTCCGATCGTTTCAGCCTGCTGTTGGCCGAGGGCGAGCTGCTGCTCGCCATGACACGATCCCGAGAGGCGATCGAGCGCTTCGAACAGGCCGAACACAACGCGCAAGACGATCTGGCGCGGGCAGCGGCGATGTTGGGTCGGGCGGGAGCCTTGCGTCTCGTCGATTCCATCGATGCGGCTTTCGTCCTGCTCGATCAATGCACTCCCTTGCTCGAAGCCGTTGGCGCCCATGCGATGTTGTCGCGACTCGAGCATTTGCGCGGCAATCTGCATTTTCCTCGAGGAGAAATGGCTGCCTGCGCCGCAGCCCACGCCAGGGCCTTCGAGTGGGCCGAACGCGCCGGCATGAGCGACCTCAAGGCGCAGGCGCTCGGAGGCATGGGGGACGCGGCCTATGCCCAAGGCCTCTATGCGACAGCAAGCAAGCACTTCAGCCGCTGCATCGAGCTGGCTCGGCAACTCAACGCCATCCGGGTCGAGATCGCCAATCGTCCGATGCAGGTCATATCGCGCGCCCTGTCAGGCAAGATGGGTGGCATTCGGGCGGAGGCGGAGGAGGTCATTCGGCAGGCGATCGATTCTCGGCAACCGCGAGCGGAACTTATCGCCCGGCACGCCACTATGATATCGCATTTCTGGGCAGGGCGCGCCCATCTCGTCGAACCGCACTTCGTGGCGTCGCAAGCCATTGTGGATCGGATCGGTGCGCGACGTTTTGAGCCCGAGAACTTGGCCTTCATGGCCGAAGCTATGCGCCAGTTGGGCAATTTCGACGAAGCCCAGCGGCTCGTCGATCGCGCAGTCGCGATCTGTCGCGAGACCGGCATGAGTTACATTGGAGGCACGGTGCTCTCGTTTGCGGCACTGCTCGCATGCGATGATCCGCAGCGATGTCAGGCGGCGCTGCATGAAGCGGAACAGCTCGCGAGCACTGGCCTAAAGCACAACGCTTGGTTCTTTGGCTGCAACGCCATCGAGTGTGCGGTCGCGGCCGGACATGCGAGAGAGGTCGAGAGATACGTCGCGTTCCTCGAACAGCATTTTTCAGAGGAGCCACTTCCGACCGTTGAAGTGATCGTTGAGCGTGGCCGGTTATTGGCTCGCAAGCTCGATGGCGTGCCGGTTTCAGAGCTGTTCCATGAAGCCCAAGCGTGCCGTGAGCGCCTACAAGCCTTGGAGATGGACTATTTCGCACGCGCGCTGGAGGCATTGGCGGATGTGTGACAGCCGGGCGGATGATGTGAATCCAAATCGCGCGCCGTCGCCACTTCAAGAACCTTGCAAATCACGACTGCCGACCGAAGCAATGTCGACATGTCTCAAGGATGCCGGCCAGTCTCGAAATGATATGAAGACCATGTCTGCATCGCGACCTCGGATTGGCTCGGCTCGGGAACATCGAGTGTCGTCCGGAGACCATGGCTGTCGCGTCGACGGTTGACAGGTCCTGCTCTTCGCTATCACCGCGAGAAGGAGAGAATGCATGCACATCGGACTGATCGGCGGCATCGGACCGGCGGCTACGGTATTCTACTACGAGCGCATCGTGAGAGCGTTCGATGCAGCCCAACAGAAGCTCGATCTTACGATCGTCCACACCAGTGCCCGAATGCTTTCGGCAAATGTGAACGCTGGCCGCGTCGAGGAGCAGGCCGCCGAATACCTTCGAGTGACCCAGAACCTTGCAGCAGCTGGCGCACAAGCCGTCGCCGTCACGTCATAGGGTACTTCTTCCTTGGGGATTTGCCGTATATTTGGTTCCCCTACCTCGATGCAACGCTGTTCATAGCATGCGGCCTCGTCCTGCTCGGGAACGTGCTTCCACATTTGTTTCTCGAGATGCCGCCGACCCTCGCTGGCGGACTGTCCTACGGCATGCTGCAGCTCGTCGATGCGCCGGATGATCCTCGAGCCATTGCATTCTCGGCCTTCGCCGTGCTGGCTGCGGTTCTGGTCGTAAGTCTGTCTGCGCTGATCAGGCGGTGGATGATGTGGGGCTGGATCGATATCGCCGGTCGCATTGCCGGCGCTTGGCTGGTTGCGATTGGCATTATGCTCATGGCTGCAGCGGCCACGGCGCCCGAGTTCGTCGACGCGTACCCTGAACCGGCGATCAATGCGCCTGACATTCAGCTCGATCGACAACCATGAGCGATGACGAGAACCAGAGAGCTGGAACATTCACATTGCTCAACGCCATACAAAGCTCCCTGCAGTGTGCCCTCACCAAGTGAACTAGTACCGATGAACCTCGAAAGCTGCATACAGGAGAGGCAGCTACAAGTGGATAGAAAGCAATACCCTTTCCTCTGTGGGCACTATTAGCCGAGGTCCGCTCCACACTCAAAAGCCGATGTGCAAGCGCTATTTGCCACGTCGGCTATCCGCTCTCACCGACGGTTTGCCGGCCTTGGGCACACTCGATCACTTGGTGACGCGATTGGCCCAGTCCGTTTTCGTTCATCTGCGCGGTGTCTGTCCGCTGTCGGGGGTATACCGGTCGACGACAGGCCACCAAGCCTTGATTTCCAGGTGCTGTGGCGACCCGGTGGCGACCCCAGCCCATCAGCCTGAGAGCGCAATACCATAATCCTTTGATTTTATTGGTCGGAGCGGGGAGATTTGAACTCCCGACCCCTAGTCCCCCAGACTAGTGCGCTAACCGGGCTGCGCTACGCTCCGCCGGGGCCTCTTTTGCCGGGTCGGGCGGCCGAGGTCAATGGCAACGCCCGGTCATGGCGAAATTACCCTTCGAGGCTAGCCCCTAGATCACGTCCAGCGGCACGGCTTTCCGCGGCGGCGGGAACGCCGTGTCGAGACGGGCCAGATCCTCGGCCGAGAGCACGATCTCGGCGGCTTTCCGGTTGCTCTCGACATGGGCGATGCTGGCCGATTTCGGGATCGAGATCACATTCGGATCGCGCATCGTCCAGGCGATGGCGACCGTCGACGGGCTGACGGCATGGCGTTTGGCGATCTCGACGACGGCCGGGTTCGTCGTCACGCTGCCGCGGCCGAGCGGCGTATAGGCCATTACGGCCACCTGGGCCGCCCGGCAGGCCGCGATGAGGTCCCATTCGATGCCGCGCACACCGAGATTGTAGAGCACCTGGTTGGCGGCGCAGTGGCCTCCGCCCGTCTGGCTCATGACCTTCGCCATGCCCTTGGCATCGAAGTTCGAGATGCCCCAGTGGCGGATCTTGCCGCTCTCCCGGAGCGCCTCGAAGGCAGCGACGGTGTCGGCGAGCGGGTGGCTACCGGGCCAGTGCAGCAGATAGAGATCGATGCGGTCGGTCTTCAGCCGCTTGAGGCTCCGCTCGCAGGCCTCGATGGCACCCTGCCGCGAGGCGTTGTGCGGATAGACCTTCGAGACGATGAAGAGCTGGTCGCGCCGGCCTTTCGTGGCCTCGGCCACGACCTCCTCCGCGCCGCCCTCGGCATACATCTCGGCGGTGTCGATCAGGGTCATGCCGAGATCGATGCCGTGACGGAGCGCCTTCACCTCGGCCGCCCGTGATGCCGGATCGTCGCCCATCTTCCAGGTGCCGAGCCCGAGCTGTGGCACCGTCTCGCCGGTCCTCAAGGTCACCTGGCGCATTGTCACAATCCTCCTTGCGTCTCGCCGTCGAGCATCGAGCGGAATGGGCCCCAGCGCAAGGGTCAACCATCCACCGATGCTGCCGCGTGCCGTCCGATCGCCCTCTTTTCCCGCGGCCAAAGCCGTGTACTCTGCCGGAAAGGATCGAGAGTTGGAGCTTCGACATGCAACAGCGCGCGGCCGCGACGAGCGGCAAAGCCAAAACCACCCTCAGGGACCCGTTGGCACCTCTCACCGAGGCCGAGATCATCCGGGCCGCCGCGCTCGTCCGCGAGGCCCACGACCTCGGCCGCGGCATGCGCTTCGAGACCATCGAGCTCGCCGAGCCGGCGCCGGCGAGCCGCGCAAGATCGAGCGGCAAGGCGCCGCCGAGACGGGCCTTCATCGCCACCTACGACACAGCGACAAGCCGGCTATTCGAGGCCGTGGTCGATCTCGACAAGGGGAGGCTCGACAGCTGGACGGAGCGCAAGCATGCCTTTCCCCGCATCGGACCCGACGAGTTCCTCGATGCCGAGAAGCTGGCGCTGGCCGATCCCCGCTTCGTCAAGGCCCTGAAGCGACGGGGGATCACGGACCTCTCGCTCGTCTGCTGTGATCCGTGGTCGACCGGCCGTGGCGTGCTCGGCCGGGGCGAGTCCCGGCGACTCGTGCAGACCATCGTCTGGGTCCGCAAGCGGCCCGACGACAACCAGTTCGCCCATCCCGTGGAGGGGCTCTGCGCCATCATCGACGTCAACAGCGGCGAGGTGATCTCGGTCACGGACGAAGGTCCGGCCCGGCCGCCGATGGAGGAGCACAACTACGCCTCGATCTTCCAGAAGACGTGGCGCACCGATCTGAAACCGATCGAGGTGGTGCAACCCGAGGGCCCGAGCTTCACCGTCGACGGCTATCGAGTCGAATGGGGCGGCTGGCGCTTCGCCATCGGCTTCACGGCCCGCGAGGGCATCGTTCTCTATGATCTCGAGATCCGCGACGGACAAAAGTTCCGTTCGGTGCTCCGCCGCGCCTCGATTGCCGAGATGATCGTTCCCTACGGCAGCCCCTATGGATTGCACCCGAGGAAGAACGCCTTTGATTGCGGCGAATACGGCATCGGCGCGATGGCCAACAGTCTCGTGCTCGGCTGCGATTGCCTCGGCGCTATTCACTATTTCGACGCGACCCTCAACGGCGTCGACGGCAAGCCGCAGGTCATCAGGAATGCCATCTGCATGCACGAGGAGGACACCGGCATCCTCTGGAAGCATACCGATTTCCGCACGCAGCGTGTGGACGTCCGGCGCGGCCGCAAGCTCATCATCTCCTTCATCGCCACCGTCGGCAACTACGAGTACATGTTCTACTGGTCCCTGCATCTCGACGGCACCATCGCCCTAGAGGTGAAGGCGACCGGCATCATCAACACCGCCGGCATAGATCCGCCGGAGGCGGTAGGCTACGGCGTCGAGGTGGCGCCTGGCGTCATCGGGCAGATCCACCAGCATCTCTTTTGTGCACGCCTGGAGATGGCGGTCGACGGCGCCGACAACGCCGTCGTCGAAGTCAACGGCAAGCTCGTGCCGGAGGGGCCGGCAAACCCTGTCGGCAACGCCTTTCGCGCCGACGAGACGCTGCTCGAGACCGAGAAGAGTGCGAGGCGCAGCACCAGCACAGCGACCAATCGCTATTGGAAGATCGTCAACCGCAAGCGCAAGAGCCGGCTCGGCCATCCCGCCGCCTACCGGCTGGTGGCGACCAATGCCATTACGGCGCTGGGCGGTCCGCGCTCGCAACTCGGCAGGCGGGCCGGCTTCGCCAGGCATCATGTCTGGGTGACACCCTCAACGGACAGCGAGCGCTGGCCGGCGGGCGACTATGTCAACCAGAGCGCAGCGGGCGAAGGTCTTCCCGAGTGGACCAAGGCCGACCGTAGCGTGGTCGATAGGCCGATAACGGTCTGGCACGTCTTCGGGCTGCATCATCTGCCACGACCCGAGGATTTTCCGGTTCAGCCCTCCGTCTCCTGTGGTTTCATGCTGATGCCGGACGGCTTCTTCGAACGAAATCCGACGCTCGATGTGCCGCCGGCCAAGAGCGGCAAGAGCTGCTGCGTCTAGCGGGCAGGGGTCGGGCAGCGGCCGCGTAAGGTCCGCGGGCGGTCGCGGAGCCGCGGCCTCGTTCGGCCTGGCGCGGAGTGATTCGTTCGAGGGGGTGCTGCCGATTCTCGGGCCTCGCCGGCCGGGAGCGGTGCCTCGCGGCCCCCCGAAAGCCGGTCGGTTAGGTTTGATCTCAAATAATAGATTGAATTATAAAGAAAAAATTTCATCTCCACGAATCATTAACGGTGCGGCGAGCCGGGCGATCCCGCGGCAGAGGATCGGCTCCCATTTTGTGCTAGATGGTTTCGAGGTGGCTGGTCCGGACGACGCGCGGCTAGGGTGAGCAAGAGACCTAAGGTGAGAAGCGAACGCCAATCGCGGGTGGAGACGCGCCAGCGGGGCTCGATGCCGGCCGACACGGCCGCACTGATCTTCGATCCGCATCAGTCAGCCTTCGTCTGGAGCAATGCGGCGGGTCTTCGATTGTTCGGCGTCAAGAGCCTTGCTCGCCTCGGTCAGGATCGACTGGACCGCGCGCTGCCGTCGGCCGTGCGGCTCATTGCCTTCGCCGACGACCCTGACGCCAAGCCGGAGCACATGGCCCTCGACTTCTGGACGACGCATGGTCAGATCCGGATCGAGGCGAAGGTAGAGCGGCTGGCCCTCGGCAGGGACAAGGTGGGTGTCTTGATCCGCAGCGATGCGGCGGTGGGCGGCGAGCAAGCTGCCACCTCCGGCACGCGGGGCAGTCCCGAGGCCGTGTTGCCGGCGCCCGTGACGTCCACCTCGGGCCGAAAGAGTGCCGAGGTCACCGTCGAGGATGGCCGTCCCTCGATCGATGCCAAATGTGATGCCGGCCGGGGGCTCAGCCACGAGGACCGCGAAACGCTGCACGAGATCGCGCGTCTCATTCGCGAAGGCGAGCTCACGTCGATCCCGGAGCCGCCGACGCAAGCCCCGGAGGACGAGCAACCGCCATCGAGCGATTTGCCGTCCGAGGTCTTGGCTTCAATTGCGGACGCCGATGAGTTACCGCAGGACGGACCACCCGCACTGGATTTCGAGAGCGATGCCATGCGTCTCCTGGCGGAGGTGGCGCACGAGATCCGGACGCCGCTAACGGCGGTTCGCGGCTACGCGGAGCTGATCGCCGGCAAGCCCGACGACGCTCGCGTGGCCGATCGCGCCCGTCATATAGTCGATGCCACCGACCATGCTTTGTCGCTCGTCGCCGACATTCTGGATGCCCGGCTGATCGCGAGCGGCCAGGCGGACATGGTCTTCACCGACGTCAGCCTTGGCGACGAGATCGAGCAAGCCACCGCCATGATCTCTCCACAGGCCGCAACCGCCAAGGTCGAGGTCGCGGTCGAGGTCGAGCCGGGTTTGCCCAGGGTGGTGGCCGATGCGCGGCGGGTCCGCCAAGTGCTCGTCAACCTGATGACCAACGCCGTCAAGTTCACAGCCACCGGCGGCCACGTCTGCATCGAGGCGCGCTACCTGCCGGAGGAGGGGGCCGAGGTCGTCATCTCGGATAGCGGTCGGGGCATGTCGGATGCCGAGATCGCGACTTTGTCGGCCGGCGGGCCCCCCGGCGTGGCGCGCCGCCGTCGGGGCATCGGCCTACCGTTGTCCCGCGCTCTTGCCGAGGCCAACGGCGCCCGGCTGACGATCGATAGCCGGCCCGGAGCCGGAACGACCGTAAGGATACGTTTTCCGCTGTCCTGCGTCGTGCCGCCCTGATCTCCGGCGCGGCATTTGCGCCCGAGCGGATGGTGGCGGAAGTGCGAACGAGTTCTTCAAATTAGAAATGCCGGATGGCAAATACTAGAATTCTTCATGAGCGTCTCTTGATCTAAGCTTGTTTCCTTGAACAATTCCAGATTAGAATAGTTCAAGTTCAAATATTACGATGCTTCTAAGCTCGAATTGTGCATTGACACGGCTTCCGCAAAACACTCATGGTCGCGATGCGGACACTGTCCCGCACCATCGTCAACCGATATCGGGGCCTTGAACCCCGACCATTGGAGAATCGCACATGAAGTTGCATGCCAAGGTGACAGCACTTGCCGCCACCATTCTGTTCGGGCCGTGGTCGGCCGCCCAGGTCGCGTCCGCTGCCGACGTCAACGTCTACTCCTTCCGCGAGCCCAAGCTCATGGCGCCGCTGTTCGAGGCGTTCACCGCCAAGACCGGCATCGAGGTCAAGGTCGTGTTCGCCAAGGATGGACTGGTCGAGCGCATCAGTGCCGAGGGTGTGAACAGCCCGGCGGACGTGCTCTTGACCAACGAGCTCGGTCTACTCGTCCAGGCGCGCGACGCCGGCATCACTCAGCCGGTCGTGTCCGACGCGATCATGGCCGACGTGCCGGCCACCTACCGAGATCCGGCCGGCCATTGGATCGGATTGACGCGTCGTGCGCGCGTCGTCTACGCCTCGAAGGCGCGGGTTTCCGAGACCGACATCACTTACGAGGATTTGGCGGACCCCAAGTGGAAGGGCAAGATCTGCTCGCGCTCCGGCCAGCACAGCTACAACATCGCGCTGATCGCCTCGATGATCGCCAATCATGATGCGGCCTACGCCGAGACGTGGCTCAAGGGCGTCAAGGAGAACCTGGCGCGGAAGCCCTCCGGCGGCGATCGCGACCAGGTCAAGGCCATCTATGCCGGCCAGTGCGACCTGGCCATCGGCAACACCTACTATATGGGGCTGATGCAGACGAACGAGCAGGAGCCCGAGCAGCGGACCTGGGCCGCGGCCGTCAAGGTGCTGTTTCCGAACGCCAAGGAGCGCGGCACACATGTCAACCTGTCGGGCGCCGCGCTCATGAAGAATGCGCCGCATCCGGCGGCAGGTCTGGCCCTGATCGAGTTCCTTGCCTCGGGCGATGCGCAGGGCGTCTACGCCGGCACCAATCACGAGTACCCCGTCAAGGAAGGCGTGGCGCCTTCGGCCCTGGTCGAAAGCTGGGGCACGCTTCGGCCCGACCCCATGCCGATCGAGACGATCGCCAAGCTCAGGAAGCAGGCGTCGGAACTTGTCGACAGGACCGGGTTCGACGACGGTCCGAGCTCGTAGGCGGACGTGACGGCCGCCGTGCGCTGGCGTAAGACGTCGACGACATGAAAACCGAGACCGTAGCACCATCGCGCGGCGGCAGGACGAGATCACTGCCGCCGCTTCGCGCATTCCGGGCCTGGCGACAGCGGCGCCGATCATCGCCGCTCTGGACGCTGATCGTCGCCGTGGCGCTGGCCTTGACGATGATACCGGTCGTCTCGATCGCCTGGCTCGCGCTCAGCGGCCAGGATAACAACTGGCGACATCTCGCCAGTACCGTGCTGCCGTCGGCGATCGCCACCACGCTGTGGCTCCTGATCGGGACGGGGCTGGTCGCGGGCGTCGTCGGCACGATGGCCGCCTGGCTGGTGACCCAGTATCGCTTTCCCGGCCGCGACCTCGCAGCCTGGCTGCTGCTGCTGCCTCTTGCCATTCCGACCTATATCGTCGCTTACAGCTATGGCGAGCTGATGGACTATGCCGGTCCGCTGCAGACCGGGCTTCGTTCGCTGCTGGGGTTCGAGGATCAGCGCGCCTACTGGTTTCCGGAGATACGATCGTTGCCGGGCGCCATGCTCGTGCTGGCAGCCGTGCTCTATCCCTACGTCTACCTGTCCATGCGGGCGAGCTTCCTCCAGCAGTCCGTCGGCACCCTCGAGGTCGCCCGAACGCTCGGATCGACGGTGACCGGTGCGTTCTTCCGGGTGGCGCTGCCGCTGGCGCGACCGGCACTGGCCGGCGGGATCGCCCTGGTCCTGATGGAAACGCTCAACGATCTCGGCGCCACGGAGTATTTCGGTGTCCGGACGCTGACGGTCACGGCCTATCAGACCTGGCTGCAGCGCTCGAGCCTCGCCGGCGCCGCCGAGATCGCCTCCATCACACTGCTGTTTGTTGTCATGGCCTATGCGTGCGAGCACTGGCTGAGAGGCAACGCCGCCTACCATGACCCGGTGGCACAATGGCGAGCGGTACCCGAGGTCGAGGTGCCGGGCGTTGCCGGTTGGCTGCTGCTGCTGCTCGTCCTGGCACCCGTGCTGCTCGGTTTCGCCCTGCCGATGGCGATGCTGCTCTCCAGCGCCTGGACCTATTTGGGCGAGGTCGCAGCGCTGGCGTTCTGGCAAGCAGCCTTCAACAGCCTGGTCCTGGCCGCGCTGGCGGCTTCCGGGGCAACCGTGATCGCGCTCATTCTCGCCTATGCCAGAAGAGTCGCGCCCAACGGCTTCACGCGGCCCGCGGTTCGCCTTACCGGCTTCGGCTATGCCCTGCCGGGAACGATTCTGGCGCTGGGGCTGCTCATCCCTCTCGCGCGTTTCGACAACTGGCTCGACGGATTGATGCGCGAGGGCTTTGGCTACTCGACGGGATTACTGTTGACCGGCTCGATCACGGCTGTGCTGATGGCCTATGTCATCCGCTTCATGGCGGTCGCGCTGTCGGCGACGGAATCCGGGCTCTCCAGGTTGTCTCCCAACCTCGACGCCGCCGCCCGCACGCTCGGGGAGACGGCCTGGACGGCCCTCCGGCGCGTGCACTATCCGCTTCTGCGCCCGGCGATCGGCACGGCGCTGCTGCTCGTCTTCGTCGATGTCATGAAGGAGCTGCCGGCCACGCTGCTGCTGCGCCCGTTCGATTTCGAGACGCTGGCGACGCGCGTCTACGGGTTTGCTGCCATCGAGGCCTTCGAGGAGGCAGCCTTCGGTGCGTTGACGATCGTGCTGATCGGCCTTGTCCCGGTCATCTTGTTGAACTGGACGATCGTCGGCGGGCACCGAAATGTGAAGCGAGTTGTCAGGCCGTGACTGGAACCTCTGCCGGTTGAGCACCATTTGCAGAGTGTGCGGCAGAACAAGGGTCCGGTCACATGCCCGAGAGATTCGACGCCATCATCATTGGCACCGGCCAGGCCGGGCCACCTCTCGCCGATCGGCTGGCGAGCGCCGGACTGAAGGTTGCGGTCATCGAGCGCCACCGTTTTGGCGGCACCTGCGTCAACACGGGATGTGTGCCGACGAAGACCATCGTCGCCAGCGCCTATGTTGCACGGTTGGCCGGGCGCGGCGCCGACTATGGCGTCATGACCGGTCCTGTCTCGGTCGACATGGCGAAGGTCAAGGCGCGGAAGGATGCCATCGTTGCGCGCGGGCAAAGAGGGATCGAAAGCTGGATGACCGGCCTCGATGGGGCAACCGTCATCCAAGGCCATGCGCGCTTCGAAGGGCCACGAACCGTTCGCGTGGGCGGGCGATTGCTGGAGGCCGACAGGATCTTCATCAATGTGGGCGGGCGTGCGGCCGTGCCCGATTTGCGCGGTCTTGATCAGGTTTCCTTCCTGACGAACAGCTCTGTGCTCGACCTCGATATGACACCAGAGCATCTGGTCATTGTCGGTGGCAGCTACATCGGCCTCGAGTTCGCACAGGCGTTTCGCCGTTTCGGCGCAAAAGTGACGGTTGTCGAGATGGCGGATCGGATCGTGGCACGGGAGGATGCGGAAACTTCCGAGGCCATTGCCAGCATACTCGGCGATGAGGGAATCGAGATCAGGACCGGCGCCAGATGTCTGGCCGTCGGAGGTACTGACGGCGACATCAGACTGCAACTCGGCTGCGACGGCGACGCGCAGAGCTTGACGGGAACACACCTGTTGCTCGCCGTAGGTCGCCGGCCCAACACCGACGATCTGGGTCTCGACAAGGCAGGGGTTGCAACCGATGCCAGGGGTTACATCACCGTCGATGACCAGTGCCGAACGAGTGTCGAAGGCATCTGGGCGCTGGGTGACGTCAACGGCCGTGGCGCCTTCACGCATACGTCGTTCAATGATTACGAGATCGTCGCCGCCAACGTGCTCGACAACGATCCGCGCAAGATTTCCGATCGTATCCCGGCCTATGGCCTGTTCATCGATCCGCCGTTGGGCCGCGTGGGGATGACCGAGGCGGAAGTTCGCCAGAAAGGCATCAAGGCACTATCCGGCCGGCTCGAGATGACGTCGGTCGGGCGTGCCCGTGAGCGTGGCGAGACGAAGGGGTTCATGCGCGTCATCGCGGACGCAGAAACAAAGCGCATCCTGGGGGCTTGCGTGCTCGGGATCGGCGGCGACGAGGTGATCCACACCTTCCTCGAGTTGATGGCAGCGGACGCGCCCTTTACCGCCATGGCCCGGAGCGTGCACATTCACCCGACCGTCTCTGAGTACCTGCCGGTTGTGCTCTCGAACATGGAGCCACTCTAGGTTACGTTGGCGCACGCGTTGACGCCGCGTGTCGGCGCCCCGAGCTCCGCGAGGCCCATTTACGAGTCCTTCGGCTGCGCGTCCTTGCGTCCCAGCCCGAGCCGTTCGCCAGCTTTGCGCTTCACGTAATCGACGGCACCGCCTCCGACCTCGCGGGTGATCAGGGCGATGACGGAGCCGGGGTTGGGAGCCTTTGCGTCCATGAAAGGCATCGGCCGGCAGATTTCGATCGCCGCCGTGCCGAGGCGGGCCGTCATGGCGCCATTGAACAACCCCTCGCCAAGCTTGCGTCCGAACAACGGGGCGAGCCCCGAGGCGACGCCCGCCGGCACGAGATCGCCGGTGATGTCGATGCCGGTCGTTACCACAATGTGCTCGATGGACAGGCGCCCGAGCCTCAAGGCGCCCCAGGTGCCGGGGCGGCCACCGTAGAGCGTGGCGATCCGGCGGAGCATGCGCAGGTTTTCGACCGCGACGGTGCCGACATCGAGCAGAATGAAGGGGCTCAGCGCCGTGATCGTGGCGATGCGCTTGGCCGATGCGGTGACGATGGCCATCGCATCTGCGTCGAGCGGCGACATCAGGTGTCGCTCGGCAAGCACCATCCGCTCGCGCGCCGTGAGCACGTCCGTGCGATGCGCCTCGATCTCACGTCGGGGAAGGGACAGATCCGGCCGGTCGCCGTAGTGGTGGACAAGCTCGGCGACCACGAGCCCCGCCGCCTTCGCGTTGTCGTCCCGGAGCGCGCGCTCGGTCGAGTGGCGGAGCGACTGCAGTCGCGAGAGGCCGATAATCGCTGCGAGCTCCCTAACGATCAGAATCAGGAACGAGAACACCGCGACCCCGGCGATGCCCAAGGCCAGCCAGCCGAACCAGTCCTGTCGCTGGATCATGGAGATGGCCAGATCGTAGAGCCGAAGGCTGAGCGACATGACGATGAGGGCGGCGATGGCCTGGACAAGCAGCTTCAGCCAGCGCCAGCTGCCGGCGGATGTCGACAGGGGCCGGCGCTGCGCCGAGACCGCGAGGTCGGCCTGCGTGAATGTCTCGGTCGCCGAGCGCTCCTCGACATCGGTCTCTTCGAGCTCGAAAATCTGAGGCTTGCGACGCTCGTCGCTGGTCGTCATGGCAGCCGGTCTCCGATCAGGAAGTCGATCACGCGGTCGAGGCGAATGTGAGGGAACGGCCCCGGCCGACCGGTCGAGGTGCGCGGTACGACAGGCGGGCGGAAACGCAGGAACCGGACATCGAGCGCGTCGCCGCTGGGTCCGGTCACGCCCGTCGACAAGGCCCGCTCAGGGTCGGCCGGCAGCTCGCCGGGATAGATTGCGATCTCGGTCTGGCCGTCGAACCGGCGCTGGCCGAGATGCTCGCCTGCGAGCGGGGTGCCGACGATGACCTGCAGACGCTTGCCGCCATTTGCCGTTTCCGCTTCCCGGGTGGTGCGGATCGCGGCCAGCGCCTCCGAGCGGATCATCGCACCCTCGAAATGGGCGCGCCCGGCGGCCGCGGTGACCATCCGGTCGAGGATGGCCTGCAGGCGGTCGTGGCTCGACTGGTGCAGATGGTCGGCCTTGGTGGCGGCAAAGACGATGCGGTCGATCCTGGGGCTGAACCACCGTGAGAGGAGGCTGTTGGCCCCCGGGCGAAAGCTCTTGAGGATGCCTTCGAGGGCGGCGGCGAGCTCGCCGACCGCCTCAGGGCCGAGGTTGAGGGCCGAAAGCACATCGACCAGCACGATCTGCCGGTCGAGCCTGGCGAAATGGTCCCGATAGAACGGCCGAACGACCTGGGAGACGTAGGCTCTGTAGCGCCGCTCGAGCTCGCCCGCCAGCGTTCCGGCCTGAGGCGAGGCCGGATGCCGGTCGATGGGCCAGAAGGTCAGCGCCGGCGATCCGTCGAGATCGGTCGGCAGCAGCATGCGGCCTGGCGAGAGGCCGGCGAACGGCGTTGCACGCTGGCGCGCCGTCGTCAGGTAGTGCCGATAAAGCGCCGTGCCCTTCGCGAGCGTGGGCTCGTCCGGCGGCTGCCCGGCATCCTGGGAGGCAAGGAACTCCAGGAAGTCCGCCGCCTCGGCGGCTCGCACGGGCTGACGGGCCGCGGCGAGCGTCCATTGGCACCAGGTCTGAAAGTCCATGTCGAGCAGCGCCAGATCGAGCAGCCACTCGCCTGGGTAGTCGACGATATCGAGATGCAGGCGCCGGAGCCCGAGGAGACGGCGGAGGACCGTCTCCGGCGCCACCTCGAGCGTCAGTCGAAGCTCGGAGATGCTGCGGGTGCCGTCCGGCCAGGTGGGCGACGCCGCCGTCAATCGCGCCAGATGCTCCTCGAAGGGAAAGCGCGGAACCGTGTCGTCCGGCTGCGGTGTCAGGTAGGCCCGCTCGAGTCGGCCCTCGGCGGCCGCGCGCAAGAGCGGCAGGCGGGCGCCTGACGAGAGGCTCTGCACCAGCGCGGTGATGAAGACGGTCTTGCCCGCCCCCGAGAGGCCCGTCACGCCCAACCGGATCACAGGCTCGACCAGCGACTGGGCACGCTCGTTGGCGGCGCGCCATGCGCCAGTGGTGGATGCGGTCAGATCATCGAGGCGCAACGGCATCTCCGGTTGAACTCGCCCGTGCGGCGGTTCTTTACCATTTCGCCGCTTCTGGCAAACTCATGCTGCGCGGTCGTCCCTCAATATGGTGATGGGCTCCGACACGGAGAAGTGCATGCAACTCGATGCCGGCTACCCAAGCACCTGGTACAGCGCCAGTTGCGATCTGCCGCCACGGCGACCGCCGCTCGAGGGCGAGTATCGAACCGAGATCGCGGTCGTGGGCGCCGGGCTCGCAGGATTGACGACGGCGCTGGAGTTGGTGCGCGAGCGGAAGGACGTGGTGCTGATCGAGGCCGAGCGCATCGGCTGGGGAGCATCCGGCCGGAATGGCGGCTTCGTGTCGGCGGGCTTCGCGCTGGGCATCGGCGAGGTTGCGAGACGCGTCGGAGAGGATCGGGCGCGGGAGCTCTTTGCCTTGTCGCGGGAGGGCGCTCTCTACGTCAGGAAGGCCGTGAACGAACTCGCACCCGGCGCGCTCATGGGCGAAGGCTGGCTGCTGGTCCACCGGTATCCCAATGCCGAAGGTGTGCGGACTTATGTCGAGACCCTGTCGGCGATCTCCGAGGCCCGGCGCGATACCTGGTCCGCCGACAAGACCCGATCGGTGCTCAAGACCGACCGCTACTTCGAGGCCGTCTTCGATCCGGAGGCCTTTCATATCCATCCGCTGCGCTATTGCCTGGCGCTGGCGGCCGAGGTCGAGGCCAAAGGCGGAAGGATCCACGAGGCGAGTCGTGTGCGCTCGATCCGGGCTGATGGACGCACGCGCCGGGTCGAGACGGAGAAAGGCGTCATCGTCGCCGAACAGGTTGTGCTGGCGACTTCCGCCTACGACCGGCATCTGGTGCCGGCCATCGGTCGGGGCGTGCTGCCGGTCGCGACCTATGTTGCCGTGACGGAGCCGCTGGGGGCCCGGTTGGACAAGATCATCGCCACGCGAGCGGCCATCTCCGACGACCGGCGCGCCGGCGACTACTATCGGATCGTCGACGACGACCGGCTACTGTGGGGTGGCCGCATCACCACCCGGCGATCCGTGCCGGCGCATCTCGCCCGCGCGATGCGAGGCGACATGTTGTCGGTTTATCCGGAGCTCGGCGAGCCGCGGATCGACTACGCCTGGCCAGGGCAGATGGCCTATGCGCTGCACAAGATGCCGATCATCACGCGCGCCGATCGCGGCCTCTGGGCGCTGACGGCCTTCGGCGGCCATGGCCTCAACACGACGGCGATGGCGGGCCGGCTCGTGGCGCGGGCCATCACGCGCCGCGACGACCGCTTCCGTCTGTTCACGGATTTCGGCCCGCGTTGGTTGGGGGGTCCCCTCGGCCAGGCCGGCGTGCAACTGAGCTACTGGGGGATGCAAGTCCGTGATCGCCTCGACGAGCGGCGGGGGCGGCGGAGCGCCTCCGCGCGCTGACGGGTTCGATACGGCTTCGATATGGCCAGTCCGCGCCAGCCGGTTCGGCCGCCCTTGCCCTGAACCTGTCGAGGTCTCCGCCCATTGGCGTAGGTTGCCTTTGAGGGACATCCTGCCGTTCGCGTCCGGACACCGTCGCGGCGTTTTCTCGGAAGGCAACCTGACGCCCCGTCCGCCAGAGCGCCAGCGAAGTGCAGCACCGGTCTCCGCTCTCGGCGGCACGCCGCGGGGCAGATCTTCTGGCGTCCGCCACCCGTGCGTGCAGCGGTTTCGTCTGAGTGTCGCCACCTTCGGCTCGAGCCGACGAGGCTCGACACCGTGACACGCGCCCTCAGTACCTCCTGAGCAGCGCCACGAGCTTGCCCTGGATGGCGACGCGATCGGGGCCGAAGATGCGCGTCTCGTAGGCCGGGTTGGCGGCCTCGAGTGCGATGGAAGCGCCACGCCGGCGCAGCCGCTTCAACGTCGCCTCCTCGCTGTCGACGAGGGCGACGACGATGTCGCCATTGTCGGCGGTATCGCCCCGCCGGATGACGACGGTATCGCCGTCGAAGATGCCGGCCTCGATCATCGAATCGCCTTTGACCTCGAGGGCGAAATGCTCGCCGCCGTCGATCATGCTCACCGGCACCGGGATGTTGTCCGAGTGATCCTGGATGGCGGAGATCGGCACGCCGGCGGCGATGCGGCCCATCAGCGGCACGCTCATCGCGCCAGAGCCGCCGTCGGGCGGGTTGGCGAGGCTCGGCGCCGGGCGCCGGCCGCCGCCCTCGATCACGCTCGGCACGAAGCCGCGTCCGCTCTCGCGCGGTGTCTCCGCGAGCCCTTCCGGCAGCTTGATGACCTCGAGCGCGCGCGCCCGGTGCGGCAGCCGGCGGATGAAGCCGCGCTCCTCGAGCGCCATGATGAGGCGGTGAATGCCGGACTTCGACTTGAGCTCGAGCGCCTCCTTCATCTCGTCGAAGGAGGGCGGCACGCCGGTCTCCTGCAGCCGGCTGTTGATGAACAGCAGCAGCTCTTTCTGTTTGGACGTCAGCATGACGGGCTCCGGGTTGTTTGCGGGTCGACGCCGTACAAACCGGGAACACCCTAGCATGTTCGCGGGATGTTCCGCAAGGGGGATATGCGAGGTCGGGTCGGCTACGAGAACGACCGCGGGTGCCGCCCGAAGTATGGCCCCCGGGTTTCGGAGGAGCGGCACGCGAAGCCAACACTCGCTCGTGTGCTGACTGGATCCCGGCTGTCACTGCACTGGCCCCACATGGTTTGGCCATTGAGGTGCTCGACACGAGGGCCAGCATGCAAACTGTGAACGCCCTGGCAGGTCAGTGTGATCTTCTGCAGTTGGGGCTGGTACGGTCGGATCATTGCCTGCTTGCGCCCTTCCGCTTAGGAGAGGCTGAGAGCGATGCACGCTGTCGCTGCATAGTCATTCGGCCAGGTTCAGCCGGCAGTGTGTGGTTCCACCTGCCAGTGTAGCCGATTTGGACCGCATACCCACCTTTTGACTTCCGCACGCGGCCCTTGTTGCGACCTCTGCGTGGTGGAAGCTGAGAGTCGCAATTGGGGCAGAGCAACCTCAGCATTTCCGGTCGATTGTCCGAGTTCACTCCTTCTCGATGATCGAGCATCAGCTTGAGTTCTGACCCATTCCAGACAAGTGGCGCTGCGTGATAGATGCATCCTTGGTTGTCACATCTGACCGGTATTTGAGTGTCAGTGCGCCATCGCATGTAGGCCCTTCTGACGGTATCGGCGCTTATCTTATTTTCGCTGCATACAAGTATGTTCTGACTCGCCGTTTTCGGCATTGAAACGCTTCGAATGGAATTCTGCATCTCTACTTGGCCGACATCGATCTCTATTGAAGCAAATGAAATCCAGCCTCACCAGCCGAAGCCCATCACATCGACGGGTGCGCCGACGCCTGCCGCCGACGCACCCGGCTCCCGCACGATCAGCGCGTCGGCATGGGCGAGTGTATAGAGGAGGGAGGAATCCTGGGAGGAGAGCGGTGCGACGGTCTCGGCGCCGTCGGCGGTTCGCACGATCTTGGCGCGCATGAAATGCTTGCGGGGGCCGTTGGCCTCGATGGCGGCGCCGAGCTTCACCTGCCGCAGCGCCGTCTCGGCCGTGCCACCGCCGAGCCGCCTCACCAACGGCATCAGGAACACCTCGGCGCAGATCAGCGCCGAGACCGGATTGCCGGGCAGTCCGATGAACCTCTGACCACCCCTGCGGCCGAACATCATCGGCTTGCCCGGCCGCATGGCGATCTTCCAGAAGTCGAGCGCGACGCCCTGCGCCTCGAGCGCCTTGTGCACCAGATCGTGATCGCCGACGGAGGCGCCGCCGATGGTGACGACGACATCGGCATCGCGGCTCCGGGCCAGATGACGGGCGAGGTCGTCAAGGGTGTCGCGGGCGATGCCGAGCAGCCCCGGCGCGCCGCCGGCCGCCGTCACCATGGCCGCGAGCGCCGGCGGCGTCGAAGAGACGATCTGGGACGGCTCGGGCGTCGTCCCCGGCGCCACCAGCTCGTCGCCGGTGGCGAGGATCGCCACCTTCGGTCGCCGGACGACCTCGAAAGAGGCGCGCCCGCCCGCCGCCGCGAGCGCGATATGCCGTGGCGTTATCAGCACGCCGGGCGCGATCAGCGTGTCGCCCGCCTTGAAGTCGAAGCCCGCCGGACGGACATTCTGTCCGGTCTCGACGGCCACGTTGACGGTAACGCCCTCGCCCTCGCGCGTCGCATTCTCCTGGATGAGCACACTGTCGGCCCCGTCGGGCATCGGTGCGCCCGTGAAGATGCGCACGGCCTCGCCGGCTCTGGCCTTGCCCTCGAAGGCGTGGCCGGCCGCCGACTGGCCGATCACCTCGAGCCTCGCCCCGACGGCCGCATCCGCCGCCCTGACCGCGTAGCCGTCCATCGCCGAGGCGTCGAAGGGCGGCTGGGTCAGGCGCGCGATGACGGGCCGGGCGAGGACGCGGCCAGCGGCGGCGTGAAAGGGCACGTTCTCGGCCTCGAGCGGCGCGGCGCCTTCGAGAATGCGCCGGAGAGCGGCCTCGACGGCCAGCAGGCCAGCTCCCTCAGGCGCCACGGCTGGGGCCTCCCGCCTCGGCGCGCCAGGTGCCGGAGCGCCCGCCCGATTTCTCGACGAGCCGAACGGCCTCGATGGTGATGCCGCGGTCGGCGGCCTTCAGCATGTCGTAGATGGTGAGGCAGGCGACTGAGACGGCGGTCAGCGCCTCCATCTCGACGCCGGTCCGGGCGGCGACCTTGACGGTCGCCGTGACGCGGATGCCGGCGGGACTCGTCACGGGCACAAGATCGACGGTCGCCTTGGCGATCGGCAGCGGATGGCAGAGCGGGATTAGCTCATGCGTGCGCTTGGCCGCCATGATGCCGGCGATGCGGGCGGTCGCCAGCACGTCGCCCTTGGGCGTCTCGCCGGTGGTGACGAGGGCGAGCGTCGCCGGACTCAGGCGCACGAACCCTTGTGCGGTGGCGCTGCGCTCGGTCACGGATTTCTCGGAGACGTCGACCATGCGCGCCGCCCCCGACGCGTCGATATGCGTCAGGGCCGGCCCGGCCTCCGCCTCCGGACGCTTCAACTCCTCCACCGCATCGGCACCGGGATCGAGGAGCTTGCGGGTGGCCTCGGCGACGTCCTGCTGCCGCATCAGGCTCTCACCGACGAGATAGGCGCGGACGCCGGCCCGCTGCAGGCGGGCGATGTCGGCATGGGTAAAGATGCCGCTTTCGGAGACGAGGAGCTTGCCGCGCGGCACCTGCCGTGCCAGCCGCTCGGTGGTCTCGAGCGTCGTATCGAAGGTCTTGAGGTTGCGGTTGTTGATGCCGATGAGGTCGGCGTCGATGGCGACCGCGCGCTCGAGCTCGGCCTCGTCATGCACCTCGACGAGCGCGTCCATGTCCCAGTCGCGGGCGGCATCCATGAGGGCCGCCGCCTCGGCATTGCTGACCGACGCCATGATGATGAGGATGCAGTCGGCGCCCCAGGCGCGCGCTTCCACCACCTGGTAGGGATCGAGCATGAAGTCCTTGCGCAAGGCCGGCAGCCTCACCGCCTTGCGCGCCATCGAAAGGTATTCTGGCGCGCCCTGGAAAGAGGGGCCGTCCGTCAGCACCGAGAGGCAGGCGGCGCCGCCCGCCTCATAGGCCCGGGCGAGGGCTGGAGGATCGAAGTCGGCTCGGATCAAGCCTTTGGAGGGGCTTGCTTTCTTGATCTCGGCGATGAGCGCCGGGCTGCCGGCCGAGATGCGGGCGGCAAGCGCGTTGACGAAGCCCCGGGTCGGCCCGGCGCGCTGGGCGTCGAGCTTCAAGCGGGCGAGCGGCAGCCGCTCCTTGGCGGCGGCGATCTCGGTGCGTTTGTACGCATTGATGGTGTCGAGGATGTCGGCCATGGCGGCAGGATACGACGGGTGAGGGGTGAGAAGGAAGGGAGGGTGGCAGGGGGGGCGCGATGGGGGCTCTACAGAAAGGCACCGGCGCTCGGGATCCGGCGTTGTCGCAAAGGGAACCGACCTATCGTAGCGCCTCCAGGGCCCCGATGCGCGCCGCCAAGACGAGCGACGATCCATCCCAAGATCGGGGTCGACGAGGAGGTCATCTGCTCCAGGCGCGAGTCGACGCCGTCTGAGGCCACGAAACGGTCGATGCGCCCGGTCTCCGAACGTGCCGGGCATGGCGGGCAACCCACCCACGCCGAGTTTGCAGTAAGTCCCACACGCTCTCAGATCGCCGTCGACCGTCAGTCTCCTGACATTGGCTCGGCGGGGCTCTACCGAGCTACTCGAACACCTTGGTCATTCGAGCCTGGACAAGCCTCTTCGCCTCATCGACGATCCGCTCGATCAGCTCCCTGCAGCTCGGCACGTCATGGATCAATCCCGCGACCATGCCGCAGCTCCAGGCACCGGCCTCGACCTCGCCCTCCGTCATGACGCGCGGATAGATACCGGCGACCTCGTCGTGGATGTCCTCGATCTTGAGCGCATCGCCCTTCGCCTTCTCGATCTCGAGAATCTTCTCGACGCCTTTGTTGTTGAGCACGCGCTCGGTGTTGCGGAGGGTGCGCATGATGAGGCGCGTGTCGAGCTCGGACGCCGCGACGATCGCTTGCTTGACCTTCTCGTGCACCGGCGCCTCCTTCGTCGCGATGAAGTGCGTGCCCATGTTGACGCCGTCGGCGCCGAGCGCGAGGGCGGCGACGAGGCTGCGGCCGTCCGCCATGCCGCCCGAGGCGACGAACGGGATTTTCAGCGCCTCTGCCGCCCGCGGCAGCAGGATGAAGTTCGGGATGTCGTCCTCGCCGGGATGCCCGCCGCATTCGAAGCCGTCGACGCTGACCGCATCGCAGCCGATCTTCTCGGCCTTGAGCGAATGGCGGACCGAGGTGCACTTGTGGATGACCTTGATGCCGGCGGATTTCATGGCCGGCATGTAGGCCTCGGGGTTGCGGCCGGCCGTCTCGACGATCTTGATGCCGCCTTCGATGATGGCGCGGATGTACTCGGGGTAGGGCGGCGCGGAGAAGGCCGGCAGGAACGTCAGGTTCACGCCGAACGGCTTATCGGTCATGGTCCGGCAGCGCGCGATCTCCTTGGCGAGCAGCTCTGGCGTCTTCTGCGTGAGGCCGGTGATGATGCCGAGACCTCCCGCGTTTGAGACCGCCGATGCGAGCTCGGCCCGTCCCACATAGTGCATGCCGCCTTGGATGATCGGATAGCGGATGCCGAACAGGTCTGTGATGCGGGTTTTCATGGATCGCTTTCCGTTGACGAACAACCTGCGTGAGCTTCGACGGGTAGTAAAACCGGCAAATCCGTACGGAGCAAGACGTCGGCGGCTCCGCCCGCATGCCTTGGGAGCCTGCGGGATTGGCGCGGCGTGGCAGCAACCAGCCGGCAGCCGGCGCGCCGGGCACCGCGCTTCAAGCGGGCGAGCGGCAGCCACTCCCTGGCGGCGGGGATCTCGTTGGGTTGGCAAGCGTTGATGGTGTCGAGGATGCCGGCCAAAGTGGGAGGCTGCGACGGGTGAGGGGGGAGAAGGAAGCGGGCGGCAAGGGCCGTGATGGGATGGGGGGCCGTAGAGGAGCGGACATAGGTCGCGCGAACGGATGTGCATTGCAGCAGCGTCGTCATGGGCCAGTTGCTGCCGAAATCGGTCGATTAGCGCCCCAACTCAACGTCTCGGCCGCCTCGATCAGCATGAAGATGTCGGCGCTCGAGGCGCGGATCGGAGCCAGGCTCTGCCAACGTGGCCGGATCGGATTTCGTCTGACTGGTGAGGGCGAGCAGGTGTACTCGGCCGCCCGACAGCTCTTCGAGGCCCACACGAGCTTTCTCGCCGAGATCGGCAATCTGAAAGGCCACCTCGTCGGCAAGATCACGATTGCGATGATCGATGCCACCGTCACCAATCGTGCGTTCAAGCTTCAGGATGCGATCCGTGCCTTTATCGGGCTGCATCCCAACGTGCATTTGACGCTGCTTGTGCTCGAGCCCTCGGCCATCGAGCGTCAGCTGTTGTCGGCCGACGTTCAGGTAGGCATCGCGCCCTTCTACCACCACGTGCCCAACATCGCTTACGAGCCGTTGTTCGAGGAGCCCCACAGCCTCTATTGCGGCAAGGCGCACAAGCTGTTCTCTAGGGCGCCCGACAAGCTCAAGCGCGGCGACCTGAACGGCGTCTCCTACGTCACACGCGGCTATCTTCCGGCGGCAACCTCGCTCTATCGCAAGGAGAGACCATCGGGGGCGACCGTTTTCGACATGGAGGCGATGGTGCATTTGATCCAATCGGGAATGTTCATCGGCTATGTGCCGGATCATTTCGCCAAATCGCTGATCGCGTCCGGAGAGCTTCGCCCGATCCGCCCCGATCTCTTCCGCCACGTCTCCCGCTTCGACGTGGCGACGCGCAAGGGCGGTAACGCCCAGAGAATTGTCGACGCCTTCATGGTGGAGCTGAGGGCTGCTCAGAGCCGGACTTAGTCTGGTAATCGGTCGCCGTCACCGATCCGCAAGATGAGCTTGCCGGTGACCTCGCGCGATTCCAGTCGCTGGTGAGCGGTGCCGGCATCGGAGAGGTCGTGGACCCCGGCGATTGGCACTTTGAGTCTGCCGTCGGCGACGTGCGCGACAATCTCACGGACGCCGATTCGCCACGCCTCGCTGCCGGGGCGCGCATGCAGGAATTCGAAGCCGGCGAGCGATGTCGAGCGCTCATAGAGTTTCTTGCGGATGTTGAACTGCGGCTCGCCGGCGGCCTCGCCGATGTTGATCACGCGGCCGAACGGCCGAAGGCAATCGAAGCTGTGCTCGAGAATGCCGGCGCCGAGCGAGTCGATGACGATGTCGACGCCCTCGCCACCCGTCAGTCGCATGGTCTCGGCCACGAAGTCGCACGCCTGACGATTGATGACATGGGTTGCGCCGAGCTCGCGAGGCCGGTCGACCTTGGCCGACGATCCGACGGTTCCGATGACGACGGCGCCGCGCTCGGCAGCGAGCTGGACGACCATGAGGCCGACGCCACCGCCTGCTGCATGCACGAGCAGCTTGGTTCCGCGCGTGACGTGCGAGGCGGTCGTCAGGAGATGCCAAGCCGTCAGCGCCGTCGCGGGGAACGCGGCTCCGACATCGAATGCAATAGCGTCCGGCAAAGGCATGACGTATTCGGCAGGGACGACGCACTGCTCGGCGTAGCCGCCAAGCATGCGTGGGCCGGTGATTGCGGCAACCCGTTGGCCAGGTGCGATGCCCTTGACGCCGTGGCCTACTGCCTCAACCACACCCGAGACCTCAAGACCAATGATAGCCGGATAGGCGACGGGATCCGGATAAATCCCCTGCCGCTTCTGGATGTCGCCCCAATTGAGCCCGGCATACGCAACCCGGATGCCAACTTCGCCCGGCCCTACCGCAGGAGATGGTCTCTCCACCAGAGCGAGCTTCTCAGGCCCACCCGGCTCATAAACGACGACAGCGCGAATCATGTTTTTCCTTGGATAGCAATGTCTGATTTCGTTTCGCATTGTGCGGCCGGGCCGTCGAGAGCCAGGATTCAGGACGATATCATCACAAAATTCCTCGGCCCAACTGCGATTGTGTTGAGATGCAGTGTCCGCAAATGCCAGCGAAGCGGTCGTCCAGGGCACAGCCGAAAGCCTTCGCTTTGTCCGCACTGCGGACACGGATGGTAGTCACGCTCACTGCACCTGCTCAGGGCAGCTATGGGTCAATGGCAGCTGTGTACAATGCCGATGATGCTGCACCTGCTCACGTCCCCTCCCTCCGCACCTCAACGCTCACGACGCCGCCCCGTCACCGTCCATTCACTCTGTTCCCCATCTTCCCACCGAATCTTGTCCTCGGCCGCGACACCTCGTCCATGCTTGCCCGCAACCCCGTCGCCGGAGGGCTGACAAGCGCGCTGGTCGGTCGGCAGCGGGGCGCGTCGAAGGGGCCGGGCACAAGCGCGTCGGCGTCTCACTGCCGCATGAGAGAGGGGAGAACCCGGCCCCAGCTACTCTCGCGTCGGATGTTCGCGGGGGATCACCACATGCGGCAGAAGCCCCGGAGATCCACGGCGGCGGCAAACGCTCGACGACGACGGAGTGGCTGCGCGCGAGATCGTCATCCACAGGCGTGTTCACGCCTGGCGAGAAGTGGCCAGGCGATCACGCGCGTGCCACATCCGGATGACTCCACCACGGGCCGGCCACTCCGTTCCTCCGGACTTTCGCAGGCGCTCGGGTTCGAGGCGAACCGCGGAGACGGCGACGCATGGGCTGGCAAGCGATGTGCCGAGAGACAGCGGGCCATCGGAAGGGTTCCAGGGATCAGGATGCCGCGAGCCCAATGGCATCGCGGCGCCGCAGGCCCTCCCGAGCGTCGCCCCGCCCGAGAATTTCCCTTGCGTCTCCGGGGCTTTGCCCGTAATGCGCATCGCCATCCGAAAGGCCGCGCCAGCGGCCCCCTTTCCCACGCTCCGAGGAGGACACCGCCGATGGCCAAATGGCCCAAGCATGCCGAGATCACCGGCCCGATCGTCATGGTGGGCTTCGGCTCCATCGGCCGCGGAACGCTACCGCTCATCGAGCGGCATTTCAAATACGACAAGTCGCGGTTCGTCGTCATCGATCCCGACGACAAGGACCGCGACATCCTCGACAAGCACGGCGTCAAGTTCATCAAGGAGGCCGTGACCAAGTCCAACTACAAGAAGATTCTGAAGCCGCTCCTGACAGCGGGCGGCGGGCAGGGCTTCTGCGTCAACCTCTCGGTCGACACCTCCTCGGTCGACATCATGGGCTTCTGCCGCTCGATCGGCGCGCTCTACATCGACACCGTCGTCGAGCCCTGGCTCGGCTTCTATTTCGACGCCAAGGCGACGCCGGCCGCGCGCTCCAACTACATGTTGCGCGAATCGGTCATGGAGGAGCGCCGCCGCAACCCGGGCGGGCCGACGGCCGTCTCCTGCTGCGGCGCCAATCCCGGCATGGTCTCGTGGTTCGTCAAGCAGGCGCTCATCGACATCGCCCGCGACACGAACGTGAAGACCGGCATCCCCGAGAGCCAGGAGGCGTGGGCCAGGCTCGCGCAGAAACTCGGCATCAAGGGCATCCACATCGCCGAGCGCGACACGCAGCGCACCAAGACGCCGAAGCCGATGAACGTGTTCCGCAACACCTGGTCGGTCGAGGGCTTCATCTCGGAGGGGCTGCAACCCGCCGAGCTCGGCTGGGGCACGCACGAGAAGTGGATGCCGGAAATCGGCCGGACCCACAAGACCGGCTCCGGGGCGGCGATCTATCTGCTCAATCCGGGCGCCAACACGCGCGTGCGCTCATGGTGTCCGACGCCGGGGCCGCAATACGGTTTTCTCGTCACCCACAACGAGAGCATCTCGATTGCCGACTACCTGACCTTGCGCGACGCCAAGGGCAAGGCCGTCTACCGCCCGACCTGCCACTACGCCTATCATCCCGCCAACGACGCCGTGCTGTCGCTGCACGAGATGTTCGGGGCGAACGGCCGCAAGCAGGACACGCTCCACATCATCGAAGAGAAGGAGATCGTCGATGGTGCGGACGAGCTCGGCGTGCTGCTCTATGGCCATAAGAAGAACGCCTACTGGTACGGCTCGCAGCTCTCCATCGAGGAGGCCAGGAAGCTCGCCCCCTACCAGAACGCGACCGGCCTGCAGGTAACCTCCGCCGTGCTCGCCGGCATGGTCTGGGCACTGGAGAATCCACAAGCCGGCATCGTCGAGGCCGACGAGATGGATTTCCATCGCTGCCTCGAGGTGCAGAGGCCCTATCTCGGCCCGGTCAAGGGCTACTACACCGACTGGACGCCGCTGGATGGCCGGCCGGGTCTCTTCCCGGAGGACCTCGACATGAAGGATCCCTGGCAGTTCCGGAACATCCTGGTGCGATAGTCGATCTGGTCCTGGGGGCGGCCGCGCGCCGGCCGTCCCTACGTGTCGTGCCGGTAGTTGAAGCTTGCCGAGACGCGCGGGCTCCTCGCGCGATTGGCGGGCACCTCGTGGCGCAGCCAGCTCTCCCACATTAGGATTGTGCCCGGCTTTGGCGCGATCTCGATGAAGCTGCGGTTGTTTGAGCGCGCCTTCGGTTTGCGGGGCGGCGCGGCCATCATGAGGCCGTGCCGCGGATCCTCGAGCTTGAGCGCGCTCGCGCCCTTTGGGATCTCGAGATAGACGGTGCCGCTGAGGACGCTCAGCGGGTGGATGTGCGAGCCGTGCGCGCCGCCCGGCGCAAGCACGTTGATCCAGAGGCTGTCGAGCACGAGCGGGCGCCCGGAGAGATCCCAATCGAGCGCACGGGCGAAGGCCTTGGCGTGTCCGTCGAGATTCTTGGCGAGATCGGCAAACTCGGGCGCCCGCCAGGGGAGATCATTGAGCGAGGCGTAGGACGTGTAGCCCGGATAAGCGTGCTCCCGGCTCCAGCGCTGACCGGCGGTGTCGTCGGCGGCGATCGACCGGCTGGCGCGCACGAGGTCGGCGACGAGCTTGCCGCCTGCCCGGCCGGTGAGCCTGGCCTGGTAGAGGCGGGTCGGGAAGAGGGTCGCGATGCGGGCCATCGGATCGAGGTAGCCGGGCCGGCTCAACTCGTCAAAGCGCCGGGCCGCTTAACCTTCACAAGCTCATGGTTTTCACGGCCGCGGCCGGGCCGGCGACCCCCATCGTCCGGGCCGGCTTCATCGCCGCGAGGCCATCGGCCTCGGTGACCGAGACGCAAATGCTGGCCAGCGTGCGCTCCTCCTCATAGGGCCATGGCGTGCCACGGTGCAGCGTCGCCCGCTCGTCCCAGATGAGCACGTCGCCCACCTGCCAATGATGCGCATAGACGTGCTCCGGACGCGTCGCCTCGGCGATCAGGCCGTCGATGAGCGCCTGGCCCTCGGCGACGTCGAGCCCGTCGATACCGTAGGCATGGGAGGCGAGATAGAGCGCGTCCTCGCCCGTCACCGGATTGCGCCAGACGGCAGACCAGGCCTGGTCGGGCCAGCGCGTGAACAGCGGGTCCGTGGCGAGGTCGGGATCGATCTTGGCGCGTGAATGGGCATAGCGGTGCCAGAGCACGGCATCGCGAACGCGCAGCTTCGTGGCCTCGGGCAGGCGTCGCCAGGCGGCGCGTGTCGACACCAGCTCGGTGGCGCCACCAGAGGATGGCAGCACCCGCGCGGTGATGATGTTGGCCAGCGCCGGCACCGGCAGGAAGGTGCTGTCGGAGTGCCAGAGCATGTTGGCCTTGAGGTTGAGGAGCTGCCGCGCGGTGGCGGGGCCGAGCGTGTTGTGCGCGTGCCGGTTGGAGACCTTCGGCACGACGAAGGTTCCGTCCTTGGTGTCCTTGCGATCCTCGACGGGCCCGAACAGGCGGCCGAGCCGGACGATGTCGTCATCGGCCAGGGACTGCCGTGGGAAGTACAGGAGCGAATGACGCTCGAACAGATCGCGGATGGCGGGATAGCCGCTGTCGGCGCGGAGCGACCTGAGGTCGACGCCCTCGACCTCGACGCCGAATTCCGAGTGGAGCGCACGGGTCTGCATGGCGACATCTCCCGCTGATAAGAGGGCCCAGGGGCTCAGCCTCTCCCAGCCGATGTGCCTTGGCAAGAGCCGATCGAGGGGATGTCACGGTTCAGGCCAGAGCGCCGATGGCGGCACCATTCGTCTCGACACCGATTGACTGTCGCGCGCGACGAGGCTCGCCGCTATCATGTCCTGATCGAGTCGCAGATTGGCGTCAGTTCCCCCTATTCGGCAATGGAGACGACAAATGGCGAAGAACAAGGAAGTCGGCGACGACCGTCGCGTCGGCGCCGTGAAAGGCCGATCGCAGGTCAAGAATCCGAAGACCGGTCGCTGGGTGAAGCGCGATGCCGAGACCGGCAAGTTCATGGACGTCAAGGCTGACAAGAAGAAGTTCAAGGGCGTCCGCAAGGAGAAATAGCCGTTGTCAGCCGGTTGCGGGCGGGTTGCCTCTCCGCAACTGCCGGGCGGTTGCCCTGCCGGCATCGAACTTTCGGCGGGCCTCGGCGATCTCCCCGGGCGACATGCGCGCAGCGTTGGAGTAGTCGAGCTTCCACGAGGAGTCGCCCGGCCAAACGAGCGGTGAGTGGGCGGTCGTGCGCGGTCCCGTTGCGCTCTCGAGCAATCCAAGCGCCAGCGCGAGCGTCTCGCGTTGCGAGGCGCTGTCGTGCGGCCGGCCGGCCGCATTGCCCAGCGGGAAGTCCGAAAACAGGAAACGCGGCACGCCCACATGCTCGACGATGTCCTTGGCGCAGCCGAGAACGACGGTCGGGAGGCCCGAGGCCTCGAGGTGGCGGGCGGCGAGCGCGACCGACTGATGGCAGACGGGACAGTTGGCGACGAGGAGCGCGGCGTCGGCACGATCCCCGCGAACGAGGTCCAGCAAGGCCGGCGCATCCTTGTCGATCGATGTCCGCTGACTTCGGTTGGTCGGAAACCCGTAGACGCGCGGACTAGGTGAGCCGATCGAGCCCTCGCGCGCCGCATTCTTCAGAGCCGCAAGCGGCAGCCAGGTGCCGGAATCCTCGGCGCTGGTGTGCTTGCGATCATAGGCGATGTGCGAGATGCGCAAGTCCGGCGGCGGCTCGGCCGGCACCGCATACACCTCGAAGAATTTCGCCGCGGCGTTGTAGGCAGCGCCCGGTCCCTGATCACCGAGCTCGGGCCTGAAGGGCGCCGCGGTCGTGACCAGCGCGATGCGGGCCTCGGAGAGCGGTTTCGCCATCGGCGCGAACGGCACATCGTCAATGCGCGCGAAGCGATAGGGCTCGCCGTAGCCCAGCGCCTGATAGTAGGCGGCGATGCGTTCGAGATATCGGATTGGCTGGGTGAGGTCGTCGCTCATGAATATGTGTCGCTATCGGCGCGCTCGATCACCAAGGTGCGGATCGACACGTTGGGCGGCATGGCCAGAGTGAAGAGAATGCAATCGACCACCTCTCGGTTGGTCAATGGATCGCGCGGGCCCCGCGGCGCGACCCAAGCCGGATCGTTGGGCGAGATGTCCTCGATGTTGCCCGGATAGACGGCAGAGACCCTGACCGAGGTTCCCGACAGCTCCTCCGCCAGCCCTTGCACGAAGCCGTCTTGTCCCGCTTTGGCGGCGCGGAAGGCGACGGAGGCCGCAAGCAGCCGCACATTCGGCAGGCCGCTGATGGAGACGACGGTGTGAATGTCGGCGCGCGGGCGGGACTTCAGCAGCGGCAGCAGCCGCCGCGTCAGGATCAGCGCGCCCGTCACGGCCGAGCCGACGCATTGGCACATCTGCTCGTCGGTGAGGTCTTCCAAAGGTCCCGGCAGCCACATCGCCCCGTTGTGGACGATGGCGTCGACGTCGGCATGCCCTGAAATGAGTGCGTCGGCCGCCCGAGCAACGCTCGTGGGATCCGCGAGATCGCAGGGAATGGTACCGGGCCGTCGAGCCGTGCGCCGCTCGATCGTTCCGGCGACGGCGTCGAGATTCTCCGGGTTGCGTCCCAAGAGAACTGGCGTCATCCCCTTGTCGGCCGCGACGATGGCGAGAGCCGCGCCAAGCCCGCGTCCGGCCCCGGTAATGGCGATCTTGCGGTCGCTCAGAAGCATGCTGGGCTCCATCAATTCGCGGCAAGCTTAGCCGGGCAGCATGCTCGGGGCCACTCGGTTTGTGGCGATGACGGGGGGGTGCTATCCATCTCCCGGAAAGGCGATTCACGCATGCGCTGTCCCTACTGCGGCTCGGGCGATACACAGGTGAAGGATTCCCGATCGACCGAGGACGACTCGGCGATCCGGCGCCGGCGCCAGTGCGAGGCGTGCGGCGGACGCTTCACGACCTTCGAGCGTGTTCAATTGCGCGAGCTCATGGTGAAGAAGCGCTCGGGCCGCACCGTCGCCTTCGACCGGGAGAAGCTCACGCGCTCGGTCGCGCTCGCACTCCGCAAACGGCCGGTCGAGCAGGAGCGCGTCGAGCGCATGCTCAACGGCATCGTCCGCCAGCTCGAAAGCTCGGGCGACAGCGAGGTGACCTCGGAGGCGATCGGCGAGCTCGTCATGCAGGGCCTAAAGACGCTTGACGGGGTCGCCTATGTCCGGTTCGCCTCGGTCTATAGGAATTTCGGCGAGGCGAGCGACTTCAAGGAAGTGTTGGGCGAGATCGCCGCCGAGGAGCCGCCCAGCGGCAAGGCCGATGCGCGCTGACGACGGGCGCTTCATGGCGCTGGCCATCCGCATGGCGGAGCGGGGGCTCGGTACGACCTCCCCCAATCCGTCGGTCGGCGTGGTGATGGTCGGGACGGAGGCCGGCGATGCCGTCGTCGTGGCGCGAGGCTGGACGGCGCCCGGCGGCCGGCCACATGCCGAGACCCAGGCCCTCGCCCGGGCGGGGGCCGCGGCCAAGGGTGCGACGCTCTATGTCACGCTCGAGCCGTGCGCGCATCACGGCAGGACGCCGCCCTGCGCCGACGCCATCATCGCCGCCGGCATCGCCCGCGTCGTCGCCGGTACCGGCGACCCCGATCCGAGAACGGCCGGAGAGGGATTTGCCAGGCTCCGGGCGGCCGGCATCGAAGTCGTCGAGCGGGTGATGGAGCCGGAGGCCCGCTGGGTCACACTCGGACACATCCTGCGCCAGACCGAACGACGTCCCTTCGTCCAGCTCAAGATGGCGCTCGATACAGAGGGCGCCATCGCCCGTGGCACCGATGGACGTCCCGTCTGGGTAACGGGTCCGGAAGCCCGCGCCATGGGGCATCTGTTGCGTGCCGAGGCAGATGCCATTCTGATCGGTGCAGGCACGCTTCGAGAGGATGATCCAGAGCTCACCTGCCGATTGCCTGGTCTAAAGGACCGAACGCCGTTGCGGGTCGTGCTCGACCCCTCGCTCTCGATCCAGCCGGCGGCCAAGCTTCTTCGGACGGCCGGGCGGCATCCGGTGCTCGTCATGCACGCAGAGGCGGCCGATCCGGAACGGGCGGAGGTCCTGCGCAGAGCTGGTGTGCGCCTGATGCCGATACCGAATGGTGCCGGTCACCTTGATTTGCGTCAGGTCTTGGCCTTTCTGGCGGAAGAGGGCATCACCCGGCTCCTGGTCGAGGGCGGGCCTACGCTCTGGCGGAGCGTCCTATCGGCCGGTTTGGCCGACGAGGTGGTGGTGTTCCGGCAGGGGCCGGCACCCATGTCGCCTGGGCTCATCGACCCGTATGGACCGACAAACGGTCTGGTCATGATGCATGAGGCGGCCATCGGCGGCGATCGCGAGGGTATCTTCCGGCGCGCTCCGGCAGTTTGAGGAGACGGGTTGTGTTCACGGGCATCATAACGGATGTCGGACGCGTGGTCGCCCGAGAGGGCGGCCGCTTCACGATCGCCTGCCGTTATCCCGCAGATGGGATCGCCATCGGCGCCTCGATCGCCTGCGATGGTTGCTGCCTGACCGCCGTGACCGTCGCGAGTCATGACCGGGAGACCCACTTCGCCGTCGACGTTTCGAACGAGAGCCTGTCGCGGACGACGCTCGGCGAGTGGCGAGCGGGCCGGCGCGTCAATCTCGAACGGGCGCTGGCCCTGGGCGCGGAACTCGGCGGGCATCTCGTCACGGGTCATGTCGACGGCCTCGCCACCATCCTCTCACGGACGCCGGACGGACAGTCGGAGCGGTTCGTGCTCGAGGCCCCGCAGGACATTGCCCGGTTCGTGGCCGAGAAGGGGTCGGTGGCACTCGACGGCACCTCGCTGACCGTCAATGAGGTCGAGGGACTGCGCTTCGGTATCAATCTCATCCCGCATACGCTCGAGGTGACCACCTGGGGCGAGCGGCGCGCGGGCGACCGCGTCAACATCGAGGTGGACCTCCTGGCGCGCTATGTGGCAAGGCTTCGGCAGGCGGAAGGGCGCGACTGATGCGGACGAGATCGAAGTCGGGGGCGGTGGCGCAGAGCGGCAAGGTCAGGGCGCATGTGCTGATCATCGAGAGCCGCTACTACGATGCCGTCGGCGAGGAGCTGCTCGCCGGCGCGCTGGCGGCACTGGCGGCGGCCGGTGCCACGCATGAGCGGATCGAGGTACCGGGCGCGCTCGAGATTCCACAGGCGCTCAAGGCCGCCGTCGATGCCGGCTGCTTCAACCGCCGCCGCAAGGGTGCCTTCGACGGTGTGGTCGTGCTCGGCTGTGTCATCCGCGGCGAGACGAGTCACTACGACATCGTCTGCAACAATGCCAACCACTGGCTGATGCGCGCCGCCATGGATCATGGCGTGCCGGTCGGCAATGCGATCCTGACGGTCGACACCAAGAAGCAGGCAATGGCGCGCGCCCGCGGCGGTGTCGACGGCAAGGGCGGCGACGCCGTCCGCGCCTGTCTGGCGCTCGTGGCGCTCAGGCGCACGCTGGTGGACGCCGGTTGAGATGGTAGCCCAGGCCCCCAAGCGAAGTCGGACAAAAGCGCGCAACGGTGCGCGGCTTGCTGCCGTGCAGGCGCTCTATCAGATGGATCTCGCCAAGACCGATCTCAACGCCGTCGTCGTCGAATTCGCCGAGCATCGGTTCCGTGAGGCGAGCGACGAGGTGGGGCACGCCGAGGTCGAGGTCGGGTTCTTTCACGATCTGCTGAAGGGCGTGGTCGACCGTCAGCGCGAGATCGATCCCCTGATCGACAAGCAACTCGCTGCCGGCTGGCGGCTGGCCCGGCTCGACAGCATCCTTCGCGCCATCTTGAGAAGCGCCACCTACGAGCTGCTCGCCCGCCCCGATGTTCCGGCCAAGGCCGTCATCGGCGCCTATGTCGACATCGCACACGACTTTTTCGCCGGCGACGAGCCGAAGGTGGTCAACGGCGTCACGGACAAGCTGGCGCACAAGCTCCGTGCGGGTGAGCTGGGCCCGACGGACAAGGCGGCTTCAGAATGACGGAGGCGCTCGCCGGCACCGCCGTGGATGACCGTCTGGCCCGCCGGAACGCTATCGTTCTGGCCATCGCCCAGGCCTGCTATGGCATTGCCGTCTCGCTGGTCATAACGCTCGGCGGCGTGGTCGGTCATGCGCTCGCCGTCGACAAGTCGCTTTCGACCCTGCCGATCACGACGATGATGATCGGCACCACCATCGGCGTCATTCCGGCGTCGCTCTTCATGCAACGCTTCGGCCGGCGCGCCGGCTTCATGCTCGGCGCGCTGTCCGGCGTGACCGGCGGGTTGCTCGCTGCCCAGGCCATCTTTGCCGGCAGCTTCTGGCTGTTCTGCCTGGCGACGCATTTCCTCGGCTACTATCAGGCCACCGCCGGCTACTACCGCTTCGCAGCGGCCGACACGGCCTCGCTCGCCTTCCGTCCGAAGGCGATCTCCTACGCGCTCGGTGGTGGTCTCGCCGGTGCCGTGCTGACGCCCGTCATCGTCCAGCTCACCAACGACGTCTATGTGCTGAGCGCGGCGTGCTTTCTCGCGGCGGCGGGCTCGGCCCTGGCTGGCTGCCTGGTGCTGACCTTGCTCCGCATTCCGAAGCCCGTGGCACGGGCACGGGGGGCGTCGTCCGGGCGGCCCTTGCTCGAGATCATGCGGCAGCCACGCTTTCTGGCCGCAATGGCGGCTGGCGCCGTCAGCTACGGCATGATGAGTCTTGTCATGACCTCGACACCGCTCGCCATGATCGCCTGCGGCTTCGACAACATCGATGCGGCCGGCGCCATACGCTGGCACGTCGTCGCCATGTATCTGCCGAGCTTCTTCGCCGGCCATCTGATCGCCCGGTTCGGCCGCGAGCAGATCGCGCTTGTCGGCATGGCGATCCTGCTGCTCTGCGGCCTCGTCGCGCTCATGGGCCTGTCGTTCCTGCATTTTACGGTGGCGATGGTGGCCCTCGGCGCCGGCTGGAACCTCGCCTATGTCTCGGCAACCTCCATCGTCGCCGACAGCCATACGCCGGAGGAGCGCGGCAAGGTGCAGGCCGCCAACGACTTCGTCATCTTCTCATTCGTCGCCTTCTGCTCGTTCATGTCCGGCGTGCTGCTCAACCATGTCGGCTGGAACGGCATCAATGTCGCGCTCTTCCCGGCGATTGGACTGGCGGCTGTGCTCGTGCTGGTCCTGCCGCGGCTCAAGGTGGCACCGGCGACATGATCCGCCGGTGCACCGGCCGGGATGGACAACGGCTCCGAACGGGGCGACGTTGCCGCCATGCAATGGTCGGATGAAGCGATCGTGCTCTCGGTGCGGCCCCACGCCGAGACCAGCGCCGTGGTGGAGCTTTTCACGCGCAATCACGGCCGCCATCTCGGACTCGTCCAGGGCGGCCGCTCGCGCCGGCTGAGGCCGGTTCTGCAGCCCGGAAACACGGTCGAGGCAACGTGGAAGGCGAGGCTCTCCGAGCATCTGGGACAGCTCGCACTCGAGCCGGTCAAGAGCCATGCCGCGACGGCGCTGGACCGGCCGCTGGCGCTGTCGGGGCTCGCCTGTCTCACGGCCATGCTCCGCCTGCTGGCCGAGCGCGATCCTCATCCGGCGCTCTACGAGGTGACGCTGTTCGTGCTCACCTATCTCGAGGACGACGAGGTCTGGCCGCCGGTCTATGCCCGCTGGGAGCTGGCGCTGCTCGACGACCTCGGCTTCGGCCTCGATCTAAGCCGCTGCACCGAGACGGGACAGACCGACGATCTGATCTATGTCTCGCCGCGCTCGGGCCGCGCCGTGTCGGCGGCGGCCGGCGAGCCGTACCGCGACCGGCTGCTCCGCCTGCCGGGCTTCCTCAGGGGCACCGGATCGAGCGTGCTCGGGCCCGGCGATCTCGCCGATGCCCTGTCGCTCACCGGGCATTTCCTGTCGAGCCGGGTCGCCGAGCCCCGCGGTCACGGTCTGCCGGACGCGCGCGAGCGTCTGCTCCGGGCCCTTGCCAAATGGGGCCCGCATTAGAAAACTGGCTGACGCCAACGTCGCCGCGGGAGGTCCCATGTCGCGCCGCCAGATGCATCTCGTCGCCTATCTGAAGACCGGTCCGACGGCCCTGCATGCCGGCGGCTGGCGGCATCCGGAGGCCCGCCTCGACGACATCCTCGATGCCTCCCGCTACGAGCAGGTGGCGCGCGAGCTCGAGGCTGCCTGCTTCGACGCTTGCTTCTTCGCCGATCTGCTCGGTCTCTACGACATCCACGGAGGCTCCTTCGAGACCTATGTCCGGGACGGCGGGCAGATCAGCTATCTCGACCCTATGACGGTGCTGCCGATCATGGCCAACGCCACGCGGCACCTTGGGCTCGGTGCGACACTCTCGACGACCTTCATCCCGGCCTATCTGATCGCCCGGTCGCTCGGCTCGCTCGATGTTCTGAGCAAAGGGCGCGTGGCCTGGAACATCGTCACCTCCGCGACCGACCTCGAAGCGCGCAACTTTGGCCGCGCGCTGCCGCCGCGTGAGAGCCGGTACGACTATGCCGACGAGGTCGTCGAGGCCTGCCTGAAGCTCTGGGAAGGCTGGGAGGAGGGGGCCTTCGTGCTCGACAAGGCAGGTGGCGTGATGTCGGACCCCGAGAAGGTCCACTATGCCGATTATGAGGGCACATGGGTGAAGACGCGCGGGCCCCTGTCGATCCCGCGCAGTCCCCAGGGCCATCCCGTCCTGATGCAGGCGGGTTCCTCCGATCGCGGTCGCGACTTTGCGGCCCGCTGGGCCGAGCTCGTCTTCGTCGCGCAGGCGACAAAGACCGACATGCAGGCCTTCCGGCAGGACCTGCACAGCCGGATGGCGAAGCGCAGCAGGCGACCCGATGCCTGCAAGGTGCTGGTCGAGACGCGGGTCATCGTCGGCGAGACGGATTCGATCGCCCGCGAGAAGGCCGACTACCTGAACAGCCTCGCCAAGACCGAGCTGAACCTCGCCTCGGTGTCGAGCTCTGTCGGCGTCGATCTGGCGCGGGACAAGGATGTCGACCTCGCCAAGCGGGGCACTCAGGGCATGCAGGGCTCGGCGGATCTCTTGGCGCAGCTCGCTCGCGACCAAGGTGCCACCCTTCGCGAGGCGGCGACCAAGGTGCGCGCTGGCCAGATCATCGGCTCGCCCAAGACGGTGGCGGATGTCCTCGAGGATCAATTCACCTCGGAGGCATGCGACGGCTTCGTGTTCTCGCCGCTTTGGGCGCCGGGAACGCATGAGAGCATCTGCCGGGCGGTCGTGCCCGAGCTACAGCGTCGCGGGTTGTTCCGGAGGGCCTACAAAGGCCGGACGCTCCGCGAGAACCTGGCGATGTGATCTACCCCTCCGTCGGTGGATCGAGCTGCCGTCGGTGCGGTTTGCTCTATGGGGCCCTGTTCCGTCCGTCGGCACGCGCCTCTACTCCGCCGCCTCGCGGCCTACTCCGACCGGGCAGGTCACGCCGGTGCCGCCGAGGCCGCAATAGCCGCCAGGGTTCTTCGCCAGATACTGCTGATGGTAGTCCTCGGCATAGTAGAACGGCCCCGCATCGACGATCTCCGTCGCGATCGCTCCGTAGCCCTTGCTCCTGAGCGCCATCTCATAGGCGGCTTTCGAGGCCTGGGCAGCGGTCCGTTGAGCCGGCGTGAACGTGTAGATACCGCTCCGGTACTGGGTGCCGACGTCGTTGCCTTGCCGCATCACCTGCGTCGGATCATGGCTCTCCCAGAACACTTTCAGCAGCTGCTCGTAGCTGAGCTTGGCCGGATCATAGACGACGAGCACCACCTCGTTGTGGCCGGTATCGCCCGAGCACACCTCCCGATAGGTCGGATTGGGCGTCACGCCCTGTGCGTAGCCGACAGCCGTCACATGCACGCCGGGAAGGGACCAGAACTTGCGTTCGGCCCCCCAGAAACAGCCCAGGCCGAAGACGGCCTGCTCGCTCCCCGCCGGAAAGGGGCCTTTCAGTGCGGCGCCATTGACGAAATGGTGGCTGGCGGTCGGGATGGGCTCGGCCCGGCCGGGCAGAGCCTGTGCGGGCGAGGGTAGATCGGATCGCTTCCTGGCGAACAGCATGCGAGATCCTCCGGATCGTGGCGCTTCGGTCTCACTCCGATATATAGGGCAGGGCGCGATCACGTGTCCCTCACAAATCCGACAAGAGGTTGCTATTCAAGGGGGCGGGGACAAGGAGTGAGCGTCATGGCCGATCCGAAGGTGCCGACCGCGCCGGCCGTCGAGGAAAATTCGCCGGCAACTCAGCAGCCTGCAACCGTTGTGGAGAGCACGCCACTGATCGAGGCGGTGCTCGGTCCGGCCGCGAACGCAGCTCCGGAGACGGTCGAGGTCTCGGCCACGCCGTCGGCCCGGCCGACCATTTTCAAAGCCGGGGCCGGACGGAAATTCACGCTGACGGTCGTGCTGCTGGTGCTGCTCCCCTTCCTGGTCAGCTTGCCGATCATGATCGCCTGGCGGGCCGCGGCCGGACACCTGGTCGATGCGGGAACGCTGGCGCTCGGCGGCGCCGTCTTCATCGCCGCGGCGCTCTTCCTGCTCGCCCACATCGTCTATTCCTATCGCGGCCGGATCGAGGTCGGCGCCGATCGCGTAAAGCTGTCGGTGCCGCGCTGGCGCGGTCCGACCCCGGGTCTCAGATACGTGACGCGCGAGATTCCCTATTCCGAGCTCGAGAAGATCGAGACACGGGGTGAGATCTACAAGGAGATCGCCGTGCCGACGCTGATGCGATCCGCCATGCTGACCACGAAAGGCGGCGAGCGGGTGCATCTCGGCTACGTGCACGAGGCCTCGGAGGATCCGGCCTTCCCGGTTCGCGAGATCGCCGAGGAGATCTCGCGCCGCTCCGGCGTACCGATCGGCGTCAAGGCGTCCGTCAAGGTCGGCAGCCAGTACAAGGCCCTCGTCAAGGGAACGCCACCCTGGGACATGGCCGGCGACACGGGCTCGCCCGAGCACGAGATGGCGCGAGCGGAGTACGAGGCCCTGGTCCAGAAGAACCACGTCTATATGTTCTATCTGGCCTTCATCCTGTTCGGCCTCGCCGCTATCGCCTTCATCGTCGACATCGGCAAGAGCGGGCTGCTCAACTCGATCGGCTGAGCGACGATCGCGCGCCGCAAAGTGAAAACCCCGCCATCGCTGGCGGGGCTTCCGGTTCGTGGGAGGTACGCGTTTCGTCTACTCGACCAGCCGGGCGACCTGGCCCTCGATGTCCGGCAAGTCGGGCGTCAGATTCGGCAGCGGCGAGAAGCCATCATGGTCCTTCACGTGGAGGTGGCCGCTGCCACGCAGCTCGTACTCCTTGGCAACCGCCATGAAGTAGTGGGAAGAGCCGTTCATGTCGCCGTTGCCACCGAGCTCGAGCTTCTGGGTCGGCAGGTAGAGCACGCCTTCCATGTTGAACGTGCCGCCCCCCTGGACGATCGAGGTCTGGCCCTCGCCATGCGCCGCGTTCTGCATGACCAGGAAGCCCTGGTAGCTCGATCCTGAATGCCGGCCGACGAGATTGACGGTGGAACCGGAGCCGATGTCGAGCATCGGATAGTTGTTGTCGCCGGTGTTCGAGTCGTAGAGGTAGAACACCACGTTGCTACCGGTCAGCTGCGAGCCGGAGGACGTCTGCAGCTTGCCGTTGTCGATCACGTAGATGCCGGGATTGAAGGTGACCTTGGCCTGCGCCTGCAGTTTGATGCCGCCGCAGTAGTGACCTGGGCTCAGCGCATAGGTGCCCTTCTTCAGATTGAGACCGTTGTTCGTGCAGGCGGCAGGCACTGTCGGCATGGCGGTCTTCGGTACCCAGGCGCTGGCATTCGGATAGGCGCTGGTCGAGGCAAACGGATCCGCCATCGGATCGGCGCAGCTCTCGCGCGGTGCCGGGTCGAAATTGCCGTGCGTCACGTCGTCCAGTCCGACGGTGCAGACGCCACCGGATTCGAACGAGTAGGAGTTGCCGACCTCGTGTACCGAGGTGGACGAGTCGGAGTTGACGAAGGCCCAGCAATTGCCAAGGTCGATCTCCTTGCTGCCTTGGGCCGTGATGCCGTACGTGGCGTCGGGATCGAGCGCGAGCATGCAGACTTTGCCCCACTGCGCGTCGTCGCCTTCTACGTCGTCGTTGCCTTTCTGGGCCACCGACCGGGCGGAGATCTCCAGATTGTCGATATGGGCGGCGCGCATGAAGGCGGTCGGCACATTCGTCGAGACAGTCAGCGTGACCTGGCTGTCGGCGAAGCTGACCTGCGGCTCGACACCCTCGAGGGCCGTACCCTCGATCTTCGCGTTGAAAACGTTCTCAGCCGCCGCGATGATCAGCGCCGGCTCGTCGTCGTCGAGCTTGGCGGCCGCGAGAGTCGCCGCATCGGCTGCTGACTGTAGCAACAGCTTCTTGTTGATGGCGTCGCCGTAGTCGACGGCCCCGCCGATCAGCATGACCGTCGGGATGATCATCGCCGCGAAGATCATGCCGACGTTGCCCGCCTCGCTCGAGATCAAGTTCTTGTTCCAACCCAGGCGCCGCATGTTTCCACTCCGAAAGATTGCGCACCACTCCACTCGTGATCGGCGCATTCAACCAGAGAGAAATTGCGGCTCGTCTAAATTGCATCATGACAATTGCCTCGAATTCGCAGGCAATTTGACGGAGCGGTTGCCGAAAATTCGAGGCAAGTTCACATCAAACGGGCGCGTTCGGGCCGGCCTGGGCTCAATTCGCGAAAATTGAAGCTAAAATTGACGAGCGAGCTTCCAGCGTTTCTTAGCGCGGCTGCCGTAAGGTCCGCTTATCGAATTGCGTCCTGGGAGTGGGAACCATGTCGAGCTATCTGCGTCGCGCCGCGTCCGCGGGCGCTTTCGTCACTGCGATCGTCATCGCCCCTGTCGTGTCGGAGGCCAACTTCTCGAGCAATGCCTGCCTCAAAGGCTCGGTGGAGGCCTATGATTATGCGGAGCTGGAGGCCAATCTCGAGGAATCCTTCCTTGACCGGAAGGCGCGACTCAATCTCGTCTCTGAAAGCGCCGAGTTGACGCTCTCCGTCACCAATCTCGACGGCCAGAACGTCTGCGAGAACATCGCCGATCTGACGACGAGCTGCCATTGGAGTCTCGGCAACGATCAGATCTTCGTCATCAAGATCGACAACACGATGCGGGCGACGTCGACGGACTATGAGCTCTGCGCTCAGTAGCATCGCGTTTCGAGGGGCGGACTGTCGAGAGGACCGGGCGAAAGCCCGGTCCTCTTGTTCTTTGCGGTCCGGCTCGACCGTCTGGCTCCGCCCTTCGGCGGGCGGGGCGGCCCGTTAGGGCGATCTTGAAGAAAATTGCGCTCCGGACGTTCATGTCCGCGCAATCAAACCCGTCGATTCGTCGTCGATCTGATTGAAATTATTCGGTGCATTCGCGCCCTGCTCCCGGTCGCTCCCGGCTCTGTGACGCGGACCGGGGCTTGCCGATGCGTTGCTGGCCGCGACGGGATTTTACGATCTGCGGTAAGGTCTCCTTCACCTCGATTGCGACTTGCTTCACGCGACGGGTCGTGATCTCTGAAAATTCCTGCCGACTGCAACCTGTCCAATTAGGATCTCGTCATGCCCGAAAGTGGCTCCGTCCTGGCCGTCGATCAGGGGACGACCTCGTCCCGGGCCATCGTTTTCGGACCGGATACGGCCATCCGCGGGCTCGGGCAGCAGGAGTTCCCTCAGCACTACCCGCAATCCGGCTGGGTCGAGCATGATCCCGAGGACCTCTGGACGACCACCGTCGCGACAATGCGGACAGCCCTGGGCAAGTCGGACATCGAGGCGGGCGGGCTCGCCGGGATCGGCATCACCAACCAGCGCGAGACGGCCCTCATCTGGGAGAGGGCAACCGGCAAGCCCATCCACAAGGCCATCGTCTGGCAGGACCGCCGGACCGCCGACATCTGCGAGCGACTGAAGGCCGACGGCCATGAGCGGACGATCGCCGCAAAGACCGGCCTCTTGCTCGATCCTTATTTCTCCGGAACGAAGATCGCCTGGATGCTCGACAGCATCGACGGCGCGCGCACCCGGGCAGAGCGTGGCGAGCTGCTGTTCGGCACGGTCGATAGCTTCCTGCTCTGGCGACTGACGGGCGGGGCTGTGCATGCAACCGACGCCACCAATGCCTCGCGGACCCTGCTGTACGACATTCACGAGGGGGTGTGGGATGAGGACCTCCTGAAGCTCCTCCGGGTGCCTCGGGCCATGCTGCCGGAAGTTCGCGATTCGGCCGGAGATTTTGGCACCACGCTGCCGGATATCCTGGGCCGCCCGGTGCCGATCAGAGGGATTGCCGGCGATCAGCAGGCCGCCGTCGTCGGTCAGGCCTGTTTCGAGCCGGGCATGATGAAGTCGACCTATGGCACGGGCTGCTTCGCGCTCCTTAACACCGGCGACAGGCCGGTCGCCTCGGCCAATCGGCTGCTCACCACGGTCGCCTATCAGCTCGCGGGCAAGCGCTCCTACGCGCTCGAAGGGGCGATCTTCGTCGCCGGCGCCGCCGTGCAGTGGCTGCGCGACGGTCTCGGCGTCATCGAGAACGCAGCCGAGACCGGCCGCCTCGCCGCCTCCGCCGATCCCAAACAGGACGTCTATCTCGTGCCGGCCTTCGTCGGTCTCGGGGCGCCGCACTGGCGGGCCGACATTCGCGGTGCGCTGTTCGGCTTGACGCGGGCGACGGGCCCCAAGGAACTCGCCCGGGCTGCCCTCGAGAGCGTTTGCTACCAGACGCGCGATCTGCTCGAGGCGATGCGGCGCGACTGGGGTGGCAAGGGCGCCCAGACCGTGCTCCGCGTCGACGGCGGCATGGTGGCCTCGGACTGGACCATGCAGTGCCTCGCCGACATTCTGGATGCGCCCGTCGACCGGCCGGCCGTGCTCGAGACGACGGCGCTCGGCGCGGCCTATCTCGCCGGCCTTGCAAGCGGCATCTATCCGGATCCGCAAGCCTTCGCCAAGTCCTGGCGGCTCGAGCGGCGGTTCGCGCCGACGATGGATCCGAAGCTGCGTGAGCGGAAATACCAGGGCTGGACGGCAGCGGTCCGCTGCCTCACCGGGACTTGACCCGTATCAAATGGCGGGGGGGCTTCCGTCGCTAAGCTCCGGCCGGCAGTTACTGGCCCAGAGCACTTGTCCTTCCAATCGGGTACCGGTGGGTGGAGAGAAAGTGCTCAAAGCCAAGACCCCAGAGCGCCGATCTCAATCCACCAGATCGGAGAGCGCTCTGGACCGGCCGCGAAGCATGGGGATCAGCCATGGCAAGCGATGAACCAAGGGTCGCGAACCCGTCGCACGCTGCCAACGGACTTATCGAGCTGATCGATCCTCTCGATGCACTCGAGCACGATCACGCCTTCCAGCTCGAGCTTTGCGATCTGATGGAGGAACTGGCCGACAGTCTGCCCGTGGGCGATGCCATTATTGCAGCCGCCGTCGTTCCCGTTCTGAGGCAAGGGGTGGTCGGTCATATGCGCCTCGAGGAGGAGACCCTGTTTCCGCTTCTCAAGGTGCACACGAGGAATCGGCCTCAGGTCGAGGCGGTGACGTCTCTTCTGACACGCGAGCACGAGGCGGATGTCGGTTTCCTCGAGGAAGTTGCCGATGCTCTCGATGCCTTTGTCGGCGAAGGTGGAGTCGAGAACCCCGAGATGCTGGGCTACATGCTGCGCTTCTTCTTCGAAAGCCAGCGCCGGCATATCGACTGGGAGAACTCCGTGCTGATCCCACTGGCGCGAGATGTGCTGACCGCCGAGCAGCTCCAGGTGCTCCGGAATGAGTTCGCAAAACCGCAGGTGCGGTGCAACAGCAGTACGTTCTTCAAGGAATATCGCCGGGTGCTCACCCGCAGGAACGCCGTAGGTCGTTGAGACGTCCGTTCCTCAGACCGGCAGGATGTCCGAAAGGTGACCGGCAAGCTTGTGGTCGGGGATCTTGGTCAGGTCCTTGTCGATCGTGGCCATCACGAGCGGCGCGATGCCGCTGGGAAGTGCCGCCCTCAGGTCGCCAAGCATGGTCGGCGGCGCCACCAGCACCAGCCGATCGAATCGCTTGGCGGCGGCTTCCTGGTTGAGCCTCTCGAGAAGGCTTGCCGCGAAGCGCTGCTCCTCGATGCGTGCCGGATCGCTGTGCGGCTCGACCGCGTGACGGACGGCACCGACGCTCTCGAAGGATCGGCCCGGCTTGTCGCTACCGATCTCGCTGGATTTTCGGTGCTCCGTCGCCATTGCAAGTCCTGCAACCGCTTCGAGGCCATGCCCGGGTCCTCGATGTTCATAGACCTTGGACCGAGACGCATCAGCAACGAGAATCCACGTGCGGATGGGTTTCATGGCAGATCTCCTAATCAATTGCTATTTTATCTTCATCAGACACGCATGGCAAAGCCTTGACGGCTGTCAATTCGGCTTGCTCAATGGGCGTGAAGCCGTGAGCGACCGTTTGCCGAAACGGCCTCGGTGCGTGACCATTCGGGAGGCAGCCGGTGCAGAAGGTTACCGCAAGCGATCGGGAGTTCCGGGCTGCCCTGGGCTGCTTCGCCACCGGCATCACGATCATCACGTCCGTCGGCCCGCGCCAGGAGTTGCTTGGCAATACCGTCAATTCCTTCACGTCCGTGTCGCTCGACCCACCGTTGATCCTCTGGTGCATGGGACGGCATGCGCTTAGCCTCAAGTCCTACCTGTCGACCGACCAGTTCGTCGTCAACATCCTGGCCGAGGATCAGATCGCGCTGTCGGCTCGCTTTGCGCGGTCGAAAGAGGACAAGTGGGCCGGCGTCGCATACGAGACCGGCGTACTCGGCTGTCCCGTGCTGACGGGGGCCGCGGCCTATTTCGAATGCAAGACACGGCATACCTACATGGGTGGCGATCACGTCATCTTCGTCGGCGAGGTGGTGGCGGCGGCCTTCGACCACGAGAGGACGCCCCTCGCCTTCCACCAAGGCAAGTATCGCCGACTTGGCGCGGCCCTCACCCAGCCCTCGACGCTCATCGATGAGACGGAGGCCGCTGCCTTGCCCAGTGGCGAGCGGCCGTTCGACAGATAGAGGCTCGCGCAGGCCCCGAGACCGCGGCCCGCCAGGCCAGCCCGTCAGCGCGGGGCGCTCGCGGCCAGGTTCCGGGCCGCCAGTCCCGACATGCGAAACGCAAAGAACACGCCGATGAGCGCCAGCGGCACGAAGCTCAGATACAGCGGTTGGGCAGCGGTTGCCGCTGTCTGACGTGTGAATCCTTCGGCAAAGCCATTGGCGTTGGCGATGATGCCGGCGAAGGCGCCGCCGGTCGCATAGCCCATGCGCTGCAACGTCGAGAAAGCCGCGGCCGTAATCTCCTTCTCGCCCACCGGCGCCGCTTCGACGACGCATCTGTTGACGAAGGGCCAGGCCATGCCGAAGCCACCGCCCTGCATGAAGGCAAAGACAAGAATGCCTGGAAGAGAGCCGGCCGGGATGGCCCAGGCGAAGCCCGCGAGCCCACCGACGATCATCAGCGCGCCCAAGCGGATGATGAGGGCCTCGCGATGCCGCGGTGCATTGGCGATGACGATCGACATCACCGACCAGGCGACGGATTCGGCCGCGATCAGGAGACCCGTCGTGACCGGCGAGAGCTCGTGCAAGGCGGCCAGCAGCAAGGGGCCATAAAAGAGGAAGGAGACGGTCGAGATCGAGAGCGTCGCCACCATCAGCATGCCGGAGCCAAGCACGGTGCGTGGATCTAAGGCGCGCGAGGGGAAGAGACGCGCACTGGCATTTCGGCTGTCGAGCACGAAGAAGCCGAGTATGCCGGCGACGCCAGCCGCAATGAATACCGCCGCCAGGAGAGGATGCCGCTCGAGCCCGGCTGTGGCGACGAGCGAGATGCCGGCCGCGAGGACGAGCAGTGCGCCGAAAGGAAAGAGGCCGATGGAGCGCCGGTCCGCTCGGGGCGGGGCCTCATGGCGCAGAACGGCGAGGCAGGCAACACCGAATATTACTGCAAGACCGGCAAAGATCAGGAAGCCCGATCGCCAGTTCAGGTACTGAACGGCCAGCCCGCCGAACAATGGCCCGCCGAACGCCGTAACGCCCCAAACGACGGAAAGAATGGCCATCAGTTGCGGCCATATGGCGGACGGAAAGTAGCGCTGAATGGCGACCATGGACAGCGCGATCAGGGCGCCGCCGCCGAAACCCGAGACAAGCCGCCCGCCGAGCGCGACGGGCATGGTCGGGGCGAGGCCGGTGATCGCTGCCCCAATCGCGAAGATCAATGCCGCGATCAGCATGTTCGTACGCACCGTCCAAAAGGTCGTGAGACGCCCGGTCACGGCTCCCGCCACGATCGAACCGATCTCGTAGATGGCGAAGCTCCAGCCCGCCATCTCGATGCCGCCGATGTCGCGAACCATCGACGGCATGATGGTCGAGATCATGTTCTCGGCACCGGCATGGAACGTGATGCCGAGGCTGACGAAGCAGAAGCGCGGCAGCACGCCGGTGCGCCAGAGGGAGGGCCAGTCGGTGGCTTGGGTGGTTTCAACGGTCAAGGGCGGGGTCCGGCTGATTTCTGGCAGCGCAGACTAGCGAAAGGGAGGGACGGATGCACGCTTGCCTGCGCATAGCTCGTAGGACGCGCCGATGCACTGGCGGCACTCGAGCGTGCTCGCCCGGCTACGTCGCGAGCGTTCTCTGTGTGGCTTCAGCGATCTCCGCATCGCCGGGCCGCTCGCTCGCCGACAAGCCCTCGATGACGCCCTGCCGGTCGGCCTCCGAGCGGTTCTGGCCGAGCTTGTGCTTGCCTTCGAGCGCTTCGATCTTGAGCTCGATACCGACGATCCCCTTGAGCTGGGACGCAATGTAGTCGGGAGGCGCGTCGCTTGTCGTCCAGGGTTTTGCAAAGCGCACTTCGTGCAGCGAGGTCAAACGGTCTACGATCTCCTTGAGGCGCTCGCGATCCTCGAACATCGTGAGCCGCCCGCGCGCGTGCACGGTCATGTAGTTCCATGTCGGCACGACGCGCCCATGCTCGCGCTTGGCCTCATACCAGCCGGGCGAGATGTAGGCGTCTGGCCCCTGGAAAACGGCGACGGCTTGCACATCAAGGCGTGACCGCTTCACTTGCGGGTTGGCGCGCGCGAGGTGTCCGATGAGTGTGCCGAGGGGGCCGCGATCCCGATCGAGGAACAATGGCACATGCGAGACAATCGGTCCTTCGTCGCCAACGGTGATCACCGTGGCAAGACCGGTCGCGGCAATGTGCTGATGCAGAACAACGAGGTCCTCGACCTTGAAGGCGGGCGGAATGTACAGCACGAAGTTCTCCTACGCAGTAAGCAGTCGAAGGGTGATGTGCGCATCGGGCGCCAACTGCCGGATGCTCGCGATGAGCGCATCGCCGGCGTCTTGCAATGCCCCGATCGGCATGGGCTCGAGGCGTTCGAGCACGAACCACATATCGCGGGTCGCATCGGTCATTCGCGTGCGCGGGCCTTGCCGCCAGTTCCATCGGCGGCAGGTGACGCCCTTATCGTCACGCCAGACGACCTCACCTTTCTCGGGATGCTCTATCGCGGGCACGCCGTCCTTCATGGTCTGGAACGGCTCCGTGCCGGTCGCGATCGTGAGCGCGGGTGAGCCCGCATAGGCCGCCATGTCCTCGCCGCCGACGGGGACCGCATAGGCGATGCTGACGGCATTGTAGAGATCGACGACGGCATTGATCGAACCCATTGGTCCGTCCTTGGCCGCCCGCTTGCGGAGCGCTTCAGCCGAGCAGGGCGTGCGTTGCGGCTTAGCACCGAACGCGCGATAGGCGTCCTGCCAGGCGGCGAGGTGATCGGTGGCCCAGGCGGGTCCGGTGGCGGCCCCGGCGCAGGCGGCGGCGAGCTGCTCCTTGACCCAATCGGGGCTCGGCCCATTGAGTCCGCCGGTCACGACGAGACTCAGCGCCACGAAATCAGGCCTGAGCGTCCATATCGCCGGATCGATACGAGGCGTGAAAGGCGGCGGGTTGTCATTTTCGGTCATCGGTCTAGTATAGAATGATGACCGATCCAGTCAATACATCGACCGACGCCCAGAGTGCCGCACGCGCCGCGGATTTGACCTCGTCCCTCGGCCGCCGCGTCGCCGAAGCGCGCCGTAAGCTCGGACTCTCCCAGGATCAGCTCGCCACACGTTCGGGCGCGAGCAAGGGCACGATCGTGCAGATCGAGCAAGGCCGCGCCAATCCGAGCATCACCTCGCTCTGTCGCTTGGCGATCGCGCTGCATATGTCGGTCGAGGATCTTGTGTCGGAGGCGGCGCCCGCCGAGGCCGGGATCACGATCTCGAGCAAGGCAAAGGTGCTCTGGCGTGGCCCGAAAGGCGGCCGCGCGAGCCTGATCATCGGTGCCCGTGGCCCGAACATGCTCGAGCTCTGGCAATGGCGGCTGGCATCGGGCGAGCGCTATGCCTCGCCCGGCCATTTGCCGGGCACGCGCGAGATCGTGTCCGTGGAGAAGGGCGTTCTGGGAATCGAGATCGGTGGCGTTCAGCACATTCTCAGAGCTGGCGCTGCCGCCGTCTATGACGCCGACCGGTCGCACGTTTATTCTGGACAAACCCGGTTCGTCACGACCTTCACGATGGTCGTCGAGGAACCGCAGCCTGGCAGGCGCTAGGCACTCTTTCTTGCCGACTCGATAGCCTTCTTGACGCCCTTCGACCGGTTCTGCTTGAGCTTCGCCTTGTCTTTCTGCTTGGCGCTCGACCAGATATTGCCGATGAAGGTGAGGAAGTCCTTCAACTCCTCGTCATAGGCACCGCGCTTCTCGCACATCTCGACCAGGCGGAAGTCGGGCGTGTTGTTGGCTTCCACAAGCACCGGGCCGCGGCCGGTCACGGCGATGTCCCAGCCGATCAGCGGCACGTGCGGCAGGTCGCGCGCCGTCGAGATCGCGAGCTCCAGCGCCTCCTTCCAACAGGGCACTTGGGCGCCGAGTAGAGTCGCACCGGTATCCGGGTGCGAAACGATCTCTTCCTGCATCGGCCCGATGCCGCGGATGACGCGGGTGACCGCGCCGCTCTCGGTGTTGACGGCGGCGAGCATGTTGCCGTTGCGCCAGAAATTGTCGGCACGATTGGAGCCGGCCGCGACTTTCCAACAGGCGCGGAAGACCTTCGGTCCCTTCGGCCCGAACGTCGTATAGACGCGGATGGTGCCGATGCGGTCTCCCATCAAGGCCTTCATGTCCGGATGAGCTTCCAGCCGCTCCTGGAACATATAGCCGCCGACATAACGTACGACGATTTCGTGGGCGAGATCCTCGGGCTTGGCACGGCGGCCACCCTTCAGGATGAGCTCGCCTGTCTTCTCATCCCGGCCATCGATTGAGACGGTGCCGAGCGAGAGGGACGAATTGCACGGCTTGCCGAACAGCGGGAAATCCGCCGTGGTTTTGAGGAATTGTACGATCTGATCCGTCTTGCGCAGCATGGTGAAGGCCGGCATGTGCAGATGGGGATGATACAGCGCCTTCTGCTTGATGGTCGGGAAGCCGTAGCCCGCCATCAGCGTATAGAACACGATCTTGTCGGAGACGACGGAGAACCAGTGCTCGTTCTGGTTGGCCTCGAGGCCGATCTGCTTCGATCCGCGCATGCCGAGAAAGGTCTTCTTGTCCTGGCCGGCGAGCGCCTGGTCGTCGTAGAGACGGAGGTCGAAATATTCCTCCGTCGAGACCTTGCCGGGGCCGAAGGAGAGGCGGGCGATCTCGGCCACCATCTGCGGCAGGCTCTTGCCGTGCTTCTCGGCGACGAGCTTCAGCATCTGCGGTAGCGGCAGCGGTTTCTCGGGGGGATCGATATCGAGAATGCGCGGTGGCTTGGGGGCTTCGGCAACGGCCTTGGCTTCGGTCGAAACGGCGGCGGGGGCGCTGGTCATGTGAACTCCTGACGACAGGTCTCCCCAGTAGTGTCGATGAGTTTGGTAAAGGCGGAATTTATCGCCTGGTCAGCGCTTTAGGCTCCCGTCCTCGGCTTGGGATGCAAGGCTCGCCTGCGGCCAGGGGCTTTGCATGGTGGTTGGCGCAAGTTAGAGGAAGGGTGAGAACACGGGAGAACGCTCATGACCGACAACTTCATGCCGCTCGGCATCAATCCCTGGCCGCGCTTTGCGCATATCGCGACCTTCATGCGGCTACCCTACGTGCCGCTCGACGATGCGCGGGCGAAAGACCTCGATATCGCGCTTGTCGGCGTGCCGTTCGACCAGGGCGTCACCAACCGTACCGGTCCACGCCACGGCCCACGGCAAATCCGCGACCAATCCTCGATCATCCGCCGCTTTCACCGGACGCACAATTTCTCGCCCTTCATGCTGGCGAACTGTGCCGACGTCGGTGACAGCCCCGTCAACCCGGCCGACCTCGATGATGCGCTCAATCGCATCACCGGCTTCTATGCCGATTTGAAGAAACGCGGGATCGTGCCACTGACTGCGGGCGGCGACCATCTGATCTCGCTGCCAATCCTCCGGGGCATCGCCAAGGACGGTCCGGTCGGCATGATCCACTTCGACAGCCACACGGATCTCTACGACGAGTATTTCGGCGGCTTCAAGATCACGCATGGCACACCCTTCCGCCGTGCCATCGAGGAGGAGTTGCTCGACCCCAAGCGGATCATTCAGATCGGCATCCGCGGCTCGATGTATGGGGCCGACGATCACGAGTGGGCCGAGAAGAACGGCGTGAGGCTCCTGTTCATCGAGGACGTGTTCGAGATGGGCTTCGAGAAGGTGATCAAGGAGGCGCGCCGCGTCGTCGGCGACAAGCCGGCTTATCTCTCCTTCGACGTCGACGGCATCGATCCGACGTTCACGCCCGGCACCGGCACGCCCGAGATCGGCGGCTACAACCCGCGCGAGGCCCAGCAGATGCTGCGCGGCCTGAAGGGGCTCAACTTCATGGGCGCCGACGTGGTCGAAGTCTCGCCGCCGTTCGATCCTTCAGGTGGCACGGCGCTGGTGGCGGCCAATCTCATGTTCGAGATCCTGTGTCTCCTCGCCGACAACGTCGCACGCAACAAGGCGGGGGCTGCCAAAGGCAAGAGCAAGAAATAGGGCTCGTGCATGACGGTGACGATCCGCGCAGCACGTCTCGAGGATCTTCCTCAAATCCTCGACATCACGAACGACGTCATCGCCACCTCGACGGCCATCTATTTCGACGATCCGCTGACGCTGGAGAACCGGCGTCAGTGGCTCGAGGATCGCCAGCGGCTCGGCTATCCGGTGCTGGTTGCCGAGGAGGTGGGAGATGTTCTCGGCTTTTCCTCCTTCGGCGACTTCCGCCCCTGGCCGGGCTACCGCTTCACGGTCGAGCATTCGCTGCTGGTGCGTGACGGCCATCGCGGCAAAGGCATCGGCGAGGCACTCGTCAAGGCGCTCTGGCCGATCGCGGCCAAGCTCGGCAAGCACATGATCATCGCCGGCGTCGATGCCGAGAATAGGGGGTCGATCCGCTTCCACGAGCGTTTGGGCTTCGCCATGTCCGCGCATTTGAAGGAGGTCGGCTTCAAATTCGGCCGCAGGCTCGATCTGGTACTGTTGCAGAGGGCGATCGGCGAGCCGTAGGCACTTGCAACCCGGACCGAACGGGATCAGGCTCGATGAACAACTGTAAAGCGGAGGTCTGAGCCATGGCCCATTCGACGTCGCGCGTGACGCCGCTCCTGCTGCTTGCCGTCCTCATGGCTGCCTCGCCCGCCCGGGCGCTCAACTGGGAAGGCCATGACGAGTGGTTTCATGACGTGACGCCGTTCCGCTCGTTCACCGATCTGGTACCGAAAGCGCCACCCGGCAGGCTACCGACCTGCGAGGAGCGGGCCAAACGCGCCGCCGAAAACGCCTATGAGCAGGTGCCGCTGCCGGGTACCAACTGTCTTCGCGGTGAGGACGCAAAGGCGGGTAACTAGGACCAGCCACGTTACAGATTGCGTTGTGTGAGACGGACAGTGGTTGTTTTGGGCCCGGGCTCTTGACATCCATGCGGAACAGTCAGATATTTCTGTCATGACAGAAAGAAATGACACCCGCGACGCCTCCCCCCTTCATCCCGCCATCGAGCGCTTCGTGTTGCACTGGGGCGATATGGGCACGACCTGGGGCGTCAACCGATCGGTCAGCCAGATCCATGCGCTCCTCTATGTCTCCGAGCGGCCGCTGACGGCGGAAGTGATTGCCCTGCAACTCGGCATCGCGCGCTCGAACGTCTCGAATTCGCTGAAGGAACTCCTTGGTTGGGAGCTGATCCGGCGCACGCCCGTGCGTGGCGATCGGCGCGAGCATTTCGAAGCTGAGACGGACGTGTGGACGATGGTCCAGCGCATCGCCGCCGGCCGCAAGACCCGAGAGATCGATCCGGCGATGGCGGCGTTACGCGCCGCTGTCGCCGAGGCCGAGGGCGATCGCAAGGTCAGCGCCGTTGCCGTCGGGCGGCTTCGGGAGATGCTCGCTTTCGTCGAGACGGCGGACGCCTGGTATTCGCAGATGCTGAACGTGCCGAAGTCGAAGCTCGCAATGCTGATGAAGCTCGGCGCGCGCATTATCAAGTTCATTCCGGGCGAAAAGAGCAAGTAGAAGGAGTGTGCCGTGGCGATCGGTGTTCGCGTCGAAAGAGACTGGTCGCATTCCCGAAAGGATGTTGATCCCAGACGTCGAACTGATGTCGCCGACTTGCGGTTTCGGGCCCTGCTCACGGAGGCCGACTGGCAGCGACTACCGTTTGACGTTCGTCGCCGTTTCACCAAGCGCCTCACGGATGGCACGACCGCCGTCTATCGCGGGCTCGTCGTCGAGATGACGATGAGCCGCGCGGGATACGCTCTCGCGCAGCTCGCGCGCCTGATCGGGGCCCCGCTTCCGCTGTCGCGCGATGTCGGCGTCGCTGCCGTCGTCACCGTCACGGAGGACGGCCGGCACGGCGGTCAGGTCTGGACGCGCCTCTACGCGCGGCGCCGACGCCTGCCGCAGATGATCCACTCGCGTAAGCGGTTCAGCGGTGATACCGGGCTTGAGGAGCATGTCGGCGGCGGCATCGGCATGAGCCTTGTCCTCACGGCGACGGATACAGCACTGATCTTCACGAGTCATCGCTATTTTCTCGCAGTGGGACGCCGTCGCCTGCATCTCCCCGCCTGGCTCTCGCCCGGCCGCATGATGCTCGCCCACACCGAGATCGACGCGACCCGGTTCGCCTTCACGCTCGACTTGTCCCACCCCTGGCTCGGATCGCTGATCCACCAGCGGGTCGTCTTCGAGGAGTCCCCCACATGAATTCCGATCTGCTCTGGACACTGATTGCCCTCCAGATGGCGATGGGCGCTTTCGACATGCTCTACCATCACGAGTTCACCGAGCGTCTCGCCTGGCGCCCCTCGCAGCATCGTGAGCTGCAACTGCACGCGGTGCGCAACGGTATCTACGCGGTGCTCTTCCTTACGCTCGGCTGGCTCGAGACGAAGGGTCTGTGGGCGATCCTCGTCATGGCGCTGCTCGCCATCGAGGTCGTCATCACGCTATGGGATTTCGTCGAGGAGGACGTGAGCCGCCGCCTGCCGCCGACGGAACGCGTGCTGCACACGCTGCTCGCGGTCAACTACGGCGCCATTCTCTCGCTGGTGCTGCCGGTGCTGGTCGAATGGGCCCGTGAGCCGACCGGTCTCGCCGTGGCGACGCATGGAATCTGGACGATGCTCGCGACGTTCGCTGGGCCTGCCGTCGCGGTGTTCTTCGTCCGCGATTGGTATGCGGCGAAGCGCAGCTTGTGGCTTGAAGGCCCTCCGGCGGCGCCCTTGATGCAGGCCCTGCCATCCAGTCAGACCGTTCTGGTGACCGGCGCCACCGGCTTCATCGGCCGCCGGCTCATCGAGGCGCTTGTCGCCAGTGGTCATCGAGTCATCGCGCAGGTGCGCGATCCCAACCCCGACACGCTGCGGATGCGGCCTCTGACGCTCGTCACGTCGCTCGACCAGATCGGCAGCGACATGCCGATCAACGCGATCGTCAATCTCGCGGGCGAACCGATCGCCAACGGGCTGTGGACGAAGGCAAAGCGCGCGCGGATTCTCGGCAGCCGGATCGACACCACGAAGGCCGTTGTCGATCTCATCGCGCGGCTCGACGTAAAGCCCAAGGTGCTCGTCAGCGGCTCGGCGATCGGCTGGTACGGGGTGTGGGGTGACGTGGCACTCGATGAGGCGTCCGAGGGTCACGCCTGCTTCAGTCGCGAGCTCTGCGTCGCGTGGGAGGAGGCCGCCCGCAAGGCCGAAGCCTATGGCGTGCGTGTCGTGCGCTTGCGAATCGGTCTCGTGCTCGGCACCGAAGGCGGCATGCTCACGCGCATGTTGACGCCGTTCGAGTTCGGTCTCGGCGGGCGCTTCGGCACGGGCAAGCAATGGATGAGCTGGATCGGCCGCGACGATCTCGTCCGCCTCATCGCCCACGCGATTGCGACGCCCGCGATCGACGGTGCGCTCAACGCCACGGCGCCGGAGCCCGTCACCAACGCCGAGCTCGTCGCGACGCTTGCCCGCGCGCTGCATCGCCCGGCCGTGATGCACGCGCCCGCTTGGCTGCTCGAGCGCCTCGGCGGCGACCTCGCCCGCGAGCTGCTGCTCGGCGGTCAGAAGGTGGTGCCAAGACAAGCGCTCGAGACGGGGTTCGTGTTCGAGACGCCGCGGCTGGAGGGATTGTTCGAGACGATCCTCGGGATGCGTCACAAAATTGGTCTTCTGGTTGATCAGACGACCACACCGACCGCCGCGACCGCGCTCAGCCGGTAGGCACTTCCGCGGTGGGTGGTGTTGATGGGACGCCCCCTCAGTCCATCCGTCGCGGTACCACCTTCGCCACGGCGCCGTCGGCCACGATCTCGTAGCGGATGCCGTCCTCGGGCTGCAGCAGCGCGCCCGAGTCGGCCAGGCCATCGATCGCGATCTCGTTCGCCTGGCATGACCGGACCGTCACCACCATGCCCGGGCGGAGGGTGACTGGTCTTCCACCGCGCCGGAAGGTCACCGGTTGCGCAAGTCGGTTGACGAGGGCGTAGCGGATCTCCCTGGCGCGCGGCCGCCCGAACAACTGCACGGCATAGTAGCGGTTGGCATCCCTGGCCTTGGCAACGCCGATGCCGGTATCGAGTGCCGACTGGGACAGGAGCGCGGCCCGGTGCGGGCGGCTGTCCCGCCAACCCTCGACGAAGAAGCGCGTGAGCGCGCCGGTCGATAATCCCTGCCGCCGCTCGATGGTGCCGATGTTCTCGGCAAGCCGGCACGACTCGTAGCCGGCCGCCGTGGCGCGGTCGCCGGCCCGCCGGCCGTCGGCCTCGTGGCCGTAGCGCCCGCTCTCGGCCATGTATCGGGCGAAGGCCTGGGCCGCGGCATCGAGCTCAGGGTTACGGATAACCGGCGCAACGCCGGCGTCGTGCCTCAGGCCATTGATGCCGGCAAGGATGGCGATCTCGGCCGCCCGCGGATCGGCAGGGCCGGTATCGCCCGTCACGATGGCGGGCTCGACCGACGCCGTGGCACCGAGTCGCGAGGAGGCATCGGGCGAGCAGGCAAGCAGCGCCGCCGCGGCGGCGCACCCCGTCACGGCCCCGGCAAGCCTCGCGAGAAGGCGTCGATCCACCATGGCAGACGAGCCATATCGGATTCGGTCGCCTCGGCTCCAGCATCCCGGAGCTTGGCGCTGTGGAGAACCGGATCGCGGGCCGTGCCGGTGAAACCCAGCACTCGGCAGCCGGCGGCGACGGCGGCACGGACGCCCGACGGGCTGTCGTCGACAGCGAGGCAGGCGGCGACCGGCATGCCGGCATGCTCGGCAGCGCGGAGGTAGAGGTCGGGCCAGGGTTTCGGCCTCAACCCTGGATCACTCGCAGTATGCACGCGATCGGCGAAATGATACGCGATGCCGGTGCTCCTGATCGAGAACAGCACGCGGTCGCGGACGCTGTTCGAGACGACGCTCTTGGGGAGTGCTATCGCGCTCAATGCATCGGTCAGCCCGGCAACGGCCTCAAGCCGGCCCCTGAACGCCTCGAGCATGCGCTGGCTGTGGCGGTTCTCAAAATCGGCCGGCAGCGTCATCCCGAATCGCGCGCGAATGATCTCGGCGATGGCGGACACATCCTTGCCGACGAAGTGCTCCTCGATGAGCTCGGCACTCGCGGGCACGCCCATCTCGTTCAGGAGCGCGACCTCGACCTCGACGGCGATCGGCTCGCTGTCGACGAGCACGCCGTCACAGTCGAGGAGGAGATGGCGTATCCGGGACATGGCTCAAGCGGCTGCGAAGGGTCGAAAAACCTCGGCTACGCTGCGATAGACGGTGCGCTTGTAGCTGACCACGAGGTCGGGGGTACGCTCGAGACGCTCCCAGCGCCAGCTGAAGAACTCCTGCGGCTGACCGCCGGCCGGATGAGCGACGTCGATTTCGGAATCGTCGCCAGTGAAGCGGAAGGCAACCCAGCGCTGGCGCTGGCCGCGGAACGGGGTCAGCTTGTGCGGCGGGCCATCGTATGGCGGGAAATCATAGTGCCACCAGTCATCCGTCGTGCCGAGCAGATCAAGCGAGCGCGCATTCGTCTCCTCCCAGACCTCGCGCCGGGCCGCCGCGACGATATCCTCTGTCCCGTCGATGCCACCCTGTGGCATCTGCCAGTCATGATCGGGCTCGACGATCTCGGGTCCGGAACTCTCGGTCCGGCCGATCAGAACGAGGCCTTGGGCGTTGAAGAGCGCGATGCCTACATTCGGCCGGTAGCCCTTTGTCTCGATGGTCATGCGGTCTCCGACAGGTGGCGGAACTCGTTGATGACCTTGGCATAGACGTCGCGCTTGAAGGGGACGATGAGGCTCGTCAGCTCTTCAATGGCCGCCCATTGCCACATGTCGAACTCCGCCTTGTGGCCGGCCGGGGCAAGGTCGATCTCCCGATCCTCGCCCGTGAAGCGCATTGCAAACCACTTCTGCTCTTGGCCGCGGTAGCGGCCGCCCCAGGACACGCCGATCAGATGCGCGGGCAGATCGTAACGATGCCAAGCGCCGCTCTCCGCGATGATCTCGGCGGAGCGGATGCCGGTCTCCTCAAAAAGCTCGCGTCGGGCGGCCTTCGCCGGGTCCTCGTCCGGGTCGATACCGCCCTGCGGCATCTGCCAGAAGTTGGCGCCGCCTTCCTCGGACGGCATGTCGCGACGCCGACCGACCCAGACCCGTCCCGCGGTGTTGAACAGCATGACGCCGACGCATGGACGGTAGGCTGTGGGCGTCGGGCGTTTGCTCATGTGCGCTCGGGACGGGCCGCTACTGGTCGACGGCTGCCGGGGCGGTTGCCTCGCCCGATGCATCGGCAGGGAGGTCGAGAGCGTCCGGATCACTCGCTGGAATCGGGAAGGCGGTCGTCGTCAGGGGCTCGTCGCTGTTGTCGACGGGCAGCTGCAGGTCGAATGAGCTCTCGGTCGTCGGACTCGGAGACTGCAAGAGGTCGGCTGCCGCGTTCGCCGGCTCCTCGGGAGCGGGGACAGCGGGCACCGTCGGCTCGATGCTCGCCTGCTCCTCCGGCGGGACCGGATCGAGCACGACATCGACATGCGGCGCGCCGCCCAGCGGATCGCGATGGATGGACAGGTAGACGACGCCGGCCGAGACAAGAAACATCGACAACATCATCATGAAGATCAGTGATTTCATGGCTTCTCTCTGATCCCGGTTGCGAGCGACGCTTCGATCCGGCCTCTGCGGCGGCCGGTCCGTCGCTCACCCTCTCGCCACGGACGCGGAGACACCGAGCTGGCGCCTCCGCTCCATTACCCTAGTTGGGCACAGTCCCGTTGCCGCCGTCCGCCGGCGCCGTGGTGCCGTTCTCGGCAGGCGCCGGGGCCGTCGCCTGCGGCAGGCCACGCAGCATGTTCATGGCGTAGATGAGCTGCGAGTCCTTCTCCTTCTCGCGCGGGACATAGGAGGAGGAGCCCGATTCCTCGCCCTCACCGTCGGCATTCTTCAGGTGACCGCGCAGGTCGGCCTCGCCGCGCGGCTTCTCCGCGCCCTTGAGCTCGTCCGGCAGCTCCTGCTCGACAACGATGTCGGGAACGATGCCCTTGGCCTGGATCGACCGGTTCGCCGGCGTGTAGTAGCGCGCGGTCGTCAGCCGCAGGGCGCCGTTTGCACCAAGCGGAATGATCGTCTGCACCGAGCCCTTGCCGAAGCTGCGCGTGCCGATGATGGTTGCCCGCTTGTGATCTTGAAGCGCGCCGGCGACGATCTCGGACGCCGATGCGGAGCCGCCATTGATCAGCACCACCACCTGTTTGCCGTCGGTGATGTCGCCCGTCCGCGCGTTCGAGCGCTGCGTCTCGTTCTCGTTCCGGCCACGTGTAATGACGATGGCGCCCTGCTCCAGGAAATCGTCGGAGACCGCGATCGCCTGATCGAGCAGACCACCCGGATTGTTCCTGAGATCGATGACCCAGCCCTTGAGCTTGTCGCCGATCTTGCCCTTGAGGTCGGTCACGGCCTTGACCAGATTGTCATGCGTCTGCTCGTTGAAGGCCGTCAGACGCACGTAGCCGACATCGTCCTCGGCGCTCCATTTGACCGGGTTGATACGGATGACGTCGCGCACGATCTTGATGTCGAACGGCTGCTCGGTTCCCTTGCGCACAATCGTCAGGACGATGGGCGAGTTGACGGGACCGCGCATCTTGTCGACCGCTTGCTCGAGCGTCAGGCCCTGGATCTGCTCGCCGTCGAGCGCGGTGATGAGGTCGTTGGCCATGATGCCGGCCTTGGCCGCGGGCGTGTCCTCGATCGGGGACACCACCTTGACGACGCTGTTCTCCATCGTCACCTCGATGCCGAGGCCGCCGAACTCGCCGCGGGTCTGCACCTGCATGTCCGAGAAGCTTTTCGCGTTCATGTAGGAGGAATGCGGGTCGAGCGAGGTCAGCATGCCGTTGATGGCAGATTCGATCATCGCCGCGTCGTCGGGTTTTTCGACATAGTCGGCGCGAACCCGCTCGAAGACATCGCCGAACAGATCGAGCTGGCGATAGAGATCAGCGTTCGGCTTGGTTGCCGATTGTGTCATGGTGACGTTGAAGACCGTCGTTCCCGCTGCAAACACCGACAGCACGAGAAAGGTCCAGAACGCATAGTCGCTCTTGCGCATCATCCGTTTGCCACCTTTTGACCGCTTGGACCCCACCAGGGGTCCGGATTGATCGGCCGCTCCTTCGAGCGAAGCTCGAGATACAGAATTGGGGGCGCTGGCTCGCCTGCGCCATCCGCACTTTGCCGCGCTGCCCCCATCTTGCCGACGGGCTCGCTGGAGAGCACGAACTGGCCCACTTGTACATTGATCTGGGCCATGCCGGCCAGCAGTAGATGATAGCCGCCACCGGCATTGATGATCAAGACTTGGCCGTAGCTGCGGAACTCGCCCGCATAGACGACCCAGCCGTCACACGGCGATGTGATCTGGGCCTGGGCGCGGGTCGCATAGGCAATGCCCTTGGATTTCGAGCCGGAGCGGGTTTTCTGGCCGAATGAGAGGATCATGTCGCCGCGAACCGGCGAGGGCAGGAGCCCCTTGGCCTTGTCGAAGGGAACGGCGGGCTTGATACGGCCGGGATCGAGAAAGGCTACGTCGGCGGCCAGCGGGCGTTCTGGCGTCGAGCCGGCCTGGATGTCGGGAGCGGCATCCCCCGCCAGAGCTTCCCCGGCGTCCGGGCTGGTCGGGACGGCGGCGGGTGGCTCGGGCTCATGACCGGCTAGGACGGCCTCGGCGAGCTCGGTCTCGTAGGCTCCGAGCGCCGTTTTGTCGGCGACGGCCTTGTCGAGGGTCTTGATCAGATCGCGGATGTCGAGGACGCTCTTCGCCTGGGTCTTGGCCAATGTGCGCAGCCCCGCGAGCTCCTGCTCGGTCTCAGTGATGGCGAGCCGCTTTGCCTCGATCAAGGGATCGAGTCGGGCCTGCTCGGCCGCTAGGCGCTCGTGCTCCGATTTGACGAGATCGCGCTGCTTCGTCTCCTCCGCCAGCACGCGGTCCAGTTTGTCGAGCTCACGTTTCAGAAGCAGGGCTTTGTCTCGGTGCTCGGGAAAGACGGTCGACAGCATCATGGCGCTCCGCACCATGGCGAGGGCGTCCTTGCGATGGGTAATCATGGCGGGCGGCGGATTGCTGCCCATGCGCTGGAGAACGGTCAGGAGTTGGCCCAGCTCTCTAGTTTGCGTGGCGAAGTGTGCCTGCTGCAAACGTCTCTGCTCGCTGAGGTCGCCGAGCTTCTTCTCCATGCCGGAGAGGAGCACCTCGCTGTCCTGAATTGCCGAGGCCGTCGCGATCAGCTGCCGGTTGAGCTGGTCGCGCTCCTTGGCGAAAGCCTTGAGGTTGCCTTCGAGCTCCTTCTGCCGCTTGTGCGTCGCCTCGAGACCTTGCTGCTCCTGCTCGAGTTGTTGCGCGGCCTCGTCCTTCTTGACGGTGGCCTGGTCCTGTGCAGCCGACGGAACGACCACGAGGCAGCCGACAGCGACCTGAAGGATCGCTATGCCGGCAAGCTGCTGCCAGACCCGTCGTCGGATCACGTTGCGTCTCCGTCGGAATGACCCACCCCAGGGTCATTGCTGGTCGAGGATTAAGGCGATTCTAGTGGCTTGCCCGTCTAGTCCCGGTGATAGGGGTGTCCGGCAACGATGGTCAATGCGCGATAGAGTTGCTCGACCAGGACGACGCGGGCGAGGCCGTGCGGCAACGTCATGGCGGATAGCGATAGAGCGAGGCGGTTGCCGCGGAGGGCTTCGTCGCCGTGGCCGTCCGGACCGCCAAGCAGAAATGCGAGATCACTTGTGCCGGCATCGCGCTCGCTGCGCAGAAATGCGGCGAAGGCCTGAGACGTCAAGCACTTGCCACTTTCGTCCAGAGCGACGCGACGCTCCGCGGGCTTGCTCGCCTTGAGCAGTGCCTCGGCCTCGTCCGACTTTCGGCGCGAGACGGCGGTCGCCCGGCTTTCGGAAAGCTCGACGATCCGCAGCGGACCGAACGCCAACGTACGGCCGAGGGCATCGATGCGCCCCAGATAGCGCGAGACCAGCTCGCGCTCAGCACCCGTCTTCAATCGGCCGACGGCCGCAATCGTCAGCCGCATCGTCGGTCCTCCGGCTCATTGCCGGCCCGTGCCGAGATCAGGAGGCCAGGCCCTCCGGCGGGCGGTCGGCCGACCACATTTTCTCGAGATTGTAGAAGTCTCGGACCTCGGGCCGGAAGACGTGCACCACCACGTCGCCGACGTCGAGCAGCACCCAATCGCAGGTCGGCATGCCCTCGACTTTGACGCGGGCGTAGCCTTTTTCCTTGAGTGCTTTCTGTAACTGATCGGCGATCGCCCCGACATGTCGCTGAGAGCGTCCGGAGGCGATGATCATCGTGTCGGCGATCGACGATTTACCGATGAGGTCGATCGACACGATGTCCTCGGCTTTGGCGTTCTCAAGCAACTCGAGAACAAGGCCACTGAGGGTGGCCGACGCGTCCCTGGCCGGGACGTAGGCGGCCTTGGGCGTACTCCGGCGAGCGCGCCCCGAGAGTGTTTCAGTTGTCAGGTGCTGATCCTTTCCTCACGTACCTGTCCAAGTCGGATTCTTGCGCCGGCCGCTCCTGCATTGCCTGACCGGTCCGGGAAGCTTGAGCAAGTACACTGGCAATGCGACATCATTATATATGCGCCACCCTATTCGGTTCAACAACTTGTACCAGATGCTCTGAATTTGAGCTGAAGCTTGTGACGCAGAAAGACCAACGCGCTACCGGTGCCGCCGCCCGGATCGTTGTCGACGCAACTCTGTTGACGATAAACCCGACAAGGGGATCGAGAGGAAGGTCCAGGCCGGCGGCGTAGCCGCCGCCAGCCGACGCGCGGCGCACTCAGGCCATTGCTGGCGGCGGAAAGTGGAGGCAGCTGGCGAGGCGAGGCCCTTGAGACGCCATCCGGGGCGGTCCAGCACCGCCACGGGCATATTGGCAAAGATCGCTCGCCATCGCCGCCAGCGGTGAACCTGGGCGAGATTGTCGGCACCCATCAACCAAACTAGGTGCGCACGCGGGTTGCGTCGCGTCAGATAGCGCAGAGCCTCTGCGGTATAGGCGGTGCCGAGCCCCGCCTCGAAGCCCGTTACGACGATGCCGGGATGCGCGGAGACGTCGATCGCCTGCCGAATGCGCTCTGCAAGCGGGGGAAGATCCCGATGACTCTTCAACGGGTTGCCGGGAGAGACCATCCACCAGACCTGGTCGAGACCGAGCCTGCGGATGGCCTCGACGCTGACATGCCGGTGGCCGGCATGGGGCGGATTGAAGCTGCCGCCCAAGAGCCCGATGCGCATGCCGGGCTCGACATGCGGTAGGGGCACAAGCGGTTGTCGAGACATTCTCAGCTTGTCCCTGCCGGCGGTTTCGGCATGGCGCTCCACTGTGCCTCTTGTGGCAGGCCGTCGAGGATGTCGTAGTAGTCGGACTTGTCCGCCACGAAGATGTGGTGATCGAGTTTCAAACCGGTCGGCGGATCGAGCGTGCCGGCCATGATGGAGATGCGGGTTGCGTCATTCGGTTTCCAGAACAGGCTCGAGCCGCAGTTCCGGCAGAAGCCTCGCTTGGCGATTTCGGAGGCCGAATACCAGCCGAGCGAGGCGTCTCCGGACACGAGGCGGAAGCGATCGGCCGCCACCGAGGTTGCCATGACGAAGGCGCCTGTCCACTGCGCACACTGGCGGCAATGGCAGACACTGACCGGGCGGAAGGGGGCGTCGGCCTCGTAGCGGACTGCGCCGCAGAGGCAGCGGCCGGTCAACGTCTTGGGCATCTCGCTCATGGCGCGTCTCTCCTCACGGCCGGGTCTGTCCGCTGCCGCGGACCTTGTACTTGAAGCTCGTCAGCTGCTCGACGCCGACGGGGCCGCGCGCATGCATGCGGCCGGTGGCGATGCCGATCTCGGCGCCCATGCCGAACTCGCCGCCATCGGCGAACTGGGTCGACGCATTCCAAAGCACGATTGCTGAATCGACCTCGGACAGGAACTGCTCCGCCGCCGCCCGATCCTCGGTGACGATGCATTCGGTATGCTCCGAGCCGTATCTGGCAATGTGCGCGATGGCTCCTTGCACGCCGTCGACGGTACCGGCCGCGATGATGGCATCGAGATACTCCGTCGACCAGTCGGCCTCGCTTGCGGGAGTGACGCGCGGATCGGCGGCTTGGACGGCTGGATCGCCGCGGACGGCGCAGCCCGCATCGGCGAGCGCTCCGATCAAGGCCGGCAGGACATCCGGCGCCGCTGCCCGATCGACCAGAAGCGTCTCGGCCGCCCCGCAGATGCCGGTCCGGCGCAGCTTGGCGTTGACGACGATACGTTTCGCCATCTCGAGGTCGGCCGCCTTGTCGACGTAGACGTGGCAGATGCCTTCGAGATGCGCGAACACCGGCACCCGGGCCTCGCTCTGCACGCGGGCGACGAGGGTCTTGCCGCCGCGCGGAACGACGACGTCGATCGAGCCCTCGAGTCCTGTCAGCATCAGACCGACCGCCTCCCGGTCGGGAAACGGCACGAGCTGGATGGCGGCTTCAGGCAGCCCGGCCGCATCGAGGCCTTCGACGAGGGCGGCGTGCAGGGCGAGTGCGGACTGCAGGCTGTCGGAACCGGCGCGCAGGATCGCGGCATTGCCGGCCTTGAGGCAGAGGCCGCCGGCATCGGTCGTCACGTTCGGCCGGCTTTCGAAGATGATGCCGACGACGCCCAGAGGGGTGGCGACGCGCTCGATGGCGAGCCCGTTGGGCCGCGTCCAAGCGGCCAGAACGCGACCGACAGGATCCGGGAGGGCCGCAATGTCTCGCAGTGCCACCGCTATGTCCGAGATGCGGCTGGCCGTCAGCGTCAGCCGGTCGACGAAGGCCGTCGGCCGTCCTGCCGCCCGGGCCGCCCCGACATCGATCGCATTGGCGGCGAGAATCGCCTCGGTCCGGCGCAGCACGGCATCGGCCGCCGCCTCGATCGCGCGGTTCTTCCGGGCGGATGTCGCGAGCGCGAGCTGGCGCTGGGCGGCGCGCGCGGCCCGGCCCATGGCAAGAAGGGCTGGTGTCAGGCTCATTCGGCTCGCTGTTGCGGTCGACACTCGGTGGGTATCCTTGATCTCAGAGCTTTAGGTCTGGCCGACGGCTCGAGGCGCGTCAATGGCGGGTTGGCGCCAAGGTAAGGGTCGGCACCGTCTGCGGGCGTGCCGTTGCTCGAGCCTACCGGTGCGCCTCGACGCTCCAGGCGATCAACTCCTTGTTGAAGTGCGCCATGGCCCCGACTTGGCTTGCCCAGCCGACGATGGAGCTGCGGTCCTCGGGGGTGACCACGGGAACTCGCTCAGAGCCCGAGAGATCGAGGATGCGCAAGGCGGCCTCCAGGGTGTCGTCAGCGCGAACGGCCCGCGTCCGATCGGCTTCGGGAAGCGGTACCGGCGCACCGTCGATACGTTGCATGAAATCGCTGACCCGGATCGCCTTCATCAACTCGCGATGCGGCCCTTCGTGCAGGAGAACGCCGCGGCCCTCGAGTTGTGCCTGGAAGAAGGAGCGGCCGAGCACGGCGTTGGCGAGGCCATTGCCGATGGCGACCGTCAAGAGGAGTGCAAGGCTCAGCGCGAAACCTCCGGTCAGCTCGAACACCATGATGGTCGTCGAAATCGGCGCCCCGAGCACGGCGGCGGCGACCGCGCCCATGCCGAGAATGGCGTAGAGCCCGTCGCTCGAGACGATTTCCGGAAACAGGCTGTCGGCGCCGAGGCCAAAGGCGCCGCCAGCCATGGCGCCGAGGTAGAGCGTCGGCGAGAACACGCCGCCGCCGAATCGAGAGGCGAGGGCAATCGCCGTCGCCGCGATCTTGGCGAGCAGGAGCACGAGCATCATCAGCACCGGGATCTGGCTCTTGAGGGCCGCGTCGGTCGTGTCGTAGCCGACGCCGAGCACCTCCGGAAACCAGATGGCCATGGCGCCGATCAGGAGGCCACCGACGGCCGGACGGGCGACGAGCGGCATGTCGATATTGCGCGCCAGCCAATCGGCCGCGAGCACGGCGAGTTGAAACGTGATAGCGACGGCGGCGGCCACGATGCCGAGCAGCATGAAGGCCGGCACCTCGAGATAGGAGGCGATCTCGTAGGGCGGGACGGTGAAGGCCGCGACGTTGCCGAACCAGGCCTGCGAGAGGATGGTCGCCATCACTGAGGACAGCACGAGCGGCACGAAGCTTGTCAGCGAGAAATGTCCGAGGATGACCTCCTGGGCGAACAGAACGCCCGCGATCGGCGTGTTGAACGAGGCGGCGACGGCGCCCGCGACGCCGGAAGCGAGCAGGACCCGGCGTGCCGCATTGGGGAGCTTCAGCCGATTGCAGGCCGCGGCGGCGATGCTGGCACCCAGATGGACGATCGGGCCTTCCCGGCCGGCACTCGCGCCGCAGCCGAGCGACAGGGCACTCGCCACGCCATTGAGCAGTCCCTGCCCGAGGCTGAGATTGCGGCCAGCATTGAGGCGCGTCTCGATCACATCCGAGACGGCGGCGGTCCGTTTGGCGACAAAGAGGTGCTGCAGCATCAGCCCGACGAAAAGGCCGCCGATCGCCGGCGCGATGAGGACCACCCACCACGGTTGCGAGCGGGCAGCCTCTGCAACATTTTCCGACACGCTCCGGAGCCAGGGCCACTGGAACAAGCCAATGGCGAGCCGGAACAGGATCGCGGCGCCGCCGGTGGCGAGCCCGATCATGAGGGCGAGCAGCCAGACGAGGAGCTGCCGCCGATCGTGGAACACCTTCAGATTAGGAAGCGTCCAGCGCTTCAGGGCGTCGAGGAGCGAGAAGGACATGGGCGCGGTCGTGAGGCTCCAGGCGACGCCCGGCTCGGTTCTGAACGATGGCTCCGGGCGAGTTCACCCGTATCCGTCGGTGCCGTCAAGGCTTCCTGCGCGGCTCCGGCAATCAACCGCTCACCCCACCGCCATCGTCATCCACTCGCCGATCGGCCAGGTCTCGAGCAGCCGCAAGCCCTCGCGCTCGTAGGCGGCGAGCACCGTCCCCTGTTGCGTGGCGAGCAGGCCCGACAACACGATCCGGCCACCCGGAGCGAGCGCGCGTTTCAGATCCGGCGCCAGCGCGACGAGCGGCTCGGCGAGGATGTTCGCCAGGATGAGGTCGAACACGGCCGGCGACACCAGTTCGGGATGCGCGAGACCCTCGGCCGCAAGGCATCGGATGCCGCTGACGACACCGTTGATCGCTGCATTCTCAGCGGCGATGCGGACGGACTCTGGGTCGATGTCAGTGGCAAGGATCACGGCATCCGCCGACAGCTTCGCTGCGGCGATGGCGAGGATGCCGGAGCCGGTACCGAGGTCGAGGATGCGCTGCGCCGGGCCGCCGGACATGAGCTGGCCGATGGCCGCAAGGCATCCCTGGGTGGTGGCGTGATGGGCCGTGCCGAAGGCGCCGCCCGCCTCGATCTCGATGGCATGGGGATGGCCTGCCGCTGCCGTGCGGTCGTGCGGGCCGTGCACGAGAAAGGGACCGGCGGCGACCGGTTTCAGGGTGGCCTCGACATGGGCCACCCAGTTCTGTTCCTGGACGGGCTCGATGGCCGGCGGGCTGAGCAGCGGGATGCCCTCCGTCATCGACGCGATACGCGCCGGATCGATCGGGGCTTCGAACAGAGCCTCGACCTGCCAGCCCCCCGTCGGCGCCAGGAATCGGCTGGTTGCGAGCGGCGGCTCGTGATCGAGGGCGGCGAGGCGCGCCTCGAGGGTCAGGGCGCCTTCGGCATCGGTCAGGAGCGTGATCTTGTCGAGGGCCACGTCGGTCCATCCGGTGAACGGGCCCGAACGGGCCATGAGGCCCCGCCCTAGCCGGTTTCCGGTGGGCTGGAAAGGGCGCTCATCGGCGCGGCCTCCGGGACAGGGGGGCGCTACCGGCCCTCGGCGAGCAGCGAGCGATCCTCGCCCTTGGGGTCGAGATAGCCGTCCCAGGCCTGGTCGAGATGCGCCGAACCCTCCTCGGGGGACATGGCCTTCAACCGCCCCGACGCCTCGCGCCGGACGATGCCATCGGCCATCAGCCGCGACAAGGCATCGTCGACATCGAAATCGACGGCCACTCCAAACTCGTCGGCCAGGAATTGCTCGATCGCCAGCTTGACCTCGCCGATCTCGCTCTCGAGCACGTTCTCGCGCGAGAGCAGCGTATAGACCAGCATCTCCTCCTTGAGATCCTCCTCCTCGGCGCGGCCCGCCAGCAAGGCAATGGCGCCGCGGTTGTCGGCCAGCGTATGGAAGTAGAGGTTTTGTGCCAGGATCATCAGATAGGCGCGCCGCTGGTTGAGCACGTTCGAGGCCTGGCGGAAGGCGAAGCCGCCGAGCGTCAGCGCCGCCATGCCGAGCGTCACCGGATTGGTGGCGGCGAGAATCTTGGTGGCGACGCCGGCGATCGTCGCGACCGTTCCGCCGCCGGCCGTCATGCTGAGTGTCAGCTTGTCCTTCAGGCGGAACTTCACGCGCGTCGTCGGGAAGAGCATCTCGAGATCGTCACGTGGAATCGATTTGAACAGCTTGATGTGGATCTGGTCGCTGGTGAGCTCGGCCGGCAGCATGCCGCGCTTTTTCTTGAGGAGCTTGCCGGCTTCCTTGGCGTCGAGGCCATGCTTGGCCATCAGCTCCCGGGTCCGCTCCTCCTCCGGTTTGAGCTTCAGAAGCACGAAGAGCCGCTGATAGATTGGGAACTCGATCTCGGTGTGGCCGAGATAGGCCTTGTTGAGCGCCCGCCGCTTGCGGGTCTTCGTCGTGGCGCCGCGCCAGAAGACGATGCACTCCTCGTACTCGTCGAAATCGACGTCGAGATCGAGCTGGTAGACGGATTCCTTCGTCAGCAGCTCGCGGAGCCGTGTCCGCGGCACCTCGGTGTAGTTGGCCTGGACGAGGAGCCTGCGTACCAGCTCGAGGAGCCGGCTTTTCATCATCTGCCGCTCTGAGACCGAGAACTCGCGCCGCTCGAGCACGTCCGTCTCGGGGCTGAACGGCTGATAGGCGTCCTCGATGGCCTCGAGGCGCTCCTTGTAGGTGATGTGCCGCCATGCGGCGAGATAGCGGAAGAAGCGGGCTGCCGCCTCGGCCTCGCGGCCGGGCCAGAGCCCCGGTCGCGTCATGCGCCTCAGGATCTCCTGGCGAGAGACGGGGATGAACTTCTCGGTCGGAGGCGGATGGGAGCGGGCTTCGGCCATCGATTGGGCGGCGGCCTCGGCCTCCTGCACCTCGAGCTCGGCCTGCAGCGCCGCAACCGTGTCGACGACCTGCTCGTCCTCGGGTTGGGACGGCAGCGTCTCCGAAGGCGTATCCGGCCCGGGCTCCTCAGGTCTGGCGGTTCCGGCCGGCGGCGACATCGACAGGCTCCCTCTCAGTCAGGTCTACGCCACCCGAAGCGGCAGCAACTATGTATACGCAAGTCCGGTACGCCTCCTTTCTAGGGCCGATCAACCGGAGCTGTCGAGCAACAGCATGGTGCGACGGCGAATTAATGACCAATTGGCCCAATGGGTGTTCCCTACGGCATTGCATGCGGTATGGTGTGCACTATCTGTGCCCCATCGGCTTACGCTTTCAGGGGAGGAGGCGACTATGCGCAACCGGATTCTCGCAGCTATCGCAGCCTTCTGCGCCGCTTCTCTGTGGCTCGCCGGCCCGGCTGCGGCCGCCAAGCGGATCGCTCTCGTCGTCGGCAACGACGACTACGTCAATCTGACGAAGCTCGGCAAGGCCGTCAACGATTCCCGGGCCGTCGGCCAGGCGCTGGAGGAGATCGGCTTCTCGGTGATTTCGGCGGAGAACACGACCCGTCGCGAGATGAACCGGCGCATGTCCGAGCTCGACAGCTCGATTGCGCCGGGCGATTCGGTGTTCTTCTTCTTCGCCGGACACGGCGTCGCCATCGGCGCCGAGAACTATCTGCTTCCGACGGACATCCCCAAGCCGCGCGAGGGCGAGGAGGGGCTCGTTCGAGATGAGGCCCATAGCGTCGACAGCATCATCGAGCGCATCCGCAGCCGCGGCGCCGCTGTTTCCATGATCGTGCTCGACGCCTGTCGCGACAATCCGTTTGCCGCCTCCGGCACCCGCAATCTCGGTTCCCAGCGCGGTCTTGCGCGGGTCGAGGCGCCGGACGGCGTGTTCGTGCTCTACTCGGCCGGCATCGGCCAGACGGCGCTCGACGCGCTCGGACCCGATGACCGCGATCAGAACAGCGTTTTCACGCGCAAGCTCGTGCCGCTCCTGCGTACGACCGGCATGACGCATGTGGCTCTCGCCAAGACGGTCCAGCAGCAAGTCGATCATTTGGCGAGCACCGTCCATCACCCGCAGCAGCCGGCCTACTATGACCAGATCATCGGCGAGATCGTGCTGAAGCCCCAGCAGGAGATCGTGACCTCGCAGGCGAGCCCGACGCCGATGTCGGAGGCCGCCGCCGCCTGGGTTACCGTCAACAACTCGAAGAGCATCGCCGTGCTCGAGGCGTATATCGAGCGGTTCAAGGGTACGGTCTTTGCCGATCTGGCTCAGGCGCGACTTGACGAGGTGAAGCGGGCCCAGGTCGCGACCCTCGTCGACCGCACCATCGCCGTCGAGGCCAAGTCGGAAAAGGCTTCGGACCCGGCTGCGACGAGCGCCAGCGAGCCGGCCTCGGTCGCACCGGAGATAGCGACCGTCGAAGAAAGCGGGGCGATCGCCGGTTCCGAGACAACCGAAATTGCCGCCATCGAGTCGGCCCCGACCGCCGAGGAGGCGACGGAGGCGGCGCAAGAGATTGATCCGACCTTGCTTGCTCAGCAGCTACAGACCGAGCTCGCGCGAGTTGGCTGCTATCAGGGCAAGGTCGATGGCGACTGGGGCCGCCGTAGTGCCTCGGCGCTCGACAGCTTCAACGCCGCGACCGGCCTGGAGCTCGACGTTTCCCAGCCGACCGGGGAGGCGCTCGAGAAGGTGTTGGCGTCCCAGGAGGCCATCTGTGAGGCAAGGACCTGCTCAGAAGGGCTCGAGCTCGACGGTGACGGCAACTGCGTCAAGCCGGCGGGATCGGTCAAGAAGAAGGTGATCCGCGCCAAGCCGAAGTCCGAGCCGAAGGTGACGAGGTCGAAGCCAAAATCCGAGCCGAAGGTGACGAAGGCAAGGCCGAAGTCCGAGCCGAAGGCCGTCAAGAAGGCGACGACCACGCGCAAGACGAAGACGGTCACGACGGAGCAGCCGAAGCGCAAATCGATGATGACGAAGTCCGGCAAGTTCGACTGCGCCATCTACGGCACCAACACGGCACTGCAGGATCTGCATCGCCGGCAGGGGCACTGCGAGTAGGCGTCGGTCTCGGGCGACGTCTCGGCCGGGAAGCGCTCCAGCCGTCTCAGGCGCGTTCGAGCACCACCGCCGTCGCCTCGCCGCCACCGATGCAGATGCCGGCGACGCCGCGGCGCTTCTCATGCTGGCGCATCGCATTCAGAAGCGCGATGATGATGCGTGCTCCCGACGCACCGATCGGATGACCGAGTGCGCAGGCTCCGCCGTTGACGTTGAGCCTTTCGTGCGGAATGTCGAGATCGCGCATCGCCGCCATCGCGACCACGGCGAAAGCTTCGTTGACCTCGAAGAGATCGATGTCCTTGGCGGCCCAGCCGGCCTTGTCGAGAGCCTTGCGTATCGCTGGCGCCGGTGCGGTCGTGAACCAAGCCGGCGATTGCGCATGGCCAGCCTGGCTGACGAGCGTTGCCAGGATCGGCATGCCCGCTTTCTCCGCGACGTCCCGGCGGGCGATGACGAGTGCGGCGGCGCCGTCCGAGATCGAGGAGGACGAGGCCGCTGTCACCGTGCCGTCGCTGCGAAAGGCCGGCCGGAGCTTCGGGATCTGCTCCGGCTTCGCCTTGCGCGGCTGCTCGTCGGAGGAGACGGACTCGTGACCCCCTTTGACCGGCACATCGACTGCGACGATCTCGCCGTCGAAGGCGCCGCTCTCCGCCGCAGCCTTGGCACGCCTCAGGCTCTCAATGGCGTAGGCGTCCTGCATGGCACGGGTGAATTGATACTGGCTCGCGGTGTCCTCGGCATAGGTGCCCATCGAGCGGCCGGAGTCGTAGGCGTCCTCAAGGCCGTCCAGCGCCATGTGATCGTAGGTGGTGACATGGCCGTACTTGTTGCCGGTCCTCAGCTTCGGCATCAGGTAAGGCGCATTGCTCATGCTCTCCATACCGCCCGCGACGATGATGGCGGCGTTGCCAGCCCGGATGGCATCGGCGCCCTGCATGAGCGCCTGCATGCCGGAGCCGCACATCTTGTTGATGGTGATGGCGCCGACCGAGTCGGGGATGCCGGCCTTGCGGCTGGCCTGACGCGCTGGCGCCTGTCCCTGGCCGGCCGGCAGCACGCAACCCATAACCACCTGGTCGATCGCCTCGGGCTGAACCTTGGACCGGACCAGTGCGCTCTTGATGGCGGCGGCGCCGAGCGTCGAGGCCGGAATCGCCGAAAGCTCGCCCAGGAGACCACCGCATGGCGTCCGAGCCATGCCCGTGATGACGACATCATTGGAGTTCATCAGAACCTCTCAGATCTTGAGCGCCAGCTCGCGCGCCTCGTAGATTGCCATGCCGGCGGTGCGGGCGTGGATGGCGTCGCCGAGCGAGTGGAGGGCGATGCCGCTGCCCTCGAGCTCACGGGACAGCCGGTCCTCGGGAACGTTCGTCGTAGCGGTGACGAGCGTGTCGAACTCGCGAACCTCCTCATCGCCAGTATAGAGGTTGACGAGAGTCGCCTTGCCATTGTCCCAGGACTTGACGGCCGTTGCGAGTAGGACTTCGATGCCCAGCTTCGCCATGCGCTCGCGCGTCGTATCGCCGGTCGCCGAATAGTCGAGCTGAGCGGCTGCCTTCTCCGACGCCGTGGCGATCGTGACCTGATGACGCTGCTTGGCGAGATGGAGGGCGGTGCCGGTCGCCGGCCACCAGCCGTTGATGTCATCGAGGATAAGAACATTCGTGCCGGGCGTCACATTGCCTTCGAGTACGTCATGTACGGTGGTGACGGTGTCCTGATCGGCGCCCGGCAGCTTGTCGAGATGCGGCATGGAGCGTTGCCAACCGGTCCGGTTGGGCTGGGACCCCGTGGCCAGAACGACGACATCGACACCAGCGTCTCTGATGTCGTCCGCCGTCATCTCGCGCTTAAGCTCGACGCGCACTTGCATCTTCTCGAGCTGTTTCAAATACCAGTTGAGCAGGAAGCCAATCTCGCCACGTTCCGGCTGGCCGGCGGCCAGCCGGAATTGCCCACCGAGCTCTGCATTCCGCTCCACCAGCCGGACACGGTGTCCGCGCTCGGCCGCCGCCCGGGCTACCTCGAGACCCGCCGGGCCGCCGCCGACCACCAGCACGTCCTTGGGCGTCTTGGATGATTTCAGCTTGTCGCCATCCCATTTGCTCTCGCGTGCCACCGACGGATTGACGAGGCATGAGATCCAATAGTCGCGCATGCGCCGGCCGATGCAGAGCTGATTGCAGGAGATGCAGGGCCGGATGTCCTCCGAGCGGCCTTCCTTGGCCTTGTTGACCATATGCGGATCGGCGATTTGCCCACGGACGATCGAGACCAGATCGCATTGGCCCTCCTTCAATACCTTTTCGGCATTGAAGGGTGCTTTGATGCGAGCTTCCATCGTCACCTTCGCATGCTTGGCAACGGCCTTTATCGCGGCGGTATCGTCGCGGCCAACGAGCAGCGGGAAGTGGAAGCTCGGCACGATCTTGGAGAATTGATTGAGATAGCTGCCGGTGCCGACCGAGTAATAGTCGATGAGGCCCCTGGCATCGAGCCAGGAGACGATTTCCTGCTTGTTCTCGGTGGAGAGGCCGCCTGGATAGGGTTCCGGTCCCGAGATGGTCATGCCGACGATAAAGTCGTCTCCGGCCATCTTGCGGATGCCCTCGGCGATGCGCACGCTGAAGCGCAACCGATTCTCCAGCGAGCCGCCCCATTGGTCGCTACGCCGGTTGGTGATCGGGCTCCAGAACTGGTCGATCAGGCAATTGTAGCCAGCAAACAGATCGACGCCGTCGAAGCCTGAATCGCGGTCGCGGCGGGCCTGCTCGATGAAAGCTGCGATCAGCTCCTCGATCTCGGCCTCGCTCATGGCGTGGCTGCCCCAGGGATCGTGCATGGACGGCATGCCTGATGGCGACCAGTAGGGCGCCCAGGAGTTGTCTTGGTCGCCGTGCCCACCGACATGGTAGATTTGGTGGATCATGGTCGTGTCGTGGCTGTGGCACTCGTCCGTGATCTTGCGGAAGTGCGGGATGATCTCGTCCGTGCCGTGCAACAGGTTCCCACGGATGAGCACGCCCGTTTTGTGGGGCGGTGCGGGCTCGACGACGATCATGGCAGCCCCGCCCCGGGCACGCTCGCGGTAGTAGCCGAAGTGCCGCTCACCAGGGATGCCTTCGTGACTCATGTTGGCCGTATGGGCACCGAAGACGATCCGGTTCTTGAGCGTGCGGTGGCGGAGCTTCAGTGGCGAGAAGACGTGCGGGTAGGGTGTCGTCATGGCTTGACCTGAGTTTTCTGGCTTCCGGGAAACCTTAGCGCAGGTCGGCGGTTGCCGACAGCGGGCAAAGATGAAGAATGGCTGCAATGCAGGTTCAGAGCGGGTTCACAGTCGGGCCTGCCCAATCGGCCTTGCGGGGTGGGATAGATTTGAGAAGGACAATCGACATGCCTCGTTGCAACCTGCTCGCAGCCGCGGCGCTCTTGGTCGTAGGACTCATGCCGGCCTCGCCCGCAACCGCAACCACCGGCCCCGGATGCTATCGGATCGTCGACGTGCCTGAGTGGGACGTGCTGAACGTGCGGAAGTGGGGGTCGGCACGGGCGCCGATCGTGCTCGCCCTGTCGCCCAAGACTTACGGCATCATTTCCAGTCGTGGCGCTTGTAAATCGGGTTGGTGTCCGGTCAACGTCACGGACGGCGATGGGACACGTCGCGGCTGGATCAAGGGCAAGTTTCTCGCCCCAAACGAGTGCCCGTGAAGCTCGCCGGTCTCGACGGGATGGGGTGCCCTGGCTAAGCCGTTTCCTGTTGGTACACTCATTCGGCATTGGAAGACGAGCATGGATACCAATTGGCTTCGCAATTGGGGCCGCCGCGCCGCCGATTGGGGCGCCGACTATCTGGCGACGGTCCGGGACCGGCCGGTCCGCGCCCGGACGGCGCCCGGCGACATCGCCCGTCGGATCCCATCGACGCCGCCCGAGCTTGCGGAGGACATGGCGACGATCTTCGCCGATTTCGAGCGGATCATTCCGCCCGGCATCACGCACTGGCAGCATCCGCGCTTCTTCGCCTATTTTCCCGCCAATGCAAGCCCGCCCTCGGTCGTCGCCGAATATCTGACGGCGGCGATCGCGGCGCAGGGCATGCTCTGGCAGACCTCGCCAGCGGCCACCGAGCTCGAGACCGCGGTCACCCAGTGGCTCCGGCAGATGATCGGCCTGTCGGACGGCTTTCACGGCGTCATCCAGGACACCGCCTCGACGGCGACCTTCGCCGCCATTTTGACCGGCCGCGAGAAGGCGCTCGGGTTTACCGGCAACGCACAAGGGCTCGCCGGCCAGCCGCCGGTCAGGGTCTATGCCTCCGACCAGGTGCATTCCTCGATCGACAAGGCCTGCTGGATGGCCGGCATCGGCCAGGACAATCTCGTCAAAGTGGAAACGCGTGGGCCGCATCTCGCCATGGACCCGGCCGCGCTCGAGGCCGCGATCGAGGTGGATCGCGCAGTCGGCCGCCGGCCCGCCGTCGTCGTCGCGGCCCTCGGCGGCACAAGCGTCGGCGCCTCCGATGACATTGCCGCGGTCGCCGAGGTTGCCCGGAAGCACGGGCTCCACCTGCATGTCGATGCCGCATGGGCCGGCAGCGCCATGATCTGTCCGGAACTCCGACATTGGATGGCCGGTGCTGAGCAGGCCGACAGCTTGGTGTTCAATCCGCACAAATGGCTGATGACCAACTTCGACTGCTCCGTGCTGTTTCTGCGCGATCCCGAGGCGCTCGTCAGGACTCTCGGGATCCGGCCGTCGTATCTGGCGACCCACGGCCATGACGGCATCCTCAACTACAGCGAGTGGTCGCCGCAGCTCGGACGGCGGTTCCGTGCCTTGAAGCTGTGGTTCGTCATTCGTGCCTATGGAGTCGAGGGATTGCGGTCGATCATCCGCCGGCATATCGCAATGGCCGAGAGGCTCGCCCAAAGCATCGCCGCCGTTCCCGGCCTCGAGATCGTGACGCCGCCGATGCTGTCGCTCTTCACCTTCCGGCTGGTCCGTCCCGGCCTCGATTCCGAGGCACTCGACGCCCTCAACCAGCGCCTCCTCAATGCCATCAACGACGACGGCCGCACCTATCTGACGCCGACACGGCACGCCGGCCAGCTCGTGATCCGCGTCCAGATCGGCCAGACCGAGACGACCGAGGCCGATGTCGACATCGCCTTCGCCGCCATCAAGGAGCTGGCCGGCGCGCTGGCTTAGCGGAGGCTATGCCGTCGTCCGGCCGCCGGCCGCATCGATGATCGTGCCCGTGACGTAGGAGGCGTCCTCCGACAGGAGCCAGAGCACGCAATGGCTGATCTCGCGTGCCGTTCCGAGCCGGCCCATGGGCATGGCCTTGATCGCAGTCTCGAGGAATTGCGGGTCCTCCTTGCGCGTCAGCTCGATCATCTCGGTTTCCGTGAAGCCCGGGCGCACGCCGTTGACGCGGATGCCCTCGCCGCCGACCTCCTTGGCGAGCCCGGTCGTCATGACGTCGACCGCCGCCTTCGATCCGGCATAGTCGATATAGGCGCCGGGCCCGCCATTGCGCGCGGCGCCGGAGGAGATGTTGACGATGGCGCCGCCCTTGCCGCCATGTCGCGTCGACATGCGCCGGACGGCCTCCTGGCAACAGTAGAAGAGGCCGAAGACGTTGACCTCGAACGTCGCCACCAGATCCTCGGGCCTCGTCTCGTCGAGCCGGCCCTGCGTGTAGCCGACGCCCGCGTTGTTGACGAGGGCGTCGATCGGGCCGAGCCGCTCGTCGATCTCGGCGAACATGCGCGCGACCTCGGTTTGCTTTGCGACGTTCGCCTGGAAAATCTCGGCCTTGCCGCCTTGCCTCTTGATGAGATCGGCGACCTCCTCGGCCTTCGCCTTGCTCGAGTGATAGTTGACGGCAACCGCGTAGCCGCGCTCTGCGGCGAGCAGCGCCGTGTCGCGGCCGATGCCGCGCGAGGCGCCGGTGATGAGAACGGTCTTCGGCATATCGCAACTCCTTCACCGTGAGAGGTTTCGCCGGGGGCTGGCGACCGGATATCGCCTATTTGCCCTTCCATCGGGGCGGGCGCTTCTCGGCGAAGGCGCGCGGCCCCTCGATGAAATCCTCGGACGCCATCATCTGCTCGAAGACGGGAACGCCGCTCTTGCCCTTCTTGGCGCGGGCGAGCGCCTCCTCGATGCTGACATGCTGCGTCGCGCGAACCGTCGCTTTGAGGGCCCGAATGGCGAGCGGCGCGCCGAGCGCGATCCGGCCAGCCATCTCGAGCGCCGTCGCCTTCAGCTCGGACCGAGGAACGATCCGGTGCACGAGCCCCCAGCGCTCGGCCTCGTCCACTTCCATGCGCCGGCCGGTCAGGATCATCTCCATGGCGACGTTGACCGGCAGCTTGCGCGTCAGCCACTGATAGCCGCCGACATCGGGGAGAAAGCCGCGCTGCAGCTCGGGCAGCAGGAAATAGCTGTCCTCGGCAGCGATGATGACATCGCAGGCGAGCGACATCTCGAAGCCGCCGCCGACGACCGCGCCGTGCACGGCGGCGATGACGGGCTTGTCGAGCGCCCAGTTCTCGGCGATGCCGCCGAATCCGCCGGGGCCGAGGCCGAGTTCGGGATCATGATCCCAAGCCGGGTCCCAGCTCTCATTCGCCTGCTCCTTCAGGTCGTAGCCGGCTGAGAAGATGCGGTCGAGCGCGCTCATCAGCACGCCACAGACGAGGCCGTCGTCGGTCTGCAGCATATCGTAGGCCCGCCAGAGCGCCCGGCTGAACGGCCGGTTGATGGCATTGGCCTTGGGCCGGTTCATGGTGATGACAAGCGTCTTGCCGTGACGCTCGGTTGAGACCTCGCTGGTCGACATCGGCGCTCCATGCTGCGGGGTGGTGCGGGACGGCAAGGCTGTCACAGGCATCCGGCGCGAGGCAAGGGGGGAGCGGCCCATCCCCGAGGTCCCTCGATCCCGCCCTCTGCCCTTCGCCGGGCCCGCGCCCGGCAAGCCAACGCTCCGCCCGGCCCCGCACCGCGACCGGTGCCAGGCTCGAAAGATCGAGGGGCGCGGGGCGGCCGGTCAGCCGCTTGCGCAAGCAACAAGAAGGCGGCCGAGGACCGCCCCGCGACGGCGTTTTCGGAGCTCATCCAGGTCCACCTCACAAGCCGAGCTGCTTCGGGGAGAGGCGTCTCACCCTCTCCGGGACCAGGTGCATACCCTGCCGCCCGGCGCGCGCGTGACGCGCCGTCCGGCAGACGCCGTGTCCTCCCGCACTGCCGTGACGCCTCGCGAGCAACGCCCTCGCCGGGGGACCGCAACGAGTATCCGCGAGGTTTTGGGGGCGGGGATAAGTGTTTTCCGGGGGGCTTTGCGAATTGTGGCACAGGCGCCGAGGCCGGTGGTCCGCGCGGTCAGGGACGTACCGTGCATCCGCCTCTCCCCGCTTGCGGGGAGAGGGGAGGGTGAGGCAACCCTACGGCCATTCGGCACGGCCGCTCTTTCCCTCTCGCCTCTTGCGGGGAGAGGCGGCGAGAGCCGTACCCGCCTGACGCGTCAGGGACGCACCGTGCATCCGCCTCTCCCCGCTTGCGGGGAGAGGGGAGGGTGAGGGGCAGCGGGAGGGAGAGGGAGGGGCGACATGCGTGGCGAGCAGCCATGGAAGACGAACCGCTCACGGGTTCTGCGATCCCAGACGAGCATCGCCGAGCGCAAGCTCTGGAGCGCGCTCCGCAACCGCCAATTGGATGGCCGCAAATTCGTGCGGCAAGCCCCGGTCGACATCTACTTTGCCGACGTCCTCTGCCGGGAAGCCAAGCTCATCATCGAGGTCGACGGGGCGACGCATGGGAGCGATACGGAGCGGGCGGCCGATGCCGAGCGAACCGCGAAGCTCGCCGCCCTTGGCTATCGCGTGCTGCGGTTCGACAACATCGATGTGATCGAGAACCTCGCCGGTGTTCTTGACGCGATCGCCGATGCGCTGAGGGCGGCGCGCGCATGATCCGGCTTGGCCAGCGCTTCGCCGGGCCGCTGCCCCTCACCCTCCCCTCTCCCCGTACGCTTCGCTACGGGGAGAGGAGGCGTGCGCCGTGCCCGCCTGACGCGTCAGGGACGCACCGTGCATCCTCCTCTCCCCGCTTGCGGGGAGAGGGGAGGGTGAGGCAACCCTACGGCCATTCGGCACGGTCGCGCATTCCCCCTCGCCTCTTGCGGGGAGAGGAGGCGTCAACCCACCCGGTACGCCGCTCTCCCGCCGCCTCTTGCGGGTCAGCAGGAGGCATCCCTGCACCCATCTGGACGCGTCGACGCACAGATCACCCACCTGGCAGAAGGGTGAGTGTGCGCCAGAAAGAACACCGTCCGATTAGCAACCGCTCACGGGTTCTGCGATCCCAGACGAGCGTCGCCGAGCGCAAGCTCTGAGCGCGCCCGAGCGCCAATTGGATGGCCGCAAATTCGTGCGGCAAGCCCCGTCGACATCTACTTTGGGCTGACGTCCTCTGCCGGGAAGCCAAGCTCATCATCGAGGTCGACGGGGCGACGCATGGGAGCGATGGAGCGGGCGGCCGATGCCGAGCGAACCGCTGAAGCCGCCGCCCTGCCATCGCTGCTGCGGTTCGACAACATCGATGTGATCGAGAACTCGCCGGTGTTCTGACGAATCTCCGATGCGCTGAGGCGGCGCGTGATCCGGCTTGGCCAGCGCTCGCCGCCGCTGCTCTTCACCCTCCCTCTCCGTACGCTTCGCTGCAGAGAGATGGCGCCGCCCGCCTGACGCGTGAGGACGCACCGTGATCCTCCTCTCCCCGGCTTTTATGTGAGGGGGTGAGGAAATACGGCCATTCGGCCTGGTCGGTTCTCTCTCCCCCGCTTGCGGGGAGGAGGCAGAGCCGCCCTTCTTTTCTACACGTCAGGGACGCACCGCGCATCCGCCCCCCCCGCTTGCGGGAGAGGGGAGGGAGGGGCAGCGGGAGGTGCGCTGGGCGGAGGGAGCGTCGTGAGCAGATGCAGCGCGTTATCGGCATTGTACACAGCTGCCATTGACCCGAGCGGACGTCGTCGGCCGTCGCTTTCCTGCTCAACCGAGTCCGATATCCGGCCTTTACGTACCCTGTCCAGCGACGCCAGCATGGGCAACTTGATGCTCTGCGGCCGGGCGGTCAGAAAATGACGATCTTTTCCGTGTGATCATCGTGGGCTGAATGCTGGGCTGCGAGCAGAGCGGCAAAGGCATATTGAGAAAAGTCGCCATGGCCAGCGCAGCGCCAACGGTGTCACCGTACAGAGCATCCATTTGCTTTTGTTGAGCATGCCAGGGTAGGCGCTTCAGTACGGCGAACCTGGATGGCGGAGCTGAACAGATAATGTGCTTCCGATTCGCTACCCAAGATCCATTCCATTTCATCAGCGATTTCTGTGTGGTGCGAATGCAGCAACCTCGGCCTCAAGAACTTCCTTGCCGTCGTAGTGGAAAGCAGATTTGTTTCGCACTACATCAAGCGGAGACGCGCTGGCGAACATCTTGTTGAGTTCGGTACGAGCAGCGATGCCTTCCGATTCCAACACCAGACCGCTGTCGGGCCTCCACAAGCGCGCGTACCTCGAAATCGCGCTGAAGCCCTCCCATAGCTTACCCGCCAACAGCGTTATGGCTCCAAACCATGATCCTGTTCCAGCTTGCCGCTCAGCACTGTCAGCATTCGCTAAGTTGTTTTCAATAGCGATCAGAAGGCGCTGCAACAGCAAAACGTCGTTGGCAATACGAGTGGCAGTTATGAGAAACTTGACCTGATCGTCCGGTAACTTCGCGAGAGCGCTGAACGGAAGACTCGCCCAGTAGACTTCTCCGCGATCTTCCGGCTGGACTGGTTTTACCACTTGATCGCCTTACTCTCGAGTGCACGAGCTGAGCGCTATCGGCGTTATAGGGCCGAATTCAGACATTCGCGCTGCGAATAGGATAATGCACCCTTCTGGCCCATGGCGACGCTGCCGCAATGCACATCAGTTCGCGCGACAAACGTCCGCTCCTCTATAGCCCCGCCCGCCTACCTCACGCCCAGCTTCTTCTGCAGGCTCGAGGAGCTGGTCGTGTACTGGAAGATCACCTTCTTGTCCGGATAGACGATCTTCTGCGCCGCCTGCGCCATCAGTGCAGCCTCGTGGAAGCCGGACAGGATCAGCTTGAGCTTGCCCGGGTAGGTGTTGATGTCGCCGATGGCGAAGATGCCGTGCTCGCTACTCTCGAACCGGGCCGTGTCGACGGGGATCAGATTCTCGTGGAGATTGAGGCCCCAGTCGGCGATCGGGCCGAGTTTCATCGTCAGCCCGAAGAAGGGCAGGATGCGATCGACGGCGAGCGTCTCCGTCGAATTGTCGTTGCGCTTGATGGCAACGCCCGTGAGGCTGCCGTCGGCGCCGGTGAGCCCCGTCATCTGCCCGATCTCGAGCCGCATGGCGCCCTGCGCCACCAGCTGGCGCATCTTCTCCACCGAGTGCGGCGCGCCGCGGAATTCGTCGCGACGATGCAATAGCGTCAGGCTCCTGGCGATCGGCTGCAGGTTCAAGGTCCAGTCGAGGGCCGAATCGCCGCCGCCGACGACGAGCACGTCATGGCCGCGGAAGGCGTCCATCTTCCTGACCGAGTAGAAGACGCTCGTGCCCTCATAGGCGTCGATGCCGGGGAGCGGTGGACGCTTGGGCGTGAAGGAGCCGCCGCCGGCGGCGATGATCACCACTTTTGTGACGAACTGCGTGCCGGCATCGGTCGTCAGGCGGAACCTGCCCTCGCCCAGCCGTTCGAGGCTGTCGATCCGCTCGTTGAAATGGAAGGTCGGCCCGAACGGCTTGATCTGCTCCATGAGCTTGTCGGTCAGCTCCTGGCCGGTGACGACCGGCAACGCCGGGATGTCGTAGATCGGCTTCTCCGGATAGAGCTCGGTGCACTGGCCGCCCGGCCGGTCGAGGATGTCGACAAGGTGGCACTTGATGTCGAGTAGGCCGAGCTCGAAGACGGCGAACAGCCCGCAGGGGCCGGCGCCGACGATGAGCGCATCGGTTTCGATCGTGGCGATGGTATCGTCGCTCATGGGGCTCCTCCGGCCCGGTGCACCAGGCCACTCGGTCGGTGTCGGGTCTCAGAACTGTTTCTCGGGCACCCGGACGACGAGCCCATCCAGGGCCTCGGTCACGCGGATCTGGCAGCTCAAGCGGCTCGTCGGGCGGACATCGAAGGCGAAATCCAGCATGTCCTCCTCCATGGATTGCCGCTCCCCGGTCTTCGGCAGCCAGGCTTCGTCGACATAGACATGGCAGGTGGCGCAGGCGCACGCCCCGCCGCATTCGGCCTCGATGCCCGGCACGCTGTTCTTGATGGCGGCTTCCATGACCGTAAGGCCCGGTTCGGCCTGAACCTCGTGGGCGGTGCCGTTGTGCTCGATGTAGGTAATTTTGACCATGGACGGAAAGGGCTCCGGACGGTGGGGGCTTGGCAAAAGGTCATGGACCGGGGAGAGGCCCCGGGCGGGTTTCTATAGGACAGCTCGCTCTCCGGCACTAGAGGCCGCTCGGCCGCAGGAATCCAGGGGGATCGAGGGCTTTGCGGTTAACGCGCGGGGCCGCTCAGGCTTGGCGCATCAGGCCTTCCGCAGTGGCGCTCGCCCGGTCGACGAGGCTCTGAAGCCGGGCAAGCTCGTCGGAGCGGCGCGCCAGCCGCTCGCCATTGACCAGCGGCTCCACCTCGGCCGCGGCCGCGGCAAGCGGTCCGGCACCGACACCCCGGGCCATGCCCTTGAGGGTGTGGGCGGCGATCTTCCACTCCGCATCCGTCGGCGCCGACGCCAGGCGGCTCAGCAAGCTCCTGGCCTCGCGGATGAAAAGCCCGAGCACCTCGTCGCGGAAGGCGCGATCGGCGAACGTCGCGCGCTCGAGATGCGCGGTGTCGATGGCGGCCTCGTCGAGGGTATCTCGGGTGATCGTGTCGGGCATGGGTCGCTGAGTGAAGCTGCGCGTTGCTGGTCTCGGAGTGCCGATCCTCGCCAAGGCGCGAAAACAAAGTGTTAAGAGCGACCGTGGGCGATCCGGCGGAGGCGCAGGGCTCATCTTTTCGCCAAGAATCCGCGCGACGGTCGGCCAGCGCAAGCTCTTGGGGGCGCGGAGCGCAACGGCTGGATTCGAAACGGTTCCGTCGGGCTATCCACGGCTTCTCACCAGTTCTGTTGGCAAGGCGTCGATCGCCCTTGTGACAGGGCCCGGAAATTGGGCTATCAGGGCAACTCGGCCATGGAGCGGCGTGGTCGCCAGACGGGATCGGGGATGGCACTGGATCGACAGGCCGGCGAGGAGACGGGGCAGAGACCTGCGACCGATGAGCCGATGGCCGTGGGCGTCGCGCCGCCGCGCGATACGCGCGAGCTGGCGCCTGTTCGCCGCGTCGGACGCCGCCGTGCCGCCGGGCCGGCGCGCGAGCGGATCGCCGCCAACGACGACAGTCCTTCGATCGGCGGCCTCATCTACGCGCTGCAACAGCAACCGTCTCGAGCGCCTTACAAATACGCCTCACTCGCCACTTTGATCTGGGGCGTGGTCGGGACCGGTCTGGCCGTGGCGATGCTGGCAAGCGTCGTCGCCCAATCGGACGGCCTGGCAACGGCGCTGCTGAGCCCGACGGCGATGGCGGCGCTCGCTGTCATCGGCGTGCCGATCGCTCTGGTATGGTTCCTCGCCTATCTCTCGGTCCGGACGCAGGAGCTCAAGAATATGAGCTCGACGATGGCCGAGGTGGCGATCCGGCTCGCCGAGCCCGACCGTCTCGCCGAGCAGCAGATCGCCTCGCTCGGCCAGTCGGTGCGCCGGCAGGTCGGAGCCATGAACGACGCCATCTCGCGGGCGCTCGGCCGCGCCGCGGAGCTCGAGGCAATGGTGCATGGCGAGGTCGCGGAGCTCGAGCGCTCCTACGGCGACAACGAGCATCGCATCCGCGCCCTGATCGACGAACTCGTCAGCGAGCGCGACGCGCTCGCCAATTCGGGCGACCGGGTCGCCGAGACCCTGCGCGGCGTCGGCGCCCAGGTCTCGCACGACATCTTCGCCGCGACAGACCAGGCGGCGCGGCGTCTGGCGCAGGCCGGATCCGGGGTTGCCGACCAGCTCTCCGAGAAGGGTAACTCGCTCTACGCCTCGCTGAATGTCATGAACCAGCGGATCGGTACCGAGGTGCCGAGCCTGCTCGAGAAGCTCGGTGGCGAGCAGACGCGACTCACTCGCATCGTCGAGGGAGCAGCGAAGAATCTCGCGGCGCTGGAGACGGCGCTGGCGCAGCGCACCGGCAGCCTCGAGGCGACGCTCGGCGAGCGGACCGGCCACCTGCAGCGCGTGCTGTCCGAATTCAAGCTGGCGGTCGAGGACTCGTTCGCCGGTCAGGCCGAGAGCTTCGGCAGCTCGCTCGGCGAGCGGTTGAAGCTGTTCGAGAACCGGGCCCGGGCCCTCGATGCCTCGCTTGGCGCCAAATTCGCGGAAATCGATGCCTCCGTCGTCGGCCGGATCGATGCCTTCGACCGCTCGTTCGACGGCAAGATGCAGCGGATCGAGCAGGCGATGACGACGCGCAGCGACGCGCTCGACGCGGCGCTGATCGAGCGGACGCGCGCCATCGATGCCGCTTTCGTCGAGCGTCTCCGGTCGTTCGACGACAGCATCAGCCGCGGCGCCAGCATGCTTGACTCTGTAGTGGCCGATCGGGCGCACGCACTGCGTCATGCGATGGAGAGCCATGCCGATGCGCTGGGCGATGTCCTGCGCCGGCAGGCCGGGCACCTCGACCAGACGCTGGTCGACGGCATCGAGGCGGTTCGTCATACGAGCGAGCAGATCGCGCATCAGTCGGTACAGGCCATCGGCGGCCTCAATCTGCAGTCGAAGCTGTTGAAGGAGGTCTCGGAGGACCTGCTCGGCCAGATCGGCCAACTCACCGAGCGGTTCGAGCGGCACGGCCAGATGCTGATGAGCGGTGGCGGCGGGGCATCGATGTCGAGCTACGACCTCGATCGCATCCGTACCGAGGCCGAGAGCCAGACCGAGCGGGCGCTCGCCGATCTGCGCTCGCGTTTCCAGGAGACGGCGCGGGACGTCAACGAGCAGCTTGCCAGCCTGACGCAGCAGATGCATCGCACCACCTCCGAGGCGGAGGAGCGTGCGCGCGCCGCCTCGAGCGAGTTCGAGCGGACCCGGACGATGATCGAGGGACGTGCCGGCGAGATGCCCCGGGCCGCACGCGAGAGTGCCGTCGCCATCCGCAAGACCCTGCAGGACCAGCTCACCGCCATCGAGCGCTTGTCGCAAATGTCGCGGGAGCAGCGCATCGCCCGTGACGTGACGCCGCCGGAGAGCGTTGCGGGATCGCGGTTCGGCGGTGCCACGGGCGGCAGCCGCAGCAGCGTCCGGCCGCAGGCCGGGGTTCCGGCCACGACGACCGCCGAGGCCGGTGCGCGCGATGGATGGTCGTTGGCCGATCTTTTGAAACGCGCCTCTAAGGACGAGGACGAGCGCGGCGCCTCGAGCGTCGGCATCGATCTCGCCCAGATCTCCCAGGCCGTCGATGCCGGCGCGGCGGCCAATGCCTGGTCGCGCTATCGCAACGGCGAGCGGGGCGTCTTCACCCGCCAGATCTACACACGCCAGGGTCAGCTCACCTTCGACGAGATCACGCACAAGCTCAGGACTGATGCGAGCTTCCGCAACATGGCCGAGCGGTATCTCGCCGATTTCGAGCGGCACCTACGCGATGCCGATCAGAAGGATGCGAGCGGGCGTACGGCACTCGCCCACCTCGCTGCCGAGACCGGGCGGGTCTATCTCCTGTTCGCGCATGCCAGCGGACGATTGGGGTAGGGCGGCGGCAAGGCCGCATCGGGCGCGTGCCTATCTCGGTCCAGCGAGGACGGGTTCGGGCACCGCGAGCATCCTCTTCAGGGCGACGATACGGTGATAGGCATCCTCGATCCGCCGCCGGGGAATCGTGCCATCGAGCACGGCCGCCCGGACCTTCGCCAGGAGGCGCTCGGGCAGGAACGGATCGGGCCGGCGGGTGTTGGAGATGAGGACCAGATCATTGCCGGCGGCGATGGCCAGAACGGCGGCGTCCTCCGTCTTGTAGGTGCGGCGAATGGCGCCCATTTCGAGATCGTCGGTGATCACGGCGCCCTGATAGCCGATCTCGCCGCGGAGCATGCTTTCGATGGCCTCCTTCGACAGCGTTGCCGGTATCTTCGCATCGGCATCGAAGCGGTCGAGATGCAGATGGCCGACCATCACGATCGGCGGCGGCTCGGAGCCGACGAGCATTCGGTAGGGTTCGAGCTCGGACTCGCTCCAGCTCTCTGTGAGATCGATCAGGCCGCGATGACTGTCGGCCGCGGTCGAGCCGTGGCCGGGAAAATGCTTGGCGGCCGTCAGTACGCCGGCCCGCCGGTGAGCCCGGATGAACGCCTCGGCGAAGGCGGCGACGGTGCCCGGATCGGTGCCGAAGCTGCGGCCCTGGCGCACGATGATCCGGCTCCGGGGGTTGCGGGCGAGATCGACCACCGGTCCGAGGTTCAGGTTGATTCCGAGAGTCTTGAGCTCGGTGGCCAGACCGGCATAGAGCTCGGTGGCCCGCTCGAGAGAGCCTTGGCGCGCCAGACGAGCCGCTCCCGGCAAGCGTGGGACGCCTTGCTTGGGGCCGAGGCGCTGGACCGCCCCGCCCTCCTGATCGATGGCGATGAGGAGCGGCAGCGGCGGGTCGGCGGCATGCAGGGCGCTGGTCAGCCGCTCGAGCTGGTCGCGCGAGCGGATGTTCTGGTCCATCAGGATGACGCCGCCGATGCGCCCATCGCGCACCTGGCCGAGGATCTTGCGCGTGAAGCCGTCCGAGGCCGACTGACCATAAAAGCCGACCACGAGCATCTGGCCGATCATATGGTCGAGATCGGCCGTCCTCGCCTGATGCGGTCCGGCGGGCGCCATGCCGAGACTCATGAGATCGGTCGGCGCCGGCTGGCGGGCCAGGCTCGCGTTGAGCCAGAGCAGGCCGAGCCCGGCGGCCGCGGCCCAGGTCAGCATTTCGGAGCCTTTGCGGATGGCGCTCCGCATGAGCAGTGCTCTCCTCTCCAAGATGGTGGTTTTTGCCCGCTTCCGGCCCAAGTCATGGGCTCGACTGTGGTGCTTTGTTGACGGTGGCAGGGAATTGCTCAATGCCTGCCTGCGGTCTTGGTTTCTTTGTGCTACCGTTTACCGATTGGAGGCAACGGCAATTGCGACGAACTCTGATCTTTGTTCTGGCGATGCAACTCGTGGGCAGCCTGCCTGCGCCTGCTGGCGAGTCGCCCGAGGTGCTGGCCGACCGGGCGGCGGCAGCGCTTGCGAAGGGTGAGTTTGCCGATGCATCGACGATGCTCGACGAGGCCCTGGCATTTCCCGAGCTCACCAGCGATCGACGCGCGGCACTCCTCAATGACCAGGGCATCGCGCGTTGGCGTCTGGGCGACAACAAGGGAGCCATCGCCAGCTTCAACGAAGCGGTGACGGTTCTTCCCGAGCTCGCCGCCGCCTATAACAACCGGGGCAATGTGCTGCTCGCCATGGGCCAGTCGGCGGAGGCCGAGAAAGATTTCGATCGCGCCATCCTGCTCGCTCCGAACTACGTCGCCGCCATCAACAATCGCGCCATCGCCAGCATGCAGCGCGGCAACTACGACAAGGCCATCGAGGATTTCGGGCGGGCGGCGGAGCTGTCGCCGACCTCGCCGGCTCCCATCAACGGCCGCGGCCAGGCGCAGCTGATGCTCGGCCATACCTACGCAGCCATTCGGGATTTTTCGCGCGCATTGGCGCTCGACCCGAGCTATCGATCCGGCTATCGCAACCGGGCCGAGGGCAAGATGCAGCTCGACCTGGACGAAGAGGCGATCGCCGATCTCAATGATGCGCTGGAGGCGGCCCCTGACGATCCGAGCCTTCTCCTGGCGCGCGGCAAGGCGCAGGCTGCGGTCAAGGCCTATCAGGGTGCGCTCCGGGATCTGGCGCGGGCCATCGAGATCGATCCGAAGCTCGTCCCGGCCATCGCCGAGCAGGGGCATGTCCTGGCGCTGACCGGCTCCTACGACGAGGCCATGGCGGCCTTCAGCCAGGCTCTGACCCTCGATGCGCGCTATGCGCTGACCTTCGTCTACCGAGCATGGACGGAGATGAAGCAAGGTCGGCCGGAGCTCGGTCTGACAGACATCGACAAGGCCCTGAAGCTCGATCCGGAGAGCCCTGATGCCTTCGAGACGCGGGGCGAGATCAACGAGGCTCTCGGCCGTTCCGATGCCGCAGTCGCCGATTACCGGCAGGCCGTGAGCCTCGGCCTCGACAGCGACGATCTCTGGCAGGCGATCGAGCGCTTGACCGGCGAAGGTCGGCCGCCACCCAAAGAGGTGGCCGGTAGCGAGCTCGAGGACTGGCGCGTTTTTGTCGACGTGCAGGAGCGCTATTTTGCATCCAACGAGCGTTTCGGCCGGATGCGCGTGCCGCTCGAGGTCTATGGCGGTGAGGCACCGCGCCTGCTCGACTGGGAGCTGAAGAAATCGCCCTTCAAGGGCATTGGAGTGCTGCGATACCTGGCCGGCAAGCTCGGGCCCAAGGACCAGCCCGAAGAGATCGAAATGGCGGCGATCATCGACCTCAACCGCGGCCGGATGGTCTCCCTGGAGCCGTACCGGCAGGGTCAGAGGCTGGCCGTGTGGAGCTGGGAGGGCGGGGCGGTCACCGTCAAGGGTCCCGACGGGGTGACCAGCGAGTTCAAGCTCAGGGTGCCGCGGCAGACGAAGAAGACCGTCTCGACCTCCTCCAAGCAGCCGCAGACACTCGAGAGTCTCCTGTTCGGCGGCAACTCGACGCAAGCACCCCGGTCCGGTCAAAAGAAGTCGACGGCGCAGAAGAAAAAGAAGCAGAAGTCGATCTTCGACCTCTTGTTCCAATAGCCGCCGCGGCCCGGCAGGGTCATGGCGGGTGCTGATGAACCATCCGGCCGGTGGCGGCTCAGCTCCGCCTGCGCTTGGCAACGGTGAGGTGCCGGATGTCGGCGACCAGGCGGTCGACCGTCTCGGGCAGGGTGTCGAAGGCGCACATCAGCCGGCAGCCCCCCTCGCCGATGAAGGTGTAGAAGCGCCAGCCTGCCGCGCGGAGCGCTGTCTGGGTCTCGGCCGGAATCTCGGCAAACACGGCGTTGGCCTCGACGGGAAACATCAGCCGGATGCCGGGGAGACTTTCGATGCCGGCAGCGAGCCGCTGCGCCATGGCATTGGCGTGCCGCGCGTTGTCGAGCCAGGTGTCGTTGTCGAGGAGCCCGAGCCAGGGGGCCGAGACGAAGCGCATCTTGGAGGCGAGCTGCCCTGCCTGCTTGACGCGCCAGGCGAAGTCATCGGCAAGCTCCTTCTTGAAGAAGATCACGGCCTCGCCGACCGGCAGACCGTTCTTCGTGCCACCGAAGGTCAGGACGTCGATACCGGCGCGCCAGGTGATCTCGGCAGGCGTCACGCCGAGGCTCGCCACGGCATTGGCGAAGCGCGCGCCGTCCATATGAATGTTGAGGCCGTGCCGCTTGGCGATGGCGGCAATGGCGTGCAGCTCCTCGACGGTGTAGACCGTGCCGCATTCGGTGGCCTGGGTGATCGACAGCGCCTTCGGCTTCGGAAAATGGAGATCCGTCCGCTTCGAGGCGACGTGGTCGATCGCCTCGGGCGTCAGCTTGCCCATCGCACCTTCGGCTGTCAGCAGCTTCGAGCCGTTCGAGAAGAATTCGGGTCCACCGCACTCATCCGTCTCCACATGCGCCAGCGCATGGCAGATCACCGAATGATAGGATTGGCAAAGCGAGGCCAGTGCCAGAGAGTTGGCGGCCGTACCGTTGAAGACGAAGAAAACCTCGCAATCGGTCTCGAAGAGGCGCCGCATGCGGTCGCAGACCTCGAGCGTCCAGCGGTCCTCGCCGTAGGAGGGCTCGTGGCCCGAGGCGTTGGCGGCGAGCAGCGCCTCGAGGGCGGCAGGCGCAATGCCGGCGTTGTTGTCGGAGGCGAAATGCTGATTGACGGCGGTCCGGGTGCGCTTCGTGGGCATATCGATCTGCTGGCGGTCGGGGTCTTGGGGATGGAGAGAACTATCATGGCGTGGCATGGATGTGCCAGACCATTGCGATACCAGGGTCAACGAGAGGCCGCATGACCGCTCAAGCGACGCCAGGAAAGGAGCAGGCCGGCGACCACCGCGCCCTGAGCACGGCCGTGCAGACCGGGCTCTGGATGACTGGGGCGCTCTGCTGCTTCCTCGTCATGGCGCTGGCCGGGCGCGAGGCGACGCGATCCGTCTCCACGATCGAGATCATGATGTTCCGCGCCTTCATCGCGACCGGCGTTGTCTTGCTCATTCTGACCGTCCGAGGCGACGGCTTCGGCGTGCTCAAGACCAAGCGCATGCTGACGCACCTCGGGCGCAACGCCTTTCAGTTCGGCGGCCAGATGAGCTGGTTCTACGCCCTGACATTGATCCCGCTCGCGCAGGTGTTCGCCTACGAGTTCACGGCGCCGATCTGGGTCGCCGTCCTGGCACCACTGGTCTTGGGCGAGCGCATGACGCTGGCGCGGGTGGTCGCGGCGCTGCTCGGCTTCCTCGGCGTTCTGATCGTCGCGCGGCCGGGCATGATGGAGCTGAACATCGGCGCCGGAATCATGCTGCTCGGCGCCATCGGCTTCGCTGGATCGATGCTCGGCACCAAGATGCTGGCGCCGACCGAGAAGCCGATCACCATCGTGTTCTATATGGGAGCACTGCAGATCCCGGTCACGCTGGCGCTGGCCTGGCGGTATCTCGAAGTCGAGCAACCGATCGTCTACGGCTTTCTCACCGCCATCACGCTTGCCGGCATGGGCGCGCACTACTGCCTCGCCCGCGCCTTCAAGCTGTCGGATGCCGTGATGGTCGCTCCGCTCGACTTCCTCAGATTGCCCCTGATCGCCATCGCCGGGGCTTTGCTCTACGCCGAGCCGCTCGATCCTCTGGTGCTGCTCGGTGGTGCCGTCATCCTCGCGGGCAACCTCTGGAGCCTCATGTCCGAGCACCGCCGACAGAGATCCCTGGCTCGGGTGGCATCCGGTTCGACCGATGAGGCTGGTGGCGCCGGCGATGTCTGGACGTCGCATGCGCTCTTGCCCGCGGGCCGCCCGGATCTTGTCGTCGACGCGCGCGGTCTCGGTCGTCCGGCACCAATCCTCAAGGCGACGGAAGCCTATGGACATCTGGCGGCCGGACGCACGATGGAGCTCGTTTCGACCGACCCCCGCACCATCGAGGACGTTCGCACCTTCTGCAAGGCTCACGATGCGACGCTCATGCTCTATCGCCGGCGTGGCAACACCTTCAGCGTTCTGCTGCGCCGGGACAGTTGACGCGCGAGGGGCCGCGCCAGGCCATCACTCGGTGAAGTGCGGCTCGCCCAGCGAGCGGACTCGGCCGCGCATGAGCGCCAGCACATGGCCTCCCTGCCGCACCTCGACATCGGTGAGGGCATTAGGCGGCCGCCGCCAGACCTCGCGGGCAACCGCCTCGAGGCGCTCGCCGGCCTTCGCGGGCATCAGATAGCGGATCTCGGCGTCGGCCGTGACCACTCTGTCGTTGCGGCAGCTCGAGGCGAAGCCCAAGGCGGCATCAGCGAGGGTGAAGACGACGCCACCATGGCCGACGCCGATGAAGTTTGTGTGCTGGTCGCCGATGGTCATCGCCAGATGGGCGTATCCCGGCTCCAGGCCGACGATCTCGGCGCCGAGCCAGATGAGCACGGGGCTGCGCGACAGGAGCCGCCGGCCGACCTCCAGTGGTGGGATGCAGGCTGCCTCGCCGCTCATCCGCCAAACCCGAGGACCAGATTGGCGATCGCGCCCACGACGAGTGTTGCGAGCGTGAGGCTCATGCCGGCGACACGCAGCGGCATGATCTGCTCGACCGGTGAGACCGCAGCGGCATGGGCGAGGCGGCCGACGAGGAGCGCGAGCCCCATGGCATGGATGAGCCAGGCAGGACCACCCTGTAGCTCGGCGAATGCCATCAGCAACAGCGTCATCGGCGCATACTCTGTGAAGTTGCCGTGGGCGCGGATGCGTGCCCTGAGGTCGACATCGTCACCGTCGCCGAGCGAGATGCGTCTCGACCGACGCACGCCGATCACCCGGGCCGACAATACGACGAGCAGCACCGCCAGAAGCGCGGTGTAGACGGCGGTGTTGGCGATCCCCATCACGCTTTGCCCTTGTCGGCGTTTCTTAGCCGTGCCACCAGGCTTGAAGTGTCCCAGCGTCCGCCGCCGATCGCCTGCACCTCGGAGTAGAACTGGTCGACGAGCGCCGTGACCGGCAGATGCGCGCGATTGCGACGCGCCTCCTCGAGACAGATGGCCAGGTCCTTGCGCATCCAGTCGACCGCGAAACCGAAGGTGAACTTGTCCTCCATCATCGTCTTCCAGCGGTTCTCCATTTGCCAGGAGCCGGCGGCCCCTTTGGCGATCGTCTCCATGACGGCCGGGATGTCGAGACCCGCCTTCTCCGCGAATGCCATGCCTTCGGACAGGCCCTGGACGACGCCGGCAATGCAGATCTGGTTGACCATCTTGGCGAGCTGTCCGGAGCCTGCCGGACCGATCAGCCTGACCATGCGCGCATAGTGAGTGATGATCGGCTCGGCCTTCGCAAATGTCTCGGGATCACCGCCGACCATGACGGTCAAGACGCCGTTCTCGGCGCCCGCCTGCCCGCCCGAGACCGGCGCGTCGAGAAAGCCGAATTCGCGCTCGCGGGCGATGGCATCGAGCTCACGCGCCACATTGGCGGATGCCGTCGTGTTGTCAATGAAGACCGCGCCTCTTTCGATCGTCTCGAAGGCGCCCCCCTTGCCGAGCGTTACGGCACGCAGATCGTCGTCGTTGCCGACGCAGCAGAAGACGAACTCGGCGCCCCTGGCGGCCTCGGCCGGCGTCGAAGCGACCTCGCCGCCGTGCTGAGCGGCCCATTTCTCGGCCTTCTCGTGTGTGCGGTTGTAGACGGTGAGTTCGTGTCCGCCCTTGGCGCGAATGTGCCCTGCCATCGGATAGCCCATCACGCCGAGCCCGATCCATGCCACCTTCGCCATCTCGTCCTCCTGTCGCAGTGCCGGTCGACATGCTCATAGAGCAGAACGCCAAGGGAGGAAACCTGAGCCGTCCGAGACCTTGCTGGTGGACCGAGGGTCGGTTCGAACTGGATGGCGACGGTCGTTGCGAACGGCGATATGGAGGCGCATGGACCTGCTCCCCATGGCTTATGCACTGCTTGTCGTGCTCGGCGCGGCGGTCGTCAGGGGGTATTCGGGTTTCGGCTTCTCGCTGCTGACCATCAGCGCTCTGACATTGGTCTTCCCGCCGGTCGAGATCATCGCTTCGATCTTTCTGCTCGAGATCGCGGCGAGCACCCATCTGCTGCCCGGCATCTGGCGGGAGATCGGCTGGCGCTCCGTTCTGACGCTGTGGCTTGGTGGGGCCTTGGGCACGCCATTCGGCGTGCTGCTCCTGGCCAATCTGTCGGATGCGCCCATGCGACTGGCGCTGGCGGCATTCGTGCTCGTAGCGGCGACGCTCCTCTGGCGGGGCTTCTCCTTGAAGCGGACGCCGTCGCCCCGGGCGACGCTTGCATCCGGCATGCTCTCCGGCCTCTTCAATGGCGCCTTTGGCATCGGTGGCCCGCCGGTCATCCTGTTCTATTTCTCGTCTCCTGCCGGCGTGGTGGCCGGACGCGCCTCGCTTATCGCTTTCTTTCTCGGCATGGACGTGATCGGTCTCGCGGCTCAGACTTGGCAGTCGCTGATCACGCTGGATCACCTTTGGCGGGCCGCTGTCTTCCTGCCGGCTCTGCTGATCGGCATCACGATCGGTTCGCGCGGTTTTCGTGCGAGCGATCCGGAGGTGTTCCGGCGTCGCGTCATCCTGCTCATCGGCGTCATCGGCCTGTTGATCGGGGTGCAGGGCTTCCGAAATCTCTAGAGGACGGTCGAGAGCAGGGCGTCCTGGTGCCCCGATCGGTGATGCGGTAGGGATGGATCGACGACCCGGAGATCGACCATGCGGCTACTCGTCTTCCAACATGTCGACTGCGAGCACCCCGGCTCTTTGAGAGAATTTCTCAGACGCGACGGTGTCGACTGGCAGGCCGTCGAGCTCGATCAGGGCGAGCCCATTCCGGACCTCGCCGCATTCGACGCGCTCTGGGTCATGGGTGGGCCGATGGACGTCTGGGACGTCGAGGAGCATCCCTGGCTCGTCCCCGAGAAAGCCGCCATCCGAACCTGGGTGCGCGATCTCGAGAAGCCGTTCCTGGGGCTTTGCCTCGGCCATCAATTGCTGGCGGATGCGCTCGGCGGGACGTGTGGGCCGCAGCGGCCACCCGAGATCGGCATTCTCGGCGTCGAGCTGACGGAGGCGGGGAGGGCGGATCCGCTGCTCGGTGGCGCGCCGGCCGAGCAGATGTGCCTGCAATGGCATTCCGTTCGGGTCGCCCAGCCACCGGAAGGTGCGGTCGTGCTCGCCCGCTCACCGCTCTGTGCCGTGCAGGCCATGCGGGTCGGTACGAGCGCCTGGTCGATGCAGTATCATGTCGAGATCGAACCCGACACGGTCGCCAACTGGGGCGCCATTCCGGCCTATCGGGATGCGCTGGTGCGCGCGCTCGGCGAGGATGGACTGGCGGTCATGAAGGATGGCGCGGCGCGGCACATGCCGGAATTCCTCGCCAGCGCCGAACGACTCTACACGAGCTTCATGCGTCAGGTCGCCAAGCGAGCCTGACAGCGTCACGTTGCCTGGTAGAGGCCCGCCACGGTCGCGCGCTGCCGGACGAGGGCGAGCACGGCATCGCAAATCGGCGTCGCCGTATCCGTCAGGCGCCCCATCTCCACGACGGCGCCCAAAAGAGCATCGATCTCCATCGGCCGGCCGCGCTCCAGATCCTGCAGCATCGAGGTCTTGTGGGCGCCGACTTCGGCCGCGCCTTCGATACGCTTGTCGACATCGATGGCGAACCGGACGCCGAGCTTTTCCGCGATCGCCTGCGCCTCGACCATCATCGAGCGGGCGACGCCTCGGCTTCCCGGCTCGGTCGCGAGGCGGTCGAGCGTCGCCGTCGTCAGCGCCGATAGGGGATTGAAGGCGAGGTTACCCCACAGTTTCATCCACAACTCGTCACGGATGCGGGGGCGGACCGGTGACTTGAGGCCACCCTTGATCATCATGTCGGCGAAACGGGTGGCGCGATCGGAGCGCGATCCGTCGGGCTCGCCCAGGGTAAAGCGGTTGGAATAGGTGTGCTCGATGACACCCGGTCGGACGACATCGGCGGCTGGGTAGACGATGCACCCGAGGCAAGAGGCCGGCGGCAACGTGCGGGTCAGCACGCCTCCGGGATCGACGCTCTCGAGGCGGGTGCCGTCATGGGGTCCGCCGTGTTTGTAGAAATACCACCACGGCACACCATTGACGGCAGTGACGAGGGTCGTGTCGGAGGCGAGCAGCTTGGCGATCTCGGGTGCTGCACCGGGGATCGAATGGGCTTTCAACGTGATGACGACGTAGTCTTGCGGACCGGCCTCCTCGGGTGTCGCAGCGAGGCGGGGACGCACCACCGTCTCCTTGCCTTCCGAGATCAGAGTGACGCCGTTCTGACGCATGGCGGCGAGATGGGGGCCTCGGGCAAGAAACGTCACATCGGCGCCGGCCTCGATGAGTCGCACACCCATGTAGCCGCCGATCGCGCCGGCGCCGAAGATGCAGATGCGCATCGTGCTCATCCCAATCCGAGCTTCTGCGCGAGACCGATACGCTGCAGCTTGCCGGTCGCCCCTTTTGGAATCTCGGAGAGAATGATGATCTTGCGGGGGACTTTGAAATCGGCGAGCCGCTTCAGCGCGAAGTCGCGAATCTCGCGGTCTGTTGCGGCTGCGCCCTCCCTCAGCACGATGGCGGCGGCGACCTCCTCGCCGAGCTTGTCGTGAGGCATGGCGAAGGTGACGCATTGGGCGACGGCCGGATGATCCATCAAGACCTCGTCGACCTCGAGTGGTGAGACTTTCTCCCCGCCGCGGTTGATGAGCTCCTTCAGGCGTCCGGTGATCCTGAGATAGCCCTCCACATCGAGCACGCCCTGATCGCCAGTGCGGAACCAGCCGTTCGTGAAACCTTTGGCGTTCGCTTCCGGATTGGCCTCGTAGCCCTTCGTGACATTGGGCCCGCGGATGACGACCTCGCCCAGATCACCTTGCGCGAGTATCTGGCCATCCTCGTTCATGATGGCGACCTCCGGGCCTGCTGCGATGCCGACCGAGCCGGGCTTGCGGGCACGCGGCGGCAGCGGGTTCGAGGTCATCTGGTGGGCGGCCTCCGTCATGCCGTAACTCTCGATGACGGGGCATCCGAAGGTCTTTTCAAGTTCGACCATCACCTGCGGCGGCAGCGAGGCTGACGACGAGCGGATGAACTTGAGCTCGCACCTCGACAGGACGTCGGCGTTGCGATCGGCCCGCGACAGGATCGCCTGATGCATGGTCGGCACGGCCGTGTACCAGGTAGGCTTCGCCTCATCGAGCCAGGCGAAGAACTTGAGCGCGTTGAAGCCGGTCGTGCAGACGGTCTCGCCGCCGGCCGCGAGCGAGGAGAGCACCGCGGCAATCAGGCCGTGGATGTGGAAGAGCGGCATGATGTTGAGGCAACGGTCCTCGGGAGTCAGTGCGAGCGTGGCGCCGATATGGCGGGCGGAAGCGGCGACGTTCGACTGTGCCAGCGGCACGATTTTCGGCCGCGAGGTTGTGCCGGAGGTGTGCAGCACGAGGGCGATGTCGTCGGGGCCGGGCGCCTCGATCGGGCGAGGTGTCCCGCCCTTGGGAGCGACGAGCTTGAAGGCGCCGGCCCCCGTCTCGGGCTGGGGCACGAGCTCGATCACCGCGGAGCCGAGTTTCTGCGCAACCTCGCGCGCCGGCGTCTCGAATCCTGAGAGCGTGACGAGCGCCTTGGCCTTGAGGTCGCTCATGTAGAACTCGAACTCGTCGGCACGGTAGGCCGGATTGAGTGGCGCGGTCGTCGCCGCCTGCGCGATGCTGATGAAGGCAGCGGCCATCTCGGGGCCATTCGGCAGCACGATGGCCACGCGATCGCCTCGGCCGACGCCCGTAGCAGCCAGTGCCGATTGCACATCGCTCGCGAGCGCAGCCAGCCCGCCGAAGGTAAGGGACTTTGCTCCGGGCGCTCCAAGCGCCGGGCGACCGGACGCATGGCTTGCAAGCAGTTTGGTGATCGTATCGGCCGTCATGGTCGCGTTCCTATTCCTTCACCGCCTCGCCCTCGACTTCGAACAGAAGATCGGGATGGGCGAGGCCGGCCACCTGCACGAAGGTCGTCGCGCAGGCATGCCCGTCGAGCATGCGATCGCGCGTCGTGCGATAGAGCGGTACATCGGCCGGCGCGGTCATGTAGATAACGATGCGCACGAGGTCGGTCTTCTCGTAGCCGGCGGCGGCCAGGATTGCGAACAGATTGGCCCAGGCCTGCTCCATCTGGGCAGCCAGCTCCTTGACGATCGCGCCATCCTTGGTGACGCCAATCTGGCCAGAGATGACGATCCGCTCGGCGGCGGCCTTGTGCGTCACCGCCTGCGCATAATGCGAGGCGGGCTTCGTCACGGTATCGGGATTGAGCTGTCTCGGCATGGAGCCTCCGGATGAGCGATCTCGGCGCCGGCGACCTTATGGGCCCTCATCTGCTTTGTCGATGGCTTGTCCGGGGTCGGTGTTGTGCCCTGGGCCGGCCTAGCCGTGCGCATCCTCCATCTGCCAGATCTTCAAGAGCTTCGGCAGGGCGATGTTCCAGTCCATGACACCGGCGTCCGCCGCCCAGGCCTCGTAGTCGCGGGTCAAGCGCTGCGTCAGCGGATCGTTCTTGCCCATCAGGTTGTTGAGCTCGGTACGATCGCTCTCCATGTCGTAGAGCTCCCAAGGCTGGTCGAACTTCCGTACGAGCTTGAAATTGCCGACGCGAATGGCGGCATTGCCCTCGTGCTCCCAGTAGAGCGGTCGTTCGCGCGTCCAGTCGCGACCGTCGATGAGCGGCATCAGGCTCTCGCCGTCGAGGGCCTGGATGGCCGATCCGCCGAGCTCGGAAGGATAGCCGACGCCGGAGGCGGCGAGGATGGTCGGCAAGAGGTCGACGACGTGACAGGGCGAATGCACGACGCGCGGCTTCTTTATGCGGTTTGGCCAATGCGCGATCATCGGCGTCGAGATGCCGCCCTCGTGCACCCAGTGCTTGAACAGCCGGAAGGGCGCGTTCGAGACATTGGCCCAGGGCAGGTCGTAGCTCATATAGGTGAGGGGACCGCCAGGCCGGAGCGAGGGCCGGTTGCCCATGGCGATCCTGCGGCCGTCGTTATGGATGTCGGGCATGAACTTGGCCCAACCGTCCTCGGCCATGAACTCGGCGCAGCCACCGTTGTCCGAAAGGAAGAGGATCAGTGTGTTCTCGTATTGGCCGAGCCGCTTCAAGGCGGCCACGACCCGGCCGATCGACTGATCCATGCGGTCGATCATGGCGGCATAGACCGCCATGCGGCTCGCCTCCCAATCCTTCACCTTGACGTCGCCCCAGGCAGGTGCCTCCGCATCGCGCGGCGAGATCGCCCATTTGTTCTGCAAGATGCCGCGCGACAGCATCTCCTCGTGCCGGGCCGTGCGGATCGCATCCCAGCCCTTGGCATACACGCCATCGTAGCGGGCAATGTCCTCCTCGTGGGCGTGCAGCGGCCAATGCGGCGCCGCGTGCGCGAGATAGAGGAAGAAGGGTTGGGCGAGTGAGACGCTCTCCTCGATCATGGCCGTGGCCTTGTCGGTGATGGCGTCGGTGAAGTAGTAGTCGGTCGGCGAGACCTCGGCGCGGTCATCGTCCTCCATGATGTAGTGTGGCGAGAAGAAGTGCGTGACGCCGTCGATGATGCCGTAGAAGCGGTCGAAGCCGCGCTGGCGCGGCGTCGGCCGGTCGACGTCGCCGACCCGCCAGGTATCGACGAGACGGGCCCAGAAGTCGCCGCCCACATGCCATTTGCCCGACATCAGCGTCCGGTAGCCGCCTAGCCGCAGCAACTCGGCGATCGTCGCCGCATCGTTGCGCAGATAGCCCTGATAGGCGGGTGTGCCGAGATTGGCGCCCATATGGCCGATGCCGGCCTTGTGCGGATAGAGGCCCGTCAGGAGGGCCGCCCGGGTCGGGCAGCAACGCGCGCAATTGTACATCGACGAGAGTAGCAGGCCGTTGTTGGCGAGTGCATCGATGTGGGGCGTGCGGATCTCCGAGCCCATCAGGCCGAGATCGGCGAAGCCCATGTCGTCGACGAGGACGAGGACGACGTTGGGACGTGAGGTTGGATTCATGACCATGCCGGATTGTTGCGGGAAGTGCCGCCCAATCTACACGACTCGCATCCGACTGTCGTGTCGGGACCTGCTCAGTTGCGGATCTTGCGCTGGCCAAAGGTCGGCGCGACCTCCGGGATCGGCGGCATCTGCCAGGTGCCGGTCACCGGAATGCCGGTGTCGCGGTTGACGACGACCTCGATCAGCGTCGGTTGATTCGAGCGGAGCGCTTGGGCGTAGGCGTCGCCGAACTGGTCAGGATGTTCGATGCGGATACCGCGACCGCCCATCGCCTCCGTCATCTTGACGAAGTCCGGGTTCCAGAGCTGGCCGGTCTGCTCGTTGACGAAGCTGGTGCCGAGCTCACGGCCGTCCAGATAGAAGCGTTGGAGGTCGCGAATGGTGCCGATGGCATAGTTGTTGAAGAGCACCCAGACAGCCGGCAGATTGTATTCGACGGCGGTGGCGATCGCGTGTGGGGCCATCATGAAGCTGCCGTCGCCGCACAGCGTCACACAAGGCGAATGCGGCCGCGCGAGCCGCGCCCCGAGCACGCCCGAGACACCGAATCCCATGGCAGCGAAACCGCCTGCCGTCATGTGCGAGCCGGGCGTGCGCGGCATCCAATACTGCTCCGACCACACCTGGCAGTTGCCGACATCGTCGACCATCACCGTGTCGGGAGGCGAGATGCGATTGATCTCGGCCATGATGCGGCGCGGCTCGATCGGCACGTCATTGCTGCGTGCGAACGGCTCGCAAAAGTTGCGCCAGTCGGTCTGCCAGCCCTGGATCTCGCGCCGCCAGTTGTCGATCGAGGCGCGCTTACCCTTGGCACGGGCGATCTGCAGCATCTTGCCAAGGAACTCTTTCGCATCCGCCTCGATGCCGATCTCGACAGGATAGTTGCGGCCGATCTCGTTCTTGTCGATGTCGACCTGGATGAGCTTGGTCGGCGGGATGTTGTAGACATAGCCCTTGATCCAGGAGCCGGTGTGCAGGTCGTTGAAGCGTGTGCCGATGGCAAGGATGACATCGGCATTGCGGGCGGCCTCCGTCGCCGGATACTCGCCCCAGACGCCACCGACGCCCAGATGCAGGTGATGATCGGCAGGGATGGCGCCCTTGCCCATGAAGGACGTGTAGACGGGAATCTCGAGCTGCTCGGCCAATTGCTGCAGCTCGCCGAAGGCGTCCGCGACGCGAATGCCGCCGCCGGCGAGGATCAGAGGCTTCTGCGCTCCGAGCAGAAGGTTCAGCGCGCGCTCTACCGTCATGTCGGAGAGCGAGGAGCGCCAGCTCGACGCCGCGCCATTGCGAAGTGGCTCGGGAGTCGAGACGGGTGCGGACTCGATGTAGAGATCGTAGGGCATATCCATGTGGACGGGCCCCGGCCGGCCGCTCGTCATCAGCGAAAAGGCCTCCGGCAGCGCCCGCGTCAAGTCCTCGACGCGGTTGATGCGGTAGGACTTCTTCACGATCGGCGCGAAGATCGACGACATCGTGCCGTTGTAGCGGTAATCGTCCTGGAGCGCGCCGGAGTTGAGCTGGCTCATCGGTACGTTGCCGGTGATGACGAACATCGATGAGTTGTCGTAGAAGGCGTTGGCGACCGAGATCATCAGATTCATCGGCCCCGGCCCCGTCGAGGCGTAGACGGCGAGCGGCTTGCGCGTCAGGCGATAGTAGACGTCGGCCATGAAGCCTGCGCCTTGCTCGATACGCGGCGAGATGTGGCGGATCTTGTCGGTGTGCTTGTAGATGCCGTCGAGCAGTCCGATGGCGCCGTGGCCGGCATAACCCAGGATGTAGGGAACCTTCTCTTTGACGAGATACTCGGCGATGATGTCGGTGCCGCGCATCTCGTTGGTGCCCGGCATGCCGGAGTAGCTGCGCGTCGTGGCAAAGCTCGACGATGTCGTCTGGGATGAGATGCTACCGTAGCCGGACGATCTGTAGTTCGAGCGGCGGTCCATGGAACGCTCCAAACACGTGACTGACCAAGATCAACAAACACGCAAAGTCTAAGCGCCTCGAAAGCCGCTGTCATCACAGGGCGACCTACACCATTCGGGAACGTGCTTAACGGGCCATGCAGCTGCTGTAGGGCAGCGATGCGCCTATTTTCGCGGGTTGCTCCGCACTCAGCCCCCGGGTCCAATTGCATTCATCGGCCGTCCGGGCCACCCTTGCTGGCGTTTGTTGCCCCGGAGCTCCCATGGCCGACGACGACCTCTGCTATCTGACTGCCACCCAGGCGCTCGCGCGTTTCAAGGCGCGCAAGCTTTCGCCGGTCGAGCTGCTCGATGCCCTGATCGGCCGCGCCGAGCGCGTCGAGCCCAAGATCAATGCGTTCGGCGATCGCTACTTCGAGGAGGCCCGGAAGGCCGCCAAGAAGGCGGAGGCGCGCTACATGGGCAAGGGCGCCGCGCCGCGGGCGCTCGAAGGCATTGCCGTTGGCTTGAAGGATGTCGCGCGCCTGGCCGGCAAGCGGACAACGCAAGGGTCGCTGACGCTGAAGAACAATGTCGAGAAGACCTCGGATCCGATGGTCGAACGGCTGCTCGATCAAGGCGCGATCTTCCATGCCCGCACGAACGTGCCTGAGTTCTGCCTATCCGGCACCTGCTTCACGCGCATGTATGGCGTGACGCGCAATCCGCACAATCTGGACTACGGCCCGGGCGGCTCGTCGGGTGGGTCGGGTGCCTCGCTCGCCGCCGGCACATCGACGCTGGCAACCGGCACCGATATCGGCGGCTCGATCCGCATCCCGGCGGCCGTTTGCGGTCTCTACGGCTACAAGCCGCCGCACGGCCGCAATCCGGAGGCGTTTCCCGCCAATCTCGACCCGTTCAATCACTGCGGGCCGCTGGCGCGTTCGGTTGCCGACGCGGCACTGTTCCAGAACATCGTCTCGGGCGCTCATCCTCGCGATCTCGATTCGCTACGCGATCGGGTGAGGGTCAAGGCCGCCGCCAAGGGCCTCAAGGGCCTCAAGATCGCCTATTCCTATGATCTGGGTTACATGCAGCTCGATGCCGAGGTGAAGCGCAACATGAAGGCGCTGATGGACGGGCTGAAATCACAGGGTGCCCGGCTCGAGGAGGTCGATCTGGGTTGGGGGCCGGACATCGAGAGGCTGGGAGGGGCTTGGTGGAACAGCCTGCATTTCGGACGCGTCACGATCTGGCAGGCGGACAAGAATCCGGGCCTGCTTTGCGACTACACGCTCAAATTCGCCGAGATTGCTCGTAAGACGACGCTCGACGATACCTGCCGCGCCTTGGAGATGGTCGACCGGATGTATCATACCTTCGGGCCCATGCTCGAGAGGTATGACGTGTTTCTCTGTCCGACGGCGATGATCCCGGCGGTCAAGGCCGAACATGATCCTTATGACAGGAACTTCCGCATCAACGGCGTCAAAGTCGATCCCGAGTACGGCTGGCTGACGTCTCACCACTTCAATATGCTGAACAAGTGCCCGGCCATGACGGTCCCGTCGGGACTCGCTGCGACGGGCGTGCCAACCTCGGTGCAGATCGTCGGGCGCACATACGATGATCAGACGGTGTTCACGGTCGCGGCCGCGGCCGAGAAAGTTGCGCCGTTTCAGCGGCCCAAGGGACTCTAGGAGAGGGTGACAGAATGAACCAGCACGCTTACAAGGCGCCGCCCGTACCGCCGATCGGGGGCGGCGAGGAGATTTTCCGCGCCCGTTCGAGCCCGGTGCCGCTTCCGCTCATCGTCAAGGCGGAGGGCATCTACCAGTGGGACGAGGACGGCAACCGCTACATCGATTTGTCGTCGGGTCCCATCGTCTCGAACATCGGCCACGGCAACGCGCGTGTGGCCGACGCGATGGCGAAACAGGCGCGCACGATGGATTTTGCCTATTCGCGCGTCGCCCGCCAGCAGCCCAACATCGACCTGGCCGACAAGATCGCCCGGCTTGCAGGCCCTGGCTTCGAGCGCGTGTTCCTGTCCTCGGGCGGCAGCGAGGCGATGGAGATCGCCATCAAGTTCCTCAGGTCCTATGACCTCGCCTTCGGCACCGGCAAGCGCACGAAGGTCATCACGCTGATGCCGTCCTATCACGGCGGCACCATGTTCGCGCTCTCGATGTCGGGTGACGATGATCTCATCGCCTATCTCGATGGCTTCCAGCCGCTGCAAAGCCGGGTGCCGGCGCCCCAGAGTTACCGGCTGCCGGCCAATCACACGGCCGAGACCTATGCCCGCCAGTGTGCCGAGGCTCTCGATGCCAAGATCGCTGAGCTCGGCGCCGAGAATGTGCTCGCCTTCGTCATGGAGCCGGTCGGCGGATTGGCGACGGGTTGCAACGTGGCGCCCGCCGACTATTACCGGCAGGTGAGGAAAATCTGCTCCAAGCACTCCATTGCGCTCGTCTTCGACGAGATCCTTTGCGGCACCGGGCGTACCGGCAAGTTCCTCGCCGCCCACAACTGGCCGGATGCGCTGCCTGACATCATCGTCATGGCGAAGGGCCTCGGCTCGGGCTATGCGCCGCTCGGCGCCACGCTCTTCCCGGCCCAATGGGCCGATAGGCTCGCCGAGCACACCGGCTTCGGCTTTTCCCACACCTATTGCGCCAATCCGATCAGCTGCGCGACCGGCGTCGCCGTGCTCGAGGAGTACGAGCGGCAGAACGTCATCGCCAACACCGCCGAGCAGGGCGCCTATCTGCGCAAGGGTCTCGAGGCGCTGATGGCGGAGAGTGCGGTCATCGGCGACATCCGTGGCATGGGACTGTGCATGGCCGTCGAGCTCGTGGCCGACAAGGCAACGAAGGCGCCGTTTCCGGTGGAGTTCGCGCCGACCGACTACATGCGCATCGCCGGCCTGAAGCACGGGCTCATCATCTACGCGCGCCGCACCGCCAAAGGCCGCAACGGCGACTGGATCATCGTTGCCCCGCCGATGAACGTCACGAGAGAGGAGTGCGACCTCTGTCTCAAGGCGCTCCGCGCGACCTTCGCCGAATTCGAGAAAGATGTCCGCGCGCGCGGATTGATTACCTGATCGAGAAGAAGGACTGACATGCCTAAAGACCCCCGCTTCCAACCCGTCGATGCCTCGGTGACGCCGCGCTTCTCGGGCGTCGCCACCTTCATGCGGACCCAGCGCCACGACATCAGTCCGGACCTCGACATCGCGCTCGTCGGCGTGCCGTTCGACATCGGCGTCAACTACAGGGCCGGCGCTCGGCATGCGCCGGCCGCCGTGCGGGAGGCCTCGCGCCTCATTCGGGCGATCCACCCGGTGAGTGGCATAGCGCCCTATGAGATCTGCAATGTCGCGGATGTCGGCGATGCACCGGTCAACCCGATCGACTTCGACCGGTCCATCAAGATGATCGAGGGGTTCTTCTGGAAGATCCAAGCGGTCGGGGCCGCACCGATCACGATCGGCGGCGATCACACCGTACCGTTACCGATCCTCAGGGCCCTCGCCAAGGACAAACCCGTCGGCATCGTGCAGATCGATAGTCACGCCGACACGCTCGACACGCTCGCCGAGACCAAGATCAACCACGCCACGACCTTCCGCCGTGCCGTCGAGGAGGGATTGATCGATCCGAAGCGGGTTGTGCAGATCGGTTTACGCGGCAGCCGCTTTTCGCCCAACGACATCAAGTGGGGCCAGGACCAGGGCTTCACCTGCATCACGTTCGACCAGTACGAGGAGATGGGTCGCAAGGCCGTCATCGAGACCATCGACCGTGTCATCGGCAAGGGGCCGACCTATGTCACCATCGACATCGACGGGCTCGACCCCGCTTGGGCGATCGGCACTGGCGTGCCCGAGATCGGCGGGATGACACCGCGCGACTGTCAGGTGATACTGCGCTCGCTGCAGGGCAAGCATCTCGTCGGCGGCGATATCTGCGAGGTGGCGCCCTGCTTCGATCCGACCGGCATCACATCGGTAACGGCCGCCAATCTCATGTGGGAGATGCTCTGCGTCGTCGCCGACAGCCATGCCAAGCGCAAGGCGAAGAAGCGCGCCAAGTAGTCGAAAGAGGGAGGTCGCCATGGCCCAGCCGAGACTGAAACCGAATGCCGATCTGGCCAGCGCCGCTGCGGAAGCCGAGGCGCGCTACATCACGGCGAACCCCAAGAGCAAGGCGCGCGCCGAGAAGGCCGCCGAGAGCATGCCCGGCGGCAATACCCGGACCGTGCTCCATTATGGCCCGTTTCCGCTGACGCTTGTCTCGGGCGAAGGCTGCACGGTGTCGGACCTCGACGGCCACAGCTACACGGACTTCCTCGGCGAGTACACGGCCGGTCTCTATGGTCATTCGCACCCCAAGCTAAAGGCGGCGATCAAGCAGGCGCTCGACGGTGGCGTCGTTCTCGGCGGTCCCAATGCCTACGAGGCCGAGCTTGCCCGCCTCATGTGCGAGCGATTTCCCTCCATCGAGCTCATCCGCTTCTGTAACTCGGGCACCGAGGCCAATCTCTTCGCCATCTCGACGGCGCGCATGCATACCGGCCGTGACAAGGTGATGGTGTTCAACGGCGCCTATCACGGCGGCGTGTTCTACTTCGGCAAGGTGAAGCCGCCGATCAACGCGCCGTTCGACTGGGTGATTTCGACCTACAACGATACTGAGCAGACGCTCGGCCTCATCGACAAGCATGCGAGCGAGCTTGCCGCCGTCGTCATCGAGCCGATGATGGGCGGCGGCGGCGGCATATCGGCCGAGCCCGAGTTCCTGAGGGCGCTGCGTGAGGCGACGCGCAAGCACGGCATCATCCTCGTCTTCGACGAGGTGATGACGTCGCGTCTTTCCGATGGCGGCTTGCAAAAGAAGCACGGTGTCACGCCCGATTTGTCGGCCTTCGGCAAATATCTCGGTGGTGGCATGACCTTTGGCGCCTTCGGCGGGCGGCGCGATATCATGGCCCGCTACGACCCCTATCGCGCGGATGCCGTCTCGCACGCGGGCACCTTCAACAACAACGTGCTGTCGATGGCGGCTGGCGTCGTCGGCTTGAAGGAGATCTACACTCCGGAAGCGGCCGTCGAGCTCAACAGGCGCGGTGACGATCTCAGAGCCCGCGTCAACGCCATCGCCGAGAAGCAGGGCCTGCCGTTTCAGATCACCGGTCAGGGCTCGATCATGGCCGTGCATTTCCAATCGGGCCCGATACGCAAGCCCGAGGATTGGTGGCCGAAGGATGACGCCGCCACGAAGCGCCAGGACAACCTGTCGAAGCTCTTCCATCTCGACATGCTCGAGATGGGGCAATATCTCGCCCGCCGTGGCTTCATCTCGCTGTCGCTGCCGCTGGCCGACACGCACTATGATGCCTTCGTTGCCGCGGTGGAGGAGTTCCTGGCGACGCGGGGAAACCTTCTCTGACCGCCTGGCCGCGAGCGTGAACCGAAGAGTGGTGCCGCTCAACCGAAGGTGAGCGTCCGTGTCGGCGTGACGAGGTGGTCGAGGCGGGCATCGTAGGCGTCGCGGGGGACGGCCTCGACCTCCTGCTCGTCATAGGCGAGGCCGATGGCAACGACCGGCTTCCTGGCCCGGAGCGCCGCGAGCGACCGGTCATAGAACCCGCCGCCATAGCCGACGCGGTAGCCCTGCGCATCGAACGCCGCCATCGGTACGACGAGGATGTCGGGCGCGATCTCGGGCGACGTCGCGAGTGGCTGCTCGATGCCGTAGGGGCCGGAGGCCATCGCGTCTCCCGGCCTCCAGTGTCGAAAGATGAGCGGCTTGCCCCTGCCGATGACGACGGGGAGACCGATGCCGTAGCCGGCGGCATCGAGCGCCTCGAGCAGAATCGCCGTCCCGATCTCGTCGCCGAAGGAGCGGAAGGCACTGATGGCGCCGACCGGAAAGCGGGCGATGAGCGCCAGCATGCGCTCGGCCGCCGCCTCGGCCCGGGGGGCTGCCAGCTCAGCCGGAATGGCGGCCCGGCGCGCGAGGACGACTTTGCGCAGGGCCGATTTGGTGGCGGCAAGATCGACGTCGGACATGGCCATCTGCGGCAGGGGTAAGGTCTCGTTGTCGGTGTGGCGAAGGCGAGCAGCCCACGTCAGCCGTTGGCCGGTTGGATCCCGCATGGTCCCTACAAAGTAGGGGGGCGCCGAATGTCCGGGACCACGGTCCCGGCCAGGGTCAGCTCCCATGCAGAATTTATAGGCCCCGGGGATCTCGGTGGCCTGACGCGCCGCGCAGGTCTGCTCGAGCAGCAATGTAGTTGAATTCGCCGGTCCGGCAAACGCCTCGCGGCGATCGTGGTGTCGGATCGGCCAATGGCCGTCTCAAAGATCGCTCTCGGGCTTCGGAGCTTTGGCCAGCCGGGCCTGGGCGATGCTGGTGACCTTGTCGATATTGGCGTCGCGCGCCTCGAAGAGCTCGTCCGCGATGAGGAGCGCCGCCATGACGAGCAACTTGTCGTGGCCGATGGCGCCGTGCTCGGCCGTCAGCCGTTCGACTTTGCCGGAGAGGTGGTCGCCGAGCGCCTGCAGGCGCGTCTCCTCACCCTCGCCGCAGCCGAGACGATAGTTGCGCCCGTCGAGCATCAGGCTCACAACGCCCATTGGGCCATCTCCCAATTGCAGACCGTGTGCGGCCCGGCAGCGCGCGAATCAGGTCGCGCGGCCAAGGATTTTATGAATCGTCTCGATGGCTGCATCAAGACGGGCGCCGACTTTGCGATGCAGATTCTCGAGATCGCGAATGCGCGACTGGGCGGCCTCGAGTTCGGCGACGAGCGGCGACGGGCCTTGGCGAGGTGATCCTGAACGCTTTTTGCTGGACTTCACCGGCTTGGCGGATGTGGTCTTGCGACGTGGGGCGGTCTTGCCCTGACTGCGCTTGGCCATGCTCAACTCCACTTACATCCCGCCCACTTGCTACTGAATACCGATAGTAAGGCTATTCGTCCGCCGTTGCCTACGCAAAACGGGTCGGGGCGGCCCGGGGCTGGGTCGCGTCAATGCGCCCGTCCAACGTCGGTCGTCCAGCCATTGACAGAAGGACGCGCCAATCGCACCTTTCCGGCCATCCGTGCTGGCCACGCCCGCCGGTCTCCCGACCCCAGCCAAGAGGCCCCTATGTCCGTCAAGGTTGCTATCAGTGGTTTCGGCCGGATCGGCCGCAATATTCTGCGTGCCGTCGCCGAAGCCAATCGCACCGACCTCGAGGTCGTCGCCATTAACGATCTGGCGGCCACGAAGGACAACGCGCACCTGTTCAAATACGACAGCGTCCACGGCCCCTATCACGGCCCGGTAGCGGTCGACGGCGACATGATGAGCATCGGATTTGGAAAGCCGATCAAAGTGTTGGCCGAGAAGGACCCGAAAAAGCTGCCCTGGTCGGCGCTTGGCGTCGATGTCGTGATGGAGTGCACGGGCATCTTCACCTCGAAGGAGAAGGCCGGCGTGCATCTGGAGGCCGGTGCAAAGCGGGTGCTGGTGTCGGCCCCGGCCGATGGTGCGGACCTCACCGTCGTCTACGGCGTCAACCATGGTAAGCTCGCCAAAGAGCATAAAGTCGTCTCGAACGCCTCCTGCACGACCAACTGCCTCGCCCCGGTCGCCAAGGTGCTGAACGATCTCTGTGGCATCCAGTCGGGCTACATGACGACGATCCACGCCTATACCAATGACCAGAAGATCCTCGACCAGGTGCACAAGGACGTCCGCCGGGCGCGCGCCGCCGGCATGTCGATGATCCCGACCTCGACGGGCGCCGCCAAGGCGGTCGGCCTCGTGCTGCCCGAGCTCAAGGGCAAGCTCGACGGAACCGCCATCCGCGTACCGACGCCGAACGTCTCGGTGGTCGATCTGAAGTTCATCCCCAATCGGGAGACGACAGTCGACGAGATCAATAAGGCCGTGAAGCGGGCGGCGTCGCAGGAGCTCAAGGGTATCCTCTCGGCGGTCGACGAGGAGCTCGTCTCGATCGACTTCAATCACAATCCGCATTCCTCGAACTTCGACCTGACACAGACCCAGATCGTCGATGGCCGGCTCGTGCGCGTGCTGTCCTGGTATGATAACGAATGGGGCTTCTCGAACCGCATGTGCGACACGGCGGTGGCGATGGGTAAGCTCGGCTAGATCGCGAGAACTGCCGGCTGCGCGGTCGCAAACGCCGCGCGGCCGTGACTGCGCGAAGCGCGATTTGCGGCAGGATTGGTGGAACTCGGTTCCCAGGGAGACGGCGTCATGACGAAATCACTCGAGGACATCGCCCGCGCCATGGTGGCGCCGGGCAAGGGTATTCTGGCGGCGGATGAGAGCTCTGGCACGATCCAGAAGCGGTTCGATGCCATCGGCGTCGAGAACACGGAGGCGAACCGCCGCGACTATCGCGAGCTGCTGTTCCGCTCGACCGACGCCATGAAGAGCCACATCTCGGGGGTCATCCTCTACGATGAGACGATCAAGCAGAAGGCCAAGGATGGCACGCCGCTCGTCGACATCATTAAGGCGACCGGCGCCGTTCCCGGCATCAAGGTCGACGAAGGCGCCAAGGATCTCACGGGCTTTGCCGGCGAGAAGGTGACGGAAGGGCTGGACAAGCTGCGCGAGCGCCTGAAGAAGTACCACGAGCTCGGCGCCCGTTTCGCCAAGTGGCGCGCCGTCATCGACATCGGCCGCGCCGGCAGTCCGAAGGTGCCGTCCCTCTATTGCATCAAGGCCAATACGCATGCGCTCGCACGCTATGCGGCGCTCTGCCAGGAAGCGGGCATCGTGCCGATCGTCGAGCCCGAGGTGCTGATGGACGGCGATCACGATATCGATCGCTGCGCCGAGGTGACGGAGGTAACGCTCGCCCAGCTCTACTACGATCTGGCGGATGCGAGCGTGAGGCTCGAGGGCACGGTGCTGAAGCCCAACATGGTCATCTCAGGCAAGCTCTGCAAAACTCAGGCCGGAGTCCAGGAGGTCGCGGAGAAGACCGTGCGCGTCCTCCGCCGGACTGTGCCGTCGGCTGTGCCGGGCATCGCCTTCCTGTCTGGCGGCCAGTCCGACGAGGATGCGACCGCGCACCTCTCCGCCATGAATGCCATCGGCGGATTGCCCTGGGCGTTGACCTTCTCCTACGGCCGCGCCCTGCAGGCCGCCGCCCAGAAAGCCTGGGGTGGCAAGGCCGAGAACACGGCCGCCGCCCAACGCGCCTTCTCGCACCGTGCGAAGATGAATGCACTGGCCGCGGTCGGAAAATGGGAGAAGACGCTGGAGAAGGCGGCTTAGGCCGCTTTCCCGCCTGCAAGCGGGTCTGACGGTGGCATCGAGTCGGATGCGGCGCTGGCCGTGTTTGAGGCGCGAGCCGAGTCCAGGTCGTTTGAAAGTGCTGCCACCCATTTCCCAAAGTCTCTTTTCTGCCGGAATCGGGCGAACTATGCTGAGACTATCGCCCCAGCCCTGAGACACCCGGATGCCGGCCGACCACCTCCGCTGCCAGCTCTATCTCGTCGCCGAGACCGACGCCCATGGACGCGGGCTGGAGGAGCTCGAGGCCGTGCTGGCGGCCGGCGGTGAGGCCGTTGCCTCGGTCCTGCTCCGTCCGCGATCCGGCGGCACGCTGGCCCATGGCGAGCTACAGTCGGCCATCCAGCGGCTGCAAACCCGGGGACTGGCCGTGCTGATCGCCGACGACGCGGAGCTCGCCCGTCATCTCGGGGCCGACGGCGTGCATCTCTACGCCCTTCACGACGAGGGCGAGGCGCGCGCGCGCTATGCCATTGCCCGGGCGATGCTCGGCAGCGACCGGACGGTCGGGGCCTCGGCCGGAGTGTCGCGACACCTGGCCATGGTGCTCGGGGAGATCGGCGCCGACTATGTGGCCTTCGAGACGGGACCAGACGACGCGCGCGATCGGGTGGCCGAGCTTGCCATCTGGTGGGCGCCGCTGTTCGAGGTGCCGGTCGTCGCGATGGGGATCGAGAGCGCGGCCGAGGCCGATCGGCTGGCGGCGGCCGGTGTCGATTTCCTGGGCGTCGCCGTATCGGGTTTGCCGAAGGATGCTCAGACTCAGCATGTCGCTCGCCTCGCCGCGGCGATCTCGACAGGCGAGATCGTCCCATGAGACGGGGTCTCATCATGCTTGCCGTGCTCCTGACGGCTTCCCCGGCCCACGCCGGCGAGACGGGAAAGGCCACCGACAAGACGGGACTCGCCGCCGATCCGGCCTTCGCCGCCTTCGACGACGGTCGGTATGTGACGGCGCTGGATCTCGCCAAGGCGCGAGCGGCTGCTGGAGAGGCGGCCGCGCATACGCTCATCGGCCGCATCTACGCCGAAGGTCTCGGGGTCGATCGCGACTTGAGGTCGGCGGCCGAGTGGTATGCGAAAGGCGCCAAGCTCGGCGATACCAACGCCATGTTTGCGCTCGGCATGTTACACCTCGCCGGCAGCGGCGTCGGCAAGAGCTACAGGGTTGCGGCTGACTGGTTCGAGGCCGCGGCGGCGCGCGGCCATGGCCTGGCAGCATACAATCTGGCGCTCCTCTATACGTCGGGCGATGGCCGGAAGCGCGACATGGTCAAGGCTGCCAAGCTGCTGCGGCAGGCAGCCGAGGCCGGGCATGCGCCCGCCGAGTACGATTTGGGCGTGCTCTACACGAAGGGCGAGGGCGTCGCGCCCGACGACGGGGAAGCCGCGCACTGGATCGGTCTTGCTGCCGAGGCGGGTTATGTCGATGCCCAGGTCGAATACGCGATCCTGCTCTTCAAGGGGCGGGGCGTCGCCAAGGATGAGGCGCGCGGCGCCTGGTTTCTGCTGGCGGCCGCCGAGAAGGGCAATCCGATCGCGCAGAACCGGCTGGCCCGCCTCTATGCCTTCGGCCTCGTCTTCGAGAAGCACCTGCCCACGGCCGCCAAGTGGCACCTCATCGCTCGTGCCGCTGGCGCAAGCGATCTGGAACTCGACGTGCTGATCTCGAAGCTGACGCCTGAGCAGCGCGCGGAAGCCGAGGCCGAGGCCGAGGCCTGGCGGGATCGCAGGGCGGCGTACTATTGAGGCTGTGTCCGGTGCCGGCCCTGTTGCCGTCGGCCAATCAATCGGCTTATCGTCTTGCAATTGCAGCGTCTGTCGAGGGGCGCCGGGGGGGGAGCGAGTGACAACCGAGGAGGTTGCTGCCGACCAAGGGCTTGTGCGCGTCGAGGCGGCGGTCAAGCGCTTCCGCACGCCCGAAGGCGGCTGGGTCACGCCCCTCGACCGAGTCTCCCTCTCCATCCGCGACAACGAGTTCCTGACCTTGCTCGGACCGTCAGGTTGCGGAAAGACGACGCTGCTTAAGGCGATCGCCGGCTTCGAGGACCTGGACGACGGCGAGATCTACCTCGATGGCCAGCCGCTCAGCGGGACTCCCGCCTATCGCCGGCCCTTCAACACCGTGTTCCAGAGCTACGCGCTCTTTCCGCATCTGACCGTCGGAGACAATGTCGGCTATGGCCTCGATGTCGCCGGCGTGGCGCGTGAAGAGCGGGACAGCCGCGTCGGCGAGGCACTGAGGCTGGTCAGTCTGGAAGGACTCGACCGACGCATGCCGCGCCAGCTGTCGGGCGGCCAGCAGCAGCGCGTGGCGCTGGCGCGCGCGCTCGTCAATCGGCCGCGCGTGCTGCTCCTGGACGAGCCATTGTCGGCGCTCGACCGCAAGCTCCGCCAAGCGATGCAGATCGAGCTCAAATCGCTCCAGCACACGGTCGGCATCACCTTCCTGTTCGTCACCCACGACCAGGAGGAGGCGCTGACCATGTCCGACCGCATCGCCGTCATGGATCAGGGTCAGTTCCTGCAGATCGGCTCGCCGGCGGAAATCTACGATGCGCCCACCAACCGGTTCGTCGCCAGTTTCATCGGCTCGAGCACGGTGCTGACCGGCAGCTACCGGGGCGGCCGGGTGCGGACGGCCGGCGGTCTCGACATCGCCGTCGGCACGCGGGCCTTCCCGGAGGGCGAGGCGGTGGACGTGGTCGTGCGGCCGGAGCATCTCGCGATCGCGGCGGTCGCCGGCCGGCCGACCCTGCCCGTCACATTGGACAACGTCGTCTTCGTCGGCTCGGACCTGCACCTGCACGGCCGGCTCGCAGACGGCACGGCCATCTCGGCCCTGCATCGCCATGCGCGCGGTGAGGGAGAACTGACACCTGGGACAACCCTCCAGCTCAGCTACGATCCGGCCGCGCTCCACGTCATGAAAGGCAGTAAGCCGTGAGCGCCGGCGTCGTCGGGCGGGGGCGGCGCACCGCCGTCATCGGCCTGCTCGCGCCGGTGACCGTGCTGCTCGGCATCTTCTTCCTGATCCCGCTCGGCATCATGCTCGTCTACAGCTTTCTCGAGCCCGGTCTTTACGGTGGTGTCGTCTGGAGTTTCTTCCCGTGGAACTATGGTCGCGTGATCGGCTGGCCGATCGGTGGTGGCGAGGAGTTCGACCCGATCTATCTGACGATCTTCTGGCGCTCGCTGAAGCTCGCGCTGTCGACCGTCGTCGTCAGCCTCGTGATCTGCTATCCGGTGGCCTTCTGGATCGCGCGGCTCAAGGGTTGGCGGAAGAATGCCGTGCTGTTCGCAGCGACCTTGCCCTTCTTCTCGAATGTCCTAGTGCTGATCTACGCCTGGCTGTTGATCCTCAGGCCGACCGGTTTCGTCAACACGCTGCTGGTCGCGGCGGGCCTGATCGATCAGCCCCTCAATCTCATCTTCTCCGAGTTCTCGGTGCTGGTCGGGCTGGTCTTCTTTCTGGTTCCGTTCATGCTGTTGCCGATCTACGCCAATGTCGAGCGGCTCGATTGGGCGCTCGTGCAGGCTTCTGCCGATCTCGGTGCGACACCCATCCAGACGTTCAGGCGGGTGATTCTGCCGTTGACGCTGCCGGGGATCGTCGGCGGCTCGATCATCGTCTTCATTCCAGCGCTGGGTAATTTCGTCGTCGCCCAGCTTCTGGGCGGCGCCAAGGTGCAGATGGTCGGCAATCTCATCGAGCAACAATTCCTGAAGGCCAGGAACTGGCCCTTTGGTGCAACACTCGCCATGCTGATGATGGTGGTCGTGCTCGCGCTCGTGCTCGTCTACGTGACGCGGACGGCCGAGCGTAACGATGCAGCCAAGGCGGTCGGATGATGGCAATTCGAAGGACATCGCGGTACGGCGGCATGGCCGCATTGACGGTCTACGGCTTGCTGTTCCTGGTGCTGCTCTATGGCCCGCTGACCCTGATCCTCGTCTACTCCTTCAATGCCAATGCCGTGAACATGGCAGTGTGGGAAGGTTTCACCTTCGACTGGTACCGGCAGATCTTCGGCCTAAAGACCAGTCTCGCGAGCGACACGTTCTATATCGAATCGACGGACGAGCTATTGGCGGCGCTCTGGAACAGCCTGCGCGTCGCCTCCGGCGCGAGCCTCGTCTCGACCGCCGTCGGCACGGCGACGGCACTCGCGCTCGCCCGCTACCGGTTCCTCGGCCGGCGTTTCTATCAGGGTCTGATGATCATGCCGATGATCATGCCGGATATCGTGCTCGGCATCGCCCTCCTGATCTTCTTCGTCGGCATCGGCTTCAAGCTCGGGCTGCTCTCGATCGTCGTCGGCCATTGCACGTTTCTGGCGAGTTACGTCTTCATCGTCGTCTCGGCGCGGCTGGCCGGCATGGACACGACCTTGGAGGATGCCTCCGCGGACCTCGGTGCCAGCCCCTGGATCACCTTCCGGCGGGTGACGCTGCCTCTCATCATGCCGGGTGTGGTCGGCGGCTTTCTGCTCGCCTTCATCATCTCGCTCAACGACGTCGTCATCACCTATTTCATCGCCGGCGTCGACGCGCAGACCCTGCCGCTCTTCATCCTGGGCATGATGAGGCGCGGCATCAAGCCGGAGATCAACGCGCTCGCCGTGCTACTTCTCGCCTTTACGTTTGTCATCGCCGCGGTAGGCTTGTACCTTCGCGGCAGAAAGCAATAAGCGAGGCAAAGCCTCGCATGAACCAGGGAGACGACAAGGATGCGCATTCTCAGATCGGTTCTGGCCGCGGTTATTCTGGCCGGTGCGACGCTGCCGGCGCAGGCGGCCGGCGAGCTCCATCTCTACAACTGGGGCGAGTACATCAATCCGGAGGTGCTCGACAAATTCTCCAAGGAGTTCGACGTCAAGGTCTCGCTCGACACTTATGCCTCGAACGAGGAGATGCTGGCGAAGATCCAGGCCGGCGCCACCGGCTACGATCTCGTCTGGCCGTCGGTGCATATGAACGACATCATGCTGCAGCTCGACTTGCTCCAGAAGACGAACGTCAATCAGATGCCGGGCTTCGCCAACATCGACAAGGCTCACCTCATCACCAAGAACGACCCCAACGGCGAGTATTGCCTTCCCTATGCCTGGGGCACGGTCGGCATCTTCTACAACAAGACGTTCATACCTGAGCTGAAGAGCTGGGCCGAGTTCTTCGACTATGCGGCGAAGAACCCCGGCAAGGTGACCCTGCTCGACGACATGCGCGAGGTGCTGGGCGTCGGCCTCATCGTCAACGGCAAGTCGGTCAACTCGCGCGACGAGGCCGACGTCAAGGCTGCCGAGGAGTTCATCCTGAAGCAGAAGCCTAATGTCGGCGCCTTCACTTACGAGGTGCTGCCGCTCATCCAGTCCGGCGACATGCATGCCTCGCATTTCTTCGTCGGTGCGAACCTGTTCGTTCTGAAGGAGCCGGATAAGCTCGGCTACGTGGTGCCCGAGGAAGGGGCGACCATGTACCAAGAGAACATCTGCATGTTGAAGGACGCGCCGAACACGGAGAACGCGCTCAAATTCCTCGAATTCTTCATGCGGCCCGAGATCTCGGTCCTCAACACGACGCAGCAGACCAATGGCTCTGTGAACATCGGCGCGCGCGAGCTTCTGCCCGACAACATGAAGAACAACCCGCAGATGAATCCACCGCCGGAGGTCATGAAGAAGCTGCAGATCTTCGAGGACCTCGGCGCCGATCTCAAGATGTATGATCGCGCCTGGACGCGCATCAAGACGAACTGACCCCTGGCGATCGGCAACAATCAAGCGACACGCCTCTTCCTGCCCGGCATGGAGAGGCGTGTCATGTTTGCTCATCGCCGGATGGCCGACGTCCCCGTCATATGATCGAGATAGGAGAGGAAGATCTCCCGCTCGGTCGTGATGTCGAGCTTGGCGTAGATGCTCAAGCGGTGATTGCGAACGGTGCCGGCTGAGATGCCGAGCCGTGTTGCAATGCCGGACGAGGCATGTCCGGCGAGGATCAGGGCCACGACCTCGCGCTCGCGCGACGAAAGCTCCGGCCAGATGCCGTCGAGCGCGGGCGGTTGGCGAGCGGGAACGGCGCGCCGGATCACGGGTTTCCGGGCCCGGGCGGGGATCCCTTCCGACAGGCGCCGGTGGGTCAGATGCACGGCCTCGAGGGCGGGAAAGACGTTCTCGAGCCGGTCGACATCACGCGGTGAGAAGACCCTGGCCGCTCGCTCCAGGAAGATGCCAAGGGTTGCCCGCGGGCCATCGTCCAGCAGCAGGCCCACCTCGTCGCGAATGGCGGATTGGGCCAGGAACTCCGCGATGTAACGGCCCTGCTTCAGCTCACGGCTGGTGAACCGGCTGAGCGGGACGACGCCCGTCCTCTGGGTCGACGTCCAATACGTGTGGAACGGGTCGAACGGGTAGTAGACGGCGAGGTAGCGCTCGACGAGGTCGTCGGAAAAGTTCCGATGCGTCAGGAACTCGGGTTTGCCGCCGGCGACATAGCGGGTGACCGTCACCCGATCGTGTGCAACCAGTTCGCCGGCGAGATCGACGAGGTGCGCGAGATAGGCGGACGTGCCCGCCGCCGACAGGCAGCGCGCGAGCGCTGCCCACTCCGCCGGCCGCCGCCTGCCGTTGGCCTTGTCTCTGCCTGTCCGAGTGTGCCGCATGCCCCGAAGCCTTTTTCCGCCGACGGCCCAAAGTCAACTGCAAATCCGGGACGTCCCGATCGGCGTCAGCTGCTTGGACGGCGTTGCGGGTCCGAGGCTTCTTCGTGGCGCGGTTTCTCATTCCGGCGTTCATCGTCACGCTGGCCGGCATGCTGATCTGTCGCGGCTTGATGATTGCCATGCCCAGCGGACGCAGTCTCGGTCCGTTCCCGGATTCCTTCCAGGCGATCGCGACCGGCTACGTGCCCGACCTGCTCGCCTTCATGGCGCCGCCAGGGATCAACCTGCTGGCGATCGTCGTCGGCGCCGTGGTGACCATGCCGATCCTCGGCTCGAACTGGCGGCATCGACAGCTCGAGCACGCGCATGGAATGGCCGAGCAGCCCTTGATGCTACTCTCTACGCGGAACGGCCTCGTCGCGGTGGGCATCCTCGGCTTCGCCTGGATCATGACCAATCACAAGGGCCTGCCGAAACTGCTCGTGACCAAGTTCGCGCTGGTGGCCTTGTTCATGTTCGTCACCACGCGCACCACCTTCGACCGGCGGGTCTATGCGATGGGGGGCAATGCCAGGGCGGCTCAGCTCTCCGGCATCAACACCGAGAGAGTGACGATCATGGTCTTCGCGATCATGGGTGTGCTCGCCGCCTTTGCCGGCGTCGTCGATGCGGCACGATTGAACCCGGCTCAACCGAAGGTGGGGGGCGGGCTGGAGCTGGATGAGATCGCCGCCTGCCTCATCGGCGGGCCGCGGTCACCGGTGGCGTCGGCATGATCGCGGGCGTCGTGATCGGCGCCTTCATCATGGGCGCCATGAACAACGGCATGGGCATCGTTGGAATCGGCATCGACGGGCAGCAGGTGATCAAGGGCGCCGTGCTCCTGCTCGACGTCTTTCTCGACGTCGACTACAAGCGCAAGAATGCCTGACCGCCGTTCTCGACCATGACGCTTGTCATATGGCGGGCCCCGCGACTTCTCTCTACGCTTCCTTGAAGACAGAGAAGGTAGATCACGATGGCCACGCTCGGAATGCCAATCGTCATCGGCATCGACGCCGGTGGCACGATGACGGACACAATACTCGTCGACCGGCAGGGCCACTTCAAGATCGGCAAGGCGGCAACGACGCCCAATGACGAATCCGAGGGCTTCATCGGCTCGGCCGAGGATGCGGCGGATGCCTGGGGGATCTCGCTCGACGCGCTCTTCTCGGGCGTCGACGTCGTGCTCTACTCGGGCACGGGCATGCTCAACACGCTTCTGTCGCGAACCGGCCGCCGGCTCGGACTCATCACGACCCGAGGCGTCGAGGACATGATCCTCATGGGCCGGGGACTGCAGGCCTGGGCCGACTACGCCTATGCCGACCGGCTCCATGCCGTGACTCACCATCATCCCGATCCGCTGGTGCCGCGGCGGCGGACGCACGGCGTTACCGAGCGCATCGACCAGTTCGGCGATGTGGTGATCCCGCTCTATGAGCACGAGGCGCGCGCGGCGGCAAAGGCGCTGCTGAAGGACAAGGTCGAGGCAGTGTGCATTTGCCTGCTCTTCTCCCACGTCAATCCGGCACACGAGCGCCGCATCGCCGAGATCGTGCGCGAGGAGGCGAGCAAAGCGAGGCGGGATGTGCTCGTCTACACGAGCCACGAGGTGCGGCCGGTCGTCCGAGAGCAATCGCGGCTGAACAGCGTGCTGATCGAGGCCTACGCGACCTCGCGCGGCAGGAAGCAGCTCAAGGGTATCGAGGACATCTCCAAGCGGCATGGCTTCAGGTATCGCGTGCAGACCCTGCTCTCCTTCGGAGGTCTCACCTCGATCGACCATCCACGCCTGCACGAGACGATGATCTCGGGGCCGATCGGCGGCATTCTCGGTGCGGCTTATGTCGGCAAGTTGATCGGCAATGACAATCTCATCTGTTCCGATATGGGCGGCACCTCATTCGACATGGGCGTCATCACGCGGGGGCAGACGCGTATCGAGAACGAGCCGATCATGGATCGGTTCAAGCTCAATGTGCCGACCCTGCACCTGGATACCATCGGTGCCGGCGCAGGCATGATCATCAAGGTCGATCCGTTGACGCGGAAGGTCTCGCTCGGGCCGGAGAGCGCCGGCTCGGTGCCCGGTCCGATCTGCTTTGGACGCGGCGGCACCGAGCCGACGATTGCCGACTGCGATGCAATCCTCGGCCGGCTCAACCCCGACTATTTCCTCGGCGGTAAGGTCAAGCTCGACGTCGAGAAGGCTCGACAGGCGTTCCAGGAGAAATGCGCCGATCCCTTGGGCGTGGGTGTCGAGGAGGCGGCCGAGGGCATGATCGGCATGCTCGAGACCGATGCCAACAATGCGCTCCGCCGCGTCATCTCCGGCCAAGGCATCCATCCCTCCGAGTTCACACTCTTCTCCTATGGCGGCTCAGGGCCGCTGCATCTGGCGGGCTATTCGCGCGGCATCGGCCTCAAGGACATCATCACCTTCCAGTTCGCCGCCGCCTTCTCGGCTTTCGGCTGCACGACGGCAGACTACATGCGCCGGCATTCGGTGTCCGTCGAGATGCACATCGCGCCGGATGCATCGAAGGAGGCTCTGGTCGAGCTGGGCAAGAAGGTGAGTGACGTCTTCAAGGAGCTCGAAGCCCGCGCCGTAGCGGAGATGGTGGCCGACGGGCACGCGAAGAGGGCCATCCGTACCGCGCCCTTCCTGATGATGCGCTACACCGGTCAGCTCGAGGATGTGGAGGTGGCGTCCCCCGTCTCGCGCATCGCGACGGCTGCCGAAATGCAGAAGGTCGTCGCCGCCTTCGAGGCAGTCTATGAAAAGATCAACCACCGTGTCTCGCGCTACGGCCAGGCCGGCACGTCCATCATGGAGATCGGCATCACGGCCGTCGCCGAAAAGGTAAAGCCGACCCTGGTGGCGCGGTCCGTGGGAGCGTCCGATCCGGCTGCGGCGCACAAGGGCAAGCGCGACGCTTACATCTGCGGGCAATGGCACGGTTGCGACCTTTACGAGATGGACGCTCTGCAACCCGGCCACGAGGTCGTGGGCCCGGCCATCGTCGAGCATCCGGCGACGACGCTGGTCGTCCATCCGGGCGACCGTGTGACCATCGACCAGTGGTCGCTGCTGCACTACCGGCATGCGTAGGATGCAGGTCGCGCTCGTCCATCGGATCCGCACCGCGGGGGCCGAACCCGGACAGTCGGGCCTAGATCGCGAGGTCTCGTCATGAGCACCAATGCAGACCGATTCGATGTTTGGATCCGTGGGCGGTTCGTCGCGCTCAACACAGAGCTGGAGAATCTATATTTTGCCGGGGCGGATCGCGCCAATGTCGAAGGCATCGGCGATGCACAGAAACAAGCTCTGCTCGACGAAGGTCAAAGTCTCGTCGCCGACCTGAGGCGCGAAGGCAATACTGACGAGGGTTTCGATCAAGCCTTCGACGTGCTCGGCAATCTCGGTCTCTGGATGGCGGCACTCAGGCGCCACGAGCTGACCAACCCGGCGCGCGAGGAGAAGTCGCCGTTTCACGCGGCGTCCGCGCTCGGCATGCACATCGGCGCCTCACTCGGCGTCGTGCCGCGTTTTGCGACGAGTCATCTGTCGACTCACAATAGGGCTATCGCAGGCAAGCCCAAGCGGTTCACCTCGCTCGCCGACGAGACGCTGTTTCTCGACTCCAACACGCGCGGCATCCTCGCCTACATGCGTGCCGCCGATGCCTTGATGCGCATCGTGCCGCTCGGCATCTCGCATCCGGTTGCCGCAACGCTCTTCGAGGATGCGCGGCGCGCACTCGATGATGTGGCCCACTGGAACGACATGCTCTTCCGTGATCTCGACGTCGACCGCTTCTTCTACAGTGTCCGACCCTACTACAAGCCATATCGCGTCGGGCGCCAGGAGTATCGCGGGGCCAATGCGGGTGACTTCTCGGGCATCAATGAAATTGATCTGTTGACCGGCGTCTGTCAGGCGAACGATCCCTACTACTCCCAACTCCTCGTCGACAAGCTGCCCTTCATGCGGCCGGATGATCAGGCCTCCCTCAAGGACTGCATGCGGCGGCGCAACTTTCTCGATCAGTTCCTCGAGGCACTGTCAAGCAATGGCGAAATGGGATGGTTTCTGCCGAACGCGCGCGCCTTCCTTGCCGTGCTCGATGCGCACGGTCGTGCCGCTGCACAACATCACGACCGGCTCGTCACTCGTTTCATCGAGCAGCCATCGGCGGCTCTCGACCAATCCGAACTCTCGCAAGTGACCGCAAGCGGACCCCCGCTACCGGTGCTTCTGAAGTCGCTGGAAATCTTGCGCGATTTGCGCATGGCGGCCCCGCGCAACGACATCATGACCCGGCACGACGAGATCGCCGAGTTGCGCAGCGCTGTCGCCCGTTTGACGCCTTGAGACCGGAGCCCATTCGTCCATGCAGGATTTGGTGAAAGTACTTCCCCTTCGCGACCGCCTTCTTGAGTCGGAACGGCTCATGGAGAAAACAGGCTGCTACGACGGCATCACCGAGCTGAGACTCCGCAGGGAAGACCCGCTCAAGTTCGAAACGCTGCACACGAAGCTCAGATCCTTCTGTGTCTCGGCGCGCGAGATGGCGCGGCGCATCTCCGCATCGCCTGGCGTGCGCGAGGTCGGCGAAATGGTCGTTGCCATCTACACGCCCGAGGGCGATGCGGTGGCGCTGTCGAACGGCATCATGGTGCACGTCCACACCATGAGCCGCTTCATCAAGTGGATGATCCGCAACGGCTACGAGGACAATCCCGGTATCGCCGAGGGCGACATCTTCGCCAACAATGACGCCTTCATCGGCACCGTCCAGGTGCCGGACGTCATGGATGTGGTGCCGATCTTCCACGAGGGCGAACTCGTCGGCTGGGCGGGGGCGGTCTGCCATGAGCTCGAGAGCGGTGGCATCACGCCGGGTGGCGACGTTTGTCTCGCGCAGGAACGATTCACGGAGGGCCTCTTCGTCTGCGCCGAGAAGATCGGCAGCAATGACGAGATCCGCCGCGACTACGTCATCCGCTGCGAGCGCAATCTCCGGATGCCGATCTACTGGGTGCTGGACGAGAAGGCGAAGGTCGCCGCCTGCATCGAGATGCGCGAGAGCGTGAAGGCCATCATCGCCGAGGTCGGGCTTCCGTATTGGAAGCGCGTGATGAAGGAGTTCATCGAGGAGGGGAGACGCAGCCAGCTCGCCCGCACCCGCCAGCTCACCGTTCCCGGTATCTATCGCGGCCACACCTTCTACGGTCACGTCACCGAGGGCAAGCCCGGCTTCCAGCCGCTCGGCCCCGCCAACTGGCTCTACAACATTCCGGTCGAGATGGAGATCACCGCCGACGGCCGCATGGTGCTCGATTTCGATGGCACGCAGCCCTGGGGCTACCACTCCATGAACTGCACACCCGGCGGCATGGACGGCGGCATGTTCGTGACGCTGACGCAGCACATGAACTTCGAGGGTCTCGTCAACGATGGCGCCTGGATGGCGACCGAATTGAAGCTTCCGGCCGGCACCTGGACGAACCCCGACAGCGAATTCGCGGCGACCGCCACCTCCTGGGCGTTGCTGCTGCCGGCCTTCGGCGTGTTCCAGAGGCTCCTCTCGCGCGCCTTCATCGCCCGCGGCTTCGTCGAGGAGGCGTTCGTCGGTCAGGTCAACTCGCCGATGATCGAGATGGGCGGCATCAGCCAGTACGGAACGACGTTCGGCATGGCGCATTTCGAATGCGCGGCGGCGGGCTCCGGCGCGCTCGCCATCAAGGATGGTCTCGACACCGCTTATGTCGGCTGGAACCCGGAAAGCGACATGGGCAACATCGAGATCTGGGAGCAGAATATGCCGATGCTCTACCTCGGCCGCTCGATCCTGGCGGATTCTGGTGGTGCCGGGAAGTATCGGGGCGGCTGCTCGTTCCTGTCGACCTGGCTCATTCACAAGACGCCGCATCTGCGGCTGGTGACGTCCGAGCATTCGAGCCGGGTCTACGACAACGCCGGCATGTGCGGCGGCTACCCGGCTCCGACCGCACAGAAGCATCGTTCCGTGCGCCATACCAATATCGCCGATGTGATTGCCGGGGAGAAGCCGCTGCCGCATGCCATCGGCCCGGATCCGGAGCGTTCCGAGCTCGAAGCAACCATCAAAGGCGATCATGAGACGTCGGAAGGACCCTACATCACTGCACCGCATCAGGCCGGTGACATCTTCACCCATGCCTACAACGGCGGTGGCGGCTATGGCGACGTTCTGGAGCGCGATCCGGCGAAGGTCGCCTCCGATGTCGAGAACGGTTTCGTGACGGTGGACGCAGCCCGACACGTGTTCGGCGTCGTACTTCGCGAGAACGAGAAAACCGACCGGCTCGAGGTCGATCGGAAGGCAACGGCGCGGCAGCGTACGAAGATGCGGGAGAAGCGTCGGAAACGGGCCGTTCCCGTATCCGAATGGCTGGCGAAGGAGGCGAAGCGCGTCAGGGCCGGAAAGCTCGCGCCTGAGGTCAAGCTGATGTACGGCGCGGCCATGCGGCTCTCGCCCCGCTTTGGGAAGGAATTCCGGGAGTTCTGGTCGCTCGGCGATGATTTCAGCTTCGAAGGCAAAGGAGAGCGCAGATGACCGCATATTCCAAAGAGGTCCTCGCCGACCTGAAGGACGGCACTCTGGCTTGGCCTCAGGTCAAGCGCATCATGAGCGCCTACAAGGACGATGACCGGTTCTTCAAGATGCTCGAGATTCACCAGCAGCGCGTCGCCTGGACGGAGCGCATCCTGCTGCCGATCGGCGAGCATTTGTTCATCGTCCAGATGGGCAAGAAACGCATCGTCAAATGCGATTGCGGCCACGAGTTCGGCGATTGCAGGAAGAACTGGAAGCTCAAGGCGCTGATCAACATTCGCGACAGCGAGAAGCGGCTCCGCGAGATCTATCCGAGCGCCGATCTCTGCGATCCGGAGTGGATGGAGATCCGCGAGTTCATCTGCCCCGGTTGCGCGACGCTGCTCGAGGTGGAGGCCTGTCCGCCGGGTTATCCGATCGTCTTCGAGTTCGAGCCGGATCTGGACGGCTTCTATCGGGACTGGCTGGGGAACCCGTTGGAGAGTTGATGCGTATTCGGGCGACCGGCGGTCTTCCTTACAGGCCAGAAAGAGGAGCGGCGCGCATGTCAGAACAGGGGATCCGCAGCCGGACAGCCCTCGTCACCGGCGGACTGACCGGCCAGGGCTTTGCCATCGCCGAGGCACTGGCGCGAGAAGGCGTCAACATTGCCGCGGGCTCCTACATCGGCGAAGCCCAGGGCCGGCTCGGAGATTCGGCGGCCTATCCGGAAGGGTCGGAGATCGCGCGCGTGATGGCGGCGCTCGACCGTCATGGCACGAGGATCCATGTCGGCCATCTCGATGTGCGCGACCAAGCTTCCATCGAGAGCTTTGTCCGCGTGGCGGAGACCGCCTGCGGCCCGATCGACATCCTCGTCAACGCCGCCGGCACGACGGCCGAGCAGCCGGTGTGCGGCCATTCGGATGCGCTTTGGCATAAGATCATCGACACGAACCTCAACGGCGCCTTCCGCATGATCCGGGCCGTTCTGCCGGGCATGATGGAGCGCGGCTGGGGTCGTGTCCTCAACATCGGTTCGACGGCCGCGACGGTCGGCTGGAAGGACAACCCGGCCTATTGCGCCTCGAAAGCGGGGCTGCTCGGCCTGACGCGGTGCGTGGCGCTCGAAGGTGCGGCCCATGGCGTCACTTGCGTCATGATCAGCCCGACCTGGGTCGAGACCGAGCTGATGCGCCGCAACGTCGCCCAGGTCATCGAGCGCGAGGGCAAAGGGCGCGCGCTCGAGGATGCCATGGCCGAGATCGCCCGGCAGAATCCGCAGACACGCCTCATTCAACCCGAGGAGATCGCCGCGCTCGCCGTCTTCCTCTGCGGTGAGGGTGCCAAAGGCATCACCATGGAGAACATTCAGGTGACAGGCGGTGCCCTCTGGTAGGCTGGCGCGCCGGGGTGGCCGAGCCTGGAACTCTCGCCCGGGCTGAGTAATACTGACGGCGACCGGCGGCGTAAGCCGGCTGCAGCCGAGCGGATAGAGGACCATGGCCAATCCCTACGAGGTCTTGGGGGTCTCGAAGTCGGCGAGCGACGAGGAGATTCGCTCGGTCTACCGCAAGCTTGCAAAGGCCCACCATCCGGATCTCAATCCTGGCAACAAGCAGGCCGAGCTTCGGTTCAAGGAGATCTCCTCGGCCTACGGCCTGCTGAAGGACCCGGAAAAACGTCGCCGCTACGATGCCGGCGAGATCGACGAGGCCGGCAACGAGCGTCCGCCCGAGCGGCGGGCCTATCGCCACTATGCCGAGGCAGAGCCAGGCTTCCGCTATGGCAGTCGCGGCGGCGGCGGCGAGTTCGACGATCTCGGCGGCGTCTTCTCCGACCTGTTCGGGCGGGGAAGCGACGAGGAGCGCCACGGGCATCTGCGGATGCGCGGGCAGGACCGGCTCTATCGGCTCCTGATCGGGCTCCTCGACGCGGCCGGCGGCGCGACGAAGCGCATCGATCTGCCAGACGGCAAGACGCTCGACGTGAAGATCCCGGCCGGTGTTGCCGAGGGACAGATATTGAGACTCGCCGGCATGGGCGGACCTGGCATCGGTGGCGGCCCGCCGGGTGATGCGCTGGTCGAGATCGGCATCGCGCCGCATCCGGTGTTCCAGCGCGACGGTGACACGATCCGCTCCGTCGTGCCGATCACGCTCCGGGAGGCGATCGCCGGCGGCAGCATCCGCATCGATACCGTGAGCGGGCCGGTCGATCTCAAGATCCCGAAGGGCTCGAGCAGTGGCCGTGTGCTCCGCCTCAAGGGCAAGGGCATGCCCGGACAGAGAGGCCGTGCGCCGGGCGACCATCTGGCCGAGCTTCGCATCGTCCTCCCCGATCGACCTGGCGAGGAGCTCGAGCGACTCGTCAGCGAGTGGGAGGCGAGACATCCCTATGATCCGCGCGCCAAGGGAGGTGGCTCATGATTACCGAGAAGGAGCTGATCCAGCGTGTCGAGGGGCTGGAGGTCGTGCATCTGCGACGGTGGGTGGAGCGAGGCTGGATCGTGCCTGCACGGCGAGGCGAGGAGCTGGCCTTCGACGATCACGATGCCTTGCGCGCGCAGCTCATCTGCGATCTCGCCCACGACGTCGCCATCGAGGAGGAGAGCCTGACCGTCGTCCTTTCGCTTCTCGACCAGCTGCACGGGACGCGTCGCCTGCTCAAGGCCATGGCCGGGGCGATCGAGAAGCAGGAGCCGGGCATACGGTCGGCCATCGTCGAGGAGATCAAGGCCTCGGGGCTCGTCTTGGAGCTCGGCGCTACGGGGAGTGGTTCGGACAAACCGTCAAGGGACTGACCGGGATCGCAAGGCGCACGATCACACCCCGCGGCTCAGCGTGCCATGCGGCAGGCGCTACCCGAGCTTCGTCTTGAGCTCACGGATCGATTGATCGATCAGGCCGCCGGCCTTGGCCGTATCGAGCTTGGAGCCCAGGAGCCGTTCAGCGGCGGCGACGGCGGCCTCGACCGCGGCGGCCCGGACATCAGCGGCGGCCTGAGTCTCTGCGCGGGCGATCTTGTCCTCGGCGAGCCTGGTGCGTCGTTCGAGGCTTTCCTTGAGACCGTTGCGGGTCTCGGCGGCGAGGGCCGTCGCCTCCTCCTTCGCCTGTGAGATGATGGCCTCGGCCTCGCCGGCGGCCGCCTTCCGACGCTTCTCGTAGTCGGCGAGCAGCTTCTCGGCATCGTCCTTGAGCTTGCGTGCCTCCTCGAGCTCCTTGCGGATGGCATCCGCGCGGCTGTCGAGCGCCTTGCCGATCAGGGTCGGCACGCCCTTCCAGAAGATGAGCGCAAAGAACGCCACGAAGGCGAGGGCAACCCAGAATTCGGCCGTTTGCAACATGGTGGCTGTCCTAGTGCTTCAGCACGGATTTGACGGCGCCCGCGACTTCGTCACGGCCGACCTTGAGGCCGACGAGCTCGCCAACGATGCTCTCTGCCGTGTCCGAAGCGATATCCCCGACTTTGGCCATGGCGGAGGCTGTGGCCGACTTGATCTGGGCTTCCGCCTTGGCGAGCCGGTCCGCGATCTCCTTCTCGACCCTCTGGCGCTCGCCGTCGACCTCGGTCTTGAGTTTATCGCGGGTCGCCTGGGCAATTTGCGAGGCGTTGCCGCGTGCCTCTGCCACCGCTTGCTCATAGGCTTTGAGCGCCTTCTCGGTCTCGCCCTTCATCCGCTCGGCCTCGTCGAGGTCGCGGCGGATGCGGGCCTTGCGCTCGTCGATCACCGCTCCGATCTTGGGCAGCGCCACGCGCGACATGATGAGGTAGAGGGCGCCGAAAGCGATGGCGAACCAGATGAGCTGGGAGGAGAAGTGCGTCGGGTCGAGCGGCGGGAAGGCCTTCTTGCCGTGCTCCGCCTCGGGTGCAACGCCGACGGACTCGGTCAGGGCCTCGCCGGTCGCCGCACCATGAGTATCGGTCGACGTTGCCGCTCCCGAAGTGGTGGCCTCTCCCGTTGTCGTGGTGGTCGTCGACGATCCACTCGACTCGGTCTGAGCCAGGATGAGGGCTTCGGTCTGGGCCTGATCCGTCATGGTGTGGTTCCGGCGTCAAGGATAGGCGCAGCGCGCGCCACCGTCACGGACGGGCGGGCGCGCGCCAACGATCAGAGATCTCGTCCGGTCTCAGACCGCGAAGAGCAGCATGAAGGCGATGACGAGTGCGAAAATGCCGAGCGCTTCCGTCACCGCGAAGCCGAAGATCAGGTTGCCGAACTGGCCCTGGGCGGCGGACGGATTGCGGAGCGCGCCGGAGAGGTACTGGCCGAACAGCGAGCCGACACCGATGCCGGCCGCACCGGCGCCGATGGCTGCGAGACCTGCACCGACGAGCTTTGCGGCTTCAGCTTCCATGTGACTTCTCCCGTTTCTCTGGATCGTTGGTTGATGGATAAGGCGCGAGCGTGCTGGGACTAGTGACCCGGGTGCAGCGCGTCGTTGAGATACATGCAAGTGAGCATGCTGAAGACGTAGGCCTGAAGGAAGGCGACGAGGAACTCGAGCGCCGTCAGCGCGAGTGCCATGATGAACGGAAGCGGCGACAGCGCCACCCAGGCGCCGGCGCCCAAGAGCATGACGATGAAGCCCGCGAAGACCTTGAGTGCGATATGACCCGCCAGCATGTTGGCGAACAGACGCATCGAGTGGCTGACCGGGCGCGACAGGAAGGAGATCACCTCGATCGGCACCACGATCGGCATCATGTAGACCGGCACACCCGACGGCACGAACAGCTTAAGGAACTTGAGGCCATTCTTGGCGAAGCCGACGATCAGCACCGTGAAGAAGACGATGGCGGCCAACGCTACTGCGATGATCAAGTGGCTAGTCGCCGTGAAGGCGTAGGGGATCATCCCCAGCATGTTGACGGTGAAGATGAAGATGAACAGCGTGAAGACGAGGGGGAAGAACTTCATCCCGTGCTCGCCGGTCGCCTGTCTCAGCATGTTGGCCACGAACTCGTAGGCGATCTCGGCGATCGACTGGAGGCGGCTGGGGATCAGTGCCTTGCCGCCCATGGCGTAGATGAGAAACAGCGAGGCGACGGCCGTCGCCAGGATCATGTAGAAGGACGAGTTCGTGAACGTGGCGTCGTAGCCGAACAGGTTGAACTCCTGCCAGCGATGGATCTCGAACTGATGGATCGGGTCAGGCATGCCCCCGCCGCCATGTCCGCCTGCTGCCTCTGCCACGCCATCCCCCAATCAGTCGTCGTCGTTGTCCGCCACGGGCCGCCCGAGATCGCCGCCTGTTGCGGCGCTGATCTCGTCCTGAAGCTTCCGGTGGGCTCGCAGTAAATTCACGATGCCGGCGACGAACCCAAGAAGCAGGAACGCGAGGAACAGCCATCGGCCGGTACCGAGCGCATAGTCCAGGCCGTACCCGATGATGCCGCCGACCAGCACAGCCGCTACGAGCTCGGAGACCATCCGGAACCCGTAGGCCATGCCCCGGCCCGACATCCTGCTCTGTTGACCGGCGGATTGCTCCACCCTCTTGGCCTCGCGCACACGGTCGAGCTTCTGATCCAGCTCCTGGACGCGCCGCTCGAAGACAGCACGCTCCTCGGGGCTCAGATCGCCGCGGCCCCGTTGGTCCGTCGGCTCGCTCATGGGAGGCCTCGAAAACAGGCAGGTTGTCGACAAAATCAGGCTATCGACCGGGGCGGAACTTAAGGGCCGGGGTGGGGTGTGTCAAGGATGGCGAGGTCGCGAAAATCCCGGAGTTTGCGCCTGTTTTTGCGGCGTCTTGCGGCAGCTGCGGCAATTCATCCGCAACCGTCCACAACTCACCCCGCCTCGCGATAGCTCTCGGCGGTCGCGAGGTCGACGGAGACGAGCTGGCTGATGCCCTTCTCGGCCATCGTCACCCCGAACAGGCGGTGCATGCGCGACATGGTCATGGGGTGATGGGTGATGACGAGGAAGCGGGTCTGTGTCATCCGGCTCATCTCCTCCATCATGGTGCAGAAGCGATCGACATTCGCATCGTCGAGCGGTGCGTCCACCTCATCGAGCACGCAGATCGGCGACGGGTTCGAGAGGAACACCGCAAAGATGAGCGAGAGCGCCGTCAAGGTTTGCTCGCCGCCGGAGAGCAGCGACAGGGTCGCCGGCTTCTTGCCGGGCGGCTTGGCGATGATCTCGAGGCCGCCTTCGAGCGGGTCCTCGCCTTCGATCATCTCGAGGCGCGCCTCGCCGCCGGCGAACAGCGTCGTGAAGAGACGCTGGAAATGCCCATTGACCACCGTGAAGGCATCCTCGAGCCGCTTCTTGCCTTCGCGATTGAGCTTGGCGATGCCCTGGCGAAGCTGCTCGATCGCTGCCTGGAGATCCGAGCGCTCCTTCTCGAGAGCATCGTGCCGGCGCTCGAGCTCGACCAGCTCCTCGTCGGCGCGGAGGTTGACGCCGCCGAGACCGTCACGGTCCTGGCGGAGCTTGGCCAGACGCCGCTCGAGGTCGGCAAGGCCAGGCAGCTCGGCGTCTGTCGGATGTCCGGCCTGGTCCAGCGCCCGTTCCGGCGGGCAATCGAGCGTTTCGCGAATTCGGGCGGAGGCCTGCAGCCGGGCCTCGCGCGCCTGCTCGAGATGCGTCTCCACGCGTGCCCGCGCCTCACGCTGCGCGGCGACGGCCTCGCTCGCCTCCTTGAGCTGCCTGGCGAGCTGGCGGGCTTCGGTCTCGGCCTCGGCGAGGCGATCGGCGGCGGCGCGCCGGTCGGTCTCGGCGGTCTCGAGGGCGGCGGCCAGTCGCGTACGGGCCTCGGCGATGCGGGCGGGCTCGTGCACCAGCCGCTCGGTCTCGGTCTCGGCGTCCTGGCGGCGCTTCTCGAGCCCGGCGATATGCTGCTCGGAAGTCTCGATGCGCGCCGTCCAGCGCGCCTGATCGGCGGCGATGGTCCTCAGGCGCTCATCGCGCAGCCGCGCCTCGCGGTCGAGATTGGCAGCTTTCGCCTCGGCTTCAACGAGGCGCTGGCGCTCGTCTCGAGCAGTCGCCTCGATGGCTTGGTGACGGGCTGCGAGCGGGGCGGGATCGGGCAATCCGGCGGCCTCCGACTCGAATTGGGAGGCGCGGACCCGATGCCCCTCGATGGCCTCGGCGTCGCGGGTGAGGGCGGTGGCGAGGGCGATGCGCCGGCTCTCGGTCTCCGCAGCCTTTCGCTCGGCCGTGGCGAGTGCATCGCGGGCGCTGGCCAGTTGTTCGCGCGAGGCTTTCAGCGCCGTTCGGAGCGGGCCGAGCTGGTCGCGCGCGTCCTTCAGGGCGGCGCTCTGACGGGCGAGTGCCGCGGTGGCGGCTGAGACGCGCGCCTCCGATTGGCTGATCAGCCCCTGGACCTCGGTCAGGCGATTGCGGTTGGCGAGACGGGCGGCCGCCGGCGTCGGGGCCTCGGCGCGCGTCACGAGGCCGTCCCAACGCCAGACGTCGCCTTCCCGACTGACCAGTCGCTGACCGGGCCTGAGGTGATGCTGGAGCTGGTCGCCGTCACCCCGATCGACGAGCCCGGTCTGTGCCAGCCGGCGCGCCAATTCCGGAGGCGCATCGATATGGGCCGAGAGCGACAGCACGCCGTCGGGAAGCGCCGGGTCGTCGCCGGCGATGGCGATGGTGGTCCAGTGTGCGGGCGCGGCCAGGTCCGCGGGGTGGTCGAGATCGTCGCCGAGCACGGCCCCTAGGGCGGTCTCGTAGCCCGTGGCGACCGACAGCCGGTCGGCGATGGGCTCCTGATCGTCGGTCGCGACCGCGATTAGCCGGCGCAGCGTCTCGCCCTCGGCGGTGAGCCGGCCAGCTTCGACCTGAAACCGGGCGAGATCGCCGCGGGCCTCGGCCTCTGCCTGTGCAAGTCGCGTGATCTGGTCCTCGGCCGCTTCGGCGGCACGCTCCAGCTCGGCAATTCGGGCCGTCTCGTCCTCGATCTGCCGTTGCAGTCTGTCGAGGGGTGGATGATCCGCCGCCGCGCTGGCGAGCGCCGCAGCCTCGCCGGCGAGACGTGCATGCCGCTCGCCGATCTCGTTGGCCCGCCGTGTCTCCTCGGCGATCAGCGAGGCAAGTCGACGGCGGTTCTCCGTCAAGGTCGCCGTCTCGCGGGTAAGCTCGGCCAGCTGCCGCTCGATCTCACCGCAACTCGCGCGCCGCTCGCCGACCAATGCGTGAGCTTCCGCCATCTCGCTCTCGGCCCGGTGCCCGGCTTCCGTGATCCCGTCGCCTTCCCGTCTGAGCTCGGCCAGCATGCCGCGCGCCTCGGCGGCGAGCGTCGTCTCGCGCTCGTGATCACGGAAGATCTCGGCCTTGCGCTCGTCCAGCTCCGCAAGGCGGGTGCGGATGCGGGTCTCCTCGCGTTCGAGACCGACAGCCTCGGTGTTGAGGCGATGCAGCGCCGCCGCCTTCTCGGCCTCGACCTGCCGCAGTCCGGGCAGGCGCTCGGCGGCCTCCGATTCGCGGGTCGTCGCCTGAGCCTCGGCCTCGGAGCGCTCGGCGAGCAGCCGGAGGGCGTCGTGCAGCGCCGCCTCGCTCCGCTCAACGTCGGCCTCGGCTTCGCGCCAGGCGAGGAACAGGGCGATTGTCTCGGCCTGGCGGATCTCGTCCGAGATTTCGCGATATCGCCGGGCGGCCCGGGCTTGTCGCTTCAGGCTGTTGATCTGGGACGCCAGCCCGCCGATGACATCGGCGACGCGCTCCAGATTGCCTTCGGCCGCCTTGAGACGCAGCTCCGCATCGTGCCGCCGCGAATGCAGGCCGGCGATGCCGGCCGCATCCTCGAGAATGCGGCGCCGCTGCTCGGGCTTGGCATTGACGATCTCGGCGATCTGCCCTTGCCGGACCAGCGCGGGGGAGCGGGCTCCGGTCGCCGCATCCTCGAACAGGAGCTTGACGTCGCGCGCCCTCACCTCGCGGCCGTTCACGCGGTATGTCGATCCCGACTCCCGCTCGATTCGCCGTGCCACCTCGATCATGTCGCTGTCGTTGAGCTCCGGCGGCGCCTTACGCTCGGAGTTGTCGATGAGGATTGCCACCTCGGCGAAATTGCGGGCTGGGCGGGTCTGCGTGCCGGAGAAGATCACGTCGTCCATGGCGGCGGCGCGCATGCTCTTGTGCGACGTCTCGCCCATGACCCAGCGCAACGCCTCGAGCAGGTTCGACTTGCCACAGCCGTTCGGACCGACGACGCCGGTGAGGCCGGGCTCGACGATGAGCTCGGTCGGCTCGACGAAGGATTTGAATCCGGTCAGTCTCAGCCGCTTGATATGCACGGGGTCCTCGTGCTCGCCTCAGCCTGTCGCATGTCTTGGGAATGACGCTACGGCTACTGGATTAGCCACTCGACGCGACGACGCCGCCTGAAAGCATCGGCTCGACGATCGCCTTGAACTCGTCCGGCGTCAACACCTGCCGGACATGCTTGGTGCCGATGAAGAATGTCGGTGTGCCGATGACACCGAGCTCACGGCCGCGCTCCTTCACCCAGTTGAGTCCGTCGATGAGGGGCTGATTGGCGAGACAGGAATCGAACGCTGCCCGGCTCATGCCCTCCTTGGCGGCGACGGCGAAGATGGCGTCGAGCCGGACCTCCTGGGATACCCAGCTGGCCTGCTCGGCCAGCAGCCGCTCGTAGACCGCGTGCCATGTGTCGTCCGGCGCGCAGCGCGTAATGATCCAGGCATTGCCCGAGGAGCGGCCGATCGGAAACTCCCGGATCACCCATTTGATCTTGCCGGTGTCGATATAGGCCTTCTTGATGGCCGGGAAGCTCGAGGCATGGAACGCCCGGCAGTGCGGGCAGGTCATCGAGGCGAACTCGTAGACCGTCAGCGGCGCATGGGGGCTGCCGAGGAAGCGATCGCCGAGCGGGCCGGCGACGGCTAGGTCGGCGGCGGTCGGCTCGGCGATGATCTTGCGGCCACCCGTCGAGGCGCTGTCGGGGACGGCGGCATCGCCGGCCCGGCCGAATGTCTGCTTCGGGGGCGCGGTGGCGGTCGTCGGATAGGCGGCGAGCCCGGAGACGTCGGCCGAAGCCGACTCTGCGGTCGCGGCACCGATGACGGCGGTCTGGCCCTGTTCGTTCGAGCAGGCCCCAAGCAGGACGGCGACCGCGATGGCCGCCATCAGCCCGAGCGACTTTGCCGTGTCCATCGCCAACCGCATCAGCCCTGCCCGAACGCGTTCATGACCTTGTCGAACTCTTCGATGCCGAAACCGTCCTTGAGTTTCACGCCGTTGATGAAGAATGTCGGCGTACCGGTGATGCCGAAATTCTCGTCGGCACGCGTGCGAACGGCGACGATATCCTCTTGCAGCTTCTGGTTCTCGAGGCACTTGTTGAAGCTGTCCTCGGTGAAACCGGCCTGCTTCGAGATCTCCAAGAGCTTCGGCAGCGGACTGCCCTCTCCGACGGCCCAGTCGCGCTGGGACTTGAACATGGTCGAGATGAAGGCATTGAATTTGCTGGGCTCAACACAGCGAGCGAGCATCGAGACGCCGACCGCCAGATTGTCGAGCGGGAACTCGCGGAAGATGAGCTTCGCCTTGCCTGTGTCGATGTATTTGGTCTTGACCTCAGGCAGCACCTCGGCGTGGAAATGCGCACAGTGCGGGCAGGTCATCGACGCATATTCGACAATAGTGACCGGCGCATCCGGATTGCCGAGCACCACGTCCGGGAGCGGGCCGGGCTTCATAAGCTCATCGATGGCGACATCGGGTGTTGGTGGCGTCGCCGGCGTTCCGGATGCCGCCGTGGTCGCGCCGCTCGTCGTGGGGTCGGAGGACGAGGTACCGGACGCCCCGGTGTCAGTCGTCGACGTTCCGGTGGCCGACGTTGTCTCGGTGGGGGGCGTCGGGGTTGGGGCAGGCGTATAGAAATTATAGACGAGCAGAGCGAGCGCCGCGGCGACGGCCACCACGATGATGGCGGCACGCGGGACGCCACTGCCGGACTGGCTGGTCTTCTCCGGCCCCGCCTTGTTCGGTTCCTTGCTCACGAGCAGCTCCTTCGGTGTCGGGCTGGCGTCCGGCGATTGCCTCGGGCCTGTGGCTCCGACGATCCCATTCTGACGGGTGCTCTAGCACATTTCGGCGGCGCGGGTAGGGCCGAGACGCCGCGGTCGCCGACAAAATTCCTTGAGGTGGCGGGAGCTAGCGCCCGTCGTGGCGGCTGGCGGCCGCCACCGACTGCGCCAGTCGCGCAAGCGCGTTGTCGAGCGGCGTCCCTGCCGTCGCAGGGGTCATCACGACATCGCGCGGCCTGGGTCGCGGGGAGGGCGCGGCCTTCACGTTCAGCTTGCAGACCACGGGGGCCTGGACAATCCGGAGCTCGGTGATGGCGCGATAGCCGAGAAATCCGTTGATCCGCTCCATGATCTGGCCGGCGCGGTATTGCACGTCGAGGGCGCGTGCGCCCTCGACCCGGAGCACGAGCGTGGCGCCTGCGCTTGCACTCTCCTCATCGTCCTCGATGGGGCGCGGCCATTTTATCTTCTCCGGCCGTGTAAATCGGGCGAGTTCGGCGCCGACGATGGCGGTCCAGTCGAGCGCTAGGCGCCCGGCCGGGAAGCCGTGCTTCTCGAAGGCCCGGCGGGTCACCTCGGGTACGAGAGCTCCGATGGCATTGACGCCCTGTCCGAGCTTCAACCCGCCGCCCCAAGGAGTGTGCCTGCTGCTCGCTGCCATGCCCCAGCCCGAATCGTTTTCCCGATTGCCGGTCGACGGTATCATGTCGGGGTCGATTCGCGCCGGGCCAGGGTCGAACCCATGATGGCTGTTGCCAAGCTGCATCAGAACGCGACGCCGGGCGCGGCGGTCGCCACCGCATTGCTGGACTGGTACGACAAGGCGCGGCGCGAGCTGCCCTGGCGGGCGCACCCCGGCCACCCGACGGACGCCTACGCCGTATGGCTCTCCGAGGTCATGTTGCAGCAGACCACGGTCAAGGCGGTCGTCCCCTACTATAAGAAGTTCCTCAATCTCTGGCCGACCGTCGGAGAGCTCGCGCAGGCCCCCCGCGAGGAGGTGATGCGCGCCTGGGCGGGCCTCGGCTATTATTCCCGCGCGCGGAATTTGCACCTGTGCGCCAAGACGGTTGTCGAGCGGCACGGCGGCCGGTTTCCCGCCTCGGTGGCGGAGCTTCTCGAGCTTCCAGGCATCGGCCCCTACACGGCCGCGGCCGTCGCGGCGATTGCTTTCGATCAGCCAGCGATGCCGGTCGACGGCAACGTCGAGCGGGTGATGGCGCGACTCCACGCGGTCGAGACGCCATTGCCGCAGGCGAAACCCGAGCTCAAGAAACTGGCTGAGCAGCTCATTCCCGAGCGCCGCGCCGGCGATCTGGCGCAGGCGCTCATGGACCTCGGCGCGACCGTGTGCGCGCCGCGCCGGCCATCCTGCATGCTCTGCCCGCTCGAGTCGCGCTGCCGGGCAAACGCGTCCGGGTTGGCTGCGGAGCTGCCCTATCGGCGACCGAAGGCGGAGCGGCCGGTCCGGCGAGGCGTTGCATTCCTGGCCCTCTCGGAAAGCGGCGAGGTACTGCTTCGCCGCCGGCCAGACGATGGTCTGCTGGCGCAGATGATGGAGATCCCCTCGACCGATTGGACGGACGCTTGGCTGGCGGAGGATGAGGCGTTGCGATCGGCACCCGTCAAGGCGGCCTGGTGGCCGGTGCCTGGCATCGTGACGCACACCTTCACGCATTTCCGGCTCGAGTTGCTGGTGTATCGGGCTCTGGTGCCGTCCGGCGGGCCATTGACGCTCTGGGCGGAGCAGGACCGGTGCCGCTGGGTGCCGCGTCACGAGCTGGGACGGGAGGCCCTGCCGTCGGTCATGCGCAAGGCAATCGCCCATGCCCTCGACGGGGCGTCCTGAGCCGCAGCAGGGGCCGCGCCATGGTGTCGGCGTGGATCATCAATCCGCACAAAGTGATCACAACGTGCGCTGAGATGGCGCAGCAGCTTTCAGGGCCAAATGATTGACTTGTCAGCGAAGCAGGTTAGGGGAGCCCTTGTAACGCGTCTGTAGCGACAACCTGAACGGGTGGAGTTGAGTATGCGTAGGGGCACGAGGGACGTTTCGTCGGCCGGTGGTTCGCGAGGCCGGTTTTGGTTGGCAGTCGTCTTTGCAACGCTGCTCGTCAGTGTTGCTGGATCGGCAGGCGAGGCCCGTGCGGCCGGCGATGGCAAAAGCGCGGCGCTCGCGAACGAGTTGAGGGCGTTGTCGGCCACGCACGCCCAGGCGCTGGTCAAGCCGCAACAGAAGGCCCGCGTCAAAACGGCAAAGGCGGCAAGCGCAGGCCAGGCGAAAGCGACGAAGAAGAGCAAGAAGGGCAGCACGAGCAAGCTCGTCGCCAAGACCTCGAAGGCCAAGGTCGCGGCCAAGGACCTTCCCAAGAAGAAGCGCAAGGGCGGCACCAAGGTGGCTTCGGTGAGCGCCTTCGTCTCCGGTGCGCCGGTCAAGAAGTCTCTCATCAAGAAGGGCGGCAAGCTCAAGGGCAACGTCAGCTGGAACGCGCCGTCCGGATGCGTGCCGGGGGCGCTCAAGGGCGTGCTCTATCAGGTGTCGCAGAAGTTCGGCCCGGTGGTCGTCAACTCGACGGCGCGTGGTCACAAGCACAATCGACGCGTCGGCGGTGCCCGCAAATCCTGGCATCTCAGGTGCATGGCCGTCGACTTCCGCGTGCACGGTCGGACCGGCGGGCTGTGGGCCTATCTCAGGAGCCATCCGGCCGTTGGCGGCCTGCATCGCTATCCGAGCGGATTCTTCCACATCGACGTCGGCCCGCGGCGGACCTGGTAGGCCGATTGCCGTCTTGACAGTGTTGTGCGGGCTCGGGCTGATGCAGCCGCGAGCCCGCAAGCCTGTTCAGAGACCCCATGACGCCCATCACGATCAGACAGGAGAGTCCGCGCCAGCCGGATGTGGTGGCGCTGATCGATGCGCTCGACCGCTGGAATCTCGATCGTTACCCGGTCGAGGCGAACCATCTCTTGCCACTGGATGAACTTGACCGGCCCGAGATCCTGTTCCTGGTCGCCCGGCAGGCGGAAAATGTGGTCGGCATCGGCGCGCTCTGGGTGCATCGGGGTGCCTATGGCGAGGTCAAGCGCATGTATACGAGCCCGGCGGTCAGGGGCCGGGGCGTCGGCTACATGCTCCTCGCCGAGGTCGAGCGGCTGGCGAGGCGAGAGGGCCTCGATGTCCTGAGGCTCGAGACCGGCGACATCTCCGAAGAAGCCCTGAAGCTCTACCGGCGGGCCGGCCTCGTGACCCGTGGTCCCTTCGGCGACTATCCCGATCATCCGGCCTCCATCTTCATGGAGAAGCGGCTCACTTGACGGATGCGGCCGCGCAGGCGAGGAACGTCTGTCCCTCAACCGGAGCGCCGCTTGGCCACGACCCCGCAATCCTCCCGTCAGGGCCGCAATGTGGCCGAGCTGAGTGTCTCCGAGCTCGCCTTCGCGCTCAAACGGACGATCGAGGACAGCTACGGGCACGTCCGGCTGCGTGGCGAGGTGTTCGGCTATCGGGGCCCGCACTCTTCCGGCCACTGCTACTTCTCGCTCAAGGACGACAAGGCAAAGATCGACGCGGTCGTCTGGAAGGGTGTCTTCAACGCCTTGCGCTTCAAGCCCGAGGAGGGACTCGAGGTCGTCGTCACCGGCAAGGTGACGACCTATCCTGGGTCCTCGAAGTATCAGATCGTCGTCGAGAGCCTGGAGCCCGCCGGGGCCGGCGCGCTGATGGCTCTGCTCGAGGAGCGAAAGCGCAAGCTCGCCGCCGAGGGCCTGTTCGAAGAGGCGCGCAAGAAAGCGCTGCCCTACCTTCCCAAGGTGGTTGGCATCGTCACCTCGCCGACCGGCGCCGTCATCCGGGACATGCTCGTGGGATTTGCCGAACGCTTTCCGGCCCATGTCGTCATCTGGCCCGTGCGCGTGCAGGGCGAGACCTCGGCCAGGGAGGTGGCCGACGCGATCCGGGGATTCAATGGGCTCGCTCCGGGTGGTCCGGTGCCGCGACCCGACGTGCTGATCGTGGCCCGTGGCGGGGGTAGCCTCGAGGACCTATGGGGCTTCAACGAGGAGATCGTCGTCCGCGCCGCTTCGGCGAGCACGATCCCCCTCATCTCGGCGGTCGGTCACGAGACGGATTGGACCCTGCTCGATCTCGTCGCTGATGCGCGTGCGCCGACGCCGACGAAGGCCGCCGAATGGGCGGTGCCGAAGCATTCCGATCTTCTCGAGCGCGTCGCCGAGCACGGCGGCCGCCTCGGCCTGGTCGTCAGACGGTTGCTCGAGGCCGAGCGGCGACATCTGACGACGCTTGCGCGCGCCCTGCCGCGTCCGGCCGAGCTCGTCGCGCTGCCCCGCCAGCGTTTCGATGGCGTGGCGGGCCGGCTGCCGCGGGCCCTTGCCGCGAACACCCGGGCTCATGGCGCGCGCTTGGCTGTCATCAGTGGCCGTCTGGCGCCTGGATTGATCCGGCAGCGTCTCGTTCGGGCCGGCGACCGGCTCGAGGCGCTGGGGCGCGTGACGCTGCAGGCGCTGAGGCGCGGGGGTGACTTGCGCCGGGCCCGCCTCGACAGGGCCAGCCTGCGTCTCAAACCGCAGACCCTGCAGGCGGATGTGCGCCGCAACGGTGAGCGAATCAGGGAGCTCAAAGGGCGCAGTGCCGCCGCCATTGCCGGGCGGCTCGCGGTGGCGCGCCGGGCCCTCGACGCCGAGGCCAAGCTGCTCCTGTCGCTCAGCCATCACAGCGTCCTGGCCCGCGGCTTTGCGCTGGTTCGCGACGACACCGGCCAGATGATCCGCTCGGTTGACCGGATCGAACCGGGAGCACGACTCGAGCTGGAGCTCGCTGACGGACGGCGCAAGGTGCGTGCGGAGGACCAGGCTTCTCCACCTTCGTCGCCGCCACCGAGACCGGCGCGCGGACCTGCCGGGGATCGAGGTGCAGGTGGACAGGGCCAACTCTTCTAGGCCATAACCGCCCAGTCAAAGCCAACGAGCCGAGCCATCGATGAACCGCTTCGAGAAAATGTCCGGCCTCAAGGGCGAGGCGCGCGTGCGCTACATGGATGGCGAGTTCCAGGTGCTGTCCTCGGGCGATCACGTGCGCTGCGCGGTGACGGGCGAGCCGATCCTGCTCGCCAATCTCAAATACTGGAGCGTTGAGCGCCAGGAGCCATATCTCAATGCCGCTGTGGCGCTGAAGCGGCATGTCGAGGCGAAGGCAACCGTTCAGGGTTAGCCGCGCGGCAGTCTCCGCAGCAAGTCGAGAAGCGATAAGCGCGCCGCCTCGGTCAGCTCGAGCGTCACGGCGAGCGCCCGCGCCGTCTCCTTGAGCGTGCCGCAAGTGCCGTCCGGCGTGAGGCGGACGATATCCTTCTCGGTGGTGACCAGGGCTGCCGCGTTGCGGTGTGCCTCAAGCAGGAGACGCTCGGCTTCCGCCACCGTATAGCAATGATGATCGGGAAAACCCTCGGCGATCCTCAACTCGGCGCCAAGCGTTCGAAGGGTGGCAAAGAACTTGTCCGGTCGGCCGATCCCGGCAAAGGCCACGACCGGCCGGTCGCGTAGCCACCTGGCGTCCCCGGCGGGAACGAAACGCGCGCGATGGATGGGGCCCGGCCATGCTTGCAGCCCGGACGGACCGGGCCGGCCGTCGCCGCTGTCGATCGAGACGATGGCGTCCACCAGCGGCAACTGGGCGGCCAAGGGGAGGCGGAGGGGGCCGGCCGGAATCACCAGCCCGTTGCCGAAGCCGATGCCCGCATCGACGATGCCGATCGAGACGTCTTTCACGAGCGAGGGATTCTGCAAACCGTCGTCCATGACGATGACGTCGGCATCGAGCGACTCGATCAGGCGGGCACCCGCCACCCTGTCTCGCGCGACGACCACGGATCCAGTGCGCGCGAGGAGCAAGGGCTCGTCGCCGACGTCCGCGGCCCGGTCGCGCACGGGATCGACGAGGTGCGGTCCCGCGATCCTGCCGCCGTAGCCGCGGGAGAGGAAGACCGGCGTGTGACCCAGCCGTTTGAGCTCCCTGCCGACCCAGATCGCCATCGGCGTCTTACCGGCGCCGCCGGCCGTGAAATTGCCGATGCAGACGACGGCCCGTCGGGAGCGGTAGCCCGGCCGCCCGAGACGCGATCGCGCGACCGCTCCGTAGATGGCGGCGAGCGGGCGCAGGAGCTGAGCACATGCCGTCGGCCGCGGCTCGGACCAGAAGCGCGGCGCCTTACGAGGCACGGTCGAGCCGCCGTTCGTCGGCGAGATAGCCGTCGAGCAGCTCCAGCGTGCGGTTCAGCGCGCCAGCCAGCGTTCCGAGGGCCGCCTCGGCACGGCGCTGCATCGTTCGCCGCTCGTCGGCATCCTGGGTCAGCGTCCAGATGGCGGCCGACAGCGCCTCGGCGGAAGCGATCTCGCGCGCGCCGTCGGCCTTGATCAGCGCGCCGAACGCATCCTTGAAATTCTCCCAGTGCGGTCCGGTCAGGCAGACCGAGCCGAGCTTCGTCGCCTCGATGGGATTTTGGCCGCCATGCGGGATCAGCGAGCCGCCGATGAAGGAGATCGGCGACAACCTGTAGAAGGTCCCGAGCTCGCCGAGCGTATCGGCAACGTAGATCTGGTGAGCCGGCCCCGGCAGCTCGCCCTCGGAGCGCAAGGCGACGCGAAAGCCTTCGGCGGCCAGGCGACGGGCGATGCTGGGCCCGCGCTCGGGATGGCGCGGCACGATGATGGCGACGAGGCGTGGCAGCCGGGCAAGCGAGAGGCGGTAGGCCTCGGCGATCTCCTGCTCCTCGCCCGGATGCGTCGAGGCGGCGAGGAACAACGGACGGTCGGCGATGGCAACGCGGAGCCTCTGCAAGGCGATATCGTCGACGGGCGGCGGCGGCGCATCGATCTTGAGGTTGCCGACGGCGACGACGCGGGGCGCCCCCAGCCGTGAGAAGCGCCGTGCCAGCGTGTCGTTCTGCGCCAGTACGAGGTCGAAGGCGCCGAACAGCGTTCTTGCCATGTTCCGACGCCGCTTCCAGCCTTGGAACGATCGCTTGGACATCCGCGCGTTCGCCAGCACGAGCGGGGTGCCGCGGCGCTCCGTCTCGAGAACGAGATTGGGCCAGATCTCCGATTCGACGAAAACGGCGAGATCGGGTTTCCAGTGCGCGAGGAACCGCTCGACATAGCGCGGTGCATCGAGCGGCACGAACTGGTGCAAGGCCCTTGCCGGCAATCGCTCGGCGGCGAGCCGCGCCGAGGTGACGGTGCCGGTGGTCAAGAGTGTCGTCAGGGATGGATGGCGGTTTGCCAAGCCGTGCACCAGTGGCAATACCGCATTGGTCTCGCCGACGCTCGCCGCATGCATCCAGATCAACTTGCCCGGCGGTCGCGGCATCGACGCGATCCCCAGCCGCTCGCCGCGGCGAAGCGGATCCTCTTTGCCCCGGCGCGTCCGCCAGGTCAGAATGGCGGGCCCGACCGGTGTCAGGGCGCGTGTCAGGCCGCGATACGCCGGAAGCCATGAGCCCGTTTTGCGGACGTCCCCGACGGCGATCCGCGCCGGGTCCGCGTCAGCCAGCCGGTAGGCCTCTTTCGTCGCTGCGCTCAGACCCGCCTCGACCTCGAGGCGCGCGGCCTCCAGTGCCTCTGCCGTCGCCTCGCGCGGGACATGGATCGGCTTGCCGACGCTGACGCCGATGGTCGAGTAGGGGAGGTTGATGGTCATCCGGCTCCAGGTGTCGAGCACCTTGAACCGGGAACTCGCCACTGCGACGGGAATGATTGGACGTCCCGACAGCCTGGCGAGGGTCACGATGCCTTCGCCTGCGCGTCGGGCCGGGCCTGGTGGCACATCGGCCGTCATGGATAGTGACCGGCCCTCGGCGAGGCTCTTCAGCGCGCCTCTCAGCGCCGACGCACCCCCCCGGTCACGCCTGCGGTCGCCGGCACCGGCGCCGCGGATGAGCCCCATGCCGAAATGCGACAGCGTCTGGCCGATCAGCTCGGCATCACCGTGACGTGCGACCATGACGTCGACGGGGATGGTTTGAGGGCTGAAGGCCGGAATGAGCAGGAACTGGCCGTGCCAGAAGGCATAGATGAACGGGCGCTCGGCCTCGAGCCGCTCGCGCCAGTCGGCAGGGTCGTAGTGGATGCGACTGGTGCGGCGAACGAATCGGATGTAACGCGCGAGGATTGCTCCGGAAGTCCCCCGAACGGTCTTCCTCGCTGCGGTCGTTGCTACCATGCCGATCGGGAATCCATGGGGTTAGGGCTGCGCGATGAGGCGCCGCACTTGCTGCGGCCTTCTATACTGGATAATTACCCCGAGCCATAGTCTCGGCGGCACCTCTGAGGGCTCGTGCCCCCGGTAAGCGCAGTGAACGCGGAGAGCAAGCAAGGCCGGCAAGGCGTCGGACGACCGGAGGCAATCGGGCCCCTGATGAAAATCGCCAAGACGCAGCGGCGGCAGGTCCGGCGTGGCATTCGCCAACTCCGCGATCGAATCGCCGGGGTCTCGCCGGCCTGGCTCAGGCGTATCGCCGGTCCGATCGTCGACACGCTCGACATGATGCTGGTCGATCACGGCATCTTCCGCATGCTCTACAGCAACCGACATCAGATCGCGCCGGGGGCCTGGCGCTCCGCCCAGCCGGCGCCGCACGATCTGCGCCGGTATGCCCGCCAGGGCATCCGCACGATCGTCAATCTCCGGGGCGAGCGCGATTGCGGCGCCTACCGGCTCGAGGTCAAGACCTGTGCCGAGGCCGGTCTCAAGCTGATCGATTTCCAGGTCAAGTCACGGGCGACGCCGGAGCCGGAGACCATGCTCGCCGCGGCAAAGCTGTTTCAAGAGATCGAGTATCCGGTGTTGATGCATTGCAAGTCGGGCGCCGACCGCGCCGGACTGATGGCGACGCTCTACATGATCTTCAAGGAACGCCAGCCCGTCGCCGATGCCATGCGGCAGCTCGACTGGCGCTATGGTCACTTCAAACAAGCCAACACCGGTATCCTCGACCACGTCTTCGAACAGTACTTGAAGGACAGTCCCAAGGGCGACGTCCCCTTCGGCACGTGGGTCTCGACCCAGTACGATCCCGAGGCGGTCCGCCGGTCGTTCCGGGCGAGCGGCTGGGCGAACTTCCTCGTCAACCGCGTCTTGTTCCGGGAGTAGCGGAGATCGCCGTCACGCGATGCCGACCAGGATCGCACTCGCGTCGTCGTGCGGCTTGGTACGTGGCACGTGCACGCATTCGCCGTCGGCTCGCTCCATCTCCCGGAGCTCGTCCGCCAGCGCCGGAAGGCCCTGCCGCAGGGCGATCTCGACCATTTCGTCGGAGGAGTAGCGACCGAAAAGGTCGACGAGTCGCATGAATCCATCTGTGGCGAGCAGCAGCGTCGTGCCGGCGACGACGGGCATCCGGCCGGTTCTCACGAATTTGTCGGGTGGCGGAATGATGCTGAGCACGCCGTAGCCCTCGGGCGTATTGAGGCGTGCGCGCGCGGCGCGAATGCGTGGCCAGACGCTCGCCCTTGCCTCCCGCCAGCCCGCATTGCTGTCGGCGCGGATGGTCTGCATCACCTCGATGACCCGGCGGTCGCCCTGCGTGACCTCGGCATCGGCGCCGATCGCAACGGTCACCTCGCCCGGGCGCCGCACCAGGCATTGGCAGTCAGCCAGACTGACGAACTCGAGCTCCTCGCCTCTCAGGCAGACGATCAGCGCGGCGGCGGAGGGTTGCTCAAAGGGAGCCGCGGGCGCGCGCCGCTGCTCGGCGGTGAACCGTCGCGCCGCCGTGCTCGTCAGCGTGTGCACCAGATCAAGGGGAGAGGGCGGGGGCTTGTCCGCCAGCTCCGCGAGCGTGCCGTCGAGCACGCCGGCGAGCCAGGCGGCATCGCTGCCACCCGCTATCAGCGGTTCGTCGAGCACATCGGTGGCACCATCGATCGCCCAGGCGAGATCACCCGCCGCGCCGACGCGATCATCGTTGATCACACCACCGGCGAGCGACACGCGATCGAGCGCTCGAAGTGTCAGGGACATGGCCACCTTTCGTAACCGACGATGCATGGCATACCGATTCGGTTTGGCGGCCGACAGGGTGAAGGCGCTGTTGTGAGCGAGCGGCCGGCCGATGTGTCCTTCTAGGCACGGCCCTCGCGAATTCGTTGAGCCTCGGTTCCCACCAGTGCCGGTTCCTTGACAGGACCCGGGCGCTCTGGCTCGATTGGGCGCACTGCTGGTTCCTCGGGCTTCACCGCCTGAGGTGAAAAGGGAACACGGTCGGCGCCGAGGCGGTCCAAACGCTCTGGCCTAATCCGTGGCTGCCCCCGCAACTGTAAGCGGCGAGCTTGCCGGCACCGAGCCACTGATCGTGAGATCGGGAAGGCGCCGGGAGCGACCGAGCCGCGAGCCAGGAGACCTGCCGGCAGTGGTCGCCCATCCCGTGCGCGGGGCGTGCACAGGAGCGGACACCCGTAGTGGCGACGCTTGTCTCGTGCCGAACGCCGTTACGGATGTCTGGGAGCCGGGAGGTCCGCCGAGCGGGCCGTCGACCATAACCATAGGGCATTTCGGCCCGAGCCCCAGTTATCCATCGCGACTTTCGGCCCTGGACGGTCGTTCAACCGCCATTGTGGGGCTTGGAAAATCATGACGTCATCGCATCGTTCGAAGCGGCATCTCCTTTGTGGCGCCGGCATCGCCGCGCTGCTGGTCGGTGGCACGGCGGCCACTGGCGCATCGGCACAGGACGGGACGACACTCGCCCCGATCATCGTCGAAAGCGCCGACCTGGGCCTCACGCCGGTTCCGGTCGAGAAGCTCGGCTCCTCGGTCACCGTCGTCACCCGCGACGAGCTCGAGGCTCGCCAGGTCAAGCATCTGGCCGAGGCGTTGCGCACCGTGCCCGGCCTTGCCGTCAGCCGCACCTCAACCCCGGGCAGCGTCACCCAGATCCGTGTTCGTGGCGCCGAGGCCAACCACGTTCTCGTCCTCATCGACGGGGTCGAGATCAACTCGACGACCGACGGCGAGTTCGACTTCTCGGATCTCCTCGTCGACGACATCGAGCGGATCGAGGTGGTGCGGGGTCCGCAGAGCGGGCTGTGGGGTGCGAATGCCCTCTCCGGTCTCATCAATATCGTCACCCGGCGCGGCGACGGCCCGGCACGCGTGCATGCGAGCGCCGAGGCGGGCTCGTTCAACACCCGCTCCGTCTCGCTCGGCGTCAGCGGCGGCGGCGAGCATGCCTGGGGCTCGATCAGCGGTGCGGGGCTCGAGAGCGACGGTTTCAACATCTCGGACAACGGCACGGAGGACGACGGCGCGCGGATCGTCAACTTCCAGGCGCGCGGCGGCCTGAAGCTGCATCCGTGGCTGACGGCCGAAGGCTTCGTTCGGGACATGGACAAGCGGGCGGACTTCGATTCCTTCGGTGCTGCTCCCGGAGCGCTGCCCGGCGACCTCGCCGTTTCCGTCGACCAGGCCGGCCTCGAGACGCTGTCGAACACGCTTGCCGCCGGCGGCTCGCTCGTGGTCGACCCGTTCGACGGCATGTGGCGGACGCGCCTCTTCGCCAACTACTCCGAGACCGATAGAGAGAATGTCGATCCGGTCTTCGGCAACTCCTCCAATCTCGGCCAGCGCGAGCGTTACGGTGTCTCGTCGACGTTGACGCTCGAGACGCCCGATCAACAGATGCGCCACATCGTCACCGGACTTGTCGAGCAGGAGGACGAGCGCTTCGAGATCTCGTCCGATCCCCTCGAGCGCGGTCGCGAGAAGTCGAGCGTCGCCGGCGAGATCCGGGGCGAGTATTTCGATCAGCTGTTCCTGTCGGGGGCCATCCGTCACGACGACAGCGATGCGTTCGGCGCCTTCGACACCTATCGCGTCGCGGCCGCCTGGCTCCTGCCGCAGACCGAGACGCGCTTTCACGGCAGCTACGGAACGGGCGTGGTGTTTCCGACCATGTTCGAGCAGTTCGGTGTCATTCCCGGCTTCTTCACGCCCAATCCGGCGCTCCTGCCGGAAGAGTCGGTAGGCTGGGATGCCGGCGTCGAGCAGACGTTCCTCGATGGGCGCGTCGTCGTCGACGTCACGTATTTCGAACAGGACCTGACACACGAGATCTTCTCGACCTTTTTCGGACCGCCGGTCAATCTGATCGGCAAGAGCGAGCGCAAGGGCGTCGAGGTGTCGGCGACACTCCGGCCGACCGACACGCTCGATCTGATCGTCACCTACACACATCTCGACGCCAGCGATTCGACCGGTCTCGCCGAGGTCAGGCGGCCAGAGCACGCGGCAAGCCTCAGCGCCAACTGGCGCTTCGACGAGGGGCGAGGCCTCCTTTCGGCCGGCGTCGTCTACAACGGCGAGATGCGCGATGTCGGCTTCGACGCCTTCACCTTCGCGCAGCGCGACGTGCTGCTCGACGCCTACACCGTGGTGAACCTCGGCGCACGCTACGCGGTGACCGACCAGATCGACGTCTACGGCCGGCTCGAGAACGCCTTCGATGCCGACTACGAGGAGAGCTTCGGCTTCAACACCGCGGGCTTTGCCGCCTACGGCGGCATCAAGTTCCGTTTCGAGGAGCCGGAGACCGCGGTCGCCGAGACGCTGAAATAGGGATGGACGGAGCGTGGGAGGCCGCTTGACCAGGCATCGACCGACCGGGGCTCGTCCGTCCGGCAGCGCCAGCAAGAGATCGGGCCGATGGCCGCCGTGGGTGTGGGCCCTGCTGGCGGTGGCCGTCGAAGCCTGTCCGGTCCATGCCGCCCCGCCGGAGCGCGTCGTCTCGATCAATGTGTGCGCCGACCAGCTCGTGCAGCTGTTGGCGCGGAGCGAGGATGTCCAGGCCCTGAGCTTCCTCGCCGGCGATCCGCAAATGTCGGTCCTGGCCGGTCAGTCATCGGCCTACCGGCTGATCCGGGGGCAGGCGGAGGAGGTGTTGCCGCTCGACGCCGACCTGGTGATCGCCGGGGTCTACTCGACACCGGCGACGGTGGCGCTTCTGCGCCGGCTCGGCCAACGGATCGAGATCCTGCCGATGACCAGCGATCTCGATGGCATTCGCGCCAATGTGCGGCGGGTCGCCGGCTGGCTCAGGCGGGAGGCATCGGGTCGGGCACTCATCGCCGACCTCGATGCCAGGCTTTTGGCTGTCCGCCCGGCGACGCACGGGCATGAACCGACGGCGCTCGTCTACTACGTCAACAGTCTGGCGGCGGGTCGCGGCACCCTCGCCGATGCCGTGCTGCGGGCTGCCGGCTACCGCAACCTCGCCGCCGAGGAGGGCATCGACGGCGAGGGCTACCTGCCTCTCGAGCGGCTCGTCGCCAACCCTCCCGATCTCATCGTGCTCGGCAACGGCCTCCAGCACTACCGCAGCATCACCGCCGACAATCTGAGGCATCCGGCGCTCCGCCGCGTGATGCAGCGCGTGCCCTCTGTCGTGCTGCCGCAGGCCCTGCTCATGTGCGATACGCCGCTCGTCGTCGAGGCCGTCGAGCTCCTGGCGGCGGCCCGCAGCAGGATTGGCCGGAGCACCGTGTCGAGCACTCTGCCGTGACCGGTCATCGTTGGCTCAACCCGGCGCTTGCCGCCGTCGTAATCGCCCTCCTGCTCGGCTCGCTGCTGACGGGGCCGGCGGGCGTCGGTCTCGTCGAAGGACTGAATGCCCTGCTTTTCGGCTCGTCGGCCGAGCGCGAGGCGACGGTGCTGATCATGCGCGAGATCCGACTGCCGCGGGCACTGCTCGGCCTGCTGATCGGGGCGGCCCTCGGCCTCTCGGGGGCGGCGTTGCAGGGCTACCTGCGCAATCCACTCGCCGAGCCGGGCCTGATCGGTGTCTCGGCGGGCGGTACGCTCGGCGCCGTGTTGGCCATTCATACCGGTCTCGCCGGGCTGACGGTGCTGGCGCTGCCGCTGTCAGGTCTCCTCGGCGCCTTTCTGGCCGTTGCTGTCGTCATGGGGCTGACGGGGCTTCGTGGCGGACCCTTGACCTTGATCCTGGCCGGCGTCGCCGTCACGAGCGTCTGCGGCGCCCTGACGGCGCTTGCGCTGTCGCTCTCCCGTAATCCCTATGCGACGACGGAGATCCTGTTCTGGATGCTCGGATCGCTCGCCGATCGCTCGCTGCTGCATGCCGGGCTCGCGGCGCTCCTGATCCTGCCCGGCCTGGCGGTGTTGCTCGGCACCGGGCGGGCACTCGAGGCCCTGACGCTCGGCGAGGAGGCGGCGGCCAGCCTGGGCATCGATCTCGAGCGGGTGCGCCGGGTGATCGTGCTCGGAACCGCTTTCGCCGTCGGTGCCGCCACCTCGGTTGCCGGCACCATCGGCTTCGTCGGTCTCGTCGTGCCGCATCTGATCCGCCCGCTCGTCGGCCACAGGCCGGGCCGGCTGCTCCTGCCGAGCCTCTTGGGCGGCGCTGCACTGGTTCTCGCCGCCGACATCGTCGTCCGCCTATTCGGCGACAGCGGCGAGCTGAAGCTCGGCGTGCTGACCTCGATCATCGGCGCGCCGTTCTTCCTCTATCTCGTCCTGAAGGCCCGCAAGGAGCTCGTGACATGAGGCTCGAGGCGGAGGCCGTCGCGATCGGGCTCGGCGGCCGGCAGATCCTGCGGATCGTCTCGGCGCATGTGGCGGCCGGCGAGCTCGTCGGCATCATCGGGCCGAACGGCGCCGGCAAGTCGACGCTGCTCAAAGCGATGGCAGGCGTGCTTCGGCCGGCGGGCGGTCGCATCGCTCTCGACGGCGCCGATTGTGCCGGCCTCGCCCGCTCCGAGATGGCCCGCCGCGTCGCCTACCTGCCGCAGAGTCGGATCGTGCACTGGCCGGTCACCGTCGAGACGCTGGTCGCCCTAGGACGGCTGCCGTATCACGGCTTCGCGGTCGAATGGGACGCGGACGATCGGGTGGCCATCGATCGCGCGCTCGGCGACCTGCAGGTCGCGCACTTGCGCAAACGGCTGGTGAGCGAGCTTTCAGGCGGCGAGCTGGCCCGGGTGCTGGTCGCCCGCTCCCTGGCTCAGCAGCCGCGGATCCTGCTCGCCGACGAGCCATCCGCCGGGCTCGACCCGGCGCATCAGCTGGCCCTGTTTCGGCATCTGCGATCGCTCGCAGAGAGCGGCATGGGTGTGCTGGTTGCCCTGCATGATCTCTCGGCTGCTGCCCGCTTTTGCCACAGGCTCATCCTCATGAAGGACGGCGAGATCCTGGCCGACGGTCGTCCCGATATGGTCCTGACCCCCGAGCTGATGCGGCGTGCCTTCGATGTCGCGGCCGTCCACGGCACGGTCGACGGCGTGCCGGTCGTCATCGCACATTGAGGCGAAAACCGGCACGTCCATAGGGCAATTGGCGTGTTGCATCGGTGGGCCATTTGCGGACACCATGATCGGTGCAACCGGCCCGAGGGCGTCGGCCCGGGCTGCGACCTGGAAGAGGGGTGAGCGCATTGCGTCGCGGCGAGCATCGATTTGGCCGGCTCAATCTGGCGCTGCAAGGCGGTGGTGCGCATGGCGCCTTCACCTGGGGCGTTCTCGATCGTCTGCTCGAGGAGGCGGCGCTCGAGATCGACACGATCAGCGCGGCGAGCGCCGGGGCGGTCAATGCGGTCGCCATGCTCTCGGGTCTCGCCGAGGGTGGCAAGGAGGCAGCAAAAGCCCGTCTCGATCAGGTCTGGCTGGCGATCAGCAAGGCGGGGCTGCCCGACTATGCGCGACTGAACCCCTTCTTCGCCGGGCTGATGCGCGTGCCGGGCATCGTCTCGCCCTATGCCTTCAATCCTCTCGACCTCAATCCGCTGCGCTCCATCCTGGCGAAGCACATCGATTTCGACCGGCTTAGGGCCACGCCGCCGGCGCGCCTCATTATATCGGCCACCGACATCGCCACGGGGCGGGCGCGGCTGTTCGACGAGACCGAGATCGGCATCGATGTCGTGCTCGCCTCGGCATCGCTGCCGACGCTCTACCGCGCGGTCGAGATCGAGGGCCGGTACTATTGGGATGGCGGCTTCTCCGCCAATCCCGATCTCCTGTCGCTGGTTGCCCGGTCGACGACAGGCGAAACGCTGCTGGTGCTGCTCAACCCCATGGCGGCGGAGGGCGCGGCGCCACGCCAGGCGGCTGACATCGCCCACCACATGAGCCGCATCACGTTCAATCAGCCTCTGCTCAGGGATCTCGGCGAGATCGAGGCGCGGCGCCAGGCGGCGACCGGGCTCAGAGGGTGGCTCGCCGGCAGGGCGGAGCGTCGCCTCGCCCGGCATCGCTTCCACCTGATATCGGCCGACGCCTACACGGCCGAGCTGGCGCCCGAGTCCAAGCTCCAGACCCATTGGGAACTCTTGTCGCACCTCAAGGCGGCGGGTCGGAAGGAGGCCGCGTGTTGGCTTGGCACCGATGCGGCTGGCGATACAACCGATGCGCTAGGGCTCGGATCGGCCAAGCGAAATCGAACTGCAGCCTGACGCTCCCCTGCGGAAGGACATGGTTAGTGAGTGGTTCATGCGTGCGACGCATGGGCTCGATGCGGGGACACCCGCTTGTGCAAAACAGTGTTCAATGCCATATTGCGGTGCAACATCACGGATAACAAGAGCCGTGCGCCTGCGGTACCGCAGGTGAGCGAAAACGGAGAAAAATCATGAGCCAATACAATGAGATGCTGCGCGGACGCGCAGGCGTTATGAGCTTTGCTCTCGAGAGCTTGGGCAATGCAATATTCGGCAACGTCACGCAGTCGATTCAGAAAGAGCGTGACCGGCGCGAGCTGGGCCGTGAGCTGGCCCGTCTGTCTGATCGTGAGCTGGCCGACATCGGCCTGACTCGGGCCGACGTGCCGCGTGGGTTCTGGGATTCGATCTCGGCTCACAACCATATGTTCCGCCGGCCCTGATCGGGTCTGAGCGAAAGCCTTTGCAACCGCAGAGGCGGAAGGTTCAACGTGAGCGGCGGCTGCCTTCGGGCAGCCGCCGTTTTTCGTATGTCCGCTTTGCCCTGACCCTATGGCTCGGTGGCGAAACGCGCTTGTGAGCCCGGCATCGACACCGCTATACCCTCGGTTCAGTCATCCACCAAAACTCGAGAGAAGGAGTGAGCGTCATGCCCATCAAGCGTCACGAGGTCGGCCCGCGCATGAGCCAGGTCGTCGTGCACAACAACGTCGCCTATCTGGCGGGGCAGGTGGCCATGGGCGCCAAAGGCAAGTCCGTCAAAGACCAGACGAATGACATTCTCTCGACGATCGACAAGCTTCTCGCCTCGGTCGGCACGAACAAGACGAAGCTCATCACCACCAACATCTGGCTGTCCGACATCTCGACCTTCGCAGAGATGAACGATGCGTGGGACAAATGGGTCGCGCCGGGCAACACTCCGGCCCGTGCAACGGTCGAGGCGAAGCTCGCCGCGCCGGAGTTCACGGTCGAGATCATGGTGACGGCCGCCATCGACTGATCGATGGGCGAGAGCGGGAGGCGGCTTCATGAAGATCGCGGTTCTGGGCGCCGGCATCGTCGGCATCACCACGGCCTATCAGCTGCTGAAGGACGGTCATCAGGTGACCGTGATCGACAGGGAGCCCGAGCCCGCCAACTTCACGTCGTTCTCGAATGCCGGCCTGGTGGCGCCCGGGCATGCCTATGCCTGGGCGTCGCCGGCGGCGCCCGGCATGATGTGGCGCTCGCAGTGGCGCAATGATCAGGCCATCCGCTTCAAGCCGCGTCTCGATACCAGGCAATGGTCATGGATCCGCAAGTTCCTGTCCGAGTGCACGGCCGAGCGGGCTGTGATCAACACCCGCAACAAGGCGCGTCTCAGCATCTACTCGCAGCAGATGCTCAACGAGGTCGGGGCGGAGACGAGGCTTCCCTATGACCGCGTGAGCGGCGGACTTCTCTACTTCTTCAGAACGCCCGCGAGCTTCGAGCGCGGCAGCAAGAAGGCGGACCTGCTCCGCAACGCTGGCATCAAGATCGACACGCTCTCGTCGGACGAGATCATCGCCAAGGATCCCGGCTTGAGGCCGGCCGCCCAACAGATCGCCGGCGGACTCTACGTCAAGAGCGACGAGGGCGGGGACTGCCGGATCTTCGCGCATGGCCTGGCGGAAAAGTGCCGGGCGATGGGCGCCGACATCAAGCTCGGGACCACCATCACCCGCATCGAGACTCGGAACGGCGAGGTCACGCATGTCGAGACCAGCGCCGGACGAATCGCTGCCGATGCGTTCGTTCTGGCGCTCGGTGTCTTCAGCCCGGACCTTGCCAAGCAGCTCGGCATCCGCCTGCCGGTCTATCCGGTCAAGGGCTATGCCATGACGATCCCGATCAGCGACAAATCGAAGGTGGCGCGGCTCGGCGGCGTCGACGAGGACAACCTGTTGGCCTATTGTCCCTTCGACGGTCGGCTCCGCGTCACGGCGACCGCCGAGATCGCCGGCTATGACAACAGCCACAAGCCGAGCGACTTCCGGGTGATGAAGGACCGCACCGCGCGATTGTTCCCCGAGGGCCTCGACTGGGCAACGGCCAGCTATTGGGCCGGCCTCAGGCCGATGACGCCGACGGCGATGCCGATCGTCGATCGCTCGCCGATCTCGAACCTGTGGCTCAATACCGGTCACGGGCACATGGGCTGGACGATGTCGAACGGCTCGGCCCGCATCCTCGCCGATTTGATAGGCCAACGCCGTCCCGCCATTGATACGGAAGGACTTCGCTATGAGCATTGACACCGAACTCAGATCTCGCCGCCGGAGTGCCGGACCTGTCCGGGGCAAATCCGCGACCGAACTCATCGAGCATCTGCCCTTCAAGACCGACGGCGGCCTGGCCACCAAGGCGCGGGTCGGTCTCATCGTGCTCGCCAGCGACAACACCATCGAGCATGAGTTCCGCCTGGCCTTCGCCGGCCAGAAGGGGGTGGGCCTGTTCGAGAGCCGCATCTACAATTCGACCACCATCACGCCAGAGACGCTGGCGGCCATGGGGCCACTCATAACCGAGGCCGCCCGCCTGCTGCTGCCGGGAACCGACCTCGACGTCATCGGCTATGGCTGCACGTCGGCGTCGATGGTGCTGGGTGAGAAAAAGGTCGCGGAGGAGGTCAGGAAGGCGAAGCCGAAGGCCAAGGTGACGAATCCAATCACGGCCGCCTTCGCCGCCTTCGATGCCTTCAAGGCGAAGCGCATCGCCGTGCTGACGCCCTATCGGGCGGACGTCAACGCCATCGTCCAGAAATACATCGAGACCAAGGGGTACGAGGTGCCGGTGTTCGGCTCCTTCAACGAGGAGAACGATACCACGGTCGCAAACATCACGCTCGACAGCCTGAAGCGCGGCATTGGCAAGATCACCAAGGGCCGTGACGTCGACATGGTGTTCGTCTCCTGCACGGGGCTTCGGCTGGTGGAGGCCGTGACGGACATCGAGACGGCGGTCGGGCTTCCGGTCACCTCCTCCAATCATGCGCTCGCCTGGCATTGCCTCAGACTGGCCGGCGTGAAGCAGAAGCGGCCGGAACTCGGGCGGCTCTACACGAAATAGAGACGTCCGCCGGGCACTGTTGCGTTTGCAAGCGATGCAGTCGTGTCATCCGGCATTCGTGCCGAATCGCTTAGGCTCCCCGCAGGGAAAGCGGGGAGCCCTCGAATGCGACTGAAGATCTGTACCTCGGCACCTATGGCCACGACCATCTGGGACCGCCGCGCCAATGCGCTCGATGCGGGCTTCAAGCTCATGGAGAAAAAGCCCGACGAGAAGGCCTGGACGGACAACGACTGGCGGCTTTGGCGCTATGCGCTTGCCGTGTCGAAGCGGCTCGAGCGGCTGAACTGAAGTCCGCGGCCGGGCTGGACGGGGAAAGGGCCGGGCACCTGCGTCTGCGCCGGCTGGCGAGGGACGTCGCCTCAGGGAAGCAGCGTCCGTGATGGCGCGATGTCGAAAGCCGGACTCGCTCGATGCCTCTCGGTCGGCGCCAGCAGGGCGATCCTCGCCGAGATCTCTCTCAGCAGTTTTGAGCGGATCGCCTCGCGAAAATCCTCGTAGTTGACCGATTTCATGACGAAGCTGTCATGGCCGATGATGACGTTCTCGCGATAGTAGCGGTCGAGGTCGTGCACCTCGTTGATGATGGCGAGACCATTGACGACCACATCGTGCGCGCTCGCCATGACGCGGGCCTGCGGCAGCAGGATGGTCAAATCCTCGCGGGCCGGCGTCTCGATGCCGTCGCCGGAGACGTCGACCACGCGCCTTGGCGCCGTGAAGCGGTTGTCGGCAATCAGTCGGACCGCATATGCGACGGCCGCGCCGATGCCGGTGCCGCCCTCGACGCGGCGAGGGAACTGGCCGACCGCATCGGCAAACGACAGCGCCGATGCGCGGTCGCCCAGGACGAACCACGGGCTCTCGTCCTTGGGCATGGTCGCATCGGCCCAGACGATCAACGCGACAGCGATGCGGCCGTTCGGTCCCGAAGCGATCGCCGATTGTACCGCCTCGTCGCGAAACGCCTCGGCGATGCCCTGGAGCTGAAGCTGAAACTCCGTCTCGTCGACACTGCCCGACGCGTCGACCGCCAAGACGAGCTCCAGGTCGACCTCCTCGGCGCGCAGCGGCGACGTTGCCAGGCCGAGGGCCAGAAGCATCACTCCGACGCGAAGCCTGAGTCTATCCTTGGTCACGAGCGAATTGTGCCGTGCACCTTTGCCGGGTGCAACGCTCGTCGCGTAACGCTGTCGTGATATGTCGTTTCGCCGAAGCTCAGCCGACGAGCTCGATCGCCTCGGCGATGGACTTGATGGGCGCAATATTGGCGAGATCGGCGATCGCCGTCCGATGCACTTCATCGTCGAATGAGGCGCACCCGTCCTCGAGGACAATGGCCGTAAAATCACGCAGATAGGCGTCGCGGACGGTGGTGGCGACGCTGACGGCCGTGGTTATGCCGGCCACGAGCAGTGTCTCGATCGAGGCCTGCCTCAGCACCCATTCGAGGCGCGTCATGTAGAACGCCGAGTAGGCGACCTTCTCGATGGCGATATCGACCGGCTCGAGCTCGGCGGCAAGCCTGTGGCCCCACGTGCCGGCCTGGAAGTCGCCCTTGGCGAGGAAGGGCCTCAATCGGCGCAGGTGATCGGAGATGAACGGCTCACCATTCTTGCCGGTCACGAGCGTCAGGTGGGTCGAGACGATCCAGCTCTCTCTTGCCCGCATCTGATCGACGAGCGGGCGAAGCCGGGACGGAAGATTGGTGACGGCCGGGCTGATCAGCCCGGCGCGGCCATAGGCACCCTTGGGATGAACGACGTCGTTCTGGATGTCGATCATCAGCAGTGCTGTCCGCTTTGGATCGAGGCCGCGTCTTGCCATGCTTGCTCCGTCGCTATGCGTATGCCCGCGGCTCCTCCAGCCGGGGTCGATCCGACCCGTCCCAACACTGCCACCGTTGCCTGAAGATGCACAGCCTCAAATGCGAGCTGGACCCTCTCCTCGCGCATGTCTGGTTCAGGAGCCGTGGGGACTGCACCCCCGAGAGTTTAGGGGAGGGGGGCAAATTCGTGATTGTGCCGGCGGTTGGCGTTACCTAGAGTGCAGCGGGTTGATCTGCGATGGATGGAGATATGCAGGATTTTCCCAGTGATCCCCGGCGCTTGGGACCACCGAGCGGCAGTCGTATCCTGCGCCCTGGAATGCCTCTGCTCGGCGCGGGCGTGGAACGCCACGTCGTCGACGGCGGCCAGCTGATCGTCGTCGCCGTCGAGCCGGGTGACCGACTGGCCATCACGGATATCGAAGGCGGACAGGTTGCGGAGCTGGTTGTCGCCGATCCCAAGGGACGTATCGACCTGGCGATCCTCGGTGTCAAATCGAATGCCGCCGCCAAGGCCATCCGCGAGGCGCTGTCGCGCGACGAGGAGAGCGCGCGGATCGTCCGACGCGGTCTCGAGCGCCGAAAGATCGACCTTGCGAGTGCCCGGGCGTTGCGACTCTTCTCGGCTGACAGTCCTGCCGGCAGTCGCGCGGAGCTGACAGCCGCCCGCGAAGGCACGCTCGTGCTTGCTGCTCCCGGCCAGCCGATGGTGCCATCGACCCAGGACACGACGACCTCGATCGAGCTCCGCATCACCCGGGCGAAGCCGAGGCGGAAATCCGGCTCCCGGTTCCATCTGCCGGAGCCGCTCGCCGATCCGCTGCAAGACCATCGGATCAAGGCCGCGGCCGCAACCGCCTACCGCGTCAAGGCCGGCGAATACATCCAGATCATCGATGTGGACGGTCGGCAGTGCACGGATTTTCAATGCTTCGATGCACGCAAAGTCGACAAAGGATTGGATCGGCCGCTCGACGTGACATCGACGCGGGCGATGATCGGCCTCGCCTATCCGACGCCGGGCCTGCCGGCGAAGTCCTTCGATCAGGACTTCGATCCGCTCGTCGAGGTCATTCGTGACACCTGCGGGCGCCACGATGCCTTCGGCCTCGCCTGCACGTCACGCTACTATGACGACATGGGCTATCCCGGCCATCCCAACTGCACGGATAATTTCAACACGGCTCTGGCTCCCTATGGCGTCAAGGCGCGGGCGGGCTGGATGGCGATGAACTTCTTCTACAACACCGGCATCGACGCTCATAACGTGCTCTTCCTCGACGAGCCCTGGTCCCGGCCGGGGGACTACGTTCTCCTCAAGGCACTGACCGACCTCGTCTGCGTGTCGTCCTCCTGTCCCGATGATATCGACGCGGCCAACGCCTGGGACCCGACCGACATCCATATCCGCACCTATGCGGCCAAGAAGTCTTTCTCACGCGCGGTGGCCTTCCGAATGAAACCAGACAGCGACGCCAAGCTCACGAAAGAGACACCCTTCCACGCCAAGACCTCGAAGCTGACGCGCAATTTCGTCGAGTACCGCGGCTATTGGCTGCCGCAGCAATACAAGAACGGCGGCGCCATCGAGGAATACTGGGCAGCCCGCAAGGCGGCCATCGTCACCGACCTGACCCCGCTCAGAAAATTCGAGGTGACGGGACCCGACGCCGAGGCGCTGATGCAGTATGCGGTCACGCGCGACATCTCCAAGCTTGCCGTCGGCCAGGTCGTCTACACGGCAATGTGCTACGAGCACGGCGGCATGCTCGACGACGGTACCGTGTTCAGGCTCGGGCCTCACAACTTCCGCTGGATCGGCGGCGACGAGTATGGGGGAGAGCATCTGCGAAAGCTGGCCGAGCAGCTGGAACTCAAAGCCTGGGTGCGGTCATCCACCGACCAGCTGTGCAATCTCCAGATCCAGGGCCCGAGGTCGCGCGACATCCTGAAGGAGATCGTCTGGACGGCGCCGGCGCAGACAACCGTCGAGGAGCTTGGCTGGTTCCGCTTCGCGGTCGGTCGCATCGGCAACTTCAAGGGCATACCGCTCGTCGTCTCGCGAACGGGCTATACGGGCGAGCTCGGCTTCGAGGTCTTCTGCCATCCGAAGGATGCCGCCACGGTCTTCGATGCGATCTGGGCCGCAGGCAAGCCGCATGGCCTGAAGCCGCTCGGCCTCGCGGCGCTCGACATGCTGAGAATCGAGGCAGGCCTGATCTTCGCCAACTACGAGTTCTCGGACGAGACCGATCCTTTCGAGGCCGGCATCGGATTCACGGTGCCGAAATCGAAAGAGGCCGATTTCCTCGGCAAGGCGGCCCTCGTTCGTCGGCGCGAGCATCCGATGCGCCGCCTCGTCGGTCTCGAGGTCGCGGGGCGTGACCCGGTCGGGCACGGCGACTGCATCCATGTCGGCCGTGCGCAAGTGGGCGTGGTGACGAGTGGAACCTGGTCGCCGACGTTGGAGAAGCAGATTGCCTTGGCGCGGGTCGATGTCTCCGCCGCCGATCTCGGCACCGACGTCGAGATCGGCAAGCTCGACGGCCATCAGAAGCGGCTGCCGGCCAAGGTCGTGCGGTTTCCGCACTATGATCCGGACAAGACGCGGGTCAGGAGCTGACCGGCGTCACCGGGAAGTACCAGCCATCACGTCGTCGTGGGGTGCTCCGGCGGGGGCACCTTGCCTCGTCCGGTGATCATCTTCCAGATCGCGCCGAGAGCGACCGCCGCTCCGACGATGATGATGGCGGCGAACTTCTTCAGGAAGACGAGTGCGAGCGCCAGCAGACCGAGCTTCTTTGCCGCCACGCCGGCAATGAGCCCGCCGACACCATAGGCGGCGACCGTATCGAGGTTGGGATCGAAGTCCTCGTAGCGTGCGCCGGCATCGAAGTTGGCGATCTTGAGGACGTCCGGCATCGCCGTCTTGACGCCATCGAGGCCGGTCATGTCGGTGATGAAGGAGAGTTCCAGCACGCCATTGCGGCCGAGCGCGCGTACATCGTAGTTCACGGAATGCTCCGTAGCGGTGCCGAACTTGAGTTCCCGCCCCCAATGCAGCTTGTGCTGCGGCTGGTCATAATAGGGAGGCGACGCCCAGCCGATGAGCGTGATCGTCTCGTAGCCGGCCTTCTGACGCTCCGCGTTGGCTTCCTCGGTCGAGGCCCGCATACTCACGAGCAGATCGTCGTAGTCGAGGTTCTTGGCGTCGTCGTCGGAGACATAACCCTCGGCGGAGTAGGTGATCGTCGCCCCCCAGGCGTCGCTGTCGACCGGCGTCGAGGCGGCGGGGAACAGCATACCGAGCACGCCGTCGGCATTGGCGGGCGGGTTGCCCCAAAGGTCCACCAGCACCTTCCGGGCATCTCCGGCACCGAGAAAATAGAAGCCGTCCGGCACGTTGAGCGTTGCTTTCGCCTCGGCAAGCCTGATCTCGCCCTGCCGGTAGTCGAGGCCGGCGACAAAGGTCTGTGCCTCGGCGTTCTGGTAGCTCACGCCGGGAAACAGCTCGGCGAAGGTCTTGGCGTGGAGCGGTTGAAGGCTGATCGGCAGAACGAGGCAAGCGAGGGCAAGAATGCGCATCAAGGCCTCCTGCGCGGGCTATGCCGCAGGCTGACGGTAGTGGATATGACAGACGCTGTCGACCTGCCGTCCGCGAACTCCTGTGGGTTCCGCAGACCCACAGCGTCGACGTTACTGTCGGCGCCGGGGATGCTGGCCACCGCCCCAGGTCCGGATCAGGAGATAGCCGCCGAGCATTCCGCCCAGGTGCGCGAAGTGAGCGACCCCGGCGTCGGTGCCGGTGACTCCGAGCACCAGCTCCAGGCCCCCATAAAGCGTTGCGAACAGCCAGGCAGGCATCGGAATGGGTGGGAACAGCAGGACGATGGTCCGATTGGGATATCGCATGGCGAAGGCCAGGAGGATACCGAACACCCCGCCGGAAGCCCCGATCGTCGGAGCATTCGATCCGGTCATCGCCGAGGCCAAAAGCTGGGTGAGGGCGGCGCCGATGACGCAGACGGCATAGTAGACGACGAGCCGCTGGCTGCCCCAGGCCCGCTCGATCTCAGCGCCAAACATCCAGAGCCCGAACATGTTGAAGAAGAGGTGCGGCAGGCCGCCGTGCAGGAAGGCATAGGAGATCAGTTGCCAGGGGCCGAACCCCTCTCCGACCGGCCAGAGCGCGAAGGTATAGATCAGTGAATCGCCCAGCAGCGGCTGAACGGCAAAGACCGCGATATTGGCGATGATCAGGGTCTGGATGGCCATCGGCCTGTCCATGAGCGTGTTCTCTCTCTTCCGGGTGGAGCGAGCCGACCGGCCATGTGCCCCAGAAAGCTGACGGCCAAGCTCGGGCCGCGTCATTCAAATCCTTCTAGCGCGGCCAGCTACCGCCGATCTGCAGAAGAAACCCGAGGGCAATCAGAACCATGGCGAGCATGAACCAGCCGCGGCGCATGCCGCGGGAGGCCTCGCCGCGCGCGATCTGTTGATAGGTCTCGCGCTGCTGGCGCATGTGATCGAAGACCGGCTGGTGCGGGCCGCCTGGCCGCGGCATCATCGGATGTGGCCGCAGCTGTTCCTGCCGGCGCCGGAGTTCGGCCTCGTGGCGCTCCGCGGAAAGCGCCGTCCACCATTCGAGGGCCAGCACGATGACGCCGACGAAGTCGAGCACAAGTCCGGCAATGTTGAGGTAGGGGCCGATGGCCCAAAGGATATCGCTGATCATGCGTAGCCGAGCTCCGCATTGAGTTTCCTCAGGAGCTCCGTGGCTGCTCGGCCGATGTTCGTGCCGGGCCCGAAGACCGCGATGGCGCCGGCGTCGGTGAGCGCGCGATGGTCGGCCGGCGGAATGACACCGCCGACGACGATCAGGATGTCCTGCCGGTTGTGCTGGCCGAGCTCGGAGCGGAGCTCCGGCACCAGCGTCAGGTGGCCGGCCGCCAGCGACGAGACGCCGACGATGTGCACGTCCTTCTCCGCCGCGAGCTTGGCGACCTCGCCGGGCGTGGCAAACAGCGGACCGATCTCAACGTCGAAGCCGAGATCGGCGAGAGCCGTCGCGATCACCTTCTGCCCACGGTCGTGTCCGTCCTGGCCGACCTTGGCGATCAGGATCTTCGGTCGCCTCCCGTCCTTCGCGGCGAAGGCCTCGACCATGCCGCGGATCGTCTCGGCGGTCTCCTGCGCGACACCGCTCATCTCTGCGCGATAGACGCCCGCGATCGTCCGGGTCTCGGCCTGGTGGCGGCTGAAGACGGCTTCGAGCGCGCTCGAGATCTCGCCGACCGTTGCCTGGGCGCGGGCGGCCTCGACCGCAGCCGCGAGGAGATTGACCGACCCGCGGGCCGCCTTGGTCAGCGCTGCCAAGGCGGCTTGGACTTTCGCCTCGTCGCGCTCGGACTTCAACTTCGCGAGCTTGGCGATCTGCTGTCGCCGGACCTCGGCGTTGTCGACTTTCAGGATGTCGATCTCCGACTGACCCTCGACCTGATATTTGTTGACGCCGACGATGGTCTGGCGGCCGCTGTCGATGCGGGCCTGCGTTCGAGCCGCGGCCTCCTCGATCCTGAGCTTCGGCACGCCGGCCTCGATCGCCTTCGCCATGCCCCCGAGGTCCTCGATCTCCTGGATGTGCTCCCAGGCGCGGCTTGCGAGATCGTTCGTCAGCTTCTCGACATAGAAGCTGCCGGCCCAGGGATCGATCGGCCTCGTCGTGTTGCTTTCCAGTTGCAGAACGAGCTGGGTGTTGCGGGCGATGCGGGCCGAGAAGTCGGTCGGCAGCGCGAGCGCCTCGTCGAGGGCGTTGGTATGCAGCGATTGCGTATGCCCCTCCGTCGCGGCCATCGCCTCGACCATTGTCCGGGTGACGTTGTTGAAGATGTCGGCGGCCGTCAGGCTCCAGCCGGAGGTCTGGCAGTGGGTGCGCAGTGATTGCGAGCGGGGGTCCCTGGCGCCGAGATCCTGCATGAGCTTCGCCCAGATGAGCCGGGCCGCCCGCATCTTGGCGATCTCCATGAAGAAGTTCATGCCGATCGCCCAGAAGAAGGACAGGCGGGGTGCGAAGCTGTCGACGGCAAGGCCGGCCGCGATGCCGGCTCTCACATACTCGACACCATCGGCCAGCGTATAGGCGAGCTCGAGGTCGGCCGTCGCGCCCGCTTCCTGCATGTGATAGCCGGAGATCGAGATCGAGTTGAATTTCGGCATTCGCTCGGAGGTGTAGGCAAAAATGTCCGACACGATCCGCATCGAGGGACTGGGCGGATAAATGTAGGTGTTCCGCACCATGAACTCTTTCAGAATGTCGTTCTGGATTGTGCCCGACAGTTTCTCGGGCGCAACGCCCTGCTCCTCGCCAGCGACGATGAACAGCGCCAGGATCGGCAGCACGGCACCGTTCATGGTCATCGACACGGAGATCTTGTCGAGCGGGATGCCGTCGAACAGCGTCCGCATGTCGAGAATGGAATCGATGGCCACCCCCGCCATGCCGACATCGCCTTTGACGCGCGGATGGTCGCTGTCGTAGCCGCGGTGGGTCGCAAGGTCGAAGGCGACCGAGACGCCCTGCTGTCCAGCCGCGAGATTGCGGCGATAGAAGGCGTTGCTCTCCTCGGCCGTCGAGAATCCGGCATATTGCCGGATCGTCCACGGCTTCTGCAGGTACATCGTCGGGTAGGGGCCGCGAAGGAACGGCGGCAGTCCGGGCCAGGTATCGAGAAACGCGAGGTTCGCCGTGTCGGCCTTCGTGTAGGCCGGTGCCACGGCGATACCTTCCGGCGTTTGCCAGGCCTGGTCCGCAGGTGGTGTGTTCCGGCGCCGGGGCGGTGCCACGTCGTCATAGGCGATGGTCGCGTAGCTCGGGAGGCGGGTCATGCCTTGTCCTGATAGTTGACGAGGTCACGGAGAAACGCGGCCCCCGCGTTCTCCTCCGTCGTCTTGGCCGGCAGGGTTCTGAGATCGAGCGCCCACGGCAGATGGCTCTCCATGCCGATCTGTCGGACGGGCTGAACTTTCGTTGGATCGTCGAGGGTGACGAACATGATGTCGACATTGTCCGAGCCCGGCGTGCGGAAGGCGAGCGGCGTGCCGCATCGGGCGCAGAAGTCCCTTTGTCCTTTGGACGAGCTGGCGAAGGTCGCCGGCTCTCCCTTCGTCCAGGCGAAGTCGCTGCCGACCGAGGCCGTGGCGATGTACGGGCCGCCGACGGCACGCTGGCACATGCGGCAGTGGCAGAGGGAGGGCGACTTGGGCTCGGCATAGACGGCATAGCGCACGGCGCCGCATTGGCAGCCACCGGTCATCAGAGGTGTGCGATCGGCCATGGTCTCACGCTCCGGGTGGGCGCGGGGTCCATTGGGACACCTCGCGGTCGGGATGCTGATAGCTCGTCAGTGTGTTGAAAATCGTCCCGGGAACGTTGTCGCCGAGATCGTGCACTGGCATCCGCGGCAGGTCGTCCAACCAATGGCATTTGCTTTCGAGCCCCATCTGCACCGTCGGCACGATGGACTGGAAATCGTCGAATGCGCCTCCGGTCAGATACTGGTGCTCGGTTTCCTCGCCGATCCGATAACGGTAGCCGATAGGCGTGCCACAGGCTGCGCAGAACTGGCGGAAGCCGAGCGAGGAGCTTGCCCACTCGGCGGGGCGGCCGACGGTCCAGCGGAACCGGATCAGAGGCAGTTTCGCAAAGACCGCGAACGGGCCGCCGACGGATTTCTGGCACATGCGGCAGTGACAGACATAGACAGATTCGAGCGGTGCCTGGGTCGCGAAACGGAGCGCACCGCACTGGCAGCCGCCGGTCTTGTGATCGGTCGTCAATTTGCTCCACCCTCCGACGGCCGCCAGCCATCAGGCGTTTCACGATCCGGGTGTTGCAGGCTGACCAATCGTGCCTCGACCTCGGATGTCAATCCGGCGTCGTGCTGGCCCGGCAGAGAATCCATATGCCCGGCCCAGGCAATGCGTGCGTCGAGGTCGTATTGCAGTGTCGGTGGCCGGAGCTCCGGGTGATCGAGTGAGCCGAGCGTCACATTGATGCGGCCGGAGTTGTCGCCTCGATAGGACAAGGGCGTGCCGCAGTCGCCGCAGAAGTCGCGGACGGCGATGTTGGAGGACCGATAGATCTTGGGTGTTCCTCGGGTCCAGGCGAAGTCGGCGAGTGCGACGGGAGCCACCGTCAGGAAGGGGCCGCCGACCGCCTTCTGGCACATCCGGCAGTGACACACGTAGCCTTCTGTGGGCATGGCGTAGATGGCGTAGCGGATGGCGCCGCATTGGCAGCCGCCCGTGAGCACGGCGTTGCGCGAGTCTTTGATCATGATTTGCCTTCGGGGATGTTGGTGTCGAGCGGCCGCGGCGCGAAGGTGTCGATCCGGGTCTCGGCGCGCTCGATCGCGGCGACGGGGGGATGCGGCAACACGCCCGGTGGCGGGGCGTCCGTCTCGGGAAACACAGACACGCCGACAAGAGGCAATGCGCCGTCGGCGACGAGCTTCGCGCGCCGCTCGGCCGTCACAGCGATGCGATCCGCGAGGGAGCCCGAGGTGAGAGCGGTCGTCATGCCGCCCTTGGCCTCGATCTCCTGGAAGAGGGCCCAGGACTTGCGCGCCAGCGCATCGGTCAACGTCTCGAGATAGGCGCTGCCGCCGCCGGGATCGGCGACGCGTCCGAGGTGGGATTCTTCCGCGAGGATGTTGAGCGTATTGCGGGCCAGCCGCCGCGCCTCGCCATCCGGTCGCCCGAGCGCCCAGGTATAAGGCAGGACGGCGATGCAGTCGGCGCCGCCGAGCACGGCAGCGGTGGCGGCGATGGTGGTGCGGAGCAGATTGGTGTTGGGAGATCGGCGCGTCATGATGCGGGCCGACGTCGAGCAGGTGAGATGAAGTCGTGCGGTCGCCTCGCCGAAACCGGCTGCGGCCATCACACGCCAGACGAGGCCGCGGGCTGCCCTGAGCTTGGCCATCGACAGGAAGAGATCGGTGTCCGTCGCCAGCGCGATGCCGATGCGCCCGAGCGCTACATCGGGGCGGACGCCGGCCTCGTCGAGATGCTTCAGATAGACGACGAGGGTGGCGAGGAGGGAGGCAAGCTCCTCGGCCTCGCTGGCGCCGGCTTCGTGGTAGGGCCTCGCATCGGCGAGGAGCAGGCGGACATTCGGCATCCGGTCGACATTGCTCGCGGCAAAATGAGCGAGTGTGTCGAGCGATCGCCAGAGCCCCTCTTCGAGTGCTCCCGTCGCGGCGAGCGTTCCGAGCGGATCGGCATTGATGGCTCCGAAGCGCCGCCCATCGGCGATGCCGGCGGCATCCCAGAGCGCCGCGAGGCTCTGGGCCGCGCCGAGGAACTGATCGCCAGCCATCACCTCGAGGTCTGTCCCAGCGAGCGCGACGCCCTCCAGCGCGGACCGTATCGCATCGTAGCGTGGCGCCAATCCGAAAAGTCCCGGAACGGCCAGATGCAGCACGATGCCGTCGGCGCCGTTGGCGAGATCGTCGCGAATGGCCGTGCAGGTCGTATTCGGATCATCATCGGCATGCAGCGTCAGGCTCCGCCACGGCCGGCCCTGCTCGTCGGTACGCAGTGCGCCACGTACGAACGGAGCGGCTCCCGGGACGAGATCGGCGAGCGCTGGCGCCAAGCCCGAGACAGCATAGATCGGCTCGATCCGTATGCCGTCGAGTGTCTGCGTGGCGAGGTCGGAGACGCGGGCGCCGCCGAGGCCCTTCTGAGCAAGCATCTCCCAGGCCTCGCGGCTGGCGGGCGGGAAATCCGAGGCACGTGGAGGATTGAGCATGCAACTTTCCATCTGGCGTTCCGTCGAAACTAGCGCCGGAGAGCGGGAAAACACAATCGTCACAATGTCCGGCCCGGCCATCGCGGTTTGCATTCGGGGGCCCGGCATGGCAAGTCTCGGCGCAGCGTGCCGGGGGCGGAGAATCGCCTTCCCGGACGACGATCTGAGGCCTGGGCCCGGAGGCAAGCGTCATGCTCGATGAAACGACGATCTATCTCGGCACCAGCTTCATCAAGGAGACGCCGAAGCGGGAAGGCCTGACGCTCAAGCTGGCCAACCGGCACGGTCTCATCACTGGGGCGACCGGCACCGGCAAGACCGTTTCTCTTCAGGTGCTGGCCGAGGGCTTCTCGGACCATGGCGTGCCGGTCTTCTGCGCCGACGTCAAGGGCGACCTGTCGGGGATATCGCAGGCCGGCGTGTCGAAGGACTTTCTCGAGGCGCGCGCCAAGAAGATCGGCTTCGACGACTACAAGTACCAGGCCTATCCAACGATGTTCTGGGATGTTTTCGGCGAGCAGGGTCATCCGATCCGCGCGACCATATCCGAGATGGGTCCTCTCCTGCTCGCGCGTCTCATGGAGCTCAACGAGGTGCAGGAGGGTGTGCTCAACATCGCCTTTCGCATCGCCGACGAGGAAGGTCTGTTGATCCTCGATCTCAAGGATCTTCGCGCACTGATCGCCAATGTCGGTGAGCGGGCCGCCGAGCTCACGACCAAATACGGCAATGTGTCCAAGGCGTCGATCGGCACCATCCAGCGCCGTCTCCTCGTGCTCGAGGAGCAAGGTGCGCTCCACTTCTTCGGCGAGCCGGCGCTCGACATCCGCGATATGATGAAGACGGACCGCGACGGCCGGGGCTACATCAGCGTGCTGGCCGCCGACAAGCTCATGAACTCGCCGCGGCTCTATGCAACCTTCCTGTTCTGGCTGCTGTCGGAATTGTTCGAGGAATTGCCGGAGGTCGGCGATCCGGAGAAGCCGAAGCTCGTCTTCTTCTTCGACGAGGCGCATCTGCTCTTCGATCAGGCACCGAAGCCCTTGCTCGACAAGATCGAGCAGGTGACGCGCCTCATCCGTTCGAAGGGCGTCGGCGTCTACTACATCACGCAGAACCCGCTCGACGTCCCCGACTCGGTCTCGAGCCAGCTCGGCAATCGCGTCCAACACGCGCTCCGCGCCTTCACGCCGCGCGAGCAGAAGGCCGTCCGGGCCGCGGCGACGACGTTCCGGCCCAATCCGGAGCTCGATACCGAGCGGACCATCATGGAGCTCGGCGTCGGCGAGGCGCTGGTCTCCGTGCTCGAAGGCAAGGGCGCGCCCTCGATCGTGCAACGCACGCTGATGCGACCGCCGTCGGGCCGGCTAGGTCCCGTGACGCCGGAGGAGCGCAAGGCGGTCATCCAGGCAAGCCCGGTCATGGGGCAGTACGAGAAGGCGATCGATCGCGAGAGTGCGCACGAGGTATTGGAGAAACGCGCCAAAGGCATCGAAACGCGGCGTGAGGAGGCCGGCGGCACGCTCGGCGGGCGCCGGGATGTCGAGTACGAGCGGCACGGTGAATTCCAGGTGCCGAAGATTCCCCGGGGTGACACCGAGGCTTATGAACGGGATCGTGAGGATAGCCGCAGAAGCGGCCGGCGCACCGCGTCGTCCAGCTCGTCGCGCAGGCAAACGGCGGGGGAGGCCTTCACGAAATCCCTGCTGCGCTCGCTCGGCACGGCCGTCGGCTCGGCGATCGGCAGCATCCTGCGCGGCCGGAGATAGGCGTCGCGATGGGCTGGCTCGACGAGATCCTGCGCCGGCAGTCCGAGAACCGCAGGCGGCGCCGCGTTGCTCCCAAGACCGCCGCCGAGGGGTTCTGGATCAATCTCATCAAGGCGTTCGGCAAGGCGGTCGGCGGCAAGTTCGGCCGAGCGCTGCAGGGACCGAGACGCCGCAGGCGCCGGCGCTACTGGTAGCGGAGGCCGTTCGGCCGACGGTAACGCCGAAGCCTAACGCTTCGCCGCATAGAAGGCGACGCGACGCTCCAGATAGGCGAGGGCTTCCGAGATCGTGAAGGCCAGCGCGAAGAGCACGACGAGCACCGCCCAGAAGTGTGACATCAGAAAGTTGCTCGAGTAGAGCTCGAACAGAGCGCCGAAGCCGACGATCGAGATCAGAAGCTGGCCGATGATGACGCCTTTGACCGCCCGGATGATGCCGATCCGTATGCCGCCCAGGATCTCCGGTAACGCCGACCAGAGATAGATTTTCGTGAACGCGTCCCAGGGCGTCGCGCCGAACGAGCGCGCCATCTCGACGAGCGAGCGGTTGAGCTGCATGACCCCGGCTCGCGTATTGAGAATGATGATCCAGATGGCGAACAGCGCCGTCGTGATGATGACGGCCGTCAGGCCGAAACCGAACAGCACCATCAGCACTGGCACCAGCGCGGTCAACGGCGCCGAGACAAAGATGTTGACCCAGGGCAACAGCAACTCGTCGATCAACCGGGTCCGGCCCATGAGGATGCCCACCGGCACGCCGATGAGGATGGCCGCAGCGACGCCGCCGCCGAAGCCGTAGGCCGTCTCGGTCAGCGCCTTGAGGAAGGCCGGCGTGCCGACGATCGCAGCCAGCGTCGTGATGACCTTGGAGAAGGGCGGGACGAAGAAGGTCAGCTCGAGCTGGCCGATGACCTCCCACAATAGCGCCCAAAGAATGAGCGAGGAGAAGCCCGGCAATCTGAGCCCGAAGAGTGTCATCGTTCCGGCCTATTCCACATAGCTGCGCAAGGAGGCCCAGATCCGGTCGACGATATCCAGATACTCGCTATCGCGCCGGATGTTCTCGGCCTGCTTCTGGCGAAAGCCGCCCGGCCGGATGATCTCAGACACGCGACTCGGCCGAGGTAGCAGAATTGCGATCTGATCGGAGACATAGACGGCTTCCTCGATCGAGTGCGTGACGAAGATGAAGGTCTTGCTCTCGTTGCGCACCAGGGTGAGGAGATCCTCCTGGAACTTGCGGCGGGTTTGCTCGTCGACGGCCGAGAACGGCTCATCCATCAGCACCACGTCGGCGTCGACGGCGAGCGCGCGGGCGAGGCCGACCCGCTGGCGCATGCCGCCCGACAACTCGTGAGGATAGCGCATCTCGAAGCCGGCGAGGCCGACCTGCTTGATGAGCCGGCGCGCGGTCTCTTCGCGCTCGGCTTTCGGCACCCGTCTGAGCTCGAGGCCGAAGGCGACGTTCCTCAGTACGTTCGACCAGGGCAGCAATGCAAAGTCCTGGAACACGAAGGATCGGTCGGGTCCGGGTCCGCTCACGGCCTTGCCGCCGACCTCGACCTCGCCGTCATCGGCCTTGAGGAGGCCGGCAATGATTTTAAGTAGCGTCGTCTTCCCGCATCCTGACGGTCCGAGCAGCGAGGTGAGCTGGCCACGGGGGAAGTCGAGCGAAAGGCTCCTCAGCGCCTCGACGTCGCCGTAGGCCTTGGACACGTTGCGGACGGCGACCGCATTGTCCGTGGCAGTCGGTAGAGGCCTGCTGGTGACGTCAATCTGAGGCATAGCCACGCACATTGCCCTTGAACAGCTGACGCTCGATCATCTCGAGCAGGTTGAGGAAAAGGACCGCGAGCAGGATGATCGAGAAGATCGCGGCATACATGCTCGCATAATCGGCGACCGATCGGCTGTAGCTGATGATGTCACCAACGCCGGTCGGCGTGATCTTGAGCTCGGACAGGATGGCGCCGATGAACCCAGCCGAGATGCCGAGCCTGAGGCCAGAGAAGATCAGCGGCGAGGCCGCGGGGATGATGATCTTGCGCAAGACATCGCCGTCGGTGCCGAGAAAGGCTCGCGCCATTTCCTTGAGCGAATCCGGCGCATTCCGCACGGCGCTGGCCGTGTTGAGCACGATGACCGGCATGGCCATGATGCAGACGACGAAGACCTTTGAGGTGAGGCCGATGCCGTAGGCCATGACAAGGAGCGGGATCAGGGCGGCGAGCGGCGCTGTCTGCATGACGACGAAGATCGGCGAGAAAAGCCAGTCGAAGATCCTGCTCAGGCCGATCCACAGGCCGAGACCGATGCCGAGCACGGCCGAGATGGCGACGCCCACCATCAGAGGACGCAAGGTGTCGGCATAGGCCGAGAAAATACGGCCGTCGAGGGTCATCGAAAGCAGGGCCGACATCGACTCGAGGAATGTCGGGAAGGCGTAGCTGATGGGGATCCGGCCCGCGATCTCCCAGCCGCCGAAAACGATGGCGGCCGAGAGGATCTTCAAGACGAGCGAACGCTTGAGCATCGGGTGGTCCTGGCCGATCAGCGCGTCGACGGCCGCCCCCGCCTCGATGTTGAAAGCGGGAGCGGGTGGTCCGCGCCTACTGGTTTTCCTCGAGCGGCTTCAGGTACCAGAAGTCCTCGATGTTGAGTGATGCCTTGTCGCCCTTGAGCTGGCCGGCCCGGGAATACCAGTCCATGTCGGCCTCGGCGGCCTTGCGTCCGCCGCCATTGACGTCATAGAGCCCGCCTTCGACTGCGTCCGTGTAGAACCCATCGAGGCCGTCGAGCACCTCGGTCGGCAGCTGGCCGATCGGACCATTGGGATCGGTCTCCTTGCGGATGATCGTCGGATCCTTGGCCATGTCGCGATAGACGCTGAGGAGCGCCTTCACAAAGATGCCGACATCGGCTTCGTTCGCCTTGATCCAATCGAGATTGGCGAACAGTGCCTCGTCGCTGGCATCGACATCGAACATCGGCAGCACGTTGAACTTGTCGCCCTGCAGCTTCATCAGCTTGTTCTTGTTGGAGAGGTCAATGATCGTCGCGTCCGTCTGGCCGGCGATCAGTGCGGCGACGCGATTGGACGAGCCGGGCACATAGGAGCGCTCGCCAAACTTGATGCCGACTTTCTCCTCGATGACGTTGGCGATCGAGTCGGTGCCACCGCCACGCGAATGCAGCATGATCGGCTGGCCGTTGAGATCCTCGAGCTTGGAGTACTTCTTCGAGGTGACTGGGAAGAACTTCAGCTTCGAAACCTGAAACACGATCCGGACCGGCGCCTTCGAGTTCTGCATCGCGGCATAGGGTGTGCCGAACCCGATATCCATCTGTCCGCTCAGGACCGCCTGGATGGCCAGCTCCTCGTCCGAAAACGCGGTCCATTCATAGTCGAGCCCGTTCTTCTTGGCGCGATCGAGCGCCACAAAAAAGGCGGCGAGTTCATCGGAGGGCGGCTCCGCGAGTGCGATGCGGATCTTGCCGGCCTGGGCCGCTGTCACGGCAAGTCCGGTCGAGGCGATTGCGGCGACCAGGATCAGTGTGAGTGCACGTATCAGCTTGAGCATGTGACGTCTCCCTAGTTGCAGGCCGTTGTTGTGTTCGTCGGCATTGCGCCAGAAGGGCCGTGCCTCCGGCGCCTGCCGCGATCTCATGCCTCCTCGAACAGCCGCAGCGATACGGCGCCAATATGGTCGCGCATGGCGTCGTGCGCGCCCGCCGGATCGCGCCGCTCGATCGCCGCGGCGATCTGGCGGTGCTCGGCGAAGCTCGAATGGTCCTCCGGAGGCCGTTTCGTCTGGCGCACGACCGTCTGCCAGGTGACCGAACGGCGAACCCGATTCAGCTGCTCGAACAACGCCAGGAGGAGCTTGTTGTCGGCGGCTTCGGCGACCGCCCGGTGAAAGAGATCGTCCTGCTTCTCATAGTCGCTCCAGGTGGCGGCAGCCTCGGCGCGATCCATGGCGAGCTTCATGCGGATGATGGCCTCGGCCGAGGCGTTGACGGCGGCCTCCTGGGCAAGGGCGGATTCGAAGCAGGCCCGAGCCTGCATCATGCGGATCGGCGAGAGCTGGGCGCTCAGGGCCGCCAGATCGTCCGGGGCGATCGGGCCGGCATGAGTGGCGACGAAGGTCCCCTTGCCGACATGGCGCCAGATCGCCCCTTCGCGCTCCAGAACGTCGAGGGCACGGCGCAGTCGCGCCCGGCTCAGGCCCAGCCGGTGAATGAGGTCCCGCTCGGGCGGCAGGCGGTCGCCCGGTGCAAAGGCACCAGTGGCGATCAACGATCGCAATTGCACCAGCGGGTCGGGGCGTATCGCGTTGTCGTTCGGATTGAGCATGACCGCCCGAAGGATTGGTCGACCAATTGAACCAATTTTCCGGCAAGCGTAGCCCGCCTGTCTATCTCTGACAACGCATTCCTCACTTAATCCAGATGAATTGGTCGCGATTGATTTTTTCCAGGTTGTCGACTAGTGAGCCAAGGTGCGCCATCAATCTTGGAGAGTCCTATGGCCCGCTACGTCATCGATCCACCGGCTCTTCCCGCCATCCCTGTTGCCGGCACCGATGCTCTGTTTCCCGTGCGGCGCGTCTACTGCATCGGCCGCAACTACGCGGCGCATGCAGTCGAGATGGGCGGTGATCCGAACCGCGAGCCGCCGTTCTTCTTCCAGAAGAATCCGAACAACCTCGATGCCTCCGGAAACTTTCCCTATCCGCCGCACTCCTCCGACGTTCATCACGAGGTGGAGCTGCTGGTGGCGCTCGGGCGGGGCGGCGTGAACATTCCGCTCGATAAGGCGCTCGGCCATGTCTACGGCTATGCGGTCGCGCTCGACATGACGCGCCGGGATCTGCAAGGGGAGGCGAAGAAGGCAGGCCGTCCCTGGGAGATCGGCAAGGCCTTCGAGCGCTCAGGTCCTGTCGGCCCGCTGCTGCCGGTCGCGGATGCCAAGCACTTCGACCACGGCCGAATTGAGCTCAAGGTCAACGGTGAGGTCCGCCAGGAAGGCGATCTCAATCAGATGATCTGGAAAGTGCCGGAGATGATCTCGCACCTGTCGGAGTATTTCGAGCTCGCCGCCGGTGACGTGATCCTGTCCGGCACGCCGTCGGGTGTCGGTCCGGTCAAGCGCGGCGACCGCTTGGAAGCGTCCATCGAGGGACTGCGTGGCTTCGTCGTCACCGTGACCTGATGTAACCTCGCTCCCTGAAGGATCGGATAGGTCCGGTCTTCTTCGGGGAGGCAAGGAGGTGACCATTGGAGTTGTTCAGCCTCGACGGAAAGATCGCCCTGATCACGGGGGCATCGCGGGGGATCGGCCGCGCCATCGCGCTGCGTATGGCCGAGGCCGGGGCTCGAGTCGTCGTGAGCAGTCGCAAACTCGATCCTTGTGAGGCGGTCGTGGCCGAGATCGCCGCCGCCGGCGGTCGGGCCCTCGCCGTGGCCTGCAACGTTTCCGACCGCGCTCAGATCGACGACCTCGTCCGGCAAGCCAGGCAAGCGTTCGGCCGCATCGACATTCTCGTCGGCAACGCCGCCACCAATCCCTATCATGGCCCGATCACGCAGATCGAGGAGCCGGCGTTCGACAAGATCATCGCAGCCAACGTCAAGGCCAACCTCTGGCTCGCAAAGGCCGTTCTGCCTGAGATGGCGGAGCGTCGAGAGGGTGCGCTCGTTTTCATGGGGAGCGTCGCCGGTCTTCGAGGCACCGACGATATCGGTGCCTATGGTGTCTCGAAGGCGGCGCTCTCCTCGCTCACCCGTAGCCTCGCCGTTGGCTGGGGCAAGCACAACATCCGTGTCAACTGTATCGCGCCGGGACTGGTCAAGACCGACTTCGCGCGGGTGCTCTGGGAGAATGCGGCTGCGCTCGAGGCAGCCGAGGCGGCTTATCCGCTGCGGCGGATCGGCGAGCCCGACGACATCGCCGGTGTCGCGGTCTGGCTCGCCTCGCGGGCCGGTGCCTTCGTCACGGGTCAAACCATCGTCGTCGATGGCGGGCTGACGATTGCCGGCAACCGCGCGTAACGGCAGACGGCGCCTCAGAGCGATCGGCTGCGCGCCGCGGCGATGACGGTGAGGCCCGCCTCGGCCAGCACGGGCACCCGGCTTCCCGTCTCTCGGGCGCTGAGGCTGCTGGCATTGCCCTTGAGGGCGCGCGCGTAGACACCTTGCACGATGGCCGCGAGCCGGAAGATGGCGAGCGCCTGGAAGAAAGGCCAGTCGCGGATCTCGCTCAGCCCTCGCTCCGCCGCATAGAGCGCCACGAGGTCGGCCTCGTCGGGCAGGCCCTCCGCGTTGAGATCGAGACCGACGAGCCCCGGGGCCGCTCGACCGTCATGACCGAGCCGGTAGGGCATCAGGCAATAGGCGAGATCGGCCGTGCCGTGACCGATGGTCGACAGCTCCCAGTCGAGAACGGCGCTGATATGGGGGGCCTCGGGCGCGAGCACGAGATTGCCGATGCGATAGTCGCCATGTGTGATCGCGGCCGGATCGTCGGTTGGGCAGTTCGCCTGGAGCCAGGCGGCCAAGGCATCCATGGCGGGGATGTGCGCGGTCTGCGAGGCGGCATATTGCGTGCTCCAGGTCTTGATCTGGCGAGCGGCATAGCCATCCGGCCGCCCGAAGCCGGAAAGCCCCAACCGCCGCCAGTCGAGTTGGTGCAGGCGAGCCAGCGTGCGAATGGCGTCCTGCCAGACCGCACTGCGATCCCGCATGCGCACCTCCGGTAGCGCCGGGTGCGACGCGATCACGCCGTCGACATGCGACATGGCGTAGAACGGCGTGCCGATGATACCGGGATCGGTGCAGTGGTGCAGCATGCGTGGGACAGGAAAACCGCTGCCGGCCAGCGCGGACATGACCCGGAACTCCCGGTCGATCTGGTGAGCCTTGGCCAGCAGCGGGCCCGGCGGTTGCTTGCGGAGCACGAGACGGCCGCCGGCATGCTCGATCAGGAAGGTCGGGTTCGAGTGGCCCCCCTGGTACTGGCGAATGCGCGCGGGCGGCTCGAACGCCTCCAGGGCGTCGGCCAGATAGTGCACCAGTGCGGCTGCATCGAACCGGTGCTGATCCAGGACCTCGATCAGCGCGCTCATACCAAGCTCGTCATGGCTGGCGGCCGAGTTCGCTGCGCGCGAGTGCCTCGCGGTGCACCTCGTCGGGGCCGTCAGCCAGCCTGAGAATCCGGGCCTTAGCGTAGGCGGCTGCCAGGAACGTATCTTGCGACACACCCGCGGCGCCATGCACCTGGATGGCACGGTCGATGACGGCGGCAGCCATCTGCGGGGCGACGACCTTGATCATGGCAATCTCGCGCCGTGCCACCTTGTTGCCGACAGTGTCCATCATGTGCGCGGCCTTCAACGTCAACAGCCGGGCCTGCTCGATTTCGCAGCGCGAGCGGGCGATGTCCTGACGGATCTGGCCCTGCTCGGCCAGGCTCCGGCCGAAGGCCACCCGCGACTTGGCGCGGGCGCAGGTCAGCTCGAGTGCCCGCTCGGCCATGCCGATCAGGCGCATACAATGATGGATGCGGCCCGGGCCGAGGCGTCCTTGGGCGATCTCGAAGCCTCGGCCCTCACCGAGCAGCATGTTGGCCGCCGGAACACGGACATTGTCGAAGGTGATCTCCGCATGCCCACCCGGGGCATGGTCGTAGCCGAAGACGGTGAGCGCGCGCTCGATGCGAACGCCGGGCATGTCGAGTGGTACAAGGATCATCGATTGCTGGCGGTGCTTCTCGGCCGTCCGATCGGTGCGTCCCATCACGATGGCGATCTCGCAGCGCGCGCTCATGGCGCCCGACGACCACCATTTGCGGCCGTTGACGACGTAGCTGTCGCCGTCACGCCGGATCGCGGCGGCGATATTGGTCGCGTCGCTCGAGGCGACGTCGGGCTCGGACATCGAGAAGCAGGAGCGGATCTCGCCGGCAAGGAGCGGCCGCAGCCACCGGGCCTTCTGCGCTTCGTCGCCGTAGCGCTCGAGTGTCTCCATGTTGCCGGTGTCGGGTGCATTGCAGTTGAAGATCTCGGGCGCCACCAGCGAGCGGCCCATCACCTCGCAGAGATGCGCATAGTCGAGGTTGCTCAGCCCGGCGCCGTGGCGGCTGTCGGGAAGGAAGAGATTCCAGAGGCCTTGCCCGCGCGCCTCGGCCTTGAGCGCCTCGACGAGGGGCGGGGAGCACCAGCGACCTTTGTCATCCACCTGGCGCGCCGGCTCGAGCTCGGCCTCGTTCGGCATCACACGCTCGGCCATGAAAGCCGACAGCTTGTCCCTGAGGGCGGCGGCTTTGGCCGAAGGCTCCAGCACGTCGGATGCTCCTCTGATGGTGGTCGCTCGGGCAGTTATGCAGCGATCCACCTGCCGCTGCAATCCAGCCTGTGCATCGCGCATGTTCCTCTGGAGCGGCAAACCTGATTAGCTTGTCGACCTGATGGGTCGGCGATGAGGAGCGCGCAATGGCGAAGGTCATGATCGTGACGGGCGGCTCGCGCGGGATCGGCGCAGGGATCGCGCGAAAGGCTGCCGGGGCGGGCTATGCCGTCGCCATAAACTATACGCGGTCCAAGGAGGCCGCCGAGGCGCTCGTCGGCGCCATCCGCGACGCAGGTGGCGCGGCGATCGGGGTGCAGGCGGATGTCGCCCGGCACGAGGACGTCACCCATCTCTTTGCCGAGACGTCGACCAAGCTCGGCCGCCCTGATGTGCTCGTCAACAACGCCGGAATTGCCGTCAGTACGAGCCTTGCCGACTGTCGGCCCGAGGACATCGATAGCGTCTTTGGTGTCAACGCGCGTGGTGTGCTGCTCTGCGCCCGGGAGGCCGTGCGGACCATGGCGACCGAGCGCGGCGGCAAGGGCGGGGTGATCATCAACATCTCGTCGATCTCGGCCCTCTACGGTGGGCTGCCCAACGACGTGATCTATGCGTCGAGCAAGGGTGCGGTCGATGCGCTGACGCTCGGCCTCGCGAAGGAGGTCGCCAAGTCGGGTATCCGCGTCTGCGGCGTTCGACCCGGCCTGACGCTGACCGAAATGCTCGATGTCGACTTCGGGCCGGGCAAGGCCGCCGAGGCGGCGGCCAAGACGGTGCCGCTCGGGCGCATCGGCATGCCGGAGGACATTGCGAGCGCCGTTCTGTTCCTCGCCTCCGAGGCGTCGGCCTACATCACCGGCACTTTCCTCAATGTGAGTGGCGGTCGAGAGATCAACGTCAAGATGGCATCCGACTGACAATGACGGTTCGAGGACCATGAGCGAGCGTCATCTGCCTTTCTGGCCGGTGGGGGTGCCGAGGCAGGCGGCTATTCCCGATGTCGGGCTTTTCGAGAACCTTGCCCGGTCGGCGAGCCGAGCTCCCGAGGCGGAGGCGATCCACTATTACGGCGCCCGCATCACCTTTGCCGCACTCCACGGCGAATGTGAGCGCCTGGCGGGCGTCCTGCAGCATTGGCTCGACGTGGTGCCGGGCGAACCTGTTCTCATGCAGCTCCAGAACAGCCCGCAATTCGTCATCGCCTACTACGGCATCCTGCGGGCGGGTGCCGTAGTGGTGCCCGTCAATCCGATGCTGACGGCACGCGAGCTGGGTCTGCTCGCGGGTGATACCGGAGCCCGGATTCTGCTGTGCGCTCAGGACAACGCTGACAAGGCCGAGGCGCTGATCGACGAGGGCCGTCTCGAGAGGGCTCTGATCTCCGCCTACACCGATTATGCCCCGGACCAGCCCAGTGTCCGGGTGCCACCGATCGTCAGTGCACCGCGCGCCCCGGAGCGGCATTCGCGGATGCCGCTATGGTCGGACATGCTCAGCGATGCGCCGGCTCCGAGGGCAACGGCGCCGGCCCGGCCCGATGATCTGGGCGTCATTGTCTACACCTCCGGCTCGACCGGCCAGCCTCGCGGCTGCATGCATACGCACCGGACCGTGCAGGCAAACATCGCCGCCTACCGGCTCTGGAACCAGCTCGAACCACAGACCGCCGTGCTCGGTGCCTTGCCGTTCTTTCATGTGACTGGCATGCAGGTGGCGATGAACATGCCGATCGCGGCGGGCGCCCGAACGGTCGTCCTGACGCGATGGGATGCCGGCGCGGCACTTGAGTTGACGCGTCTCGAGCGGATCAGTCATTGGCGGCTGATCACCGCCATGCTCATCGACCTGATGGCCCTTCCCAATCTCACCCGCGAGGCGATCGAGAGCCTGCGTCTCATCGGTGGCGGTGGCGCAGCTATGCCGGAGGCGGTCGCCGCCAAGATCGAAAGCCTGACCGGCCTCAGATACGTCGAAGGCTATGGCTTGAGCGAAACGATGGCTGCCTGTCATATCAACCCGCCCGATCGGCCCAAGCGGCAATGCCTCGGCATTCCGTTCATCGGCACGGTCTCGAAAGTGGTGGACCCCGAAACGCTCCGTGAGCTCGGTCCGGGAGAAGTGGGTGAGATCCTCGTTTCTGGCCCGCAGGTCTTCCAAGGTTATTGGCGCAAGCCCGCCGCAACGGCGGGGGCTTTCGTGGAGATCGACGGCAAGCGATTTCTGCGCACGGGCGACCTCGGCTACGCCGACGCCGAGGGCTACTTCTTCTTTGTCGATCGTCTGAAGCGCATGATCAACGTCGCTGGCTATAAGGTCTGGCCTGCAGAGATCGAGGCCATCCTGCATAGCCATCCGGCCATTCGCCGGGCCTGTGTGATCGGTGCGGAAAGCTCGCGGCAGGGCGAGATGGTGAAGGCTTTTCTCGAGCTCAATGCACCGGAGAAGGACGGCATCGATGCGGAGGTGCTGCGAGGCTGGTGCGCGGAGCGCATGGCGCGCTACAAAGTCCCCGGCGATTTCGTGGTTGTGGAAGCGTTGCCGCAGCTCGCCTCGGGCAAGATCGACTGGCGGTGTTTGCAGGACGAGGAGCGGCAGCGGTCCAGCTCAGGGGGCTGAATACCTCCAAATCAGCCCTCTTGCGAAAGGAGCTGGGTTCGGCCGACAAGGACAGATGCAGAATGGCGGCTCCGGATTGACCGGTTCGCTCACGAGCAGGGAATGTGACGATGCAGATCGACCTCAACTCCGATCTTGGCGAGAGCTACGGCCCCTGGCCGATGGGCGATGACGCGGCGATGCTCGAGCTCGTCAGCTCGGCCAACATCGCCTGTGGAGGGCATGCCAGCGACCCGGAGACGATGTTCAAGACTGTAAGCCTGGCGAAGGCGCGCGGTGTCGTCATCGGCGCCCATCCGGGATACGCTGATCGCGAAGGCTTCGGGCGGCGCATCATTCCGATGGCGCCCGAGGAGATCGGACGCATGATCGCGGCGCAGGTCGGCGCCCTGCAGGGTGTGGCGGCGCTCGCCGGCGCGATCGTCAGGTACGTCAAGCCGCATGGCGCGCTCGGCAATCTCGCCGCCGACCGGCGCGATGTCGCCGATGCCATCGTCGCTGCTGTGGCGAAGTTGCCGGGCGGCCTCGCCATCCTCGCCATCTCCGGCACCGAGCTCGAGCTGGCGGCCCGCGAGAAAGGACTGACCGTCTTCTCCGAGATCTTCGCCGACCGGGCCTATCTGAGAACCGGCCGGCTGGTGCCGCGAAGCCGGGAGGGGGCGGTTATTCACGATGCCGGTCTGGCAGCGGAGCGTCTGGTCGCATTCTTCAGGAGCGGCCTGATGCCAGTGATCGATGGCAGCCCGATCCCACTGGCCGCCCAGTCGATCTGCGTGCACGGCGATACCCCCGGGGCCGTCGCCATGGCGGGCCAAGTGCGCAGCGCCCTGACCGATGCGGGCATGACCATCGCCCCGTTCCTGGCATCCTGAGAGTCGGGTGATGCCAGCCCAGCTCACAGCGAGGACGCGCGGAAGATGACGCCGCCCACCCCAGAGCATCCGCGCTTCACGCCAGTGGCGGATCATGCGCTCCTCGTCGAGTTCGCCGACGTGATCGGCGAGGAGGCCCATGCGGCGGTTCTCAGGCTCGACGCGGCACTGGCCGATCGATCTTGCCCGGGCTTCATCGAGGCCATCCCCGCCTATGTGAGCCTGCTCGTCGATTTCGATCCGCTGGCGACCGATCATTCCCTAGTCGAGCGGCACGTGCGTCAGGTGCTCGAGCGCGCGGTCGAGGTGGTGCACAGACCGACCTTGCACGAGGTCGCGGTCTGCTACGAGACGCCGTTCGCTCCCGATCTCGACGCCGTCTCCAGGCGGACGGGTTTGTCGCTGGAGGCCGTGATCAATGCGCATCTTGCCGGCACCTATCAGGTCTACATGTACGGCTTCGCGCCGGGATATGCTTATCTCGCTGGTGTGCCGACATCGATCCAGCTCGACCGCAAGCCGGCACCCGTCCGCGGCATCGCGGCGGGATCGGTGCTGATCGCCGGTCCGCAATGCATCGTCACGACGCTCACCATGCCGACGGGATGGTGGGTTATCGGCCGCTCGCCGGCGAAAATTCTGACGGGCGATGCCGGCAAACCGGTCCTGTTCGAGGTCGGCGACCGCATCAGGTTCCACCGCATCTCGGCCGACGATCTCGCCGTTCAGGCCAGGGGGACCGGTGTGCATGGCTGAGGCCCGCTTCTCCGTCACCTTTGCCGGACCGCATGTTTCCATCCAGGATGGCGGCCGGACCGGTTACATGCGGTTCGGCGTCCCGGCGTCGGGACCTATGGACCGAGCCGGTTTCGCGATGGCAAATGTGGCGCTCGGCAACCCGTGGCAGGCGGCCGCCATCGAGGTGTCCATGCTCGGCCTGACGCTCGCCTGTGCCGCGGGAACAGTGACGCTCGGCCTTGCCGGCGGCGGCTTCAAGGTCCAGCTTGGCGAGGAGGTGCTTCCTGGCTGGAGCGTCGTCACCATCAGGGCGGGGGAGCGCCTGACGATCCAGCCGGGATCATGGGGCACCTGGACCTATATCGCCTTCGCTGGACAACTTGAGGCCGCATCCTGGCTCGGCAGTCTCGCGACGCATGCCACCTCGGGTCTCGGCGGCGGCAAGCTCGCGACCGGTCAGGAGCTCGTCGTCCGGGACGCCGCGGTCAGGGAGCGACGTCATGGACCCATTGCTTGCCCGGACTGGGCGCGCCCCCGATCCGAGCCGCACGTCGTCCTTGGGCCCCAGAGCAGGTTCTTCTCGGCGACGACGATCGAGACGTTCCTGGCGACGACGTTCAGCCTGAGCGATGCGTATGATCGAATGGGCGTGCGGCTCCGCGGGCCCGCTCTGATCCCCGACGGGGCTCTGTCCATTCCATCGGCACCGATCTCGCGCGGCTCCGTCCAGGTCTCGGGCGATGGCGCGGCGACCGTCCTTCTTGCCGATCACCAGACGACCGGCGGTTATCCGAAGATTGCGACCATGCTCGCCGATGACGTCAGCGGTTTTGCCCAGAACCGGCCTCGGGACACGGTCGCCTTCCGTTCGATCACGCCAGCCGAGGCTGTCCGCATGGCGCGACAGGCGGCCGTGGTCCGGACGGCGCATATTGCCAGCCTCGCCCGGCGCGAAGGCGACTGATGACGTGACGCCGGCTAAGCCAAGGTGGCGGGATTGTGGGCGCAGGGAGAATGAGACCCGCAAGCCACCGTCCGACACTCGGCTCCTCGGCACGGATCACGACGTCGACCTTTGCCGCCACACAGCGCGCGACGTCGCGCTGGTGCGATCAGGGGCGGACACGTACGGCATCATTTGGCGTCAATCGTGTCACGACCGCGCGCCCCCGGCTTTCTATTTCGGGCTACGAAAATAGGCGACGCCCGAGGTGCAGCAGACATCGCGCCGGACGCCTGTCGGCACCGCATTCTTGAGCCAGCAGACGGCGCTGGTCCCTTGATAGCCGGGCGCGACATACGTCCAAGATAGACATCGCTGATCTTCGGCGCAAAGCTTCTGACAAGCGAGGGCGTCGGGTTCGGACAGCTTGAGCGAGGCATAGTCGCCTCCGGGGCGGTCCGTGTTTGATTCGAAAGACGTAAACGCTCTCTCCGTAGCTCCGGCCGTGCCCGATTCCTCTGGTAGTCCGGCCGTTGCACCGGATTGAGCCGGCGCCGACGGAGCCTCGACGTCGGTGGCCCGTAGGACCACTTTGCCAATGATCTGGTCGTAGTAGGCCGGCTGCTGAGGGTGTAGGACCGAAGCCGCGAGCTTGTCGACCTCTCGCTGCACTTCCTTGGCGATATCGACGTGGCTCAGACCCGGCGTCCTCAATAGCGGCACAAACTTGCGCGTGAAGACCGAATTGGGATCCGTGTCACTCTCCGACAGGCGATCGAGCGCGGTCTGACCGATGCCGGCCGAATAGAGAACGAAGACCCCCTTCGCAGCCTCGATACGCGTCAGTCCGCGGCTGCTGCCGATGCTGCGTGTGCCGGTGGCGGCAAACGGATTGTCACGACAAGCATCGAGTATGATGAAGGATACGGAAGCGCCGCGGGCCTGGATGCGGCGGATGATCGAATCGGCTGCAACAGCCTCGTCCGCGACGACGGTCTCCTCGCCTTCGTTCGGTAGCGGCATATCGACGGGGATCAGGTAGTTGGCCGAGTCGATGGCGACGCCGTGCCCGGCAAAGAAGAAAAAGACGAGATCACCGGGCGCGATCGCCGCCTCGAGATCGGCGAGCTTGCGGTTCATGGCCCGGCGCGGAAGGTTCTCACCGATCATGACGGTGAAACCGAGCTCACTCAGCGCCGCCGAGACGGCGCGGGCATCGTTCACTGCCTTCTTGAGGTCGGGCAGGGTCTCGTAATCGTCATTGCCGACGACGAGCGCTAGTCGTTGCTCCGCAAGAGAGGGGACTGCGGAAGTGAAGGCGACGACAACGATACTGGAAATCAAGGACAGGACGAGTCGACGCATGTCCGCCTCCGCAACTTCGACCTGGGCTCCGAGCCGGCCGATGCCTTGTCGGTCGGCGACAGCCGAGGTCATGTGAGTTTGGAGGCCAGCATAGCCCAATTCGACGGTCTCCGCCTTGCGCTTGCATCGATTGTTGGCGCGTCGGTGTCATGATGCAAATCGGCTGGAAAATAGGACTGAATCGCCGCGAGGATACGCTCATCCGTAATCGCCCGCCGCCGACCGCGAGATGGGTGTCGTGACGGGCGTCTTGGGCTGCGAGGGCGTTGAGCTTGGTGGTGCGGAGCAGCGTGTCGATGCTTGAGAAGCTCGAATGGGCATTGCGGCCCTCCGTCTCACCGGTAGCGAGTGAGACCAACGACCGGCGCCAGTCGGGGTCGGCGAAGGAGGCGTGCCGTGCGCACTTTCATCGAGAGCCTCGAGGAGGCAGCGCCGGTGGCATCCGGTCCCAGCTATCTGTCGCCGATTGCTTTTGAGCGCCGGGATGGGAAGAACCGCAGCTGCGTGCCGAGCTCCCCGATCGTCGGCATCCTGACGGCGGTTCACAGTGACGTCGAAACCAGGGCCGCGGACGCAGGCAAAGTGAACGACCGGCAGCCCCGTCGCGACTATCGGGAGCTGCCCTTGCGATCCGCAGAGGCGCCGCGAATGGTGCTCGCCTTGTCGAGCGATCTCTTCAGATCCCCATACTCCTTGCAGTCCTGACCGCAAATCTGTTCGATCGTTGCGAGCTGCATCCTAGCCTTCCCAAGGTCTTTGGCTTGGATGTACGCCTCGCCGAGATACTCGTGCGCCGGGGTGAAGTCGGGCGCGATTGACAGGGCTTCGGTGTAAAATGCGATGGCCTGATCGGTATGGCCGAGTTTGCGGTGCGCGTAGCCGAGCCAATTGAGGACGCGCGGGTCCGACGGCTTGTTCAGAGCTTCGAGCGCTGCAATGCCCTCGGCATACCGCTCGCTTTCGATCAGGGATCTTGCAGCCTTGTAACCGTCGCCGAGATCGCCCCATTTGTCGGTCCAATCGACAGCGGTAGGGCTCGGTACGGCGCTCGACACGGCGGGCGCGGGGGGCGAAGGGACTGCGGCGGGTGCCTCGGTCACTGAAGGCTCGCTGCCAGCGGCCTTGACCGCTTCGGCGGTGAATCCGAGCAGGAGGAATGTGATGAAGATGTCTCTCAACATGGCTGCCTCCGATTTCCGTTCGGTTGAGCGGGCGCGGTGCAGCCAGTCCGCTCCAATGAAACTGGATGAGAATTGTGGTCACTGATAGCCCGCCTCGTGAACGCAAGTGCGATTTTTGCGCCGATGCCATCTCCCATCGATCGGCGCCGGATTGGTTGGATGCCGGGAGGAAAGTGCGTCGTTCTCGACAGCGATCTTGGCTCGGATCACGACGATCCAGAGCCCGGTGAAAATCATGCCAACCGCAACTGCGCCGAACATCAGCGGAAGCAACGCCGTCTCGACCACGGTCACCAGATAGTTCGGATGGCGAACAATCGCATAGGGCCCCGTCCGCACGACCGGTGCCGCAGGTAGAGTGATGATCCTGTGTGTCCAGAAGCCCCCCAGGCTCTGGATGATCCAATAGCGTGCGACCTGCAGCAGCAGGTATGCGCCGAGGATCGTCCAGTGGATCGGAGCGTCCGGCGGCACCAAGAACCCGATGGCCGCGATCCAGCCGAGATGGGTAGCGGCCACAATGGGATAAAGGTTGCCGCCTTCTTCGTGCGCTCCTTTGGCGATGAGGCGCCGGGTATTGTGAGCCGAGTAGAGCTCCTCGAGTCCGCGCTGTGCGATCACGATGAGCGCGGCGACTTGCGGGGCGCCGAACCCGTCGACCAGCATCAACCGAAGTCCACGAGCGCGAGCGACACTGTGAAGCCAGGACCGAATGCCGCCATGAGGTGGCGTCCGCTGGGCCGCTCGCGCATGGTCTGCGCAAGCACGAAAAGCACCGTCGGCGAGCTCATGTTGCCGAAATCGCCCAGGACTTCCCAGGAATGCCGGAAGGCGATGCGGGGTAGATCGAGCGCGATCTCGGCCGCCTCGAGCACTTTACGTCCGCCGGGATGCAGCACGATACCATCCAGATCGGACAGGCGAAGGCCGGCCCGAGCCAGGAACTCATCGAGCGCTGGCCCCAGCCGGTCGCGTGCAAAGCGGGGGATCTCGGGGCTTATGACGACGCCGAAACCATCCTCCTCGATCGACCACCCCATGACGGCCTCACTCTCAGGCCACATGTATTCGCCGGTCTCGCCGAGGAGCGGAGAGTTGCCGGGGGATTCGCCTGGGCTCAGACTACGGAGCATGACGCCCGCGGCACCGTCACCGAAGAGTGCGGCGGAGATGAAATTGGCCATCCGCCGGTCGCGAACCCGGCCATTGATAGTGCACAACTCGACAGTTACGAAGAGTACGTTGCGCCCAGGCCTTGCCCTGGCGAGATTTGCCGCCCTGGCGAGCCCTGTCACGCCACCCGCGCAGCCCAATCCGAAGAGCGGCAAACGCTCGACGTCGGGCCTTAGACCCAGGCGGTTTGCCAAGCCTGCATCGAGGCTTGGCACGGCAATTCCCGTCGTGCAGGCCACCACCACAGCGTCTATGTCCTCGGCGTCGATGCCGGTCTTTGCCATGAGGTCTCGGGCCACCTCCTCGACCAGTCGCGGCGCCGCCTTCCGGAACACCTCGTTGCGCTCGACCCAGCCATGCTGGTGCATGATCCAGTCGAGCGGCACGGCTGCGTGCCGCTTCGAGATACCGGTGTTGCCGAAGAGCTGTCGGAAGCTGGAAAACTCGGGGGCGAGCTCCAGAGTTCTCTCGAGGAAGTCATCCTGGGCGATCACATGTCCTGGAACCGCCGTTGCAACTCCTGCAATCACGACATCGCATTCAGCCCCGCTGCGCTCAATCGTTGCCTTGCGGCTTGGCCTGCGTGCCGCACGCGACCGCGGGCGGACCAATGTCTCTGACATCTGAACTCCTCCAAGGTTAGGGCATGTTCGCGCAGTGCCGCCCTGATCTGTGGCATCAGGCGACGACGCTGTCGCGAAACTCTCGAGAGCACGAGCGGACTTGCTTCGGTCCGGAGCCGCATCCGTCGCGAGCGCAAGGTGCGCTGAAGCAAACGAAGCCCGGGCACAAGTCTTTCGGATGTTCGATGCGGCTGTCGGCAAACACGCCGTCCGATGAGGCCACTCGGACCGGCCGCCTCGTCCACACCGTCGGATCGACATGCATTCTAGCTTCTCGCTTTGCACCGAATCGGACCGCCGTCAGAATTTCCTGCGAACCTCGGCCCGAACGCCGAAGTTGTCCTCATCGAGCCCTTGGGTGATCTGGTAGGTTGCATCCGCTCGGAACAGCCAGGCCCGGTTGATCGGAATCTGATAGCGAACGCCAATGCCGAACTGGGTGTCCTCCGCGCCGATTCCGTCATCCTCGAACGGCTGCACCATGGCCAGCTCAACGACGATTTGTTGATCCAGGTCGAAGAGGTATTGGAGGCCGATGGCCCCGCCAAAGGCATTGGAGCCGGTGTCGTCGAGCTTCGGATATCCCGTCAGCGCATCGGTTTCGAAGTTGATGCCGACGTTCTTCAGAATGCCCGCGCCGTTGCCGTCGACGAGAGGGTTGGGGCTGCCGAATCCGACGAAGAGATTGGCATAGGGTATCAGCGTGCTGGGCAGGCCCGAGATCAGGCTGTTCTCAGAGATAATGGCGAAACCATCTCTGTTCGCCGTGTTGTCGGCGCCGAAATTTGCGAACAGTCGCGTCGTATTGGACAAGGTGTTGTAGTAGCGGCGGCTGTAGGCGATCGTCAGGTAATGCTCCAGAACGTCATCACGATCGTCGAGACCTTGCACCAGGCCGTAACCTGCCTCGACATAGCCGTCGAGAGCATCGGCAAACGCAGTGACGCCGAAGAGATTGGCATGGTTGTTGTCGAGCTTCCCCTTGTCGTCGACGAGATTCGCATTGTCGACATTGTCGAATGCGGCGAAGAAGGTGAGATCGTAGTTTGCAATGCCGAGCAGAGCTGAGTTCCTTGCCGGCAGCGTCACGGCGCCACCGAGGATTGCATCGTTCGCCCAAATCCCATTCTGCAGGAAGAGCGGGTAGAGTCCGGCCGCAAACGGCAGGTCGAACGTAGCCTCCTTGCCCGAGAACCCTGAGTACAACGAGCCGAAGTCGCCCTCGAAGAACAGCGTCTGGACATTGTCGTCAAACTGGAAGTCGAAGTCGTCGATGCTGTCGCTGCCGCCGAACTCGAAACGCGTGAAGATGTTCGCCTTCTGGAGGGGCGTGAAAAACGCGTGAATCCGCTCGGTGCCGGTGATCTTGAGGTCGACGTCGAGATTGAGCCTCGTTGCAACCTGCGCGACATCCTTGCCGTTGTTCTGGTTGTAGGCGACAGCCGTCCTCCAGTCGCCATAGATGGCAAAGCCTGGCAGCAGCGGGTTGAGTTCGCCGAGCAGCGTGCTGCTTTCGTCATACTGGCCGGAGGTATATTGCTGTCGGCCGAGCTCGAGAATGGGCCGGGGAGGCTCGACGCTCGTCTTGCCGCCATAGATGTGCAGCTGCTCCTCGGTCTCATACTGGTCGCTGTAAGTGGGATCCGGCCGAAAGGCGCTCCTGACCGAATTGCTTCTTCGGCTGGTCTTTGCCTTGTCGTCTTTCGACGTATCACCGGAGCTCCACTCGGCAGGATCGCCACCGTCCGTCTCAGCGACGGTTTCAGCGTTTCCATCGGAGATGTCGGAGTCCCGTGGCTCGGCGGCGGTGTGCTTTCGTTCAGGCAAGGCTGGGACCGAAACGGAGTCTTGAGAGCCAGGTTTGCCGGCTGCCCCCAAGACGGACCTGGTTGAAATGGGCGCCGAGTTCCATTCGATCTCCGGTTCATTCTGAGCTTCGAACTGTGCGGATGGTGCCGTCTGAACCTCGGCATCCCGCACGTAGGTATTGAAGCCACTTTCTCCGATGGCTGGTGCCGTGGCCGCAAGCGCGATTGCGCCTCCCACTCCAATCAGGGCTGTCGTGTAAGTCGCCCTTCGGGACGTCAGCACGGTCCTTTTCGAAACGCTCAACGGCATGCGATGTCCCCCAACGCAACAGATCCGGCTCGCAGCACGCATTTCGGGTGTGCCTTCTGACACACCTTCCCGAACCCCAGATTCGGGACGTCTCGCCAAGTCCCCGATTAGTCACTCACATCGAAGACCGTCTCGTGCTCGTGGAAATTCATGATCCGCTCATTCATGCTCTGCTCCATCGCCTTGGTGGAGTTGACGAAGCGCATGAAGTAGATCGGCTCGGCACGGCTGCGGATTCGGAAGGCAAGACGGTATTTGCCCGACTTGCTGATCAGTCCACCGGGCACCCTGTATCTCGCGACTTTCGAGCCGAGCGGAGGGAGGGAGCGGTTCTCCATACGCACAAGTGGCGGATGGTTTAGGACGGTCGTGGGTACCCCAGGTGGCCTGAGATGCGGCAGCGGATCGATGTCGAAGTTGACCGGCAGGTACATCTCCCGGTCCGTGCCTTTGACGTTGGTAGTCAGGAACATGGTCTGGAAGTGCACCAGCTGCTGATCGGTCCTGATCGTGCCGGCGGCGACATCCAGGCTGTGCAGGTTAGCCATATCACCATTGCTGTCGACGTATCCGGATTCCCATAGATTTTGTCCGTCGGGTCCGATCAGAGCGACATTGACCCAAAGCTGCGGTTGCGCTCCGAGCGAGCCGGACGGCAGGTTGTGACCGGAGTTGGCATTCGTGATCTGGTAGGAGAAGACGAGGTCCTCACCGGCAGCCGGGGTGCCTTCGATGACGGGGCCGACAACACGACTGCTGTTCTCCATGAGCTGTTTGCGAATCTCGTCACGCTCGTCGAGCTTGGCGATATTCTCGTCGAGAATTGCTCGAGCATCTTCCCGATCGAGCGCGTCGGCCCAGCGTTTCGGGAAGCTGGGTTTGATCTTACCGGCGGCGACCTTGTCCTCGAACTCGACCGTGCCCCAACCGGCACGCCAGTCGAACTGCAGCCAGTCCCTGGGGCCGATCGCCAGTGCTTTCGGGTTGTGAGGAAATATCCCAGGATGGGCGATCGAATAGCCAGGACCGATGAAGCGGTGGTTAGCGTGCCGACGTCCGGGGTTTACTTCCTTGCCTCCGACAATCGCTGACGGTGCGACCGCGTAGCCTTCCGGCTTTCCGGGGACCTTGCCCATGTGGCAGTCCTGGCAGGTTATGCCGGCTTGGCGGGCGGGGCTGTCCCGGTACTGATCCCAGACGATCTCGAGCTTGATGCCCAGATTGACCGCGACCTGGTGACAGCTGACGCAGAATTCCGACTTCCTGATCTGATCGTTTCTTATCATCCCCGCATGGATATCGTTGCCGCGACCGTTGCCATCGGTCTTGACGGAGTAGGTTTCCTTGTCGGCAAGAACATCTGCGAGCACACTGGATTCTCCACTGCCGTAGACAGGCTCGTTGATCGTGCCCGGCTCCACCCGGCGCTCACCGTTGACCTTTCCGTACTGCTCCTTGACCCGGTGACAAGTGATGCAGGTCACGCCTTCGCGCGATATCTGGCTGCGCTGCCAAAGAGGCGCGTCACGTGCCTCTCCGAGCTGGGTGCCGACTTGCTGGTGGCAGCGGACGCAAAAGGTGCCCACCGTGCCATTGGTCAATTCCTGGAATTTCTGCTCGAACTTGTGGAACATCGGCGAGATCGACGCGTAGGCGTGCTGAGACGACGACCATTCCTCATAGATCTGGCGGTGACACTCGCCGCATGTCGCAGCCGTCGGATATTGCTCGAGAGCCGCATGTCCGGCGGCCGGCGCCTGAGCGGCTTCACCATCTGACGCGCCGACCTCTGTGGCGAGGGCGGGCGTCTCCGCCTCGTCGGCTGGCTCCACATCGGCTGTCCAGGCGGACTCGCTGTCAACCAGCCCCAACTTACTCGCAGCCCCGGAGCTTGTGGGACTGGTTCCTGGGTTGATTTGTTCGGCTTGAGCACTGTCAATGTGCTCTTTGTCCCTGAACGAATAGTCGGTCGGCATGCCGCTCAGGAACACATACGAAAGCAATAGTCCGACGGTCGCTCGCTTCATTGCCATACCCAAAGAACTCGAATTGGCAGCAGTCAATTCAACAATGCAGCGCGCCATCTCCCCCACTTATGCGAGGAGTGTTTGCGCGGCAAAGTGGGCGCGGATAAGGCGTAGAGCATTGAAATATTGAAATAATTGGCAACATTAATATGACTCTGACGATGATTTCAAAGATGCGTGGATATAATTGATCCGTTCACTTCAAATATCATGAGAAGATCAAATGCTGGAGATCGTTCGATATGAAATGTCATGGGCAGACATGTGCGTCCGGCAATATCGGTGTTCACCACTTTCATTTCTGTCCATGTCTGGTTTGTGGTGTCTTTCCTTCTAGGCCATCAATCCGTCAATCTTTTTGGGGATACGAGACTGCTCGGGGGAAATCCTGATCAGTGCGACGACCTCTGTGAACGAGGTGTCCGGTCAGACCAACGATGGTGCATCCGAACGACCTCCAATCGGGCGATGACGGCAAGAATCAAAGACCAACGCGTTTGAAATACTGAGCGTCCCGGAATGCACGGCTGCAATGGGTCGCACACGACAGCCGACAGCATGCGACGAGTTGCGTACCTCCGGGAGGCGTGTGATGAAGCGACTTCATCAAGTCACTATCAATGATGCGAGCTTCTCGGCACAGCGTGGCGAACTCCTGTTGGACGCTGCGTTGCGCAACGGCGTCAGCCTTCCCTACGACTGTCGGTCCGGTCATTGCGGCACATGTTGCGTGCGAGTGATCTCCGGAGAGGTGCTCGGCGGCACCGGGTCCGAGCCCGGAGTCGTGCATGCCTGTCAGTGCCGCATCGTGAGCGACATCGTCATCGCGAAGGGACAATCGACGGGCCTGCGCAGCGTGCAAGGTGTCGTGAGCCGATTGATTCCGCTTTCGCCCGACGTCGTCGAGGTCCGGATCAAGACAGAGCAGTCGCTCTACTATCATCCGGGACAGTACGCGCAGGTCGAGTTCTCCGGCTATCCCAGTCGGCCGTTCAGCATCACGCATGCCCTGCGCGGGACCCTCGGCAGTCAGGTCATGACGTTTCATATCCGGCGAATGCAGGGCGGGCACGTCACGGCCGTCCTCGGCAAACGCATCAAGTCGGGTCATCGGATAAGACTGACGGGGCCATTCGGCACGGCGCATTTTCGTCCCAATCTGAGCGGTCGTCATATTCTGGTCGCGACCCATACGGGATTTGCACCGATCTGGTCCATCGCGATCGCTGCGCTGCGCGAGAACCCTGAGCGCAGCATGGTCGTCATCGTCGGCGGCCGCACGTTGAATGCGCTCTACATGAGCCCGGCCCTGGGTCAACTGGGACGGTTCCCCAATGTCGATGTCGTACCCGTCTGCAGCACTCCTCAGCGGGTAAGCGGGTCGGTGAGGCTTGGCAGGGTCACCGATTTCCTCCCGCGACTGCATGCGAGTGATGTGATCTATGCCTGTGGTGCGGCACCCATGGTCGGATCGGTCCAGGCGATCGCAGAGCAAGCCGGCGCGGTGTGCTACGCCGATCCCTTCGTGCCGACCAAGGGCAACGCGACACGGTCAACTGGCCTCAGCCGGGCGATGGGTCGGCTCTCCGATGTCACTCTTTCGCGCTCTGGTGAAGGAGAGGTTCACCATGCCCAACGCCACCGATGCGATCGCCTCATGCCGTCATACGACATGCGTGAAGACGATATGAGAGGTCGCTTCCGGCTTCGTAGTGCATAGCATGTGGACGTTGGGTCTGGAGGTCCGAGTGCATCTCCTGGTGCTGTTACTGCTCTCCGGCCTGTCGGCGATGCTCGATCCGACGGCGGAGGCAATTGCGGCGTCTGATCCGTCTGCAATCGTGGGCCCCAATGCCTGTGCCGAATGCCACAAGCAGGAGGTCGAGGCCTGGAAGGGCTCGCACCACTTCAAGACGTTTCGCGAGATGCCTCGGGACAAGCTGGGCAAGAAGATCGCTGAACGGCTCGGCATCCGTCGGATCAAGTCCGAAAGCCTGTGTCTGACCTGCCACTTCACGGTCCAGCAAAGGGCCGGAGGCGACGAGCCGATTGCCGGCATTTCCTGCGAATCTTGCCACAGCGGCGGCAAGGACTGGATCAAGGTTCACAGCGACTACAGTGGCAAAAAGGCGGACACGGAGACCAAGGCCGAGACGAGCGCACGCTGGAAGCGGGCCGAATCCAAGGGGATGATCCGGCCGAGCTCGCTCTATCGGCTGGCGAAGAACTGTTTCGGTTGCCATCTCGTACCGCAGGAGAGGCTCGTCAACATCGGTGGGCACCGCTCCGGCAGCGCCTTCGATCTCGTCGCTTGGTCGCAGGGCGAGGTGCGGCACAACACCTGGCACTCGAAAGGCAAGGACAACGTGCCGGCCGACGCCAAGCGCAGGCGAATGCTCTATGTCGTGGGTCTCGGTGTCGAGCTGGAGACAGCGCTGCGGGCAGTCGGCAAGGCGAGTGTGAGGGATGTCTTTGCCTTCGACATGGCCTTTCGCGCCGACCGGATCCGGAAGAAGCTGTCGGCGGCAGCGAAAGCCGTGCCGGAGATCCCGGAAATCGCAGAGATCAGCAAACTCGGTCACTCGGCGGGATTGAAGCTGAAGAACGAAAGCGAGCTTTCGGCCGCAGCCGACAGCATCGCCGGTCTCGTTCAGAAAATCGCAGCGAACTATGACGGCAGCAGCATGGCGGGCCTCGATAGCCTCATTCCGGGGCCAGACAGTTTCAAAGGCAAAGCGAGAAAACCCAGCGGGACAGACTGATCGAGGCGACGAGCCGTGCTCCTCGGTCTGGGAGCATATCTGGGCTCGCACCTTCGGGGAGACCATGAGACTGGCGCCACGAACCGGGTTTGTCGGTGGAAGGGGCGTGCACGGCCCAGAGTCGCGCACGCGTTTGGTCGGTCGAGCTCTTGCGCTCGCGCTCACCGGAGCGACTTCCGGTGGGCTGGTTTGGTTCGTCTGGATTTGTGCCAGCGGTCTCCGTGATCCGCGCTATCTGGACGGTTGGGTGTTGGCCGCCGGCATGGCCCTGCAGCTCGGGTTCCACATCGGCTTGGCAACCGGCGTCTTGACGGCGAGATCCGCCAAGCACTGTCGACGGTTCCACATCTGCGCCGGATATGTGTTGATCGCGGCTTTCATCTCACATTCCGATCTGGCACTGCCTGATACTGGCTTCGAATGGGCGCTTTGGCTGGGTTTCGTCCTGGTGACGATGAGCGGAATCTGGGGGACCTATCTGGCTTGGTTCGTCAAAGCCAGACGGCCGGCCGGTGAGGATATCTCCTATGATCGAATTCCCGGCCTCCGTGCCAAGATTGCTCACGATGTCCGCGCGATTGTCGCAAGAAACGATCCGTCGATGTTTCGGATCGCGCTGCCGGGTCTGCCACACGACGCGTGGGTTGCCGAGCTCTATGCCACCCGCGTCAGAGCCTTCCTCGAGAAGCCGGCGCATTTCTCGGCGCATCTCGTCGGCTCAAAGCGCCCCCTCAAGAAGCTGACGGATGAGATTGATAGGCTGGCAGCCTTTGTCCACCCGGACGATCGCCAGAAGCTCGCCTCGATCAAGAGTCTGGTCGTTGAGAAGGACCAGCTCGATAGCCTGCAGCTCTATCTGGGTCTCAATAGGGTCTGGCAGCTCGTTCACGTGCCCGTCACTTATGCGCTGATCGTCCTCTCGATCGTCCATGTCCTGGTCGTCTATGCCTTCTCGTCGGGAGCCTGGTGATGCAGGACCCCGTGGCGTTTCAGGAGGAGGCGACGCCCCCCAGCCGCCGGATCTCGCTGCGCTCATGGCGCCGCGGCATAGCGGCAAGCCTTGTGGTGATTGCCGTGGCGTGCCTAGGCTCGGCCTTCCTTCTGCTCCCCGGCAGCCAGTTCTTGATGCCAGGCCCGCTGGCCAGCGCTCATGGAGCCATCGAGAAATGCAGCGTTTGCCATACCAAGAGCGGCAGCGGCCCTCTGGGCTGGGTGCACGGCCTGATCGCCGGCGATCCGCTGTCTGACAGCCAGGCCTGTCTCACCTGTCATAGGATGCCGTCGACAGCGTTCAACGCGCACAGTGCCTCGAAGGAGGCTTTGAAGCGAAGCACGGAGCGGCTCGGGAAGATGGCTCGGAAAGGTCCTGCCTCGCCGTCGGCGCTGGTGCAGAGCATCGTCTATCCAATGGCCCGGGTTCTTGAGCGTGAGCTCTATTGTGCGACTTGTCACCAGGAGCACCAGGGTGCGGGCTTCGACCTCACCAAGACTTCAGACGAGCAGTGCCGCTCCTGCCATGCCGTTCGGTTCGACAGATTCGACACAGGTCACCCGAATTTTGAGGACTATCCCTCCAAGAGACGATCTCGGATCATTTTTGACCACGTCGGTCACATCGACAAGCACTTCCCCGAGGTGGCGAGGAAAGACGCAAAGAGACGAATCCCTGACGCATGCTCGAGCTGTCATGCCGGCAGCAGGGATCGGCGATTCATGGCCATTCTGCCGTTCGAACAGGCATGCTCGTCGTGCCATCTCGACCAGATCCTCGGCAAGGAACGGGCCAGTGGGCCGAAAGGTATTGCCTTCCTCTCGATGCCGGGCCTCGATCTCGAAACGCTACGGGCGAAAAAGGCTCCGATCGGGGAATGGCCCGAGACCTCCGAGGCCCCGCTCACACCATTTATGATGGTGATGCTCGGTCGTACCGAACGCGGTCGGGTCGCGCTGGAGATCGCATCCGGGCTCAATCTCATGGATTTGTCCGGAGCGAGCGAGAGCGAGATCAAGGCGGTGACCGACCTGGTCTGGGAAATCAAGCTCCTTTACCACACATTGATCACGGCCGGCGCATCCGCGGTGGTTGGCAAGCTCGACATAGGCGGTGGATCGACTCTTCCCGCGACGAGCGTTGCCGACCTGACTGCCAGCATTCCGCGCGATGTGCTTCTCAATGCACAGCAGCGCTGGCTCCCGAACCTTTCGGCGGAGATCGAGTCTCCGGAGAAGGCTGGTGCGATCGGGGGGGTGGACGTAAGCGACGCGACCGCGGAGGCGCCATCGGTCAGCACAGTGCCAACCGGAGAGCCGGTCGGATCCGGTGACACAGAGGAGACGATCTCGACCGCCGGGGAGGATGCCGGCGATGCCACGACCTCGGGCGAAGTGTCCGAATCGAGTGACCAGCAGACAGCATTGGGGCCCGACAGCGAGACCACGGACGGCGAGCTCAAGGGCCTGCTCGATCCGCCCCCCTGCTCGTTGAGCGTTCTCGGGCAGTGCCTGGTATTCGAGGAACAGAAGAACAGTGCCGAAGCGACCGTCGCCGATGGACCGGTCGAGACATCGGACGTTGCTGGGAACGAGGCGGAGAGTCGGCCCATCGTGATCGCGGCCGACAGCGATGCTCAGCCGTCCGGAGGCGCATCCAAGCAAAGAGATGAGTTGCTCTTTCCGACCGAGGAGGAGCTTCGGCAGATCAATGAGCACCATAAGAATGCTGGCCAGGCCGTCAGGTCCGAAAGCGCCTCTGGAGCAGGCGCGGCCCCCAATTCAGAAGCGCCGTTGGACGTCGAGGCTGTGTCCGTCTCGGGCGAAGCAAGCAATGTGGATCCGGAGAGCTGGGCCGACTACGGCGGCTGGTATCGTCAAGACTACACGATCTACTATGGCCCCGCTGGTCATAAGGACCGATTTATCACCGCTTGGCTCACATTGACCGGCACCCAGGCTCCGGAGGGAAGCGCGAGCCCGGCAGCCGGGGTCTTCGACGCACTCACGCTCAAGGATGCCCCGGGCGCCTGCACGAAGTGCCATAGTGTCGACGAGATCGAGGGCAAGAGCCGGCTCGTCAACTTTGCACCGCTCAAGGCCACAGCAAAATACGCACGGCTTACAAATTTCGTCCATGAACCGCATCTGAGCACCCAGACCTGTGTGACCTGCCACGTCCTTGCGCGGCGGCTCTCCACCACGTCCGCCCGCGTGAAGGCACCAGACGAGGGCCTCGATCCAGCGGAAGGCTTGCGCTCTCCAACAGCAACGGCAAACACCCTCGACGCGGACTTCGCCGCCCCCACGATTGGTGTCGATACGGGGGCGGCCTATCTTCGGAGCTACGACCAAAACAACCCGCGGATATTTGTGTCCGAGTTCGCCAACGTGAAAAAGGAGATTTGTCAGTCCTGTCATGCCGCCGGCAAGGCGCGACAGGATTGCTTGCTCTGTCACGACTACCACCTCGGCGAGGTGCTCACGCCACTCGTGGACACGACACTTTCAGATCAACGGTGACAGTCCATCATTTCATGCCGTCCGTTCGGCTCTCGGTGGCCTACGTCTTGCCCGCGCTCTGATGGACATTGTCTGCCGAACCATCACGCGATCGCGGACCGAGACTGCCCCCCGGCTCATTCACGGCCAGATCTCACCCCTTATCCCTGCATTCTGGAGAAACGGGCGGCGGCGTCGGACCTGAGCTCCGTCATTCCGCCAGTCAGGGGGAGAGTCCTGGGTTCGAGCTATTTCCGTAGCTGAACTCGACGCCATGGCAGTTGGCTCGGATTCGCCGAGCATAGAACAGTGCACGGCGGGCATCCCCAATCTCCTCGGCCCTGGTGCCGGCACATCTGTCTGATTGACGAGTCGGTCAAGTCCGCCAAATCCGGTGAGCGCAACGGACCGCATGATCCGTGGCATGCTCAACGCTGGCTGGTTTCCCAAGCAGGATGCACCCAATAGGGCGCGTTGTCGGGGGCGAGAGCGGGCTTCCCAAGCATGAAATCGGCCGCGCGCTCGCCGATCATGATGCAGGTTGCATTCGTGTTCGCTGTCACCACGTGTGGCATGATCGAGGCGTCGGCCACGCGCAGGCCTGCGATTCCGTGTACCTTGAGGTCCGGGCCGACGACCGAGGCCGACGGGTCGCGGCCCATCCGGCAGCTACAGGTCAGGTGATAGGCCGTGTAGACGCGGTTGCGAATCCAGTCGTTGAGCGCGGCCTCGCTTTGCACGTGCTCTCCAGGCTCGATCTCGTGCCCACGATAGCGATCGAAGGCTTGCGACGCGACAATCTCGCGTGTCAGCGCGATGGCCTCGCGGAATGTGGCGAGGTCGGCTTCATCGGTCAGGTAGTTGACCTTGATGATGGGCGCGGACGCCGGGTCCGCCGAGCGCAGCAGGATCTCGCCGCGCGAACATGCGTTCTGTACCGTCATGTGGATTTGGAAAGCATCCATCGGGTACGGCTTGTAGGTGTCGGGCGAGATCGCCAATGGAAAAAATTCGAGCTTGAGATTCGGCTTCTTGAGGCCCGCCCGCGTACGGATATAGGCGGCGGTCTCGAACTGGTTGCTCGCCGCTACGCCCGACTTGAGCAGGAACCAGCTCAAGCCCGTCAGGGCACGCCCGGGCCATTTTGCATGCCGCCGTAGAGACACTGGCTCGCGGCACGCATACTGGATCGCAAGATCAGGATGGTCTTGCAAATGGGAGCCGACGTTGGGTTGATCGAGGACGAGGTCGATGCCGTGGTGCCGGAGCTCGTCGGCAGGGCCGATACCCGAAAGCTTCAGGATGTGTGGTGAGCCGACTGCGCCGGCTGCGAGCACCACCTCCCGGCTGGCGGTGAACGTCTCCCTCTGGCCGTTGTGACGGACGACGACACCCTCTGCCCTCTTGTCCTCGAGTAGGAGCCGCTCGACGAGCGCGCCCGTGAGGAGGGTCAGATTCTCTCGCGCCCGCACCGCTGGCGTGAGATAAGCCTTGCCTGTGCTTTGGCGTCGGCCCTGCCAGATTGTCTGCTCGCCCGCCGAGAAGCCTTCATGCTGGGCGCCATTGTAGTCGTCGGAGAGCGGGTAGCCGCGGGCACGCCCGGCATCGATGAAGGCGGCGTTGAGCGGATGTGTCGAGGTGTTCGGCTTCGTCACCCGCAAAGGGCCAGTGGCGCCGCGATATCGGCGATCGCCTGTGATCGACGTCTCCATACGCCGGAAGTAGGGGAGCACGTCAGAAAAGCCCCAGCCTGCGCAACCGTGCATGTCGCGCCATTCGTCATAGTCCTGCGGATTGCCACGGGTGTAGACCATGCCATTGATGGAGGAGGACCCGCCGACGACGCGGCCACGTGGCTGGCCGACGACGCGTCCGTTGAGGCCAGGCTCCGGCTCAGTGGCAAAATCCCAGTTGAAGGTCTTTGAGGTCAGAAGTTGATCGACCGCGAGCGGCATGTCGATGCGCCAATCGCGATTGTCGGGGCCGGCCTCGAGGAGGAGAACGCGCGCACCGGCCTCCTCGCTCAAGCGTGCAGCAATGGCGCATCCTGCAGAGCCGGCGCCAACAACGATGTAGTCGAAGTCACGTGCCATGGGCCTCGTCTCCTTGGCGAGGGGCATTCAGGATCAAACATACTGATACGAACAAAAATTTGTATGGCAAGTCCGCAATCCGACATCTTCGGTCTTTTCAAGCCTGTCCCGCCTGTGCCATTCTTGGATGATGAGGGTTGACCACAGCCCATCAGCAAAGCCCGGAATCTCTCCCTCGGAGGCATGAAAAGCAGCGGGGACCGGATTTGGAGCTACGGAGTGCGACCAACGGGAGGCTTCCGCTGACATGAGATCGCGCTCGATCACGTTCCTGCTGGCATTGCCCGGAATCGCCTGGCTCGTCGCGTTTCTCGTCGTTCCCTGCGGGATCATCCTCGCCTACGCTTTCATGACCCGAGGCGTCTATGGCGGCGTCGTTTCCGATTTCACGCTCGAGAATGTGCAGCGGATCGCCGATGGCCTATACCTTGGCATCTTCCTGACCTCAGCGCGCGTCGCCGCCGTTGCGGCCATCGTCTCCCTCATCATCGGCTATCCTGCGGCTTACGCGATCTCACGCGCGCCGCAAGCCTGGCAGCTGCCGCTGCTCTTCCTCATCATCCTGCCGTTCTGGAGCAACTACCTGATACGCACATACGCTTGGATCGTTCTGCTCAACCGATCCGGCCTCGTCAACGCGCTGATCTCGGCCGTGACGGGAAACCTGTCCGAGATCAATTTCCTCTACAACGAGGGCGCTATCGTCATCGGTCTCGTCTACAACTATCTGCCATTCGTCATCCTTTCGGTGTTCGCATCAATCCAGCGCCTCAACCCCGAGGTGCTCGAGGCGAGCGAGGACCTGGGCGCATCGCCTTGGCGGACCTTCTTCAAGGTGATGCTGCCCTTGACGATGCCGGGCATCGTTGCCGGCGGCGTGTTCGTCTTCGTGCTCTCGATCGGCAACTTCGTGACGCCGGTGCTCTTGGGCGGCGGGCAGGTCACGATGGTCGGGAACATCATCTACGAGCAGTATATGGCGGCGCGCGACTGGCCATTCGGGTCGGCACTCGCGCTTGGTCTCATTACCATCATGCTCGGCCTTCTGTTGTTGCAAGGCATGCTCGCCAATCGCCTGCGGCGTATCGAGACGGAGGCGCAGGATGGCTAGGCGCAACCGGCTTCTCTATCTGCATCTCGCGCTGACCTTCGTATTCCTCTACGGCCCGATCCTCATTCTCGTTGTGCTGAGCTTCAACGAGTCGGGACTGGCGACGGCGTGGACCGGCTTCTCCTTGAAATGGTATCAGGCGCTGTTCGCCAGCACGAAGTTCCTCGTGCCCACTGTCAATACGCTGATTGTGGCAGGCATTACCACGGTGATCTCGACGGTTATCGGCACGCTGCTCGCGATGGCGGTGGAGCGCCTGCCGCCGTCGGCGCGCATCGACACGGTCCTATTCGTTCCGATGGTCATTCCCGACATCGTGCTCGCCATCGCCTTGCTCAGCTTCTTCACAGCGCTCCGCCTGACGCTCGGACTGCATTCGATCGTCATCGCACACGTCGTGTTTTGTATCGCCTTCGTCTGCGCGGTTGTCCGGACACGCCTCAACAGTTTCGACGGCTCGCTCATCGAGGCCTCTATTGATCTGGGCGCCACGCGCTGGCGAACATTTTGGCGCATAACCCTGCCTGTAATCGCGCCGGGCGTCATCGCCGGGGCGCTCCTTTCCTTCACGCTATCATTCGACGAGTTCGTCATCGCTTTCTTCACTGCCGGCTCCTCGGGCCGCTCCCGTACTCTGCCGATGGAGATCTATTCGATGGTTCGTTTCGGTGTGACGCCTGACATCAACGCGCTCGCGACGATCATCATCGGCGTCAGCTTCTTCCTCGTGCTCATCGCCCAGCGCTTCAATCGCGAGACCGCGGACCGCTCATGACCAATCAGTCTGTCATCGAGATCCGGAATGTCTCTCTCAACTACGGGCCCGTGCGCGCGCTGGACGACGTGACCATTGAGTTTCGCGAGGGCGAGTTCTTTGCACTGCTCGGACCATCGGGTTGCGGAAAGACGTCGCTGCTGAGAATCATGGCCGGTTTTGCCGAGCCGACGAGCGGCGAAATACTCCTCGACGGACAGGACCTCATCGCCGTGCCAGCCCGCAAGCGGCCGATCAACATGATGTTCCAGTCCTATGCGCTCTTTCCCCACATGACGGTCGAGGGCAATGTGCGCTACGGGCTCGAGACTGCGCGGTTACCCGCTGCCGAAATCAAATCCCGCGTCGAAACGATGCTGGAAACCACGCATCTGACCGATCTTGCGGAACGCCGTCCTAACCAACTCTCGGGCGGCCAAAGGCAGCGCGTGGCCCTCGCCCGCGCTCTCGTCATGCATCCACGGGTTCTGCTGCTCGACGAGCCACTCGGCGCTCTCGACAAGAAGTTGCGCGAAGCGATGCAGCTCGAGCTCAAGCGCCTCCAACACGAGCTTGGCATCACCTTCATCGTCGTCACCCACGATCAGGAGGAAGCACTGGTGATGGCCGACCGCATCGCTTTGATGCGAGGCGGAAAGTTTGAGCAGATCGGCACGCCGTCCGAGCTTTACGAGCGCCCGGCATCCCGTTTCGTCGCCGACTTCGTCGGCAAGACGAACTTCTTTGCAGGCACTGCCAAAGGCAAGATGGTCACGGTCGTGGGGCTTGGCGAGCTCTCGTGTGCGACCCCGAGCGAAGGGCCCGTCGCCTACTCGATCCGTCCCGAGCGCATCCGCGTGAGCGCCGAGAGACCGGCGGAGAGCGACAACAGCTTCGAGGGCGAAGTCGCCGAGGTCGCGTATCACGGGCAGGACGAGACCGTCATGGTCCGCATTCCGGGGCAGCCGGACCTCGTCATCGCTAGGGTGAATGCGAGCGATCCGATGGTCCCGATGATCTCGGTCGGGCAGCGCGTCTGGTTGAGCTGGAGCTGCACCGACGCGCGTATTCTTCCGCATTGATGGCCGGTTGGAGTGATGACGGCAGAACGCTACGACTACATCATCATCGGCGCGGGCTCGGCGGGAAGCGTGCTCGCCAACCGACTGAGCACCGATCCCGCCGTCAAGGTGCTCCTGATCGAGGCAGGCGGTCCCGACCGTCGCTGGGATATCCGCATCACGATGCCGGCGGCGCTCGTCTATCCACTCCAGAGCAAGACCTACAACTGGCAATTCCTATCCGAGCCGATCAAGGAGCTCAACGGCCGGCGGATACCCTACTTCCGCGGCAAGGCTCTGGGAGGCTCCTCCACCATCAACGGCATGGTCTATGTGCGGGGCAACGCCATGGATTTCGATGGCTGGGCGGCCGAACCGGGCCTCGCCCAATGGAGCTACCGCCACTGCCTGCCCTACTTCAAGCGGGCCGAGAGCTACTCCGAAGGCGGTGATCTCTATCGCGGTGATAGCGGTCCCCTGCACGTATCGCGTGGCGCACCGCAGAGCCGGCTTTACGAAGTCTTCCTCCAGGCGGCCGTCGAAGCCGGTCATGAGCTCGTCCCCGACACCAACGGCTTTCGCCAGGAGGGTTTCGGTTATTTCGACGCCACGATCCACAACGGCGTGCGCGAGAGCGCGTCGCGGGCCTATCTGCATCCGGTGATGGGTAGCCGCCGCAACCTTACCGTGATAACGGGCGCCATGGTTGGCGGCGTGACGCTGCAGAACGGCCGGGCAGAAAGCGTCCGTTTCATGAGCGAAGGCAAAGCCTGCTCCGCACATGTCGAACGCGAGGTGATCGTCAGCGCCGGCGCCATCCAGTCACCACAAATATTGATGCTTTCAGGCATCGGTCCGGCGGACGAGTTGAAAGCCCACGGGATCGAGGTCAAGGCCGAACTCCCGGGGGTCGGTCGCAACCTGGCCGATCACCTCGAATGGATCGTGTCCTATCGATGCCGAAAACCGATCAGCTACTACGCGGCGACCAAGACGCCGCGCCAGTTGAGGATCGGTGCCGAGTGGCTCACGCGCAAGACAGGTCTGGGCACCTCCAATTTCTTCGAGACAGGCGGCTTTCTGAAGTCGTCGCCGGATCAGCCCTATCCTGACGTTCATTTGCACTTCGTCGCGCTTGCGGCCGAGTACAGCGGCCGACTTTCGGCGCCCGGCCACAGCTATCAGGTGCATCTGAGCACCGGAAAACCGGCGAGTCGGGGTTGGGTGACGCTCGCCTCGAGTCGCCCTGAAGAGCCCCCGCGCATTCAGCCCAACTACATGGCCGAGGCACGAGACTGGGGCGATGCGCGACGCGCCATTCGTCATTCTGTCGATGTGCTCGAGCAGCCGGCGTTCTCGGAATTGAAAGGCGACCAGATCAATCCCGGGGCGGCGCTCGCCAGCGACGCTTCCCTCGACGCCCACATCCGCGCCAACGCCGAGTCAGGGTACCACTATGTTGGCACGTGCCGGATGGGGGAAGGGGTGGAAGCCGTCGTCGACGGCAACTTGCGCGTGCATGGGGTGCAAGGACTGCGGGTGGTCGATGCGTCCGTCATGCCGCGTCCGCCGAACGGCAACACCAATGCGCCGACAATCATGATCGCAGAGAAGGCCGCCGATCTGATCCTCGGGGCGCCGCTGCTCGAGCCATTGGATGTGCCGGCCTATAGAGGCTGAGAGCCAAAATGGGCCTTGACCATAAATACCTTCGCACCTAAAAAAAGACCAGACGGTAAAATAAAAATTCCAGCAAGTGTGCGGTCGATGTGACTGGCTGGGCCAATACGCCACGCAAGGGAGGCTCGATTGAAGAAGGAACTATTGAAGCGGACGGGCATTGGTTTGTTCGCCGTGGCTGCACTGCTCGGCGCAGCACCGGTCAACGCAGAGTCCATCACGGTCATCAATTTCGCCAACTACATGCCGCCCGACCTCATGGAACGGTTCACGAAGGAGACGGGCATCACCGTCGACTACGTCACCACCAGCACGAACGAGGAAACGATGGGCAAGCTCGTCGCCGCCAACGGGGCGGGCTTCGACGTGGTCTTCGTGTCCTCACCATTCGCGCAGGCACTACGCAGCCTCGACCTGCTCACAGATCTCAATCAGGACAATCTCCCCAACAAATCGAACCTGTATGAGGAGGCGACGAAGCTCTCCTACGATCCTGGCAACGTCTTCTCGATGCCCTATGCCTGGGGCACGACGGGGCTTTGCTATCGCGAAGACCTTGTCAAGACCGCGCCAACGAGTTGGAACGATCTCCTGAAGCCGAGTGATGATCTCAAGGGCAAGATCACCATGCTCAAGACGGACCGCTGGCTGCTGGCGCCCGCCCAGCTGGTCAATGGTTACTCTGTCAACGACGTCGCCCCCGAGCACCTGGAGAAGGTCAAGCAGGATCTCATTGAAGCGAAGAAGGGTTTGCTCGCGTATGACGACGTGACATTCTATTCCAAACTGGTCGCCGGCGAGGCCGCGATGGTGCATTCCTGGGACGGCTGGTGCAACTATGCGCTCGCTGAGAACGACAAGGCGCGCTTCGTCGTGCCCAAGGAGGGCTCAGACTTCTATATCGACACGATGGTCGTGCCTAAGGCGAGCGAGAACAAGGACGCGGCTGAAAAGTTCATCAACTTCGTATTGCAGCCCGAGAACCAACTCTGGGTCGTGACGAACCTCTTCTTCAAGGTGCCGAACAAGGCGTCGATGGATATGGTTCCGAAGGATCTCTTGGAGAAGTATCCGAACATCGCGATGACGGCGGCAGACCTCGCCAAGTTCGAGATCTTCCAGGATCTCGGACCCGATCTGCCGCGGGTGTCGAAGGTGATCACTGAGATCACGTCCTCGAATTAAGGCCACACGGACTGATAGCGCCCGAGCCGGTCAGATCACCCCTGGCCGGCTCGTTGCGTGTGGCCCCATTCAATCGGTGGTGACCTGCTCCAGGGTTTTCGGACCAGGGATGATTGGAGAGACTGGCCTGCGAACCGGAGGACGGTACCTCACCGTCGCACTCGACGGGTTCTCGCGGCATGTTCTGTCGTGGCGATTGTCGATCACGATGGGACCTCGTTCTGCATCGAGGCGCTGGAGGCGGTGACCTGCTCGCCATGGGAGCCCTGAGAGCTGCAACACGGATCAGGGCTCGCAGTTCAACTGTACAGGCCTTCGTCGGCGTGCTTGGGAAGCACGGCGTCCGGATCCGCATGGACGGCAAGGGAGCCCGTAGAGACAGCGTGTTCTTCGAGCGGCGCTGGCGGACGGTCAAATGCGAGGAGGTCTATCTGCAGGCTGACGCAAGCGTCAGCGCGGCACGCGCCGGGATCGGGCGCTATCTCGATCACTACGATCGGCGGCGGCCGCATTCGAGCCTTGACGGCGTGACGCCCGATCACGCCCACTACGGACACGCGAACCTGCCGCCGATCCGCCTTGCGGCCTAGCCCCGGCAGACGATCCACCTAGCGAAGCGGAACTTCTGTCCCAACACCCGGGACCATCTCAGTTATCGCAGCGAACATCATTGACCAGGAGCGAAATCACTTAGCAGCAGATATTCAGCGCCCCATTGGTTCTTGAACCACAGTTTCGTCGCACAATCTCCAGCAAGAACACTCGTGACAACCCTACTTGTCCCCATTCCGCATTCGCTTCGGTATTTGCCAGCTTGTGGGGCGCGTCATCAGCCAGGACAGACTCTGCGTTCCGTAGCTCGATGAGGTGTCATGTCTTGCGCTCTGTGGAGGATGGGTCGTCGGTTGCTCGATGGCATCGGACCGCTCGACCTCTTGCGTGAGCTGTGTGAGGAACGTCTCGGCTTCCAATCGGCTATCCAGAGCCACAGCCTCAACAGTATTGTCGTCGTGGATGGCGACACAGAGATGCGGCAGGCCATCCTGGAGCGGACTGTATATGGCGAATTTAACGATGGGCATAAGGCTCACTTTTTTCGGCCTGCCTTACTTGTCGAACTGGCACGGTGCGGATTGCGGTTGCGGTGGCATCCGGCCCGGCAGGGCGGTGAAGCCCCGCCGGGCCGTCAGCCGACTAGGTGAAGTCGAAGCTCGAAACTCCGACCGTGCCATTGGCGTGGAAAATGCCGACGAGATCGAGCTCGCTTGCCGAAACCTCGCCGCCGTTTGCCTGCGTCCAATGCCAAACTGAGAACTGATTGCCATTGGTGTCGTTGACTACGATGAGCCCGTCCTCGCCATTGGCGGCACGAATGCGGAATTCCTCATTGACCGCGGCAGCTACGGTTGCGGCATTGCCGAGATAGGCTGTGGAGACGCCTTCGCCGTTCTCGCCGGTCAGCAGCAGTGCCTCCACGGCGCTGTCGGAATGACCAAACCGCGCCGCAACCGTTCCCCGATGCCCGTTGCCGATGGCAAACGAGATGGCGCCATCATCCTCGGCGTCGTCGAGCGTCTCGGCGAGGGCCCCGGTGAATACCACGCGATCGACCTGGGAGGCCTTGCCGGTGACATCGAAGCCCTTGACGGTATCTCCATATTCGCTTGTGGAGCCGAAGCGCACCGTATCGCGTTGATTGTCGTTGCCGCCGCCGGTCCAGATGAAATCGGCGCCATCGCCGCCCACGAACACGTCGCCGCCCTTGCCGCCATGCATCTTGTCGTTGCCGGCACCACCCAGCATGACATCGCGTCCCGCCAGGCCTCGCATCACGTCATCACCCTGGCCACCGATGAGTCGGTCGGCCCGGTTCGTGCCGATGATCCGGTCATCCCACAGCACCACGTCCTGTGGTCTCAGGTCGCCGATGATATGGTCGTCGCCGCCATTCGACTGGAAGACGATGCGATGGTCGGACGTGAGGCCGGCGATGTCGACCGTATCGTTGCCAAGACCGCCGTTGATCGTGATCGTCGAATAGTTGAGGCTCGTCTGCGTGAAGTCTCCGAAGACGGCAATGGTGTCGCCCAGGCTCGTGCCGCCCGTCAGGCCGCCGCCATTGTTCGCGGTGACGTCGAAAGTATTGACCGTGATCTCTTCGACATTGTCCAGCTCGGCGATGATGGCTCCGTTGCGGGTAATGACGATCTCCGTCGCGGTGTTCGAGATCGTCAGCCCCGCAAGCATCGCCGCGGCCGCGGTGTAGATGTTAAAGGTCTCCGCCGAGTTATTGCCGTTGACGATGAAGCGATCGCCGCCACCGTCTTGGCCGTCGACGTAGTCTCGTCCATCGGTGCTCCCGCCAAAAAAACCACCATTGGCGTTCCAGACGATCGTATCATCGCCTCCGCCTGCGAGAATGATGTCGTTACCGGTGCCACCGTCAAAGGTGGAGGTCTGACCGTCACCGATCAGGATCTGGTTCCCGTTGCCACCTTCGACCGTCCCGGTCGTGTCACGACTGACGCTGACCGCCGGGTTGGGTTGAGGATTGCCATTGAGCGTGTAGTTGAATGTGGCGCTCGTATTCCCACCACCATTCCCGTTGTAGTCGAGCGTCACACTGCCTGGATTGGTGGCAAGGGAGAGATTGCTGATGCGGCTGGAGATCTCCGAGACACCGGTAATGTCGAGCGGTGCGAGCGAGTCCGGGTCGGAGTCGTTCGCGAGCAACGCCCATTCGGGCACGACAATCGTGCCGCTCGCAAAGCTCGTGACGATCTGGTCGCTTCCGGCTTGGACCGGGTCGTCGATGGCCACGATGCTGATGGTCGCGGTCGCGACATTGCTGGTCCACAAGCCATCATTCGTCGTGATGTCGATGGTCCGGGTGGTGTGGGTGTCGAACTCCGTCGGGTTGTCGGAAGTGCTGAAGTATCTGACCTGCTCGATGAAGCCCTGGTACTGAGCCTTTGTCGCCTGACCGCTGATCGTCAGCGTGATCTCGCCCGCGACCGACGAGTCGATTTGATAGGCGACGCCACCGCCGAGGTTGCCGCTCGCGTTGTTGGAGTTGCCCATCCGGAGCTGATCACCCTGGGCGGCATCCGTCAGAACGACCTTCGCCCAGGCCATCGTCGCGCTGTCGTCGGTGATCGAGGGGAACGAGGCGATTGCAACGCGGGCGCCGTTCTCGGTGAAGGTGGTCGCGAAGCCCGTGCCCGGAGCGCCAGCGACCGTCGAGTCCAGTTGCTTCGCAATGACGATATTGTCGATGCCGACCAGATCGTTGTTGCCATTGACGGCCGACACGACGAAGCGGATGGCCGACGAGGCGCCGAACGGACCCGACAAGGCAATGACCTCATTGCCGTTCCCGGAGTTCCCGTCGATCGTGAACACCGTGGCGAAAGTCGAGCCGTCGGCCGCGAACTGGACCAGCACGGTCTCGTTGTCGGCGACGTCGAATCCTTGCTCGTTGTAGCTGAAAGACAGCGTCGCCGACGTCGCGCCCGTAAGATCGACGGCGCGCGTGATCATGGCGCCGTCGCTATTGGCGGCCGAGTTGCCATTGTCGAACTCGAGCCGGTTGCCATTGATGCGGATCTGGCCGTTGTCCGAGGTCGAGCTCCCGTCGTCTCCATCCTCGATCCAGTCCGCTGTCCAGGCGCCGTCATCCTGGGTGTAGCTCGTGGAGCTGAAATTCTCGCTGAAGGTTGCAAGAACCGTCGCGACGGCGTGATCTGCGTCGAGATCCAGGGCTGGCGGCGTTGGAATGAGCGAGATCGTCTGGTCCGCGAAGATGCCGATCTCGATGCCAATCAATAGGTCGATGCCGTCATTGGCGCGGGGAACGAGCACGCCAGTGCCGTCGTCGACAAGTCCGCCGTTGTCGATGACCTTCAGGGCCTGGATGATCTCGCCGGAGGCGGCGGCGTAGTCGATGACCTCGATGGCATACTCCGACAGATTGCCCGTGAATATCACGGCATCCGCCTGTCCGTCGGCGCCGCCGTCGCCGAGCACGACGTCCTTGAACATGCGCGAGCGCAGCATCTCGGTGAAATGCTTGTCGAACATCTCGGTGCCGATGTCGGCATTGGCCAGCAGGCCCTCGCCGATGTCGCCGAGCGCCCGGTTGGTGGCGCCCGTATAGGCATTCTCGGTATTGTCGTCGTAGCCCGTGCCGTTGCCGCCCGACTGCATGGCGTCGGCGATCCACGCCATGCTTCCGAGCGTCAGGGTGCCACTGTCCGCGCCGGCATACTGACCGATCAGGGTGTCGAGGCGGATCGAGCCACCGACGATGAGGTCATTGCCTCCGGCACCGGTGAACGTGTCGTTCCCCGAGCCGCCGATCAGCCAGTTGTTGCCTTGGCTGTTGTCGGCCGTCGCATCGCCGGCACTGTCGCCGATGAAGGTGTCACCATTCTGCGTCCCAATCGCGCCCTCGATCTGGAACCAGGCCGGGAAGGTCGTGGTCTGGTCAATATTGACGAGGGGATTGGTCTGGGTCGAGAAGTCGATCGTGATGCCCGGCGCATTCGTGACATAGTCGCTGAAGTCGATGAGATCGAAGCCGACATTGGCCTGGGCGTCGTCTCCGACGACCTCGTCGGGACCGCCGGTCGTACCTGAGGCCTGCGAGGGATTGCCAGGCCGGAGGATGTCGTCGCCCTGGCCACCCTGCATCAGGTCCTGGTCATTGCCGCCGACGATGTAGTCGTCCCCCTCCTCGCCGAAGAGCAGGTCGCCCGAGGCGCCACCGTCCATATAGTCGTTGCCGTCACCGCCATGCGTGAAGGGGTCGGTGTTGCCCATCTCCGGGTTGGTCAAGCCATCGCCGTAGATGATGTCGTCACCGGAGCCGCCTGAGAGCTTGTCGATGCCCTCGCCGCCGACGATCAGGTCGTTTCCAGAGCCGCCGACGAGTTGGTCGAAGCCACCGACCTCGGAGCCCGAGCCACGGCCGTAGATGATGTCTTTGCCGGCACCACCATCGGCAAGATCGGGTCCTTCGCCGGTGTCGATCAGGTCGTCGCCCGCACCGCCATACATGCGGTCGACGCCGCCGTCGCCATAGATGTAGTCGTTGCCACCCTCGCCATAGACGGTGTCATCGCCAGAGCGGGCATGAATATAGTCTGCACTGTCGGTGGCGACGATGACCTCGTGGCTGTCGGCACCGTCGGTCGGCGTGCCTTCCACCGTGTGGACGAGTTCAGGCTGCTCGTCGACACGAACATCCCGGATGAGGTCGAGCGCAACATTCGCCCTGATGCCGTCAGAAGCGAGCACGGAAATGGGCGTGCCGTTCGTTGCGAGGCTATCGCCGCCGTCGGAGTAGATGCCGACCCCGGGATTGGCACCGAGCTGCGTGCCGTAGCCATGATCGGCGCCGTTACTCTCAACGACGGCGTCGTTGCTGTCGAGCAAGGCCCAGCTGACCGGGGGATTGGCGGCACTAATCTTGTCGGAGTAGACGAATGGATCGGCAATGGTGCCGAGGCCCGTCCGTGTGGCCCAGAGCTGGCCGTACTTGTCCGTGTAGTATTCGACCGGCGCATTGCCGTTTTGCGGATCGAGCGCGTGCAGGACTGCGTTAGGGGGCAGGGCATCTCGATTGAAGTCGTAGTATTGATCCGCATAGGCGAAGATCGAGCCGTTCAGATGCGAGAGGCCGGTGTTGCGTTCGACGATGTCCTTGAACTGACCGTTGTTGACCTCTTCGTGGATGTTCGTGCCGAAGAGCCGGTAGAGGTAGTAGAACCGGTCGCCGTCCATCAGCGATTGGATCTGCGCGACGAACACGGCGTCGAAGGTCTCTCCGAGTAGGCCGCCAGGGACATGCGCCTCGGCTAGGCCGCCGATCCATGAATCGATGTGATTGAAACCGTCGGCTCCATTGGCGAACGAGACGGCGCCGGCCAACGCCTCTGCCGCCGCGGCAGCTTGCGCAGCCAGGTTGCCGGCGGTCATGTCGTCGAGTAGGGCGGCGTCGGCTTCGGCGTGTGCCTGTGCGGCGGCTGCGTCAGCAGAGACCGCAGCCGACTGCAGAGCCGCCGCGTCGGTCAGGGCAGCAACGGCCTCGAGGGACGCGGCCGCCGCATCCAGCGCACCGGCATCGGTCAGGTCCGAGATCGCCGCAGCGTCCGCTGCGGCTTGATCGTCGGCGAGGGCCTGGTCTGCGGCGGCTTGTGCCGTGATGGCCTGGGCCTCGAGCGCCGAGGCGGCGGCATCGAGCGTCACGAATTCCGGAGAATTGCCGTTCAAGGCGAATTCGGCGTCTGCAAGTGCGCGGGCGTCGATCGCAGACTGTTGAGCAGTGTCCGCGTCGGCCGCAAGCTGCACCGCGTCTGTGAGAGCCGCCGTCGCGGCGGTGTCGGCGGCCAATTGATCGGCGGCGAGCGCGGCGTCGGCGGCTTGCCGGGCGGCCGCGGCTGCGGCGTCGGCTGCGGCAGCGTCATTGGCCGCCTGATGGGCCGCAAGAGCATCGGCATCGAGTTGCAGGGCTGTCGCCAGAAGGGCGGCAGCGTCCGTGAGAGCCGCGGTCGCGGCTGCGGCATCGCTTGCGGCCGTCGCAGCATCGGCAGCCGCGGCAAGGGCGGCGGTCTCGCCGGCGAATGCCGCCGTATTGTTGGTGAGGAAAGCGATGGCTTGCGACACCGTGTAGCCGAACGCACTCGCTGTCGTCGCGCCACTGGCCAGGTCCAGGATGTTCTGCGCACGGGCAACCGCGTCGGCGCCTCCGCCAAAGGAGTAGGCGGCGATGAAATTGACCAGGCTCTCGGGATGGATCATGTTCTTCCCGAAGTCGTCCCAGCTCGTGTAGCGAGCGAGGCTTATGCCCTCGCGGAAGTCATTGAGCGTCGGGATGCCGATGTCGCGGCCGCGCGCGATGTTGATCGCCGCGAGATCGAGCGGCATGTCCAGCAAGCCCTGCGTCAAGGCCGGAGTTACGAACTCGTCAACCTCGTTCATCTGTTGATGCGAGAGACCGAGGGTGATGGCGGCGATGCCTTCCTCCGCGAAGGTCTGAGGCGCCAGGAACGCTTTCTCGAGCGCATAGCGCGTGACATGACCGAGCATCCAGCCGGACGGATCGACCGCGTCGATCGTCTCGCGGATCGTCGAATGTCCGAAGCGGAAGGCGACCTGGGCGTATTCGAGCGAGATCGTGGCATCCACACCGCTCGAATAACCAACGAACTCCTGGATGCGTGGCGTCACAGTGCGCGCATACTGGTCGACGGCAGCGTGCTGATACTCCATCTCGACGATCAGCTTGGTCGCCTCGAACATCTTGTCCGGGTCCCAGGCGATCTCACCGCTGGCATAGATGAAGTTGCCTTGGGAATCCTGCGTCCCCGTATCGACCTGCCAGCTGTGCAGCTGCTCGTGGACATCCAGCGCACCGGGATTGTGCGCGTCGTGCTGGTAGATCCAGCTCTTCAGGTTCTCGACCTGGTAGTTGTGCTCCTCGTGGAAAACGTGGTGGATCGAGGTCAGGCCGAAATTCTCGTTCACGCGTCCATCACCGGCGACATAGTGATTGCCGACGGACGCCATCAGGATCTCGCCGACAGCGGCATGCACCTCCGGATCCGTGGCGACAATGTTGAAGTTGTTGTCGATCCATCCCGACGCCATCAAGGCCAAGGCCTCGGTATAGGTGCCCGGCGGGATCATGCCGCCCATCATGGCGGCGGTCGTCGTGATGTAGAGCTTGCCGTCGCCGTTGATGCCGAAATCGGCGATACCATCGGCGTCGCCGCTCCCGTTGTCCGCCTGGACATGTGCAAGCAGTCGAGCGACGGCCTCGCCAACCTTCTGGCTCGACAGCGTTGAGGCGTCGAACGTCCCCATCGTGAAGCCGGGATTCATGTCGAGGAGCACGGCATGGCCCGAGTAGCCGGCGCCCGGATCTCCATCGGCGACAACATGCCCGCTGGCATCGCGATTGCGATAGTTGCCGACATCTTCCCAAGTGAGGTCGTCGCGGCCGGTCTCGATGAGGTGGGCGCGGAGTTCGTTCAGAGTGGGAAGAGTATCGTGCACCATCGTGCTCGAGCCGTCCGGCCAGCGGCGTTCCCAGGCATCCACGAGCGTCGTCCCATCGAACAACTTCATGCCAGCGTGATAGGTCTGGCCGCCATCGCTCGAGACCCATTCGCGCAACAATTGGGTGATCTGGTCCGCCGAGCCGTACGTCTGGCTCTGGTCGATGAAGGGCGAGGTGTGATTGACGTAGTTGGGATCGCCGTTGACGTCGGTGCCGTTGATGGTCGCTCGCGCAACCGTCATCTTCGTGACGCCGGGATCGCTCGGACCGTTGGTGCCAGGAGCCCGATACAGGGGATCGGCCGGATCAAGCTGGATCGTGATCGTGCCGTCGCCGCCCTTGCCAATGAAGTCCAGGCCGTGATCGAAGAACTGGCCAAAGATGGCGAACCACATATTGACGGGAGCAACGCCAGGATTTTCCGAGCCGATGAAATATTCGCCCGAGCCCGGGTTCTGGAAATCGATGTGACCGAGCTCGGCCAGAAGACCGTAGCCCGACTCTAAGATTGTCGTGACGATATTCGAGCCTTCGGCGGGTGTACCTGCCGAGAAGTCAACATTGGCATCGATGAGCTGCTTGTAGGCAAGGACGTCCGGTTGATAGGTCTGTCCCGTGTCGACCAGAGCGCCGCCCGGGATCGGGCGATAGAAAACCTGTTCGCCGGCCTCCAGCGTGCCACCGGCGGAATCGACGAGCCCGCCATAGCTGCTGGCGTTCAGGATCGCCAGGACTGTCGTATAGACGATGCTTGCCTGATAGTCGGCGAGATACCAGACGAGCGGGTTGCCGTTGTAGTCGAGCACACCGATTTCGGTCGTCACCGGAGCGACGATTTTGGCACCTTCGACGAGTTGCGCGACGTCTACACCCGACTGATCGATCAGATCGGCATAGGCCTGATCCGACGCATAGCGCGTTGAATCCCACTCGACATAGGCGCCGGAGGCATCGGTCAGAAGGTGGACACCGGCGGTGGTGATCGTGTTGCTGATGATGCGGGGCATCAGATCGATCACGCTGTTGCCCGGCGTGTAGTCCGCGCCCGGTGACGTGACGTAATTGGTGAAGTCCGCTGGAATGTCGCGCCGGAATGGAACGTCGACCGTGCCCCAGAAGGCCTGATCACCGAACAGATTGTTGTGAAGCCCGGTCACGTCGCGGACGCCCGAAGGAGCGGAAACCTGCGGGAAGCCCGGGCCGAGGTCGGCCAATGTCTCGAAGCCGAGGGCCAACGCCTCTGCCGTCAGACTCTGCGTTGCCGAATTCCAGAGCAACACACCCTTGGCGCTGTAGGCGTCAATCGAACCGTCGAATGCGACGATGCCGTTGCTGTTGGCGGCCCCCTCGAACAATGGAACGAAATTGACCTGTGCCAACAGGAACTTCAGGTCGTTGAGGTTGATGTAGAAGGGTTTCAGGGAGGCCATGACGCATACTCCTACGACTGAGTGTCAGGTCGAAATCTGAGAGGGGCCCCGAGGCTTGTCGATGCAGTCGGACCAGTGCGGACGGGACGGCGCCGATGGCATGGCAAGGTCCGAAAAAGAACAGACTCGCCTGCAGAATCCCAACACGCGACCGCACTCCTCCCAATCACTTACCGACGGGCGACAATCCGACTTCGCAGAACCTCTGCCTCGATGAGCGGGCAGGATCGGCATCCTGTCCCGGTACGATCGGGGGCTGTGGTTCGGCTCCGACCGACCCGACCACCGATTAAGGCGGGGTTCTGACGGCGTCCTGACGATCCGGATCGACGACGTGTACGGAATTAGTCAGCAACGCATTGATTTATCGACAGAAAAACACAATTTCGAAAAAGTTCGAATTTTACCATTTCTGACACAACCCACTCGCTCAGCGCCCCCGGCGATCGAAATTTGCTTGCGTCGGTAGGATGATGGACTAATTTGACATTCGCATTTTGAGCATGCTGCAGTAGGTGTTGAGCTACGGGTATCGGGGCGCCCATGCGTTTGCTGGTGGTCGACGATAATGTCGTTCAACGGTGCATCATTAAATCGATGCTCGGGGGCTCGGACATAGAGGTTACCACGGCCAATAGTGGCCGGGACTTCTGGAATCGCTACCTATCCGGCTCGTTCGATGTGCTGGCCATCGATCTCATGTTGCCCGATGTGGATGGGTTCGAGCTCATCCAAGAGATCCGTTCAGGGCATGACAGCATTCCGATCATCGTTATTAGCGGCAAGTCCCAGCTTCCCGACAAGGTTCGCTGCCTCGGGGCCGGTGCTGATGACTACATCACCAAACCGTTCAGCCATGTCGAGCTTCAGGCACGCATTCATGCGGTGACGCGACGCTGCTACAGGCTGCGTGGTGCCGCTGTAACTATCGGCAATCTCACAATCGATGAACGGTTGAAAATCGCCACCTGCGGCACTCGGATGGTGATGCTTTCGCCGAAAGAATTCAAACTTCTCGTGCTGCTTGCACGATCGGCCGGTTGCGAGGTGCCGCGCGAGACCATCGGCAATCTGTCTCGTGCAGATGGCCAGGTCCACAGCGTCAACGCCGTCGACAAGCTGGTGTCACGTCTTCGGGCGACCCTGTCGGCCTACGATACCGGGGTCGCTATCAGGACCGTGCGGCGTGGTGGGTATCTCCTCGAGCCGCTCGAGCGAGTGCCTTCACGGCAGCGAGGCGAGCCGGCGACCGGTGCAGCGCACCAGCCCTAACACAACATGCGATTGTCGGGAGGGAGATGTGCCGCCTGGAACAGCACCGATCGATGAAGCATGCATGTTTTCAGGTGCGGCGAGCGACCAAGCTCGGAAGCGCGCGATACTTGCCGTCTTTGCCGATGCAGTCCTGTCCGACCTGGGCGCTCTCGCGTCCGCAACGTCGCATGCCGCATGGACGCGGGCGGTGCACGGCTTGAAGAGTTCAGCCGCAGGCGTCGGCGCGATGGCGCTCGCCGCTTGTGCCGACGATGCCCAATGTATCTCCGAGCCAGAATGGGATGCTCGACGCGATCACTTCGACATCGAGTTGAGGCGACTGGTGCTCGCCGCACGCGAGCACGCGCTCAAGCTGATCGAATGATCGAAAGCGACCGCGTGCGTGATGCTACGAACATGTCCGAATTGACGCCATCGAAACAGCATCGCCCGGATCCGGCAGAAGGATTATGGAGGAAGCTAAACGCAGACCTTGGGAGTCCATTTTCCAAATGGTCCTGGCTCGGCATCGGCCCCACGGAGTTTGCACTCTTCGCCGTCCTCTTCGCACTTTGGCTCACGACCGGCTTCCTGATCCATCGCCAACTTATCGAGCGGCGAACGATGCTCGAAACCGAATGGCAAAAGGAAGCGGCCCTCAGAACACACGACTATGCGCGTGCGGTCGAAGGAGCGTTTGCCCAGATTTACCAGGGCCTGCGTACGCTTGCTCGACTACCCGGCATCCGCAACATTGATCGCTACGCGACAAATCTAAGCGTCGACGCCCGGGCAGGCGCTCAAGAAATCTACAACAATCTCGCCTCGAACGTAGCGATCTCCGAAGTCTACGTCGTGCCGGTCGATTTCGATCCGGAAGCGACCGATCCGGAAACTCTCGAGCCCGAGAAGCCGATCATCACGTTCGACGAGCTCATCATCGGCAGGACTGCCGACAAACCGGACGCACGATCTCAGGAGCTACCTCGGTCAGAGAGACAGGCAGCGGCGTCGGAAATCGAGATTCACGAGTTTCGGGCTATGCGCGAGCAAATCAGGCAATTCGTGAGATCCGGGTTCGAGCGTCTGGAGGGGTTGGACCTGCATTACCCTGCGCTGGTCAGCGCCGAGGTCATCACCTGCGACAACACCCGCTTCTCGCCGCTGCATCCGAGCGACCGCGACAGGATGGGGATTGTCTATTCGGTTCCCTTCTACGATGCGACCGGAACCCTCAAGGGCATTGTTTCAGCAGTCCTGCTCACCGCAGCTCTCGGTGAGTTGGTCGACAGTGGCGAGTATGCGGTCGTCAACCTCAAGCAGAGCTATGTCGCAGGCTCCGCGCGCGGTGGCCCCTGGTCGCTGTATCAGCCACTGATCCTGGAAGGCCGCCCTGCAACGGATCTCGTGTACTCCGAGGTTCTTCCTTTGGAGGTTGGCGACCTTCACGGTCAGTGGCGGTTCTGGGCAGGTAAGCCGGCATGGCCGGCGCACGCATTCGCGACGCTCACGTCTGCCCAGAACATGGCCGTTATCCAGTATGTCGGCATCACGATCGTCTTCCTGCTGCTCGGGGTGCTGGCCCATCTGGGTTTCCAGCGCCACCGAGAGGCTGCAGAGCGGACGGCGGCCCTCGAAGTGGTCGTGCGGGATCGAACCAAGGAGCTCGTCTCGGCGCGAACCGAGGCGGAGCGCGCAAATCAGGCGAAGTCGCACTTCCTTGCCAGCATGAGCCACGAGATTCGCACTCCGCTCAATGGCATAATCGGGGTAGCCGAGATGCTTGGGCGCTCGGCGACAATGGATGACAGCCGGCCACACATTTCGACGCTCGAGACACTGGCACGGACGCTCTTGGATCTCATCAACGACGTGCTCGACGTATCGAAGATCGAAGCCGGAAAGATCGAGCTCGCGCCCACCTCGGTGTCACTTCGCAAAATCGCCGGGGATGCGGTCAGGGCGCTGTCGCCTCTCGCCGAGTCGAAGGGAATTGCACTCGCCGTCGACACCGAGTCAGAACTCCCGGACCAGATCATCGTCGATGGACCGCGCCTTCGTCAGGTGCTGATCAACCTTCTTTCCAATGCAGTCAAGTTCACTGATCGCGGAAATGTCGCGGTCAGGCTACGGAGCACAGGCGGGGATGCCCCCAAGGGGGGCGGACTGATGATCGAAGTGGAGGACACGGGATGCGGGATCGATCCCGGCGACATGGGTCGGATCATGCAGCCCTTCGCGCAAGGTAGCGGAATAGACGCCCGTCCTCGGACCGGCTCCGGTCTGGGCTTGTCGATTACGCGTGGCATCGTCGAGGCGATGGGCGGTCGAATCACGTTCGAGAGCAGAGTGGGGCAGGGCACCTGTTTCCGGGTTCAATTGGATCTGACGCCCGGTAGCGAACCTACCGATTGCGAGGCGTCACCTCCAGGTGAGACGCCACGGTTGAAGGGTCTCCGCGCACTTCTCGTCGAGGACAACGCCGTCAATCAGATGGTTGCGACCTTTGCGCTCGAGGATTTGGGATGTGCGGTAACGCTGGCCGAAACAGGAAAAAAAGCTATCGAGCTCGCCTGCTCGGGCCAGTTCGATTTCGTGGTGATGGATTGCCAGTTGCCGGATGTCAGTGGCATCGAGGCTACTCAGACGATCAGGCAGGATGAAAGAGCCGAGGGCCGGCCTCACCTGCCGATCATTGCCATGACGGCTCGCGCCGTCGCCGAAGACCGGAATCGATGTCTGGCTGCCGGAATGGATGGTTTTCTGACCAAACCGTTTTCGCGGGAAGGATTGGCAGGTGTGCTTGAGGTCGCCCTCCGTCCATCCCGACAGTAGGCCATTTCAGCCCCACTCCGATGAAGCATCCTATGGGTGCCTACATTCGGAATTCTCAACTAGGTTGCTGACCGACTCCTGCTCGGTTGATTTCCGGAAATGGCATCGGCAGACGTGTCGTGACCTGCTCCCCGTCGTCCCTCCAGTCATCGGTTGAATCGGTCCTTGTTCACTTCTGCAACGTCATTCTATTGTTCGGCCCCTGCGGAGTCATTCTTCCGTCCCGGGCGCACTTCGGTTGCGCCGTTGCGCGCAGGGCAGGTCAAGGATGGCGCTCATTCAGCGCCGCCGCAGGACAAAATCGCAACGGTTGCGCTGCCGAGACGAGCGGTCAGGCTTCGATGGTGTCACCGGCGGGACGATGAGCGCTCCAAAGATCCGCCAAATTGGTCTCCAGTTCTGTTGCGCCCTGTGTCGTGACCCCAACTGAGACGACCTTCGGGGGCGCTGATGGCTCCAGCACGATCACAACAGGCGGCATACATCCGACCAGCTGTAGACGCGATCGCCATAGCCGATGCGGTTTCCAAGCCAGCAACGACGCGGTTCTCGATGCACATCGAAGCCGACCCCAAAGGCACGCTCCAAAAGGTCGGTCAAATTCCTGGTGACGAAGCGGCATCGCGAGAGCGACTGCATGTGGCCTTCGGCACGGTCGGCGACGCGTTCGCCTTGACTTAGCTCGATCGCCTGATCACGGCCTGCAAGCTCGGCGATGGGTCGATCAATCCCATACGGATCAGTGCCGTCTTGACGGCGATAGATAGCGTCAAACCCCGCAATGAGCTCGAAGCGATGCTGGCGGCAGAAATCGCCATAATGCACGGCCTCGAAATCGACTTCCCGCAGAAGGCGAAGCGAGCGCCGTTTCTTCCCCAGCTCGAGGCCCAAGGGCGTCTGGCCGCGAAGCTGATGCGCGCGCTTGCCGGTCATGTTGAGCGGCTCGCCAAGCTCCAGCGCGGAGGCGAGCAAACCGTTCGGTTCGAGCACGTTCAGGTTCGCGCCGGTGGCCGAGCGGGGGTCGGTCACGTTGCCGTCGGGGGTGGGGGGACGGGCGTTTCCGTTCGCCCACCCCATGCACCCTAGCTGTCGATGCCGGGAAGGCCCTGTCGATCGACTCCGAGCCGTTCGCCACTACCAAGCAGGAACGCGATCAGGCACGTCACGTCGATCCCGTGCCGTCGTCGAAAGAGCCAAGTGACGGATGCACGGAAACGGTCACGGGAGTGGCGTACGGACCTCTGAGCGAGACGGGAAGTCGGCTCTGATAGCCGCCCGATTGTCGGGGTCGTGTCGCCCCGATCAATTGACCGCGGCCCAATCAAATTCCAAGTCCTTGATCTTATTGGTGGGCGCACAAGGACCCGAACCTTGGACCCGCTGATTGAGAGACCGATGATGTGGATTTAAATCTAACAACATCAACGAGTTAGATGGGCGCCCGTTGCAACGGGTGCCCGACCACGCAGCAGAGTGCAGCGTCGATCCCCGCAAAGGTCCCGCACTCAAGGAATGCCTGCGAGAAATGGATGGAGCATGAGATTCGTAGACCGATGACAATTGAAGATTTTCAGCTGCCATTCTGACTTTCGAGGTGGCGATGGCTGTTTGAGGCATCACCGGCTTCGAACCACAGTCAGAATGGCAACGAAGTCGGCCTTGCGGAAAAGCGCCGTGGGGAGTCGGATGGACCAATTCCGCCATCGGCAACAGAGGTCTAAGTTAGGCGTCTGGAATGCGTCTTCCCGATTGGCCGAGCAGAACCACGTCCTCGGGCCGCACGGTTAGGGTCACCCCATCGCCTTCCTTGAGGATGCGGTCACCTGCCATGGCGATGACCTGGATAAGATTGGGTCCGAACGCGACCTGATAGCCGACGGTGCCCCCGAGATACGCGATAGCCATGATCTTCCCCGTGATGCATCCGTCGCCAGCTGGCTTCAGTCCGGGAGATACGGCGATGCGCTGGGCGCGCACGACCGCTGTCACGCGCTCATCCACGCCTGCACCGGCGTGACTGGCGAGGAGGGTCGGACCACCGTCGAGATTGATCCTTAGGTGCTCCCCAGAGCGTCCAGCGATGCGACCCGCAAGCAGATTCGACTGGCCCAAGAACCGTGCCACGAACTCGGTCGCTGGCCAGCGATAGACCTCCTCGGGCGTGCCCGACTGCTCGACGACGCCGTGGTTCATGACGATGACGCGGTCCGACATCGCCAGCGCCTCCTCCTGGTCGTGCGTCACGAAGATGGTGGTGATCCCGACCTCACGCTGGATGGCTTTCAGCTCGATGCGCATCTCCTCGCGCAAATTCGCGTCGAGCGCGGAGAGCGGCTCGTCGAGCAGCAGCACGTCCGGCTCGATGACGATGGCACGGGCAAGTGCGATGCGCTGCTGCTGGCCGCCCGACAATTCGGAGGGGAGCTTACTCTCGACGCCGGGCAAGCGCACCATCTCGAGCGCGCGCGAGACCTTGCCCGCGATGACGTCCTTGGCGACGCCGCGGTACTTAAGGCCAAATGCGATGTTGTCGTGCACGGTTTTGTGGGGGAACAGCGCGTAGTTCTGAAACACGAGGCCGATGTTGCGCTTGTGGATAGGAATGTCGTTGACCCGCCGCCCCATGATGCGGATGTCGCCCGCCGTCGGATCAACCAGGCCGGCGATGGATCTGAGTATCGTCGTCTTGCCGCAACCAGACGGGCCGAGCAGCGTGACGAAGCTCCCCTTGTCGATGGCGAGGCTGACGTTGTCGACGGCGACGAACCGGCCATAGGCCAGCGTAACAGCGTTGAGCTCGACGGCGGTCTCGGGCATGGGGCGTAAGGGTCTCGCGGCAGGCGATGAGCCCTCCCCCCTTGAGGGGGAGGGCTAGGGTGGGGGGTAGCCGCGAGCATTGCGCTCACGTCGTTCCCCCCGCCAAGCGCTCACCCCCCCTTCGAGATGCGATCCCACTGCTTGGTCCACTCGTCCGAGTTCGCGGCCCAATAGTTGGGATCGGCGAAGGTGAGCGACTTCATCTCACCCGTCGGATCGAATGCCGGCAGCTTGGCGATTTTCTCGGTAAGCTGCACCTTCTTGGGATCAAGGGACGGCGGGTAATTCTGGCCCTCCGCGACGGCAATGGCGGTGGCCGGGTCGAGCATGAAATTGATCAGCTCCTCGCACTCGGGCATAGGCGAGCCTTTGAGGACGAGCATGTCCTCCATCCAGGCGTAGCTGCCTGCAGGATCGAGATAGCCGATGGGGGCGCCCTGCTGCTGCAGAGCGGCGACGCGGCCCGACCAGGCCTCTGTCACCACGATCTCCTCCTTGGCGAGGAGATCCATGAGCTCAGCACCCGACGACCAGTATTTCTTGGTCATGTCGCGGGCCTCGCGGATCTTTGCCCAGATCGCGTCCATGTCCTTGGCGTCGTTCGGGTTCTGCCCCGTTTGCAGCGCCGCGTACCAGACGCGGGTCACCATGTCTCCATAGGCGCCGATCTTGCCCGCATACTCCTTGTCGGCGAGCAGCATCGCGCCCTTCTGCGCCGCGACCTCGGGTGTGATGACCTTGGTGTTATAGGCGATGCCGGTCGTACCGTAGTCATAGGGCACGCAGGAAAGCTTTGGCGTCATCTTGCGGAAGGGCTCGATCATGGCGGTCATGACGTTTGCCATGTTGGGGATGTTGGCCTCGTTGATCTCCGACACCCAGCCGCCGTCGACGTACTTCTTGTAGTACTCGACGCCAGAGGAATGGATGACGTGGAAGTCGCCGGGGTTCGACGCCTTGATCTTCGTCAGCACGACGTTCTCGTCGTCGAACGAGCCCTGGACGATCTTGCGGCCGGTCTTGGCCGTGTAGGGCTCGAGGCGTATTTGGCGATCGCCTCCTGGACCACAACCCCGCCCCAGCCGGGCATCGAAGCGGACCTCGCTGACTTGAGCGAGCGCCGGGCCGATCCAGCGCGGATATTGGCAGGCGGCGGCCGCTGCAGAGGCCTAAGAACGTGCGGCGGTCGAGGCCGCCGTTGCCCCAGCGCTCGATCAGCCGCTCGAAGAGGCGTTTCGTCTGCGACATCTTCATGGGAGGGTCCTCCTTGGAAAGTGCTGTGGGCCTTCAGCCGGCTTGCCGCATCATAGCACGGGCGAGCAATCCGCCCAGCAGCGGCAAACCGACCGTGATGACGATCATCCAAGGTGCCGAGCGCGTTGACCTCGGGCGTGATCGAGACCTTGAGCATGGACAGGATCTCGGTCGGCATGGTCTCGACGCCGGGCGGGCGCCAGAACACGCTCGCCGTGACATTGTCGAAGGAGATCGTGAAGGCGAGCAGGAGCCCTGCGAACACCGCCGGCATGATGAGCGGCAGGCGTGATCTCGCGGAAGGCCTGCAGCCGGTTGGCGCCGAGCGGCAGCGCCGCCTCGTTGCCGCTTTACGCCGATGAGGCGCGCCTGGACGACGAGCACGACGTAGGGCAGCGACAAGAGGATGTGGCCGGCCAGCAGCAGGCCAAAGTTCGCCGTCATGCCGGCCGAGCGGTTGGCGAGCAGGAGCCCGACGCCGAGCACGGTCTCGGGCGCAACACCGGACCGACGATCAGCGCGTTGACCCATTCCTTACCGGGAAACTCGTAGCGCACGAGGGCGAGCGCCATGATGCGAGCGCCGTGCAGATGATCGCTGTCAGCGCCCGATCCAAACGAGGTCTGGAAGGCCCCGCATGGCGGCTTTCCCGTTCGCGAACAGCCGCTCGTACCGACTACGGCGAGAAGCCGGTCATCGGGAAGGAGCCGAAGCGGCTTTCGTTGAAGGAGAGGATGACAACGACAAAGATCGGCGCGAACATGAAGACGTAGACGAAGATCGTCAGCAGCGCAATCAGCCGCGAGCCCCAGTTGGACTTGGCGACGGTCATCGGCTGAGCCCCTTGAAGATCGACGAGAGGCCCATGTAGCGCGTGTAGAGGATCGAGACCGCGCCCAGCAGCACCAGCAGCACGAGCGACAGCGTCGTGCCGAACGGCCAGTTGAGCTCCTTCATGATGGCGTCGAAGATGATATTGCCGAACAGGCTGTCCGAGCGTCCGCCGAGGATTTGCGGCGTCACGTAGCTGCCAGCTGCCAGCACGAAGCTCAAGAGAAGTCCCGCGCCGAGCCCCGGCAGCGACAACGGCGGGTCACCTCGCGGAACGCCTGCCATTCCGTGCAGCCGAGCGAGCGGGCCGCCGAGATCAGATTGCGGTCGATGCCCTCAAGCGTCACGTAGACGTTCAAGATCATATAGGGCAGCAGAAAATGGATAAGCCCCATGATCACCGAGCCTTCGTTGTAGAGGAGCGGCAGCGGTTCGCTGATGATCCCGAGGCCCACATCAGGCTCGCGTTGATGGCTGCCCTCGCTGGATGTGAATCCAGGAAAAGGTGCGGATCGTGAAGGAAATCCAGAACGGCTTTACGATCAGCGCAGCAGCAACAACAACCACTTGTGCCGGAAGGTCGTCATGGCGATGAAGTAGGCGGGCGGATAACCCATCACGGCGCACAGCAGTGCCGTGATGATCGAGACCCGAACCGTCTTCCAGAGAAAGCCGTGGTAGAAGCTGTCGGTGAAGAACTCGTGCCAGTTGGCGAGGGTCAAGTCCGAGGTTTCGACGCCGGCGGTCTGAAACGTGTAGAAGCTGTACACGCCCATGATGAGGATCGGCACGATCATCAGCACGACGAGCGCGGCGAGCGTCGGTGCAAGCAGGAGCCAGGGACGGCGGCGCTCGGCGGCGGAGAGCAGCATCTGAGTCATCGCATGTACCACTGCGCGTCTAATGCTACTCTGCGGCTCTACCCTTGACTGGCAAAGGTTCGAATCGTCGGCGACAATGGAGCAGCTTTGATGTGCTGCAAACTGCCCGCGTCATGCCCCCAGATCATCGATGTGGCAACCAGTTTCCCGATCTTGCACTTGGCGGCGTAGACCTTAGTTCCGCGACGACGCCCGTGCATGAGATCAAGAGCCCCCTCGTATCACCGATGCTGAAATCGAAGCCTCCCCAAGACCATTGTAGACACGGTTAGCAGAGCCCGTGAGATGTGGCAACGCGGCGCCACTCGTCAACCACCCAGTTCTCGGCCAGCGCGTTTCGAGCTCGTAGTAGTGCAAGGGCAAGGCTCAGTGCCTCGCTGGGCACGGCACACAATTGTCTCTTGGTGCGTGGAATTGAAGAACCAAACAGACGCTGGATACTCCAGCGGCATTACAAATCAGCAGGGCCACTAGGGTAACTGGCATCAATTCGTTAGGCAGCGTCTCAGAATGGCCGCAAGATCTCGATTCGGACAGACTTGGCGCAAGCGATCGACATGTCGGCTTTGCGGACATAACGACAGCGAGCCAGGTCCGATCAGGTCCACTCCCAAAGCCTTTGCCGACTTAGTCATAGAAATGATTGCCACGCCCGCTTCCCGAAATCGTGGTAGCATGTCGCCGTCCGCGACCGGAATTCAACAGAAGCAACCTCCCCCCAAAGTGCGCCACTAACGCAGCGTGCACTCGCCCGGTGTCGAGAGAGCATTATGACAAACACGCCGTTCTCACTCTACGATTCGCTTCACTGTGACGTCGTTCTAGGCGGCAGCCAAGCCAGCGTGCTCCCCAATGCGGCAAGCGTTGAACGCGACCTTCGTATTCGCATCGCCAAGGAAATCGGCGCACCTACGACCTGCTTCGTTGATTGGTGCGAAGGCAACCGCGTCAAGGCTCAATTCTTTTCGACTGTCATGGAACAGCCGATGTGCGGCCATCAGGATAAATTGCTCTAATGACGTTGCTTTTCGAGGAAGGTGCGCTTGCATGGAAGCATGGGGATAAACTCGAAGGTAAGCCTCATCCTGCCGAAGGTGAGCGCCGGTGAAAATCCGACGCCGCGCAGAAGATGGGCAGCCAGAATCGATGCTGGGTGTGCGCTTGGCAGAATTTGCGCCCGCGAGCTTGACGCGCAGCGACTTGCCGAGTTGCTCAGGATCGGTGCGGCGGACTACCACGACACTCTTCGATCGAAGTCGCAGCCGCCGATTTCCGTTCATCGTCGTACCCGTGCGTAACCTCAAGGTCATGGCCAAGCGTGACCCCCGACTTCGGCGCTCTGACGACCTTTTGCCGGGTGCACGGAATTGAGACCTGGTCACCCGGCGTTTTCTCACTGAGGGTTGAGCAGCCTGGCTACAATCTGCACGTTCGCGATTTCTGCCCGGCCGTCGGTGTCGCCGGTCGGCGCAGCCGGCTTTACGGCGAACGCGGCTCTCGCTTCCCTCCTGCGTCATTGTATGGTTACGCCGGACAGCCATGGTCGCGCTGTCATCACCGCCGAGCAGGGTCATGAGCTCGGACGACGGAGCACGATACGCTCGAAGCCGAGGTCTTCGATGAACAGACCGTCGGCTTCAAGTTGGCGGCGTTGCCAGTAAGGTCATGCACGGTGTTTTGAACCTGCCCCGCGCCAGCCACTGACTTCAGGTGAAACCATGCACCCGGACCCATCGCCCACCCAGTATCAACGAGCTTCTGCCTGACGTACTCGTATGGGGGATGCGCATGCGGTATCTTTCCGAGCCCCGAGTTGATCTCGTCTGCTTCCGGGATTGGCGGGAGAGAGCGTCGATTATGTGAGCATTAATGGTTTCGATGTGGTTGGCCACAGCACACGCTCGGCACCACATCGCGGCCTATCGTCGTTGGCTTTCCACGGCGAAGATGTCGTGCCCTGGCTGACGACATTGCCACAATTGAGACAGCAAAACGTGCGGGAAAGCTTGCCGTCTCCTTCGACATCGAGGCTGAATGCCCTCGATGGCAACCTCGGTTTATGATCGGGGTCTTCCACACGCTTGGTGGCTGCGCCAAATGCTGTTCGCATACAATTTGAACAACACAGCTGCAGGCAGCTGTCGACAGAGACATCGGTTCTCGCAGTTCGGCCACGCGGCGCTCAAGAAATGAACCGCGCGTCGGTATGATCGTCGACGCTTCCCATACCTCGCGATCGTGGTCTTGATTTGATCATGAATCTAACACTCCTGTCGTCTTCTCGCACTCCAACCCATCAGCTATATGGAAGCACCAACGCAACATATCCGATAATGAAAATCAAGCCTGCGCAGCGAGGCGGCGTGATAGGTCTCAATGGACTTGGTATATTTCTCGGCTACAACGATACGCAGATCGAGACCCTACTCCGCCATCTCTTTTATCTGATTGATCTTGCCGGCTCCGCGCACGTCCGGGTTGGGGTTCGACCATACGCCAGACTTCAAGATTGACCTCGGCGCGCGGTTCTGAGAGCCACCGCCCGGACTATTGGCCCCCAGGCCAGCAATACGACACACTCGACATCGCACATGCTGGCCCACAAATGATCGTACCCATCATCGAAGGGCTTCAGGCTCGCGGCTTGGCAGATCGGAGATCCGCCCCGGGATCTTGAGCGAGAACTTCAAACGGTCGCGGCCATCGCGTATTGGTCTCAAGGCAGCCGGCACGCTACCGTGGATGCAGCAACTACATACCCTACGATCGACACCGCATCTGTTCCGGAGCGCGCGGCTCGGCGACCTCGTAGCTCGAGACGCGATCAGGCGCCGTCGCGAGGATGCGAGCTAGGAATGCCTCGAGGAACCGATCAATGAGCAGGTCGCTCGAGGATCGTTCCTGAATTCACCGCTCGAAGCGGTCCTCTTCGCGGTACGTCGTCGACGTCTGCTTTCCGCTCTGAACCGATGGCGCAACAGTACACTTGCCACACGCTACATTTCAGACCGCAGCGAATTCGCGTCACATCAGGGTAGACTTCCACCGTTTGCGACACAATCTGTCACAGCAACATCCATTTGTGACGGTGGCAATCATGGGGGTGCCGCATCGGCACGCCCGTGTCAGCACTGAGGACCAAGATCTCTCGATTCCGGCGCAACGCGCTGGAACAGGACCATTGCGCCATCGTCTTCGACGAGAAGCGCAGCGGCAAACGGCTCGATGATCTCGAAGTTGCGACTTGCTCTGGCCGTGCTCACCAAAGGCGATACGCTCGTTGTGACGCGCCTTGATCGCCCTCGGACGCTCTCTTCGCGACCTGGCATCAAAACATTGCGCATGAGGTCGAGGACAGAGCTCACCTTCGGGTGCTTGAGCAAAGCGTCGACACGGCCACGTCGGCCGGCCGCGCCTTCTTCGGAATGCTGGCCGTGACACCAGTTCGAGACGGCGTCCGCCGCAGGCAGCGGAGCCGAAGGCATTGCGAAGAAGGCCGGTGTCTACACCGGCGGCAAGCCGCATCGATCGTCAGCGCGTACTTGAACTAGTCGAACAGGACGGTGGCGTCACCGCCGCTGCTCGGGCGCTGGGCATCTCGCGCATGTCGGTCTATCGGATTCTGGTTGAGCACGGAGCGAAGCGGCGCCGGGCTGATGCCGCGGCGACGCGAGTTTGATCACGAAGCAAGTCAGGGAAATAGAAGCGTGCAAAATCCCAAAAGCAGACCTTTGCTCGGGTGTCGCGCCTGTCGCAAATGGAACAGGCCAATCTATTCACCTTCGAGCTGGCTGATGTCCGCTGCTCGGAAGAGCGATAGTCGGTCCACAAGGCACCGGCGACCTCATGGGCCAGTTGCAGAAATACATAATCCCGGATTGTCTGTAGCGGTGTGTTTTTTAAGCACGTCGAAATGGCTATGAACATGTCGAATTCGCTGCAGCGCATCATGATGCGCCCTGAACCGTCCCCGGTTTTGCAAGGAGATTCTTCGGACGCCCTCGGCAGCACGGTGCTTTTATCGGTCGTGTGTCAGGCCTCCGATCGTGGCGTGCGCCACGAGGCCAGTATGCAGTTCGAAGAACAGGGTCCACATCGGTCCAAAGTGCTTTGTGATCGAGCCCCGGGACTGGTTTTCCCCGTCCTGAACATTGAAGTCCTTGCCGCATAGGTCATCAGCCGATCTCCTTGTCGGGGTCAGGTGACCCCGAGGCGCTTACCGTTTGCCTCCGCGAGGAGGCGACCGCTCACGCCATCCTATAGCTCTGCACTCTTGTCATGATGGGCCAGATAATCAGCGCCATTTTGTTCGCCAAGGTGACGGCAGCGACCATGCGGGGCTTGCGCTCTACAAGCCGCCCGAGCCAGTTGTCCCGCGAGATGCCCTTGCGAATGATCGAGCGGATCCGGCTCATCGCACCGACAATCAGCAGGTTGCGGATGTCGGCCTGTCCCATCATGCTGACCCCGCCCAGATCAGTGCCGCACACCTGAAAGCTCTGTTTGGCGAGGTCGATGGCCAGGACATGAACGTCCGACATCTCATCCTCCTACGAAAGCGCCTAGGTGGCGCTGCGCGGACATCGTACGACGCCCATCGAAGGGGGCATCCACCCCATCAGTTCAGTGCCGCAATCTGGTTCTCAGCATCCCGGGGTCGCCAACCTATGCGAATGCGGATTGTCCTGGCATTGCCGGCACATCAACAGGGCCGCTTTCGAGCGGTCAGAGCCACAGTGCGGCTAGGGATTTTCTTGATTAATCCTATCCCTTAAGCTTCTAGACAAGATGCGTTTGCTGTAGTCTTATCGCCTGGCTGCTGACGGCCCGAGGGGTAGTCGTGCAGCTGAATGTTGCGACATTAGAATCGCTGAGAGCTTGGGGATTTGGAAATGGCCACGTTCACCGTCACGACACTTGTCGATGAAATCCAGGGAGCGGGAGGCACTGGAACATCACTAAGAGAGGCCATTGCTCAAGCGAACAACTCTCTGGGCGCTGACACGATCGTCTTCGATCCCAGTCTCGGCGGGGGACTCATCCGGCTCACGCGCGGGGAGCTCACAATCAGCGGTCAGCTGACCATCGACGCCTCGTTGGCTGGCGGCATCACGATCACGGGCGACAGGCTCAATAACGACATTACGGTCGCCGGCACCGACATCACCGACGTCGCGCTGAGCGCCGCCGCCAACACGCTCGGCGATAATTCCCGCATTTTCAACATCACCTCAGAAACCGCCGTCACCACGCTCGACAGCCTGACGCTGACAGGTGGCCGCACGACGGCGGATTTCACTGCAGGCGGCGCGGTCAGTTCACTAGCGGACCTGACGCTTCGTGACAGCACCGTCTCGGGCAACTCGACGTCCGGCTTTGGCGCGGCCGGCGGCGGCATCTACGGCTTCCAAAATGTGACCCTTATCAACAGCACGGTCTCAGACAATTCTACGGCCCACGAACTCGCTGCGGGCGGGGGCCTCTTAGCCTTCAACATTACGCTCACCGACAGCACAGTCTCTGGCAATTCGGCTGGGTGGTACGGAGGCGGCATCGCTGGCGACACGGTAACGCTGTTCGGCACTACAGTCTCCGACAATTCGGCAGCTTTCGGCGGCGGCATCGATGCCTTCAGAGCAGATTTGACCAACAGCACCGTCTCCGGCAACTCTGCTGTGTCGGGACCGGGCGGTGGTATCTCGGCGATTGGGGCGGAACTGACTAATAGCACGGTGACCGGCAATAGCGCTAATTCTGGTGGTGGCGGAATCTACGTCGACACGGCGTTTCGTCTCACAAATACTATCGTACTCGGCAACTACAGTGGGGAAACGGCGCTAGCCGAGATCGCACGAGACTCAGACTCTCGTCTCTCCAGCAGTTCCGCCAACGGTTCCAACATCGTGGGCGCTAATTCCTCCTACTTCGATACGACAGGCTTCTCCAACATCTTCCACGCCGATCCCAACCTCGTCTTTGCCCAGACGATTGCCAACGGCACAGCGACGGCGGGCGTGCTCGCCGATAACGGCGGCCCGGTCCTGACGGTCGCGTTGAGCACAGATGTGAACAACCCTGCTATCGACGCCGGCAACGACGCGCTGGCGCCGACGTTCGACGCACGAGGAATTCCCCGTTTCGATGCTGCGGTCGCCAACAACGGCACCAACATCTCCGACCTCGGCGCCTTCGAAGGGAAGGTTCGTGCAACGTTTGTCGTAACGACGGCGAACGACGAACTCGACTTCTCCGGCCCCAATGCCACCATCGCGTCGATGGGCGGTGCCAACGACCTGTCCTTACGCGAGGCGATTTTTCTCGCAAACCAGTTGACGGAAACCCCCGACACGATCGAGTTCGACCCTTCAGTGTTCATTGGCGGGACAGCGAGCCTCATCCGTCTCACACTGGGCGAAATCGAAATCACCGACGCGATCACCATCGACGGCTCGACCGGAACGGATATCACGATCACAGGCGACAAGGACGGCGATGACGTGCGCGTCGGCGGCACCAGCATCACCGACGTAGCGGCGAGCTATGGCGGCACGCCCAATGCGGCCAACGATCTCCTCGACGACAACTCGCGCATTTTCGACATCACATCGACTGAGGCCGCCACCGCGCTCGCGGGTCTGACGCTGACGGGCGGCCGGACGACGTCGGGGGGTGAAGGCGGCGGCGCTATCCGCTCGCAGGCCAACTTGACCATTGTTGACAGCACGATTGCAGGCAACTCGACGCTAGGACTTGCTTCCAACGGCGGAGGCGTTGCCAGCGTTGGGTCCGCCTCCGTGACATTGACCAACAGTACTGTCACCGGGAATTCGACGTTAGGCGGTTTGTCCATCGGCGGCGGCATTGCAGGCGGCATAGCTTCGAACATTACGCTGACAAACAGCACGGTATCTGGAAACACGACGATAGGGCTCAACGCCGACGGCGGCGGCATCGGCAGCTTCGGCACGGTGACGCTGACCAACAGCACGGTCTCCGGCAACTCGACGACAGGCGCCATCGCCGACGGCGGGGGCATCTTTGGCGACGCCGTGACGCTCACCAACAGCACGGTCTCCGGCAATTCGACGGCAGGCACCGGCGCCGACGGCGGCGGCATCTTTACCAGCTCGAGCTTGACGACCATCAACTCGATTGTTCTCGGTAACGACAGCGTGCAGACGTCCGACGACGAGGTCGCCGGCACCATCACCGCCAACGGCTTCAATATCGTCGGGGCCAATGCCACTGCATTCGACACGACCGGCCTCACCAACGTCATCAACGCCGATCCGGCGCTCGTTTTCGCTCAGACGGTCGCCAACGGCACGGCGACAGCGGGCGTGCTCGCTGACAACGGCGGGCCGGTTGAGACCATCGCGCTCAAAGCCGACACCACGAACCCGGCACTCGACGCTTCGAACGCCTCCGCTCCGGCACTCGATGCGTTGGGGCACGCCCGCATCGATCAGATTGGAGTTGCAAACATCAATGGCACGGCTGCCGATCTCGGCGCGGTGGAGGCCGCCGAATTGCCATCGCTCGTCGTCACGACCAACCTCGACGTGGTCGACGCCTACGACGGCCTGACGTCACTGCGCGAAGCGATTACCTTCGCCAACAGCAAGGCGAACGTGGACGCAAATACACCCGATGTCGTCACGTTCGATGCAGGCGTATTTTCCGGCGGGGCGGCGAGCCTGATCCGCCTCGCGCTCGGCGAGATTGCAATCACTGACGCCGTTACCATCGACGGCTCGACCGGAACAGGCATCGTCATCACCGGTGATAAGGACAACGACGACGTCACGCTTGCCGGCACCGACATCACCGACGTCGCGGCGAGCGGTGCGACGCTCCTCGACGACAACTCGCGCATTTTCAACATCACGTCGGCCGCAGCCGCCACCACGCTCGACAGCCTGACGCTGACCGGCGGCCGCACGACGGCAGATGACGCTGTCGGCGGCGCGGTCCGTTCACTGGCGGACCTGACGCTTCATGACAGCACGGTCTCGGGCAACTCGACGTCCGGCGTTGCCGCGGCTGGCGGCGGCATCTCCTCCTTCAGCAATGTGACCCTGACCGGCAGCACGGTTTCCGGCAATGTGACGGCGGGTAATGCCGCTGACGGCGGCGGCATCCACAGCGCCGGTGGGGCCGTGGCGCTGACCAACAGCGCGGTTATCGGAAATTCGGTGGCGGGTGGCCGCACTGGTGGGGGCGGCGTCAATGGCATCAACGTGATGCTGACCAACAGCACGGTCTCCGGCAACACGATGACGGGTGGAGAGGCCATCGGCGGCGGCATCTTCGGCAACATCGTCACTCTGGCGAACAGCACGGTCTCAGGCAACTCGGTTACGAGCGCGGTCGCGGAGGGTGGCGGCATTTTTGCCGCTTTGAGTCTGGCGCTGAGCAATTCCATCGTTCTCGGCAACGAAAGCGCACAGACGGCGTCGGATGAAGTTGCTGGCTTTGGCTCCTTCACCGCCAACGGCCTCAACATCGTCGGTGCCGACTCGGCGGCATTCGACACGACTGGACTTGCGAATATCATCAACGCCGACCCGACGCTCGTCTTCGCGCAAACGGTCGCTAACGGCACAGCGACAGCTGGCGTGCTCGCCGATAATGGCGGGCCGGTGCATACCATCGCGCTCAACGCCGACATTCTGAACCCGGCGCTCGATGCGGCAAGCGGCACGTCTGCGACGACGGCCGACGCCCGCGGCACGGCGGCCTTCGACATCGCGAACGTCGACAACAATGGAGCCGACGCCGCGGTGCGCGATCTTGGCGCCTTCGAACTTGGAACGCAGGAGGCCCAAAGCCTCGTCGTTACGACCAATCTCGACGTCGTCAATGCGTTCGACGGCCTGACGTCGCTGCGCGAAGCCGTCGCCTACGCCAACAGCCAAGCAGGCGCGGACACGATCACATTCGATGCCGCTGTTTTCACGGGCGGGGTGGCGAGCCTCATCCGGTTGACTGAGGGCGAGATCGTCATCACAGGCGAGGTGACCATCGACGGCGTGGCGGTAGGCGGCGTGACGATCACCGGCGACAGGGACGGAGACGATGCGCTCGTTGCGGGTGCCAGCATCACAAACATGGCGGCCAGTACTGCCGCCAACACACTCTCGGACAACTCGCGCATTTTCAACATCACGTCGGCTTCTGCCACAACCACGCTCGACAGCCTGACGCTGACCGGCGGCCGGACGATGGGAGATGACGCTTCCGGCGGCGCTATCCGTTCTTTGGCGGACCTTAGGCTCAATGACAGCACGGTCTCCGGCAACTCGACGGCGGGCTCTGGCGCCTTCGGCGGCGGTATCTATAGCGACCTCAGTGTGACGCTGACCAACAGCACGGTCTCCGGCAATGCGACGGCGGGAACTGGCGCGGACGGCGGCGGCATCTTTGGCAGCAGCATAGTCCTGACCAACAGCACGGTCTCTGCCAATGCGACGGTGGGAACTGGCGCGGACGGCGGCGGCATCTTTGGCAGCAGCATGGTCCTGACCAATTCCATCGTGCTCGGCAACGACAGCGCACAGACGGCGTCGGATGAAGTTGCTAGCTTTGTCCCCGTCAGCGCCAACGGCCTCAACATCGTCGGCGCCGACTCGGCGGCATTCGACACGACTGGACTTGCGAATATCATCAACGTCGACCCGGCTCTTGTTTTCGCGCAAACGGTCGCCAACGGCGCGATGACGGCTGGCGTGCTCGCCGACAATGGCGGACCGGTACAGACGATCGCGCTCCGCGCCGCACTCAACAACCCGGCGCTCGACCGCTCGAACGGCTCGGCACCTACCACCGACGCCCGTGGCGTGACGCGCGTCGACATCCCCGGCATCGGCAGCAACGGCGCCAGCTTTGCCGACCTCGGTGCTTATGAGCTGAGCGATACACCGCCGACGGATCTCGATCTCCTCAATCCGCTTGCATCGATCGTCGAGAACCGATCGACGTCGGTGCCGATCAAGGTCGCCGACATTCTCGTGACGGACCCCGACGGCGGGCCGAACACACTGTCGCTGTCGGGTGCCGACGCTGGCCTTTTCGAGATCGCCGGCAACGCGCTCTTCATCAAGGCCGGGGCTGTGCTCGATTTCGAGACCAATAGCCGGCTCGATGTGACGGTCGATGTCAGCGCCGATCTCAACGGACCGGGGATTGATCTCTCCCAGTCGCTGTCGATCGCCGTCATCAACGTGCTCGATGTCATCAGGGGCACGCCCCGGGCCGATGTGCTCAACGGTGGCATCGGCGCCGACAAGATCATCGCTCTTGCCGGCAGCGATAGCATCCGCGGTCGCGCTGGTGATGACATCATCTTGGGTAACAGTGGCAAGGATCGCATCAACGCTGGCGGCGGCAACGACATCATCAAAGCCGGCAGCGGAGACGACCGCATAAACGGAGCAGCTGGCGACGACAGAATCTTCGGCGGCAGCGGCGATGATCGCATCGCTGGCGGCGCGGGCAATGATGTCATCGCCGCAGGAAGTGGCAACGATCGCATCTCGGGCGGTGGCGGCAATGATGTTATCATCGGCGGAAGCGGTATCGACCGCATGACCGGAGGCTCTGGAGCCGACGATTTTGTCTTCACCACTACCGCTCAAATAAGCAAGGGCGTCCTCGGCGTATTCGGCGTCGAGTTGCTCGCACCGTACCTGGGCGCTGGCCATCGCGATGTCATTACTGATTTCCAGAAGGGTATTGACGACATCGACCTGTCCAGCATCGATGCTGACACAACACGAGCCGGCAATCAGGCGTTCTCGTTCCGCGGCCTGGGCAATAGCACAGGCGCCGGAACGCTGACTTACAAGACCTACGATGCTCCGGGGACGTCCAACGACAAGACCATCATCTTTGGCAATATCAACGGCGATGCGGTCGTCGATTTCCAGATCGAGCTCACGGGCATCAAGACGCTGACGGCCGGAGACTTCGTTCTTTAGAAGGGTGAGGCCAAACGCAGGCTAAGTTGAAGGGGCGCGCCAGATCCGATTGCGCTGATGTCCGACACTTCCGGCCGGACCTAGAAACGCAGAGCCAAATCGCCCATCTGCACGTACCCGCGCGCCCTGACGCGAATCCAGCCGGTACGATTGTGCCCAACCTCGGAATGCTCGGGCGTCAGCTCAACCTAGTAACTTGGAGGCGGTTTGACGATTGGACCTGCGGGGGTCAATTGAATTGTCGACTGGCCAAGCCTGAGCAGACATTGTCGATATCAGCGATGACCTTACTCTTCTGTCCAATCTGACGTCTTTGACGACCTTGGCCGTCTTGCCGGCCGGTGTCGGGTCAACGGTGTTGGACGTGACCTGCTCTTCGTTTTCCCTCCAGTCATAAGTTGAGTCCGTTCATCGTTTGCCCCTCTCGGGACGGCTGTGCATCGGGGCGGAGCGCGTAGGCTCCACATACCGCAGCGGTCCGCCCCGGCGGCGCACCGTCAGCCCCTCTTGCTTGTACAGCCGGTAGACCTTCTTCAGGTTCATGACGACCCCTCGCCGCCGTGCCATCTCGCGCAAACGCCGGTAGCCGAACCGCCGCCGCTCGGCCGCAAGCTCCCGCAATAGAGCGCGCTCGGCCTCATCGTCCGCCCGCTTCCGCCGGTAGCGAAAGCTCGACCGATCTACCCCCAAGAGCCTCGCGGCACGCCGCTCCGACAATTCGTGACGCTCGACCAGATACCGAACCGCCGCCTGACGTGCCCGAGGCTTTAGAAGTTTTTTCCGACGAGATCCTTCAAGGCCGCGTTGTCGAGCAACTGCTCAGCCAGCAGCTTTTTCAGCCGCCGGTTCTCATCCTCGAGTGCCTTGAGCTTCCTCTCTTTCGACACCTCGAGCCCGCCGAGCTTGGCCTTCCACTTGTAATAGGTCGTGCCACTGATCCCATGCCGCCGGCACAAATCATCGACCCGTGCTCCGGCATCACCTTCCTTCAAAATACCGATAATCTGCTGCTCGTTGAACCGGCTCTTCTTCATCGTCGATCTGCATGCGATCGACTCAACGAACAGATGGAGGAGTTTTCGGGGAGCAGGTCAGGTATGACGCCTTGCAGGCGAGGGCCGAAGCGTTGGGGAAGATGTGAAGAGGTGCGGGTGTCGTGAGGTCAAGAAGTCAGGACATGAGGATGTCAGGGAGCTTGGGTGGTGGCATCCCCGGATTCGACTAGAGGTAATTGACGCTGAAGGTGGGGGCACAGGGAAGGGAGCAGGCAGGGTGCGGACGCACCTAGTTAGCCCGAAAGAGCCCCAGCGGGACCTATCCCTGACGCTTACATGGCGTGTATATGGCCATTTCGCCGGTTTGGAGGGAGTGCCTTAAATCCTTGATCTTATTGGTGGGCGCACAAGGACTCGAACCTTGGACCCGCTGATTAAGAGTTTTAGGGTATGTATCCCATAGTGTTACTCCTTGTTCCTTGTCGTTACCGAACCACCTGGCTTTTCTGCCTTTTTTGTTACATGTCTTTCTCCCTTGATCCACCCGACTCCTTTCCAGTACCTTACCATGGCCTTACCACGGAGAGTCAGGATGGCAACCGGAAAGCTCACCAAACGCTCTTGCGACGATCTCATGTGCCCGCCTGAGAAGGACCGCGTCTTCCTTTGGGACACTGAACTGCGCGGCTTCTGCATCTGCGTC
>JAWKVX010000003.1:0-900757 GCA_041397825.1 Hyphomicrobiaceae bacterium
CCTGAGTTTGCCGAGCGGGCGCAAGCCGTTGGTGCGTATTGCCGCTTCGGGTCGAGCCTGCCGCCGCGTCTCTCCGAGTTTGCGATCCTGATCACGGGTGCCTATTGGCGCGCGAGCTTCGAGTGGTATGCCCATGCCCCTCTGGCTTTGGCGGGCGGCCTGTCGGCAAGCGTGGCCGAGGCCGTGCGCAGAGGGGAAGTGCCGTTGTTCGAGCGCGAGGACGAGGCGGCACTCCATGCCTTCGCCACCGAGCTCATTTCGAGCCGTCGGGTCAGCGAACCGACCTACCGGAGAGCGGTGGCAGCCCTGGGCGAGGAGGGTGTCATCGATCTCGTCGGCATCCTCGGCTACTATGCGCTGGTGTCGATGTCGCTCAATGCCTTCGAGGTTAGCCTGCCCGAGGGCGTGCAAGATCCATTCGAGGACGTTTAGCCATTGCCGCTGCCGGAGGCATTTGCGATGCCGATGGTATACTGAGCGAGCCTTTGTCCATGCCCCTCAAGACCGCCGACATCGATATTCTCATCGTTCCGGGCTGGACTAACTCGGGCCCCGAGCATTGGCAGACGCGCTGGGAGCGGAAGCTTGCCAATGCTCGTCGCGTCGAGCAGGCGGACTGGGATCGGCCGGTCTGTGCGGACTGGGTCGCGCGGATTGTCGATGCGGTTCGGCAGGCGAAGCGGCCCGTGGTGCTCATCGCCCACAGCTGCGGAGTCTCGGCGGTCGTGCATGCGGCCCCGAAGCTCCTACCAGACAAGGTGGCAGGTGCTTTGCTGGTCGCTCCGCCCGACTACGAGTCCGCCGCGCGCTGGACAGAGCCGGGCAGCGACTGGCTGGTTCGCGAGAGTGGCTTTCATCCCGTGCCGACAGCTCCTTTGCCGTTTCCCTCGATGGTGATCGCCAGCCGGAACGATCCGTTTGCGAGTTACGAGATGGCTCAGGAGATGGCTCTCGATTGGGGCAGCGACATTGTGGATGCGGGGCAGTCGGGGCACCTCAACACGGTCTCCGGGCACGGCCCCTGGCCGGAAGGATTGCTGAAGCTCGGACAGTTCCTGAAACGCTTGGGGTGAGGCGACGTCATGGCCTTGGAAGCCGGCATTGCTGCCTATGTGGCGGCTCTTCAGAACGAGATGACCGGCGCGCCGGCTGCGGTGACGCCCGATGACCGGCGACGCTGGTTCGCCATCCGCGGCGACAGGTTCCGACTGCCGCTGCCGGAGGGGCTCGACATCGTCGACGACTTCATCTGCGCGTCGGGACGCGAGATCCCGGTTCGCCGCTATCGTCCCACAGGCGCCGGGCGGCCACCGGTCGTGGTCTATTTCCACGGCGGCGGCTGGGTCGCAGGCTCGATCGCGACGCATGAGATGTTGACCGCGGTGATCGCCGTCGAGACCGGCGCCGAGGTCGTCAGCGTGCACTATCGCCGGCCGCCGGAGAACGCTTATCCGGCAGCGTTCGACGATTGCGTCGAGGCGGTGCGCTGGGTGGCGGATTTCCGCGACGTGCTCAGCGTCGATGCCGATCGGATCGTCGTCGCCGGTGACAGCGCCGGCGGCAACCTCGCCGCGGCCGTGGCGATCGCGTCGCGCGACGGGCGAGCGCCGGAGATCCGGGGGCAGGCGCTCATCTACCCGGTGCTCGACGTCGATGTGGATCGGCCGAGCTACAGGAACGCGTGCGATCCCTTTCTGCTCAGGGACAGCATGATCTACTATTGGAACGCCTATTTGCAGGGACGCCTGCAGACGAACGATCCGTTCGCGGTGCCGATGCGAGTGCCGTCCTTCTCGGGCCTGGCCCGTGCCTATGTGCTCGCTGCCGACCATGACGTGCTGCTCGACGAGGCAGTCGACTACGCTGAGCGGCTCGCGGCGGCCGGTGTCGCGACGGAGCTCCGCATCGTCGAGGGGACGATGCACGGTTTCCTGCGTGCCAGAGCGTACAGTGAGGTCGCGCGCACTGAGATGACGGCGATGTGCCGATGGGTCAGGGCACGGCTGGCGTAGCGGCGAACGGTGGTCGCCCAGCTCGCGCTACCCCTCGATCCGCGAGAAGTCGGCGACATGGCGGGTCGCCTCGCGGATCTCGGCCAGGAGGTTCAGCCGGTTCTCGCGGAGCTCGGCATCCTCCACATTGACGGTGACGGCCTCGAAGAAGGCATCGACCGGTTTCCTGAGTTTCGCCATGGCAGACATTGCGGCCTCGAAATCCTCGGCCGCGATGGCCTTGCGGGCCGCGGTGGTCGCGGTTCGGATCGCCGCATGCAGCGCGACCTCGCCGGGCTCCTTCATGAGCTTCGCATCCGCCGGCTGGTCGTAGGCTCTGTTGTCCTTCTTCTCCTCGATGCGGAGGATATTGGCCGCACGTTTCGTGCCGGCAAGGAGGGTCTTGCCATCCTCGGTCTCGAGGAATCGGCCGAGCGCCTCGACACGGCGAACGATCATCAGCAGATCGTCTTGCCCACCCAACGCAAAGACGGCATCGACGAGATCGTGGCGGGCGCCCTGCTCGCGGAGCTGCACTTTGAGGCGCTCGGCGAAGAAGGCGAGGAGGTCGGTTGCTAGTACCGAGATCTTTCTACCTTGCCATTCGGTACTGACCGTCCCGAAGGCGACGAGATAGTCACCACCGCGCTTCTTGCCAGCTTCGTGCATCAGTTTCTCTTGGACCTTCCTGATGAGCGGAAGACTCGACTCTATTAGAGGCACCAGTGGCAGCCTGAGCTCGTTCTCGAGCACGATGCGGATCACACCGAGCGCGGCGCGCCGTAATCCGAACGGGTCCTTCGAGCCCGTCGGCTTCTCGTCGATGGCCCAGAAACCCGCCAGCTGATCGAGCCTATCCGCCAGCGCCACCGCGATAGAAACCGGCGCCATCGGCACCTTGTCGCCCTGGCCCCGTGGCCAGTAGTGCTCCTCGATGGCGTCGGCGATCTCGGACCTCGTACCGGCCGCCTGTGCGTAGATGCGGCCCATGTGGCCCTGCAACTCCGGGAACTCGCCGACGACGCCGGAGACCAGATCGGCCTTGGCGAGCTGCGCGGCGCGCCGGCAGGCCACCGGGTCCGCGCCAACCATCGGTGCTATTGCCTCCGCAAGCGAAGCCATGCGCTCGACGCGATCCCATTGGCTGCCGAGCTTCTCGTGGAAGGTGATGTCGTGCAGCGCCGACCACATGTCGTCCATCGGCCGCTTCAGGTCCTGCTCATAGAAGAACTTGGCGTCCGACAGCCGTGCCCGGATCACCTTCTCGTTGCCGGCGACGATCCTCTTGCCGCCATCGTCCGCCTCGAGATTGGAGACCAGCAGGAAACGCGCGGCGAGTGTCTCTGTCTCGGGATCGCGGAGCGAGAAGCACTTCTGGTGCGCTTTCATCGATGTAGAAAGCACGGCTTCTGGGACCGAGAGGAAGGCCTCATCGAATCGTCCCAGCAGCACGGTCGGCCACTCGACGAGGCCGGCGTTCTCCCGCGCCAAGGCCTCATCCTCGACCAGCTCGAGATTGTGACTGTGGGCGAGCTTCCGGGCCTTCTCGAGGATGAGCAATTTGCGCTCCTCTTGATCGAGCATCACCTTGGCAGCCTTGAGCTTGCGGCTGTAGTCCGCGAAGCTACGGGCTTCGATCGGCTCCGGGGCAAGGAAGCGATGGCCGTGTGTCACCTCGGATGATGGAATGCCGTCGATCTCGATGTTGAGCGGCTTGCCGTCGATGAGGCACAGGACGGATTTGAGGGGTCTCACCCACCGCATGCGACTGCTTCCCCAGCGCATGGATTTGGGCCAGTTGAATTTCTGCATCGTCGCTTTGACGACGTCGGGAATGATGTCGTCTGCCGCACGGCCGGGCTTTGAGATTCGGGCGACATAGTAATCGCCCTTCTTGGGATCGCTGACGATGTCGGCGTCGCCGATCGACGCGAGACCCGCGCCCTTGAGGAAACCCTGGATCGCCGCCGCGTGCGCGCCGACACGGGGCCCCTTCTTCTCCTCCGTGACGTCCGCGGATGTGGCGGCGAGGCCTTCGACGACCAGCGTCAGGCGTCGCGGTGTGGCGAAGCTCCTCGCCGCGCCTTGCGCCAGACCTTGCGATGCCAGACCCTCGGTCACCATCAGGCGCAGATCCTCGGCCGCCCGCGCCTGCATGCGCGCCGGGATTTCCTCGGAGAACAGCTCGATCAGCAGCTCGGACATGGACAGCACCTCGCTCTCGGTGCCTCTCACCTAGCATGCTTCGCATTGTCCGCAAATTTGGCCGGGCGCGGCAAGTCGCCAGGGCACCGCTGTGAGGCGGCCCTTCAACTGCGGGCCGCAAGCGTCTCCGTCAGGGTGCGGGCGTTGTAGCGCATCATGTCGACATAGGTCGGTGCCGGACCGTTGGCTCCGGACAATGCGTCAGAGTACAGGGTGCCGCCAACCTTGACACCGGTGTCCTTGCCGATCTGCTCGATGAGGCGCGGATCGGCGATGCTCTCGACGAAGAGCGCGCTGGCCTTGTCCTCCTTGATCTGGGTGATCAGCCTGGCGACATCGGCGGCGGACGCCTCGGACTCCGTCGAAACGCCCTCGGGTGCGAGGAAGGTCACGCCATAGGCGTGAGCGAAATAGCCGAAGGCGTCGTGGCCGGTGATGGCGGTGCGCCGATCCTCGGGCAGAGCCCGGATCGCCGACCTGATCTCGGCGTCGAGTGCGGCAAGCTCGGCCGTGTAGGCGGCACTGTTGGCCTTGTAGTTCTCGCAGTTGGCCCGATCGGCATCGCATAGAGCTTGCGTGATGTTGGCGACATAGATGATGGCGTTGTTTACACTCTGCCAGGCATGCGGATCGAGATCGCCATGATCGTGACCTTGGTCGGCATGCGCCTCGCCTTCGGCATGGCCTGCCTCTTCATGACCGTCCTCGTCATGATCTTCGCCCGGCTTGATCGTCTCGACGCCCGCCGTTGCCACGGCGATCTTGGCCTTCGAGCCGCTCGCCTCGACCAGCCGGTCGAGCCAGCCTTCGAATCCCAGTCCGTTGACGATCATGACTTGGGCCTTGGCGACGGTCTCCGCATCCGCGGGCCTCGGCTCGAAGATGTGAGCATCGCCGCCGGCGCCGACCAGAGTGGTGAGGTCGATCTTGCCGCCGCCGATGCGGGCCGTCATGTCGCCGAGGATCGAGAAGCTGGCGACGACCTTGAGCTTCTCGTCCGCGAAGCTCTGACCAGCGGCGAGTGCGACGGTGACGACGACTGGTATTGCCAGAATATGACGCACGATGGCTCTCCCTATGCGGTGCGATGTGTGCGGTGAGGACGTTGGCCAGCGATGAGGCCGAGCGGGCCGAAGAGCATGGAGGCGATATAGAGCGCACCTGCCGTCAAGATGATCGACGGACCCGAGGGCAGGCTCAAGTGATAGGAAAGCAACAGGCCGACAATGCTCGAGATGATGCCCGACATTATGGCGATCAGGCACATGAGCTCGAGCCGTCGCGTCCAGAAGCGTGTCGTCGCTGCCGGCAGCATCATCAGCCCGACCGAGAGCAGCGTGCCGAGCGCCTGAAAGCCGCCGACGAGATTGAGCACGACCAGCATGAGAAACAGCAGGTGCACGGCAGGCCCGGCGCCATTGACGGAGCGCAGGAAGATCGGATCGAAACATTCGGCGACGAGCGCTCGCCACATGACGGCGAGCGCCAACAATGTCACCGACGCGATGCCGCCGATCAGCAGCAACGCGTCGTTGTCGAGGGCGAGCACGGTGCCGAACAGCACGTGCATCAGGTCGACACTCGAGCCGCGCATGCTGACAAGCAGCACTCCAGCGGCCAGCGAGATCAGATAGAGCGCAGCCAGACTCGCATCCTCGCGCTGGACGGTCAGGCGCGAGATCGAGCCGGCAAGCAGCGCGACGACGAGGCCGACCATCAGCCCGCCAAGCGTCATCGGCACGAGCTTGAGGCCGAACAGCAGGAAACCTGCCGCCGCGCCCGGCAGGATGGCGTGCGCCATCGCATCGCCCGTGAGACTCATGCGGCGCAGCATCAGGAAGACGCCGACCGGGCAGGCGCCGAGGGACAGCACGATGGCGCCGACGAGCGCCCGCTGCATGAACGGGAACTCGAGAAACGGTGCGATGAGCAACTCGTAGGGACCCATCACGCCACCTTCACATCCTCGCACCAGGGGGCATGATCGTCCCAGGCCTCCGTCATGCGGCGCGCCTTGATGATGTTCTCGGGCGCCAGCACCTTGGCGGTATCACCCCAGGCGATGGCCTCGCGCGCCAGCAGCAGTGTCTCGGGGAATTGCTCGCGGATGAGGGTCATGTCGTGCAGCACCGCGACCACGGTTCTCTTCTCACCATGCCAGCGATGGATGAGCGCAACGAGGTCGCTCACCGTCCTCGCATCGATGGCGTTGAAAGGCTCGTCGAGCAGGATGACGCGCGCATCCTGCAGCAGCACGCGGGCAAACAGCACTCTCTGCAACTGGCCGCCCGACAGTGTCTCGACGGGGCGCATCTCGAAGCCGGAGAGGCCGACCGTCTGCAGCGCTTCCAGCATGCGCGCCGTATCGGCCTTGCCGATCGAGCCGAACAGGCCGCGCCGCTCGATGAGGCCGAGCGTCAACACATCGATGACGGTCGCGGGGAAGTGGCGGTCGATCTCGGCCTGCTGCGGAAGATAGGCGATATCGCGCGTGCGGCATCCCGGGCGCAGGATGGCGCCATCGAATGGCTTCAACAGTCCGGCGATGCCCTTGAGGAGCGTCGACTTGCCCGAGCCGTTCGGTCCGCAGACCGCCAGAAGCGCCCCCTGTCCGATGACACCGGAGAGATGGTGCACGGCCGGATGCCCTTCGTAGCCCAGCGTCACGTTGTCGATCTTCAGCATCGTCGCGCTCATGATAGAGCTCCGGCGATCATGACCCAGACAAGCGTCACGAGAGCGCCGGCGATCGCCGCACGGCCGGCAAGGCCGAGGCGCAGCAGGCTCGGCGACAGGGCAGGGCCGGTCGCCGGACGTGGCAGCGTGTGCGCGCCGGCATGCCGGTGATGGTCATGAGCGTGATCGTGTCTGTGGTGATCGTGATGACCGGCGCTCATGGGCTTACCCCCTGTGCTTCCGCCAGCGGCGCGGCAAGACCCAGTGAGGCTTCGATCTCAGCCTTGTCCACCCCGTCGCCGATGACGACGAGCATCGAAGAGGCGGCATCCTCGGGCCAGGCGGCCAAGCGGAAGGGTGCCGACAGATAGCGTCCGACCGCATGGAGCACGAGCGGCCGGTCCGGCTGCTCACGGGTGGCGACGATCCCCTTGATGCGCAGGATGCGCGGCGACAGACTCCGGATCATGGCGTCGACGGCACGAACCGCCGTGGCCTCGTCCCATGCGCCGGGAAGGAGCACGGTGTGGGCTTCGACGCCCTGGCTGTGACGGCCGACTCGCCGGCGCGCCGTCGCGGCGTTGCCGATCTCGCGCGGACGCGCGGCGGCAGCGAGCCACTCCGAGGCGGAGCGGCGGCGCGACAATGGCTGGCGCTCGAAGATCGCGACGAGGTCGACGCCCGGCATTTGCACGTCGATCAGCTCGGCGGTGGGATTGAGGTCTGCAAGCCGACCGCAGAGATGCGCGACATCGCGCTTTGAAGCCGGATCGAGGGCAAGATCCGACTTCGTCAGTAGCAGCGTGTCGGCGACCTTCACCTGCGCTTCTGCCTCGCCATAGCGATCGAGCTGGCTGTCACCTGCCACCGCATCGACGACGGTGACGACGCTGGTCAGCCGGTAGTGCTCGGCGAGGCGCGCATCGAGCATCAACTGCGGCAGCAGCGGCGCCGGATCGGCGAGACCCGTGGTCTCGATAATGACGCGGGCGAAAGGATTGATCTCGAAATGCTCGGCGCGCCGCGCCAGATCGAGGAGCGCATGGCCGACATCGCCGCCCGCCGAGCAGCACAGACATCCGGTCGTCATCTCGATCACCTGGCCTTTGACGGCGGCGATCAGCGCACGGTCGATGCCGGTGGTGGCGAGCTCGTTGACAATGACGGCGGTCTGCGCATGCGCCGGGTCGCCGAGCAGCCGGTTGACGAGCGTGGTCTTTCCGGCGCCGAGAAATCCGGTCAGCAGAATGATGGGACGTGGCGCGCTCATGCGGGTTTGCCCCCACTCTTGGAGCAGCGCGCGCAATGGCCGAGGATTTCGAGCGAGACGCTGTCGATGGCAAAGCCCGAGCGCCCGACCGCATCGGCGATGGCGGCAAGTCGCTCGTCCTCGAGCTCGCGGACCTTGCCGCAGTCGCGGCAGACGACGAAACCCGGTCGGCTGGCATGTGCGTGGTGGCAGGCCACGAAGGCGTTGAGCGCTTCGATGCGGTGCACCTGGCCGTGGCGGGTGAGTTTGTCGAGCGCGCGATAGACCTGGTTGGGTGCCTTGATGCTGGTCGACTTGAGCTCCGCCAGGATGTCGTAGGCGGACAAGGGCCGCTCTGCACGCTCGAGCACCTCGAGCACGTCCTCGTCGTTCTTCGTGATGGTGCTCGGGCGCGGCATTCGTCACCTGGGATCTCGGCCGAGTGATGTAATGTTACGACATTACAGAAATGTCAAGTGGTGGGCACGGGCGGGTCGGCGGTGACGAGCTGGCTGCACCGCCATCACCTGGCCTCCGTGCGCAAGATCACGACCGCGTCGGGCGCCGTCGCCGAGGCCACCGCCTACAAGCCCTACGGCAAGCAGACGGGCGCGGAGCTGGCGCAGTCGAAGACCTTCATCGGCGAGAAATGGGACCCCGAGACGGGGCTCATGTACCTGAACGCCCGCTACTACGACCCGGTGCTCGCGCGGTTCATCACGCCGGACGACTGGGATCCGTTGCTCCTGGATGTGGGCACCAATCGATATGCCTACGCCGGGAATGATCCAGTCAACAAGAGCGATCCGAATGGGCATTTTGCTGGCCCGGCCGGGTATGACAGCGCGGTAGATGCAGCAATAGAAGCGGGACGCGGTAGTGTCCACGATGTTGCAGGTCCGAAATCAGGCGGCGGAGGGGGTCTCAAGACTGGCGCACTAAAGGATCTTCCAACGATCTCTGACGTCATGTCGAAGAAACCGAAGCGGTCCGTGGTCGACTTCACATTCAATATGCAGATGCGAGATGCAGGGTGGAAGTCGAAGCATGGATCAGTTCAAGCAGAGTCATACTCGTTTTCAGGCGGTGCGATTGTCACGGTTAGTGGAAAGAGAATCGAAGTTACTAAGTCGCAGGTCAAAGGGTATGCTGTTTATGCTGGCCGCCTCCGAACCGGAGCGACCTACGTAGGCCGCATAACCGTTAAGTCTGGCCAGACCGCAGCGCAAGCCCTTGCTTCTCGTCTGTCTAAGCATCATAAGGATTTTGCAGAAAGGCCTTCGGTGATTGCAACCACCAAGTCCTATAATGCGGCTCGTGGCATGGAGCAAATGGGAATTGAAGCTGCGGGCGGGGCAAAGAGTGTCGGTGGTACCTCCGGTAACGCCATCAATGGCATAAGCCCAACAAATCCGAATCGCAGTGCATACATGGATGCTGCCAGACGAGAGCTTGGAATTGGGAATGAATAAAATGGGAAGAACAAAAACTGACGTTTTCAAGAGTGGAAACGTATTCGCGATAACTTTGTCGGACAAAAATGTAGGATACTGTTACCTTGCTCGCGTGCCAATATACAAGTTCTTGCGGCAAAGCTCCAAGGCTATTTTGAGTTTGCCAGATTTGCGTATTGACGACGACTTGTTTACAATAATGGTTGATGATTCTGGGCCAAAGAAGAAGTGGAAATTAATTGGTAATATTGAAAAACCATACATAATTAAAAAACGATATGAATTTTGTAGTATAAACGTTATAACAGGGCGACCACAACTTCATATTCTTGATGAGAGATTGAGCGGCGGCGAAGGATTTGAGGTGTGTGACTTTGATAGATGTGCTTCGCTTGAGTCAGCTGGAATTTGGTCCCCCGAGTCTGCTGCGATGAGACTGTCGGATGAATTAAATGGGCGAGAAAATGCAGAGGTCCAGCACCACAAACAAGCTGTGCGCGATGCGCAACGAGCCGCTCGGCCGCGCTGAGTGTACAGGAACGGTAGTCACCTGACAGTCGCCGTGCGGTGAAGCGGGTCAGATGTCGGCGGCTTGGGCGGGCGTTTTGACTTCTCGCTTGGCCTCCTTTTTCGTTTTGGCCCCCGGCAATCCGTCCGAAGACAAAGCAGTTCTCGGGCACGCCGACCGACAACATCGCCAACATCTACGATGAGACGCGCGCTGGCGCCTTCAATGTCGGCAAGCTGACGACGACGGCGAACACGGTCGCCTCCATCGCCTATGACTACGACGTCGCCGGCCGCACCATCCGCGAAGAGACGACTGTCGACCCTGGCATGCCCAGCCAGGCGATCTATGCGTTACAGGCAAGCTACGACGAGGCCGGACGGCTTCTCTCCCGCACCTTCCCGGACGGTCAGACGGTCAATGGCCTCGCCTATGACGGCGCCGGCCGCCTGCAGTCCATTCCAAGCTACATCACCGACCTCACCTACGGCATTTGGGGTTGCCCGCCTTCGGCAGGACGCGCGGGCAGACGGCGGTTGCGACCTACGGCAACGGTGTCGTCTCGAGCTTCACCTACAATCTTGACCGCGGCTGGCTCAACGCGGTCGCGCATACGCTGCCGGGCGGCGCGGGCGATGCGCTCAATGCCAGCTACACGCGCAATGAGATCGGTCGAATTTCCGACATCACCACGGCGGGTGTCCCCAACGAAAGCTGGTCCTACACCTACAACGACCTCGACGAGCTGCTGACGGCCGACAACATCGGCGTGGCTCTTTGCTTGCGCGCGGCCGCCCCGCCAACCCCGCGCGCGTTCGACGCTCGACCCGACCTTCGTCGGAGCCTGGCTCGGCACGGGTCGGGTACCCCTTCGGCAACGGCAACCTCACCTCGCAGACGGGGCTCGAGGCCTACAGCTATCCGTTAGCCACCGCACCGCAGCCGGTCTTGCCGAAGGCAAGCGGAACCAATAGTCGCCGCTGACGGCCGGCGCCATGACCTTCGCCTACGACGACAACGGCAACATCGTCGACGACGGTACGCGGACCTTCGGCTACGATGCCGACAACCGGCTGGTGATGGTCGGGCCGGTGACCTATGTCTACGGTCCCCGCGCTCCGATCGTCGCGCGTCTTCGCGCGGCGTGAATCGGCAGTGCCAAACCAACATCTTTCCAAGCGTCTCAAGAAGATCAGCGCGTCGGGGACGACGCTCTATCTCGGCGCCGATGTCGAGTTGGCGAACGGCGTGTGGACGAAATATCTGCACGCCGACGTGAAGGTGGTGGGCACGGGCGGGGCGGCGGTGACGAGCTGGCTGCACCGCGATCCAATCTTGGCTTGGCCGGAATGGCGCAGGCGCCACGCCGGCTGCGAGCGTGCGGCTGGTGACGAACGCCGCCGGCGCGGAGGTCGAGCGGACGCTCTACGGCGCTTTCGGCGCGCCCGAGCCGGGGCTGCTGCAGTCGCGCGGCTACATCGGCGAGCGGTATGACGAGGAGACCGGGTTGCAGTTCCTCAACGCCCGGTACTACGATCCGGCGCTCGGGCGGTTCCTCAGTCCGGATGACTGGGATCCGTTGCTGGCGGGTGTGGGGACGAATAGGTATGCGTATGCGGGGAACAGCCCGATCAATGGCGGGGACCCGAGTGGGCACTATGCCGTTGGCTGCGGAATGTGCGGAACCGCCGACCCGGGATACAGCGGTAGTTACGACAGTGGTTCTGGGAATAGTGGACCAGGCGGGTTTGCCGGCGGCACCGGAACAACGGGAAGCGCTCCAACCGCTCAGCCTAGTGGGGTTGCCGGGATATCCATCGGAACTTCTTCTAGCGGCTCAGAATCATGGGGTGGGTGGGGTGGAACACTCAACGAATCGGGAGGGCTGGCCGAATTCGGCATTGGATTGGCGAAAGCAGCTGGAGCTACAGTTCAAGATGCTTACAGCGCCCTACCTACCACGATGGCTATGCGAGATGTCTGCGGCTTCTGCAGAGAGTATATCGATGGGGTAACTAGAGCGCTTGAACCAAACTCCAAGGTTGAACTGGCGGGCTATGCAAACGGTGTTGTGATGTCGATGGTTGTGGGGCCGAAGAACCCTACAACTGCAATCAGAGGTGTCGTAGTTGCCGAGCGCTTTGAAAAAGGAGCCGCGGCGGCATATCAATCCAGAATTGGAGGCCTTCCTTTAGGCAAGGCATTTGAAGTCAATGGCGTTATATTTGATGGATATAACGCCACATCACTTTTAGAGGCCAAATACAATTACGGTCAAATCGTTAAAGATGGTGAATTTACATCTTGGTTTGGTGAATCAAACAAAATGGTTGACCAGGCTAGACGGCAACTCGATGCGGCTCAAGGCGCTTCAGTTGGATGGCATTTTAATGATCTCAATGCCGCGGACGCTACGCGTTCGCTCTTCAGTAGGGAAGGGATATTTGGAATAACGGTTTCGCATACGCCATGATAGATTTATCAGCAATATCTTTTGTTGGCACATACTGGGGCAGCCGACTCGAGACTGAGGAAGGTTGCGCACGCAGGCTGGCGCAGTTTTTGAGCGGCCTTTCATCTTTGGATGACAACTTCGCTAAATGGATGACGAAGGCTACTGGACGCAGTACAAACCCGTCTGAAATCGCGACGGACATTTGTGCATTGAAGTCGCGCCTTAGGCCAAATCGTCGGGACTCAGACGGGTCCGTTATTCGTAAACTTGGTTTTGGCTTTGCGGCATGGAATGGTGCCAATTCCACTCTAGAGTGCTCACTGTCTGTTTACTGCGGATCTTGCAGTTCTTATGTTGGAAACTCAGTAGTGTTATCATTTTCGCCGACGGCAAACCCAGAATTTCCACTTTGCAAGAATATCTTGATACTCGCCGTTTCAGTGTTCGATCCTGAATTTGGTGCGGTCATGACGCGCGCTCAAGAGCGCGAACAGACAGACGCGCCTGTGTGGAGGCGACCCTCCGTCGCCAGTTATAACAAGAATGAAGGTTTCATTGATCATAAATAGTGAACAAGAAAGACATTTACATGAGGGCACGCTCTCGATCTGAGACTCTCTGCTCCTCCAGTCAGAGGGACAGTACTGGGTGGAGGCATTGCCTATTGTGTGCAAGAACGGTAATCACCTGGCAGTCGCGGCTCCGTGAGGCGAGGTCAGATGGCAATCGGGGGTTTCAGGTTTTCAACAGGGGCTGGCTCCTTTCGTTTCGATCTTGAGATGGATTTGGATCTTTCGGCGAGAGCGGTGGCCGCGCCTTCGGTGAGACCATTCTTGAAGGGCTGAGCGGGTGCCCATCCCTCCATGCTGCGGGATGACGTACAGAATCTTTCACACAATCGAATGAGGCTGGCGGCCCCGACTTGAGGCGCTTCTGGTGATGGTCCTGTCCAGAAACTTTTGCACTTTCTCATTTGACTGAGCGGTGCCCGTTTGAATCCATGAACGCTACTCCCGGGTGGCCACAAAACCTGCTCTAATCCCCCCATGGACGCGACGCCCGACACCTTTATCACTCCTCTCTGCCGCCCTCGCGCACGCAGGTCTCGCCGACGAGGCCGCGCTGATGCGTGCCCGTCGCGCGCAGGCCAAAACCGGTCAGCGCTTCGACACCGTGCCTCCGAGCTCGGCATCGCCCCCGAACGCCCGCCGGCCTAGCGCGCGGCCTTCAGCGTCGCGATCCTGCCTTCCGGAACCTCCTGCACACGCTCCTCGAAGCGCTCGAGACCCCGCGGCACCGGACCGCCATAGGCCCAGTCGATGAGCTCGATCGTGTGTACCACCGGCACGTCGGTCGCCCGTTGCAGTTGCGTGATGCAGCCGATGTTGCCGGTCGCAATGACATCGGGTGCCGTGCTCTCGATGTTTGCGACCTTGCGCTTCAGAAGCTGGGCGGAGATGTCGGGCTGGAGGATGTTGTAGGTTCCGGCCGAACCGCAACAGACATGACCCTCCGGAATCTCGACGACCGAGAACCCCGCCCGTTCGAGAAGGCGTCTCGGCTCGTCGATGACCCGCTGGCCATGCTGCATCGAGCAGGCCGAGTGGTAGGCCACGCGCAGCGAGGACCAGCGCCTGGGCGGTCCGGGGTCGCGGCGCGAGAGATATTCGGTGATGTCCTTGGCGAGTCCGGATACGGTGACGGCGTCGCTCTGCACGGACGGATGCGCGTTCAGGAGATGTGCATAGTCCTTGACCGTCGTGCCACATCCGGATGCCGTGATGACGATCGCATCGGCCGGCTCGGTGGTCATGACATGTTGCCAGGCCTGGACATTGCGGGCCGCCTGACGGATCGCCTCGTCCTGGAAACCCATGTGCTGCACGAGTGCGCCGCAGCAGCCGGCCTCGGGGGCGACGATCACCTCGACGCCGAGGCGCGTCAGCATGCGGATCGTGGCCGTGTTGATGTCCGGGCGCAGCACCTGCTGGGCGCAGCCGCCGAGAAGAATGACACGGCCCCGTCTCTCGCCCAGCGCAGCGGAGGACCGCGCCAGGCGGCCGATGCCCCGCCCACGCAGGTCTCTCGGCACGAGATCGAGCATGGCGGCGATCGCCTTGAGCCCCAGACCGCGCAAAAGGCCACGAAACGGCCGGGCGAGGGGCGCGGCAAGCGTCGCCAACCGCATGCGGCCGGGATGCGGAACGATCGAGCGGAGTATCCGTCGCGACAGCCGGTCGGCGAGACGTCTACGCCCGGTCGCCTCGATCCGCGTTCTCGCCAGATCGACGAGATGCATGTAGTCGACGCCGCTCGGACAGGTCGTCATGCACGAAAGGCAGGAGAGACAGCGGTCGACGTGAGTGCGGATCTCGGACGATGCCGGCCGGCCGCTCTCGAGCATGTCCTTGATCATGTAGATCCGGCCGCGCGGTGAATCGCGCTCGTCGCCGAGAGTCAGGTAGGTCGGGCAGGTCGCCGTACAGAGCCCGCAATGCACGCACCGCCTCAGGATGGCGTTCGCCTCCCGAAGATCCGGATCCTGTAGCTGCTCGGCCGTGAAGTTTGTCTGCATCGGAGCTATCGATCCTAGAAGTCGGAATACATGCGTCGCGGGTTGAGAATGCCCGCGGGATCGAAGCTTTGCTTCAAGCCCTGGGATAGCCGGTGCACGGCCATGTCGAGCGGTTGGAACACTTCGACGGCGCGCCGGACGGCAGGCTCGGCGCGGACGAGCGTGGCATGGCCGCCGCGGGTGGCGACGACGCGGCGGATCTCGGCCGAGCCGGCGTCGACGGAGGCCGGCACCTCGAGCCAGACGAGCCCGCCCGACCAGTCGTAGGCCGCAGTGCACGTCATGTAGTTCGAAATTGCGCCGACGAGACGCGGTCCGATCTCCGGCGGTGTCGAGAGCCGCCAGACCGGGTCGCTCGTGGCCTCGAGGAAGGACAAGCGCCTCAGCTCCTCCCAAAATGCGAGAGACGCCGGGTGATCGAGCTCCAGCATGTCGCCGTAGGCCGCGAATAGATCCTTGAGCTTGCCGATCCGGTAGGCGACGGAAGAGGAGAACCCTTCGATGCGCAGCGCCGTGACCGAGCTGCCGGCGCCGCTGAGCAGGCGATGTGACAGTCGGCCCACGAGCGGCGCATGCAGGTGCACGGCTCCCGTCACCTCGTAGGGTGTGCCCATGGCGCCGGTGAGGACTTCGATGGCGATCTCGTCCGGCTGATCGAAAAGCAGCAGCGTGCGCGTCTCCTCGGGCTTCGGGACGGCGCGAAGCGTGACCTCGGTCAGGGCGGCGAGCGTGCCCCAGCTTCCCGCCAGGCCTCGGCAAAGGTCGTAGCCGGTCACGTTCTTCATGACGCGACCGCCCGCCTTGAACGCCTCGCCCCGTCCGTTGACGGCGCGCAGACCCAGAACATGATCGCGTACGGCCGCGCCGGCGATGCGGCGCGCACCTGACAGGTTGGTGGCGACCAAGCCGCCGACCGTCCCGAGCTGCGGCTTCTCGCCGAGCATCGGCCCGAGATCGACGGGCTCGAAGGCCAGCATCTGATTGTGCTTGGCGAGCTCGGCCTCGAGGCCGGCGACCGGGGTTGCCGCCCTGACTGAGATGACCATCTCCCCAGGCTCGTAGAAAATCAATCCGCGGAGGTTCCGGAGAGACACCTCCGCCTCGACCTCCATCGGCCGTCCGACCTTGCGTTTCGAGCCGCCGCTCGTGATCTCGATGGGATGCGGCCCGCGCGCAGCCTCGCTGAAGATGTGCGCCAGGTCGCGCTCATCGGCCGGTCTCAGGGCTTGGCTCATCGGCGCACTCTCATTCCGTCTCGCGAAGGTCGAGCGGCAGAACCTTGCCGGGATTGAGCAGCCAGCCGGGGTCGAAGACCTCTTTCAATCGCTTCTGCTGGGCCAGATCCGTCGGTGTGAATTGCAAGGGCATCAGGTCTCGCTTCTCGATGCCGACACCATGCTCGCCCGTCAGGCAGCCGCCGACGGCGACGCAATGCTTGAGAATCTCGGCGCCGCAGGCCTCCACTTGCTCGATCGCTCCCGGCTGATTCGCATCATAGAGAATGAGGGGATGCAGATTGCCGTCGCCGGCGTGAAAAATGTTGGCCGCCCGGAAACCGAAGCGCTCGGCGATCGCCGCGATCGCCGTCAGCGTCTCCGGCAACCGGGACAGCGGGATGGTGCCATCCATGCAGAGGTAGTCGGCGACCCGGCCGATGGCGCCAAAGGCGGATTTCCGACCCCTCCAGATTGCGGCAGTCTCCGTCTCGCTCTGGCTGATCCGGATGGTCGTCGGATTGGCGGGGCTCGCAAGCTGCCGGATCTTGCTCAGCGCCTCGTCGATCTCGGCGTCGGAGCCCTCCACCTCGATGATGAGCATGGCCTCGACATCGAGGGGATAGCCGGCCTTGGCGAAGCTCTCGCAGACCTGGATTGCAGGCTTGTCCATGAACTCGATGGCGACCGGCACGATGCCGGCGGCGATGATGCGGGCCACGGCCGTTCCGGCATCCTCGCTCGAGCGGAAGCCGATCAGCATTGGCCGGGCGCCCTCCGGCTTCTTCAGGATCCGAACGGTCGCCTCGGTCACGACACCGAATTGGCCCTCCGAGCCGACGATCAATCCGAGCAGGTCGTAACCCGGTGCGTCCAGGTGAGCGCCGCCGATATCGACGATCGTGCCGTCGACCAGCACCATTCTCACGCCCAGGAGGTTGTTGGTGGTGACGCCGTATTTGAGGCAATGCGCGCCGCCCGAGTTCATGGCGATATTGCCGGCAATGGTGCAGGCGAGCTGGCTCGAGGGATCGGGCGCATAGAAGAAACCGTTGGCGCCCACCGCCTCGGAGATCGCGAGATTGGTGATGCCGGCCTGCACGCGGGCGGACCGGTTGGCGTAGTCGATCTCGAGCACCTGGCTCATGCGCCCGAGCCCCAGCACGATACCGTCCTCCGCCGGCAAGGCGCCGCCGGCAAGCGAGGTGCCGGCTCCGCGCGGCACGACCTTCACGCCGTGGGTATGACAGTAGGCCATCGTCGCCGCGACCTGCTCGGTCGTCTCGGGGAGTACGACGGCCAGCGGTTTCGCTGCGTAGGCCGTCAAGGCGTCCGTCTCGAAGCTCCGGCAGCCGTCATCGTCACCAATGACATTAGCCTGGCCGATCAGTCGCTCTAGGTCGCGGACGATGCGCGAGCGGTTCGCGAGAATCGTCGGGTCCGGCGTCGGACGCTGAAGTATGCCCACGGTGCCCTCATGCTGTGCGGCGTTTTCATAGCGCTAGAGCACGCTCAGGCAAAGTGGAAGCCGGATTGCCGTCAGAGCCTGCTCAAAGCCAACACCTTGGAGCGGGTCCAAGGGGCCGCGCGACGCGAGCCCGCTCCAAGAGGGCAATGTTGCCACGCCCTGGCGGCTTCTCAAGGGCGGATTGGACGTTTGAGGTGGCGGGGCCGGCTGTCGCCCAAATTGGCAACCTCTGGTTAATTTTCTCTTGACTACAATTGAAAATTGCCAATTCATGAAAATCGGAATAGACGCATTCCTTCCATCGGCGAACGGATCTTGTGCGTTGATGGGGGGAATGCGGCACCTATTCAGAGGGTTAGGCGTCAACAGGAGAGGGCCATGACGGATACGACCGATCTCGAGATATTTGCCAGGGTGGCCCGCACAGGCAACATGTCGGCAGCAGGGCGCGAGATGGGGTTGTCGCCGGCGGTCGTGAGCAAGCGCATCAGCCTCTTGGAGGATCGGCTCGGCGCAAGGCTTTTCCAGCGCTCGACGCGGCAGCTCTCGCTCACGGACATCGGCGAAGGTTACTTCCGGCGGGTGGTCGACATTCTGAGCCTGGTCGAGGATCGGAGGACTTCATCGCCCGCTACAACGCCAGGCCCTCCGGACGGCTGAAGGTCAACGCCTCGGCAGCGGTGCTGCGCCGTCTCGTCGTGCCGCATTTGCCGGGGTTCGCACGGCTCTATCCCGACGTCGAGGTGGATCTCCACGCCTCGGACGAGCCCGCCGACGTCATACGGGACGGCATCGACGTCGCCCTCCATGTCGGCAAAGCGCCTGGCGAGGACCTTGAATACCTGCAACTGACCGATCTGCCGCAGGTTCTCTGTGCCTCGCCGGACTATCTCGAGGAGGAAGGGCGGCCGAGCCAGCCGTCGCATCTCAAGGACCACATCTGTCTTGGGCATGCGGACGAGGAGTACTGGCGCCTCGTCAACGGCCGCGACAACCACATCATTCGCATCAACAGCCGGTTGCGGACGAACTGCTCGGACCTCATCCGCGAGGCGGCCCTGGCCGGTCTCGGAATTGCGCTCTGCCCGGCTGCCGCGATCGACAAGGAGCTGGCGAATGGCAGTCTGTTGCATGTGATGCCGGATTGGCTGAGCGATGCTCCGAGTCGCCTCTACGCCGTGCTCGCGTGCCGTGAGTTCATGCCGGCGAAGGTCGAGGCGTTTCTCGACTTCTTCAAGTCCCGCATCGAGGGGCAGCCGGAGCAGCAATCCGAGAAGATCAGGGCCCTCGCGTGAGCGCAGGCGACCTTGGGAGACGGCCCGACTAGTCTTGCAGGCTTCGGCTGAGGATATCGAAGTGCCGCGCGATCAGGGCCGCCTTGTCCAGCGCCAGGCACGCGTCGTCGAGGACGGCGGCGAGGCGCTCGGTGGCCGGGCGGCCGTTCGGGCGATCGAGGGCGACCGATGTCACGACCCGGGCGCTCGCGCAGAGCCGGAGCGCACCAACGGCCCGGTCGCCGTCACGCGCGATCTTGACCGGCTGTCCGAGATGGCAGCGCGAGGCGGCCGCGCGTTGCGCGCGGTCTGAAGGCGTCACCGGTAGCGCGGCCGACAGATCGCTCAACAGCCAGCGATGCACACGCTTGAGCTCGTCCATGTGGAGAGGTACGCGCTTGCCGTGCCGGATCGTCGCGAGCGTGAAGCTCAGGATCGTCTGCTCATCGGACCAGGCTCTCTCCGCCGACAGGCTGGAGCGATCGACGACCGGTGCCTCGATGAGATCCAGCAGGGAGTGCCCGGCCACGGCTCGTCGCATTTCGCTAGCGAACGTGGTGAGGATCTCCTCGGCCTGGTCCGCCGGCACGGTTTGAAAGCGCTCGATCTCGTCGAGCGCCGCCCGCCAACGCGCCAGGATGCCGAGATTGGGCGTCGGCGGCAGCGTTGCGGCCGGACGCGCCAGCGCCGGCGGCCATTCGCTTCGGGCGCTATAGAGTCCGAGGCCGGCGGGCAGTTGCGATAGCTCCGCGGCACGTCGCACACCCGCCGCCGGAACGACGAGCGCACCGGAGAAGGGCGGTCCGGCGAAGAATTTTGAACCGGTGATCTGAACCATCTGGTCGCGCGCCAGCATCTGGCGCAGGGCATCCGGCGAGAGTCGCATCTGGCAGGCGTCGATGACGACGACGAGCCTCGAGCCGTAGCGGTGCTGCAATCGCGCGATCACCTCGGGAGTTGGTGCGCCGGCCCCGGTCTTGGCCGCATCGAGGGCATGCAGCACACACCTGCGCCCACGAGCGATGATCCCGGAGATTTTGCTCTCGACCTCCGCATCGATCTCCGCCTGTGCGCGAAGCGCGCCGGTAGGGAGGCGAAGAGGGATCCATTGGGCGTCGACCGTCTCGCCGCCCAGGCCCTCGAGGGCTGGCCCGCGGCGACTGAATGTCCGAGCGATGTCGCGTTCAGGAAATGGCGTCCCGCCGCCGCGTGCGGTATCCCGGAGCCCGTTTCGTCGGGCGCCAGGAAGAGTGAGGTGATCGGCGTGGAGTCGGCGGCCTTGGCGATGGCCAACGCGGCGAACGTGGTGTCGGTGCCCGAGGCTGCGAGAATGACGTCGGCGCCAGGGACCTGGTCCAGACCCAGATGTCGCCCGATCTCGGTCCGGATGGCGTTTGCTTCACGCGTGCAGGCGGCTGCGAGCCTGCCGCCGACGGCCTCGGCGATGAGGTGCTGCCTGAGGGTTTCGACGGCCGCAAAACCGGTCGTCGTCATGGAGCTGGCGGTCGAGGATGCGAAGCTGATCTCGCCAGTGACGGGACGGGGCGCTGCGCCATAGCCGTTCATGCCGGTACGCGGGTCGAGGGCAATTCGAGGATCGCCTCCCGACAGCACCATCGCCTCGGCCGAGAGAGCGACCGAGCTCAGGCCTGCCATCATATTGACCGCCTCGGTGCGGAGTGCGGGGCTGGCGACGATCCGGGCGATGTCCGCGCGCTCGAGGCCCTGCAGGGCGAGCAGCCCGCCGAGGTCGACGGGTGAATTGCCGAGCAACAGCCCGAGCTCGTCGAAGGCATCCGGCAGAGCGACAGCGCGATAGGCTGCGGCCAGCCAGTCGGGAAGGCCGGCCACGGCGGCGAGTCGAATGCCGACGGGAAGCGTCGCCAAGTAGCTCGCGGCAACCCGGCAAGCGGCAATGGCCGACGCCGCTTGCGAGGCAAGCCCGAGCTGACCTGACGTGAGACGTTGCCAAAGTGAGACCTCAGCGGCGTGTCGCAACAGAAGGCGCGCCGTGGATGAATTGGCGAGCATGCCGGGTGAGATGGCGATGGTCTTGTCGTCGGCGACAAAGAGAGACTCGCTCGTATCGGCGATCCGAACCTCGCAGCCTTCGAGCACCGGCGCGAGCTCGGGCGCCGCTATCAACTCCTGGAAGATCTTGTGAGCCTCGGGAGTGAGCAGCACGGGGCCTTGCCGACGTGCCGTCGGTCGGACCGAGGCCGCTTTCGCTGTCCGGCGGGGGTCCCGGTCGCGGCTTGGTCGACGGCAGGGCCTGGGCCTCTGCGACGACGGCCTCGATCAGGAGGTCGAGGTCGGCGAGGGTGGTCCGGTGATTGGTCAGGTTGACGCGGATCGCCAGCTGGCCGCCGATGCGCGTCGTCGACGGCGCGGCAATGCCCTTCTCCTGCAGGGCGACCACGACCTCGCCGTTGATGTCGTCGAGCTTCGTGGCATCAGCCGAGCGGTAGCGGAAGCAGACGATATTGAGCGCCACCGGCGCCAGCAGCTCGAGATCGGGGTGTGCGGAGACCAGCCGAGCCAGATGCTGCGCCTGGCGGCAATTGTCGGCGATCTTTTCGCCGAGCCGATCGAGCCCGTGCTCCTTCAGTGTGAACCACACCTTGAAGGCGCGGAAGCTGCGGCTGAGCTCCGGCCCGAGCTCGCAATACCACGGCTCGCCGGCTGCCAGGCCGCGGGCGGCGCCCTTGAGGTAGTCCGGCCGTGATGCAAAGCTCTCTCTCAATCGCACGCCGTCGCGGACGAGCACGGCACCGGCGTCGTAGGGGACGTGCAGCCATTTGTGGAAGTCGAAGGCGATTGAATGGGCGCGGTCGATGCCGGCGACGATGCTGCGGGTCTCCGGCGAAAGGCGGGCGAGGGCACCGAAGGCGCCATCGACATGGAGCCAGAGTTTCTCGGATCGCGCGATACGGGCGAGTTTGGCGAGCGGATCGGTGGCGCCGGTATTGACGGTTCCGGCCGTGCCGATGATCGCGAAGGGCTCGAATCCGGTGGCACGATCCTCGGCGATCTGCCGTGCGAGGGCCGCCGGGTCCATGCGCTGCTTTGCGTCGACCGGTATGAGGCGGAGCGCCTCGCGGCCAAGACCCAGGATCTCGAACGCCTTGGCGACCGACGAATGCGACTCGACCGAGGCATAGCCAGTAAGCCGACGCCGGGCGACACCCTTCCTGCGCGTATCGGCCGATCCTGCGCTGTCGCGGGCTGCCGTCAGCGCAATAAGCGTCGCCATTGACGTGCCCGAGACGAGAAGGCCGCTGGCCGCCTGGGGAAATCCGAAGACCTCCGTCATCCAAGAGATGATCTGCCGCTCGACATAGACGGCGGCATGCTCGCGTCCGCCGGCATTGACGTTCATGGCCGCGGCAAGCATCTCGGCGACGACGCCGCCGGCCGTGCCGCTGCCATGCACCCAGCCGAAGAAGCGAGGGTGCGTGTTGCCGACCGTGTAGGGGAGGATGAGTCGCCGCACCTCGTCGAGCGTGTGGCCGAGACCTAGTCCGGTCCACGGGGTGGGCCCGGCGATCCTCTGCTTGACGGGGTCCGGTACCGGACGCCAGACCGGCCGCGTCGCGACGCTCTCAATATGATCCAATGCGGCGTCGAGGGCCTCGTGCGCCTGGCGCCGGTAGCTTGCCCAGTCAGCCGGATCCAGGCTCCGCATCGGGCGTGCCGCTGCAACCTTCGGCATCGTCGGAAGCCGCCTGAGCGTGCTCTTGCCTGGCATGGCGGCAGCTTTCCCCGGAACCGGGCCCATCCCTCCGGCCGTATGCGGCGCCACGCGGGTCGCGCTCCGGCCAATCCCTACGAGAGAATGAACGCGGGACCTTAACAAACGGGAAACGCTTGTGATTCAATCACCGAGCTGGATCACCGGGCCACCCGCTGCCTCGGCATCGGCGGGATCGTGGGTGACGAGGAGCGATGGTAGGCCTTCGGCGCGAGCCCGGGCGAAGACGAAGCTGCGAATCTCACTGCGAAGGGCGGTATCGAGCTTCGAGAACGGCTCGTCGAGCAGCAGCGCATGCGGCTCCGAAAGAAGGACGCGCATCAGCGCTACCCGGGCCTTCTGGCCACCGGACAGCGTCGCCGGATCGCGATCCTCGAATCCCACGAGATCGGCGGCGGCAAGTGCGGCCCGAACCCGTGCTCTCCGCTCGGGCACCCGACGACCAACCCCAAACAGCAGATTGGACCCGACCGAGAGATGGGGAAACAACAGCGGGTCCTGGAACATGAGGCCGATGCGCCGTTCCTCCGGCGGCAGGCCGGAGATATCACGGCCATCGAGGAGAACGCGACCGGCGGCTGTGAATGCCGGATCGAGCAGGCCCGCCACATAGGACAGCAATGTCGACTTGCCGGAGCCGGAGGGACCCATCACCGTCAGGACCTCGCCGGGGCCGATATGTGCGTCGATCGACAGCAGCCGCTCCGCCTGCCGGTGGATGTTCACGCCCGAGAGCACGAGCTCATGCGTCATCGCCGGGTCTCGCGCATTGCGCGGCGGTGGCGCCAGATCAACCTGGGCAGCGCCGTGGCAAGTATGAATCCGACTGCCGGCAGCACCGCCTGCAACAGGGCCCAGACGCCGATGTATCGCCGGTCGCCGCCAGAGGCCAGCGCGACGGCCTCGGTCGTGATGGTCGGAACGCGGCCTGCACCAAGCACCTGCGTCGGCAGGTATTGACCGATGCTGACAGCGACGCCGACCGCCGCTGCCGCCAAGATCGGGGTCAAAAGCATCGGCAGTCGGACCCGCCAGAAGACGCCGGCCGGTCGTGCACCGAGCGTCCGCGCCACCGCCGACCATCGGGGATCGTGTCGCCAATAGGCTTCCGAGAGCGAGAGATAGACGTAGGGGAGGACGAACAGCACATGGCCTGCGACCACCGGCCAGAAGCCCGGGCGGATGCCGGCGAGCGCGGCGGCGACGTTGAGGCCGAGCAGGAACGTCACGGCCGGCACCAAGAGCGGCAGGTAGAGAATGGTCAGAGCCGTCCGGCTCGCTCTGACGCCGCGTCGGACCTCATGCTCGAGGGCGCCGATGGCGCCGACCAATGCGAGCACCGTCGCGAGAGCGGCAATGGCGGCCGTGTTTTCGAGGGGTTGGGTGAGATTGCGAAGCCCCGTGCGCCAGATCTCCAGCGTTACGTCGCGCGGCAACAGCTCGGGAAATCGCCAATAGCCGGCGACCGACCAGAGCGCCAGCGCACCGAGACCGACGACCGAGAGGCCGGCGACGGAAGCCATGCTGACCTTTCCTAGGACTCCGAGAGCGCCGTCGCCCGTGCTCCGGCTGCCGCCTTCGATCCACCAATGGGCCAGGCGGGCGACGATCGCCTCGCCCACCCACCAGATCGCAATCGCGGACAGGCTCACGGCGAGCTGCACGAGGGCACCGGCGCTGGCCACGAGGCTACGCTCGAGATCCGGATCGTTCGCCCATCGCAAGATGGCGACGCCGAGTGTCGGCGGTGTCGTCGGCCCGAGGATCATGGCGACATCGACGACGGACGACGCATAGGCGACGACAGCGTAGACGGGCAGCCGGATGAGGGGATAGAGCGCCGGTGCCACGGCTTTGAGCCAGGCGGTGACGGGCCGATAGCCGAGAGTCTGCGCCACAGCCAGACGCTCGCCGGCCTGAACCTGTGGCAATGCTGACAGGCTCATCAGCAAGAGGAACGGCGTCTCCTTGACGACGAGACCCGCCATCATCGCCAATCCCCAGCGATCGTTGACGATAAGCAGGTCCGGCGGCTCGTGAAGACCGGTGAGCCAGGGTGACAGGGCCCGCAGGATCAGGCCCGATGGTGCGATCAGGAAAGCGAGTCCAAAGGCCATGGCCGCATGCGGGACGGCGAGGAACGGTGACACGGCGCGGCGGAGGAGGTCGCCGCTCCGCGAGGAATGGGCCGCCGCCAGGAAGAGGATCGTGATCAGAAGTGCTACGAGCGGCGTGAGAATGCCTGAGGCCAGACTGAGGAGGATCGAGCGGACAAGGGCCGGAGTCTCTGTGAGCGCGACAAAGGCCGAGCCGTCGATGCCAAGCCTGCCGAGGGCCGGTGCAATGCCGCATGCCGACAGCAGTACGAAGAGAAACCCGGCAATCACCGGTCCGGCCAGGGCGACGATGACCGCACGTGCGGCGAGCCGCAGCATCCTCGGGTCCGCCTGGCCGACTACGGAGCGGAGTAGCGCTTGAGCCACGCCGCTTCGATGGCCGTCATCCAACTCGGGTGCGGCTCCGGTATGGGTGTGCCCAGGGCTTGCGGTCTGAGCGTCGCGTGCCCGAGGTCGAGAGTGTCGAACAGGGCCTGATCGGCGGCCGGTAACGTGCCGACGCTCAGCACCGTCTGGTCGCCCCAGACGGACGGATCGAGCTTGCGGGCCTGGGCCAAGGGCGAGAGCAGGAAATTGGCCAGCACCATCGCACCCTCCTTATTGGCGGCATTGAACGGTATGGCCAGAAAATGCACGTTGCCGATGGTGCCGCCATCGAGCACGTAGCTTTCGACGGTCGGGGGGAACTCGCGGTTGGCGATGGCGGCGCTGGCATCGCCTGGATTGAAGGTGAAGCCGATCTTGGTCTCCTGGTCTGCGAAGAGGCGGCGAAGCTCGGTCGAGTTGGCGGGGAAGGCGCGGCCTTGCCGCCAGAGCACGGGATGCAGCCTGTCCAGGAAATCCCAGAGTGGCTTAGTGACCATCTCGAAATCCTGGCCCTCGACCGGCGTGTAGAGGGGCCCGCGATCTGGCACGAGCTCGAGCAGGGCCTGTTTCAGGAAGGTGAGGCCGAGGAAGTCTGGCGGCTGGGGATAGGCAAAGCGCCCGGGATTGGCCCCGCACCAGGCGAGCAGGCTACTCATCGTCTTGGGCGGAACCGTCACGGTCTCGAAGTCGTGATAGAAGACGACCTGCGCACGGCCCCAGGGACTCTCGAGCCCGTCCACGGGTACCGTAAAGTCCGCGGTGATGTCCTTGTTGCGCTCGGGCTCCGTCAAACTGTAGTTCGGCGTTGCATTCGCCCAGGGACCGAACAACAAGCCATTGGCCTTCATGGCCGCGAAGTTCTGGCCGTTGATCCAGATAAGATCGATGGCGCCGCCAGTGACGTTGCCGACGGTCTTGTCGGCGAGCACGCGCTGCACGGCCTCGGCGGTGTCGGCGAGCTTGACTTGGTTGACCTTGACGCCAAAGCGCTGCTCGACCTCGGCGCCGGCCCAGGCGATGTAGTCGTTGATTCTTGGCTCGCCGCCCCAGGCATTGAAGGAGACCGTCTGGCCCTTCGCAGCGGTGAGCACGGTGTCCCACTTCGTCGGATCGGGATCGGCGGCGAGGGCTGATAGGGAGCCGATGAGATTGAGGAGGAGCGTGGCGGCGGCCAACGCGATCTCAAGGAGGCGGGCACGGCGATCTCCGGCAGGGTTGGATGGTTCGGCGCAACATAGCCTACCGCCCGGAGCGTGGCACTCACTATTGCTTGAGCTTCGATGCCAAAGAAGATCGCGCCGGATGCGGTCCGGCGCGACCAGAACGAGCGGACGAGAAGTGCGTCAACCGCCGATGGCGGCCCGGATCTTGTCGGCCGTCTGCCCTGCCTCGGCGAGCTTGTTCGACTCGCACTCGGTCATCAGCTTGACGAGCAGATCACCGACCTCGGCGATCTGCGTTTCGTTCATGGATTTGTTCTCGGCCGCCTCGGCGAGTTGATCGGCCATGGCGTTGCAGGCTTGCTGGTCGGCGGGTGTTCCACCGGCTGCCGCAACACCTGTGAGGCCCAACAGAACGGCACCGGCGGCAAGAATGCGTTTCATCATCTGGTCTCCCTGACGTGACGGTCCGCTGCTGTCAACCTAGCACGAGCTGGCGGTAAACCGCACCCAATCGAACTGTCAGAGTTTCTAAGGTGGCCGTCATGAACGTCGGCTGAACCAGGCAACCATCTGACCGGATTGTAGGAATTTGGACTTTGCGCGACGGTGGCGCAGGTCTTTCGAGCGCTGCGACGGCAAGCGCGCCGGCCACCGGTGACCTCGGTCGGCAGGTGGCGGACGGGGCTTGCCGAGGCTTTGGTCACTCCCCACTTATCCACAGACTATCGACAGGCGATCGCTACCGTCTGGCGAAAGAATCAGTTTGTTGAGAACGGTTCCGGCCCTCTTGTCTCGCGTCGCCGGCGAAACAGGAGCACGCCATGGCCAATTTCACCACTCACATCGCCGTCGGCATCGTCGCCTCCGGCGTCATGTCGACCCTCGTGGTCGCCGGTGGCCTGGTCACCCAGACCGAGGTTCTGACGCTGGTCGGCGCGGGCGCGATCGGCGCCGTGCTGCCGGACATCGATCTCCAGAAATCGCGCGCTTCGCAGGCCATCTTCTCCGGCCTCGGCGTGTTCATGGCCTTCGCGCTGCTGCTGAAGATCGGGTTGAACTACTCGTTGGCCGAGATGTGGCTGTTGTGGGCCGGGACCTATCTCCTCGTCCGCTATGGCGGACACAATCTCTTTCACGCCATTGCCCACCATCGGGGAGTCTTTCATTCCATCCTCGCCGGCCTCTTCTTCGCCTTCGTGACGGCCATCGTCTATTCGAGGATGTTCGGGACGAGCGACATCGTCGCCTGGCTCGGCGGCATGTTCATGCTGTTCGGCTATGTCGTGCATCTGGTGCTCGACGAAATGTATTCGGTCGATGTCATGAACGAGCGCATCAAGTCGTCGTTCGGCTCGGCGCTGAAGCTGTTCGACGGTCATGCGCCCGCGGCGTCCGCGGCGATGCTGGCCGCGGTCATCGGGCTCTATTTCGTGACGCCGCCCGCCAAGCCGATCGTCACCCTCGTGGGCTCCGGCAGCACCTGGGTGTATCTCGGCGATCGCCTGCTGCCCGACGGCAAGTGGTTCGGTGTGCTCGGCGGCGGGAAGCCCGTGTCGACGGCGGGGTTGTCAGAGGACAATTGACACGTCCGTGAGGTCCCGGCAGGCGGTGCGCGACGAGAGTGGACGTTCGGGGCCTCTCGTATCGGATGCAAGGGCGAACAGGTCCGGCTCACTCATGCGATTGAAGGCCGATTAACCATCGGTCTCGGGGATATCTTGCGTTTTGGGATGTCGAGCGCATATATTGAACAATGTTCAATTATGTCGGAGTCCCCATGCCCGCCCTGTCCATTGCCGATGCCCGGGCTCTCGCCCGGTATGAGCAACTCAAGCGCCCGCTTCCGGCCTGGCACCCAAAGACCGCCTACTACGGCGCCATCCGGATGGCGCTCACCATGATCGGCCCGCTGTCCGAAGGCATTGGTCTCGGCCTCCGTCATGGCTTCGATTCCGGCTTGATGCTGGACTATGTCTACCGGAACGAGGCGCGAGGGACGGGGCCGCTCGGCCGCGCGATCGACCGGGTCTATCTCAACAGTCCTGGCTGGAAGGGCATCCGCGCCCGCGGCACGCTCGTCACCCGGGCCATCTCGGAGGAGATCGACGGCCAGCTCGAGGCCGGTCTGATGCCGGCGGTCGCGGACCTCGCCTGCGGCGGCGGGCGCTACGCCTTGAGCGCACTCGCCGGCTTCCGTGGGAAGCCGATCGAGGCCAGGCTTTCGGACTACGAGCCGGCCAATGTCAGGGCCGCGGCAGCGCTGGCGCGTGAACTCGGCGTGCACGCCCGCTTCGAGCAGGCGGATGCCTTCGCCACTGCCGATCTCGATCGGATCGGCTTTGCACCGACTCTCGTCGTGGTCTCCGGCCTGCACGAGATCGTCCCGGATGACGCGAGGCTCAGGCAGCATCTCAAGGACCTGGCCGTGCGCATGGCCCGCCCCGCGACGCTGCTTCTGACGGTGCAGCCGCATCATCCGCAGCACGAGCTGATTGCGCGCTGCCTCAACGCGCATTCTGGCGGGCGCTGGGTGATGCGACTTCGGCCGCTCGAGACGACGCTCGCCTGGCTCGAGGACGCCGGCTTCGTGCCCGATGGTGTGACGATGGAGGATAGCCAGATCTTTGGTGTGGTGCGGGCGCGGCTGAGGTGAGTGGTGGTGCGGTTACGGCGCTGACGCTACAGCAGGCCGTCGCCGCGCGGGAACAATCGGCGCGATCGACACCGGCGCCATGCGCTCGGCCATCCAGACGTCGTGCTGCATCTGCAGCGCCAGCCAGTAGCGGGCTCCCGTGCCCAGCGCAACGCCCAGTCGTTGAGCGAGGTCGAGCTTGATGCCACGGCGCTCGTCCAGAATGGCATCGAGCTTGCGGGTCGGAACTCCGAGATGCTCGGCGAGCTCGGCGGCCGTGATGCCGAGCCGGGGAAGCAGCTCCTCGCGGAGAATCTCGCCCGGGTGCGGTGGCTTCGTCTCGTGGCCGGTCAGGTCGCGTCCGACTTGCATTGGGATTTCCCGGCAGCGTTCCGCCGCCGGTCCTCATGTGCGTGACGGCACCCGTCACAAATCAGTGAACGAGAGGTTAAGCTGGCGGGCGTTAACGGCGAATTAACGACCTGGGGCCGAGGGTCGCCGGCATGAACGGCAGATGAACAAAGCGTTCAGAGCGAGTTCAATGCCCGGGGCGTAGAACGACATCACCCTGGAACGGAAACGTATCTTCCCCGGCGTGATCCAGGGGCGCGGTGTCAGGGTCATCGCGCCCCACCCCCTCAAAAAAAGCTGCTCGAAGCGCGGAACCTGCGGTGGTCCGGGGGCATTGCCTTGTCATCTTCCGCCCCCTTGGCTAACGTTCACGCGACGGTCGCCTGCGGTCCAGCGGCGACCCAGCCCCAACCGCAACCCCCGAGCCCCGGAGAAGGTCCATGTCCTTCGCGCTTCCCGATCTCCCCTACGCCTACGATACCCTGCAACCGTATATGTCCAAGGAAACGCTGGAATTCCATCACGACAAGCATCATCAGGCTTACGTCACGAACGGCAACAACCTGCTCAAAGGTTCCGAGTGGGAAGGCAAGAGCCTGACGAAGATCGTCAAGGGCGCCTACGGCAAGAACGCCGGTCTCTTCAACAACGCCGGTCAGCACTACAACCATATCCACTTCTGGCAGTGGATGAAGCGCGGCGGTGGCGGCACCAAGATGCCGGGCAAGCTGGAGGCGAAGATCAAGTCCGACCTCGGGGGCTATGACAAATTCCGCGCCGATTTCGTGCAGGCCGGCCTGACGCAATTCGGCTCGGGCTGGTGCTGGCTCGCGGCCAAGGACGGCAAGCTTCAGATCATGAAGACGCCGAACGGCGAGAACCCGCTCGTCCATGGCGCGCAGCCGCTGCTCGGCTGCGATGTCTGGGAGCACTCCTACTACATCGACTACCGGAATGCCCGGCAGAAGTATCTTGAGGCATTCGTCGACAATCTCGTCAACTGGGACTATGTCGCCGCCATGGGCGAAGGCGTGGTCTGACGGCGAAAGTCGAGATCAGCCGGGGGAGGCGTAGGCGGCTCGGCCTGCATTTCCCCTGGCGTCGCGGGGCCGCCGGTGCTTGATGCCGATCAAGGGTCTTACATGTCCAATGATCGAATATCGCCCGGCGAATGGAACCATGGGTGAGAAGCCATGACGATATTTCTCGTTCCCGTCGACGATCGGACTACGCGCGCCGGGCCCTCGATTATGCCATCTCCCTTGCCGGAAAACTGGCCGGTCCGGCCAAGCTGCATATCGTGACATCGCATGACGAGGCCTATGTCTCCGAACGCATGATGGGGCACATCTCGGTCGAGAAGGTGCAGGAGATCCTGCAGAAGCATTCCGAGTCGATCCTCGAGCCGGCTGTCGAGGCGGCCCGGAAAGCGGGCGTCGATTTCGAGACCGAGGTCCTGATCGGGCATACGGCGGAGGCCGTGGCAGCCCGCGCCAAGTCGCTCGGCGCCGATGCCATCATCATGGGCACGCGTGGTATGTCCGCCGTCTCCAACCTCGTCATGGGCTCGGTGGCGACCAAGGTCGTGCATCTCGCGGAGGTGCCGGTGACGCTCGTCAAGTAGACGGCGTCACCGTCGGCATGTTCAGGCGCCCACCAGCGCCAGCACGCGAAGCGGGCTGCCCGAGCCGTTCTCGATCTTGAGCGGCGCGGTTACCAGGATGGCCCCGGTTGCCGGCAATTGATCGAGATTGCAGAGGCTCGCCAAGCCGAACTTGTTGGCGCCATGCATCAGATTGTGGGCCGGGAAGGCGGGCTCGAAGGCGAACGCCTGGCCGGCGTCGGTCCCGACGGCCTCGACGCCAAAGCCGTTGACGTCGCGCTCGTTGATGAGGAAGCGTACGGCATCGGCGCTCGGGCCCGGCACATGCGGCCCGTCCTCCTTGGCATTGAGGAAGCGGGCGGGATCGGTTCGCTTCGACCATTCGGTCCGCATCAACACCCAGGCGCCTGCCGGAATCCGGCCGTGCTTCTCCTCGAAAGCCCAGATGTGCTTCACCTCGAGCAGGAACTTCTCGTCGGCGGCGACCTCCTTGGAGCAGTCGATGACGATCGCCGGGGCAATGAAGCGCTTGACGGGAATCGTATCAGTGGCGCCGTTCTTGTGGTCCTTGCCGGTTACCCAGTGGATCGGCGCATCGAAATGCGTGCCCGTGTGCTCGCCGAGTGCCAGGTTGTTCCAGTACCAGGCTGGGCCGCGATCGTCGTAGTGGGAGATCTCGGTCATCGAGAAGGGGCTGGTCTGGGCAAACTGCGGCGGCAGCTGGATGACGGGCGTCCGGGCGTTGAGCGTCTGGGTCAGGTCGATGACCCGGAGCGAGCCGTCGGCGATGCCGGCGGTGAGCTCGGAGAGGGTGTGCGCCCGCGTGCGGCCCTTGGCGGTCGCGGGTGCGGCCGCAATGCTTGGACGCTCAGGGACCGGCGCGCTGCCGTCGGTCGGCAGGCCCGCACTCGATTTCCAGGCTCCCATCAGCGTATTGGCAGGCAGCGTCGGGTCGAGCAGCTTCTTGGCCTGCTCCCGGCCGGCGATCGGCAGGCCCGTCGGATCGATCAGGCCGATTTGCGTCAGCACGGAGGCCTGATCCCAGTAGATATGCTCGCTTGCCACCTTGTCGCCGCGGAACTGTATGATGCCGACGAGCGGCACCTCGACATAGCGCCCCGTCGGCTTGATGCCCGGCAACATCCAATCGATTTCGCGCGTGTGCGTGAAGCAGAATACCATCTCGTCGACGATGCGGTCGGGTCCAACCGTGCGCGAGACGGGGATGATCTTCGTATCCTCCGGGTTCGACGGGATGAAGTGGTATTTGTAGAACCGCCGCTGCTCCTCGTAGCCGACGGCGCCGGTCATGGTCGGGATGTGGTTGACCCAGGGATCGCCCACCATGGTCTCCATGGTGTCGTCGACATTCTTCGTGACGAACTCGGTGGCGACATGCTCCTCCCAGACCGGGGCGATATCGTAGACCGGCCCCATGACGCGCTTCAGAAGCGTTAGCGTGCGCGTCATCGCCATCGTGGCGGCCGGCCGGTCGAAGGAGTCACGGCCAGGTGTGGCGAAAGCATTGTCGACGCCCGGATAGCTGTAGACCTCGACGTCGGGCCTAGCCCTGAAGGCGTCGGTGATCCGTTGCTGAACCTCCGTGGGCATATGATGATCGCCGCCGGCGATATGCACGAGCATCGGACAGCGAACCTGCCGGGCTTCGCCGAGATACTGGTCGAGGTCGACGCCATAGTAGGAGACGGCGCAATCGACATCGGTGCGCGCGGCGGCAAGAAAAGCGAGCGTACCGCCGAATGTGTGGCCGAGGATGCCGACCTTGCCGGCCTGCTCCGGCCGCTTCCGGAGGGTGCCGATGGTCTGGGCGAGATCGGCGACGCCGGACTTCATATCGAAGGCTTGATAGAGGGCGAGTGCGCGCGGCCGGTCCGTCTCGCCGTAGCCGAGCTCGACGCCCGGCTGTTGGCGCCAGAAGATGTCCGGGACGAGAACGACATAGCCTTCCTCGGCAAAGGTATCGGCCAGCTTCCGGATGGTCGTGTTGATGCCGAAGATGTCCGGCAGGAGAACCAGGCCCGGTCCGGTGCCGCTGGCGGGCTTCGCCATATAGGCCGTGAATGTGCGGCCATCGCCGGCTTCGATGTCGATTGTTCGGGCCACGATTCGTCCTCCACTCTTGGTCTCGGCGGGGCGGCTTGGCTGACGCGCCACCTTGCTGTGCGGCAGGTCGGTGCCGCTGACAATCGTCGGTCTTTGCTCAGGGTTAACATCGGCTGCCTCCGAAGGAGTCTGCCGATCGAGCCAGCCGGGGTCGACTTCCGGCAACGGTATCGCGTCGATGAGCCGGCGCGTGTAGGGATGCTCAGGCCGGTCGAAGATCTGGGCCGTCGGTCCCTCCTCGACGATCCGCCCCTGCAGCATGACGACGACGCGCTCGCAGAGCACGCGCACGACCGCGAGGTCATGGGCGATGAAGGCGAGGGCGAGACCCATCTCCTTCTGCAGAGTGCGAAGCAGCATCAGAATCTGCGCCTGCGTCGAGACATCGAGGCCGGACACGATCTCGTCGGCGAGGATGAAGGCCGGCTGGTTGACGATGGCGCGGGCGATGCCGGCACGCTGACGCTGGCCGCCGGAGAGTTGATGAGGATAGCGACGGCCGTGCTCGGACGAGAGCCCGGCCCGCTCCAGCGCCTGCTCGGCAAGGCGTAGGGCCTCTCGTCGGCTGCTGGTCGCCAGCGCCGGCGCCATGATGCTCTCGAGAACCGTCCGCCGAGGGTTGAGACTGGTCAACGCGTTCTGGAAGATCATCTGCATGCGTTTGCGGAGCGGCCGGAGCTCGGTCTCGTCGGCATGTGCTATGTCGCGGCCGTCGAACAAGACCCGGCCTGCCGACGGCTCGATCAGCCGAACGAGCGCGCGACCGAGCGTCGTCTTGCCGGAACCGGACTCGCCGACGATGCCGACGGCCTCGCCCGGGCGGATCGAGAAGCTGATGCCATGCAGGATGCGGGTCATCGGCGCGGCGCCGAGTAACGGTTTCCGGGCGAGGTCCGGCAATCTGACCTCGAGGTTCTCGGCGATGAGCAGCGGCATGCTCATTCCGCCGCCTCCCGCATCGGCTCAACAGTCGCCTCGAGCACGTCCGGCGGCACCGGCCTCAGCTCGGCGCTCGGACGGTCGTGCCGGGGCGTCGCGGCGAGGAGCGCTCGCGTGAACGCATGCCGCGGGCGGGCGAAGACCGCGGCCGTCGTCCCATGCTCGACGATCGTGCCGGCGTGCATGACCGAGATCCGATCGCAGATCTTGGCAACGACGCCGAGATCGTGCGTGACGAACAGGATGGCCGTGCCGTGGCGCTGGCGGAGGTCGTGGATCAGTTTCAGAATCTGCTTCTGCACGGTGACGTCGAGCGCGGTGGTCGGCTCGTCGGCGACAATCAGCTTCGGCTCGGACGCAAAGGCGGTGGCGATCAGCACGCGCTGACGCATGCCGCCGGAGAGCTCGTGCGGATAGCGGCGCAGCACCGTCTCCGGATCGCGGATCTGAACCTCCTCGAGCAAGGCGAGCGCCTTGGCGCGGGACGCCTGCCGGGAGAGCCCCATGCGGAGCCGCATCACGTCCGTCATCTGCGCCGCGATGCGTCGCGAGGGATTGAGGGCCGACAGTGGGTCCTGCGGAATGAGCGCGATCTCCCGGGCGGTCAGCGCCCGGTGCCGCTCCGGCCGGAGGCCGACGAGTTCGGTCGTCCGGAAGTGAATACTGCCGCCGTCGATCCTGATCGAGGCCGGCAATACGCCGAGCACGGCCTTGGCGATCATCGACTTGCCGGCGCCGCTCAGGCCCACCAAGCCATGAACCTCTCCTTCGGCGACCGACATGGAGACTCCGCGAAGGATGGGCCGCGAGATCTCACCGGTCGTTCTTGCCTCCAGACGGTCGATAGTGAGGATCGGCATGCTCATCTGAGCACCGGGTCAAGCTCGGATTTGAGGCCATCGCCGAGAAGGTTCAGTCCGAGGACGGTGGCCAGGATCGCCAGCATCGGCAGGCTCAGGATGTAGGGCGCCTGATTGATGACCTGGCGTCCCTCGGCGATCATGCCGCCCCAAGTCGGCGCATCACTCGACAGCGAAAGGCCGACGAAGGAGAGGATCGCCTCGACGATGACGGCGATGCCCATCTCGAGCGTCAGGAGCACCAGGACGAGTGGCAGGATGTTCGGCAGGATCTCGCGGAACAGGATGGCCTTGGGACTCTGCCCGGAGATCACCGCGGCATCGGCATAGTCCATGCGTCTTTGCTTGAGCGTCTCAGCCCGGACGACGCGGGCGAAGCGTGTCCAGTCGATGACGATGATGGCGATGATGACGGAGTAGAGACCGGTGCCGATGAGTGCGACGAGGATGATCGAGAGCAACACCGGCGGGAAGGACGTCCAGACGTCGATGAGACGGGAGATGACGGCGTCGGCGACGCCACCCAAATAGCCGGCGATGAGGCCGAGCAGGGTTCCGATCAGCATCGTCGGGACGGCTGCCGCGATGGCGACCGTCAGCGCGATCCTGGCGCCGAAGATCAGTCGCGACAGGAGGTCTCGTCCCAGGCTGTCGGCGCCGAGCACATGGCCATGGCCGAGGCTCCAGGACGGTCCCTCGAGCTGGGCGACCAGGTCCTGCTCGAGCGGATCGAAAGGCGCGAGCAAGGGTGCGAAGATCGCGACCAGAAGGAGTAGCGCGAGCAGGCCGCCGCCGACGGCGACACGCCAGTTGCGAAGGCACCTTGTCCATGTTCCGCGCTCGGCCGGCAATGTTGCGAGGCCCTCAACCATGGCGGAGCTTCGGGTTTAGCCAGATCGTCATGAGATCGAGCGCGAGATTGACGGCGATGAACAGCACCGCGAACATTAGTACCAGGCCCTGGATCATCGGCAGATCGCGGTTGATGACGGCGTCGATCGAGAGATTACCGATGCCGGGATAGGAGAAGATGCGCTCGACGAGCACACTGCCGCCGATGAGGAAGATGACCTGTACTCCCGTCAGGTTGACGGTCGGGATGGCGGCGTTGCGAAGCGCCTCGAGGGCGATGATGCGCCATTCCGAATGGCCCTTGACGCGGGCGAGGAGCACATAGTCCTGTGTCAGCTCCTCGGCGAGCGATGATTTGAGGACTCGCGAGATTATGGCGGCTAGCGGCAACGCCAGCGCCAGCGCCGGCATCAGCGCATGTGCGAGCAGGTCCCGATAGGCCCGGCCATCGAGCCTGAGAAGGCTTTCGATCAGATAGAAGCGGGTCGCGTAGTCGAGCGAGATCGCCGGATCGGAGCGGCCCGAGATCGGCATGACCGGCATGAGCACACCGAAAACGAGGATGAAAGCGAGCGCCCAAATGAAGTCGGGAACGGACTGGCCGATGCCGCCAACGGTATCGACGACGGCCTCGGGCCAGCGTGCGCGAAAGCGGGTGCCGATGATCGCCAGCGCGCCACCGATCAGAACGGCCATCGTGGTCGCCAGGGCCGCGAGCTCGAGCGTCGCCGGCAGGCGTGACAGCACGATCGCGAGCACGTCCTGCCTCAGACTGATGGAGGTGCCGAAATTGCCGGTCAACGCCTCGCGCGACCAGATCAGGAACTGCTCGATGAGGCTCTTGTCGAAGCCGTAGAGGGCCTTCAGCCTGGCAATGTCGGCATCCGTCGCCCCAGGAGGCAGCATCATGGCGATCGGATTGCCGGGGACGACGCGGATCAGCACGAAGACGATGATCGCGACGCCGACGAGCGTCGGTACCGACTGGAGGAGCCGCGACAAGATACGGTTAACGAGCATGACGGGCCGACGCCGAAACTTCCCTGAAGCAGGCTACCCCTAGCCTGCACGCTGATCCCGCCCTCATCACTGCAAGTCACATGCCTTCGTCGAAGTGACCGTCTCTCGCCTCTCTGGGGTCACGTCGTCATATCGAAGAGGGCGACCGCCGGTCGCCCCTCCTGTCCGGTCGCCAGCTTCTCGGCCGGCGTCGCCTATGCTCCCGCCATCCGCTGAGGCTGCAGCGCACCGGAGACGTGCGGGACCACCGTGATCGTGTCCTTGTGCAGGATCGGCTGCACATACTGGAGTAGCGGAATGACCAGACCGTTCTCGGCGATGTACTTGTCGACCGCCTTGTAGCCGGCGATGCGCTTGGCCTCGTCCGGCTCGCCCCAGAGCGGGCCGATCATATCGATGATGTCCTGGCCGTCATAGACCGAATGCGGGCTCGGCCCGAACATGGCAAAACCCGTCGAGGTCGAGGGATCGCCGATCGAGTTGCCCCAGTTGTAGAAGGCCGCCGGCGCCAGCGTGTCGGCCGCTCGAAGCTCGTAGTGTTTGGCGATCTCGTAGACCTCTATCTCGGCCTCGATGCCGACTTTGCGCCACATGCCGACGATGGCCTGCACCATCTCGTAGTCCTTCGGCTTGAAGCCGCGCGTCGTCTGGAATTTGAACTTGACGGGCTTGTCGGGCGAGAAGCCGGAGGCGGCGAGCAGTTCCGTCGCCTTGGCCGGGTCGTAGGGCACCTCGATCGAGGGATCGAAGGCCGCATATTGCGGCGCCTCCAGTGTCGAGATCGGCACGCCGTAGCCGCGCAGCAGCTTCTCGACAATCGCCTTCTTGTCGATCGACATTGAGGCGGCAAGACGCACGTTCTTGTCCGTCATCGGCTCGACGTCGTTGATGAAGATCATGCCAATATCGGAGATCGGCGTCGTGATGCCCTTGAGGCCTGCCGTTTCCTTGAGGCGGTCGAACTCCTCATACGGGATCTCGAGCGTCACATCCGACGAGCCGCTCTCGATTTCGGCGACGCGGGCCGAGGCGTCCGGGACAAACTTGAAGATCACCGTCTCGATGGCCGGCTTGCCGCCCCAGTAGTTGGGATTGGCCTTCAAGCGCACGAAGCCGTTCGTCTCGAACGCGTCGACCATGTACGGGCCGGAGCCGACGGGCTTGGCCTCGAAGCCAGTGGCGCCTGCCTTCTCGTAGTAGGCCTTCGGCATGATGTAGCCGGTGAGGAAGCTCATCCACTTGAAGATCGTAGGCTCGAAGTCCTTGACGGCCGCCGTGACCTTCTGACCGTCGACCTTGAAGTCGCCGATCTTACCCCAGATGAACTGGATTGGATTGCCGGTCTCGGCCTTGCCGGCGCGCTCGAGCGACCAGACGATGTCGTCGGGGGTCAGCGCCGAGCCGTCATGCCAGGTGACGCCGGGACGGATGTCCATGAAGATCTGAGAGCGGTCGTCGTTCCAACCCCACTTCTCGACGATGCCCGGCGCCTGGGTGAGGTCGGGGTTCTGCGGGATGAATTGGTCGAAGACGGCCTGGTAGATCGATTGAATGGTCGGATTGACAGCCGAGAGCCCGACGGTCGGGTCGAAGCTCGGCAAGTTCACGTGGTAAGCGATGGTGACGGTGTCGACCGCCGCCTTCGCCCCGCGCGGCAGGCCGATGAGCGGTACGGATGCGACGGCGGCACCGCCGGCAAGCACATGGCGACGCGTAAGCTTCATTGAAGTTCCTCCCTTTGGCGCAGCGACGCGCCTTGTTGGCCCTTTTCATCGGCGGCCGCTCGACCGTGGCTTCTAGCAAATCGTGGTGGCGCGAGCTGGTCAACGACGCCCGAGATGACAAGCCCTCGCCCGGCGTCTCGAGATCGCGTGCCGGTGGTCGCCAAGCCTATTGCCTCGCCGAGGTATTTCAAGCATGAAAAGGTCAGTATTATTGACCAATAGAGGCGTGCCTTGACCGCCGACATTCTACTTGCCTTCACCGGCTTCGCCTTCGTGACGTCGGTGACACCCGGACCGAACAACATGATGCTGTTGGCGTCCGGCGTAAACCACGGCTTCCGCCGCACCATTCCGCATATGCTTGGCGTCTCGATCGGCTTCGTACTCATGGTCGTGCTGGTGGGGCTTGGGCTCGGGCAACTGCTGGAGGCCAATCCGACGGTCTACGGCGTGCTGAAGATCGTCAGTCTCGTCTACATGGTGTGGCTGGCGTGGCGGATCGCGACGAGCGGCCCCATTGCGGGCGAGCCCGGCGAGAGTTCGGGCCGGCCCATGACGTTCATCGAGGCAGCCCTCTTCCAATGGGTCAATCCGAAGGCCTGGGCGATGGCCTTGACGGCGACGGCAGCCTATACGACGCCTGCCAATTTCCTGCCGAGCCTGCTGCTGATGGGCTTGATTTTCGGCATCATCAATCTGCCGAGCGTCGGCGTCTGGACCCTGTGCGGCGTAGGGCTTCGGAGACTTCTTCAGACCCCGAGGTTCGTGCAGATCTTCAATGTCAGCATGGCGATCCTGCTGATAGTCTCAATGTTGCCGGCGGTGCTCGCGGCATTTTCCGGTCGTGGCTAGCCTTTTCGGGCCTCGACTGGACTTGGCAGGGGCTTTCTGCTATTCGAGCGACACAATTCGGCAGGCCGCAAGCCTGCCTTTCCGTGCAACCCAATGGAATCAATCAGCGAGGTCAAGCCCGCGTGCAGGTACTCGTTCGCGACAACAACGTCGACCAAGCCCTCAAGGCGCTCAAGAAGAAGATGCAGCGTGAGGGCATTTTCCGCGAGATGAAGCTTCGCGGACACTATGAGAAGCCCTCCCAGAAGAAGGCGCGCGAGAAGGCGGAGGCGGTCCGACGGGCGCGCAAGCTCGCCAGGAAGCGGCTGCAACGCGAGGGGCTGCTGCCCGCGACGCCCAAGAAGGTGAGGCCCACCGACGGCCGCCCGCCGCGCACCTGAGCGCTTTACGGAGCAACGACCGGCAATCTCACGGCCCCGATGGTGATCGCTGTCGGGGCCGTGCCGCGTTTGGATGCTGGCCGACCGTCGGCCCCGCCTACATCAGGAGCTTCTGCAGCTCCTTGAACTCAGGGCTGCCGGCGCGTTCGAGCCATTCGAACATCACCATCTCGTTGTCGACGATGGTCGCACCGGCCGCCCGCATGCGCTCGATGGCGAGTGACCGACTCAGGGCGGCGCGCGAGCCGACGCCGTCGGCGACGAGGAACACCTCGTAGCCCGCCGTCAGGAGATCGAGCACGGTCTGTAGCACGCAGACATGTGCTTCCATGCCGGCGACGACGATCTGCGATCGGCCAGCCGCCTTGATCCGGTCGAGATGCCCGGCCAGCGCGGGATTGGCGAGGCAGGAGAACTCGACTTTGTCGAGCCGGGCGGCCTCGTTGCCGGCCACTTCGAGAAGCCGCGCCGATGTCGGACCGAGGCCTCTGGGATACTGTTCGGAGATCGTCATCGGCACATCGAGCCGCCGGGCGTAGCGGATCAGCCGCTCAGCCGCGAAGACGACCTGCGCATGGCCGTCGATGGTCGGCAGCAGGCGATCCTGGATGTCGACCACCAGGAGCTGTGATTGCGTGCGTCGCATACGTCCGGTCATGGTTGCTCTCCACCTTTCGGTCCCCAGAACACCACCCAGGTCACGAAGTCGTCCGACATCCTCGAGAAGCGGTGCCGGTCGCCGGCCGCGACGAACAGCACGTCGCCGGCAGTGACCGGGATTGTCCCTCCCTCATGCCAAAAATTCGCCGATCCCGAGACGACGAGGTAGAGCTCGTCCTGCTCGTGTGGAGATTGGTTGTCCTCGCCGCGGGCGCGAACACCTCGACCGACATCGAGCCATGCCGGAGTGCATCCGCGAACGGCTCGCCATTGGGCCAGACGGCGGTCCTGGCGCCTGGGATTCGCTTGAGGACGTCACCGAGCGACGCCTTCAACGTCGGCGAGCCCACCGGCGCAATCGACTGCGGCATGTTCATGTCCTGTGAGGTCTTCAGCGCGAAGGCATAGGCGAGGGCGGTCTCCTTCAGTCGCTCGAAACGGCCGGATGCCCCACCGTGGCCGGCATCCATGTTGGTCTTGAGAAGGAGCAGTGTGTCGTTCGACTTCAGGCGGCGGAGTTTGGCCACCCACTTCGCCGGCTCCCAGTAAGTGACGCGCGGATCGGTAAGACCTGCCATGGCGAGGATGTGCGGATAGGCTGCCGTGCGGACATTGTCGTAGGGCGAGTAGGCCCGGATCGTCTCGAAATCCTCTCGCTTGAGGATCGGGTTGCCCCATTCCGGCCACTCGGGCGGTGTCAGCGGCAGCGTGTCGTCCAGCATCGTGTTCAAGGCGTCGACGAAGGGCACCTCGGCGATGATGCCGAGGAACAGGTCGGGCGCCATGTTGGCAACCGCCCCCATCAATAGGCCGCCGGCCGATCCGCCATGGCCGATGATGCGGCCGCGTGCGCCATAACCCAATGCCGCCAGATGCTCGCCGGCAGAGATGAAATCCTTGAACGTGTTGATCTTCCTCTCCCGCTTGCCGTCGGTGTACCAGCGGTAGCCTTTGTCCTTGCCGCCGCGGATATGCGCGATGGCATAGATGAAACCGCGATCGACGAGAGAAAGCCTCGACGTGGCGAACCCGGCGGGTATCGTGATGCCGTAGGAGCCGTAGCCATAGAGGAGGAGCGGCGCAGAGCCGTCGATCGGCGTCGACTTGAGATGGATGAGCGAGACGGGCACGGTCTCGCCGTCGTGGGCGGGCGCCAGGATCCGGCGCGTCGCATAGAGTTCGGGGTCGTGCCCGCTCGGCACCTCCTGGCGCTTGCGGAGCGTGCGCTCGCGGCTCTCCATGTCGTAGTCGAAGATCTCGGCCGGCGTCGCTAGTGACGAATAGGTGAAGCGCAAGGTCGTCGTGTCGTGCTCGTAGCCTTCCGACATGCCGAGCGAATAGGCTTCCTCGTCGAAAGCGATGGCATGCTCGGTCCCGTCCGTCCAGCGCCGGATGACGATGCGCGGCAGGCCGCCTTCCCGCTCGAGGCGAACGAGATGATGCTTGTAGGCCGTGTGGTCGAGGATGAGACGTCCCGGCCTGTGCGGCTCGATGTCCGTCCAGCTCTCGGGGCCGGGCTGATCGATCGGTGCGGTGACGATCTTGAAGTCCTCGGCGCCGTCGCGGTTCGTCAGGATGACGAGGCCGTCGCCGCGGTGGTCGACGTGATACTCGTGGCCGGGCTCTCGAACCGCCACGATCTTCGGCTGGCTCTCGGGCCTCGCCCTATCGATCAGATAGGCCTCGGAGGTCTCATGGTCGTGCGTCGAGACGATCAGGAAGCGTCCCGAGAGCGTCTTGCCGACCGAGACGAAGAAGCCCGGATCGGTCTCGCGATAGACCAGCGCATCGTCGGTCACCGGAGTACCGAGCCGGTGCAGATAGACCGCGAACGGCCGGTGATTGTCGTCGAGGCGGGTGTAGAGGATCGTCTGGCTGTCGGCGGCCCACTCGAGATTGCCGTTGGTGTCGCCGATCTCGTCGGGGAGATCCTTGCCGGAGGCGATATCGCGGATCCGGATCGTGTAGATCTCCGAGCCCTTCTCGTCGGTGGCATAGGCGATACGTCGGTGGTCGGGCGCGTGCTCGGCGGCGCCGAGCGAGAAATAGGCGAGGCCCTTGCCCAGGGCATTTCCGTCGATCAGCACCTCCTCGTCCGCGTCGGCTTTCCCCGTCGGCTTCCGGCAGTAGCGCGGGTACTCGCCGCCCGTGACGTAGCTCATGAGATACGACCATGGCCCGTCTCGGGCCGGAACCGTCGAATCGTCTTCCTTGATGCGCGCCTTCATTTCGGCGAAGAGCGTGGCCTGCAACTCCTCGGTGTCGGCCATGACGGCGGCGGCATAGGCATTCTCAGCCTCGAGCACGGCCCGGATGTCGGCCGGCAGCTTGCCGGATCGCGCATCACCTCTTGCCAGTTCTCGGCCTTGAGCCACGCGTAGTCGTCCTCGAGGAGGATGCCGTGATAGGTCGAGCGAGTTGGCCGGCGTTCGGCGATGGGGGGCTTCAGGGCGTCAGCTGGGGGCAAGTGGAGGTTCTCCTCGCAAGCATGGACCGCATCGGTCAGGGCTGGGCTCACGAAAGCCGGAGGGTATGCAGGACGTCAAGGCCGGCCTTGCCGAAGGCGCAGCCGTTGCCGGTTGCTTCGGCCCATGGCTTCGGCTTCCATGCCCGGGTCGGTCGCGGGATCCTCCCGCCCCAGAAGCAGATGAGGTCGGCGTGACGATCGAGGCCAACGCCGTGGAGCGGCCACTGCTCCCTATTCTCGTTGCCTTGAGCGGTGCGCATCTGCTGAACGATGTCATCCAGTCGATGATCCCGGCCATGTATCCGCTGTTCAAGCAGAATTATGCGCTGAGCTTTGCGCAGATCGGCCTCATCACGCTTGCCTTCCAGGTCACCTCGTCGCTGCTGCAACCTGTATTGGGTTTCATCACCGATCGCCGCCCATGGCCCTATGCCATGGTGCTCGGCATGGGTGCGACGCTCAGCGGACTCCTCGGCCTTGCCTTCGCCGGCAACTACGTGGTGATCCTCATGTCGGCGGCTATGGTCGGGCTCGGCTCGGCCGTGTTTCATCCCGAGGCGACGCGCATGGCTCGCCATGCTGCGGCCGGCCAGCAGGGTTTTGCGCAGGGCATCTTCCAGATCGGCGGCCATGCCGGCTATGCGATCGGACCGCTCTTGGCGGCCGGTGTCGTCATGCCGCGCGGACAATCGAGCCTGAGCCTCGTCTCGGTGGTGGCGCTCGCCGCCATGGTGCTGATGGTGTGGACCGGGACCCGCTACGCGCGGATGCGTCGAGCGCAGGCGACTCGCTCGACGACGTCAGGGACGTCATTGGGCGGCCACGGGCTCGGACGCGGCCGCATCCTGCTGGCAATGGCCGTGCTGATGATCCTCCTGCTCTCGAAGAACGCCTACACCGCCGCCTTCACCTCCTACTACACCTTCTACCTCATCGAGCGTTTCGGCGTGACGGTTCAGGCTTCGCAGATCCTCCTGTTCCTCTATCTGGTCGTCGGAGCCTTCGGCGTCATTGCCGGCGGCATGGCGGGGGACCGCATCGGCCGCGAGCGGATCATCTGGATCTCGATCCTCGGGGTGCTGCCATTCGCCCTCATGTTGCCTTACGCGAGCCTGTTCTGGACAGCCGTGCTCTCAGTGGTGATCAGCTTCATTATCGCCAGCGCTTTCTCGTCGATCCTGATCTTCGCCATTGATCTCGTGCCACATCGGGTCGGATTGGTCGGTGGCCTGTTCTATGGACTGTCGTTCGGGCTCGGTGGCATAGCCGCGGGCGCCCTCGGTCTCGCCGCCGACCAGATCGGCATCATCGCGGTATTCAAGCTGTGTGCCTGGCTGCCGGCATTGGGATTGCTGGCGGCTCTGCTGCCGCGCACCGGCACGGTGCGGTGATCGGGACGGCGCAGAGGCGCAACCCCAAGACGGTCGTATTGCAGGACCGCTTCACTCAGTCCTTCGCTTCCGGCTCCAACTTCAACGCCACGCCGTTGATGCAGTAGCGCAGTCCCGTCGGCTTCGGTCCGTCGGGGAAGACATGCCCGAGATGCGCGTCGCACTCAGCACAGTGCACCTCGGTGCGACGCATGAAGAACGAGCGATCCTCGGTCGTGCCGACGGCGTCCGTCGAGACAGGCTCGTAGTAGCTCGGCCATCCTGTCCCGGAATCGAATTTCGCCTCCGAGGAGAACAGCGGTGCGCCACAGCACACGCACATGTAGGTGCCGCCCGCCTTCTCCTTGTGGTAGGGGTGGGAGTAAGCGCGCTCGGTGCCGTGCTCCCGCGTGACCCGATAGGCCTCAGGCGAGAGCTCGGCCCGCCAGTCCTTGTTGCTCTTGGCCATGGCCTGGATCTTCTGTTTGCCTGTCATCAGCGAGTCCTCCGCGCTCTCGGCTCCCATGATGTGGGCTCCGGCTGACGGCTTGTCGAGGCATGCCCCGATCACTCTCCCGTGTTCGATAGCGGTTGCCGTCGCCCATCAGTTGATTATAACACGCGCTTCCCCGGGAACGTCAGCAGTGAGGAGATTCCGAGGCATGCGACTGATGATCCCGGCCGTTCTGGCGCTCTTTATCGCGTCGATCCTCGGTATCGATCCGGCGTGGGCGGAGGCGTCAGCGGGCGAGGTGCCGCTCAACCGGCTATTCGGCATTCCGATCGATTTCCTGATCTTCGCAGCGACGCTGGGTGGCGTGGCTTTGCTCCACCACCGGACGCTTCAGGTGGCGCTTACCGGGCTCGCGACCATCATCCTCTACAAGCTTGTCTTCTCGGGGTTCAAGACCGGGCTGGGGTTCTCCGGACTTGTCGGCCATTTCGGTCACGAGTGGGTGCTGCTCGCCAACCTGTTTCTGCTGCTGACCGGCTTCGGCCTGCTGTCGCGGCACTTCGAGGAGAGCCGGCTCCCCGACGAGATGCCAGCGATTCTTCCGGATGACTGGAAGGGCTGCTTCGTTCTGCTCGTCCTGATCTGGGTCCTCTCGGGCTTCCTCGACAACATCGCGGCCGCCATCATCGGTACCACCGTCGCCACCAAGGTCTTTCACGACAAGGTGCACATCGGCTATCTGGCCGCCATCGTCGCGGCCTCCAATGCCGGCGGGGCCGGCAGCGTCCTCGGCGACACGACGACGACGATGATGTGGATCGACGGCGTCAGCCCTCTGGACGTGCTGCATGCATATATTGCGGCGTTCGCAGCCTTGCTGGTCTTCGGCATACCCGCATCGCTCAAGCAACAGCGCTACTCTCCCGTCATGAAGCACATCGAAGGCGCGTTCACGATCGACTACGCGCGCGTTACGGTCGTCGGGCTCATTCTGGTAGCGGCGGTGGCGACCAACATCACCACCAACATCTTCGCACCAGAGCTCGCTGAAATGCTGCCCGTGCTCGGCATCTCAGTCTGGGCCGTCCTGCTGTTGGCGAGTGGCTGGCGCCGACCGGACTGGTCCATCATGCCGGAAACCGCCAAGGGATCGATTTTCCTTCTGGCTCTGGTCGCGTCGGCCTCGATGATGCCGGTGGAGGAGCTGCCATCGGCCTCCTGGCAGACGGCGCTCGGCCTCGGCTTCGTATCGTCCGTCTTCGACAATATTCCGCTGACGGCGCTGGCGCTGAAGCAAGGCGGCTACGACTGGGGACTGCTCGCCTTTGCCGTCGGCTTCGGCGGCTCGATGGTCTGGTTCGGATCGTCAGCGGGCGTGGCGGTATCGAATCTGAGGCCGGAGGCCCGCTCGGTCGGCCTTTGGGTCCGGCACGGCTGGCCGGTCGTCATCGGCTACATCGTCGGCTTCTTCGTGCTGCTCTTGCTCCTGGGCTGGCATCCGGTGCATCGCTGACGCCCGCCTGGACGCGCGTCGGATGACGGCATGATTGACCATCGAACCCGCGCAAGGCGGAGGATCAGAGTGGCTGCGGTCCCTGTTTCCCGCGACCGACACTTCGGCCCGTTCCACTTTGGCGTGGTCGTGTCTGTTCCGAGCGCCCGGAATCCCTCGCGAAACGCTAAGTATTCGCTCATCATGTTCGCTGGGAAATACGAGACGATTAGATTTTCTTAATCTAGTTGTTTTCCCTTACCGTCGACCGATAACTCTTATTTCTTCGATCATCTGCACGATTTTTCCAATACTTTAGACGGACCCAGCCGGTGGCCTGTTCACGTTCCTGTCGGGTTCTATTGAAAGCTTCACAAAAACTCACTACGAGTCGCGTTGATTGCTGATGCGTAAGAGCTGTTCCGGCTCAGATCGAGGAAGAGCTGAAATTTTGATCCGGAAATGCCTCCGTAGACTGGAGTTCTACTTGGGTCGAATGGCTGCTCGCCAGCCGCCAGCGGCAAGACGTGATGAATTTCTCGAACAGGGGAGTGCCCGCTAGGGAGCATGCAAGAGATGGAACAGGATATGGACAGAAACGAAATCGTCGAGCTGACCGCGGATATCGTGTCAGCTTACGTCAGCAACAACACGGTGGTCGCATCGGAGTTGCCGCAACTCATTTCAGATGTCCATGGCGCCCTGACGAGAGCGACCGGCGCAGTGGCTCCGCCTGTTCGCGAGGATCTCAAGCCGGCGGTTGCCATCAAGAAGTCCGTTACACCCGACTACATCGTCTGCCTCGAGGACGGAAAGAAATTCAAGTCGCTGAAGCGGCACATCAGAACGCACTACAATCTGTCGCCGGAGGAATATCGCGAGAAGTGGGATCTTCCCCACGACTATCCGATGGTTGCTCCGAACTATGCGTCGGCGCGATCGCAACTGGCGAAGAAGATGGGTCTGGGACAGCGCCGGCGCCGCTGACCGGTCGGCGAGCCGCGCGGAGCTGCTCGAGGGCTCGCCTCCGCCGGTCGCCATCGAGCACCGCTTGCTCGGCGGCGTGCGCGCGGACGAGTGCCACATGGCGATTGAGATCGTAGCTCCAGTCGCGCCGCGTCGCCCGCCGCCGCTCGGCAGCGAGCGCGCGTGCCAGTTTGGCAACGATGCTTTCGAGCCCGGGCCCGCTCAGTCTCGCCACATCCTCCGGCCAGACGGCAAGCAGTCTCGGTAGATCGCGGGCTCTGACATAGGCCATGTCGGTCAGGAACGGTGCGCGCATTTGTGGTGCTCCTTCCACGTCGTGGTGGTTGAGCAGCCTCGCACGCTCGCGAGTGGCCGGGGATAACCCGGGCCCGATCCTACAGTATACGGTTAATCAGCATTCGTATACGAATTCGTTACCAATCCTTCGATCGATGGCGAAAAACTTATCCCCGGTCACCGGCACGGACCTATCATCCGATGCACCGCAGGACGGCTACGGGCCAAGGATGACCGGTACACTGCGGCAATCGCGAGGGGTTCGCATGGGAGTTCGGGGATCCGTCAGAAATGAGCTGCCGCAGCCATCATGCAGCACGACAAGAGCAATTCGCAGAGACGCCGCTCCAGGGTTCGGCACACGTTTCGCTCGTCAAATCGGTGGTCGATGGAACAGTCAGCCGAATCTTTGACGTCGCGGTGACGGATCTGGCCCTGACGCGCCGAGGGACCGCAGAGATCGCTTTCGCACGGCAGGTGGCCATGTATCTCACGCATGTCGCCGGCGGTCTGTCGCTCTCCGAGGTCGGACGGATCTTCAATCGCGACCGCACTACGGTCGCCTATGCCTGTCTCATCATCGAGGACCGGCGTGACGATCCGAGACTCGACCGGGCACTGGAGATGATCGAGGCCATCTTGAAGCGGGTTGCTCCGCCTTCGAGCCTCGAGCTCATCGAGCGCCGCCGGTCGTTCCAGCAGCGGTCTGTCGCGTGAAGGCGGCGATGCGGACGAAGAGTCCGGTGGCGGCACTGGCACGGCTGTTGAGCGTGCTGGCGCGGCAGGGCGGCGCCATTCGGATTGTTCCGGCGTCTGATGGCGATCCCTCGTCCCCCGTGCTCGAGGGGCTTGCGGTCAACATCCCACCTGTCGTTGTCGCTATGGCAGAGCAGACCGGGCTGATCGAATGCGTCGACGGCAAGCACCGGATCCTTCCGCCCGGCCTTGCCTGGCTGAAGCGTCGGCTATCGGGTGGCGATGGCTATGCCGAGCAGCATCAGGCTCTGGTCCAGCGCGAGATCGGCATTGGTGCGATGCGCTCCAGGGTGCTCGTCAACGAGCAGGAGAGTCCGCTCGCCTGGTTGCGCCGGCGGGCAGACAAGTCCGGCAAACCCATCCTGTCCGATGCGCAGTTCGAGGCCGGTGAGCGGTTGCGTAGCGATTTCTGGCATGCGGGCATGTCGCCGCGGGTGACGGCGAGCTGGAACGGCCTCGCCAGCACGGGCCGGTCGCGGCGTTCGGCACCGGATGAGGCCTCGCGCTTGCGCGACAGCGTTGCCGGCGCCCAGCAGCGGGTCCGACGCGCCCTCGAGGAGGTCGGGCCTGAGCTTGCCGGCATCCTGGTCGATGTCTGTTGTCACCTGAAGGGCCTCGAGGCATCCGAGACGGCGCGCGGCTGGCCGCAGCGCTCGGGCAAGGTCGTGCTACTGTTGGCCCTGTCGCGGCTCGCCCGACACTACGGGCTGCTGGTCTCGGAGCGAGGCTCGGGACAAGAGCGAGTGCGACTTACCAGCTGGGGCGATGCCGACTATCGCCCGACGCTCGGCGCCTGGGCGGGCAAGGCAGAATGACCATCGACCTCGGCGGCCTCTAGAACATCGTCGAGCTTGCCGATGACGGACTCGATCTCGACGCCATAGTCCGTCGGCTGCCATTCACCGTGAAAGCCGCAGGCGATGAGGTGCTGGCCCAGAAGATCGAGCGTCTGCTCGATGTCCTCGCGGCTCCAGGCTTCGAGTTCGCGGCCGTCGGCGCCGAACACTCGGCGCGAACCGGCGCGACGGATGATCGCAAGCTCAGCATTCGTCAGGTGGGGCAGGGCAACGGCCGGAGCTCGGAGGACGGACACGGGATACTCTCGTCAAGCAGGCGCGGCGATCGAGGGCGCTGGACGGCTCCCGACACGGAGTTTATCAGCTTACCCCATTTCCGTTAACGCCGCCTCAGCGTCTCGCCGGATCCGGGCCACCATCGAGGCGAGGCCGTTCGAGCGCTGGGGAGTCAATTGCTGGTCGAGGCCGAGGCGGCTGAAGATGGCAGTCGCGTCGGTTTGGATGATTTCGGCCGCCGTGCGCCCGGAATAGAGGCGGAGCAGGATCGCGATGAGGCCACGAACGATATGGGCGTCGCTGTCGCCTTGGAAGCTCAGCCGGGGCTCGCCCGCGGTCCGGTCGACGTGGGTCAGCAGCCAGACCTGGCTTGCGCAGCCTCTGACCTTGTTTGTCTCGATGCGCTCGTTCTCGGGAAATGGCGCGAGCTCACGGCCGAGCTCGATGACATAGCGATACCGGTCCTCCCAGTCATCGAGGAGGTCGAAATCCTCGATGATGGCGGCGACGGTCGGTGACCCGCTATCGATGGTTCCGCTGCACATGCCGGGCAATTAAGCCTCTGGCGGCAGCCGATGCAACCTTGTGCGCTCAGTTGCCGTCCGATGCGCCCGCGTCTAGGGCAAGATCCTCGCTGTAAGCGATGCGACCGTCGACGACCTTGGCGGTGGCGACGCGCCTGACCTTGGGCTGATCCGATTCCACCTGATAGCTCACGATCTCGGCGACCAGCCGGCCGGCGAACTCGGCCTTGGCGAGAAAGGCGCTCCAGGCGGTGCCGGCCTGCGTGCAGGTCTCGGGCTCGCGGTCGCAATAGGTCATCACCCAGACCGCCTTCTCGCGCGCACTGCCGATGAGCGCCTGTTGGCGGTCCGGATCGGACGGCATCAATGCGATGGCGATGCCCGCCACGACTGCGGCTCTGAACAAGAACATGACCCTGCCCTCGGTTGCCGATTCCCCGGCTTCTTTTCCCGACTGCACGGCAATCTAGCAGGACTTGTCGAAAACACGCTGAAAGACGGACCGCAAATTTCATTCGAATTTTATCGGTGCCGGCCACGGGGCCTGTCCGTTGGCCCCGATGCGGTAAATGAATTGTAAACCGCCGGGGCCCTACTCTGCGCACCGTTCGGAGGTGCATCGCCGTGCTCTGGAGATCCAACAAGGCTCGCGCGCGGAGAAAGCCGCGTTTCGCGCTCATGCTCTGTGCCGGATTGACGCTGGCCGTCATGCTCAACATCGCCATGCGCAATGATCCAGGCCCGAGCAGCAGAGCGCCCGCCCCATCGGGGCTGGCCGCGGAGAGCGATGTCGCCTCCGCCGGTCTGGAGGTCCATGCCCCCGAGGCCGAGCTCGTGTCTGCGGTGCAACGCGAACTCCAGGCGAAGGGCTACGCTCCCGGCGATGACGGCGGCAAGCTCACTCTTCAGACCCGCGCTGCCGTGCTCGCGTTCGAGACCGACACCGGTCGGCCGCTCACCGGTATGCCGAGCGAGGCGATCCTCAAGGATCTGCTGTTCGGGACCACCATTGTCGCCAAGGGCCTCGAGGCGCCGCACGTGACGGGAGAAGGCTCTCGCGTCGTCCGGGAGATCGAGGCGCGGCTTCTGGAGGCAGGTTTCGACCCGGGGGCCGTCGATGGCAAGCTCGACGCGCGGACCGCCCGGGCGATCAAGCAATACGAGACGGCGCACGGGCTCGAGGTAACCGGAAAGATCGGCGGTCAGCTGGTCGCTCGCCTGGTCGCGGCCGAAGGTTAGCGTTCATATTCTGATGCTCGCCAATGCCGTCGCTTGAGTTTCGGCAATGATCGACGCCGAGCAGCAAGCCCAGTAGTCTGATCCGGACGCGATTCTCGGACAGGGCCGCGGGAGCTTCCATGAGCATTCTGCAAGTCGAGGCCATGCTCGTCGCCTTGGCCATGCTTGGCCTCTTCATGTGGGGGCGCTGGCGCTACGATCTCGTTGCCGTCGCCGTGCTGTTGACGGCGATCGGGCTCGGGGTGGTGAAGACGGACAAAGCCTTCGACGGCTTCTCCCACCCCGTCATCGTCATCATCGCCGCTGTGCTCGTCATCAGCAAGGCGATCTCGCGATCGGGCGTTCTCGACGGTTTGATGCGGCGGCTCCTGGGTGTCGCCAAGTCGACGACCGCACAGGTGGCCGTCTTGACGACAACGGTCTCGCTGCTGTCGGCGATCATCAAGAACGTCGGTACGCTTGGCATCTTCATGCCGCTGGCGCTGCAGACAGCACGCCGCAGCAAGCGGCCGGCCTCGCTTTATCTGATGCCGCTTGCCTTCGGATCGCTCATCGGCGGAACCATCACGCTGATCGGCACCTCGCCCAACCTGCTCGTGTCGGCCATTCGCGAGACCGCGACCGGCGAGCCATTCCAGATGTTCGATTTCGTCTATGTCGGCCTGCCGCTGACGCTCATCGCGATCGCTTTTCTGGCCGTTGCCTGGCGCGTGCTGCCGGCCGATCGCACACCGGCCGCCAGCGAGAGCCAGCGGTTCGCGATCGAGCGCTACACGACGGAGTTACAGATCGAGAAGGGGTCGCCCTACATCGGCAAGACTGTCGGTGATCTCGAAAGTTTCGACGAAGGCAGCCTGACGGTCATCGCCATCATTCGCGAGGCCGGCCATCACTACATTCCCTCACGGACCTGGCTCCTGTTCGAGAACGACATCCTGGTCGTTCAGGGCGGATCGGAGGCGGTCGAGGCCATCACCTCCGAAGGCAAACTCGCACTCGCGGGCTCGGGTGAGCTCGAGACCCTCAAGAAGGAGCTCGGCGATATGGAGGTCGTCGAGGCGATCGTCGGGTCCGAATCCCTGCTGGTGGGCGAAAGTGCGCGTAGCCTCGGCCTGAGGCAGCACTACGAGACCAATCTGCTGGCGGTCAGTCGCGCCGGCCGCCCGATCACCAGCCGGTTGCAATCGCACCGCTTCGAGGTCGGCGACGTCGTCCTGCTGCAGGGTTTCCAGAAGACGATGGTCGCAACTCTCGCCGAGCTCGGCTGTCTGCCGCTTGCCGACCGCAAGCTCGACCTAGGCGGCGAGCGGCGCGGCGCCATCTCGCTGGGCATTCTGGCCATTGCGCTCATTCTGATGGTGCTGCATGTCGTGCCGGCGCATGTGGCCTTCTTCGGCGCGGCGGTGCTGATCGTGCTGAGCCGACAGATCAGCCTCAAGGCGGCGTATGAGTCCATCGACGGCTCGATCATCGTCATGCTCGGCGCGCTCATCCCGGTTGGCGAATCGCTCAAGGAGACAGGCCTGGCGGAATATCTCGGCGAGCATCTCGCGACAGCGGCGTCGCTGCTTCCCGGCTCGCTCTCTGTGGCGCTGATTCTCGCCGTCGCCATGCTCGTGACGCCGATCCTGCACCACGCGCCGGCCGTTCTCGTCATGGGGCCGATCGCGGCGGCGGTTGCCGAGCGGCTCGGCTACAGCATCGACCCGTTCCTGATGGCAGTTGCGCTCGGCGCGGCATGCGATTTCCTGACGCCGATCGGTCACCAGAACAATCTCCTGGTGATGGGGCCCGGAGGATACCGGTTCGGCGACTATTGGCGGCTCGGGCTGCCGCTCTCCATTCTCGTCGTCGCTGCCGGCACGCCGCTGATCCTTTGGGCCTGGCCGCTTTGACCCGCGTCGCCCCGGATGGCTTGACCGGCAGGCTTCTTGCCGTTCAATTCGAGTCATGCGGCTCAAGGCTGAAATCTGGGTGCAAGGCTATCTGAGGATTTGCGCCGCCAACGGCATCCCAGCGGTGCTGGTCGCTCGGGGCGACGCCGATGCCGGCGCAATCTACATCAAGCTCAACCGCCTCGACGGAACGGCCGAGGTCTTTGCGCCCGCGCCAGCCGGGATGTCGGGCCTCGAGAGCGACCGGCGCTGGGTGCGAGCGTCGGCCGGTCCCATTCCGGAAGCGGATGCCGATCAGGTGATTCGCCGCCAGCGCGACTTCGATGCCGATCTGTGGGTTGTCGAGGTCGAGGATGCGAGAGGGCGTCATCATCTCGACGATTGGCTCGTTCAGGCGTGACCACGCCGCCGCACATCGAGGCATCCGCGATGACATCCGAAGGGTGTTTACCTCTTGTTAATTCCTCCCGTGTGCAAACTGTCTTCAGCAGAGAATCGCATGTTTCTGCTTGAGGCAGGTGGCACCGATGGTGCCGCGAGAGAGCGGGGGGCCGCGAAGATGGGAATCGTCGTCGAGTTCAGGCCGCAGGCCGGGCGCGAGCAAGCGCTCCTCTCGGCTGGTCAATCGGCCGAGATCGTCATATTTCCGGGCGTCCGGATGGAGCGGTGGCCGGAGTCGCCGGCCATTGAGACCGTAGACACCCCGACGAAACAGGCAGGGCCCAGCGTTGGCGGCAAAGGTCGCGGCAAGCGGCGGTAGCCGGAGCCGCCTTCAGGCCAAGACCTGAGACTTGAGGATCAGCCGTTCCGCGCGCGGCTCTTCGCGCCGCATGTCACCTGAGATAGAGCCCGGTCGATCTCGGCGCGACGGCCGGGGGCACTCTCCGGGGCGCGGATGACCAGAAGGCCGGTCCTCTCGGGCACGCTCACCGTGATCGCCGTCGTCGGTTGATCGTTGCCGAAAGGCAGGGCGGTCACGCCGTCCTCCGAAGGCGCCAGAATGAGCTCCGCCTCGCGCCGCTGCAGGTCGGACCCGGTGATCGTATAGAAATTCGATCCAAGCTCATCGTAGAGAGAGATTGACCAGGAGCCGTCGAGCAGGGGCGTGCGCACCGACACGGGATCCTTGCTGATGTCGTAGCGGCAGAGCACGTAGCGCACGTCGGGGGCCATATACGAGAAGAGCTGGGCATCGGCTGTGACCGGCGGCAGGACGGTCGCCTCGTTGACGGGCACCGCCGCCCACAGCTGTTGCGAGGCCGTGCTGGCGATCGATCTCGGCGTCGACAGAACGACCAGAATATGCACGATACCGCCGAGCAGCAGCCCGCCGAAGATCCAGAACAGACTCTGGCGCGAGAGCAGAAAGCGCCTCATCGACATCCAATCCTCTCGATGGTGCCAAATCCGGGAGAGGACAGTCCGTCCTTGTCGGCGGCGGGCTGATACACCCTGAGGAGCAGCCGGAAGCCGCCATCATCGCCCGAGGGCAGCCAGTTGCCGGAGCGGACATCGCTGGCGATCCGGACCGTGATGCGGCCCGAGGTATCGCGGAGCGCTGTAGCTCCTGTGATGGCGTAGCGGTCGAAGTCGTTCTCCTTCAGGCGGCCGTCGTGACCGTAGAGCGCCAGGCTCCACCACGCGGCCTCGGGGCCCGACCCGGCGAGCTCGTACTCGCAGTCGCCGTAGAGCGGCGCGCCGTTGGCGTCGGTTGTGGCCATGAAATAGTGCGCACTGGCGGCACCGATCGGCAGTGCGCCGAGGCGCGCGAAGTGCGCCCGCGTATAAGGATCGGCGTCCGGCCGCCCGGCTGCCGGCCACAGCGCCCATGGCCCAGATTGGACCACCGTCAGGCTCGTACCCTTGTCCATCACAAAGTAAGCAGAGCCGAGGCCCGTCACGAGCGCAGTGCCGAGAAACAGGCTGAGTCGCACGAGTATCGACAGTAGCCGTGCCAGCCACCGGCGTATGGCACGGAACGCGAGACCTTCGAAAATGTGCAGGGCATGGCGCAGACGCAGGCGCGGTCTGCGCGCCGGTAGGGTGCCGAGGCTCATCGCATCACCTGGCTATCGCCTCTCATGGCGTCACCGCATTCGTTGCCACGCGCGCTCCTTCGATGGCGCTGGCCGGGCCGAGCCCGAGTGCACTATGCGATCTGATGGAATGAGATCGGCGCTCCAGGTTAGTGGCTTGGAGTACGTGCGTGCGACCAGTCAGTGCCCACTTGGTCGGAACGTGCTCCAGGTTGCCCTGCTTCGGCAAGTTTCCAGGGTCCGTCGCGTCGCCCGTGCTCGCCGGCCGGCCCGCAGCCTTTCGCAAGGCATCCGCCAAGTCTTTCAACACGGTCAGTGTCCGCTCGGGCAAAGTGCCGGGTCCGGTCTCGTCCACAGGCTGCTCGGTGCGGAGTGCGGCCACCCGATCCATCTCGGCCTGCTGCACCGGGTGAACGGGAATGCCGGGGATCGGCGCGATGTCCGCGATGTTCGTGTGCACTGCCGTCATGAACGTCTTCCAGGCCGGCGCGACGAGCTGGCCGCCGGTGACGTTGTTCATCGGCGTCGACTCGTCGTTGCCGAACCAGATGCCGGTCACATATTTTCCCGAGAACCCCATGAACCAGGCGTCCTTGAACGAGGACGTCGTGCCCGTCTTGCCCGCGACATTCGTGAAATCAAGCTCGGCGCGGCGGGCGGTTCCCGCCTCGACCACGCGCCGCAACATGCTGTTGAGCTGGGCGATGACCTTCGGGTCGAAGGCCTGTCGGGGCGCCGGCTCCTGCTTGTCGCGAGAGTAGACGACCTCGCCGCGCGAGTTCTGAATGTCGGTGATGGCGTAGGGGCGGACCGCCTTACCACCATTTGCGAACACGGCGTAAGCGCCCGTGTGCTCGAGCAGCGTCAGATCGGTCGTGCCGAGTGCCATCGTGCAGCTCGTGTCGACCTTTGAGAGGCCCAGTCGCTTCGCTACCTCGGCGACCTTCTTGATGCCGACCTCGTGTGACAGGCGGACGGCGATGGTGTTGGTCGATCTGGACAGCGCCTCGATCAGCTGCATGCTCCGGCCAGAAGCTCCGCCGCTGAAATTCGTGACGTAGTGGTTCGGCTTGCAGAAGGGCGAGGTATCTCGCATGGTCTTCGTCGGCGTCCAGCCGTTCTCGAGCGCCGTCAGGTAGACATAGGGCTTGAATGTCGATCCAGCCTGGCGCCGGCCCTGGCTCGCACGGTTGAACTGGCTGTCGCCATAGTCGACACCCCCGACCAGCGCCCTGACGGCGCCATCGGTCTCCATCGAGACGAGCGCGCCCTGTTTGACCCGCTTGGCCCGGCCGTTCTCGGCGATCGTCGAGGCGATCGTCTGATCGGCGGTGCGCTGCATGTCGAGGTCGACGGTCGTGCGGGCGATGAATACCTGGTCCTGTTGGCCTTCGAGGATCCGCTTAGCCTCTTCGTAAGCCCAGTCGAGGAACCAGTCCGGGCTGGAGGCGAGCCCTGTTTGAATGGGCTGGGCGGGATTGAGGCGGGCGCCGTGCACCTGGCCTTCGGTCATGAAGCCGGCCTGCACCATGTTGGTCAGCACCTCGTCGGCGCGCGCACGTGCGGCGGCGAGATTGATATGCGGCGCATACTTCGTCGGCGCCTTCGGCAGTCCCGCCAGCAGGGCTGCCTCAGCCAGCGTCACATCGCGGATCGACTTGCCAAAGTAGAACTGAGCGGCGGCCTCGAAGCCGAATGCGCCGCCTCCCATATAGGCGCGATCGAAGTAGAGCTTCAGGATTTCGCGCTTCGTGAGATGGGTCTCGAGCCACAGGGCGAGGAAGGCCTCCTTGATCTTGCGCTCGAGCGAGCGCTCGGAGGTGAGAAACAGGTTCTTCGCCAACTGCTGCGTGATCGACGAGCCGCCCTGGACGACCTCATTCGCGCGAAGGTTCTCGGCCAGAGCGCGGAGCGTGCCGAAGACATCGACGCCCCAATGCTCGAAGAAGCGGCGATCCTCAGTGGACAGCAACGCCTTGATCATGACGTCGGGGATTTCCTCGAGCGGCACCGCATCAGACCGGTTGATGCCCCGCTTGCCGATCTCATTGCCGTAGCGATCGAGGAAGGTGACTGAGATGTATCCGTCCGACAGCCAATTCTCATCCTGCACGGCCTCGAAGGCCGGCTGCGCCAGAATGAGCATGACGGCGGCGCCGCCCAGCCCCATGGTCGCCATCTCGGAGGCGATCTCGTTGAGGACGCGGCGGAAGCCGGTCAGGCGGAATCGTGCGAAGGTTGCGGAGGCGGTGTTCCAGCGGCGCTTGAACTCCTCGTACAGCGTGAACAGGCCGGAATCGAGCCGCGAGTCGAGATCGAGCCAATCGACCAGGCGCTTCCTGCCTCCGCGATTGAAGAACCAGTCGCTCAACGTTGTGATCTCTCTGTCGGGCCAGCCGCGCTTGAGTGGTTGCGCCGGTTATGCTGAATGGTCGCCGCGCCCAGTCGGGCGGATGATTCTCGGTGGCGGGATTTTAGCATTGTCGCGATCCAAAAGACCATTCTGGCAAGTGAAGCCTCTAGCCGAGATGACGGCGGGCGAATGGGAGAGCCTGTGCGACGGCTGCGGCCGCTGTTGCACCGTCAAGCTGGAGGACGAGGACACCGGAGAAATTCATCAGACCCGTCTCGCTTGCAAGCTCTTGGACATCGGGAGCTGCCGCTGCAAGGACTATCCGAGCCGGCACAAGAAAGTGCACGATTGTGTCGCCCTGACGCCCGAGAATGTGCTGAGCCTGAAGTGGCTGCCCCGGACCTGCGCTTATGTACTCGTCGCTGAGGGTAAACCCTTGCAATGGTGGCATCATCTGGTCTCGGGCGACCCGGAGAGCGTGCATGCGGCCGGCATCTCGGTGCGCGAGGTCGTGCGCTCGGAGACGCGGATCGCCGAGCACAACTACGAGCGCTACATCATTCCCCCGCTGAGCGATCAGGCCGCCGGCCGTTCAGGGTTGCGAAAGCACGGTCGAAAATAAGTTATCCCCGTTGCGGACGAACAGAATTACACTGGTCGATTTGTCGACATCGCAAGCAACGTCGTAATAAAACGAACTACAGTCAGCACTTTCCTGTTGACATCGTTGCGCTGTCGAAGTATGTTTTTTGTATAACCCCAATAGTGTCGCAGTTGAGGCGCCCCGGTCCGACCCGGTTCGGGTGGCGTCAGGCTGGCGCGAGCCCTGGCGGAGGCGCATGGCCAAGACGAAGCAATGCTCAGCAGTGGAGGCGAAGCCGCCTGACGCCGACGCCACTGACGACCGGGCGATCAACTGGGCGGCGGTCAAGCGCCGCTATCAGAACGACCGGCGGATGACCTATCCGAAGATCGCCATGCACTACGGACTTGCGCCGGAAACGCTTCGTGATCTCGCCCGCAGCATGGGGTGGCGACGGCCAGGCAGCCGGCGCAAGGAGCAACTCAGGCCGAAGCCACCGGCAACGCTCACGGAGCGCATCATCGTGCTGATCGATGGACGACTGACGCAAATGGAGATCGAGCTGCAAAAAGATCATCTGCCGCCCGCCGCTGAGTTCAATCGGCAATCAAACGAGCTGACCCGTCTCATTCGCGGCTTGGGTCAGGTCAAAGTCCCGGCCGCTGGAGGTGCTGCAGACCCGGCAGGAGGCGCCGATGACGATCAGGACCGCTGGCGCCGAGAGCTTGTTGAGAGAATTAGAGCTCTTAAGGACCGACTCAAGGCTTGATGCGATCACGGGGTTGCTGCCGCCGGATCTGGTCGGTCGCGTCAATCGGGACTGGCAGCTCTGGGCGAGGCCGAGCCAAGTGCCGCCGGCCGATGGCGGGCGGCCTTGGCGCACCTGGCTGATGCTCGGTGGGCGCGGCGCAGGCAAGACCCGTGCCGGCGCCGAATGGGTGCGGGCACAGGCGCTCGGCATTCGCCCCTTTGCCGAGACGCCGGCCAGACGCATTGCTCTTGTCGGCGAGACGATTGCGGCGGTTCGCTCCGTCATGGTCGAGGGTGTGTCGGGATTGCTCGCCATCCATACCGACGCCGAGCGGCCGGATTTCGAGCCCTCGAAGCGACAGGTCGTCTGGAAGAATGGAGCGATTGCGCAGATCTTCTCGGCCGAAGAGCCCGATGCACTTCGCGGTCCGCAGTTCGCAGCAGCTTGGCTCGACGAGATCTGCAAGTGGCATCACGCCGAACAGACATTCGACATGCTGCAGTTCGCGCTGCGGCTCGGCCGCAGTCCTCGTCAGGTCGTCACGACGACACCGAGGTCCATGACGCTGCTGCGCCGCATCATGGCGGATGCCGCGACCGCGACGACGCTGATGACGACCCGCGAGAACGAGATCAATCTCGCGCCGGACTTCATTCGTCAGCTGGAAGTGCGATATGCGGGCACTCCAATGCTGAGGCAGGAGCTGAACGGAGAGCTGATCGAGGATCGCTCGGATGCGCTGTGGAGGCGTGAGACGATCGAGGCCTATCGCATCTGCGAGCCGCCTGAACTCGGCCGCATCGTCGTTGCACTCGACCCGCCGGTGACGAGCGGAGCAAGAGCTGATGCCTGCGGGATTGTCGTCGTCGGCCTCGGGAGAGATGGTCGCGGCTACGTCATCGACGACCGCACAGTCAGGGGGCGCGAGCCGCTCGCTTGGGCCGAGGTTGCCGTCCGAGCCTATCATGCGCATGAGGCCGACACCATTGTCGCCGAGGTCAATCAGGGTGGCGAGCTCGTCCCGACGCTGATTCGACAGGTCGATGCCGATATTCCCATCGAGCTTGTCCGTGCCACGCGTGGAAAGTGGGTGCGGGCGGAGCCGGTGGCGGCCCTTTACCAGCGCGGCCTCGTCAGCCACGTCGGATCCTGGCCCGAGCTCGAGGACCAGATGTGCGACTTCGGGCCGGACGGCCTGTCGGGCGGACGCAGCCCGGATCGGATGGATGCACTCGTCTGGGCATTGACGGCGCTGATGCTCGGACGCGGCGATCCGCAGATACGTGACATATGAATGGAGCCCCAATGCTCTCGATCATCGATCGCCTGACTCGCCAGTTTCGTCCCGCATCAGAGGCGAAGGATGGCGGAGCGGGTGCGCTTGTAGCACTCCAATTCCAGGGTGCCGCAGCCTGGCGACCACGCGACTACGCGACCTTCGCCCGCGAAGGCTATCTGGCCAATCCGGTGGTCTATCGGTCGGTCCGGATGGTTGCCGAGGCGGCGGCCTCGGTACCGCTCGATCTCTTCGAGGATGGTCGCGAGGTCTCGGAACATCCCCTTGTCACACTGCTGGCGCGCCCCAATCCGGCGCAGTGCCAGCCCGAGCTGATGGAGGCCTGGTACGGCTTCCTGCTCGTCGCCGGGAACGCCTATCTCGAAGCCGTCTCGATCGGCGGCAGCGTGCGCGAGCTGCATGTTCTGAGACCCGATCGCATGGCCGTCGTGCCCGGTGCCGACGGGTGGCCGGCGGCCTACGACTACACCGTCTCGGGCCGCACGCTCAGATACCACCAGGATGCCGAGGTCGTTCGCCCGATATTGCACCAGACATTCTTCCATCCCTTGAGCGATCACTATGGCCTCTCGCCGATCGAGCCGGCGGCGACGGCGATCGACCTGCACAACGCGGCCTCGACCTGGAACAAGGCGCTGCTCGACAATGCGGCGCGGCCGTCGGGTGCGCTCGTCTACGCGCCGGGCTCAGGCGGGCATCTGAGCCGCGAGCAGTTCGACCGGCTGAAGGCCGAGCTCGAGCAGAGCTTTCAAGGCCCGCGCAACGCCGGCCGACCGATGCTGCTCGAGGGCGGCCTCGACTGGAAGGCGATGGCGCTGACACCGAAGGACATGGATTTCATCGAGGCCAAGCACGCCGCCGCTCGCGAGATCGCACTGGCTTTGGGTGTTCCGCCGATGCTTCTCGGCATCCCGGGCGACAATACCTACGCCAACTTCCAGGAGGCGAATCGCATGCTCTGGCGGCAAACGGTGCTGCCGCTGGTTCAACGGACGGCAAAGGCGCTGTCGGCCTGGCTCGGACCGGTCTTCGGCGGCACGTTGGAGCTCGTTCCCGACCTCGACCAGATCGAGGCCCTCTCCGCCGAACGCGAGGCGCTCTGGGCGCGGGTGGAGAAGGCGAGCTTCCTGACGGTCGACGAGAAGCGGGCGGCGGTCGGATATGGGCCGACTGGGGAAAAAGACGCTTGATGGATTGTGACGACATACTCAGCAATGAGCGCGCCCGCTGAGACCATCGTTCCACTCTCTCATGGACGCAATCTCTTGATTGGTTCGCGTTCAGCGCAATGCGGTGGCCATCCCGGGGCGACACGGATGGGAGCCATCGATTGGTCCCGGGTTGACCCAGTATGGCGGGGACAGGCCGCGGTCGTGGCTGCCAGCTGTTCACCGCGCCAGCCTCGGCGCCGACCGTAGATCCCGGCTGAGCAATTCACGCTCGGCCTAACCGCACGATTGCCGGCAGAAACTGAAACTCCAAGAGGCCCTCATGCCCTCTACCATGCTCGCCCGCGAAACCAAATTCGCTCCTTGCGATCTCAAATCCGTCGATGCCGACGGCACGTTCGAGGGCTATGCCAGCGTCTTCGGCGTCGAGGACATGGCGCAGGACGTCGTCATGCCCGGCGCGTTCCGAACGAGCCTGTCGCAACGCGGCGCTGCCGGCGTGAAGCTGCTCTTCCAGCACGATCCGGCAGAGCCGATCGGCGTCTGGCTCGAGCTCGCCGAGGACACCAAGGGACTGTATGGCCGCGGCCGGTTGATGCCAGAGGTCGCCAAGGCGCGCGAGGTGCTGGCATTGATGCGTGCCGGGGCCCTCGACGGTCTCTCCATCGGATTTCGCGCCGTCAAAGGCGCACGCGAGGCCAGAAGCGGCATTCGCCGGCTCAAGGAGATCGACCTCTGGGAGATCTCCGTCGTCACCTTTCCGATGCTGCCGGAGGCGCGCGTCAGGACGGTCAAAACCGGACCGTTCGCCGGACGCCTGCCGACGGAGCGCGAGTTCGAGCGCTGGCTCACGCGGGATGCTGGGCTCTCACGTGCCGATGCCCGGGCGATCATCGCCTCGGGTCTGAAGACGCTCACGGCCAGGCGGGACGCGGCCCACGGGCTCACCGAGGAGCAGGCGATGCTTCGTGCGATCAACGAGGCGACCCGGCTCATATCCCCAACACCACGGAGTTCCCAATGACGGATACCATCGAGACGAAGGCCGACACCGGCTTCGGCGTCGCCGAGGCTTTCGGCGAGTTCATGCGCACCTTCGAGAGCTTCAAGGAGACGAATGACGACCGGCTTGCCCAGCTCGAGCGGCGCATGTCGTCCGACGTCGTCACCGACGACAAGCTCAAGCGCCTCGACAAGGCGCTGGACGAGCAGAAGCGAACCGTCGACGAGCTGATCCTGAAGTCGCGCCGGCCGGAGCGCGGCTCCACCAGCCTGCCGACCCGTGCCGCCTACGAGCACAAGGCCGCCTTCGACGCCTATATGCGTCGTGGCGAGGCCTCCGGTCTGGCCGATCTGGAGTCGAAGGCTTTGTCGATCGGATCCAATCCGGACGGCGGCTATCTGGTGCCGGCCGAGGTCGAGACGACCGTCATGCAGGCGGTCAAGGAGATCTCGCCGATCCGTGCCATCGCCGGCAATCGCCAGGTCTCGAGCGCCGTCTATAAGAAGCCCTTCTCGACCACCGGCTTCGGTACCGGTTGGGTCGGCGAGACCGCCGCCCGGCCTGAAACGACGACCTCGACGCTGACCGAGCTCACCTTCCCCGCGATGGAGCTCTATGCCATGCCGGCGGCAACCGCCGCCATCCTCGACGACGCTGCCGTCAATATCGACGAGTGGATCGCCGACGAGGTCAGGAACGCATTCGCCGAGCAGGAGGGCAACGCCTTCATCCTCGGCAACGGCGTCAACAAGCCCAAAGGCTTCCTCGACTATCCGAAGGTGGCCGATGGCTCCTGGAGCTGGGGCAATATCGGCTATCAGGTCACCGGCGTCTCGGGAGGCTTTGCCGCGTCCGGGGCGAGCGATGCGCTGATCGATCTCGTCTACAGCTTGAAGGCGGGCCATCGTGCCAACGCGCACTGGGTCATGAGCCGGTCCACGCAGTCCGCCGTGCGCAAGCTCAAGGACACGGAAGGCAACTATCTCTGGCAGCCGTCGGCCGGCCCAGGTGCGGCGCCCTCGCTCATGAGCTTTCCGATCGCGGAAGCCGAGGACATGCCGGACATTGCCGCCGATGCCTTTGCGATCGCCTTCGGCGATTTCGGCCGCGGCTATCTGGTCGTCGACCGGGCCGGCATCCGCGTGCTGCGCGATCCCTATTCCGCCAAGCCCTACGTGCTCTTCTACACGACGAAGCGCGTCGGCGGCGGTGTCCAGGATTTCGCCGCGATCAAGCTCCTGAAGTTCGGCACGGCGTAAGCGCCGGGTTCCTCCCAACCCAAGCTGAGCCTTGCCGCAAGCGGCCGCGGCGGCGCCCCCTCCCGCCGCGGCCGTCCATCCCGGACCTTCTCCATCGAGGAACTCCCATGGCACTCGTGCCCTCGAGTCTGCCGGCGATCGAGCCTGTCTCGCTCGCCGAGGCCAAGCTGCATCTGCGTGTCGATCACGACGACGAGGACATCCTGATCCTCTCGCTCATATCGGCGGCACGACTGCATCTGGAGCATGTGCTCGGTCGTGCCTTCATTACTCAGGGCTGGCTCTATCTGCTCGACGGCTGGCCCTCCGGCCATACCCTCGAGTTGCCGTTGTCGCCGGTCCAGAGCATCGTCTCTGTCAAGGTCTATGACGAGACCGATGTCGCCGAGACCGTGGCGCCCTCGCTCTATCTGCTCGACGGACTGAGTCAGCCGCCGCGACTGGTCCGCCGCTCGAGCTCTGCGTTTCCAAGGCCAGGGCGGTCCGCCAATGGCGTCGAGGTGAGCTTCGTTGCCGGCCACGGCAGTCTAGCCAGCGAGGTGCCGGCGCCGCTGCGGCAGGCCCTCATGCTGCTGGTCGCGCATTGGTACGAGCATCGCCAGCCTGTCGAGATCGGCGATGCGAAGGAGGTCTTGCCGGCCATCGTCACAGAGTTGATCGCACCATACCGGAGGCGCGGGCTGTGAGCGCTGCCAAGATCGGCGAGCTGACGCGGCGTGTCGTGCTCGAGGACCTCGTGCGCACGCCGGATGAGGCGGGCGGTGCGGTCGAGAGCTGGACGGCGATTGCGACTCTGTTTGCGGCGGTTCGCGCGCTCTCGGGCAGCGAAGGAGCACGCTTCGATCGCATCGACGCCCGGGTGACGCACGAGATCGTCATCCGCCACCGCAGCGATGTGCGACCGGCGATGCGGTTTCGTCTCGGCCCGCGGCTCTTCGAGATTATCGCCGCACGCGACGACGATGGCCGCCGTCGGCACCTCACCTGCCTGGTCGAGGAACGGGATCTTTAGTGGAGATGCAAGATGCCTCTTGCCCCTGACTGGTCTCTGCAAAAGGCTGTCTTTGCAGCGCTATCGGCCGATGCGACATTGACCGGACTCATCGGACCCGATCGCATCCACGATGGCGCGCCGCAAAGCGAGACGTTTCCGTATCTGACTTTTGGTCAGTCACTCGTGCGCGATTGGAGCACGACAAGCGATACGGGCGCAGAGCATGTGCTGACCATCCATGTCTGGTCACGGGCAGCCGGCAAGAAGGAAGCGCTGGCGATCATGCGCGCCGTCCGAAGCGTCCTGCACGATCGGCCGCTCGCGCTCGAGGATCATCACCTCGTCAATCTTCGTCACGAGTTCTCGGATGCCGCCCGCGACGGCGACGGCGAGACGATGCACGGCATCGTCCGATTTCGCGCCGTGACCGAAGCCGTCGCCTGAGATCGGGGCATATCAAACGCCAGGAGTAACGAGACATGGCTGCACAGAAGGGCAAGGACCTGCTCCTTAAGGTCGACATCGATGGTGCTCCGACCTTCTCGACGGTCGCCGGCCTTCGCTCCCGGGCGATCCAACTCAATGCCGCGACGGTGGACGTCACGCACACGGAATCCGCCGGCCGCTGGCGGGAGCTTCTGGAAGGCGCAGGCGTCAAATCCGCTCGTCTCACCGGGGCCGGCATTTTCAAGGACGCAGCCTCCGACGAGACGGTTCGCGGCTACTTCTTCAACGGCACGATCCGGCGCTGGCAGATCGTCGTCCCCGACTTCGGCACTTTCGATGGTCCGTTCCAGATCTCCGCTTTCGAGCTCGCCGGCACTCACGACGGCGAAGTGACCTTCGACCTGACGCTCGATTCGGCGGGCGAACTCACATTCATCGCGGCGTAAGGGTCGATCAATGGCCAACCGGCATCGCGGCGAGATCGAGGCCGTGCTCGACGGCAAGACATACACCCTCTGCCTGACGCTCGGCGCACTCGCCGAGCTCGAGCAGGCTTTTGGCGCAAGTGATCTCACGGTATTGGCCGGCCGGTTTGGGCAGGGGCGCATGTCGGCGCGCGATGCGATCCGGATCCTGACGGCCGGGCTGCGCGCGACTGGACATGATGTGAGCGAAGACCATGTCGCCGGCATGCAAGCGGACGGTGCGGCCGTCGGCTTCGTCACCATCGTCGCCCGACTGCTGGCGGCGACCTTCGCCGACACCGACGATGTGCTGAGTAGCGTCAAGTGAAGCCCCGCAGAGCCGACGCCGAGCCGTTTCCCTGGCGTGAGGCCATGGCCTTCGGGCTCGGGGTCTTGAAGCTTGCGCCGGCCGACTTCTGGAGTATGACGCCGCGCGAGTTATCGGCGGCACTGGCCGGAGCGCTGCCGGCCGGAGCGGGTCGCGAGCCGCTGCCGCGCACGGCCCTCGAGGCATTGATGCAACGCTTCCCGGATCAATCGATGGAGGATGGATAGGATGGCCGAGCTCGACGGCGATATTGCCAGCAGCCGCGCCAGCGCCGATGAGCTCAAGCAGTCGCTGACCGAGCTCGAGCGCATCGGCGACCGCTTCGCAGCCAAGATGATCACCGCCTTCGAGGCGGTCGCCATCAAGGGCAAGAGCCTCGATGGCGTGATCAAATCGCTGGCGCTCAGTCTCTCCGACATGGCGCTCGACGCGGCGCTGAAACCGTTCCAGTCGGCACTCGGCAATCTGTTCGGCCAGGCGTTCACGGGCTTTGCCGCGCCTCCGGGTTTCAGCGGCTTGACGGGTGATCCGGGCCTGAGCACCGGCCTTGCAGGCGTCGGCGGGCTCGCTGCAGGACCAGGATCGTCGGTCGCGCCGGCGATCGCACCGGTCAATGTCATCCTTAATGTCTCGACACCCGACGTCCAGAGCTTCCGGCAATCCGAAGGGCAGCTCGCAGCCATGCTGAGCCGCACCGTCGGCAGCGGTCAAAGGAATCTGTAAGCCATGGCCTTCCACGAGGTGCGATTTCCGACGGGGATCTCGGCGGCTGCGAACGGTGGGCCCGAGCGGCGGACCGATGTCGTGCTGTTCGCCTCCGGCTTCGAGGAGCGGAATGCGCGCTGGGCGGATTCCAGGCGGAGCTACAACGCCGGCTATGGTGTCCGCGGGCTCGACGATCTGCATCAAGTGCTCGCCTTTTTCGAGGAGCGGCGCGGACGCCTGCACGGCTTTCGCTTCAAGGATCACAGCGACTTCAAATCGTCGGCGCCGAACGATCCGGTGTCGGCGCTCGATCAGGTCATCGGCACTGGCGATGGCACCATCGACGTCTTTCAATTGAGCAAGACCTACGGCGGCGCACACGCGCCCTACCGGCGTCTCGTCAAGAAACCGGTCGCCGGAACAGTCGTCGTAGCCGTCGATGGCGTCATGCAGTCGGAAGGCAGCGATTTCACCGCCGATCACACGACTGGTGTCGTGTCGTTTCTCGCCGGGCACATTCCCGCCCCGTCACAGATCGTGACGGCCGGCTTCGAGTTCGATGTGCCCGTCCGCTTCGATACCGACCGGCTCGAGGTCAACGTGCAGAGTTTCCTGCACGGCTCCATTCCGAGCATTCCGCTCGTCGAGGTGAGGATCTGAGCCATGCGCGTCATCCCCGCGCCTCTGCAGGCCCATCTCGACACCGGCGCGACGACGCTCGCCTGGTGCTGGCGCATAACGCGTCGTGACGGCAGCAGCCTCGGCTTCACCGATCACGACCGCGACATCGTGTTCGACGCAACGACCTTCGAGGCGGCGAGCGGTTTCGATGCGACCGAGATGCGGGAGAGCGTCGGCCTCAGCGTCGACAATGTCGATGTCGAGGGAGCGCTGCGCTCGGATCGGTTGAGCGCCGCCGATCTCGAGGCAGGCCTCTACGACAATGCCGGCATCGAGATCTGGCGCGTCAACTGGCAGGAACCGGACGAGCGGGTGCTCGTCCGCTCCGGCTCGATCGGCGAGGTCAGGCGAGGGCCGCTCGCCTTCGTCGCCGAGGTCAGAGGGCTCGCCCATATCCTGCAGCAGGGGCAGGGGCGGACATTCCAATACGCCTGCGACGCTCTCGTCGGCGATGGCCGTTGCGGCAAGAATCTCAACACGGCGTCCTTCAGGGGAAACGGGGCGATCGCCTCTGTCGTGTCGGACCGGCGTTTCATGGCCTCCGGCATCGGCGGCTTCGCTCCCGACTGGTTTGCCCTCGGCAAGCTTACCTGGACGAGCGGTGCCAATGACGGCCGGGTGGCCGAGGTCAAGCTGCATGCCCGCGCCGCCGGTGTCGTCACGCTCGAGCTTTGGCAGCGCATGTCGGGGGCTCTCGCCCTCGGCGACAGCTTCCTCGTCACCGCCGGCTGCGACAAGCAACTGACGACATGCCGGTCGAAATTCGCCAATGTGGAGAATTTTCGCGGCTTCCCGCACATGCCGGGCAACGATTTCATCACACGCGTGCCCAAGCTCGAGAGCCGCGATCACAAGGGTAAGAAGCTTACGTCATGACAGTGAAGCGTCGCGACATCGTCCGCATCGCGCGGTCCTGGATCGGCACGCCCTACCATCATCAGGCGAGCCTCAAGGGTTCGGGTGCCGATTGCATCGGCCTCGTCCGGGGCATCTGGCGCGAGCTGTTCGGCCGCGAGCCGGAGGTGCCGCCGGCCTATTCTGGCGACTGGTCCGAGGCGACCGGACAGGAGACCATGCTCGCGGTCGCCAGCCGTCATCTTGTTCCCGTTCCGGTGGAACTCATTCGGCAGGGCGATGTCCTGGTCTTCCGGCTGCGCGCCGGTGCCGTCGCCAAGCATGTCGCCATCGTCTCGGACCTCGGCCGCATGATTCACGCCCAGGAGGGGGTGCCGGTCGCCGAGGTCAATATCGGACCCGGGTGGCGGCGACATGTCGCCGGGGCCTTCTCCTTTCCAGATGTGATCGACTGACATGGCCACACTTGCATTGAGCGCGGCCGGGGCCGCCGCCGGTGGCGCGCTGCTGCCCGGCGTCAGCCTGTTCGGGACGACGGTCTCGGGCGCGGCCATCGGCCAGGCGGTCGGCGCCATCGCCGGCTCCTACATCGACCAGGCGCTGTTCGGCTCCTCCGGGCAGACGCGCATCGTCGAAGGCCCACGCCTCTCCGAGCTGGGCGTCATGGCATCGACCGAAGGCGCATCCATCCCGAGGCTCTACGGCCGGGCTCGTCTGGCCGGTCAGATGATCTGGGCGACCGATTTCGTGGAGGAGGCCTATGACGCCTCGGAACCACCGCCGCCGAGCAAGGGTTTGGCCGGTCTTGGCGGCTCGAGCCAGCCGACCACGACCCGCATCGAGTATCGCTACTTCGCCAATATCGCGCTGGCCATCTGCGAGGGGCCGATCACCGGCATCGGCCGGGTCTGGGCCGACGGGCAGCCGATCAATCTCGGCGCCTACACGCATCGAATCTATCTGGGCGACGACAGCCAGGTGCCCGACAGCCTGATCGAGGCGATCCAAGGCCCCGGCAAGGCCCCCGCCTATCGAGGGACCGCCTACATCGTCTTCGAGCGGCTGCCGCTCGAGCCGTTCGGCAACCGGCTGCCGCAGCTCTCGTTCGAGGTCTTTCGCGCGGTCGATTCCTTCGAGAAGCTCGTCAAGGCGGTGACGATCATTCCGGGCTCGAGCGAGTTCGCCTACGAGCCATCGAAGGTCTTCCGCGAGATCGCGCCGGGCACGACGATCGCCGAGAACATCCATACCCACACTGGTACGACGGACTGGCATGCGGCGATCGACGATCTCGAGCGGGGGCTCCCCAATGTCGCCCGCACGTCGCTCGTCGTCAGCTGGTTCGGCAACGATCTGCGTGCGGGGACCTGCGCGCTGAAGCCCGGCGTCGAGTCGACGACGAAGTCGACGATGCCCGAGGTTTGGAGCGCGGCAGGTCTCACTCGGTCCGATGCCCATGTCGTCTCGACCTATGAGGGCCGGCCGGCCTTCGGTGGCACGCCGTCGGACCGCTCAGTGGTGGCCGCGATCCGCAATTTGAAGAACCGCGGCCGGTCCGTCACCTTCTATCCGTTCGTGCTGATGGATGTGCCGGTGGGCAATGGCCTGCCGGATCCCTATGGTGGGTCTGAGCAGGCCACCTATCCTTGGCGCGGCCGTATCACGCTCGACATCGCCCCGGGGCTCACCGGCAGTGCCGATCAGACGACTGCTGCCGCTGACGACGTCGCGGCCTTCGTCGGCACGGCGACGCCGGCCCATTTCTCGACTATCGGCGATGACGTGATCTACTCCGGTCCGCCTGAGTGGTCTTTCCGGCGCATGATCCTCCACTATGCGCACTTGTGTGTCGCAGCCGGCGGCGTCGAGACGTTCCTCATCGGTTCCGAGCTCCGCGGTTTGGCGCAGATCCGCTCGGCGGCGGGGACCTATCCGTTCGTCACGGCCCTCGTCGCACTCGCGAACGATGTTCGGGCGGTACTGGGCCCCTCCACGAAAATCACTTATGCGGCGGATTGGTCGGAGTATTTCGGGCATCAGCCGGCCGACGGCACGGGCGATGTCTATTTTCATCTCGATCCGCTGTGGGCGTCTCCCAATATCGATGCCGTCGGCATCGACGTCTACTGGCCTCTGTCCGACTGGCGCGACGGTGACAGTCATCTCGACCGGTTGGCCGGTATCGAGAGCCCGCACGATCTCGATTATCTGAAGGCCAACATCTTCGCCGGCGAGGGATACTCTTGGTACTATGCCTCGGAGGCCGCCCGAGAGGCTCAATCCCGCACCGCCATCACAGATGGAGCAGGCAAGCCCTGGGTGTTCCGCTTCAAGGATATCCGGAGCTGGTGGTCGAGCCAGCACTACAATCGTCCGGGTGGCGTCGAGAGCGGCTCGCATACCGCCTGGGTGCCACAGTCGAAGCCGATCTGGATCACCGAGCTCGGATGTCCGGCTGTCGACAAAGGCGCGAACCAGCCCAATGTCTTCTACGATCCCAAAAGCTCCGAGAGCTTCTTGCCGTATTTCTCGCGCGGCTTTCGCGACGATCTCATCCAGCGCCGCTATATCCAGGCGTTCCACGAGACCTTCGATCCTACCCACGAGACGTTCGATCCGGCGCACAATCCGGTTTCGTCCGTCTATGGGGGCCGGATGGTCGATCCCACACGACTCTATGTCTACACCTGGGACGCACGACCTTATCCGGCCTTTCCCTATGATCTCGAGACTTGGGCCGATGGCGGCAACTGGCCACTCGGTCACTGGCTGACGGGACGCATCGCCGGCGGCTCGCTGGCGGCCGTGGTGGCCGCCATTCTCGATGACTACCGCTTCACACGCTATTCGGCGACGGGCCTCACCGGCACGCTCGATGGCTATGTCATCGACAGAGTGATGTCGGTGCGCCAAGCGCTGCAGCCGCTCGAGCTCGCCTATGCTTTCGACACCTATGAGCAGGCAGGCAGCATTCGCTTCACCCATCGCGGGCGGCGATCGCCAGTCGCCACGCTCGATGCCGAAGCTCTCGTCGAGACGAAGGCCGGTGCCGGTCTCTTCCAGGTGACGCGCGGGCAAGAGACGGAGCTTCCCGCCGTCGCCAAGCTCACCTTCATCGACGGCCAGGACGGCTACCGTCGCGGCACGGCCGAGGCCCGGCGGTCGACGGTGGCGAGCGATCGCGTGGCAACCGCCGATCTACCGATCGTCCTGACACCGGATCGCGCTCAAGCCATCGCCGAGCGGTGGCTGCAGGATGCGTGGGCCTCTCGCCAGCGCCGCACGCTGGCCTTGCCGCCGAGCCGGCTCGCGGTCGAGCCGACCGATGTGGTCTCATTCGTGGCCGACGGTGGGACGCAACGCTATCGCGTCACGGGTCAGTCGGAAGGCCGGCACAAGGACATCGAGGCGCTGTCGGTGGAGCCATCGGTGTTCGAGGAGATCAGAGCGCCGCAGCGCGCACCGGTACTGCCGGGACCCGACGTCTATGGACCGGCGATCGCAGCATTCCTGGATCTGCCGCTCATCGCTGGCTCCGAGGATCCCTATGCGGGGTATGTTGCCGCCCATGCCTCGCCCTGGCCCGGCGGCATTGCCTTCTATCGTTCGAGTGACGGGTTGAGCTACCGGCTGGGTGCGATCGCAGTCACGCGCGCGACGATCGGATTGACGGCGACCGCGTTGCACTCCGGTCCGCGCGATCGGCTGGATTTTGCCAACACCTTCGACGTCGTGCTCGCCAATGGAGCGCTCGCTTCGGTCGATCTCCTTCGGTTGCTCGGCGGCAGCAACCTCGCGGCGGTACGCAACGCCGATGGCGAATGGGAGGTCATCCAGTTTCGCGACGCTGTTCTGATCGGCCCGTCGACCTATCGATTGAGCGCGCTGTTGCGCGGTCAGGCCGGAACGGCGGGCGCCATGCGCGATCCGGTCGCCGCCGGTGCAACCTTCGTCCTCCTCGATGCCGCGGTGACCAGAACGTTGCTGACGCCCGACGAGGCGCGTCTGTCGCTCGACTGGCGCTATGGTCCGAAAACGCTGCCGCACACCGATCAGTCCTATATGCCCGAGAGTCATTCATTCGCAGCGCTCGGCCTCAGACCTCTCAGTCCGGCGCATGTGCGTGGAGCGCGGTCTGCCGGCGATCTCCGTATCGACTGGATCCGCCGCACGCGCATCGGCGGCGACGCCTGGGAGCAGGTTGAGGTGCCGCTCGGCGAGGATCGGGAAGCCTATGCCGTCGACATCATGGACGGGCCGGTCGTCAAGCGCACGATCGAGACCGGTGTGCCCAGCGCCATCTACTCCACCGCCGACCAAATCGCCGATTGGGGTGTGCTGCCCCCGAGCCTGAGTGTCCGTGTCCACCAACTCTCCTCGACCTATGGCCGTGGCGCGGCCGCCGAGGCGGTGATCTAGGAGTTCGAGCGCATGACTGACAGTCCCAATCTTGGTCTGCCTTATCTCGAGGCAGGCCAGGCCCAAAAGCATGTCACGCACAACGAAGCGTTGCGTCGTTTGGATGCCATCCTCCAGGCGACCGTGAGCGATCGCACGCTGACGACACCGCCCGCATCGCCTGCAGACGGCGAGTGCTTCATTGCGTCCGCCGGCGCCAACGGCGCTTGGTTGGGGCACGATCTCGAGATTGCGACTTGGCAGGATGGTGCCTGGGCCTTCCATGTCCCGCAGACAGGCTGGCGTGTCTGGTCCGTGCCGGAGAGTGCGCTGCTGGCCTGGACCGGGACGGACTGGACGGTGGCTGGCGGCGTGTCACTCGTCAATCCGGCCGAACATGTCGGCGTCAATGCAACGGCGGATGCGACGAACAGGCTTTCCGTCTCATCGCCGGCCACGCTGCTCAGTCATGAGGGAGCTGGTCACCAGCTCAAGATCAACAAAAGTAGTGCATCCGAAACGGCTTCTCTCCTCTACCAGACTGACTTCTCCGGTCGAGCCGAGATGGGAACAGCCGGTGACGATGATTTCCATGTGAAGGTCTCGGCTGATGGAGCAACCTGGCACGAGGCCATAGTCGTTGACCGGACGACGGGCGAGGTGAGCTTTCCCAACACGACGATCGGCGGCGGTGTCTCGGACGGTGACAAAGGCGACATCACCGTATCCGGCTCGGGCTCGACCTGGACGGTCGATGGCAATGCCATCACCAATGCCAAGCTCGCCGAGGTCGCCACCGCGACCTTGAAGGGCCGGGCAACGGCGGGAACCGGCGATCCCGAAGATCTGACGGGCACCCAAGCCACGGCCCTTCTCGACACATTCACGTCGGCGGCAAAGGGATTGGCGCCGGCCTCCGGCGGGGGATCGACCAATTTCCTAAGGGCGGACGGAACCTGGGCAGCGCCTCCTGGAGCAGGCGGTGGAGAGGCCAACACCGCCTCGAATGTGGGGACAACCGGCGTCGGTGTCTTCAAGCAGAAGACGGGCGTCAACCTCGAGTTCAAGAAGGTCAACGCTGGCTCGTCGAAGATCACCATCACTGACGATACCGGCAACAGCGAGATCGATATCGACATTGCCGAGGCCAATCTGACGCTCGCCAATCTCGGGGGCTCGATTGATCTCGGCGGCGCCAAGGCCTCTGGCACACTCGCAGCAGCCCGCTTCCCTGCCCTGACCGGAGATGTGACGACGACAGCTGGTGCGTTAGGCACGAGCATTGCCGACAACGCTGTCCAGAACGCCAAGCTCGGTGACATGGCGACGGCCACGATCAAAGGCCGCGTCACGGCGGGAACCGGCGACCCCGAGGACTTGACCGGGACACAGGCGACGACGCTACTCGACCCCTTTACGAGCGCTCTCAAGGGCCTCGCGCCTGCCTCAGGCGGCGGCACGACCAACTTCTTGCGCGCGGATGGCGCATGGGCCGCCCCGCCTAGCGGCGGTGGTGAACCGAACACGGCCTCGAACGTCAACGTCGGCGGCGTCGGAGTCTTCAAGCAGAAGTCCGGCGTCGACCTCGAGTTCCGCGGCATCAATGCCGTGTCGAGCCGGATCACGGTCGGGCTCGATTCCGTGAACAACGAGATTGACCTCGATATCAACGAGGCGAATCTGACGCTCGGCAACATCGGCGGCTCGATTGACCTGAGTGGATCAAAGGTCTCCGGTACACTCGCGGCTGCCCGCTTCCCCGCTCTCACGGGCGACGTGACGACGACAGCTGGGGCCTTGACGGCCACCATCCCTAACAACACCGTTACCAATGCCAAGGCCGCCGACATGGCCACGGCCACCCTCAAAGGCCGCGCGACGGCGGGCTCGGGCGACCCGGAAGACCTGACGGCCGCTCAGGCCCGAACCATCCTCAATGTCGCGGACGGCGCCAACGCCTACGTCCACCCGAACCACTCCGGCGATGTCACCTCGGTCGGTGACGGTGCGACCACCATCGCCAATGATGCCGTCACCTACGCCAAGATGCAGAACGTTGCCGCGAATGCGGTGCTGGCCCGGGCCGCGGCAACCTCGGGCGATGTGGGTGAGGTGGCGCTTGCCGCCTCCCAGATCCTGGGGCGCGGGACGACGGGCGACATCGCCGCGATCACACTCGGCACCAACCTCTCGATGAGTGGAACGACGCTCAACGCGGCGGGCGGCGGCGGTCTGTCTGATGGCGACTATGGAGATATCACCGTCGGCGGCACCGGCACGACGATGACGATCGACACCGGGGTTGTCAGCAACGCCAAGCTCGCCAACGTGGCGACGGCGACGCTCAAGGGTCGAGTGACCGCCGGCACAGGTGCGCCGGAGGACCTGACCGGCACGCAGGCGACCGCGCTCCTTGACGCATTCACCTCCGGTGCGAAGGGTCTGGCGCCCGCCTCGGGCGGTGGCACCACGAACTTCCTCCGGGCCGATGGTACCTGGGCGGCTCCGGCGGGTGGTGGTGGCGGTTCGCCCGGCGGCTCTGATACTCAAATCCAGTACAATGACGGCGGCGTATTCAACGGCTCGGCCGACTTCACGTTCAACGAGACGACGGGGCAAGTCGCCTTCGGCAAGCACGCCTTCCTCGCGGACCAGTCGAGCGCCCCGGCGGTCCCGACCGGCGGCGTGTCGATCTTCACCCGCAAGGTCGCCAACCGCAGGCTGCCGGCCTACATCGGCCCGGCTGGCATCGACTCTGTGTTGCAGCCCTTCCTCGGCCGCAACAAGATCGGCTACTGGGCGCCCGGCGGCAACAACTCGGCGGCCGTCTCGACCATCGGCCTTGCGGCGTCGTCAGAGACGGGGACAAGGACCGCCCGCAGCGTCGCGACGACGAACATGTTCACCCGGATGCGGCGGCTGGGGATCGTCTCGGCGGCGACGGCGGGCTCGCTCTGCGGATCGCGCTACACCGGTGTGCAGTTCACGACCGGGACCGGCGACGGCATCCTGGGCGGGTTCTTCATGACGGCCCGGTTCGGCATCTCTGATGTGTCGATCCCGGCCGGCCCTCGGATGTTCATGGGCATGCGGGCCTCGGGCTCGGCGCCGACCAATGTCGAGCCCTCGACGCTCACCAACTGCATCGGCATGGGCCATGGGGCGAGCGACACGAATTTCAAGCTCTACATCTCGGGTTCGGTGGCACAGACCCCCATCGACCTCGGGTCCGACTTTCCGAACAACACGAGCTCCGTCGATGTCTATGAGCTGGCGCTGTTCTGCCCGCCGGGGGAGGAGGGCGTCGTCTACTACGAGGTGACACGGCTCAACACCAATCCGCCGATCGTCGTCACCGGCTCCGTTACCCCCTCGACCGTTGGTCAAGAGACACCGCACCCGACGACAGCGCTGCTGACCTGGAACTGCTTCAGGACGAACAACGCCACGGCGACGGCAGTCGGCATCGACATCATGCACTTCTACATCGAGACGGATCAGTGATCATGGCGACCTCAATTGGGAGGCAAGACATACCGTGGGTCGAGCAGGCTCGGGCCTGGATCGGCCTTGCCGAAGGCCCGGGCACGTCGGTCAATCCGGCCATACGGGCCTTCTATGCCGACGCCGGCCATCCGGAGATCGAGGATGATGGCGTGGCCTGGTGTGCGGCATTTGTCGGTGCTTGCCTCAGGCGGAGCGGAATCGAGTCGACCGGGTCGTTGATGGCGCGCTCCTATCTCGCGTGGGGCGAACCGCTCGAGAGGCCTCGCGAAGGCGCCATTGCCGTCCTCAAGCGCGGCGCGAACCCGGCGGAAGGGCATGTCGGTTTCTTCGTATCGGAGGAGGACGGCACGATCCGCATTCTCGGCGGCAACCAGGGCGACCGGGTTTGCGTAGCGGGCTTTCCCCGCTCGCGGCTCCTCGGATACCGCTGGCCGCGCGGCCGCGAAGGATCCGATGAGGCCTTCGAGCGCGCCTTGACTCATGTTCTTAGCCAGGAGGGTGGCTATGTCGACGACCCCAGCGATGCTGGAGGTCCGACCAACCAGGGCATCACGCTCGCCACACTCGCCATGCATCTTGGCGAACCCTTCGGTGATGCGACACGCGACCGTCTCGTCCGCCGTCTGAAAGACATCACTCCCGGCGAAGTGGCGAACATCTATCGCCGCCGGTACTGGCAGGTCGCGCGCTGCGACGCGATCCCGATCGGGCTTGCTGCCATGCATTTCGATGCGGCCGTAAATCACGGGACTGCGCGCGCCGCGCGCATGCTGCAGACAGCGACCGGCGCCTTTGTCGACGGTGAGATCGGCGTGGAAACGCTCCAGACATGCTGGCAGGCCGATGAGCCTCGGACCATCGAGCGTTACGCCATTGAGCGCCAGGCCGCCTACCGCCGCCTCACTACTTTCAAGCGTTTCGGCAAGGGCTGGCTCAACCGGGTCATGGCGACCCGAGCGTTCGCTCTCTCACTCGCTCGACCGCAATCCTCAACCACAACACGCAACTCGGAGAAGAAAGACATGACGGTGAAGAGCCCAATTCAGACTCCCAAATGGTGGGGCCAGTCGGCGACGATTTGGGGTGTCGCCATCACGGCTCTGACGGCGGTCTTGCCGTCCGTCGGCCCGTTGCTCGGGCTCGAGATCTCGGCGGAGCTTGCCAAGGCGATCGGCGGCGATCTGATGAATTTCGTTCAAGGCGGAGGCGGCGTGATCGGCACGCTCATCGCCATCTACGGTCGGCTGCGCGCCCGCGGACCCCTCGTCCGCCGGCAGCTGTCCCTGACCCTATGATGGCGGAAAGGCAACGCGATGCATGATTGCCACAATGCATTCATGTCGGGTTCAGTGACCGGAGCCTAACGTTCTCGGCGATGGCCATTGGAATTCACAGTCTGGCGTATCGTGGCGCCCTAGCGTTGCTGGTCCTTAGCCTCGGATCGGCGACCCCGGCCTCTGCCGAAGGCAAGGACTGTTTCAAGACCTGGGACGAGGCGCGCAGCACAATCCAGCAGCAGGGTCTCGTCTCAGGCAAGACCATCACACAGCAGGCCGCCGAGCCGGGCCATGCGCCGCCCGAGTCCGCCTTTCTCGAAGCTTATCTCTGCAGGGAGAACGATTCGTTCGTCTACAAGCTCTACTATATCGACAAGAGCAGCAACGTCATCATCAAGACCGTCGATGCCCGTGAGCCCTTCCCCTTGCCCTGATTGCGGTGAAAGACCACGTGTCCACAGCGCCCTCTGGCGCAGCCCGGCGATCCGCCTATAATCCTGTCCAATGAGGAGCTTCTACCGGAGGTTTGCGCCGTGAGGCTGCTGGTCGTCGAGGACGATCCCGATCTGAACAGACAACTGGTCGACGCCCTATCGGGCGCCGGGTACGCCGTCGACAAGGCGCTTGACGGTGAGGAGGGGCATTATCTCGGCGACACCGAGCCCTACGACGCCGTCATCCTCGATCTCGGCCTGCCAAAAATGGACGGCATCCGCATTCTTGAGCAGTGGCGGCGCGACGAGAGGCGCATGCCGGTGCTGATTCTGACGGCCCGCGACCGCTGGAACGAGAAGGTCGCCGGCATGGATGCGGGCGCCGACGACTATGTCGTCAAGCCCTTCAACATGGAGGAGCTGCTGGCCCGCGTCCGAGCGCTGCTCCGCCGAACCACCGGCCACGCCAAGAGTGAGATCGAGTGCGGGCCGCTCAGGCTCGACACGAAAATGGCGCGCGTGACCTACGAAGGCGTGCCGATCAAGCTCACATCCCACGAATACCGACTGCTCGCCTATCTCCTCCACCATCGCGGCCGCGTCGTCTCACGCACGGAGCTCGTCGAGCATCTTTACGAGCAGGATTTTGACCGCGATTCGAACACCATAGAGGTGTTCATCGGGCGGCTGCGCAAGAAAATTCCCACCGACATGATCAAGACCATTCGCGGTCTCGGCTATTGTCTGTCCGAAGACGCCGCCTGATGGGGGAGGGTTCGCCCTCGGCGTCACGATGAGCGGCGTCAGCCCCCCCCTGGGCCGTTTCTCCCTCAACTCGCTCACCTGGCGGCTGCTGTTGGCGTCCAGCATCTGGGCCGCCATTGTGCTGACGCTGACGACCATTGTGCTGGTTAACCTCTACCGTCAGGATGCCGAATCCGGCTTCAATATCCGGCTTGAGGACGCGCTGAACGGTCTTCTGGAGGCCTCCATCTCGCCCGGTGTCAGCACGCCCGTGGTGCCGCGTGAGTATGGCGACAAGCTCTATAATTCCCCGCTGACGGGCTACTATTGGCAGGTCATGCCGGCCGACGGCAAAGACGGCCGTCCGCAGACCTCGCAATCGCTCGTCGGTGAGCTGCTGGCGTTTCCATTCGAGCAGGCCAAGTCGCGCTCCGAGCGCAAGGGCATTCTCGTAGTGGAAATCGTCGACGACAACGGCGATCATCTGCGGATGCTGCAGCAGGAATACACCTTCCCGAGCGGCCAGGGTGGCCGGCGCTACAGCTTCATCGTCACGGCGAACCTGAACGAGCTCGATGGTGCGGTCGCTCGCTACCGCCGGCAGATTGTCCTGGCGCTCGGCCTGTTGGGCCTCGGCCTTGTTGCCGCGACCTTGTTCCTGGTTCGGTGGGGGCTGTCGCCACTTCGCTCCATCGAGGCAGGTCTCCTCGCCATCCGCTCCGGCGCAAAGGTCCAGCTCGAAGGCGACCTGCCGATCGAGATCGCGCCCCTCCAGCGCGAAATCAACGCGCTGATCAAATCCAACCACGACATCGTCGAGCGCGCCCGCACCCATGTCGGCAATCTGGCCCACGCGCTGAAGACGCCACTCAGTGTGTTGACCAACGAGGCCAAGGCCGCCTCCGGGCCATTGGCCGCGAAGGTCGCCGAGCAAGTCGAGATCATGCGTGATCAGGTGTCGCACCACCTCGACCGGGCCCGCATGGTCGCCCGGGTCGGCGTCATCGGCGACCTCACAGAGGTGAAGCCGGTCGTCGAGGGTCTCGCCCGCACGCTCGAGAAGATCTATGGACGCGACCGAGACATGTCGGTAACCGCGGAATGCCTGGAGGGAGTCAAGTTCCAGGGCGAGCGGCAGGACCTGGAGGAAATGCTCGGCAATCTCATGGACAATGCCTGCAAATGGGCGAAAAGCGAGGTGACGGCAACAGTTGCGCTGGTGCCCAAGGCCGACAAACTCGCCCGCGCCTGGCTCGCGATCATGGTTGACGACGACGGGCCGGGTCTCACACCCGACGAGCGGCAGGCGGCTCGCCAGCGCGGCAAGCGGCTCGACGAGACCAAGCCCGGCTCGGGCTTGGGCCTGTCGATCGTCACCGACCTGGTCGGTCTCTATGGCGGCAAGTTCGACCTGGAGGAATCGCCGGCGGGGGGGCTCAGAGCAACCGTGACGCTGCCGGCGGGGTAGTTCGCGAGGGGTGCTACGCCCGCCCCACCGTTGCGCTCCGGCCAACTTTCGCCCGAATCCACGGAAATATGGGTCGACAGGTTTGCGGATCACGCCCGGAGAGGCTAGGTCAACGTTCGAGATGCGGGGATTTTCCCGCCAAATGCCTGAATTTTGGGGGCACCCATGAAGACTTCTCGCCTGACGGCCGTGCTGGCGCTGCCTGCCATGGCACTCGTCGCCTGCGGACCCAACGGACTGTCCAAACAGGATGTCGGTCTTGGTGTCGGCGCAGTTGCCGGCGGCATCATCGGCAATCAGGTCGGCAACGGCACCGGCAAGATCCTGGCGACGGGCGCCGGAGCGCTGATCGGCGGCATCGTCGGCTCCGAAATCGGCCGCTACATGGACGAGCAGGATCGCCGTTACGCTCAAGAGGCCGAGTTCCAGGCGCTCGAAACCGGCCAGTCCGGCGGCTCGACGCCCTGGCGCAATCCGGACTCCGGTCACTACGGCATGGTGGTGCCGAGCCAAGCCTATGAGCGCGAGGCCCAGACCTGCCGTGACTACACCCATACCGTCTATATCTCGGGTGAGCCGCAGACCATGCGCGGCACCGCCTGCCGCAATCCAGATGGAACCTGGCAGAACGTCGGCTGATCGTACGAGGGTTCCGGCTTTAGCCTGCGGCGCGGGGCCCTGGGGGCCTCGCGCTTTTTTCGTTTCGGGCCGACGTTACACGGGCTCGGTCATCGTCGGCCTTTCGCTGCTCGATGGACTTGCCTACATTCGCCGCGGAATGGATTGCTGACCGCACATGATGCTCTGGCTCATCATCTCTTTGTCAACGCTCGTCGCGCTGGCGGTCGTGCTGTGGCCGGTCTGGCAAGGCACTGCCGACGCTCCGGCGGACCCTGGGTCGGCGATCTACCGGGACCAGCTGGGAGAGATCGAGGGTGACCTCAAGAGGGGTCTGTTGTCTGACAGCGAGGCCGCGGCCAGCCGTGCCGAAGTCGCTCGGCGCCTCCTGGCCGCAGAGCAGGCCCACGCCGCGCCCCCGACATCGACCGCGATCACCAGCGGCCGGCCCATCATGGCCGCGGCATTGCTGGCCCTGTTCGGCGTCGCCGCGCTCGGCCTGTACCGTCAGATCGGCGCGCCAAGCCTGCCCGATCTGCCGCTGGCCGGGCGCCTGGCCGCGCCAACGGAAGGTGACAGCATCGACGTGTTGATCGCCAAGGTGGAGGAGCGGTTGCGCCTGGCGCCCGAGGATGGTGAGGGCTGGGATGTCATCGCCCCTGTCTATCTGCGAGTGGGACGGGCCCAGGAGGCTGCCGACGCCTACGCGCAGGCCATTCGGTTGCTTGGAGAGGATGCCAAGCGTCTCGAGGGGTTCGGTGTCGCGACCGTCGCGGCGGCCGATGGTCTCGTATCCGAGGCTTCGCGTCAGGCCTTCGAGCGCGCAATTGCCCTCGATGCCAAGCGGATCGAGTCGCGCTTTTGGCTCGCTGCAGCCGCTGAGCAGGATGGCCGCAAAGAGGAGGCCGCCGCCGGCTATCGTGACGTGCTGGCGCGCTCGCCCGGCGACGCTTCCTGGCGCCCCATGGTCGAGCAGCGCCTCGCCGGCGTGATGGGCGTTCCGCAATCGCCTGGTCCATCGGCGGCGGATGTCGATGCTGCGGCGTCGATGACGGCTGAGGAGCGACAGACCATGATCGAGGGGATGGTCGCGGGGCTCGCCGAGAAGCTCAAGACAGACACCAACAACATCGATGGCTGGCTCCGCCTGATCCGCGCCTACACCGTCCTCGAGAAGCGCGAGCTGGCTCTCAAGGCTCTGGCCGAGGCGCGGGGTGCGCTCTCCAAGGATTCGGCCGCGCTGGCCTCGCTCGACGGCCTCGCGAAAGAGCTCGGGCTCGAATCGTAGAATCAGGGAGAAGACGGTGGCACTTGGACGCAAAGGTAAGCGCTCGGTCGTGATCGGCATCGGCCTCGCCGGCCTCGCGCTGGCGATCGGTCTCGTGCTCTATGCCCTCAACGATACGATCGTCTTCTTCTACACGCCTTCCGACGTCGCTGAAAAATCCATTCAACCTGGCCAGCGCTTCCGACTTGGCGGTCTCGTCGAGAAGGGCAGCATTGCCAAAGGCGCCGATGCCAAGGTCGGATTCGCCATCACCGACACCGACAAGTCGATCAAGGTCACCTACCAAGGCATATTGCCGGATCTGTTCCGTGAGGGCGAAGGGGTCATCGCCGAAGGACGGCTGGACGACAGCGGGATGTTCGTCGCCGACAGCGTTCTCGCCAAGCATGACGAGACCTATATGCCGCCCGAGGTTGCCGAGGCCCTGAAAGAGAAGGGCGTCTGGCGGGGCGATGAGAAATCCGGAGGATCGTAAGGTCATGATCGTCGAGCTCGGCCACTACGCCCTCGTGCTGGCATTCGCGGTTGCCTGCCTGCAGATGCTCATGCCGATGGCCGGAGCGATCCGCGGGGACCAGGCCATGCGGCAGGTCGCTTCGACCGCCGCCGTCGTGCAACTCGCCCTGATCGGCGTCGCCTTTTTCGCGTTGATGTATGCATACATCGTCTCCGATTTTTCGGTGATCAATGTCTCGCAGAACTCGCATGCCGCCAAACCGCTGATCTATCGTGTCTCCGGTGTGTGGGGCAACCACGAGGGCTCGATGCTCTTGTGGGTGCTCATGCTCGCTCTGTTCGGCGCGGCGGTGGCCCTTTTTGGACGCAACCTCCCGGCGAGCCTGAAGGCGACCGTGCTCGCCGTCCAGGCCTCGATTGCCGTCGCTTTTCTGCTGTTCATCCTGACGACCTCGAATCCTTTCCTCCGCCAGGACCCGGCTCCTATCGAGGGCCTTGGGCTCAATCCGATCCTGCAGGATCCGGCGCTCGCCTTCCATCCGCCGTTCCTCTACGCCGGCTATGTCGGCTTCTCGATGGCCTTCTCTTTCGCCATGGCGGCCCTGATCGAGGGTCGCATCGACAGCGCCTGGGCGCGCTGGGTGAGGCCGTGGACACTCGCCGCCTGGATGTGCCTCACGCTCGGCATCGCTATGGGATCCTGGTGGGCCTACTACGAGCTCGGCTGGGGCGGCTGGTGGTTCTGGGATCCGGTCGAGAACGCCTCGTTCATGCCGTGGCTCGCCGGCACCGCGCTTCTTCATTCGGCGCTCGTCATGGAGAAGCGGGAAGCGTTGAAGATCTGGACGATCCTGCTAGCGATCCTCACCTTCTCGCTGAGCCTGCTCGGCACCTTCCTCGTTCGCTCCGGCATTCTGACCTCGGTGCATGCCTTTGCCGTCGATCCGGAGCGCGGCACCTTCGTGCTGGCGATCATGGGATTTTTCACAGGAGGCGGGCTCGCGCTCTTCTCCTGGCGCGCGGCCATGCTCCGGCAGGGCGGGCTGTTTCAGCCGATCAGTCGGGAGGGCGCGCTCGTTCTCAACAATCTTCTGCTGGCGGTCAGTTGCTTTGCCGTATTCGTCGGCACGCTCTACCCGCTCTTTTACGAGTTCCTGTCCGGCGCCAAGATCTCCGTCGGTCCACCGTTTTTCAACCTCACCTTTGGACCGCTGATGGTGCCCTTGCTGCTGGCGGTTCCGTTCGGCCCGATGCTGGCCTGGAAGCGCGGCGACCTTTATGGGGCTGCGCAACGTCTCTATGTCGCCGCAGGGTTGGCGGTGCTCGCCTTGATCGGCGCACTGGCGCTGTCGTCGAAAGGCCCGAGCATCGCGCTCATCGGCTTCGGACTCGGCGTTTGGATCGTCGTCGGGGCGCTGTCGGACATAGCGGCGAGGATCAAGCTCTTCTCCGTGTCCGGCACCGAGAGCCTGCGCCGCCTTGCCGGGCTTCCGCGCTCGGCGATGGGTACGTCGGTCGCGCATTTCGGCCTCGGCGTGACGGTGCTCGGGATCATTGCGACAAGTGCCTGGCAGTCGGAGCGAATCCTCTCCATGAAACCCGGCGAGCGCGTGGAAATCGCGGGATACGGCGTGCTCTACGAGGGCGTGGCGCCACGCCAGGGGCCGAACTACCGTGAGGAGGTCGCGTCAGTCACGGTCGAGCGGAACGGTGCGGTGGTGACCCGGCTTGAGCCCGCACAGCGCACCTATCCGGTCGAACGCCAGACGACGACGGAGTCGGGTATCCTGAACTCGATCTGGGGAGACCTCTATGTCGTCTCGGGCGATCGGGCGGCTGACGGTTCACAATCCTTCCGTATCTACTTCAATCCGCTCGTTCGTCTCATCTGGATCGGTGCTGTCTTCATGTTCGTAGGCGGAGCCTTGTCGCTCTCCGATCGGCGGCTGAGGATCGGCGCTCCGGCACGCGCCCGGCATGCCTCGGCAGTACCGGCGGAGTAGCGGCATGATAGAGCGTCGAGCAATTGGTTGGTTATGGGCAATCGCAATTGCGCTGGTGCTCGCCTCAACTTCGGCTAAGGCTGTCGAGGTCGACGAAATTCTCGCCGACCCCGCCCTAGAGGCGCGGGCCCGCTCCATCTCGATGGAGCTGCGCTGCCTGGTCTGCCAGAACCAGTCGATCGACGACTCGCATGCACCGCTCGCCAAGGACCTGCGTCTCATCGTGCGTGAGCGGCTGGTTGCCGGTGACAGCGATCGTCAGGTCATCGACTTCGTCGTCGATCGCTATGGCGAGTTCGTGCTGCTGAGGCCGAGACTCAGCTTGCATACCGCCATGCTGTGGGGCGCTGCACCGGTCGTGCTGGTGATTGCAGGGATGCTTCTTTGGCGGCTTGGGCGGCGGACGGCTGTGGCCCCGCCGCTTCCGCTGACCGCCGATGAGGAGAAGCGACTGGCAAGAATTCTCGACGGGTCCGAGCAGCGTTAGCCACCGCTCGGCACGACCCAGCTCGACTGATCGATGGCTTTGCGCTCGGGCAAGGGTGGCACGCCGACAAGATGCTGCGCGAGCTCGTCTGTCGGTAAGCCTGTCACGGCAAGCGTCATCGATTGCTGATAGGCGCGGATGGCAGCCCGCGTCAGTTCGCCAAAGTGGCCATCGAGCGCTCCAGCATAGAAGCCCAGTGCCCTCAGGCGCTTCTGGAACTCAAGAATATCCCTCTCGGAAGTTGCGATCCTGGCGCGCTGCATGGCATCGACCAGTGGCTTGAGATGTCGGGCGCTGACGCCGGTGTTGGCAATGGTCTCGGGCGCAAATCTCTGCCGCACCGTGCCGTTCTGCATCAGAACCTTGGATTGCACATAAGTTCCCACATTGATCGCCACGACCACGGGGCCCGTCTCGGTTTCCAGCAGGATGGGCGAGCCGGACGACGCTTCTCCCGTGTCGCAGCGGTGCAGAACAAGCTCGTCGGCGTGGTGGAAATCGCGTTCGATGGCCTCCCGACCCAACCCCTCGAACTCACGCCGGACCTCGCATGTGCCGGAACGCGCCAGCTGCCATTCCTCGAAGTCCCGGTGGAAGGCGACCTGGAATACCTTGCCAGCCTGTGCTTGCCGCTCGATCTCGGCGCTGGTCGCTGTCGAGAGCGGTAGTGTTTGGCCCTCGCAGGCTGCTCTGGCGAGGCGGATCACGGCCCAGTCGCCGGCGGCATCGATGGGGGGACGGACCTTGATGTCGGTCGTGTCGACCATGACGTTCTGAAGACTCGTGCCATTGCCGTATCCGGCAAGGCGCGAGTAGGCTTTCCGGCCGCCGGGCTCGTTGGTGAACCAGAAGCCGGCCAGGTCAGGCATCTTGCCCTTGGAGCTGGGCCGGAACAGGCAATGTCCTGCGGTGGCGATGAGGCGTGGTGCGACGCAGAATGCCGTGCAGACGGTGCGGGCCGTGTTGTTGAAGAGCAGCCCGATCTGACCTTTGAACCCTGATTCGGATTGCTTGAGCGCTCGTCGCTCGTCCTTGCCGAAGACGGCGACGAGGTCGAGCCCGGCCGCTGTCCCGGGCGGGTACGGGCGGGTGCCCAGCATGCTTGCAGACGTTCCACCGCCAGCGGCGAGACACAGGCCGAGGAGAAGCAATGCCTGACCAAATCGCAATGACATCATGTTCCTCGGCTGGCCGCTCGATTCCGGCGCCCAGTATCGACATTACCAAATATTAATGCCACCGAAAGACTGCCGTAACGACGAGCTGCTTATAGCACCGATCGAAGACCCGCGGGTCACGAGCTCGTCAAGGAGTGAATGATGCTTCCAGGACTATTTTCGAGCAACCGCTCAAATCGGACACGCTGGTTGCTGGCTGGCGTCGCCACGGCCACATTGCTGGGCATGGGCCTGCATGAGCTCAGGCTGCCGGCCTACGCCCAGGACACTGCGGCCACATCGGTCGTGACCCCTTTCGGCTCCGCGCCGATCACCTTCGCCGATGTCGTCGACCGGGTGAAGGGCGCCGTCGTGAGCATCTATGTCACGAGTGGTGCCAATCGCACGGGCATCGAAGGCCTCGACGCTTTCCCCGAGCTGCCCGATGATCACCCGCTGAACGAGTTCTTCAAGCGGTTCAAGAAGGACAACGGCGAGGGCGGCGGTGCACCGCGGGCCCCGGCTCAGGCCCAAGGCTCGGGTTTCATCATCTCCGACGACGGTTACATCGTGACCAACAACCATGTCGTGGACGGCGCCTCGACGGTTCAGATCGCGCTCAACGATGACGAGAAATACGATGCCGAGGTCATTGGAACGGATCCGCGGACGGATCTCGCGCTTCTGAAGGTCAAGGGCGACAAGACCTTCGATCAGGTGGTTCGGTTCTCGGACAAGGATCCGCGGGTCGGCGACTGGGTGATCGCGGTCGGCAATCCCTTCGGCTTGGGCGGCACCGTGACGGCCGGCATCATCTCGGCCCACAATCGCGATATCGGCTCTGGTCCTTACGACTATCTTCAGATCGACGCAGCCGTGAATCGCGGCAACTCCGGCGGCCCCGCCTTCAACCTCGAAGGAGAGGTGATCGGCGTCAATACGGCGATCTTCAGTCCTTCGGGCGGCAATGTCGGCATTGCTTTTGCCGTGCCGGCGGATCTCGCGAGGCAGGTCGTCGATCAGTTGAAGTCGAACGGCTCCGTCAGCCGTGGCTGGCTCGGCGTCCACATCCAGAACGTGACGGATGACATCGCGCAGAGTCTCGGCATGGACAGGCCGACGGGAGCGCTCGTCAGCAAGATCCAGGAAGATGGTCCGGCCGCGAAATCGCAGCTGGACGTTGGCGATGTGGTCGTCACGGTCAACGGTGACAAGATCGGCAGCTCGCGCGATCTCGCCCGTAAGGTGGCCGACCTGGCGCCCGATTCCGATGCCGAGTTGGTTGTCCTCAGGGATGGCAAGGAGGTGAACGTGACGGTCCGCCTCGGCCAGTTCCCCGGCTCGACCAAGGTCGCAAGCGTCGAGCGGAACAGCCCGGCAACTCCGGAGACGAGCGACCTGAAAGAGCTCGGTCTCTCGCTCGCGCCGGCCTCGACCTTGGCCACCGACGGTGCCGAGGCGCCCGAGGGCGTGCTCATCACCAAAGTCAACGACGGCTCCGAGGCAAATGCAAAGGGCCTGCAATCGGGTGACATCATCCTCGAGGTTGCCGGGGAGAAGGTGACGGCGCCGAGCGACGTGCTGAAGGGCATCGACGGTGCCAAGGCGAAGGGCCGTAAGGCGGTCCTGCTCCGCGTCAAGTCCGGAGATCAGGAGCGTTTCGTTGCGCTGACACTCGGCAAAGCCTGAGCCTTGCGCTAAAGAACGTCCGATGGCGGGTCATCCATATGACCCGCCATCGTCATTTGGACGGAGACAGCCCACATGCGCGTGCTCGTCATCGAGGACGATCGCGAGACTCAAGGCTTCATCGCTCGCGCTCTCAAGGAGCAGGGGCATACGGCGGACGTGGCCGGAGATGGCGAGGCCGGCCTGGCATTGGCCGAGTCCGAGGCCTACGATGTTCTGGTCGTCGACCGGATGTTGCCCCGTCTCGATGGCCTGACCGTGATCGAACGGCTGCGCCGAGCCGGCACAGGCACGCCGGTGCTAATCCTATCAGCGCTGGGCGATGTCGACGACAGGGTGAAGGGTTTGAAATCGGGCGGTGACGATTATCTGACGAAGCCCTATGCGCTGAGCGAGCTCATGGCGAGGATCGAGGCGCTCGCCCGTCGCGCCAGTCCGGCCGAGTCGAGCACCAGCTATGTCGTCGGCGATCTCGTGCTCGACAGGCTCTCGCACAAGGTCACGCGTGGCGGCGAGCCGATCGTTCTGCAGCCCCGCGAGTACCGCCTGCTCGAGTATCTCATGAAGCATGCCGGGCATGTCGTGACGCGGACGATGCTGCTGGAGAATGTCTGGGATTACCATTTCGATCCACAAACCAACGTCATCGATGTGCATGTCTCGCGGTTGCGGGGAAAGATCGACAAGGGATTCGCAGAACCCGTCATCCATACGATCCGCGGCGTGGGGTACATGGTCCGTGCCGGCGCTCCCTAATCTGCTCCGGACATCGGCTTTCCGATGGATCGCCGGATATCTGGTCGTGTTCCTCGTCGCCATCGCGGCGGTCGTCGGCTACATTTTCTGGCTGACGAGCGAGCAGCTCGGACGCGAGCTGGCCGGCACGATCTCGGCCGAGGTGGCTGGTCTCAGGGAGCGTTTCGAGAGCGGTGGAATCGCCGAGTTGGAGCGCGCGGTCCGGGCGCGAAGCGGTGCGCCCGGCAATAGCCTCTATGTCCTGGTCGACGGCAGTGGCAGACGTCTCGCCGGCAATCTCAGCGGCGTGCCGGGCAATTTGCTCGGCAGCCCAGGTGGCGGATCGTTCGTCTACGACCGCGAGACGGATCTCGGTCGCGAGGAGCGGCACGCGGTGGGCGTTGCGATCGCCGTGCCCGGCCGGCTCGCCCTGGTCGTCGGGCGCGATGTGGAGGAGCAGCAGACCTTTGCGGCCGCTGTTCGACGGACCTTTCTCTGGGGGACGGCGGTCATTGCACTGGCTGGGCTGATTGGGGGGCTGCTGGCGAGCCGGGCACTGCTCCGGCGCGTCGATACCGTGACCGAGGCAAGCCGGTCGATCATGACAGGGAGCCTCTCGCGCCGCCTGCCCGTGAGCGGGAGCGGTGACGAGTTCGACCGGCTCTCGCATGGCCTCAACGCCATGCTCGACCGGATCGAGCAGCTGATGATCGGCCTCCGCGAGGTCTCGGACAACATCGCCCATGACTTGAAGACGCCTCTGACGCGGCTGCGCAACCGGGCAGAGGCGGCGCTTGGGGAGGCCGCCGGCACCGGCCACAAGCGCGCGCTTGAGCTGACCATCGAGGAGGCCGACGGGCTCATCCGAACCTTCAACGCCTTGTTGTCGATCGCGCGGCTCGAGGCGGGTCACGGAAGCGAAAGCTTCTCGAGGCTCGATCTGGCCGCGGTCGCTCGCGAGGCGGTCGAACTCTACGAGCCGGTTGCAGAAGCGGCCGGATACCGGCTCGAGGTGGCGACAACGGACAGTCCCGCTATTCGAGGCGATCGGCAGCTGATCGGCCAGGCCATCGGCAATCTCATCGACAATGCCATCAAGTACGGCAGGCCGTCGGCCTCGCCGGGCATCTTCGTCTCTGTCGAGGCTGATCGGGAGGCGCGTGTGGTCGTCGCCGACCGTGGCCCGGGCATCCCATCGGGCGACCGCGAACGGGCGACGAAGCGTTTCGTCAGGCTCGAGGCGAGCCGGTCGGAGCCTGGCAGCGGACTTGGTCTCAGTCTCGTGGCGGCAGTCGCCAGGCTACATGGCGGCGGTCTGAGGCTCGAGGACAATTGTCCGGGTCTCAGAGCCGTCATTGCCCTGCCGCGCGCTCCGGCCCAAGATGGCACCTCGATCTGAGAGCTTGATGGGTCCTTGTCCGTGACCGGCACCATTTCCCGCCCGCTGGCCGACCGTCTCGTGACCGCCCCGCGTGTCTGCGACCGGTCCGCCGTCGATCGGGGAATGAACGATCTCCGCGCCGCGATCGGCATAGAGCCGTCACTCGGGACATTGGCCGGACTTCTCCAGAGGCCAGAGGTTCGTGCTCTCATCGACGGCATTCTGTCGGCCTCGCCCTACCTGACGGGTGTCATCCTGCGGCAGCCGGCTTGGCTGCTGCACGCCCTGCAGTCCGATCCCGGGTCGAGACTGTCCGATCTTGCGCTTCGTCTATCGGACGACGTTCGGGCGAGCCGGAACATCGGCGAGGCGATGACAGCGCTCAGAACCTACAAGGCCGAAGCCGCCCTGGTCGTTGCTTTGGCAGATATCGGCGGCGCCCTGCCGATCATGGCGACGGCATCGGCGATCACGGAGATCGCCGATACCGCGCTCCGGACGGCCGTCGAGTTCCTGCTGCGACGGAGTGAAGGCACGGACGCAACGACGGTCGCGTCATCGTCAATGCACTCGGCGGCATCGGGCTACATCGTGTTGGGGATGGGAAAATACGGTGCCGGAGAGCTCAACTACTCCAGCGACATCGATCTCATCGTTCTGTTCGATCGTGACCGGTTCGCGCGCAAGTCTGAGCAGGAGCCGCAGGCGCTTGCCGTTCGCCTAACACGCGATCTCGTTCGCATGATGCAGGAGCGGACGGCGGCCGGATATGTCTTCAGGACGGACTTGCGGCTGCGGCCCGATCCGGGCGCGACACAGATCGCGCTCTCGACGTCGGCCGCCATGCAATACTACGAGAGCTTCGGTCAGAATTGGGAGCGTGCAGCACTCATCAAGGCCCGTGCCGTCGCTGGCGATATCGAGGCCGGAGAGACCTTTCTTTCGGAGATCAGTCCGTTCGTCTGGCGTCGCTATCTCGACTATGCGGCAATCGCCGACATCCACGCCATGAAGCGTCAGATCCATGCCTTCAAAGGATTTGGCGCCATCGGCGTCGCCGGCCACAACATCAAGCTCGGTCGCGGCGGCATCCGGGAGATCGAGTTCTTCGCCCAGACCCAGCAGCTGATCGCGGGAGGCCGGCAGCGTGATCTGCGCTCGCCACGAACGCTCGAGACGCTTGCGACCTTGGTCGCGCGCAACTGGATCACGGCCGAGGCGGCAACGGAGCTCGATCAGGCCTACAAGTTTCTGCGCACCGTCGAGCATCGCCTGCAGATGATCGACGACGAGCAGACCCAGACGCTCCCTGACGACGAAGAGAAGCTCGAGCGATTTGCCGCCTTTCTCGGCTTCGATAGTGCGCGGAGTTTTGGGGCCGAGCTGACGCGCCAGCTCACGCTGGTGCAAGGTCACTATGGCGCATTGTTCGAGGATACGCCGGAATTGACGAGCGAGGCCGGCGGCAATCTCGTCTTTACCGGTGATTCTGACGACCCGGCGACCGTCGAGACGCTGGCGCGAATGGGGTATGGCGATCCGGCTGCCGTCATCGCCATCGTCAAAGGCTGGCACTTCGGCCGCTATCCGGCGATGCGTAGCGCCCGTGCGCGTGAGCGACTGACCGAGTTTCAGCCGGTGCTGCTCGATGCACTAGCCAAGACGGATGAGCCGAATGCGGCGCTCGGGGCCTTCGACCGCTTTCTCGCCGAGCTGCCGGCCGGCGTGCAGCTCTTCTCGCTTCTGCGGAGCAATCCAAATCTGCTGCGGCTGATCGCCGATATCATGGGCATGGCCCCGAGACTGGCGCGGATCCTTGGACGGCGGTCGCGTCTCCTCGACGCCGTTCTCGATCCCGGCTTCTTCGGTGCGGAACCATCGCCGGAGGCCATCGCAACACGCGCGCATGAGGTGACCGGGCAGGCCATCGACTACCAGGAATGTCTCGATCGCGCGCGCATTTTCGGCAACGAGCAGGCCTTCCTCATCGGTGTGCGGCTGCTGTCCGGCACCACCTCGGCCGAGCGCGCCGGGCAGTCCTATGCCTGTCTTGCCGAGAGCCTCATTCGCGAATTGCTCGCTGCAGTGGAGCGCGGCATGGCCGACGCCTTTGGCATGGTGGAAGGGGGCGAGGCCGTCGTTCTCGCCATGGGAAAGCTCGGCGGCCGGGAGATGGCCGCAAACTCGGACCTCGATCTGATCGTCATCTATGACTGCCCGGACGATATCCGGCAGAGCAACGGCCGCCGACCGCTCGCCGTCAGCCAGTACTACGCGCGCCTCACCCAACGGCTCGTCTCGGCGTTGACCTCGCCGACCGCCGAGGGTCACCTCTACGAGGTCGACATGCGGCTCAGGCCCTCCGGGCACTCGGGTCCGGTCGCGACCCACCTCACGAGCTTCGAGGAGTACCAGCGGGGTGCCGCCTGGACCTGGGAGCACATGGCGTTGACCCGGGCCAGGGTCATCGCCGGCTCGCCGTCTCTCAAATCGCGTGTTGAGAAGGCCATCACCGACACTCTGTGCCTGGAGCGGCAGCCGGCCACGCTGGCGAATGATGTCCGCGACATGCGGTCCAGGATCGCGGCCGAGAAGGGGACGGACGCGGTTTGGGATCTGAAGCAGGTTCGCGGCGGCATCGTCGATTTGGAATTCATAGCCCAATATCTGCAACTCCTGCATGCGCATGCCCATCCGCAGGTGCTGGATCAGAGCACGCTCGGTGCTCTCACAAAGTTGCGGGACGCCGGCCTCATTCAGCCGGCGGATGCCGAGACCCTGATTTCGGCCGGGCGTCTCTACCAGAGCCTTCAACAGGTGCATCGCCTTTGTCTCGAAGGCCAGCTCGTGCCCGAGAAGGCGCCGAGAGGGCTGCGGCAGCTCCTGGCGCGGGCGGCAGGGATGCCCGATTTCGAGCGCCTGGAGGATCAGCTGCGGTCCATGCAACACGAAGCGCATGCCCTGTTCGAGAGGATTATCGGGTAAGGGCGACGGATTAGCCCGGCATGCCCCGTTGTCATGACGAGCAGGTACCGCTGGCTACGCGATGAAAAGGGAGGACTTGTGCTGAGCGAGCGCCGACCAAGGTTGGCGGAGCCGGTTGTACCCGTTTTGCTGCGGGCGCCGTCGGACGAGGCTGGCATCGTCGGCCGTCTGGCGCGCGGCGAGACCGAGGCGCTCGGGGCCCTGATGGACCGGCATCTCGGCCGTCTGCTCGGTTTGGCGCGACGGATGCTCGGGGATGCTGCGGAGGCGGAGGATGTCGTGCAGGAGACATTACTGACCCTCTGGCAGCGGGCGGGGGATATCGAGGTGCCGGCCGCCGGCGTAGGCGCGTGGCTTCGCCGCGTGACCGCCAATCGCTGCCTCGACCGGCTGAGGGCGCGACGGCCGGCCTCCGACGACGGGCTCGACAGGCTCAAGGTTGCGCCCCGCCAGGAGCAAGGTCTGCAGGATCGCGACCTCGGGCATGCGGTCGAGCAGGCCCTGCAAAGGCTTCCCGAGCGGCAGCGGCTGGCCATCACGCTCTGCCATTTCGAGGAGCGGCCGATGGCGGAGGCGGGCGAAGTATTGGGCGTAAGTGTCGAGGCCGTCGAGTCCTTGCTGGCTCGGGCCCGGCGTAGCCTCAAGCGGGATCTGGAAGGGCAGTGGCGCGAGTTGCTGCCGGAGACACTTGGCGAGGATGAGGAGGCCTGAATGGCAAACCTCGAGCGGCTGAATATCGCAATCGATGCCTTTGGTGGCGACCCGAGCCGCTGGCCGGATGGCGAGCGGGAGGCGCTGAAGGCGATTGTGAAACACCATCCCGAGCTCAAGGCGCGGCTTCGGGAGGAGCGGGCACTTGATCGCGTGTTGGCGCAGGCGCCGGCCGTGCCGGCCGAGCAGCTTGACCGGCTTCGCGAGCGCATCATGGGCGCCATTGCTGCCGAGGCACGGGCGTATGACGACCGCGCCGGTGCGACCGTCGTTCCCCTGCCCATGCGTGCGCGGTCGCCACGGCCGATCTTGCGACAGAGCTGGCCAGCGGCGGCGGCACTCGCCGCGTCGCTGTTAATCGGTGTCTGGCTCGGCTCGAGCGAGTTCAGCCAGCCAGCGGTCGAGAGCTTGGTAGCCTCGGCCGGTCTCGATGTTGCCGCTACCGGCGATGCCGATGTCTTCGATGTGATGGACGAGGAGCTGCTTTGATGACCGAGACCCCCCAGTCCAGCCCGGAGTCCAAGCCGCGCCGGCGCTGGACCGGATGGCTGCTCGTTGCCTCTCTCGCGGTCAATCTCTTCGTGCTCGGCTCAATCGGTGGCTGGGCATGGAAGCACGGGCCTGGAGGTCATTGGCGCGGTTCTCGCGACGGCGATGAGCGCATCCTTTGGCTGGTGCCGGAGGCAAAGCGCGAGGCCGCCTCCAATATCGTTGTGCGGTATCGTCAGGCCAGAGAGGCTCGCAAGGGTGAGATCGAGGCCGCCAGAAAAGCCGTCACGGCCGCACTGCTCGCCGAGCCCTTTGCGCGCCCTGCGCTCGAGCAGGCGCTGAAGGAGCTGGGCTCTGCCGAGCTCGACCGCCGGTTGCAGCCTGAGATGTTCGGCGAGATCGCGAGCATCCTGTCGATTGAGGAGCGGCGGGAGCTTGCCACCAATGTCGAGCGCCTGCTGGATCGACGCGGGCGCCGTCGTGACCGGTGAAGGTGCCCGACCTCAGTGATGCGCCGCGACGTTGGCCCGGCTGCGCAAAGCCTCTTTTTCCCGAAGGATCTGATCGGTTACGCCAACGAGCTGGCTACCGCATTCCGAGACGTGTTTGGCATAGTCGATGTATTTCGGGTGACCGAGCGGGCCGTGCACTTCTGCGAGCATGAGCTGGGAGAAACCGATCACGGCGTTAAGCGGGGTCCTGAGGCCGTGGCTGAGGTCCGAGAGAGAGGCGTCATCGGCGGCCGGATGCAGGCGCGGTGGGCCTTGCCGATCACGGCTGGCTGAGATGACGATCAAGAGTGCAACCGCATAGATCAGCAGGTGCACTGGAGATGTGGCGAGCGCCCCCGCGCCGAGGATCCCGCTGCCGAGCCACGCCTCGCTTGCGCCAAGGGCTAGTCCGGCGGCAAGCAGGGCCACCAGTCCGGCGCTTCTCGCAGCCATGCGCCGGCTGGCGGATCGGGCCGGGTCGTCCGACTGACGGTCGTAAGCTTGGTCGGTCGGCGCAGTGACGTACCTCGGCTCTTCCGACATGCTGGCCTCTCCCCAACCGGCCGTGGTGTTGCCCCATGACCACGAATCGCCGGCTGATCAATATTAGAAACTCTGAGGGTTGCTCAAGTCTACAGAGTTTAAATAGTCGCCCCAGATAAACTTGGAAAATAGTACGAATGTCGGATGAATATTGAAGATCGAAGTATTTTTCTCTCCGCCGCCTATTGGTCCAATGTCTTGGTGACGATCTCGAAGACATCTCGCGACAAACGGGGGGTCTTGGCGATGCGTCTCAGGGCCTTCCTCGCCAGCGCCCGCCGCTGCGCCTCGAGTGATCGCCAGGATCGAAAGGCACCCAGAAGGCGTGCTGCAACCTGAGGATTGAACTTGTCGATCTCCAGCACGCGGTCGGCAATGAAGGCGTAGCCCTTGCCATCAGGCCGGTTGAAGACGGAGGGATTGGCCGTCGCCAGCGCCCCGATCAGAGCCCTCACCTTGTTGGGATTCTGAATCGAGAACAGGGGATGTTGCGTCAGTTGCTCGACGACTTCCACCGTGTCGGGGAGTGAGGACGTGGCCTGGCACACGAACCATTTGTCCATCACCAGTAGATCGTCCTTGAACCGGTCGTGAAAGTCGTTCAGGGCCTGGATTCGAGCGGGTGTGTCGATGTCTGCCAGAAGCGACAGTGCCGCCGTCATGTCCGTCATGTTGCGTGCGCGCTCGTAGTGACGGCTCAGCCGCTCGATGTCGACATCATCGCCGGTCGCAGAGAGCAGTGCGAGGGCGGCATTCCTGAGGCTTCGCTTGCCAGCGCTCTCTGCATCCGGGCGATAGGCACCTCTCGTGGCGAAGCGCTCATAGACGTCGCTGAGTTCGTCGTGGATGGTTTTGCCGATTGTTCGCAGGAGGCTGGACCGGGCCTCGAAGATGGCTGACGGATCGACGTTCGTTCGGATCTCCCGCGCAATGTCGGATTCGCTTGGTAGCATGATGAGCTGTGCCCGGTAGGCTGGCTCGAGGTGCTCATCTGCCAGGGAGACGGCAAGTGCCTTGGCAAGCTTCTGACCGCGCCTCACCCGCTTGCCAGAGCGAATGGCGGCGACCATCTCGACGGTCAGGCGCGTCGCCAGGGTTTGGGAGGCGTGCCAGCGATTGTAGAGATCGCTGTCATGCATCATCAGAAACTCGAGGTCACGGTCGCTTTGCTCGATGGTGAGATTGATGGGCGCCGAGAAGCCACGATTGAGCGAGGGAACCGGGCGAGAGGTGATGTCTTTGAAGCGCACGATCTGTTTGGGTCCAGTCACCTCGATGAGCCCGTCCCTGACCGGTGTTCCATCTTCGTGCTCGAGTTTGAGGTCCTGACCGTTCGAGCCGATGAGTCCCAATCGCAAGGGGATATGCTGTGGCTTTTTCTTGGGTTGCCCTGGTGTTGGCGGCAGGACCTGCTCGATGGTCAGCTCGGCCACCTGGGTGCGCTGGCTCCACTTCAAAGTGCAGACGAGCTCTGGTGTTCCAGACTGACTGTACCACAGCAAGAACTGCGAGAGATCGCGCTTGTTGGCGTCGGCGAAACAAGCAATGAAATCCTCGACAGTTGCCGCTTCGCCGTCGTGCCGCTCGAAGTAGAGATCCATACCTTTGCGGAAACCGCGCGTGCCGACCATGGTCATGATCATGCGGCAAAGCTCGGCGCCTTTCTCGTAGACGGTCGCCGTATAGAAATTGTTGATTTCGATGTAGCTGTCGGGTCTGACAGGATGAGCGAGGGGCCCCGCATCCTCGGCGAACTGGTGTGCCTTCAGTGTTCTGACATCGGCAATCCGCTGGACAGTCGCCGAGCGCTCGTCGGCAGAGAATTCCTGGTCGCGGAAAACGGTCAGGCCCTCCTTCAGGCAAAGCTGGAACCAGTCACGGCATGTGATCCGGTTACCCGTCCAGTTGTGAAAATACTCGTGCGCGATGACGCTCTCGATCGCCTCGAAATTCGCATCCGTCGCCGTCTCGGGACTGGCGAGCACAAGACGGTCGTTGAAGATATTGAGCCCCTTGTTCTCCATTGCGCCCATGTTGAAGTCGGAGACTGCGACGATCATGAAGATGTCGAGGTCGTACTCCAGCCCGAAGCGCTTCTCGTCCCACCGCATCGACCGTTTGAGGCTGTCCATTGCCCAATGGCAACGATCCTCCTTGCCGGGCTCGACGTAGATCCTGAGGTCGACCTTGCGACCCGAGCTCGTCTTGAACGTGTCCTTCACCACGGCGAGATCGCCACCGACCATGGCGAAGAGATAGCTCGGCTTCGGGAACGGGTCGTGCCAGACAGCAAAGTGCCGTTGCGTGCCTTTGATCTTTCCCTGGTCGACGAGGTTGCCGTTGGAGAGCAGGATGGGCACATCAGCCAATTCCGCCTCGATGCGCGTGGTGTAGACCGAGAGGACATCCGGTCGATCGAGCGAGAAGGTGATGCGGCGAAAGCCTTCGGCTTCGCATTGGGTGCAATAGATGCCTCGCGAGCGGTACAGGCCTGACAGCGATTTGTTGGCTTCCGGATTGCAATAGGTCACGATCTCGAGCGTGAACGGGCCCGCCGGAGGCTGGCGGATCGTGAGGCTTTCCTGACCGATCATGAAAGCGTTGGCGGGAAGCTCGGTGCCGTCGATCACGATTGAGCGGAACTCGATGGCTTCGCCGTCCAGGCGGAGTGCCGCCCTCTTGAGAGGCGAGGCAGGGTTCGGCCTGACCTTGAGCGTCGAATGCACCTTGGTCCTTGTCGGGTGGAGTTGAATATCGAGCTCTATCGCATCGACCAGATAGGGCGACGGCGCGTAGTCTGCGAGGCGGATCACGCGAGGGCGATCTTGGGACATGAAAAGCTCGCTGATGAGGCTTGGCACCTACGCACCAGCCTGTTGACGTGCCGCACTTTGCCGGTTCGCCGATAGACCGGCAAGTGCGCATGTCACCTGATGGTCAAGAATTCTTCTGTGTTCCCAACGGCTCAAAGCATCGGTTTGCCATGGTGCAAGAGGAGCGTGTTTCGCTTCCAGTCATGGATGTTTGACACCCGCCGACCAAAGAGCTTTCATGTTTTGGGTATGTCGTTTGCGACGATCTCTGGACGGCTCGAATCGCAAAGCTCGAGGGAGGGCACGAATGTTCTTCGGATCGAAAAAGAACAACCAGGCGAAAGCTGCGGAGCCGCCGAAGACGGCAGCGCCGGTGCCTGCCTCGACCCCGGAGGTCGCAGCCCAGGCCGCGCCTCCTGTCGCGACCCAGCCGCAGCCCGCCCCCGACACGACGATCGAGAAGGTGGCCGCGAGCGCGGAGCCGGCTGGACTGAGCGAGGAGGAGCTCAAGAAGCGCGCCGCCGCATCGAAGCTCGTCTCGGCTTCGTTCGGAGAGATCGTCAGCGTGCTGATGCGATCAGAGCATTACAAGAGCTACACGCTTCAGGATCTGGAATGGCTTGTGGTTCCGGCGGTGCTGTCGAACCAATTCCTGCTGGCGGAAGCGCGTGCCAAGGGCAATGGCTTCACGGCGCCGGTCGGCGTGGTGTTGTGGGCAAACGTCTCTGCGGACGTCGATCAACGCTTGACGGCCAATGTCGCACAGCCCATTCGTCTGAAACCCGAAGAGTGGCGCTCCGGAGACATCCCCTGGCTCGTCGATGCGGTCGGGCCACCGAAGCTGATCGGTGGCATGCTTCAGCAGCTCCATGCGAAGATCTTCAAGGGCCGCCAGGTCAAGCTCAGGACGCAAGGCCCTGACGGCAAGCCGGTGGTGCGAGTCATGGAGCTGAAACCGCAGGTCGCCGCAAGCTGATACTCAGGCCAGGGCCTTCGCCATCCGATCGAGTGCGATCTCGAGCTGCTGGGAGTTCTTGCAGACGCACATCCTGAGGAACCGCTCCGCGGGCTTGCCAAAGAGATGGCCAGGGGCAAGCCCGACGCGTGCCGTCTCCAGAACTTGACGGCAGGCGTCAGTCGAGGAGTCGATGCCTTTGAGCGAGAAGAACACATACATGCCACCGGGCGGCTTTTCGGGAAGCTCTATGAGATCCAGGCCGCGGAGCTTCTCGTAGGCGAGATCTCGACCTGTCCGGCATCGCTCCATCGTCGCCTTGGCGAGCGGCTCGCCATCGACCAGGGCGGCACGCGCCGCCGCCTGCATGATGCCCGGTGTTCCAGAGTTCATGTATTGCGTCATGGCGGCGATCTTGTCGCCGATGGCGGGCGGATGCGAGAGCCATCCAACGCGCCAGCCCGTCATCGCCCAAGCTTTCGAGAAGGTGTTGACGGTCATGACCAGATCATCCGGCTCGGCGACCCTGAGGATCGACGGAGCGATGCCACCCTCGCCGAAGTACAGCCGGTTGTAGCATTCGTCCGAAATGATCCAGATACCGTGCGCCCGGCCGAAGTCCAAAAGCGCACGAAGCTCCTCGAGTGACGCCGTCCAGCCGAGCGGATTTGATGGGGTCGAGAGGACAATGGCGCGCGTGCGATGATCGGCGGCAGCGAAGAGGCGGTCGAGATCGAGATGCCAGGTTCGCTCGGAATAGGTCATCGGCACGGTTCGTGCCTCGCCGCCCACCATGTGGATGGCACGTTTGATGTTCGGCCATTGCGGCTCCGGCACAATCACGTTCTGCCCAAGATCGATGATGGCGGAGAGACCGAGGTAGAGCGCCTGCATACCGCCGGGCGTCACCGTCGATCGCTCATAGCCGATGGGGATGCCGTGAATGCGCGTCTGATAGGCGGCCAGAGCTTCCGTCAGTGGCGGGTAGCCCTTCATGTCGGGAATGTAGAAGGTCACTCCGTCGTCGATGGCTTGCTTGGCTGCGGCCCCGATGAAGGCGGGCGTGACCATGTCGCCTTCGCCATACCAGAGCGGCAGAACGTTGCCGAGCTGGCTCGCGAGCCGCGCTAGCTCTGCAATGGTGTCGGTCGAAAGATCCTGAATCTGCGGCCGGAGTGCGTCACCAGCAGAGTAGGTGTGAAGATTGGCCTTTGTCATGGCTCTCACTTTCCGGCGACGTCATCTGCGGGACAAGCCGCATGTGAGCGAGCCGTCATGCCGTTCTGCGCAACCGTTCGAGAAGATGGACTCGTATCGCGCTCGAGAGCCCGGCCTTGCCGCGCTTCTCGTCTATCGCTCTGACGATCTCCGCCATCGTGCGGCCTTCGGCTTGGGCCAGTGCTTGCAGCGCGTCCCAAAAGGCGGCTTCGAGCGAGATCGAGGTGCGGTGGCCGGCGATAGTCAGCGAGCGCTTGATGGGCCGGCTCGCAGTCACGGTTTCTGCTCGTCCTCGCTTTGACGGACACGGGCGCCGTCGAGGCGGCGTTGGATGAGTTGATCGAGAGCAGATTTCTGCTCGCGCTCAGCCTTCTTGCGGCCGAACTGGACCCGATTGGTGCCGGCCTTCGCCTCGGCCTCGGCGCGTGCCTTGGCCTTCCGATATTGTCGCAAATTGATGACTTCGCCCACGCTTACGCCTCCGGAGAGATCATCTTCCTGGGATCGACCAACCGGTCGAACTCCTCCGCCGTCACGAGCCCGCCGCCCACGGCCTCTTCCCGCAATGTAGTGCCGTTCTTGTGCGCCGTCTTGGCGATCTTGGCCGCCGCATCGTAGCCGATTTTCGGCGCGAGCGCTGTCACCAGCATGAGCGAGCGCTCGAGCGCCGCCTTGATATTGTCCTCGCGGGGCTCGATGCCGTCGACGCAATGATCGGTGAAGCTTACCGCCGCATCGGCCATCAGCCGGACCGACTGCAGGAAGTTGTAGGCCATCACCGGGTTGAAGACGTTGAGCTCGAAATGTCCCTGACTACCGGCGAATGTCAGGGTCGCGTGGTTGCCGAAGATCTGGACGCAGACCATGGTCAGCGCCTCGGATTGGGTCGGATTGACCTTTCCGGGCATGATCGACGAGCCAGGCTCGTTCTCCGGCAGCGATAGCTCGCCCAGGCCCGAACGTGGGCCCGAGCCGAGAAAGCGGATGTCGTTGGCAATCTTGAACAGAGAGGCGGCAACCGTGTTGATGGCGCCATGCGTCATCACCATGGCGTCATGGGCGGCGAGCGCCTCGAACTTGTTCGGCGCCGACGTGAAAGGGAGGCCGGTGATTGCGGCAATGCGCTCTGCAACTTGCTCCGCAAACCCTTTCGGAGCATTCAGTCCGGTTCCGACTGCCGTTCCACCCTGGGCGAGCTGCATCAGCATCGGCAAGGTCTGCTCGATGCGCGAGATGCCGTTGGCGACCTGGGTCGCGTAGCCGGAGAACTCCTGACCGAGCGTCAGAGGCGTCGCATCCTGGGTATGAGTGCGCCCGATCTTGATGATGTGGCTCCATCGGCTCGACTTGGCGTCGAGCGCGGCGTGCAACTTCCGCAATGCCGGGATGAGCCGGTGCACGACCTCTTCCGCGGCGGCGACATGCATTGCCGTCGGGTAGGTATCGTTCGAAGACTGACTCATATTGACGTGGTCGTTCGGGTGCACGGGCTTTTTTGAGCCCATGACGCCGCCCAGAATCTCGATGGCTCTGTTCGAGATCACCTCGTTGGCGTTCATGTTGGATTGAGTGCCGGAGCCCGTCTGCCAGACGACGAGCGGGAAGTGCTCGTCGAGCTTGCCGTCGATAACCTCCTGGGCGGCGCTGACAATCACGTCGCCGAGCGCCTTGTCGAGACGGCCGAGCGACATATTGGTCTCGGCCGCGGCACGTTTGACGATGCCGAGCGCGCGAACGATAGGAGCAGGCTGCTTCTCCCAGCCAATTCGAAAATTGCCGCGACTACGCTCGGCTTGCGCGCCCCAATATTTGTCGGCTGGGACTTCGATGGGCCCGAACGTGTCGGTCTCGGTACGCCTTAGCATCTGAACATGCTCGTTGCTGGGATGTCAGTTGACTGAGATGCCAAGCTCCTGGAGCTTCGACTTCAGACTGCCAACCTGCTTCTTCAGGCTATCGACCTGCCCGGCCAGATCGCTCTTCTCCTTTGTCAGGGTGTCGACGCTCGATTTGAGCGTTCCGATCTCGGCATTGGCCTTGTCGAGCGCTGATTTGGCGTCGTCTGCGGCATTGCTGGAATTGCCAAGCTCGGCCTTGAGTTGGTCGCGCTCCGCTGTCAGATCGGTCACGCTTTTGGTTAGGCCGTCACGTTCGGCCGTCAGAGTGGACAGCTGGCTCTCGGTCTCGGCGGCCTTGGCTGCTGCAGCATCCCGGGCCGCTGCGGCATCGGTGAGCTGGACGGTGAGCTCGTCGACCTTGGCCTTGAAGGAATCGCGCTCGCCGGTGGCTGCGGTCAGCTGCGAGGCCGCAGCGGCCATGGCCTCGTCCGCGGTGCTCGCACGGCGTGAGGCGCTCACGGCGTAGTAGCCGGCAATCAGCGTCGCGGCGATGGCGACAATCGAGATCCAGCGCCATGGGCCGCTGGTCGAAGCTTCAGCCATTCCTCTCTCCTCCCCAACTCTACGATCGGCAAGAGAGGCGTATCGCATCTTTGCGTGAAGTGGAAGATGCTTCCTAAGCTGGCGTCGTGCCATCCGGAAGACCACCCGGATCGGGAGGTGGAGCTGTCGCGCGGGGGCATGCCTCAGCGTGAGTGTTCGATCGCAAGGTCGAGTGCGCGGTGATAGATCGAATCCACGACGACGCCGCCGTCGGGGTTGCCGCGTGCCATCACCTCGAGCATGACGCCCGAGTTTGCCTCGAGCACCATTGTGCCGCCGCCAGACCTGACGACGTCGATCGAGGCGAAGCGCAAACCGAGTCGGTCGAAGGCCTGGCGGGCAAGGGTGGCAGCGTCTGCTTGAGCGGGATCGTGCGGGTCGACGCGGCGCGCTTGGGCACCGTAGCCGAGATTATGCCGCCATTGGACTGCGATCGTCTTGCCGGCCGGCGGAACGGCAGCAAGGCTCGGTCCGTCGAGCTCGATCGTGGCCGGATCGAGCTGCCGGGCCGCGACCGATGCCAAGGCGAGCTCCGCCAGCGTGCTCCGGCCATCACCGGTAACCGTCGACCGATCCTTGGTGTAGGCCGCCAGGCACGTGTTCTCGAGGAGCACGAAGCGGACCTCCTGCTCGATCTCGAGAAAGGGCGAGAGAGCAATGCCGCGCGTCAGGCCAAACAGCCGTTGCGTCTCGAGCTCGAGTCCGGCCACGCTGCGGACTCTCGCCATCTCCATGCCGCCGGTGCCTTCGTTGTCCTTGATGACGACGTCCCGGCCGAACTCCTCGAAGGCCTCGAGCATGTGTCGCCAGTTGCCATCGACCGACATGAAGCCGAGGAAGCGCGGGTGCATGAAAAGGCGGTGGGGAACGGCGGGTACACCGCCACGGCTCAGTGCCTCGAATGTTGCGGCCTTGTCGTTGGCGACGCGCAGGCTGGAGGAGCTGTTCAGTCCGAGATCGTAGCCGTGGACGAAATGGGACCGTCGACCGAGCCTGATCTCGACGATCCAGCCGTCGCCGTGCTCGACCAGCTCGTAGCCGCGCAAGCTCGCGTAGCGGCGCAGACTTGCGACGAGGAGGCGCTCGGTGTTCTTCATGGCACGTTGGCCGTCGCCGGAGCCTGTGGCTACTTCTTGCGGAACTTATCGAGCGAAACCACCTCTGCCGATGGCTTCTCGGCCTCGAGAATCTCGTCGTCACCGCGCGTCTCGGCGCCGGCGGAAACCTGGACGGCCTCGGTCTGCTGTGGAGCGCGCGACGTCTCGCGTGCGGTGACGCGCTCGATCGAGGACACCTCGCCGAGAGGCTTCGAGGATCGTGGATCGGCCGGCGGCACGATCTCGGTCAGATGGGGTTGCCGTCTGGCCGCCTGATCCGACCCGCCGGCCTCGAATTGCAGCCCATAGGGCACGCTCGGATCGAAGAACACCTTGATGGCGGTGAATGGCACGACCAGCCGCTCAGGAATCGAGTTGAAGGTGAGCTTGACCTCGAAGCGGTCGTCGTGCACGGCCAGGTCCCAGAAGCGATGCTGCAGAACGATGGTCATCTCCTCGGGATACTGCTCCTTGAGCCGTTTTGAGATCCCGACTCCCTCGGCCTGGGTGTTGAAAGCCACGTAGAAGTGATGGTTGCCCGGCAGGCCGTCTGCCGCCACGTCGGTGAGAATCTGTCTGACCACGCCGCGAAGGGCCTGCTGCGTCAGCGACTCGTAGTCGATGTCCTCACCTGACATGGTATCGCTCGGCTGCCCCGCATACCGCCGTTGCACCTTGCCCGCGCCCCGGCGATTCTCTCGAACCCGCCCGCGCATGTTGCCCGAGACCTCAAGAATTGCAACTACCTAAGTGATCCAGCTGAAGTTTGCGGAGGCGATGCGCGGGGATAAGTGAGGGGCTTCTGTTGCCCGGTGCCCCTCGAACCGCGCCTGACACCTGCTAGGGCGTCAGGGCTTTCACTTCGAGGACTGGCACTGCATTACGCAGCGACAGCGACCTCAGCATAGTTGTCGTTGGCAACTATTGCATTGGCCCGATAACGGCGGAACCATGCCGAGCGAAAGCCTTACCTTTACACCCTCGTCGATCCTATTTCGCCCCCATCAGAAGCCGGCCATGACCGGCTTGTGGTGGAGGCGCCGGGTACCGCCCCCGGGTCCGAAAGGCTTATTACGTACGCCATTTATCGCCGTAGCCGGACGAGCCAGCATCCGGAATATAGGTGGGGAGGGGGGAGAAATAAAGGAGCGCGGCGGGGTTATCCTAACGAGAGATGAGCGTTGGAAAGGCCCCGCGTCAGGCTTGGCCGAATCCGCTATGCTGGCTGCGAGAGGCCGAAACGAGGATCGAGTCCATGACGCTTGCCGAGGACACGGCTGTACGGGTGCCAGAGCCACCGAGGAATGGCTATGTCGCCATGTCGCCCTATGGTCTTTTGGGCGCCATTGGCTGGACCCTGCTCGCCTTGCTGGCGGGCGTGATCGCATTCGGCATCGGCACTGCGCTCGCGCTCGTCCTGCAGCATGGGCAACTTGTCGGCCAAGGTCTCGATGGCCTGCGATCTCTACCGTCGATTGAGCAAATGGCACTTTCTCTCTATGGCATGCTGGCCATGCAGATCGTTGTTGTGTTGATGGCGGTTCTGGCCGCCAGCCGCCGCGGCTACCGCTCGTCGGATGTCCTGGCACTGCGCGCACCCAAGTCTGGGTGGGTCTACCTCTGGGGGCCACTGCTCGTCATCGTCGTCGCCATCGCGGTTGGCAATCTGCTCTATTACGTCATGCCCGACGATTCGATGCAGGATATGCAGCTCTGGCTGCCGCTGGTGAACTCGGACCATTGGTGGCTGGTCTTCGTCGTCGCGGCGTTGGGCGCACCGCTCTCCGAGGAGGTTTGGTTCCGTGGGTTCCTGTTGCCGAGCTTCACGCGCACCTTCTCAGGCAACCGTCCGGGAAAGGGGAATGATCCGGTTCTCGTTCGCGCTGCGTTGCCGATCGTGTTTGCAGCGATCGCGACCGCTGTGTTGTTCGCGGCAGCGCATGCCTACAGCAGCCAAGGTGCCATCACGGTCCTGGCGCTCGGCTTGACACTGAGTTTCGTCGTTTGGCGCTCCGGCAGCTTGTGGGCGGCCATGGTCTCGCACGGCGTCTACAATCTTGCCGTGTTCTCCTATGTCAAATGGGGCATGCCCTACGTCGAAGCCGCGGCCAGTGGACAGGCGACCTGACATGCGTCAATACCTCGACCTCCTCGCCAAGGTTCGCCACGAGGGCCATCGCAAGTCCGACCGGACGGGGACGGGCACGGTCAGCCTCTTCGGCCATCAGATGCGCTTCGACCTGACCGAGGGCTTTCCGCTCGTCACGACGAAGAAGCTGCATCTGAAATCCATCGTCCACGAGCTCATCTGGTTCCTCAGAGGCGAGACCAACATCCGCTATCTGAAGGAGAACGGAGTCTCGATCTGGGATGAATGGGCGGATGCGAACGGCGACCTCGGCCCCGTTTACGGTGCCCAGTGGCGCTCCTGGCCAATGCCCGACGGCGCCTCGATCGATCAGATCGCCAAGCTCGTGGACGGTCTGAAGCGGAATCCGGACTCCCGCCGCCACATTGTCTCCGCCTGGAACCCGGCCGAGGTTGACAAGATGGCGCTGCCGCCCTGCCATTGCCTGTTCCAGTTCTATGTCATCGACGGCAAGCTCTCCTGCCAGCTCTATCAGCGCTCGGCCGACGTGTTCCTAGGCGTGCCGTTCAACATTGCGTCGTATGCGCTCCTGACCCACATGGTCGCCGAGGTGACCGGTCTCGCTGCCGGCGATTTCGTCCACACTTTCGGCGACGTGCACCTTTACGCGAACCACCTCGAGCAGGCCGACGAGCAGTTGCGGCGGACGCCCCGGCCGCTTCCGAAGCTGATCCTGAGGCCCCGGATCCACCGGCTCGAGGACTTCAAATACGAGGACATCACCTTCGCCGGCTACGACCCCTATCCGGCCATCAAGGCTGAGGTGGCGGTTTAGCGTGGCACGCATCGTCCTCGTCGTCGCGGTGTCCCGGAACGGCGTCATCGGCCGGGCCGGTGGGTTGCCGTGGAAGCTGTCCTCCGACCTCAAGCTCTTCCGCCGCCTGACCATGGGCAAGCCGGTCATCATGGGCCGGAAGACTTGGGAGAGTGTCGGCAAGCCGCTTGACGGCCGCCTCAATATCGTCGTGACGCGCGGACCCGCTATTCCCACCGATGGCGTGGTCACGGCAAGGAGCCTCGATGAGGCCCTGACAGTCGCGCGGCAACGGGCGGACGCAGATGGCGCCGACGAGATCGCCGTAATCGGCGGCGGCGAGATCTACCGCCAGGCCCTGCCCCTCGCCCAGCGGATCTACCTGACCGAGGTCGACGTTACTGTCGACGGCGATACGATCTTTCCTCCGCTCGATCAGGCGCTGTGGCTGGAGACCCACCGGGAGTCCTTCGCCCAGGGGCCCAGGGACAGCGCCGCCTTCGTGCTTCGGGTGCTCGACCGTGCGCCGGCCGCAGGTCAGCGGACCTGACGGGTTCGGCCTTGCCTGGACTTGTCGCCAGGGCTTGCCTATATCACCACAAAGCATTTTGACGGGTGTCCCAGCCGGATGCCCTTTGGACATCGGGAGCGGAAATGCCCTGGAGCAATCAAGGCGGTGGCAATGGCGGGCCCTGGGGCAAAGGCGGCGGCCCTTGGGGGCAAGGCCCTTCCTCAGGCGGCCAGCCGCCAGGCGACTTCGAGGACATTCTGAAACGCGGTCAGGACCGGTTCCGTCAGGCCATCCCTGGCGGCGGCATGAACAAGGGCCTGACGACGCTGCTGGTGCTCCTCGGCCTGGCCGCGGCGGCGTTCTATCTGTGTACGGTGAGGGTCAATCCCGACGAGCAGGGGATCGTGACGCGGTTCGGCAAGTTCGATCGGACCTTGACGCCGGGCCTTAATCTGCGCCTGCCTTACCCGATCGAGGAAGTCTATTTGCCCAAGGTCACGAAAGTTAATCCCACGGAGATCGGCCGACGTGGCGGAGTGACCGGCCAGGGCGCAGCCGACGACAGTTTGATGCTCACCGGTGACGAGAACATCGTCAACGTCGATTTCGTCGTGAACTGGCAGATCCGGGATGCCGAGAAGTTCCTATTCAACATCCGTGATGGCGAGGAGTTCCTGGCTGGGGGCGATGCGCGGACCGTGCGCGATGTCGCCGAGAGCGCTGTCCGCGAAGTGGTTGGCACGAGCTCGATCCAACCGATACTGACCCAGCGCGCCGCCTCCGAACAGGCCGTGCGCGATCTGATTCAGAAGACACTCGATTCCTACAACTCCGGCATTTACATCACCCAGGTGCAGTTCCTGCCCGTCGACCCGCCGTCACAGGTGGTCGATGCCTTCCGCGATGTGCAGGCAGCACGCGCCGATCAGGAGCGGTTGCAGAACGAGGCGCAGGCCTATGCCAACAGCCAGGTTCCACTGGCCCGCGGCGATGCCGAGAAGATCCTGCAGGAGGCCCAGGCCTACAAGGAGAGGGTCATCGCTGAGTCGAGCGGCCAGGCGGAGCGTTTCTCGAAGATCTACGAGGAATACCGCCGGGCGCCGGACGTCACCCGGCAGCGCATGTTCCTCGAGACCATGGAGCGGGTGTTCGGCTCGATGGACAAGATCATCATCGATCAGAAGCAGGGCGGATCCGGAGTGGTGCCCTACCTGCCACTAAATGAGCTGGCCCGGCCACGGTCCGATTCAAATCCGGGAGGTCAGTGACATGCGCGTGGCCCTGACAACGCTACTCGTGCTGCTCGGTATTGCCGTCGTTGGCGTCTATTCCTCCCTGTTCGTGGTACATCAAACCGAGCAGGCCATGGTGCTCGAGTTCGGCAAGCCGAAGAAGATTATCGAGCAGCCTGGATTGAATTGGCTCATCCCGTTCGTTCAGACGGCCGAGCTGTTCGACCGCCGGAACATCGATCTCGATGCCCTGCCGCAGGAGGTCATTCTCGCCGATCAGAAGCGCATCGTCGTCGATACGTTCGCCCGCTACAAAATCGTCGATCCACTGCTCTACTACCAGACAGTGCGCAATGAGAGTGGCGCCCAGGCCCGTCTCAACGGCTTCATCGAGGCCTCGATGCGGCGCGTGCTCGGTGCGGCGAACATCAATGACGTCGTGCGTGACAAGCGCCAGGAGCTGATGGAAGACATCCAGGCGCAGGTGAATGTCGAAGCCAAGGGGTTGGGCATCAAGATCATCGATGTGCGGATCAAGCGCGCAGACGTGCCCGAGCAGAACCGCGAGGCCATCTACGCGCGCATGCGGACCGAGCGTCAGCGGGAGGCCGCAGAGATCCGCGCTCAAGGCGAGGAGCAGGCCCGCCGCATCCGCGCGACCGCTGATCGCCAGGTGGTCGTCACCAAGGCCGAGGCGACACGGAAGTCCGAGATCATCCGGGGCGAGGGCGACGCCGAGCGCAACCGCATCTATGCGGAAGTGTTCAGCAAGGACCCTGACTTCTTCAATTTTTACCGCTCGATGCAGGCCTATGAGCAAAGCCTCAAGTCGGGTGACACGCGCATGGTCCTCTCGCCTGACTCGGATTTCTTCCGTTATTTCTCCAATCCAGCGGGGAGTATTCCGAAACCCGGCAGCGCCCCCTGAGGTGCGGCACGCGCCATGCAGGATCTGCTGACGGCCATTGGCCTGGTACTTGTGATCGAAGGGCTCATTTGGGCCGTCTTCCCCCGGTACGGTCGGCGGTTGATGGAAGCCGCGATCAATGCGCCCGAGCATCAGCTGCAGGTCGGCGGGGCGGTGATCGTGGCAGTTGGGGTCACGATCGTCTGGCTAGTCAAAGGTTGAATCGGAACTGTCCTTGGCGAGAGCCGCCGGAGCAAAGAGCATGATGCAGCATACTGTTGGTTCGGGCCTCGGACGGCGCCGCTGGCGCGGTGTCATGAGCGCTGTTGCGGTGGTAGCGGGTTGTGCCCTGATCAGCGCGCAAAGTCCCTCTCAGGCGCAAGGGCCCGACTCCGTGGCCCCCGTGGCCGAGCGGCTGCTGGATGCCGTCGTCAACATCTCGACGACACAGGAACTCAAGGGACCGCAGGGCCTGCCGCTGCCGAAGGTTCCGGAAGGCTCGCCTTTCGAGGACTTCTTCAAGGACTTCTTCGACGATCAGGGGCCGCAGGGTGGAGGTCGGCAAGTCAGCTCGCTCGGCTCAGGTTTCGTCATCGACCCGTCCGGCCTGATCGTGACGAACAATCACGTCATTGCCGACGCCGACGAGATTGTCATCAATTTCAACGACGGATCGAAATTGAAGGTCGAGGAGGTGCTCGGCCGCGATACGAAGACCGACTTGGCATTGCTCAAGGTCAATCCAGTCGGCCCGCTCAAGTCGGTCGCATTCGGTGATTCCGGTAAGCTGCGCGTCGGCGATTGGGTTATGGCCATCGGCAATCCGTTCGGTCTCGGCGGAACGGTGACCGTCGGTATCATCTCGGCGAAAAAGCGCGACATCAATTCGGGGCCCTATGACGACTTTCTGCAGACCGATGCGGCCATCAACAAAGGCAACTCGGGCGGGCCGCTCTTCAATCTTGACGGCGAGGTGATAGGCGTAAATACGGCCATTATCTCGCCGACCGGCGGCTCGATCGGCATCGGTTTCGCGGTGCCGTCGCAGACCGCGGTGCATGTCATCGAGCAGCTTCGCGAATTCGGAGAGACGAGGCGCGGTTGGATCGGTGTCTCGATCCAGTCCGTATCCGACGAGATTGCCGAAAGCCTCGGGATGACGAAGGCCATGGGGGCGCTGGTCTCGAACATCGCCCCGGACGGTCCGGCGGCCAAGGCGGGTCTCGAGGTCGGGGATGTCATCGTGACGTTCGATGGCCAGGACGTATCCGAGATGCGGGTCCTGCCACGGATCGTTGCCGATACGGCGATCGGCAAGTCCGTCGAGGTGGGCGTCATGAGGAACGGCAAGCTCGAGACGTTCAAGGTGGCGATTGAGCGGCTGAACGAAGCTACGGAAGCTGCCCAGCCGACTGAGGAGGAGACGCCGCCCGATGCGACCGAGCCGGCCGAGACGGCTGTCCTACTCGGGCTGACCGTCGCCGAGATTACCCAGGAGCTCCGGCAGAAGTTCGGCCTCTCGGAAGCTGCCTCTGGCGTCGTCGTCGTCGACGCCGATCCGAAGGGTGCGGGCGCTGGCAAGGGCATCGTAGCGGGTGATGTCATCATGGAGGTGACGAACGAGAAAGTGGCAACTCCGGACGACTTCGCGAGCCGAGTTGCGGCCGTCAAGGAAGCTGGGCGCAAATCCGTTCTGCTTCTCGTTTCGGATGCCAAGGGCGAAATCCGTTTCGTCGCGGTACCGCTCGGCGACTAGGACCGGCGGCGAGCGTTGTCACGCCGTTGGGGGTCGCGGGTCACTGCTCTGTTGCGAGCACGGCGGCCAATGTGACATTTGGCTGACGACCACTGTAAGCTGAAGGTCATCGGCTTCGAGATAGCGTCCTGGTCAGGCCCGAAGGGGGTCGATAGTGACAAGGATGCACGTCATGACCAAGACTATCGAAATCAAGGGACTGAGCCGCCGTCAGGCACTACGGACGCTCGGTCTGGCAGTGGCTGCCGGCTATGTTGTCCCGACCATCGCGACCATAACGTCCGCCGAGGCGAAAAAGGGCGGCGGATCGAGTGGGCACGGCGGCTCCAGCGGCCACGGTGGGTCCAGCAGCAGCTCCGGCAGCGGTAGCTCGGGTGGTGGCACCAGCGGTCGCGGCGCAACGAGTGGACGTGGTGCCACCAGCGGTCGCGGTGCAACGAGTGGGCGTGGCGCCACCAGCGGCCGCGGTGCAACGAGTGGGCGTGGCGCCACCAGCGCCCGCGAGCGGACGCGCCGTCGCAAGGGCAGCCGGAGCTAACTCGGCCAACGATGTCGGGAGGCGATTGTTGAATCGCCTCCTGACGACACCGGGCGTAAGGTTTGAAGACCTCGAGCCACTCCTCCAAAACCCGGCGCTTTCAGGGTCCACAATTGCGCGCTCTTAGAGCCCCTCCCATCCGGCTGACGCTCGAGCCATTGCAGGTCGACATCGACTTTCACGGGTGCGCGGATGCGGCGGCGGGATTCTCATCGGTGCTGCGCGGCTGGGGGCAGAGACCGAGCACGCGGTCCACGACAGCCCCTGCCGATGTCCGCATCGTTCGATCGGGCAATCACTACAGATGGCACGGCCGAAGGCTGACAAAGCCGCTCGTCTGGCGGCAATATGCTCCGACGACGACGATGGGTGTCATCTGCGATCTGCACGATGTTCTCTTTGACTGGTTCCTCGGTGGCAACCGGGGGCATCTCTGCCTTCATGCGGCCGCGATCGAAGTGGGAAGCGAGCTGGTTCTGATCCCATCGGTCGGCAAGGCTGGCAAGAGCACGCTGAGCGTGGTGATGGCGCAGCTGGGACATCGCGTCTTTGCGGACGACGTACTGGCCCTCGAGCCGGGCTGCGACCGTGGCATGGCCTTCGGCGTGGTGCCGCGTCTCAGGCGTCCGCTGCCCAGGGGCATCGGACAATCATATCGGCGATTTCTCGGCTCGAGGTCGGGACCAGCCAACGAAAATTGGATCTATGCCAACCTGCGTGCAGGAGAGATCGCTCCGTTCGGCGAGACCTCGCCCATCAAGGCCATTGTCTTTCTCGATCGCGGCTCGCGCGGGCCGGCCCGGCTCGAGCCGGTCGACAGTGCCTATGTCATGCAAGAGTTGATCCAGCAGAATTTCGCCGATGGGGTTGCACCCACCGCGGCCTTCGATCGGTTGTTGGCACTCGCGTCGAGCGCCGACTGCCGGCGTCTGGTGTTCTCCGATACGAACGAGGCTGCACGATTGCTGTCGACAACCTATTCGGGCTCGCGCAAACGTCGGGCATCGTGCGGCGCTGATGTTTCAACAGCCCCCGGTGTCGAGCGGCGCCTCGGGGATGCGGTCTTCCTCGTATCCCAGCGGCAGGATGCGGTTCTTGGACTCAGTCCCAGCGCCGCTGCCATCTGGCAGCAGCTCTCCCAAGGACGCTCGCGCCAGATGATCGAGGCGCTGTTTCGCAGCGCCTTCCCTGAGGTGGCGATCGACCGCATTCGGGCCGATATCGATCACGTGCTCGGACTGCTCCGGCGGCATGGTCTGATCAGGCCCAACGGCAGCATGGTTGCCGTGGGGCGGCGGCGCAAGTCGACGTCGCAGCGGAGCCTCAGTCCTCGCGCGCCTCGTCAATCGAGCGCCAGGCGCTGATGGTTGCAAAGTAGAGGCTCGTCCCTACCCAGAGCCAGAAGACGATGGGCTCGCTCGTCATCGGGTGCGCCTCTCGCTCGGCGATGAAGACGAGCCCGACCGTCGTCGCACTCCAGATGACCGTCATGATCAGCGTCAGGGGCCGAAGGAACACGACGCGTAGCGGATGCACGTATTTCCACGGCACAAACGTGAGGATGCCGCAGGTGGCCACGACGACGAGGTTGACGAGCTCCGGCGTCCGCAGAATGTAGAGATAGAGGACGACGATGTTCCAGACGGCCGGGAAGCCCTCGAAGAAATAGTCGTTCGTCTTCATTCCCGTGTTGGCGTAGCAGTAGAGAGAGGTTGCGGCCACGAAACAGGCCGCAGGAATGGACCATGCTGACGGCACCATCTGGAACCAGTAGATCATCAGCGCCGGAATGAACGAGTAGGTCACGAAATCCGTGACATTATCGAGCGTCGCACCATCGAAGGTCGGCGTGTACTCGCGAACGCGAAAGCGCCGCGCGAGCGTGCCGTCGATGCCGTCGATGAACAGCGCCAGCCCAAGCCAAAGGAAAGTCTTCAGCTCGTCGCCACGCAACATGGCGATGAGCGCCAGCATGCCGAACACGATTCCGGCCGCCGTAAAGGCGTGCACGGCCCAAGCCGCGGCAATCTTGCGGCGTTCTGCCCTTTCGGATCGCTGTTCGACGGCGGACCCCATCTTTTCCTCGTGTCCGAGCTCATCGGATGACGGTTAGATGACACAAAATCGTGGCCCTGTCAGTCACGACTGCCAGGGCGCTGGGCGTTCTACTCGGAAATCTCTGAAACCCGATAGCCCTGGAGATAGAGAAGTGCCGTTAAGGTCGCATGATCGATCTCGACGTCAGCAGCCGCACGCAGGATTGGTTTGCCCCGATAGGCCACGCCCAGGCCGGCGGCCCGAATCATGCCGATGTCATTGGCGCCGTCGCCCACGGCGATGACATCGGCAGGCTCGATCCCGAGCTCGCTCGCGATCTCTGTCAGTGTCTGTGCCTTGGCGTCCCGGTCGAGGATCGGCGGGATGAGCCGGCCGGTCAACTGTCCGTCGATCACCTCGAGCCGGTTGGCCTGGTCCCGATCGAATCCCGCACGGGCCCGCACGTGGGCCGTGAACACCGTGAACCCGCCCGAGACGATGACGGTCGTCGCGCCATGACGCCGCATGGTCGAGGAGAGCGCCATTGCGCCTGGATTGAGAGTGATCCGAGATTCCGCGACCCTCCCCAGTACTTTCTCCGGCAGGCCACGGAGCAAGCCGACGCGCTCGGTGAGCGAGCTCTTGAAGTCGATCTCGCCGCGCATGCTTCGCTCGGTGATGGCGGCCACTTCCGCGCGGCGACCGGCAATCTCCGCAAGCTCGTCGATGCATTCCTGGCCAATAAGGGTTGAGTCCATATCGGCGATGAGCAGCTTCTTGCGTCGGTTCCGGGCTGGCACGACGGCAACGTCGATCTCCTGTCGACCGATCCGGGACTTGAGCATGGTCACCAACGGGTGACGCTCTGCCGAGTGGCACATCATGGGGATCTCGACCGCCTCTCCGGGAGCCAGCCATGTGCGGGCCCCGGGCTCCGCCAGCGCGCTTGCTATTCCGGCGACCAGGTCGTCCGTCAGCGTCTGGCTGCCAGGAGCTGCGAGCAATAAGGCGGTGTGCGCTTCCTTGGCCATCGCCCGTCAACACCGCACGTAGTGCAGCTTCTGAAACGTCTTCCGGAATGCGGTGACGTCGGGTGCCACCACCTCGGGCAATTCGTTCCCCTTGAGCACGCGCGCGAGATAGCTGGCGAGCTCAGGCATGTGCTCGGCCGCCATGCCCCACCGCACAATCTCGTTCGTGCCGAGGCGCAATCCATTCATGTCGCCGGCAACATCGGCGATCGGCAGGCCGATGCCCGACGCGAGGATGTTGCCGTGCCGGAGTTTCTTGGCCATGGTCTGACCACCGCCGAAACGGCCAGCTTCGATCGCCAGCTGATGGGAGGCTGTCGCACCGCGCCTCGTCTTGTGGACGGGCAGCCCGGCGGTTTCGAGCGCCACCGCCAGGGCCTCGGCCGTTCGCACCATCTCGGCCGCATAGGCGCGTCCGTGAGCCTTCCAATCGAGCAGGGCAACGGCCAGGGCGGCCGACTTCGATACGTCGAAGTTGGCGGTAAGGCCTGGGAAGGCGATTTTATCGAGCCGTTCGGCGAGCCGGGCCTCGTTGGTGAGGACGAGCCCCGATGGAGGGCCGCCGAGACTCTTGTAGGTGCTCATCGTCATCAGGTGCGCACCTTCGGCAAGCGGCTGTTGCCAGGCTTTGCCCGCAATCAATCCAGACATGTGGGCCGCGTCATAAAGGACACTGGCGCCGACCTCGTCGGCGATAGCCCTGATCTCTCGAACGGGGTGGGGCAGGAGATTGAAGGAGCCAGAAACCGTGATGAGCTTCGGTCGCTCGTAGCGGGCCATGTCCCGGAGGGCATCGACGTCCACGGTGAACATTCCGGCGTCGACCGGGGCGGAGACGACGCGCAAGCCGTAGAGTCCGGCCGCTCCCGCCGCATGATGGGTGACATGTCCGCCGATCTCGGGCGGCGGGGCGATGATGGTATCGCCTGGCTTGGCGGTCGCCATGAAGGCGTAGAGATTGGCGATGGCACCTGATGGTACGCGGATTTCGGCATAGCGGGCATCGAAGAGCTCGGCGGCGAGCTCGGCCGCGATCACCTCGATCTCCTCGATGGCCTCAAGACCCATCTCGTACTTGTCACCCGGATAGCCCAGCGAGGGACGGGCACCGAGACCATGCGCCAACATCGCCTCGGCGCGCGGATTCATGGTGTTTGTCGCGGGGTTGAGGTTGACGCAGTCTTGCTCGTGGGTCTTAGCATTCTGTTCCACGAGGTCGTAGAGCCGGGCGTCTACCGCATCGCAATCGCTGCGGGCGCATCGGTCGGCGAGAGATTGGATGTGGTCCTCGAGGGCGTCCGGCACCCAGGTGCGTCGCACGAGAGCTGTCATCGTCTCTGAGCCTCGGAGTTGAAATGGCAGGCCAAGCCGGCCTAGGAACGGCCTCATGAGCAACCCTCGGGTCGTCCTTATTGCAGGCCCTACCGCGAGCGGCAAGTCGGCCCTCGCGCTTGCCCTGGCGGAACGGTTGGACGGTGTCGTCATCAACGCCGATTCCATGCAGCTCTATCGCGAATTGCGGGTTCTGTCCGCCCGCCCATCGCCGGAAGATGAGGTGCGCGCGCCGCACAGACTTTACGGCGACGTGGCCGGCAGCGATCCTTTCTCGGTCGGCCGATGGCTCGAGAGGGCGGTCAGGGAGATCGACGCCGCGCGGGCTGCCGACAGGACGGCGATCCTGGTCGGCGGAACCGGACTCTATTTCAGGGCATTGATGCAGGGGCTCGCATCGGTGCCTGACATTCCAACCGAAATCAGGGCGCGTTGGCGTCAGGTGGCACGCGAGCGGCCCCCTGAAGAGCTTTTTCGCATCCTCAGTGACTGCGATCCCGAGACGGCCGCGCGCATTCGCCCAAGCGATCCGCAGCGCATCGTTCGGGCCTTGGAAGTATTCGAGGCGACGGGGCGCCCGTTAGCCCGCTGGCAGGCCGGCGCCGACCAACCGGCGCTCTCGCCTGTAAGCCAAGCGATGCGGATGGTGTTGACGCCCGATCGCACCTGGCTGGCGGAGCGAATTGCACGACGCACCAGCGTGGTGATCGAGCAGGGCGCTGTCGAGGAAGTGCATCAACTCCGGAAATTGAGGCTTTCAGCCGAGCTACCGGTCATGAAGGCGATCGGCGTGGCTGAGATCAGTGCATTGCTCGAGGGCCGGTCCACGGTCGCTGCTGCTCTCGACTTGATGAGCCGACGAACTCGCCAGTATGCCAAGCGCCAGGCGACGTGGATCCGGGGGCAGATGACGGATTGGCCCAAGATCAATCCAGCAGGTGTCGATGTTGCGGAGATTCTCACTCGCCTGTCCTCGACACACCCATAGCTACGTAGTGTGACGTTTGGGATCGGCTGCGGGAATTGAAGTCATACATGGAAGGTGTCAATAACCTCACTCAGAGAAGATTTGGGTGGTCGATGTTTGTGTTCCGCATCAGTGGGTTGTTGGCGTTCGTCGTGATGCTCGTGTTCGTGCGCCCGGCAGCTGCCGAGAGCATCTCGTGTCGATGCGAGGTTGCCTTCGTCTGCGACGGGAAGGCATGTCTACAGTTCGACACGGGAACGCCCACCTGCTTCACGTTCAAGCTGACCTTCGACCGAAAGGCCAAGAAGATCCGCCTTTGTCGCGACGCGATGTGTGAGGAGGGCAAGATGTCGGTCGAGAAGATGGAGGCCGGGCAAATGGTCCTTCGCACCTCGTTGACGTGGGGTGGCGGCAGCGGCGGCCAGGGGACATGGATCATGGTCGACCAGAATGCCGACTTCACCTATCGACAGAAGGACGGGGCGGGAGTCGAGTTGATCACGGGGCCCTGCGAATAGAGCGCGCAACAGAACGACATTTTTTATGGAAGATTTGTAATTTTAGGAACGTTTTCTTGCGAATTTGTGGCACTTGTTTACGCTTCGACGTTGACCCGCTGCTAAAGTATCGTTAGCTTGGACGCCAATGCTGCGCTGCAACGCAGCTCTGCCGTCCCCGAGGATCAGGACCCGGCGCCGGGCGAGAGCCCGCGAGCGGGCGAAATGTGCCGAACGGAGAGAGCCATGCCCAAGACCATGACCGGCGCCGAGATGGTGATCCGCGCGCTCGCCGATCAAGGCGTCAAGCACATCTTCGGCTATCCGGGCGGCGCGGTGCTTCCCATCTATGACGAGCTCTTCCAACAGGACCAGGTCCGGCACATCCTCGTTCGCCACGAGCAGGGCGCAACGCATGCGGCCGAGGGCTATGCGCGCTCGACCGGCAAGGTGGGCGTGGTGCTGGTGACGTCGGGGCCGGGAGCTACGAATGCCGTGACTGGCCTGACGGACGCCTTGTTGGACTCCGTGCCGATTGTTTGCATCACCGGGCAGGTACCGACACACCTCATCGGCAATGATGCCTTCCAGGAGTGCGATACGGTCGGTATCACCCGGCCTTGCACGAAACACAATTGGCTGGTGAAGCGGATCGAGGATCTGCCCCGCATCCTGCACGAGGCCTTTTACGTGGCGCGCACCGGCCGACCTGGTCCCGTGGTCGTCGACATCCCGAAAGACATCCAATTCGCCTCCGGCGAGTATGTCGGCCCCTCCAACATCACGCACAAGACGTACCGCCCGCAGACGAAACCGGAAACGGCGAGCGTGCGCGCCGCCGTTCAGCTGCTTGCCACGGCCAGGAAGCCGATCATCTACTCGGGCGGGGGCGTCATCAACTCAGGCATCGCCGCCAGCAAGCTCTTGCGCGAGCTGGTCGATCTCACGGGCTTTCCCATCACTTCGACGCTGATGGGTCTCGGCGCCTATCCAGCCTCAGGCAAGAGCTGGCTCGGCATGCTCGGCATGCACGGAACCTATGAGGCCAATTGGGCCATGCACGACTGCGACGTCATGCTCTGCATCGGCGCCCGCTTCGACGACCGTATCACCGGCCGGATCGACGCCTTCTCACCGCGTTCGCGCAAGATCCACATCGACATCGATCCATCCTCCATCAACAAGAACGTCAAGGTCGACATTCCCGTCATCGGCGACGTGGCACTGACGCTGGAGGAACTCATCCGCACCTGGCGGCAATCGAGCCCGGATGTCGACAAGAAGGCGCTCAAGGTCTGGTGGGCGCAAATCGATCAGTGGCGCGCCAAGGATTGCCTCAAGTATCGGAAGAACCGCGACGTCATCATGCCGCAATATGCCATCGAGCGGCTCTATGCGCTGACCAAGGGTCTTGACACCTACATCACCACCGAGGTCGGTCAGCATCAGATGTGGGCGGCACAGTTCTATCGCTTCGAAGAACCTAATCGCTGGATGACATCGGGCGGTCTCGGCACCATGGGCTACGGACTTCCGGCCGCGGTCGGCGTGCAGGCGGCGCATCCGAAGTCGCTCGTCATCGATATCGCGGGCGATGCCAGCGTCCTCATGACCATGCAGGAAATGTCGACAGCTCTTCAGCACAACCTGCCGGTCAAGATCTTCATCTTGAACAACCAGTATATGGGCATGGTCCGTCAGTGGCAGCAGCTTCTGCATGGCAACCGCCTGTCACACAGCTATATGGAAAGCTTGCCGGACTTCGTGAAGCTCGCGGAAGCCTATGGCTGCGTCGGCATGCGCTGCGATAAGCCTGACGAGCTCGACGATTCAATCAAGGCCATGATCAAGGTCGACAAGCCCGTCCTCTTCGACTGTCGCGTCGCCAACCTCGCCAACTGTTTCCCGATGATCCCCTCGGGCAAAGCGCACAATGATATGCTGCTCGGTGAGGATGTCTCCGACGAGGTGATCGAGAAGGCCATAGGCAAAGAGGGCAAGGTGCTGGTGTAGCAACGACTGTAGGTCGTCATTCGCAACCGCCTCCGAATACAAGACAATCGGGCCAACCATGACCGTCCATTCGACCCAGACCCACTATCCGTCGCAGACCGTAAGCGAAAAGGTCGAGACTCACACGCTGTCGATCCTGGTCGACAACGAGCCGGGCGTGCTCTCGCGAATCGCCGGGCTGTTCTCTGGGCGTGGCTACAATGTCGACAGCCTGACGGTCTCGGAGACCGAGCACGAGAAGCATCTCTCGCGCTTCACGATCGTCACGGCCGGCACACCGCAAGTGATCGAGCAGATCAAGCATCAGCTGGAACGCATGGTGCCGGTGCACCGCGTCGTCGACCTGACGGTCAAGGGAGATGCCATCGAGCGGGAGCTTGCCCTCGTCAAGGTTGTCGGTACGGGCGAGAAGCGTGTCGAGGCGTTGAGACTGTCGGAGGCCTTCGGCGCGCGCACCATCGATGCGACGCTCAATTCTTTCGTCTTCGAGTTGACGGGAGAGGTGAAGGAGATCGAGCGCTTCATTCGCCTGATGATGAATGTCGGCCTGCTCGAGGTCTCGCGCACCGGCATCGCGGCGATCGCCCGCGGCTCGGAGCCCATGTAGGTGGGGGCGTCGCCGGTCCGGGGGTGAAGGGCGGATGTGGACCGGTCTGACAGCCGATCAATGGATCAACATCGCGGCAGCCGTCGGCCAGGTTGCCGCCGCCGTGCTTGCGGTCATCGCCCTCATCATCTCCATCTCGACCTCACGAGCCCAGCAGCGTCTCGCCGAGCGGATCGCCGCCGAGGAGCGGGCGCTGCTGTTCGAGCAGGTCAGGAACCAGCGCGACAGCGACATCATCCGGTGGTCGGAGGCATGCGTTCACAACCTGGCCGAGATCGAGAGTTTCGTTGGGAACCCGTCGGCCAGCGATCTCGATGCCAGGAGGCAGGAGCTTCTGACCCGGCTCTCGGCTCTCATCGATCACGGGCGGCTGTTTTTTCCGAACCATCAGCCGGACAAGAAGGGTGCTGACAAACCTGCGGCTTTCCAGGGGTTCCGGCAGAAAATCCTGACTGTCCTGGTCTCCGTCTTCAACGTGCTTGCACGCGAGGAGACATCGACGAGGTCAGGCGCGCGCGAGAAGGCGCGTGCGCAACTCCTTGAGCTTCGACGCGCCTTCGTCTCGGAGGTCCAGATTGCGATCGATCCGCGCCGATTCATTGCAATGAAAGAGATGAACGAGTTCCGTGTGGGCCGGGGGCTGGCACCCCAAGGCCTCGAAGGCGCTGATCCGGCAGAGAAGTACAAGTAGGCGACTTCTGCATACCGGCTCGGCGTCTTGCGCCGACCCAGGTGACGCCGCATCCGGGGCGTGGTTGTCTGGCCGCGCATCATTCCCGGAGCCGATATGCCCTCGACCCTGACACACCTCGTCAGCCGCTTTACCGAAGCGTTCACCGCCTCATTGGAGGCATCCGCCGATCGGGCGTTGACACCCTTCATCGAGAGCCTGCGCGGTGTTGCGCATGGTCTGGCACAACCCCACCTCCATCCCCACCGCGATCATCCAGCGCTGAGTTTTCTCGAGCAGGCAACGGGGGCCGCGCGCGCCGATGAGCGGCTCTGCACCGCGATCCGGGCTTTGTTGCCTTATCTGTCCTTCGGCTCGAGCTATGCTGCCGAGGGCTCCATGGCCGCAGTCAGCCGAGGCATGGTCTGGGCGGAGGTCGTCGGCCGGACCGGCCTCGTCCGCGATTCGTCCCGCCGCATCGGCTGCTTCCTTCTGGCGCCCGGCCACTTTTACCCGCTACACGGTCATATCCCGGACGAGATCTATTTCGTCGTCTCCGGTCCGCTCACGGTCGAGCATGGGCTCAGGGGTGCGCGGGTCGCCATTCCGCCTGGAGGCTACTACCACACCCCGTCTGGTCAGCCGCATGCGCTGCACGTCGGCGATCAACCGGTGCTACTGGCCTATAGCTGGGTCGGCGACTTCGACGCGCCGATCTGGTTTCTCGAGAAGGATGGGGACGGAGGCTGGAGCAAGAACTTTCCCACGGTCGTGAGGCGCTAGCGAGGATGACCACGCAATCCCGGCGACCCGGCCATGCCGACATCAAAACGGCCCAGCATGCCACCTTGATCGGCTTCCTGGCCACGCTCGGCTGGGCCTGCTACGGCGTGCTGATCGTCGCGACAGACAAGACGCCGTCGATGCTCGCACTGGCGATCTTCTTCTCGGCAGCGGCCATCACACTCGTTGGCCGCCGGTTGCTGCTCGGCCATGGCGTCATCGATCTCCTAAGGATTCCCGCGCCGACGCTGGCGTTGGGATTCTTCGGCCTCTTCGGCAACAATCTTCTCTTCGTTCTCGCCTTCACCAGCGGCGCAAACCCGGTCTCGGTCAACATCGTTGCGTTTTCCTGGCCGGTGATGATGGTGGCGATCGTGCTGATCGTCGGGCTCGCCAGAGCGACGTGGTGGGACGCGTTGGCCATGGGTCTCGGTACGGCCGGGTTCATTGCCATCAGCTACGACGGCTCGCAGCTCTCATTGCATCCGGGGCTGCTGCTTGCGCTCGCAGGGGCCTTGCTGTGGGCCCTCTACTCGGCGCTCCGCCGGCTCGTGCCCGACGGCGTGCCGGACGCCATGACAGCGTTCGTTGCCTTGAGCGCTGTCGCGTCGTGGTTCGGAGTTCTCGTCATGGGGGAGCCCTTGCAGAGCTCGCTCGACGACGTGCTGGCCTTGGTTGTGGTCGGCATCCTGCCTGTGGGACTTGCCAATCTCATGTGGGACTATGGCACCCGGCTCGGCGATCCGGTTCTGCTCGCCGGGCTGAGCTTCCTCGAGCCGCTGCTGGCGAGCTCGCTTGTCTCATTCTTTCATGGCATCCCTTTTCGGGCAGCGGATATGGCGGGCCTGGTCCTCATTCTGCTCGGCATCGGCTGCAGCGTGGCGAGTGAGCGGCTGAGGCGGCGCTGGCTTGCCGTGGAGGACGCTGGGCGCTCTTGACCTCGGAGCCTCCGGGGGCTACGCCCAAATCGACGTTTCGCCTGGGCTTCCCGGGTGTTGACCGGCCCATCCATCCCTGAGCGCTCATCCCGTCCGAGCAAGGAGACCTTCTGTCATGCGCGTTTACTATGACCGCGATGCCGATCTCAATCTCATCAAAGGTAAGAAGGTCGCCGTCATCGGCTATGGAAGTCAGGGCCATGCGCACGTCCTCAACATGCGCGACTCGGGCGTCAAGGAGGTGGCGGTCGCGCTCCGCAAGGGCTCCCAATCGGCCAAGAAGGCCGAGAAGGAGAAGCTCAAGGTGATGGAGGTCAAGAAGGCCGCCGAGTGGGCCGACGTGCTGATGATGCTGACACCGGACGAGCTGCAGGCCGACATTTACCGGGACGACCTGCACGACAACATGAAAGAGGGCGCGGCACTCCTCTTCGCGCATGGCCTCAACGTCCACTTCAATCTGATCGAGCCGCGCAAGGACATCGATGTGCTGATGGTGGCGCCGAAGGGCCCTGGACACACCGTTCGGTCCGAGTATGTGAAGGGCGGAGGCGTGCCCTGCCTCCTCGCCATCCACCAGGATGCTTCCGGCAATAGCCATGATCTCGGTCTCTCCTACGCCTCGGCGATCGGTGGCGGCCGGGCCGGCATCATCGAGACCAGCTTCAAGGAGGAGTGCGAGACCGATCTTTTCGGCGAGCAGGTCGTGCTCTGCGGTGGCCTCGTTGAGCTCATCCGCGCCGGCTATGAGACCTTGGTCGAGGCCGGCTATGCGCCTGAGATGGCCTATTTCGAATGTTTGCACGAAGTGAAGCTCATCGTCGACCTCATCTACGAGGGCGGCATCGCCAACATGAACTACTCGATCTCGAATACGGCGGAGTACGGCGAGTACGTCACCGGCCCGAGGATCGTCACACCGGCAACGAAGGCGGAGATGAAGAGGGTTCTGGACGACATCCAGTCGGGCCGCTTCGCCCGGGACTGGATGCTCGAGAACAAGGTCAATCAGACCTCTTTCAAGGCCATGCGGGCAAAATCGGCTGCGCACCCGATCGAGGATGTCGGCGTGAAGCTCCGCGCCATGATGCCGTGGATCGGCAAAAACAAGCTCGTCGACAAGGACCGGAATTGACGGCAAAGGTAGGATACGTCAGTCGATACCGATTGCGCCGGGCGAGACCGGAAGAGGCCGGGCGGCTGACAGAACTTGCCATACGATCGAAGGCGTCGAACGGTTACGACAACGCATTCATGGCCGCCTGTGTCGGCGAGCTGACCGTGACGCCCGATCGTGTGGCGAACGGCGAGTTCTGGCTGACGGAGCTCGATGGCCGGATCACCGGCTTTTTCGAGCTCGTCACGGTTGATGGCACCGCCGAGGTCATGGCCCTGTTTGTCGAGCCTGACCTCAAGAATTCGGGAGTTGGCCGCGCGCTCTGGACCAAGCTTGTCCAATGTGCCGTGGCCGCCGGTGCCGCATGCATCGGCGTCGGATCCGATCCGTTCGCTCAAGGCTTCTATGAACGGATGGGATGCGTCGTCGTGGGAACGGAGCCTTCCGCATCGATTCCCGGTAGAGTCCTGCCCCGGCTCGTGCTGAGGTTGCCCGGCTGACCCGATCGGGTCGCATCCGGCAAATTTTCGCGATGCGGATGGATCGGTGGTAGCATTGGCTCGTGCACGGAGGGAAATCGGACCGTGGCCCGTATTCGCATTGCCACCTTCAATGTCGAGAATCTGTACTCGCGCATCGCCTATGCCGACAACATGGCACCCGGTGAGAACCATGTCGGACTCTATCGCTTCGACGATCCCGAGGAGCTCAGGCTGGCGCGGCGCATTGCCGAGGCCGTGGCGAGCGATGACAAGAGACAGCTGACCGCACTGGCGCTCAACGAGACACGCGCCGATGTGGTGTGTCTGCAGGAGGTCGACAATGCCAATGCCCTCCGGGTCTTCTACGAGCGCTATCTGAAGCCTCAGATCGATACGGCAGCCGCAGTCGAAAAGCGGTCACTCAGGACCTCATTGCGAGCCCAGGGCCGCGGTCCAACCGGCGAGGAGATCGGAGCGATCGATCGCCACAACTATTTCGACTGGCGCCAGGTCGTGGAAGGAAACGACGGTCGTGGCATCGATGTCGGCGTTATGTCGAAGTACCCGATCCGTGTCACGAGCCATGCCAATCGGACGTTTGCCGAGCTCGGAGTCTGGTCTGCCGAGCTCGAGAGCTATCGGGAGTACATTGGTGGGAAGGAGCGGAGCCTCGCGAAGTCCGACAAGCTCTTCCGCCGCGATTGCCTCGAGGTCGATGTCGAGCTCGGTCAGAAATCGGTGACGATCTTCGTCTGCCATCTCAAATCGATGTCACAGGATCGGGCGAAGACACGCGTCATGCGCCATGCCGAATCCCTGGCGATCCGGACTCTGATCGAGCGGCGCTTCGGACCAGGCGCATCCGAGGCGCCCTGGCTCGTTTGCGGCGACTTCAACGACTATGTCGAGATCGACGGCGCGCCCGAGACAGATCAAGACGGCAACCTGGTGCCGCATGGTCTGACACCCCTTCTGGATCCCGGATTTTCGGTCAATCTGGTGGCCCGCCGGCCGGCCGACGACCGTTGGACGACCTACTACGCCCCCGGTGATCTCTATACGCAGATCGACTTCATTCTGGCCTCGCCTGGTCTCGCCCGTGCCAATCCGAACGCCGTTCCCGAGATCATCCGCGGTGGGCAGCCTTACCGGGCAAAGCGTTACGAGGGGCCGCGCTATCCGCGAATCGGCTGGGATCGGCCGAAGGCTTCCGACCACTCGCCGATCGTGGTCGAGCTCGAGATCTGAGGCCGAAGGACCGGCCAAAGTGGCTGGCATCCGGTTGGCTGGCGGTGCTAAGACTGCGCCCGAGCAGTTAAGAGGCGAGAATCGTGCAGGAGCGGTCGACGACGAGCGATGGTGGCGTGGCCCTGGAGGCCAATAAGCCTCAGAAGGCCACCTCGAGGATCGCCGAGGAGATCGCCCGTCGGCGAACCTTTGCCATCATCTCGCATCCGGATGCCGGCAAGACCACGCTGACGGAGAAGCTATTGCTCTTCGGCGGCGCCATCCAGCTTGCCGGCCAGGTGAAGGCCAAGAAGGACAAACGCAACACGCGCTCCGATTGGATGGCGATCGAGCGATCGCGCGGCATCTCGGTTGTCACCTCCGTCATGACCTTCGAGTACGGTGGGGCGGTGCTGAACCTTCTCGATACGCCGGGCCACGAGGACTTCTCAGATCAGACCTATCGGACACTCACCGCCGTCGATAGTGCGATCATGGTGATCGACGCCGCAAAGGGTATCGAGGCGCGCACCTTGAAGCTGTTCGAGATCTGCCGGTTGCGCGACATTCCGATCATCACCTTCGTCAACAAGATGGATCGCGAGAGCCGCGACCCGCTCGATCTGCTCCAGGAGATTTCCGATCAACTCGCCCTCGATACGGCGCCGATCGTCTGGCCGATCGGGCAGGGGCAGGACTTTCGCGGTACCTACGACCTCTCGGAGCGACGCGTTCGCCGGCTCGACCAGGAGGGCGACGGTACCGTCGTCAGCGGTCCCGACGACCCGGACGTCCTCGGCCTCATGCATCCAGAGACTGCGAAACGCTGGCGCGATGACGTCGAGCTGGTACAGGAGGCCGGCGGCAGGTTCGATCTGGACGCTTTCCGGCACGGCGCGCTGACACCCGTCTATTTCGGCAGCGCGCTCCGTAATTTCGGCGTGCGAACGCTGCTCGACTCACTCATCGCCTATGCGCCGCCACCCCGCCCGCAAAGCTCCGCCGCCCGGGAGATTCAGCCCGACGAGCCGGCGATGACCGGCATCATCTTCAAGATCCAGGCCAACATGGATCCGAACCATCGTGACCGCATGGCCTTCATGCGGGTGTGCTCGGGCGTGCTCACACGCGGCATGAAGGTGAAGCATGTGCGGACGGGACGAACGATAGCACTACAGGCGCCTCAGTTCTTCTTCGCCCAGGACCGCTCGCTCGCCGAGGAGGCTTTTGCCGGCGATGTCGTCGGCATTCCCAATCGCGGCACGCTCAGGATCGGCGATGCGTTGACCGAGGGCGAGGACGTGGTGTTCCTCGGCATTCCGAACTTCGCGCCGGAGATTCTTCGCCGCGTCAGGCTGCAGGATGCCATCCGCGCCAAGAAGCTGCGCGAAGCGTTGGACGAGATGTCGGAGGAGGGCGTTGTCCAGGTGTTCACGCCGATCGATGGCTCGCCGACCATTGTCGGCGTCATCGGCGCCCTGCAACTTGACGTTCTGGCGGATCGCCTCATCAACGAGTATGGACTGCCGATCGGCTTCGAGAGCGCCTCCGTGGAGACCGCGCGCTGGATCTCCTCGGACGACAAGCCCGCTCTGGAGAGGTTCATCGACAAGAACAAGTCGGCGATCGCGCGCGATGGCGACGGCGATCCGGTCTTTCTGGCGCAATCGGCTTTCAACCTCCGCTACACGGCGGAGCGCGCCCCGGAGATCACGTTCAAGGACATCAAGCAGATCGTGGCAGGGTAGCTGCCGACGGATGCAGGAGCATCGAATGAGCAATCTCGGACGCCATCGCCGCAAGATCGACCCATCGCTACGCGAGGCCAAGGGCGCGAGGGGATTCAGCTATATCGGGCCAGCCAATCCGGCGATCGCGGAATGGCAAGCGGCGGGTCTTGGCGAGCCCGACTTCGACATCATCCGCCAGTATCGCCTCGACCGTTTGCGCGCCGAGCTGAAGAAGCGCGACTTCGCCGGAGCGCTCCTCTACGATCCGCTCAACATCCGCTACGCGACGGATGTCTCGAACATGCAGCTCTGGTGCACGCACAATCCGACACGCTATGTCTTTGTGGCGACCGAAGGCCCAATGGTGCTGTTCGACTACGAGCAGGCGGTCCACATCTCCAAGCACTTCCCTCTCGTCGACGAAGCGCGGCCGTCGAAGGCCTGGTTCTACATGTATGCGGGCTCGGCGGAGGCCGAGCGGCGCATGTGCAAGGCCTGGGCCGGAGAGATCGCCGATCTTGTGCGGGAGCACGGTGGCGGCAACATGCGGCTTGCGATCGACAAGTGCGAGCAAATGGGGATCACCATGTTGTCGGCGGAGGGCGTCGAGTGTGTGTCCTCGCAAGAGTTCTGCGAAGAGGCGCGCAAGATCAAGCACCCCGAAGAAATCAAGGCGATGCGACGCGCCGTCAACTCCTGCGAGGCGGGGATGGCTGCGATGTGGCGTTACCTCAAGCCCGGCGTCACGGAGAATCAGCTCTGGGCTCAGTTGCACGAGGCGAACATCGCCCGCGGCGGGGAATGGATCGAGACGCGGCTGCTCGCCTCCGGTCCTCGCACCAATCCCTGGTTTCACGAATGCTCGGATCGCGTCATCGAAGCCGGTGACATGGTCTCGTTCGATACCGATCTGATCGGCCCCTATGGCTATTGCTCAGACATCAGTCGTGGCTGGGTGACGCCTGGCAAGACGCCAACCAACCATCAGAGATCGGTACACGCGCTGGGCTGCGAGCACATCGCTTACAATCAGTCGATCCTGAAGCCGGGCATGACCTTCCACGAGTTCATCGACAGGAGCTTCCAGCTGCCGGCGGAGTATGTCGAGCGCCGGTACGGCGTCGTCATGCACGGTGTCGGCCTGTGCGACGAGTATCCCTCGATTCTCTATCGCGAGGACAAGGCTGCAGCGCATGATGGCGTATTCGAGCCTGGCATGGTGCTGTGCGTTGAGAGTCTCATCACCTCGACCAATGGAGGAGAGGGAATCAAGCTCGAGAACCAGGTGCTGATCACGGAAACGGGCATCGAGCAGCTCGATCAGTTCCCGATGGATCTGACGCCCGACGTTTGAGGCTCACGGCGCGATCGCCGCCATCATTGCCTCGGCTGTGAATAGATCGAGGTGCCCGCCGCCGATGTTCTTGTAGAGCGTGATCTCCTCTTCGCCCTGGCGTCCGGGACAGCGGCCCTGGCAGAGGTCGAACAGATCCGCGAGAACGTCGGTCTCAGACATCAGCCCGGCAGCGATCGGGCCGGCGATGTCGCCAGACTTGAAACAGCCTTCGCGTTGATCGGTGAAGACCCGCGCGCCCGCGACCGCAGCATCATCCGCCTCGCGCATGTCGAGACGCCATCCGCCGATGAGGTCGATATGAGTGCCGGATTTCAGCCACGCACCGCGAACCAGCGGTTTATCGGACCCGGTTGCCGCTGAGATGATGTCAGCTTGCCGGATCGCGGCCTCGAGGTCGCCGGCCCATTCGGCGCCGATGCCGCGGTCGCGCAATGTAGCAACCAGAGCCTGGCCGCGAGCGGCGGTGCGATTCCAGATCAGCACCCGCTCGAGCGAAGGCCGTACCGCAAGATGCGCCTCGACGACATAGGGTGCGAGCGCGCCAGCGCCGAGCATGGTCAGCACCGTGCTGTTCTGACGGGAAAGGAGCTTTGCACCGAGTGCGGAGTCGCCGGCCGTCTTGCGGAAGGTGATGGCCTCGCCGTCGGCGATGGCTCGCACCGAGCCGGTGCGTCCGTCGAACAGAACGTACACGCCTTGCACGGTCGGCAGGCCCTCGGTGCCTGAGAGGTTGGCCGGGAACGAGCTCACCAGCTTGACGCCGAAGGACCGGCCCCTCTGCCAGGCGGGAAGCAGGATGAATGCATTCTCGGATGCGCCGCCGGGCTCCATCAGGAGATGCTCTCGCTTGTCGTCGATGGGCAAGCGGTGGGCCTCGGCCAGCGCCTCGACTAAAGCGGGAAATGGCAGAGCCCTATGAACCTCGGCGGCAGAAACGTTGCGCAAGATTGCCTCCATGTGAAACTGCTTCCGCGAGCTTACCAAGCATCTTCAATCAAGAGACACGCTGGCGCCGCATGGACGCGATGCTCGTCACCGCGTAGCTTGACGATGCCCATTTGACAAATTCCGGCACAACCGTGCTCACCGATCCCTGGTTCTACATCGTCGGCGGCTTCGCTGTACTCGTCGTCGGCCTGTCGAAGAGCGGGTTCCTGACAGGTTTGGGTGTATTGGGCGTGCCGATCCTGACCTTCGTCATGGCACCCGTCCAGGCTGCTGCAATCCTGCTGCCGATCTTGATCGCCATGGATGTGGTCGGCGTCTGGGCCTATCGTCAAAATTGGGACCGTCGGAACCTGCTCCTGCTCATTCCCTCGGCAGCTATCGGCATCGCGATCGGCTGGGCGACGGCCGCCTATGTCACGGACGCTGCCGTTCGCCTCATCGTCGGCTCGATCGGCCTGATCTTCGCCATCGATCACTGGCTGCGTCTTCGGCCGGCGGCGGGTGGCCGCGCAGGTACTCTGGCCGGGCTTTTCTGGGGATCACTGACAGGTTTTGTCAGCTTCGTCAGCCACGCCGGATCTCCGCCATTTCAGATCTATGTCATGCCGCAGCGGCTTCAACCCGTCGTCTATGCCGGCACCTCGACAATGCTCTTTGCCGTTGTCAATCTCCTGAAGGTCGGCCCCTATCTGGCCCTCGGGCAATTCGACGTCGAGAACCTCAAGGCGAGCCTCGTCCTCTTGCCATTGGCGCCTGCCGGCGTCTTCCTCGGCTTGCACCTTATCAAGCGCATCCCATCAGAGCCTTTTTACCGGTTGGCCTATGTTCTCCTGCTCATCGTCTCGATAAAGCTTATCGTCGATGGCTCGATCGGTAGTCTCTGGGTGTGAGAAAGACAAAAGGCATCCCGACCGTCCGGTCGAGACGCCCTTCGAATTGGGTTCCAATGTCGTCGCTAGTGCCGGGGCTCGGCTTCTAGTTTCGCGATCTCGTCTTTCAGTCTCAGCTTCTCTTTCTTCAAGGCTGCAATCGTGAGCTCGTCGGTAGAGGGATGACTCAGCGCCTCCTCGATCTTGCGCTCAATGGCTCTGTGCTTCTCGGATAGCTCCTCGATATGAGCCGAAACCGCCATATCGTCCTCCATGTGAGTGTGGACAACAGATGAAGTGTGACAGAGGATTTCCGCTCTGTCCATGGCTGTCCGCGAGGCGGTTCTCGACCAGTGCAGGAGTAGTGGCGCGTTGTCCGGCGCTCGCCTGGAGAGCTTGCCTTGCGAAGCGTGGTGAAGAATTGGATAATCGGCCGGGAATCGACTCGCCTCGCGAAGGCAAAGGCAGCTCAGGCAGCCATGGCAACACAAGACGACTGGCAAATTCGTGCGCGCCTGGCCGAGCTCCAGCAGAAGCACCGCGATTTGGACAGCGCGATTGGCGCGCTGGTCGATGCGGGCGGAAGCGATCAGCTGCAGATCACGCGTCTCAAAAAAGAGAAGCTCAAGCTCAAGGACGAGATCTCGAGCCTGGCCGACAAGCTTCTGCCCGACATCATCGCCTGAGCGATCGCCATTGTCTTTCCCGTCCGGTTGATATAACTCGCGGCAGATCAACAGAAAATCTGGATCATCGTCATGGCATCGGCATCGGCAATCGTCGGTATCATCATGGGCAGCCAGTCCGATTGGGCGGTCATGAAGGCGGCGGCATCGGTGCTGAGCGCGCTCGACGTGCCGCATGAGTCCCGGATTGTCTCGGCGCATCGGACGCCAGAGCGGCTCTACACCTACGCCAAGGGTGCCGAGGCGCGCGGCCTCAAGGTGTTGATTGCCGGCGCGGGTGGGGCTGCGCATCTGCCGGGCATGACGGCCTCGATGACGCCGCTGCCGGTTCTCGGTGTTCCGGTGGCAACCAGAGCGCTGGGAGGGCAAGACAGTCTCTACTCGATCGTGCAGATGCCGGCGGGTGTCCCCGTCGGCACTTTGGCTATTGGCGAGGCCGGAGCGACGAACGCCGGTCTCCTGGCGGCACGGATCCTGGCCCTGGGCGATCCGGCATTGATGCAGCGTGTGAAGGCGTGGCAGGAACAACAGACCGCTGCGGTTTCGGAGGTCCCGCGTGACGATGCCTAGGCGGCTCCCGCCCGGCTCGACCATCGGCATTCTGGGCGGCGGCCAGCTCGGTCGGATGCTGGCAATGGCCGGCGCCCGACTTGGTCTCAAGGCGACGATCTACTCTGATGTTGCCGACGCGCCAGCGGCAGATGTGGCGGCTGACCTGGTTGTCGCCTCGTACACCGATGCTGAAGCCCTTGCCCGATTTGTTGCAGGCGTCGACGTCGTCACCTACGAGTTCGAAAACGTGCCGGTCTCAGCGGTGGATGCCATCGCTCCCGTGAAGCCGGTGTTTCCGCCACGTGCCGCGCTTGCCGCCTCCCAGGATCGGCTGATCGAGAAGGAGACGCTGGCGAACCTCGGCATTCCTGTTGCACCCCATCGCGCCATCGATGGCCCGGGCGATCTCAGGGCGGCCATGCGCGATCTCGGAGCGCCCTTGCTGCTGAAGACTCGCCGCTTCGGCTATGACGGCAAAGGCCAGCTGATGGTTGAGCCCGACGCCGACCCGACAGCGGCGCTGGCCGCACTCGGTGGCGTGCCGTCGATCGCAGAAGGGTTGGTGAGGTTCGATCGCGAGATCTCAGTGCTGGCGGTGCGCGGACAGGATGGCGAGATGCGTTTCTACGATTGCCCGGAGAACCGCCACGCCGAGGGGATTCTCCGGACCTCGACGGTGCCGGCGACGATCTCGCCGGACGTGGAGGCAATGGCCCGCACCCATGCCCGCACGCTCGCCGAGGCGCTCGACTATGTCGGTCTGTTGGCCATCGAGCTTTTCCACGTCGATGGTCCCGGTGGCGGCAGGCTGGTCGCCAACGAGGTGGCGCCGCGCGTCCACAACTCCGGCCATTGGACGTTAGACGCCTGCCTCTGCTCACAGTTCGAGAACCATATGCGTGCAGTCGCGGGCTGGCCGCTTGGCCCGACGACGCGGCACAGCGATTGCGTGATGGAGAACTTGATCGGCCATGATGTCGAGGCCTGGCGCTCGCTCGCCGCAGAGCCGGAAACCGCTGTGCATCTCTACGGCAAAACGGACGCCCGGCCGGGGCGGAAGATGGGACATGTGACGCGGCTGATCTCTCGATGATGGTCGATGGAATGTCTCGATCCATACAACCCTTCGCGCTACGTGATGGCGTAGGATCAAGTCTATCCGCGTGTCGTCGATGAGCCGAGGCGTGGCCGGAAGAAGTCGCACCGGGGCTGGTTCATCTTTCCGCGACTGCGCGACTTCGGATGGAGCGCCAAAGTTGAGCGCTACAGCATAACTTGGCGCCAGGAGGCTATCGCCGGCCGTGACCACGAAAGGCTTCGTTCCCGGCTCATCGAATGTGCATCTCTGCGTCTCCGGCACGTTGAAACGCCGGTCGAGCGCATCCTCCCTTGTCCCGATCACCTGAAGTTCCGATCGAGCACGACGCTGTTCGCCGAGGTGACGGGACATGAGCCGGTGTCTGCCAACACGCTCGGGGCGTTCTTCAATGACCGAAGGGACGAGGCGATACGGGACAAGCTTCGAACAATCGATGGGCGCTAGGAGAACAAGAGCGTCCGCAATCGTGCCAACACCATGTCGACGCCCTGTCGTCCAAGATCTGCGTTCGCCGCCTCCGCCCCTTTCACGTACCAATGCCCGCCTTCCGCGACGCGGCTCATCTCGACGCCTTCGGGCGCGAGGGCGAGCAGCAACGACGTCTCACCAAGGCCGGCGTGGTCGAAGGGGAAGGTCTTCGTGATTTCCGGGGTCATCAAGGGATGCGCCTTGATCCAGTTGAAGGGATCCTTGCCGGCGTCATGCTCGGCATAGTAGTCGGCCATCGCCGGATTTCCCCACCAGCCCTCGCCGTGTTGCTGCTCGAGGAATGCAAAGATCGCCTGCCGCGCCGCCAGCTTGAACGCGAGATCGGTCGGCATGCCGGCCGCGAAATTCTCGGTCTGGTGGTGGACAACGACGTGGATATTCCGGAAGCCGATGCGGAGCAGGCTGGTGAACAACTGCTGAGCAAGCGGCAGCAATGCCTCGGCGCCCACCTGCACGGAGCCCGTACCTTCCGGGCCGGCGACGGCATAGCTCGCGGCGCCATAGGTGAAAGGCGGCAGGATGACGAGCGGCTGCTCGGCCTCCAGACACTCCAGGCATTTCACGACGACCAGCGTGTCGAGCCCGACGGCGAGATGCTCGCCGTGATACTCGAGGACGCCCAGAGGCAACACCACCGGCACCCTTTCGGCGATCGACTGCCGAATCTGATGCGGCCGCATCATCTCATAGCGCATTTGCCGTTCTCCTTTGCATCGTCCCGCGTCCTTTCCGGTCCGAGGACGGGCCGCCGCTCCCGGCAATTGTTTCACGATGCCGACTACGCACCTTTCTCCCTGAGATAGGCGTCCGCCAGCTCCCTCAGGCGATCGCGCCCGAAGCTATGATCGTGGCCAGCGTGAACCACGCGAACGGGCAGCTCGCGAAGCCGCTGCATCGTGCGGACATAGTGACCGACGTCCGAGTGATGCAACCTGTCGAGCAGCGTGCTGTCATAGATCGCGTCGCCCGAGAAGAAGATGCCCGACGCGCGCTCGAACAGTCCGATGGCGCTCGGAGCATGACCGGGCAGATGCAAGACCTCGAAAGATCGATCGCCTGTCGAGACGACATCGCCCTCGCCGACACCTTTGACATTTCGCGCGGGCCGGATGCGGATCGTTCCCGGATCGAAGTCCAGTGAGGGATAGGCGGTCAGCAGTGGTCCCTCCATTGGGTACCCCTCGACTATCAAAGTCGAAAGGTCGTCCGGGTCGAAGGTCCTCTCGTCGAGCAAGGTGGATTGCCCCGACGGCCACAGCATGTCAGCGACGGCATCCTGGAATACGATCGTCTCGTCGAACTCGTGATGGCCGCCGGTGTGATCGGCATGGGTGTGAGTGGCCACCGCGGTCACAGGCTTGTCGAGGATGTCACGGGCGGCCTCGCGCAAGGAGGCGATGCCCATGCCGGTATCGATGAAGAGATCGCGGTCACGGCCGCGGACGTGCCAGATATTGCAGCGCATGAGGGGGACGACGTGCGGCTCCCAGAGAAGCGTGATGCCGTCGCCCATGCTTTGCCGCTCGAACCAGCGATCGGCAATGCGGATCGTCATCGTCGCTCCTCCCACGTTGCGGCACATACCGCCTTCATGCCACAGTTAGCCGGCGTGGGGGAGGGCCGGCCGGGGCAACCCCGCTGCCGGCGAAGGGCCCTCGGCCCGGCGACGGCGAGATGTGGCCTTGGCTGCAACGCCTTGCCATGGTCTCGATGTTCTCTATCAACCCGATTACAGCGTCCTTGGCCTCCGCTGTCAGTTTCGGCGTGGCCGACTTTCTCGGTGGGCGCGCGGCAGCGCGGCTCAATCCGCCGCTCGCCGTGGTTCTTGTTCAGTCGGTCGCGTGCGCCTTCGTGCTGCTGATCGTGGTGGTTGGCAGCTATCCTCTGCCCAGTGGGCCCGGCCTCACTTTTTCCATTGTCGCAGGGCTCGCCGACGGTATCGCGTTGATCCTCCTGTACCGCGGGCTGGCTGTCGGCCGGATCAGCATCGTTGCCCCGCTGACCGGGGTCTTCTCGATTGCGGTGCCCGCTGTCGTCGAGGCCGTGTTCGTGCGAGAGATCGGATCGCAGATCGTTGCCGGTATCGTCCTGGCGGCCGTTGCAGTGGTGCTGATCGCCCATGCAAGTAGCGGCGGAGAGGGGGACAAGCCGCTGAAGCCATCGGTGATGCTGGGGCTGTCGGGTGGTCTGACCTTCGGAGTGACCAATCTGTTCCTGGGCCTGCTGGAGCCGGAGCAGGCCAATGGAGGCGTGCTCGTCATGCGGAGCGGGGCCGTCGCAATGGCCGCTCTCGTCGCATTCTTCGGGCCGATCAGTGCACCGCGCGATCGACGTGGCTTGGTCATAGGCGGCGCCGCCGGAGTGCTCGACGCTCTCGGCATGATCGGGCTTGTCTATTCAGCGACCGTCGGATTGATCGGTGTGGCGGCTTCGATAAATGCCCTCTATGCGGGTGTCACGGTTGTTTTGGGCGTGCTTTTGCTCGGCGAGCGGCTGGGGCGCGTGCAACTCGCGGGTTTGGCCTTGGGTGGCGTGGCGATTATGCTACTCGCGAACGGGCATTAGTGCCGCAGGCGTAGGTTTTGCCCTGCAAATCCCTTAGCTTCGCGTGATTCGCGAGGGGAGCCCTGAGATGTCCGAGCCGGCTGACGAGCACGAGTCCTTCGCCTTGGGCCTCGGCCTGGAGAAGATCGGACTTGTGGCACTGCGGTGGCCGGTCGTGATGTTCTTGATCATGGCCGCGGTGACCGCCCTGTCCCTTGTCGGCATCAGTCGCATCAAGGTCGACGACTCGCTGACCGAGCTGTTTCGCACCTCGACCCCGGAATTCAAGCAGTACGAAAGCCTTTCGACGCGCTTTCCCTCGAGCGAATACGACGTTCTGGTCGTGGTCGAGGGGCAGGATTTGCTCGCTCGCGACAAGCTCGAGCGGTTGCGCACGCTGGCCACCGACCTGCAGCTGATCGATTCTGTCAATGGCGTCGTCTCGTTGTTCTCGGCGCGCACCGAGCCTGAGAAAGGCAAGATTCCGCCACCGCTGTTTCCCGACGATCTCCCGAGCGGGGCCGCCTATGACGAGCTCATTGCCAAGGTCCGGGCCAACGAGATCATCAAGGATAAGCTGCTCTCGGCGGATGGGACGCTGGCATTGATCGTTATGGCCCTCGATCACGAGACGGTGGTCGGGCAAGGGCTCGCTGCCGTCGTCGGCGAGATCGAGCAGACGGTCAACGATAGCCTTGAAGGGACCGGCTTGGTGACCCAGCTCTCCGGCGCTCCGGTCATGCAACTCGAGATCCGCAATGCGGTCGCCAACGACCAGATGAAGTACAACGGGCTCGGTCTGCTGATCGGCGCCGTCATTGCCATCATCTTCTATCGGCGCGTCTCGCTCATGTTGCTGACGGCATTCCCGCCTGTCCTTGCCATCATCTGGTCGATCGGTCTGCTCGGCTGGCTCGACGTCCGGCTTAATCTCTTCCTCAATGTGATGGGGCCGCTCATCATGGTGATGGGCTTCTCGGACAGTATGCAGATCGTCTTCGCCATGCGCGATCGCATCGTTAAGGGAGCGAGCAAACGAGAGGCGCTGGAGTGGTCGCTCAAGACGGTCGGGCCTGCCTGCGTGCTGACGGACGGGACGGCCTGTCTGTCGTTCGTTGCGCTGTTGGTCTCGGACTCGGCCCTGATCCGCACCTTCGGCTGGGCTGGCGCGCTTTCCACCATCATGTCGTTTCTAGCCGTCATTCTCATCATTCCGCTCCTTGGGCTGCTGCTGCTGCGAAACGAGGAGAAGCTCGTCCGGGCTGCCGACAAGGGCGATAGAGCCATGCGTCTTCTGGAGCAGCTCTGCACCTGGGTGGCCGACCGGGTCATCCGTAAGCCGGCGTTCTACGCCATGATCGGATTCATTTTGCTCGGTGTGTTCGGCCTGGCTCATGCCACACTCGATGCCCGCTATCGCCTCGCCGACCAAGTGCCGGATGCCGAGCAGGCCATGGAGGCGAGCAATCGCCTGGATGCCAAGCTGACCGGTGCGAGCCCAGTCCATATCATGATCGATCTGCCGCAAGGCGTCGATCTGTTCTCGCCCGAGGTCATAGACGTCATCGGTGCCGTGCATCGCCAGATCGAGGCACAACCAGGGATCGGCAATGTCTGGTCGATCGAGACGCTGAGGCGCTGGCTCGAGGAAAAGGCCGGCGAGCGAGACATCGCCGTTCTCAAGAGCTATGTCGAAGCATTGCCGGAGCACCTCGTACGGCGCTTCATCTCCGCGGATCAGAGGTCGGTGGTGGTCACGGGCCGCCTGCCGGACCTCGATGCGAGCTCCCTGCTCCCCATCGTCGACCAGCTGGACGCCTCGTTGGCAACGATCCGAGAGGCGCATCCGGGCTACCAGATCAGTGTCACCGGACTGCCGGTCATCGCTGCCCGCAATAGTGCCAGTATGATCGGCCAACTCAACTGGAGCTTGACGGGCGAGATCGTCTTCGTCGCGGCGTTGATCGGACTGGCATTTCGTTCGTTCTGGTACGGGGCATTGAGCCTGCTGCCTGGCCTGTTTCCCGTGGTGGCGTCCGGGGCGCTCCTGGCAGTGACCGGCGAAGGCCTTCAGTTCGCTTCCGTCATTGCTCTCGTCGTCGCCTTCGGTCTGGGGCTCGATGCGACCATTCACTACCTTAACAGGCTGCGGCTCGAGGATCGCCCAGACGAGGACCCGGCCATCGGCGTGAGGAGAGCGACACTGCTCGTTGGTCCGGCTCTGATTCTGACGACCATCGTGCTGGCTTTCGGCCTGGCGGTCACCATGTTCTCCGACCTACCCTCGCTGCGGGTCTTCGGCCGGCTCTGCGCCATCACGCTCGCCGCGGCACTCATTGGTGATCTGGTGTTCCTGCCCGCCACGGTCGTCCTGGTCCGGCGTTTCGCCCGCCGGGGGCGGTCTGCTGCACAGCCGGCAAAACGATGACGCCGCCTCCGAACCGGAAGCGGCGTCAAGCTAACTTGGCCGGTGCTGCGGTGGTCAGCCCTTACGGAGACTGATCGAAACGGTCTTAACTCCGAGGCCTTTCGGCGCGATATTGACGGATTGCGATGCGCCGCTGAGCTTGACCGACATGGTCGCGTCCAGCTTGTCGCTCTTGACGCTGGCCCTGATCAGATTGTCGGAGGCGGTGCCCGATACGTTGCCGCTGGCGTTGTTCACCATTTCGATCCAGCTGCCCGACACCTTGCCGCCAGCATAATCGATGTCGCTTCGGACCTCGAACTTATAGCTGGCGCTTGCGCAGCGGATGTTCTGTTGCAGGCCCGAGCCGCCGTCGACGACGAAATAGGTCACGCGGCACTTGATGGCTTCCGTCTTGCCGTCATCGTAGGTGACGGAGCCGTTCCCCACCCAGCGCCCGGCATAGCCGGCGAAGGGGCCGTCCGCCATTGCGGGCGACGCCGACAGCATCGTTGCAACGACCAGTCCCGGCAGACCGGCCAACCAGCCGCCGCGAGTAAGAGCGCTCAAAGCCATGTCATCCTCTTGCGGGTTAGAATCGCATGGTTAACGGCAATATAGGCATATGCTCCGCATTCGGGAAGGCCGGTAAGCGCCTCATCGGTCCGCAAAATTCCGGACATCATCAAAAACGCTCTACCCAGGGCCGGAGCTCGATCTCACTTGTCCAGGCCGACCTGTGCTGGTGAAGAACCGCCCAATAGGTTTCGGCAATTGCATCGGGATCCAGCAGGCTATCCGGTTGATCGGCCGGCGCAATTCTCCCCTTGATGGGGCTGGCGACCCCGCCATCGATGACGAAATGCGCCACGTGGATATTCTTCGGCTGCAGCTCGCGCGCCATAGACTGTGCAAGTCCACGCAATGCGAATTTCGCCATGGCAAAAGGCGCAGACTGAGCATAGCCTTTGACGCTGGCGGAGGCGCCGGTGAAGAAGATTGCGCCCTTGCCTCGCGCGAGCATGCGCCGCGCTGCCTCCTGGCCGACGAGGAAGCCCCCGAGCGCTCCAACCGTCAACGCCTGGGCGACGTCGTCCGGATTGAGTTCGACGATCGGACCGCGTGTTCGGAAGCTCGGATTGAACAAGACCACGTCCGGTGTGCCGAAATGGCTGTCGGCCAACTCGAACAGGCGCCGGACGTCGTCCGGCTTCGCGACATCGCATGCCACGGCCTTGCCACCCGACTCGGCAACGAGCCCGGACAATTTGTCTGGTGATCGTGAGGCCAGCAAAACGCGGACGTTATCCTTGGCGAGGCGGCGCGCGAAAGATGCACTGATGCCGTCACCGGCGCCGACGATCAATGCCCGCTCGATCATCCGAACCTCCCTGCCGCCGATCTCGCGACGCGGCGGACCAAAGGATAGAATCTGATTTGGCACAAAGAAAGGTCAGGCCCGCTCATCGCTTCCCGTTTGAGAGCACGAGGATGCCGGCGATGACGAGCGCCATGCCGCAGGCATGCCAGAGCGTGAACAGCTCGCCCAGGATCAGCACCGACAGGACCGTCGTGAAGAGCGGACCGCTGCCGCCGGTGACGCTGGCCGGTCCCGGTCCGATGCGCGCGACCGCCTCGGCGAACAGGAATGAGGGTATGACGGTGCCGATGAGTGCCAAGGCGAGCGAAATGCCGACGACCGGCATGGGCACCCAGAGATCCGTGATGTGGTTGGTGATCGAGAAATGCACAATGAGTGCCGGTAACGATGCAATCATCGAGATCGCGGTGAAAAGACCGCTTCCCATCCGTGCAATCTTGGCTTTGCTCCATAGCAAGTACATCGAGTAGGTGAGAGCGCAGCCGAGCACCAGGAGTGTGCCGCTGACGACCTGGTCGCCGAACGAGGCGAGATCATGCACGAAGATGAGGGCAAGCCCCGCATAGGTGAGCGCCAGGGCTGCCAGATGAGCTAGGCCCAGCCGCTCCTTGAAGAACCAATAGCCGATGAGGGCGACGAAGGTCGGGTAGGTGAAGAGTATCAGGCGTTCGAACTGGGCCGAGATCCGGCCGAGCCCCTCGAGGTCGAGTATGCTCGCCAAGTAATACCCGACCACGCCGATGGCTGCTGTGGTAGCGACAGTCGGTGGCGAGAGGTCGGTCGGCTGCCCCTTGATGCGGCGTTGCCGCCAAGCCCACCATCCGGCAACGGCATAGAACGGCAGCGAGAGGCTCATTCGCCAAACGAGCTGGGTCGGCGCATCGACGCCGTAGCCGTAGCTCAGTTTGACGAAGATTGGTTTCCAGGAATAGAGGAAGGCGCCGCTCAGCGCGAGTGCGAGGCCCGTCGGATCGAGACTCGAGCGCAGCGGCGATGCCGCCACCGCCACCACCGTTGCCTTCTCGAGCTTCATCACCTATCTGCGCCCATTTCATGAGCGCTCATCGCTAGAGCGGCACAGGGTTGTCTACAACCCTATCGGTAGCATGGCAGATGGGCGGGGCGAGCTTCTCAAGATTCGCTGCCACTCTCGCCGGCCTCAAGTTCCGGCTTCAGTGCCTTGAGCTTTGCAAAGACACTCGCGGTCTCGTCTGCCTCGCTCGGCTCGGCCGGTGCCTCCTGCATGGACTCGGAGGTAATGAGGTTCGACCCGTCCGCCGTGTCGGCCGCTGCGCCTGTTTCGGTGGTCTCGCTGGTGTCGAGCAGCGTGCCGGCCTGATCGGGAGCGTCCTTCGCCTGCTCGGCCCGTTCGCGCTCGAGTCGCCGGGCGGCGCGCTTTACCTCGGCGTCCAGATCAATCTGGGAGCAGAGGCCCAGCGTTACCGGATCCTGCGGCTGCAGGTTTGCGGAATTCCAGTGCGTGCGATTGCGGATAGCCTCGATCGTCGGTTTCGTCGTGCCGACCAGCCGCATGACCTGGCTGTCCCTGAGCTCCGGGTGGTTCTTGACGAGCCAGAGGATGGCATTCGGCCGGTCCTGGCGACGCGATAGCGGGGTGTAGCGAGGCCCCGTCTTCACCTTGTGCACGGGAATTTCGATCTTTGACGGCGCCGTCTCGAGCTCGTGGCTCGGGTCTGTCTCCGCCTTCTTGATCTCCTCGCGGGTTAGCTGGCCGGAGGTCACGGGATCCATGCCCTTGATGCCCTGTGCGACATCGCCGTCAGCGATGCCTTTGACCTCGAGCGGGTGAAGGCCGCAGAACTGGGCAATCTGATCGAAGGTCAAGGACGTGTTCTCCACAAGCCACACAGCTGTGGCCTTTGGCATCAACAGGGTGCGTGTCATCAAATGTCCTCCGAGGGGCGTTGGGCTCGAGAGGGCTCGGCACCAAGCCAAAAAACATGATCGGACCATGAAGGGATCGGACACTTTATACGGCGAATGTGCCCTCGACGCAAATGACCTCTGCTTGTGCTGGGCGACGTGTGCCCTGCAATGTGATCTTCTGCCCTGAGATTCATCATTTTTCTTAATGGCCTTTGTGCGTTGCGGCGAATCTTTCGCTGCGATAGGGTGCAGCGCGACATGGGGGCGTGTGCGGGACCGATCTGGGGGACGAGGACATGGATGCGATCGTGACGAAGGGCCACTACTTCGAGGATCTCGAGGTCGGCCAGGAGGCCAGCTACCGGCGCACTGTGACAGAGGCCGATATCCAAGGCTTCGCAGAGGTCTCGGGTGATACCAATCCGGTGCATCTTGACGAGGAGTACGCGGCGTCGACCCCGTTCAAGGGGCGGATTGCCCACGGAATGCTGACCGCAAGCCTGATCTCCACCGTATTCGGCACGAAGCTTCCTGGCCCAGGCGCGATCTATGTCTCGCAGACGCTCAATTTTCGCGCTCCTGTCAGGATTGGCGACGAGGTGATTGCCAAGGTCACGCTCAGCGAGTTGATTCCAGAGAAGCGACGCGCCATTTTTGCCTGTGATTGCTCGGTGAATGGTAAGACCGTGCTGGCCGGCGAGGCGGTTCTCATGGTGCCTGCCCGTCCGGCCTGACGGCAGAGCGGAGGCTGCAGACACTCTCAATGCAGGTCGTAAGAAGCCAGCAGCCGGTTCCGGCTGAGCTCAAGGGAAGTGTCATTGCCATCGGCAATTTCGATGGCGTCCATCTCGGCCACCAAGCGGTTATCCGCAAGGAGGAGGGGTTGGCGCGGAGCCTTGGGGCGCCATTTGCCGCCATGCTGTTCGAGCCGCATCCGCGGCAGCACTTTCAGCCGGATCGGCCCTTCTTTCGCCTGACCTCGCTTGCCTACAAGCTCGAGCTGCTGGCGGAGCTCGGATTGGATATGGCCGTCGTCGTCGATTTCGATGCGGCGCTGGCCAGCCTGACCGCTCGTGATTTCGTCCAGCAGCTTCTCGTCGATTGGCTGGCGGTCCGCCATGTCGTGGTCGGTTACGACTTCAACTTCGGCAGGGGGCGACTTGGCACGCCGGAAGTCTTGCGTGCTCTGGGCCAGGATCTCGGCTTTGGCGTCACCGTGGTCGAGGCGGCCGTCGCCGACGGCATGAAGCATTCGTCGAGCCGCGTGCGTGAGTTGCTCGAGGCGGGCGATGCCGAGGGAGCCGCCGCGGTGCTCGGCCGGTTCTTTCAGGTCGAAGGCGTGGTCATTGGCGGCGCCAAGATCGGCACGGGGATTGGCTTCCCGACGGCCAATCTGGCCCTTGAGCCTGGAATGGCGCTAAAGCACGGCATCTACGCCGCGCGGGTGCATGTCGACGGCCAGACGCATGACGCAGCGGCCTATCTCGGCAAACGGCCGACCATCGACAACGGCAAGCCTGTGCTGGAGGTCTTCTTGCTGGATTTCGACGGGGATTTGTACGGCAAGTCGATCCGCGTCGAGTTCGTCGCGCACCTTCGGGAGGACAGGGCATTTCCCGGGCTGGCGGAGCTCTCCCGACAGATTGCCGAGGATGTGGCCCAATCGCGCCGGGTGCTGCAGAGCCAGCGGAAAGCCCTTGCCGATTCCGGGCGAACCTGACAGCCCAGGGAATCTCGGGCCACCTCAGCAGCGACCCCTTAGGCCAATTCCCAGGTCCTTACGCATAGTGTTTGGTTGCGTTGTGACAAAACCGACACAAACTCCTGCCCGAATCTTGATGGCAGGGAATATTTGTGGAGCATGTCACTGAATTGTGAGAATATGACACACTGAGGGCGTTGCGGGGTCGGCGGGTACCGATTCAGCTGCGATCGACATGGGTGGGCGAAGGGGATTCGCTTCGCCGGTACTGTTGCGTGCGGGGTCTAGCCATGTATTCGGATTTTCTGCAGGCGGTCATAACGAGTACGATCGTTACGATCGTGACCAGCGCCCTGATCGGCGCGACGCTCACTTTCTATTACATCATTTAGCGACGGCTCCCATCGAAATCTTGGGGCTGCGCGGCGTTCGTTGCTGCGCGCGCCAAGCGACTGGGGCCGGCGCTGGCGCGGGGAAAACGGCGCTGGCCCCAGTCATGCCGCTTGTGTGAATAAGAGGCCGCTGCGTCTCCGCCCCCACTCCACGTACACCACCACGGGGAACGGCTGAGCCTCCAGGGACCGGACACGACGGACCTCCCCCCTTTCGTCCTGTCCGGTCCCTGTCACTTCTCCCGGCCATCGCATGCGCCCGGTCGCTGCCGCTGGATTGTCGGCTGTGAGGTTGTTAGAACGCCCGGCAGAAAGCTGCGCCGGCTGTGCCGGACGACAGAGCTCGAGGTTTGCCGCCCATGTCCGACACCACTGCCAAGCCGCCTGTAGCCGATCCCAAGAGCGGCCGCGACTGGAGCGAGACGCTGTTCCTGCCCAAGACCGACTTCCCGATGAAGGCCGGCCTGCCGCAGCTCGAGCCGAAGCTCCTCGAGCGCTGGGCCAGGATCGGCATGTACGGCAAGCTGCGGGAGGCGGGGAAGGGCAGGCCGAAATTCCTGCTGCACGATGGTCCGCCCTACGCCAACGGCAACATCCACATCGGCACCGCGCTCAACAAGATCCTCAAGGACATCGTCGTGCGCTCCCAGCAGATGCTGGGGCATGAGGCCGACTATGTGCCGGGCTGGGACTGCCATGGCCTTCCCATCGAGTGGAAGATCGAGGAGCAGTATCGCGCCAAGGGCAAATCCAAGGACGACGTGCCGGCGGCCGAGTTCCGCGCCGAATGCCGGGCCTTCGCGCAGCATTGGCTCAACGTCCAGCGCGAGGAGTTCAAGCGGCTTGGCGTCGAGGGCGACTGGGATCATCCGTATGTGACGATGGCGGCCAAGTCGGAGTCGGTGATCGCCAGCGAGCTGATGAAGTTCGCGCTGAACGGCCTGCTCTATCGCGGCTCGAAACCCGTGATGTGGAGCGTGGTCGAGAAGACGGCGTTGGCGGAAGCCGAGGTCGAGTATCAGGACTATCAGTCGGATACGGTTTGGGTGAAGTTTCCGGTGCGCTTCGCTGCCGGCAAGATGGACACTGGGGTCGTCAACGAGCTCAAGGATTCGTGTGTCGTCATCTGGACGACCACGCCGTGGACACTCCCAGGCAACCGCGCGATTTCCTACTCGTCCAAGATCACCTATGGCCTCTACAAGGTGACGAAAGCGCCGGACGGCAACTGGGCCAAGGCTGGCGAGAAGCTCTTGCTTGCCGATCAGCTCGCGGCCGACGTCATGAAGTCCGCGAAGGTTGATGAGTTTGAGAAGTTGCGGGAGATATCGGCCAGCGATCTCGCGACGTTGCAATGCAACCACCCACTCGGTGCACTCGGTTACGACTTCGCGGTCCCCCTCCTCGATGGCGAGCACGTCACCGACGACGCGGGCACGGGCTTCGTCCACACCGCCCCCGGCCACGGCCGCGAGGACTTCGATATCTGGACGTCCAGCGCCCGCGATCTCCAAGCCCGTGGCATCGACACCACCATCCCCTTTACCGTCGACGCCGACGGCTTTTTCACGAAAGAGGCGCCGGGCTTCGAAGGCAAACGCGTCATCGACGACAAGGGCAACAAGGGTGACGCCAACGAGGCGGTGATCAAGGCGCTCGTCGCTGCCAACGCCCTCATCGCGCGCGGGCGTCTCAAGCACCAGTACCCGCACTCTTGGCGCTCGAAGAAGCCCGTCATCTTCCGCAACACGCCGCAATGGTTCATTGCGATGGACAAGAAGATAACCAACGAGGGAATAGACCTTCTCTCCGCTGGGGAGACACGTGTTGGTGATGGCCACCTCAATCTGAAGACTGACACGCTTCGTCACCGCGCCCTCCGCGCCATCAAGGAAACGGAATGGGTTCCGAAAGTCGGAGAAAACCGCATCACCGGCATGATCGAGGCCAAGCCTGACTGGGTGCTGTCGCGTCAGCGCGCCTGGGGCGTGCCGATCACCGTCTTCGTCCACAAGGACACCGCCGAGGTCCTACCGAACGGGAGCGCTGAGCGCGCCGACCTCTCCAAGACTCTCATCGAGCGCATCACGTCCGCCATCGCCGCCAAGGGCGTCGAGGCCTGGTTCGAGGCGGGCGCGCAGGAGCGCTTCCTCAGAGGCCTCGTTCCCAACCCCGCCGAATGGGAGCAGGTGACCGACATTCTCGATGTCTGGTTCGAGTCGGGCTCGACGCACGCTTTCGTGCTCGAGGACCCGTCCGTCTTTCCGCGCCTCGCCTCCGTCAAACGCACGCGCGACGGCGGCCGCGACCGCGTCATGTATCTGGAAGGCTCCGACCAGCATCGTGGCTGGTTCCATTCATCGCTCCTCGAAAGCGCCGGCACGCGCGGCCGTGCCCCCTTCGACGTGGTGCTGACACACGGCTTCATCCTCGACGAGAAGGGCGAGGAGAAAATGTCGAAGTCGAAGGGCAATACCCTGTCGCCGCAGGAGATCATCAAAACAGCCGGCGCCGATATCCTTCGCCTGTGGGTCGCTTCGTCGGACACGACCAATGACATTCGCTTTGGCCCGAGCATTTTGCAATCGGCGGTCGACTCGTATCGTAAGCTGCGAAACACGCTCAGATGGATGCTCGGCACGCTCGGTCACTACGATGGTGCCAAGCTCGATCTCAAGCCGGCGCCCGAGCTTGAGCGGCTGATGCTGCACCGCCTTTCCGAGCTCGACAGCACGATCCGCGCGGCCTACACCGCCTACGACTACAAGAAAGTCGTGGCGCAACTCACCCATTTTCTCAATACGGACCTATCGGCTTTCTACTTCGACATCCGCAAGGATACGCTCTATTGCGAGCCGATCTCGAGCCCCAAGCGCAAGGCGGCGCTCGCCACCATCGAGCAGATCTTCCGCGCTGTGACGCAGTGGCTTGCGCCGATTCTCGCATTCACCGCCGAGGAAGCCTGGCTCGCGCGCTATCCGTCCGAGACCGGGAGCGTGCATCTGGAAAACTTCCACCTCATGCCTGAGGCTTGGCGCGACGACGCGTTGGCAGACCGTTGGGAGGCGATCCGCCGCATTCGCTCGGTTGTCACCGGGGCTCTGGAAGTCGAACGCGCCGCCAAGCGCATCGGCTCGAGCTTGGAGGCGGCGCCCGTCATCCACATCGACGACGCCAATTTGGCAAAGGCTCTCGACGGCATCGATCTCGCCGAGCTGTGCATCACCTCGGGGGCGCGTCTCGTCATGGGGACTGCGCCGGCCGGGGCTTTCCAGCTCGACGGGGTCGCGCATGTCGGTGTCGTGCCGGAGCGTGCGCAAGGTCGGAAGTGTGAGCGCTCGTGGCGTATCGTCGCCGATGTCGGTACCGATCCCGATTATCCGACGCTGTCGGCCCGCGATGCGAAGGCAGTGCGGGAGTTCGATCAGGCCCGGGCGTGATTGAGGTGAAGTTCAAACCCGAGGCGGTGCCATGGCTTTCCTTCCTCCCAGCGAGGGTGAAGGCCACGCGCCATGGGCTTAGACGCGAAGCGGCCAGGTCCTCAGACGCGTGGGACGGGGCGGCAGACAAACGGTTAGCACGCGCGGCATACCCCCCGACCCGCCCCTCCCCCGCAAGGGGGGAGGGAGATCCGAACCACTAGCGCCGGAGGCTGTCGTGTCCGACGCAACGAAAAGGTCCACCGTCGCGCTCGGCCTGTGGGTCGCGATCGCGGGCCTCGTCATCGACCAGGCGAGCAAATACTGGGTGATCCATGTCTACGATCTTGAGGGGCGTGGTGGCCAGGTGACAGTCACCTCCTTCTTCGATCTCAGATACGCGATCAATCCCGGCATCAGCTATGGGCTGTTCGAGCAGAACCACGGCTTCGGCCAATGGCTGCTCTCCAGCTTTGCGGTTGCCGTCTCGATCGGTCTCATTGTCTGGCTTCGGACCCAAACGAGAGAGCTCAAGGCCGTGGCGATCGGCCTCATCATCGGCGGTGCCCTCGCCAACGCCATCGATAGGCCGATTTATGGCGGCGTCGCCGATTTCATCCAGCTGCACGCCTTCGGATTCTACTGGTACATCTTCAACTTGGCAGATGCCTGGATTGTTGCCGGCGTCGCGGGCCTGCTGTATGACTCCATCTTCGAGAATCGCAAAAAGGCCGCAAAGACGGCCTAGCTTCGTCACGTCGTGCCGGGCCCGGCTGAGGGCCCTGCTTTGGGACTGTCGGGGGACACGACCATGTCCATGTCGCGCCGGTTGATCGGATCGGCCCTTCGCCTGTCGGCTATGGCGGTCGCATGCGGTGCCATTGCTGCCTGCTCTCCGGGCGACGTGCAACTCAACGGCAAGCTTTTCGATGCGATGGGGGTCTCCTCATCCTCACAGGCCGCCCGCGAGATCGATCCCAAGGTGCCTCAGCGCGCACCTCTCGTCGTGCCGCCGTCGACGGCCTCGCTGCCGCCGCCCGGTTCGGGCACGGCGGTGGCCACAGCCGCGCCAGCAGACCAAGCCTGGCCGACCGACCCAGATCAGCAGGCCGCCGCCACGCTCGCCGCCAAGCAGGAAGAGCAGAAGAAATATTGCGAGGAAGGCCGGCTCAAGGGCAACGCGGACGATTTCGACGACACGAACAAGAGCAAATACACTCGTTGCGGCAATGTCTGGACGCTGCTCTTCAACCAAAATCTCGACCAGCCCGAAAACGCCGATGATGTTCCTATCATCGTGCAGCAGCAGAAACAGGGCCAGGTTCAGGAAGAGTTGCCAGAACAGGAGTAGCGGCAGCTCTATGCCGTGCCCGTCGTTGCCGGCAGCCCGCATGTCGAGGCTTGGGGAATCCGGCGGTCTCTCCGCGATCGCGCCGATTGCGGCTCTGGCGGCCTCCTGAGCGATTGATCTGCGGTCAGACCACACTGGTCGGCGCTGCGAGCCATCCGGGAGGCGGTAGGGCCGTGCGATACGGCGACACAGGCCCCCATTCGTTCAGCCATCTGTCAGTCTGATCGAACGACACTCGGAGCATGGTCGAAAACATTGCTCCATCGCCCGAGTTCGATGAGCCGGTCCGCGTGTGGGATCGTGGCGTCCGGATCTTCCACTGGTCGCTTGTGGTGGCTGTCGGGACGGCGATGGCGCTCGGCTTCCTCGGACCGAAACGCCTGCTCGATTGGCATCTATGGGCGGGCTATGCGGCGGCGGCGCTTGTTGTGTTTCGGGTCGTCTGGGGTTTCGCCGGCACGACCTTCGCCCGGTTCGCAACCTTCCCACCTTCTGTCCAGTCGGTCCGACAGCATCTGACGGGTGACCGTGCCCCCGGCTACGGGCACAACCCTGTCGGCGGGCTGATGGTCTACGCTCTGCTTGCGATCGTGGCGGCGCTGGCCATGACCGGGCTCGTGGTCCTCGGCGGGGTCGTGCGGCAGGGACCGTTGGCGGCATTTACGACCTACGCCGCCGGCCGGTCGGTCAAGGAGGTTCACGAATGGCTGGCCTGGGGAGTCGTTGTGCTCGTCGTGCTGCACGTCAGCGGCGTGATGTTCGAATCCCGGCGAGAGAGCGAAAATCTCAGTCGTGCGATGCTGACAGGACGGAAGCGCAGGCGCGACGATCGGACGACGCCTCGCCCGGCCCGACCGGTCCGGGCCGCGATAGTGCTAGCCGGCGTTGCGATTCCACTGGCGGTCGCCTGGAGCATGGCAGCTCGAGCACCGGTTTCCGCCGTTCCTGCCGGGCCCGTGCTGGCGGAATGGAAGGCCGAGTGCGGCGATTGTCATACCGCCCATCATCCGAGCTTGTTGCCGGTTGCGACGTGGACCCGGCTGATGGCCACGCTCGACGATCACTTTGGCGAGGACGCGTCGCTGGACGCGGGCACTACGGCAAAAATCAGGGATTGGCTTCTTGCCAACGCGGCCGATCGCTTCGACACGCGTGCAGCCAACGCTTTCCGCGTGTCCGACGTCGGCGAGCCCTTGCGTCTTACGAGGACGCGTGGCTGGCAGCGCATCCACAATCATATCCCTCCGGAGACCTTCAAGCAGAAGTCGGTCGGCGGACAGGCCAACTGCGCCGCCTGCCACGGTGATGCCGAAACCGGTCTCTTTGCGCCGCAAGACATTCGCATCCCTGAACCGTCCAAGGAGCAGTCATGAACCGCACTCTTGCTGTCGTTTTCTCGCTGGGCCTGAGCACCGGGATTCTTGCCGACGCCGTTGCCGCCGGTCCCGGCCAGGACGCCGTCATCGCCGACTACGCCGAGAAAGCCAAACTGGCCGACCCCGCATTCACCGGGTTCGATGCCGCTGCCGGCAAGGCCTTCTTCTTCGCAAAGCACGTGGGCGGTGGGGCGGATACACCCTCCTGCACCTCCTGCCATACCGAGGACATCACAAAGCCGGGGCAGACCCGAGCCGGTAAGACGATCGACCCGATGGCCGTATCGGTCACGGTGGACCGGCTCACCGACCTCGCCAAGGTCGAGAAGTGGATCCGGCGCAACTGCAACTCGGTGCTTGGCCGCGACTGCACGCCGAAGGAGGCCGGCGACGTTCTCTTCTGGCTCGCCAGCCAATAGGAACAAGGAACTCACCCCATGAAACGCCGTCTTCTCGCCGTCGCAGCGCTGACCTTGGCAACGACCAGTCACGCTGCCGATCGCATGGTTACCGATGAGTTGACGAAGACCGAATGCTCGGCCTGCCATATCGCCTATCCGCCGCGGATGCTGCCCGCCGCGAGTTGGGAGGCGCTGATGGCTGGATTGAAGGATCACTTCGGTGAGGATGCCACTCTGGATGATGCCGCGCTGACACATATCCGCGACTATCTGGTCGCCAATGCTGGAAGGGACGATGCCAAGGCCGTCGACGCCGAAGGAAAGCCTGTACTTCGCATTTCCGAGCTCCGCTGGTTCAAGCACGAGCATAGCGAAGAGGTTTCCGCCGCGTCGTTCAAGAAGGCCGGCTCCTGGGCCAATTGCGTGGCTTGCCACGCTGGCGCCGAGAAGGGGCAGTTCGACGACGAATGACCACCTGACATCGAGACGTTGGCTGGTGGATGCCTTCTGCGCGGTCTCGCCGGTCGCGCCCCTTGCGGTCCGGGAAACGAGACGAATGCCGCGGCAATTGGCCCCTGGCGGAGCGACTGCACAGCCGAATGACATGAGGCCACAGCGGTGGGCGCTGAGCCGGGGCCGGTGCCTGTCAGCTCTGGACGCCTCACGCGTTCGCGGGCGAAACCGGCGTCGCCCGCGACCCTGAACAAGTTGTAATTTGACTCTTCCCATGTCGTCGCCAAACTCGCTGGCAGTTGCCTCGTGATTTGGCTGGCGTCGGACCCCAAACACCTCGGCCGAGGCCATTCGTTCTCGTGCTCTCACCCGCGGAAGCCGCAATCATGCGATCACTGAGACTGTTGTGCAGCCCTGTTCTCCTAGGAGCCCTGATGCTTGCCGCCGCTCCAGCCTATGCCCAGCATCGCGCGACGGAATTCACCCTGGACAATGGCTTGCGGCTCGTCGTCGTGCCGGACCATCGGGCGCCTGTGGTCACGCACATGGTCTGGTACAAGGTCGGCGCCTCCGACGAGCCGGCCGGCAGCTCCGGCATCGCCCATTTCCTCGAACATCTGATGTTCAAGGGCACGGAAAAGATTCCGGCCGCCCAGTTCTCGAAGATCGTCGCCAAGAACGGCGGTCAGGACAATGCGTTTACATCGCAGGACGTCACCTCCTACCACCAGAATGTCGCCAAGGACCGGCTACCGCTCGTCATGGAGATGGAGGCTGATCGGATGACCGGTCTGCGCTTGACCGAGGACGACATCCGGACCGAACGTGACGTCATTCTCGAGGAGCGCCGCTCGCGTGTGGACAACGATCCGTCGTCCATTCTGAACGAGCAGATGATGGCTGCTCTCTACCTCAATCACCCTTATGGCGTGCCGGTGATTGGCTGGGCACACGAGGTGGCGAAGCTGTCGAGACAGGACGCCTTCGACTTCTATCATCGCTACTACGCCCCCAACAACGCCATCGTCGTCGTTTCGGGCGATGTCGAGCCGGACGAGGTGTTGTCGCTCGCCCAAGAGACCTACGGCAAGGTCCCGGCGATGGCCGGCGCCGAACGGACGCCGCGGCGCACCGAGCCACCGCCCGTCGTCGAACGAAGGGTCGTTCTCGAGGATGACCGCGTCGGTCAGGCGACGTTCGAGCGCGACTACCTCGTGCCGAGCTACGCGACCGCCAAGCCAGGTGAGGCCGAGGCGTTGGAGATTCTGGCGAAAATCTTCGGTGGCGGCGCATCGAGCCGGCTCTACCGCTCGGTGCTCGTCGACAAGGGGACAGCGGCGCATATCGGCGCCTACTACTCGGGCTCGGGACTCGATTCCGGCCGCATCTCTCTCTACGGCGTCGCCACCGAGGGGATCGACCTCGCGAAAGTCGAGGCAGATGTCGATGCGGAGATTGCTGGTCTCCTCAGGGACGGCGTTACCGCCGACGAGGTCGACCGCGCCAAGAAGGCGCTGATCGCGGAGTATGTCTACGAGGCCGACGGGCAGTCGAGCCTGGCCCGGCGCTATGGCTGGGCGCTTGCCACCGGCGCGACCATCAAGGAGGTCGAGGACTGGCCGGAGGCGATGCGGAAGGTCACGGTCGAGGCTGTCAACGCCGCCGCCCGGGCCTATCTGGACAAGCGCCGCTCGGTCACCGGATGGCTGGTGCCGAAGAAGGCTTGAGGTCTGGGACAGGCCTGACTGCCAACTTCACAAGCTTCGATTGAGAGCAAAATGCGTGACCGTCTCGAACAGATCGCTCGACACCTTCGCGGCGTCGCCCTTGGCGTCGTCACATTGGTCTCCCTCCTGCCCAGCAGTGCCCACGCCATGAAAATTCAGACGGTCACCTCGCCGGACGGGATCAAGGCCTGGCTGGTCGAGGATCATAGCCTGCCACTCGTCACCATGCAGTTCGCCATGTTCGGAGGCAGCGCCCAGGATCCCGAGGGGAAGCCGGGCGTCGCCAACTTCTTGACGGCGATGATGGACGAAGGTGCCGGCGACTTGAAAGCGCGTGAGTTCCAGCAGGAGTTGGACACGCTTGCCATCAAGATGTCCTATGACGCGGGCCGCGATACCTTCTCCGGCTCGTTCCAGACACTGACGGAGAATCGCGAGCGGGCCGTCGAGCTCCTCTCACTGGCGCTGACCAGGCCGCGCTTCGACGCCGATGCGATCGAGCGGATGCGCCGGCAGCTGCAGGCGGGGATCGCCTTCGACGACAAGGATCCCGACAAGATCGCGAGCCAGACTTGGTTCCGGCTGGCATTTCCGGATCATCCGTATGGCCGGCCGACGGCAGGCACCATACAGTCCGTCGCTTCCATCGGAGCGGACGATCTCGAGAACTATCGCCGTCGGATCTTTGCGAAGGACAATCTCCTCATCTCCGTCGTCGGCGATATCGATGCCGCCTCGCTCGGCATCATGCTGGACAAGGCGTTCGGCGGATTGCCGGCCAAAGCCCAGCTGAAGCCGGTCGCCGACGCGACACCGAAGGGTGGGCCGCGGCAGGAGATCGTGCCCATGGACGTGCCGCAATCGGTCGTCCAATTCGGTCAAGGCGCCATTGCCCGGAAGGACGACGACTATATCGCCGCCTTCATTCTGAATTACATCCTGGGCGGCGGCGGCTTCAACTCGCGGCTCATGGAGGAGGTGCGCGAAAAGCGGGGCTTGGCTTATTCGGTCTACACCTATCTCCAATCCTACAAGAACGCATCCGTCTATCTTGGCGGTGTCGCCACCAAGAACGACGCGGTCAAGACTTCGCTGGAGGTGATCCGGTCGGAGCTGGAGCGCATGGCGGCCCAGGGACCGACCGAGCAGGAGCTGGCCGATGCCAAGAGCTATCTGACCGGCTCCTATGCCCTCAGGTTCGATTCATCCAGCAAGATCGCCGGCCAGCTTCTGGGGATCCAAATCGAGGATCTCGGCATCGACTATGTCGACAAGCGCAACAGCCTGGTCGAGGCGGTGACGATCGACGACATCCGCCGCGTCGCCAAGCGCCTGCTGCAGCCCGGCAATCTGATCGTGACGATCGTCGGCAAGCCCGAGGGGTTGACGACCGGCGGGTGACCGCGGCCCTGGCCCGGGCGCGCGACCTGCAATGGTCCATTGCAGGATGCGGTCGTGCTAGGGTCATGCTCTATCCGAGTCGCCGTTTGGAGCGGGTGTTCGGAGGGAGCCCCACATGCCGATTCGTCAGCTCTCAGCCTCGACCGTCAATCGCATCGCGGCCGGCGAGGTGATCGAGCGGCCCGCGAGCGTCGTCAAGGAGCTTGTCGAGAACGCACTCGACGCCGGCGCCCGGCGAATCGAGATCGTGACTTCCGGCGGCGGCCTGTCGCTCATTCGTGTCACCGACGACGGTCATGGCATGCCGGTGGCAGATCTCGTGCTTGCGGTCGAGCGGCATGCGACATCGAAGCTTCAGGACGAGGACTTGCTCGCTATCCGGACGCTCGGTTTTCGCGGCGAGGCGCTGCCTTCGATCGGCGCGATCGCGCGGCTGGCGATCCGGAGCCGGCCAGCCGGGACGGCGGAGGCGAGCGAGATCGTCGTCGACAAGGGGCGAAAGGCGTCTGTCAGACCGACCGCGCTCAATCCAGGCACCATGGTCGAGGTCGAGGATCTGTTCTCCGCGACGCCTGCGCGCCTGAAGTTCATGAAGTCGGAGCGGGCCGAGAACGCGGCCATTGCGGATACGGTGAAGCGCCTCGCCATGGCGCATCCGGAAGCGGCGTTCGAGCTTGCGACCGGTGAACGCGGAAGCATCCTCTATCCGGCCGCGGGATTGGGGCCGGAGGCCCGTCTCATGCGTCTTGGCGCCGTCATGGGACGCGACTTCCTCACGGACGCTGTGGCCGTCAACGCGGAGCGTGAAGGCGTCGCGGTGTCCGGTTTTATCGGCCTGCCGACGCTCAATCGCGCTACGTCGGACATGCAGCATCTCTTCGTCAACGGCCGGCCTGTGCGCGACCGGCTGCTGATGGGGGCCCTCAAGGCCGCCTATGGCGATCTCATCCCCAAAGGCCGGTTCCCGATGGTGGCGCTGTTCATCGAGCTCTCGCCCCAGGAGGTCGACGTCAATGTGCATCCGACGAAGGCGGAGGTCCGGTTCCGCGATCCGGGGCTCGTTCGGGGCCTGATCGTCGGTGGCCTTCGTCAGGCGCTGGAGGCGGCCGGGCAACGGGTCACATCGGAGCGCGGCGCCGCCACGCTGGCGCGCATGGTGCCTGTAACAGACTTCGGCACCGGGAGGTCCGGCTCGCTCTATCCTGAACGCCCGAGCTATCGGCCGAGTGCCGGCCTGGCCGAGGCGGCCCAGGCCCCCCTCGCCGGTCTGGTGCAGCCGAGTGCGACGCCGATGGTCGTCGCGGAACGATCGGAGGAGGTGCGATTTCCGCTCGGTGCCGCGCGCGCACAACTCCACGAGACCTACATCGTCGCCGAGACTGCGTCCTCGATCGTCATCGTCGATCAGCATGCGGCCCACGAGCGTCTCGTCTACGAGCGGATGAAGGATGCCCTGGAGAAAGGCGGCGTCGCAGGACAGCTTCTGCTCATCCCGGAGGTCGTCGAGCTCGGAGCTGAAGCCGCAGGCGAGATCGAGTCGAATGCGCCGGAGCTGGCGGAGCTCGGACTTGCCGTCGAGCGCTTCGGACCCGGTGCAATCCTGGTCCGTGAGACACCGGCCATGCTCGGTGAGATCGATATCAAGGGGCTCATCCAGGATCTGGCCGACGAGCTTTCGGCCGGTCTGACCGGCAGCCTCAAGGCCAGGCTCGAGCGCGTCTCTTCGCTGATGGCCTGTCACGGCAGCGTCCGGGCTGGCCGGCGTCTGACGGGGCCGGAGATGAATGCGCTTCTCCGTGACATGGAGCAGACACCCAACTCCGGCCAGTGCAATCACGGCCGACCGACCTATGTGGAGCTGAGACTGGACGACATCGAGCGCCTGTTCGGGCGGCGATCGTGATCTAAGGCTTCGGCCGGCGGAACGCCTCGCCGAGGGCGATGGCCGAGGTCAACCACAAGGCGATGGCGAGGAAGCCATAGAAACCGATGGTGCCGAACTGCGCCATGGCGAGACCCGAGAGGGCCGGGCCGAAGCTGGCACCGCTCGTATAGCCGATCAGCGAGATGCTGGTCGCCGACACCACCTCGCTCGGCTGCGCGAGGTCGATCATCCGAGTGAGCGCCAGGGAATAGATCGGGAAGGTCGCGGCGGCGACGACCGCGCCGACGGCCGTGATCGCCCAGGCGCCGCTGATCAAGCCGAGCGCCAGGCAGGCGGCGGCGATGAAACCCAGTGCCGTCATGGCTGCGAGCACGATCGCTCGACCGAAAAGATCGGTCAGCGCGCCGGCGAGATTCTGCGACGCGGCGCCGACCACCATCGCTGTTACGAGATAGATGGCCGTCTCGGCGGGTGTCAGGCCGATTTGGCGCGCATAGAGCGCCGGCATGGCGTAGAGCACGGAAATCGTCAAGCCGCTCAACAGGATGATCAGGAAGACGGGCCAGTTCTTGAGTGCGATCGATAGACCGTTACGCTGACGGGCGTGCGATTGCGCACGGAGATGCGGCTCAGGCGTCGCCAGCACGGGGAGCCCGGCGAGCAGCATCGAGCCGGCTGCGATGAGGATGCCGGAGCTGGTATTCGCCAAGGCAACGAGGAACTGGCCGGCCGAGGCAAGGGCGGTTCTCAGCCCCTCGTTGATGCCGAGCATGCGGCCCCTGTTCGCAAGGCCGGACAGATTGCCGAGCCAGGAATCGATGACGATGTAGACGCCAGCGGCCGCATAGCCAAACAGTCCGCGGACCGCGAGCCAGCCCGCGAGCGGCAAGGGCAGAATGGCTGCGGCCGTGCTGCCGGCGCCGACAATCGCGATCAGGAGCATGGCATAGCGATAGCCGATCAGCCGGACCACCGGCGCGAATGTGAGCGCGGCGACAAAGGCCCCGACATAGTATGCCGAGGCGATCCAACCTATCCTCAGCTCGCTGACACCCGATTGTGCGAGCGAGATGGCGATCAGCGGGAACAGGGCTCCATTGGTGAAACCATAGAAGGCGCTCGCCGAATAGAGGCCGGCCGCGCGTCGCTGCAGGGTCCAGAAGGACATGTCGGCGGCAAGGGTCACGGCGGCGGCGTTTCCGAAGGCTTGGGGATCCCGAGATAGGCAAGTGTCGCGATGAGACCTGCGGCCGCCGCCAGAGCTAACGCGGCTATGGGGCCATGGCTCTCGCGTACGAGGGAGAACACCCATGGGGCGCCAGCCGAGACTACGAGACCAGCCATGGCGATCCTGCCCAGCATGGTGCCGTAGCCGGTGGGCCCGAAGAGAGCTAGCGGGACGATACCCTTGGCAATGCTCTCAAGGCCTTGCCCCATGCCGTAGACGACGGCGAAGAGAACGCCCGCCGCCAGGCTTGTACCGCCGAGCATCAGGATCAGCAGGCCGAGCGGAATGAGCGCGGCCGCGACAAGGCCGACAGTGATTGCGCTGAGACGCTGTCCGACAATCATCTCGATAAGGCGGACGAGAAATTGGCTTGGTCCGATCAGCGAGCCCAGTGTCACCGCGACAGCGCCCGTGAAGCCGAGACTGGTCAGGACGGAGATGAGGTGCAGCGGCAGCGAGGCGATGACGAAGCCCGACAAGCTGAAGGAAAGTGACAGGAGAACGAACGCGCGGCGGCGTTGGCGATCGTCGGTCAGCAGGATCGGGGCGACGCCATGGGGTCCTCCGGAGGTGCCTCGCTCGACCGGCCGGCTGTCAGACCGCGGCCTGGGCAGGAGGAGATGGATCGGCAGCGAGATGAGGATCATGAGCCCGGCCAGGATCAGTGTCACCGTGCGCCAGTCGAGATGGGTGAGAAGGGCACTGGTTAGCGGCCAGAAGAGAGTCGAGGAGAATGCCGCGGTCAGGGTCGTGAAGGTGATCGCTCGGCGGGCGCCATGGCCATAGATCTGAGTGAGCGTCGTGAAGGCGGCATTGTAGAGAACGGTCGTGCCTGCAACCTCGATCGCGATGACGGTGGCGACATAGGAGACGGGCCCCTCGACGGCTGCGAGCAGTGCCATGGCGGCCGCCGCGATGAGGGTACCCCACGACATGACGATGCGGCCGCCATGGCGGTCGAGAAGCTTGCCGGCATAGGGCGCAGCAAGTCCACTGCAGAAGAAGGCCGCGGCGAGGCCCGAGTAGGTGAAGCTCAGGCTCCAGCTCAGATCCTGGGCGATCCTCGGCGCCAGCAGCGTGAAGGAATAATAGATGACACCATAGTCGACGATCATCGAGACACCAAAACCGATGACCGGCCAGAGGCTTTGGCCATGTCCCCGTTGGATCTCCGCCACGTAGGGCGCCAGCAGCCATCTCATTCGGCATCACCCCTGCCAAGTGACCGAAGGAAGGTGATCTCCGTGCCGCCATAACGTCTTCGGTCGGCCAGGTCGTAGCCGGTCGGCACGTCCTTGAACGCATCGACCTCCTCTTCGACCGCGATGACGGCCCCGGCTGACAGCCAGCCGCCGTCACAAAGCTCGACCAGAGCCGTCTCAGCCAGTCTCTTGCCATAGGGTGGATCGAGGAAAGCCAGGTCGAAGATGCCGGCGGAGGTCGGACCAAGGTGGGTGGCGTCGCGACGGTAGAGGCGCGTCTGTCCGGTCAGGCCCAGACTCTCGGCATTGCTGCGAATCAGTCCACGCGCCTCGGCGCTGTCGTCGACGAACAGACAGAAGCTTGCACCCCGGGACAGAGCCTCGAGGCCCATGGCACCCGTACCCGCGAACAAGTCGATGACACGAGCGCTCTCGATCTCGAAGGATTCGATGCCATGCTCGAGAATGTTGAAGATCGACTCGCGAATGCGATCAGCTGTCGGTCGGATCGACAAGTCCTTCGGTGCCAGCAGCGGCCGACCCCGCAGTTTTCCGCCGACGATCCGCATGCCGACCTCATGCCCACCGGCGACGCCAGGCTTCGAACATCAGCACGTTCCAGAGCGCGTGCTGCCAGTTGCGCCGGCCGGAGAGATGCTCCGCCCAGCGGCGACGAATCGGCTCTGGGCGGAACACACCGCCAGCCTTGAGGCTCCGCTCGGACAGGAGGTCTTCGGCCCAATCCCGGATCGGGCCGCGCAGCCAACTGTCGATCGGCACGCCAAATCCCATTTTCGGCCGATCGACGAGCTCGGGCGGTACATACCGGTAGAGAACCGAGCGAAGCACGCGCTTGCTCATGCCGCGCTGGAGCTTGAAGTCCAGCGGTAGCGACCACGCGAAAGCCACCACCCGGTGATCGAGGAGAGGCACGCGGGCCTCGAGTGAGACAGCCATGCTGGCGCGATCGACCTTCGTCAGGATGTCGTCGGGCAGATAGGTCAAGGTATCGCGGAATTGCATGCGCTCGATGAATCCTGGGACGATGTCCTTGACGCCTGGATCGACGATGACCGTCTCGGGTTCCGTCGCTCCGATCACGATGGCGTCGGGCTCCGGCCAATGACTGGTCAGCTTTCGATAGAAGCCGTCGCCGTCCTCGGCCACGATGTCGGCGAGCTTCTGCATTTTGTCGGCGAGGGCGCGGGGCCGGTGGCGGTCGGGGATGAGGCGCGCAGCCCCGTCCCAGACGACGGCCGGTGTGGCATTGACGAGATAAGCGCCGGCTCGCCTCAGACTGGCAGGGATCCGGGCCATGGAGTCGTTGAACCGGCTGGCATGGCTGTAACGATTATACCCGGCGAAAACCTCGTCGCCACCATCTCCCGACAATGAGACCGTCACATGCTGTCGCGCCAGGGCCGAGACGAGATAGGTCGGTATCTGTGACGCGTCGGCGAAGGGTTCGTCGTAGATCTCCGGGAGCCTCGGGATGACCGATTGTGCCTCGTCAGCCGTGACGTAGAGCTCGGTATGTTCGGTTCCGAGATGGCGCGCAACGGCCTTTGCATGCTCCGCCTCGTTGTATCCGGCCTCGTGAAAGCCGATAGAGAACGTCTTCACGGGTCGGCCTGACTGGGACTGCATCAGCGCGACCACCGTTGAGGAATCGTAGCCCCCCGACAGAAAGGCGCCCAACGGAACATCGGCGACCATGCGGCGCTTCACGGCATCGCGAAGAAGGGTGTCGAGCGCCGTGGAGGCCTCCGCTTCGCTGCCTTTGAAAGAGTTCGTCGAACCCTGGCGAGCGACGTCGGCCAACGACCAATAGGGGAAGATGCGCGGCGATCTGCCAGGCTCGAGGCAAAGGAGATGACCGGGCGGGAGCTGTCGCACTCCGGTGAAGACGGTGTGCGGATTCGGATAGTAATTGTGCCTGAGGAACAACGAGGCGGCGTCGCGATCGATCTCACTCCGGAAGGCGGGATGCGCACGAAGCGTCCGTAGCTCGGAGCCAAAAAGGAAGCTCGAGCCCATCTCGGCCCAATAGAGGGGCTTGATACCGAGCCGGTCGCGCACCAGCCAGAGCCGGCGCGCATCGACCTCCCAGAGGGCGATTGCGAACATGCCGATGAGCTTCTGTACGCTCTGCTCGATGCCCCAGGTTGCAAAGGCCTCGAGGATCACTTCTGTGTCGGAGTGGCCTCGCCAGTTGGGCGCAAACGGCCCGAGCTCATGGCGCAAATCCTCGGCATTATAGACCTCGCCATTATAGCAGATGATGAAGCGGCCGCCCGCTGAGATCATCGGTTGGTGGCCGGCGGGCGACAGATCGATGATCGACAGACGGCGGAATCCCAGCGCTATCCCTGCATCGGCATCCGTCCACGTCCCGAAATCGTCCGGACCGCGATGCGGCATGCTGTCGGCCATGTGTCGGACGATCACCTCGAGGTCGGCCGGCGAGGTTTGCCGCTTCTGGTCGATGAAGCCGGTAATGCCGCACATGTGGAGTTCCTGCCTAGGCCGATCCCCTGGAGCGGCGCGCCAGTCTAGCCCGGTGTGTGACCGGAGGCCAAATGCATACGGCGGGGGTCGATCTCGACCGGCATCGGCGCCTCCCGGAGCATGGCAAGATAGGCCTGTTGATAGTGGTCGACGCAGGAGGCGAGGCTGTAAAGCCGCTCAGATCGTTCGCGCGCGGCCCGTCCCATGTCGGATCGGCGCTTCGGATTTCGCGCGAGCTCGAGCAGGGCCGATGCAATCGCCGCAGGCGCTCTGGGCGGTACAACCAACCCAGCGATCCCGTGCGGCACCGCCTCGGCATTGCCGCCGACATCGGTCACCAGCATCGGCAGTCCTGCGGCCAAGCCTTCGATGACCGCATTCGAGAATCCTTCCTCGTGCGAGACATTGAGCCCGATATCAGCGGCTCTGAGAAGATCGGGAACATCCCGGCGCTCGCCGAGCCAGCGGATGCGATCGGCAATGCGCAGCGATTCGGCGCGTGCCCGAAGCGTCGCTTCGAGACCGTCGTTGCGGCCGATGACGAGAAGGCACCAATCCGACGCCAGCTCCGCTTTCGCCCGGCCGAGGGCATCGATCAAGTCGGAATGCCCCTTATACGGGATAAGATTGGCGACGATGGCGAGGACGAGCGTCGAGCTCGGGATGTCCAGGGCGGTGCGAATGTTCTCTCGATCGGACTGCGGTTCGTGGGCGGACAGGTCGAGACCATTGTAGATGAGACCGGTGCGGGCCGGATCGGCGTTCTCGCCATCGACCAATTCGGCGTGGACCCGTCGCGAGTTTGCGAGAATGAGGTCCATGTGCCGGTGCAATGACCGCTCACAGCGAGCAAGTCGGGGCCGCTTCGCCTGGTAGTCGTTCTGACTGCGCCGGCTCATGACGAGGTGCGGCACGCGCGCCCAACGGGCGAGTCGGGCACCGACGATGTAGGCGAGCGGCAGAAAGAAGTGGGCGATGTCCGGTTTTCTTGCGATGAGCTCCCGCGCTAGGAGCACGGTTCCGATAGTCAGCGCGCGAGCCGTGCCGATGCCCGAGCGATAGAACCCCGCCGCTACCGCCCCTGGTCCGATCACGCGAACACCCTGCCGGCGCACCTCCGCCGCAAGCACGCCCGGCCTGCCGAGGCAGACGACCGTGACGTCGAAACCGCGCTCGACGAGTCTCGGCGCAATCTGTGCGATGTGCCGCTCCGTGCCACCCGTATCGAGGGTAAGCGTGACGATGACGAGGCGAGGCGCGCGATCGTCGACCATTTCGTGGTCAAGCAGAGCGTGCGAACGACTGAATGATTCGCGCAGCTCGCGCGGCGGTCGTCGCGAGCCGGGCCTCGTCGAGCGTCGGATGTACCTCGAACATCAGATTGGTCTCACCCAGGGCGCGGGCCACTGGCCGCTCCGGCTCGTTCTGTCCCGCGAAGGCGCGTTCACGGTAGATCTCCGAGCAACCGCCGGAGAACGCGCGGATGCCTTCGCCGACCAAGGCTACGAGAATGTCGTCCCGGGTCACGCCATCCTTGAGAGCGGCCGGCAACAGGAAGGCATGCAGTTTGTAGAAGGCGTGTCGGATTCCTTGGCGTGGGAGAGGTATGCGGAGGCAGGCCACACTGGCGAGCGCGTCCCGCCAGATCTCCGCGCGCCGTCGGCGAGCCTCCACCCATTGATCGAGCTTGCCGAGTTGGCAGAGGCCGATTGCGGCCTGCATCTCGATCATCCGCCAGTTCGTCCCAATGCTCTCGTGCACGAAACGGAACCCAGGTCGGTCCGGCGGCGCCACCATCCGCTCGTAGCTCTTGCCGTGATCTTTGTAGCTCCACGCGCGCGACCACGCGTCCCGGTCCCGGAAGAGGACGATGCCGCCCTCGCCGCCCGTCGTGATGATCTTGTCCTGGCAGAAGGAGAATGCAGCAGCGTCGCCGAAGCTCCCGGCCGGTCTGCCGTCAATCCGTGCCCCCTGCGATTGGGCACAATCTTCGATCACCTTCAGTCCGTGCTCCCGGGCGAGCGCCATGATCTCAGGCATCTCCGCCGGCCAGCCACCGATATGGACCGGAAGAATGGCGCGCGTGCGCGGGCCGAGCATGGTCCGGATGGTGGATGGTGTGATATTGCCGCTCCCGGCGTCGACCTCGGCGAAGACAGGTGTCGCTCCGACCGTCGTGACCGTGGACGCCGAGGCGATGAAGCTGCGCGGCGTGACGATGACCTCGTCGCCCGGCCCGATGCCGAGGGAGCGTAACGCGAGCTCGAGCGCGACGGTGCCATTGAACACGGCGACCGCGTGCGGCTGGCCGACATACGCCGCGAAGGCGGCCTCGAATGCCTTGACCTTGTCGCCCGTCCATTGGTTGACGCGCCCGGAGGCGAGAACCTCGATGGCTGCGGCGATCTCGTCGTCCGCGTAGTGTGGCCAAGTCTCGGGCGCCGCGGGCATCGCGCTTGCGCTAGCTTCGACGGTCCAACTTTGTAGCCTGTTTACGGACAAGGGCGATCCTCCCGTCGACGTGGACTTAGCAGGGGAACGATCCCCAAGCTAGCTTGTTTGCTCCCAAAGGGTGCCTGGCAAGAGAGTTACGCCGCACTCCGAGCCCTGCAAGGGGCGAACTCATGCACCGATCTCAAACCCGACAGCCTACAACCGCTCGAGCGTCGGCCCAGGCCCGATCGGGAGATCTTCGCCATCGGAACCTAGGCCGAGACCAAGGGCGGTACGTGTGGCCCGATTGACGATCTTGACGTCGAACTCGCGCTCGGCCTTCAGGCGACTTGCCGTTGCCATGGCGGCAAGGCGGTCCGGCTCGGCGATCAATCGCATCATAGCGTCGGCCAATGCACGGGCGTCAGCCACCGGCACGATCAGGCCGTTGCTGCCCGGCTCCACAGTGTCGCGGCAGCCGTTGGCGTCCGTAGTGATGATCGGCCGGCCCATCGCCAAGGCCTCCAGAACGGTCCGCGGCATGCCTTCGCCGTAGGAGGGCAGCACGTAGACATGAGCATCACGGATGAAAGGGCGCACATCATCCTTGGACCCCAGATAGGTAACGACATCGCTGTAGCGGGCCAACTCGGAGGCAGGCAATCCCGCCGGCCCGCCTTCACTGGGGCCGATGAGGACGAATCTGGCCTTATGGCCGCGAGAGCGGACGATGCGCGCTGCCTCGCAGAACTCGAAGATGCCCTTGTATCGAACGAGACGGGCGATCAGAAGGAAGGTCAGCCCATTGTCGACCGGCGGCAAGGGGGACGCGGCGAAACGATCAACATCGACCCCCGAGCCGCCAACCAGCGCGATCGGCATTGATCTCGGAATGAGACGCAAGCTTTGCAGCGTTGCAAGGTCGTCCTTGTTCTGGAAGATCAGCCCGGTCGAGGCGCGGAAGGCGCGCCGATAGAGCAGCTTCGTCGCCTGGCGCACGGCCATGATCTTCGGATTCCACGACTTCAGGAATGCATAGCCGAGGCCTGTGATCATGGGCACCCTGCGGCTGACACCGGCCTGATGGCCGGCCAGGGCGCTATAGATGGCCGCTTTGGGCGTGTATCCGGTCACGACATCGGGCGACCAGGCGCGGAACCTGGCGATGAGGGCGCGGACCGTCTCCACATCGGCCATTGGGTTGAGACCGGTTCGCTCGAGTTTGATCGAGTCGGATTGCAGCCCAGCGGCATCGAGCGTGTCGATCGTCTCTCGGTCGAGGTCGGGGGCGAGGCAGAGCACCTCGTGACCGGCTGCGCGTATCTCCGTCAGCAGCTGGAACCGGAAATTGATGAGCGATGGCGCGTAGGAGGCCACAATCGCCAGTCGCTGCGGCCGGCCGATGCTGCCCGATGACGGCCTTGTCAATGCAGCAACCGGCGGCCGTTGGGCTCAACGCCGACTTCGGTGGTGCTCGCCAGATGCCGGGTCTCGGGCGTGTAGCCTTCGACCGTGCGCTTCAGGACGGCGTGGATGGCCTCGACGTTCTCGAGCTCCATGGCTTTGCCGAGCGATTCGAGCTCACGCTCGATCTCGGCAATGCTCAGCGACGGCTCCCAACTCCGCTTGATGCGAGGATGCAGCGTGCCGGTCGTATTCTCGGAGATGAGCAACTCCTCATAGAGCTTCTCGCCATGCCTAAGGCCCGTGTACTCGACGGCGATGTCGCCGGCCGGATTGGCCTCGCTGCGAACATCGAGGCCCATCAGTCGGATCATCGAGCGGGCCAGAGTGTCGATTTTGACCGGCTCGCCCATATCCAGTACGAAGACCTCGCCGCCATTGGCCATGGCGCCGGCCTGGATGACGAGCTCAGCGGCCTCGGGGATGGACATGAAATACCGGACCATGTCCGGGTGTGTGACTGTGACCGGCCCGCCGGCCTCGATCTGCCGTCGAAACAGTTTCACGACCGAACCGGACGAATCGAGCACGTTGCCGAAGCGGACCATGGTGAAGACGGTTCGGCAGCCGGTGTCGCCTGCGTGGGCCTGCAACACGAGCTCAGCCAGGCGCTTGCTGGCCCCCATGATGTTGGTCGGTCGAACGGCCTTGTCGGTCGAGATGAGGACGACCCGCTCGACGCCAAGGTCACGGGCAGCCTCGGTCAGAATGCGCGTGCCGTAGGTGTTGTTGCGGATGCCGGCGATCGGGTTGTGCTCGACGATGGGCACATGCTTGTAGGCCGCCGCGTGAAAGATCGTGCAGACGCGATGTTGCCGGATCGTGCGCCGCACCAAGCTGTCGTCGAGAATCGAGCCCAGCACTCCGACGACGTCGCAACTCGGTGATGGCGATGGGTCCAACACGTCCCGCGCCGGGTCTGGCTGGTGCATAACGGCCCTGATCTCGCTCTCGATCTGGTAGAGCGCCGCCTCCGATACATCCAACAGCACGAGTCGCGCCGGACGCTGTTTGATGATCTGCCGGGTCAACTCGGAGCCGATCGAACCGCCGGCGCCGGTCACGAGAACGACCTTGTCGCGAATCGTACGTTCGATGAGGTTCGGATCGGGCGGAACTGGGTCCCGGCCCAGCAAATCATCGGCGCTAATCTCGCGGAGGTCGCTGATCCGGACCTTGCCGGTGGCAATATCCGCGATGGCGGGCAGCGTTCGCACCCGTACGGGGAACAATTCGAGCTGCTTGATGATGTTACGCCGATGGGCACGCGTGGCCTCGGGGACAGCGAGCAAGACCTCCTCGACGGCCTCGCGCTGAATGAGCTTCGATATCTTCTGTGGCCGATAGACCTTCAAGCCACCGACCATCTGCCCCCAGAGCGTCTCGTTCTCGTCGATGAAGCCGACCGGCAGGTAATCGTGTGACAGCCGGAGGGCCTGCAAGAGCTGGACGCCCGTCACGCCGGCGCCATAGATCACGACGTTCTTGCGCTCGACATCAAATCGCGCCGGCGTCGCATGTGGTACGCCGCGCAGGATCCAGCCCGCCAACTGCCGGCTCGACCAGACGAGCGCCGCGGCAAGGACGCCGTACATGACGATCGTCGAGCGGGGCAGCAGGCCTCTGACGCCGGAGAGTTGAAAGAACAGAACCCAGATGAGGACGCCGAGCGCGACGGCGAGAAAGATGCGGGTGGCCCCCTGCGGTCCGATGAACCGGGTCACCAGCCGGTAGAGGCCGAGGCTTTGAAAGGTGGCCAATCCGATGATAGGCCCGGCGAGCAGGACGAGGGCGAAAGGCAGGTCTGGTGGAACGTACAGCTCATTGAGACGCAACGAGAAGCTTGCCCACAACGACAGGCTGAGCAGGAGGAAGTCGTTCAGGATCAGCAGCAGCCGTTTGGGATAGCGCGGCAGGTTGACGATCCTGAGCCGCCAATTGCGATTGCCGTCGGTATTGAGGGACATGGCGTTCCGGGAGCCCGATTCGTCTTGCGCCTGACGTACCCGCCGGCCGATGCTAGAGACTTCGCCGGACGGGTACAAGGTGGTTAAACGATTCGGCGGCAACGTCCTCCTTCCGGCCGCAGGCGACTTGACGCATGTGATGAAACCATCGTTCAGTTTGAGTTCATATGGATCGCGTTAGGGTTGCGGCCAGTGCGAGGCTTGGCGTTTTCCGAGCCTTCGATCCTCGGCTTGGAGCTGCAAGCTGCGACGTGGAGTGGGATCACCGGTCGGCGGCGCGGCGAGAGGCGGCGAGATGGGATTTGCGATGCGACACAAAATGAAGATCGCCCTTCTGTTGTCAGCTCTTGGGCTTGGCGGGTTGGCCTTCGCTATGCCGACGACACTGTGGTCGGGCAAGGCGGTCGCCGCCAACTCCTGCACCAAGAGCTGCCAGGTCCAGTTCCAACGATGCATGAAATCGTCGGGCGATCGAAATGCCTGCACGGATCAGCTGAACTCGTGCCGCAACCAGTGTTTTGCGGGCGGCTGAGGCGCCGGCCGGCCCATACATCCGTTCGAAACGACATCGGCCCGCCGTTTGGCGGGCCGAATGCGTTTCGGATACTTGAACGTGCGGCTAACGCTTCGAGAACTGGAAGCTCCGGCGCGCTTTCGGCCGGCCATATTTCTTGCGCTCGACGGTCCGGCTATCGCGGGTGAGGAATCCGGCCTTCTTGAGGACGCCTCTCAGCTCGGGCTCATAATAGGTCAGAGCCTTGGAGAGGCCGTGCCTTAGTGCGCCCGCCTGGCCCGACAAGCCACCACCCGCAACCGAGGCGACGATGTCGAACTGGTCTACGCGGTTGGCAGTGACGAGCGGCTGGCGGAGCATCATCTGAAGCACGGGCCGCGCGAAGTACTCGGCATGGTCCTTGCCGTTGACGGTGATGCGTCCGTGGCCTCGTTTCACCCAGACGCGGGCGATCGCATCCTTGCGCTTGCCGGTCGCATAGGCACGGCCCTGCGCGTCAATCTTCTTCTCGCGCACCGGCGCATCGGCGTTCGCCTGCTGGGCGTCACTCTTGAGCTGGCTCAGATCCTCGAGCGTTCTCGACTCTGTCATCGACATGGCGCCTATGCGCTCCTCTTGTTCTTGCGATTCATGGAGGCGACATCGAGCTTGACGGGCTGCTGCGCCTCGTGCGGATGCTCGGCACCGGGATAGACGCGGAGATTGCTCATCTGACGGCGTGCCAACGGACCCTCGTCGAGCATGCGCTGGACGGCCTTCTCGACGACACGGCCCGGAAACTTGCCTTCCAGGGTCTTGGCGGCGGTCCGGCCCTTGATTCCACCTGGGTAGCCAGTGTGCCAGTAGAACGTCGACTGCTGGCGCTTGCGGCCGGTCAAGGCCACCTTTGCCGCGTTGATGACGATGACGTTGTCGCCGCAATCGACATGCGGTGTGTAGTCGGCCTTGTGTTTGCCGCGCAGAATGCGGGCGATCACCGTCGCCAGCCGGCCGACGACCAGTCCGTCAGCGTCGATCAGCACCCACTTCTTCTGGACGTCCGCGGGTTTCAGATTGAAAGTCTTCATGGGCTCGCTCTTTTCGGGCGGCGATGCCGCCCCTCGGGGCTCGTTTTTCGGAAGACGCTCGCCGGTCGGACACGATCGGCTCGTGCGCGACATGCTTTTACGTGACAAGCCCTTTGCGGTCAATGCGCTCGAGAAATAAAAAATCGTTTGGAATCAATATATTGATAGGAAGGTAATATATTACCTCACGTGAATCGCGCCGTTGCGCTGTCGCTGTCGCACGCACGGGCTTCCGCGGCGTTCCGAACAAGGGCAAGCTCCATCGGCCAGGGAGGGCAAGGCATGGCGGTCGATGCGGCAGAGATCGGCAACTTCAAGGATGCGTTGATCGTGCTGGCGACGGCAGGTGTCGTCGTCCCCCTCATGCATCGTCTGCGGATCAGCCCGATCATCGGCTTTCTGGCTGCAGGCGCCTGTCTCGGACCGCACGGCCTCGGCGCGCTTTCGGGTGCGCATCCGTGGCTGAGGGTGGTCACCATCCGGGACGTTCGCGATCTGTCGCTGTTTGCAGAGCTCGGCGTCGTCTTTCTGCTCTTTGCGATCGGACTGGAGCTATCGCTCGGGCGCATGCTGACGCTCCGCCGTCTCGTCTTTGGCATGGGCTCGCTGCAGGTGGTGGCTTCGACGGCTCTCCTGGCGCTTGCTGCGCTGATGCTGGGCCTCGAACCACATGTTGCGCTGCTGGTCGGTGCAGCCCTGTCGCTGTCCTCCACCGCGATCGTGATCGAGCTCCTCTCGGCGCAGCGGCGGATTGCAAGCGAGACCGGGCGGGCAAGCTTCGCCATGCTCATTCTGCAGGATTTGGCGGTGGTGCCGCTGATCCTGCTTGTCGGCGCGCTGGCAAGTGATACCGGCGGGTCGGTCTCGTTGTCAGCCATCAAGGCCCTGGCGGTCTCCGTCCTGGTGCTCGCACTTGTTATCGCCGTCGGTCGGCTGGTTCTGAGGCCGTTCTTCCATATCGTCGCCTCGACCGGCGGTGCCGATCTGCTCATGGCAGCCACTTTGCTGGTCGTAGCGGTCAGCGGAATCATCACGGTCTTCGCCGGCATGTCGATGGCCATCGGCGCCTTTGCCGCCGGCCTTCTGCTAGCGGAAACGGAATACCGGCGCGCCATCGAGGCGATCATCGAGCCCTTCAAGGGCATTCTTCTCGGTATCTTCTTCTTCACCGTCGGCATGGGGCTGGATATCGACCGGTTGATCGCCGATCCCCTTTCGATCTTGGCGATCATGCTCGCGGTCCTGATCCTCAAATCCGCGATTGCCTATGGTCTGGCGCGGCTCTTCCACGTCTCGACCGCGGCAGCGCTCGAAGCGGCGCTGCTGCTCGGTCCGGCGGGCGAGTTCACCGTGGTGCTCCTTGGCCTGATGCTGACTGAGCGCGTGATCGATATCGACACCTACGGCAGCATTGTGGCCGCCGTCACGATTGGGATGATCTCCTTGCCCGGCATTGCCGCTCTCGCGCGGCAGCTGGGTCGCCGAACTCAGAACGGCCAGGATATCGATGTGCAGTCCCTGACTCTCGGTCAAGAGCACGCGCCGGCGACGGCTGTGGTCGTCGGTTTCGGACGTGTCGGGCAACTAGTGGCGGAAATGCTGCAACGCCACGGCATCACCTATGTCGCCATCGACAACCATGCCCCCTCGGTCAGCCGCTGGCGGCGTGTCGGCAAGCAAGTCTATTACGGCGATGCACGCAGTCCCATCCTGCTGCAGCGAAGCGGCATCAAGGAGGCACGAACAGTTATCGTCACGGTTAGCGACCGAGCCGAGATCGACGAGGTTGTCGAAACGGTCAGGCGCATCAGACCCGAGGTGACCATCGTCTCGCGCGCCCGCGACGCCGCCCACGCCAGGGGTTTGTACGTCCTGGGGGTCAGTGACGCCGTACCCGAGACCATCGAGGCGAGCCTGCAGCTGTCGGAGGCCGCGCTGATCGCTCTCGGCCAGCCGATGGGGCCGGTGATTGCCTCGATCCACGAGCGCCGTGACGAGTTCCGGTCCGAGCTTCGGGAAGGGGCGGTGCGCCGAAGCCGCGCCGAGGACCAGAAGAGCTCAGGTTGAGGTCATCTGGCCAGAATCTGCCACAGTCGGGGCGCATGCCAGCGTGCGTGGCAGGCCTCCTCGAGGCGGTGCAAAGGATAAAGACCATGAGATCGCACTATCGGGCTGCTCTGGCGCTAATCGCTCTGATGTCCGTCGGCATTCCTCCAGTCGTCGCCCAGGAAGGGCCGCCTGCCGAGATCGCACTTTCGGAGGAGACACTGAAGGCCGTGATCGCTGCGACCAAGGAGATGCAGGCGCTCGATCCCAACAAGGACGGTGATGGAGGCAGCGAGGCCGCCGAGCAAACGACGGAGGTCGACGGCGAGCTGGATGCCATTGCCAAGAAGCACGGTTTCGCCGATGGCGAGGCCTATAGTCAGGCCTTCGAGAGTGCCGTTCAGGCCTTTGCCGTCGTCGACTGGACGAGCGAGCAGCGCAAGCAGGAGGCCGCCGCGGAGATCGAGGCGATCAAAGCGGATCCGGACATGTCCGAGGAGGCCAAGCAGGGCGAGATATCCCAGATCGAGCAGGATCTGGCGGCGCCGCCGCCGACTGCGCTGCCGGAGAATGTCGAGCTCGTGAAGGCACACGAGGCCGAGATGCGCGAGCTCATGTCGAGCGATATTGGACCCTAGATGTCCGGCTCAACTCTCTGAGCTTGAGCGGCGGGCGTCGATCCCGAGCGCCGACTTCGATGCCGGCGGCAACCTGCAGCGGCTTCGAGGCACTCGGCAATACGCTCCCTTTCAGTGTAGCCTCCTTCAAGGGCGGCCGAGTCGCCGACCGAGGAGGCGCAATGAACGAAACCGACCGAGACGGCAAGGTTGCGACCGCCGAGTCCGGCACTCCTGTTCTGATCCGCGAGCGCAAGGGGGCGGTTGCCATCCTCCGCCTCAACAGGCCCGAGCAGCGCAACGGCCTCGATGAGGCGCTGCTGACCGCCCTGCAGCAATCTTTCGTGCGCCTGTCGGCTCATCGCGACGTTCGCGCCATCGTCATCGCGGCGAACGGGCCGGTTTTTTGTGCTGGCCACGATCTCAAGGAGCTGACTGCCCATCGCAAGGATAGCGACGGTGGCCGAGCCTTCTTCGAGAAGATCATGGGTCAATGCTCGACGCTGATGCAATCGGTCATGAAATGCCCCAAGCCGGTCATCGCCGCAGTGCATGCGACCGCGACGGCGGCCGGTTGCCAACTCGTCGCCACCTGTGATCTAGCGGTCGCCGCAGACAGTGCCAAGTTCTGTACGCCGGGCGTCAATATCGGCCTGTTTTGCTCGACGCCGATGGTGGCATTGTCTCGCAACGTGCCACGCAAGATCGCCATGGAGATGCTGTTGCTCGGCGAGATGCTCGGTGCCGCCGAGGCCGCGGCCTACGGCCTCGTCAATCGGGTCGTGCCGGCCGACAAGGTCTTGGAGGAGGCCATGGCGATGGCCGAGCGAATCGCTTCGCGATCCCCCGTCGCGGTCGAGATCGGCAAGGAGGCGTACTACGCCCAGCTCGAGCTGGGTGTCGGTCAGGCCTACGGCTATGCGAGTGAGGTCATGGTGCACAACATGCTGATGGCCGAGGCCGAGGAAGGAATAGGCGCCTTCCTCGAAAAGCGATCGCCGAAATGGACAGGCCTGTGAGATGGCGATGGAGCCGCGCCTGAACCTCGTGACGCTCGGCGTGGCAGATGTGGCCCGCTCGAAGGTCTTTTACGAGGCACTGGGATTTGAACCCTGCGGCTTCGAGAATGAGCATGTCGGATTCTATGCGGCCGGTGGTGTGGTTCTCGGCCTGTTCGGCCGCGGGGCCTTAGCTGAGGATGCGGGCGTCGCCGACGACGGCCATGGATTCCGCGCCGTCTCGCTCGCCCACAATACGCGCAGCCAGGCCGAGGTCGATGCGGTCCTGGCGCACGCCGTTGCATGTGGCGCAAGCCTGATCAAACCCGCTCAGAGGGTGTTCTGGGGCGGTTATTCGGGCTATTTTGCCGATCCAGACGGGCATCTGTGGGAAGTCGCCTTCAATCCCGGCTTCCCGCTCGATGCATCGGGGCAGATGCAACTACCGCCAAAGGCAACATGAATCACGACCATTATTCCGAAGACTATATTCGCGCGATCTTGAACAAAGTGCGGACGGTCGCGATCGTCGGAGCTTCAGCCAACATCGTCCGCCCATCCTATTTCGTGCTGAAATACCTGCTCGCCAAGGGGTACACGGTGTTCCCGGTCAATCCGGGCATTGCCGGCCAGGACATTCTCGGCTGCACAGTCCATGCGAGCTTGCAGGACATTCCCCAGCCTGTCGACATGGTCGACGTGTTCCGAAGCTCAGAGGCGGCTCTCGAGATCACGAAAGAGGCGATCGGCATCCTTGCCAAAGTCGTTTGGATGCAGTTGTCCGTGCGCAATGACGAGGCCGCGGCCCTCGCTGAAGCGGCCGGACTGGAGGTTGTCATGAACCGGTGTCCGAAAATCGAGTATGGCCGGCTCTCCGGGGAAATCGGCTGGGCCGGTGTTAACTCCGGCACGCTATCGAGCAAGCGGATGGTGCTGGGGCCGATGGGGCAAAGCCTGTCGCTCGGTCAGAAAAGCTAGATTGGCAGAGGTGCTCGTATGAGCAGAAACTTGGCCTTTGACCTACTCGGAGGCGGCTCAGTGCAGATCGAGCCGGACGACTTGCTTTTCGCGGGCTTTGCCAGTCGCGATCCGGCCGACGCGGAGCATCACCGGCAAGAGCTCAAGGAGAAGGGCGTTGTCGTCCCCGACACCATTCCGGTCTGCTATCGGGGCCTTCCCTCGACACTGTCGCAGGCGGACGTCATCGAGACCCAAGGCCGGCCCTTGATGGGCGAAGTCGAGTTCGTGGTCGTGGAGTCGCCATCGGGTCTGCTGGTGTCGACGGGCGTCGACCTTTTCGACGAGGTGCTGGAGCAGACCGATATCGAAGGCTCCAAGAACCAGTCGGCAACGCCGATTGGCAAAGCGGCTCTGCGTCTTGCCGAAGTGCGCAATGATTGGGACAGCTTCAAGCTCTGGATGCGACTCGACGGGCGCCTTGTGCAGGAGGGCAGCGTTGCCAAGATGATGGAACCTGAGAGGCTGCTCGAGCTTGCCGGTGCTGCGCGCGGCAAGGCCGACAGGGCGCTCTTCGTCTATTCCGGTTCGATGCCATATATCGCACCACCTTCGTCGGGCTTCACTCTGGTCGAGTTTGGTCTCGAAGGCGCCGGGCATCGCATTACGCATCAGTTCCGGCTGACGCGATGAATGCTGCCCGCAATGGGGCGCCCGTGCGGGCGCCCCACGTGAGGGCTCTCAGGAGAGGGAGTGCTCCTTACGAGAGACCCAGCATCTCCTTGAGCTGGCCGATGGGCGCTGCGGCCTCATCGGTCTTGCCGGCAGTGCAATTATCGGTGGCGGATTTCTTCAGCTCCTCGGCCTGGGCCTTCTGATCGTCGGTCAGCGAGGCGCTCGCCATCGCCTGGTCGATGGCCGTGAGGTCTGCGGCGCAGTCGGCCAGTGCCGGCCAGGCTCCGCCAATCGTGACGAGGGCTGCGACGGCCAGTGTTTTGACGATGCTCATGATCTTCTCCTTTTTCAGTGTTTCCCCCGGAGCGACCGGCGATCACGCAGAGGCCGCCGGAGCGGACCTGTTCACGTGCATCGCGTTTGATCGCGCCGGAAGCTAAGGGAGCGGCGGGGTAGCGGGGAACCCCGCCGCTCGGAGGACCTGGCGTTGGCTGCGGGACGCCGGATCCCCACGTTTCTCCGGCAGGAGGCACTCAGGCCGACTTGCCGTTCGAAAGATTGAACCTTTATGCGCTCTGCCAGACTGGCCGGCTCACTCCTGACCACTTGGCGACGCCGTGCGCTTCGGTGCATAGAAAGCCGTGCGATCGTGGCACGAAATCTGCCGAGATAAGTCGAGAAAGCGGCAGGGAGGTAACATTCGACGAAACATTGCGTAACACATTTCAAATATCGATCGTTGTCGACCCGAGCTTCCAAGCTCCTGATATCGTGGGATTATTCTATTTCTGAGTGCAACGACGTCCGGCCAGCCGCGCTTCTGAGACCTCGCCAATGTCCACAATCGTGACGGTCGGCCGCCATAAATCGATCGAGCTTGTACTTCGTCGCTGCCCGTGGACCTACGCCCATCTCCGGCGCGCCGATATCGATCGTCACTGGCTTCTCGCTAAAGCCCAGAACCCGGCCTATTTCAACGGTGCGGTGCACATGCTGACCTCTGGACGGGACAGCCCGGGCAGGTTCCTCGGCGAGCTTCTGGCGACCGATTTCAAGAGCTTCCTGCACTGGCGCGCGCTCGGTCATCCGGATCGGAGTGTGCGGGCGGTCGGCGTCGGCGCCATCCTCTGGTCGGCCGACGGCGCCATCCTGCTCGGCACCGCCGCGCCGGGCACGGTCAATGCCGGCCGCACCTATCTCTTCAGCGGGGTGCTCGACGACCGCGATATCGATGGCTCGGGGGAGGTGGACGTGCTCGCCGGGGCCGTGCGTGAGGTGGTCGAGGAGACCGGCCTGCTGCCCACAGAGCTCGCGCGGACCTCGCCGTGGCACTGGTCGATCGAGGATGGGGTTTGGATTAACTTCGTCGTCGAGCTCACGTCCTACATGCCGGCTACCGATCTCGCCGAGCGGATCCTCGCGCATGCTCGGAGCCAAGCGGACCCCGAGCTGTCGGATGTTGTCATCATCCGCGGGACCGGCGACCTCGTGAGACCAGACATTTTCGACAACACGCGCATGCTGCTCGATCGTCTGCTTGCCCATCGGGCTGAGGCGGCTTGGAAATCGGGCTAGTTTCCGGCAAACTTGAGGATCGTCTACATTCGACGGTCCGGCTCGAGGCGAAGTCCGGCGTCTCTCTTCTTGGAGGCAATATGGACTATCGCTTTCACACGCTCGATGTGTTCACCGCAGAGCGCTTCGGCGGCAACCCTCTTGCGGTGGTCCTCGATGCCGACGGTTTGACCAGCGCCGAGATGCAGACGATCGCCCGGGAGTTCGGTCTGTCGGAGACCGTCTTCGTGGTGAAGCCGAACTTGCCGGCCCATACCGCGCGGCTCAGGATCTTCACTCCTGTCACCGAGTTGCCGTTCGCCGGTCACCCGACGGTTGGCACCGCCGTGCTCTTCTCGGAGCTGGCGATCCGCGGGCAGGGTGTAAGCGACGTCGAGCAGGACAGACTCGTCGTCTTCGAGGAGTCGATCGGCTCGATAAGGGTCGGCGTGCGTCGCCGGCGGGGCCAGGCCGCCTTCGCCGAATTCGATGCCCCTAAGCTGCCATTTGAGGTCGGTCCGCCACCTGCCACCGAGCGGATCGCCACTGCGCTCGGTCTGATGCCGACCGAGGTTGGTTTCGAGAACCACAAGCCCGCCGTTTTCTCCGCTGGTCTACCCTACGTCTTCGTGCCCGTGCGTGGCCTGGACGAGATCGCCCGGATCGAACCTCAACAGCGGTTGTGGAGCGAAACTTTCGGCGGCAAAGGGGCCGTATACGCTTATTGCCGCGAGACTGTGCACACCCATGCGGCATTCCATGCCCGGATGTTCGACCCCGGGCACAACATTCCCGAAGACCCGGCCACGGGCTCGGCCGCTGCCGCCTTTGGCGCCGTCGTGCTTCGCTACGACGAGCGGCCGGACGGCGAGTCCCGCCTTGCCATCGAGCAGGGTCTGGAAATGGGCCGGCCGAGTGAAATCTCCGTGACTTTGGTTGTCGCCGGCGGCACTCTCAAAGGCGTCCGGATCGGCGGCCATGCTGTCGGTGTTCTCGAGGGCACAATCTCGATCTGAGGATGGTTTCGCCGATATCCCATGCTTGCATTGGGCTTGGGCTTGGGTTTTATTGCTGTCCCGCATGTGATCGGGGTTCGGTAAGCTGGGGCACCTCCCAGCGGACAGGGTGTATGAGCAAGACGTTGACAGCGCAGACGGGCACGGACCAAGGCAGCACAGGCCATGCGCGTTGCCGGCGTGCAGCCATGCTCGCGCTTCCGTTGTCGCTTAGCCGCCCCTAGGCGTTCCGGTCCGGCAGCGGGCCCGCCTAGGGGATAGGACGCCAGCGGGCATCGGCATCGAGGCAAGGCCAGGGCCGGAGCCGGAACAACGGATCACATCGAGGACGATAGCATGACGGCCAAATCCACAGCATCCGGCAGGGAGCGCGGCAAGCAGGTCGCAGCGGAAGCCGGCAAGGTTCTGATTTTCGACACGACGTTGCGTGACGGTGAGCAATGCCCCGGCGCGACGATGACGCACGAGGAGAAGCTTGAGATCGCAGACCTCCTCGATGAGATGGGAGTCGATATCATCGAAGCCGGCTTTCCCATCGCCTCGGATGGCGACTTCGAAGCGGTTGCAGCCATCGCCAAACGCATCCGCAACGCGACCGTTGCCGGGCTCGCCCGTGCCGTCGACAAGGATATCGACCGAGCCGGTGAGGCCGTGCGGCAAGCCCGTAGGCCGCGCATCCACACCTTCGTCTCGACCTCGCCGATCCATCTGGCTCATCAGATGCGTAAGGACGAGAGCGAGGTGCTCGAGATCATTCGTGCCACCGTGACCAGGGCGCGCAATCTCGTCGAGGATGTCGAGTGGTCTGCCATGGACGCGACCCGGACGCCGATCGACTATCTCTGCCGATGTGTGGACGCCGCCATCAAATCCGGCGCCACCACGATCAATCTTCCAGACACCGTCGGCTATGCGACACCGAACGAGTATCGCGACATGTTCCGGGCGGTTCGCGAGCGCGTGCCGGGCAGCGACAAGGCGATCTTCTCCGTTCACTGCCACAATGACTTGGGACTTGCCGTCGCCAACTCTCTGGCCGGCGTCGAGGGTGGCGCGCGCCAGGTCGAATGCACAATCAATGGACTTGGCGAGCGAGCGGGCAATGCGGCGCTGGAGGAGGTCGTGATGGCCATCCGTACGCGCCGCGACGTACTGCCCTACGAGACGGGAATAGAGACGACGCTGCTCAACCGGGCCTCTCGTCTGGTCTCGGCGGTCACGTCCTTTCCGGTGCAGTTCAACAAGGCGATTGTCGGCCGGAATGCGTTCGCCCATGAAAGCGGCATTCACCAGGACGGCATGCTGAAGAATGCGCAGACCTACGAGATCATGACTCCGGAGAGCGTCGGCGTCGGCAAGACCTCGCTGGTGATGGGCAAGCACTCAGGCCGCAATGCGTTCCGCACCAAGTTGAAGGAGCTCGGCTATGAGCTCGCCGACAACCAGTTCGAGGATGCCTTCAACCGGTTCAAAGCGCTCGCCGATCGTAAGAAGCACGTCTACGACGAGGACATCGAGGCCCTGGTCGACGAGGAGATCTCGACGTCGGCGGACGCTGTGAAGGTCGTTGCGCTCACCGTCATCGCCGGCACCATGGGGCCGCAATCGGCCACACTGACACTCGATATCGAGGGCGGCCATCGGACCGTGCAGGCCACGGGCAATGGCCCAGTCGATGCCACCTTCAACGCCATCAAGATGATGATTCCGCACGAGGCCAAGCTCGCCCTCTATCAGGTACATGCCGTCACCGAGGGGACGGACGCTCAGGCGGAGGTCTCGGTCAGGCTCGAGGAGGAAGGTCGAAGCGCCACCTCAAAGGCTGCCGATCCTGATACGCTGGTGGCGTCGGCCAAGGCCTATATCAGTGGGTTGAACAAGTTGGTAACCATGCGCAAACGCGCATCGCGGATGGCCGCGATATGACAGCGACGGAGCGGGCTTTCGGGCCCGCTCCGGACGTGGCGGACCGGGCGAGGCGGTCCGAGAGGGCGCACGAGCAAACTTCGTAAACAGCGGGCAACGCGGCCGGACTGGGCGCGAGGCGGTGTCATGCGTCGCATGGCATGCTTCTTGCGCCGGTTTGGGCCAAAGGTGCCCGCTTGTGCTTAGACGGGGCTCGAGGGTGCGGGACGGATGCTGAACAACCTACTGGGTGCGATCGGCGAGGACATCGCCATCGATCTCGGCACGGCAAACACGCTGATCTACGTTCCGGGACGGGGCGTGGTTCTCGATGAGCCATCCGTCATCGCCATCCGGGGCACCAATGGCCAACGTAGCGTGATCGCCGTCGGCGCCCGTGCCAAGCTGATGTTGGGCCGGACCCCCGAAGGCGTCGAAGCGATCCGGCCGATGCGGGACGGCGTCATCAGCGACTTTGTCGCAGCCGAAGAGATGGTCCGCCACTTCATCCAGAGGGCAAAGCGGAGAATCGGTGTCTTGAGGCCGCGGGTCATTGTCTGCGTGCCGGCAAGCTCGACCCCGGTGGAGCGCCGCGCCATCTACGAATCGACCCTCGCGGCGGGCGCCCGCCGCGTCATGATGATCGAGGAGCCGGTGGCGGCCGCGCTCGGTGCCAGGCTACCGATCGGTGAGCCGACGGGCTCGATGGTCGTCGACATCGGCGGCGGCACGACCGACATCGCCGTCCTGGCTTCCGGCGGCATCGTCAAGGCGCTGTCGGTCAGATGTGCGGGCAATGCCATGGACGAGGCGGTGATGCGCTACGTCCGGCGTGTGCACAGCCTGCTGATCGGCGAGGCAAACGCCGAGCGTATCAAAATCGAGGCTGGAACGGCTTCTATGACCAACGGCAAGGCGGTCGATGTCGTCATTCGAGGGCGCGACCTCAAGAACGGCTTTCCCACTGAGGTGACGCTGCGCCCGGCGGACGTCGCGGAGGCGCTATCGACACCAATCGATACCATTGCCGACGCCATTCAACGTACTCTGGAGCAGATCCCGCCGGAACTCGCGGCCGATGTCTCGGATCGGGGCGTCTGCCTGACGGGCGGCGGCGCCATGTTGCACAACCTGGACATCGAATTGGCGCAGCGCACCGGTGTCGAGTTTTTCATGGCCGACAACCCGCAGCAATCCGTCATCAACGGTTGCGGGCTCGTGCTCACCAGTCAACAGGGGTACGAGAGTTTCCTCATAAGACCTTGAAGAAACGTGATAAGATTATCCGGAGTCAGGTTGGGGCATTGCACGCAGATGGTGGTGTTGTCGGCAAGTGGCCAGTCGAGTGATGTCGTGAGCGTGGGACCCAATGCCTGATCTCGGGCACGACACATATTCCCGACAGCGCGTCGATCGCCCTGTCTATCGGCCGCAGTCGGCCGTGCGCGTCCGCTCCGTCGGCGTCATGATCACCATGCTCGCGGCTCTCGCTCTCTTGGCTCTGGGCCGTGCGGAGAACGGCTGGCTGACTTGGATCAGGGCGGAGTTGACGGAGGCGGTCGAGCCTGCCCTGGGCCTGCTGCGACTGCCGGTCGACGGTGCTCGCGCCCTTGCGAATGCGACCTCGAGCGAGAGCGAGCTCCTGAAACAGAATTTGGAGCTCAAGCGCGAGCTCAGTGAGCTCAGGCAGTGGCGTTTGCGGGCCGAGGAGCTCGAGAGTCAGGTGTCCGAGCTTCGTCGCATCGTCGGCGGCGTCCCCGACCGCAAAGTCGGCATTGTCACCGGGCGGGTTTTCATCGAGGCCCGCAATGCCTTCTCCAACAGTGCCGTCATCGACCTCGGCACGAAGAGCTCCGTCAAGACCGGCTACGCGGCCGTGAGCGGTGATGGACTTGTCGGTGCCGTCGTCGAGGTCGCCGAGAACTCATCGAGAGTCCTCTTGCTGACTGATCGCCGAAGCCGGATTCCCGTGTTCATTGGCAAGCGCCGCCTGCGCGGCATCCTCGCCGGCAACGGCAGCGAGACGCCGACGCTCGAATTGGCAACGGCGGCGTTTGCCGTCGAGACTGGCGAGCTCGTGACAACCTCGGGTGAGGATGGGGTGTTTCCGCGCGGCATTCCCGTCGGTTTCGTCGAGGTCTCCAATGGCTCGAGCCGCGTCCGGCTGGCCGCCGCGCTCGATCGCCTCGACTATGTCAGCCTGCTGCTCTCTCAATCCCCTATGAGCAGTCTGGCGGCCGGCGATGCCGTCTCCAATCAGTAGGCGATGGCTGGTCATGGGGAAACGCGGTCGATCATTCCATCAGTCCAGACGATCTGACGCATTCTTGCGACAGTCGGGAGCCGTCTCGTCGGTCTTGCTGGTGCCAATCCTCGCCGTGGGGCTCAATCTTCCCTGGCCATTGGCCTCCGACGTAAACGTCGCACTGCCATATCTCGTGCTGCCTGTCGTGCACAGGACGACCTTTCGTGCGCCACGGCTGCTGCCCGCCTCGTACCTGTTCGCGATCGGCCTGCTGGCCGACCTCGTAGCCGAGACCCCACTCGGGTTCTGGACGCTGATGCTGCTGGTGACGCGAGCGGTCGGACAGGCGATGCCGATCGTGCTCCATTGCGCCCGGACAAGCGTGCCTGGCGCGCTTGTCTCCGTGCCGGTCTACGCCTTGCTTGCGCTATCGTTGGCATTGACGATCCCCTACGCATTCGCCTTGTCCTGGCCCGAGCCGGCACCCCGCATCGCCGGTATCGGCCTTGGAGCCGTCTTCGAGGTGGCGGTTGTGCTCGCCAGTCCGCTCTGGTCCGCGATCGGCTCGGCTGGCCGGCGAGCTAGACTTCTGGTCCCACGCTGATGTTCGAGATGGAGACAGCCGAGGCGCGGTTGACGCGCCGTATGACACGGCGGGCCATGCTGATCGGTGGGGCGCAAGCGGGCGTCTTGGGTTTCCTCGCCCTCAAGCTCTATGACGTTCAGGTCGTCTATGGCCGACGGTATGCTCTGCTGGCGGACGAGAACCGGATCGATGTTCAACTTCTGCCGGCGCGGCGTGGCGAGATCCGCGATCGCAATGGAGTCGTTCTGGCGGAATCGCGTGAGGATCTCCGCGTCACCATCGTGCCGGCAACCGCCGGCAGGATCGAGGTGACACTCGATCGCCTGCGCAAGCTCATCGACATTACCGATCAGGAGCGTGAAGAGATTCTGGCGCTGGCCGGCAAGGTCGGCCGCTTTCAGCCGATTGTCGTCCGGCGGGGTCTCAATTGGGAGACGTTCGCTCATATCAATGTCCAGCTGCCACAGTTGCCCGGTGTCGAGACCAGCATTGGCTGGCGTCGGGCCTATTGGCGAGGTAGCGACGTGGGACATATCGTCGGCTATGTCGGCCGGGCAGACAGACGCGAGATCGCCGATGCACCCGTACGACGGCTGCCAGACCAGAGAGTCGGCAAGAGCGGGCTCGAGCTCGGCATGGAATCCGAGCTCGCCGGCAGCCCTGGCGTGATCCGCCGCGAGGTGGACGCTCGTGGCCGGGTCGTCAGGGAGCTGGCCCGCGAAGCTCCGAGAGCCGGCCGGGATCTCGTTCTGACGATCGATTCGACATTGCAGGGCAAGGTACTCGAGCGCTTGCGGAAAGTCGGGCTGGGTGCGGTGGTTGCACTCGACGCGACGTCCGGCGATGTGCTGACGATGGCCTCGACGCCAACCTTCGATACCCAAAGGCTTGCCGAGGGCATCTCCGCCGATGAATGGCGGGAGCTTGTCAACGAACCGGGCCATCCGCTCGCATCCAAGGCGACGCGCGGCGAATATCCCCCCGCCTCCACCTTCAAGCTGGTGACGGCACTTGCCGGGCTCGAGGCCAGGGTTGTGGATCCGACGACGGTGATCACCTGCCGGGGGAGCATCGAGCATGGCGGACATCGGTTCGGCTGCTGGGCCTCGGGCGGACATGGCCCCGTCCGGCTCCATGAGGCGCTGAAGCACTCCTGCGACGTCTATTTCTATACGGTTGCGCGCAAGCTCGGCATCAACCGGCTGGCAGAGATGTCGCACCAACTGGGACTCGGACAGACCTATCCGTGCGGCCTGGCCGACCTGCGCCCCGGTCTCGTGCCCGATCCACTGTGGAAGCTCGCGCTCAAGAACAAGCCCTGGTACGGCGGCGAGACGCTTCTCGCCGGCATCGGTCAGGGATTTGTCCTGGCAACGCCGTTGCAGCTCGCCGTCATGACCGCGCGCGTAGCCACGGGGCGGGAGGTGGTGCCGAGGCTCGTCAAGGCGGACCCGATGGCCTTGGCTCGCCCGAGGCTGATGCCAGTCAAAGCGGCTTGGCTCAAGGCGATCCGAAGGGGTCTCGAGGGGGTGGTCAACGAACCGGGCGGCACGGCCAATGGGGCCGCGCTGATGGGCGTCTCGGCTAGACTGGCGGGCAAGACGGGAACCGCCCAAGTGGCTCGTCTCGGGAGCTACTCAGGTGCCGACGAGCCTCCGGGCAACCTTCGCGATCACTCGCTCTTCGTCGGCTATGCACCGGCAGAAGCACCGCGCTTCGCGGTTGCCGCGGTCGTCGAGCATGGTGGTGCGGGCTCCAAGACGGCGGCGCCCCTGGTCCGCGATGTGATGCGCGATCTGTTCGTGCAATTCGTGCCGGAGCTCGTGGCCCAGCCGGTGCTTATGGACCCTAGCCCGTCGACCGATCAGAGCCGGGGTGGTTGAGCGATGTCCCTAAGATTCATCCAGGATCGCTCCGCATTTCACCGCACCAGTGCGATCGGACGGCTCTTGGCCGGCGGCATCCAGCTACCCGTGATCGCCGTCTTGCTCGGCGGCGTTGGCGTGCTTGCACTTTACTCGGTCGTCGGCGGCTCGATGGAGCCCTATGCCACCAGTCACCTCGTGCGGCTTTTGGCTGGCATCGGCCTGCTGCTCCTGTCGGCACTCTTGCCCGCCCGCTTCTGGCTTCTGGCGTCCGTGCCGCTCTACGTCCTGTCTTTGATGGCCCTGGCAGCCGTGCCGGTGCTTGGCGTCACCATCTCCGGCGCGCAACGCTGGCTCGACCTCGGTATCCTCACGTTGCAGCCGGCGGAGCTCATGAAGCTCTCGCTCGTGCTTGTGCTGGCGTATTCCTATCAACGGTTGCCGCCGCACGTGGTTTCGCGACCGCTCGCCGTGCTCCTTGCTCTGACTTTGACCTTAGTGCCTGCGGTCTTGGTGCTCGAGCAGCCGGATCTTGGCACGGCGATGCTGATCGGCGCGTGCGGACTGACGCTCATGTTCGCCGCTGGCGTCAACGGCCTCTATTTCGTGGCCGGCGCGTTGACCGTCGGCATCCTGGCGCCGGTGATCTGGAGCGGGCTTCACGACTACCAGCGCGAGCGCATTCTCGTGTTCCTTGATCCCGAGCGCGATCTGCTCGGCGCGGGATACCAGGTCTTTCAGTCGCGCATTGCGCTGGCCGCCGGCGGGTTGTCGGGTAAGGGATTTCTGCAGGGAACCCAAACGCAGCTCGACTTCGTGCCCGAGAATCACACGGATTTCGTGCTGTCGTTGATCGGTGAGGAGCACGGCTTCATCGGCACCGCCGGCGTTCTCGGGCTCTTCGCCGCCTTGATGCTGACGCTGATACTCTCAATCTGGCGGACCCGCGGCCGGTTCCAGCGTCTCGTCGTCACGGGCGTCTCGGTCCTCTTCTTCTTACACGTGTCCGTCAATGTCGCGATGGTGATGGGTTTGTTGCCTGTGGTGGGCGTGCCATTGCCGCTGATTTCCTTTGGTGGCTCGTCGCTACTGACGGCTCTGGCGGCCCTTGGTGTCGCGATGAGCATGCAAGCAGACGGGGCTGCCGATCTCGCTCCAAACCGGCGGGCGAGCTGGCGGTTGTCGCGGGGCTGACCGACGCGACGCGGCCCACGAATCGAAGTGTTGCACAATCGACATGATTCGCTTCGGCGCAGCCGCGGTCGCGACCCCACGTCGCGATCAGAAACAACCTTCTCCCGGCTTTGGCGCAAGGTTTCCCCCAGAGGCACCTTGCTGCACTTGACCAAGGAAAAGGGCCTATTTCCTAAGGTGTTGCAGCGCTCGGGAATCCACTCTCCATCCTGTGTTTTCTTGTTGCAATGTGGAGAATCATCGAGGCCGCGACGAATACGGTTCACCTGCCGCGAACCGATGCTATGTTCCCGCCCGTCACGCAAGTGACCGCCGCCGAGTCGAGGGCTTAGAGGGCTTGTGGCCCGGGGGCTGGAAAGTGAAGTTGCAACGGTAATGCGGGGGACGCAGATGGCGAAGTTTCCGCCAGACCTCTCTGACAATGGTTTGGATGCCAATCTCGATCGCGCGACAGCGGCAGACTCAATGCCCGTCGATGTCTACGAGGTGGTTGGTGCAATAAAGTGGTTCGATGCCTCGAAGGGCTATGGGTTCATCATTCCGGACGGCGGCGGCGAGGATATTCTCCTCCATGTGACCTGCCTCAGAGCCGGCGGCTTCCAAACGGCCTACGAAGGCGCCAGGGTGATCTGCCAGGTGCTCAGGCGTCCGCGTGGGCTACAGGCCTTCCGGATCGTGGAGATGGATGAGAGCACCGCCATCCATCCGGCTTCGCTCGTTCAGCGCACGCACGTCACGGTCGAGCCCGAGAGCGACTATGAGCGGGCCATGGTCAAGTGGTTCAACCGCTTGCGCGGCTTCGGCTTCCTGACGCGCGGTGAGGGCACACCGGATATCTTCGTGCATATGGAGACGCTGCGGCGATATGGGTTTACGGAGCTTCGCCCCGGGCAGTATGTTATGGTTCGGTATGGAAATGGTGCGAAGGGGCTCATGGCCGCTGAGCTGCGGCCGGATGGGGCGCCGTCCCGTCTTCCGCCGCAGCACTAGCTGGCCGGTGCGGAGCGACTTGCGCGCGACCATGGCGATCGAGCATGGAAGAAGGGCTGCCCTCGCAGCCCTTCTTGTCTTTCTGGTGAGCGGATTGTTGGGCGCGATGCCAGCCAGGGCGGATGAGGGCGGACGTGCAACCCTCGTCTTGGCGATCGGCGAGGCGCGGCATGAGCTTTCGGTGGAGCTGGCCGTCGACCCGGCGCAGAAGGCCAAGGGACTGATGTTCCGGCGCTCGCTCGGCGAGAATGAGGGCATGCTGTTCCTCTATGAGGCCCCCCAAGAAGTCACCATGTGGATGCGGAACACCTACCTTCCGCTGGACATGGTCTTTATCGCGAAGGATGGCCTCATAAGCCGGATAGCCGAGCGCACTGTTCCTTTCTCCGAGACGCGTATTGCCTCGGAGGAGCCGGTTCTCGCTGTTCTCGAGATCAACGGGGGACTGTCGGAGCGGCTTGGTCTGAAGCCGGGCGACAAGGTGCTCTACTCGGCGTTCGGGACGGCACCCTGAGCCACAGATCCACCGATTGCCTTGACGGCCTGCGGCGGTCACGGCACAAGGTCGTCTGGCCCGTTTCGGGGTATAGCTCAGCCTGGTAGAGCACCTGCTTTGGGAGCAGGGGGTCGCGTGTTCGAATCACGCTGCCCCGACCAGGGCCAACTGCTGTCGCTCGGCAGCCTCGACAACCATCGACCACTGGAGCCGAACGCCATGGTTGCCCGTATCTACAAACCGGCCAAGACGGCCATGCAGTCGGGTGTCGCGCAAGCCAAGGAATGGGTGCTCGAGCACGAACCGACCAAGCCGCGCTCTCTGGACCCGTTGATGGGCTGGACCTCGTCAGCCGAGACGGTTACGCAGGTCACACTGCGTTTTGCGAGCAAGGAGGAGGCGGTGGCCTACGCCGAACGCGAGGGTCTCGCCTATACGGTCGTCGAGCCGGCGGTGAGACGGTCGCAGAAGAAGTCCTATGCCGAGAATTTCAAGTTCGGCCGCATTGGCCAATGGACACATTGAGCTTGGTGCGCCGGCCGGCACGAAGGATCCCGTAGCTCAGTCGGATAGAGCATCTGCCTTCTAAGCAGAGGGTCGCAGGTTCGAATCCTGCCGGGATCGCCAATCTCTTGCGGTCCGATCCGGATGCCACCGGTCCGCCGTCGGCCGCCCTGCGGCCGACGGTAGCGTCTCGTCGATCAATAGCCGGCCCGGCACGGGCGTGCGTACGCCCGGCAGCGCTTGCGGCTCCCCTGAGACCAGCAGCTGAAGTGCCGGTTCTTGGATTGAACCCAGGTCGAGTAGCGGCTGCCATATTGGTTCGCCACCCGGCGCTTCCAGGACCACATGGCGCTGTAGCGCGCACCACTCCATGTCAATCGCCAATCACCGAGTCGCGAGACTTGATGACGTAGGCAGACCTTCGCGTCCGCAGGGCTCGCCTGAATCGTCAGGAGCGGAACACAAACCATCGCGGTGGCAAGGGCAAGACTAAGCCGCTTGAGCAACATCCGATTTTCTCCATGATCGTTGGATCTTGATATCTATAAATGTTCCAGATCAGGGACGGTTGCGCATTGCTCGAGATCAAGCCGTTCCATGATGGCGTCCGCTGCTGTCATATTCGCTGGATAAGCGTCGGTGGATCGAACCGCGCCGGGACGATGCGGCCGCAGTCGCTTTGGACTGGCCTCAGCCGGCGCTGTGAGCGATCACACCCACTCCATGCTCGTAGACGAGTTGTCCGCCATAGAGAGCCGTTGTGAGGATCAGGCCGACCAATACGACCTCGGCCAGCACCACCCCACCTGCAAGCAGAGTCCCGATCGCCAGCTGTCGCCAGAAGGCCAGGCCGCGCAATACCGCCCAGCCGGCGATGAAGGCGGTGGTCATCGTTCCCATCTGCTCGTGCGGCTCGAGCACGGCCTCCGGCGTTCCTGCCGCCAGTGCGATGTCGAAGGCACGGTCGCCGAATATGAAGGCGGCGATTGCCGAAAGCGCAGCAAGTGCGGTCAGGATGATGGATGCGCGACCCAAACCGCTATGTGGCGTCAGTGGAACACCTCTCCACACTGCATAAACGTCGACGGCGAGGAGAGAAATGACGAAGACGATCGGGAAATGCACGAGGGCGGGATGGATCAGTTGGATTGGCATGTGGTGCTTTGCCTTTGATGTGGGGACGCCTGAATGGTGTGCGGCGAGTCCCATGGGGTGATCGGGGCATGCGGAGGGAGACGCTTGCTGTCGACAGTTCTACAAAATGCTGAAATGCGGTCCGCATGAGCATCCTGAAAAGTCGTGCGACGTCGGACAATATCGACTAGGCCGCATGGCCCAGGCCGATACTGGCGAACCGACGCATGTCGACGTCGATCATCTCGAACTTCGTCTCGATGCCAAAGCTGGCGGGTGTTCGCCTCTACTCAGCGAGGGAAATCCGCGTATCCGAGTGGATGGCGACGGAATTGGCGATCACTGCAACCGAAAGACGAATCTCGCCCATCGCGCTCTCCATGATCTCCGGTCGGCGCCCATGAAGGGTCATCGACCAGACGCTATCGACGTAGGTGCGCTAGGTGCGAAGGTCAAATTGATTATTGCCAATGTTTCCGCGAAGGCATGTCGCAAAGACAGTGCGCGTTCAATCCGTTGCGCTCACGCACTCTCCGGCCACTGATCGCCGACGCGGAACCCCAGGGGAAACGGGTCGCTCGGATCGAGCACATAATTGTGGAAGGCTGTGATCCAGGCGCGGCCAGTGATGTTGATGTCGACCGACTTCAACTCGCCGATCCGACCCTCGCCCGTGATCCTCCCAATGAACTTCGTGCCGATCAGGCTCTCGTGCACGAAGTCCTCTCCGACGCCGATCTCGCCTTTCGCATGCATGATGGCAAGGCGGGCCGTCGTGCCGGTGCCGCAGGGGCTGCGGTCATGGCGGCCGGGCGAGACGATGACGGTGTTCCTCGCCGTCTTGACGCCGTTCTCGGTTCTGAGCGGGCCGGCGAACAGCGTCTGGTTGATGGTGTGGATGCCCGGGTTCGCCGGATGAATGCAGGGGAGCTGTACGGCCGCTGCGCGTTTGATCTTCTCACCGAGGTCCACGAGGTCCCGCGCCTCAGACGCGACTAGGCCGATACCGAGAGATGCCGCGTCGACCATGCAGTAGATCATGCCGCCATAGGCGACATCGACCGTGATCGTGCCGACGCCCGGCACCTCGACGGGCTTCTGCAAATAGAAGACGAAGGCCGGCACGTTATCGAAAGAGACACTCTCGCACTTCCCATTGCGGCAGTTCGCGGTGACCGCAACAAGCCCGCCGGGAGCCTCCAGTGTCAACTTCGTCTGCGGTTCCGACATCGGCAGCATGCCGGTCTCGAGCAGCGCCGTCGTCGTGCAGATCGTGTTCGTGCCCGACATCGGCACGTAGTAGTCACTTTCTATGATGATGAAGCCGGCGTCGGCCCTTGGATCGCAAGGCGGCACGACGAGGTTGACGCATTGCGAGACTTTCCCGCGCGGCTCGTTCAGGAGGAATTGCCGGAGCCAATCGGCCTTGGATTGCAGATACTCCATCTTTTCGAAGACGGAGCGGCCCGGCACATCAAGCACGCCGCCCGTGATGACCTCGTTGAGCTCGCCCTCGGCATGCACGCCGACAACGGTAATCATGCGGGAAAAGCGCATGTGGGCTCCGGGGGTTTGGAGGGGATGCTCGGTTCGTCGAGAGTGTCAAGTAGGCTGGGCGGACAGGCAATGGGCAGCTCGACAGTGGATGCCTTTCCTACTGCCGTGCTGCCCGACTGCCTCATTGCCGGCTTCTCTAGGCCGCCATCTTGATCGCGGGTTTTTTCTTCATCGCATCCCAGAGCTTCTTGAAGCTGGCCTTCTCATCCGCCGAGAGCGCCTGCAGCGGTTGGCGCGCGAGGCCGATGGGCGAGCCCGCAAGCTCGCAACCGTATTTGACGTACTGCAGATACTTGCCGCCGTTCTCGAGCATGTAGAGGATTGGCATCATGGCGTGCATCAGGTTCTTGCCTTGGACGATGTCGCCTTTCTCGACGCAGGCCTTGTAAACCGCGACATGCTCGGCCGGCAGGCAATTGGATGCTCCCGCGATCCAGCTCTTCGAGCCCCACAGGAACGCATCGGCCGCCTGGTCGTCGGCGCCGGCGATGCGCTGGAAGCGATCCTCGAAGAAGACGATGTGCTCGAGCATACGGGCGAACGAGCCGGAGCTTTCCTTGATGGCGCAGATGGCCTTGATGTCGGCGATGCCCTCGAGGAATTCCTTGTTCATATCGACGCCGGTGCGGGCCGGGAAGTTATAGAGGATGATCGGAAGGTCGGTGTTTTTAGCGACGAAGCGGAAGTGCTCGATGAGCTCCTTCGTCGAGGGCAGGGAGTAGTAGGGGGCGGCGAGCATGATCGCCTGATATCCAAGGTCCTGCGCGTAGTTCGAAAGCTCGACGATATCTGCCGGACGGGCGCTGTTCGTGCCGGCATACATCGGTAGCTTCTTGCCGACGTGGCTCATGCAGAACTCGAGGCCGCGCTTCCGCTCCTCCATCGTCTGCGCATAGTACTCGCCCGTCGTGCCGTGCGGCATGATCGCGTGCACGCCGTTCTTCATCAGGAAGTCGAGATGCTTGGTCCAGGCCTTCTCGTCGACTCTGCCCTGCTTGTCGAAGGGTGTGCAGGTGACGCTGATGACGCCTTTGAAGCTCGGGATCTTCATGTGCTCGGTCTCCTTGGGTCGAGATGAGGGCCTGACATTCGGCCCCATACTGCTGGCGGGTGAAGTTGTCTGATGACCTTAATAGCGGGTTCCGCGGCCCGGGCAAGGGCTTTGCACGCCGGGCACACCGGGCGTGCAGAGGGCTGGTCTCCCATCGGTCTCGCGGCGGGATCGGTGGACAGGTTATGGTTGATTTCATCGTGACCGGTTGGCGACCTTGTGCCGGCGCGCCACAAGAGTTAAGCAGCCCAACGCCATGGTGGAGCAGGCCTATATGCGCTTCGACGGCAGGACAGCGATCGTCACCGGAGCGGGGGCAGGCATTGGCCGGGCCATCGCACAGTCCCTTGCGTCCGAGGGGGCCTTCGTCTTCGTCACGGATGTCAATGGCGAGTCGGCGCGGACCGTCGTCGAGGAGATTGCCGCCATGGCCGGAGAAGCCGAGGCGCTGTCGGTCGATGTGACGGCCAAGACCGACGTGGCGCTGCTCATCCAGCGGGTGAAGGCCAGTCGCGGCAAGCTCGACGTGTTGGTCAACAATGCCGGCCTCAACGTGCGGGAGGACTTCCGGCACCTGAAGGACGAGGATTGGGAGAGGATCCGCGGCGCCAATCTCGATGGCGTCGTCCGCCTGTCGCGCGACTGCTTCGATCTCCTGAGGGCCTCGGGCAAGGCGTCGATCGTCAACCTGTCCTCCATCATGGCCTCACGGGGGCTGCGCCAGCTCGCCGCCTATTCGGCGACCAAGGGCGCTGTGTCGGCGTTGACCCGAAGCCTGGCCGTCGAGTACGCGCCCTTCGGCATCCGCGTGAACTATCTCGCACCGGGATTTATCGAGACCGCACTCACAGAACGGGTCCTCAAGAACCCGCGCTTCAATCAGGCCCTCCTCGACCAGACGCCGCTGAAGCGTTTCGGCACCCCCGATGACGTAGCACGCGCAGCTCTCTTCCTCGCTTCCGACGACGCGGAGTTCATCACCGGATCGGGTCTCGCCGTCGACGGGGGCATGGCGGCGGGGCTGTGAGCCCCGGAGAGCTCCGGGTGTAGATCACGGTCACGGGTCGTGCCATATCAACAGCCGATGACGACCGATTGCACATCGAGACCGATACCGCTGGCCAAGCGGGTCCTCGACCTCTTGGTCGTGTTCGCGAGCCTGCCCCTGATGCTACCGGTCCTCGTAGTATTGTTCGTCCTCGTCCGGACCAAGCTCGGGGCGCCGGCTTTGTTCCGGCAGGTTCGCCCGGGGCGCGGCGGGCGGCCATTCACGCTGGTGAAGTTCCGCTCGATGACCGATGCGCGCGATGCCAAGGGTGCGCTACTTCCGGATGCCGAGCGCCTGACGCGCTTCGGCCGATTGCTGCGTGCGAGCAGCCTCGACGAGCTGCCGGAGCTCTGGAATGTCCTCAGGGGCGAGATGAGCCTCGTCGGACCGCGTCCGCTGCTGATGAGCTACATCCCACTCTACTCGCCGGCGCAGGCCCGCCGACATGAGGTGTTGCCCGGCATTACCGGCTGGTCGCAGGTCAAGGGCAGGAATGCTTTGTCCTGGGAGGAGAAATTTGCGCTCGACGTCTGGTATGTCGACCATTGGAGCCTGGCGCTCGACCTGCAAATCCTGGGGCTGACGGTGGCCCGGGTGCTGAGGCGCGAGGGTGTCTCGGCGGAGGGACATGCAACCATGCCGCCTTTCATGGGATCCGGCGGCAACGATGGGGCGTGATGTGCTGCGATCTGGCCATGTGTGGGCCGATCGCCTATAACCCGCCCAAGCCCTACCACTCCGGAATGGCGTGACGTTGAGGAGTATCGAGCATGGCCGCTCAATGGGCGCCGGACAGCTGGCGCAAGAAGCCCGTGGTGCAGGTACCGGACTATCCGGACCCGGCAGCCCTCGCCCAGGTCGAGGCTCAGCTCAAGTCGTTCCCGCCGTTGTTTTTTGCAGGTGAGGCCCGCGAGCTGACGGCCGAACTCGCCGACGTGGCCGAGGGGCGTGCGTTCCTGCTCCAGGGGGGCGACTGTGCTGAGAGCTTCGCCGAGCACGGGGCCGACAATATTCGAGATTTCTTCCGGGCCTTCCTGCAGATGGCCGTCGTCCTTACCTTTGCCGGCGCCTGTCCGGTCGTGAAGGTCGGCCGGATTGCGGGTCAGTTCGCCAAGCCCCGCTCCTCGGCGACCGAGAAAAAGGACGGCATGGAGCTGCCGAGCTACCGCGGCGACATCGTCAATGGCGCCGAATTCACCGACGAGGCGCGAATTCCCGATCCGAGGCGGCAGCTCGAGGCCTACCGGCAGTCGGCGGCGACCCTCAATTTGCTGCGCGCCTTTGCTCAGGGGGGCTATGCCAGCCTCGAGAACGTCCACCGTTGGTACCTCGACTATGCCAAGGGCAGTCCCGCCGGCCAGCACTATCGAGAGGTCGCCGAGCGCATCTCGGAGACGCTCGCCTTCATGCGTGCCTGCGGGCTGACGGCCGCCAACACCCAGCAACTCCGGACGACGAACTTCTTCACGAGCCATGAGGCCCTGCTTCTCGGTTACGAAGAGGCTTTGACGCGGATCGATTCGACGACCGGTGAGTGGTACGGCCTCTCGGGCCACATGCTCTGGATCGGTGACCGGACGCGTCAGCCCGATCACGCGCATGTCGAGTACTGCCGTGGCATTCAAAACCCGATCGGCATGAAGTGCGGCCCGTCGCTCGAGCCGGAGAACCTGCTCAAGCTGATCGACATCCTCAATCCGAAAAACGTGCCTGGCCGTCTGACGTTGATCTGTCGCTATGGAACGGAGAAGATCGGCAATCATTTGCCGAAGCTCATCCGGGCCGTCGAGAAGGAAGGCCGGTTGGTGGTATGGTCGTGCGATCCGATGCACGGCAACACCATTCAGGCGGCGACCGGCTACAAGACACGGCCGTTCGATCGTGTTCGCAAGGAGGTCGAGCAGTTCTTCGACATCCACCGGGCCGAAGGGACGCATCCTGGCGGCGTGCACCTCGAGATGACGGGCAAGAACGTCACCGAGTGTACAGGCGGCGCACAGGCCGTGACCGAGGCCGATCTCTCGGATCGCTATCACACGTTCTGCGATCCGCGCCTCAATGTCGATCAGGCGCTCGAGATCGCCTTCATTATCGCCGAGCGCCTCAGGAGCGAGCGACATGAAAGGGCGGCCGGTGCCAAGATCGCCACGGCTTCGGCATAAACGGGCGCTAGAGCGCTATCCGATCTAATGGAATCAGATCGGAGCTCTGTGTTATTGGCTTTGAGCACTTTATTTCGACCAACCGATGTCCACTTGGAAGGACTAGTGCTCTAGCACTCCCGCCGCCGCGCGGGTTGGGCGGCGGCTGCCGCTTGCGTGAGGTGGGGCATGTCGACGGGGACTGGACCTATGGGGTTCGTGAGCGCCGGCTCGGTCGCCAAGATGCGCGAGCCGAGCCTCGAGGATTTCAAGGGTGTCGAGACTTGGCCGATGCCGGTCATGCGCTTCCTCGCCGGCGACTATCTGAAACGCGCCGACGTCGTGCTGAGCCGCCACGCCGGTAGCCCGTTCTCCTATTTCATCCGTAAGACGACGGGGAGCGTGTTCTCACATTCGGGGCTTGTCTTCCACGTGCGCGATCAGGCGGACGGCTACGCGAACAATTTCATCATAGAGGCGGGGACATCGGGCGTCGATCTCACAAACCTGCGTGATTACTGCACGAGCCCCTATTTCATCGTCGCCATCAAGCGATTCAGCCGCCCCTGGTTCGGTGACGATGTGCAGCGCTTCGTGCGCGGGCATCTTCTCGACCATATCAAGGACGACTACGACTACTGGCGAGTGGTGACGCTCGCCCGTGCCCTGCTGCGCGCCTACATTCTCCGCGATTCGCGGCCATTCCAGCAGCACAACCGGCGCATGCGGTGGGCGCGCATCCGTCGAGGCATGAATGCCAACGAGTTCATCTGCTCGGGTCTCGTGCAGTACGGCTACTTCAAGGCGATCTACAAACTGGTGAAGCTCAATGGCCGCAGGAGCGCCGGCGGCGAGGAATCGCGGACGGCGGTCGAGGAGCTCAACAACGCGCGGACGCGGCATCTTCTGAAGTCGGACATGCTGAAGGACACGTTGTTCTCCAGCGAGCTCGAGGCACAACTCGATCTCGACGAGTCCGGCCGATTCAAGAGCTTCCGAGCAGCTCGCCGCTTCTGGAACCAGATGCACGCCACGGTGCCGAAAGACTTCGAGGAGAGCCCGAAGCTCGAGTGGCTATACCTGATCCGCGACGGCATGGTCTACAAGGTCTCGACCTACGAGGAGGTCAAGGCACTGGCGAAGGGCAAGATCATCATTCCCTACGACGAGACGACCGTCTGAGCGCAACTCTTCATCGGATCATGTAGACTTTGCGGACCGTCTCGTGCACGCGGCAGGTCCCCATCCAGTCCTTCGGGAAATAGGCGGCCGTATCCGGCACGATCTCAATCACCTCGCCCGACTGATGCGTGTAGGTCGCGCGGCCGGACAGGAAGTGGCAAAGCTCGTCGCTCGTGACATGGCAATTCCACAGGCCCGGCGAGCAGATCCAGATGCCGGTCTCCGCCCCGCGGTCCTCGCGTCGAAAGAGCAGCTTGCCCGATGTCAGCGAGCGGCCGGCGAGCATGGTCGGCACCGGTCCCCATTTGGTGATGTCGGCGATGCTGCCAGGATCCCGCATCACGTGCACACCACCGGGCGCCTCGCCTGGATAGGGCGCCGCCATGTAGACGACGCGGATCGTCTCCTTGACCTCACACGTTCCCGCATAGCCCGGTCGGAAATGAGCGACGGTTCCCGGCGAGACCTCGAGCACGTTGCCCTTGTCGTCGCAATAGGTGGCGCGACCGGTGACGAAGTGACAGATCTCCTCTTTGGGGATTGAGAGCTTCCAAGTCCCCGGCGTGCAAACCCAAAGGCCGGATTCGACCGTGCCGTCTGGCGACTTCCAGAGCAGGCGGCCCGACGAGTGCGAAGTGCCGGCGAGCGCGTCCGGCTGGGGGCCCCAGTCCTTCAGGTCCTCGGTCCAGGTGAGGGCCGGGGCGAGGTGCGGGGCGGAGGAAGTGAGGTTGGTGGGCATGGGACTAATGGCCCGCGAGCTCGGTCAGGATCTGAGCCGCGCGTGTCGGGCCATGCCGGCTCTTCATATAGGCGGAAGTTGCCGAAAGGCGAGCCTTCATCACACGATCCGTCAGCAGCGTGTTGATGCTCGCCCAGAGCTGATCGTCCGTCCAATCGGCGCGGTGCATCTTGAGGCCGTGCCCCGTCTCCTGCACGCGCGTCGCGTTGTCGTGGCCGTCCCACACATACGGCATGATGATCGCGGGCTTGCCGAAATAGAGGCACTCCGTGAACGAGTTGTTGCCGCCGTGGTGGATGACGGCGTCGACCTGCGGAATGACCGAAGGCTGCGGGAACCACTTGTCGGCGATGACATTGTCCGGGAAGTCTTTGTAGCTCTCGCCATAGTCGCCGATGTTGATCAGTACCTTGATTGGCATCTTGCCGAGCGCGGTAATGAGACGCTGAATGGTCGCCGTGTCGCCCGAGCCGAGCGAGCCAAAACTCACATAGAGCGCCGGCTTGTCGTTGTTGGCCTTGAAGGTAGGCATCTGATAGGGCTTGTCCTGCCTGACACAGCCATCGAGATACTGGTAGCGCCGCGGATCGAGCGGCGTCCGCCGCTTGAATTTGACCGGCGCCGGATAGAGCAGCAGGTTCATGTGCGGCGAAGCCTCGAAGAACTGGCCGATCGGGTAGGGGGCCTCCCCGCAGGCCCGCAAGTGCTCGTTGAAACGATCATGGGCCGGCTTCACGACCTCGTTGAAGCGCGTGTCGTAGGCATGAAAGCAGGCCTTGTCGTTCTCGCCGCAGCCTGAGAGATGCGGTGGGATGTCGGGATCGACGATCTCGTTCTCCGAGCAGGAGATGATCCTGACCCACGGCTTCTTGTTCTCTTTCGCGTAGCGCTTGATGGCCGGGAACAGGATGACGTTATCGACCGAGACCATATCCGGCTTCACCTTGGCGAGCACGCCCGGCAGGTCCTTCTCTGCCCAGATCGACGTCTCGACGATGGCGTTCCAGCAATCTTTCACATAGGTATCGATCTGCTCGTAGGGCGTCTTGTTGAAGTTCGGGATGTGTCCGTTGATGAAGTCGACCCAGTATTTCGCCATCTGCTCGGGCGGCATCGGCTCCGACATGTTGACGTCGTGCGCCTCGAAGCCATAGTCGCGATAGACCTGGGTGAAGCCGGGGTCGGAAAGGAACACGGCTTTGTGGCCGAGCTTCTCGACCGCCTGGGCAATACCGACCGAGTTGAGGGCTGGTCCGAACGCAGCTTCCGGGAAGAAAGCGAAGGTCTTCTGTGCCGTCATGGCGTCTCCTCATCGATCTTCGTGCATTGCCGCATGAAGGCCGAGGCCGAGCCCCGAAGTCAACCCGCATTGAAGATTGCAGCCAAAACGGGCATTGTCCGAGCTTTATCCGGGCCGGCAGGCCGATTGCGAGAGCACTCAAGGAGAGCGGATGGCCCGCACCATCACCGTCGCGGCAACTCAGATGGCCGAGTCCTGGGACCTAGAGGTCAACCGCAAGACCGCCGAGCGGCTCATTCGCGAGGCAGCGGGCAAGGGGGCCCAGGTCATCCTCGTTCAGGAGCTGTTCGAGACGCCTTATTTCTGCATCGAGCAGGATCCGGCCTTCTCCAAGCACGCCCACAAGGGTCTCGACAATCCGCTCGTCAAGCGCTTCGCCGCCCTTGCCGCCGAGCTCGGCGTCGTGCTGCCGATCAGCTTTTACGAGAAGACCGAAAACGCGCTGTTCAATTCCATCGCCGTCGCCGATGCCGACGGGCGCATCGTCGGCCACTACCGCAAGAGCCATATTCCCGACGGACCGGGTTACCAGGAGAAATTCTACTTCTCGCCCGGCGATACGGGATTCCGCGTGCACAAGACGCGCTTCGGGACGATCGGTATCGGCATCTGTTGGGATCAGTGGTTTCCGGAGACGGCGCGCGCGCTGTCACTGCTCGGTGCGGAAATCCTGCTTTACCCGACAGCCATCGGCTCCGAGCCGCAGGCCCCCGACCTCGACAGCCGCGATCATTGGCAGCGCGTGATGCAAGGGCATGCGGGAGCGAACATGCGCCCGCTCGTGGCATCGAACCGCATCGGCAAGGAGACGGTGGGCCAGACCTCACTGACATTCTACGGTTCTTCCTTCATTGCCGACCAGACCGGCGCCAAGGTCGCCGAGGCGGGGCGGACGGGCGAAGCCGTGCTCACCGCCACCTTCGATCTCGAGGCGATCGAGGCTCAGCGCATCGCCTGGGGGATCTTCCGCGATCGCCGCCCCGATCTTTACGGCATCATTGCTCGCCACGAGGCCAGCCCGCCGCTACCGCAGGGCTGGAGCTGAGACGGCCCCCAGCAGTCGCACGGGTGGCCGCAACGGCCGGCGAGGCCGAATTCAGGCCGCCGCTCGCGCGCCCTGTTTGCAGAAGCAGGACGCCTTGACCGGAACGTCCGTTCTGGCCCGTGCAAGATCCAGTCGCTGCTTGATGATGTTCGCTTCCTCGATGCGTCCGAGCTTCGTCAGGCACTCGTGATAGCCATGCAGGGCCCAGACATTGTCGGGATGCTGACAGGCGCGTGACAGTGTGGTGTCAAAGCCCAGGTCGGCGCGATAGACGCTGGCGGCCTCCTCGACATGGTTGCGCTCCAGGAGCAGCGCTCCCAGGGCGTGTCGCGTTGGTTGCATCCAGCCCCAGGGCTCGTCATAAGGCAGGTTGTCGTCGAGTTCGACCGACTTGCGCAGATGCGCGAAAGCCTCGTCGTACTGTCCACGGCGATAGGCGATCTCGCCTTTCATCATCTCTCGCGCCACGCAGAGAATATCACGACAGAAGTTGTTCATAAGCTTGCGGGTCTCGGGCACGCGCTCGAAGGCCGCCTCGAAGAGAATGGCCTGCTTGTCGGCAATGTCGAGCTTGTTGGAAGCGGCTGCAGCAACCGCCTTGGCATAATGGGCTGTCGCCGTCGTGAAGGCATAGAGGTGCTGGTCCTCCGGCAACGGCTTGGCGAGGATCTCCTCCCATTTCCCGAAGCGGATCAGCACGTGGTAGTCGGTCGGCACGAATGCTTCGAGCCAGTCTGCCATTGGTGGCGATTGCACGCGCATAAGCTCGTCGGGCAGGCTTCTCACCATCTCGTCGGCCGCCTCCATGGCGAGCGCGAACCGGCCGAGGAACATGCCGCCGTAGGCTTTGAAGTGGTAGTCGTGACAGCGGTAGAAGCTGTAGAAGTTGAGCGGTCCCTCGCGGGCGAGAAACTTGTTGTCGGCGACGATGGCATTCGAGTTCCAGTCCACCACCGACTGATAGTTGCCGCAGAGCACATCGATGTGGGTCGGCATGTGCTGCAAGTGGCCACTGTCGGGTACAAGACCGCGAAGCTGATCGCAGGCGCGGATCGCCTTCTCCGGATGGGGCGACATCTCCATGGCGTGAATATACATATGGAGGAGGCCGGCATGTGGCTTCCGGCCGGTCCGCTCGTTGTCAGCCAATCCGCGCTCGAGTACCTCGACAATCCGCGCTGTGTCGGCGCCTTCGGCATGCTTTCCGGTTTTCAGATCCCAGAGCTTCCACGTCGTCCGGTTCATCATCGATTCGGCATAGAAGGTCGCGACGTCCGGATTGCCGGGGAAGGCCGAATACACATTGCGCATGGCCAGGGCGTAGGCATCGTTGAGGGTCGCAAGATCCTCCGGCGGTGTCGCCGGGCATCGAGCCTCCAGCGCGTGGATCAGCGCTCGCTCGAGCGCACTTGCCGAGGGCGCGGCCGCCAAAGCCTTCTCGATCTCGGCCCGTGTTATCGCATGGCACTTGGCGAGATCCTCGGGGTCGAACATCTCCCAGGGCTTGTTGTAGTTTGGGCCGGCCGCGTAGGCGATGCCCCAATGCGCCATGGCAAGTGCGGAATCGGCCTCGAGCGCCTTCCTGAAACAGGCGATTGCCTCGTCGTGGTTGAAGCCGTAGCACCAGGCGAGGCCGCGATCGAACCAGGTCTGGGCCTCGGCCGAGCCAGTCGTGACCTTCATGCTGTAGTCGCCGAGATCGAAATACTCACTCACCGGCTGCACTCCTCTTTGCCTGTGCCGTCGATTGCTTGAGGTAGCCATCGCGGGTCTGCGGCAGCTTCGCGCCGAGAATCGTGCTGGCGACCTGGTTGCGCAAGAGCTGCGCGGTGCCACCACCGATGGTGAACATGCGGGCATCGCGGGCCATGCGCTCGAGCGGCAGGTTGCGCGAGTAGCCCATGGCGCCGTGGATCTGCAGCGCGTCGTTCGTCACCTTGATGGCCGTGTCCGAAGCGAGGATCTTCGCCTGGGCGGCCTCGCACATGTCGGGAAAGCCGGCGCCTGCATTGGTGGCGGCTTTGTAGACCAGGGCCTGGGCGGCGGCGAGACCGATCGAGCAGTCGGCCAGCATCCATTGCAGCCCCTGGAACTCGGCAATTGGCCGGCCGAACTGCTCTCGGGCCTTGGCGCGCTCGAGCGCCAATTCATAGGCTCCGGTGGCGATACCCAGAGCAACCGTCGCGGCGCCGACGCGCTGGGCGTTGTAGGCCGTCATCAGCGAGGCAAAGCCGCGCTTGAATCCCTCCGGCATGCGCACGACACGTTCTTCCGGAATCTCCAGGTTCTCGAAATGGACATAGGTCTCCGGAATGCCGCGCAGACCCATCGCGGGCTCTCGCTCGCCGATCCGCAAGCCCTTGCTTTCGTCGCGGATGGCGATGAATCCGCCGATCCCCTGGTCGACGCCCTTCTCGATGACGCGCGCAAAAATCAAATGCAGCTTGGAGACGCCACCGCCTGTGATCCAGTACTTCGTACCGTTGAGCACGTAGCCATTCGCGGTCTTGACCGCCGTTGTGGACATTTCGGTCGCAGCACTGCCGGCCTCGGGCTCGGTGATGCAGATGGCCGGCTTGTCGCCGGCGAGCACATGGTTGGCTGCGAGCGTCTTCTGTGCGTCGCTGCCATAAGCCATGATGGCGCCGATGGCGCCCATGTTGGCCTCGACGACGATGCGGCCGGTAACGCCGCAGGTGCGTGCCATCTGCTCGATGACCAGAACGGCATCGAGATAGGTGAGGCCCTGCCCGCCATAGGCTTTCGGGATCGTCATGCCCATGAAGCCGGCCTTGGTCAGCGCCTCGACGGTGTCCCAGGGATAGGCCTCGGTGCGGTCGACCTCGGCCGCGCGCGCGCGGACGTGACCGTCGGCGAGTGCTCGGGCCCGGGCCTGCAAGGCGCGTTGCTCTGGGGTCAAATGAGGCATGTGTTCAGCCTTTGCCGGTCTCGTCCAGGAGTTCGCGAATGACCTCGTCGGTGTCGGCGCCGCAGACCGGCGGCGAACGACGATAGGTGACAGGTGTCCTCGACAGCTTGAGCGGATTGCCAATGACATCGATGGTGCCGTCGCGGGCGAGCGGATGCGGCATCTTGATGTGCATGCCGCGCGCCGCCACTTGATCGCTGGAGAACACGTCGTCGAGCCTGTTGATCGGGCCACCGGGCACCGAGGCAATCTCCATGGCGCTGATCAGAGCATCGCGCGGCATCTGCTTCACGCGCTCGGCAATGATGGCATTGAGCGTGTCGCGATGCGACAACCGATCGGTGTTTCTGACAAAGCGCGGATCGCTGGCAAGCTCTGGCATGCCGATCACCTCGCAGAAGCGCTGGAACTGGGTGTCATTCCCGACCGCGACGATGGCATGACCGTCGGCTGTCTCAAAGACATTGTAGGGCACGATGTTGGGATGGCCGTTACCTCGTCGCTTCGGCACCTGGCCGGACATAAGATAGTTCGTGCCTTCGTTGATCAGCCAGGCGATCTGTGAGTCGACAAGCGCAACGTCGATCTGCTGGCCCTCGCCGGTGCGGTCGCGATGACGCAGCGCGGCAAGGATTGCCGTCGCGGCATACATTCCGCACATGACGTCGGCGATGCCGACACCAACCTTCATCGGTTGGCCGTCGGGATCGCCCGTCAGGCTCATCATGCCGCCATAGCCTTGCGCAAGCAAATCATAGCCTGGCTTTGCCCTGTGCGGCCCGGTCTGGCCGTAGCCGGTGATCGAGCAGTAGACGAGGCGGGGGTGCTCCGCCTTGAGGTCGTCATAGGCGAGGCCGTACTTCTTGAGGCCGCCGACCTTGAAGTTCTCGATCAGGACATCGCATTTGGCGGCGAGTCGGCGAACCAGGCCGGCGCCCTCGGGCGTTGCGATGTCGGCCGCGACCGAGCGCTTGTTGCGATTGGCACACAGATAGTAGGCACTTTCCCTCGTGGGCTTGCCATCGTGACCGGTCACGTAGGGAGGACCCCAAGCCCGCGTGTCGTCGCCCTCGCCCGGCTTCTCGATCTTGATGACGTCGGCTCCCAGGTCGCCCAGCAGCTGGGTGCAGGTCGGGCCTGCCAGGATGCGCGTGAGATCGAGAATGCGGAGGCCGTCGAGGGGGCCGGTGGGCATCGCGGACATGGCTTACAGCATTCCTTCAGGGGAGACCGATCGGACAAAGTTTAGTCGGGCCGGCGGCCGATGGAAACGGGGCGGCTCGTGCCTCAGGTATGAAGCCTCACATCCAGATGCTCGATGCCATTGACGAAATTCGAGTGAACGTACTCTGGTGCTCCGACGATCTCGACCTTGAGATTGCGCTTCAGGATCTCGCCGATCAGGATTGCAAGCTCGAGCCGGGCGAGCTGTGCGCCGAGGCAGATGTGAATGCCGCCGCCGCCGTAGCCGGCGTGGCTTGGAATGCGCGGCCGGCTGATGTCAAAGCGGAGCGGATCGGGGAATCGGCGATCGTCGAAATTGGCGCTCGCATACCACATGACAACCCGCTCGCCCTGCTTGATGGGTGTACCCGCCAGCTCGGTGTCGCGCGTTGCGGTGCGTCGGAAGTATAGGATTGGCGAGGCGTAGCGCACGACCTCTTCGGCTGCCGTCTCGATCAGTGCGGGATCGCTCTTGGCACGGGCAAATTCGTCGGGAAACTGATTGAGCTGCATGGCGAGATGCGCCATGGCGGAGCGCGTCGTCTCGTTGCCCGCAAAAATCAGAAGTCGGAAGAAGTTGGCGAACTCGCTGTCGGTGAGCTTTTCGCCATCGACCTCGACGGTGACGAGCTTGGTGACGAGGTCGTCCTTGGGATCGGCGCGGCGCTTGCGACCGAGGGCCAGTGCGTATTCGCTGAGACCGTGCGCGGCGGGGCTGTTGAAGGGGAGGAGGCGGAGTGGTGTGGTATTGCCGTAGGCATTGGGATCCAGTGGCTTTGAGGAGGTGCCGGCGACAAGATAGTCGGTGAGCTCGATCATGTAGTCGTGGTCGGACTCCGGCACACCCAGCATGTCGCAGATGACGCTGATCGGGATCGGCTTGGCCATCTCCCTCACCCAGTCGCCACCGCCGTTTGCCTGGATCCGGTCGAGCAAAGCAGTGACACGAGCCTCGATGAAGGGAACGTAGGCCTTAATGTTGCGCGGCAGGAAATGCGGGTTGACGAGGCGTCTCAGCCGGGTGTGTTCGGGCGGGTCCATATCGATCATGGAGGCGCGGGCCGTGAGCGCGTCCTCGTCGATGTTGTAAATTTGAATGTGGCCGACCGCCGAGCTGTAGGTCTCGGGATCGCGCGAGACGGTTGCGACCTCCTCGAATCTGCCGACGGCCCAGAAGCCGTCGTCCGGATTGCCGCCAATGGCGTTCCAGGCGAGGCCGGGTTTGGCGCGCAGCTCTGCGAAAACGGTCTGCGGAATTCCCCGGTCGAACAGGAACGGATCGGCAAGATCGACGGAGATACCGGTTCTTTCGGGCATCACTCCCCCACGAGATTTCCTCGACCCAGCTCGGGTGGCTGGCTCGCTCTGAATACTGTATACGAAGAGGAGGGGAGCGGGCCAGCACCCGCATGTCTTCTCAACAGAGGTTGCCATGATCGATCGCAACGAGCATCCCATCGCTTGGCGCGAGGCCGGCTCAGGCGACCCCGTGCTCTTCCTGCATGCGATGGCCGGCTCGCGGACCGCCTGGGAGCCGCAATTGCGCGCCTTGTCCGGACAATACCGGTGCATCGCCTGGGACATGCCGGGCTTCGGCGCCTCGGCCTTGCCACCTGTGGGAGCCGGCGTCGATACGATCGCCGATATGCTGGCCTTCTTCGCCCGCAAGACATTGATGCTCGCCAAAGCCCATTTCGTGGGTCTGTCTGTCGGCGCCATGATCCTGATGCGTTTTGCCACCCGCCACCCGGCGCTGTGCCGCTCGCTGACACTCATGGATACCTCGCCGAAATTCGGATTCGGCGGCGATGCGCGTCCGGAGGCCTTTGCCGAACCGATCCTGCGCGCGCTCAGCGAAGGTGTGGCCATCGACCAGTTCTCGGCCGGCATGGTGAAAGCGATCGTTGGTCCTGCCTGTCCGGCGACTGTCGTCGAGGAGGCGACCGTGGCGATGGCGCGGGCCAAGCGCGAGGGGCTGAGGCTGACGACGCGGCTCATCGCCGATCACGACGGCGTCGCCGATTTGCCGCAGATCGCCTGCCCCGTTCTGGCCATGGCGGGTGCCGACGACGCAGAGACGCCACCCGCCTATGCCGAGGCGATAGCCGGCATGGCCGCAAGGGGCGAGGTCTGCATCGTGCCCGCGGCCGGCCATCTCGCCAATCTCGAGAATTCTGCCGCCGTCAACGAGTCCCTCGCAGACTTTCTCGCTCGCCATTCCTGAGCGTCACCGCCGCCAAATCCCCCTAAGCCAGGAGATCGAAGATGCGCGCCGCCGTTTTGAGTGAGATCGGCAAGCCGTTGTCGATCGAGAACGTGTCCGTCGCCGATCCCGGCCCCGGCGAGGTTCTGGTCGAAGTGGTGGCGACGGGTCTCTGCCATACGGATCTGCACTTCCTGCAGGGCCATTTGCCGGTCGATGTTCCGGCCATCCTCGGACATGAGACCGCTGGTATCGTCCGGAAAGTCGGACTAGGCGTCAGCTATCTGAAGCCGGGCGATCATGTGATCGGCTGCCTGTCGGCATTTTGCGGTGCTTGCGAGTTGTGCCTCTCGGGCCGTCCCTCGATATGCGACGGGCAGGGTGCGCTGGTGCGGCAAGGCCAAGAGCCGCCACGACTGTCGCTCAACGGCCTGCCGGTGACGCAATTCATGCATTTGTCCGGCTTTGCCGAGATGATGCTGGTGCACGAGCATGCGCTCGTCAAAGTCGACACGTCCATGCCTCTCGACCGCGCGGCATTGCTCGCCTGCGGGGCGATGACCGGGTACGGGGCGGTGATACGCACGGCTCAAGTGCGCGCCGGCGAATCGGTGGCTGTTATCGGCTGTGGTGCCGTCGGCATCAACACCATCCAGAGCGCTCGCCTGGCGGGCGCGGCCGACATCATCGCCGTCGACCTCCTGCCCGCCCGCCGTGAGATGGCGAAGCGATTTGGAGCGACGGCTGTCATTGATCCGAAGGTGAGCGATGCCGTTGACGCTGTACGCGAGTTGACGGGTGGCAAGGGTGTGCATTCCGCTTTCGAGGTCGTCGGCAAGCCAGAGCTTGTCGAGCAGGCCTTCCTGATGACCCGCAAGGGCGGCACGACGGTGCTGATGGGCCTGATGGCGCTCGACGCCAGGATCGCGCTTCCCTTTGGTCACTTCATTGCCGAGCGGAAGGTCATGGGCTGTGACATGGGCTCGAACCAGTTTCGTACCGACATCCCTCGGCTCGTCCGTCTCTACCTGGATGGCCGCTACAACCTCGACGACTTGATCAGCGCGCGCATTGGCCTCGATGGTATTGGCGAGGGATTTGCCCGTATGGAGCGTGGCGAAGGCTTGCGGACGGTGATCGAGTTCGGCCGTGCGTGAGGTGTGTGCATTCCGGTCCTCACTCCCCGCACAGGGGCGCCCCTACTCTATGCAACTGACAGTGAACATTGTCAGACAGGGCCAGCCCGGCGGTGGCGCGCACTGCCCTTGAAAGCCGCTTCCTTGGCCGTACGCCCGCCCTCATCGCCGCCGTGTCCTTAACTCTTTGGCAAACTCACTCATCGACTTGTCTCAACTCTTCATTGACTGACCAGTCAATCAAGATAAGTTAAACCCCGTCAGACCACATCCAAGAGGGCGAAATGCCGAGACGGGGAATGGAGCGGCAACGTCGCCAGGAACTCGTGGAAGCCGCCATCGCCGCGATCCACGAGACCGGCTCGCTCGATGTCACCGTCGGGCAGATTGCACGGCGTGCGGGCGTCTCCTCGGCTCTGGCCCACCACTATTTCGGCGGTAAGGACGACCTCATCGTCGCCACCATGCGGCATCTGATGAGCGTGTTTGCAGGGCATGTCCGCCGTCGCTTGCGGCAGGCCCGATCGCCGCGGGCCCGGCTCTCGGCGATCATCCAGGGCTCCTTCACCGCCGATCAGCTGCAGCCTGCGGCCATGTCCGCCTGGCTCGTCTTCTACGCCATGGCGCAGGCCTCGCCCGGCGCGCGGCGGCTGCACCACGTGTATACGGCACGTCTCCACTCGACGCTCGTCGATGCGCTCGCCGAACTGGTATCGCGGCCGACGGCCTACGAGATGGCCCGCGGCATCGCTGCCTTGATCGACGGCATCTATCTCAGATGCGCGCTCGGCGATGAGACGCCGGACACAGCCGAGGCGGTGGCGCTCGTCGAAGGCTACGTCGAGGCGATGATCGGAGGACCGCGCCGTGTCTGAGACCGACTACATCGTCGTCGGTGCGGGCTCCGCCGGCTCGGCTCTCGCCTACCGTCTGGCCGAGGCCGGCAAGCATCGCATTACGCTCGTTGAGCATGGCGGTACCGACATCGGGCCCTTCATACAGATGCCGTCTGCACTCTCCTATCCGATGAACATGAGCCTCTACGACTGGGGCTTCCACACCGAGCCCGAGCCGCATTTGGGTGGGCGCCGTCTGGTCACACCGCGAGGAAAAGTGATCGGCGGGTCATCCTCGATCAACGGCATGGTCTATGTGCGCGGTCATGCCGAGGATTTCGATACCTGGGAGCAGATGGGCGCCAAGGGCTGGGGCTACCGGCACGTGTTGCCCTACTTCAAGCGGCAAGAGACCTCACATGGCGGGCAGGCCGGCTGGCGCGGCGAGGCAGGTCCGATGCATGTTCATCGCGGCGCGTTGCGGAATCCGCTCTACAAGGCATTCATCGAGGCCGGACGGCAGGCGGGCTACGGTGTGAGCGAGGACTACAACGGAGAGCGCCAGGAGGGTTTCGGCGCCATGGAGATGACGGTCCATAAGGGCCGGCGCTGGTCGGTGGCGAACGCCTATCTTCGGCCGGCCTTCAAGACGGGCCGCGTCCGTATCGTTCGCGCCTTCGCTAGGCGCGTCGTCTTCGAAGGCCGCCGAGCCATCGGCGTCGAAGTCGAGCGCGGTGGCCGGATCGAGGTGTTGAAAGCTCGGCGCGAGGTCATCGTCTCGGCCTCCGCCATCAACTCGCCAAGGCTCCTGAAGCTGTCTGGCATTGGCCCGGCGAGCGAGCTCAGCCGCTTCGGCATCGGCGTCGTCGCCGACCGCCCGGGGGTCGGGGAGAACCTGCAGGATCATCTGGAAGTCTATCTGCAGGCGGCCTGCAAGCAGCCGGTGACGCTGCACAGCCATCTCAACCTTTTCTCGAAGGGGCTGATTGGTCTCAGATGGCTCTTGTTCAAGAACGGCCTCGGCGCGACCAACCATTTCGAGAGCTGCGGCTTCATCCGCTCGGCGGCCGGCGTGAAGTATCCCGACATCCAGTATCATTTCCTGCCGGCCGCGATTCGCTATGACGGTCGCTCGGCGGCCAAGAGCCACGGCTTCCAGGTGCATGTCGGTCCGATGCGGTCCAAATCGCGCGGCAACATCCGTTTGAGGTCACCCGATCCGAAGACGCCGCCAGCTATCCAATTCAATTACATGTCGCATGCGGACGACTGGCGGGATTTCCGTACGGCGATCCGCCTGACCCGCGAGATCTTCGCGCAGCCGGCGCTGACACCCTACTTTCAGTACGAGATCCAGCCCGGCAGCAAGGCCCAGTCGGATGCCGATATCGATGCTTTCGTCAAGGAGCACGTCGAGAGCGCCTATCACCCGTGCGGCACCTGCCGCATGGGAGCAGCTGACGACCCACGTGCCGTCGTCGATCCGGAATGCCGGGTGATCGGTGTCGAGGGATTGCGTGTCGCCGATTCCTCGGTGTTTCCACAGGTGACGAACGGCAATCTCAATGCCCCCTCGATCATGACCGGTGAGAAGGCTGCCGATCACATCCTGGAACGCGAGCCACTGCCTGCCGCCAATCAGACGCCTTGGATTCATCCGAGCTGGCAGACCGCGCAGCGCTGAGCACGCAATCGCCTATCGCGTGAGCGCCGCCACGCCCGGCAGCTCGCGGCCCTCGAGCCATTCGAGGAAGGCTCCGCCCGCAGTCGAGACGTAGGTCAAATCGTCCGGGACGCCGGCCATGTTAAGGGCCGCCACCGTATCGCCGCCCCCGGCGACCGAGACGAGTCTGCCTGCCTTTGTGAGCTCTGCTGCCTCGCGGGCGATCGCAAATGTTCCCTCGCCGAAGGGGGCGATTTCGAAGGCTCCGACCGGTCCATTCCAGAGCAGCGTGCGGCATGCTCTGAGCGTCACGCGGATGGCGTCGATCGACTTCGGCCCGATGTCGAGGATCATCTCGTCGCCGGCAACGCCGTCCAGCGCACAAATGCGACTCTCGGCACCGGCCTCGAGCTTCTTTGCCAAGGCGGCGTCCACCGGCAGGTGGATCCTGCAGCCGGCGGCCTTTGCAGAGGCCTTGATCTCACCGACAGTCGGGATGAAGTCGGGCTCGGCCAGCGATCTGCCGATCTTCGTGCCATCAGCGAGCAGAAACGTATTGGCCATGCCGCCGCCGATGACCAGATGCTGAACCTTCTTGGCCAGGTTGGTCAGCACCGGAATCTTCGTCGACACCTTCGAGCCGCCGACGATCGCCATGACCGGTCGCTCCGGATTCTCGAGCGCACCGCGCAACGCCGTGATCTCGGCCATCATCTGCTGGCCCGCGAAGGCCGGAAGATGATGCGCTAGCCCCTCGGTCGATGCATGCGCGCGATGGGCACAGGAGAAGGCATCGTTGACGTAGAGATCGCCCAGGGCGGCGAGCGCCCTCGTGAAGTCCGGATCGTTCGCCTCCTCGCCGGCATGAAAGCGGGTGTTCTCGAGCACCGCGATGTCGCCGGGCTGCATGGCATCGATCGCTTTGCGGGCGGCATCACCGATGCAGTCGTCGCCGAAGCGGACGGGAGTACCACTGAGTGCCGCCATGGCGTCGGCGATCGGTCGCAGGGACATCTTCGCGACTCGCTCACCGTCTGGCCGGCCGAAATGCGACAGGACGATCACCTTGGCGCCGCGTACCGCCAAGTCCTTCACTGTCGGCAGGAAGCGCGCGATTCGGGTCGCATCCGTCACCTTGCCTTCCTTGACGGGGACGTTGAGGTCGGCGCGCACGAGCACGCGTTTGCCCTTTACGTCGGCCGTGGCGGCGGGCTTCATCTTGTCGAGGTCGATGGTGCTCATGATCGGGTCCCAGGTCGCTGCCTTTGGCAGGTATTATCGCCGCCGGGCCAGGAATGCGACATGCGACAAGCGGCGCTCCCTGGCCAAGGTCTCGGCCATGCGGCGGTAGGCGGTCAGCACCTCGTAGCGCTCGAGGCCTTCGAGGGCGATCAAGGCATCTCGATGACTCTCGCGGGCCTGCCAGTGACGGCGCGCGAGGCCGGCGATCGTCTCCGTCAGATCCTCCCGACGCTCGAGCGCGAACCCCGCGTCCTCGAGCAGGCGCTCGTTGTAGCCCGGATGGGTAATGAGGAAATCGAAGGCCGGCGTACGCAGGCTGAGTTCGGTGTTCATGATCGGCCCGGTGACGATCTGGTCCGTGAAGGCGAGCCTGCCGCCTGACTTCAGCACACGCGCCCATTCGCCAAGGACATTCGGTCTGTCGGGGAGATGGATGAGGCCGTCGACGGAGATCACCGCGTCGAAATGCGCAGCATCGAAAGGGAGGCGGGCGGACGCGTCGGCAACCTCGAAGTGAACGCGATCCGCGAGCTTCTGAGCGCATGCCCGCTTGCTCGCCGTATCGACAGCATCCCTGCTCCGGTCGATGCCGACGACGCGGCAGCCCCGTCGCTCGGCGAGCCGAAGCGCTGGGGCGCCAGCTCCCGAGGCAATATCGAGCACGAGGCTTCCGGGGCCGACCCCGAGCCAATCGAACAGCCGGTCGTAGTCGGCTGTCGAGGTCCAGCTGCCCTGACCGAAGTAGCCAGGATCAGCCTCGGCGAAGATACGGTTCTGTAGCGCCTCGGCCTCCGCCGCGTAGCGGAGAAGATAGAAGTCACGTGGTCCGGCGTTGCGCTTTGCCATGGTCTAAGCCTTCTCGCCGGGCCAATAGACGCCGGCACGGCGGCGGTGCTGCTCGACCTCTTCGATACGCGACAATACCGCCTTGTCGCCAGAAGAGACGAGGAGAGCGATCAGTGTCTCGAGCAGCGCGACGGTTGCCGCCTGTGACGGGAAGAATTGAGGTGTCGCCGTCGGCACAAGCAGGAGTGTGTCGGCAATTGGTGCGATCGGTGCGGCGCGGCTGTCAGTGACCGCGATCAGGTGCGCACCGGACCGGTGTGCGAAACGAGCCGATTCGACGGACTGGCCCGCATAGGGTGCTACGGATAGTACGAGGACGGCGTCTTTCGGCCCGATGCCGGCGAGTTCATCGATCATGCTCGCCATGAGCGGCTCGGCCAGCACGACGTTGGGCCGCGTCATGCGAGCGACATAGTGGAAATAGGCAGCCGGAGCATGCATGCCACCGACGCCGACGACGGTGACGGATCGCGCCTTCCGTAGCGCCTCGGCGGCATTTCTCAACAGCTCGGGATCACTGCCGCGAAAGGCGGTTTCGACATTCGAGAGGATGGCTTCGGCCATGCCGCCGACGACGCCGCTGGCGCGCCCACCCTCGGGGAGCCTCTGCAACCATTCGGCCCGCGCAACGAAATCGGTGGCCGAGGTGCGCATTGCCTCCTGGAAGACGCGGCGGAACGACTCGTAGCTCGGCTGGTCGAGCGCCTTGGCGAGGCGCACCATAGTGGAGGGTGGAACGCCGGCCTCACCGGCCAGCGCCCGCATCGAGCGCAGCGCCACGTCCTCTGGACGCTCGAGTACGATCTTGGCGGCTTGTCGGAGCTGCGGGCTGAGCGCCGGGTAGCGCTGGGTGATATGGGCAAGCAGCGTCCTGAGGTCGGTGACCGGGGCGATCTCGCCGGGAGATTGGGGCTGCTGTTCCATGCGGATCATGATACTCAATTGGCCGTGTCATGACGACCCGGTCAGGGCACGACCATGGTTCAAGGTATATAGTCGAGGTGGTGATGAGTGCGTTGATCAGGCCAGGGCATGAGCTCGTCGACCGCGCCCAGTCCGTGCTCGTCGTCATCGATATCCAGAGCTATTTTCTCGGCAAGTTGCCGCTCGACGTGCGCGCACCGCTCGTCGAGCGCATGGCTTGGCTCATGCGGGTGGCTCGCGCGCTCGACATTCCGATTGTAGCGACCGCCGAAGATATGGCACGCAACGGTCCGCTCGTCCCAGCACTCCTCGAAGCCCTGCCGGCCGGTCAAACCGTACATGACAAGCTCATCTTCGGCCTGACGGGGCAGGCGGACATCTTGAAGGATGTCAGGGCAAGCGGGCGCTCGACTGCCGTGCTGATCGGGCTCGAGACGGACGTTTGCATTGCCCAATCGGCGCTGGGTCTGGCGAGCGCCGGCATTCGGGCTGTCGTCATTGAGGACGCGACCCATTCGCCACCGCCGCATCACGGAGCCGGCATCGCGCGATTGCGCGAGGCTGGAGTTGTCATTCAGTCGGTGAAGGGGCTCTACTATGAATGGGTCCGGGATCTGGAGACGCATCGCAAACTGGGCGGTCTGGTGCAGGCTCCTTTGCCGGCCGGCCTGACGCTGTGATGCGCCGGCTCGGCCGGGTTTGCGCAACTGTCGGCGTACTCGCGGCAGCTGTGAACACGATCGCAGGCGCCGCGGCCGCGGACTGCAAGGTGCGCAAGCAGACCACGCGCACGGTGATTGCCGTCATCGACGGGCAGACGATCCGGCTCGACGATGGCCGCGAGGTGCGGCTGGCCGGTGTGCTTGCACCCGAGCCGCCACCTGGACTTGCGGAGGAGGCCATTTGGGTCGCCGCGGAAGAGTCCCGCAAAGCGCTCCAATCTCTCGTCATGGGCAAGTCCGTGCGGATCGCGACCGCCGGCCAAAACAAGGATCGATACGGCCGGCAGATCGCCCATGTCTTCCTGATCGTCGGCGGCGATGACACATGGGTCGAGGAGCGGCAGGTGGCGGATGGCCACCTGCGGGTTGCTTCCTCAACCACGAGCCGTGGTTGTGTCGCCGAGCTGTTGGCGGCCGAGGATCGGGCCCGGCGCGCCAAGCGCGGACTGTGGGTGAACGCCGCTTACCAGATTCGTGATGCGGCGAAAGCGCATGAGCTCGCCGACTTCGTCCAGAGCTTCGAGATCGCCGAGGGGCGCGTGAGGGCCGTCAGCGAGCGCAAACGGCGGGTCTATCTCGATTTCGGCGATGATTGGTCGAAGGATTTGACGGCGATTGTGTCGGGCCGAGATCGCAAGCGCTTCGCGGCTGCGGGAGTCGATCTCCTCGCATTGAAGGGCGCGAAAGTCCGGTTGCGCGGTTGGGTCGAGCGCTGGAATGGACCGCTGATCAACCTAACCCATCCCGAACAGATCGAAGTGCTGGATCAGCCGCAAGCCGCACCTCAGATGCCGCCCGATGCAGCGCCCCCTGCATCCTCGACCCCCATTTCCATGGCGCCAACCGTGCAGCGTCTGGACTGAGGTCATGTCAATGGCGCTTCCTCCATGCAGATCCTGACGGAGCGGCTCAGACTGCGTCCGGTACAGCCTGCCGATCGCGATGCGCTGCATCGCATGGAGCAAGACCCCGAGGTCATGCGGTACCTAAACGGCGGAGTGCCGACGCCACTTGTCCCCGCCGATCCACAATCGTCTGCCTACCTGATGCCGAGAGGCGCTGAGCCGGAGGTCATGGCGGTCATCGAGCGTGACACCGGCACTCTTGCGGGTTGGATCGCGCTCTTCGTAGAGGGGGAGGAAGCCGAGCTCGGCTATCGGTTTTATCGCTCAGCATGGGGGCAGGGCTATGCCACCGAGGCGGCCAAGGCCGTGATCTCTGATGCATTTGCTCGGCGCGATGTCACTCGCATCGTTGCACTGACGATGGCGGTCAACACGAACTCTCGGCGCGTGATGGAGAAGCTGGGCATGCGACACGCGGAAACGTGCTTTCCCAACTTTTCGGAGCCGATACCGGGTGCCGAACACGGCGAGGTCAAATACGTTCTCGAGCGCAAGCGTAGGCTTTCGTAAGAGTCGAGCGGACCCGGGCGACGCCTTGAGTTGACCGAACGAGGATCCGCAAGAGCAGTTGCTTTCGACTGCCTTCGCATGACGAGCTGCGGCACGAACGCAGAGAGCCCCAGTTCTCACCGGGGCTCTCGCATTTCTCCAAAGTTTAGAGCGTGCGATCAGGCGGCGCGCTCCGCGCCATCGGCAGCGGACGCCTCGGGGGCCTCGACAGCCTTGCGGCTCTTGGCGCTCTTCGACAGCACATCGATGACCTTTTGGGTCGCGCCACGGTCGTCGAGGTTCTCGATCGCTGCGATCTCGCGCGACATCCGATCGAGGGCCGCCTCGAACAGCTGGCGCTCCGAGTAGGACTGCTCCGGCTGGGTCTCGGCGCGATAAAGATCGCGGACCACCTCGGCGATCGAAATGAGGTCGCCCGAGTTGATCTTCGCCTCGTACTCCTGCGCACGCCGGCTCCACATCGTCCGCTTGATGCGGGCGCGGCCTTTGAGCGTTTCCATCGCGCGGTCGACAATCGGGCTCTCAGAGAGCTTGCGCATGCCGACGCTCGTCAGCTTTGCCGTAGGGACACGAAGAGTCATCTTCTCCTGCTCGAAGTGGATGACGAACAGCTCCAGGCTGTAGCCGGCCACGACCTGCTCCTCGATCCGAACGATCTTGCCGACGCCATGCGAGGGATAAACAATGTACTCGTTGGTGCGGAAGCCATGCCGCTGGGTGGCTGGTTTCACCGGCTTCTTCGGATCGACGACAGGTGCGACCTGCGCCTTCTGGGGGACGGCCTTGGCTTGAGGCACGGCCGCAGCCTGTGCAGCACGCTTCGCTGGGGGCGCAGTCGTCCTGCTGGTCGCCTGGGTCGGCTTGCCGTTGAGGGGCAGCTTCTTGATCGGCAGGACGATCGAGGGCGCGTCGGCCATCGTCGCCGTATGCTTGCTGGTGCTGACGGGGGCCTTGGCGACGGCAGGCTTGCTCGCCGTGGATGTCTTCGCAGGCGCCTTGACCGTGCTCGACTTGGTCGGGATCTTGGACTCGCGAACCTTCTTGACTGCTGCGATGCTCACGTTGCTCTTCTTAGGGTTGGTTTCGATACTCAGCTTCGATGTCGCGGTCTTGCCTGTCGTCCGCGGCTTTGTCGCTTTGGTCTGGGGCTTGTCTGCGATTTTCGTCTTGACCGGCGCCTTGGCCACGGCCTTGGCACTCGACTTCTTGCCGGCCGGAGAGGCTCGGTTTGCCTTCGGCCTTGCCTTCGCCTTGGCGGACGGCTTCATCGTCTTGCTAGCAGCCATACTCGTTCTCACTCACCTATTCGCACGCAGGGCCATCTCGGGGGAGATGGCCCGACAGTCGTTACCCCTTGTCCCGAAGTCGATGCCGCTCGAGGCTATTCGCTGCCCCTGACCGGCGGTACGCCATCCCATGCATGCTTCATCGTGATCCCGGTCACCGACAGCAATCGCCATGTCGGACCGAGATGAGCAGCGCTCGTCTTCACAACGACAAACCGCAAAGATCCGCCCAATCCAGCACGTCGATCGGGTTGGTCTGCGGTCGCAATCAGGCTATTGTCTCCGCTGATTTCGCAGCGAAGGGATCCAGTGTCGTTGGGCCGACTTTCGCATCTCGTAGGGAACAATAACACGAAATCCCGCGAAAATGAAGGGCTTCGCGTCGGCAACGGTTGCATATTCCTCCTCGGGGAGGGTTAACGCGCCGTCAGTTTTCGGGTCTCTGTCGCATCGACAGACCCGCATGTCGTTTTCGGATCAGGGGAAATAGGGGTCGCCGCAGACCCATCAATCCTTAATGCAGATGCGTTCCGAAGGTCCGCAAAGTCAGTCGCCTTCGCCTGGTTCGGGCGAGAAATGCTCAGCAAATTTATTTGCGACACCTTCAAAGGCTTTGGCGTCCGCCGGGGCATCCTTTTTTGAGGTGATGTTGGGCCAGACCTCCGAATAGCTCCGGTTGATCTCCAGCCACTTTTCGAGGCCCGGCTCGGTATCGGGCTTGATGGCGTCGACAGGGCACTCGGGCTCGCAGACGCCGCAGTCGATGCATTCGTCCGGATGAATGACCAGCATGTTGGCGCCCTCATAGAAGCAATCGACAGGGCAGACCTCGACGCAATCGGTGTATTTGCACTTGATGCAGTTCTCGTTGACGATGTAGGTCATCTACCGCTCCGTAGCCGCCCGGGCAGGGTGGCGAGCCATTACATTTCGGCGATTTGCCTAGCCGATGAGGCGCGGCGGAGCAAGGGTCGGGCCATCAGCCTGCGCCGAGCCGCCGCGCGGCGAATTCCGCTTTTCACATCATCTGCCGGTCATCGGTCCGCTTTGCGAGGCCTGATTCGAAACTCTGCACTCGTTGAAGCCTGGCTCAGGCAACGGGCATTGCTATCTGGGGCCACTCAATGCCGGGCCGAGGCCCCGAGAATGGCCGGTGCGAGGACCATGACGAGGAGGCCGATTGGAAACAGCGCGCCTTGCCGGACGTCGAACTCCGCAAGATAAGCCCCCAGAGGCATGTCGAGCACCAATAGGGCCAGTGCACTCTCGAGCAGGAGGAGCGTCGCCACTCCGAGCAAGCCGACACCGAACCAGCTCCAGAATGATCGCGCCGGTCTTCTTCGCGCGACAAGCCACCAGCCGACAGCGACGATCGCGATCGTCGCCACCGCAAACTCGATCAGCCGCCCAAGCTCGGCTCCGAGCATCGGAATGAGCGACACTTCGCGCAACACGCCAAGAACGAAGCCTGCAGAAAATCCCACGGTGCCGTAGATCAGGCCATCGTGGATCGTGCGATGCATCGGCTCAGAAAAATGCCTGCAAACCTGTCTGCGCACGACCGAGGATCAGCGCGTGCACATCGTGTGTGCCCTCGTAGGTGTTGACCGTCTCGAGGTTGAGCATGTGGCGCATGACGGGGAATGAGTCCGAAATGCCGTTGCCGCCATGGATGTCACGGGCCTGGCGGGCGATGTCGAGGGCCTTGCCAGCGTTATTGCGTTTGATGAGGCTGATGGCCTCCGGCATGACCTTGCCCTCGTCCATCAGGCGGCCGACGCGCAGCGCTGCCTGCAGACCGAGCGTGATCTCGGTCTGCATGTCGGCGAGCTTCTTCTGCACGAGCTGGGTTTGTGCCAGCGGCTTGCCGAACTGCTTTCTGTCGAGTGCATACTGGCGCGCCGCATGCCAGCAGCTTTCCGCCGCGCCCATTGTGCCCCAGGCGATGCCGTAGCGTGCTCGGTTCAAGCAGCCGAAGGGTCCTTTGAGACCTGAGACGTTGGGCAACAGGGCGCTTTCCGGCACCTCGACGCCGTCCATCACCACCTCGCCGGTAATCGAGGCTCTGAGCGACAACTTGCCCTCGATCTTGGGTGCCGAGAGTCCTGCCATGCCCTTCTCCAGCACGAAGCCGCGGATCTCGCCGGCATGTGCGTCGCTCTTCGCCCAGACGACAAAGACGTCGGCGGCCGGCGCATTCGAGATCCACATCTTCGAGCCGGTGAGGCGATAGCCCTTTGCCGTCTTCTCGGCCTTGGTCTTCATGCCGCCGGGATCGGAGCCGGCATCGGGCTCGGTGAGGCCGAAGCAGCCGATCCACTCGCCGGTCGCGAGCTTCGGCAGGTAGGTCTTGCGGTGGGTCTCATCGCCGTAGGCGTAGATCGGGTACATGACGAGGGAGGACTGCACGCTCATCATCGAGCGGTATCCTGAATCGACCCGCTCCACCTCCCGCTTGACGAGACCGTCGGCCACGTAGTTCGCGCCGACGCCGCCATATTGCTCGGGCAAAGTCACGCCGAGAAGTCCGAGCGCACCCATCTCTTTCAGGATCGCCGGATCGAAGCTCTCGTCGCGAAAGGCCTGGCGGATTCGAGGCTCGAGCTTCTCCTGGGTGTAAGCGCGCGCCGTATCGCGGATCATCCGCTCCTCGTCCGTCAGCTGCTCCTCGAGAAGGAACGGGTCCTCCCATTGGAAAGCCGCCCGTGCCCGCGATGCTGTCGAATCCTGTGCCATTGTCGCGCTCCCATTCCGGACCGATAACAGGCGCAGGTAGCGCCTCGTCCGTCAAATGCCCTTCAACCCTACACGCTCGTCTCGTCGGTGAGAACTCTACGCCGCCTGGACAACACTGCGCTCCCCCACAAAACGCCGGCATCCGATGCAAGCGCCGGATTTGAACGCTAGCGCTCGTTCAATCCATGCAGCGTTCTCTGTCCATGAGGGAAACCACGCCCATGCCTCCCGCACTCCATCGCTATGCCACCCCGCTCACCACGGGTCTGTTCCTCGTCTCGCTCATCTCGGGCATCGCCCTGTTTTTCCATTGGGGCTCGCAGTACTTCCACGGTATGCACGAGTGGCTGAGCATGGTGCTGATCGTGCCCTTCGTGCTCCACCTCTGGCGCAATTGGCGATCGTTCCTCTGTTACTTCAGCCATGCCCCGATGGGGATCGCTGTGGTCGTCTCGGTCGTTGCCGCCCTCGCATTCATGCTGCCGGCGGCGACCGGTGAAGGCCGGCGGGGTGGGCCACCGCAGATGGCACTCGCCCGCCTGATGCTCGATGCGACACCGGAGAAGGTGGCGCCGGTACTCGGCATTCCGGCGGACCAGCTCGTCCAGCGCCTCAAGGCGGCGGGCTTTGCCGGAGCCGCCGTTACGCGCCCTCTCGCCGAGATCGCCAGGGACTCCGGGCGAGACGACCGAACACTCATCTCGGCCCTCATCCAGGCGAAATAGCGCGAGACACGAGCGGGCCCATCACATGATACGCGTCATGGGCTCGCCGGCTGATTGCCTTACGCCGCTCCCACAGCCTCCGTCATCGCCTGCTCGAAGATGTCCATACCCGATTTGGCGAGGTCCGTCGGGCAAGTAAGTGGCGGGAGGAAGCGCACGACATTCGCATTCGGTCCGCAGGTCAGAATCAGTAGGCCCTTTTCCTGGCACTTGGCGACAACCCGGTTCGTCAGGTCGGCGTCGGGCGCCTTGGACACGCGGTCCTTCACCAGCTCGACGGCGACCATGGCGCCCATGCCACGGACATCGCCGATGCAGGAGAACTCGTTCTTCTTCTGCATGTCCTCGAGCCGGCCCTTGATCTCCTTGCCGAGTGCGACGGCCTTGTCGCAGAGCTTCTCCTCGTCGATCACCTCGAGCACGGCCTGGGCCGCGGCGAGGCCGACGGGCGAGCCCGCATAGGTGCCGCCGAGACCGCCCGGGAGCGCCGCATCCATCAACTCGGCGCGGCCAGTGACGGCGGCGAGCGGGAAGCCGCCGCCGAGGCCCTTCGCCATGGTGATCAAGTCCGGCACCACTCCTGCATGCTCGATGGCGAACATCTTGCCGGTGCGGGCCATGCCGGTTTGGATCTCGTCGGCGATGAACAGGATGCCATGCTCGTCGCATAGCTTCCTCAGCGCCTGCAGGAAGGCCACGGGGGCGACGTAGAAGCCGCCTTCACCCTGCACGGGCTCGACGATGATGGCGGCGACTCGCGCCGGATCGACATCGCCGGCAAAGACGTCCTTCAAGCCGGCCAGCGCCTGCTCGACCGTCATGTCGTGGTAAGGTTTCGGAAACGGCGCATGGAACACTTCGGCCGGGAAGGGACCAAAGCCCTTCTTGTAGGGCACGACCTTGCCGGTCAATGCCATGCCCATCATCGTGCGGCCGTGGAAGGCGCCGGTGAAGGACACGACGGCCGTGCGGCCGGTCGCGACGCGCGCGATCTTGACGGCGTTCTCGACAGCTTCCGCGCCCGTTGTCACGAACATCGTCTTCTTCGTGAAAGTGCCGGGGGTGGACGTGTTCAGGCGCTCGGCAACCGCGATGTATTCCTCGTACGGCGCGACGTTGAAGCAGGTATGTGTGAAGTCGGCGATCTGGGCGGCGACTGCCTTCATGACCTTCGGATGCCGGTGGCCGGTGTTGACGACGGCAATGCCGGCCGCGAAGTCGATATAGCGCTTGCCGTCGACATCCCACACCTCGGCGTTCTCGGCCTTGGCGGCGTAGACGGATTTGGTGGCGATGCCGCGCGGAACGGCGGCGGTATGCCGGGCCTTCAGCGCTTCGGACTTCGTGGCCATGAGGTTTCCTTTCGGGGAGCGAGCGGGTGCCGTCGATCCTAGCGTGGACGGCCAGCCTTGTCTTTCGAACGGCGACCCTATAGCACTGCTCAATATATTGAGCAAGACGGCGCGGTAGTATAAAGCTCAGCCATGCAGCAGCGACGAGATAGTGCCGAGTTCGACGTCGGCCGGCGGCTGAAGCAGGTCCGCACCCGTGCCGGCCTCACGCAGCGCCAGCTCGCCGAGCGCGCCGGCGTGACGCATGGGCTGATCTCTATGCTCGAGGCCAACAAGAACTCTCCGTCCGTCGCGAGCTTGCGGAAAATCCTCGGCGGCATTCCGATGACCATGGTCGAGTTCTTCGAGCCCGAGCGGCCGGCTAGCGCTCAGGTGTTCTTCCGCCCGGACGACCTTGCCGATCTCACCGGCCGTGTCGGCCACGCGCACGGCAACGGCTCCTCGGGCAGCATGTCATTCCGCCAGGTCGGCGATCCGCGTGCGCACAACCTGCAGATATTGCACGAGCGCTACGCGCCCGGCGCCGACACCGGCGAGTCCATGCTCGAGCACGCGAGCCACGAGGGTGGCGTCGTCATCTCGGGCGAGCTCGAGGTGACGGTCGGCGACGAGGTGCGTGTGCTCAAAGCCGGCGACGCCTACCTCTTCGACAGCCGCGTGCCGCACCGCTTCCGCAATATCTCGGACGAACCTTGCGAGGTCGTCAGCGCCTGCACGCCGCCGTGGTTGTGAGGTTCGTGGGCTGGGCCGGGCACTTAACGACACGATGGCAAATCATCCGTTATCGACATTTCGATCCTTGCCATGACTTGGATCAATGCGGGCTTGACCGGCGACGCGAGGATCGCGCCGTGGTCAGCGCACGGACGCGGGTTCGCGTCCATCGAGAAGATGAGGAGAGTCTTCATGAGCAAGCGTGAGGCGGGTGACCACGCCGAGATGATCCGTGTATGGGATCCAATTGTCAGAATCGGGCACTGGCTGCTGGTCGCGGCATTCGCGATCGCCTATCTGTCTGAAGGCGAGCCGGAGTGGCTGCACAGCTGGTCCGGATATGTGATCGGGATCGTCGTCGCAATTCGGATCATCTGGGGAATCATCGGTACTCGGCATGCGCGCTTCACCGATTTCGTGACAGGGCCGTTCAAGGCCACCGGCTATCTGGTGAGTCTCTTCACTGGTTCTGCCGAGCGCCATATCGGGCACAGCCCGCCGGGCGGGCTGATGACCATCGCGCTTCTGATCATGCTGGCCGCGACGACAGGCAGCGGCATGGTGCTTCTCGCGGTCGACGAGGGGCGTGGTCCGCTTGCCGGGATCGTAACCGCACAGACCTTCGGTGGCGTCACGTCCGCCATTTCGAGCCTCGAAGACTCGGATGAGGGGGAGGCGGGCGACGGCGGCGAGGAGGTCTTCGAGGAAATCCACGAGGTGACGGCCAACCTCACGCTGGCGCTCGTGATCTTCCATGTTCTTGGCGTCATCCTCGCCAGCGTCTCGCACCGCGAGAACCTGTCACGCGCTATGATCACCGGCATGAAGCGTCGTTGACCCGGCTCCTGGCCGCGGTCGCTCCGGGGCCGCGGCGGTGCATTTGATCCATTTGAAGTCGCTGTTGGACTAAATGTTTCATGTCTGTTAGGGTCCTCTCCTGTCGCCGCGAGGGCCCGACCGATGACGCACTACTCCGTCTTCTCCGTTGTCCGTAACGCGTTGACCGGCAATCGCGGCTGGTCACGTGCCTGGCGCGATCCCGAGCCGAGGCCCGAGTATGACGTGATAATCATCGGCTCGGGCCATGGGCTCGCCACGGCGTACTATCTCGCCAAGGAGCACGGCATCCGCAACGTTGCCGTCCTCGACAAGGGCTGGCTCGGCGGCGGCAACATCGGCCGAAACACGACCATCGTCAGGTCGAACTACGCGCTCGACGGCAACACGCAGTTCTACGAATGGGCGATGAAGCTCTGGGAAGGGCTCTCGCACGACCTGAACTACAATGTGATGATGTCACATCGCGGCGTCTTCAACCTTGCGCACACGCCGGCGCAGTACGATGCCTTCGCGCGGCGCGGCAACTGGATGCGGCTGAACGGCATCGACGCCGAGCTCTACAATCGCGAGGAGACGCTGAAGCATCTCCCCTATGTCAATCCCAGCAAGGATTTCCGTTTTCCCGTCTATGGCTCGCTCTGCCAGTGGCGGGGCGGTACCGCGCGCCACGACGCAGTCGCCTGGGGCTATGCACGCGCCGCCGACCGGCTCGGCGTCGACATCATCCAGAATTGCGAGGTGACGGATTTCCTGCGCGACGTCTCGGGTTCCGTTGTCGGCGTGCAGACCTCGCGCGGTCCCATCCGTGCGAAAAAGGTCGGCATGGCAATCGCGGGCAATTCGACTCTTCTCGCCGAGAAGGCGGGCATTCGGCTGCCCATCGAAAGCCATGTGCTGCAGGCCTTCGTCTCCGAGCCTATCAAGCCGCTCGTCGATCATGTCGTGACCTTCGGCGCTGGTCACTTCTATGTCTCGCAGTCCGACAAGGGTGGGCTCGTCTTCGGCGGCGATCCCGACGGCTACAACTCCTATGCCCAGCGCGGCAACCTGCCGACTGTCGAGCACGTGATCACCGAGGGCAAGGCTCTCGTTCCGGCCATCGCGCGGGTTCGCCTCGTCCGTCAATGGGGCGGCATCATGGACATGTCGATGGACGGCACGCCGATCATCTGTCGATCGCCGGTCGATGGTCTCTACATCAATGCCGGCTGGTGCTACGGCGGTTTCAAGGCGACGCCGGGTTCCGGCTGGTGCTTCGCCTGGACGATCGCGAAGGACGAGCCTCACGAATACAATAAGAAGTTCACACTCGAGCGCTTCCGCGAAGGCCGGCCTATCGATGAGAAGGGCCAGGGCCCGACGCCGTATTGGCATTGAGCTGAGAGACAAGACATGCGCATCGCTTGCCCCTATTGCGGCCTTCGCGACTCCTCCGAGTTCAACTATGGCGGCGATGCGGAACGCATCCGTCCGGACCTGTCAGAGACCGATCCGGAACCCTGGCTGGCCTATGTCTACGAGCGCAACAATCCGCGCGGGCCGCACAGGGAATTCTGGCATCACCTGCATGGCTGCCGGCAGTGGCTCGTCGTCACACGAGACACGGCCACGCACGAGATCAGCGACGTCGCGATGGCACGAGATGCTATGCGGGCTCGACAGAGTAGTGGAGGTCGGGAATGAGCGGGCAGTCCAACCGCCTTGCTGCCGGTGGACGCATCGATCGCGTCCGGCAGGTGGGCTTCCGTTTCGACGGCAAGGCCTATCAGGGCTATGCCGGTGATACTTTAGCCTCGGCGCTGCTCGCCAACGGCGTCAAGCTCGTCGGCCGGAGCTTCAAATATCATCGTCCGCGCGGCATGCTCTCGGCTGGCGTCGAGGAGCCGACAGGGCTCGTGACGGTCCGGTCCGGCGGACGGCAGGAGCCGAATGTGCCAGCCCCGATGGCCGAGCTCTACGACGGCCTCGTGAGCCGCAGCCAGAATGCCTGGCCATCACCGTCGTTCGACATCCTGGCGATCAACAACCTGTTCAAACCCTTCCTGTCGGCCGGCTTCTACTACAAGACCTTCATGGGGCCGACGAGGAAGAGCTGGATGCTGTTCGAGCCCTTCATCCGCAAGGCCGCCGGTCTCGGTGTCGCCGCCACCGCACCCGACCCCGATCGCTACGAGAAGGTCAATGCCTTCACGGATGTGCTCGTGATCGGCAGCGGTCCTGCAGGGCTTTCGGCAGCCCTTGCGGCCGGCCGTGCCGGCGCCCGCGTGATCTTGGCTGAGCAGATGCCAGGCCTCGGCGGTGCACTCCTCGACGAGCCTGCGGGCAACCCGTCTGATCTCTGGCTGAAGGCCGTTGTTGCCGAGTTGGAGAGCCTGCCGAACGTCCGGCTGATGCCGAGAACGACGGTGTTCGGCCAGTTCGACGGCGGTACCTTCGGCCTCGTGGAGCGTGTCGCCGACCACAAGGCGGAGCCCGACTCCCACGAGCCTCGACAGCGCTACATCGTGCTGCGCGCAAGTCGTGTCGTGATCGCGGCAGGGGCCATCGAGCGTCCCATTCCCTTCGGCAACAACGACCGGCCAGGCGTCATGCTGGCCGGCGCCGTCAGGAGCTATCTCAACCGATATGCCGTCATCGCTGGACGGAAGGCTGTTGTATTCACGAGCAACGACAGCGCCTATCGCGCCGCTTTCGATCTAAAGGCGGCGGGGGCCCAGGTCACCGTGGTCGACGCCCGGCCACTGGATGCGGCCGCCATCAAGCGCATCGAAAGTAAGGGCGTACAGGTCCATGCCGGTCACGCCGTCGCCGAGGCCGTCGGCGGCAAGGCGGTCTCTGGCGCCGTCGTCGCGCCCTTCGACATCGCGACGGGCCGTTGCACGGGTGGGTTCACCCGCCTGGCCTGTGATCTCATCGCCGTCTCCGGCGGCTGGGACCCGCAGCTCCATCTCGCGACCCACAAGGGAGGGGCCCGCCCGGCCTGGAACGAGACGCTGCATTGTCTCGTCCCGGCAGGCGAGGGGGCGATTGAGCATCATGCCGGCGCCATGAGGGGGAGCTTCGGGTCTGCCGCCGCCGTGGCCCAAGGCTTCGCGGCGGGTACCGAGGCCGCCCAGAAGGCCGGCGCCACAGGTTCCAGCGGCAGCGCGCCGATTTCCGACGATTTGCCGAGCGGAGAGCTTGGCCAGGGGTTTGCAGCCGTCTTCGACGTGCCACCGCCGCACGGTCTCAGAGAACAGAAGCGCTTCATCGATCTGCAGAACGACGTCTCGGCCTCCGACGTGAAGCTTGCGCATCTCGAAGGCTATGTCTCGGTCGAGCATCTGAAGCGCTACACGACGCTCGGCATGGCGACGGAGCAGGGCAAGACATCGAACGTCATTGCGCTGGCGCAAATGGCGAAGCTCCGCGGCCTCGATATCCCTCAGGTCGGGACAACCGGCTGGCGACCACCCTACACGCCGGTCGCCCTCGCGACGCTGGCCGGCCACGAAACCGACAATCACGTGAAGCCGGTTCGCCGAACGCCCTTCCACGCCTGGAACGAGAAGGCCGGCTGCGTGTTCCTCGACACCGGTCTATGGAAACGCGCCTGGTACTTTCCGCAAGGCTCGGAGGATGTGAACGCCGCCTACCGGCGCGAGACCAAGGCCGTGCGCGAGACCGTCGGCGTCGTCGACGTCTCGACACTCGGCAAGATCGATGTGCAGGGACCGGATGCTGCCGAGTTTCTGAATCGCGTTTATGTCAACGGCTGGAAGAATCTCGAGGTCGGCAAAGCGCGCTACGGCATCATGCTCAGAGAGGATGGTTTCATCTTCGACGATGGGACGACGTCGCGGCTGGCGGAGGATCACTACTTCCTGACGACGACGACGGCAGAAGCCGCCAAAGTGATGTCGCACCTCGAATGGCTGCTGCAGACGGCGTGGCCGGATCTCAAGGTGCATGTCACGTCCGTGACCGACCAGTGGGGCGGCGTCGCCGTCGCGGGCCCCAATGCGCGCAAGCTGCTTGCCGACTGCGTGGCCGACATCGACATGTCGAACGATGCGTTCCCGTTCATGGGCGTGCGCGTCGGTTCGGGGCACGGCAGTGTCCCCCTGCGCATCCACCGCATCTCCTTCTCGGGCGAGCTCGCCTACGAGGTGTTCACGCCGTCGGGCTACGGCTCGGCGCTGATGGATCTGTTGATGGCGAAGGGCAAGGCGCACGGGCTCGTGCTCTACGGCGTCGAGGCGCTCGGTGCGCTGCGGATCGAGAAAGGGCACGTCGCCGGCAACGAGATCGACGGTCGGACGACTTTGGAGGACCTCGGTCTCGCCAAGATGGCATCGACCAAGAAGCCCTATGTCGGCAGCGTGCTGCGCAACCGCCCCGCCATGCAGAGCGAGGATCGTCAGCGGCTCGTCGGCTTGAGACCTGTCGATCGCAAGGCCCGCATCCGGCCAGGCATGATCCTGCAGCCGCACGGCGGTCCCCATCAGGGCCACGGTCTTGGTCACGTCACTTCGACGACCTATAGCCCACAGCTCGGTCACTCGATTGCCCTCGGTCTCTGCAAGGGCGGTATGAGCAACGAAGGCCAGGTGATCGACGCCGTCTTCCCGCTCCAGGGAGACGTCGTGCCGGTCGAGATCGTCTCGCCGCATTTCTTCGATCATGAAGGGAAGCGCCTCCATGGCTGAGATCGAATCGGCACTGGCCGGACACCTCAAGGCGGGCCGTCATGGCGTGACCAAACCCGCGCAGGGGGTGACGCTCATGGAGGTCAGGGACCACGATCTCCTGCAGATCGGCGCCTGGCCCGAGACCGTCGGCGCGGTCGCCAAGGACCTGGCAGCTGCGATCGGCAGCGCGGCTCCGGTGCCAGGCGGGCCGGCGGTGATGACGGCCACGCGGACCGCATTCTTCATCGGTCCTGACAAGATCTGGGTGACAGCACCTTTGACGGACTTGCTGTCGGCGAAACTCGGCAAGCTCTGGCCGTCGTCGGTAGCCGTGGTGACGGAGCTCGGCCACAGTCGAACCGTCGTTCGCATCGCCGGTCCGAGTGCGCGCGATCTACTGGCGCGCTTTCTCGCCATCGATACCGATCCGGCGCTGTTTCCCCCGGGGCAAGTCGCATCGGCAGGCCTGCACGGCATCGGCGTCACGCTGGCCCACCGCGAAGAAGGCGGGGCCTACGACCTCTACATTCCTCGCACTTTTGCGCTCTCGGTGGTCGAGGCGCTGATCGAGGTGGCGGAGCAGTGGGGCTGTGAGATCAGGGCTTGACCGCCGGTGCAACGGGCGTCGTGCTGGGCCGGAACGCAAAAAAAGTCCGGCGCTCTGAGAACGCCGGACATGTCTTGATCACGTCGGCAGGACCTTGGAGGTCTCAGCCTTTCGGACGGCGGTATTTCTCGTGGCAGGCGCCGCACTGCTTGCCCATCTCGGGAACGGCAGCCTTGAAAGCGGCTTCATCGGCGGCGTTTCGGACGGCCTGATAGGCCTCCCAGAACGCTCCTCCGGCCGCCTTGAAGCCTTCGGCATCCGTCCAGATCTCCTCTTTGGCGAAGGTCTCGACCGTCTCACCGGTCTTGGTATCCTCGCCCCAAAAATTCGCATAGTCGGCGCAGGCCGCATCGGCGGCATCGTAGGCGGTCTTGAGCGCAGCGGCATCATAGGGCTTTTCGCCCTTCATGATGGGCTGGATCACAGCAAACTCGCCGCCATGGGCCTTCATGCAGGCCTGGCGCGCCTTGATCGTGTCGTCGGCGGCCGCGAACGCCATCGTCACGCCGAACCCGAGCACGGCCATGCCGGCCGCCAACCCACTCAACGTCTTGCCACTGATCATAGAGTCTCTCCTCATGGGGCGGGAAGTTTTGTTGCGACCACCGGGGCGCAACCTGACACTGGCCCCGGAAGGCGTCAATCGAAAGTCGGTGGCGAGAATGGCTCGAAGGCGCGATGTGCGATCACAGATTCTTGAGAAGTGTAACGGGTAAGCGCCACCGGACGAGCATCGGTCGGATGTTCTGACGCCTACCGCGCCAACTCTCTCAATCCGCGACGGATCAACTGCTCTGTTCGGGCCTCGGCACCGAGCTCCTTGAGAGCGGTGGAGACCGCAGAGGAAGCCTGCATCTGCGGATAACCCAGATTGACGAGAGCGGAGATCGCCTCGGCCGACGAGCGCGCCGGTCCATCGGCCGCACCGGCCGGCGCACCGCTCGCGACACCTGTGCCCTGCGGCAGCGCAACGCCCGCCGCCGTGAGCGCCGGGGCCTTGTCCTTCAGCTCGGCGACGATCCGCGCCGCGAGCTTCGGGCCGACATGTGGCGCCCGGATGGCTGTCTTGTCCTGGAGGGCGATGGCATTGGCGATATCCGCAGGCGCGAGGGCTCCCATGACCGCGAGCGCCACCTTGGCTCCGACACCCTGTACGGTCTGCAACAGGCGGAACCACTCGCGCTCCTCGGAAGTCCTGAAGCCGAACAGGCGTATGGCGTCCTCGCGCACATGTGTCTCGATGGCCAGGGTGACCTCGCCTGTCTGTGACTGCAGCCAAGCGAGCGTGCGGCCCGAGCAGGCACCCTCGTAGCCGACACCACCTACATCCAGGATCACCCAATCCTCACCGACATCCTCGATCAGACCGCGCAGCTTTCCAATCACAGGCTGGCCTCCTTGGCGCGGAGTGCGGCGGCGAGCGAGCGGCTGCCGCGATGCTGAGCGTGACAGATGGCAATGGCCAGTGCGTCCGCCTCGTCGGGGCTGTTTGGATTGGCTTTCGGGAGCAGGAGACCGACCATCATCGCGACCTGCCGTTTCTCGCCGTGCCCCACTCCCGTGACGGTCTTCTTGATCTGGTTGGGCGCATACTCGGCTACTTTGAGGCCGGCCTCGGCGGGTACGAACAGTGCGATTCCGCGTGCTTGGCCGAGCTTCAGCGTCGCTCGGGCATTGTCGTTGACGAAGGTCTCCTCCACCGCAGCCTCGACCGGCCGGAAGCTAGCGATGACCGTCGCCAGGCCACGCTTCAGCGCGACGAGACGGTGGGCGAGCTCGTCGGTGCCGTCGGAGGTGATCACTCCCGAGGCGACGTAGACGAGCCGCACGCCGTCGGTGTCGATGATGCCCCAGCCGGTGCGGCGGAGACCCGGGTCGATGCCGATAATGCGAATCAGGGAATGGGACATAAGGGACGAATAGCATGCCGAGCCGAGGACAGGCAGCCGCCGGATGTCCGATGCTTCCCATGCTATTGGCAGAAGTTCGTCTTCCGACGGGGGGCGAGGTCCAGATGCAAATGGTCCCGGTGGGCGTCGTTCGCCTCCGGCCCGAGGACGGTGCCGAAGCTCTCGCAGGCATCGGCATGGACGGCATGGAGGAACTTTCCCTCCGGCGTTTTCGGCTGAAGCTCGGGAGGCCGGGCGATCAGCACGCCGCGGCGGCGCGATTTGTCCTTGGCTGATCCCTTGGCAATCAACGGCTCACCCTTGGCGACCGCTCCGAGACCGACGGGTATCGCAGCGGACTTTGAGGATTTGCGCTTCCGACTGCTTTTCGGCTTGGGGGGGCTTGCGGTTTGGCTGGCGTCCGGCTCCTCGGCCGCTGTCCAGGCCGTTTCGCCCCCGTCCACGACGACACCCGGAACAGACGTGGCGGCCTCACTCGTCTTTTCCGTCTTGGCTGCGGCCTCGGCCCTGGCGCGCCGCTCGGCCTCGGCTGCCGCCTGGGCCTCGATCTCGGCCAAGGTCGGACCCCAATGCGCTTCGACGGCAATGCGGCGTCCGTCGGTCGTCTCGAAGGCCGAGATATCCAGGGCATTCGCCTTGGCGTGCTCGGAGAGTTTCTGGTCCTTCGCACCGTATCGATTGCGGCAGACATAGGCGGAGGCATTGATCAGACGGGCGACGGGCTTGCCGAGAATGGATTTGGCTCTGGGCTGCACGCTGGTGTCGAGCCAGCGGGTCAACATGGCCACCATGCGGCAGTTCATGACTGCCGGGGGTACAAGCGTCACCTTCTGACCGCTGCCGAAGCTCTTGACCTCAACAGGCTGCGGCGTCCCGCATTGGCCATGCTGGATCGAGGCGACATACCGCATCTCGACGGCGAGACCTTTGGTCAGAGATTCGCACTCTGCCTTGGCGGCTGCGAGCTCCTCCGGCGTCCAGGCGGGCGGCTCCTCGGCTTTCTGACGGGCTGTGTCCGAGGCCTGGGACTTCTTGGGTTGATCACGGCGTGGCGCCGAGCCTGCAGGGCCGGGGCGACGCTCTGGTAACGGCATCGCGTGCCCGCTCGCGACGATCCCGGCGAGACTGGGTTTCAGTATCGTCAGGTGATTTCGCTCAGGCAGGGGAGGCTCGCCGCTCGAAGCCGGGACGATGGTGAGCATCACCAGCGCGACGGCGGCGCGAGCCAGCCGACAAGGGATGCTTCCGATCCACAGCATAGCCTTTTGCATCCATCCCCCAACCGGGTTGCGTCCGGCTTGTCCGAGCCAGACGCTGCAGCTAGATCATGTAGAACTCGTGGCGGGGGCTGGCAATTCGGGGCCTACGCAATGGCCGTAGGGGTCATTTCTGCCGGCGGGGAGAGGCATGGACGCGACCAAAGTGAGCGGACAAGGCTGCATCGTCTGTGAGCGCATCGGTGCGATCGGCCGGGTCACCGTCGATCCCGCCAGCGGCTTGGCTGAAACGTCAGACTGGTTGCGCTGGCGAGAGGCCTATGACCGGTGGATCGCCGATCCCAATGTCTATGGCGGCCTGATTCGTATGGGCCCGTCTGCTGGATCCACTGGCCTCAGAGATATCGAGGCATGGCTCGGGCGTCTTCGCAAGAGCCCGGACGCGGCGATCCCGGAGCTTGCCGAGTTCTATCGGCTCATCTGGACGATCGATCGGTTCTCGAAACCGACAGTGGCCATGCTCGACGGCGAGGTGAACTGGTTGGATTTCTGCCTCGTCAGGCACGGGACCCACAAGGTCGTCGGCGAGGATTTTCGCCTGAATCTTGCGTGTATGGCGAGCTGGTTTCCCGATGCCGGAGCGACATGGTGGCTCTCGCGGTTGCCGGGATCAGAGGGGCAGCCGATCGCTGCGCATAGTTTGATCATCGACGGTGTGGAAGCTCTTCGCCTGGGCCTTGCCACCCATCGCATCGCGCGCGATCTCTTCGACGGGATCGAGCGCGCCTATGCCGAGGCGGACCCGATCGATCAAGTGCTCGATGGGCTGGCCGTCGCGGCATCAGGCTCGGTGTCGTCCAGAATGTCGGCGGCAGGGGCTCAGGCGGCGGTTTCGCCTGCCGTGGACGGCATGGTCGCGTTGCTCTTTGCGGAGGCACGGGAATCAACCCTGCGAGAGACCTTGGAGCGCGACTTCGCCGTCGCGCTTGCAATGGCCGGGCAGCGGGAGCCGTTTCCGACAGGCCTGGCAGCTGATCGGTATCGCGCACTGCTGTCGCGCGCGAAATCCGAGCTGGCCTTGAAGCCGCCACCAGCCGTTCCCGAAGCCCTCGGCTGAGGAAAATCACTTTCTCTCCGATTGAATTGCATCAATTCGGAGCAGATTTCATCGAGACTTAACTCTGTCATTTAAGGGCAAATTAGCTGCGATCGCCTATTGTACACCCACGAATAACAATAATCGGGCGTCAACAGCAGTAACGACAGGCAGGGCTATGACCGCAGCACTTGATCTCACTCATCGCAAATCCAGCGAGGAGAACGAGGGTCTGAAAGTCGAGTATCTTCAGGCGCTTCGTCTCGTCGAGCGACTTCACCGCTTGCTCCTCGACGTCATCAAGGACGAGTTCGACCGCGTCGGCTCGACCGAGATCAACAGCGTTCAGGCGCTCTTGATCTACAATATTGGATCTTCCGAGCTGACAGCGGGCGAGCTCAAGACCCGCGGCTACTACCTCGGCTCGAACGTCTCCTACAATCTGAAGAAGCTCGTCGACATGGGCTACATCCACCACAAGCGGTCGGAGACCGATCGTCGGTCGGTGCGCGTCAGCCTGACGGACAAGGGGCAGGAGGCCTGGCAGATCGTCAACGAACTCTACCACCGCCAACTCCAGTCGCTCGGCGCCATCGCCGAGATCACGGAGCGCGACATGCGCGGGCTGAACCTCTCGCTCATGCGGCTCGAGCGATTCTGGTCGGATCAGATCCGCTACAGACTGTAGTTCTCCACAAGCCATTTTGCCAATGTGCTGGGAAGGGTCCGGAGCGCTCCTCCGGACCCTTTCTGTTGCTTGGATGCAGCAGGCGAGGCGAAACGGAGGTTGCTCGCGCGCTCGTGCATTGATCGGCAGGGTAGGGACGTGTTCTCTGGCCACCAATCCGGCGTCTCGATGTCATGCAGCGCGGCTGCGCGCGCCCGCTTGGGCGTACATTGGCGTCTTTATGTGCGGGTGGTCCCGCGTAAGACGGGTGAGGGCCGCGCAGCGTTGCGCCATCAGCTCTCGTTTGTTCACGACGGCCGCTTGTGTTAGGAAGCACCGGTTCGCCAAGGTAGGCCACTTCGAGTGGTCATGAGCATAACGCCCAAAAGGGGGGCCTATGGTCGATCGCACTGGCTACCGTCCGACGTCCAGACTGCTCGCGTCGCTGGCCGTCAGCGGGGTATTCGCCGCCGCAGTGGGCTTGTTCTCGTCGACGGCGAGTGCCGACCCGCCCCATGCCTCGACGAAACCGGCAAGCACGGCGACTGCTTCATCCGCTCCGCTTCCTGTGCCCTCTGCCGATGTCCCCTCTGCGGAGGCGGCAGCGACCACAAAGCCGTCTGCGACAGAGGCGAGCGCGCCGGCGGACGGCGCGGCAGGTCAAGCGAAAACGAAGGTGAAGAAGAAGACGGCCAAGAAAAAGAGCAAGAAGAAAGCCGTAGCCGACGCCGTCGTGAAACCGAAGAAAAAGGCCGTCGCCAGGCGGACCGGTGCGCGCGGAGAATCCTGGCCGCCGACGGAGTCGAGCAGCATCTTCGGCAGCATCTTCGATCCGGCGCCGGCGAGCGCGTCGGGATCGGAGCAGGTGTCTGCTGCGACCGAATCCGACGATTCCGGATCGGCACGCACGAGCAAGAAGAAGCGGCTGACCGATGCCCCCGCCGACGAGGATCAGCTGCAGGACGACAGTCAGAGCGGCTTCAGCTGGAGCCTGTTCGGCAGTGGCGAGCCGGATCTCGGCCAGGATCTGGCACTCGGCCGGCCGACGCTCTCCCCGACCAATGTCGAGCCGTTGCAGCGCGCGATCGCGCGCTATGAGGCGATCGTCGCGGCAGGCGGGTGGCCAACCGTGCCCAAGGTGCAGATGGCGCCCGGCACATCCGACCAGGCTGTCGCCATACTCCGCAAGCGCCTGGAGATCGAAGGCGATCTGGGGGGTGGCGGATTTTTCGGTGACAGCTCGTTCGATGGCAACCTCGAGAACGCGGTTCGTCGCTTCCAGGTGCGGAATGGCCTGACACCGACTGGCGATCTTCTCGATAAGACGCTGGCAAAGAACGGCACCCGGACTCTCAATGCGTTGAACGTGCCGGCGAGCTCGCGCCTGAAGCAGCTCAAAGCCAATCTCGCGCGCATCAAGTCGTTCGCCAAGACGGCGAACCAGCGCTATGTGATGGTCAACATTCCGGCCCAGGAGATCGAGGCTGTCTCTGGCGGCAAGGTTGATTTGCGGCTCGTCGGCGTCGTTGGAAAACCCGACCGGCCCAGCCCATTGCTGACCTCCGCCATCAACCAGCTGAAATTCAATCCGACCTGGACCGTGCCGCCTACCGTCCTGAAGGAGGACCTTGTTCCTAAGGGACGGGATATGTCGCGCAAGGGGCAGAGTGTTCTCGTGAAGTACGGGATCGATGCCTATGACGGCTCAGGCCGAAAGCTCGATCCGGACAAGATCAACTGGTCGTCCGATGCCGTGCTCGGCTACCGCTATACCCAGCAGGCCGGCGAGGACAATCCACTCGGCTTTGTCAAGATCGACTTCCCGAGCCCCCACTCGGTCTACATGCACGATACGCCCTCGCCACGTCTGTTCGAGAAGACCTATCGCGCTGCGAGCTCGGGCTGCATCCGCGTTCAGCATGTCGAGCGCCTGGCAACCTGGCTGCTCAAGGATACCGGCGGCTGGAGCTACAATCGCGTGATGTCGATGAAGGAGAACGGCAAGAGCGAAAATGTATCGCTCAAGAAGTCCGTGCCGCTCTACTGGGTCTACATCACCGCTTGGGCGACGGAGGACGGCACGGTGCATTTCCGCCGCGACCTCTACAAGAAGGACGCGTCGCTCGGAGTTGATCAGCTCGCTTCGGCCTATTGAGCTCGGCGCGCCAATTGCCGGGCCGGCTGTCCGCCCGATACCGGGGCCAAACTCTGTCGGAATAATTACCGCCGACACGCACCGTTACACGGTGGTGTATTGATATTGCGCGATCCGCTCATAGTTCAGGACAAATTGCCCCGGGTTGCGGCCCTTCTTCCGACACGAAGGGAGGCTGTTGTTCGTTGGGGGGGAGGACGCCATGGTGAGACCGAGCACAGTTGCCTATCTGCACAGCAGCACAGACTCCGCAATCGGCCGGCCGAGCGCAAGCTACGATGACCTTCTGGCCCAAGCGGTGCAATCTCTCCATCGCGAAGGCCGATACCGCCATTTCGCCGATATCGCCCGTCATCGCGGCAAATTTCCTCATGCCGTCGAGCATCGAGATGCCGTCGACCGGCCGATCAAGGTCTGGTGCTCGAACGACTATCTCGGCATGGGCCAACACCCTTCCGTCATCGCTGCGATGCACGAGGCCATCGACCGCGTCGGTGCCGGTTCTGGCGGCACACGCAATATCTCCGGCACGACGCGGTACCACGTCGCGCTCGAAGGCGAGCTGGCGGACCTGCATGGCAAGGAGCGGGCGCTGTTGTTCACGTCGGGCTACACGGCCAACGAGGCGACGTTGTCGACGCTCGCTCAGCTGCTGCCGGACGCGATCATCCTCTCGGATGAGCTGAACCATGCCTCGATGATCGCAGGCATCCGCCATGGCCGCGGACCCAAGCGCATCTTCCGCCACAATGATGTCGCTCATCTCGACCGCTTGCTCGGTGAGCAGGCGCCACAGGTGCCGAAGATCGTCGCCTTTGAATCCGTCTACTCGATGGACGGCGATATCGCACCGATTGGCGAGATCGCCGATGTTGCCCGGCGTCATGGCGCCATGACCTATCTCGACGAGGTGCACGCGGTTGGTCTCTACGGTCCGCGGGGCGCCGGAATCGCCGAGCGTGATGGGGTCATGGACCAGATCGATGTCATCGAAGGCACTTTGGCCAAGGGCTTCGGCGTCATGGGGGGCTATATTGCCGGCTCCGCGGTGCTCTGCGATGCCATCCGATCCTACGCACCGGGCTTCATCTTCACGACCTCGCTCGCCCCGGCCGTCTGCGCCGGAGCTCTCGCCAGCATCCGGCACCTCAAGTCGAGCATGGCCGAGCGCGACGCCCATCAGGCGTGTGCGGCGGATCTCAAGCGACGCCTCCGGGCGATCCGCCTGCCGCTGATCGAGGGGCCGAGCCATATCGTGCCCGTGCACGTCGGCGATCCCGTCCGGTGCAAGGCCTTGACGGACGCCTTGCTCGACCGGTTCCAGATCTATGTGCAACCCATCAACTATCCGACGGTGCCGCGCGGCACGGAGCGGATTCGTCTGACGCCAAGTCCCGTACATGACGAGGCCGACCTTTTGGAGGTGGTTGCCGCCCTCGACACGCTCTGGACCGAGCTTGCCCTGGCGCGTCAATCAGCGTGACAGCGGCGATCCGCCGCCCATGGCGCGAACGGATCAGGCCCTGTCGCAGCATTGCCGGTCGCCCGCATGCCGTCGCATGGTAGGCCTCTGACCGTTCCCCCGTCTCGCAGAGGACCCTGACCCATGTCGAGCGCCACCGCCCAGAAGCGCTTTTTCTCAACCCCTGTCGCGGAGACCGATCCGGAGCTGCACCGGGCTATCGAAGGCGAGCTCACCCGCCAGCGCGACGAGATCGAGCTGATTGCCTCGGAAAACATCGTCAGCCGGGCCGTGCTCGACGCCGCTGGCAGCGTGCTCACGAACAAGTATGCCGAGGGCTATCCGGGGCGCCGTTACTATGGCGGTTGCAAATGGGTGGATGTCGCCGAGGAGCTGGCGATTGCGCGGGCGAAGGAGCTGTTCGGCTGCGGCTTCGCCAACGTCCAGCCGCACTCCGGAAGCCAGGCCAACCAGGGTGTCTTCAACGCACTCCTCAAACCGGGCGAGACGTTTCTCGGCCTGAGCCTAGCCGCCGGCGGGCATCTGACGCACGGCTCTCCGGTCAACCAGTCCGGCAAGTGGTTCAATGCCCAGTCCTACATGGTGCGCCGGCAGGATCACCAGATCGACTTCGACGACGTGGCCAAGCTCGCCCGCGAGCACAAGCCCAGGATCATCATCGCCGGCGGATCGGCCTATCCGAGGGTAATCGATTTCGCCCGGTTTCGCTCCATTGCCGACGAGGTTGGCGCCTATCTGATGGTCGACATGGCGCACTTCGCCGGTCTCGTCGCGGCGGGCGTCCATCCGTCGCCCTTCCCGCATGCTCATGTCGTCACGACGACGACGCACAAGACGCTTCGCGGGCCACGTGGCGGCATGATTCTGACCAACGACGAGGAGATCGCCAAGAAGGTCAACTCGGCGATCTTTCCAGGCATCCAGGGCGGCCCCCTTATGCATGTGATTGCCGCCAAGGCGGTGGCCTTCGGCGAGGCCCTCCGGCCGGAATTCAGGGCTTATGCGGAGGCTGTGGTGGCGAATGCGAAGGCCATGGGCGAGGTCTTGAACCGCGCCGGGCTCGACCTCGTGTCTGGCGGCACAGATACGCACCTGATCCTGGTCGATCTGCGGCCGAAGAAGCTTACTGGCAAGGATGCCGAGGCAGCACTGGGCCGTGCGCACATCACCTGCAACAAGAATGGTGTGCCCTTCGATACCGAGAAGCCGATGATCACTTCCGGCATCCGGCTGGGCTCGCCCGCCGGCACGACTCGCGGCTTCGGTGTTGCCGAATTCCAGGAGATCGGGCGCTTGATCGTCGAGGTGCTGGACGGTCTGGCGAAGAATGGCGCCGAGGGCAATGGCGCGGTGGAGGCGGCCGTCAAGGAGAAGGCGACCGCGCTCTGTCGGCGATTCCCGATCTATTGACCCTGCCGCGACCGGTCTCGCGACGGCGTCATCCCCATGTACGAGCGTGAGGCGCTGTGCGCCGGTCGGGGATGATGGAACCGAAGCGCCCGCCGCTTAGTCCCTTGCCCGCTCCACATAGCTGCCGTCCGCTGTCATGACGACGACGCGTGTGCCGGTGGCGATATGCGGTGGCACCATGACGCGAACGCCGTTCGACAGGATTGCCGGCTTGTAGGAGGAGGAGGCGGTCTGGCCCTTCACCGTCGGCTCGGTCTCGACAATCTCGAGGGTGACCCGTTGCGGCAGCTCGATCGCGACCGGATTGCCCTCGAACAGCTGCACCTTGCAGGTCATGTTCTCCTGCAGATAGACGGCGCCATCTCCAACGACATCGGCTGAAATGTGGATCTGGTCGTAGGTTTCCGAGTTCATGAAGACGTAGTCGGCGCCGTCCTGGTAGAGGTACTGGAAATCGCGATCCTCGACATAGGCGCGCTCGACGACGTCGGTCGTCTTGTAGCGGTCGGCGACCTTGACGCCGGTGCGGATGTTGCGCATGTCGAGCTGCGTGACGGGCGTGCCTTTACCGGGATGGATGCTCTCGGCGTGGAGGACGATGAACAGGTCGCCGTCCTTTTCGACAATGTTGCCCTTGCGAAGCTGGCTGGCGGCGATCTTGGCCAAGAGAGGCTCCTTCGTAGGAAGAGTGATGAGGTGGACTCGGGATCGGCAGGTCGGTGACTCTGCCGCCAATGGGTCATTTCGGGGCGGATTGATACAGACTGGACGGTGCGCCGCCAAGCCCCCTAGGCAAACGCGTCCAGCGACAGATAGGCTCTGAGGTTCATGACGACGGATCAACCTTGGTGGGACAAGGCCCGCCATGCCGACCGCCGCCCATTCCTTCTGGCGCGCAGTCGAATTGCGACGGCCTTCCGGCGCTGGTTCGCGGCTCAAGACTTCATCGAGGTCGAGACCTCGGCGCTCCAGCGCTCTCCCGGCAATGAGACGCATCTCCATGCCTTTGCCACCGAGGCGGTGGGCCTCAACGGCACGCGGTGGCCTCTCTACCTCAGAACCTCACCAGAGCTCGCCTGCAAGAAGCTCCTGGCCGCGGGCGAGCGACGCATCGTCGACTTTGCCCGCGTGTTCCGCAATCGCGAGGCCGGCCGGTTGCATGCGCCCGAGTTCACCATGGTCGAGTGGTACAGGGCCGGCGAGCCTTACAACCGGCTGTTCGAGGATGTGTCCGGTCTCGTCGGACTGGCGGCCGACGTCGCCGGTGCCGCCAGGACCACCTATCGCGGCCGATCGGCCAATCCCAACGCCGCGCCCGAACTCTTGACGGTGGACGAAGCCTTCCGTCGACACGCAGGCATCGATCTTCTCGGAACGATCGAAGGGCGTGAAGGCCGTACCGTGCTGCTCCGCCAGGAGGCCGAGCGGTCAGGTGTCGCGACCGCTGCCGACGATACCTGGTCCGACATCTTCTCCAAGGTGCTCGTCGCCAGGATCGAGCCGCAGCTCGGCGTAGGTCGACCGACGATCCTCTATGAGTATCCCGTTGTCGAGGCGGCGCTGGCCCGACCCTCGCCCGCCGATCCGCGCGTTGCCGAGCGGTTCGAGCTGTATCTGTGCGGCGTCGAGCTCGCCAACGGCTTCGGCGAGCTCATCGATCCGGTCGAGCAGCGCCGCCGGTTCGAGGCGGATATGGCCGAAAAACAGCGCCTCTACGGTGAGCGCTACCCGATCGACGAGGATTTCCTCGCGGCGCTTGCGCAGATGCCCGAAGCCTCGGGCGTGGCGCTCGGCTTCGACCGGCTGGTGATGCTCGTGACCGGTGCCGAACGCCTCGACCAGGTGCAGTGGGACCCGGTGCCCGGACCAGCTAACCCCTGACGGCCATCCAGGATTTCGTCAGTCCAAGGACGCGCTCGCGTTTGATCTCCGCATCCGGAAAGAGCGCCTGCATCTGACCTCGATCGAGGAGGCAAGCTCCCTGAATCGAGCGCATGGCCGCGTCGATCGACGGGGCCTTACCGCGGAAGCCGAGGCTTCTGTGCATGAAAATCCTGTACCGCAGCTGCTCGGGCAGCCAATGAAAGAACGGCGCGCGAAAATGCGGCTCGAGCGGAAACCAGAAATTGGGGGTCTGGAGGTAGTAGCGCGGCGCGAGGCGGCGCACATTTTCCGCCATGCGCATCATGCGGTCCCAAGTGCCGACATGCTCGATGACCGAGTTCGAATGCACGAGGTCGTAGCTGTCGCTCGGCAGCTCTGCGAGATCGGCGGCATCACCGGCGAGCGCGCGGAACGTGCGATTGGTTGTTGGGGCGGCCTGGAGGTTGAGGACATCGATGGAAATGTCCTTGCCGGCGATGAAGTCACCGGCAATGTCCCAGTAACGCTCGGTGCCGCCGATATCGAGAATGCGACAACGGCCGTTCTCCGCAAGAACGTGCGCAATCAGCCGTCGAACCTCGGCGAAGCGCCTGGCTCGAAAACGGTAGGGAAGGGAGCTCGCCCGATCGTAGGGATCGGCCATGGCGGGTGTCGGGCCCGCGATGGCAACCGTATCGGCTTCGGACATCTGACCCCTGCTCGTCGTGAATTGCAAAACCCAATATCTAGAGGCAATTCGCCAAGCTATGGTTAACTGCTCATATGGGAATGCATGGCTCAGGCCGGCAATCGAGGATGGATTTTGCTTGACTTTGACACCCCAAAACCCCATGTCTTCGCCGACAATGATTTTCTCGCGATCGCGCGAAGCGTTCGCCGGCGTGGTAGCGGACCACGTTGCGACTTTATCCGAGATAATCTCCGTATAGACGTAAGAGCCCTCCGATTGCGCGAGGATAAGGCTCTGCAATCGCTGAGGCTTTTCCCGGTTCTCGGGTTACCCGGCAGGAAGACGAATACCTCTTGTCCCTATCAGATTTCGACGGGCTCGGGCTGGCCGAGCCGTTAGTGCGTGCTCTATCTGCGGACGGCTACGAGCGGCCGACCCCTATTCAGCGCCGTGCCATTCCGAGCCTTCTCGAGGGCCGGGACTTGCTGGGCATTGCCCAGACCGGCACCGGCAAGACCGCAGCGTTCGCACTCCCCATCCTTCATCATCTGTCTGCGTTCGGCGGGCGGCCGGAGTCCAAGCGTCCGCGCGCGCTCGTGCTGGCGCCGACCCGCGAGCTCGCCAGCCAGATCGGTGACAGCTTCACGGCTTATGGCCGCCACATGCGCCTGACCCATTCCGTCGTCTTCGGCGGCGTCGGGCAAGGGCCGCAAGTGCAGGCGCTCAACAAGGGCCTCGACGTCCTGATCGCCACTCCGGGTCGCCTCCTGGATCTCGCCGGTCAGCATGCCGTGCGTTTCGACGACATCATGCATCTCGTCCTCGACGAGGCGGATCGGATGCTCGACATGGGCTTCATTCGCGACATCCGCAAGATCGTCGCGATGTTGCCGAAGGAACGCCAGACCATTCTGACGTCGGCCACCATGGCGCCCGAGATCTCCCGTCTTGCGCACGACATCCTCAAAGACCCGGTTCGGGTCGAGGTTGCGCCGCAGGGTCAGACCGTGGATGCCATCGAGCAGCGTGTGCACTTCGTGGAGGCAGGCGCCAAGCGGGCCCTGCTGGCCTCGCTGCTGCGCGACAGCGCGTTGTCGCGCGTGATCGTGTTCACTCGTACCAAGCACGGCGCCAACCGTGTGACCCAGAGCCTCGCCAAGGCGGGTATCACCGCCGAAGCGATCCATGGCAACAAGTCCCAGAATGCCCGTGAGCGTGCGCTCGCCGGTTTCAGGGGCGGTCAGGTGCGGGTGCTCGTCGCCACCGACATCGCCGCCCGCGGCCTCGACATCGACGACGTGACGCATGTGGTCAACTTCGACGTGCCGAACGAGCCTGAGAGCTATGTGCACCGGATCGGCCGAACGGCCCGCGCCGGAGCATCGGGTACTGCGGTGACGTTCTGCGCTCCAGACGAGAGAGGGCAGCTCAAGGACATTGAGCGCTTGATCCGCCGTCCACTCAAGGCCGTCGAGTCGAGGGTGGTCGTGCCCGCGGTTGGCATCACGCAGGCAAAGCCGCAAGCCCCCACCAAGCCCAAGGGCGAGCAGCCGAGACCTGCAGCGGCCCGCGTCGACAGCCGGTCCGCAGCAAAGGGCCAGCCGCGCCGTCAGCAGTCTTCCAACCGGGGTGGGAATGGCGACGGTGGCAAGCCGAATGGCGGCCGCAGCCGCCGCCGGCGCAATCGCCCGCAATACGCTCACAGCCTCGCCTGAGGGTGTCACCGAATGACCGCTCTGCCTCTACCTGAGAACGGGCCGTCGGAAATCCAGCAATCAGCCGTTTGAAGGAGAGAGAAATGGCGACTGGGACTGTCAAATGGTTCAACGCGACCAAGGGCTATGGCTTCATCCAGCCCGATGACGGCGGCAAGGATGTGTTCCTGCACATCTCGGCCGTCGAAAAGGCCGGCATGGCGAGCCCGCGCGAGGGGCAGAAGGTGTCCTTCGATCTCGAGCGCGACCGGCAGGGCCGCACCTCGGCCGGAAATCTGAAGGCCATCGGCAACTAACGCGCTGGCGCAGTAGCCGCTGTTGGCACAGCGCGCGCAAACTCGATGCCAAGAAGGGCCGGATCGCATGATCCGGCCCTTTGTGTTGGGTCACCGGTCAGCTCCGCCGGCAGCTGATTTGTCGACCTGACCCGAGTCGACGACCGCGCATCGGCAAGCCGGAGTACGATCGGTTCATTCAATCCGCATGGCAGCCAACCCGAAGTGCTGCCATGCCTCGTATGTCGTCATCGTCAGTCCCAGCCGCTTGTAGTCAACGAGCAAGAGGCCACTGCTGGTTTTGGTGACAGCGTCGCCACGGCCTTGCGCAACGAGATCCTGCGCCATCACGCCGACGTAGGGCTCATCGCTCCAGACGTAGGTGAAACGATAGAGCTTCAAGCCGTCGGGCGTTTGGCCGACCTGGGCGATGCCGGTCTTGAGCCGGGCATCGGACCAGCCGCCGCCGCCGGAGCTCCCGCCGCCGCCACTCGAGCCACCGCCTCCCGCACCGCTTCCACCGCCAGCACCGCTGCCGCCGCTCTTGCCGTCGCCGCCGCCGCTGCTTGACGATTGGACGATCGAGGATTGGGAGGTTGATTGCGAGCCTGAAGCGGTCGTTGTCGGGATCTTCTTTTTCTTCTTGGCGACGATGGTCTTCTTCTTAGCCTTGGTCGCTTTCTTGGGAGCTGAGGCCGAAGGTGTGCTCACGACCTTCTTCGTCACCGACGATCTCTTCGTCTTTTTGGTCCGTGTCGTGCTGGTTTTCGTGGCGGTCTTCCGCTTCTTGACAGACTTGACCGTGCTGGTCGGAGCTTTGGCGGTGGCGGTTTGTGATGACGCCGGCTCTTGCTTGGCGACTGCCGATTTGCACACGCCATCCGTCGCGAGCTTCAACACCGAGAGCATCTCGGGTGTCGGGGTGGAGCTGTCGAGGGCAAGGCCGGTCGCAGCCGAGAACCGTTCGACGGCAGCCTTGGTCGTCTCGCCATAGGTGCCGTCACCGGCGTCGGGCTCGCAGCCACACCGCTCGAGTTCGACAATGACCCCGGCGACGAGCTGAGGATCGACGACGTTTGCATCTTCAGCTGCGGTAACGTCACGTGTTGCCGTCGTGGCGCCGTCGCCGGTCGGTTGACTCTGCTCCAGCAGCTTTGCTGCCTGCTCGGAGGCCGGCACGGCGTCCGTCTGGCCGGCGAGGGCCCGGAGCTTTGCCTCGGCCTCGGCCCGATGCGGGCTGTCCGGATAGCGCTTGATGAACTCCTCGAGCAGATCGGACATCGACAGGTCCTTGATCGAGAGCCAGAGCGTCTCGTCGGCTGCGACCGGTGCCGTGGTGCCGGCCGTATCTTCGGCCAGTCCTGGTCGGATTGCGCCTGGCAGAACCAGAGATCCCGAGGTCAATAGGGCTGCGAGCGCCAAGGCCTTGAGATGCTTCATGACCCGTGTCTCCTCATTTTAGGGCGGTCGGCGGCCCGAGTGACGGCCCGGTCGCACCTGCTGTCTACGTGTCGATCCGGTCTCAGAACAGATCGAAACGTGGTTTCGACCTCAACCATTTGAGCTTTGCGAGCGCCACGAGCGTCGCCGTCGTTCCCTTCGGGCGCTCCAATCCGGCAGCGCCGAGGTCCGCCTGAACCTTGTCGCCCACCTTGCCCTTCAAGCCGGCCTTGGCTGCGTCCGCGTCGGCATAGCCGAGTTCGACCAGCAGCCGCGAGGTCGCCTGTCTCTGTGCGGCCTCCGGGATGGCCAGCAGCGCCAGCTCGGCATCGGCCCGCGGCGCCTCTTGGTCGAGGGCGATCGCATGCGCATAGTAGCCGGCGGCCGCGGCCGGGTCGGCCTCGCCGGCCTCGCCATGCAGCAGAATGTAGCCCAGGTTGTTGGCAGCATAGGGATCGCCGCGATCTGCAGAGAGGCCGTACCAGAGCATGGCCTGGGGCGTGTCCTTCTTCACGCCGAGACCTAGGTAGTACATGCGGCCGATATTCGTTGCAGCGAACGGGTGACCACCTTTGTGAGCCTTAAGAAAGAGCTCGAGAGCCCGCGGATAGTCCGGCTGGCCGCCATCCCTGCCCTCGAGCAGGTAGATGCCGAGGTTGTTGAAGCCGTAGATGTCGTTCCGTGCCACCGACTTCACGTAGAAGCCGAGAGCACGCTTCGGATCGGCTGCGACGCCGATGCCGGTCTCGAATATCGCGCCGAGCGCGTTGATGGCGTAGGTGTGCCCCATCTCCGCGCTCTGCAGGAGCATGGTCAGCCCGCGCTTGCGATCCTGCTCGATATCACGGCCGAAATACAGCCGCTGGCCGAGCTCGTTCAGGGCAAAAGGATCACCGGCTGCCGCACCTTGCTCAAGCAGAACATTCGCGGCTTGAGGGTCGGGTGTGCCGAGTGCGCCGCGCGCCAGCAGCATGGCATAGGTGGTATGGGCCCGGATGTAGCCGGCATCGCTGGCTTTCCTGACCAGCTCGACTCCGCGCTCGGTGTTGCGGGCAGCGAGCTCGACGCGGCCGAGCTCATAGAAGAACCGCGTGACGGTCGGGTGGTCGAATACCGCCTTGATGCAGGCCGGCCGCGCCGCCGCCACGTCAAGCTCGTTCGGAGCCACGCCATCCGCGACGCCCTCGAGATCGAGCGGCTCGCCCGCGAGCTTGTCACAGGGATTGAGCCCGACGCCGAGCGGTGCCGCTAAGGTTGCGACCGAGCGCCCCGCAGTATCGATCATGGTCAAGTAGACCTTGGCGCTGTCGCCCTTGGCAACGCCCGAGGCATGCGCAGAGTATCCGAGGCTGCCGAGCTCGGCCACCTCGATGGTCTCGCCGCGGCCGAGGTGACGGTTGCCCGACGTGAGCTCGCCACGCTCCGGAAAGCCGTCGATGCGCAACCGGTAGTCCTTGGCTCCCGGGGGCAGGACGGCGAGGTCGGCGACTAGCAGGACGGGTCCGACGCCCGCATCGACCGAACGATCGGCCTCGATGGATTCCTGAAGGACACGGAGAAGATCTTGCGGCGCGGTGGCAACAGAACCGGCGACTGACGCTGGCGCGGTGTCGGCCGCCTGGGTGGCAGTGACGACGACGATGGCGGTCTTGGCATTGCCCCAGGCATCGTCGACACGATAGCGCAGCATCGCTACTGAGCCCTGCGCCAAGTTGCTGCCGTCCAGCTCGAGGCTCGCCAGCTCTGCCGAAGTCAGGGTGCTGCCGTTCTCGATTTGCTGACCCGCGAGCAGGATCCGTCCGTCATCCGGCACGGCCTCGATCGTGACCTTCAGATCGCCGCCTTCCGGCTGTTGAGGCTCGGGAATACCGAGGGCAACGCGACCACCCGGTGCCATGGCAACTTGATGCATGTCGGCAACGATCGGCGGTGGCCGTTTCGGCACGAAAAAGAAGTCCTCGACCAGGGAGGAGTTCTCCCATGGCACCTGTTTCCCTTGGGTGGTGGCTATGACCTCGTTGCGCACGGCGGTCAGCATCTGGCGGACATCGATGGCTGGCGTAAGGGCATGTTTCACGAAGGCCGATGTAAAGGGGCTCGTTCCACCTTTCTCGCCGTCAAGGGCAACATTGCCAGGCTCCGTGGAGAAAGCGATGAGCGTGCCGACACCGGCATCAATCCGGGCAAGACCGCGCGAGGCGACACTCCGGGTCTGCTCTCCTGCCGTCGAGAAGGGGCGCCCCGCAAATGGGTTGTTGCGGCAGGCATCGAGAAAGACAAGTCGCACCTTGGAGCGTGCGGCCATGAATCTCATGATGGTGTCGAGGTCGATCGCCTCGAAATCGAGGTCGAGTTCGCTGTCGAGCTTGGCGTCGATCGGGATGATGTAGTTTCGACCGCCGACCTGGACGGCGTGGCCTGAATAATAGACCAGGCTAACATCGGCTCCGTCGAGGCGGCCCAGAAACCCGCGAACCGTCCGCTCGAGATCGGGATGAGACTGGTCGATGGCCTCGACAATCTCGAAGTCGGCGGCGCGCAGCGTGTCGGCCACAGCCTTTACGTCCTGCACCGGATTGGTCAGTGCACCGAAACGCTTGTAGGAAGCATTGCCGATGAGAAGCGCGACGCGCTTCTCGGCCCGCGCGATGTCGGTGCCTGCGGCTGTGCCCAAGATCAACGCAAGAAGGACGAGCAGCAGTCGTTTCATGGGCACTATCGCCGGGTGTCGGAGTTTGTCGAGGAATGAACCTAGCAGAGCCTGCTCCCTCCGACCAGAACCCAGCACGTAACCGGATGACGTTACGATATGGATCACTGTCGGAGGGGCTTGATCGTCTGCCCGGCGCCCGTATCCAATTGCTCCAGCGCCTTCAGAATGGCGACGAGGGCGCGGTCGCGGAGCGATTCCAGCTCAGCGATCGAGCGGCCGTCGGCCTTTGCCTCTGTTTGCGAGGCAATCTTCTCGATCAGCTCCGGCGTGATCTTCGGACCCTTCATGAAACAGTTGGGGTTCTCGAGGCTGGGCCCGAAATGTTCCACGAAATGCCGCATGCCGCCGGCCCCGCCACCGAGGTGAAACGTCAGGAACGTGCCCATGATAGCCCATCTGAGGCCTGGGCCGTAATTCACCGCGTCGTCGATCTGGCCGGCAGTCGCAATGCCCTGGTCAATCAAATGCAGCGCTTCTGTCCACAACGCCTCCTGGAGGCGATTGGCGATGTAGGCGTCGATCTCCTTCTGCATGACCAGTGCGTGCATGCCGACGGCTTCATAGAAGGTCTTGGCCGACTCGACGGCCGCCGGCGAGGTCGCGATGCCGGGTACGATCTCGCAAAGGGGGATCAGATAGACGGGATTGAACGGATGGCCGATCAGGATGCGTTCCGGATGCGTCATGCCGTTTTGCAGCTTGGTCGGCAGAAAGGCGGAGGAGGAGGAGGCAATGACGACATCGGAGTCGAGCGCGGCGCTGACCGATGTGAAAAGGGTACGCTTCACGTCTTCGCGCTCGGGGGCGGCCTCCTGCACGAAACAGGCGCCATCGAGGGCACGCTCGAGCTCGGTGGTGAAGCGGATGGGCGACGGCTCGCGGCTGCCGGCGAGAGCGGCGAGCGCCGCATGACCGCGGCCGATCACCTCCCGCGCCCTCGGCTCGACGGCCGCGACAGGATCATAGAATCCAACCTCGTAGCCCGCAAAGCTCAATCGTGCTGCCCAGCCTGCGCCTATCAAGCCTGCGCCCAGCACTGCGACCTTCTTCGTCTTCGTTGGCACGATCCGCCTCCCTATGTGCGTCAGGACGCCAGCCTAGGGCCGGTTCGGGACAAGGGCAAAGGGGGCGTGAGGAGCACGGACCGAGCCGGACAGATCGGTGGCGCTGGTCGGCACCTATGTCGCGGAAGGAATGGGCCCCCTGTTGACGTCGTCCGTGCGAACACAATGTCTCCACAAAGTCGGCGATAGGGTCTTGCCACTTCGTCCCGCTTCTGGTCAGGGCTGCAGGTTCCGATACGGCATAGGTGATCCTCGCGCCAGCGTCTTGGTCGGTGGCGGATACCGCTTCTTGCTCAACCATGGGAGTGTTGAATGATCTCGCAGAGATCTATCGCTTTGACGATCGGGCTTGCTCTGACGGTCGTGTTGATGCCGCTGACAGCAGAGGCTGCCGCGCCGGAGGTCAAGGATTGCGCAAGCGCAGCCTCGGATGCCGACAAGAAAACGTGCCATCAGGAGAACATCAAGGCGCTCCGCAAGTCGGTCGCGGCCGCGATCAACGAGAAATGTAAGGCGGAAGCCAGCACGGCCGGCAGCACCGGCATGGCGCTGACGCTGGCGATCCAGACCTGTACGGAAGCCAAGCTTCAGGACATCTACAAAAGCCTGGCCCAGTAGCACACTCTCCTGAGCCGCATCGCATCCACCGCGGGTTCTTGCGTTGAGCCCGCGGTGCTGGCAGCCTCTGCGGTGCCTGGGAGGTGGCGCCAGCATGAGCGAGAGCGACTGGACGACCGACGGAATCATCCGGCGGCGCGAGGCCTACTTTGCCGCGTCGCAACGCGCCTTCATGCCGTACAAGACACCACTCATTTTCAAGCGGGGTGAGCGGCAGTATCTGTGGGACGAGAAGGGCGCGAGGTACATCGATCTCCTGGCCATGAACGTCTGCATCTCGGTGGGCCACGCCCATCCCAAGGTCAACGCCGCGGTCAAGGCACAGATCGACCAGCTGCAACACGCGACGACCATGTTTTACCATCCTGTCCCGGCACACTATGCCGAGGAGCTGGCGGCGCGCATGCCGAAGGGCCCTGACTGGGTGGTGCACTTCACGAACAGCGGCACCGAGGCGATCGATCTGGCGCTCGTCATGGCGCAAACTCACACGCGCAACATCGACATGCTCGCTTTGAGGAATGCCTATCACGGAGCCACCATCGGTGCGCAGTCGCTGACCGGTATCAGCGGCTTTCGCCACCCGATCCCGCTCCTGGCCGGAATTCATCACATCGCCAACCCCGATCCCTATCGCGGCGTGCTCGGCAATGATACCGAGGCCTATCTCGGCGAGATCGACCGGACAATCCAGTATGCGACCTCGGGCCGGCTTGCCGGCCTGATCGTCGAGCCGGTGCAGGGCTACGGTGGCATCGTCGAGCTGCCGGATGGCTATCTCAAAGCCGCCGCCGAGAGGGTCCGGGCGCGAGGCGGAATCCTCATCGTCGATGAGGTTCAGTCAGGCTTCGGACGCACCGGCGACAGCTTCTGGGCTTTCGAGCATCACGGAGTGGTACCTGAGATCGTCGTCATGGCGAAAGGAATCGGCAATGGCTTTCCGCTTGGTGCCGTCGCCGCACAGCGCCACGTCGCCGACAGCATGGCAGGCAAATTCTCATTTCACACCTACGGTGCCAGCCCGACCTCCTGTGCGGCCGGCCGAGCGGTCCTCGAGGTCATCGATGAGGAAGGGCTACAGGAGAATGCGAAGCTGGTTGGGACCAGGCTCAAGGCTGTCCTGCTGCGGCTGCACCAACGGCACGAGGTTATCGGCGACGTGAGAGGGCGCGGGCTGATGCTGGCGATCGAGATCGTCAAGGACCGCAAGTCCAAACTGCCCGGAACGGAGATAGCGGCAGACATCTTCGAGAGAACGCGCGAGCACGGGCTCGTGGTTTCCAAATCCGGAGCGGATCGCAATATGCTCCGCATGGTTCCGCCGCTCTGCCTCTCGGAAGCGGATGTGGACCAGGTTGCGCTAGCCCTGGATCGATCGTTCGAAGGGTACTGAGGAAGTTTCCCGAGCATGGTCGTATCGAAAGGCTTGGAGTCTGAGCCGTCACGCAATGCGTCCTTGCCGCTGGCGCAACACTGAGCCTGGCGATCGAGAAGGCGAGGATCGATGAGGAGCATTTGCCCCTGGCCTCGACGTTGTTCCGCTCCCAGGCGCTGGTGCTGATTTGTGCCGCCGTGCAGCGCGGCGAGATCCCCAGTGCCGGAGACCAGGCGGCGCTCAACCATCTCCGGAAGCTGCGCATCCGCATACTGGGAGACTGCGTGCTGCAGGATGAGGCTTGGCGGATTGCCGAGAGTCTCGGTTAGCAGAATGCGTATACGGCCGAGTATGCTACCTTGATTGGGCTTCAGGCTGACGTCTTCGTGACGCTCGACCGCGAGCTTGCCCGGAAGTTGACGGGCCTTGTCGCTGTCGCTCCGATCAAGCATCATCACCCGATGCGAACAGGACCCACTGGGCGTCGCAAATGTTCGCAAGAGCAAGAAGAGGCGTAACCATGCTCACGGGGACGTGTCACTGCGGGGCGCTCACCTGGACGTTCGACGGCATGCCGGAGAGCGTTACGGCCTGCAACTGCTCGCTTTGCCGGCGATATGGAGTGCTCTGGATCTACGACTACGACGGAGAGCGGATCCGGATCAGCGGGCCGAGCTCGGTCTATACGCGGAGGGATGCGATGCCGCCGTCGCTCGAGACCCACTTCTGTCCGACCTGCGGTTGCGTGACGGCCTGGCGTGGCTTGCAGGTCGATGTCGAAGGTCGCCGCCGGATCGCGGTCAATCTTAGGCTGACGGAGCCTGGCACCGTCGCCCATCTGCCGATCGATCACTTCGACGGTCTGGATACGTTCGATGACCTGCCGCGCGATGGCCGGTGCGTGAAGGACATGTGGTTCTGAGCATGCCGAAAGCTCCTCAAACGGGGACTGGCAGAGACGCGGACAACCATCCATGCCACTTCTTCTCGGCGCCATCGCTGACGATCTGACCGGCGGCATCGAGCTTGCCTCGATGCTTGTTGCACAGGGCGTCAGGACGGGGTTCGGCATCGGACCTGCCGCCAGCCTCGTTGAGGACGCCGAGGCCCAAGTCATCGCGCTCAAGACCCGCGTGATCCCGGCTGACGAGGCCGTCACGGCGGTGCTCGGGGGCGCTGAACGACTGATCACGCGTGGCGCGCGGCAGGTCTTCTTCAAATACTGCGCCACGTTCGACTCGACGCCCGCCGGCAACATTGGGCCCTGCGCCGAGGCGCTGATCGACCGCCTCGATGCACACCGAGCCCTATTCTGCCCAGCCCTCTGCGAGACCGGCAGAACGGTCTATCAGGGGCACATGTTCGGCGGGTCGACGCTCTTATCGGACTCCCCCAAGCGCTTTGATCCTCTCACACCCATGACGGATTCCAATCTCGTGCGTGTGCTGCAGGCCCAGAGCCGGCAGAAGGTCGGATTGATCGATCACTCCATCGTCGAGGCTGGACCCGAGGCAATCCGGTACCGGTCCGAGCAGTTGGCGGCGGAGGGAGCCACACTTCAGATCGTCGACACACTGAACGAAAATCACCTTGCGGCGATTGCTGATGCCGCAGCCGGCATGCCGCTCCTGACAGGAAACTCCTCCGTCGCCGCGCACCTGCCGGCATGCTGGCGTCGGAGCGGAGACCTGCAAGCGACCGCACCGATCATGCTTGCGGGCGTCGATGGCCCGGGAGCCGTCATCGCTGGCAGCGTTGCCGAGCAGACTCGCCAGCAACTCGCCGTCTTCGGCACGCACCATCCCGTGCTGACGCTCCATCTCGAGCGGGCCTTCGCCGGCGACGATCTTGTTGGCGAAGCGATGACCTTTGCGCGCCAGTGCATGCGCCAGTGTCGTGACTTCGCCATCAGCACCGCAGTACCGCAGGCGGCCGTCGACCAGTTGCAGACGCGCTTCGGTCGCGCAGAGACAGCCGCCCAGGCCGAATTCATTCTTTCGACGTTGGCGCACAGATTCGTGCATGAACTCGGCGTCCGCCGTATCGTGGTCGCCGGTGGAGAGACATCAGGTGCCGTGGTCGCCGCTCTCGGGCTGACGCGTCTCGAGGTCGGACCTTATCTGGGGCTGGGCATGTCGCGCGCCATCACGAGGACGGAGCCGATCCTGGGACTATCGCTCAAGTCCGGAAAGCTCGGCTCTCTCGATGTCTTCGAGAGGCTTCTGGCCGACATGTGTCGGCCGCTGCACGCCGCGCCGATGCCCGACGTCTGGCCGTCTCGCTGAAGGCATCTCGAGGTCGGATGAATGACCTTGCCTGTGATCCTGTCGCGCTTCCTAGATGTCGAAAACATCGCCCTTGAAAATCAGCTTCTCGATGCCGACGAGTTTGTCGGTATCGCCGCTCGAGAGCTCGGTGACGAAGGCCGTGTTGCCTCGCACCTTGACGTGATAGTCGTCGGCCGAACCGGCATACCGGACCGTGTCATAGCCGGCCTGACCAAGGATCACATCTCTTCCGTCGCCCTCGAGAAAAGTGTCGTTGCCGCCGCCGCCGATGAGTCGGTCATTGCCAGCGCCGCCCGAGATCCAGTCTTTCCCGGAGTTGCCGATCAGCCGGTCGTTGCCGTCGCCGCCGAAAAGCCGGTCGTTGCCACCGCCGCCGCAAAGCCGGTCATTGCCACTGCCGCCGTTGAGGTAGTCGGCGCCGGAGTTGCCATACAGCCGGTCGGTGCCAGACGATCCATACAGACGATCATCGCCTTGCCCGCCCCATAGGCGGTTGTCGGCGTTGTTGCCGATGATCTTGTCGTCGCCGCGTCCGCCAATCGCACGCTCGATCGTAGCGCCATAGGCGATGGCGACATTTTTTTGAAGGTCACCGATCGAGGAGTAGCAGCCGGCCCTGAGGTTGATGGTCTGATCGGACCGAAAGCCAGACGCATTGAGCGTATCGATTCCGCCGGCGTCCCAGATGGCGATGACGGGATCGGGATTTGCGGCGAAGTCAAAAACCTCATTGCCGGCATTGCTGCCAAAGCCGTAGACGGTGTTGCCGGTGCGTGTAGCCATATCGGCACCGAAGATCGTCTGAATGGCGGCGATGTCATGAAGCAAGGGGGTCGCTGCATAGCGGAAGCCGTCGGCGGTCACGTGGCTCGCGCCCGAGCCGTCGCTGCCGGCTCTGAAATAGGACATGACGGTATATTGCTCGGTGTCCTGGCGGTATTCGGCGTCGGCGTCGTAGCCGGCACTGCCGTTGTAGGCACCGGGATGGTCGAGCCCGAGCGCGTGGCCGATCTCGTGCAGCAGCGTCATGGCCCCGCGGGCGCCGAGGCCGAAATCTTCGGCGTCGTCCTGGGACGTCCATGAGGTGTTGATTGCGATATCGGCGCGGTCGTAGAGCCAATGTCCATCGGCCATGCCCGAATAGGACGAGGTCGTATAGGTTCCGCCGAAGGTCGTCGCGGTCGAAAAGTCGATGCCGATCTGGGCGTCCGGCCCGATGACCAGGTCGATGGCGATGAGATCGTCCCAGAGCGAGATCGCGCGCAGCGTTGCCGCCATGGCGGCGTCCTCTGTGGCCGTGTCGCCGAACGCCCCCGCGCAGTCGATGCCGACGGTCAGTGGTCCGGCCGACCAGCGAGCCTCCCCATCCAAGCGGTCAATGATGTCGGCAAGCCCAAGGACGGGCTTTGCATTACCCATGACGCGACGCCCCACCCGTCGTCTCCGGCGGCGGATCGGGCGGGTAGCGAGGGCGGCTCATGTGAACCGTAAGTCGTGCCCTGTGGTGATCCTGCCCGGATCACGTCGACATCGAGACGATCTGGCCTTTCCGACCTGTTATGCGGGAGTTTAGGCGCGAGTTGTTTCGTTGTTTCTTCTTAGGAAATTCAAATTGTAAGTGTTTTGTCCGCCAGAGAAGTCATAGTTAATCTATTGAAACCGGAAAGAAGAAACTGAATATCAAATTTTATGCAAATTGAATGCTCTCGACGGACGACGCCAGCTTGTCATTCGGTCCCTTTCGGAATTGAGCTGACATGTCCCATCGGATGCTGAACATCAAATTGGACGTTTGCGAATTCTGTGAATGATATTATTCAATGGCGCGACGGATGTGCTGCGTGCGGGGCAGAGTTCCATGCCTGTGGGGCTGGAAGACTCCTATTGGTCGGCGGTGCAGGGATTTTTATCCCGCTCGGCTGCCGCACTGCTGTTCGTTGATTTGCAGCGGCGGATCGTCTGGCGCAATGCCCGGGCGGCGGATTTCTTGGCGGAAGGCACGTTTCTGCGAGAAGACAGGCACGGCCGGCTCATGCTTGTCGAGGCTTCGACGGCTGGTCGCTTCGATGCCTTGTTCGAGGAGGGAAACCGGCAGTCCGGCGCCGCGCGGGTCGCGGTTGTCGCGCCGACTGCTGTCGAAGGACGGCTGCCGTGGAGCTTGGTTTTCTGGCGCGGCGTTCCCGGCGACATGGCGGCGCCGGCCTTCGATGGCTACCTAGTGCAGATCCGCAGTGGTTCGGAACCGAGCCCGATCGACGCGAAGATGCTGCTCGATACGTTCGGCCTGACGCGCAAAGAAGCGGCGGTCGTCTCGGTGCTGGCGGGCGGCGGAACCCTTCAGACAAGTGCCGAACACCTCGCCATCTCACCGCAGACCGCGAAATGGCACCTGAAGAACGCCATGGCAAAAATGCACTGCTCCAGTCAGGCACAGTTGCTCCTGATGCTTGAGAATTTGCACGTCACACTCGTCTGAACGGCGAGTCTCAATTTCGCAACGACTGGGAATAAGACGCAAAAGCCCCCCGACCAGGGTGGGACCGACGCCCGGCTTTGTCATTTCCTGAGTATCGAGAAGGACGGCGCGGGGGATTAGGCGATGGCTACGCGGCTGAGCTGGCTCGTCGGGACGAAATCTGCGACGCGGATGATTTCTGGGTATATCAGCGCTTTAGCTGACGCGACGCACACACGAATTCAGTCCAACCGGCGCCCTCGGTTAGACCGACTCAGAGCATTTCACGTTACGCGAGCCAGGAAATCAGCGCTGGCTCCTGCGAGATCGACTGTGCTTGATTCGCAACAGTCCAGCTTCAATCGCCTAGGTAATTGTGACCAAACTGTGGACTGCTGGGGGAATCTCTCTATCGCTCAGAACGAGTATTGCGTCCGCGGGGGTGGGGCTATGCGTATCGCCCGTTCAGCATGCATCCGCAGTCATTCAGCAGTCCCGAACAAGACAACGACCCGCCTGAGCTGGCGCGCCGCCGCCCGGCGCGGGCTGGTGCGCCTGGCCGCGGTGCTGGCGTTGGCGGGAGGGTTGCTCGCTTCGACCGGCCAACTTAGCTTAGCGGTCGCCGCAGGTTATACCCTGGCTTGCACAACACCTGTCGATGCATCGCAGCCTCCAGGCCTGTCGGTTTCGACAAATTGGAACTTAGTTACGCCCAACGTCGCCGGTGACCCCAACGGAGATCCGACAGACTCTTTGGCTGTAAGCAATCTTGCCGTCGGCGACACGGTTACTTTCAGGGTCGCTCGATCGAGTTCTGGAGGGTCGGTCAACGGAACTTTTGGCGAGTCTTCTGGAACCGCAACAGTCACTCCAGCATTGCCGCTTTCCTTTACTCAAAGCAGTGGCAGTACCCCTACCAATCACGTTTTTACTGTAACCGCGACCGGCAATGGGCTCAAAACGTTTACTATAACCAAGACCGGTCAATCCAGCGGCGGCGACAAGGATATTGAGTGGATTGCGGTGTGCCACAAACTTGTGCCCGCACCTTCCCTCAATGTCGCCAAATCGGCGAGTGTGCCCGGAGGATCCGCGGATCTCGGTGAGACGATCACCTACACGATCTCAGTGCAAAACACTGGTAACGTTCCGCTCACCGGCGTCACTGTCAACGACCCAATGCTTGGCGGTGCCATGTCTGGCGCGACGAGCATCGCTGTCGGTGCCACCGCAACCTACACCGGCACATACATCGTCCAGCAGTCCGACATCGACACCAACGGCGGCGGTGACGGCACCATCGATAACACCGTCACAGCCGACTCGAATGAGACTGGGCCAGACACCGCAAGCGTCGCGGTGGCCATTACGGCTGGCCAGGAGCAGCACGGCGACGTGAACTTGACCTGTCCGGACGCGGACTCCGACGGACTCTGCAAGGGCGGAGGGCTCTGCAATAGTATTCCGGGTGAACAAAACAACCCAACCGACAACATCGATTTGACCAACGTGCTTGCTGGCACTCTGGTCACCGTGACAGCCACGAACATTCACACGACGACCGCAGACGTCGATTTTGCGGGTCTTGCGCTCAGCCCCGATCCGATGAGTCTCGCCCCAGGCGAGACGAAAACGGCCACGTTCACGGCGGGTGCCAGCGGCACCGCCAACTTCCAAATTCAGCTGACGGGCAACAATCAGCGGATCTCCTATGATGTTGCTTGCGTTTCACCCGGCAACATCACCATTCGCAAGGAGACCGCGGGTGGCACCGGCACCTTCACCTTCGATACCCAGCTCAACGGCAGCCCGAGTAGCTTCAACATCGCCACCTTGGCTGAGAATTCGCCCGTCGGACATCCCGTCACCGCATCGATCGGCACCTATGTCTTCACCGAGCAAGCCCTAGACGGCTGGGAGCTGACGGGCATCGAGTGCACAGGCGGCGGCAGCGTCACTGTCGATCAACCCAACCGCAAAGTTACCGTCACGGTTACTGCAGCCAATATCGCCGACGCGCCGATTTGTACGTTCAAGAACAAGAAGCAAGCGGCAACACTGACGCTGAACAAGACCGTCGTCGACCTGCCGGGTGGGGCAAACGAACCGGCGACGGCCTGGACGCTGACGGCGACGCCCGTACCGAGCGGCACGGCTTCGAATGTCCAGCACGGCGGCGTGCTGACGCTCTCGCCGGGCACCTATGCCCTGACCGAAAGCACGATCGCGAGTTACACCCAACAGAGCCTGACCTGTGCGACCGCCGCGGGGGCGCCCGTCGCATTGACCAACACAAACCAGCTGACGTTAGCCGACGGCGACAATGTGATCTGCACCTTCGTCAACGCAGAGGACGCCGATCCGTCGATCGATATCGTCAAGACGTTCGTCGATGTCACCGACACAGATTCGAGCGGTGGCCTGACAGCCGGCGACGTCGCCAACTATTCGATCACGGCGACGAACACCGGCAACGTGACGCTCATCGACGTTGACGTGACCGACAACGACGCGGCGACCATGCTGTGCTCACCCGCAACGCCCGTCGACCTGGATCCCCAGGAGGCGACGACGTGCACGGCCACGCTCGAGATCACGCAAGAGCAGATCGATGCGGGCTCCGTCAGCAATACTGCGACGGCCTCGGGCAAGCCGCCATCCGGGCCGGATGTGTCCGATTCGGATACGGAGACAGTGCCGCTGACCCGGACTCCACTGCTCGAGATCACCAAGGGTGCCGATGTTTCGTCTGTGGATGCGGCGGGCGATCTCATCAACTACACCATCACGGTCACCAATGCGGGCAACACCACCCTGACGAATGTATTGGTCGCTGATGCATTCGTATCAAATCTCGACTGTACACCAGCCGCGCCGGTTTCGAATTTGGCGCCTGGCGCCGGAATATCCTGTACGGCTTCGCATGTCGTCTCTCAGCCTGACATCGACTTCGGTGGAGCCATTCACAGCTGAGCATCACGATTGCCGAGCCCGATGAGACGCCCCGTCGTCTGTGGACGATGACGCGGTGACGAACGATCAACCAGACGCTGACGCGTGACGGTGAGCGATGGGTTTGTGTCGAACTATGAGTTCCGATCCGGGTGCATCGGTGGGCCTGGGTCACGGTGACATGCACGGCGATCGCATGATGTGACGCACGGCTTGACGATCGACGGCGGCGGACCGATCGTGAACACGGCGACGGCGTCGTCGAATGAGGGCGCGTCGGGGAGCGACGATGGACGGTGACCAAACCGATCGCTGACGCTGAGACGGCGCGCCGGCCTCGGTGGGCGGTGACGCAATGTGGTGACGGACCCGCTTGTGTCGACGCGCAGGCGTGAGCGGTGAGCATCACGAAGTTGGCGAGCGACACGACGGTGTCGTCGTCTGGTGAGACGATCAACTACACGATCACGGTGACGAACGAGGGCAACCAGACGCTGACGAACGTGACGGTGAGCGATGGGTTTGTGTCGAACCTGGTCTGCGATCCGGGTGCATCGGTTGGGCCTGGCGGCACGGTGACATGCACGGCGTCGCATGATGTGACGCAGCTTGAGATCGACGGCGGCGGACCGATCGTGAACACGGCGACGGCGGATTCCGACCAAACCGATCCTGAGGGCGCGCAGGCGTCGGTTGCGGTGACGCAATCACCTGAGCTGAGCATCACGAAGTTGGCGAGCCCGACGACGGTGTCGTCGTCTGGTGAGACGATCAACTACACGATCACGGTGACGAACGAGGGCAACCAGACGCTGACGAACGTGACGGTGAGCGATGGGTTTGTGTCGAACCTGGTCTGCGATCCGGGTGCATCGGTTGGGCCTGGCGGCACGGTGACATGCACGGCGTCGCATGATGTGACGCAGCTTGAGATCGACGGCGGCGGACCGATCGTGAACACGGCGACGGCGGATTCCGACCAAACCGATCCTGAGGGCGCGCAGGATCGTCGAGCTGAGCATCACGAAGTTGGCGACGCCGACGACGGTGTCGTCGACGCAATGCACCTGACGCTGACGCATCACGAAGTGGGCGAGCCCGACGACGGTGACGCGTGATGAGACGATCGACGTTGACACGATCACGGTGATCGAACTGCGACCGATCGTGAAACACGGTGAGCGATGGCGTCGTCGGGCGATCCGGGTGCCTGGCGACGATGCGACGGTGACATGCACGGCGTCGCATGATGTGACGCAGCTTGAGATCGACGCGGCGGACTATGAGTCGTGAACACGGCGAACGGACGCTGACGATGTGGCGGTGACCAAACCGATCCTGAGGGCGCGCAGGCGTCGGTTGCGGTGACGCAATCACCTGAGCTGAGCATCACGAAGTCGAGCCCGACGACGGTGTCGTCGTCTGGTGAGACGATCAACTACACGATCACGGTGACGAACGAGGGCAACCAGACGCTGACGAACGTGACGGTCGGCGATGGGTTTGTGTCGAACGCTGGTCTGCGATCCGGGTGCATCGGTGGGCCTGGCGGCACGGTGACGTGCACGGCGTCGCATGATGTGACGCAGCTTGAGATCGACGGCGGCGGACCGATCGTGAACACGGCGACGGCGGATCAGCCAGACGCCGACGCTGACGCTGTCGAAGACGGCGACACCGAGCTGAGCATCGGTGGGCCTGGGTCGGTGAACTATGAGTTCCTGGTGACGAACACGGGGAACGTGACGCTGACGAATGGGCGGTGACGGACCCGCTTCCGATCTGACGGCGGTGAGCTGCCCTTCGGACACGATCGCGGTGGGCGGGACGCTGAGCTGCACGGCGACGTTGACGGTCGATCAGGCGATGATCGATCTGGGCGACAGCATCGTGAACACGGCGACGGCGTCGTCGGCGGATCGTCGGGGAGCGACGATGCGACGGTGACGATCAGCCAGAACCGACCATGAGCGTCACGAAGTCCGCAAATGTCTCGATCGGTGTCGTCCATCGGTGAAACAATTGACTTACACCATCACTGTCTCGAACGTGGGCAATGTTACTCATCACGGGTTGCGGTGACGGTGAGCGAGCCCTCTCCTCGACGACGGTGTCGTCGTCTGGTGGACGATCAACTACACGATCACGGTGACGAACGAGGGCAACCAGACGCTGACGAACGTGACGGTGAGCGATGGGTTTGTGTCGAACCTGTTGCGATCCGCATCGGTTGGGCTCGACACTGAACGCACGGCGTCGCATGATGTGACGATGAGATCGACGGCGGCGGACCGATCGTGAACACGGCGACGGCGGATTCCGACCAAACCGATCCTCAGAGCGCGCAGGCATCGGTGACGATAGCTCCGCAAACCCCCGCCATCTCCCTCGATAAGGCCTTCAAGGAGGTCGTCGACAAGGGGGCGCCCGGCATCAGCGAGCTCGACGAGGTCAAGTTCGAGATCACCGTCACGAACACCGGCACCGTCACACTCTATGATGTGCAGGTGACCGAGCAGCCGGATACGTCACTCGACAGCTGCGCGCCGGCTGTGACGACGCTGGCCCCGGGCGAGCAGATCGTTTGTCAGGCAACCCATGCTCTTACCGACGGGGAGGCCGTCGCCGGCAATTTCACGAACACGGCGACCGTCGATGCCCTCGGCCCGAACGAGCAGGAGGTCTCCGACGACGGCTCGGCCACCTTCGAGTTCGAGGCGGCACCGACCGACGGCTCGATCACGATCCGCAAGGTCGCCGTCAATGGCGACGGCAAGACCAGCTTCGATTTCAACGGGGCCAATGGCTTCCAGAACATCAAGCCGCCGGCGGATGGCACGGCAACCCGCACGCAGACATTCACCAATCTGCCGCTCAATGGTCAGGACATCGTCCTGACCGAGGAGGCGCGCACCGGCTGGTCGGTGACCGGGATCAGCTGCAATCGCGGGGCCCAGGTACAAACCGACTTGGTGAATCGTCAGGTTCAGATTCATCTCAGCCGCTCGGAGGATGTCGTCTGCACCTTCACCAACGAGTTGAAGAAGGGCACCTCGGGCGTCAACATCGTCGTCAATGCCACCGATCGCGACGGCGAGTTCCCGTTCGTTACCGGTTTACCGGGAGGCTCGAGCTTCAATGTCGCCACCGTTGGCGGCTCCAAGACACGTGGCTTCCTCAACATCGCCAAGGGCACCTACAACATCCAGGTGCCGGAGCTTCGCCCCGGCTGGCGCCTGACCGGCGTCAATTGCGCCGATCCCTCTGGCGACAGCACGACCGATCTGGCGGCGCTGAAGGCCAAGGTGCCGCTGGCGGCGGGCGAGCTTGTCACCTGCACGTTCGACTTCTTCTTCGACGAGCAGATCATCAAGGACCGGACGCATGAAGTGATCCTGAATTTCATGAAGCACCGGGCCGAGGGCCTGATCGACGAGGGGCCGGACCGTGCTCGGATCAACCGTCGTCTCCCCGGCACTCTTTGGGGCGACGAGGCGGGAGGGGCAACGGCGACTGGCTTTGCCCAGACACCGTTCAACTTCACGGCGGTGGGCGACGAGCAGGACTACACGCTCGAGTTCTCGACCAGCCTCAGCCAGATGCTGCAGTACAACGAGGGCCAGAACCAGAAGAAGCTGATGGGGCTGACGCAGGCACCCGATACCGGGCTCGGCGTCGCCAATCCCGTGCTCGGTGCCATCGACAATCCGGCATCCGCGACCTTCCTCAATCACCCCTCGCGACAGGGCTTCGATGCCTGGGTCGAGGGCCACTACCGGCACTTCGAGGACCATGCCGGCAGTGCCGACACCTTCGGGCACTTCGGCGTCGTCTATCTGGGTGGCGACTATCTGGTTACCGATGCCATACTGGTTGGCGCGCTCGTCCAATTCGATTGGGCGGAGGAGCGCTCGCGGATCACCGGCAGCAACGTCAGCGGCACAGGTTGGATGGCGGGTCCCTATGCCAGCATTCGTCTGACTCCGAATGTGTTCCTCGACGGGCGCATAGCCTGGGGACAGTCCGACAATACGGTCGATCCCTTCGGCGGGTTCTATGAAGACAACTTCAAGACCGATCGTTGGCTCGCCAATATCAACTTGAAAGGCAATTGGGTTTACAACTCGATCCGGATCACGCCCGGCGTCAGCTACACGTACTTCAACGAGAATCAGAAAGCCTATGTCGACTCGAATGCGGTGCTGATCGAGGGGCAGACGCTAACCGTCAATCGCCTCGAGTTCGGGCCCGAGTTCGGCTATCGCTTCGTCAATGCCGAAGGCGACACGTTCGAGCCGCACATCGCCATAAAGGGGCTGTGGGATATCGGTGGAAATCTCGATACCACCGTCAATGGCATTGAGGCCGGTCGGAACGAACTCCGTGGCAAGATCGAGGGCGGCTTCCTAGCGCAGTCGGCCTATGGCCCGTCGGTCCGCCTGACCTTCTCCTACGACGGCATCGGCGACGACGATTTCACCGCCTATGGTGGGCAGATGTGGCTCAACGTACCGCTCGACTGACAAGCCGCACGCGGCCAGGCCGTTCCGAGCCGGCCAGGAGAGTGTGAAAGGCCGGCACGCGCTGTCGCTGCTCGGCGGGTATCGGGTCGAGCCTGCGGCCTGATCAATCCAGCGTCCGCCGGAAGCGAAGCACCGCGATGCTCATGACCACCAGCATCAGCGCCGCCAGCCAGAGGATCTCGGTGCTCAACTCACCTGCTGATGCATCCTTGAGCATGATGCCGCGCACCATGCGCAGGAAGTGTGTCAGCGGCAGCAGTTCGCCAATCGCCCGTGCCCAGACAGGCATGCCGGCGAAGGGGAACATGAAGCCAGACAGCAGGATATTGGGCAGGAAGAACATCATCGACATCTGGATCGCCTGCAGTTGATTGCGCGCGATGGTCGAGAACGTGTAGCCGACGGCAAGGGTCGCCGTGACGAACAGCATCGTGACGCCGGTCAGCAGGGCAAGACTTCCCTCGATCGGCACGTCGAACACGAAGATGCCGGCTGTCAGGATGATGCCCGCCTGGACAAAACCGACCGCGATATAGGGCGTGATCTTCCCCAGCATGATCTGGAGGGGATTGATTGGCATGGCGAGCAGGCTCTCCATGGTCCCGCGTTCGATCTCGCGTGTCACGGAGAGGGAAGTGAAGATGAGCATGGTCATCGTCAGGATCGTGCCGAGCAGTCCCGGTACGATGTTGAGCGACGTGACGCCAGCCGGATTGTACCGCCGCTGTTGGATGATCGTGAAAGGGGGTGGATCGCCAGAGGAAGCCGGAATATCGCTTAGCCCGCGGAGCGCGGTATCGACAAGGCCGTTCAACGCTCCGAGCGCTGTTCCGGCGGCGACAGGGTCCGAGGCATCGGCGATAACGAGCATGGATGGACTCTCGCCGCGCCTTACATCACGGGCGAAATCCAACGGCATCTCGACGGCAAACAGGATTTCGCCCGACTTGATCCACTGGTCGATCTCGGATTGAGATCGTGCGACCCGGGTGACGTCGAAATAGCCCGTGTTCTTCAGCGCCGCGACGATGCTGCGACCGATGTCGGTATCCTCGTGAATCAGCACCGCCGTCGGGAGGTGCCTGGGATTGGTATTGATGGCGAAACCGAACAGCAAAAGCTGCATCAACGGCACGACGATCATGGTTGCGAAGGTGACGCGATCGCGCCGGAGCTGGATAAACTCCTTGATGAAGACCGCAGCGAAACGAGTGACGGCGGCATTGCGGGGCCGAACCTCAGGAGCTCTCATGCCCCAACCCGGAAGTTGTCCTGACTCCTCTGCATCAGGTCGATGAACACGTCCTCCAAGGACGGTTCAGATCGCGCCCAGTCCAGTTCGGCCCGCGCCATATAGGGAGACAGCGCACGGGCTAGCGTCTCGGCTTTGCGCCCCGACACATGTAAGCTGGTCCCGAAGGGCGCGACCATGTCGATGCCAGGGGTCGATTCCAGCTTTTTTCCCAAGTCGACAAGGCCCGGGCCACTGACGGTCCACGTCTCGAGGCCCGACCGTGCAATGACCTCGGGCACCGTTCCATGCGTCAGCAGCTCGCCGAACGCCAAATAGGCGATCTCATGACAGCGCTCCGCCTCGTCCATGTAGTGGGTAGAAACGAGCACTGTCAGGCCCTCGGCGGCGAGTGCGTGGATCTCGTTCCAGAAATCGCGCCGTGCTTTCGGATCGACGCCCGCCGTCGGCTCATCCAAGAGAAGGAGCTCGGGTGACGGAAGTATGCAGGCGCCGAGGGCGAGCCGCTGTTTCCATCCGCCCGAAAGCTCTCCGGCAAGCTGGTTTTCTCGCCCCTGAAGGCCTAGCCGCTCGATGGCCGACCGTGCCGCGGCAGCGGGGTTGTCAAGCGCATGGACCCTGGCGACGAACTCGAGATTCTCTCTGATCGACAAGTCCTGATAGAGGCTGAAGCGCTGGGTCATGTAGCCGACCCGCTCCTTGATGAGCCGGCTCTCGGTCCGAATGTCGTAGCCGAGGCACGTGCCGCGGCCAGAATCGGGTGTCAGCAGTCCGCACAACATGCGAATCGTCGTCGTCTTGCCAGAGCCGTTCGGGCCGAGGAAGCCGTAGATCTCACCCCGCCTCACCCGCATCGACAGGTTCCGGACCACCACTTTGCCGCCGAAGGCCTTGGTCAGGCCCTCGACCTCGATCGCAACAGCGGCTGTAGCAAATTCACTGTTGCGCACGCGCCTGCCTTTCGATTTCCTCGCCGCCTGCAACCGTCACAGGCAATCCGACGGTCAGGCCACGCGGGTCATCAGGACTCGCCTCGACCCGGAAGACGAGCTTGCCACGCTCCTCCTTGCTGAAGATGACCGGTGGCGTGTACTCCGCCTCGGTCGAGATGAATCGCACCGTGGCTGCAATCGGTCTGGCGCAGCCGTCGCAGGTTGCGATGACCCTGGCTCCCGGCTCGAGGCTGCTGAGGGCGGATTCCGGAACGTAGAAGAGAATCTTGACCTTGCCGACCGGCAGCAAGGACAGAACGGACCGGCCCGCCGGCACCACCTCGCCATCATCATAGTAGGTCTCTTGGACAACGCCGACAGCCGGTGCCTTGACCTGCCGTCGGTCCAGCATGATCCGGGCCGTCGCGACCCGCGACTGGGCTTGGCCCACGACCGCACGCGCGGCCTCGATCTCCTCGGATCTCGCACTCAATCCAGCAAGCTGGATCTGTCGGGTGATCTCGGTCAGCGCAGCTTGATTCTGCGCGTATACCGCGACTGCTGCGTCGAGCCGCGCTTGCGAGGCGACGCCTTTGGCCGTCAGGTCCTTCGCTCGCCGAAGCTCCTTCTCGGATTGCTCAAGTGAGGCTTCGACGCGTTCTCGTTGGGCGTGTAGCACGGCCACTTCCTCGGGCCGCTGTTGGGCCGCCTGGAGGCGCGACAGTCTGGCGCGCGCCTCGGCCAGTGCGGAGGTCGCCTGCTCCAACTCGGCCGCCTGTAGATCGCTCTCGAGCTTGAAGAGGGGGTCGCCAGCCTGGATCGTCTGGCCTTCCTCCACGTACCGGCTCACGAGCCGCCCTGCCTCGTCAGCAGCCACGAAGAGAAACTCGCCCTCGATCCAGCCTTGCCAGCCGGCATCCGCATCACGCTGATAGTGGTAGAAGGCCCATGCGGCGAACATGGCCGCAGCGGCGAAGGATACGAGGCGAAAAAGGTGGCGTCTCATCGTCGTGTTGCGGGGTGCGCCGCCACGAGGCCGACATGAGCAGTCAGCATGCCTTCAACATCCAGGGGCTCGATGTGATCGAAGAGCGCATCCCAGATTACCGCCAGCAATAGCGGCGCGGCAATGAGGTGGGGAAATCGCGCCGTCGCGTTGCTGGCCAATTCGCCCTTCGCATGGGCCTGGCGCGCCATCGTTCTGAGCTGGGTCAGCACACGTGCTATCACGTGCCGGTGGTAGTGGGCGACAAGCTCGGGAAACCGCGGACCTTCGGCGACAATCAGGCGAATGATCAGCTTGCGATCGGTATCCAGCACCTCACGCTTGAACACCGAGACGAACTCCGACAGACGCTCCGCTGCAGTTGTCTCCGGACCAGCTGATATCATCGCGAGCCGATCCAGGACCGGATCGGCTGCCGACTGCACCAGCGCCTCGAAAATGGCCTGCTTGCCTGGGAAGTAGAGATAGAGCGTGCCCTTTGCGACGCCCGCGCGCTCTGCGATCTCGTCCAGCCGCGCGCCTTCATAGCCCTGCTTGGCGAACACAGTCAGCGCTGCCGCGAGAATCTGGCGATGCTTGTCATCGCTTCGCGCCGACGCTCGCTGCGAAACTTTGGCCGTCTGTGCTGCCGACCCTTTTGCCGTCTCGCCGGCATGCGCCCGCGACGCCGTGTCAGCTTCGGATCGTGCCCGTGCACCAGGGGACGCCGATCCGCTACGCCGGCGTGGGGCCGCCATCTTCCGCTGGGACATCATGCTCGCCTCAACTTGCGATGACTGACCATTCAGTCATAGCGCAAGCTGCTGTTGATCGCCATCTGCATGTGGAGGTCCCTGGCTCGATGACTTGCAAGACCTCTGTCGAGGCCGACATCACGCGGCATGTGAGGTCACATGCCGCCGGCACAGAGTGCGGGTCGAGGAGGATGTGACGCCGCGCGACCAGAACAGCCCGACGGCATCCACGCACAAGACTGCATGGGTGTGCCCCCGCCCACCGAGCGGACGCGCCCCGCATCGAATGAATGCCTCAATGAGGCCCGACCGGCGGTCGGTCAGAAGTGCAATGCCATGAACGCCAACAACTCACGCGCCAAATCGGGGCTCCGGGACGCCGCGAATGCCGAGGTCGTAAACGGCGAACAGACTGCCACGCAGAACCCCATCGCTCGGGAACCGCGGCAGCGGTGGCTTCGCCATCGAGGTAACGAATAGGATATCCAGATTGGGTCCGCCGAAATTCAGGCTCGTCACCTTCTTGACCGGCATCTCGATGACCCGATCGACGGACCCATCAGGTCGGTAGCGAATGAGCTTGCTGTCGTAGACCTGAGCATTCCAGAGACAGCCTTCGGCGTCGACCGTCGAGCCGTCGGCCGCGCCGCCGCGCGACGTGTCGAGCTTGGCGAAGGTGCGCCGGTTCGATACTTGGCCCTTGTCGATGTCGTAGTCGTAGGCCCAGATCTCACCGGACCAGCTGTCGGCGAAGTAGAAGATCTTGTCGTCCGGGCTCCAACACGGGCCGTTCGAAACGATGATGCCGCTCTCGACCTTGGACACTTTAAAGTCCGGATCGAGCCGGTAGAGCGATCCGTTCGGCCCCGATTCCTGGCTGTCCATGGTGCCGGCAAAGAAACGTCCTCGCCGGTCGACCTTGCCGTCGTTGATCCAGTTGGCGGGGCGGTCCGGCTCGATCTCGGCGATCAGCGGGCAATCGCCGGTCTTGAAGTCGAGCGCATGAAAACCCTTGGCGAGCGAGCAGATCGCGCCGTTGCCGTCTTTCCGGATCGCGATCGAGCCGACGCGCGACGGCACGTCCCAGGCGCGGACCTCCCGACCGTCGGCGGTGGCGCGAAACACGCGCATGCCGGCGGCATCGATCCAGTAGAGCCGCTGCTGCTCTACGTCCCAGACGGGCCCCTCGCCGAGGGTCGTCTTGACGTCTATGACGACTTCAATTCGCATGGCTCTGCCTCCTTGCTCATCCCTTGAAACGCGGCTCCGCGATGCCTCGCACACCGAGGCCGTGCACGGCAAAGACCATGCCTGCCTCGCATTCCTTGTGGTACTCGCCGTTGTAAGGCCGGGCCATCGAGGTTACGAAGGCGATGTCGAGGTCGGGCCCGCCGAACGTCACACTGGTCGTGGAAAAGACCGGCAGTCCGACGATGCGGTCGACGACTCCGTCGGGGCTGAAACGGACGAGGCGTCCCGCATACACCTCGACGCTCCAGACATAGCCATCTGCATCGACGGTTGCGCCATCCGGATAGCCGGTCAGTCTCCCGGTGAAACTTGCGAAGACACGCTTGCTCTGGACGTTGCCTGTGGTGGTGTCGTAGTCGTAGGCGTAGATCGCACGCTTGAAGCTGTCGGCGAAATAGAAGGTACGCCCGTCCGGGCTCCAGCAGGGGCCGTTCGAGCAGATGATGCCCACATCGAGCGTCGCCAAAGTGAGATCCGGATCGAGCCGGAACAGCTTGCCCACGGGCTCCGCCTCGGCGAAGTCCATCGAGCCAGCCACGAAGCGACCTTGCCGATCAACCTTGCCGTCGTTGAGGCGGGGCCTGAGCTCGCCCGGCTGCGTCTCGTTGATGCGCGAGATCGCGCCGCTCTCGAGGTCGAGCAAGTGGAACCCCGATCGCAGAGAGACGACCGCGCCGCCCTTTTCTCGAAGGGCCATGGAGCCGACCGGCTCCGGCAATGGCCAGGTGCGCCGGTCAGTTCCCTTCAGGTCCGAGCGATGAACGCATGGCCTGTAGGAATCGATCCAGTACAGCCGCTCCTCGCGCTCGTCCCACAAGGGGCCTTCCCCCAGCAGGTCCTTGCCGGATGAGAAAACCTCGATCTGCAACATGTTGGACCTCCTAGAACGCCACTTGATCCCCGCCCTTGAGCGCAAGGATCTCGCGAGCCTCGTCCGGCGAGGCGATTTCGAGGCCCAGGCCTTCGATGATCTGACGTGCCTTCGACACCTGCTCGGCATTGGATTTCGCGAGTTGGCCCGGGCCGATCCAGAGACTGTCCTCGAGACCGACTCGCACGTTGCCGCCCATTGATGCCGCCATCGCCGCGATCGGCATCTGGTTGCGTCCGGCGCCCAGAACGCTCCAGCGATAGTCGTCGCCGAACAAGCGGTCGGCCGTCCGCTTCATCATCATGACGTCCTCCGGGTGAGGTCCGATGCCGCCGAGGATGCCAAACACCGACTGCACGAAGAATGGCGGCTTGACGATGCCGCGGTCGGCAAAATGCCGGAGTGTGTACAGGTGGCCGATGTCGTAACACTCGATCTCGAAGCGGGTGCCGTTCTCGGCGCACGTCGTCAGGATGTACTCGATATCGGCGAATGTGTTCTTGAAGATGCGCTCGCGAGAGCCCTCGAGATAGGGCCGTTCCCAGTCGTGCTTGAAATCCTTGAAGCGCTCCAGCATCGGATAGAGGCCGAAGTTCATGGTTCCCATGTTCAGCGAGGCGACCTCTGGCTTGAAGGTGGCGGCCGGCTTGACGCGCTGCTCGATGGTCATGGTGGCGGCCCCTCCGGTCGTGATGTTCACGACAACGGGCGAGCGCTGTTTGATGACCTTGAGGAACGGAGCAAAGGCTTCCGGCGACTGGTCCGGCCGGCCATCCTTAGGATCGCGGGCATGAAGATGCACGACGGCCGCGCCGGCCTCCGCGGCACCGATCGCGGCATCGGCGATTTCCTGCGCCGTGATCGGAATGTGCGGCGACATCGACGGCGTATGGATCGAGCCGGTGACGGCACAGGTGATGACGACTTTGCGCTTGGATGACTTGGATCGTGACACGGTCTTTTCAATCTCCGATGTTGGACTTCGCATTGCGCTTGTGGGCCGCCAGGGCCATGAGACGCCGGTCCCGCCAGACCTGGCGTGTCTGGAGCCTGTTGACCGGCAGTCGCTGACGCCGGGCTGCCTCCGCCGTCTCCATGACCGGCCCGGCCCAATCGACCCGCCGTTGCATGGAGGGGAACAGCCGCTCGTAGATCTGCTGATAGCGAAGGACGTAATCGCGGATGCCGCCGGGGGCGTTGAGATCTATGGTCTCGAACGGTCCCATGAAGGACCATCGCAAGGCGAGTCCCTCCCGAATGCCGATGTCGACATCCTCGACCGAGGCATATCCGTCGGCAACGAGCCGGAAGGCCTCCTCGAGGAGCGCGCCTTGCATCCGGTTCATGACGAAGCCGTCGATCTCCTTCTTCATGACGATCGGCGCCTGGCCGCAGCCGACCATGAAGGCGCGGGCCCGTTCGACGACGATGCTGTCGGTCCAGGGTGCGGGAACGATCTCGGCGGCCGGGACCAGATAGGGCGGGTTGATCGGATGCACGACTAGGCAGCGATGCCGGCCGGCGAGATGGTCGGTGAACCGTGACGGCAGGAGGGCCGAGCTGGACGAGGCCAGCACCGCGTCTTTCGGTGCCAGTTTGTCCAGGCGGGAAAAGACCTGCCGTTTGACGTCGAGGACCTCGGGTGTGCTCTCCTGCACGTGCTCGGCTCCCTCGAGCGCGGTCGCGAGATCGGGTGCGATCTCGAGGCGCCCAAGGACCTCGCCTTCCGCTTGATCATCGAGCAGGCCTTCGCCCGCCAGCAGCGGGATGGCATCACGCGCAAAATCGAGGGCCTTCTCGGCGCTGCCTGGCGTCTCGTCGTAGAGGCGCACCTGATGGCCGGCCCGGGCAAAGCTGACCGCCCAGGCCCGGCCAATCAATCCGGCTCCGACAACGGCGACGACCGACATGCGAACCTACCTTTCAGAGCGCCTCAACATTGCCGTCGACGCCCAGCGACTGACCGGAGATGTTCTCACCCATCGGCGAGAGCAGAAACAACACCATGGCCGCAACGTCATGCGGTGAAACCATCCGCCGAAGCGAGACCTTTTCCAAGTAGCGCGCCTCCATCTCGTCGTAGCTCAGGCCCAGCTGCTCCGCACGCGCCTTGATCACGTTCTCCATGCGCGGCCCTTCGACGATCCCGGGCAAGATGGCGTTGACCCGGATGTTGGCGGGACCGAGCTCCTTGGCAAGGCTCTGCGTGAAACCAATGACGCCCCACTTTGCAGCTGCATAAGGTGTCCGGAACGCATAGCCGTGCCGCCCGGCGGCCGAGGACATGTTGACGATGGCGCCGCCGCCGGCCGCCTTCAACATGGGCACGCCATGGTGAGCGCAGAGGAACTGGCCCGTCAAACCGATGTCGATGCAACGGCGCCAATCCCGGGGCTCGATCTCCTCGACGCCGCCCGTCGGGCCGGCGATGCCTGCATTGTTGACGAGCGCATCCAATCCGCCAAGCGTCGTTCTCATTTCGCTGAACATGCGGTCGACATCGACCTCGCTGGAGACGTCGGCGATGGTCGCGCCGTGCGAGGGGTGGGTCTGGCGGAAGTCGGCGAGCTGGGCCTCGGCGATGTCGCAGATGTGCACGCGCGCGCCATGCCGGATCAGCATGTCGGCGATCGCGCGGCCGATGCCTGAGGCACCGGCGGTGACGAGAACCCGGAGCCCGGGCTTCAGGACGTCGGTCAGCGGCCTGTCGGTCGGAGTGGCCATGACATCTCCCCTCAACTGTTCCGGTCGCGCAACGCGACCACTGCCGCCAGCACCACGAGACCGAAGATGATTGTGCGCGTGGCATAGGGCAGCGTCGTTCCCGCCAGCAGTGTCTGCAGTGCGGTAAGCAGCAGCACGCCGCCGACCATGCCCAGATAGGTGCCTCGGCCACCCGTAATGAGGGCCCCGCCGACCACGACCACGGCGATCGAAGGGAGCAGATACTCGTCACCCATGCCGAGACTGGCCTGACCCGAGAACCCGGTCAGCATTGCGCCGACCAGCGCCGAGCAGAGGCCGGAAAGCATGTAGACCAGCAGTGTCGTCCGATCGATGTCGATGCCGGAAAGTTGAGCCACACGCTCGCCGTTGCCGAGGGCATAGAGGTGCCGCCCGAAAACGGTGCGCGTATGCAGGATCACGGCGCCGGCGATGAAGATGAGCATGAAGATGACAGCCGGCGTGACGATGCCGCTCTTGTCGGTCATGAACCAGCGCATGAGCGGAGCCGAGAACCCTGCAGGCGTTCCCTGCGAGTAGAGAAGTGCGATGCCTTGCAGGATGCCGTTCATGGCAAGCGTCATGACGATCGGAGAGATGCCTAGCTTGGCGATGCCGAAACCGTTGGCAAGGCCGATCAGGGCGCCGACGCCGAGCACCATCGGGAGTGCATAGAGGAGCGGACCATTCTGACCATTGACCGTACCAGCAAGCAGGATGCCACAGAGGCCAATGGTCCATGGCACCGAGAGATCGAGTCCGCCCGTCAAGATGACGGAGCCCTGTCCGAGAGCCAAGATGAGGAGGAAGGAGGCCAGCACCATGAGCGAAGTGTAGTAGCCGGGGTTGAGCAGGGCGTGGCCGATCGCCAGCTCGGTGATGACGACCGTGAGGACGAAGCAGACATAGGCCGGGAGTGCGTAGCGAATGGCCTCCCGATGCCGGGTGAGGAAAGGCGGCAACGCCGGCAGTCGCACGGGGGGATCAGAGAGATCGGGAAGCCGCAGCGCCGTCTTCTGTCGCTGGCTTTGCCTCGGCAGCATGCCCGCACGCCACGCCATTGCCCGTTTGCCGACCGATCTGAGCCAAATGGCAGCCTTCGAGCTGTAGGATATGGAACCCGCCAGCACCGCCACGATCAGGATGCAGCCCTCGACGATTGTCGAATAGTAGGCGGAGACGTTGAGGACCAGCAGGATGTTGACGACGATCATCAGGATGTAGGCGCCGACGATCGAGCCGGCGATGCCGCCGCGTCCGCCGCCGAGACGGGTGCCGCCGATCACGACGGCGCCGAACATCTGCAGCAACATGGGGTTGCCGACGAGGGGGTCGGCCGCTCCGGTCTGAGCGGAGATGAAGACACCGGCGAAGCCGTAGCAGCCGCCGGCCAGCACGTAGGTCAGAAGCAGGGTCCACGGGATGCTGATGCCTTGAGCGCGGGCGGCGTCTGGATCGCTGCCGACGGCATAGAGTGCCATGCCGTAGCGCGTACTCTTCAGCCAGGCCCATAGCAGGATGAGGATACCGAGCACCACCAGCGGCATCGGAATGAGCTCGGGGATCGCATCCTGGACGAGCGCCGTGCTGAGGCCCGCGGGCACCATGCCGCCGGGCTTGTCGAGCACGAGCAGCGTCAGCCCTTGAACGATGAACATGGTCGAGAGGGTGACGACGATGGGTTGCAGTCTTAGAACGGCAATGAAGAAGCCATTGAAGGCGCCGGTTGCGACGCCGATGCCGACACCGAGCACCGACCAGAGCAGAATGCCCTGTGTGGTGTCGGGCATCTGCGTGGCGAGCACCACATTGACGAGCGAGATCACGGCGCCAGCCGACAGGTCGAACCCACCCGACAGGATGACCAGCGTCTGGCCCGCAGCGGCAATGGCGAGCGTGGCGCCGCCGAGCGACATGAAGCTCAGCTCGAAATAGGTCATCGGGCCGGGACTCATGAAATCGTTCAGCGCGAGCAGGCCCACGAGCACGACCAACGCGACGATCAGGCCGCGAAATCGGCCGATGCGAAGCGAGGAACGGCGGCGGGACGGTGACGAGACGGCAATGTCGCTCATGAGGCCCTCGCCAGACCGCCGCCGTCGCCAAGCGCGGCACGAACGATGTGATCCTCGGTCAGGGTGTCGCCTCCGACTTGCGCCGCGATCCGCCCCTGGTAGAGCACGAGCACGCGGTCGGCGAGATGCACGAGCTCTGGAATCTCGGTCGAGTAAAACAGGATCGCGCCCCCGGCGTCGGTGTAGCTGCGCATCAGCTGATAGAGCTCGTGCTTGGTGCCGACGTCAATGCCGCGGGTCGGGTCGTAGAGCAACATGATCCGGCTCTCGGCCAGCAGCCACTTGGCGATGGCGATCTTCTGTTGATTGCCCCCGGAGAATGCACCGGCACGGGTCCACAGCGCCCGCTCGGCGACCTCGACGCGCTGAAAGACTTTGGAGACCGCGGCAAGCTCTCGGGCCCGATCGATCAGACCCATGCGCGTGAAGCGCCCGATCACTGGCATCGAGGCATTTTCGGTGCCAGTCAGCTTGAGGAAGAGAGCCTCGGTCTTTCGGTCCTCTGGCAACAGGCTGATACCGATATCGGCGCGCACCGCATCGGCCGGGCTGCCGATGAATGTCGGCGTGCTGTCGACGGAGATCTGCCCTTCGGTAATCTCGGCCATGCCGAAGGCCGCCAGAAAGAGATCAAGCTGGCCCATGCCCTGCAGGGCAGAGACGCCGAGGATCTCGCCCTGGTGCAATGTCAGTGTCGCGGATCGCAATTTGCCTGCGGTTGAGAGGCCCTCGACCCTCAGAACCTCCGGGCCGACGCTCCGCGTCCGCGGCGGGCGTGGCGGGAAGGCCTGGCCGATCGACCGGCCGACGATCATGCGGATGACCTCCTCGTCGGAAAGGTCGGAGACGCGGGCCGTGGCAATGTGCTGACCATTGCGCAGCACCGTCAGGCTGTCGCAGAAGTCTCTCACCTCGCGCATGCGGTGGGTGATGAAGACGACCGTGTTTCCCTTCGCCCGCTCGCTTGCGATGATGTCGCCCAGCCAATCGACGTCGCGACCGGAAAGCGAGGAGGTCGGCTCGTCCAGGAGGAGAATGTTCGGATTGCGGTAGAGCGTGCGAGCGATCTCGATCTTCTGTTTGATTGCGAGCTCGAGGTCGCGAATGTCGGCACTGAGGTCGATCTCGCCGAGCCCGAGACGACTGAGATGTTCCGCTACGCTTCTTTCGGCATCACGACGGCGGAAGATGCCGAGGCCGTTCACCGGCGCGTAGGGGAGCAACATGCTCTCGAGCACGGTGAGATCGCGGACGAGCGTCATCTCCTGGAAAGCTGTCTGGATGCCAAGGGCGTGCGCTCGTCGTGGGCTCGACAGGTCAGCCCGCTTTCCATCGATCGAGAATGAGCCGGTGTCGGGCGTCAGCAAACCGCTCAGAAGCTTGACGATCGTGGACTTGCCAGCCCCGTTCTCGCCGAGGAGCGCATGAACGCTTCCTTTTGCGATCGTGAACGAGGCATCGTCGACGGCAACGGTGGCGCCGAATGATTTGCTGACGTGATCCGCATCGATGGCGGCGGGGATCGGCTGCATGCCTCGGTCTCTCGGTCATGCGGTGTCACGAGCGCCACCCGCGCACGCCGTACCAGCAGGGCCACGCCCTTGTGGCGGCGACTGGCGCAGGCAACGCGGCGCGCTCCCGGAGGCGGGTCATTGCCTCCGGGAATCGTGTCGGTGTCTCTTACTCTTCAGGCTGTCCGACGAGCGCCGCCGAGAATCCGACCTCGGGCGTCTCTTCGGAGAAGATCGAGGCGAACCATCCCGGGTTCGGCACCAGCGCCGGCGGGAAGGCGTTGCAGCCAGCCTTCATCTCCGCCCACGATCCGGTCTCGCAGTACTTGACCGTGTCGTTGGTGACGACGGGGAGCGGCAGCGTGACCCGCATCGGAACGTCCTTGCCATCGAGCGCCTGGACGGCCAGTTTCAGGGCAAGTGCGCCGGAATAGGGCGGCGAGGCGTAGGAGATGCGCGGTGCACCCATTGGGCAATAGGGGCAGTCCCCACCCTCGACCGTCGTGCCGACCGGTAGCGCCTGGATGCGGCCACCGTTGGCGCCTTCACCGGCACAGGGCATCAGCTCCTCGATCTTCTTGCCGGCCTCGAGCTGCATCGCGTTCGCCGTGTAGCAACCGACCTGCATCCACAGCCCGTCGATATCGTCCCAGCTCCGTGTGGCCAGGATCTTCGACAGCTCGGTCCGGGCGACGGCCTGGCTCCACATGCCGACCGCCTCGGCAACGATCTCGATATCCGGGTACTTGGCGAAGACGTCCTTGGCGGCCTTCGTGCGCAGCGTGTCGACGGAGACACCGGGCACGCCGGTGATGACGACGATCTTGCCCTTGCCGTTCAGCTTGTTGGCAAGCCACTCCGCCGTGACGCGACCGGCCTCCTCCTGATCGATGGAGATATTGTGTGCGCACGGCTCGCTGATGTCGCCGTCATAGGCGAAGACCTTGACGCCCTTGTCACACGCATTCTTCACGGCGGCGTTGAGGGCCGTCGGCGAGATCGGGAAGATGACGATGGCCTGCGCGCCGGCCTGGACCATGGCATTGATCTGCTGGATCTGTCGCTGGGCGTTGGGACCCGCCACCTGCACCTGCAGGTCGACCTTGTCCTGCATGCTCTTGTGCGCAGCCATGGCCTTGACCATGTTGGCGGCTTCCGCTTGCCAGTCGTTGCCGATGAAGCTCATCGACAAATAGATCTTGTACTTCTCGGCCTGGGCCGCGATCGGCTGGGTCGCAAGTGCCAGAGCCGCAACGGCAAGAGCGGCCGTTCGGGACAGCAAGCCCCTCGTAAGTTTCATGGAAGTCCTCCCGGTTCTTGAGCAGGCACCGTGTGGTTGGTGCTGGCGGTTGCCGCTTGCCCCTGACTTGCACGAAGTCGAGCTTTCGCGGTATTTTTGATCATAAATCAATGATGAATGGCCCGCAAGATCGGTGCCAAGCTCCGCGCAAGTCGCTAGAAGCTGGTGAGTGTCGCCTCCAGGAACGGTGATCCAAGTTGCAGAACGCCAGGCGAAATCCCGTGTTGCTGTCGGTTGCGCCGGTCCCTCGGGAGACGCTGCAGGACCATGTCTACCTGCGGCTGAAGGACTTGATCCTTACCGGAGAGATCGAGCCGGGCCAGTCGGTGACGATCCAGTCGATCGCGCAGGCATTCCAGGTCAGCAATATGCCCGTCCGGGAGGCATTTCGACGGCTCGTCGCGGAGCATGCGCTGACGATCATCAGTGGCCGCTCGGTGGGTGTGCCGGCCCTGTCGTTGGAGCGGCTCGAGGATCTGCGCCGCGTGCGCATCGAGGTCGAGGGGCTTGCCGCGGAATGGGCCGCCGAAAGACTGTCCAGCTCGAACCTGCCTCGGCTCGAGAGTTTGGTGTCAGAGATGCACGCCGCTATCGACGCGAACGATGTGAAGAGCTTTCTTCACTGCAACCGCGATTTCCATTTTGCCGTCTATGCGGCCGCGCAATCTTCGACGCTCGCGTCGATGATCGAGAATCTCTGGCTTCAGGTGAGCCCGTATTTCAACCTGCTGCACGAGTCGGGCAACTATCCACGCTCCAACCGCGAGCACGCCCAGATATTGTCGGCCATCGCGCGGCGCGATGGCGCGAGCGCCCGCGCGGCCATCGCCGCTGACATCGACGGGGCAGCTGCCAATCTGCGCAGTGTTCTCGGGCAGATGCGGGCGACAGACGGCTGAGGGCAAGTTGTTCCCTGGTGGAAACGCCTCGCTGTCTTGACGTGGTGTGATGGAGGCTGTTGGCCGCGCTGGGTATCTGCGTTTCGCGAGGGGGTTCCTTAGACACACGGGGCCCGTCGCGCCGGAAACTCCAACTCATGAGGGCGGTGGTCGGCTCGGAAGAATGTCGCCAAATCTCTCCCGCACGAGCAGTTGAGTTTCAGAACCAGGTGCTAGCCGATCGCCAGCACCGGCTTGCCGAGCTCATTTCCGATCGGCTCAATGCCGAGGCCCGGCGCATCGGATGTGCGCATCTTGCCGTCCTTGCGCTTTGGCGCCCCCGTGGCGATATCTTTCGTGCCGTAGCTGTTGAAGTCAGTGGCCGAGAACAGGAACTCCTCCGGCGTCGACTGGGCCAGATGCGCGATTGTCGCCGTGACGATGTCGCCGCCCCAGGTGTCCTCGATGGTCATGGCGACGCCGGCAGTGACGCAGAGATCACGGATCTGGCGAGCTTTGGTCAGACCGCCGACTTTCGAGATCTTCAGATTGATCACATCCATCGCGTGATCGTTGATGGCGCGCATCAGCGTCTCGATACCGTCGATGTTCTCGTCGAGAATGAAGGGGAGCGGCGTGCGGCGGCGCACCGTCAAACACTCCTCGTAGGTCCGGCACGGTTGCTCGATATAGACATCGACATCTTTGACGGCATTCACGACACGGGCCGCCTCGTGCATGGTCCAGCCGGTATTGCTGTCGGCGATCAGCACGTCTCCTGACTTGAGCACCGCCCGGCAGGCGTGAATGCGGGCGATGTCGTCGTCGGCATTGCCACCCGCCTTGAGCTGGAATTTCGTGTAGCCTTCCTGGCGATAGCCTGTGACCTTTCTCGCCATGGCCTCGGGCGCTTCCTGGCTGATGGCGCGGTAGAGTTTGACATCGGTCATCTGGCGTCCGCCCAGCAGCGTCACGATGGGCAGGCCGGTCACCTTGCCCAGAATGTCCCAGCAGGCGATGTCGATCGGGGACTTCACATAGGCATGTCCGCGCAGCGCTGCATCCATATGGCGGTTGAGAACGGAGAGCTCGCGTGGATCGAGGCCGATCACTTTGGGCGCCAGCTCCTCGAGGCCGGTCCGGACCCCCTTCGCATAGGCAGGCAGATAGGCCGAGCCCAACGGCGTGCACTCCGCGTAGCCGGTGATACCAGCATCCGTCTCGACGGCGACGACCGTCGCATCGAACACATCGACCGCGTTGTCATTCGACCAGGAATAGCGGCCTTCCTTGAGCGGCAGGTCGATCTGATAGGCGTTGATGCGGGTGATCTTCATGCGGGCGTTCCTCTGCCGGTGATGGGCGATTGATCCACTTGTTATGGGGACTCGAGCCGGGACAGACGGCTCTCAGCCGATGCCGAGCCACGTCTTCTTCTGCTCGATGGTGAGGTTGGCGCCACAGTTCGGGATGACAACAGGACGGCCGGGGGCGATATTCGATTGGCGAAGCAGTACCGCGAGGGCCGCTCCGGTCGTGCCCTCGGCAACGAGACCAGTCGTCTCGTAGAGGAGGCGCATCGCCGCCAGGATCTCGTCGTCCGGCACCAGCAGCGCCCGGTCCACGACGCGACGCATGGTCCGGAGCGCGGTCTCGACCGGCTCGCGGACTGCGATGCCGTCGGCAATCGTCTCGATCTTGTCCGAAACGATCAGCCTGCCGGCATCGAACGACAGCTTGTAGGCCGGCGCGCCCGCCGCACACACGCCCACAACCTCGACTGTTGGCCGTGCGTGTTTCAGCCAGGTGCCGATGCCGTTGATGAGCGCCGCGCCACCCACGGGCACGACGATGGCGTCGAAGTCGAGGCCGGCTTGTGTTAGCTCGCGTGCAATCGTGCCGGCGCCTTCGGCAATCTCCGGAAATGCCGCATCCTCGACGAAGGGCAGACCGCTGTCAGCGGCAAACCGCTTGGCGGCCGCGTTCGCCGCATCGAAATCGGCTCCCTCCAGACGGACCTCGGCGCCGAGCGCCCGCATGCGCTCGACCTTGATCGGGCTCGCCGTGGTCGCGGCGAAGACGACGACGTTTGCCCCGGCGCGGCGCGCCCCCCAGGCGAGGCCCTGACCGAAATTGCCGGCCGAGGCGCAGACGAGGCGCGATCCGCTTTTGGCATGGATCTGGCAGAAGTTGTCGGCGCCCCGGCCTTTGAACGAGCCGATCGGATTGGCGCTCTCGTCCTTGATGAGTACCGGCCGGCCGACGCGCTTGTCGAGCGCCGGGCTCGTAACGATCGGCGTGTCGAGGAACACCGGATCGATGAACTTTGCGGCTTCAACTATCCGCTCAGCGGAGACGTCCCGGGGGAGCTCAGTCATCAGCGGCCCTTCCATATGGGGGCCCGTTTCTCAGCGAAGGCGCGCGGCCCTTCCTTCTGATCCTCGCTGCCGTAGAGTGTCTCGACGGTTCTAAGCTTGCGCCGGTTCACCAGTGCCATGGCATCCTGGAAGTTCCGATCTTCGGCCTCTCGCACCACCTCCTTGATGGCGGCAAAGACGAGTGGTGGCCCCTCGGCGAGGCGCCCGGCGATCTCGCGGGCGCGGTCCATAAGTTGGGAGGCCGGCACGATTTCATTGACGAGACCGTAGTGCTTGGCCTCGGCTGCCTCCATCCATCGGCCCGTCAGCAGCATGTCCATGGCGATGTGATAGGGGATGCGCTTCGGGAGCTTGATTGTCGCGGCGTCGGCGAGCGTTCCGGCGCGGATCTCGGGTAGCGCGAAGCGAACATGCTCGGCGGCGATCAGTATGTCGGCTGACAGCGCCAGCTCGAAGCCGCCACCCACGGTCATGCCATTCAAGGCCGCGATCACCGGCTTGTTGAGATCGAGCAGCTCCTGCAGACCGCCGAACCCGCCGACGCCGTAGTGGACGTCGGGTGCCTCGCCCGTCTCGGTTGCGGACTTGAGGTCCCATCCGGCCGAGAAGAACTTCTCGCCTCCACCCGTGACGATGGCGACGCGGAGTTCCGGATCGTCGCGGAAGCTCCTGAAGGCCTCGCCCATGGCAATGCTGGTCGGCACATCGATCGCATTGGCCTTCGGCCGATCGAGGGTCAGCTCGAAAATGCGCCCATTGCGGCGGATTTTGACGGATTCCGACATGGGGTCCTCCTTCAGCCGATCATACGAATAAGAGCGTCCGCTGCAACCGCGCCGCGACCCGCTGGGCGGACGAGGAGCGGATTGACATCCAGCTCGACGAGGCATCCGGCATGAGCCTCGGCAAAGCGAGCGATGGCGGCGACTTGGTCGACTGTCGCGCGGAGGTCGCCCTTCGGCCGGCCACGGAAACCATCCATCAACTTGAACACACGAAGGCTGCGGATTGCCTGCTCGATCTCTTCGCGTGAGGTCGGCAGCAGCAGCGTTCGTGTCTCTGCCAGGAGTTCGACCAGAATGCCACCGGCGCCGACGACGAGAACGGGGCCGAGCTGCGGGTCACGGGTGACGCCAATGATGAGCTCGGCCACGGCATCCGTCACCATCCTCTCGACGAGGTATCTATTGCCGAGCGTCGCCATCGCCTCGACGGCCTCTCTGACGTCGGCGGCGCTGCGGCAATTGAGCCGGACGCCCCCGGCCTCGGTCTTGTGCAGGATCGTCTCGGAGACGATCTTGACGACGACGGGCATGCCAACGGCCTCCGCTGCGCCGATGGCAGCCTCCGCCGAGGTCACCAGGTGGCCGTCTGGCGTCGCGACACCGAAAGCGCGAAGCCGCTCCTTCGCCTCCCACTCATCGAGAGCCCGCGGCGTGCCCGGCTCTGCGGCACTCTGCATCAGCGGCTGCCAGGGCACTCGCGCCTCACCGAGGAAGGCAGCCGCCTCGATCGCCGACAGCGAGTCCTCCATGCCCATCATCGGCGCGACACCGCGGCCGATGAGCTCCTTGGCATAGGCCTCCGGCATGCATTCGACGAGGGTCGAGAGCACGGCCGCGCGAGTGCCGGTTGTCTTGCTTGCGGATATGAAAGCGTCGATGCCGGCTTTCCATTCGTCGCCGTTGCAGCGGTCGCCGCGTGGGATATCCATGACAATGAACCCGAGATCGAAGCCGGATCGAAGCACCTCGGTGAAAGTCGCCTCGAGTCGCTCGGTCTTGCCCCAATCGAAGGTGTGGTAGTCGAACGGGTTGGAAATGGTGACGATCGAGTTGGTGGTCGGTCGGATGCGGGCGATGTCGCCGGCCGTGAAGGGCCTGAAGCAGATCCGGCGACCTTCCCCGGCATCCGACATCATCAGCGCCTCGCCGCCCGAGCAGGAGAGAGAGACGATCTCCGGTCCAGGCAATGGACCGTGCACGTGCAAGAGCTTCAACGTCTCGATGAGAACCGTCAGCGAGGTGACGCGTGCGACGCCGAGCTTTTTCAGATAGGCGTCCATGACCTTGTCGGAGCCGGCGAGCGAGCCGGTATGGCTCATGGCAAGCGCCGCGCCGCTGTCCGTTCGCCCGGCCTTCAGGGCAACGACCGGCACGCCGAGCGCGCGGGCCTCGGCCACGGCCGCCGCAAAATTTTGGATGCCGTCGATACCTTCGATCAGAAGGCCTATGGCCGTGACTCGTCCCGTCTTCGCCAGCGCCGAGATCATATCGGACATGCCGACCTTGGCCTGGTTGCCGAGCGCCGCCAGATAGGCGATCGGCATACCGCGCTGCGCCATGGTCATGTTGAGCGCAATGTTGCCGGACTGCATGAGGATGGCGACACCGCGCTCGCTGCGCACGCCGCCATGCTGGTCGGGCCAGAGCAATGCGCCGTCCACATAGTTGATGAGACCATAGCAGTTGGGACCGAGGAACGGCATGTCACCGGCGGCGGCAACGAGCTCGTCCTGGAGCCGTGCCCCCTCGGGGCCAGCCTCCTTGAAACCGGCGGCGAAGCAGACGGCACCGCCCGCGCCTCTCGCCGAGAGGTCGCGCATGGTCTCAACGGCAAGGTTGCGGTTGACGGCGACAAAGCTCGCGTCGGGGGCGCCGGGCAACTCGGCTACCGAGCGGTAGCATTTGAACCCGCGCATCTCATCTTTCGTCGGATGCACGGGCCAGATCTCGCCTGCAAAGCCCATCGTCTGGCATTGCTCGACGACGCGCTCGGCCCAGGAGCCGCCGAAGACGGCGATCGAGCTGGGAGCGAGGAGGCGGGAAAGGTTTTGGGGCATGGATGGTTCGGGGTGGAGTTGGCTCGACGTCCTGGAGGCTTGTCGATGGTGGAGAGCCGGGCGACTTGTCAACTCCCCGGCAGCATGGGTGGAGGGTGGCGCCTGGGCCGGCTTCGCGCTGTCTCCCTCCACGCGATGACAATGCCGCTGCCGCAGATAAGGGCGATGCCCATCCATGTGGCGGCGACTGGCAGCTCGTGAAAGACGAGGTAACCGAGAGTGACCGTCGTGACCATCTCCAGATAGCTCAGCGGCGCGATGACCGAGGCGTCGATGTGCTCGTAGGCCATGGTGACGAGCAGATGCCCGATGCCGCCCGAGGCACCGAGGGCCAGGAACAAGAGCCAATCCTCGAATGTCGGCTCGACCCAGACATAGGGCATGGCGACCGACAGAGCGATGGTCGCCAGGATGCAAGTGATCGTCTGCGTCAGGATCGGCGGATCGGAGCCCGCGAGCCGGCGTGTCGCCAGCGCGTAGCAGGCGAAGCAGGCTGCCGAGCCGATCGCCCAGAACACGCCGGTCGATATGGCGCCAAATCCCGGCCGGACGATCAGGAGAACACCCAGAAATCCGACAGCGACTGCACTCCAGCGCCAGATGCCGATGCGCTCGCCGAGCGCGAAAGGGGCCGCTGCCGTGACGAAGAACGGGAAGATGAAGAAGATCGCCAGCGTGTCGGCAAGCGGCAGGAAGAGCAGGGCAGCGAAATAGGTGATGTTCGAGGCAGGGAGCAAAAAGGCGCGTAGCGCCTGAGTTCCCGGCCGTTTCGGCCACAATCCGCGCCGGCCATAGAGCCAGAGCGCAACCGGCAGGGCGACGACGGTCTGGCAGACATAGCGGCCCCATGCGATCTGCAGCACATGGATGGTGTCGCCGAGCAGCTTGGCGCTCGTGTCGACATAAGGCAGCACGATCATGGCCGCGAGCATGATCAGAATGCCCTTGAGAGGGATGCGAGCCGTCCCCCCCGTGCTCGCCTCGGGCACGGCGGCCGGCTCACCCACCGATTGGCCGGAGCAACGCGCGCGAGATGATGTGGCGCTGGATCTCGCTCGTTCCCTCCCAGATGCGCTCGACGCGGGCGTCGCGCCAAATGCGCTCGAGCGGCAGGTCGCTCATCAGGCCCATGCCGCCGTGGATCTGAATTGCCTCGTCGGCGATAAAGGCGAGGACCTCCGTCGCCTTGAGTTTGGCCATCGCCATGTCCATGTCGGTGACAGACTTCCGGTCGAATTTCCAGGCCGCCTCCCAGGTCAACAGCTCGGCCGCCTTCAGCTCCATCGCCATGTCGGCGAGCTTGAAGGAGATGCCCTGGAACTTGCCGATCTGCTGGCCGAACTGGATGCGATCGACGGCCCATTGCTTGGCGAGCGAGAGCGCGCGGTCGGCGCGGCCGAGGCAGGTCGAGGCGACCTGGAGGCGTGTCGCCCCCAGCCATTCGTTCGCCACCTCGAAGCCCTTGCCAGGCTCGCCGAGGATTTGCGTCTTCGGCACTCGGCAGTCAGTGAACTCGAGGATCGCATTGGTGTAGCCGCGATGCGAGACGTTCTTGTAACCGGGACGGACGGTATAGCCCGGATGTCCCTTGTCGATCAGGAATGCTGTGATGAGCTTCTTCTTGCCTTTCGCCGTCTCCTCCTCGCCGGTGGCGGCGAACAAGATGACGAAATCGGCTTCCTCGGCGTGGCTGATGAAGTGCTTCGTGCCGTTGATGATGAAATCCGAGCCATCCTGCCGCGCGAAGGTCTTCATGCCGCGCACGTCCGAGCCGGTGCCGGGCTCAGTCATGGCCAAGCAATCCGACTTCTCTCCGCGGACGCTCGGCAACAGGAAGCGGTCGCGCTGCTCGCCCTCGCAGGCCATCAGGATGTTCGATGGCCGGGCGACACACGTCCAGTGTAGCGCATAGTTGGTGCGACCGAGCTCGCGCTCGTAGAGCACCCAGGTCAACGTATCGAGACCCGCGCCGCCGACTTCGGCCGGCATGTTGGCGGCATAGAGACCGGCCGCGATCGCCTTGGCTTTCAGCTCGTCGCGGAGCTCGGGACGGAGCCTGCCCGTTTCCTCGATCTCGGCCTCGTGAGGATAGAGCTCGTTTTCGACGAAGGCGCGGGTCGTCTCAACGATGAGCCTCTGTTCGTCGGAAAGATTGAAGTCCATCTCAGTCAACCCTTCTTCAAGCCTACCGAGCGTCCAGCCTCCTTCGGATGCGGGATCGCATCCTGCGCTTTCTGCACCTCGGCGAGCTTGGCCATTACCTCCGGCGGGAACTCGGCGACCTTCTTGGCCCTCGTGTCGACGTTGAGCATCACCTGCTCGCAGGTCGCGAGCACATCGTCGGTCTTCGCGTGGTGCATGCTCATGAAAAAGTGAATGCGCTTTCGATCGTGGCCGAGGAGTTGCGTCGTCACATAGACCGGCGCGTGAGCGGCGACCTCCTTGCGGTAGATCGTGTGCGTCTCCGCTGTGTAGAGGCTGAGGCCCGCTGCCAAGTAGTCCTTGCCGGCTCCGATCAGCGTCATGATGCCGTCGGAGCCACGGGTGAATACCTCGTGATAGCGGCTGTCGTTGAGATGGCCGTTGTAGTCGGTCCACTCCGAAGGGATCTCCATATCCAGCAGACGCAACGGCTTCGTCAGATCCAGTCCGGCATCGGCAGTGGCAGGTTGGGACTTGTCGATCAGCCGCCGCTCATATTCGGCGAGCGTCTTGCCGGCACCCCAGTCCTGGCCTTTCAACGCCTGGAACACAGAGATGAGACAGTCGTCGCGCTTGCGCTCGAGCTCCCGGATCGTCCACTCGCCGGCCTGTTGGTCGGATTGCTCGGCGATCCGATCGATGAGCGCATCCGTTAGATCCGGTACGTCCATGAGCTTCGTCCAGGGCCATTTCAGAGCCGGGCCGAACTGGGCCATGAAGTGCCGCATGCCCTCGACGCCGCCGGCGATGCGATAGACCATGAAGGTGCCCATGAAGCTCCATCGGAGGCCGGGGCCGAAGCGCATGGCATCGTCGATCTCCTCGGCGGTGGCGACACCATCGTTGACAAGCCAGAGCGCCTCGCGCCAGAGCGCCTCCATGAGGCGGTCGGCGATGAAAGCATCAACCTCCTTGCGGACATGCAAGGGATGCATGCCGATCTCGCGATAGAAGGTCATCGCTCTGTCGATGTGAGCTTTGGTGGTTTTCTCGCCCCCGACCACCTCGACGAGCGGCATCAGATAGACCGGATTGAACGGGTGGCCGACGAGGAAGCGTTCGGGATGCTTCATCTTCGACTGGAGCTTGGTCGGCAGCAGGCCGGAGGTCGAGGAGCCGATCAGGATCTCTGGCCGGCAGTGTGTGTCGACATCGGCGAGAAGCTTGATCTTCAGGTCCTCGCGCTCGGGCGCGCTCTCCTGGATGAAATCGGCATCGTGAACGGCTTCGGCTAGATCTCTGACGACCTTGATGGAGCCCTTCCTCGCGCGCGGTGCCATGGTGAGCTTGGCCTGCGCGCGATCGGCGTTCTCCATCACTTCGTTGAGGCGCTTTTCTGCTTCCGGATGCGGATCGAGCACTTTGACATCGATGCCGTTCCAGGCCAGCCGCGCAGCCCAGGCCGAGCCGATGACGCCGGCCCCGATGCAGGCGGCTTTCTTGACGGTGGTCATGTTGGGCGCACTCCTCATTGCGCGAGCGGCGAGTGGTGACGAGACGGAAGATCGGGGAGGACTACCTCCATCCCCATTTGACCTGCGTTGACCCCACTCTCACAACACCTCCGTATGCCCATCGACGGCGATCTCCTGACCGGAAATGCGCGCGCCTGCCGGCGAGCACAGAAAGAGGATCGTGTTGGCGATGTCATCGGGCGAGATGAAGGTCTTGAGCGAGGACTGCTCGGCCATCTGCACTCGGACCTCGTTGATGCTTCGGTTCGTTTTGGTGGCCTCGGCGGCAATCACTCGGTCGATCCGGTCGCCCTCGACCGCGCCGGGGCAAATGCAATTCGAGCGGATGCCGAAGGGGCCGAGCTCGGTCGCGAGAGTCTTCGTCAAGCCGCGGATCGCCCATTTCGCCGAGCAATACGGCGAGCGGCGTGCAAAGCCGAAGAGGCCGGCGGTCGACGAAAGGTTGATGATCGAGCCGCTCCGCTGCGCCTTCAGATGTGGAATGGCGGCGCGCGCGCAAAGAAACGCCGCGTCAAGATTGACGGCAAGACATCGCCGCCAGTCCTCGAGCGAGATCTCCTCCGTGCTTGCCGTCGGTCCGGCGATTCCCGCCATGCTGACGAGCGCGTCGAGGCCGCCCAGATGCGCAATGGCCGCCTCGAAAAGTGCTGCGACCTGGGCCTCGTCGGCTACGTCGCAGACGATGCCCTTGAGCTTCGGCTCATCGTTGAGCGTTCTTTCGAGCGCCATCCTGTCGACGTCACAGATGAAGACCTTGGCGCCGGCCTTGGCAAATGCGAGCGCCGTGACGCGGCCGATACCCGAGCCGGCCGCTGTAATGAGGACACGTTGGTTGGTATGGGACATATGCAATGGGCGAGTGGGGCGCGGCGCGTCGTGAATGGGGAGGAGGGACAGGAGCTCTGATCGGGCCCTTCACTCCACGCGCCATTCGCTGTTCGTCGGTCGCCTTCTCCTACCCCCTCTTCTTCAGCTTCAGCTTCTTGCGGACGTCCGCCGGCCCCATGACCGACACACCCATGTTGCCGAGGATGCTTACGGCGCGATCGACGAGCTGGCCGTTGGTCGCAAGCACGCCTTTCGACAGATAGATGTTGTCTTCGAGGCCGACGCGGACGTTGCCGCCGGCGAGCACCGCCTGGGCTACCCAGGGCATCTGCATGCGCGAGATGGCGAAGCTCGACCAGATGGCGCCTTGAGGCATGTTGTTGACCATCGCCATAAAGGAGTTGACGTCTGATGGCGCGCCGTAGGGAATGCCCATGCAGAGCTGGATCAGTACCGGATCGTCCAGCAGGCCATCCTTCATGAGATCCTTGACCTGCCACAGCTGGCCGGTGTCGAAGACCTCGCATTCGGGTTTGACACCGAGATCCTGCATCATCTTGGCCATGACTTTCAGCGTCGCCGGACCGTTCACCATGATGTTGTCGGTGCCGCCAAGAAAATTCATCGTGCCGCAATCGAGCGTGCAGATTTCCGGCAGCAACTCCTTGACGTGCAGGAGCCGTTCGCTCGCCCCGACGAGGTCGGTGCTCTTGTCGTGCGGCAGCGGCTTCTCCGGCGGCCCGAGCACCAGATCGCCACCCATGCCGGCCGTCAGGTTGATGATGACGTCGACACCCGAGGAGCGGATGCGGTCGACGGCCTCTTTGTAGTAGGCCACCGAACGCGAGCCCACACCTGTTTTCGGCTCGCGAACGTGCAAGTGGACGATGGCGGCCCCCGCCTTTGCGGCCTCGATGGCCGAGTCGGCGATTTGCTGAGGCGTCACCGGCACTTTGTCGCTTTTGTCGGTCGTCGCACCGGCACCTGTCACGGGACAGGTGATGAAGGCGTTCCAGTTCATCATGGGGCAATACCTGCAGGGTTGGCCGGGATCTTGTTCCGAGACGAAGGCTAGTCGCTGGACCGATCCGCCGCTAGGCGAATTGCGCTATTGGAAATGCAAATTGCGACGGACTGGTTCGCCGACTCGTCATGGATGAGCATGGGTGGCAGGCGCCTCTGCTCCGCGCGATGCCGAGCGGTCTGGAGCAACCTTCGAGGACCCCGATGTCCCGTGTCCCATGTAAGTGATCGCGCCCTCGGGCACGGGCGATCGTCCCCTGACAAAATGCTGACAACACCTGTCAGCTTCGGGTCACGTCAGGTCGCATACGGATGGCTTCACCGCAGTTCTCCCGGCGGTGAACAATCAAATGGAGCTTCGAATGAAGATCGTTATCTCGACGGTGATCGCCGCCGCCCTCAGCATTGCCCTTGCCGGGTCGGCCCTCGCCGATGGCTTTGACAAGTGCACCGAGGAGGCCAAGGAGAAGTGGATGACGGAGGAGCAGGTTTCGGCCAAGGCGGTCGAGATGGGCTATGAGGTCAAGAAGATCGAGGAAGAGGGCACCTGCTACGAAGTCTATGGTGTCAAAGACGGTCAGCAGCTCGAGGTCTTCTTTAACCCTGTCACGGCCGAGGTCGTTCATTCTGAAGTGAAGGACTGATGTCGATCTCAGCCGACAGGCAAGCCGTGTCCGGCGGTCCCCGCCCGTCGGACACGGTGCTGATCTGGGACCTGCCCGTGCGGGTCTTCCACTGGACGCTCGTCATCAGCATTGTGACGGCGTTCCTGACAACCGATGGGCTCGGCAAGGTGCATCGGCTTGCCGGCTATGTCGCGATCTCGCTCATCGTCTTTCGTGTTATCTGGGGACTGATCGGGAGCCGCCACGCGCGCTTTCGCGATTTTGTCCGTGGGCCCCGGAAGACCATCGCCTATGCGGCCGATGTCATGACAGGGCTGGCCGAGCGCCGCCTTGGCCACAATCCGGCCGGTGGCGCCATGGTCGTTGCGCTGCTCGCGGTCGTCGGCGGCATCGGCATAACCGGGCTGATGATGACCACGGACCGGTTCTTCGGCGCCGACTGGGTCGAGACCTTGCATTGGGGGCTGGCCTACAGCCTCTTCGGGCTCATCCCTCTGCACATTATCGGTGTCGTGCTCGCCAGCGCATCACACAAGGAAAATCTGGTGCGCGCCATGCTGACGGGACGCAAGCCATGCCAGGGTACTCCGGGCGAGAGCGAAGCGATCTCGGCTGAACTCGAGACGCGCATGAGGGGAACGAATGCCCTGGCCTTGATGGCGCTGCTGGCCGTGCTGATGACGGTCGGTTGGCCGCAGATCAAAGCTCAAATCGAAGTTCTCGAGAAGCGCCAAGCCGCACTTCAGCAGGCGAGCGCTGCCAAGCCGCAGACCGGCTTGACCGGGGAGATCGACGAGACGGCCGCTACGGCGACGGCTGCCGAGCCGGCGGCGGTCGATACCTCCTCAGTCGCCACGCACAAGACGACCACTACTCCTGCTTCGGCAACGGCCGTCGCAACGTCGTCCGCCACAAATGCACCCGAGCCGGCCGCGAAGGCCAAAGCCAGTGCGGCAGCCGAAGCGGCCGAGACCGAGCGCTCCGTGCCGATTTCTGATCAAGGGACGTCGTCTGTGGCGCATGTTGAAACGGCGGTAAGCGCGCACGCCGGCCGGCCGGCCGGCTCGGCATTGGCGATGGCCGCTCTGGAGCCGGCCCGTCAGGCAAATCGGCTGCGCCAGTCCGCGGCCGGCATGGCAGGTCTGGGCTACGATGTGGCCGCCTTCGTCAATGTTCAGCGTGATGCGGCGAATTCCCCGCCCGAGCCGCAAGTTGCGACCGGCGACGATGATGAAGGCTACGCTGACGACGATCTCGAGTCGGCGATGGGTGTCGATGACGATGAGTCTGAGGCCGATGCGGTGTTTGCCCGGCCGGACGCCACAACTGCTGCGACGGCGGAACGGGCGCGCAAGACCTTGAGAGGCAAGTCTCGGCAGGCGCGGAGTGGCGGTGCCGCCAGTGGACGCAAGGCAACGACGGCCGAGCGCGAACAGCACGTAAAGCGCGTCGGGCGCCTGAAGCGCGTGGCGGTCTCGACCGAGCGACGGGAGCGCAGGAGCCGGGCAATCAAGGACAGGAAGAAAATCAAGCGTCTGGTTGCCATCAAGTCGGGCAAGTCCGGTGGCAAGAGCCGGAGCAGTGGCAAGGGGCGCAGTCGCAGCGGCAACAGCGGCAAAGGCTCGAGCAACAGCGGCAAAGGCAGCGGTAGCAGCGGGAAAGGCGGCGGAGGCTCGGGGGGAGGTCATGGTGGCCACGGCGGCAGCGACTGATCTGCCAGCGGCCGGCAGCCATGGCCACGAGGGCCGGCCGGCATCACATGTGCCGGCCGGTTTCGCCTGCCGATCAGGCTTTGAGCGCCTCCAGGCTCTCTGGCACGATCTGTCCACCATCGACGATGATGGTCTGACCGGTAATGTAGCCCGCCTCTTTCGACGCCAGGAAGAGCGCCGCATAGCCGATGTCATCGACAGTGCCGAGCTTGCCGAGTGGCACGGAGGCGGCCATCGTGCGCTGATAATCCTCGCCGAGCTCGATCAGGCCTTCCGTCAGGACGTTGCCAGGCAGCACGGCATTGACGGTAATGCCGCTGCGGGCAAGCTCGATGCAGGCCGTCCGCATGAAGCCGAGTTGGCCCGCTTTTGTCGCACCATAGTGCGTCCAGCCGGGGAAACCTGTCACCGGACCCGTGATGGAGGAGGTCAGCACCACGCGCCCCTGGCTCGAGCGCTTGAGATGGGGCAAGCAGGCCTTGACGGAGAGGAATGTGCCCTTGAGGTTGGTTGCCATGACGCTATCCCATTCCTCAGGCGCCATGTCCTCGATCTTCGACTGCGGGAAAATCCCCGCATTCGCGCAGAGAACGTCGATGCCGCCGAACTCGTCGGCCGCCTTCTCGGCCATCGCCTGCATGTCGGCGAGCTTCGTCACGTCGGCAGCGAAGGCCTTTGTCTGACCGCCGGTCTTGTTGAGCTCGGCCGCACAGGCCTCGGCCTCCGCAAGGTTGCGCGAGACCAGCAACACCTTTGCCCCATTACGCGCAAACACCCGCGCGATGCCCTTGCCGATGCCCTTGCTGGCCCCGGTGACGATGACGGATTTTCCGGCGATTGACGTCAGCATGCAGTCCTCCTTGACGTTTTTTTCCTCATATCGCGCCCGGCGCGCGCCGTCACCCCTCCTGGGTTGGGCTAGCCGAGACGCATCAGATCCATGAGCTCGGCTGAGCTCATGACCTGGCAGTAGATCATGTTGATGATCTCGAGCTCCTTGCGGTGCAACTCGTCGGAGCCCGCCGCACAGCAGTCCTCGACGACGACGACGCCGAAACTCTCGTCGGCCAGGCTCCGGACGGTCGAGGAGACGCACTGGTCGGTGAAGATGCCGGCGCAGACGACGGTCTTGATGCCGAGATTGGTGAGGATCAGGCGGAGGTTCGTGCCGGTCAGCGCCGAGTCGGTCGTCTTCGTCACGACGATCTCGTCGCCCACCGGCTCAAGCTCGGGCACGAGCTGGGACGGTGCCTCGTTCTTCGGGAGAAGCAGGTTGTTCCAACCGGGCATCTTCTGGCTGAGCGAGCGGTCGCGTCCGTCCTTCGTATGACAAGCGATGCGCGCGAACAGGCATTCGATGCCGGCCGTGCGGAAGGCGGCGAGGAGCTGGGCTGTTCGCGGGATCACCTGGTCGTGCATGCGCGCGTGAAAAGGCGTCCAGGCATCGTAGCGCCGTTGCTCGTCCTGCGAGAGCGCGGCGCGGTCGGGCCTGGCGAGATAGGTGTTCTGGATGTCGATGACGAGCAACGCCGTCGTCTTGGGGGTGAGGTCGGGATCGGCGGGCTCCGGCGCGCCGTCGTAGTAAATCGAACGGAACGAGGTCTTCCAGGACATCATGGTCTCCGTTTCTCAGCCGACCCCGAGCGCGCGGGCGCGCTCTCGCATGGTCTCGTCTAGGGGAAGGGCCTTGCGCGCCACCTGGTCGAACAGAACGGTGACGACATCGGCCGTCGCGTGCAGCGCACCAGTCTCGGTGTTGTAGAGCTCGTGATGGTACTCGATGGCCTTGGAGCCGAGCCGCGTCAGCCGGCTCTTGACGTAGACGAGCGCCCCCGAATGGGTCTCGAGCTTGTACTCGATGGTGATCTTCACGTCCGCCCAGCCCTGATCTCTGGCCTGGATCTCGGAGAAGTGGGCGAGGCGGGACAGGAGATGAAAGCTCGCGGCGTCGAAGATCCCGCAATAGAACTGGGTGTTCATGTGTCCCATGTTGTCGCACTGCCAGGGATAGATGGTGTTGCGATAGGTCTCGATCTCGACGGTCATGGGCGCTCCTGGAGGGGATGAAAGGCGGATCAGAGCATATTGGCGGTGACTAGGAAAGGCAGAGGAATCGGGTGCCGGCCGTGGCGCCCGCTGTGGACGAGCGCGCACAATGGCACCGTGCGCATCGACCCGGAGACCGGCGCCGAGACGCCGCCGATCAATGCACACCTGATCCACATGCATGTCGGCATCGATGCTCAGGCCGATCAGGCCAACCACGTCATGCTGCGCAAGAGCACCAAGCGGCTGATGTTAGAAGCCGTCGCTGCCATCGGCACCGAGGTCGGCGGCATGGGTACGCCGATCTCGATAGACCCCGACACGGGCAAGCCGTGACGTCCACGCTTCGACGCCAAGACGCTGCTATTCGAAGAGCGCATGCTGAAGGCCGCCTGCTACGTCGTTTGCGCCTATCTCACCGGCATGCGCGACGCCGAGCTGCAGGCCATGCGGGCCGGCTGCCTCGAAGCCCGGCGCAGCGAGGACGGCGTCATCGAGCGCTATCGCGTCAAGAGCACGACGTACAAACGTCGTGACGTTCGCGGTCAGTCCGAGACCTGGACTACGATCGAGCCGGTCGCGAAGGCTATCCAGGTTCTCGAACAGCTCACCGAGCGCATTCGCAAGCAGCGCGGCGGCGACACGATTTGGCGCGTCCTCGCCGAGACCAGCAGCAACGATCATATCTCCGCCGAGATCGTCCGGCAGCTCAATGCGCTCCGCGATCATTTGAACGAGCCGTTCGGAACGCCGGGCGCGCCCGTCATTCCGAACGGTGCCGACGGTCAATCCTGGCGGATCACGACACGACAGTTCCGCCGCACCGTCGCCTGGCACATCGCCAACCGGCCCTTCGGCACGGTTGCCGGCGTGATCCAGGACAAGCACGCGTCGATCGCGGCATACGAGGGCTATGCGGGCTCCAGTTGCTCCGGTTTCCGCACCGAAGTCGAACGCGAGTGCGCCCTTGGCCAACTCGACGATGTGCTGTCGTACTTCGAACGTCACCGCGCCGGCGAAGTGTTGATGGGCCCCGCCGCCGCTCGCATCTCCGGCGAACTGCAACAGGCGATCGACAAGCTCGATCCGCTACCCGGGCACATCGCCGATCCTGCCCGCGTCCGCGCGATGCTCCAACACGTTGCGAAGACATTGTTCGTCGGCGTCATGAACGATTGCGTCTTCGACCCGGCGACCGCGCTCTGCCTCCACGGCAAGACCGAGGCCGCGACGCCGGCCATGGCCCAGTGCCGCCCCGACCGTTGCCCCATCTCCTGCATCACAAGCCATCACCGCCCGCTCTGGGCCAAGGCCATCGCGGACGGGGAGGAGTTGCTCGGAGTGAAGCGGCCGTCACCGCTGCAACGAGAGGCGATTCAGAACGACTTGAACCGCTACCGCCGTGTCGTCAGTAAGTCGTCGTGCTCTCATCGGCAATGAGCTTCCGACTAAATGCCGTCGCCGTCTACGTTCCCTGCCGCCTTGTGCTGCAATTCCTTCATTCCGAGCGAATTGAGCGCTTTCCATGGTCGCCCATCGATCGCAGCGAGTCCGATTCCGATAAGTGCCATGCCAATGAAGTGTCTGAGATGCAGCGTCTCGTCGAGCACCAGCACACCGAGTAGAATGGCGCTCACCGGGATCAAAAAGGTGACAAGAAGCAAGTTCGTCGCACCAGCTGTCGCCAGGATGCGGAAATAGATCACGTAGGCGAGCGCTGTGGACAGAGCAGCTACACCGACGAGTGCCAACGCAGCCGCCGTGCCGGGAGCTTGCAGCGTCCACGGCCTATCGATCATCAGCATGACTGGCGCGAGCATCAAGCTCGAAGCGACGACCTGTCCCGTAGCCGTCTGCATCGGCGTGACGCCCATGGACTTAAACCGACGCCCAAACACTCCGGCGAACGCATAAGAGACTGCTGCCGCCAGGCAAGCGAGCTGAGCGATAACGCTCGAACCGAGTGAAGCAAGGGCTGTCCCTCCAATCATGTAGGCGACGCCCGCAAGTCCAACGATTACGCCAACGAGGCGTCTGCCCGTCATTTTCTCGTCCGAGGTAAGCACATGCGCCACGACGACCGTGAAGAGCGGCGTCGTAGCATTGAGGATCGAGGCCACACCCGAGGCGATGTGAGACTGCCCCCAAACGATGAGCGAAAAGGGCAATACGTTGTTGAGGAAGCCCATGCCGAAGAAGGCCAGCCAAACCCGTCGATCACGGGGCAAAGCTGACCCCAGCAACCCGTGGACAACGAGCAGAATCGCGGCAGCCAATAAGACACGGGCCACTACGACCGTGAACGTCGGCAGCTCCTTGACCGCAATTCCATTAAAGAAAAACGAGCCGCCCCACAGGATTGATAGAGTGAGCAGCAGCCCCCACTCGAATGCTGTCATGGGACGATTGGTGGGGATCGACTGCTTCATGGACAGCCTCCTGTCGCGACCCGCTTCGCACGTCCCACGGTCGCCCGGCGACCCGTTTCTTGCTCTCAAATTGTTGACCCCCGAACGCCTTCCCGACGCCGTCGACGCTCTGACAACTGTCAGGACAAGTTGCGGAACTCGGCAGTGCATTCCTCTGTGCCGACCTCGCGGTGACGCCGACGTTGCGCGACGACCACGCCCACTACATCGCGCACTGGCTCGAGATCATGAAGGGCGACAAGAGGGCGATCTTCACGGCCGCCGCCGCCGCCAACCGGGCGGTCGAATGGCTCCACGCCTGGCAGCCCAGCCACGACTGACACATCCCAATCAGCGCTCACGAGCCCCGGCCACCCGCTGGGGCTCTTTTCTTTTTCACTCGCCTTTCCATGAAGGCCGACGATGACCAGCAAGACCAAGCGCGCAGTAACCAATTCCGCAACCAAAACAAAGGCTCGGAGAGCAAAGTCGGCGTCGATGGACCACGGGCTCGTCTGGCGCGACATCACCGCCCGCGTGCGCCACGCTCCCGACTACCTCTCCAAGGGCTGGAGCCACATCGAGATCAACGTCCAAAAGCCGAAAGGTGCGCCGCTGCCCATCACCGAGACCGGTTACCGCTCGCACTTCCTCGACGCCGACGACCTCGAACGTGCCGGCGGACCGGTCCGCTGCTTCCTCGACTGGATCGAGCGCGGGTCGCGGTCCAAAAGCTGGGCGAAGGCCGAGTTCACGTAGCGGCAGGGAGATCTGTTCCGGCGCTGGTCACCTGGGGCCTCGGGGTCAGCTTCGAGGCCTCAATTCGGCTCTCCGCGCATCACGCTGTCCCGCTTGGGAATCCTGTGAGATTCATACGAGGACCAAACAGTTTATTACTCCAGTGTTACCCCGACGAATTTCTACCCCATTGCGGGGCCGCGAGAAAATGGCACAACCTATTGAAATCATTGGTGCGGACGGCGGGACTCGAACCCGCACGATGTTGCCATCTCAGGATTTTAAGTCCTGTGTGTCTACCGGTTCCACCACGTCCGCTTGCGCCCTCCATAGCATGCGGGCCGGCGGCCGGGGCAAGGGGGGTCAGCGGCGTGCCGGGCGGGCCATCAGGGCGCGGAGCAGCAGATAGAGCAGCGTGCCGTTCAGGATGTGCCAGAGGAAATGCGTGCCGATGGCGCGGCTGCCCATCGACAGTTGGGGGCAATAGGGCATGTCGATGGTGCGGAAGGTGAGCGAGACGGCAAACACGACGAGGCCGGCCCATAGCCATTTGGCGGCGGGGTGCCGTTTGAGACTCGTCAACGGAGCAAAGGTGCCGAGCGCGAGGAACGCCGGCAGATAGGCGACCGAGCCATTGAGGCAGGAGCCGCCGCCGCACCGGATCCCGCCGATCCATTGCGACAGGCCGAGAAACCCGATCACAAGAACGCCCGTCAGCCACCAGGGTGCGCCCGCCAGCGTCCGCAGCGCAAGGACGAGGAATGCCAGGATGAAGACCGTGATCGGCAGGACGTCTGCGAGTTCCGCCCAGCGCTCGGCGAAGGTGTGGAACAGGAAGCTGCCGATGCCGATGATGAGCACCAGAGTCGCCATCACCCAGACATCGGCACCATGGTCGATGTCGCGCCGCGTCGTCAGGTGCCGGAAGGCCAGGAGAGCCGCGATGATGAAGGCGCCATTGCTCAGGGCATTGAGAGGCTCGGCCCAGAAGGCCGGGTCGAGCCCCCGTTCGCAATAGATGAAGACCTTGTCGCGCCAGTCCATGCGCCATGCCCTTCAAGCCGTGACCATCAGGCCGTCCGCCCGCTCGGGGAGGGGCTTGCGTCACGTGACGGCTGTGGCAGCCGACGTGGCCGGCCGAGCTTTCCTGCGGCGTGCGCTACTTTCTAACGCGCCGGCAGGGCCGGGCCGAGACGGTGCAACCCCAGGTACCACTGCCTTCCTTGGCGCAGTCGACCGTCTTGCCAGCTGCAGCCTTCCAGCTCGCATAGGCGCTGCCATACTCGAAGTCGACGAAATTCGACCAGGAGGCGGCCGCATCGGCCTCGGCGGCCTTCTTCGAACTCATGCCCTTGCTCGAGCCGAAATGATAATGATCCGAGAAACAGCTAAGCTTGCCGACGCGCACCTCGTCGTGCAACGCTTGTTGTGCCGTGGCGCCCGAGGCCCCCACCAGTGCCCCAAATCCCGCGGCCAACAGCGCCGCAGCCAACCGTGCCGACATCCGATCCCCCATCCTCATTACGAGCCCAAAAGCCCGATTCCCCCGCAGGTGCTAGACTAGTCGAGGGGTGTGCCGGCCTGGAATGGTCCGCATGTCGCGGCAGGTATTTTTGCCTTCGCTGTAGACCGCAGGCCACAGGTCCTTGCTATTGCCCGAATTCTCGTCATGTCTCGTTGCCATGGCAGGGCCGGATGGATGCTCGAGCCCGAAGACTGGACGCCATGGAGGTGCCGATATGAGGCAAATGATCGTCAGTGCTGTGATGGCCGCCGGCGTTCTTGCGGTCGCTCCATCGACCTCGGCCGGGAGCCTCCGGGATGGAGCGCACCGCCTTTTGACGGTGACGGCCATTGGTGGCTCGACGCCGGTCACGGTGCCGGTGCGCTATGACGCCAGGGGCGACGAGGAAGTCTATGTGCCCGAGCACGGCTGGGAGCGCTGCATCTACGGCTCCTGCACCTATACCGTCCGGGCCTACTATTTCGACCGCTACGAGCCGGGGCCGGGTCGCGGCACGGGTCGGGGTATTCTCGGCGCCATCATCGGGCTGGACTAGCGCGGGCTCAGCTCTTGAGTGCAGGCAGGTCCCGGTAGAGCTCGAGCGCTTCCGGATTGGCGAGCGCCTCCTTGTTCTTGACCTCGCGACCGTGGATCACGTCGCGGACGGCGAGCTCGGTGATCTTGCCCGATTTCGTGCGCGGGATGTCCTTGACCGCCACGATCCGGGCGGGAACATGCCGCGGCGTCGTTCCCTGGCGGATCTGTGTCCTGATCCTGTCCTCGAGCGCCTTGTCGAGCGCGACCCCCGGCCTCAGCACGACAAACAGCACGACCCGCACATCGTTGTCGAAATCCTGGCCGACGACGATCGCCTCCTGAATCTCGGGCAGGCTCTCCACCTGCCGGTAAATCTCTGCTGTGCCAATGCGGACGCCGCCCGGGTTGAGGGTTGCGTCCGAGCGGCCGTAGATGATCATGCCGCCGTGCTCGGTCATGGCGGCATAGTCGCCGTGATGCCAGACGCCGGGAAAGCGCGCAAAGTACGCCTTGTGGTACTTCGAACCGTCGGCGTCATTCCAGAATTTGAGCGGCATCGATGGAAACGGCTGGACGCAGACGAGCTCGCCCTTGCCGGTTGCGAGCTTGCGTCCGTCCTCGTCCCAGACTTCGACCGCCATGCCCGGCACCGGTCCCTGGATCTCGCCGCGCCAGACCGGCTTCGTCGGCACGCCGGCGACGAAACAGCCGCAGATGTCGGTGCCGCCGGAGATCGAGGCGAGGTGCAGGTCGGTCTTGATGGCGTCGTAGACGTAGTCGAAGCTCTCGGGCACGAGCGGCGAGCCCGTCGAGCACATGGCGCGCAGGGCTCTGAGCTGGTGTGTCTGCTTAGGGCGGAGTCCCGCCTTCTTTGCGGCATCGATGTACTTGGCGGAAGTGCCGAACACCGTCATGCCCTCGGCGTCGGCGTAGTCGAAGAGGACATTGCCGTCGGGATAGAAGGGCGAGCCGTCGTAGAGGAGGAGCGTCGCGCCGACCGCGAGCCCGGAGACCAGCCAGTTCCACATCATCCAGCCACAGGTCGAGAAATAGAACAGGCGATCCTCAGCCCGCATGTCGGTCGAGAGCAGATGCTCGGAGAGATGCTTCATCAGGATGCCGCCGGCGGTGTGGACGATGCATTTCGGAATGCCCGTCGTGCCGGAGGAGTAGAGAATGTAGAGTGGGTGATCGAAGGGGAGGCGCACGAAGTCGGGCCTTGCCGTCGCCGGCGGCTGGCGCCAGGCCATCGCCTTCGGCAACGCTGCCGCCACCGTCTCGGCCTCACCCAGGTAAGGCACGACGATGACGCGCTCGAGCGATGGCAGTTTGGCGACGATCTCGGCGAGCTTGTCGGCCAGGCGATGCGCCTTGCCATTGTAGTGATAGCCATCGACGGCGACGAGCACCTTCGGCTCGATCTGGCCAAATCTGTCGAGCACGCCGTTGACGCCGAAATCCGGCGAGCAGGAGGACCAGATGGCACCTGACGCCGAGGCGCCGAGCATGCCGGCGATCGCCTCCGGCATGTTCGGGACGATGGCGGCGACGCGATCGCCGGCCTCGACGCCGGCGGCCCGGTAGAGCGACTGAAAGCCGGCGGCCGCCGCATTGAGCTCGGCCCACGACATCGAGCGGCGGACCTTGTCCTCACCCCAGAACACCAGAGCGGTCGAGTTGTCGGTCTTGACCAAGAGGTTCTCGGCATAGCAGAGCCGGGCGCCAGGAAAGAATCGGGCGCCCGGCATCCTGTCGGCATCGACGAGATAGGGACCGGCGCCCTTGTCCCCCCGGACTCCGGCATAGTCCCAGAGCTCGGACCAGAATGCCTCGGAATGCGCGAGCGAGAAACGCTGGAGACTGTCGAAATCGGTGACCTCGGTTCCGGCGCGGTCGCCAATTCGCCGTCCGAACTCGTTGATACGGCTTCGCTCTACGCGTTTGCGGTCGGGTTGCCAGAGAGGCGTCGTCATGTCGGCCGTCCTGCTTCGATGCACGCTCGGTGTCGCGTCGGACCGTCTTAGCCGGATGTGCCCGGCAAGACCAGCCGCCGCGCCTTGGATCGATCGGCGGCTTGCTCGCCGGAACCGCGCGGTGCATTGTGGCGCCCGTTGGCCGAGCCGAATCCCGGGATGTGACGCCGGCCGGAGATGGGACGTAACATTGATGCGGCATTTGACAATCGCGGCTCTCCTCGCTGCAACCGGGACGTTGGGGTCGCCAGCCGGCGCCGGCGACCGGCCGCTGCAGCTCGCTATGAAGATCGAGGTCAGTGCCGCCGGCTCCGGCAGCGGCCTGCAATTGCCGCCGTCTGATGCGCCCGTCGGCGCGGCCGCATCGCCGGTCTCGGCGGCCGGATCGATCGGGACGGCGAGTCCGGTGGGGGCGGCGGGAAGCGCTGCCGCGCCAGCCGTTGATGCCGATCCGGCCGAGACGGCGACCACGACGACGCCGGCTCCCGTCGAGCCCCCCGTGCGCAAGCTCGTCATCGTCGGCTGGGGCGGCGGTTATGGCAAGGCGATGCGTCGCGGCATCCTCGATCCCTATCAGCAGAATGCGCGCACCAAAATCGAGGTCATCGAAGCCCCCGCAGATGGCGGATTGCCGCCGGCCTCGGTCGCGTGGGACGTCGCCGAGGTTTCTGCCGCGGATGCCAAGCGGGCCTGCGAAGCCGGCCAGATCGCCCGGCTGGATCGGCTGCCGCTCGCTCCCGGCGCCTATGGCACGACACCGGACCAGGATTTCATAGACGGGAGCCTCGGGGCCTGCGCCGTCGGCAGCTTCGCCTGGTCGTCGCTGCTGCTGATCGATCCAAGACAATTCCGCAAAGGCCAGCCGGAGACACTCGCCGATGTGTTCGACGGGCGGCGATTCAAGCAGAAACGAGCGTTTGCGCGCTCTCCGCGCTATCTCCTCGAGATGGCGCTGATGGCCGATGGCGTGGCACCCGATCAGGTCTATGGCGAGCTGTCGACGAGAGTGGGCGTCCGGCGCGCCTTCAAGAAGCTCGATGGCATTCGCAAATGGATCGTGTGGAGCGACAAGTCGGAGGTCGCCCTTAACCGGCTGATCAAGGGCGAGGCCGCCATTGCCACCGCCTTCAGTGGCCGAGCCTTCTATGCCCTGGCCAGCGAGCTCAGGCCTTACCAGATGATGTGGGATGGCCAGATCTACGACATGAGCGTCTGGGTCATCTCCAACACCACGGGTGCCGAGGCTCTGGCGGAGGACTTCGTGACGTTTGCAACGCGCGCCGACCGGCTGGCGGCCGTCTCCCGCTGGTTTCCCTACGGGCCCGTGCGGCTGTCGGCCCTGGAGTTGGTCGGCAAGCACCAGACGCTCGATGTCAGTCTTTCTCCCTACCTTGCTACTACGCCTGCGAACATGACCCGCGCGCTGGCCTTCAACGAGCTTTTCTGGCGGCATTACGAGGCGCCATTGAAAGACAGCCTCGAGGCCTGGATCGACGGCAAGGATCCGCTGCCGCCCGAGCCGCCCGTGCGCGGACACCAGGCACGGACGGACTGAGGTTGGGCCTGGTCGCCCGACCTGTGCAGTCGCGCAACACACCGATCTTGAGTTTGCTCACGGCCATCAAAGACTTGCCGAAGGCGGATGATGGGTTCACAGTATCTTCGAACCCGTTCGGGGACTGGGCTCCGGGGTCTCAAGAGCTGACAAGAGTTCGGGATGTTGTTTGGCGTCGCGCGTCGCATGGCGCAGACTTTGAGTCTGGTTGCGGTCTGCTGCGGGATTGCAAGCGTAGGACAGGCCGCTAGCCTGAGCCCGAGCGGCCATCGTGCCTTGCATGAGGGGGCGTCCGACCTCGTCGAGATAGCCAAAAAGAAAAAGCGCAAGTCGCAATCCAAGTCGGCCGCAACGAAAGCGCTCGCGGAACCGTCCCCGCTGGTCGCCGGACCGGACGACCTCATCGTCAACAGCGACGGCGCCGATGTGCTCGTCAAGGCGCTGACGCCTGCGCCGAGCTATCGCGTCGGCCAGAGCGTCTTCTTCGAGGTGACGGTTGCGAGACGTCGCGGCGCCCGCTCGAAATCGGTCGTGCTGGATATGAAGGGCAGTGGCCTCTCGATCCAGGTGACAGCGCCCAAGGGCTTGAAGGCAAAGGCGATGGATGACGGCTCCGGCTGGACCGTGGCCGTTTCCGGCAACGCACGGCAGAAGCTCGTGATCGAGGCCCGGTTCGTCGCGTCGGGCGCCAGTCCGCCGTCATCCGAGGCCCGCCGGCTCGAGGTCAGGGTGGCATCCGACAAGGACACGACATCGCTCGCGAGCGGAGCACTGAGCTTTGCTGTGGCCGATTGCGCGACGAACTACAGCCAGGCGCTGAGGACCATCCTCGACACTCGGGAAGCAGCCTTTGCCAATGTCGTCAAATCGGCGAGCCTCGAGGACGCCGAGCGTCCGGGCAGCTGGCTCTTTCCGCCGCCGAAGCGGGCAAAGGCCGCAGCCACGACCGAGCGGCGCATTCAATTGCCGCCCCGGCGGGAATGCGGCTGGTTCGTCGAGACTGTCGATTTCGCAACTCGGACGAGCAGCCGGGTCTGTAAGAAGTGGTCCGTGATCGAGATCGGCGTCCCACCGGCTGGACCGGTCATGCCCGACATCGATGAGACGCGCGCCGCAGAGCTCATCAAGATCGCCGGCGACTATGTCGCCAGCCGCTCGGCCGTGCGGGCCTTTGGCAAGTCCGGCAGGCTCAATTGGATCTCCAACAGGATCGTCACCGATCTCAAGGGCTACATGAGTCAGGAGCCGCATCCGGCGCTGTGCACCGGCGTCGACCTCATGACGGCGTATTTCGTCGACAATTCCGTGACGCTTCGTCGTGAGATCAAGGCTGCCACGGACTCGCTCCAGGCGGCCAGCGGGATTGCTCTCGGGCGCCTCGAGGTCGTGAGGATCATGCTTGGGCGCGAGCCGGAAGACCCGGCGGAGACCGCCTCGCTCTCCCTGATCTCGACGGCGCAAGCAGCCCCCGCCGCAGAGGTCGGCGCCAAGCAGCTCGTGACCCAGGCCGGCGCGCTCTTGCTGGGGCAGTCGGGTCGCTCCCAGCTCGACAGTGCCCAGGGCCCGCTGGCGATGCTGCAGAGACTGAGGGACTCTCTCGGTCAGGATTCGGGCCTCGGCCAATCCGCCGAGGCCGCGCCCTATATCGCCGACGCTCTGACCGCGATCGAGACGGTGGTCTATCTCGAGGCGGCGGAACGGCGCTACCGGGCCGTCGGCGAGGCGATCTTCGGTTCGATCTCGGCTATCGAGAAGGCGCATGGAGACACCTGCACCTGCGGGCCCTGAGGCGGCGGTGTCCGTCGAGGACGGGGCCGTAGCCAAGGCGGCGGTCGGGCTGCTCGGTGTGAGCCTCGGATCGCTCGTCCTCTCGGCGATCCTCGATCCGGTCGCCCCGATCCCGGCAGGGCGTGCCGCTCTGGCCCTTGCCGTTGCGCCTTTCGTGCTGGCGGCTACATGGCCATCCCTTCAGGTGCTCGCCCGCCGGCTCGTCACCGGCGATCCGGCGGAGATGCTTGGCCTGACGCTGGCCTCGCCGGCCCTCGCCGTGACGGTGAGGCTGGTGCGCTGGGGCGTACTCGCCGGGGCGGCCGTGCTTCTACTGCTCCTCGGCCGGGCGAGCCTGGTGTCGTCGCAGGATCTCTCGATTGCGATTGGAGCAGCCGGAGCGATGCTGGGCGAAGGCGCCCAGGCACAGAGTTCGGCATTTGCCGTGCTCGGTCTCGGCTGCGCCGTCGCGGGAATGGCGGCCTGGCCCTGGCATGTCCCGCCCGGGCTTGCGCCAGATCTCGGAGAACACGTTGCAATCCGCCGCATGTTGGACGTGGTGATCGGCACCGGTCTCGTCGGCGGCGCCCTGATCGTCGCGTTCGGCCTGGCGCCGTCGCTCGGTCTTCGGATTGGATTCGCCTGCCTGCTGTTGTCCGCCCAGCTCCTACCGGCGCTGCTCGCACTGCTCGCCGTTCCCTGGCTCGAGGGCCGGTCGATTGCCGAGGGCATCTGGCTCGGTAGCTTCTCCATGCTCGCTCTGGTCGGCGGCGGCATGGCCGATGGTACTTCGGCAGCGCTCGCCGGCGTCGTGCTGAACCTGCTCTGGTCCGTGGCGGGCAGTCTCGTCGGGCATCGCACAGGCGTCGAGCAGCGCGCGCGCCTTCAGGCAGGTCTGCCGCATGGGCTCGGCCGGCTCAATCGACCGGAGATCGTGATGGCCTTGGTCGCCTGGGTCTTTCTCGTCATCGGCCCTGGCTGGCCGGTGCTGAGCGCGGCCATGGGTGGAGAGGCCGGCGCCATGCTGGCTGGGTGGACGACGGCCGCTGCCGGGCTGGCTGGGCTGCTCGTCAGAACCGGACGAGCCAACTGATGCGCCCGTAGGGTGTCGAGGGATCGGCGTAGTCTCCCGACAGGCCGGCAGCCGCCGTGAGTTCCCCGTAGTCGGTGTCCCATTTGAAAAGGGCGCCCATACGGCCGGCGTCGAGGTTCTCGTTGCCGAAGGCGCCGACCTCGACACCGAGCGATACGTCCGGTAGCACGCGGTAGCCGGCCGAGGCATGCGTCGCGAAGGTCGCGAAGGCGGTGTCGTAGCGTGCGCTGAGCGCCCCCCAGGTCCGGGAATCGAAATCCGCCCACAGCTCGAAGACGCCGAGCGCCCCGAATGTCGCGCCGGAGATCTCGTTGAAGACGTCGTCGGGCACGATCCGGTGTTCGACGTAGCTGGCGCCGATGAAGGCCTTGGCGATCACCCACCCGAAGCGCTGCTGATAGCCGATGGCCGCCTCGCCGGACGCGATTGTGCCTTGGAACCAGACGTCATCGGTCGCGGGCGGCTGCAATGGCAGGCGGCCCGCGTAGCCGTAGGTTCCGCCGCCGCCCTCCAACCGGACACGCCAGCCATTCTCAAGGACATCGTTGCCGAGGGCGTAGATCAGGCCCGAATAGGCGTACCAGCTGTTCTCCGTGACCTCGGTACCCGACCAGACCTCGGCGACCGGTGGCGTGTCCTTCGCGACGCTGTCGCCGGCGAGCGCCGGAATGGCATGCAGTGCCAGGCTGGCGAGCACCAGTGCGCACGCCCATCGGTCCATGCTTTTGCGACGCCCACGCAACACGACGCAACGGCTCCCAAGAGAAAGAGCGTTAAGCTGACAATTGGGAGTCTGTACACCTATTGATTGTATCGGGAAATAGTCTTGATCTCGATTTGACGAGAATGAGTGAGGAAAGGCGGCGCCGGGTGGTTTTCTACCGCAAGACGCCGCGATTCATTGAACGTCTTTGCGGTCCGGGCCGTCACTTGGTAGACTGCCGTGTCCACAACATCCCCCAACGCCAGCGAAGGCCGGTGTCAAAAAACAAGAGGACAGTCCCATGCAGCGTTCAGAGCACGAGAAAGTCGATTTTCCCAATACCGCAAAGGCACTTGAGTCATCCGTTGCCTTGGCGGCAGAGCAGTCGCAGGAGGTCATGGCCGCGATCGGACACTGTCAGTGCGAGACCGCCCGGCTCATGAGCCGCCGGGCGCGAGCCTGGATGGAGCTTCCCGCGACCTTGTGCAATTGCCGCACCCTGCCGGAAATGTCGCGGGCTCAGGTGGAGTTCACTCGCCAGCTCTGGTCGGATTGGCTCGCCACCGGTCAGCGCATTGCCGAGGCATGGAGTCGGCCGATGGCGGCGGCACTAGAGAGCACCAGGAGCACGGCCCCCGAGGCCCGCGGGCCGGTTGATGAGCGCGACGACCCGTTCGCTGTCTGGGAATGGTGGCGGACGGATATGAAGGCGATCGTGCCCCGTCGCACCGAGACGCCGGCCTCGCCGTCGGCTCGGGACGGCACCCACTGATCGACTGTGGCGAAGCCTCAGCCTCTCAGTGCAATGACCTCGTGACTGCGCAGGTAATCGCGCAAAGCCAGCGCGGCGGGCGGCACCGTTACGGCCTCCTCCAAAGGCTGCCAGATTCCTCTGCGGCGCTGCTGGAAGCGGCGTGACGTGACCGGAGTCGGTGCCAGCGAGCGGGGCGTCTGGCGGGCGAGCCAGCCATAGACGGCCTGCCAGACCTCGGCGTTGACGCGCCGGTTGGCCGGGCCGCGCAGCTGCTCGATGACCGGCATGGAGGCATCGTCCTCGTGGGGCCCGATCTCCAGATCGGCGACCGGGCGCCCGGCGCGTCGCACGGAGACGATCCGCGTCGCCTGGCGCACCATTTTCGGAGCGAACTGATCGAGGCAGTTGTCCATCAGGCCCGCCTCGAGGATGAAGTCCTCGGTCGTCCTCAGGGGCACGAAATCGAGCCCGGCATGCGTGCACGCGTCGTACCAGACATCGGCAACGCCGTCGCCGATCGCCGCGTCGAGGTCGATGCGCTTGCGCCAGGTGTCCGCCTCCTCCATGCCGGCCCTGAGGCTCATGGCAGGCTCGAACGGGCAGCGGACGAGCGCGTGCCCCCTCGTCTCCGGATGCGACGAGAACCAGGCCCAGGCGGCGAGCGGCAGGATCCGGTCGCTGGTCCTCGGCCGTCCCTTCAGCCGGCTGGCGAGCCAGAGGGCGAAACTCTCGCCGGCGATGGCGTTGGCGAGCATCACGGAGCGAAGCCAATGCGGCAGGAAGCCGATGTCCGGTGGAATGTGATTGACGATTCGCCGTTGGACCTCGGGACCATCGAGGAGGGCGTAGAGTGGTTCGGCGAAAGCTTCTGGCGGCAGGTATCGCATCCACCATGGTACGCCGAGGCACTCGGCGGCCTGCCGGAGGCTGGCACCGGAATCGATCCGCTCCAGGGCGTCGCGGCGTGACTCGGCCCTGCCATAGCCCGTGGCGAGCGCAAACAGGAGACCCGGAAATGTCAGAACGAGATCCTCGAGTCGAGGCTCGCTCTGGGTAAGGCGCTTGATGGCCTGCCGGTAGGGCGGCCGGAAGCGCAGCGTCTGCCGGCCGGCCCCGGCCCGGCCGGTGGGAACCTGGATGGGTTTGCCTGTCGGTTCGAGCGGTGCGGTGCTCACGGTGCCAACTCGCCTGTGGATCCGCTTGATGAGGCCCGGGGAAAGTGGCGAAAGCCGGAATTCAATTGTGCCTGCCGCGAGATATCGTGACGGCCCTTCGATGACGCCGACATGTCCGGCACGTGGCGGCCGCCTGCGGGCCCTGCATGGCATGGGGATTGTGCCCGGCGGGACACGAGCGTTTTCGGTGAACTCGTGCTATGCGGGCGACGCGCGGTGCGTGCCGCGGCTGCCACGATCGTCTCTTGCTGTGGCACTGACCCGTTCCGTTCAGGAGCTGTCCTTGTCAGGCCCTTTCGTGCTCGGTTGGGAGGAATGGGTGTCGCTGCCCGAGCTCGGGCTCCCGGCGCTCAAGGCCAAGGTCGACACCGGCGCGCGCACCTCGGCGCTCCATGCCTTCGCCATCGAGCCGTTCGGTCCGGCTGGCCGGCCCATGGTGCGCTTCGGCATCCATCCCGTTCCCGAGCAGAACGACATTGCCGTCTTCTGCTCGGCGGCCGTGGTCGATCGGCGGGAGGTCACGAGCTCGAACGGCGAGGCCGAGTTGCGCTTCGTCATCCGCACGCCGGTCAGCATTGGTGGTCGCACCTGGCCGATCGAGGTGTCGCTCACCAATCGCGAGAGCATGAGTTACCGGATGCTGATCGGCCGGCAGGCGATCGGCGAGGACATGCTCGTGAAGCCGAGCCTCTCGTTCCAGCAGTCGACGCTGAGCTACGCGCCCTACGATGAGATCTCGCAGCCGGTCGCCAAACGTGCGCTCCGCATCTGCCTCTTGACGCGGGAGCCCAAGAACTACTCGAGCGGCCGGCTCAAGGCCGCCGCCGAGGCGCGCGGTCATACGCTCGAGATGATCGACACGGCGCGCTGCTACATCGCGATCACCGGCGACGTGCCGTCGATCTACTATGACGGGCGGCCGCTGCCCCTCTACGACGCGGTCATTCCGCGGATCGGCGCCTCGATGACGTTCTACGGCATGGCGGTCGTCAGACAATTCGAGATGCTGGGCTGCTATTGCCTCGCACGCGCCGAGGCGATCGGGCTCGCGCGCGACAAGCTGCTGGCCCATCAAACGCTGGCGCGTCATCGCGTGCCGACGCCGCCGACCGCCTTCGCCCATTCGCCGAAGGACACGCGGCACATCATCGACCTGATCGGCGGTGTTCCGCTCGTCCTGAAGCTGCTGGCCTCGACGCAGGGCAAGGGCGTGGTCCTGGCCGAGACGAGGAAGGCCGCCGAGTCGGTCATCTCGGCCTTTCGCGATCTCGATGCCTATTTCCTCGTCCAGGATTTCATCGAGGAGGCGGCTGGCGCCGACGTCCGCTGCATCGTCATCGGCGGGCGGGTCGTGGCAGCCATGCAGCGCCAAGCCGCAGAGGGCGATTTCCGGGCCAACCTCCATCAGGGCGGACAGGCGAAATCCGTGAAGCTGACGCGCGAGGAGCGGCGGATGGCGGCCAAGGCGGCACAGGTCGTCGGGCTGGGTGTCGCCGGCGTCGACCTGCTGCGTGCCAAGGAGGGGCCGCGGGTGCTCGAGGTCAACGCGTCGCCAGGTCTCGAAGGCATCGAGCGTGCCTCAGGTCGGGACATCGCCGGTGCCATCATCGACCACCTCGCGGCCAATGTCAGCTCGCTCGTGCATTTCCGCTCGACGGAGGACGCGGAACTCGATGTCGCGGAGGCAGATGTGGCCGCGATGGAGGATTGAGACGGCGTCTCGCCACTACTGGCGCTTCACGCGACGCTTTTTCTTCTTTTTCTTGACGGGTTGCTCGCCGTCCTGGTTGCTCGCCGTTGCCGCCACCTCATCACCGCCCTGACAGTCGGTGAGCCAGATGTCAAACACCGGATGCTCGACAGCGTGCAGCCCGGGACTCTGCGCAAACATCCAGCCCCTGAAGATCGGCTGCTGATTGCCGTCGAGCTTGATCTCCTGCACCTCCACGAAGGCCGTCGTCTTCGGCGGCTCGGTCGGCGGACGGGTGAAGCAGGTGCGTGGAGTGACCGTCAGAGCGCCAAACTGGACAGTCTGATCGAGCTCGACCTCGAGCCGGGAGATGCGCGCCGTGACCTTGTCGAGCGCGGCGAAGACGGCAACCTTGTTCGGGATGCGGTCGGCCGAGGCCGATGCAACCCAGACTCCGCCGAGCGCCAGCGCGGCACAGGCAACAGCGGTGGCTCGAGCAAGCGTCGCGAGGGTCATCGTCTTTGGCAGCACGAGAGTGAATCCGATCAGGAACTCTAGCAGCGTCGTTTCGTCCGAGCCAGTGCTGCGCGGCAAATCGGGCCGAAGCGTGACCTCGCCTCAGAGCGTCGCCCGAACCCTGAGTCTGACATAGTCCGCCGACCATTGGCCAGCCTGATCGGCAAGCACGGGGCGAAGCAAGCCGACAATCGTCGCCAGTACGTGTTGCCGCTCTCGGTCCGGGAATTGATCGAAGAAGGGCTTGCGGAAGGTCGTGAGCCAGCCCTCGATGCCGGTCGGCAGCGGCGTCGGTCGCGGGAAAAGGCCGATGCGCGCGACGGTGAAGCCTTCGGCTTCGAGAAGGTCACGATATTCGCGGTCCGTGGGATAGTACCAGGGCGCGGCCAGCAGTTCGTCGCCGCCGTGGATATGGGCCGCAGCGCGGAGCGCCGTGACGATAGCGGCGACATTGCCGAAGCCGCCGAACTCTGCGACGAGTCGGCCGCCCGGCCTCAGGGCCGCCTTGATGCGGCGAATGGCTGCGATGGGATCGCGGACCCAGTGCAATACGGCATTGGAGAAGACCGCATCGAAGGGTCGGTCGACGGTGAAGGTGGTGGCATCGCCCTGGCGAACGTTGAGACCGCGTTTCCGGGCCGCAGCGAGCATATCCTCGCTGATGTCGACACCCTCAACATCGAGGCCGAGTGCGGCGAGCCTCTCGGTCAGCGCTCCGTCGCCGCAGCCGAGATCCAGCACACGCTCGCCGGCCAGGGGCGCGAGCCAGCCGATCACGTCGCCGGAAAGGTCGGAGACGAAGCGAGCGTTCTTGTCATAGCTGGCCGCAGACCAATCCTGCAGAGCGGCCCCGATGGGCTTCGGGTCGGCAGCCATGGCTTAGTCCGGCAGCCAGGGCTCGTAGTCGCCGCCGGCCTTGGCGCGCTTGCCGGTCGACAGGATGCTGCCCGGCGGCCGGTAGGCCTCGCGGGTGCCCGTGAGATTCGGCCGATGCGGCTTCTGCCAGTCCCTGACTGGGACCGGCTGCTCGGCCGGCGGCTTCTCCAGCGTATGGTGCAGCCAGCCATGCCAGCCGGGCGGGACTTTCGAAGCTTCGGCCAAGTCCTTGTAGACGACCCAGCGGCGCGGGACCCCGAGCGGGCCGACACCGTCGCGCTGCTCGTAATACCTGTTGCCGAGCTCATCCTCGCCGACCTTCCGGCCGTGCCGCCAGATCATCCAGCGATTGCCCCAGCTGTTGCCGGTCCACCACGCAAAGACCTCGCGGAAGAGGCTCATGGTCGATGTCCAATCCCTTGCTGCCGATGCTCCGGCTTATGGCATTCTCGGGGAGCTGCTGTCCAGAGTTGCACCGGTCAGGGTGGCGGAGAGAATCGGAGTACCAAAGGCTTCTGCGGCAGCCTGATGACGGCCGCCGGACATCCCCCCACAACCCATCCAGAGGTTATCCTCGGCTCTTCCACAGCGCTGCGGCCGAAAATCAACATGTTGTATGGCGACATCTCGGCGACCCCCTAGATGCTGTCATATTCAATGGCGGCACCCCGCGAATCGCACTAGCTTGACCACTGTTGGCGTTTTGCGGTCCGCGTGCCCGATACGGTCGCCGTCGCTTCCAACATTTCAGGCCGTTCCGCTTCCTTCTCGAAGCTCTGGCGGTCGTGTGCCAAGCCGGCGCCGGTAGCGCCTGCTTGGGCCCCCTGTCGGGGTTCGGTGCAGTCCTTCAGTAGCGTTTGTGGCTTGTCGCGTGGCGGAGGTTGATGCCGGAGAGCATCACGCCGCGGCCGAGGGATTTTGCGAGAGCAACGACAGACAGCGCCGGCCACCAAAGCCGAGCGAAGGGGGATGATCAAATGCGCATTGCGCGGCACTTCACCGAGGCGGGCAAGTCGGCCTACGACAAGATCGCGTTCCGCCAGGCGACGAGCGAGATAAAGAATCCGGACGGCTCGGTCGTCTTCCGCCTCGAGAGCTTCGCCGTGCCGGCGCATTGGAGCCAGGTGGCCGCCGACATCCTGGCGCAGAAATACTTCCGGAAAGCCGGCGTCCCGGCAAAGCTCCGCCGGGTCGAGGAGAACGCGGTTCCCTCATGGCTCTGGCGTTCGACCGCCGACGACGCGGCCTTGGCCGCGCTGGCGCCGGAAGCCCGGATCGCCGGTGAGACCGACGCCCGCCAGGTGTTCGACCGGCTGGCCGGCACCTGGACCTACTGGGGCTGGAAAGGCGGCTACTTCTCGACCGAGGCCGATGCCCGCGCCTTCTATGACGAGCACCGCTACATGCTGGCGATGCAGATGTGCGCCCCGAACAGCCCGCAATGGTTCAACACCGGCCTGCACTGGGCCTACGGCATCGACGGCCCCAGCCAGGGGCACTATTACGTCGACCACTGGAAGGAGGAGCTCGTCAAATCGGCCTCTGCCTACGAGCATCCCCAGCCGCATGCCTGCTTCATCCAGTCGGTCGAGGACGATCTCGTCAACGAGAATGGCATCATGGACCTCTGGGTCCGTGAAGCGCGTCTCTTCAAGTACGGCTCGGGCACCGGCTCTAATTTTTCCAGGCTTCGCGGCGAAGGCGAGCGGCTCTCCGGCGGTGGGCGCTCCTCGGGTCTGATGAGCTTCCTCAAGATCGGCGACCGGGCGGCGGGGGCCATCAAGTCGGGTGGCACGACACGGCGCGCGGCCAAGATGGTCGTGGTCGACATCGATCACCCCGATATCGAAGACTACATCGACTGGAAGGTGAAGGAGGAGCAGAAGGTCGCGGCGCTCGTCACCGGCTCGAAGACGGTGCAGAAGCATCTCAAGGCCATCATGAAGGCCTGCGTCAATTGCGAGGGCCCGGGCGACACCTGCTTCAACCCGAGCGAGAATCCGGCGCTGAAGCGCGAGATTCGCGCCGCCCGCAAAGCCCACGTCTCCGACAACTACATCCAGCGCGTCATCCAGTTCGCGCGCCAGGGCTACAAGGCCATCGAGTTCGACACCTACGATACCGATTGGGACAGCGATGCCTATCGCACCGTCTCGGGCCAGAACTCGAATAACTCGGTGCGCGTCACCGACGATTTCCTCAAAGCGGTGAACGCCGGCGGGACCTGGAACCTCAACGGCCGCATCACCAGCAAGGTGACCAAGACGCTCGATGCCCGTGGGCTCTGGGAGAAGGTCGCCTATGCGGCCTGGGCATCGGCCGATCCCGGCATTCAGTTCCACACGACGATCAACGACTGGCACACCTGCCCGGCCTCGGGGCCGATCCGCGCCTCGAACCCGTGCTCGGAATACATGTTCCTCGACGACACGGCCTGCAATCTGGCGTCGCTCAACCTGATGACGTTCCGTCAGGCCGACCGCGCCTTCGACGTCCAGGCCTTCGAACATGCCGTCAGGCTCTGGACCATCGTGCTCGAGATTTCGGTTATGATGGCGCAGTTCCCCTCGCGCCAGATCGCCGAGCTCTCCTACCGCTACCGGACGCTCGGGCTGGGCTTCGCCAACATCGGCGGCCTCTTGATGGCCGCCGGCCTCTCCTACGACTCGAGCGAGGGCCGGGCGCTCTGCGGCGCCATCTCGGCTCTGATGACGGGAGTCGCCTACGAGACCTCGGCCGAGATGGCCGAGGAGCTCGGTCCTTTCCCGGGCTATGCGGAGAATGCCGGCCACATGCTGCGCGTCATGCGCAACCACCGGCGAGCGGCGAAGGGCGAGGCGACCGGCTACGAGCAGCTTTCGACCGCTCCGGTGCCGCTCGACCATGGTGCCTGTCCGGACAAGCTGCTCGCGGCCCATGCCGTGGCGGCCTGGGACCGGGCGCTGGCGCGCGGCGAGACGCATGGCTACCGTAATGCCCAGGCCACCGTCATCGCGCCGACCGGAACCATCGGCCTGGTCATGGATTGCGACACCACCGGGATCGAGCCCGACTTCGCCATCGTCAAATTCAAGAAGCTCGCCGGCGGCGGCTACTTCAAGATCATCAATCAGACGGTGCCGGAGGCACTCGAGCGCCTCGGCTATGCGCAAACCCAGGTGAAGGCGATCGTCGACTATGCCGTCGGCCGCGCAACGCTCTCAGGCGCGCCCGGCATCAATCACGATGCGCTCAAGGTCAAGGGGTTCACGGCCGAGAAGATCGCGGCGCTCGAAGGCAATCTTGCCTCCGCTTTCGATATCAAATTCGTTTTCAATAAGTGGACGCTCGGCGAAGCCTTCTGCCTCGAGACGTTGAAGGTTCCGGCCGAGCAGTTGGCCCGTCCGGACTTCGATCTCCTCTCGCATCTCGGCTTCACGAGGGCCGAGATCGAGGCGGCGAACGAGTTCTGCTGCGGATCGATGACGCTCGAAGGCGCGCCGGGTCTCAAAACCGAGCATTTGCCGATCTTCGATTGTGCCAATCCCTGCGGCCGCAAGGGCAAGCGCTATCTCTCGGTCGAGAGTCACATACGCATGATGGCGGCGTCCCAGCCCTTCATCTCGGGCGCCATATCGAAGACCATCAACATGCCGAACGCGGCGACGGTCGAGGAGTGCAAGGAGGCCTACATGCTCTCCTGGCGGCTCGGCCTCAAGGCGAACGCGCTCTATCGCGACGGCTCGAAGCTCTCGCAGCCGCTCAACAGCCAGGTGCTCGGCGATATCGAGGATGCCGACGAGGCTGCGGCCGAGGTTGCCGCCGACAAGCCGGCGGCGGCGCGCGCCGGCGTCATGGCCGAGCGCATCGTCGAGCGCGTGATCGAGCGCGTGCGCGAGAAGGCTGAGCGCGAGAAACTGCCTGGCCGTCGCAAGGGCTATACGCAGAAGGCGATCGTCGGCGGTCACAAGGTCTATCTCAGGACCGGCGAATACGACGACGGGCGCCTGGGCGAGATCTTCATCGACATGCACAAGGAGGGCGCCGCCTTCCGCTCGCTGATGAACAACTTCGCCATCGCCATCTCGCTCGGCCTGCAGTATGGCGTGCCGCTGGACGAGTATGTGGAGGCCTTCACCTTCACGCGCTTCGAGCCGGCCGGCATCGTCCAGGGTAACGAGACGATCAAAAACGCGACGTCGATCCTCGACTATATCTTCCGAGAGCTCGCCGTCTCCTATATCGGCCGCAACGACCTCGCACACATCGATCCGAGCGAGATCGACAACATGGCCATGGGCGAGGGCGAGGCCGAGGATGAGGAGCGGCCGGTGCCGGCGGCGCCGGCGCACCGCCTCGTCTCCCGCGGACTGACGCGCGGCCAGATGAGCGACCACGTCGTCATGAAGGCCCAGAGCCTCGGCGGCTTGGTGACCGCGGTGGGCGGAGGTCCGGTGGCGTCGCTGCAGCAGGAGGTGCTGTCGGCGTTCGAGCATGCGCCGCCGGTCGAGGGCGCGCTGGCGCTCGACCGGAGCAAGATGGCCGCCGCCGTCGACAGTGCGGTCCAGACCTTGAAGGAGATCTCGCGGAGCGAGCGGGCGGCGGAAGCGCGCATCAAGGGCTACGAGGGTGAGAGCTGTCCGGAATGCGCGAACTTCACGCTGGTGAGGAACGGAACCTGCCTGAAGTGCGACACCTGCGGGTCGACGACGGGGTGCAGCTGAGCCGGGGTGCTGAGTCACTGACGCCATCGAAACAGTCTTGGGGGAGACGACAATGGCCGACCGTGAGCTTGAGGTGATTGCCTATCCGTACGGCGCGTTTCTCGTCGCCGAGTGTGTCGATGCCAACGCCCAGAAGGGCAGCGGGAAAATCTACGACGTGCGCGGGGCCTTCACCTCGCAGGAGGAGGCCGAGCAGGAGATCGTGAGACTCAGATCGGCCGGCGCGCACTGACGAGCTTTGCCTAGCCTTGGGGAGGCCGGCGCTCGTGCCCGGTGCCGGCCTCCCCAAAGTCCTCCTGCCCGACCCGTGTCTTCCGTCGCGCTGGGGGAGTGAGATACCAAGTGGCGTGGCGTTGGATGGTGTTGCGTGTCGCGTCCGGTCAGTCCCTAGTGGGAGTGTGATGTGATGTTGCAACTGTTCGAGCCGCGGCCCGACCTCCGGTCCGCGCATATCTTTGCCGATCACCTCGAGGCGGTGCTCGATCTCGCCGAGGAGCTGGAGCTTCTCCATCTGATCCCAAGTGACGCCGAACGGGCGCCGGGTGGTGACGTGTCCGCCGGGCTCGACCGGATCGGCGCCTTCGTCGAGCGCATCGAGGCCCTCGAGCTTGCCATTGCCGTGAAGCTGGAGCATGCGCGTGCGGCGGCGCAGCGGATCGCCCGCGCCGATGCCAGGCTGTCGACCTTCACGCGGCTTTTTTCGAGTGGCACGCAGCCGCTCGTCGACCTCCTGCCGACCCTCGCCGATCCCGGCGGCCGGATCTTCGAGAGCGGCCACGACCCGCTGACCTTCCTGCAGGCGCGCGGCGTCGTCGACGAGAGCAGCTGCTCGCTCGAGGGCCGGCGCTTTCTCGGCACCGGGGCCGAATATCTGCTGCTCGGGACCGCCAGGCTCGGCGCCTTCATCGAGCTCTGCGACACCTGCCTCAAGGCCATCGACCGCCACTATCACATCTACGAGGACGATGCCGACTGGGAGGCCGACCGCGTCGAGACGCTCGAGCTCTTGCGGCAAACGCGCGACGAGGCGATCCGCGTCGCCGTCGGCGGCGAGGCACCGCCGATCGAGACGCCGGTGGAAATCCTGCCGATCGACGCCGTCGACGAGGCCATCGAGCTGATCGATGCCCTGACCTTCCCTGAGGCACAGCGTTTCGAGATCGCCCCTGAGCTGCCGGTCGCTCCGGCGCTCGACGTCGAGGCGGTGCCGATCGAGCTCGAGGCGTCAGCGCTCGAGGAGCCTGCCGAGGCACCGGACACTGCCGATGCCAGCGCCAGCTTTGAGACGCCCCTGATCCTCGACGCCGAGGCTATCGTCGAGGCCGGCAGCGGTCCGGAATCGGAACCCGAGGCGGCTCGGTCCGAGGCCGCCGGCGAGACTGCCGAGACGCCGGCCGACGCCGCCGCGGCCGAGACGCGGTATCCGGGCCTGCTCGGCTCGCTGGGCGCGGCCCGCAGGTCGCTCGCCGGCATCCTGGCGCAGCGCAAGACCCAGATCGCCCTCAAGATGAGGACGACGGCCCCCGTCGAGCCCGTTGACGAGGCTCCCGTTGCGACCGCCGAGCCGGCTGTCATGCTGCCGGACGTCACCGAGGGGGTGGAGACGGCTGTTGTGGCCGCCGAGTCGTCCATGCCCGTCAGGGACGCGGCGCTCGAAGCGAGCCGGCAGCGGCTCGTCGACCTCATCGCGGCGCGCGCCGGCCGGCCGGCCGAGACCGGCGCTGGCGATACCGAGCCCGTCGCGGCGGAGGCTCAGACCTCGCCGGCCGCGGCGACGGGGGAGCCAACATCCATGTCGGAGCTGTCGGCGGCAGAGGACATGGCGGTGCCACCGAACGAGATGGCCAGCGCCCCGAACGACACAGACGAGGGTTTGCCGGCCGAGTCTGTTATCGAGCCGCCGCTGCGGTTGACGGCCCCTGCTGACGAATCCGTGAGTGAGGTGTCAGAGGTTCCAACGGGCGTCCACGCGAACGATCCGGCCGAGGCATCCCCCACCGTGGCAACCGAGCCGCATACCGCCGTCGTTGGGGAGGACAGGGGCTCGCTCGCCGGCGGCGATGACACTTCGGTCAGCGCTCCGCCGGCTGAGGCGACGGGCGAGGCGGAGACGTCCGGCAATGCGATCGAGGATGCGGCCGAAAGCACGGCTGGCGGCGTGGTTTCCGAGGTTGCGACAGAGCCGGAGGCTCCGGAGGAGCCTACGCCGGCTCGCCGCAAGCGCCGGCGCCGTGCCAGCCGCCGGAAGTCGACGCCGCGCAAGCGGCGGGCGAAGGCGAGCTGATACGTCTCAGCCCGCGATCTGAGCGAGCACCGCCGCGCCGTCGCTGACCTTCGGCAGCCGCCAGAAGTTGGCCTCGGCCTCGAGCGCCGTCTCCAGCAGGCGCTGGAAGCGCTCGCGTGGCAGTTCGACGGCGCCGAATTGGCGCAGATGCTCGGTGATGAATTGCGTGTCGAGCAGACGGAACCCGCCGGCCTTCAGGCGAGCGACGAGATGGACGAGCGCGACCTTGCTCGCGTCGCGCTCGTGGCTGAACATGCTCTCGCCGAAGAACGCCCCCTTGAGATGCACGCCGTAGAGGCCTCCGACGAGCCGACCCTCGCGCCACGTCTCGATCGTATGGCAATGGCCGAGGTCGAACAGGCCCCGGTAGAGATCGAGAATCCGGCGATTGATCCAGGTGGCCGAGCGCCCGGCGCAGCCGCCGATCGTGCCCTCGAAATCGCTGTCGACGCGGATCTCGAAGTGATTCTGGCGGACCGTCCTCGCGAGGCGTGCCGGCACGTGAAAACCGTCGATCGGAATGACGCCGCGCCGCAGGGGCTCGTGCCAGTAGAGCGCCGGATCGTCGGCGCTCTCGGCCATCGGGAAGATGCCGATGGCGTAGGCCTTGAGCAACAACTCGGGTGTGATCTTGGGCATCGACCCCCGGGCGGCCGGAGCAATCCGGTCAGGATTGCTCGAGGAAGTGCTCCAGCCAATGGATGTCATAGACGCCATTGACGATGTCGGGATTGGTGACGAGGTCGCTGAACAGCGGGATCGTCGTCTCGATGCCGTCGACCACGAACTCGCCGAGGGCGCGGCGCAAGCGCATCAGGCACTCGTTACGCGTCTTGCCCTGGACGATGAGCTTGCCGATCAGGCTGTCGTAGTGCGGCGGGATCCGGTAGCCCTGATAGGCGCCGGAATCGACCCGGACGCCGAGGCCGCCCGGCGGATGGAAGTAGGTGATCTGGCCGGGCGAAGGCCGAAAGGTGCGAGGGTTCTCGGCGCAGATCCGGCATTCGATGGCATGACCAGAGAGAACGATGTCGTCCTGACGGTGCCGGAGCTCGGCGCCGGCGGCGACGCGGATCTGCTCGATGACGAGATCGAGGCCAGTGATGGCCTCGGTCACCGGATGCTCGACCTGAAGCCGGGTGTTCATCTCGATGAAGTAGAACTCGCCCTCCTCGTAGAGGAACTCGACGGTGCCGACGCCGCGATACTTGAGCTTGCGCATGGCATCCGCGACCGTCTCGCCGATCTTACCGCGACTCTGCGCATTGAGGGCCGGTGACGGTGCCTCCTCCCAGACCTTCTGGTGCCGGCGCTGCAGCGAGCAGTCGCGCTCTCCGAGGTGGATGGCGTTGCCCTTGCCGTCGCCGAGCACCTGGATCTCGATATGCCGCGGCTTGGTCAGATACTTCTCGAGATAGACCGCATCGTCGCCGAAGGCGGCCTTGGCCTCGGCACGGGCCGTCGCCAGGGCGACGGACAGGTCTCCCGGCGTCTTGGCGACCTTCATGCCGCGGCCGCCGCCGCCCGCCGCCGCCTTGATCAGGACCGGAAAACCGATGCGCTCCGCGATGGCCATGGCGCTCTGATCATCGCCGACGCCGCCGTCTGAGCCCGGCACGACCGGAATGCCGAGCCGCTTCGCCGTCTCCTTCGCGGCGATCTTGTCGCCCATGATCCGGATATGCTCGGAGGTCGGGCCGATGAAGGTGATGTCGTGCTCCTCGAGGATCTCGGCGAAGCGCGCATTCTCCGAAAGAAAGCCGTAGCCGGGATGCACGGCTTCGGCACCCGTGATCTCGCATGCGGTGATGAGCGCCGGGATGTTCAGGTAGCTGTCCTTGGCCGGAGGCGGGCCGATGCACACGCTCTCGTCGGCGAGGCGCACGTGCATGGCATCGGCGTCGGCGGTCGAGTGCACCGCGACGGTGGCGATGCCGAGCTCCTTGCAGGCGCGCTGCACCCGGAGCGCGATCTCACCGCGATTGGCTATCAGGATCTTCTCGAACATGGGGCTCCGGGCGCCGAGGCGCGACATTACTCGATGACGAGAAGCGGTTCGCCGTATTCGACCGGCTGGCCGTTCTGTACCATGATCTCTACGACGGTGCCCGACTTCGGCGCCGGGATATGGTTCATCGTCTTCATGGCCTCGATGATCAGGAGCGTCTGGCCGGCCTGCACCTTGGCGCCGACCTCGACGAAGGCCGGGGCGCCGGGCTCGGGCGAGCGATAAGCGGTCCCCACCATCGGCGACTTGATGGTCCCGGCGTGCTCGCCGGTCTCCGTCGGCCGGCCCTTGACGGGCGTCGCCGCCGGCGCCGCCACGGTGACGGCTGGCATCGCGGCCGGAGCGGCGGCGAGGGACCGTGCGACGCGTAACCTGAGGTCGCGGTGCTCGATCTCGATTTCGGTCAACCCGGTCTCGTCCATCAGGGCCGCCAGGTCGCGGATCATCGCTTTGTCGACTGCGGATTTGGCGTCGCTCATGGGAGCTTCCGATCTCGGAGTTTGAGGCTTCTGCTTTGCGAGGCTCATGTGCCGGCCTTGGGTTTTGGCTTGGAACTGCTCAGGTGATGGGCGATCGCCTCGACCGCGAGCTCGTAGCCGAGCGGGCCGAAGCCGCAGATCGTTCCGACGGCGAGGGGTGCCACATAGGAATGGTGGCGGAAGCTTTCACGCCGGAAGATGTTGGAGAGATGCACCTCGACGACGGGCGTCTCGGCGGCGGCGAGCGCATCCTGCACCGCGATCGAGGTGTGGGTGAGGGCGCCGGCGTTGAGAATGATGCCGGCAACCTTGCCCCGGGCCTCCTGGATCCAGGAGACGAGCTCTCCCTCGTGGTTGGTCTGGCGGAAATCGACCACGAGTCCAAGAGTTTGCGCGCGTTTCTCGGTCCTCGACCGAACATCGTCCAGCGTCTCCCGGCCATAGACCGCCGGCTCGCGGACGCCCAGCATGTTGAGGTTCGGGCCGTTGAGAACGAGGATTGTGCTGCTGCTCATCGAGTTCCTGATCGGGCGGGCGCCCCACGCACCAACGGGGCCCGGCTTCTCGTGGGCCCCGTTTAGCAGATGCGGGGTGCCCCGCAAATAGGCGGCCTGATGCCGCCTGTGGGTCAGCAGATGCTGCAACCGGATTTGCGGATGTCGGCAATCTTCGATTGCAGCTGATCGTAAAGGTCCTCGGGCGCACCGGGGATCACCTGCTCGCCGATGAAGAAATGTGGCGTGCCCTGGATGCCGAGCTTCTCGGCGAGTTGGCGGGTCTCGTCGATCTCCTTCTGGGTCTCAGGCGCGGCCATGTCCGCCTTGAGCTTCTCCATGTCGAGCCCGACGCTGCCGGCCACCTGGAGTGCCGACTCCTCGTTCAGCTTGCCATCATGCTCGAACAGGGCCTTGTGCACTTCCCAATACTTGCCCTGGTTCTTTGCGGCGATGGCGACCCGGGCGACTGCTTCCGAGTCCTTGCCGAAGATCGGGAACTCCTTGAAGACGAATTTGAGCTTGGGATCACCGGCGGTCAGCTTGGCAATGTCCGGCATGGCCCGGCGGCAGAAGCCGCAGTTGTAGTCGAAGAACTCGACCACCGTGACCTCTGGGTTCTCGGCGCCGACGAAGGGCGTGTTGGGCGCCTTGTAGAGCGACTGCGCGTTCTCCTTGAGCGCGCCTGCCATCTGGGCGGTGCGCTGCTCGTCCATCTTGGCTTCGAGAGTCTGCTGCATTTCGATCAGGATCTCAGGATTCTTCAGCAGATACTCCTTGACGACGCCCTCGATCCTCGCGCGCTCGGCATCGCTGACGCCGCTAGCCTCTGCCGTGGCTGACGAGGCATCTGCAACCTGAACTGGCTGGCTCGCACCACCTGCGGCCGGCACGCCACGGTCGATGCGGCCGGCAATGACGAGCATGACGGCGACGGCCCCGACCATGAGCAAGGGCAGCAATTCGACGCCGCCAGCCTTCGGGCTTGGAGCGGATGTCTCGGGTGTCGAGGTCATGGTGCGGTCCTCTCTCAACTGGCCGGGCCGCAGCCTCAGCTCGGGGGTTGCATGTTGGCGATGTCGTCGGCCCTGATCCAGGCCGGCGTGCCGGTCTTGAGGAGAGCCTGGGCCCGCTTGGCGAACGCCCGGGCCTCCTGCCATTGGCACTGATAAAGACGCGCCTCGGCGGTCGCAAGGGCCGCAGAGCCTTCCTCGCCCTTCAAATAATAGGCATTGGCCAATTGTAAATAGCCGAAGGCGTTGTCCTCGCCGACCAGGCCCTGCTGCAGCAGCTTGATCGCCTCGTCCAGCACGCCCCGGTCGTTGGTGCGCAGCAGGGCATGCGCCAGCTCGACTCGGATGAGGTTCGATTTCGGGAGCAATTGCAGGGCCTTACGGAGAGGTGCTAGGGCCGGCCCGGGTTGATTGGCGCGCATGTAGACGTCGCCCTTGAGCTCGTGGAAGAAGGGCCAGGTCGGGTTTTCAGCGATCAGCGCGTCAACGAGGGCCAGCGCCTTCTCGGTCGAACCGAGGCGTGCCGTGGCGATGGCACGCGCATACCGCGCCGGCAGCGTCTGGTCGGAATTCGGATAGGTATTGAAGACGATCTGCGGCTTGTCGATGTAGCCGCGCAGCTTGGCGCGCATGAGATCGTGCCGAAGCTGCACCTCGGGGGTGTCCACCTTGCGGAAGTGAGGACTCTTCTCGGCGGCCTGGACCAGATTGTTGATGCGGTCTTGCGGCAGCGGGTGGCTCAATAGATAGCGGTCGCCGTTGAACCCGGACGTCGACAGACGCTCGAAGGTCGTGATCATGCCGCGGGCTGACTGGCCGGTCCGATCGAGGAACCGGAGCGCGGCCTGGTCGGCCTGGGCCTCGAGCGTCCGGCTGTAAAGCAGGATCGAGCGCATCGTCACGGCGTCGGAGCCTGAAAGGATCGACTGGCCGGCGCCGGCGGTGGTGTCCTGCCCGGAGGCGGCACCGGCGATCACGGCGCCAATGCCGAGCACCTTCATCAGCAAGTTGCGGGTCAGATCGCCCTGGATCTTTGCGCGTTTCGAGGCCAGGTGTCCGCCGGCGATGTGGCCGGTCTCGTGGGCTATGACACCGATCACCTCATTGGCGGTCTCGGCGTCGACCAGCGTCCCCGAGTTGACGAAGATGTTACGGCCGTCGAGCACGAAGGCGTTGAAGGGCTTGGCCTTGAGAATGCGGATGCGCACGGCCTGGCTGCCGAGCCCGGCGGCATCGAGGATCGGCCCGGCATAGCTCTGCAGAAGCGATTCGATCTCATCGTCGCGGATGAAGTTGGCGCATTGCGCGGCGGCCGCGATGGGCATCAGGACGAGCGCAACCATACCCACCAGAGCGGCCGTCAGCCGCCGGCGGCCTGCATGCGTCGTGCCCGGGACCTGCCGGGCCCAATTCGAGGCGTTGCTCCAAGTCCTCATCTGAACCGTCAGCTGCCAGCCCGCGACGTCGGCGCGGCTCCCGCGACACCAAAAAGCCTACCGGGCTTGCTCCACAGGGTCAATCAACGCTGTCGTGAGGCGGAGCGCGGGACCGTGACCTCGCCGCCGTTTCGCCCTCGCACGAATGGGCCTAACTTGTCGGCGAATATGTCTGGAGCGTGACCGGCGGGCCGGGCGGCCCAGCTGCGGCGGCGAGGTGTGACATGCAAGACAAGATTGCCGGATCGGCCGTCGGCCGGTTCCAGATCGCCGCCACGGCGCGGAGCGCCATCGACGCCTTCATCGTCATGGACGTGATGCGTCAGGCCAACGCCCTGCAGGCGGCAGGCCGCGACATCATCCACATGGAGGTCGGCCAACCGGCGACGGCGGCGCCCCGGCTGGCGCGCGAGGCGGCGAAGCGGGCGATCGACACCGACCGGCTCGGGTATACGGAGGCGCTAGGGCTGCCGGCGCTTCGCGAGCGGATCAGCACCCATTACCGGCGCTGGTATGGCATCGAGGTGCCGGCATCGCGCGTGGTGGTGACGGCGGGCTCCTCGGCCGGTTTCGTGCTGTCGTTCCTCGCCGCCTTCTCGCCCGGCGACCGTGTGGCGCTGCCGTCGCCCGGCTATCCCTGCTACCGCCACATCCTCAAGGCGCTCGGTTGTGAGCCCGTTCCGCTCGAGACCACGGCCGAGACGCGCTGGATGCCGACACCGGCGCTGCTCGACAGGGCGGCGGCCGGTGGCCCGCTCAAGGGGCTCCTGATTGCGAGCCCCAACAATCCGACCGGCACCATGGTCGACGCCGACCGCTTATCGCGTCTCGTCAAGCACGCCGCGGTCAAGGGCATCGCCTTCCTCTCCGACGAGATCTATCACGGCCTCACCTATGCGATGCCTGGGGCGACCGCGCTCGCCATGTCGGATGAGACGATCGTCATCAACTCCTTCTCGAAATACTTCTCGATGACCGGCTGGCGGGTCGGCTGGATGGTGCTGCCGGAGGCACTGGTGAGACCCGTCGAGCGGCTGGCGCAGAACCTCTACATCGCCCCGACGACGATCAGCCAGGTGGCGGCGCTGGCCGCGTTCGAGGCGGAGGACGAATTGGAGTCCTACAAGGCGGTCTATGTGCGGAACCGCGAGTTGCTCCTCGACGCCCTGCCGGGGCTGGGGCTGTCGCGGCTCCTGCCGGCGGATGGTGCCTTCTACATCTACGCCGATGTCTCGGACTGGACCGACGACAGTCACGCGCTCGCCGGACGCCTGCTGGATGAGGCCGGCGTCGCCGTGACGCCGGGGGTCGATTTCGACGCGGCGCGCGGGCGACAGTACTGGCGCCTGTCCTATGCCGGCACGACGGAGTCGATGGCGGAGGCGGTCAAGCGGGTGAGGGCGTGGAGGGGGTAGGGCAGGAGGGCGGAGAAAGCGGACTTCCTTGACTCCATCAACGCTGTCCTGGTCGCGACTTCAGCCACCGTCCGCTTGACCTTTGTCAGCGACTAATCAAAACGAAATCAGTCTGGACCATACGACGAAGCCCTGAGCTCGAGTGCAAACACATGCTGCAGTATAACATGCTGATCTGTCTGATTATTCGGAGGTGTTGATGGCGCTACTCGTCTTCATGTCCCATTCTTCCGCAGATAAACCAACCGCGCGACTTATCCGCGATGCGCTTGAGGACAAGGGCGTGAATGTGTGGCTTGACGAGACCCACATCAGGGTCGGGCACTCGATCCCTGAGCGCATTGCTGCCGGTCTGAGGGCTGCTGATCTGTTCTGTCTGCTCGTATCCAAGTCGGCCCTTGAATCAAAGTGGGTCATGCGGGAGTTTGAGTCCTTCATACAAGAGGCAATGAAGGACGATAGGCCGGTGATCCCCTGCCGTCTCGATAAGAGCGAACCGCCGACACTGATCTCCAGTATTAAGTACGCCGACTTCTCAGACGACTTCGACCGCGGCCTCAATGATCTGCTCGGTGCTGTGAAAATTGCAGATGACATCCACGAACGCGAGACTATCCGCGATTACGTCAATCGAGCGAAGATAATCATCGAGCGAGTTCTCGCAGCGAACTCATCAAGGTCTCGGCTCGACCTGCTCACGACGATCAAGGCGGGCGTCGAAAACCAGAACATCACCGATGATCAGGATCAACTATTAAGCCAACTTGCTAATGAGTGCGCCAATGGGGACGACGAGGAATTTAGCGACGGCATCATGATCGGCGATCTTGGTCTCTGGTACGTCAATATGGACATGGAAACTGCGATCGACGAGCTTATCGACAGCTGTTTGGCTTAGCCGCTGCCTAGTCACGCGGAAATGGCCGTATCTCGAAATATTACTTACTCTTTGCCTTTAGATTCATGTTTACGTTCATACAAGAACACCTCACCACTTCGGGCGAAGGCGCCCTCGGCGTGACATAGAGCCATGATTGGCAGCTATCACAACGGAATTGCGACAACAATTCATTGAATGCGACGACTACAGGTTGGAAGTCCTTCTTTCCGAAATTGGCCCATTCGTTGTAATGCAACGCCTTGTTGACCGCCCATTGCTCGACGTTCCTTGCCCCATTGGAAGCGGCAAGGGCATCTTTCCTTCTGGTTGCCTCATCCCTGGCGGCAGCATTCCCCCATGAATTTGCGGCGTTTGCTGCTTTGCCTAGAAGCTCTTTCATCTGACCGAGCACGCTCGGCAACAGGTCGCCGAGCTCATAGGTACCATCGGCTCGGAAAATAGCGCGCGCACTCAGGTTATCGGCAATCTGCGACACCGCGTATTCGAGGTGATTTCGGAGCATCGCTGAGGCTTCCAGAATCTTGCCTTTTGCAAGCGCGGCATCAATATCCACCCAGATACCTTCATCAGATTCCACGATGGGCCCGGTCTCTACAGTCCAGTTCTGAAATACGAGTGACGACTTGCCATCGACAAGGCCTGCCGATTGCATCTGTTTGGCCCAAAGGCGGTCATGGGTGGTGATAACGAACTGTGTATCGGCGAACTCTTCTTTCAGTAGCTTGCAGAATTGGCGGCGATGGCCGATATCGACCGACATCACCACATCGTCGAGAAGCGCAAACGTGAAGCGGGGGCCGAGAAGACGCTTCATGAGGGCCAAGTAAAGACAGACGCCCATTCCGTCCTGGTGACCTTCACTGTGGAAAGCGCCCGGCGGGTACATGCCCGTTCGTAAAAATTCACGAGAAGATCGAGTCGGCTTTCGGAAGGTTTGATACTGGCGCTGAAGCTGCTTTCGTCGCCGTCATTCAGTTTCTTGTAGAAGTCGCAGAAATCCCTCTGAACCTCGGTATAGAGCGCATTCAGCTCGTCTTCCATAGCACGGCAATAAGTTTCGTATGCCGCTTTCGCTAGCTCACTCGCCTGGCGGGACGTAGCCGTCGTGCGCATGGCGTCGCGGTAGTCGGAAAGCCGCACTTGCGCCTCGGTCAGGAACGTCTGCGCATCGATCCGTGCGCTCTGGTCCGGCTTGGCATCGACCTTAGCGGTGAGTGCCTTTAACGAATCCACAAGGCCGGCGGGCAAAGCGGGCCAGCCCTTGGATAACCGGTCCTTGAGACCGCTGATTCCGTCCATGTTGCCGAGCGCGGTTCGTAAACCTTCCAGATCCTTGGTCCAGGCAGCGAGTGCCAGCAGTGGCACCTCCCCTTCTGCAGTAGCGATCTTGTTGGCGGCCGAGAGCGTCGTGCAGATCGTCGCAGCCTCGCGCGCCAGATCGGCACCTGCTTTCGTCATCGCATCGCGCAGCTTCCCTGCTTCTTGAGATTGGACAAGCTTGGCTTTCAAATGGGCACGAAGCCTGCCTTCGTCTTCCCAGCTGTGGTCGCACAATGGGCAATCTGTTCCGTCGACGAGGAAAGCCCCTTTTCGATGAGTGTGTGCCGCTGCAGCGTACTTAAAGGGCGGGTTCGTTTTCCAGCCTAGTGAGGCCCGAGAGAATTTCATCGACGTGCTTTTTGCCGATGGTCGGTAACATCCCGACCGCGTCGCTGAGGGCCTTGAGATCGCGCAACGCGGCCTGCTTGTTGAACTGTGGAAGCTTGTCACTATCGGAGATGCCGGCATCGAGCTTCGTGTCGGCTGCAAGCTTGTCGATTTGGGGCAGATCAAGCGCAGCGCGGCGTAAATTTACAGAATCAAGCAGTTCGTTTGCCTCGAAGGCTTTGATCTGCAAATGCCTCTGAAGCGCGTTGCGTCGATTCTGAATCGAATCTTCGCCCGCCCGAAGAGCCGTGCTGAGCTTGTTCTGCGCCGTGTTGAGCGCGGCGCGAATCTGGCCGATGGATTCCAGTTTTAGGATGATCTGAATCTCCTCGGACCGCTTGCTTGGCTCGGCAAGGATGAAGCGCAATACCTCGCGGCGTGACAGCGTGATCTCCGGATGTTCTTCGACCTCCTTGAATGCCGCAACGATGTCCGCGTTCGCAGGCTCGATCTTGGGCTTGCGAGGGGCAGAGATCTTCCGCGTGATTTTTGCTGACTTGCCTAAATCCGGAAAGTACACCGTGAGTTGAACGAAAGCAGCGTTGGGAAAATCCCTCTTGTCAACATGCGGACCGTGCTCGGCGATTGTCAGCCCTTTGGTCCCTCTGCCCGCGAGCCGCCCGATCTCGCCGGTCAGAGCGAACTCAATGGCGTCGATCACACCGCTTTTGCCAGAGCCGTTGGGGCCGGATACGGCGAAGTTCTTTTTGCGGAAGTCAATGTCGAGCTTGCGGATGCCCCTCACTTCCTCGATGTGAGCGTGCTCAAGTGTGATCACTTCACTTCTCCGTCGACCAGACTCGTGAATATTCGCACAAAGTCGTCGGCCTTCGGCTTATTGCTGTTGGCAAACAGCTCTCGCAGCTGGTGGACGATAGCTGCATCGACAGCCTTATCTTCCGAGAGAGATTTCAAGAATTTTTCTTCAATACATTTTTCAAGCTTGACCATGCTCAACCTCGCTCAAGTTACCGCGCCTGACATGGAGAAAGAACCAAGTGTGTCGGGCGAACGCAAGAATTATAGCACAAGTTGGACGAGCTTAGCCGCGCCGTCATAACTGATGACGCAATGCACCCAAGAACGGACGCAATCAGGCCCGCTTGCGCCGCCGCCTATCGTGACTCGCCACTGTCCGCTTCTGTATAGGACCGCCAACCGGCAGCCCCTGATGCACCGCTTCACACCCCCTTCGCCCAACCCCTGAACCCAGCCGTCCCCGTGCACACCTGATACTCCACCGGCACCTGGCTCAGCACCTCCGGCCCCTTGGCGCCGACGATCACCGTATACCCCGCCGACATCGCATAGCCCGTCGAGGCATCCATCAGGATCGCGTGCAGGAACAGCACCATGCCCTCGGCCGCCGGCCAGGGGTTGCCGGAGTAGAGCATCGGCGGCACGTCCATCCAGTTGGGGGAATAGGTGGCGCCGAGCGAATAGCCGCAGGCCGAATAGCGCGCGTGCGCGTAGCCGCGGGCGTCGTAGACGCGGCGGTGGGCGTCGTCGATCTCGCCCAAGGGACGGCCCACCACGATCGCCTCCGTCATGGCGGCCAGCGCCTCTCGCGTCGCCTCGAACATGTCGCGCTGGCGGGCGGTCGCCTCGCCGATCGCGAGCGTGCGCATCAGGCAGGCGTGGTAGTGGCGATAGGCGCCGGCGAACTCCAAGGTGAGCTGGTCGACCGGTTTCAGCACGCCGAAGCCGGTCGAGGTGCGGGACAGCAGCGCGCGCTCGCCGGCGCCGAGCACGGGACCGGCCGCCGCCACGTCGCCGCCCTCCAGATAGATCGCGGCATGGCCCGCCGCATGCACCTCGCCCTCGGGAACGCCGGGACCGGCAGCCGCGATCTGCGCCAGTAAAGACGCATCCGCCAATGCCGCCGCACGGCGGACATAGGCCTGCTCGGCCGGCGACTTGATGATGCGCAGATGGCGCACGAGCGCGGAGGCATCAATGAGCGTCGCGAAGCCCGCGAAGGCGGCGGCGACGCGCGCGTGATTGGCCCCGGTCAGCCCGTAATTGTCGAGCTCGATGCCGATCTTCTCGCCCATGAGTTTGAGCTCGGCGCAAAGCTCACGGAGATCGACCGCCGGGTTGCCGCCCTCGGTGTCATACCAGAGCCGGACATCCTCGATGATGGACGTGATGCGCGCCTGCTCGAGATCGGGCCGGCGCGTCAGCAGGACGGGCTTTCGCCCGTCCGCCGTCAGCACGAGGCATTGGAAGAAGACATAGCCGCCGGTGTCGTAGCCGGTGAGGTAGTAGTGGCTCTCCGGCGCGAACAGCAGCATGCCTGCGAGCCCGAGCTCCCGCATGGCGCGCCGCGCGGCATCGAGCCGGGCTTCATACTCGTGGCGCTCGAATTGCAGCATGGCGCCGGCCCTCCATGAACGATCGATGGCCTATCCATCGCCCATATCGAGTGCCGGTCAATACGCTTTGCCTACCCCGACTTCCGCTGCCACCAGCCGCGACGGGGCGGGCCGGCGGGAGCCGGAGGCTCGGGCTCGGGTTGCGCTTCAGCCGTGTCGGCAACGGGCTCCAGGACCGCTACGCTGACCTCCTCAACCACCGAGGAGACGGCGAAAGAGGGTTCGGGCGCGGGCTCCCAACGAGGGCTCTCGCGCCGTTCCGGCTCGGCCTGCGGCAGAGCCGGGAGCTCCAAAGGGCCGGCGTCTTGCCCTTCCGAGCCGGTCGTCATGTCGACCGCATGGTCCGGCCTCTCGCCGGTGGCCGGCGCATCCGTGGGCGTCTCGCGCCAGGAGCCAGGCGTCTCGTCGTCGCTGGCGACGGTGCCGCGCGAGTCATCGAGAGCGATTTCCGGTTGTGGCTCGCCGGTAGCGTCTTGCCGGCCTTCGCCGCTCGACGGCCGCTCACCCTCCCGGCGCTCGCGGTTGCGCCGGCCGCCTCGGCGTCCACGGCGGCGCCGACGGCGCTGACCGTCGCCGTCGCCCGCATCCGGGCTGCGGTCGCGAGCCTCTCGCCCCGTGTCGTCGACGTCGTCACCCGCTTCGGCGCTGTCCTCCGCCGAGGTCGCATCATCCTCATCGCGCTCTGCCATCGGGCCGGCATCGCGTGTGGCAACGTTCTCGCCGCGCTCGCTTCGGCCACGGCCACGACGGCGCCGGCGCCGGCGGCCGCGCTGGCGGTCGCCCGACTCGCCATCCTCCTCCGAGGCGGGCTCGGTGTCGGCGGCGATCGGCTCGTCCGCCGTCGCCTCGACTTCGCTCTCGTCGTCACGATAGTCGACATCCGTCTGGCCGATCGGGGCAGGGGCCGCGCTGCGCGTGCGACGCTGCGGCTGCGCCAGGGCATGCCGCTCTATCGTGAAGTTGGCCCCATGCAGCCGGTCGCTCGCCTTGATCTCGATCGAGATGCCGTGCCGGCTCTCGATCTCGCGCAGGTAGCTGCGCTTGGCGTTGAGGATGTAAAGCGCCGCTGCGACCGAGACGCTGACGACCAGGTTGTGCTTGTGGCTGCCCTGCAGCGCATCCTCGATGGCGCGTAGCACGCCGAGCGCCACCGACTCCGTCGAGCGGATGACGCCAGTGCCGGAGCAGTGCGGACAGGGTGTGGTCGAGCCCTCGAGCACGCCGGTCCTGAGACGCTGGCGCGACATCTCGAGCAGGCCGAAATGGGAGATGCGCCCGACCTGGATGCGGGCCCGGTCGTTCTTCAACGCCTCCTTGAGGCGCCGCTCCACCGAGCGGTTGTTGCGCCGCTCGTCCATGTCGATGAAGTCGATGACCACGAGACCGGCGAGGTCGCGGAGCCGGAGCTGGCGGGCGATCTCGTCCGCGGCCTCGAGGTTGGTACGAAGCGCCGTCTCCTCGATCGAATGCTCGCGCGTCGACTTGCCGGAGTTGACGTCGATGGCGACCAGCGCCTCGGTCTGGTTGATGACGACATATCCGCCCGATGGCAGCGTCACCTGCGGGCTGTAGAACTGGTTGAGCTGGCGCTCGATCTGGTAGCGCGTGAACAGTGGCTCCGGATCGGTGTAGTGATTGACGCTCTTGACGTGGCTCGGCATCAGCATGCGCATGAAGTCGCGCGCATCCTCGAAAGCCGCGTCGCCCGCCACCATGATGTCGTCGATCTCCTTCGTGTAGAGATCGCGGATGGCGCGACGGATGAGATTTCCTTCCTCGTAGACGAGGGCGGGCGCCGTCGAGCGCAGCGTCAGCTCGCGGATGGTCTCCCAGAGCCGCATCAAGTACTCGAAGTCGCGCTTGACCTCGGCCTTGGTCCGCGCGGCACCCGCGGTCCTGACGATCAGGCCCATGCCGTCCGACACCTCGAGCTCGGAGGTGATCTCTTTTAGGCGCTTGCGGTCGGCGACATTGGTGATCTTGCGGGAGATGCCACCGCCGCGTCCGGTGTTGGGCATCAGCACGGTGTAGCGACCGGCAAGCGAGAGATAGGTGGTGAGCGCTGCGCCCTTGTTGCCACGCTCCTCCTTGACGACCTGGACGAGCAGGATTTGCCGGCGCTTGATGACCTCTTGAATCTTGTAGGTCCGGACCGAGCGGCGGCGGCGGCTCTGCACTTCCTCGAGGGCATCCTCGGTACCAACCTCCTCGATACCGCCGTTCCCCTCGCTCGTGTCGATCTCGACGACACCCTGGTCCTCGACGAGGCCGACTTGCGGCGTGTCGTCGGCGGTTTCTGGCACGTCAGCCGAGTCCTGGACCAGAGGGGAGTCGGATGCCACCGAAGCCGAGGCCTCGGCGATCTCCTCGGCGATCGCCTCTCCACGGCCTGTGTCGTCCTCGTCCCCGGCCGTGCTGGCCTCGGCGTCATCCGCCTCCTCGGAGCCGGCCTCGACGACAGGTGCCTCGACGGCCTCCTCGTCGTCGTCCTCGTCGTTCTCCTCGGCCTCGGCCGCGAGCAGCGCCTGACGGTCGGCGAACGGGATCTGGTAGTAGTCGGGATGGATGTCGGAGAAGGCGAGGAAGCCATGGCGATTGCCGCCATACTCGACGAAGGCGGCCTGCAGAGATGGCTCGACTCGCGTCACCTTCGCTAGATAGATATTGCCCCGGAGGAGCTTCTTGCTTGCCGACTCGTAATCGAACTCCTCAATCCGGTCGCCACGCAGCACGGCAACCCGGGTCTCCTCCGGGTGGGCCGCATCGATCAGCATCTTGTTGATGGTCATACTTTCTTGTCCTGGGCGCGACGACAGGGCGACCTCCCCGCTCGGGCCACGACGGGTCCAGCAGGAGGGTGTCTGTGTCACGCGCCATATTCTTGATGAGTGGGCCTGGAGTGCCGGGCTGGGCACGGGGGGCCTGGCAAGGCGCCAGTCCCAGCGCGGGGCGCGCGCGGCTTCCTCGGAAGCTCACGCCACGCCGTCCAGCTCTTTCGGCCAACTGCAACATCGTTTCCTCAAGGTCCAGGCGACAGGCGTCCGGACCGGCTCAATGGGGTCTTGGACCCCAGTCAAAGGGGTGGTTGCGCCGACTGATCCGCCGGCAAAGCCATCCTGATCCCCTCGCCCGGCCCTGCACACAGTCTGGGCCCTTCGGCGATGGGCTCAGGTCAGCCCCACCCCTTGCGCCATTCGTTGTGAGCCTGAGCCGGCGACAGAGGTCGCTCGGCGGGCTGAACGTCCGGCAAATTCCATGTCGGCCCGTACCCCGACGCTACCCCGCGGCTCCTTCGCAAGATGGCCTGCTGGTTGTGGGATCTGACGCGCGTCGGCACGGCACGAGGCCAGCGGTGACTATAAGGGGCAAACGGCAAGCGACGCAAGCAATTGCTGGGCCCCCTCGAGACCCGCTGTTCGGCCATTCATGGCGATTCGGATGAGGATTGAATTAACGTCCGCGCCGGGGCCGTCCGCCGCACGCCTTGAATTCGCTTCCGTTCGGAGCTAGGCAGCGCCCATGCGCCGATGACTCGGCCGTCCGGGGGGATGGGGCAGACGCGGATGCAGGAAGCTGGAATTCGGCGCTTCGCACTGGTCGCGAGGTTCGTGGCGGCTGTTGCGGCGGTGCTGCTCGGCCAAGGGCTCTGGGCGCCGCCTCTCCTTGCCTCGGCCTTGATCGCCGACGGGGCCGCGATCGCCGCCAAGTCGGGGACGACGACCTTCAGGCTCGGGCTGTCGGGCAAGGCCAACTTCACGGCGACGGCGCTCGCCAATCCGTACCGGATCGTCGTCGAGCTACCGAACATCGATTTCAAGCTCGATGACGGGGCGGGGACCAAGGGTGGCGGTCTGATCGAGAAGTTCCGGTTTGGTGCTTCCGCGCCCGGCAAATCGCGCATCGTCTTGCATCTGACGGGGCCGGCCAAGATCAAGCGGGCCGAGATCGTGCCCCGAGCATCGGGTAGCCCCCTCGCCTTCGAGATCGAGCTGGTCGCAACCGATTCCCAGCACTTCACCGAGGTCGCCGCGACCGCAACGCCCGGGGAGGACGCCTTTCCTATCCTGACGCCGCCGAAACCCGGCGAGATCGACGAATGCAAGATCCGCCAGCTCGTCGTGCTGGACCCCGGCCATGGCGGCATCGATTCAGGCGCCGTCAGCCCGAAGGGGACCAAGGAGAAGGATATGGTGCTGGCCTTCGCGCTCCTGCTGAGGGACAAGCTCAAATCAACGGGCCGCTATCGCGTTCTGATGACGCGCGACACCGACATTTTTATTCCGCTGAAGCAGCGCGTCGCCTTTGCCGCCAGCAATCGGGCCTGCCTGTTCCTGTCGCTGCACGCCGACAGTGCCGATGACCGACGCTATCAGGGCGTCCGAGGCGGCACCGTCTATACGCGCTCCGATCGGGCTTCGGACGAGGAGGCGGCTCGGACGGCCTTGAAGGAGAATGCGGCCGACGAGGCGGCGGGCATGAGCGTGCCGAGCGAGGAGGTCGATCCGGTGTCGAACTGGCTCGAGGAGTTGTGGGGGCAGGAGACCGCCGCCCACAACACTTGGCTCGCCAACATCCTCGTGCCGGAGCTGCGGCGGAAGACCAAGATGACGCGCGAGCCACATCGGCAGGCAGCCTTCTACGTCCTGAAATCGCCATTGACCCCCTCGGCTCTGATCGAACTCGGATTCATCTCGAACAGGCAGGATGAGCAGGAGCTCAAATCCGAGACGTGGCGCGCCCAGGTGGCCAGTGGCATCGTCGCGGCCATCGACAGGTTCTTCAAGGAGCGGCGGGAGCGTCCCTCCGACGCGTGGCTGCCGGCCGAAAATTGACGCAATGTCCGCATTCGCCCCCTAGGTGGGCGGCCATGGCTGTCGTATTCTTGCCACGGATCGACGGTCGCTGGCCGATCGATGTGGTTAAGGCACGCGGTCGCATTCGTTTCTTGATACGGACCCAATCGGGCACTAAAGCTGCCCGTCGAACCGCATGAACCGGGAACTTGCCCCATGACGGCCTATGTGCCGCCACCGCCGCCGAGACGCCGCAGCTATTTCATGCGGTTTATCGGCTTTTTGTTTGCCACGGGCGTCATCCTGTTTGTGGTCGGGGCTGCGGCGGCCGGAGTCGTATTGTGGAGCGTCACGAAGCAACTTCCCGACTACGAGGTTCTGGCCAAGTACGAACCGCCGGTGATGACCCGCATTCACGCCAATGACGGCTCGCTCATTGCCGAGTTCGCGCGCGAGCGGCGGATCTTCGTGCCGCTCAACGCCATCCCGAAGACGCTGATTCACGCCTTCCTGTCAGCCGAAGACAAGAACTTCTACGAGCATCGCGGCATTGACTTCCAAGGCGTAGCGCGGGCCGTCTACGTGAACTTCACGACGGGCACGAAGCAGGGCGCCTCGACGATCACGCAGCAGGTCGCCAAGAACTTTCTTCTGACCAACGAGCGGACCTACGATCGCAAGCTCAAGGAGGCGATCCTCGCCATCCGCATCGAGCGTGCCTTCACCAAGGATCAGATCCTCGAGCTCTATCTGAACGAGATCTTTCTCGGCCTTTCCTCCTACGGCGTGGCAGCCGCCGCGCTCAACTATTTCGGCAAGGAACTGCATGAGCTGACGATCGCCGAGGTCGCCTACCTCGCCGCCCTGCCGAAGGCACCCAACAACTACCATCCGTTCCGCCACCGCAAGGCCGCTGTCGAGCGTCGCAACTGGGTGATCGACCAGATGGCGGAGAACAAGTACATCACGCCGGAGGAAGCCAAGGCCGCCAAGGAGGAGGCGCTGACCGTGACGCCGCGGCCGTTTGGTGCGCACATCTTCGCGGCCGAGTATTTCGCCGAGGACGTGCGCCGCGAGCTGATCTCCGAATATGGAGAGGAGAAGCTCTACGGCGGCGGGCTCTCGGTACGCACCACGCTCGATCCAACCCTGCAGAGATACGCGAAAAAGGCGCTGGTCGACGGCCTCGCGCGCTTCGACCGGCAGCGGGGCTGGCGTGGTCCCAAGACCCAGATCGACCTCGGCAATGATTGGGGCGAAACGCTTGGCAAGATGGACTACTGGGCCGATATCGAGCCGTGGCGTCTCGGCGTTGTCATCGACATCGACGATCAGCGCGCGGTCGTCGGCCTGCAACCGAAGCGCGACGCCGACGGCTCGATCCCCAAGGACCGGGAATCGGTCGAGGTTCCGGCATCGGGCGCCAAATGGGCCACGGCCAAGAAGAAGCTTACCCAGATCCTGAAACCGGGTGATGTCATCTTCGTCGCGCCACACGCGGAGAAACCCGAGGTCTACGACCTGATGCAGGAGCCGGAGGTCGAAGGAGCCATCGTCGTCATGGACCCGCATACCGGCCGCGTGCTGGCGCTGGTCGGCGGCTTCTCCTACGCCGAAGGGCAATTCGACCGTGCGACGCAGGCCCGCCGGCAGCCAGGCTCATCCTTCAAGCCCTTCGTCTATGCGACCGCACTCGACAACGGCTATACGCCCTCGACGGTCATTCTGGATGCGCCGATCGAGATCGAGCAGGGAGGCGGACAGGGAACTTGGCGGCCGGAGAACTACTCGGGCAAATTCTATGGCCCGTCGACGCTCAGAACCGGTATCGAGTTCTCGCGAAACCTGATGACCGTGCGTCTCGCGCAGGACGTCGGCATGCCGCTGATCTCGGAATACGCCCGCCGCTTCGGCATCTACGACGATCTGATGCCGGTCCTGTCGATGGCGCTCGGCGCCGGCGAGACGACGCTGCTCAAGCTGACGTCAGGCTACGCCATGCTCGCCAATGGCGGCCGCCAGATCAAGCCGACGTTGATCGACCGGATCCAGGACCGTCACGGCAAGACCATCTGGACGTTCGACAAGCGCCAATGCACCGGCTGCGACGGCGATGGGGAGCCCGATCTCGCCGACGCCCGTAAGCAGATCATCGACCCGCATACGGCCTATCAGATCACCTCGATGATGGAGGGTGTCGTCCAGCGCGGCACGGGCACGGCCTTGAAGGATCTGGGCTTCCCGGTCGCCGGCAAGACCGGCACGACCAACGACGAGAAGGACGCCTGGTTCGTCTGCTTCACGCCGGATCTCGTGGTTGGCGTGTTCATGGGCTTCGACACGCCGAAACCGATGGGCAAGGGCGCGACCGGCGGCCAGATGTCGGCGCCGATCGCCAGGGATTTCCTCGCCATGGCGATGAAGGACCGTGCGGCGGTGCCATTCCGCATTCCGCCGGGTATCAAGCTTGTCCGTATCAATCGCCGTACCGGGGCCCGCGCCTCCTCCGGCGACCCCCAGTCGATCGTCGAGGCTTTCAAGCCGAGCACCGACCCTCCCGAGCCCTATGCCGTCGACAACTCCGGCTGGCAGCAGCCGCAGACAACCGGCGACACCGGCCTCGGCGGCATCTATTGACGCGGGCAACTGCCGGTCTGTAGCCTCCCAGTCCTCAATCCCATCCGTTCGAGACGCTCATGCGCGCAGAGACAGTCACGCTTGTCGACGAGATCAAGGAGTCGTTGACGCTCCTGAGGAGGCATCTTTGACCCGGAGAATGCCCGGGCCCGCCTCGCCGACCTGAACAACAAGGCCGAGGATCCCGAGTTGTGGTCCAAGCCGGAGCGTGCGCAGAAGATCATGCGCGAGCGGAATCAGCTCGACCTGGCGATCCAGTCCTTCGATCGGATCGAGCGGGCGCTGTCCGACAACATCGAGCTGATCGAGCTCGCCGAGGCCGAGGACGATCGGGCAATGGTTGCCGACGCAGAGGCGGCGCTGAGGAAGCTCGCCGCCGAAGCGAAGGCGCGAGAGCTCGATACGCTGCTTGCGGGCGAGGCCGATCACAACGACGCCTATCTCGAGGTTCATTCGGGGGCTGGCGGCACGGAAAGCCAGGACTGGGCCGAGATGCTCTTGCGCATGTACACGCGCTGGGCCGAGGCGCGCGATTACAAGGTGACGCTCCTCGAGGAAAGCCCCGGCGACGGCGCCGGCATAAAGTCGGCGACACTACAGGTGGAAGGCGAGAACGCCTACGGCTGGCTCAAGACCGAAAGCGGCGTGCATCGGCTCGTACGGATCTCGCCGTTCGATTCCAACGCGCGCCGCCACACCAGCTTCGCCTCGGTCTGGGTCTACCCGGTCGTCGACGACGACATCGACATCGAGATCAACGAGAGCGACTGCCGCATCGACGTCTTCCGGGCTTCCGGCGCCGGCGGCCAGCACGTCAACCGGACGGAGAGTGCCGTCCGAATCACCCACAACCCGACCGGCATCGTCGTCGCCTGCCAGACCGATCGCTCGCAGCATAGAAACCGCGCCACCGCCTGGGCGATGCTGAAAGCCCGCCTCTATGAGCTCGAGCTGCAGAAGCGCGAGGAGGCTGCCGAGGTACAGGCCGCACAGAAAAAATCGATCGGCTGGGGCCACCAGATCCGGTCCTACGTGCTGCAACCCTATCAGCTCGTCAAGGATCTAAGAACCGGCATCGAGACGTCGGATCCGCAGAGCGTCCTGGATGGCGATATCGATCCCTTCATTGCGGCGGCACTTGCCCAGCGTGTCAAAGGCGGCGAGGCTGTCGAGGTGAAGGATTTGGACTGATCCCCTCAACCACCGGCTACTGCTTGTGAGGCCTCTCATGCGCGACTTCTTCAAGCCCCAACGCTCCCTCGCCTACGGGACCCGCGGCATGGCGGCGACCTCGCATCCGCTGGCGACGCTCGCCGCGCTCGATGCCTTGAAGGCAGGGGGCACGGCCGTGGATGCCGCCATCGCGGCCTCGGCCACGCTAGCCGTCGTCGAGCCGCAGTCGACCGGCATCGGTGGCGACTGCTTCGCCATCCTCTGGCGGGAGAAGGACGGACTCCGCGGTTTCAACGGTTCCGGCAGGTCGCCCGGCAAGCTCGATCCCGAGTCGCTGATCGGCGGGCCGCCACTCGCCGATACCTCACCGCTTGCCGTCACCGTTCCCGGCGCCGTCGATGCCTGGGACATGCTGATGCGTGACTACGGCAAGCTCGGCCTCGAGCGGGCTTTTCAACCGGCCATCAAACATGCCGAGGAGGGCTTCATCGTCACGCCGCGCGTTGCCTTCGATTGGGCCGGAGAGGTGGGTCGGCTGGAAAAGAGCGCCGGTTCGCGGGCGCAATTGCTGCCCGGCGGCAAGGCACCGTCGGAGGGCGATCGAGTGCGGTTGCCGCTACTGGCGAAGACCCTGAAAGCCATCGCCAAACATGGCCGCGGCGCCTTCTACGAGGGCGAGGTGGCGGACGATATCGTCAAGACGCTGAAGGCGGGCGGAAGCGCCATGAGCGGCGAGGATCTTGCCCGTCACAAAGGCCAATGGGTCGAGCCCATTACCGCCACCTATGGCGGTCTCGACATCGCCGAGATCCCGCCGAACGGCCATGGCGTCACCGCGCTGATCATCATGAGCATCCTGAAACGGTTGAAAGATCGAGGCAGCGAGGCGGTGAGCGCCCAGCGCTATCACCTCCTGATGGAGGCCGCGCGGCTCGCCTATGCCGTCCGCGACACCTTCGTCGCCGATCCGGAGAAGGCGGATGTGCCCATCGGCCATCTGCTGTCCGACAGGCTCGCGGACGAGCTCGCCTCGCGAATCGATCCGAAGAGGCGGCGGAATGAGCTCGGCCCCATCCCCAGGCCCAGGACTTCCGATACGATCTACCTGTCGGTGGTGGATGGCGATGGGCTCGCCGTCTCCTTCATCAACTCGGTCTATTTCTCCTTCGGTAGCGCAATCACCACCGAGAAAACCGGCATCTGGCTGCAAAATCGTGGCCTCGGCTTCTCACTCGAGAGGGGGCATCCGAACGTCATCGCACCGGCGAAGCGCCCCTTGCATACCATCATCCCCGGCATGGCGCTTCGCGGCGGCAAGGCTGAGATATCGTTCGGCGTCATGGGCGGCGCCTACCAGCCGGTCGGTCACGCCACCGCCATCACCAACATGCTGGACTACGGCCTCGATCCGCAGGCGGCGCTCGACACGCCCCGTGTGTTCTTCGATGCCACCGGACTGTCGCTCGAGCGCAGCGTGCCGGAGAGCGTCAAGCGCGACCTCGAGGCCATGGGGCACACGTGCCAATGGGCCGAGGAGCCATTCGGTGGTGGCCAGATCATTGCCATCGATCGCGAGACGGGCGTGCTGCGCGGCGGCTCCGATCCCCGCAAGGACGGCTTTGCGGCGGGGCTCTGAGGCATGTCGGCCGATGACGAGATCGCGGTGCGCCTCATCATCGACGGGCGGGTGCAGGGCGTCGGTTACCGGCAATGGATGGCCGGGGCCGCGCGTGGCCTCGGGCTTCGCGGCCATGTTCGCAATCTGCCGGATGGCCGGGTCGAGGCGATCGTCGCCGGACCGGCCGCGTGGGTCGAGCAGCTCGTGACGCGCGCAAGGCGTGGACCCAAGTCCGCCTGGGTCTCGCAGGTCGACCGCGAGCCGGCGGGGGCGCCGGAGACGACGAGCTTCGAGATTCGCCCTTGAATGCGGGGTGGCCGGCTATTGCCGCGCCAATATCCCGAGCACGTTGCAGAGAATGCGCGCGAGATTGAGTGCGGCTAACCCGCTCGTATCCTTCTCTGGCACGAACTCGACCATGGAGAACCCGGCGATCGTCGTTCGCTCGGCCGCTCCGTGGATGAGCTCCACGACCTGCCAGAAGCTAAGCCCACCCGGTGCGGGTCCGATGACCGCCGGCATGATCGAGGGATCCAGGGCGTCGACGTCGAGATTGATCCAGAGTTTGCGGCCCTTCGGAATGGCGTCGAGGGTCGATTTCAGTCCTTCGGCATGCAGCTTGCGCGCTGGAATGATCGTGACGTCGCGCTTCACCGCCTCTTCGTAGTCGGCGACCTTGGCGGAGCCAATGGAGCGCTGGCCGGCCATCACGAGTTTCCCGACATGGCTCATCTCCGAAGCGCGTCGCATCGTGGAGGAAAGCCCCAGCGTCTCGCCGTTGACGTCGTCGCGGAAGTCCGTGTGGGCGTCGATCAAGAGGATGTCGAGGAGGCCGTGCCCTTCGAAGGCCTGGTAGACCGGGATCGGCACCGAGTCGTCTCCACCAATGACGACGGGGACCGTGCCGGCCTTCAGCATGGACGAGATGGTCTTGCGGATGAGTGCACGGTTCGCCTCGAAATCCTTCAGGTCGGCGGCGAGGTCTCCATAGTCGAGGGTCGCCTTCCTCCCATCGCCGCGGATCCGGCCCATCAGATCGAAGTCCATGTTGTCGAGAGCGTTGCCGTAGCCGGCGACCGCCTTGCGCACGGCCTCAGCCATGCCGGCAGCGTAGGGGCCGGTCACCGCATAGGGCGTCGCGATGGGGACGCCGAGGACGCCGATGCCCGCCTCGATCTTGTCGAGCGATCCAGCCGGCAAACCCATGAACGTCGTTGCGGGCGTGCCGCCGAAGATATTGTTGATGCTCGTCATGGTCAGTCCTCATGCCTCGATATGGGATGATCCTACGGGAGGGATCGTATCCTGCCTATCTAGCCGCTACGGCATCTTGAAGGGAGCAGGATTGTCGAAACGGCGAAGCACGTTGCGGGTCAGCCGCGCAACCTCGTTGTCAAAGCCGTTCCAGGCCATGGCGCCGGCCCAGGCGATCGAGCCGACGGCAAGCACCGCCCCACCGCCTGACGTCTCCATAAAGGTGAGGTCGGCGCGAACGAGATCGGTCTGCGTGCCCGTCCAATCGGGTGTCGGATCGAGCAGGTCCTCGGGCGTCATCAGGTAGATGTCGGTGTGCGTCTGGGATGAGCCGACGACGAGGGCGTGCGGCGGCGTGCCGAGTGCCGCGTCCGCGCGATCAATCTCGAGGCCGGCTGCGCCACCGCCCGAGAGGCCGAAGGCGCCGAAGCGCCGACCAGGCGTCCCATCAAGTCCCTCGAACATGAAGGCGACACGCGGGTCGCCCGCCGCTTCGCTCAGCACATAGGGCTCCGAGATGTCGAAGCCCTGGCTCGCCATGACGACGCCGACAAGTGCGCCCGACGACCGGCCGTTGCGGCGCCACAGCCCACCATACTCGCCGGTGAAGGCGTGATGAAACTGCCCAGGCCCCGGCTCCCAGGGCCGGATGCCGGCTTCCGAGCGGCGGCACTCGATGACGCCGGGATGATGCGGGCTGAAGGAGATGCGCCAGTAGAAGCCATTGCCGCCCAGATACATGAGCCGACCGCCGCGATCGAGGAAGCCTTGAATGGCGTCGAGCATCGCGGTCGAATGATACTCGGGATGCGTGCCGGTGATGACGGTGCGGTAGCGGCGGAGCAGGGCGAGACCGTCGTTGTGCAGGTCCTCATCCGTGATGACGTCGTAGCCGACGCCTTCATGCTCGAGCCAACCGGTGATGTGGGTATCGGCATTGAACTGCCAGACATTCGAGCCCCAGCCCCCGAGGAATCCCTTCACCTTAGGCTGGATGTCGAGGATCGGCCGGTTGCGCGAGGAATAGAACACGCCCGACCCGTCGTCGTGCACCTCGTAGAAGGAGTAGCCGAATTCAGGATGCTCTTGCAGAAAGGCGTGGTGCCGGTCGATCTCGACGAGCCGGCCCATGCCGACCTCGGTGCCGGGCACGTCGAGGCCGAGCCGGTGATTTGCGTAGGCGAGATAGCTCGCCGTCGGCATCAGGAAGCAGACGGAGTTCTTCGTCGGCTGATCGCGGGCGGGTCGCACGGCGAAAACGGCGAATGACTCTTTCGTCTCGTCGCCATCCGGGATGAAACGGACGGCATAGATGCCGCTTCTGGCCTTTGGCGGGACCGTGAAGGTGAAATCCGTGTCCCACTCGGCATCCGTCATGTCGCTCGAGTGGAAATGGATGGCGGAATACAGATCCGGCCGCTGGCGCCAGTCCAGTGCCTCACCGTGCCAGCGCCAGCCGGTCATGGCGCGGGCGGGCGATTGCGCGAGAACGCCGTCGAGATGATGCGGCGAGGCGTCGGCGATGGTCGCGGTCTCGATATTGCGCGAGAAATCCCAATAGGCGACGAGGCCGGGATCATTGATGAGCCGGACCGGCTCGGCGAGGAGGCGGGCGGCCTCGTTGGGGTCGAGCGCGCAATCGAAGAGGGCGGGGTTGTCGATCTTTCCGTCGAAGGTGCGGGTGCCGTAGAGCCCGGCAATGAAAACGCCACCACCTCTTGTTGGCGATGGTGGCACTTCGGCTGAGATCGATTGAGTGATGCGCGAGCCGTCGCCCGCGTGCAGACTGAGCGTCTCTCGGGGGCTGTCATAGCTCGCGATGAGCACGGTCCACGCCTTCTTCGGCAGGGGTGCAGCCAGTTGCACCGCTGGCGAGTTTGGCGCGGCAACCCCGTCATCGAAAGCTGCAAACGGTCGTCCATCAGGCGTCAGGCCGAGCTGAAACGTTCCGCTCCCGCCAGTGACAAGCATGATGATCGAGCCATCCGGACCAACGCGCGTCGGAGCAACCGGCACCGCGATCGTGAAGCTCGCGAGGCTCGCCAGAACGCCGCCGCGATCGGCGATGCGGGCATAGGAGCCGGGCGTGATCGCCTTGCGCAGGGCCGGCCGCTCGCCGCAGAGGTCGGGAACGATGAGCTCGTCCTGATAACCCGGCCCATCCGGATGCGTGTCTCCCTGGATGATGCGGCGAAGCTCCGCCTGATACCGGCTGACGCCGAAGCCGCCGACCTTGACGGCGATCTCCTCGCCCGGCGCAGCGCTCATCCGGTCGAGATAGGCGGCCAGCATGGGGACCATCTAGCCGCGCTCCGCGAGTGGAGGTCCGCCGAGATCGTGCCAGCGGCGCAGGAACACGTCGCGCTCCGCATCGATGAGATTCGTGTAGATCACGCCCACGATCTCCTCGATGGGCCGGCCCCGAGCCGAAGGCATGCGTCCGAGCCCCCAGGTTTTGTGCGGTCGCTTGCAGATGAGGACGTACTTGCCCTCAGGCCCCGTGGAGCGCATGAGATTGAGTATGCGCTGCAATCCGGGGCTCTTGTAGCCGATCGGGCTCGCCAGAAATTCGGCGGCAAATGGAAGGTCGTCGGCGGTCAGTCGGTAACGCTGCACGGTTCTGCCCGTCAACCTTCCTCGATGATGCGCTTGGCGACCGGCGTTGCCGAGAAGTCGCCCGCCATGTAGCGCTGGATGAACTTGCGGGTCTCGGCGACCTGGGCATCGGTGCAGTATTCGGCGACCGGCTGCGGCGCCACCCGCTCGGCCACCAACGCTCTGATTCGATCGTAGTCGCCATCGAGCTTGACGAGCACCGTCTGGTCGGTGCCGAGCTGGGCCTCCCAGGCGAGGTAGCCCGCCTTGAGCTTCGACGGCTCGATCTGGAAGCCACATTTTTGCGCCCTGACCGAGTTCCAGGCGACCTGGGTGGTGCGTGTGTCCGGATCGTTGAAGAACGGCTTGGCCGGCGGCGCCGTCGAGCCCGTCGAGAAGAAGCCCGAGCCGCCGGACGACGAGCAGCCGGCAAGCCACAGTGCCAGGGCGGCAGAGGCAATCAGATGCGAAGGCTGTCTCACGAGGAATCCCCCCTCGATGCTCGCCGGACGCTAGGAGCGGTGTTCAGTCGAGTCAATCGGCGATCAGAGCCCAAGCCGCTCGGCGATCGCCTCGACATCCGATTTCGCGCGCTCTCGATCTTCGGGCAGAAAGGCGATCGGGTCGGGTGTCTTGAATGGAGCGCCGGCAAATCCCTCTAGAGTCGCATGGGCACAGAGCGCCGCATAGGCCGGATGGTAACCGCCTTCCTGCACCGACAGCAGCTTGCCGCCGGTCAACTCCTCGGCGAGGGCCCGCGTCATGAGCGCGAGGTCGTAGAAGCCCTTCGCCGACAAGCAGGCTCGGCCGTTCGGATCGTATTGATTGGCGTCCTGGCCGTTGGCGACGACGACGAGATCCGGTTTGAAGGCGCGGATGCGCGGGAAGGCAATCCGCTCAAGCGCGTGACGGTAGGCGAAGTCGCCGGCGCCGTAAGGGAAAGGGATGTTGACATTGAACCCCTTGCCCTTGCCCGATCCCGCTTCTTCCGTGCCGCCGGTCTCCAGGTGCGACGGGCCCCAGGCGCCGTGATCCATGTGCAGCGAGATCGTCAGCACGTCGTCGCGATCGTAAAAGCCCGTCTGCGTGCCGTTGCCATGATGGACATCCCAATCGAGGATGGCGATCCGCTTCATGCCTCCGGCGATGGCCGCCTCGGCGGCGAGCGCGGTGTTGTTGAGGAAGCAATAGCCGTCGACCATGGCCGGCGCCGCGTGGTGTCCGGGCGGGCGGACGAGGGCATGCGCCTTGCGGGTCTGACCGGCCAGGATCGGCGCGACGGCTTCAATGGCCGTGCCGGCCGCTGCACGAATGGCGGTCATCGCACCGGGCGCCATGCGGGTCGTGCGTGAGAAATCCCGGCCGGTCCGGTTGGCGGCCTCGAGATCGGCGAGGAAGTCGGCGGTATGGAACCGGCAGATCTCGGCATCGGTTGCGAGCCGTCCGGCCCGCCAGGAGAGCAGCGGGGCGGTCGGTCCCTTCTCGAGGGCTCGCTTCATGTTGGCGACCCGGACCGCGTTCTCGGGGTGTGGCGTTTGCTCGACGAGCAGGTCCGACGGAGGCGCATCGAAGACGCCGGCGCCGGTATCGTGCATCAGCACGGCATCATGCCAATAGACGGGAATGGTTTCGCTCGACATCTTCTGGGCGCTCCTTCTGCCGTCGACGTGTTGCCGAGAGATGTAGCACGGGCCAAGCCCGGCTTCGGACGTGGCGCATTGCCCGCGCGAGGCGGCGGGCTGTAATTTTCCGTCATCAAAGTTGAAGACATTGACTTGGGTTCACGGGAGATTCGTCCCAGGTATTGCTGCACCGCACATCTCGTTTTGTGCGGTGCAATTCTGTGGAATTGCAGGCGTTTGCTTGCGGAGAAGGAAGTCATGCCGGTGGGGCGATGGATTTACTGGGTAAAACTTGTGTTGTGTCGTGCCATCGTCGCGTCAAGGTGCTAATGTTTCTGCACAGGGATAGGGGGAGGGCCAACCGGACTGCGGAGGACGCGAAATGCTCATCAGCAGAAGTTGCCCCCATACGGGGATCTTGAACTACTACCGCAAGAGCGAGCCGTTCCTGTCGGTCGGCAGCGTGCAGCGTCGTGCCGGCGACGGGGTCGCATGGCGATGCCATATCGCGGATCATCCAGCGGCAGGTGCGGCGGCCAGTTTGAAGGCTGCCGAGAAGCAGCTGAAACAGCACATCGAGGTCGCCGCACGGCCATCCGTCGCAGATCGCGCGGCCGCCTAGGAAAACACGCAAGCACGTCCGTAGGTGATCACCTTGGGCCGAAGGGCGCCCGTCGACCCGCAGTATGCTGCGGAGTTGAGTGGGCGCCCTTGGCACGACGGCCTCGCCTCTCAGCATGACATCCCTCGAGAAAGCCCCTATTTTCAGGGATTAGCGGCAGTCCGGACTATGCAACTCCTATCGATAAGCGTATAGGCGAACGAACCGCCAGATGCGGCCAGGCACAAGACCGGCGCGCTGACGCAAGCAGACAGCACATCCCCCCTCGAAAAAGGAAACCTCCAGATGAGCAAGAAGGAGCTGATCGACGCGATGGCCGAGCGTGCCGAGATCACCAAGGAGAAGGCCACGGTCGCGCTCGACGCCGCCCTCGACTACATCGAGCGGACGCTCAAATCAGGCGGTGAGGTCTCGGTGCCGCCACTCGGGAAGTTCAAGACGTCGGCGCGGAAGGCGCGCGATGGCCGCAATCCGGCGACCGGCCAGACGATTCACATCCCTGCCAGTCGGGCACCGAAGTTCCAGCCATCGAAGACGCTCAAGGACGCCCTGAACGGCAAGTAGGCGGTTCAGCTTAGAAAGCGGTCTGGTCCAGGGCCCGCGTCGCCTTCGGGTCCGACCAGATGCGCACCTTGCCGGGCTTGCGATTGATGCTGCCGACGGTCACGCCGTTGCGAGGGCTGTCGAGTAGAGCCTTGCCGCGCTTCGTTTCGACCTCGACCTTGCCCGTCAGCAAGAGCACACCGTTCGTGCCGTCGATCGGGCCGGCCCAGAAGTCGGTGCCGCGCACGGCGAGTGTGGCGAAGGTCGTCCTCACGGAGACATTCTTGTTCGACATGTCGCCGATCTTGCCGGTGGTGAAGCGCATGGCCCCCTTCACCAGTTGCAGAACGGCCTCGCCCTTGCTGGCGCCTGGATCGTAGACGAAGGTATCGACGGTCACTTTCGCCCTCTCGCCGAGCGTCAGCTTCGTGTCGTCGAGAAGGGTGATCTCGAGCCGGGTATCGGAGCCCGTCTCCAGCCGGTCCAGATGCTCGATGGGCGAGCCCTCGCTCAGCGCGACGCGCGTGTCGCCACGGACCGCGACCGCCTCGCCCCTGATCCGGCTTACCTTGCCGACCGCATCCGCCGCGTCTGCGGCAGAGACCGCGCCAAGCCAGGCCATGGTCGCGACCAAAGCGGCGCCCAGGCAGTTCAGGGACGATCGCATCATCGGAATATCCCTTTTGTTTCAATGACCTGTTACATGGCAGCGACGCTGCGTTCGAAGTCCCGTATATAGGATGCCAGAAGTTCTTGACCAAGGGCAGACCCATCCGCCCGTTTGGTTTGGCGCGCAACTCGTAAATGGCAGCCGGACCTCTGGCTCAGACCGCAGGAGCCGTGATATAGACCGCGTTCGCGAGGCGGGACGAGCCAGTGCCGCGGGCGTGGTGGAATTGGCAGACACGCCAGATTTAGGTTCTGGTGGCTTCGGCCGTGGGGGTTCAAGTCCCTCCGCCCGCACCAAGCAAACGTCACCCGCCGATCTCCGCAAGGGTTGCCGACGACCCCGGCCTGGTGCCGGTTCACTGATGAGCATAGGGACAAGATGCAGGTTACAGAGGCGCGTAACGAAGGACTGAAGAGAGAGCTCAAGGTCGTCATCGACCGGGCCGAGCTTGGTGATCGCTTCGCCAAGCGGGTGGACGAGGTCAAGGATCAGGTCCGGCTCAAGGGGTTCCGCCCGGGCAAGGTGCCGGCGTCGCACCTGAAGAAGGTGTTTGGCCGCTCGCTGATGGCCGAGGTCGTCCAATTGGCCGTCACCGAGAAGAGCCGGCAGGCCCTCGAGACGCGGAACGAGCGTCCGGCCTTCCAGCCCGAGATCAAGTTCTCCGAGGACGAGAAGGAGATCGAAAAGGTCATCGGCGGCGAGGCCGATCTCGCCTTCACGATGAATTTCGAGGTGTTGCCAGCAATCGAGCTGGCCGACCTCAAGTCGATCGAGGTCGAGAGACCTGTCGCCGCCGTCTCGGATACCGAGGTCGACAAGGCCATCGAGCGGCTGGTCGACAGCAATCTCGAGTATGAGGCGGGCGCGGACCGCGCCGCCGAGACCGGCGACCGCGTGACCATCGATTTCGTCGGCAAGATCGACGGCGAGGCCTTCGAGGGCGGTAAGGCCGAGGACGCGCCGATCGTGCTCGGTCAGGGTGGTTTCATTCCCGGCTTCGAGGAGGGTCTCCTCGGTGCCAAGGCGGGCGAGTCGAAGGTCGTCGAGGCGACATTCCCCGACGGCTATCCGGTCGCCAATCTCGCCGGCAAGACGGCCCAGTTCGACGTCGTTGTCAAAGAGGTCGCGGCGCCCAAGCGGCCGGCGCTGGACGACGAGCTGGCGAAGAAGTTCGGACTGGAGAGCTTCGATAAGCTCCGCGAGGCGATCTCGAAGCGGATCGAGCAGGACTATGCCGCGGCCTCCCGGGCCAAGGCGAAGCGCTCGCTCCTCGATGCGCTCGACACCGCCCACGCATTCGAGCTGCCGCCGACGCTCGTCGAGAACGAGTTCAAGGAGATCTGGAGCCAGCTCACCCGTAGCCTCGAGCAGGCGGGCCGGACCTTCGCCGACGAAGGCAAGACCGAGGAAGGCGAGCGGGCCGAGTATCAGAAGCTCGCGGAGCGTCGGGTACGCCTCGGCCTGGTGCTCTCGGAGATCGGCGACAAGAACGACATTAAGGTGACGGAGGAGGAGCTGGCGCGGGCGCTCGCCGAGCATGTGCGCCGGTTCCCCGGGCAGGAGCGGAAGGCCTACGACTATTTCCGTAAGACGCCCGGCGCGCTCGCCCAGATCCGGGCGCCGCTCTACGAGGAGAAGGTGGTGACCTATGTGCTCGAGCTCGCCAAGGTCACCGACAAGGCGGTGACGAGCGAGGAGCTGCTCAAGGCCGAGGAGGACGATGAGCTTGCGGGCGGCCACGCCCATGCGCATCACCATGATCACGATCACGATCACGATCATGACCACCATAACCACGACCACGATCATCACCATGGTCATGACCACCGGCACGACTGATGGCGCCGGCGTCGCGAGTTTGAACGACTGAATTCGGCCAGCACGGCTCTGCCGGCCGGTGACGGCACAACGCCAGAGGACAGAGAAGACGATGAAAGATCCGATTGATCAGCTGACACAAACTTTCTGGCCGAATGTCGTCGAGCAGACCAATCGAGGCATGCAGGTTTTCGACCTGCCGTCGCGCCTCCTCAAGGAGCGGATCATTTTTGTCACCGGCCCGATCGAGGACCACATGGCCGCTTCGGTCTGCATGCAGCTGCTCTTTCTCGAGGCGGAGAACCCGAAGAAAGAGATCTCGATGTACATCAACTCGCCCGGCGGCATCGTTACCTCCGGCATGTCGATCTACGACACCATGCAGTACATCCAGCCACCGGTTGCCACGCTCTGCGTTGGTCAGGCGGCCTCGATGGGATCGCTGCTACTCGGTGCCGGCGAGAAGGGCATGCGCTTTTCACTTCCCAATGCGCGCATCATGGTCCACCAGCCCTCAGGTGGCTTCCAGGGCCAGGCGAGCGATATCGAGCGGCACGCCGAGGACATCATCAAGATGAAGCGGCGCCTCAACGAGGTCTACGTCAAGCATACCGGGCAACCCTACGAGACCATCGAGCGGACCCTCGATCGCGATTACTTCATGACGGCTGAAGAGGCGCAGAAGTTCGGTATCGTCGACGCCGTCCTGACGAAGCGCGCCGAGACCGAGGGTGCCGAGACGAAAAAGAGCTGAAACCGCCGTTTTCCAGCCATTTCGAGTCGCCGTTTCGACCGAATCGAGTGCAAGTCTCGGAATGGGCCTCGTGGCAAGCGGGGCTTGGACGTGCGTTGGTCCGATCTTTGGCGAGAAGTGGCGCCATTGCAGCGGTCTGTGGTATTTGGGTCGCGTCGGTCGAAGGGCCGCCGCAGATGGTGGTTTTCAACCCTTGATCTTCACCTTCCTGCCATGCTGAGATTGAAGGAGTCGCGCCAGGGTGCTTCGTCTCATGGCGGGCGGTCCTCCAAAGACCGTTGGATGTCGGCCAGGAAGAGCTGAGGGTCGGGCACGCGTAGGCCCGTCCGCGGGCCAAGCAAGGCAAGGAAATGGCAGACAAAAATACACTCTACTGTTCGTTCTGCGGGAAGAGCCAGCATGAGGTGAGGAAGCTCATCGCGGGTCCGACGGTGTTCATCTGCGATGAATGCGTCGAGCTGTGCATGGACATCATCCGCGAGGAGAACAAGACCTCGCTCGTCCGCTCGCGCGATGGCGTGCCGACACCGCACGAAATCTGCAGTGTGCTCGATGACTACGTGATCGGCCAACCGCAGGCCAAGCGTGTCCTGTCCGTCGCCGTGCACAATCACTACAAGCGCATCAGCCATGCGGCCAAGAGCAACGACGTCGAGCTCGCCAAATCGAACATCCTGCTGATCGGCCCGACCGGCTGCGGCAAGACGCTGCTCGCTCAGACCCTTGCCCGCATCCTCGACGTGCCCTTCACGATGGCCGATGCGACGACGCTGACCGAAGCCGGCTATGTCGGCGAGGACGTCGAGAACATCATCCTGAAGCTCCTTCAGAACGCCGACTACAACGTCGAGCGGGCCCAGCGCGGCATTGTCTACATCGACGAGGTCGACAAGATCAGCCGCAAGTCCGACAACCCGTCCATCACGCGCGACGTCTCGGGTGAGGGTGTGCAACAGGCGCTGCTGAAGATCATGGAGGGCACCATCGCCTCGGTGCCGCCGCAGGGCGGGCGCAAGCATCCCCAGCAGGAGTTCCTGCAGGTCGATACGACGAACATCCTGTTCATCTGCGGAGGCGCGTTCGCCGGCCTCGAGAAGATCATCTCCCAGCGCGGCCGCGCGACCTCCATCGGCTTCGGCGCCAAGGTGCGGCCGGTTGACGAGCGCCGGCAGGGCGAGGTGCTGCGCGAGGTCGAGCCCGAGGATCTCCTGAAGTTCGGCCTGATCCCCGAATTCATCGGCCGCGTGCCGGTGATCGCCACGCTCGAGGATCTCGACGAGGCGGCGCTGATCAAGATCCTGACCGAGCCGAAGAACGCGCTCGTCAAGCAATATCAGCGGCTGTTCGAGATGGAGGGCGTCAACCTCACCTTCTCCGAGGAGAGCCTCAGAAGCGTCGCCAAACGGGCCATCGAGCGCAAGACGGGTGCTCGCGGACTTCGCTCGATCATGGAGGGCATCCTGCTCGACACGATGTTCGACTTGCCGACGCTGAAGGGCGTCGAGGAGGTTGTCATCAGTCCGGAGGTCGTGGAAGGTGGCGCCAAGCCCCTCAGGATCTATTCCGAGCGGGGCGAGGATGTCTCGAGCACCAGTGCGTGACCCCTTTCGCCCGGCAGGGCCCGCATCGACTCCGATCGGGCGGGTGCCTTCGGCGAGACAGGCCCCAGCCTGACAACCGGCAGCTCCGGCGTCGCGATCTGGCACGCTTGTTGTACGAGAGACACCACTGCGGGAATTGATTTGGCCGACAGGTGCTTGAAAGGACCAAATCGTGGCATACTTGTAGTGATCGAGCCGGCAGGAGGTCCGGCGCGTGGCGGCGCTCATCGGAGGCACCACGCGGCGAGGCTCATACGGCATCATGAGGCAGGCTGGCGGTGTTGCATCGGGCGAGCCGCCGGGGCCTCGAATGACCTGGAAGGACTCCCATGGCAGACGAGACCGAGGGCCGGAAGGGCGCGGGCACTGAGACATTTCCGGTGCTGCCGCTCCGCGACATCGTCGTATTCCCCTACATGATCGTTCCGTTGTTCGTCGGGCGCGAGAAATCCATCAACGCGCTCGAGGAGGTGATGCGGACGGACAAGCTGATCTTGCTCGTCGCCCAGAAGAACGCGAGCGACGATGAGCCGGCGACGAATGCCATCTATCCCGTTGGAACGCTGGCCTCGGTGCTGCAGCTGCTGAAGTTGCCGGACGGCACGGTGAAGGTGCTCGTCGAAGGCACCGCGCGCGCCAAGGTTGCGCGCTACACCGAGAATGCGAGCTACTTCGAGGCCGAGGTCGCGCGTCTTCCCGACGTCGTCGGAGCCGAGGACGAGGTCGAGGCGCTGGCGCGCTCGGCGGTCACGCAGTTCGATTCCTACGTGAAGCTCAACAAGAAGATCTCGCAGGAGGTCTTCGCCACAGTGTCGCAGATCGACGATTACTCGAAGCTCGCCGATACCATCGCCTCGCATCTCGCGATCAAGATTTCGGACAAGCAGGAGATCCTGGAGCTGCCGACGATCTCGGACCGGCTCGAGCGCGTCTTCGCCTTGATGGAGAGCGAGATCTCCGTGCTTCAGGTCGAGAAGAAGATCCGAAGCCGCGTCAAGCGCCAGATGGAGAAGACCCAGCGCGAGTACTATCTGAACGAGCAGATGAAGGCCATTCAGAAGGAGCTCGGCGACGGCGATGAGCGCGACGACATCGCTGAGTTCGAGGAGAAGATCGAGAATACGAAGCTGTCGAAGGAAGCGCGCGAGAAGGCCCAGGCCGAGGTCAAGAAGCTCCGGCAGATGAGCCCGATGTCGGCCGAGGCGACCGTCGTCAGGAACTATCTCGACTGGCTGCTGTCGATCCCGTGGGGCAAGGCGGCCAAGATCAAGCGCGACCTCACCGAGGCCGAGCAGGTGCTCGAGGCGGAGCACTACGGGCTCGAGAAGGTCAAGGAGCGCATCCTCGAGTATCTGGCGGTGCAGCAGCGAACCAACCGACTCAAGGGCCCGATCCTCTGTCTCGTCGGCCCGCCCGGTGTCGGCAAGACGTCGCTCGGCAAGTCGATCGCCAAGGCGACCGGCCGTGAGTTCGTGCGCATGTCCTTGGGCGGCGTTCGTGACGAGGCCGAGATCCGCGGTCATCGGCGCACCTACATCGGCTCGATGCCCGGCAAGGTCATCCAGTCGATGCGGAAGGCCAAGAAGCCGAACCCCTTGTTCCTCCTCGATGAGGTGGACAAGATGGGCCAGGACTTCCGCGGCGATCCGGCGGCGGCGCTGCTCGAGGTGCTCGATCCGGAGCAGAACGCGACGTTCAACGACCATTACCTCGAGGTCGACTACGATCTCTCGGGCGTGATGTTCGTGACGACGGCCAACACGCTCAACATTCCGCCGGCCCTTATGGACCGCATGGAGATCATCCGCATCGCCGGCTACACGGAGCCGGAGAAGCTCGAGATCGCCCGGCGCCACTTGATCCCCGAGGCGCTCGCCGCCCACGGGCTCGAGGCGCACGAGTGGGCGCTCGACGATGCCGGCTTGAAAGAAGTCATCCGCCGCTATACGCGCGAGGCGGGCGTCCGCTCGCTGGAGCGCGAGATCTCCAAGCTCGCACGGAAGTCGGTCAAGGAGATCCTGGTCTCCGGCAAGTCCAAGGTGGAGATCACCAAGGACAACATCGAGAGCTATCTCGGCGTTCCTAAGTACCGCTACGGCGAGATGGAGCGTGAGGATCAGGTCGGTGTCGTCACGGGGCTCGCCTGGACCGAGGTCGGCGGCGAGCTCTTGACGATCGAAGGCGTCATGATGCCGGGCAAGGGCAAGATGACGGTCACCGGCAACCTGCGCGACGTCATGAAGGAGAGCATCCAGGCGGCCAACGCCTATGTGCGCTCTCGCTCGGTCGACTGGGGCATCATCCCGCCGATGTTCGAGAAGCGCGACATCCACGTGCACGTGCCGGAGGGCGCAACGCCGAAGGATGGTCCCTCGGCCGGTGTCGCCATGGCCACCGCCATCATCTCGGTGATGACCGGCATCCCGGTCCGCCGCGACGTGGCGATGACCGGCGAGATTACGCTCCGCGGCCGGGTGTTGCCGATCGGCGGCCTCAAGGAGAAGCTGCTCGCGGCCTTGCGCGGCGGCATTAAGACGGTGCTGATCCCCGACGAGAACGTCAAGGATCTGACCGAGATTCCCGAGGATCTGAGGAAGATGCTCGAGATCGTGCCGGTCGCCAAGATCGACGACGTCCTGAAGGTGGCGCTGGTGCGGATGCCGGAGGCGGTCGCCTGGTCGGAAGAGGCGGAGACGCCGCCGCCGGTGGCAGAGGCCACGAAGACGGGCGGGTTGACGGCACACTGAGCCGACGTCATTCGCGAATACAACCGCGCCGGGGAGCAATCTCTGGCGCGGTTTTCGTTGTAAAGTCAGTGTGGGGCGATATCCATGAGTGGCCGCGCGAACATCCGTCCCGCGAGCCAGGCGGGGACGAGCGTGGCCGGCGCGAGGGCGAGCTTCATCCAGAGGGGATGCGGGATGACGAGCATGCTCCAGAGTCCGCCGGCGAGCATGAACGTGCCCACGACCCACGCGCTCCAGGAGAGGCGCGAGATCTTCGCCGCGGTCGCCCCGCCGCCGAAGGCTCCTGCGAACCAAGCGATTATCACAGCGACCAGCGCACCGATAGGCAGCTGATCGATGATGGAGGCGAGCGCTTCCGGATTGGCAAGATCGATCCCAGGCGGTGGTGGGAAGATCAGGTGCCCAAGGCTTTCGATGGCGAGGACGATCACTGCTGCGGCGATGAAGCCAGCGAAGATGCCGAGGATGATGCGAAGCATGGGCAAGGACCACTCGTCGTAGAAACCGCCGGATGAACGGAGGCTAGACTGAACCGGCAATGTGGTGCTGACAAGCTGATGGCTTGTTGGCCTGCCCGGCGCCGTGCGCGCCGAAAGCATAGGCTTCGCGATATGCCGCAATACGCCTTGGGGACATTGCCTGACGACGGATTGGCCGGGGTCGCGGAAGTGATGATTGAGCCCTGTGCGATGCGGCCGTATAGTGTGTTGCATACTTTCTGCCTTCTTCCGCTTTCGAAGGGTGCCGAGCCGAGGCAGTGGCATTTTTCCGGCACGCAGCTTGCGGAGACGACGATGACAGACGCAGCACCGCATGATGCCTGGCAGGCAGGTGATAGCTATGATCTCTACATGGGGCGCTGGAGCCGGCAGATTGCTCCGCAATTCCTGCAATGGCTGAGCGCTCCTGCCGGCGCAGACTGGCTCGATGTCGGGTGCGGTACGGGAGCCCTTTCGGCCGCGATCCTATCGAGTTGCGCGCCGCACGGTCTCGTTGCCGTCGACCCTTCCGCCGGCTTTCTCGAAAAGGCGCGCGCCAATGTGACGGACCCGCGTATCGAGTTCTCGACGGCCGACGCCCAGTCACTCCCGATCGAGACGGCGAGCAAGGATGTCGTCGTTTCGGGGTTGGTCCTCAATTTTGTTCCCGACCGCGCCAAGGCGCTCGCCGAGATGCGCCGCGTCGCGCGCCCCGGCGGCACAATCGCCTTCTACGTCTGGGACTATCCGGGCGGCGGGGTCGAGTTCATGCATGTCTTCTGGGTCGCAGCTGAGGCCATCGATGCCCGCGCCGCCGGGCTCAACGAGGCTCGGCGGTTTGCGTTCTGCACGGCCGATGCGCTCCGTAGGGAGATGCGCGACGCCGGCTTCGCGACCGCAGAGGTCGAGGCGATCGAGGCGCCGGCCGTCTTCGCCGATTTTGCGGATTTCTGGCGCCCGTTCACGCTCGGTGCCGGACCGGCGCCCAGCTATTGCGCGAGCCTCGATCCGGCGGTCCGCGAGGCATTGCGATCGAATCTGGACGAGGCATTGCCACGACGGGCGGATGGCTCGATTGCGACGACGCTACGTGCCTGGGCGGTGCGGGCGGCTGTCTGAGTGCCATCGTCTTCCGAAACAACTCGATCGATCTCCACCCCTTGCCGGCAGTGAGAGCGTCGCCCCCATTCAGCGGACCGGGTGCGCGATGAACCCGGCGACGGAGCAGCGAAATCTCACTCGAGTGGCGACAAGGATCTCGGGCACGTCATGGCGGAGCCGCGCTTCGCATAGGTGCCGGGGAAGACAGATGAGGGTGGGAAGAAGGCGTAGGGTATGTCGATGGGCTTGCGGGGCGGCGCGGACTCACGTCGACGCGATGAGAAGGCGCAGTCGCAGGGAGCCGTCACACCCTTCTGTCATCCCGGGCCTTTTGCCCGGGAACCATGGGGCGGCAAACATTGACGGGAGTGATCATGCAGAAGAAACCATCGTCTGAAGCTCGCCGCGGAATTCGTACAGTGTTCATTGCCGCAGATTGGCGATGACCGCCGGCTGATCACTCGATATTTCGATGATCGGCATGCGACGGCTTTCCCCCTACCGCATCAGCTCCCGCATCGCTCGATCGAGCCCTTCAAGCGTCAGCGGGTACATCCGCCCCGCCATCAGCCGCTGCAGCATCACCGTCGACTGCGTCCAGCCCCAGTGCGGCTCAGGCACGGGATTGAGCCAGACGGCGCTCTGGTAGATGTCCGTCACGCGCTTGAGCCAGACGGCGCCCGCCTCCGGGTTCATATGCTCGACGGCGCCCCCCGGCTGCGTCACCTCGTAGGGGCTCATGGCGGCATCGCCGACGAAGATCACCTTGTAGTCGGCAGGATACTTGTGAAGCACGTCCCAGGTGGTGTAACGCTCTGTCCAGCGTCGGCGATTGTCCTTCCAGACGAATTCGTAGAGACAGTTGTGGAAGTAGTAGTACTCGAGATGCTTGAACTCCGAGCGGGCCGCCGAGAACAGCTCCTCCGCCCCTTTGACGTGCCAGTCCATCGAGCCGCCGACGTCGAAGAACATCAGCACCTTGACGGCGTTGTGCCGCTCGGGGCGCATATGGATGTCGAGATAGCCTTTGTGCGCGGTGCCCTTGATGGTGCCGTCGAGATCGAGCTCATCGGCCGCGCCCTCGCGCGCGAAACGACGGAGCCGCCGGAGCGCCACCTTGATGTTCCTCGTGCCGAGCTCGACGTCGTCGGCGAGATCCTTGTACTCGCGCTTGTCCCAGACCTTGATGGCGCGAAAATTGCGGTTCTTGGACTGGCCGATGCGGATGCCGGCCGGGTTGTAGCCGTAGGCGCCGAAGGGTGACGTGCCGCCCGTGCCGATCCATTTCGAGCCGCCCTGGTGGCGCCCCTTCTGCTCCTGGAGGCGCTTCTGCAACTCCTCCATGATCTTCTCCCAGCCGCCCAAAGCCTCGATCTTCGCCTTCTCTTCGTCTGAGAGATACAACTCGCTCATGGCCCTGAGCCAGTCCTCGGGGAGTGCCACCGTGTCGGTCTCGGCCATCAGGTCGAGGCCCTTGAAGACATGGCCGAAGACCTGGTCGAAGCGGTCGAGATGCCGTTCGTCCTTCACGAGGGCAGTCCGGGCCAGATAGTAGAAATCCTCCACCCGGCGATTGGCGAGATCTGCCTCGAGACCCTTGAGCAGCGTCAGATATTCCGGCAGCGACACCGGGATGCGGGCAGCACGCAACTCGTGGAAGAACTGGGTGAGCATGAGCGCAGTCTAGAGGGACGTCGCGGGCCGGCCAAGGCCCGCGACGGAGCGGCTGGGTCGGGGGGCAGAGGCGGGGCCGATCCGGCGATGGCATATCCGGTTAATCTTCCAGAGCGGCATTCGTTGAAACTTCGGGCCAGGTGCGCGAGGGAAGGTTTCTCGATCAGGATGCTGGCTCGTCATGGTTATAGCGGTCCATCGCGCCGGTGCGCTGGCGCCGGTCTATGATGCCGTCGTCATCGGCTCCGGTTATGGCGGCGGCGTCGCCGCATCGCGCCTGGCACGCATGGGGCTGAAGCCGGCCGTCATCGAGCGCGGGCGCCTCTGGCGCCCCGGCGATTTTCCGTCGACCAACAAGGCGCGGCGCCGCACCATGCGCCTGACCGGTCGGGCGCCGAGGCTCGGCGATCCGACGGGGCTCTACTATCTGTCAGTCGGCAAGGGCCTGACGGTCTTCGGCGCATCCGGTCTCGGCGGCGGCTCGCTGATCAATGCCGGCATCGTGCTCCGGCCGGATCTGCAGCGGTTGCGGGCCTGCGGATGGCCCGAGGCCGTCGTCGGCGACGGAAGGCTGCAGAAAGGCATCGCACGTGCGGAGGCGATGCTCGGCGTCATGCCGGTGCCCGAGCCCGAGCGTTTCGCGAAGTACCGCGGCCTGAGCCGGGTGGCGGAGGCGGCCGGCCGGCCGATCGAGCTCCGGGCGATGACGATTGCGCACCGGCCCATGACGAATGCCGCCGGCGTGACGCAGTATGCCTGCCGGCTGTGTGGCGATTGCTGGTCGGGCTGCAATGTCGGCGCCAAGGGTACCGTCGGCATTACCTATATCGCCGACGCCGTCGACCACGGGGCCACGGTGTTCTGCGAGAGCCGGGCCCAATCGATCGTCAAGACGGGGGCGGGCTGGGAGATCACCGTCGAGGATGTCGCGAGCCCGAGCGTGGTTCGGAAGATCGTCGCACCGATCGTCGTTCTCGCCGCCGGCACGATGGGAACGAACGAGCTGATGCTCCGGGCCAGGGCCACCGGGCTCCATCTCTCATCCAGGCTCGGAAAGGGCTTCTCGGCCAATGGCGACGACCTGGTGTTCGCCACCGAGCTTGCCCATCCCATCCACGCCGTCGCCACGGGCTTTCCACCCCAGGGACCGCGCGATGCACCGCTGGTCGGCCCGCACAGTATGGCCCTCATCGATCTCGGCGACGACGACGGGCCGCTCTGGCTGCACGACGGCACCATGCTGACGGCGATGGCCGGGCTTGCGCCCTTCAAGGAGTTCCTTCGCCTCAAATTCAAGCGCGGCATGCGCATGCTGCGGGGCGGCGTCTATGGCGAGGAGACGAGCCGGACGCAGATTTTCTACGTCGTCGGGCATGACGATGCGAGCGGCCGGCTCGAGCTCCATAAGGGCAACGTCATCGTCGACTGGCCGGGCTACAGCAGCCTGCCGGAGCGCATCGGCTCGGAGCAGAAGATCAGGGGCATTATCGAGCGCATGGGTGGAGTCTTCCACACCAATCCTTTCGCCATGTCTGCCTTCGGCGGCAACCGAATCATCGCGCACCCGCTTGGGGGATGCGCCATGGGGGAAAGTGCGGACCAGGGCGTCGTCGCTCCGGATGGCCGGGTTTTCGATCCGTCCAACGGTCCGAAGGGCATCCACGAGGGCCTCTACGTCCTGGACGGGGCGGCCATTCCGACCGCCGTCGGCGTCAGTCCGCTCCTGACCATTTCGGCACTCGCCGAGCGAGCCATGATGCTGGCCGCAGACCAACTCGGCCGGACCCTCGATGTCGATGCCGTGCCGGCCCGGCCGCTCCGCGATGCCGCGATGTAGGCGCCGCGAGGGTCGGTCGCGGATCAGCCGAGCCTTGCCGTACGCAGCCTGAGCGCGTTGGCGATCACGCTTACCGACGACAGGCTCATGGCAGCGGCGGCGATCATCGGCGACAAAAGGAGTCCGAGGATCGGATAGAGCACGCCGGCGGCAACGGGCACGCCGAGCGCATTGTAAAGAAAGGCAAACAGGAGGTTCTGCTTGATGTTCGCCATGGTGATCCGGGCGAGGCGATGGGCGCGGACGATGCCGGCGATATCGCCCTTCAAGAGTGTGATGCCGGCGCTTTCCTTGGCCACGTCGGAGCCGGTGGCCATGGCAATGCCGACGTCGGCAGCGGCGAGGGCAGGGGCGTCATTCACGCCGTCCCCGGCCATGGCGACGCGCCGGCCTTCCCCCTTGAGCCGCGTGACGGCGGCAGCCTTGTCGGCGGGCAGCACATCGGCCTGGATCTCGGCGATGCCGAGCTGATCGGCGACCGCGCGCGCGGTCACCTCGTTGTCGCCGGTCAGCATAAGGATGCGCAGGCCGGCGCTCTTGAGAGTGGCGATGGCCTCGCGAGCCTTGGGCTTGATGGGATCGGCGACGGCGACGAGCCCGGCGAGCTTGCCATCGATCGCGGCGAGCATGGCGGTCTTGCCGGCCTGACGGAGCGTGTCCATGCGAGCGGCCACCGACGCGCAGTCGACACCTCTCTCCTGCATCAATCGAGCATTTCCGAACAGCACCTGACGACCATCGACGACGCCGGCGATGCCACGACCGGTCAGTGCCTGGAAGCCCTCGGTTTTCAAGGCTGCAACGCCGCGCGCCGCCGCACCCGAGAGGATGGCTGTTGCCAGTGGATGCTCGCTGCCCGCCTCGAGGCTCGCGACGGCTGCGAGCACATCGCTTTCAGCGAGATTGCCGAGCGCAACGACATCGGTCAGCGTCGGCTTTCCCTCGGTGAGGGTGCCCGTCTTGTCGACGACGAGCGTGTCGACGGCGGCGAGGTGCTCCAAGGCTTCCGCGTTACGGATCAGGATGCCGCTCTGGGCGCCGCGGCCGGTCGCCACCATGATCGAGAGCGGGGTGGCAAGACCGAGCGCACAGGGACAGGCGATGATGAGCACAGCTACCGCCGCGATGAGGCCATACGTCATCGAGGGCGCTGGACCGAATGTGGTCCAGGCGATGAAGGCCAGTGCCGCGATCAGGAGCACCGCCGGCACGAACCAGGCCGAAACCTTGTCCGCGAGACTCTGGATCGGCGCGCGGCTGCGTTGGGCCTCGGCGACCATCGCGACGATCTGCGACAGAACGGTCTCGGCGCCGACCCGCTCGGCGCGCATCACGAAGGAGCCGGTGCCATTGAGCGTGCCGGCGGTTACCTTGGCGCCGCTCGCCTTTTCGACCGGCACAGGCTCGCCGGTCAGCAGCGATTCATCGACGGAGGACGCCCCCTCGACGACGAGGCCGTCGACGGGAACATTCTCTCCAGGGCGCACACGTAGGAGGTCGCCGGTGTGGACCTGAGAGAGCTCGATCTCCTCGTCGGCCTGGCCTCGGCGGACACGCAGCGTGTGTTTCGGCGCGAGATCGAGCAGTGCGCGGAGCGCGCCACCCGTGCGCTCGCGGGCCCTGAGCTCGAGCACCTGGCCGAGGAGGACGAGCACGGTAATGACGGCGGCAGGCTCGTAGTAGAGATCGACCCCGCCATGGGCATTGCGGAAACCCGCCGGGAAGAGACCTGGCGCAAGGGTGGCGACAAGGCTGTAGAGGAACGCCGTCAGAATGCCGATGCCGATCAGCGTGAACATGTTGGGGCTTCGGTTCACGACCGACGCCCAGCCCTTCTTGAGCAGCGGCCAGCCCGCCCAGACGACAACGGGTGTCGTCAGCGCCAGCTGCACCCAGGCGCCCGTCGTGTGGCCGAGGCCTGCCAGCAGGTCGAGACCCAGATGCGGGCCCATCGCCAGGACGAACACCGGGAGCCCGAAGACAAGGCCGACCCAGAAGCGGCGGGTCATGTCCACGAGCTCAGGGTTGGGGCCGGCATCGGCCGGCGGCAGGCCCATCGGCTCCAGCGCCATGCCGCAGATCGGGCAATCGCCCGGCTCGTCGCGGACGATCTCCGGGTGCATCGGGCAAGTCCACGTCGTGCCCGCCGGAACGGCAGCCGGTTGGGATGCCGCTTGCCCGGCAAGGAAGGCAGCCGGATCGGCATTGAACCGCTCGGCGCAATGGCTCGAGCAGAGATAGACGCGCTGGCCCTGGTACTTCGCCATGTGCCGAGCCGAGGCGCGGTCGACGGCCATGCCGCAAACGGGGTCGATCGCCGTCAGGTAGGCGGCGGGATCGGCGGCGAACTTGTCCCGGCATTTCGGGTTGCAGAAGTGGAAGCTGCGTCCGGCGTGGTCCAGCGAGGGCTTGCCGGCATTGAGGTCGACGGTCATGCCGCAGACCGGATCGCGTACGATGGTCGCCTGCGCGTCGTCGCCGGCTGCCGGGTCCTGGTGATGAGGGTGATTTTGCATGATGCCTCATATACCCCTAGAGGGTATGCTGCGCTTGCGGTTTATACCCCTATAGGGTATGTGTCAAGCATGCAGAGCGACACCAAATCAGATGTCTTGAAGCGTCTCGGCAAGATCGAGGGACAGGTGCGCGGCCTCTCGCGCATGGTCGAGGAGGATCGCTACTGCATCGACGTGGTGACGCAGATCGCCGCCGTCCGTGCCGCGCTCCGCCGGGTCGAGCAGGTCGTGCTCAAGGACCATGTGGGCCACTGCGTCGCCCACGCCATCCATTCCGGCAATCCCGACGAGAGCCAAGCCAAGATAGACGAGCTATTGGACGTGCTGGGGCGCGTCGAGCGTTGATGTCCGTTCGGGGACGTCGGCTGCGGCAGGTTGAACTCGTGTGCGCAAAGCCGCTGTAGAGGCGCGGTCAATCACTCGCGCAGTATCGAGAGCGTTTCAGCCTCACTACCCCCGTCGGTCGCGCGGCACGTATTGGCGTTCGGTTGGACCGACGTAGAGCTGGCGCGGCCGGCCGATCTTCTGCTCCGGGTCGCCGATCATCTCTTTCCACTGCGCGATCCAGCCGACGGTGCGGGCAAGCGCGAAGAGGGCGGTGAACATGGAGGTCGGAAATCCCAGAGCCCTGAGCGTGATGCCGGAATAGAAATCGATATTGGGGTAGAGCTTGCGGCTGACGAAGTAGTCGTCGTGAAGCGCGATCTTCTCGAGCTCCATGGCGACCTTGAGCAACGGCTCGTCGCGAATGCCCAGCGTGTCCAGCACCTCGTGGCAGGTCTTCTGCATCACCTTGGCCCGCGGATCGTAGTTCTTGTAGACGCGGTGGCCGAAGCCCATCAGGCGGATGCCGCTCGCCTTGTCCTTCACCTTGGCGATGAACTCGGGGATCTTCGAGACGTCGCCGATCTCCTCGAGCATGGTGAGGGCGGCCTCGTTGGCGCCGCCGTGCGCCGGCCCCCAGAGGCAGGCGATGCCGGCGGCGATGCAGGCGAAGGGATTGGCGCCGGAGGAGCCGGCCAGTCTGACCGTCGAGGTCGAGGCGTTCTGCTCGTGATCGGCGTGCAGGATGAAGATGCGGTCGAGGGCGCGCGACAACACGGGGTCGACCTTGTAGGTCTCGCAGGGCACCGCGAAGCACATGTGCAGGAAGTTCGCGGCGTAGTCGAGATCGTTGCGCGGATAGATGAAGGGCTGGCCGAGCGAATACTTGTAGGCCATGGCGGCAATCGTCGGCAGCTTTGCGATCATGCGATGGCCGGCGATTTCGCGCTGCTTCGGATCACGGATGTCAGTCGAGTCGTGATAGAAGGCGGACAGCGCCCCGGCCACCCCCGTCATCACTGCCATCGGATGCGCGTCGCGCCGGAAGCCGCGGAAGAAAAAGTGCAGCTGCTCGTGCAACATCGTGTGCTTGGTGATGGCCTGATCGAATTTCTGGAACTCGGCCTTCGTCGGCAGCTCCCCGTAGAGCAGCAGAAAGCAGGTCTCGAGGAAGCTTCCCTTCTCGGCGAGCTCGTCGATCGGATAGCCGCGGTAGAGCAGCTCGCCCTTGTCGCCGTCGATGTAGGTGATCGAGCTCTCACAGGCGGCCGTCGAGGTGAACCCCGGATCGTAGGTGAAGGCGCCGGTCTCTTTGTAGAGGTTTGAGACGTCGATCACCTTGGGCCCGACCGTGCCTTCTCGGACGGGGAACTCGTAGGACTTCGAGCCATAGGTGAGCGTGGCGGTCTCGACCTTTTTGTCCATGACGGTCTCCGGTCCGGTTCTCTATGCAGAAGCAGCAGGTTGCGCGCGATCGGGGTGCTCGGCCGATTCGATTGGTGCGCCGCAACATGCGGAGCGCAGGCTAGTCGGTTTGCTGCGCCGCCGCAACCGTGCGGCCGGATATTTCGGCAAGGGAGACCCGTGCGCCATGCGGGTCTCAGGGGCCGGCCGTCTGGTCCACGATGCGGGCGAGGCTCTCCTCCCGACCGAGCACGGCGAGTACGTCGAAGATGCCGGGGGACGTGGCCTTTCCGGTCAAGGCTGCCCGCAGCGGCTGAGCCAGCTTGCCGAGTTTCTGACCGGTCGCCTCGGCATGGGATTTGACGACGGCCTCGAGCGCGGGAGCCGACCAATCCGCGACGGCCTCGAGCACGGGTACGAGGTCCCCGAGCAGCAAGCGCGCGTCGGTCGAAAGCAGCTTTGCCGCCGCCTCGTCGAGTGCGAGGGGGCGCCTCGCGAAGAGATAGGCCGCGCTGGCGACAAGCTCCTTCAGCGTCTTGGCGCGCTCCTTGAGGCCCGGCATCGCCGCCTCGAACTTGCGCCAGTCCTCCGCGCTCATCGCCATCCGCTGCGCACGGTCGGCCTCGCTGCCGTCGAGCATGCTCTTGATGTGGCCGACCAACTCGGCGTCCGGGGTGCTGCGGATGTAATGCCCGTTCAGGTTTTCGAGCTTGGCGAAATCGAAGCGCGAGGGCGAGCGGCCGATCTGGGGCAGATCGAACCATTCGAGCATCTGGTCGGTCGAGAAGATCTCGTCGTCGCCATGCGCCCAGCCGAGGCGGGCGAGGTAGTTGCGGAGCGCCGCCGGCAGATAACCCATCTCGCGATAGGCCTCGACGCCGAGCGCGCCGTGGCGTTTTGAGAGCTTCGCCCCGTCCGGCCCGTGGATCAGCGGGATGTGGGAGAAGTTCGGCCGCTGCCAGCCCATGGCGTTGTAGATCTGCGACTGGCGCGCGGCGTTCGTCAGATGATCGTCGCCGCGGATGATGTGAGTGACGCCCATGTCGTGATCGTCGACGACGACAGCAAGGTTGTAAGTCGGGGCGCCGTCCGAGCGCAGGATGATGAGATCGTCGAGGTTCTCATTCTGGAAGACGACGCGGCCCTGCACGCCGTCCTCGATGACGGTCTCACCCGTGCGCGGCGCTTTGAGGCGGATGGCGGGTGCACGGTCCTTCGGGCCTTCGGCCGGATCGCGATCACGCCAAGTGCCGTCGTAGACCGGCGAGCGGCCTTCGGCGCGCGCCCTCTCGCGCATGGCCTCGAGCTCGGCGGGCGTCGCCCAGCAGCGATAGGCGTGCCCCTGGGCGAGCATCGCCTCGGCGACTTCGCGGTGACGCGGAGCACGGGCGAACTGATAAAGCGGTGCGCCGTCCCACTGGAGGCCGAGCCAGGAGAGCCCGTCGAGGATGGCATCGACGGCCGCCTGCGTCGAGCGCTCGCGGTCGGTGTCCTCGATGCGGAGGAGGAACGTGCCGCCGCGCCCGCGCGCATAGAGCCAGTTGAACAAGGCGGTCCGCGCCCCGCCGATATGCAGGAAGCCGGTGGGGGAGGGGGCGAAGCGGGTGACGATTTTGGCGGCCATGCTCGAAGGTCTCGGTTTGGTTTGGGCGCTGTGTAGCCCATGGAAGGGAGCGGGGAAAGCATGCGGTCGCGTCGTGAAGCGCAAGGGCAGGAGTGGCTCGGGTCCGGCCGAGCCCATCTTGCGGGATCACCGGAAAGCCTTCATGAGTTCTTCCGGCTCGTCCGCCGCCGCACAATTCGAGGCATAGGCCCATGTCGAATCGCTTGCCGACCTACTTCATCTCGCACGGCGGCGGCCCCTGGCCGTGGCTGCCGGACATGCGCAAGGCGCTCCAGTCACTGGAAGTCTCGCTCGCCAACATGCCGAAGGAGATCGGCGAGACGCCGAAGGCGATCCTGATGGTCTCGGGCCATTGGGAGGAGGCGGACTTCGCCGTCATGGCCTCGCCTGCGCCCGGCATGGTCTACGACTACGGCGGTTTCCCGGCCTTCACCTATCAGATCAAATACGCTGCACCCGGCGCGCCGGAGCTGGCGAGGCGCGTCGCCGGACTACTGACGGCGGCGGGCCTGCCCACCCACCTCGATGCCGAGCGTGGCTTCGACCATGGTGTCTTCGCGCCGATGCAGGTGATGTATCCGGAGGCGGACGTGCCGCTCTTGCAGGTGGCCATCCGCCACGGCTACGACCCCGAGGTGCATCTGGCACTGGGGCGTGCGCTCGCGCCCTTGCGGGACGAGGGTGTACTGATCGTCGGCAGCGGTCTCAGCTATCACAATCTCCGCCTGTTCGGTCCGGGGGCCAAAGAGCCGTCGGCGGCCTTCGATGCCTGGCTCGATGCGGCTCTGATGAGTGCGCCCGAGGCGCGGGTGGCGGCGCTCAAGGACTGGGAGTCGGCGCCGGCGGCGCGCATATGCCATCCACAAGAGGATCACCTGATCCCGCTGATGGCGGCGGTCGGTGCCGCCGAGCGCGAGCCGGCGACGCGCGTCTACCACGACACCAACGTGTTCGGCGGCGTGACGGCGTCGAGCTACCGGTTCGGGTGAGGCCTGGCCGGAGGCGAGCCGGTAGCTTGATCGGGTGGAGACGGGGCGCCACTTCGCAGGATGCTCTTCACGAGCAGAACAAACTGGCGTATCGAGAACGGCTTGTCTACGTAGGCGGTCGCAGGAAGCTCGTTTGCTGCGAGCTTTGCCTCGATCTCGGCGGCGGACGCGGAGAGGAAGACCACCGGTCCTCGGCAATAGGTCCTATACTTCAGAAAGAACTCAATGCCGTGCAGGTCCGGCATATGGCCGTTCAGGACGAGAAGGCGGGGCGGCACGAAAATGACCTTCGGCAAGGCGGCGACCGGGTCGCTGTAAGTCTCGACGTCGAACCCCTCGCCCTTGAGTGCGACGTCAAGCGTGCTCAGAATTTGTCGATCGTCGTCGATGACGATGATGTCATGCATCCCGCCTGACTAGGTGACGATTGGGGGTGAATTGCGGCCGAGCGGGTCGGCCCTCACCTCGTCAAAAGATGAAGTCCGACGCGTCGATCTGGCTCGCCGAGACACCCCAGAGGGTGATGGTGTTCGCGGGTCCGCTCGGCGGCGTGTAGTACGAGACGAGCGAGATCTCGCAATTGGCACCGTAGTCGACGACCTTCACCCGCGCGAAGCCGGCGGCGACCCCGCTCAAGTCGATCTTGTCGATGCCGTTCTCGAAGCCGAAGATGGTGTCCTTGCCCCAGCCCGCCTCGAAGACGTAGACGTCGGCGCCGCCCTCGCCGAGCAGCCAGTCGTTGCCCGTTCCGCCGATGAGGCGGTCGTTCCCGGCACCGCCGTAGATGATGTCGTTTCCAAGATTGCCAATGAGCGTGTCGGCGCCATTGCCGCCGCGCAGGATGTCGTTCTCGGAGCCACCGTCCAGGTAGTCGTTGCCGTCGCGTCCATCCAGGCGGTCATCGCCGCCGTGCCCGATGATCGTGTTGTCGACGGCATTGCCGAAGAGATTGTCACCGGCATTCGAGCCGAGCAGCCCCTCGATATCGACCAGCATGTCCTGGCCGGAGCCGGTGCTCTGCGGGCCGGTGAGCGCAAGATCGACGGTGGCGCCGCCGACGGCATCGTAGAAGGCGGCGAAGTCGAAACCCGCATCGCCGTACAAGATATCGTTTCCGGCATCGCCATATAGGAAGTCGTCACCGGTGCCGGCCCGGATGTAGTCGTTGCCGGCGCCGCCGTAGAGATTGTCGCGCGCGCCGCCGCCGATCAGCGTGTCGTTGCCATCGCCGCCGCTGAGCATGTCCGAGTCCGCGCCGCCGTCCAGGTGATCGTCGCCGCCGCGTCCTTCCAAAGTATCTTCGCCCGCTCCCCCGCGCAGCACGTTCTTGAGGTTGTTGCCGTGCAGGCTGTCGCGGTAGTTGGAGCCGGTGACGTTCTCGATCGAGCGCAGCCGGTCGTAGTCGCCGGTGCCGCCGCCGTAAGGGCTTTGGATCTCGATCGTGAGGTCGACGAAGATCGAGCCGGAGGCCGTCGCGTAGGTCGCGGTATCAATGCCGTCACCGCCGATCAGAAAGTCGTATCCGGCGTCGCCGGAGAGAATGTCGTTACCGCTGCCGCCGTCCAGCCGGTCGTTACCCGTGCCGCCGCTCAGCGTATCGTTGCCCGAGCCACCGTAGAGCTGATCGAGGCCGGCGCCGCCGAGCAGGTGGTCGTTGCCGCCATTGCCGAAGATCACGTCGTTACCGTTGAGGCCGCTGATGGTGTCGGCTGCGTTGGTGCCGATGATGCGGTTGTTCTTGCTGTTGCCAACGATGGTCGCCATGGGTGGTCCTCCCCGGGGAAGTTGGATTGAGCGAGAAGTGGTGAGGACCAGGACGGGCCGTGGTTCCGTCAGGAACAGGGTGTGCCAATTCGACCGATGCGATGGTAAAGGCCTCTCCCCGTCGCGCGATGGTCCGTGTACGATCGCGACGGGAGGCGCGGGCAGATGACCGATCTCTTCATCGGTGGCAGGCTCGACGAGGTCCGGGTGACGCGGCCCCGGCCGGAAGCGCCTGCGGATGAGCAGGGCGTGTTCGACCGTCGGGGCGACCCGGGGAAGGTCGTGGCTGCAAGCCGTGCCGGGAGCGCGGTCTCCGGCATCCGCGGGATCCTCGACCGGCTCGACGCGCTCCTCGATGCCGAGCGAGATCGCCAGGTGCTCTGGCTGCCGGTGCTGTTCGGCCTTGGCATCGGCCTCTACTTCGCGATGCCCGTGGAGCCGACCATGGCGTTCGCTGGCGCCGCCATCCTCGCTGCACTGGCATTGCGGCTGATCGTCAGACGGGGAGCGCTGGCGGTCGCGCTCTCGGCCGCGCTCGTCTCTCTCGCCTTGGGGTTTGCGGCGGCGAAGGTGCGGACGGCGATGGTTGCCGGACCCGTGCTCGACCAGGCGACCCGGGTCGTTGCCATCACCGGCTGGGTCGAACGGATCGAGGCGCGGCGGCCCAAGGGGTTCAGGCTCCTGCTGCGCGTGGCGACGGTCGAGGGGCTGGCGGCCGAGGCGACGCCGGAGCGCGTGCGTGTCCGGGCCGCATTCGACACCGTCGACGTCCAGCCAGGGGACGCGGTCACGGTCAAGGGCAAGCTCTTCCCGCCACCGGCGCCCGAGCGCCCCGGCGGCTACGATTTCGCGCGTCTGGCTTGGTTCGATTCGATCGGTGCCACCGGATTCCTGATCGAGCCGCCGGCACCGGCGAGCCTCGATCCGCCACCCTGGTACCGGATGCCGCGCTTGGCCCTCGAGCGTCTGCGGCTGCTCGTGAGCGCCCGCATTCGCGCCGTGCTGCCGGGGGAGACAGGCGCCGTCACGGACGCCCTCGTCACCGGCGAGCGCGGTCGGATCAGCGAGGCGACCGATCAGGCACTGCGCGATGCGGGCCTCAGCCACGTGCTGGCGATCTCGGGCGCCAACATGGCCATCATGGCGGGCGCGCTCTTCGGGTTCGTGCGTGCGTTCCTAGCGCTCTTCCCGCCCTTGGTGCTCCGCTTTCCGATCAAGAAGTGGGCGGCGCTCGCCGGATTCGTCGGCGCCGCCTTCTGCCTGATCCTCTCCGGCGCCGACAGTCCTGCGGCGCGCGCCTTCGTCATGATCGCGCTGATGCTGCTGGCCATCCTTCTCGACCGGCCGGCGGTGTCGCTCCGGAATCTCGCGCTTGCGGCCCTCGTCCTTCTGGCACTCGAGCCCGAGACCTTGCTCGATGTCGGCTTTCAGATGTCGTTCGCCGCCGTCGTCGCTCTGATCACGGTGTTCGAATGGGTCGTCTCCTTGCGGCGGAACATGCCATCACGCGGTCGTCCGGTCGGAGCGCTGGCGGCTGCGGCGCGGCTCACCGGCCGGTTTCTCGCCGTCACCTTCTTCTCGACCATTGTCGCCAGCCTCGCTGTCGCGCCGCTCGCCGTCTATCAGTTCCACAAGCTCGCTCAGCTCGGCCTGATCGCCAACATGATCGTGGCGCCGCTATTCGCCTTCTACATCATGCCGCTCGTCGTCGTGGCTCTCGTGGCGCTGCCCTTCGGCATCGAGGCGATGCCGCTGATCCTGCTCGAGAAGGGCGTCGCTTTCATGATCGCCGTCGCGGAATGGGCTGCCTCATTGACGGGGCCGGCGCTGAGCGTACCAGAGATCGGCGGACCGGCCCTCGCGCTGATGATGCTCGGCGGCCTGTGGTGGGCGCTCTGGCTCAGGCCGTGGCGGCTGCTCGGGCTCGCCGGCATTGCCGCCGGGCTCATCCTCGCGGTGGCGGGCGGGCGGCCCGACATCCTCATCGCCTCCGACGCCAAGGTGATCGCGGCGAGAGCGGCCGACGGCACGCTCTCGGCACTGCCGGTCTACGGCAACAGCTTCGAGCTGGCGGACTGGCTCGCCGCCGACGGCGATGCCCGCGATCTGAAGGTGGTCGCGAAATCGAAGAGCTTCGTCTGCGATCCGGCGGGCTGCACGACATCCGTCAAGGGCCGGCTCGTCGCCATCGCCGAGACGCCCGAGGCTCTTGCCGAGGACTGCCGTCGCGCCGAGATCCTGATCGTACGTTTTGCCCTCGAGCGGCCCTGCCGGAGCCCGCGGCTCGTGCTGGATCTCACCCGGCTCGAGCGGGACGGCGGTCATCGCCTCTATCTGTCAAGAAGCGGCCGCATCGCCATCGAGACCGTCGCGGCTCACCGCGGACGACGTCCCTGGACGGCCGTGGCGCCGGATGCTGCCGAGGTGGATACGGAAATCTCGGGAGCGGATGGACAGAACGTCTACCAGCCAGCGGCCAGCACGGAGTAGGCCGCTTCACGCCCGACGGAGCGCACGGTTTGACCGTAGGGGGGAATTGGTCAAACTGACGTCGCCACCCCGGAGTTCCCGATGCCTCGTGATTCCCGTTTCGACGTCCTCTTCGAGCCCGTCCGCCTCGGCCCGGTGACGGCGCCGAACCGCTTCTATCAAGTGCCGCACTGCTCCGGCATGGGCTACCAGTGGCCGGCGACGCTCGCGGCCATGCGCGAGGTCAAGGCCGAAGGCGGCTGGGGGGTCGTCAACACGGAGTACTGCTCCGTCGCGCCCACCTCCGACGACACGCCCTATCCCCATTGCGCGCTCTGGGATGCGGGCGACGTGCGCAACATGGCGGCGATGGCTGACGCCGTGCACCGGCACGGTGCGCTCGCCGGAGTCGAGCTCTGGCACGGAGGCTTGCGCTCGGCGAATTTTCACACGCGCGAGACGGCGATCGGTCCGGTCAGCCTGCCGACGGCGACAGCGCCCTGGCAGGCCAAGGCCATGGATGCGGCCGACATCCGTGCCTATCGCGCGTCACACAAGGCCGCGGTCGGGCGTGCGCTCGAGGCCGGCTTCGACATCGTCTATGTCTACGCCGCCCACACCTATCTGCTGGCGCAGTTCCTCGATCCTGGCATCAACCAGCGCAACGATGCCTATGGCGGCAGTCTCGAGAATAGGCTGCGCCTCGTTCGCGAGGTGGCCGAGGAGGCGCAAGAGGTGGTGCGTGGAAAGGCTGCGGTCGCCATCCGAATCGAGGTCAATGACGAAGTCAGGACCGATGCCGCAGCGGAGGCCGAGCGTCGCGAGATGCTCGCCTTGCTCGCGCCCCATGTCGATCTCTTCGACGTCACCATCACTGACTACACGCAAGAGATGGGTGTTTCGCGCTTCGTCAAGGAGGCGTCCCTCGAGCCGTTCATTGCCCATGTCCGCGCCGCCACCGGCAGGCCCGTCGTCTCGGTTGGCCGTTTCACGAGCCCGGAGACCATGCTTTCCCAGGTCAGGCGCGGCATCGTTGATCTTGTCGGCGCGGCGCGCCCTTCGATCGCCGATCCGTTCCTGCCGGCCAAGGTCCGAGACGGCCGCCTCGATGACATCCGCGAATGCATAGGCTGCAACATCTGCTACGCCTGTGATGGCCTCGGCGTGCCGATCCGCTGTACGCAGAACCCGACGATGGGCGAGGAATGGCGGCGCGGCTGGCACCCGGAGCGCGTCAATGTCGTAGAGAGCCGGGCGAAGGTGCTCGTCGTCGGCGGCGGGCCGGCCGGTCTCGAGGCTGCGCACCTCGCCGGCAAGCGCGGCTTCGAGGTGACGCTGGCCGAAGCCTCGGGCGAGCTCGGCGGGCGCGTGCTCAAGGAATGCCGGTTGCCGGGTCTCGCTGAATGGCGGCGCGTCGCCGACTATCGCATCGGCCAACTGGGCAAACTCGCGAATGTCGAGGTCTATCGCGGCAGTGCCATGACAGCGGCCGATGTGCGCGGCTTCGGCGCCAGCCACGTGCTGATTGCGACGGGCAGCCGCTGGCGTGGCGATGGTCGCGGGCGAACGCATCGCGCCGCCGTCCCGAGCTTCTCTGATCCGCGGGTGATGACGCCGGACGACATTCTGGCTGGCCGGCGGCCGGTCGGACCGGTCGTCGTCTTCGATGACGACCTTTATGTCACTGCGGCACTGATCGCCGAGCTGCTCGCCACGGAAGGTCTCCAGGTCACCTATGTCACGACGGCCGGTATGGTCTCGTCTTGGACCGGCTACACGGCCGAGCAGGCGCGGGGGCAGGCGCGCCTCATCGAGATGGGTGTCGAGATCGTGGTCGGTCAGAGCGTCCTTGCCCTGGAGGCGGGCGGCGCCCGGCTTTCTTGCATATATACCTCTCGCGAGCATGTCATTCCCTGCTCCGGCCTCGTCACGGTGACCTCGCGCGAGCCCGAGGCTGCGCTTTGGCACGCTTTGGCTGCAGACCCGGCGGCGAATGGGGACGCCGGATTCGCGACTCTCCAGCCGATCGGTGACGGCAAGGCGCCCGGACTCATCGCCCACGCAATCTATGACGGTCACAAGGCGGCACGGGCGCTGGAAGAAGATGGTCCGTTGCCGGGGCGGGAGAGGGTGGTGGTCGGATAGGCCCGGGACAGGACGAGACGACGGCGCCACGGCAGCGTGCCGGAAGGGGAGGCTGCAGGCCATGCGGAAGCATCCGCATCCGAGTTGTCACGCGGCCTCGACCGACCTGCGGCTGGAACGCTCATCGATGTCGGCTCAGGTCGAGGCCGGGAGCCGCCTGCCCATCGGTCCAAGCCACGCCAAATGCGTTGCTCAGGCGGCGGGTGGGGGCATGGCTCCGGTCATGATCGCAACCGCATCGGACATCGAGAATGACTTCGGATCGATAATGGCGATCCGACGACCGAGCCGATTGATATGAATACGGTCGGCCACCTCGAAGACGTGCGGCATGTTGTGGCTGATGAGCACGATCGGGAGACCGCGTCGCCGCACATCCTGAATGAGGTCCAGCACACGGCGGCTCTCCTTGACGCCGAGGGCGGCGGTCGGCTCGTCCATGATCACGACCTTCGAGCCGAAGGCTGCCGCCCGGGCGACCGCCACGCCCTGACGCTGGCCGCCCGAGAGCGTCTCGACGGCCTGGCCGATATTCTGGATCGTCATCAGACCGAGTTCGGATAATTTCTCTCGGGCATGTTTTTGCATCGCGGGCCGGTCGAGCATGCGGAACACCCGGCCGAGTATATCCGCACGGCGGATCTCGCGGCCCAAGAACATGTTGTCGGCGATCGACAGCGCCGGCGACAAGGCCAGCGTCTGATATACCGTCTCGATGCCCGCGTCTCGTGCCTCGATCGGTGTTCGGAACCTGATGGTCTTGCCTTCGAGACGTATCTCGCCCTCGTCCGGAATGACGGCGCCGCACAGCGCCTTGATGAGGGTCGACTTGCCGGCGCCGTTGTCACCGATAACCGCGAGGACCTCGCCCGGATAGAGGTCGAAATCGGTGTGATCGAGTGCGACGACCCGGCCGTAGCGCTTGACGAGACCTCGGGCAGACAGGATCGGCTCTGGCATCGCGGTTGTCCTCAGCCGGATATCTTGCGAATCCACTGGTCGATGGCGACGGCGGCGATGATGAGCACGCCGATCATCAGGTAGGTCCATTGCGGATCGGTGCCCCAGAGCCGCAAGCCCAGTGCGAATACGCCGACGATCAGCGCGCCGAACAGCGTTCCCAGGATCGAGCCCCGGCCGCCGAACAGCGAGGTGCCGCCGATGACGACGGCTGTGATGGATTCGATGTTGGCTTGCTGACCCGATTGCGGCGATACCGAACCGAGCCGGCCGATGAGCACCCAGCCGGCAAAGGCGCAAACCAGCCCGGCAATGGCGTAGACCGAGATGAGCGTCTTGCGGACCTCGACGCCCGAGAGCTCCGCGGCGTCCGGATCGTCGCCGACGGCATAGACGTGACGGCCCCAAGCCGTGTGATTGAGAACATACCAGAACAGCGCCACGAGCAGCACCATGGCGATGACGCCGTAGGTGAGCACGGCACCACCGAGCTTCAGCGACTGGCCGAAGAGCTGGAGAAGGGGTGCCTGGGCCTCGATATCCTGGCTACGGATCGTTTCGTTCGCCGAGTAGAGGAAATTCGAGGCAAGATAGACCTGCCATGTACCGAGCGTGACGATGAAGGGCGGCAGCTTCATGTAGGCGACGAGTGCGCCATTGATCCAGCCGAGACAGCCGCCGAAGGCCAGACCGATGGCGATCGCCACGGGTGCCGGCAGGCCCCAGGCGAAGACGAGCTTGCCCATGACGATCGACGAAAACACCATGATGGCGCCGACCGAGAGGTCGATGCCGGCCGTCAGGATCACCAGGGTCTGCGCCATGGCAACGATGCCGACGATGGCAACCTGCTGCAGGATCAGCGTCAGCGAGAACGGCGTGAAGAACTTGTCCGGGACGAGAAATGCGAACAGTGCGACGGAAAGCGCCAGAATGATGAGCGGTACCGCCGATGGGCTGGAATGCAGGAAGTGCTGAAACGTCTGCAGCGGCGTTCGCGCATGCTCGTCGAACGAGGCGACCCGCGTGTCCGCCTGATCGAGGGCCCGATTGATCTCGTCGACCTCGCCGGTCCTCTCAATCATGCGAGCCTCCGCACCGTCTCGTTTCGCCCACGAGAGTCCGTCAGGCGTTCGGTGGTGTCAACGACGGTCGCGCCGAGAGTAGGGAAGAAGCGGCGCGCTAGGGCCGCTCCTTCACTCCCCCTCCGCAACCGAGATTAGCCCCAGCACTTGTCGAGGCCGGTCTTGATGTCGATCGACTCGACGCCGTCAGCGGGCTTGCCCGTCACCAGCGAGACGCCGGTATCGAAGAAGTTCTTGCCCTCGGTCGGCTTCGGCTTCGCGCCGGTGTCGGCAAACGTTTTGATGGCCTCGACGCCGAGGGCCGCCATGAGCAGCGGATATTGCTGAGAGGTGGCGCCGATGACTCCGGCCTCGACGTTCTTGACGCCGGGACAGCCGCCATCGACGGAGACGACCAGCACGTCCTTCTCGCGGCCAAGGGCCTTGAGTGCCTCGAAGGCACCCGCTGCCGCCGGCTCGTTGATCGTGTAGACGACGTTGATGCCCGGGTCCTTCTGGAGGCAGTTCTCCATCGCCTTGCGACCGCCTTCCTCGTTGCCACTGGTGATGTCGTGGCAGACGTTGCGGGCGTCGCTCTCATCGCCGATCTTGCTGACATCGGCCGTGTCGATGCCGAAGCCTGTCATGAAACCCTGGTCACGCAACACGTCGACGGTCGGCTGGCTCTCGGCAAGATCGAGATAGGCGATTTTGGCGGTGGCGGCCGCCTCGCCGAGGGTCGCCTTGGCCCACGCGCCGATCAGCTCGCCAGCGCGGAAGTTGTCGGTGGCGAATGTGGCATCGGCGGCGTCGATCGGCTCGAGCGGTGTGTCGAGGGCGATGACGAGCAGGCCGGCATCGCGGGCCTTCTTTACAGCGGCGACGATCGCTTTGGTGTCGGATGGCGTGATGAGGATGCCCTTGGCGCCATCGGCAATGCAGGTCTCGATGGCTGCGACTTGGCTCTCGTTGTCGCCATCGATCTTGCCGGCATAGGACTTGAGGTCGACGCCCAGTTCGGCGGCCTTGGCGGTCGCGCCTTCCTTCATTTTGACGAAGAAGGGATTGGTGTCGGTCTTGGTGATGAGGCAAGCACCGACGCCGGCGCTGGCCGGGGCGGTTGCGAGGTAAGTGCCGAAAGCGAACACCGCCGCTGTGGCAGCAATGGTGCGGATCATGATGCGGACGTCCTCCCTTGTGGCAACTCCGGCCGGATCGATGCCCGGCTCGGAGGCGGTGCCGTGGCGTCGGGCCACGCTCCCGCCGACCTGACCATCATATCGGCGAGGCGCGGGAGTGAGTCAATAAATAAATCATGCGGAATTATATATTGACATGCTGGTGGCCCCCCTTGCTATCGTGCAACGTCGACGCAAGACCATGCTGCGATCGAGCAACCACAATGGATAGCCGCCGTGACCGTGAGTCCTGACGAGGATCATTCTTCGCAACGCGCGAACCAACTCGGTCGCGGCACCAGCCAGGCTGGCACCCGGCTCTATAATGAGCGGCTCGTGCTTTCGCTGGTTCGCCGTCATGGTCGTCTACCCAAGGCCGAGATCGCGCGCAGAACCGGGCTTTCCGCGCAAACCGCCTCCGTCATCGTGACTCAGCTCGAGGCAGATGGCCTGCTCTTGAAACTGAAGCCGCAACGCGGCCGTATCGGCCAACCCTCGGTGCCGTTCACGCTCAACCCTGACGGCGCCTTGTCGGTCGGTATCAAGATCGGCCGGCGCTCGACGGATTTCGTGCTGGTCGATTTCGTCGGGCGCGTCCGCTACCGCAGACGCCAGACCCACGCCTATCCGGAGCCAAGGGCGTTCCTGTCCTTCGTTCGCAGCGAGCTGAAGGGGCTCGGCAGCTTGGTCAAAGGGGCCATGCGCTCGCGGGTTGCCGGCATTGGCATCGCTACGCCCTTCGAGCTCTGGAACTGGCAGCAGGAGGTCGGCGCTCCTCCCGACGCCATGCGCGACTGGGACGGGTTCGAGACCGCAGCCGAGGTCGCCGCATTGACCACGTGGCCCGTGCATCTGTGCAACGACGGCACGGCAGCCTGTGCGGCCGAGACACTGTTCGGTGCGAACGGCCAGATTCGCGACTTTCTCTATGTCTTCATCGGCTCGTTCATCGGTGGTGGCCTGGTGCTGGACGGCTCGGTCGTGCAGGGACGCACCGGCAATGCCGGCGCCATCGGCTCGCTCCCGCTCGCACGCATCGACGCTCATGGGGACGTGGCTGCCGACCAGCTCATCCGCTGCGCCTCGCTCTATGTGCTCGAACGCCGGTTGCTGAGACTGAAGCGCGACCCTTCGGATCTCTGGCTGAAGCCGGATCGCTGGCCGGACTACGGAAAGCCGCTCGAGCAGTGGATCAGCGAAGCCGCCAATGGCTTATCGGTGCTGACGGCCTCCGCCATGTCCATTCTCGAGTTCGAGGCCATTGTCATCGACGGCGCCATGCCGGTCGATGTCCGCGCAAGGCTGGCTGAGGCGGTCCGCAGCCAGTTTTCGCAACTCGACCGCCAAGGCTTGAGCCCGGTCCAGATCCTGGAAGGCTCCATCGGTCACGATGCACGTGCCATCGGCGGCGCGGCGCTCCCGGTGCTGGCCAACTTCGCGCGCGACCGCGAGGTTCTGTTCAAAGGCTATGCCGACAGCTGAGACCCCTGACGGAATCACGCGCATCGCCCACCCTCCGCGCCGCGCCGGCCGGAGGCGAGCGTTCTGGTGATGCCGAAGTCAGCCCGTCGGTGACTCAGGTCTCCAACCGGAACCCTTCGTATCCCTTCTTCCGGATATCCTGGCAGATCTGTCGGTAGGCGCCGACACCGCCGACGAAGGCGAGCATGACGCGCGGCTTGCCGGGAACATTGGCGCCCATGTACCAGGATTTGGCCTCGGGATAGAAGGTCTCGGCGACGAGCGCGGCGCATCTGGCGTTCCAGGCGGTCTCGGCTTGGGGCGTCGCCTCGATCCGCGTCTTGCCCATCGCGCGGGCGTCCTTGAGGAAATCCGTCACCCATTCCACATGCTGCTCGATCGAGACGATGACGTTGGAGAGAATCGACGGACTTTGTGGGCCGATGATGTTGAAGAGGTTGGGGAAACCCGCGACCGAGAGGCCGAGATAGGTCGAGGGGCCGTCGGCCCAGTGCTCTTTGAGAGAGGCCCCGCCCCGCCCGCGGATGTCGATCGCGTTGAGCGCGCCCGTGACGGCGTCGTAGCCTGTGGCGCAGACGAGGGCGTCGAGCTTGATGTGCTCCGCCGTTGTCGCGACGCCGTCCGCATCGAAGCGCGTAAACGGCGTCTCGTTCAAGTCGACGAGGCGCACATTGGCGCGGTTGTAGGTCTCGAAGTAATCGGCGTCGACGCAGAGTCGCTTCGTGCCGAATGGAAAGCCGCGCGGCACCAGCTTCTCGGCCAGCGCCTTGTCGGCAACGCGTTCGCGGATCTTGTCGCGCATGAACTCGCAGACGACTTCGTTGGCCTTACGGTCGGACTTGACGTCCGGATAGACGTGCGTGAAGGCGAGGCCGCCGATCCGGTAGTGCTTCTCCAGCACCTCTCGCACCTTCTCGCGCGGCTGGCCCATCAGCGGCTCGGGCTCGGGATCGACGAGATAGCCGCCGGAATTGGTGCGCATCGTCTCTCGGATCTCGGCGTGGTGATCCTTGAACGCCTGCTCGACATCGGCGGCAAGCGGCTTGTTGAAGGAGGGGATGACGAAGTTGGCCGAGCGCTGGAAGACCGTCAGCGACCTGGCCTGGCGGGCGATGTGGGGAATCACCTGGATGCCCGAGGAGCCCGTACCGATGACGCCGACATCGAGCCCAGTGAAATCGACCCCCTCCTTGGGCCACACCGCCGTGTGATAGATCGGGCCCCGATAGTCGCGGATACCCGGGATGTCTGGCAGGTTCGGTTGCGACAGCGCCCCCGTCGCCATGATGAGGACGCGTGCGCGGATGGGATCGCCCGGCGTGCGCTCGATCCGCCAGTGCCCTGTTGCGTCGTCCCAGGTGGTGCGCGTCACGCGCGTGTTGAACTCGATGTCGCGTCTGAGGTCGAAGCGCTCGGCGACGTGGTGCAGGTAGCGCTGGATTTCCTCCCGCGTGGCGTAGCGCTCGGTCCAGTGCCACTCGCGCTGTAGCTCCTCGGAGAAGGAGTAGCTGTATTGTTGGCTCTCGATGTCGCATCTGAGGCCCGGATAGCGGTTCCAGTACCAGGTTCCGCCAATATCGCTGCCGGCCTCGAGAACGCGCACGCGCCAGCCGTCCTGACGCAGCCGGTGCAACAGATACAGCCCCGACACTCCGGCACCGACGACGACGACCTCGAATTCCTGCATGACACCTCGGCTCCGCTTGCGTATCCGTCATCTCCGGATGTGGCAAAGCTAGCCTCTGTTCGAACACGTGGCGAGCCGGGCAACTGCAACGATGCTCCGCGGCTGGCTCATGCGTCGGTGTCGATTCCGGCCGCCTATTCTGCAGCCTCCACGCTGCCTGCCGCCAGAACGTCGCCGAGTGCCGCCTCAAAGCGATCGAGCGTCTCGGCCACCGAGCCGTCCTTCGCATGCGCCTCTGAGAGGAACCAGGGTTCGCGGCTGTCGGGCTCGACGAGTACGCCGCGCTCGATGAGCCTCGCCGCCAGCGCGTCGTAGAATGAATAGTCGGAGCGCTTCCAGTCGCGATAGGTCTTGGGAGGCGTGCTCGCGAAGAACAGACCGGAGAGGGCCGGAGTGCCCGAGAAGGCATGGGCGATGCGGTGCCGGCGGAGGATCGTGGAAATCCCGTCGCGGAGCGTGCGGCCCGCCTGATCGATCGTTGCCAGCGCGTCGGTCTCGTCGAGGATCTCGAGGGTCTTCGCCGCTGCCGCGATCGACACCGAGTGTGCCGTGTAGGTGCCGCCATGTGCGACACCCTTGCCGATCCGCTCCATGATGTCGGCGCGGCCGGCCAGCGCCGAGATCGGGTAGCCGTTGGCCATGGCCTTGGCGAAGGTCATGAGATCGGCGGTGATGCCATAGAGCTCCTGCACGCCGCCCTTGGCGACGCGGAAGCCGGTCTTGACCTCGTCGACAATGAGCAGCACGCCGTAGCGCTCGGTCAGCTCGCGCACGGCTTTCATGTAGGAATCATTGGCGGTCACTGCGCAGCAATTGCCCTGGATCGGCTCGATCAGGACGGCGGCGATCTTGTCGCCGTGCTTCCTGAGCGTGTCCTCGAGCCTGTCGGCGTCGTTCATCGGCACCTGGAACAGGAGCTGCCTGACGGCGCGCGGAATTCCCTCGCCGTAGGGTACCACCTCGGGCGTGCCGTGGCCCGGCCAGTTGTCCATGTCGGAAAACCACATGGCCGCATCGAAGAGCCCATGGTAGCCGCCCTCGACGAGCACATAGCCATCGCGGCCGGTGAAGCCGCGCGCGGTGCGGAGCGCTGCCATGACGGCCTCGGTGCCTGAAACCGAGAAGCGGACGCGTTCGGCCCCCTTAACCATGCGGGCGATACGATTGGCGACCTCGTACTCTTTCTCGGTCGCCAGCGCGAAGACGCCTCCTCGCGCCATACCCTCGCGCGCCGCCTCGTCGACCCGCTCGTCGGCGTAGCCCAGGATGGCCGGACCGTAGCCGAGCCGGTAGTCGATGTAATCGTTGCCGTCGATGTCCCAGATCCGAGCGCCCTTGCCGCGGTCGACATAGATGGTCTTGTCGTCACCCCAGTAGCGGAAATTGGAGGCGACGCCGAGCGGCAGGCGACCCTGCGCCTTGGCAAAATGGGCCCGTGACCGGGTGAGGTCGCGGAGCTGGGGGGCGGATTTGGCGCGGCGGGTCTCGCGGGCGGTCATAGCGTCTCTCATTGGCTGAATGATCGTTCAATTTTATGCATCGTCCCGAGTGGTGTCAAGGCTTTGACTGAGCATTCGTTCAGCGGAAGTTGTTGTCGACCGCTGCCGGTGCTGACTCGCTTCGCGATCGGGACACGAGCCAAGCCAAGGCCGCCGTGTGGCTCCATGCGCGCAAGCTCACCGCTGAGCGAGCGTGAACCACGGGGTGAGCTTGCGAGCGGCATACGGGACAGCAATCTCACCCTGCCTGGGACCAGATGCATACCCTGCCTCCGGACCTGCGTTAGCCTTCGGGCAGCCGCCGCTCACGCCGCGTTTCGACAAGACGCCTCTGCAGAAACGCCCCTCGCCGGGTGACGGGGTGAGTATCCGCGGGGTTTCGCAAAGGGGATAACATTCGCGCGGGCTTTCCGGCGCATGGTGAGCGATGGCGAAAAGCCCGCGTGGGGCAGCTCATCCGCCCCACGTCTCATCCCCGGAGCACTCATAACTCCTGTCTCGAGAGACTATGCGCCGGGGTCACCCCGGCCCGACACGTCAGTGAACGATCTCGAAGAGGCCTGCCGCACCCATGCCGCCGCCGACGCACATGGTCACGACTCCGTACTTCGCCTTGCGGCGGCGGCCTTCGATCATGATGTGACCGGCGAGCCGTGCACCCGTCATGCCGTAGGGGTGGCCGACAGCGATCGAGCCGCCATTGACATTCAAGCGATCGGCCGGAATGCCGAGTTTGTCGCGGCAGTAGAGCACCTGCACGGCGAAGGCCTCGTTGAGCTCCCAGAGATCGATGTCCTCGACCTTGAGGCCGTGGTGCTTCAGGAGCTTCGGCACGGCGAAGACAGGGCCGATGCCCATCTCGTCCGGCTCGCATCCGGCGACTGCGAAGCCGCGAAACAGCCCGAGTGGCTTGAGGCCGCGCCTGGCCGCCTCTTTGGCGTCCATGAGCACAGAAGCCGAGGCGCCATCCGAGAGCTGGCAGGCGTTGCCGGCTGTGATGACATTGCCTTCGCCCATCACGGCCTTGAGCGATTGCAGCTTTTCGAGCGTCGTCTCGCGCGGGCCCTCGTCTGCCGACAGCGTGACCGTCTCTTTGGACTTTGCGCCGGTTGCCCGGTCGGTGTTCTCCTTGACCGTCGTCATCGGCACGATCTCGTCGTCGAAGGCGCGTCGCTGCTGGGCGGCGGCCGTGCGGCGCTGGCTCTCGGCGGCGAACTCATCCTGCCGGTCGCGCCCGACGCCATAGCGCTTGGCCACGGTCTCAGCGGTGTCGATCATGCTCATCCAGATGTCGGGCTTGTGCTCGGTCAGCCAGTCTTCCTTGACGATCGGGTCGTGATCGGTCGGCTGAACGAGGCTGATGCTCTCGACGCCGCCGGCCACCATCACCTTGGCGCCCTCATGCATGACGCGATAGGCGGCGAGCGCGATCGCCTGCAAGCCGGAGGAGCACTGGCGGTCGATGGTCGTTCCGGCGACGGTGACGGGAAGCCCGGCACGAAGCGCAGCGAGGCGGGCGACGTTGTAGCCCGTCGCTTTCTCCGGCATCGAACAGCCCATGACGCAGTCGTCGATCTCGTTCGGATCAACTTTCGAGCGTTTCACCGCGTGCTCGACAGCATGTCCGGCGAGGGTTGCCCCGTGTGTGATGTTGAACGCGCCGCGATAGGCCTTGCCGATCGGAGTGCGGGCGGTAGAGACGATCGCGATATCCATGTGGGATGTCCTTGCGTTGAGTGGTCATTCTGAGGCGAGACGCCGTCTCATGCGTCGCGCAGGCGTCGGTCAAGCGTTGAACTTGCCATCCTTCTTGGCAAGATCCAGCAACAGCCTGGAGGGCTGCCACCAGTAGCCGTGGGCTGCCGAGAACCGCTCGATCGTTGCGGCGACGGTCTTCAGGCCGACCTCGTCCGCATATTGCATCGGGCCCCCCCGCCAACTCGGGAATCCCATGCCATAGACGGAGGCGACATCGATGTCGGAGGCGCGGATGGCAGTGCCGTCCTCGAGTTCCTTGGCGCCTTCGTTGACGACGGAATAGATTGTCCGCTCGATGATCTCGTCCGCTGAAAGTTTGCGCGGGTTGAATCCCTTGTCCTTGCGGTGCTGGGCAATGATGGCTTCGACGGCGGGATCGGGCGTGCCGGCGCGCGGGTTCGCCGCGTAGTCGTACCAGCCCTTGCCGTTCTTCTGGCCGTTGCGGCCGCCGGCGACGATGGCATCCTCGAGGTAGCAAATGCGCGCCCCCTGGGGCAGCTTCGCGCGGGAGTTCTTGCGGATGTACTGGCCGAGGTCGAGGCCGACGAGATCGGCGACCGCGAAGGGACCCATCGGCATGCCGAAGTCGTAGAGCACCTGGTCGATCTCGTAGGGCGAAGCCCCTTCCTCGACCAGGAACTCGGCCTCACGCCAGTAGTTGTCGAAGGCGCGGTTCGCGATGAAGCCGTCGGCGACGCGCGCGACGACTGGTTGCTTGCCGATCTGCTTGGAGACCTCGAGCGCGGTCGCCAGCACCTCCGGCGAGGTTGTGTCGGTGCGCACGATCTCGAACAGCTTCATGATGTTGGCGGGCGAGAAGAAATGCATGCCGACGATGTCGCCGGGCCGCTTCGTCACCGCTGCCATCTCGTTGATGTCGAGATTTGACGTATTCGAGGCGAGAATGGCACCAGGCTGCATGACCCGATCGAGCTCGGCGAAGATCTTCTTCTTGAGACCCATGTCCTCGAACACGGCCTCGACGACGAGATCACGGCCTTGAGCCTGCTCGACGCCGACCGCTCCCTCGATGCGCTCGACGCGGGCTTTCGCCTCGGTTTCCGAGATGCGGCCTTTCTTGGCCTGCGCCTCGATCTCGCCCCGGCAGTAGGCGAGGGCCTTGTCGCGGGCCTCCGGCGTCACCTCGACGAGACGCACCGGGAAGCCACGATCGGCGAAGGCGAGCGTGATGCCGCGGCCCATGGTGCCGCCACCGATGACGGCCACCGATTTGATCTTGCGTGTCGGCGTGCCCTTGGGAAGATCAGGCACGCGACGGGCCTCGCGCTCTGCAAAGAACAGGCCAGAGAGCGCCCGGTGCTCGGGCTGGCGCGCGAGATCCTCGAAGATCTTGACCTCGGTCTTGAGAGCCTCGTCGAACGGCATCTTCAGCGCATTCTCGATGGCGTCGATGGAGGCGAGCCGGCCCTTGAAGCCGCGATAGCGCTTGGCCGTCGTCTCGCGGGCCTTGGCGAAGATGTCCGGCGTCTTGCGCGCCGCCTCGAGATGATCGGTGCGTGAGCGGGCGCGGGGAAGGGCGTCGCCCTTGACGCCCTTGGCAATGATCTCGTTGGCGAAGGCGACGGCCTCGGTCTCGAGATTGCCGGGCGCGACGACCTTGTCGATGGCGCCGAGCTTCAACGCTTCCTCGGCGCCGAAGACGCGGGCGCTCGGAATGACGTCAAGTGCGGCAGGAAAACCGGCGATGCGGGGGAAGCGCTGCGTGCCGCCAGCGCCTGGAATGATCCCGAGGCCGACCTCGGGAAAGGCGAACTGTGCGGTCTGCTCGGCGATACGGTAGTGGCTCGCCAGCGCGATCTCGAAGCCGCCGCCGAAAGCGCGCGTATGGATTGCAGAGATGATCGGCTTGGCGCAATGGTCGATCTTGAGATCGGTGTCGGGCCAAGTCGGGAAGTCCTCGGGCGTGCCGAACTCGGTGATGTCGGCGCCCGAGAAGTAGGTCGAGCCGCGACAGATGATGATGCCAGCCTTGATCGCCGGGTCCTTCTCGATCGCCTCGATGCCGGCATAGAGTCCTTTGATGACGGAGCGGGCGAGTGCATTCACGGGCGGGTTGTCCGACCAGATGAGGGCGATCGGCCCACGCTTCTCGAGCGAGACGGTCTTGGTGAGCTCGGTCGTCATGCGGGCACTCCTTCCTCGATGAGCCGGTAGCGGTCGACGAGCTTGCCGTGGTCGGCAAGCGCGAGCGACAGCATGGTCAGGCGCTTGAAGTGATGACCGACGATCAGATCGTCGGTCATCCCCATGCCGCCGTGCAGTTGCACGGCATCCTGGCCGACGAGACGGGCGGACTTGTCGACGAGCATGCGGGTCAGCACGGCGTCCTTGGGGTCGACCGTGCTCGCCGGGCCGGCGATGCGCGCAAGCGAGGCCTGGACGCGCGAGGCTGCCGTCTCGGTCGCGGCGAACATGTCGACCATGCGGTGCTGCAGCGCCTGGAAGGTCGAGATGGCGACGCCGAACTGCTGGCGGGTCTTCGCATAGGCCACCGTCATGTCGAGAAGCGCCCGCATATGCCCGACCGCCTCCGCACACATGGCGAGCATGGCCAGGTCAGCAGCACGCTGAAGCATCGCATGACCTTTGCCGGGCTCGCCGATGACGGCCTTCGCTTCGGTGGCGTCGAGAGTGACGTCGGCGGCGCGCGCACTGTCGACGGTCATGAACGAGGTAATCGAGACGCCTTTGGCACTCGGGTCGATCATGAAGAGGCCGACGCCGTTGGGATCGCGCGTGTCGCCCGCAAGGCGTGCCGGCACGAGCAGGAGGTCGGCGCCGCCGCCATAGGGAACGGCTACCTTCTTGCCGGTGAGCGCGTAGCCCGATCCGCGTTTCTCTGCCCGCGTCTCGACATGATTGAGGTCGTAGCGCGAGCGCGGCTCGGTGAAGGCAACCGTGGCGATGGCATCGCCCGACGCGATCCGGCCGAGCAGGGTGTTACCGGCATCGCCTGCCGCCGACAGGAGCGGCGCCGACGCGGCAATCGTCCAGGGATAGGGGCTGGGAAAACAGGCCTTGCCGAACGCCTGCATGGCGACCATCAAGGACAGGCCGCCGCCGCCAGAGCCGCCGGCACTCTCCGGCAAGAAAGCGCCCAGTGCGCCGGCCTGGGCGAGCGTCTGCCAGACGCCCGTGCTGTAGCCGGGATCGCTCGCGGCGGCCTTGCGCCGCTCCTGATCCGACCATCCGCTTTCAGCGAACAGCTTCACGAGACTGTCCTGAAACAGCCGCTCGTCGTCGCCGAGGAAATAGCTCTGTTGCATGTGCCTGTCCTTACAACCCGAGTACGGCCTTGGCGACAATGCCGCGCTGAATCTCGTTCGAGCCGCCGTAGATCGAGATCTTGCGATGATTGAGGTAGTGGCGGGTCGACCAGGACGCATAGGCACGAGCGGGATCGCCCGCATCCATCGACGGCAGTTCAGTGCCGGTCGTTTGCGCAAAAGGACCGGCCACGCGCATGGTGAGCTCTGTCAGGCGCTGTCGCACCAGCGTGCCGTTGATCTTGAGAATGGATGACTCCGGCCCGAGCTCGCCATTCGACTGAGGGTCGAACAAGAAACGGTACTCGGTCGCTTCCAGCGCATCGAGATCAGCCTCGACAGCCGCGATATCTGCCAGAAGCGTCGGGTCGCGCCCCAAGGGCTCGTTGCCGCGCACCTCGGCCATGGCGAGTTCTTTGAGACGCTCGAGGCAGGCCTTCGAGGGGGCGACCTCGGCGATGCCGAGCCGCTCGAGGGTCAGGAGGTATTTGGCGATGCTCCAGCCCTCGCCTTCCTTGCCGACGAGGTTCTCAGCCGGGATCTCGACATTGTCGAATGTGCACTGGGCGACTCGCTCGACGCCGTCGATGAGGCGGATCTCGCGCAGCGACAAGCCCTTCGAGCTCATCGGCAGGATGAAGACGCTGATGCCCTGCTGCTTCTTGCCCGAGGAGTCCGTACGAAACAGGCCGAACATCATGTCGGCGTCGTAGACCACCGTCTGCCAGATCTTGTGGCCGTTGATGACCCAGCGATCGCCTTTTTTCTCTGCGCGGCACTTGAGCGAGGCGAGATCGGAACCCGAGCCCGGCTCAGAGAAGCCCTGGCACCAGTGATCCCGGCCGTCGATGAGCCGCGGAATATAGTGGGCCTTCTGCGCCTCGGTGCCGTATTTGATGAACATGGGCCCGACCATGTCGATGTTGAAGATGAGGGGCATCGGTGCCCAGGCCGCGCAGCGCTCCTGGTCGTAGATGTATTGCTGTTTCAGTGACCATCCCGGTCCGCCATGCTCCTTGGGAAAGGTTGGCGCCGCCCAGCCGCGTCTCAGCATCACCGCGTTCCATTCGTCGTGGGTCTGCCGGTCGATGCCCAGGCCCGTCATCATGCCGCGACGGATCGTGTCGGAGAGGTTCTCCTTGAAAAACTGGCGGACTTCCATACGAAACTGGCGATCCTCGGGCGTGTCGAAGGCTTCCATCGGGCTCTCCTTGCCTTCAGGCTGATCGCTTGGGAATGACGAGCGCATCGACGGCGACGGCGCCGCCGGGTCCGGCGATCAGCGGATTGACGTCGAGCTCGGCAATCAGATCACCGAGGCTCTTGGCGAGAACTGAGAAGCGGGCGATCGTGCTGGCGAGGTTGTCCAGATCGGCCGCGGGACGCTTGCGATGAACGTCGAGCAGCGGTCGCAGCCTCAGCCGGTCGATCAGGCCTCGTGCGCGCACGCTGTCGATCGGCGGCAGGGCCACGCGGCGGTCCTTCAGGACCTCGATCATGGTGCCGCCGGCGCCGACGATGACAACGGGTCCGAATTGATCGTCCCCGATCATGCCGAGCGCAAGCTCGGTGCCGGGCTCGGCCATCTCGGCGACGAGCACTTGGGGACCGAGGCGCGTGCTCAGATCGCGATAGGCCTCGAGTGCCTCTTCACGGCTCTTGATGCCGACCTTGACGCCGCCGACATCGCTCTTGTGGTGAATGCCCGGCATCGCGGTCTTGAGTGCGAGAGGCAGTCGCAGGCCGGCGAGAGTCTCGGCGAGCTCCGCCTCCGAGGCGACCGTCTGCGATCGCGGCACGGCGATGCCGAAATCGGCAAGCAGCGCAAGCCCCTCGGCTTCCACGAGGTCTCCGCCCTCCATCAGCCGCGCGCGCCAGCGGGCAATGATCGACGCATCCGGAGGGGATGGGGGGGCGAGCTTGGGCAGTGCACGATGATCGCGATAGGCAAAGGCATGCTTGGCGGCGAGCAGCACGTTCTCCGTTCCCTCGAGAAACGGGGTCCCCTCGCGCACTATTCGTGTCGGCGTAATGCGGCCCATCAACTGACTCCAATGCGAGGCCATGATGACCGGCTTGTCGGTCTTGGCATCGACATCGATGGCCACGCGCGCGAAGTCGTAGACGAGAGGATCGCTGTCGTTCGAGACGTCGGAGATCAGGATGCCGAGACCGGCATCGGGATCATCCGTCACGGCTTGCAGGCAGTCGCGAAAGCGGCGCTCGAACTCGTGGCCGGTGCCCCAGGCGTCGACCGGGTTCACGGGATCGAGCCCATATTCGAGCGTGTCGCGCAGTTTCTGCTCGGTTTCCGTGTTGATCTGAGCGATCGGCACGCCGAGGTCGTGGGCCAGGTCGAGAAACAGTCCGCGCGCACCACCCGAATCGAGCACGGCGGCGACGCCTCCCGGCTTGGCCCGTTTCGGACTCGACATCAGCATGGCGGTGGCCATCAGCTCGTCGATGTTGCCGGCCCGCATGACACCGTGTTTTTCGAACAAAGCCTCGTAGGCCGCATCGTTGCCGGTGATGGCGCCGGAATGGCTCTTGGCCAGCAGCGCGCTCTTCTCCGTCCGGCCGACCTTGATGGCGACGACCGGCACGTCCTTCTCGTTGGCGCGCTCCAGCGCCGAGCTGAACCCCACAGGATCGCGTGCCGTCTCCAGAATGAGCGCGATGACCTTGGTTTCCGGCCGGTCGAGCATGTAGTGCATGTAGTCGGCCGCGGTGACGGCGAGCTCCTGGCCGGGCGAGACGATGAGGCTGTAGGCGTAGCGCGGATCGTTGGCGGCCAGTGTGATGAAGAGCGTGCCGGAGTGGGTGATGAGGCCGATCGGACCGGCCTTGAGCTCGCCGGCTAAATACCAGGAGGCGTTGACGCCGAAGGCCGGATTGAAGAAGCCCATGCAATTGGCGCCGCACAATGGGAAGCTGGCGGCCTTGGCCTTGGCGGCGAGCCGGCGCGGCATTGGCGGCTCGCCATCGCCTTCGACATAGCAGCTGGCAAAGATCGTTCCGGCCTTGCAGCCGGTCTTGATGGCGAGATCGACCTGCTCCTCGAGCATGGCGTTGGCCACAGCGAAGATAACGAGGTCGGCAGGCTCGGGGAGGTCTGCGACCGAAGGATAGCAGGTCAGCCCCAGCATCTCCTTCTGTCGGGGGTTCACCGGGTATACGGGGACCTTGGCGCGGCCGGCCAGCGTCTGGTCGAGCGTGGTGCGACCGAAGGAGCCTTCGCGCTCGGAGGCCCCGACGATGGCGATCGAGCGCGGCTCTAGCAAGGGCTTTAACCAGGATGAATTGATCTGCGTTGGTTTGACCATCTGGTTTGATGCTTTGACTATCCCGATTGCGGAATGAGAAGCATGCAAAAGCCACTAGCAAGGTCGCCTCTCATGACATACGCTACCGGGCGGAAGTTCCGAACGCAATTCGCCGGCGGCATAGCTCCCTTCGTGCCACAGCGCAGCTTACGGGACTTCCGGAAGGCAATGATCGCCATGGACGGCGAGGCGGCGCGAGAACGCGTGCGCTGCGGAGGAAGGAGCCAAGGATGTTTCGACTTTCGAGATTGACTGCGGCAGCGCTGATCGGGGCGGCGAGCGTATTCGCTCTGCCGGTTTCGAATGCGCTGGCCGATGCGAGCACGATCACCGTCGTCGACGGCATCGATGTCAAGGACTGGGACACGTCGCTGGCCTACGGCCATGAGTCCTACGTCATGAACAACATCTACGACGGCCTGATGCGTTACAATTCGGCGGAGGGCAAGCTCGAGCCGGCGCTGGCGACCGAATGGAAGGTCAGCGACGATGGTCTGAAGTGGACTTTCACCATCCGTCAGGGCGTGAAGTTTCACGGTGGCGAGGACGTGAATGCGCCGGCGATCGCGAACGCACTTCAGCACTACATCAAGGGTGGACAGGGTCCACACTATCTGTGGGGTGGAGCGACGGTCGAGGCGGCCGACGATTGGACGCTCACCATCACGACCAAGGATCCGCTGCCGATTGATCTCATCGCCTCCGGCTCCTACGCGTGCATGATTGCCTCTCCCTCTCTGATCGCCAAGGGCTCCGAAGCGATCCAAAAAGGACTGGCGGACGGCACCGGTCCCTACAAGCTCGTGCAGTGGGTGCCGAACCAGCAGGTCGTTCTCGAGCGCAACAAGGACTACTGGGGCGGCTGGACCGGTGGCGAGGCCGACCGAGTCATCGTCCGCATGGTCACCGAAATCTCGACGCAGCTGCAGATGCTGCGCTCGGGTGAGGCCGATCTGCTGTTCTCGACCATTCCCTTCGACATGGTCGAGACTTTGAAGCAGGATCCCAACATCAAGGTCTATGTGGGGCCGTCCTGGCAGTATCTGTATGGCCCGATCAATGTGAAGAAAGCGCCGACGGACAACCTGAAGTTCCGCCAGGCCATTCAGCACCTGATCGACTATGACACGATCGCCAAGCAGATCTATGCGGGCCTGGCGACGGTTCCGACCGGTGCCGTCCCCGAGGCGATGCCGGGCTTCAAGCCGCTCAAGATTCCACCGTTCGACATCGAGAAGGCCAAGCAGCTCGTCGAGGAATCGGGTGTGCCTCCCGATCAGCGCAAGATCACGTGGGTCGCCTATGGCGGCGTCGACGTGCTCAAGAACGTGGCCCTGCTCTTCCAGGCCAACGCCAAGAAGGCCGGCATCGAGGTCGAGATCGTCCAGGGCGATTGGGGTGTGATGTGGGACAAGCAGAAGAAATTCGAGACCTCTGCCAACGTCTATCCGTTCCGCAACTGGCCCGACTACGGCACGATCCAGCCATCGCCGATCTTGAAGACGCAGGAGAACATGACGTTCAACTTCTCCTACTATTCCGATCCTGAGGTCGATGCTTGGATCGATGAGGGAACGAAGAACGAGGCGGTCGACAAGGTCAAGACCTCGGATGTGTGGAACAAGGCCTACCAGAAGGCCATGGATGACGGTGCCTACGTGAACATCGCCAACGTGGCCCGCGTCATTCCCTACAGCGCCAAGCTCGAAGGTGTCGTCTCCGACGCCGCCTATGAGACCGTCTTCTTCCGCTTCTTGAAGAAGAAAGAATAGCTCGGGCGCATCAACCGGAGCGGAGCGGCGCAAGCCGCTCCGCCACCTGGCGGAGAAGGCAAGGTGCGCTACATTCTACAGCGGCTGATCCTACTATTCGTCACGCTGCTCGGCGTCGTGACGGTGACCTTCTTCTTGACCCGTATTCTGCCGGGCTCACCTGAAGCCATGATCCTCGGTCGGCGTCCGACGGCCGAGCAGATCGAAGCCGTGCGCCGGGACCTGGGCTTGGATCGCCCCCTCTATGAGCAATATGCCCGCTTCATCGGCGAGATCGCTCAGGGCGATTTCGGTAAGAGCTTCCTCACCAACCGGCCCGTGCTGACCGACATCGGCGAACGGCTGATGGCGACCGTCGAACTGACGACACTCGCCATGCTGGCGATCCTCATTCTTGGCATCCCGATAGGCGTGCTGTCGGCCGTCAAGCAGAACAAGCCGGTCGACCATGTCGTGCGATCGCTGTCCGTCATGGGCGTGGCGCTTCCCTCCTTCATGCTCGGCATGATGCTGCAGATGCTGTTCTATGGCTATCTCAAATGGCTGCCGCTGCAGGGGCGGATGACCAGCACGATGCTGCTCGATCATCCTTTTCCGTATGTCACCGGCCTCTACCTCGTCGACACGGCGCTCGCCGGGGAGTGGGTCGCCTTCCGCGACGCGGCCGCGCACATCGTCTTGCCGTTGGCGACGTTGACATTGGCGCTGTTGCCGCTCATCGCCCGCACGACGCGCAATCTCATGGTCGAGGTGATGAGCGAGGAGTTCGTGCGCACCAATCTCGCTTATGGCCTGCCCAAACGCGCCATCTACTTCCGCTATGCGCTCAAGGCGACGCTGATCCCGCTTCTGACCGTCATCGGCCTCACCTATGGCTACATGCTGGGTGGCGCGATCGTCGCCGAATATGTCTTCGACTGGCCCGGCATCGGCAGCTACGTCGTGCGCGCCATCATCCAATCCGACTATCCGGCGGCCATCGGTGTGACGTTGTTCATCGCTGCGGCCTACCTGATCATCAATCTGATTGTCGACCTTCTCTACTTCGTCGTTGATCCGAGGCTTCGCACCGCATGAGCATCGAGACGATCGATCCCACATTGGCGGCCCCCCCGCAGCGTCAGGTGACGACCTGGATGCGAGTCGCGCATTTTGCGCGAAGCCACGTGCTGTTCGTCGTCGGCAGCATCATGTTTCTGGTAATCGTCGCGCTGGCGATCCTGGCGCCTTGGATCGCGCCCTACGATCCGACCGAGATCATGTTTCTCGACAAGCTGAAGGGCCCGAGCGCCGATCACCTGATGGGCACCAACGAGCTCGGTCAGGATATCTACTCCCAGGTCCTCTTCGGCGCGCGCGTTTCGCTCCTCGTCGGCCTCGTCGTGACGAGTCTGTCGATCCTGATCGGTGTGCCGATCGGCCTCGTCGCCGGCTACTACGGCGGCAAGATCGACACGGCCTTCATGCGGCTTTCCGACGTGTTCCTGGCCTTCCCCCCTCTGCTGCTGCCGATCGCCATCACCGCGGCACTCGGCGTCGGCATCGTCAATGCGACCATCGCTCTGGCTGTCTCCTACTTCCCCTGGTACGCGCGCATCGTGCGCGGCGCGGTCATGCGCGTGAAGAATGAGCTCTACATTTCGGCGGCGCGCTCGATGGGTGTGTCGAGCGGGCGCATCATGTTGCGCCACGCGCTCCCCAACTCGACGACGCCGATCATCGTCCAGGGGTCGATGGATTTCGGCTACGCGATTCTCGCCTGCGCCTCGTTGAGCTTCATCGGCATCGGCGCCCAGCCGCCAACACCCGAATGGGGGCTGATGGCCGCCTTGTCGCGAACGCGGTTCATCGACAACTGGTGGACGGTGACTTTCCCTGGCCTCGCCATTTTCGTCACCGTGCTCGCGGTCAATCTCATTGGTGATGGCATCCGCGACATTCTCGATCCCAAGCAGCAGTCGAGCCATTGATGCCCGGCCCCCTGGTTCCAACAACAACGGCACAGCCTGGCGCGGTGAGACCCGGGAGCACGACCCGTGGCTGAATCGATCCTGGATATCGCCGATCTGACGGTCACCTTTCCCGGCCTCGAGCGGACGGTGCAGGCCGTCCGTGGCGTCGACATTTCGGTCGATCGTGGCGAGGTGATGGGCCTTGTCGGTGAATCGGGGTCCGGCAAGTCGATGACGGCGCTCGCCATTCTCGGTCTCGTGCCGCCGCCGGGCCGGGTCAGCGGCAGCATTCGGCTGGCGGGCGAGGAGATCGTCGGCGCGCCCGAGGCCGTCAACGAGCGTCGCCGCGGCAAGAAGGCGGCAATGATCTTCCAGAACCCGGGCAAGGCTCTCAATCCGTTCTTCACGATCGGCCGCCAGCTCGTCGACGCCATCGCCAATGTGCGTCGGATCGATCGCAGTGCGGCCGAGCGGGCCGCGCTGGAGGCTTTGAACGCTGTTCGTGTCGCGGATCCCAAGCTCGCCCTGCAGAAATACCCGCATCAGGTCTCGGGCGGTCAGTTGCAGCGGGCGATGATCGCCATGGCCCTCGCCTGCGAGCCGGAGTTGCTGATCGCCGACGAACCGACGACGGCGCTCGACGTGACGATCCAGGCCCAGGTCATCGTTCTGTTGCGTGATCTGGCTCGCGAACGGGGTCTCACCGTGCTCTTCATCACGCATGACCTGGGTGTCGTCGGCTCGCTCTGCGACCGTCTTGCCGTGATGTATGCCGGCCGCATCGTCGAGCAGGGAACGACGGATCAGCTGTTCGGCGCGCCAGCCCATCCCTACACGGCAAATCTCTTGAAGGCGGTTCCCATGCTCGGACGTGGCCGGGTGGCGCTGACGCAAATTCCCGGCACGGTGCCGAACATGTCCAACCCTCCGCCTGGCTGTGCCTTCCATCCGCGATGCCCCGCTGCGACGCCGATGTGTGCCGAGAGCATGCCGACCTCCAAAGCGGACTCGAAGGGCCATGCGGTCGCCTGCCATCATCCGATCGGCGCGTCCATCGCCCGACCAGCGGAGGCTTCCGCATGACGGCCCTGCTGTCGGTTGATGGACTGTCGAAACGCTTCAGAACGCGTCATGGCACCGTCAAGGCCGTTGATGGCGTCAGTTTCGATGTCGCGCGCGGCGAGACGGTCGCACTGGTTGGCGAGTCGGGGTGCGGCAAGACGACGGTGGCCTTGTCGCTTCTTCGGTTGATCGAGCCCGACGGCGGGGTGGTTCAGTTCGAAGGCGCCGAGCTCGCCGGCTCCGGTGGCCAGGCCTGGCGGCAGCGCCTGTCGATCGTGTTTCAAAACCCCTATTCCTCGCTCGATCCGCGCATGCGCATCCGCGATATTGTCGGCGAGCCCCTCGTCACCGCTTACGGTCTCTCCGGTAAGGCCCTGAGTGAGCGTGTGGCCCGGCACATGAGCGAGGTCGGTCTCGGGCCCGAGCATATGAAACGGTTCCCGCACGAGTTCTCGGGTGGCCAGCGCCAGCGCATCGCCATTGCTCGCGCTATCGCGCTCGAGCCGCAGCTGCTCATTCTAGACGAGCCTACGGCGGCGCTCGACGTCTCGGTGCAGGCGCAAGTGTTGAACCTGCTGCAGGATCTGCAGAAGCGGCTGGGCCTCAGCTACCTTTTCATCTCGCACAACCTGGCAACGGTGGAGAGCGTCGCCGACAAGGTCTTGATCATGTATCTCGGCCGCGTCGTGGAAGCCGGGCCGGTTTCCGAGGTCTTCGCCCGGCCGAGACATCCCTACACTCAGGCGCTGCTCGATTCCGTCCCCTCGATCGATCCGAGTCACCGCGGACGCCTGAAGCCGGTGACGGGCGAGCTCCCCAGCACACTCAACCCGCCACCGGGTTGTGCCTTCGCACCCCGCTGTGCCCGCGCCACCTCCGAATGCCGCGCGAGTCCGCCGCCGCTGGTTGCGATCGGCGACGGCCGCGCCCATGCTTGCCTGCATCCATTGGAGTAAGTGCTCATGAAGCTCGCCGAGTACGCAGCCTATGACGGTTTGGGGCTCGCCGATCTCGTTGGCCGCAAGGAAGTGACGCCGCGTGAGCTCTCGCAGGCCGCGCGGCGCGCGATCGATGCAATCAATCCCAAGATCAAGGCCGTCATCGAGATCTACGAGGACCGCATCGGCGACCTCGATGACAGCGATCTCGGCACCGGCCCGTTTCGCGGCGTGCCCTTCCTGATCAAGGATGTCGGCCCTCACTTGAAGGGCCGCAAGACCGAGTTCTGCAGCCGGCTCTGCCAGGGCATGACAGGTGAGGTCGACAGCAATTTTGCGACCCTTCTCAAGACTGCGGGTGTCAACATTCTCGGCCGCACGAACACCCCCGAGTTCTCGATGGCGAGCTCGTCGGAGAACGTGCTCTACGGCAACACCTCGACGCCGTGGAAGGCAGGCCATTCGGCGAACGGATCGACGGGCGGGGGAGCGGCTGCCGTTGCCGCCGGCATCGTGCCGCTGGCGCACGGCTCCGACATCGGCGGCTCGATCCGCGGGCCTGCCGCCTGGTGCGGCGGCATCGGCTTGAAGCCCTCGCGCGGGCGTATCTCCTCCGGACCACTCTACGACGAGTGGGGCTATGGGCTCGCCATGAACTTCGTGCAGACCAAGACCATGCGCGACACGGCTGCCATGCTCGATTGTCTGGCCGTGCCACAGCCGGGCGACCCTTACGTGTTGGCAAAGCCTGCGGAGAGCTATGCGACACTGATGCGGACGCCGTTGAAACCGCTGCGCATCGCGTGGTCGGTGACGTCGCTGCTGTCATCGCCAGTCGATCCTGAGATCGTCGCTGCCGTGGAGGGGACTGCCAAAGTTCTGAGCGGCCTGGGCCACACCGTCACCGAGGCGGCTCCGCCGATCGACCTGCCGACGCTCGATCGACACCTGATGGCGTCGTGGTTCTATGCGTTCGATCGGCGGCTCGACGGCTACGCTCGAAAACTCAGCCGCACTGTCGGTCCCGATACGGTCGAGGCGGCGACGCTCAAGTTCTACGAATACGCGCGTCAGGTGCCTGACACGGATTATCTGGAGGCCGTGGCCTACTTCAATACGTTCCGCCGCATGATGGGGCAGTTCTTCACCCGCTACGACGCCCTCTTGACGCCGACATGCGTCGTGCCGCCTCCAGAGCTCGGCCTCTATCATATGAATGTCGATCTGGCCCCGCTCGATTTCATCGCGCGTGAGGAAAATCTCGCCCAGTTCATGTCGATCTACAACGTGACCGGACAGCCTGCGATCTCTTTGCCGCTCGCCATGCATGCGAGCGGCCTGCCGATCGGGGTGCAGATCGCCGCCCGTCCGGCCGAGGACCATCTACTGATCCAACTCGGTGCCCAGCTCGAGCAGGCGATGCCATGGAAAGATCGCCGCCCGCCGTTGCATGTGGCCACCTGTTGAGAGCCATCAGGCCGCCTTGCTCTGCAGCCCCGCGTAAACCGCGTCGAGCGTCCTCTTGAGGATTTGGAACAGCTCCTCGATCTCGGCCGGTTTAATGATGAAGGGTGGGGCGAGCACGATCGAGGCGCCGAGCGGCCGACAGATCAGGCCGTTCCGCAGTGCCTCGCTCGCTACCCGTTCGCTGACGTCGAGCGCGCCGTCGAAGGGTTGCTTGGTGCGCTTGTCGGCGACCATCTCGAGCGCGCCCATCAGGCCGATGCCTCGCGCCTCGCCGACCATCGGATGACTGCCCATCGCGCACAGGCGTTCCTGGAATAGGGGGGCCACGCTCCTCACGTTCTCGAAAGCGCCCGCCTCGATCTCGTCGAGCGCCGCCATAGCGATGGCGCAACCGACCGGATGCGAACCGGTCGTGAAGCCGTGCGGCACCTCCTCGATCGGTGCGCAGGCCTTCTCGACCCGCCTCGTCATCTCCTTCGAGAGGATGATGGCTCCCATCGGGAAGAAGCCGGCCGTGATGACCTTGGACGCCACGACCATGTCGGGCTCTATTTCATATTTTTGCGAGCCCCAGAATTCACCCGTGCGTCCGAAACCGCAGATCACCTCGTCGGCGATGAGCGGAATGCCGTAGCGGCGGAGCACCTTCTGCATGGCCGGGAAGTAGCCCTTGGGCGGCGGGATGACACCACCCGCGCCCAGCACTGGCTCGGCGATGAAGCCGGCGAAAAGATCGGGGCCGGTGTTGCGGATGGTCTGCTCGAGCTCGAGGGCGAGCCGCTGGCTGAACTGCTCCTCCGTCTCGCCGTCGAGCGCCTCGCGCCAATGGTGCGGGGCGGTCAGATGGACGACTTCCCGCATGGGCAGTCCGCTCGCCGTTCTGACATAGTCCTTGCCGGTCAGACTCGAGGTCATGATCGTCATGCCATGATAGCCGTTCTTGCGCGCGAGCATCAGCCGGCGATGCGGCTTGCCTTCGGCCTCGGCAAGGATCCACAGTAGCTTGACGACGCTGTCGTTCGCCTCTGAGCCCGAGTTCGCGTAGAAGACGCGATTGGCCTCCATGGGGGCGAGCTTGACGAGACGCTCGGAAAGATCGAGCGCCGACTGGCTGACGCGGCCGAAGAAGGCGTGATAGGCGGGAAGCCTGGCGTAGGCCTGCTGTGCCGCCTCGATCAGCCTCGGATTGTCGAAGCCGAGAACGACGTTCCACAGCCCGGAGTTGCCTTCGAGGTATTTCCGTCCCTGATCGTCATAGATGTAGATGCCCTCGCCGCGATCGACGATGACGGGACCTGTCTCCTGCAAGGTCGGGAGATGCGAGAAGGGGTGCAGGAATGCGCTCGGGTAGTTGCTCTTGGGCATGTCGAGACTCCATATGGATCATCAAATGCTAGCGCTTATGCCAGAAGCTGGATAGGGTCTCGAGGATGCCGTCCGTGCGCCATGGGTCCCATTTTCAAGGGCGTGCCGGGATCTCCAGCCCCCGCTTCACCGCAGGCCGCGTCAGGCCCCGCTCCAGCCACGCCGGGATACGCTTCAGCGCGCTGTAGTCGACGAGCTCTCCCGCACCGTAGAAGCCGATGAGGTTGCGGACCCAGCCCAGCATGGAAATGTCGGCAATCGTGTAGTCCTCGCCCATGATCCAGGAGCGACCGTCAAGCCGGGTCTCGAGGACGCTAAGGAGACGCTTCGATTCCGCGACGTAGCGCTGGAGCGGCCGCTTGTCTTCGTACTCCCGGCCGGCAAATTTGTGGAAGAAGCCGACCTGTCCGAATATCGGGCCGATCGAGGCCATCTGGAAGAACACCCACTGGATGGTCTCGTACCTGCGGGTGGCCTCGCGTGGGAGGAGCTTGCCGGTTTTCTCGGCGAGATAGATCAGGATGGCGCCCGACTCGAAGAGGCCGGTCGGTTTGCCGCCCGGCCCGTCGGGATCGAGGATGGCCGGGATCTTGCCGTTCGGATTGAGCGACAGGAACTCCGGTGTCCAGGTCTCGTTCTTGCCGATGTCGATGTAGTGGGGCTCGTAGGCAACGCCAGTCTCTTCGAGCATGATCGAAACTTTGACGCCGTTGGGTGTCGGCACCGAATAGAGCTGGAGCCGATCCGGATGTCGGGCGGGCCAGCGTCCGGCGATGGGAAAGTCTGTCAGCATAGACATGCCGTACTCCTTTGAGAGGCGGGATGGCCGGCCGCCAGTCGATTCTATCCGACAATCCGTCCGCACCACCACCGGTCAGCCGGGCAATGGCACATCGGCAGCCGGCAGAGGTGGTCGCCCAAGGATCATGTCGGCCGCCTTCTCGGCGATCATGATGGTCGTCGCATTGGTGTTGGCACTGACGATGCTCGGCATGACGGAGGCATCGACGACCCGCAGTCCCTCGATGCCGTGTACTTTGAGCTGAGGATCGACGACCGCCATGCGATCATTGCCCATGGGGCAGGTGCCGACGAGGTGAAAATCACCCTCGACGGTAGCGTTGGCCCAGCTGTCGATCTCGCCGACGCTTCTGACTTCGGGACCCGGCTCGAGCTCGCGGGCGCCGAGCGCGCGATAGGCCGGCTGGTGGGCCACCTCGCGGCCGATCTCGATCGAGCGGCGGATCAGCTTGCGGTCGTGCTCGGTCGCGAGGAAGCCGGCGAGGATGCGGGGCGGCGCCGAAGGATCGGCGGAGCGGAGCTTCACCCATCCGCTCTTCTCGACCCGCGCCGCGCCGATGCACATCGTGAAGCCGTGCCTCTTCGGGTCGATACTGCCGTCACGATTGGCGACGAAGGCGAGATACTGGATCTCGATGTCGGCGTGCGGCACCGAGTCGGTACTGCGAACAAGCGCGCAGGTCTCGACATTGTTGGTTGCGCCCGGGCCGCCATGCGTCGCCACCCAACGGGCTCCCGTCCACAGCATGCGGTCCGTACGAAGATATCGGCTCATCGAGATCGGCTTGTCGATGCCGTATTTCATGTAGACGACGGGATGGTCCTCGAGCCTGGCGCCGACGCCGGGCAGATCGGCGACGCAGCGGATGCCGTGTTGGCGAAGCTCGTCCGCTGGACCGAATCCCGACAGCATGAGCATTTGCGGTGAGTTGGTCGCACCGGCCGAGAGGATGGTTTCGCGCGTCGCCCTCGCCTTGATGGTCTCGCCGCCGCGCCGGTAGGTGACGCCGCCGACGCGATTGCCCTCGACGATGAGGCCGAGCGCGAGCGCCCGGTCGGCGACGGTCAGGTTACGGCGGCCGGGATTGGCGCGGATATAGGCGTGCGCGGTCGAAGCCCGCTGGCCACGGTCGACATTCATCTGGAAGGCGGCGAAGCCTTCCTGCACGGCCGCATTGATGTCGTCCGAGGTACCGTAGCCGGCCTGCTGGCCGGCCTCGAGGAACGCCGTGTAGAGCGGGCTCGCAAGGTCGCCCTTGCGCACCTTGACCGGCCCGCTGCCGCCGCGATAGGCCGTCTCACCACCTTCCCAGGACTCGAGCCGCTTGAAATAGGGCAGGACCTCGCGCCAAGACCAGCCTGTCGCGCCTTCTCTCACCCAACGCTCGAAATCGAGCGCGTGGCCGCGGATGAAGCACATACCGTTGATCGACGACGAGCCACCGAGGACCTTGCCGCGCGGCTGGAAGATGCGTCGGCCGCCAAGCGTCGGCTCCGGCTCGCCCTCGTAGTTCCAGCTGAACCGGGCATCGCGCCATACGAGGCCGAATGCCGCCGGCATCTCGACCCGCCAGTAGTCGAGCCAGTTGCCGCGGCTGGCGCCGGCCTCGAGCAGCAGCACAGAGATCGACGGATCCTCGGCGAGGCGGGCGGCGAGGGTCGCGCCGGCCGAGCCGCCGCCAACGATGATGTAGTCGTACTCGGCTTCCGGCATGCCGAACGCTCCCGTGTCTTGCGGCGCCGTCGGAGACGACGTTCAGCCCTTCAACACGACATTGGCCTCCTTGGGCCAGTGCAGCGCGACAGAGCTGCCCTTCGCAAAGCGCATCCCGGCGACCCCGCGCGCCTCCTGGCAGCGCATGATCTGCCCGTTGCCGAGCTTGACCCAATAGACGATGCGGTTGCCGATGAAGGCCCGATCCTCGACGGCACCGCAGATTGGCTGCGACTGGCCGGCCGCCACAGCGCTGAGCGCGATCTGCTCTGGGCGCACAGAGACCTTCACGGCGTCACCTGCGGTGAAGCTCTTGTTGGCGATTGCCAGTTCGCAGATGCCGATATCACACCGAGCGGAAGCACCATCTGCCGCGACGATCTTGGCGGGCAGCAGGTTGGTGTCGCCCAGGAACTCCGCGGCAAACAGGCTTTCCGGCGCCGCATACATCGTATCCGGCGAGCCGATCTGCTCGATGCAGCCCTTGTTCATGAGCACGATCCGGTCGGAAAGCATCATCGCCTCGTCCTGGTCGTGCGTCACATAGATGAAGGTGGTGCCGGTCTCGATATGGATGCGCTTGAGCTCGGTCAGCATGTGCTGGCGGATCTTGAGATCGAGGGCCGCGAGCGGCTCGTCGAGCAGCAGCACGGCCGGCCGGTTGACGAGCGCACGCGCCAGCGCGACGCGTTGCGACTGGCCCCCCGAAAGCTGGGTGATCCAACGATCGGCCAAGTCTTGCATCTGGACAAGACCTAGGATCTTCCGCACCTCCTCGGTGATCTCAGCCCTGGGCATTTTCTTCAGCCGGAGTCCGAAGGCGATGTTGTCGAACACATCGAGATGGGGGAACAGCGCGTAGCGCTGGAACACCATGTTGACGGGGCGGCGCTCTGGCGGAATGCCGCGCATGTCCGCGCCACGAATTCTGATGCTGCCGGTCGTCGGCTCCTCGAAGCCGGCGACGATTCTCATGAGCGTGGTCTTGCCGCAGCCGGAGGGCCCGAGCAGGGTCAGGATTTCACCTTCCTCGACCTCGAGATTGATCTCCTGGAGCGCTTGGACGCTGCCGAACGACTTCGTGATCCGGTCGAGCTTGACGATCTCTTGCGTCATGTCGCCGTTCCCTCGATTGCCTGGCGGCCAATGATCTTACGCCTGCGCCGCCACCAGCCCAGCACTGCGAAGGTTAGGATCAACAACAGAACGCTCGCCAGTGCCAGGACAGAGGCGGCGTTGATGATGGGTGTTGCGGTGCGCCGCAGGCTCGACCAGATCGCGAGTGGCAGAGTGCTCTCCGAGCCGCTGACGAACACCGTGATGATGACCTCGTCGAACGAGATAGCAAACGAAAGGATCGCCGCACCTATCAGCGTTGGTGCAATGATCGGCAAGGTCACGAGCCGGAAGGCATTCCACGGCGTCGCTCCCAGATCACGTGCCGCCTCCTCGAGGGAGAGGTCGAAATACTCGAGACGCGAGCGAGATGCCTCGATAAAGAAGGGCAGCATGATGAGGATGTGTGCGATTGTAACCGTCTTGAGCGTCCGTTCCATGCCGATCTGGCCGAAGAAGGTGAGCAGCGCGATGCCGATGAAGAGGCCAGGCAGGGCAATGGGGGCGAAGGTGAGGAAGCCGAGCGCCTGCTTCGGCCAACCCTTGAGGCGGGCCAGCGCGATTGCCACCAGCGAGCCGACCACGGTCGTCACAAGCGTCGACGTGAAGCCGACGATCAGGCTGAACTTGAAGCTCTCGACGAAGACGTGATCGGCAAAGAAGGCGCGATACCAGGTGAGGCTCAGTCCCTCCATGGGAAACGTCATGGCGCCGGAGGAATGGAAACTGAAGAGGGCAATGAAGAAGAGTGGACCGAAGAGCACGACCACGTAAAGGATCACATAGGCTCTGAGCATCGGATTTCGCCTCAGTGAAAGCGGCGATGGGGCGCAAGCCGGCCGGCGCGGAGCAGTGCGATCAGCACGACATAGATCAACGCGAAGATGGCAAAAGCGATAAAGGCCATTGCGGCTCCGAAGGGCCAATTGCCGGTGGCTCGAAACTGGTTCGAGATCAGAAGGCCGACGGTCATGCTGTTGGTGCCACCCAAGAGCTGGGGCGCGATATAATCGCCCGACGCCAGGATCAACGTGAACATGAAGGCGCTGACGAGACCACGATGGATCATCGGCACGATGACTTTCAATAGAATGGCGACGGGCCCAGCTCCGAGATCGCGCGCAGCCTCCAGATATTCCGATTTGACGTCGCGCAGTGCCGACAGCAGCAGGAGCAGCGTGAACGGCATGAAAATGTGGACTAGGGCGATAACCACGGACACGGGGTTGTAGAGGATGAACTCGAGGGGCTGGTCGATGAGGCCGAGCTGCATCAGTGTCGAGTTGATCAGTCCGTTGGAGCCGAGGATCATGCGCCAGCCGTAGATGCGGACGAGATAGCTCGTCAGCCAGGAGGCGAGCACCAGGTATAGGAGCAGGTTCCCTTTGCTCCGGTAGGCAATGTACATCGCAACGGGGAAACTAGCCGCCACCGAGAGGACGGCCGTGATGAGCCCGATCTTCAGGCTGAGCCACGCGACGATCCAAAAGCCCTTGCTGGACAGTGCGCGAATGTAGTTGTCGAAGACGAAATCCGGAATCGGGATGAAGGCTTTGGAGCGAAAGAAGCTGTAGATGAAGAGCAGAACGGTCGGAACGACGAAGAAGATGATGCTGTAGATGAACGACGGCGACGCGAGTAGCAGCCCCATCCTCTGTTGCCGGTCCATTCGCCCCGCCCTGCAAGTTCCATCGCGGCCTGACGCCAAACAGTGGCGCAATCCCCGGACCAGGGATTGCGCCACCCATCGCCTCTACGCTGTATCAGCTCAGATACCCGTCTTGAAGTCCTCGTAGGCGCGAACCCACTCGTCATAGGTCGCGAACTCGGTGGACTCGCGCGGCGGGATGCCGAGCATCGGAGCGCTCTTGAAGACGCTGTCGAGATCATTGTAGTCGAACAGGGCCCGAGTGGCCTCGTCGAGCAGAGGGACCGCGCCTTTGGTCACGACACCGGTCACGGCGCGATTGGCGAGGCTCGCCTGAGGGGCGGCGGCCAGCGTCTCGTTGATGTAGGCGAGCGCCGTATCCCGGTTCTTGGCGGTCTTCGGCGTGAACCAGGCGTCGCACCACATGACCGCACCCTCTTTCGGGATGACGTAGTCGGTCTTGACGTTCTGCTTGGCCGTCTCGAACGGGATGCCGGACCAGACGTTGAGGCAGGCGGCAATATCGCCCGAGACCAGCATCGAGATGACGTCGCCGTTGGATGCGGCGAAGGACTTGCACTGGTCGCGGTAGGGCTTCATGCCTTCCCACAATGTCGCAAGCTCCTCCTTTGTCACATTGGGGTACTTGCCGGGGACGCCGCCCATGATTGCCGCCGTCGGCCAGGTGCCGGTGTTGTCGTCGATGATGGTGATCTTGCCCTTGAGCTCGGGCTTCAGCAGATCGGCATAGGACGTCGGCCTCTCCATCATCGCCGGGTTGTAGACCAGCGAGTTGAGACCCCAGGTGAAGGGGATGCCCCACTGCGTGTTGTTCCAATACCAACGCTCGCCCTGGTAAAACCCAGCGAAGATGTCGTTGGCGTTGTAGTTCGGCACCTTGGAGACGTCGATCGGCTCGATAATTCCCAGCTCCTCGGCGTAGAACTTGTTGTAGGCCTGATTGTACTCGGTGAGGTCGAGTGCGACAGGGCTGCCACCCACGAGCTTGCCCTGCACGTCGTCCTGCGTCGTCATCGTCGAGTTCTTGGCGGTGACACCGTTCTTCTCCCGCCACTCCTTCAACTCGGGCTCCATGTCGAACCCTTCCCAGGTGAACAAGCTCACCTCGCCGCCGATGTCAGCGCGCGCGGTACCCGGAATGAACGGGCCGAGCGCGAGCGCTCCGGCAATGGCTGCGCCCCCCTGTAGCAGATGACGGCGGTTCAGCGTCGACAGCAGCTCGAAATTGCCGTCTGCGGCGGCCTTGATCTCCTCGTGCGTCCAAATCCGTCTCACGGCCATGTGCGAACCTCCCTGGGGTTGCGTCGAGCTGATGCTCGGCTCTGCTTTTCCGCCTTGCTCCGTATCGGCCGATCAGAGCCGGCCGTCGGCTTCAATCATATGATGTCTGACCGCCGCTGACAATGCCGATCAGATGATCGCTTCCTCGAGAAATGGCCGTTTGGCCGTCACCCTGTCGAAGCCCATCTCCGAGAGGTCGAGAGTGACGTAGCGGCCGTGCAGGATCAGCTCGGCGACGCCCCTCCCGACGGCCGGCGACTGCTGCAGGCCGTGGCCGGAGAAGCCGTTGACGAATATGAAGTTCCCGACCTCGCTGTGCGGGCCGATGATGGCGTTGTAGTCGAGCGTGTTGTAGTCGTAGTGGCACGACCAGAAGCGCTGCAGCTTGATCGCGTCGAATTGCGGGATGCGGTTGGCGATCGCCGGCCAGACGCGCTCCTCGAAATCCGCGTGCCGGGTCTCGTAGTCGTCGAGATCGGCTTCCGGATCCTGCGATTCAGGCGGTGAGTCTCCGCAGATGTAGAACTGCCCCTCCGGCCGGCAGAACGAGCCGGAGATATCGATGACATGCGGCATCGGCCCTTCGACAGGTCGGCTGGCTGCAAACATGAAGATGTCTCGCTTGCGCCGCTCGACCGGAATGTCGAGCCCTGCCATGTTGGCGATGATCCGGCCGCGTCCGCCGGCGGTGTTGACGAGGGTGCTGCAAGCGATCCGCTCGCCGGTTGCGAGTCTCACGCCGGTGATGCGATTGCTGTCGCGCTCCACTCCGACCACCTCATTGTCGATGTACTCGGCGCCTTGCTTCTTCGCCGCATATCGCAGGCCGTTGAGCAGGCCGACATTGTCGAACCAGCCCTCCGCCTCGGTCGCCCAGGAGGCTCCCCCCAGGTCGTCGACATTGGCCCAAGCAAATCGCTGCTTGATCTCGGCGGGCGTCAGAAAGATCGTGTGAGCGCCGAGTGCGCGCTGCATTTCGGCGCGTGCGCGGGCTTTTTCGGCGTGCTCCGGCCTCCAGCAGTAGAGGAAGCCGCGCTCCTTGAACTCGATGGCAGGCGCCACCTCGTTCTCGTAGTGCTTTTGCATGCGCTCGCGAAAGCCGCGGATGAAAGCGACGCCGAATTGACTGATCTGAACGTTGATCGGTTGCGAGAACTGCTGGCGGATGCAGCTTGCAGCGCGCGTGCTCGGTGCATAGTGATAGGTGCTGTCTCGCTCGACGACGAGCACGCGACCCTTGAAATCCGGACTGTCCGTCAGCCAATAGGCGGTGGAGGACCCCATCACGGCACCGCCGACGATCACGACGTCGTAGGTGTCGCCACTCGGTGCCGCATAGGTGTTGGCTGCCATGGGATGCGGCTCCTTTCTTGCGGCGATTGCGACCGCGAGGTCCTCTTTTTGACCTCCGGTCGTCAACGGTGCTATGATATCATACAATTCACCTGCCACATTCGAAGCGAGTTGCCAAGATCGAGGCAAAGGAGTTCATTCAGCTCCCAACCAAATCGCCCGGAACGACCCGAAGGTGAGCAATGCGGCAAATGGAGACGTCCCCGAGAGCGCGAACCGCCAAGCGCCCCTCATTCTCGACCGTCGTCGCCGACAAGCTCAAAGAGATGATCCGGCGCGAAAAACTCAAGCCCGGCGATCGTATTCCGACCGAGGCGGAGCTGTGCCAGCTGTATGGTGTCAGCCGCACTGTCGTCCGTGAAGCGATCGTCGGCCTGCGCTCCGAAGGTGTCCTGATCGCCCGGCAGGGCATCGGCGTATTCGTGGCCGAGGCGAGCGGATCACGGTTCGAGGTCGACTGGAGCGCCATTCAGTCGCTGCCGAAGACGATCATGGTCATGGAGCTGCGACTTGCCATCGAGGTCGAGGCCGCCGGGCTCTGCGCCTTGCGTCGCACGAAGGCGGATGCGGTAGACATCCGGCGTCGCATGGAGAAGATCGACGCCGAGCGCCAGGACCTGAGGACGGCCAACATCCTCTACGACTACCAATTCCATCTGGCGATCGCCAAGGCCTCGAAAAACCCGCACATTCACCAGCTGCTCAAATACATGGCGCCCGTCGTCATGCCGCGGGTGAAACTCGCGGCCATCGTCGACGACGACTCGAAGGATGCTTACTACCGGATGATCCACGCGGAGCACGCGGCCATCGTCACGGCGATCGAGAATAAGGACGAGGCGGCGGCGCGCGCGCATATGCGGGCGCATATCTCGGCGGCCATCGACCGGCTGCGGAAGCTCGCCGCCACTCTGCCGAAGACCGAGGCGAAGGAAGCCTACGAGACGGACCTCGATGTCGTCAGCTCTCTGGTGCGCGACCTCTCGGACGACTGACGCCTACCAGCGATCGTGGAGCCTGCCTTGGCTTTTGATTTTGCCTCTGACAATGCCGCTGTCGTGCATCCGAGGATCATGGCGGCGATGGCCCGCTGCAATCTCGGCTACGCACCACCATACGGCGCCGACGAGCTGTCGCTCACCTTGAACCGGACCTACTCGGAGCTTTTCGAGCACGAGACCTGGGTCTTTCCGGTCTCTTCGGGGACTGCCGCCAATGGCTTGGCACTTGGATCGATGACACCGTCCTACGGTGTGGTGTTCTGTCATCCGCAGGCACATATCATGGGCTCGGAGGCCGGCTCGGTCGAGTTCTACTCGGGCGGCGGGCGGCTGGTGGTCCTGGACGGCGATTATGCCAAGATCGCGCCGCGTGCGCTCGAGTCAGCGCTCATCGGCTACGGCCCCGGCTTCCTCCATCAGATGCAGGCCTCCTCTCTGAGCCTCACCCAGGCCACCGAGCGCGGAACGGTCTACAGCCTCGACGAGTTGCGGGCCTTGACGGGACTTGCCCATCGGGGTGGCCTCAAGGTCCACATGGACGGCGCGCGCTTCGCCAACGCGCTCGTTGCGCTCGACGTCACGCCGGCCGACATGACCTGGCGCGCGGGCATCGACGCCGTCTCCTTCGGCACCACGAAGAACGGGGCGATGATGGCCGAGGCGGTTCTGGTCTTCGATCGGGCGCTGGCCGAGGTCCTGCGCTTCAAGCACAAGCGGGCCGGCTTCCTGCACTCCAAAATGCGCTACTTCTCGGCTCAGCTTCTCGCCTATGTCGAGGATGGCCTGTGGCTCGAGAACGCACGGAAGGCCAATGCCGTTGCAAACCGCCTCGCCGGGGCGCTCGCTGCGGTCCCGGGTGTCGAACTCGCCTTTCCCGTCGAGACGAACCAGATCTTCGTGCACGTTCCGCCATCCGTAACCGCCGTGCTCGAGGCGGCCGATCTCCGCTTCCGGCCGTGGGCGGGCGGGAAGCCGCATTTGCATCGCCTCGTCGCGTCCTATGCGGATGACGACACGCTGGTCGGCCGGGTGGAGCGTGCCCTCGAACCCAGGCCGCGATAATCTATGACCGCGCCACCCATGGAGCCCCCATGCCTTCGCCCGCTATTCGTCTCTTCGAGCCGCCTTCCGGTCTGGAGGAGCCTTACGGCGCCAAGGCCCGTATCGGCCTGATCTCGCTCTCGACCGACATCGCCATCGAGCGCGATTTCGGCTGTATGGTCCCCGACGACAGTCTGGGGCTCTACACGACGCGCATCCGTCTCGACTGGCCGAACTCCGACGAAACCTTCTTGGCCCTCGCGGATCGCATTCCCGATGCCGCCGGCGTGCTCGTCCCGAACATCCGCCTCGATGCCGTCGTCTTCGGCTGCACATCGGCCTCGACCCTGATCGGCAGCGAGCGGGTCGAGGCGCTCGTCCATTCGCGGCGGCCCGGGGTGAAGGTCACCAATCCGGCGCTGGCGGCCGTCGAGGCTCTGAAGGCGCTGGCGGCGCGCCGCATCGTGCTCGTCACGCCCTATACGGTGCAGATGACAGGGAATGTCGTCCGGTTCTTCGAGCGTCATGGTGTGGAGCTGGTCTCGGTCACCTGCACGGGCCATGACACCGACGAGTCGATCGGCCGCGTTCCCGCCGAGGCGTTCATCGAGGCGACGATGAGCGCGGCCCGGACAGGTGCGGATGCCGTCTTCATCTCGTGCACGGCGACCAAGGCGCTCAACATCATCGAGGCGCTCGAGCAGCGCATCGGCCTGCCGGTCGTCACCAGCAATCAGGCGGCGTTCTGGCACGCGGCGCGGCTCGCCGACTGGACATCGCCGATCGAGGGCTTCGGCAAGCTGTTGCGGCTTCCCGCGGCACAGAGCAATCGTCGGGCGGCCGAGTAGGGTGATGCAAGATATCGATGCCAAAACCGTCGCACTGGCCCAGGAGCTGATCCGCGTCGACACCGTCGATCCGCCAGGCAACGAGCGGGCAGCCGCCGAGTTCGTGGCCAAGGTGCTCGCCGACGCCGGTATCAGGGCGGAATTGATCGACATCGGTCCGGGGCGCGCCAATCTGCTGGCGCGAGTCAAGGGCTCGGGCGAGCGCAAGTCGCTCGTCTACTCCGCCCATTTCGATACGATCCCGGCCGACCCCGCCGAGTGGTCGCGCTCACCCTTCGGTGGCGAGGTCGCGGAGGGTAAGCTCCACGGACGCGGTGCCACCGATATGAAGGCAGGCATGGCCGCCATGGTCATGGCGGCCGTCGCGCTCAAACGCGCCAACGCGCCGCTCAAGGGTGATCTGGTGCTCGCCCTGACGGCCGCCGAGAACTCGAACTGCCTCGGTGCCGAGGCTTTCGTCAGAGGTGGCCGGCTCCGCGATGCTGGGGCGCTGCTTATCAGCGAGCCATCCTCGCTCGACGTGTTCGTTGCCGAGAAGGGGGCCTTGTGGCTCCGCGCGACGGCGACCGGCGACTATGGTCACAACGCCTTCTCGGAGAGTCGAACCGGTGATCGCGGCAATGCCATCCTGCGCATGGCCGAGTTCCTGAGCCGGGTCCGCGATCTCGAGATCGAGGCGCCGCCGCATCGCCATCTCGGCCCGCCCACCATCAATGTCGGTCTGATCGACGGCGGCGTCTCCCGGCCGATCATCGCGCATCGCTGCACGGCCGACATCGATGTTCGCACGGTTCCGGGCCTCAAGCCGGCGGCGGTGCTCGCGCAGTTCCGGGGCATCGCGGGCCGCCATGTCACCGTCGAGCAGACAGGGTTCAAGCCGCCGGTCGACACGCCCGACGACGATCCGTTTGTGAAATTATGTCTCGACGTGACGGGCGAGGTGAGGGGGCGCTCCGTCCGGCCGGCGGGCGTCGGCTATTATTCAGACGGCACCGTGCTCGCGCCTGCGCTCGGCATTCCGCTCGTCATCATCGGCCCCGGCGAGACAGGCATGAGTGGCGCCGTCGACGAGCATTGCGATCTCGGCAAGCTCGCCCTCGCGTCGCGGATCTATGAGAAGATCGCGCATCGTGCATTGAGCTGACGCCGATCGGCGGTCAAATGTCCGTCCAGCCCCCGTCAACCCGAAGATTGGCCCCGTTTATGTAGGAGGCGGCATCGCTGGCGAGAAAGAGTATGGCACGGCCAACCTCATCCGGTTTGCCCATGCGCTTTAGCGTCGTCATGTTCGCCTCGTCGCGCCGCAGCTTCTCTGTGTCGTCGGGCGAGAGGCCGATCTTCTCGTAGATCGGCGTATCGATCGGGCCTGGGGCGACACTGTTGACGCGAATGTTGCGATCCGCCAATTCGGCGGCCAGCGAGCGCACGAGCGAGCGGATGGCGGCTTTCGTCGCCGAGTAGACGGACATGGCCGGAAAGCCCATCGAGTCGTTGCCGCTCGACGTCATGACGATCGAACCGCCGGAGGTCATCAAAGGCAAGCACTTCTGAATGACGAAGTAGTTGCCCTTGAAGTTGATGGCCATCTGGGCGTCGAAGTCGGATTCCGTGACATCCTCGATCTTTGCCGACCAGGTTACGCCGGCATTGACAACGAGCGTGTCCAGCCGCCCGAAGGCCGTGCGGGCTCGGCTGCTGATCTGCTCGATCTGATCCATCGACCGGTTGTCGGCAACGATGCCGAGCGCCTGGGGGCCCAATCGTTCCTCAGCGGCGGCCACACGGCGCGGGTCCTGGCCCGAGAGGAGAACGCGGGCTCCCGCGTCGACGAGCGCCTGGGCGGCGGCGAAGCCGATCCCGGTGGTTCCGCCCGTGACGACGGCGCATTTGCCGGACATCGAAAGGAGCTCTGTCATGTCATCCTGCCTCGAAGGTGCCTCCGCCTCGCCAATAGGGATCGATAGTCATATGACGTCCGACGCTACGCGCTCTCGTGGATGTTGTCGACGCCGGACGGCCCGTCAGGGCGACATCCTTGTCCCGCGTGGCGACGAGGAGCAGGCTCGATCCCGACAGCAACGAATGCGAACGTCGTCATCATCGGCCCCGGCGAGACAGGCATGAGCGGTGCCGTCGACGAGCGCTGCGATCTCGGCCAGCTCACCCTCGCCACGCAGGGCCGATGGACCTATGCGCCAACGGGCTGTCCAAAAATCGCGATCGCCAAGCCGAGCATCGCGAGCAGCAGGAACAGATAGCTCGACAGGCGGCGGCCGCTCATTCGGTATGCGGCGGCGGCGGCGATCAGTGCCTGCAGGGCATAGTAGAGCGCAAAGGCCCGCGAGGCGGAGTTGATGATCTGGAAGACATCCGAGCTCCAGGTCATGACGAGTCCGCTCGCGACCAGGAAGGCATAGCCCTGACGTGCCGTGATCGTGTTCTGGGTGAGCTCCGCAACCAGGCCCCCCGCGCCTCCGGTATCGGCGATCGCGGCACTGAATTGTGCGCTGAGCGCTGCGACGATCAACAGCGCAGGCAGGATCGGGGCGACGTCGTGCATCATCGCGATGATGGCGGTTTCGCTCAGCTTCTGTCCGGAGATGTCGATCGAGAAGACGAGAAGGGTGATATAGACCATGTAGATGGCTGTGGTGACGGCCTGGGCCAGTCGCATAGAGCGGATGCGGAGGTTGGCATCATAGTGCCGCCCGAGATAGCGCGACGTCTCGAAGCCCTGGACGGTGATGAGGAGGCCGAAGGCGAGCGTGATCGATGACCAGCCGGTCTGACCGGCGGGCAGCGTAATGAGGTGGCCATCGATCGCCGTGGCGCCGAAGAATAGTGCCAGGCCGAGCAACAGGCCCGAGATGATGGCCAGCTTCGTGGTGACGGAGCCATACTCGAGCCGCTCCAGCATCTTGAAGCCGCGTGTCCAGCCGACGGCGAGGATGAGCACGTAGACAGCGGTGGTTACGAGCTTCGCATAGGTGGTCCCTTCGTGCGCCGTCAGGCTCACGGCGAAGGCGCCGAAAAGATTGAGGTAGTAGGCGACCGAGATCACATAGGCGAAGGCGAGCGACCACGAGGCCAGCGTCTCGAGCGCGGTCTCGATCCGCCCGCGGCCTGGCGTTGCCCCGTCGATGACGGCGATGTTGAAGCGGATGGCGGCCCCGAAGAGATAGGCGCAAAGGCACAGTCCGGCCATGGCAAGAGGCGCGTAGGACCCATAGGACTTGTCGAGAATCGGCCCGAGGACGAGAAAACCGCTGCCGATGATCGACGCCAACGGCGTGATCGTCGCTCTCCATACCGCCGCCCCGGCAACGCTGGGACTGATCAACACGGCAGCCGTGATGCCGACCACCAGCAGAATGGCTATGCTGAGAAGCACCAACGTCCCCGCACGAAATCCCACCTTGTCCCACACCTTGCAGAGACTCGCGCGACTTGCCAATCAAAGTGCCGAGTTATATGATGTCTGACACTCATAAGGCCCTGGAAGGCTACCGGCCCCGGAGGCATCGCGGGCGCCGGCGGTAGATCCTGCGGCGAGGGCGTCGAGGAGCTTGGCATGAGCCAAACGATGGCAGATGTGGACGTCGTCATCATCGGCGCGGGTCCGTCCGGAGCAGTCACGGCGCATACGCTTTCGGAGCGGGGGTTCAAGGTTGTCTGTCTCGAGCAGGGCGACTGGGTGAGCCCGGCCGACTTTCCCGGCAACCATCGGGAATTCGAGTTGCTGCTCCGCAAGCACTGGAGCACGAACCCCAATGATCGCGGCCGTCCGGCCGACTATCCGCTCAATGTCGATCAGGCCGAGGTGATGCCGGTGATGTTCGGGGCTGTCGGCGGCTCCAGCATCCTGTTCGGGGCGCAGTGGATGCGGCTGCTGCCATCGGACTTTCGCGTGCGTTCGCTCGACGGTGTCGCAGACGACTGGCCGATCGACTATTGGGACCTCGAGCCCTACTACAACCGCATAGACAAGTTCATTGGCGTTTCCGGTCTCGGCGGCGATCCGGCCTATCCGCCCCAGGACTTCGACATGCCGCCGCATCCGCTCGGCAAGGGCGGCATGCTGGCGGCGAAGGCCCTCAACACGCTCGGCTGGCATTGGTGGCCGGGGACGCAGGCGATCCCGTCGGCGAATTTCAAACGCATGGTCAAATGCCAGCGCTGGGGCGTCTGCGAGACCGGTTGCCCGGCGGGCGCCAAGGCCTCGTTCGACCTAGCCTTCTGGCCCCACGCCATCGCGCTCGGTGCCAAGCTGGTGACCGGGGCCCGTGCGCGCCAGATCACCACCGATCCGGCCGGGCGCGCCAACGGTGTCGTCTGGATTGACCGCGAGGGACGGGAGCATCGGCAGAAGGCGAAGGCGGTCGTACTCGCCTCCAACGGCATCGGCACGCCACGGCTGCTCCTCCTCTCGGCCTCCGCACAGTTTCCCGATGGCCTCGCCAACTCCTCGGGCCTCGTCGGCCGAAATCTCATGCTGCATCCGAACAACGAGTCGATCGGACTCTATGACGAGGAGCTCGAGAGCTGGAAGGGGCCGGCCGGCCAGCTCATGTACAGCCTGGAGTTCTACGAGACTGATCAGAAGCGCGGCTTCCTGCGCGGCTCGAAAATGAATCTCATGCCGGTCCCGGGGATTCTGCGACTCATCCAGAATTTCGCTTCGCTGGACTTCGAGCGGCGTTGGGGTGCGGCGGCGCAGGACATCATCGAGCATGCGGGTCGCGCCCTGTCGTGGGCTGCCAACATCGAGGATCTGCCGGAGGAGTCGAATGGCGTCACTCTCGATCCCGAGCTCAAGGACAGCGACGGCATCCCGGCACCGCGTATCCACTACAAGATGAGCGACAATACCAAGCGGAACCTCGACTTCGCCTTGGCCCGCATGGTGGAGATGCACGAGGCGACCGGCGCCCGCCACATCGCGCAGACGCCGCTCTGGCGCGAGCAGCCGGGCCATCTCCTAGGCACTGCCCGCATGGGCACGGACCCTCGTCGCTCCGTCGTCGACCGGTTCGGGCGGACGCACGACGTGCCCAATCTCTTCATCGTCGACGGCAGCGTTATGGTGACAAGCGGTGCGGTCAACCCGACCGCAAGCATCACGGCGCTGGCGCTGCGCAGCGCCGAGCATATCGTCGAGACCGCCCGAGATCTCCCGGTGCCCGCATGACCCAGCCCACTCTCAGCCCCCAAGACCTCTCGCGACTTGCCGACCTGGCGCGCATACTCGTTCCAGGCAGCGAGCGAATGCCGTCGGTCGACGAGATCAAAGGCTTCGAAGACTTGCTTCGTCGAGCCGTCAAGGCGAGCGCTGTCACGGAGGCAGAGCTTCGACCGCTTCTGACGGCATTGCCGCAACGGCTCGACTGGGGGACCGTGAAGGTCTTCGCCTCAACCGATAGAGCCGGGTTCGAGACGCTCGCCCAGCTGGTCAGCGGCGCCTATCTGATGGCGCCGGAGGTTCTCGAACGACTGGGATTTCCGACCGAGCGTCGCTTTCCGGCCGGTCCCGAGGAGTTCGCCGACGAATACGAGACCGGCATTCTCGATCCCGTTGTCGGTCGCGGCCCGCGGTTTCGAGACCCGCGCGGGCCGGCCAGGAGCTGAGCCTTCGCGGGCCGCCGGCGTGCGCTGACGCGGCTCAGGCCTGATTGTCCGACCGAAGTGACTCGCAAACGGCATCCGTCACCGCTGCTGTCGTCGCCGTGCCGCCGAGGTCGGGCGTATGCCATCGGCGATCGGCCGTGACGCGCTCGATGGCGCGCATCAATCGTTCGGCTCCTTTCGCCTCGCCCAGATGCTCCAGCATCATCGATGCCGACCAGAAACAGCCGATCGGATTGGCGATGCCGCGACCGGCGATGTCGAAGGCCGAGCCGTGGATCGGCTCGAACATCGAGGGAAAGCGACGCTCTGGATTGAGGTTGGCGGTCGGTGCGAGCCCGATCGAGCCGCCGAGCGCCGAGGCGAGATCGGAAAGGATGTCGGCATGCAGGTTGGTCGCGACGATGGTGTCGAGCGAGGCCGGCTTCAGCGTCATGCGGACGGTCATCGCATCGACCAGCATCTTATCGCGGCGGACGTTCGGAAACTCGGCCGCCACCTCGGCCGCGATCTCGTCCCAGAGCACCATGCCGTGGCGTTGGGCATTCGATTTGGTCACGACCGTCAGGAGCTTCCTCGGTCGCGATTGCGCAAGGCGGAAGGCGAAGCGCATGATGCGGGTGATGCCGGCGCGCGTGAAGATCGAGACATCCGTCGCAACCTCCTCCGGCAGGCCGCGGTGCGAGCGGCCGCCCTGGCCGGCATACTCGCCTTCCGAGTTCTCGCGCACGATCACCCAATCGAGGTCCCTGGCCGCGACGCCGCGAAGCGGGCTCTCGATCCCGGGCAGGATCCGTGTCGGCCGCACATTGGCATACTGATCGAATGGCTGACAGATGGCGAGCCGCAGCCCCCAGAGTGTGATGTGGTCCGGCACATCCGGAGAGCCGACGGCACCGAAATAGACTGCGTCCACGTCGCGAATCTGCGCGAGCCCGTCGGCCGGCATCATCGCGCCGTGACGCCTGTAATAGTCTGTGCCCCAGTCAAAGTGGCGAACATCCAACGCGAATCCACCATCGCGGCGGGCGATCTCGGCCAGCACATCGAGACCGGCGGCGACCACCTCCTTGCCGACGCCGTCGCCGGGAATGGCAGCGATCGTGTAGGTTCTCATGGGCGTTCAGCTCGTCTGCTGATCCTCCCAATGACCCCATTTGCAGTAGATGCCGCCCTGGAACTTGACGGCTGGGTCGTTCGGGTCTCCCTGCTCGGTCTTGGCGAGAATCTGCTCGACATAGTCGTCGGCCGAGTCCTCCGGGCGGTAACCGAGGATCGAGGCGGCCTTGTTGTCCCAGAAGGATTGGCGGTTGTTCGAGGTAGCATAGCTGATCAGGAAGCCGACGCGCGGCGCCGAGAGGCTCCGCTCGACGAGCTGACGCATGTCACGGTAGCTGAGCCAGGTGATCAGATGGCGGCGATCGGTCGGCTCCGGGAAGCACGAGCCGATCCTGAGGCAAACGCTCTCGATGCCGAACTTGTCGAAATAGTAGCTGGCGAGGTTCTCGCCGAAGGTCTTCGAGACGCCATAGAGCGTGTCGGGCCGCGTCGGCACCTTGGCGTCGATCGTATGATTGCGCTCATAGTAGCCGACCGCGTGGATCGAGCTCGCGTAGACGATGCGCTTCACGCCGTGGCGTCGAGCGGCCTCGTAGATGTTGTAGGTTCCCATGATGTTTGAGTGCAGCACCTCGTCCCAGGTGCCCTCGTTCGACTTGGCGCCCAGATGCACGATGCAATCGCAGCCGTTCACCGCCGAGGAGACCGCCGGCATGTCGTCGAGCTCGCAGGGGCGGTCCTCCTCGTGAGGTCCGAGAGCCTCGGAGGCGATGCGGTCGGTCAGGCGGACGTGACGGGCGAGCCGTGTGCCGGATTGTCTCAGTTGCTTACCGATCCCGCCTGCAGCGCCGGTGATCAGAACGCGGTTGAAATGGCTCATGTGCTCGTCCTTGCCTGTGTCTGGGGGGCTACGCTCTGGCGCCCGGCCGCATTGCCTCGGCACGGTCCACCGGTATATCTGAGGTACGCTTGACCCACCTCGATACCCTGTCATATGTCATCATACAATTCAATCCGCCCCGTCGAGACCAAGCGCCCGAGGGGATCTGGAGCGTAGCGCAATGGCACATCGAGGCAAGCCGGCCCGTATCGGCGCCGACATCGGCGGTACCTTTACCGACGTCGTGCTTGAGATCGGCACCGAGCTGCATTCTACGAAGCTGCTGACGACGCATGGCGCGCCCGAGCGTGCCATCGTCGAGGGAATAGCCCAGGTTGCCCGGCAAGCCGGCGTCGCGCCGGGTGACGTCGATTCGGTCATCCACGGCACGACCCTCGCCACCAATGCCCTGATCGAGCGGCGCGGCGCCAAAACCGCGTTCATCACCACGAAGGGTTTCCGCGACGTCGTCGAGATGCGGACCGAGAACCGGTTCGAGCTCTACGATCTCAATATCGTTCTGCCGGCGCCACTGATCTCGCGCGATCATCGCTTCGTCATCGACGAGCGTATCGATGCGAGCGGCCGCGTGCTCAAAGCGATCGATCCGGCAGAGGTGGAGCGACTGGCGGAGCAGATCATCCGGGCCGGCTACGAGAGCGTCGCCATCGGCTTCATCCATGCCTACGCAAATGACTCTCACGAACGCCTGGTGCGCGAGATTCTGACGCAAAGGCGCCGCGACCTGCCGATCTCGATCTCGTCGGAGGTCTCGCCGCAGATGCGTGAGCTGCAGCGCTTCAATACGGTCTGCGCCAATGCCTACGTGCAGCCGGTGATGGCCTCCTATCTCGGGCGGCTGACCGGCGGACTGGCCTCGATCGGCCTACACGCGCCCGTCTACATCATGCATTCTGGCGGCGGCATCATCACCGTCGAGAGCGCCATAGCCTTTCCGGTCAGGCTCCTCGAATCGGGGCCGGCAGGCGGCGCCGTGTTCGCCGCCGACATCGCCGCCCGCTACGGTCTCGACCGCGTCCTCTCCTACGACATGGGCGGCACCACTGCGAAGATCTGCCTGATCGAGCACCAGGCGCCCAAGACCGCCAAGACCTTCGAGGTTGCGCGCACCTACCGTTTCAAGAAGGGCAGCGGCATGCCGATCTCCATCCCGGTGATCGAGATGATCGAAATCGGTGCCGGCGGCGGCTCGATCGCCACCGTCGACAGCATGCGCCAGATCCGGGTCGGACCGGAGAGTGCGGGCTCGGAGCCGGGGCCCGCCTGCTACGGGCGCGGCGGTACAGAGCCGACCGTCACCGATGCCGATCTTGTGCTCGGCCGGATTGATCCCGATGCCTTCGCGGGCGGCACGATCACTTTGTCGGTCGAAGCCTCTGACCAGGCGCTGCGCAAAGGGCTTGGCACGAGGCTCGGGACGGATGCGACTGCGTCGGCTTTTGGTCTCTCAGAGGTGGTCGATGAGAACATGTCGAACGCCGCCCGCATGCATGCCGTCGAGAACGGCAAGGAGCTCGGCCGCTTCGCCATGATCGCCTTTGGTGGTGCCGCCCCGCTGCATGCCGCACGGCTCGGCGAGAAGCTCGGCATTGGCGAGATCCTCGTCCCGCCCGGCGCCGGTGTCGGCTCGGCCATCGGATTTCTGAGGGCGCCGTTCGGCTTCGAATCAGTCCGCAGCGCCTATGTCCGGCTGAGCAGCTTCGATGCGGGCCGCGTCAATCGGGTGCTGAAGGAGTTGTCGGAAGAGGCGATGTCGTTCGTTCGTGCCGGCGCGCCCGACGTCGAGCCCGAGCGCGAGTGCACCGCCTATATGCGCTACATCGGCCAGGGCTGGGAGATTCCCGTTCCGGTCGACATCAGGACCTATGAAGCCACCGAGGGCGCTGCCACGTTTCTGGCCCGATTCACCGAGGTCTATGCGGCCCAATTCGGGCGCGCCATCGACGGCCTCGATGTCGAGATCGTGAGCTGGTCGCTCAAAGCCAGCTCCCCCCCGGCCCCTGTCGAGCGGCTTCAATTGAGCCGAGGCGAGACGGATGGGGCAGTCGACGGGTCGCGTCAGATTTTCGACACCGCGAAAGGCGCGCCGGTGTCGGCCCAGGTCGTCGCGCGGAGCCGCTTGCAGCCCGGCGATCGGATCAAGGGCCCGGCCGCGATCGTCGAGGCCGAGACGACGACCATCGTTTCGACAAGCTATGAGGCGGTGATGCAACCCGATGGCTGCCTGCTGCTGAAGTCCAGCGGCGCCGAGCGCTGAGAGGAGCAAACGCGCATGTCCGAAGCACTCGCCGACGTCCGCTCGCAGGTCATGTGGAACCGGCTCATCGCCGTCGTCGAGGAGCAGGCCGTCGCGCTCGTCAGAACCGCCTTCTCGACGAGCGTTCGTGAGGCCGGCGATCTCTCGGCCGGCGTCTTCGACCGCCAGGGCCGCATGATCGCGCAGGCCGTCACCGGCACGCCCGGCCACGTCAACGCCATGGCGGCCGCCGTCGGCCATTTCATCAAGGCGATCGGCGAGGACAACATCTTCGAGGGCGATGCCTATATCACCAACGACCCGTGGCTCGGTACTGGGCATCTGCACGACCTGACAGTCGTCAGCCCCTCCTTCCGCAAGGGCAAGCTCATCGGCTATTTCGCCTGCACGGCCCATGTCGTCGATGTCGGCGGGCGCGGCTTCGGGCCGGATGCGAACGAGGTCTACGAGGAAGGCATCTGCATCCCGATCATGAAGTTCGCCGAGCGGGGCAAGGTCAATCGCGACCTCGTCAATATCTTGCACAACAACGTCCGCGAGTCGAAGCAGGTCGTTGGGGACGTCTACTCGCTCGCCGCCTGCAACGAGACGGGGCACCGCCGGCTGATCGACATGCTGGACGAGTTCGACCTCGACGATATCGATGCCTTGGCGGAGTTCGTCTTCGAGCGAAGCCTCGCCGCGACCATCGAGCGGATCAAGGCGCTGCCGAAAGGGACCTATCGCAACTCGATGCGTGTCGACGGCTATGGCGCCCCGGTCGAGATGGTCGTGGCGATGACGGTCAAGGACGAGGAGATCGTCGTCGATTTCGACGGCACATCGAGCCAGAGTCCGCGCGGCATCAACGTGCCGCTGATCTACACGACCGCCTATGCGGCCTATGGCCTGAAGGTGGCACTGGCCCCCGATATTCCGAACAACTGGGCCTCGCTCGAGCCGTTCAAGGTCGTGGCGCCGCCCGGCTGCATCCTCAATGCCGAGCGCCCGGCCGCGGTCGCCGTCCGGCACGTGCTCGGCCATTTCGTGCCCGACGTCATCCTCGGTGCCGTCCACGGCATGCGGCCGGGGACCGTGCCGGCGGAAGGATCGGGGGCGCTCTGGAACATCCACATCTCGGCGCGGCCGACCGGCGGCAACCTCCCGCCCGGCGCGCGGGCGCAGCGTGCCGAGGTCCTGATGTTCAACTCGGGCGGCTCGGGTGCACGGCCCGACCAGGATGGCATGAGCGCAACGGCCTTCCCCTCGGGTGTCCACACCATGTCGATCGAGGCCACCGAGCATGTCGGGCCTGTGATCTTCTGGCGCAAGGAGCTGCGTGATGGGTCGGGCGGGGCCGGCAAGTTCCGCGGTGGTCTCGGGCAGACCATCGAAATCGCGCCGGCCGAGGGCCACGAATTCTATTTCAATGCCATGTTCGACCGTTGCGAGAACCCGGCGCGGGGCCGGGCAGGGGGTGGAGCAGGTGCGCCGGGGAGCGTCTCGCTCGATGACGGCACGAAGCTCAAGGGCAAGGGTCGACAGCATGTCCCGGCGGGCCGCCGTCTCATTCTACAGGCTCCCGGCGGTGGCGGTTTCGGCGCGCCGGCAGAGCGCTCGCCCGATGATGTCGCGCGCGACAAGGTCCGCGACTATGTAAAGGGCTAGCTTTGCGGCATAGTCCTCGCTCGGGAGCCCAGGAGGGCTCCCAGAGCAGGGAGGAAGCCATGCCGCGCTTTGATCTGTCCGGTAAGGTTGCGATCGTCACCGGCTCCTCGCGTGGCATCGGCAAAGCGATCGCGAGTCAGCTCTCGGAGGCAGGCGCGCGGGTCGTCATCTCCTCGCGTAAGCTCGCCGCCTGCGAAGCGGTGGCCGCTGAGATCAATGCGCGCCACGGGGAGGGGAGAGCGATGGCAATGGCCGCGAGCATCTCATCCAAAGAGCAGCTCGAGGCCCTCGTCGAGCAGACGGTTACTACCTTGGGGCGCCTCGACATCGTCGTCTGCAATGCGGCGAGCAATCCCTACTATGGCCCGATGGACGGCATCAGCGACGACCAGTTCCGCAAGGTTCTCGACAACAACATCCTCGCCAACCACTGGCTGATCAATTTCGCTCGGCCGGAGCTCATCCGCCAAGGCGGTGGCTCGGTCATCGTGGTCTCCTCGACGGGGGCCTACCGCGGCTCGCCCGTGCTCGGCGCCTATTGCATCTCCAAGGCCGCCGACATCCAGCTCGTGCGCAACCTGGCGGTCGAGCTCGGGCCGAAGAAGGTGCGGGTCAATTGCATCGTGCCCGGACTGGTCAGGACCGATTTCGCCAGGGCCTTGTGGGAGGACGCGGCGACGCTCGCTCATGAGCTCCGTCACACGCCGCTGGGCCGGATCGGCGAGCCGGACGACATCGGCGGGGCGGCCGTGTTCCTCGCCTCGGATGCCGGAGCCTTCATCACCGGCCAGACGATCGTGATCGACGGCGGGGCGACCATTCACGAGTGATCCGACAGCGCGAGGCGGCGAATTAATCTCGACAACGGCGAAAAAACTCAAATGCCCGTCGTCATGGTCGGCTCATCTGAGGTCGCTTTCATCGGTCCCCCGTCGACAGGAGCCCGCCACCCATGAAATTCCAGCTCGCGATCAACATGGAGCGCATTGCGCCCGACATCGACATGCAGACGGTCGCCCGTCACACGCTCGAGATGGTGCAGATGGCGGACCGGGGCGGCTTTCATATCGCCTGGGCGGCCGAGCATCACGCGCTCGAGATGACGATCGCGCCAGACCCGTTCCAGATCTGCGCCTGGTGGGCCGCGCATACCGAGCGCATCCGCATCGGCGTCGCGGTTGCCGTCGCCGCCTACTGGCATCCGATCAAGCTTGCCGGCGCCGCCGCGCTGTTCGATCTCCTCTCGGGCGGCCGCTCCGAGTTCGGCATCGGCTCCGGCGCCTACCAGCGCGAGTTCGACCGCATGATGCCCGGTCTCAAGCAGACCGAGGGCTGGCGCTACATGCAGGAGATGCTGCCGCTCGTCCAGGCGCTGTGGCAGGGCGACGTCGAGCACAAGGGCGAGTTCTGGTCGTTTCCGCGCGCCACCTCGGTGCCGAAGCCGGTGCAGCAGCCGCATCCGCCGATCTGGATCGCGGCGCGCGCGCCGATCACCTACGACTTCGCCGTCGCCAACGGCTGCAACATCCTGTCCTGGCCGCTGACCCGGCCGATGTCGGAGGCCGAGCTCTACAAGAGCCGGCTCGACGAGGCGATGCAAAAGCATCCGGGCGCCCGGCGTCCGATCTTCGCCATGATGCGGCATACCGCGGTCTACGACCGGAAGGAGGAGTGGGAGGTGCCGGTCCGGGCGGCGCAGCGCCAGCTCTCGCAGTTCGAGAACCTGTTCAAGAATCTGGGTGACGTCGACAATGGTTTCGCGAAGGCCATACCCTTCGAGGAGCTGGGCAACCGGGCCGAGTACGAGCCGAGGATGCTGTCGGAGAACCTGATGTTCGGCACGCCCGAGGAGGTGATCGCCAAGCTCAAGCGCTACGAGGCGCTGGGCGTCGACCAGTTCACCTACTATGCGAGCCTCGGCCTCGGCCTGAAAGAGCAGAAGCGCTCGCTCGAGCTGTTCTGCAACGAGGTCATCCCGGCGTTCAGGTAGCAGGTCGGGTGGATCGGGCCGTGTGCCTCATGCTAGCGTCGACGCTCGCGGGAGGGCTGTTGACGGCATGATGGACGCTCGGACCAAGCTCACACCCTTCTCGACCCACTGGGGCACCTATCTCGCCGAGGTCGAAAGTGGCCGCCTCGTCGGCGTGCGCGACTTCGCGGGCGATCCCGACCCGGCCGTGATCGGGCCTGGCATCGTCGAGGCCGTCTATCATCCCGCGCGGATCGCCGGACCGGTGGTCCGGAAAGGCTTTCTCGAAGAGGGTCATGCCTGTGATCGCTCGACGCGCGGGGCCGAACCCTTCGTCGCGGTTTCCTGGGAGGAGGCCACCGAGCTTGCGGCAGCCGAGCTCGATCGGGTGCGCAAGGCCCATGGCAATCGGGCGATCTTCGGGGGCTCCTACGGCTGGGCCAGCGCTGGCCGCTTCCACCATGCTCAAAGCCAACTCCACCGCTTCCTCAACTGCATCGGTGGCTATACGGCCTCGATCGATACCTATAGCCACGCTGCCGCCCATGCGATCATGCCGCACATCGTTGGCGATTTTCACGATCTCATTTGCAATCAGGCGACCGCCTGGCCCGTCATCTCGGAGCACACCCGGCTGCTGGTGATGCTCGGCGGGCTGCCGCGCAAGAACGCCCAGGTCAATGCGAGCGGCGTCGGTCGCCACATCATGGCAGAGGCGTTGCGCGCGGCGAAGCAGAATGGCTGCGACTTCGTGTCGGTTAGTCCTCTTCGCTCGGATGCGATGCCGGAGCTTGGAGCCGAGTGGCTCGCTGCGCGTCCGGGAAGCGATACGGCGCTGATGCTCGGCCTCGCACACACGCTGGTTGCCGAGGATTTGCACGACCGGCAGTTCCTCACCCGCTACACAACGGGTTATGACCGCTTCGAGCCCTATCTCATGGGGGTGTTGGACGGTCAGCCCAAGGACGCCGACTGGGCGGCGCGCCTCACTGGCCTCGAAGCAGGCACGATCCGTGGTCTCGCACGCCGCATGGCGCATACGCGGACGATGATCACGCTGACCTGGTCGTTGCAACGCGCCGATCATGGCGAGCAGCCCCTCTGGATGGCAGTGACGCTCGCCGCCATGCTCGGCCAGATCGGCTTGCCCGGTGGCGGTTTCGGCATCGGCTACAGTAGCGCCAACGGTGTCGGCTATCCTGTGACGCCGATGCGCTGGCCATCACTGGCGCAATGGATCAATCCGGTCGAGGATGCTATCCCGGTCGCCCGCATCTCGGACTTGCTTCTCAACCCTGGCGGCACCTACGACTTCGATGGCGGCGCTCACGTCTATCCGGACATTCGCCTCGTCTATTGGGCCGGCGGGAATCCCTTCCATCATCATCAGGATATCAACCGGCTCGTCGCGGCGTTGAGGCGGCCCGAGACGATCATCGTCAACGAGATCTGGTGGACACCGATGGCTCGCCACGCCGACATCGTTTTCCCGGCGACGACGATGCTGGAGCGAGACGATCTTTCGATGTGTCGCTGGGATCCGTTGCTGGTCGCCATGCAACAGGCGATTCCGCCGGTCGGTGGCGCGCGCCACGACTATGACGTGCTTACGGGAATTGCCCGCGCCCTTGGGATCGAGGAGGCGTTCACCGAGGGGCGAACCGGGGAAGAGTGGCTCGAGCGCATGTGGACAAGCGCCCAAACGCGGGCCGAGCAGGCCGGCTTTTCGCTGCCGGAGCTGGCGGCATTTCGCGAGCAGGGCATGGCCGACCGGCCGTCGCCCGCGCGGCCGAGCATCCTGCTCGAGAATTTCCGTGCCGATCCGATCGCTCACCCGCTGACGACCCCGAGCGGCCGCATCGAGATTTTCTCAGAGCGCATTGCCGGATTCGGCTACCAGGCTTGCTCCGGCCATCCGCGCTGGATGCCACCTTACGAATGGCTGGGGGCGGAGGCCGCCAACCGGTTCCCTCTGCACCTCATCTCCAATCAGCCGCGCACGCGGTTACATAGCCAGCTCGATTGCGGCAGCGTCAGCCAGGCGAGCAAGGTCGCCGGCCGAGAGCCGATCACGATCCATCCCGATGACGCTGCCCGGCGCCGCCTGCAGCCGGGGGATGTCGTGCGCGTGTTCAACGATCGAGGCGCCTGTCTCGCGGGTGTGATCATCTCCGACGACGTCATGCGCGGGGTCGTGCAGCTCGCAACAGGGGCGTGGTACGATCCCGAAACGCCGGGCGAGATCGGCAGCCTGTGCAAGCACGGCAATCCGAACGTCCTGACGCGCGATAAGGGAACGTCGGAGCTGGGCCAGGGGCCGACGGCGCATTCCTGCCTGGTCGAGGTGGAGAAATTTGCCGGCACGCCGCCGCCTGTTACCGCTTTCGATCCACCGGAGATCGAGGAGCGTTAGGCTGACGCGGGCCTATCCCTCGAAGGGATCGCGCACCAGGATCGTGTCGTCCCGCTCTGGACTGGTCGAGAGCAGTGCCACCGGCGCCTCGATCAACTCCTCGATGCGCTTGACGTATTTAATGCATTGGGCGGGAAGATCGGCCCAGCTGCGCGCGCCGCGCGTCGTCTCGGGCCAGCCGGGCATCGTCTCGTAAACGGGTTTTACACGCGCCTGCGCGAACTGCCCCGCCGGCAAGTGGTCGATCGGCCTGCCGTCGAGTTCATAGCCGACACAGACTTTCAGCTCCTCGAAGCCGTCGAGCACGTCGAGCTTCGTCAAGGCAATGCCGTCGATGCCGGCCACCTTGATGGTTTGGCGGACGAGGCAGGCGTCGAACCAGCCGCAGCGGCGCTTGCGGCCGGTCACGGTCCCGAACTCATGGCCCTTCTGGCCGATCAGCTCACCGGTCGCATCGGTAAGTTCGGTCGGAAAGGGACCGGCCCCCACCCGGGTCGTATAGGCCTTCGTGATCCCGAGCACGTAGTGGAGAGTACTTGGGGCCATGCCGGAACCCGTCGCGGCCTGCGCGGCAATCGTATTGGAGGAGGTGACGAAGGGATAAGTGCCGTGGTCGTTGTCGAGGAGGGCGCCTTGTGCGCCCTCGAATAGGATGCGCTTGCCTGCCCGCCGCTCCTGGTCCAGCAGCGCCCAGACGGTGTCAACGTAGGGCAGGACGCTGTCGCGAATGTCCGTCAGGGCTTCCAGCAACTCGGCTGGCTGGACCTCGGGAACGCCAAGGCCGCGCCGGAGCGCATTGTGGTGGGCAAGCAGCCGCTCGATCTTGGCCGGTAGCGTGTCGAGATTGGCGAGGTCCTGCGCCCGAATGGCCCGGCGGCCGACCTTGTCCTCATAGGCCGGACCGATGCCGCGCATGGTGGTGCCGATCGACTGCTTGCCGGCGGCCTCCTCGCGGATGCGATCCAGTTCGCCATGCAGCGGCAGGATCAGCGTGGCATTCTCAGCGATGCGCAGATTGGCCCTGGTGATGTCAACGCCCATCCTCCGAAGCCCCTCGATCTCCGTCTTCAAGGCCCAGGGATCGACGACGACGCCGTTGCCGATGACGGAGAGCTTGCCCGGTCGGACGATACCTGATGGCAAGAGCGAGAGCTTGTAGGTTTTGTTGCCGATGACGAGGGTGTGGCCGGCGTTGTGGCCGCCCTGGAAGCGCACGACGCAATCGGCGCGCTCCGACAGCCAGTCGACGATCTTGCCCTTACCCTCGTCGCCCCATTGCGCACCGACGACCACGACGTTGGCCATGCTTCAAGCTCCTTCTCGCGCCGCGAAGTCGGCACACGAACGGCCCCGCGGAGGCAGCGCACGGTCCGGCAAAGGGGATACCGGTTCGCCGAAAGAGCGTGCGCCAAGCCAAAGAAAGGGGCCGTGAGGTCTTATAGAGGTCGGTGCCGGCGAGGGAAAGCCGCCGGTGGTCGCATGAGGATCAGGGCGGCCAGGTCTTCAAGAGGGCCCCCGGAGGGCGGCCCAAAGAGCCCCCCGGTCACTTCGGCGCGCGCCTGGAGCGAGCTGTCACGTTCCGAAGTGGTCTATAGTGCGATCCGCAACCCCAGCCCGCATGTGAGGCCCTATGTTCGTCATCGACCGAGAGACCGTCAATGCCATCGCCGACTACCGCCAGCTGGTCGCAGCGCTGACGGACATGTATCGGACCGGCGTGGATGCGCTCGAGCGGACGATCCTGACGCAGCCGGCGCCCAAGGGCGGGGAGAACGATTGTCTCATCCAGACCGCCTGGATGCGCGACAAGGCGTTCGGCATGAAAATCGCCAACGTGTTCCCGGACAACCTGTCGAAGGGCATCCCCTCCGTCGTCGGCCTCTACGTGCTGTTTTCTGGCACGACCGGCGAGCCGATGGCGACCATCGACGGGGTGGCGGAGACCTTCTTCAAGACGGCGAGCAACTCGGCCGTCGCGAGCGACCTGTTGGCGAGGAAGGACTCTCGCGTCCTGGCCATGTTCGGCGCCGGCAAGCTCGCGCCGCATCTCGTCAAGGCGCATGCGGCAGTCAGGCCCATCGAGCGCGTGCTCATCTGGAACCGCACGCACGCGAACGCCGAGACGCTCGCGGCCGAGCTCAAGGCGGTGGGCCTTAGCGCCTCGGCCACCGCCGATCCGGCGACGGCTGCGTCGGAGGCCGACATCGTCAGCGCCGCGACCTTCGCCACCGAGCCGATCGTCAAAGGCGCGTGGCTGAAGCCCGGTGCCCATGTCGATCTTGTCGGCGGCTACACGCCCGCCTATCGCGAGGCCGACGGCGAGGTGGTCAAGCGCTCGGGCCGGCTCTATGTGGATAGCCGGCAATCGACCGTCGGCGTCTGCGGCGACGTGATCGGGCCGGTCTCGGAAGGCGTGCTGGCTGAGGCGAAGATCGCGGACCTTTTCGAGCTGGCCCAGGGCAAGGCGGAAGGCCGCCGTGGTCCGGACGACATCACGGTCTTCAAGTCGGGTGGCGGTGGCCACGAGGACCTGGCGGCGGCGCTCGCTCTCTACGCGGCGGCGCGGGCACGGCGCGCCGGCTGAGGGCTCGGCGGTTGGAATCCCCTCAGGCGAGCCGTGTCGCCGCCACCCACCAGCCCGGCTGAGCCGTCTTCAGTGTCGTGGCCGCCGCCGCTGCGGCCCGCGCGTTCTCGAACAGGCCGAAGCAAGTCGGACCGCTGCCGGACATGCGCGCGAGCCGGCAGCCGGGTTGCCGGCCGACCGCCGCGAGCACCGTGTCGATGACGGGTAGCAGCCGACGTGCCGGCGGCTCGAGCTCATTCGCCCGCCCGCCGATGAGCGCCAACAGATCGTCGAGGCCGCCGATGGCCTCCGGCCAGTCGGACGGCTGGGGCGCGCTCGTCAGAGGAGCGGCAGCCAACGCCCTGAACACATCCGCCGTGGCGAGCGGCAGTCCCGGATTGACGAGCACGGCATCGATTGGTGCGAAATGGGTGATCGGCATGACCTCTTCGCCGATGCCACGCATGATGAGTGCCTGCGAGACGAGGCAGGCCGGGATGTCGGCGCCGAGGGCTTGGGACTCGCAGGCGAGCCGCTTCAGTCTCCGGTCACCGGGATGACGCCTCAGCACGGCGCGAAGCGCGGCGGCGGCATCCGCCGAGCCGCCGCCGATGCCGGCGGCCACCGGCAGGTGCTTCTCGAGGTGCAGGTGACCGATGACGAGGTCCGGCGCGACGGCTTGTGCGCGGGAGAGGACGTGGGCGACCAGATTGTCGCCGACGACATTCGGGGCCGTCGGTCCCGCCATCGAGATGCCGTCCGGCTGGTCCGGATCGAGGGTCAGCCGGTCCGCGACGTCTGCAAACACGACCAGGCTCTCGAGCACGTGAAAGCCATCAGCACGCCGCCCGAGCACCCTGAGCGTCAGATTGATCTTCGCGCGCGCCACCTCGGTGATGGCGGTCATGGCGTGCCGTGGCCTATTGCACCGGCTGCGTCGAGGTGGCGCCCTCTGCCGTCGTGCCTTGGATCGTGTCGAGGCCCTTCTCGAGCTTCTTGGCGATCCGCTCCTTGTCCTCGGGCTCGGGCTTCAGGGTGAGCGACTGCGACCACTGGAAGCGCGCTTCGTTGCGCCGGCCGACCTGCCAATAGGCATCGCCCAGGTGGTCGTTGATGATCGGATCGTTCGGCTCGAGCTCAACGGCACGCTCGAGCTGGCGGGTCGCCTCATCGAACTCGCCCAGTCGATAGTGAGCCCAGCCGAGGCTGTCGACATAGAACCCGTCGTCGGGCTTGAGCTTCACGGCCTTGCGGATGAGGTCCATGGCCTGCGAGAGATTCTTGCCTTGATCGACCCAGGAATAGCCGAGGTAATTGAGGAGCGACGGTTGCTCGGGATCGAGCTCCATTGCCTTCAGGAAGTCCGGCTCGGCCTTGTCCCACTGCTTCAAGCGCTCATAGCAGATGGCGCGCTGGAAATACTGGTTCCATTGATCCTTGTCGGGATTGGGCACGAGAGCAATGGCGGCCGAGTAGTTTTCGGCAGCATCGGCGTAGAACTTCCGGTTCGACAGGATGCTGCCGAGGGCCGTATGAATCCGGATCTGCCAGATGCGGGCCGGCACTTTGGCCCGCTCGGCGGCGAGCGTCGTCACGCGCTGAGCAAGTGCGGTCCTGGTCTGGGGGCCGATCCGGCCGGTGGCCTCGAGCCCGGCGCTGCCCTGAAAGGCCTTGAGCGCCTCGACGCTGGCCTTGCCGAAGATGCCGTCGATCGGACCGGGGTCGAAGCCGAGCTGGCCAAGGAGTTGCTGGAGCTCGGTGACCTGCGCGTTGCGCGAGCCCGGCCCGATATTCGCGAATGTCTCGGCAATCGCCGGGTTGGGCAGGGGATCCTCGACCTCCGTATCCGCGACGACGGCGAGACGCTTTGGCTCGAGCAGCTCTTTGAGCGCACTCCGCGCCTCGTCAACACGATCGAGCTGGTTGAGATTGAAGGCCTTGCGAATTGCCGATGAGAAGCCCAATGCCGTGTCCGTCGGTATGCGGTCGAGCGTCTTGATCGCCATGTCGCTGCGGCCGATCTGCTCCTGCACGCCTGACAGGGCGATCAGTGTCAGGGGCGAGTCGGGCCTCAGGTATAGCGCCAGCTGCAGAAAGATGACGCCGGTATCGTGGGCGTTCTCGCTCGCGAGCTGCTCGCCGATCCCGTAGAAGACCTCGGCAAGACCTTCCTCCGCACTGCCGATTGCCGGCGTCTGCTTCTCGCCACGCCGGATGGAGGCGAGCAGCTCCTGCACCATCGCGTGGGGCTGGTCGTCGCCCGCAAGATGATCCTTCAGGATCTGCTGGGCACGAGCGTTGTCGCCACGGCTGCTCTCGAAGCGGGCGTAGGCCAAGGCAACGCTGACGATCTTGGGTTCTGTCTGGAAGAGTTCCTGATAGGTGGCCCGCGCAACCTTGTCGTCGCCGAGCAGGTCGGCAATGAGGGCCTCGTGATAAACGCGGTAGTAGCGCGCCCAATCGGCCGACTTCAGGGTGTCGAGCTGGCTCCGCGCGCCGGCCAGATTGCCTTCCGCGGCCTTCACCCAGGCGCGGGCGAGCGCTCCGGTCAGCTCGGCGATCGAGCCGGCGCTTGCAAGCTCGAAGTGCTTGTCGGACTCGTTGAAGTTGCCTTGCTTGAAGGATCGCACGCCGAGGAAAATGCGCGCCCACCGGTCGCCCGTCTCGACCTTGACGACGCGATCGGCGAGCTCGCCCGCCTGCTCCCAGGCACCGAGTTCGGCCTCCGCCAGGAAAGCCTGGCGCAGCAGCAGGGGATCGTCCGGTTGCTTCTTCAGGGCATCCCGGTAGTAGGCCGTTGCGGCCTCGGGGTCGCGCTCGTCGTGGGCGATGCGGCCGGCAAGATAGCTGCCGAGAAGCGATCCGACCGGCTCGATCTTGACCTCATCCCCGGCCGGCGCCTGTTCGGCGATCGCCGGAGCCGTCAGCACGACGATGGTTGCGAGGAGACCCGCGCCGGCGAGTCGCCGCGCTCTCAAGACGGCGAATGTCGATGCCATGGTGCGATTCGGCCTTTCTCGTTCGCGAGCTGAAAATCATGACCGCTTTCCAAGGTGCCGGCAAGCCCGCGAATGTCGACGGCCTGCCTCGCCCGCCATGGGGATGACTGAGTCCCGCGTCGGCCGACGCCTATTCGGCCTTCGGTTGCGACTTGCGCTTGGCTCGGCGCTTCTGATTGTGCTTGCCGTGCTTGGCGTTGCGCTTGTCCCGCTTGACGCGGGCCTTCTCGCTCAGATGCTTCATTTCGGTGCTCCTTTGGTTGCCGGTCTTCTAGTGGGATCGTGGCGGCAAGGGAAGTGGTCCCGCCGGGCTTGTGTCGGGAATGCGGCGTTGCCTCAGGTCTCTCGATCCTCGGTTGGGCTCTTCCTGAGCATCGTCGATAGGGTCGATAGGGCGCTCGGCACCAGTGCCAGGTGGCTGCCGATCGATTCCAGCCGGGATTCGAAGCGGTTGAGCTTCTCCGCTACGCCTTCGATCTCGGTCGTGACGGCGTCGAGGGCTGCCGCCTCTGCCTCCTCGAGGGCAGAAAGCTCGCGCGAACTTGGTCCGCGCAACGCCAGGACGGCGAGGAGCCCGCCCCCGACGAGATGTAGGCCGGCCACGATCAGCACGGCGCCGATATCTCCGAGGGGCTCGCGGAGCCACAGGTAGAGGGCGACGTTCAAGAGCCCCAATCCGACCAGCAGCACGATCGCCGCCAGCACCCCGAGGGCCAGCCGCTGGGCGGCGTAGCGTAGCATCAGTCGTCGCCGCAATCCGGCAACGCGCAGATAGAGCTTGGCGGTGGTCGGCAACGTGCGCATCAGGTCTTCTCGAGGTGCCGGCTACATGCCGGGATAGACGGGGCCGCCACCGCCTTCGGGAACCGTCCAGGTGATGTTCTGGTTCGGATCCTTGATATCGCAGGTCTTGCAGTGGACGCAGTTCTGGAAATTGATCTGGAACTTCTTGCCGCCCTCGCCGTCATCGACCCATTCATAGACTCCGGCCGGGCAGTAACGGTTCGAGGGGCCGGCGAACTGGCCGAGCTCCGACGCCTTCTGCAGGCCGAGATCGGCGACCCTGAGATGGGCCGGCTGCCCCTCCTCGTGGTTGGTGCCCGAATAGGAGACATTGGTCAGGCGGTCGAACGTCAAGACGCCGTCGGCCTTGGGGTAGGCGATCGGCGTGCAGGCCGAGGCCGGCTTCAGGGTCTGGTAATCGGCCTTGCCGTGCTTCAGCGTATAGCCGAGACCGGTGCCGGGAATGAGGGTGTTGAGCCACATGTCGAGGCCGCCGAGCGCGACACCTGCAATCGTGCCCCAGCGCGACCACATCGGCTTGACGTTGCGAACCCGCTTCAGATCGTGGGCAATGTCGCTCGACCAGAAGCGGCGTTGGTAGGCCTCGAGCATATCGTGGGCCCGGCCTTCTCCGAGCGCCTCGAAGGCCGCCTCGGCGGCGAGCATGCCGGAGAGCACGGCATTGTGGGAGCCCTTGATCCTCGGCACGTTGACGAAGCCCGCCGAGCAGCCGATGAGCGCACCGCCCGGAAAGACAAGCTTCGGGATCGACTGCCAGCCGCCCTCGGTGATGGCGCGCGCGCCATAGGCAATGCGCTTGCCCCCATCCAGCATGTCGCGGATGGCCGGATGGGTCTTGAAGCGCTGAAACTCCTCGTAGGGCGAAAGATAGGGGTTCTGATAGTTCAGGTGCACGACGAAGCCGACGGTGACGAGGTTCTCGCCGTAGTGGTAGAGGAAGGAGCCGCCGCCGGTCCGGTTGTCGAGCGGCCAGCCCATCGTGTGCTGGATCAGTCCCGGCCTGTGGTTCTCCGGCCGGACCTCCCAGAGCTCTTTCATGCCGATGCCGAATTTCTGCGGATCGCGTCCCTTCGCCAGCTCGAAGCGGCGGATGGCCTGCTTGGCGAGCGAGCCGCGGGCGCCTTCGGCGATGAGCGTGTATTTGGCGCGGAGCTCCATGCCACGGGTGAAATTGTCGCCGGGCTGACCGTCCTTGTCGAGGCCCATGTCGCCCGTGGCGACGCCGACGATGTTGCCGTTGTCGTCGTAGAGCAGCTCGGCTGCGGCGAAGCCCGGGAAGATCTGCAGGCCCATCGCCTCGCCTTGCTCGGCGAGCCATTTGCAGACCTGGCCGAGGCTGCCGATGTAGTTGCCGTGATTGCTCATCAGCGGCGGCATGGCGAAGTTCGGCAGGCGCAGCTGCCCGGCCGGGCCGAGATAGAGGAACTTGTCCTCCCTGACCTCGGTCGTCAGTGGCGCTCCTTGCCCGCGCCAGTCAGGCAGCAGTCGGTCGAGGCCGATCGGGTCGATCACCGCGCCCGAGAGAATGTGGGCCCCGACCTCCGAGCCCTTCTCCAAGACGACGACAGACAGCTCGGAGCCGGCCTCGGCCGCCAGTTGCATCAGTCGGATGCCGGCAGCCAGCCCCGATGGGCCTCCACCGACGATCACGACATCCACCTCCATCGCTTCCCGCTCGGGGAGATCGCTGCCGCTCGCCATGGTGCTTGCTTTCCTCTTCAGTGCTGCCAGCCAGGCTCCTCGATAGGAGCTTGCCTTTTCCGCCGTCAAGCCTTCTGATCCCAGCTATGCCGTGACCGTGCCCTTCCCTATGCGACAGGGGAAGGCCTCGATCCGGCTCAGCGATGCAAGGAGCCTAGGTCTTGGACGAGCCGGTGACCCCGCGCGACATCGACGCGCTTTATGCCTGGTACAAGGCCATGGGCGTCACCGATCATGCGGTCGATCAGCCGACCGACTGGTTCGATCTCGAGCGGCAGATTCAGGCGCGACGCCAGGAGGCGGGTGTCCGGCAGGTGTCCGGCGGTCCGAAGCCGCCGGCGCGGCCCGTCTCGCCCGTGGCGCGGGCACCCACACCGGGCTCGCAATCTCCCCCGGCGGCTCCATCGGCGCCGCGCCAGCCCGCCGCTCCGCGCCGGCCGGTCCCCGTGGCACCCGATGCGGCGGTCATGACTGCCCGCAGCCAGGCCGGCTCGGCAACGACGCTTGCCGAACTCGCCCAGACCCTGCAGCGCTTCGATGGCTGCGGCCTCAAGGCGACGGCGAAGAGCCTCTGTTTCTATCGAGGGGCCGAGCGGGCGCGCCTGATGCTGATCGGCGAGGCGCCGGGGCGCGAGGAGGATCTCGCTGGCAAGCCGTTCGTCGGCCGCGCCGGACAGCTGCTCGACAAGATGCTGGCAGCCATAGGCCTCGGCGAGGCCGATGTGCACATCACCAATGTCGTCTACTGGCGTCCGCCCGGCAATCGCACCCCGACACCGCAGGAGGTGCAAGTCTGCGAGCCCTTCCTCGAGCGGCAGATTGCGCTCGTCGAACCCGAGATCATCCTGCTGCTCGGCGGTGCGGCGGCCAAGCAGCTTCTCGACAGCCAGGATGGGATCATGCGGCTCAGAGGCAAGTGGCGGGACCTCGAGAAGGGCGGGCGGAGGATCAAGGCGATCGCGACCTTGCACCCGGCCTATCTCCTGCGAACGCCAAATGCGAAGCGGCAGGCCTGGCGCGACCTGTTGATGGTCGAGGCGGCGTTGCGACTCGGCACAGGTCAGACGGACCCGACCGCGGCGGCGAAGTAGCCGGCCAGGTAGAGACCAAGGATCGCCGCGCCGGTGCGTCGGTCGAGCTTCGGCCTCAGGGCGAGGAAAACGCTCGTGATGACGATGGCGGCTGCGGCCAGCAGGCTGCCATTGATGGCCTGCGGCGCCGAGACCGCGATCGGAAAGAGCAGAGGCCCGGCGGCGACCGAGAGCGACGCGTCGACGAGGCAGCTGCCGTAGATGTCGCCGAGAGCGATCGCATGCTCCTGGCGCCGGAGTGCCGCATACTCGACGAAGAGCTCCGGCAGCGACGTGCCGATGGAGGCGGCGAAGAAGCTGATGACATACTCGGGAATGCCGAGTTCGGCGGAAAGGGTCACGATCGACTTGACGAGGATGACCGCGGCGCCACCGACGACTGCAAGCGCCAGGAGCGAGATTAGGGCAGACCTCAGGGCAGAGCCGTCGATGACGACGCCTTGCTCGTCCCCCGCGATCTCGCCGGATGTCAGCAGAACGAGGCTCAGGCCGACGAGCCAGCCGAGCGCGAGGAGACCGGCATCGAGGCGGGACACGTCGCCATCCCGCATGAGCCAGATGCCGATGGCGAGGCAGACGACGGTGGCGGCCTGCACGGGCAACATGCGACGCGGCACGATGACGATGGTCATGCCGGCCAGGAGTGGATATAGGCCGAGCACGAGCGTGGCCTGGGTATACACGGAGCCGACGCTGTCGCCGACATTGACGTCGCCGTGGCCGAGATAGCTCGAGATGAGTGAGTTGATGATCTCCGGGATGTCGGTGCCGACCGCAACCAGCGCGATGCCGATGTAGAAACGCGGGATGCCCAGATGTTGCGCCACGCGCGTCGCGTGCGTGATGGCTGTCCGGCTCGCCATCATCATGATGACGGCGCTCAGAATTCCGGCGATGGTCCAGCCGAGGCTCATCCGCGTGTGCTATCCCGATGCGATCGGAATGTCACGGCAGTCCGGTGAGGACGATCGTGCTGGGGAAGGCCTGCGTCGACTCAGGGTGCGCTTGCGCGTCGCCGTGTCGCCATTGCCGCTCGCGTTGCCGTGACATTGGCAATGCGGGAGGCTGCCACGGGAGATGTCTTGATCTTGGGCGACTTGCCGCGCCGCAGCCAACGCCAGATCCCATAGCCGATGGCGAAGGGCGCGATTAGCATCAGGGCGACGATGACCCATGCAATTACCGAGGCGATGGCGTGCACCGTCTCCGAAACCTCGACTTTCGTCTCTGCCGGGGCTGGAACGGATTGGGCCTCGGCCCCTTCGCTCTCCTCGAGCCCATAGCGGCTCTCGTGGGTCAAGGCGAAGTTGTTCGTGGCCGTCCTCTGGATCAAGCTCGGATCGTCGGGGTCGTACTCGATGGCGACCGGGCCGCCGATCTGAAGGTCGCGTGCCGCGCCAGCCGGAAGCATGAAACTCGAGCGCAGGGACTGGCCATCGGCGGTCAAATAGTCGACACCGACGATGGCGATCTCGCGGATCTCACCCAATGGATGATCGATCTTAGCGGCTTCCGCGCGCGCCGTCGCGCAATCCATGAGGTCGAATACCGGGCCGGTCCCGCGCTTGCTGAGGCTGCGGATCTTGTACTGGCACTGTATCTCGAGGTCAGCGACCGTGCCCTCGGTCTGCGTATAGGTATAGTGGCGGTACAAGGAGGGCAGAATGAAGGCTGCAGCCGCGCTCGTAAGAATGAACACAATGACGGCAACGATGATGAGTGCCGTGCGCCGCTGCTGTTGTGCCGATGCGACCTCGTATCCGAAAACGGTCTCTTTGCTCATCCTTGCGAGCTCCATTCAGTGCGACATCGACCCGACGGGGAAGCATCCTTCCGCTGGCCCGACATGAATGCATCAGAGGACGGTCGGTCAGACTAATGTGATTTGCCTAACATCGGGTTAGCCCTGTCGCATCGGAAGGGTCATGGACCAGTCCTTCCTGGCGCCGCCGCCGCCCCGGCCTTGACGTTTGTTCGCCGAGAATCGAAAACCATCGATGTCAGGCCAGGGAGCTTCATTGCATGCCGCGAATCGACGAGAGCCGGCCCTTCATCCCGATCAACATCGCCGTGCTGACCGTTTCAGATACCCGCACGGCGAAGGAGGATAAATCCGGCGACTATCTTGCCGCGCGTATTGCCGAGGCCGGCCACAGGCTCGCCGATCGGGCGCTGCTCAAAGACGATGTCGCCCTGATCCGGGACAAGGTGGCAGGTTGGATCGCGAGCGCCGGCGTCGACGCCGTGATCACGACGGGAGGGACCGGCTTCACTGGCCGCGATGTGACGCCCGAGGCTGTCACGCCGCTCTTCGAGAAGGACATCGACGGATTCTCGACCGTCTTTCACATGATCTCGTACGATAAGGTCGGCACATCGACGATCCAGTCGCGCGCCTGTGGCGGCGTCGCCAATGGAACCTATATCTTCTGCCTTCCCGGCTCTCCCGGTGCCTGCAAGGACGCCTGGGAGGGTATTCTCAAATGGCAGCTCGACAATCGCCACCGGCCCTGCAATTTCGTCGAGATTCTACCCCGCTTGACGGAGGATCCGAGTAAGCCAGCCACTGGCAACACGATTTGAGGGAAGCGATGACACGCAGGAACAGCCCACCCGTACTCGGAGCAGCGCTCGATGTCGAGCATCTCGAGCTGCACAGGCGATGGGTGCTCGAGCATCAACGTGATCTCGAGATTCAGGACTTCATCGACATCGAAACCTTGCTCGGCGACTGGCGGCCGATAGCGGATGCGGCGCGGAAGCTTCTCGACGGCCACAGGGGGCGCGTCGGCATTCACGGACCATTCTACGGCTGGAGCATCGACACGCAGGACCCGGACGTGCGTGAGATCGTCAAGCGTCGGCTCGATGCGGGCCTGGAGGCTTTGCGCGCCATCAATGGCGAGAAGGGCGGCGGCCACATGGTTGTGCATTCGCCGTCGACGCTCTGGGACTACAACCATTACGATCTCAATTCCGGCATGCGCCAGAAGCAGATCGAACGCGTGCGGCTCTGTCTCAATGACGCGGTGCGCAAGGCCGAGGCCATGGGCGCCGTCATCGTTATCGAGAATTGCGACGACACGGATCCGGCCTTCCGAGTCGATCTCGCGCGGAGCTTCGAGAGCCCGGCGGTTCGCGTCTCCATCGACACCGGCCATGCGTTGCTGGCCCACGGCACCTATGGCGCTCCGCCCGTCGATGCCTTCGTCAACGTGGCGGGAGAGATGCTGGCGCACGTGCATCTTCAGGATGCCGATGGCCACGGAGATCGGCATTGGGTGATGGGCGAGGGCAGCGTGCCCTGGCATGCTGTTTTCCGGGCGCTCGCGAAACTTCCCGAGATGCCGCGATTGATGATCGAGCTCAACGACCTCTCGCGCATCCCCGAGGCCGCGGCCTGGCTCGAGCGGCAGGGGCTCGCCGTCTGAGCCTACGGCGCCGTGGGCGGGCGCCCGCACCCGGTGGACGTCGACGTCATCCGCCGGTCCAGGCTGCGGCGAGCAGCTCGTTGACGCGCTTGGCGGCCTCCATCATCGGCATGTGGCCCGCGCCATCGATGACCTCGATGGTCGCGGTGCCGGCGAGCGCCTCAGCATGCACCGGCGGGATGATCCGGTCCTCCTTGCCGAAGACAACCGTGATCGGCAGGCCCGATGCCTTGGCTGCGGCCGCCACGCTGTCGGTCTGCTTCGCTCCGCCAAACAACGCCTCACCCAGCTTGCCGAGCGCGGCATCGACACCGTCGATCCGCTTGAATTTCAGCACGTCCTCGATGAGCTGGCGGCTCACCAGCTCGGCATTGGCGAACAGCAATTCGAGCACCGGCCTCATGTCGCGGCGCGAGGTCCCTTTGACGAAGCCTGTGATGTAGTCGCCGTTGATCTCGGGGCCGAGGCCCGCGGGAGCGACGAGACCGAGCGAGAGGGCGCGTCCCTTCGCCATCTCTGCGATCCTCACCGCGATCGCGGCCCCCATCGAGTGCCCGACCAGATGCGCCGTGTCGATCTTGAGCGCGTCCATGAAGCCGATCACGGTGTCCGCCAGCCCGGCGAGACTTGCCTCGGCGATGGACTTGGTGGATTGGCCGTGTCCTGGCAGGTCGAGCGCGTAGACGGTCGCCGTCTCGCCAAGGGCGTCGATGTTGAACAGCCAGTTGTCGAGATCGCCGCCGAAACCGTGAATGAGGATCACGTTAGGGCCGCGCTCGCCGCGAACAGCATAGCGGATGCGATCTCTGCCGACCTCGGCGAAGTGATACTTCGGTCCCTCGTCGGCCTCGTCCGCATTCGCCGCCGGCACGGGAAAGCCCGCGACGAAGGCGTCGATCTCGGCGTCAGATACATTGGCATCGGCAATGACACCGAGCAGCGTCTTCACCGGATAGACCTTGTCGGCTTCGCCGACCCGGCGCCGCAGGGTGCCCGTCTCCTGCGCCTCGACCACGTTGGCAATCTTGTCGGTCTCGACCTCCATGATCTCCTGGCCGGGCGAGATGCTGGCCCCTTCCTGGACGAGCCAGCCCGCGAGTTTGCCCTCCTTCATGGCCAAGCCCCATTTCGGCATGACGATCGGTATGATCTTGCTCATGGTCGCGATCCTCTTTGTGTTCGTCGAGTGTCAGGGCAGGGCGATGACGCCTGGCAACATGTTGGGGCGACCGGCGGTCGCCCCTCGGAGCCGCATCACAATTCGCGGTGCCAGCGGCCGTGCGCTCTCAATTCGCCATCGTTTTGCGGACGGCGGCCGCGATCCGCTCGGCACTGGGAATGTAGATGTCCTCGAGCGCCGGCGAGAACGGCACAGGTGTATGTGGCGCCGTCACCATCTGGATGCCGGCTTTCAGCGACTTGAAGGCCTCCTGCGAGACGTAGCCCGATATGTCGGAGGCAATCGAGCATCTTGGATGCGCCTCGTCGACCGCGACGAGGCGGCCCGTCTTCTCGACGCTCTCCAGTACCGTGTCCCAATCCATCGGCGAGATCGTTCTCAAATCGATGATCTCGCAGTCGACGCCGCTCTTGGCGAGCTCGGTCGCGGCCTCCTCGGCCCGATGCACCATCAGGCCATAGGTCACGATGGACACATGCTTGCCGTCACGCACGACATTCGCCTCGCCGAACGGAATGGCATAGGACTCGGCCGGCACGTCGGTCTCGGCCGGGTAGAGGCTCTTATGTTCCATGAAGATCACCGGATCGTTGTCGCGGATCGACTGGATCAGCAGCCCTTTCGCGTCGTAGGCGTTCGACGGGCAGACGACCTTGAGCCCGGGAATGTGCGTGAAGAGGGGCGTCAGCATCTGCGAATGCTGGGCGGCGGCACGGAAGCCCGCACCGCACATGGTACGGATGACGACCGGTGTCTCGGCCTTGCCGCCGAACATGTACTTGAACTTGGCAGCCTGGTTGAAGATCTCGTCGAAGCAGACGCCCATGAAGTCGATGAACATCAGCTCGGCGATGGGACGGAGGCCGCAGGTCGCAGCCCCGACCGCTGCGCCGACGAAGGCGCTCTCGGAGAGTGGCGTATCCATGACGCGGCTGCCGTGCTTGACGGAAAGACCCTTGGTGACGCCGAGCGGGCCACCCCAGGCGTCCTGCTCGCCGGGCGCGCCGGTGCCGCCGGAGATATCCTCGCCCATGATGATGACCGTCGGGTCGCGCGTCATCTCCTGGTCGATGGCTTCGTTGATGGCGTCTTTCATGGAGAGAGTTCGGGCCATTGTAGAGCTCCCTAGGTGTGGGACGATTGTTTGGGTTCGCGAATGCCTGAGGATCGGGCGTCGGGGAGTATGGAATTGGAGACAGGGAGTAGGGTGATGCGCGAACGCCGCGACAATCTCGTTTCCCCAAGCTCTGCCACTTACTTCCAACTACGTTCCCTTCAGTAGGACACATACACGTCTGTCAGCAGGTCCTTGGCGGTCGGCACGGGCGCGGCTTTCGCTTCCGCCACGGCCTCGTCGACGAGCTTCATCGCCGCCTTGTCGATCTTGTCGAGCTCGACCTGGGTGAGGACGCCGGCCTCGATGACGCGGCTTGCGAACAGCTTGATGCAGTCGCGCTTGGCACGGATCTCCTCGAGCTCGCCCGGTGCTCGATAGGTTTGCGCGTCGCCCTCGAAATGGCCATGGAAGCGGATCATCTTGCATTCGAGCAGCGACGGCCCGCCGCCCTGACGCGCCTTCTTGATGACCTCGCCCGCAGCCTCGTAGACGGCGAAGAAATCGGTGCCGTCGACGGTGATGCCGGGCATGCCGAACCCGGAGGCCCGATCGACGTAGGAATCACAGGACACCGCCCACTCCATGGCGGTGCTCTCCGCATAGCCGTTGTTCTCGACGACGAAGATCGCCGGCAGGTGCCAAACGGCGGCCAGGTTGAGACTTTCGAGGAACATGCCCTGGTTCGAGGCGCCGTCGCCGACGAAGGAGATACCGACGCCGTCGTGTTTCAATGTCTTGGCAGCGAGCGCCGCGCCGCAGGCGAGCGGCGCGCCCGCTCCCAGGATGCCGTTGGCGCCCATCATGCCCTTGTCGAGGTCGGCGATGTGCATCGAGCCGCCCTTGCCGCGGCAGGAGCCGGTCACCTTGCCGTAGATCTCGGCCATCATGCTCTTCACATCGACGCCCTTGGCGATGCAGTGCCCGTGCCCGCGATGCGTCGAGGCGATCCGGTCGCGATCGTTCAGATGCATCATGATGCCCGTGGCAGAGGCCTCCTCGCCGGCATAGAGGTGGACGAAGCCGGGGATGTCGCCATTCGCGAACTCGAGATGCAGTCGCTCCTCGAACTCGCGAATGGTCCGCATTTTCTCATACGCTTCGAGCAATCGCTCCTTCGAGAGCGGGAAAGGATTCTTGGCCATGGCGGCGGTTCCTCCGTTGTGTTTGGTACTTTGAGCGGTCTTTGTCAGTGCCGGATCGTCCTCTGCGAGCCACTTCTCCCTTCCCTATAATGCCAAAGGCACGTCCTCGACACGACGAGGATGGGTTGGGGCATGGCGATCTCTGTCGATGTCTGGTTCCCCCATCCGAAGCTCCTGGGTTCAAGCGCATCGCGCCGGCGCACGAGAAGCCGGGCGGCCTATGGTTGAGCCTCCTCATTCGACTTTCGTTCGACCGGGTCTTTCCGCATGAGGCCAGTCTTCGCGGCGTATCGCAAGATCGCTCCGACATCGATGGTGCGGAAGGCCGCCTCCTCGAGAGCGATCGAGACGGTATCGGTCTCGGCAAAGGAAAACTCGCGCTCGCCGTCGAGCGCGATCGAGCCGCCCCTGCCCTTAATCGTGACGGGCATCCCAGCCGCTATCCGCGTCACGCGGCGGATCCCGACGGGCCGCACCATGCCGGGCGCAATCGGCGCATCGATGACGAAACGAGCCTCGCTCGGGGGGCAGATCTCGACATGCAGTCCGCCCGGCTCGCTGCGGCCGATCGGTTGCAGGAGTCCGGCAATGGCCGACATCCCGATCACCTCCGGATCGGCGAAGGTGACGAGGAGATCCTCGAAGCTCTCGACGCGCCAGAGCGCCCGCGCACCGACATAGCGGTCGGAGACGATGGCGACATCGACAATGGCGATCTCGGGCCGCCGCGCCGCAGAGGACGCGACGACCAGCCGCTTGTTGGGCCGATACGCGACGTTTGTCGGTACCTTGCCGGTCACTGCGAGGCCGACGGCGATGCCGGTCAGGCTCGGCTCGCGATGCTCGGGGAAGGCGTTGTTGGTGCCGGAGGAGATGCCGGCGATCGGAATGTCCCCGCAGGCTGACGCCACGGCCCGATGCGTGCCGTCACCACCAAGGACGACGATGGCCGAGACACCGGCCTCTCGCATGGCCGATGCGGCCGTGATCGTATCCTCGACGGTGCCGGAGACGGGCATATCGACCATGTCGAGCACGGGGAACTTTGCGTCGCCTGTATTCTCCGAGCGGAGCATCCAGCGGCCGATATGGGCGCGGATGCCGCCGCCTTCCGGCATCATCAGCACGCGCCCGACCCCGAGCGAGGACAGGCAGGAGAGCACCCGCAGAACGATGTTGGCCCGGTCGGTGATCTGCAGGTTCGTGGCATTGGCGATGATGCGGCGGATATCACGCGCCGACACCGGGTTCGCGATGACTCCGACAACAGGTCCCACTACACCACGCTCTCGTCCGGGAGACAGCCTGATGCATCATGAAAGGCAAGATCGCGGCGGTCAATGCAACGTGCCCGCATCCCTCGGGTGGTCAGGCATGCTCAGATCGCGGAGGCTACTCAAATCTCGGCGTGTCGTCTCAGCAGATTGGCATACGACTTCGAGACGAGGTCAAAGGCTTCCGACTTGCCGTCCTTCTCGAAGATGCCACGTCTGGCCCGGTCGAGATCGAACAGCATCTCACGCGTGGCGGCGTCGCGAACGAGACTTTGCACCCATGTCACGGCGACCCGGCGCTCGCCGGCTGTCACCGGCATCACGCGGTGCAGGGTCGTCGATGGATAGACGATGGCGTCGCCGGCGGGCACCTTGGCGCTCTCCTCGCCGGCTGGGCCGTCGACGGCGAGCTCGCCACCCTCGTAGCTTTCGGGGGCATCAAGAAAGATCGTGACCGAGAGATCGGTGCGAATCCGGCGAGCGGGCGCGCCGATGAGCGCGTCGTCGACATGTGTGCCGTAGGTCTCGCCCGGGCCCGTTCGCGAGAGGAGCGGCGGCGCGATCCGGTGTGGGAGGGTGAGAGCGGTGAAGACCGGGTGTGCCTCGAGCGCCTCCACGAGAACATGCTGAAGCTCGCCGAGCTCCGGCGAGGGGGCGGCCTGCTGGTTGTGCTTCACTGTTCGGGCATGCCAGCCGGCCGTCATTCCACCGTCCTGGAAAACGAGACGGTCGATCGTCCGTTTCACGGCATCGAGTGTTGCTGAGTCCAGCACCTTCGCGATATGAACGAGCATCTCTTCTCAGCGCAACTTTTGGAGCAAGTCCATGCCGATACGGCATCGCCGCATCTGGACGAGTCTTACCGCCGCCACGGCTGCCATGCCAGTGGCGATGGGCGCTCCCGTCGATGCGGGGTTACCTTTTGGGCTCGGGGTCTCACCGGCCTTCGCCCAGCAAGGCGGCGAAGGCGGGGAAGGTGGCGAGGCTGGCGCTACCGCTCCCGCCAATGATCCGGCGGCGCTTGCGATCGCCCTCGACGGGCTCGCGGCCTATGCGCAGGCTGGCCTCGCAGCCTATGCCGCCGGTCAGCCAGAGGTCGCAGCCGAGCTTCTCAAAGAGACGGAGACGGCGTTCGAGGGGACGGTCGGCCCCGTCATCGCGGATGACGCCGGCGACGCCTTGGAGAATCGTCTCGAGACAGCCGCCGACCTTGCAGAGGATAAGGGCGCAGCCGATGCGGTCGCCTCGGCAGGCGAGGCAGCCCTTGCGGAAATTGCGAGGACACGCAAGAGCATCGTTGGTGGCGCGCCGGCCCCTGGCAATGTCGAGGCCAGGGCGTTCCTCGAGGCACTCAACCACGGAGCCTTGGAGCTCAGCGCCGCGGCCAAGGATCCGGAAGATCGGGCCGCCTATTTCGAGGCCTACGGCTATTTGCGGACGGCCGAGGCCCACCGCGATCCGGCGCTCGCCGCGCTGGACGCGATCGGTGTGGAGACCGGTGCCAAGGCACGGGCTGCATTGGCGGCGCTCGCAAAGGCCGTGCCGGGGCCGACACCGCCGGCGATCCTGGACGCTGATCCGGGCGAGGTGCTCGCCGCGGTCTCATCGGCAATGCTGGCGGCAGGGACGCTCTAGCGCGTCGCCGGTCCCGCGCCGGTGTCGACTGGGCTCAGGCCTCGTGCCGGGTCCGCCAGAGCTCGTAACGGTTGTGAAGGTGCACGCCGACGCTGCGTAACGGTTCCGGCGGCAGGGCCTGCGGACGTCCGAGGCTCTGCATGTCGGCGATGAGCGGGTTGTCCCGGCCCGTTGCCAGATCGGCGATGAGCAGTCCGCTCATTGTGCTCTTTGTGACGCCGACGGCGTTGCAACCGACCGCCGACCAGATGTTCGGGGTCACTGCGCCAAAGCCCGGCGCTCCATTGCGCGCAACGGCGACAAAGCCGGTCCAGCTGTGCGCGATTGAGAGGTCAGGTAGCATCGGGAAACGCTGCCTCAGAATGGCCAGATGACGATCACGGATCAGGGCCATCTCCGAAGGTTCGACGCGAAGCGACGGCCGGTAGGCGAGGCCGTGGCGGACGAGGATGCGCTGATCCTGAGTGCGCCGCATGGTGACAGAGACGAAGGCGTTGGCCGGCGTCAACCCCCAGGCTCGCTCGCCTTTGAGACTGGCCTGCTCGTCCGCCGTCATGGGGCGTGTCAGGCTCGCATGTGCGCGATAGTTGAGGAGCCGTCCCGGCAGCACGCCGAATTGCTCGGCGAACCCATTGACGGCAAGGATCAGCCGCGGCGCTGTCACCTGACCCTCGGGCGTCACGGCCCGGATGGTCGGGCCGGTCTCGATCTCGACGACCGGCGATTGCTCGTAGAGTGCAACGGACGGCGGCAACGTGTCGGCAAGACCTCGGGTCAATGCGGCCGGATTGAGCAGAACCGATCCGGGCGTATAGAGCGCCGCGTGATAGTAGGGCGTGCCGAGGCGCGCCTCGATCTGGCTCCTGTCGAGCCATTCGAAGGGCTCGCCGAGCGCTTCGAGCTCCCGGGCGTGCGGCACCAGGACATCCGCGCGGCCCCGCGCGCTGACAGCGGCGTGGTACTTGCCGGCGCGCGACCAGTCGCAGGCGATGCCGTGCCGCTCGACGAGATCGCCCAGATGATCGATGGCCGCCCGCGCCAGACGCATGTAGCGATGTGCTCCATCGAGCTCAGCGAGCGACGTGCCGACATTGTGGGGCAGACCGATAGCGAAGCCCGAGTTCCGGCCCGATGCGTTCTCACCGGCGATCCCGGCCTCGAGGAGGCTGATCGCATCGCCTGGCCGGGTTTCTGCCAGCCGGCGTGCGGCCGAAAGCCCTGCGTAACCGGCGCCGATGACGAGCCAGTCGGCCTCGACCCGGTCCGTGAGGTGGGGTCGGGGACGGCGGTGCGGCAGGATGCGGCTCCAGCCGTTGGTCGCGTCATCGCGGGGCAGGATTCGGATCTTTCTCAACGGCATGGGCGGACCCTCTCCTGGTGACCGTCCGGGCTCGGTCGGCCTCAATCTTGACCCTCCTGGACACCTGTGTCTAGTCTGTGGATGTCGAGGCCAAAACCGTTGTCCGTTCTGCCGGAGTCTTGGAATGAGCGACAGTCTGTCGGAGGCGACCGCCGGCCGGCGGCGGAGCCGCAGCAGGGACGGAGCGGAGCGCCCATCCGAACGGCACGTCGACTATCGCCAACTCCGCAACCCCTTTCCGCCGGTTCCAGTCTTCAGTAGCGATCGCGTCGAGACCATCCACCAGGCGGCGCTCGAGGTGCTCGAGACGCTGGGCATGAAGGTGCTGCTACCGGAGGCACGGCAGATCTATGCACGGGCCGGCGCTCGGGTCGGCGAGTCCGATCAGATGGTCCGAATTGGCCGCGAGGTCGTTGCCGAGGCATTGGCGACGGCGCCGAAATCCATTCACTGCGTTGCGGGCGCTCGCCACCGCGATCTCGTCCTTGAGCTCGGCGCGCTCGCGATCCAGACCGGCGCCGGCTCTCCACATGCGACCGACCTCGTGCACGGCCGGCGTCCGTCGTCGCTCTCCGACTATGAGGATGTCGTCAGGCTGACCCAGCATTTCGACGTCCTGCATATGCTCAATCCGGCCGTCGAAGCTCAGGACGTGCCGACCCATCTCCGGCACCTCGCGGTCAACCGCGTGCAACTGATGCGCTCCGACAAGCTGCCGTTCCTCTATGCGCGCGGCACACCACAGGTCGAGGATGGTTTCGAGATGATCCGCATTGCGCGCGGGATCGAGCGCCCGGCTTTCGAGGCCAGGGTGCATTGCTACACGATCATCAACACGAACTCGCCGCGCCAGCTCGACATACCGATGGCACAAGGCCTCATCGATTTCGCCAGGGCCGGACAGATGTCGGTCGTCACGCCGTTCTGTCTGATGGGCGCCATGGCGCCGGTCTCGATCGCCGGGGCCTTGACCTTGAGCCACGCCGAAGCGCTCGCGGCCATCACGTTGACACAGCTCGCGCGCCCCGGGGCGCCGGTCTGCTATGGAGCCTTCGCATCCAATGTCGACCTGCGGAGCGGGGCGCCGGCGTTCGGCACGCCCGAGCAGGTCAAGGCCAATCTCGGCGCCGGCCAGCTTGCGCGGCGGCTCGGGCTGCCGTGGCGCTGCGCGGCGGGCTCGGCCGCCAACGTCAACGACGCACAGGCGGCCAACGAGACCCAGATGTCGGCCTGGGGGGCGCTGTTGGCCGGGGCGACGGTGCTGATCCACGGCGCCGGCTGGATCGAGGGTGGGCTGACGGTCTCCTACGAGAAGCTCATCACCGATCTCGAGGTGATGCAGACCTTCGCCGAGCTGTGCCAGCCGACACCCGCCGACGATGCGGAGCTCGCGCTCGACGCCCTGCAGGAAGTCGCGCCGGGCGGTCATTTCTTCGCCGCGCAACATACCATGGCCCGCTATCGCACCGCCTTCTACGAGCCCCTCGTCGCCGACTGGTCGAACTACGGCACATGGACGGAGCGGGGTGCCAAGGATGCCAACCGACGGGCCTGCGAGGTCTGGCAGAGACTGCTGGCTGCAACGCCAGAGACGTTGATCGACAGCGCCCGCACCGAGGCGCTCGACGCTTTCGTGGGCCGCCGTACGGAGGCGGGCGGTGCCCCGCCCGTGAGCTGAGGTGATCGTGCGCGACGGTGTCCGACGCGAGACGCCAGCTCCGACCGGCAACATCAAGGTGACGCGCCAGGACTGGCTCGATGCCGCCATCGACGTGCTCGTCTCGCATGGGGTCGAACATGTGAAGGTGCTGGTTCTGAGCGAACGGCTCGGCGTCTCGCGATCGAGCTTCTATTGGTATTTCAAGAGCCGGGGGGAGTTGCTCGACCGGCTGCTGAGCCATTGGCAGGAGACGAACACACAGGCGATCGTGACAGCCGCCGCCCGCCCGGCAAGTACGATCACCGCCGCCGTCTGCCACCTCTTCGGCTGCTTCATCGACGAGCGCCAGTTCAATGCCCGGCTCGAGCTCGGCATGCGGGACTGGTCGCGGCGCGCGACCAAGGTCCGACGCAGAGCCGAGGCCGCCGATCACATGCGGCTGACAGCGATCCGAGAGATGTTCCGGCAGCACGGCTACCGCGCGGAGGATGCCGAGGTCCGGAGTCGTATCCTCTACTACATGCAGATCGGCTATTTCGCGCTGGCCCCGAAGGAGCCGCTCGAGGCGAGACTGGCCCTGGTGCCGGCCTATCTCGAAGGCTTTACCGGCCGCCGGCCCAAGCCCGGGGAGGTCGATCAGCTCATGGATTTTGCGCGCCGTCTCTGACTCTGGGCTCGCTCAGTGCGCTCGTGCCACACAGAACTCGACGACATCGAGCAGCGCCCGCTTGTGCACGCTGTCAGGGAAGATCGCCAGGGCATCGGCGGCGATGGCGCCATAGTGGCGCGCTCGCTCGATAGTGTCCTCGAGGGCGCGATGGGAGCGCATGAACTCGGCGGCAGTCTCGAGATCGCCCGCCTGGATGTCGCTCTTCTCGAGCGTTCGGCGCCAGAATTTCCGTTCCTTCTCAGAGCCGCGGCGATAGGACAGGACGACTGGCAATGTGATCTTGCCCTCGCGGAAATCATCGCCGACCGACTTGCCGAGCTTCGTTTCGTTGCCGCCATAATCGAGCGCATCGTCGACGAGCTGGAAGGCAAGGCCCAGATTGCGGCCGTAGCTCTTCAAGGCCGACTGCTCCTCGGCCGGGCGATCGGCGACCGCCGCGCCAACCTCGGCTGCAGCGGAGAATAGCGCTGCCGTCTTGGCATTGATGACGGCCAGATACTCGTCCTCTGTCGTCGCCGTGTTCTTGGCGGCGGCAAGCTGCATCACCTCGCCCTCGGCGATGACGGCGGCGGCGTTCGACAGAATGCGGAGAGCCTTGAGGGAGCCGACCTCGACCATCATGCGGAAGGCCTGTCCGAGCAGGAAATCCCCGACCAGCACGCTGGCCTGGTTCCCCCAGACGAGACGGGCGGTCGGCTTACCTCGGCGAAGCGCGCTTTCGTCGACCACGTCGTCGTGGAGGAGGGTGGCCGTGTGCATGAACTCGACACTGACGGCGAGGGTCACGTGGCCATCGCCCGGATAACCGCACATCTTGGCGGCGGCGAGCGTCAGCATCGGGCGCAGCCGCTTGCCGCCAGAATCGATCAGATGCCGCGCGAGCTCCGGGATCATGCCGACCTCGGATTGCGCCTTTTCGATGATGATATGGTTGACACGCTCCATATCGGCGGCCACGAGCGTGACGAGCGGCTCGATGCTCGCCTTCGGATCACGCGCTTCGCTCAGCTGAACGACAACCCCCAAGGGACCTCCGGCTCGTGTGCTTTCTCCGCTGGCGAAGTATAGTCGTCCGACATGGGCCGAGGTCAAGCCAGATCGCCGCACCGGAATCTCTGGCATCTGGGCGACTCGTGAGTGACGGGCATGATGCGCGAGCTGTTGAGGACGAATGATGCTGTCTTGCTCAGCCTGACCGAGTCGGTTCTCGGCGGGGCCGGTATCGGCTGTTTCGTGGCCGACCGGCATATCAGCCTCGTCGAAGGCTCGATCGGCATTTTTCCAAAGCGGGTCCTCGTGGCGGTGGAGGACCACGCGGAAGCCCGACGGCAGTTGCTCGCGGCCGGGGTCTCTGACAGCGATCTCAGTCCGCCCGGTCTCAAGGCATGAGTGACCGCCTTGAGACGACCGATGATGCCTTTCTCGGCGGCCGCCTGTTGCTCCGGCAGCCTGTCAATGGACATCGGGCCGGGCTCGATGCCGTGCTGCTGGCCGCGGCCGTCCAGCACGAGGGCGCCGCGCGTGCTCTCGATGCGGGGGCAGGGGCGGGGATCGTTACGCTGGCCCTGGCGACACGCTTGCCTGCCGTCGAGGTGGTGGGCGTCGAGATCGAGTCGGCACTCGTGGCCCTTGCCGAGGAGAATGCGCGCCGGAACGAGCTGGCCGGGCGCGTCCAATTCGTTCACGGCGATGTGACGGCGCCGGCCGCCGAACTTGCGGCACATGGCGTCGTGCCGGCCGGCTTCGACATCGTCGTCTCCAACCCGCCTTTCCTGGAGGATGGGACGAGCAAAGCCTCGCCGCTGCCGCTTCAGGCCCGCGCTAGCAGCATGCCAGCGGCAAGTCTCGAGCGCTGGGCCCGGTTCTACGCGGCCATGGCGCGTCCTGACGGCAGGCTCTATCTGGTCCACCGGGCCGACCGCCTGCGGGACCTTATCGACGCGCTCGACGGCCGTTTCGGAGCACTCGAGGTGCTCCCGCTACATCCCAAAGCCGGCGCATCGGCGAGCCGCATCATCCTCCGCGGTCGCAAGGGCAGCCGGGCGCCGATGCAGCTCAGGCCAGGCCTCGTGCTGCACGGCGCCGAGGGTGCTTTCGAGCCCGCCATCGAGCGCGTTCTGAGGGGGCCGGAGGCGCTGTCCTGGTAGCCGGCGTCGTCCACGAACGTTGCCGCCGAGGCCGATGCAGGTCAAACTGGACGAGTCTCGCAATCGCTTGGAGTTCGTACACCTGATGCGCTGGATCCGTCGCGGCACGACCATCCCGGTCCTTCGATTCACCGGCCCGATCGGCATGGCGACTCCGCTTCGGCCTGGCCTGTCGCTGGCGAGCGCGGCCGGCCCGATCGAGCGGGCCTTCGCCGACAAGAGCGCTCCGGCCGTCGCCATCATCGTCAACTCGCCCGGCGGCAGCCCGGTGCAATCGCGGCTGATCGCCGATCGCATCCGCAAGCTCTCCGAGGAGAAGGCGAAGCCGGTCTACGTCTTCGCCGAGGACGTAATGGCCTCTGGCGGCTACCTGCTCGCGCTCTGCGGCGAGGCGATCTATGCCGACGAGAGCTCGATCGTCGGCTCGATCGGCGTCATCACCTCCGGCTTCGGCTTTGATCGCGCCATCGAGCGGCTTGGGATCGATCGGCGGGTCTATACCGCCGGTACGCAGAAGATGTCGCTCGATCCCTTCCAGCCGGAGAAGGCCGACGACGTGGAGCGCTTGAGGTCGCTGCAGCGGGAGGTGCACCAGGCCTTCATCGCCTTCGTCAAGGAACGGCGCGGTGCCCGCCTCAAGGGCTCTGACGACGAGCTGTTCCAGGGCGCATTCTGGTCTGGCCGACGCGCCGTCGAGCTCGGCCTTGTCGATGGCCTGAACGACGTCAGGACGAAGATGCGGTCGCTCTACGGCGAGAAAGTGAAGCTCAAGCTCATAACCGGCGAGCGGGGGTGGCTTCGGCGCCAGATCGGTCTGTCGCGGCCCGGGCCACGTCCGATCGGATGGGAGCCGCCGAGCCTCGTCGAGGAGGCCGTGTCGGCGCTGGAGGCGCGGGCGCTGTGGGCGAGGCACGGGATGTGATGCCCGGATGCCGTCCAAGGGATGATGCTGCTCGATTGAGTGTCGGGGCACGAGGGGCTATGGAGGGGCGATGAGACGTTTGCTGGCCACTGTCTTGGTACTGGGCGTCGTGCTCGTTGTCGGTCTTGGCATCCAGGCTCGGTCGACCGCAGCCGAGACGCGCATCGCCCTCGTCATCGGCAACGGCGCCTACCAGAATGCCGGCGTGCTGCGAAATCCACCGAACGATGCGCGGCGCATGGCCGAGGCCCTCGGCAAGGTCGGTTTCGAGGTCATGGCCTACGAGAACCTGGACCAGTCCGGCATGAAGCGTGCCGTGCGCGATTTTGCGGACAAGCTGGAAGCGGCCGGCCGCGATACCGTGGGCCTGGTCTTCTATGCGGGTCATGGCATCCAGGTCGGCGGCATCAACTACTTCATTCCCGTCAATGCCGAGATCGACAAGGAGAGCGACGTCGCCATCGAGAGCGTCAGTGCCGACGATGTCATGGCAGCGCTCGCCAATGCGCGGAACCGGCTCAACATCGTCATCCTCGACGCCTGCCGTAACAACCCCTTTGCGCGCTCCTTCCGCTCGGCCTCGCGCGGCCTTGCCCGGCTCGACGCACCCGTCGGCTCGATGGTTGCCTTCTCCACCGCGCCGGGCCAGGTCGCCGCCGACGGCGAGGGGGACAACAGCCCCTACACCGCGGCATTGGTCGACGTGCTCGAGCAGCCCTCGGTCAAGATCGAGGACGTCTTCAAGCGCGTCCGGGAGCGCGTCTACGAGAGCTCCGGCGGCCAGCAGGTGCCGTGGGAATCCTCATCCATTCTCGGCGACTTCTACTTCTCGGGCAGCGCACCGGCGTCGGAGGCCATACCGGGCGTGTCGGTGACGCCACCGGCCGCCTCCGAGCCGGAGGTGGCGGTGGCGCCGGCGGCGCCCGCCTCTCCTGCCTTCGAGATGCGGCGTGCGACGGCCGTCTGTGCCCGGGCCGGCAACGCCGTCACCTATTGCGCCGACAGCGCGCTCAAGTCGAGCTCGTCGGGCACCTACGGCCCCGACAATCTCTTCGACGGACGGGCCGAGACCGCCTGGGTCGAAGGTGCGTCTGGCAACGGCGAAGGCCAGCTCCTGACCGTGACCTTTCCGGCCGCCCGGGCGATCACGGGGTTGCTCGTCGTCAACGGCTACAACAAGAGCGAGCGGCTCTATGGGCGTAACAGCCGGCCCGCCAATGTGCGGCTGTTGTTCTCGAATGGTGAGGAGAGGACGGCCACTCTCGAGGACCGCATGGGTCGGCAGACCTTCTCGATCGATCCGCCGATCACAGCCGAGGTCATCAGCGTCGAGATCGTCTCCGTCTATCCGGGCAGCAAGTACACCGATACGGCCATCAGCGAGCTCTCCTTCGCGACGCAGGAGGCCGGAAATGCCACCTCGGCGGACTGATGGCCTGCGGGCCGTTCTCACGTCTCTGTGGCTGGTGACCGGGGCGATGGTCGCGAGCGCCGGTCAGCCGGCGCTTCCCGACGGCTATGTGCATCTCAGCACCATTGCACCGACCATCCGCCAGGACATGCGCTATGCCACCACCATGAACTTCACCGGCGCGCCGCTCCCCGGCTACGAGGCGCCGGCCTGCATTCTCCGCAAACCCGTGGCCGAGGCCCTCGCCAAGGTGCAGGAGGTCTTGAGCAAGGAGGGACTCTCGCTGAAGGTCTATGACTGCTACCGGCCACAGCGGGCCGTGCTCGCCATGCACGCCTGGGTCGGTGCCGCCGGAGATGCGCCGGACCACAGTCCCTCCATGCCGAATGTGCGACGGCGGGACGTGATCAAGGAGGGCTACATCGCGAAGCGATCGTCGCATGCGAACGGCACGGCGGTTGATTTGACCATCATGCGCATCGGCGGGGAATCGACGGTCCCGCTGGCCGAGCCCAGGGCCTGCACCGAGGGGCCCGACGATGAGTCCGTCGATATGGGAACCGCATTCGATTGCTTCGATCCCAAGGCTGCGACCGAAGCGACCTCGCTGACTTCGGAGCAGCGCCAGTGGCGGCGCAGGCTGGTGCACGAGATGGGGCGCCAGGGGTTCGAGAACTATCGGCGCGAATGGTGGCACTTCACGTTTCCGGGCCTCGCGCGGCGCGGCGACAGCGACGACTTTCCGATCGTCGCCGAACCGCAATAGCACCCGCCGCTTGTCGGCCGGACTTCGAGGCCTCCGTCCCTGAAAGCGTGAATTCGGAGCCCGGCCGGTGGACTTGCCCCGCTCGTGCCGCTACTCACCGGGGCAACTCTTGGGCTAGATTGCCCCGGCACTGACAAATGAAGGCCAGAGCGCCATGCAGGACAAGGCAGCGAAGCGGCGAGAGACGCCCGCTTCCGGATTGAACCCCCAAAAGTCGTTCCAGGACCTCATCCTGACGCTGCACCAATATTGGGCGGCGCAAGGCTGCGTCATCCTGCAGCCCTACGACATGGAGGTCGGTGCCGGCACCTTCCATCCGGCGACGACGCTGCGCGCGCTCGGGCCCAAGACCTGGAACGCTGCTTACGTGCAGCCCTCGCGCCGGCCGAAGGACGGCCGCTACGGCGAGAACCCGAACCGGCTGCAGCACTACTATCAGTACCAGGTGATCATGAAGCCGAGCCCGCCCGACTTTCAGGAGCTCTATCTCGGGTCGCTCGCGGCCATCGGCCTCGACCCGCTCGAGCACGACATCCGTTTCGTCGAGGACGATTGGGAAAGCCCGACGCTCGGCGCCTGGGGCCTCGGCTGGGAGGTCTGGTGCGACGGTATGGAGGTGTCGCAGTTTACCTATTTCCAGCAAGTGGGCGGCTTCGATTGCGATCCGGTCTCCGGTGAGATCACCTATGGCCTCGAGCGGCTTGCCATGTATGTCCAGGGCGTCGACCGCGTCTTCGATCTCAACTTCAATGGCCGTGACGACGACAAGCGCGTCAGCTACGGCGACATCTTCCTGCAGGCCGAGCAGGAGTATTCCCGCTACAATTTCGAGCACGCCGATACCGACATGCTGCATCGCCACTTCAAGGATGCCGAGGCCGAATGCAAATCGCTGCTCGCGAAGGGGGAGAGTTCGGAGCGACACCTGATGGCGCTCCCCGCCTACGATCAGTGCATCAAGGCTAGCCACATCTTTAACCTGCTCGATGCGCGTGGCGTCATCTCGGTGACCGAGCGGCAGAGCTATATCCTCCGCGTTCGCGAGCTGGCGAAGGCGTGCTGCGGGGCGTGGCTGAAGACGGAGGGCGGGGGTGGTTGAGGCTGAGCCCCTGCGGTCGGCCGATCGCTAACCCTCCGCTAACCGAATCACCATCAGCCTCCTCGCATGGCCACCGTCTTCCTTTCCTACAGCCACAAGGACGAGCACTACCGCAAGCAGGTCGCGGCCCATTTCGGTGTGATCGCCCGGCATCATGCAGTGACGGTGTGGACCGACAAGCGTCTCCAGGGTGGCGACCGCTGGCGCGAGGAGATCGGCCGCGTCATCGCCCAGTCCGACCTCGTGGTGCTGCTGGTGTCCCAGCATGCGCTTACCTCCGAGTTCATTCTGAGCGATGAGGTCGAGCCGGCGCTCAAGGCCTCGAAGCGCGTCTATCCGATCCTCATCCGCGATTGCGACTGGCAGGGGGTCGACTGGCTCGCCAAGCTGCAGGTGAGGCCTGAGGGGGCCGTGCCGCTCGCCGCTCTCAGGCCGGCCCAGCGTGACAAGGCGCTGGCGGCTATCTGCAAGGAGATCCGGGGCCTGCTGGCGCCGCCGGCCAAGCGGATCTGAGCCTGTTTCCTCAGGGACCGCGACAACTCACCCAAGCCGCTCCTGGTGTCGCCTCTTGCATCCGTGGTCATCAGGCCATAGAGGGGCGGCACCGCTTTCGGGCGGGCAGTTTCACATGCGTCTGGCACAGCGCCTGGCGAGATGGGGTGTCATGAATTGGCGACGCAACCATCGGTTCTACTGTTCGTCTACGGAACGCTGCTGACGGTGGCGCGTCACCCCATGGGCGATCTCCTGCGAGAAAAGGCGAGGCCGGCCGGGTTGGGCTCGATCCAGGCGCGGCTTTATGTGATCCAGGACCCCGACGATCCCCGCAATGCCTATCCGGGTGCCAAGCCCTCCGGCGACCCGCGGGATCGGGTGCACGGCGCGCTCTACGAGATCGTCTCGGATGTCGAGGCGGTTCTTGCGGAATTGGACCGGTACGAGGCCTGCACGCCCGACTGGCCCGAGCCGCACGAGTTCCTCCGGCGGCGCGTCCCGGTTCGCCGGGAGGACGGCAGCACCTGCCATGCCGTATGCTATCTCTACACATGGGATGTCAGCGATGCCCGCCCTATCGCGACCGGGCGTTATGACATCTACAGCCCGGATGTGCGCTGAGCCGAGACAGAGCGAGCCCCGATGCGATGATCGAGACGCCGTTGAAAAACACCTCAATCGGGTTGGGACGGCCCGCCTCTCGCCCCGAGCCGCACCGGGCCTCGGATGACGCCTTCATCGGACGGGACGCAGCCGGCGTTCGACATGTGCTGCCGAATGAGAGCAATGTCGCGATCGCGATACGAGGGAGGCTGCCATGACCACGAAGCCGAGCCAAGCCAAGCCGTCGGGCGGCGGCAGATGGGTCTATCGCTTCGGCGGCGGCAAGGCGGACGGCACCGCGGCCATGAAGGAGCTGCTGGGCGGCAAGGGAGCGAACCTCGCCGAGATGTCGAGCCTCGGCCTGCCGGTGCCTCCGGGCTTCACCATCACCACCGAGGTCTGCGCCGCCTACTACGCCAATGGCCGGAAGCTGCCCGAGGATCTGCGTCCCGAAGTCGAGGCGGCTCTCGACGTGATCGGCAAGACGGTCGGCGCGCGCTTCGGTGATCCGATCGAGCCTCTGCTGGTGTCGGTCCGCTCCGGCGCGCCGGCCTCGATGCCCGGCATGATGGACACTGTCCTCAATCTCGGCCTCAACGACCAGACGGTCGCCGGATTGGCAGAGAAGACCGGCGACCCGCGCTTCGCCTACGACAGCTACCGGCGCTTCATCCAGATGTACTCGAATGTCGTCCTCGGCGTCGAAGGCGAGGTCTTCGAGGATATCCTGGACCATCACAAGAGCCTGGAAGGACTCACCCAGGACACCGAGCTCACGGCCGAGCACTGGCAGACGGTGATCACCCAGTTCAAAAAGGCGGTCGAGGGCGAGATCGGCAAGCCGTTTCCCAACGACACGACCGAGCAACTCTGGGGGGCCATCGCCGCCGTGTTCGGCTCGTGGCAGAACGCCCGCGCCGTGACGTATCGCAAGCTCCACGATATTCCCGCCCATTGGGGCACAGCCGTCAACGTGCAGGCCATGGTGTTCGGCAATCGCGGCGCATCGAGCGCGACGGGCGTCGCCTTCACGCGCAATCCCTCGACGGGTGCCAACGAGGTCTATGGCGAGTTCCTCGTCAACGCCCAGGGCGAGGATGTGGTCGCCGGTATCCGTACGCCGCAGAGTCTGACCGAGGCCGCGCGGCGCTCCGCCAACGACAGGAAGCCGTCGCTCGAAGCATTGATGCCCAAGGCCTTCGGCGAGCTCAGAGACGTCTTCCGGCGTCTCGAAGGCCACTATCGCGACATGCAGGACATCGAGTTCACGATCCAGGAGGGTACGCTCTGGGTCCTACAAACGCGTTCCGGCAAGAGAACGACCGAGGCCGCGCTGAGGATTGCCGTCGATCTCGCGGAGGAAGGCGTGATCAGCCGCGAGGAGGCCGTGCTCCGCATCGATCCGATGGCGCTCGATCAGCTCTTGCATCCGACGCTCGATCCCGATGCCAACAGGGAGATCATTGCGACCGGACTGCCGGCCTCGCCGGGAGCCGCGGTCGGCGAGGTGGTCTTCACGGCCGACGATGCGGAGCTTCTCAAAGGGCAGGGCAAGAGCGTCGTGCTGGTTCGCATCGAGACCAGCCCCGAGGATATTCACGGCATGCACGCGGCCGCGGGCATTCTGACCACGCGCGGCGGCATGACGAGCCATGCGGCCGTCGTCGCACGGGGCATGGGCCGGCCCTGCGTCTCGGGTGCCGGGGCCATTCGCATCGATTACGGAAAAGCTACCTTGACGGTGGGTAAGACGGTGGTGAGGAAGGGGGACATCATCACCATCGACGGCTCGACCGGCCAGGTTCTGCTCGGCGAGGTTGCCATGCGCCAGCCGGAGCTTTCGGGCGATTTCGCCAAGCTCATGGCTTGGGCGGATGGGCTCAGGCGAATGAAGGTCAGGGCAAACGCCGAGACGCCGCGCGACGCGAGCCAGGCCCGCGAGTTCGGCGCCGAAGGCATCGGTCTCTGCCGCACCGAGCACATGTTCTTCGACGAGGCGCGCATCGTCGCCATGCGGGAGATGATCCTGGCCGAGACCGAAGCCGGCCGGCGCGTGGCACTCGCAAAGATCCTGCCGATGCAACGGCAGGATTTCGTCAAGCTGTTCGAGATCATGGCCGGCCACCCGGTGACGATCCGGCTGCTCGATCCGCCGCTGCACGAGTTCCTGCCGCACGACCCGGACGAGATCGACGAGGTGGCGAGAGGGCTCGGAGTGCCGGCCGAGATTTTGAAGGCGCGGGTCGACGAGCTCTCCGAGTTCAATCCGATGCTCGGCTTTCGGGGATGCCGGCTTGGCCTCGCCTATCCCGAGATCACGGAGATGCAGGCGCGTGCCATCTTTGAGGCTGCGGTCGAGGCCGCCGCCAAGACTGGCAAGCCCGTGACGCCCGAGGTGATGGTGCCGCTCGTCGGATTCGTCGCCGAACTCGAGCGCTTGAAGGCCGTCATCGTCGATACGGCGTCGGCCGTCGAGAAAGAGAAGGGCATCCGGCTCGCCTACCAGATCGGCACCATGATCGAATTGCCAAGGGCAGCCCTCAGGGCCGCCGAGATCGCCCGCGAGGCGGAGTTCTTCTCCTTCGGCACGAACGACCTGACGCAGACGACGCTCGGCCTGTCGCGCGACGACGCCGCGCCGATCCTGGCGCACTATACGCGGGCCAGCATCCTCGAGACCGACCCCTTCGTGACGATGGATACGGAGGGTGTCGGGGAGTTGGTCAGGATCGCAGCCGAGCGCGGGCGCCAGGCCCGTCCGTCCCTCAAGCTCGGCATCTGCGGCGAGCACGGCGGCGATCCGCGATCGATCGCTTTCTGCGAGACCGTCGGCCTCGACTATGTCTCCTGCTCGCCATTCCGCGTGCCGGTGGCGCGGCTGGCGGCGGCGCAGGCCGCGCTCATGGGCAAGGTCTCAGGCCAGCGGGAGGCGTAGCGCCTAGATTAACTGCAGGAACATCAGTACCAGGCCGACGACCGATACGGCCCAGGCCCCCGTCCTGACCCACGGCAGGCCCATGATGTAGACGACGGCGTGGCCGATGCGGCCCCAGAAGAACAGGTAGGCGCCGAGCTCGGTGGTGGTGTTGGAGATGTTGAGGCTCTTGGCGGCGAGCACCAGGATCGCAAAAATGATCAGGCTCTCGAGCATGTTGCGATGCGCGCGCTGGGCTCGTCCGCCCCAGCCCGTGATCTCGGGCATGCTCTCCCGGTTGCCGGCGAGCCTGGCGAGCCCCACCTGTTGCAGAGCGCCGAGGACCGAGACCCCCGCGAGCACCAGTGTCAAGATCGCCGCCCAAAGCAGCAGGCTCAGCTCGATGGTCACAGCTCCCTCCATTGCGGTCTCACTCGGTCGGGCTCGGCAGCCCTTACGATTCGCTGGATGAGCACGATAGGCGCTTAGAGAGCGGTGGAGAAGGGCGGCGGCCGGCAGGCAACTCGTGCCGCTCCCTTAAGGATCGGCGGCACCCTCTCCGCGTACGCACAGGCCAAAAAGCCGCGCGACGACCGTGGCGCGGAAGCCACATTTGGGCCAAGGAACCTGCTATAAGGCCATCGCACGGGGCCGAGTCGGCCCTAAGGCCTTACAAGGGGACTGATCCATGTTTATGCCCGACAACCTTGCCTGGCTCGAGCCGGTAATCGTTGGCGCCATCATTGTCTTCATCATCGATCTGATCGGCAACATGCTGTCGTTCTCGAGCCGCTTCGTGAACGCCCTCGTGACCGCCATCGTGTTCGCCGTGGTGTTCGCCGTGGCGATCCAGGTCGGGATCGTGAGAACCTATCAGGCAGGCAGCTCGATGGGTGTCACGGTCGATCCGGCGGCGGCGACGTCGACCACCACGACAACGACGCAGCAATAGACTGCTCCAGTCAGAAGCGCATGCAAACGGGCCCCTGTGGGGCCCGTTTCGATTTCACGTGGGGAGATAGACTAGACGAAGATCGTGGCGTCGACGTTGGCGATACCGAGCGTCGGCAGCCAGATGGCGTTGTCGTCGATGACATGGTCGGCAGAGGTATCCGAGAAGAAGATCACTGAGCCTGTGCCATAGGTCATGGCGACGAACTCGCCATTCGCGGCATTGCCGTCGAACCAGGTATCGGCGATGTCGATCAGATCCTGGCCCTTGGTGAAGTCGAGGATCTTGTCCACGCCGTCGCCGATGTTGAAGATGAACGTATCGTTGCCGCTGCCACCTTTGAGGACGTCTCCGGCGGTAAGGCTGCCGATCGCGGTGTGAGGCGAGTCATAGCTCGTCACCGAGATGACGCCGTTCGGGTTGTTGCCTGAACTCTTCGGGCCTGGGTAGCCGCCTTCTGACGAAAGATTGAAAATCACGGTCGTGGTGCCCGAGCCGGCGTTGAAGATAACGCTCGAATCGGGATCGATCTGACCGCCGGGTCCGAGGTTGATGGTCGGCCGGCTGCCGCTTCCCAGCACGGTGGCATTCCAATCGCGCGCATCGTTCCAGCCATTGGTGACGACGAAGATCGCGTCTCCATCGGCGCGGTTGATCGAGGTGAGGGCGCCGCCGTTCTCGACGGCGTGCCGCTTGGGCACGACCACCCACTCGCCATAGTCGTCGATCTGCTCGAGCGGGATCAGGATCGTCGAGCTGTACTGGTAGAACTGGTCGGTGCCGGGTGTGATCGTGAAGGTGCCGTTGTCGGTGCCGCCTTCCAGCACGTCGCCCCAGTTGTCGCCCTGGAGATAGTCGTCGCCGCCGCCGCCGATCAGCGTATCGGAGCCAGAGCCGCCCCACATCTTGTCGGTGCCGCTGCCGCCGACCAGCGTGTCGTTGCCGGCTTCGCCCATCAGGATGTCTGTGCCGCCACCGCCGTAGATGGTGTCGTTGCCCTTGTAGCCGTTGATGATCTGCCGCTTGGCGTCGCCCATGAAATAGTCGTCGCCGCGCCCGAGCTCGAAATGCTCGATCGAAAGGTAGGTATCCCCGGCCGCATCGCCCTGGAAGCCGCCGTTGGCGACATCGATCGACAGCGGATTGAGCGAGCCGAGATAGGAGACGCGATCGTAGTTGCCCATGCCGTCGAAAATCTCGGCAATCGACGAACCAATGAACCGGTCGGCTCCATTCGTCCCTTTTTTTAGCGTTGCCATGCCCGGTTCCCCAGCCTGCATTTGCCTCGACGGTCATCCAGCACATGCCGCCGTAGGTTCGGTCTAACAGAAACGTCTCAAGGCATATTCAAATCCGCGATGCCAACTTGCCGGATCATTTTCAGAAGTTGTTAGGCATCGGCGCTAACGGAAAAATCCCGGAAAAACTGGAGAAAATTGTCGACATTGGTCGCCGGCCTTAGGAAATGGGGCGAAAACGTTCACCGACGGCACTCGGTGTCGACCGGAGCCCAAATCATGCTAGAAGATGGGCGAGAACAAAGCTGAAACGCGGGGCGGTGGGAGGCTCGATGAACGAGCGGTTGGTCGGTGGCGCCAGGAAGGAGGACGACGCCGTCGAGGCATCGATTCGCCCTCAATCGCTCGCCGACTTCGTCGGGCAGGAGCAGGCGCGCAAGAATCTCCGGGTCTTCATCGAGGCGGCGAAATCCAGAGGGGATGCCCTCGATCACGTGCTGTTCGTCGGTCCGCCCGGTCTTGGCAAGACAACCCTGGCGCAGATCATGGCCCGAGAGCTCGGCGTCGGCTTCCGCATGACGTCGGGACCGGTGATCGCCAAGGCGGGCGACCTGGCTGCGCTGCTGACCAATCTCGAGGAGCGGGATGTGCTCTTCATCGACGAGATCCACCGGCTCAATCCGGCGGTCGAGGAAATCCTCTATCCCGCCATGGAGGATTTTCAGCTCGACCTCATCATCGGCGAGGGACCGGCGGCACGCTCGGTGCGTATCGACCTCGCCCGGTTCACGCTCGTTGGCGCAACAACCCGGGCCGGCCTGCTGACGACCCCGCTCCGCGACCGGTTCGGCATTCCGATCCGCCTCAACTTCTATACGACCGAGGAGCTTGAGTTGATCGTGAAGCGCGGCGCGCGGGTTCTCAGATGCGAGATGAGTGAGGACGGAGCGCGGGAGATCGCGCGGCGGGCGCGCGGCACGCCGCGGGTCGCTGGCCGCCTGTTGCGCCGGGTTCGCGACTTCGCTGCCGTCGACGGCGTGCCTTCGGTGACGGCGAGCGTGGCCGATAGCGCGCTTCGCGAGCTCGAGGTCGATGCCGAGGGCCTCGACATGCTGGACCACCGCTATCTCAATTGCATCGTCGTCAACTACGAGGGCGGCCCGGTCGGTATCGAGACGATTGCCGCCGCGCTTTCCGAGCCGCGTGATGCGCTCGAGGAGATCGTCGAGCCTTATCTGCTGCAGCAGGGGTTCATTGGCCGCACGCCCCGCGGTCGTGTCGTGACGATGAAGACGTATCGGCATCTGGGTTTGACGGCACCCTCGCGCGCCTCCGACCAGATCCCGCTATTCGAAGGTGGCGGCGGGGAGGGCGAGTAGCTACTCCCCGCCGCGTGGCATTCGGTTTGCTGGGCTTACGACTTCGGCAGCAATACCTTGTCGATGACGTGGATGACGCCGTTCGACTGGTCGACATCGGCGATCGTGACGTGTGCCGTGCCGCCTGATTCGTCCTCGATCGTGACGCTGCCGCCTTCGGCCTTCACGGTAAGCTCACAGCCGCCGACTGTCATCACCTTGGTCATGCCGCCGCCATCTTGCACCATCTTGGTGATGGCGTCCGACATCGCTTCCGTCGGCAACACATGGCAGGTCAGGATCTTGGTCAATTGTGCCTTGCTCTCTGGTTTCAGGAGCGTGTCCACGGTGCCGGCCGGCAAGGCATCGAATGCCGCGTTGGTTGGGGCGAAGACGGTAAAGGGGCCGGCGCCCGACAGCGTCTCGACGAGGCCCGCTGCCTTGACGGCGGCAACGAGCGTCGTGTGATCCTTCGAGTTTACGGCATTCTCGACGATATTCTTTTCGGGAAACATCTCGGCGCCGCCGACCATTTTGTTGCCGACCGCGAATGCGCTCGCGCTGCCGATCACTACAAGGGCGGTCGAAAGCATGAGGGACTTGAGAGTCAAGACTGCCATGTCACGTTCTCCTCTTGGAGGTTGCGATGGCAGTAATACGTCGGTGCAGCAGCGGCTGGATCTGTTGAATCCAGCCGCTCACGATGTCGTGTAGATTCGAGGCGTCATACGAACGCGCGGCTCAGGCAGCGCTCGCCTTGAGCCAGCGCTTCAGGCCCGTGGAGTTCGCAAACGGATCCTCCTTCAATTGCTTCAGCGCCTTCTTGCGTGCGGAGACGGCCAGCTTGAAGGCCTTGTCCTCTCCGTGCCGTGCCACCGAGAACTTCGCCCGGCCGACCCGCTTGTCGTCACGCGGCCAGAACGCGATCCAGTAAGGTTGCTTCACCTTACGCCCGTTGTGAAGCTCAACGCTGACATGGCGGCAGACGCCGACGATGCCGGACTTGTTGTTGCGGCGGCGTATGGAGGCGTACTCTGCGCGAGACATGGGTGGATTGGCATCGAGCGTCGTATCGCGGAACTTCTTGGCCGCTTCGAGCGCTTTCTGCTTCGTGCCGTGCTTGCCATCGCTGAAATACTTGCACCAAATCTTGTTGCGGCGCTGCAGCGTCACGATCCAGGCGTGGGTATGGTTTTTCGGGTTGTCGACACGGTGAATGCCATAGAGCGGCTTCTTGGCGGCAGCCTTTCTCGACGCCGACTTCTTCGGAGCGGTCTTCATAGTTGTCTTAGCCATGACTTGTCGTTCGTCCTAAACGATGGGGTTACGCGGGGGTGCGCGGGATGCCTTCGTCTATGACATGATTGTGTCGATCGCAACGGCGCCAGCTCGCAGGCACAGCCATTGCCGCGAGCGGTATCCTGCGCCGAGGCCGAGTTCTCGGCCTCGGCGTGACATGCGCGCGGCATCGCGACGCATATCGCCGGCGATCACTGCTTAAGGGCGCTAAAGCAGGACGGTGCCGTCGCTGAAGACCACTTTCTCGATCCCGATCAGGACATCGGTCCCGGTACCGCCGTCACGATCGGTCAGTGTCCAGCGACCGTGACCGATGTCCTTCAGGATGTAGCCGGATGCCTTGCCGACTGCGACAACGGCATCGATGCCGGCGCCACCATTCAGGATGTCGCGTCCTGCATCGGCAAAGAGGCGATCGTTGCCGGAGTTTCCATAGAGCCGGTCGTTGCCGAGACCGCCCTTCAACTGGTCGGCGCCGCGACCGCCGTACAGCCGGTCATTGCCGCGGTCGCCGAGTAGGGTGTCGTTGCCATCGAGTCCCTTGAGGAGATCGTGGTCGTTGCCGCCCGAAAGCCGATCCCGACCAGCATCGCCATACAGGCGGTCACGGCCGCCGCCCCCCAGGATGTAGTCGTTGCCGAGGCCCCCGTAGACGACATCACCGCTGCTGCCACCGGAGATCCGGTCGTGACCGACAAGGCCGCGGATGCGGTCAGTCCCCGCGGTGCCGAGGATTGTCTCGCTCGAAGCCGTGCCGAAGATATCGTTGATGCTGTCGATGGCGGCGATGTCGAGAATGAGGGCAGCGCTGTCGTCCGGGTTGGCTCCGATGGAGGGATCGTCGGCCGTGACAGCGACCTCGAGCGCCGGCGTCTGCTCGTGCTCGAGGTAAGTGCCTGCGCGCAGGAACAGCGCCGTACCGTCGATCTCGAATCGGAAGGCGTCGGCGCCCGAGAGGCCGAGCAATGCGCTGCCGAGCGCATCGTCCTCGACGACGATGTCGGCAACTTTGATGCGGCTTGCGGTCGACGTGTGCTCGGCGAGTGTAGTCAACGTGTTGGCGAGCGTGACGGTTGGCGCCTCGTTGACATCGGTGATCGCCAGTGTATGCGACGTGCTGGTGGCATCCGGTGTCCCGCCGCGCACCGGATCATCGACTGTGATGGCGACCTCGTAGGCCGCCTTGGTTTCGAAATCGAGCGGCGTACCTGTCTTGAGAAACAGCTCGGTACCATCGATCTCGAATTGACCGGCGTCGGCGCCCGCGAGCGCTAGAATATTCGTGCCGAAGCCGTCGTCCGCCACCTCGATGTCGGCGATCTTGATCCGGCTCGCCGTGTTCGCCGCCTCGGACAGACTGGTGACGGCATTGAGCAGCGTGACGGCTGTCGGCGCGGCATTGATGAAGTCAGTGTCCGCGAGATCGACGAGGAAGACATCGGTGACTCCGTTGGTGTCCCCGGCCACGAGATTGCTCGCGCCAGAGGAAAAAGCGACGTAGCGCCCGTCCTCTGAGATCGTCGCGCGATAGCTCGATCCGTTGCCCTCGGCGCCATTCTCGGCAACCGACACCCGGATGATCTTGCCCGTGTCCATGTCCTTGACGAACACGTCCTCGACACTGTTGGTGTCCCCGGCGACGAGATTGTCGGCGGCGCTCGTGAAGGCGATGAAACGTCCGTCGGCGGAGATGGATGCAGAGTGGCTGCCGGAGCCGCCGCCGGCCGGCGTGCCATCTGCGGCAGTGTCGACGACCCGCAATTCGCCGGTCGCAAGATCGAGCCGGAACACGTTACGGGTGCCATTGGTATCGTCGGCGAACAGGTTCGAGGCGTAGGAGTGGAAGACGGCATAGCGGCCGTCGCTCGACAGGCGTGGTCCAAAGCTGTCGCCGTTGCCGTCGGTGCCGGTAAGCGAGTTCGAGAGCCGGGAGATGTCCCCTGTCGACAGGTTCTTGAGGAAGATGTCGTAGCCGTTGCTGGGGCTCGTGCCGTCTCCCGGCTCGTATTGGACGTTGCTGAAGAACACGACCTTGGTGCCGTCTCCGGAGATGGCGGCGCTGGATTGCAGCCCCGAGCCCGGCGTGCCGTCGTCGAAGGCGGTGACCGTGACCGAACTCGATGTATCGAAGTCGTAACGGAAGATCTGATCGATGCCTGCCGTCGAGGTGACGAGGTACCGGCCATCGGCCGAGAGCTCCGGACCTTCGTCGGTGTTGAGGGGTTGGGGGGCAATGCCGGTCGAGACGACCTCGCCGGTGAGAAGATCCTTGCGAACGACGATCGGCGTTCCGCCGTTTCCCGACAGCTCGCCGGCCAGCGTCTTGAAGGCTATGTAGCGACCATCGGTCGAGACCGAGGCATCGATGCTCGCGCCGCTGCCTTCACCGCCCAGTGAATCCGTGCTGACGCGCGAGATGGCGCCCGTGGCGATGTCGAAGAGGTAAACATCGCTCGCCCCATTGGTGTCGCCGGCGACGAGGTTCGACGCCGAGCTTTCGAAAACGAGTTTGCCATTGTCGAGGGTGATGGAGCGGATGAATCCCGTCTCGCTCGCCCCGTTGGCCTCACCCGCGATCCCATTTGATACGCGCACGATCGACATGACGATGCTCCCCCTCTGATGACGTGGGAGCACCTAAGTGTCGTGGACTGCGAGGGACAAGAAAATTGGTGTTGTCCCAGAAAACAGTGTTGTCGGATGGGCGAAGCGGCTGGGTTGGGATCTCAGATATCCAGCACGTCGTCCGAGACGAACTCGGCCCGCTCAGAGATGAATCGGAAACGGGCCTCGGGCTTGGTGCCCATGAGATCGGAGACGGCGCCGGTCGTCTCGTCGCGCTCATCAGCGTCGATCTCGACGCGGAGCAGCCGGCGCTTCCTTGGATCCATCGTCGTCTCTTTGAGCTCGGCGGCGTTCATCTCGCCCAGACCTTTGAAACGCTGAATGTCGACTTTCTTGCCCTTGAATGTCGTTTGGAGCAGCTCTTCGCGGTGCGCGTCGTCCTGGGCGTAGATGTGGCTGGTTCCCTGCTTGATCTTGTAGAGCGGCGGCACGGCGAGGAAGAGATGGCCCTTGTCGATGAGGCGCGGCATCTCCTGGAAGAAGAAGGTGATGAGCAAAGAGGCGATATGGGCGCCGTCGACATCGGCATCGGTCATGATGATGACCTTGGCGTAGCGAAGATCCTCCTCGCGGAAGCTCGAGCCGGTGCCGCAGCCCAACGCGAGGATGAGATCGGCGATCAGCTGGTTCTGCGACAGCTTCTGCGATGAGGCCGAGGCGACGTTCAGGATCTTGCCGCGCAAGGGGAGAATGGCTTGCGTTGCGCGATCGCGCGCCGACTTCGCCGAGCCACCGGCCGAATCGCCCTCGACGATGAAGATCTCGTTACCGTCCTCCGGCCCCTGCGAGCAATCGGCGAGCTTGCCGGGGAGCCTCAGTCGCTTGGCGCTGGAGCGCCGGTCGCGCTCCTTCTCCTGGCGGCGCTTCAGCCGCTCCTCGGCCCGCTCGATCACCCAGTCGAGCAGTTTCTGTGCCTGGCCGGGGCTATCGGCGAGCCAATGGTCGAAGGCGTCCTTGACAGTCGTCTCGACGATGCGGGCGGCTTCCTGGGTCGCGAGCTTGTCCTTGGTCTGGCCCTGGAACTCGGGTTCGCGGATGAAAACGGAGAGCATGCCGGCCATCGTCGAGACGACATCGTCGGCGGTGATCTGGGTCGCGCGCTTGTTGCTCGTCAGCTCGCCATAGGCCTTCAGGCTCCGCGAGAGCGCCGACCGGAGCCCGCTCTCGTGCGTGCCGCCATCGGGCGTCGGCACCGTGTTGCAATAAGAGGACAGGAAGCCGTCGTCGTCGGCGATCCAGGTGACGGCCCATTCGACCGAGCCGTGCCCGCCCTCGCGCTCGACCTTACCGGCGAACAGTTCCTTGGTGACCGTCGTCAGGCCCTCGATGCGGGCCGTCAGGAAATCCTTCAGGCCGCCTGGAAAGTGGAACACGGCCTCGGCCGGCGTCTCGTCCTTGATGAGTTCGGGCGCGCAGTGCCAGCGGATCTCGACGCCGCCGAACAGATAGGCCTTCGAGCGGGCCATCTTGAAGAGTCGCGCCGGCTTGAAATGCGCGTGCTCGCCGAAGATCTGCGGGTCTGGGTGAAAGCGCACCTTCGTGCCGCGACGGTTCTTGATCTGGCCGAGGTCGGCGAGCTTGGAGGTCGGCTTGCCGCGCGCGAAGGTCTGGCGGTAGAGCCGCTGCTCCTTGGCGACCTCGACCTCGAGGCTGTCGGAAAGCGCATTGACCACCGAGACGCCGACGCCGTGCAGGCCACCGGACGTGTTGTAGACCTTGCTGTCGAACTTGCCGCCCGAATGCAGCATGGTCATGATGACCTCGAGCGCTGATTTCGGCTTGAATTTCGGATGCGGATCGACCGGGATGCCACGACCGTTGTCGGTGACCGAGAGAAAGCCGTCGGCCGAGAGCTCGACGTCGATCCAATCCGCATGGCCGGCGACGGCCTCGTCCATGGCGTTGTCGATGACTTCGGCAAAGAGATGGTGCAGCGCCTTCTCGTCGGTGCCGCCGATATACATGCCGGGCCGGCGGCGCACCGGCTCGAGCCCTTCCAGCACCTCGATGTCGGCGGCCGTGTAGCTGTCGGCAGCGGCGCCGCCCTTCTTGCGGATCGGCTGGTGCTCGAGCTCCGTCTCGAGCTTGGCGAAGAGGTCGCGGGAGGAGGCCATGGATGCTCCGCTCATGTCACAAAGCCGACCTCGCGGAAAACCTTTCCGGGGCCGAATCTCATTGTCATTATCGGAGGTTGGGTCGCACGGAGGAAGAGGGAAGGCAAGCTCCCGCCACCGGCCACCGGCAGATTGCCGCGTTTGTGTCACCTTTGGGCGGTGCGAAGCCTTCGGCCATCTGGCCTCAGCCCCGGAAATGACGATAATCGAAACCGGCCGTTGCCGAGGAGGTCCCATGTCCGAGCCCCGCCCGTCCATTTCCCGCGCCGAGTTCGCCGATCGCCGCCAGCGCGCCGCCGCCATGGCCAAAGTGGCCGGGCTCCGCGGCCTTGTCGTGGCGGCCCGCGGCGGCGGCTCGCTCGACCGCTACGGCGACGTCATGTACCTGACGAACTTCTATACGCTCTTTCCCTACATCCCCGATCTTGCCGGCAACTGGAATGCCCGCGCCCACACCTTCCTGGTGCTTTCGGCCGAAGGAGAGGCGCGACTGGTCGTCGATTGCGCCTATGACGAGACGGTGGCGCTGGACGCCTCGGAAATCATTCGGGCCGATCTCGTCGTCGAGGGCGTGATCGGGGCGATGCGGGAGCTCGGCCTGGACAAGGGCCCTGTCGGCCTCGTCGGCGGCGACGTCATGACAGTCGACGTGCATCAGGCCATCTCGGCGGCGCTTCCGGCCGTCCGATGGCAGACGGCGCAAGGCATCCTGGCGACGCTTCGGGCCTTGAAGAGTCCGGCCGAGATCGCACTTTTGCGACGCGCCTCCAGGCTCGGATCGCGCGCGACGGACGCCATGATGGCGGCAGCTCAGCCGGGTGCCACGCACGGCGATGTCATCGCCGCAGGCCAGGCAGTGATCGCGCCGGCTGGGGCTATCCTCTACAACTCGTTCATGTCGTCCGGTACCGGCGGTGACGGCTCGCCCGAGATCCGCACCGGCTTCCCGACTTGGGCCTCGCCAGTCGCGCTCAAGGAAGGACAGTGGTTCCACATCGGTCTCTCCGGCGTCCTTGATGGCTACTATTTCGACCTCGCGAGATCGCGGCCAATCGGCAAGCCGACGAACCGGCAGATCGACCTGTTCGAGACTGCCATTGCCGCCGTCGGGGCGGGGATCGGCGCCATCCGCCCCGGCGTCACCGCCGAGGCCGTCGCCGCCGCCGGCCTCGGCAAGCAGGTCCAGCTCGGCTTCGAGCTCAAAGGCAACTTCTCGGGGCTCGGCCATGGTGTCGGTCTCGGCTGGGACAGCCCGTGGCTGGCGCCGGGCGACAAAACGATCCTGGAGCCCGGCATGGTGCTGTGCGTCGAGCGCGGCGTGCGCCAGGACGGTTTTCTCGGTGATTTCGAGGAGACCGTGATCGTCACCGAGACGGGAGCCGAAATGATCACTGACGCGCAAGTCAGATACTGGTAGGTCAAAGCAGGAGCTGGAGCATCCATGTCCACGTCAACTGATCTGCCGCGTCTGTTGGCCGGCACCAAGCTGTTCGGATCGCTCGGCGACATCGACCGGCAGACCATCGCCAAGCAGATGCGCTCCGTGTCCTATGACAACGGTCAGCTCATCTTCGCCCGTGGCGACGAGGGCTCGGACGTCTATCTACTGACGGCAGGACGGGTCAGGCTCTCGGTCTTCACCAACGAGGGACGGGAGCTTGCCTTTCTGAATGCCGGCCCCGGCGAGTTCTTCGGCGAGATCGCGGCGCTCGACGGTGGCGTCAGGACGGCGGATGCGCGCGCCCTCTCGGCCGTCAAGGCAATGGCGCTGTCCCGCGCGAGCTTGAAGCGCCTGATGGAGACGGTCCCAGCCATCTCCGATGCGGCAATCCGCTTCCTCTGTGCCCGGCTGCGCTCGACCAACGACGTCTTCGAAGCCGTTGCGCTGCATTCGATCGAGGTGCGGCTCGCGCGCTTCCTGCTGTCGGCCATGAAGCTCAGGGGCATCGAGCCTAAGGACGGCAACGCGACGTTCGACCTCGGCATGTCGCAGATCGAGGTGGCGCTCCTGATCGGGGCCAGCCGGCCCAAGGTCAATCTGGCGCTGCAGGCCCTCGAGACCGACAACGCATTGAAACGGGACGGATCGACGCTGCATCTCATGATCGAGAAGCTCGAGCTCATCGCCGATCGGGATGATGTGTGAAATTGGTGGGTCACGGCGCCGTCGGGTACGCTCGGTCACTGCGGCCGTCCTGCTGTCGACGACGCTGATCGCCGAATTCGTCGCGCTCCCCGAGCCGGCGGTCGCGCAGATCGCCGGCGGCATGCCCATCGAGATCGAGGACGTGCCCTGGCAAGTGGCCTTGCGGATCAGATCGGCCGGCGGCTTCTCGCTGTGCGGGGGCGCCGTGATCGCCCCGGAATGGGTTCTGACTGCTGCCCACTGCCTTCCCCGTGAGCCCTCCGCAAAGGACATCCAGGTCATTGCGGGAACGAGCGACTATCTCGCTGGCGGACGTTGGGTTGCGGTGAGGGACGTCGTCGTTCACGAGGCCTACGAGCCCGCCAGCAACGAGGCCGACCTCGCTCTCCTCCGTCTCGCCGTGCCGATCGACAGCACACCGATCGCCATCCCCGAAGAGGCCGTCGAGCTGCCGACGGGTGCCCCCCTAATGGTCTCGGGCTGGGGCGCGACGGCGGAGGGTGGGGCCAAATCCCGCCAGCTCATGGGGGCGATCGTCCCCTACGTCGATAATCGCCTGTGCAACGAGCCTCAGTCGTATGCCGGCCAGGTGCGGCCGTCGATGCTGTGCGCCGGCGAGGTATTCGGCGGCGCCGATGCCTGCCAGGGCGACAGTGGCGGGCCGCTGGTGCAGGGTTTTCGCGACCGGCCGGTCCTCGTCGGCATCGTGTCGTTCGGCGTCGGCTGTGGCCGGAAGTACAAGTACGGCGTCTATGTCCGTGTCGGATTCTACCGGGACTGGATCGCGGCCCGGCTCAGGGAGCGATAGGCCGCATCCCCGGAAGGCTCACCTCTGCGATCGGCGAGATCGGGGTCCGCAAATGGCCCTCGATGTTCCTGTGGGAACAGCGATCTGGCGCCCGGGCGACTACGTATCGGGTGTCGAAGAGAGGTTCCTGGCGGCTAACAGCAAGAAGAATGAGAAGAGCAAGACCAACGCCAAGGGACCCAGCGACCAAGCCCACACCAGTTGGGAGACATGAGCAGGGAGGCTTAGGACCCGGGAGGCGCAGGCCTTCGCGGGTCTTTTCGTTTCCGGGACACGATCGACGCTGAACAGACCTTCATCTGAACGCCGCCTAACCGCCGCCTTCAGAACGCGTTCACCCCAGGAGTCCTACATACCAGTGCACAGTCAAGGTCGAAGAATGAGAAACACCCAACAAGGGAGACCGTCATGACCATTGCCAGACTCTTTCCTCACCTGCTTCGCGCCGGCGTGGCGTTGGGACTGCTCGCGACGGCAGCCTTTGTCGCCGGGCCGGCAAAGGCCTGCGCCTTCTGCGATACCTATCGCGTCGTCAATGTCGATGAGACGGACGTTCTCTACATGCGCTCCGGACCGTCGCGCCACCATCGCATTGTCGGTGCCATCCCGCATGACGGCTACGGCGTGATCAAGGCCGGCGGTTGCCGGGGCAATTGGTGCCTGATGGAGCATTACGGCAAGTCGGGCTGGGTGAATATGCGCTACCTGAGGTACATCCAGTAGCGGTTGGGGCAGAAAGTTCAGCCGTTTGTCCGCGCGGGTGCGTCGGGGTCCAGACCCTTACGTACCCGCCTTGCGTTTGCCACGTTGTCTCCAAAAGCGCGTCCGCAATTCGACGTAGGCGGCTCGTGCCGGGGCGATCCATCCGGCCCGGCGCAACCACGGAGACATGGGCATGTTCAGACTTCGACACCTCTCGTCTCGGCTCCTCCTCGCGACAGCGGCGGCCATGGCGGCCGCACAGCCCGCTCCGGCGGATATCGCGCAGACCATCAGCGGCCCGATCGTGCACGAGCGGCTCGCGGTCTATTTCATCCACGGGAGCGGTCCCGGCGGCCCCGTTCCCCTGACGCTCGCCGAGGCGATGGCCAAGGGTGTCGTGACCGTCCACGAGACGGGCGATGTCAATCAGCTCGCGATCGAGAATACCGGCGAGGACGAGGTGTTCATCCAATCGGGCGACATCGTCAAGGGTGGGCAGCAGGATCGGACGCTGACGCTAAGCATGATCGTGCCGCCGCGCTCGGGCCGGGTGCCGATAGCGGCCTTTTGCGTCGAGCAGGGGCGGTGGTCGCAGCGTGGGAACGAGGAGGTCGCAGCGTTCGCATCATCCGAGAAGATGCTGCCATCGAAGGACGGCAAATGGGCGCTTCGCAGCATGCTCAAGGGATTGATCGGCGCCGATGGCGAGACCGCGGACACGGGTAACAAGCAGCAAGAGGTCTGGGAGTCGGTATCGAAGACCCAGCAGGATCTGATGCAGAACCTCGGCGGGTATACCGTCGCCGCGGAGGCCTCTCCATCCAGCCTGCAACTTACCCTCGAAAACGAGAAGCTCGAGGAGATGGTCAAGTCCTACGTGACCGCTCTGGAGGAGAAAGGGCTGGCCGGCGATGACATCGTCGGCTTTGCCTTCGCCATCGATGGCAAGCTCAACAGCGCCGAGATCTATCCCTCGAATGGCCTGTTCCGGAAGATGTGGCCGAAACTGCTCAGGGCCAGCGTGACGGAAGCGATCGGTGCCGCAACCGGCGACAAGACCGAGGCGCCCAAGCCGGAGTTTGTCACCGAGCATCTCGCCAGGGCCGACGCCGGCAAGGAACAGACGGGTGCGGTCGATGCGGCGAATATCGTCGAGACGCGCGAGGCCGACGATATCACCGTGTTCGAGACGAAGCGCGCCGTGGGCGGCTTCGTGCACCGGAGCTACATGCTCAAGTGACAGGTGAGGCGGGGGTGGGCTGCCGCCCTGGCACGGTAGCCCGGCTCGCGTCCGCGGTGTCCATGAAGGCGGCGATCGTTGCCAGCGTCGGCTCATCGGTCAGCAGCGGCGCGTGCCCCTGCTGGGGAACGACGAGACTCTCCATTCCGGGATGCCGCTCGGCCATCTCGGAATGCGTCGCCGGGCTGAGGATGTCTGAGCTCTCGCCGCGAATGGCCAGCATGGGGACTTTTGCGAGAGAATCGAATTGTGGCCAGAGCGTCGGGATGCCCTCGTCGAAATTCGTCATCGAGATGGCGTTGGCGAGCGCCGGGTCGTAGCTTTGCGTCGGAAGACCGTCCTCGTCGTTGAACCAGGCGTGCGCTACTTCCATCCACTCCTCGTCGCTGACGGCAGGAAACTGAGCGCGATTGATGTCACGAACGAGCTTCTGCGCATCGGCCCAATCGGCCGGCAGTGGCACGCGTCCGACATAGCCGATGATGCGCATCAGTCCGTCACGCTCGATCACCGGGCCGATGTCGTTGAGCGTCACCGACAGCAGGGCGGCGGGGCGCAAGAGGCCCATCACCATGGCGATCATGCCGCCGCGCGAGGTGCCGACGACATGGGCGTGCTCGAGGCCCCTCAGGGTCATGAAGTCGAGCACGTCGAGGCATTCGGCGTGAATGTTGTAGTCCTTCCAGTCGTGAGACCAGTCGGAGCGTCCACGTCCGCGATAGTCGATGGTGTAGACGTCGCGCGCGCCGTCGCCGAGGTCGGAGAGGTAGAGCGCCAGCCGGTGGAAGTCCTTGGAGTTGCGCGTCAGGCCAGGCAGGCAGAGCACCGGACTGCGGCCGCTGCGGCGTGCCGGATAGCGGCGGCCATGAAGCCTCAGCCCGTCGCGCGCCGTGAAGTAGATGGTCTCGAAGCCATGCTCGCGCAGACTGTCCGTCATGGCCGCGTCTCCGTCCGGCTGTGCCCTAGTTCTCAGCAGAAGCCGACTTGCCGCGCGCGCGGACGAGATCCTGACGGATGCGGTTGGCTGTCGAGGCATCGCCGAGCCTCGCCCTGTAGACCTGCACGTTGGAGAGCACCTTCTTCACGTACTCCCGTGTCTCCTCGATGTGGATGAGCTCGATCCAGTCCACCGGGTCGACGTTGGGTTTGCGGGGATCGCCGATCTTCGACACCCAGCCCCGGACCCGCCCGGGCCCGGCATTGTATCCGGCGATGGCCATGATGTAGGAGCCGCCGAAATCGTCGTGCCGGTCGGCGATGTAGGCGGTTGCGAGCTTGGCGTTATAGGCCGGGTCCGTCTGCAGCCGCGACAGCTCACACTTGATCTTGTACTGCTGGCAGATGTGCTTCGCCGTCACCGGCATGACCTGCAGGATGCCGCGGGCGCCGGCTCCGGAGACGGTCAGCGTGTTGAACTCGCTCTCCTGTCGCGCGATAGCGTAGAAGATCGCCTGCTCGGGAAGCTTGCGGAGTGGGGAGAACTCCGGCATCGCTTGCGTCGGATAGGCATACTGGACGAGATCGAATCCTCTCTCGATGCCGGTTTTACCGATGCGGACGCCCGATTGCGTGTCGCCGAGCGAGACAGCGAGGTGAGCGAGGAGGAGCATCTCTCCCTCGTTGTCCAGTCGGTAGCGCAGGTGGGACAGCAGCACGCGCATGAGATCGACCAGGCCGGCCTTTTTGGCAATGACGGTGGCGCGCACGATGTCGCGGCGGAGGAACCGATCAAGCGTCTCGTCGGGCGGCACGCGGACCGGCGCGATCGAGAGTTTCGTGGACTTCGGATCGAGCACCTGCCGGGAAAGCTGACCGTAGAATGTCGTATACTCCTTGGCGGCGCGGCCGTAGTGCTCTCTCGCCGTTGCCTTGTCGCCGAGCGCCTCATGTGCGCGGGCGAGCCAGTACTCGCCCTCCGAGCGGCTTATCGGTCCGTCGGCAGCGGCGACGAGCGCCTCGAAATGCGTCTTCGCTCGCTTCGGGTCGCCGAGGAAGCGAAGCGCGATCCAGCCGGCCAGGAACTCCGCATCTTTGAGCGGGTTGACGGAGACGGGGCCGTGCTCGGCGGCAATCTGGTAGGCGATCTTCGGCTGTCCCGCGTAGAGCGCATTGTAGGCGTTGACGCGCCGTTCGATCCACCAGTCGTCCGGGCTGACGAGGTCGGTCGCGTCGGTCGGCACCTTCAACATGCGGGTCCAGGCGCCGGCTTCCTGATCGGTGCGGCGGAGGATCTGGATCTTGTGATAGGCGACGCCCCAATCCTTGAAGGCCTCGAGCGGAAGCTTGTTGAGAGCCGCCGCGGCGCCGGCGCCGCATTTGCCGCCGCGGTAGCAGAGATAGACGGCGATGCGCGCTTCGGCTTTGGCGCGTTCCTCGGACGACAACAGCGGCAGGAGGCGCTTCACGGCGGCGACGCGTGCCTTGCGCGTGCCCTCCCAGCGGCTGTCATTGAGCAACATGCGATCGACGCGCCACTTGTGATCGGCCGCCGTGAGCAGCTTGCCGAGGCGCTTCAGATAGACTGCCTCGACGTCCTTATCCATATCCTGCTCGCGCCAGCCCCGTTGGGCGGTCGCCTTGGCCTTCGCAGTATCGCCGGCCGCCAGATAGGCGAGCGCCAGCGCACCATATCCTGCACCCGAGCGCGGCGGCTCCTTTTCGAGCAACTGGATGACCTTGCCGGTGTCGCCACCCGATTCGAGCAGGGTTTCCTCGGCTCTCAGCCTGATCTCGACCGTCGGCCAATCCGGATTGCCGTCGCGAAAGCGCTCGAGGTCGAAGGGGCCGGCGGCACCTCTGGCGTTTCGCAGAAGATACCATTCGGCGAGCTTGCGCGCCGTCTTGTCGGCGATGGCCTCGATCTCGGCCCGCGCCGTGGCGATATCGTTGCGATAGGCCGCCTGCGTGGACGCCTTCACATGCGCGAGGTCGGCGCTCGACGGTAAGCCCGAGAACAGAGGCGCAATGGCCTTGTCCATCTCGGGATGCGGATCGTCGGCCCGACCGGTCCCGACTGTCAGGGTAATGGATAGCAGCAGCGCGAGGCTGGCGGCGGTGGCTCTGAGCATAAAAACCCCGTTTCCGGCAGTGCCAACGTCGAACCTGAGGGCAGCGATGCACACTATTCGAGATAATCCGGCCAAAAAATGACCCGCTTCGCGTCTCTTGTCGAGGGAAAGCCGCCTTGCAGGTCTTCGCGGCTCCGCCTATCCTTGCTTCAAATCAGCGTTATCCCGAGGGAAACCCATGTTCAGAGGCTCGTTCACCGCGCTCCTCACGCCGTTCAAGAACGGCAAGGTCGACGAGGCCGCCTATGCCAAATTCGTCGACTGGCAAATACAAGAAGGCACGCATGGTCTCGTGCCGGTCGGCACGACCGGGGAAAGCCCGACGCTCTCCCATGCCGAGCACAAGCGGGTGGTGGAGCTCTGCATCGAGATCGCCAAGAAGCGCGTGCCGGTGATCGCCGGCGCCGGCTCCAACTCGACCGCCGAGGCCATCGACCTTGCCAAGCACGCCAAGAAGGTTGGCGCCGACGCGGCGCTCGTCGTCTGCCCCTATTACAATAAACCCACCCAGGAGGGCATGTATTTGCACTTCAAGGCGGTAGCCGAGGAATCGGGCGTGCCGATCGTCATCTACAACGTGCCTGCGCGCACCGTGACCGACATCTCCGTCGAGACGCTGGCCCGGCTGGCCAAGGTGAAGGGTATTGTCGGCATCAAGGATGCGACGGCCAATATCGCGCGGGCATCTCGGCAACGGCATGTGCTGGGCAAGGACTTCGTCCAGCTCTCGGGCGAGGACATCACGGCGCTGGGTTTCAACTCCCATGGTGGCCATGGCTGCATCTCGGTGACCTCGAACGTGGCGCCGAAGCTCTGCAGCCAGATGCAGGAGGCCTCGCTCAAGGGCGACTTCGCGAAGGCCCTCGAGATTCAGGATCGCCTGACGCCTCTGCACGATGCGCTCTTCTGCGAGACGAGTCCGGCGCCGGTCAAATACGCAGCCTCCCGGCTCGGCCTCTGCGAGCCGGACGCGCGCTTGCCGCTGGCACCGGTCAGCGATGGGGCTAAGAAGCAGGTGGACGACGCCATGCGTCATGCCGGGCTCCTGAACTAGCCGGGACGCGAAAGGCCAATCATGTCCGCCAAGAAGGACGACGATCGCAAGGTCGTCGCCGAGAACCGCAAGGCGCGCCACAACTACGAGATCGTCGAGGTTTTCGAGGCCGGCATCGCCTTGCAGGGCTCCGAAGTGAAGTCGCTGCGTTCGGGCAAGGCGACCATCGCGGAGAGCTATGCGTCCTCCGAGGGCGGCGAGATCTGGCTGATCAACGCCAATATCCCCGAGTATCTGGAGGCCAACCGCTTCAATCACGAGCCCAAGCGGCCCCGCAAGCTCCTCCTGCACAAGCGGCAGATGGCCAAGCTCATCATCGCCGTCGAGCGCGAGGGCATGACGATGGTGCCGCTTTCGGTCTATTTCAACGCGCGCGGCAAGGCGAAAGTGGCGTTGGCGCTGGCCAAGGGCAAGAAGTTGCACGACAAGCGCGATACCGAACGCCGTCGCGACTGGAACCGCGAGAAGGGCCGGCTGCTCCGGGCCAAGGGATAGGCGGCCGTGGCGCTCGAGGACGATGGACGAGCTGGTCATTTGGTGCCCGGCATGCCGATGCCGGCGATCGCGCTGCCGTCGACGTCGGGTGGCGATGTCGATCTCTCGGCCGTGCACGGCCGCGCGGTCGTCTTCTGCTATCCCTGGACCGGCCGGCCGGGTCTGCCCAACCCGCCCAACTGGGACGACATTCCCGGCGCCCATGGCTCGACGCCCCAGGCGATAGGGTTTCGCGATTGCTATCCGGAATTCCGGGCGCGCAACGTCGCGGTCTTCGGGCTGAGCTCGCAGACGACCGCCTATCAGCAGGAGCTGTCGGATCGCCTCGCACTCCCTTATGCGCTCTTGTGCGATGTCGGATTTGCTTTCCAGAAGGCCCTGGCGCTGCCGACCTTCGAGACCGGTGGCACGACCTATCTGACGCGGCTGACGCTCATCGTCGAGGATGGCGCATTGCGCGACTGCCTCTACCCTGTCGATCCGCCGGAGGGGAATGCGGCGGCGACACGCGAGCGGCTCGACGAATACGAACTGTTTACACGGATGATCTAGGGTGAACCCGTCAAGCCGGCGGCACGCGAAGTGCCCCGGGGCTGCTGGCCTCGGCCACGCGAATATCTGCGCCGACGGCGCACACCTGGGCGACCATGTTGTTCATTGTCGGCGCGTTCGTGTCTCTCGGATTCTTCGGCGGTATGTTGTGGCGGACGGCCTTTCGCTGGCGAGTTCTGGCTGAAGCCTATCCGGCGCTGTCACACGCTCCGATCGAGGAGCGAAGCTGGCAGAGCGCCGTGCTGATCGGGCGCGGCGGGTTCAACGCACTCAAGGGGATCGTGAAGATCGGTGTGCATGAGACCGGCGTCTCGATGCGCATTCTGTTGCCGTTCTCCCTGTTTCATCCCCCCCTCTTCATCCCCTACGGCGATATCCGCGGCTGGCGGACGACATGGTATCTGGATGCGCGTTCGAGCGAGCTGGAGCTCCGCCGTGCGCCGGACATTAAGATGGTCATGCCGGCAGAGCAGGTCGAGTGGATCTCAGGCTTCTCCGGCAATCGAATGACGCTTCATCGTGATCGACCGCCGAACGGCAACGCCGGGCGGGGCTGGCATGCGCTCGTTGTCGCATCGATCGGCCTCTCGGTCGTCATGATCGGCTTGATAGCGGTCCAGCTCGCAACCCGATAGGGTCGCAGGACGTGCGGTCATCCTGGATTCCAGGAGTCTCGGCATATGCGGCATGCTTCATCGCTTGCGGATGAAGCCCCGTCACGCCGCCATCAACCCCTTCGCCCTCCCCATCGCGTCACGAAACATCTCGGCCGTCAGCTTGCCGGTGTTCGTATTGTAGCGCGAGCAATGGTAGCTATCGACGAGATGCAGGCCGTTTGCGAGCCGATGCGCCGCGCCATGGGCGAAGGCATGCTCCGCTCGCGGCGCATCGAGCGCCGACAGCACATTGTCGTGGGCGATGCGGCCGAGCGCAAAGATCACCTTGAGACGAGGCATCGACCCAATGGTGGCCGTGAGGTGCCGGCGGCAGGTCCTGCTCTCGGTGCCGGTCGGCTTGTTCTCGGGCGGCACGCAGCGCACAGCATTGGTGAGGAGGCAGTCGACGAGCGTGAGGCCGTCGTCCGGATCAGCGGCAAAGGTTCCCTTTGACAGACCGAAGGCGGCGAGCGTGCCGTAGAGGAGATCGCCCGCAAAGTCGCCCGTGAACGGCCGGCCCGTGCGATTTGCCCCCTTGAGACCGGGCGCCAGACCGACGATCAGGAGCCGCGCGTTCCGGTCGCCGAAGGAAGGGACCGGCCGATTGAAGAAACCAGGAAACGCCTGCCGGTTGGCCTTGCGAAACTCGGCCAGCCGCGGGCACAGGCGGCAGTCATCCGGCGGCTCGAGAGCGTTGCTCTCTCCGGTCATGATGGGTGGCGCCCCTACAAATCCGCGAAATCGTCGTTCTCCTCGCGGACCGGTCCGGTGGCACGCGTGGCGGCATAGCGCTGCTCGCGCTGAGCGCGGATCGAGGGATCGCGGCAGATCTGCTGCTCGAGATCGGCGAGATCGATGAACTGGTCGGCTTGGCGGCGCAACTCGTCGGCGACCATCGGCGGCTGGGTCTGCAGGGTCGAGACGACGCTGACGCGTCTGCCCTTCTGCTGCAGCGCCTCCACCAGTGAGCGGAAGTCGCCGTCGCCAGAAAACAGCACGATGTGGTCGAGGCTGTCGGCGAGCTGCATGGCGTCGACCGCCAGCTCGATGTCCATATTGCCCTTGATCTTCCGGCGCCCCATGGCGTCGGTGAACTCCTTTGTCGGCTTCGTGACGATCGTGAAGCCGTTGTAGTCGAGCCAATCGATCAACGGGCGGATCGAGGAGTACTCCTGGTCTTCGGCGAGCGCGGTATAATAAAGGGCGCGCACGAGATGGCCCTTGCCGCGGAACAGGTTCAGGAGCTTCTTGTAGTCGATATCGAAGCCGAGTGTCTTGGCGGTCGCATAAAGGTTGGCGCCATCGACGAAGAGGGCGACGCGCTCAGTCGGGTAGAAATGCAAGGGACACCTCTGCAAGTATGTCGATCGGGATGAAAAACGACGCTCACCGGAGCCGAGCTGCTGGACCAATAGCCAATAAGGGCGCCGGCCCCGGTGCGCATCCGACAGCGTCCGCCATCGGGCTTGGACGACGTTATAGGCACAGGCCGGCATCCTGGCAAAGGGGGGCCGCCCTGCGATGGGTGCTGCCGTGACGGGGAGCGTGGTGGCGCTGCTTGCCATCGGCGCCAACGTGCCGGGCGTCTGGGGCGATCCCCTGGGGACCCTTAGCCGTCTCCCTGGCGAACTCGAGGCGTTGGGAATCGCCGTCATGGCGGCCTCGCCGCTCTATGCGACGGCGCCGGTCGGGCCGGTCAATCAGCCCGGGTTCCTGAACGGTGCACTTAAGGTTACGACGGAACTTCCGCCGCTCGGCCTGATCGCCGTTCTGAAGGCACTCGAGCGCAAGGCCGGGCGGATCGCCGGAATGCGCTGGGGGCCCCGGCCGCTCGACATCGACATCATCGCCTATGGCGATCGGGTCATCGACACCGAAGGCCCGCATGGCCGCCTCGTCGTGCCGCATGCCGAAGTGGCGAGACGGGACTTCGTCCTGAAGCCACTCGTCGATGTGGCGCCCGGCTGGCGGCATCCGGTGACTGGCCTGACCGCATCCGAGATGCTCGAGCGCCTGCCGCCAGATTAGCCTCGTGCCAACCCGAGCATGTTGGCGATGTTGTTTTTCTGGATGTTCGATGACCCGCCGACGATCGGCAGGATCAATGCCTCGCGCACGAGCCGCTCGATGTCATAGTCCGGCGTCAGGCCATAGGCGCCGATGAGCTGCTGGCAATCGAGTGTGATCGCCTTGGCCTTCTCCGTGCAGAACAGCTTCGCCATGGCGCTCTCTGGCCCGACGGGCTCGCCACGATCGGCCTTGCCTGCGGCATGGTAGAGCATGAGGCGCGCCGCCAGCGCATCCATCCTCAGGTCGGCGAGTTTGTGACGGATGGCCTGGTAGCTGGCGATGGGCTTGCCGAACTGCCGGCGCGTTTCGGCATAATCCCACGCATCGGCGATCGCGGCCTCGGCGATGCCGACAGCCATCGCGGCGACCTCCAGCCGCTCGACGTCGAGGACCGGACCGACAAGCGTCTCCCAACCGCGGTTCCAGCCGGACTCGCCGCCGACGATCGCCTCCGGCCCCAGAGCGACGGCCTCCATGACGACATCATTGGTCGGCGCGCCATGCATGCCGATGGCATCGGTAACGGTGATGGTGATGCCCGGGGCATTGGTCGGCACCAGCAGGACCGAGAGATTCTTGTGGCGCGGCGCCTCGGGATCGCTCTCGACCAGGCAGTAGATGTAGTCCGAGATATTGGCCCCGGTGCAGAAGCGCTTCGTGCCGGTGACCACGATGCGGTCGCCGTCGCGACGCGCCCTGGTCTTGACGCTGGCGAGGTCGGCTCCGGCATCGGGCTCGGTCAGGCCGTAGGAGAACAGGATCTCGCCCCGGGCGATGCGTGGCAGGAGTTCAGATTTCTGCCCGACGCTGCCGCTCTCGGCGATGTTCATGCCCGCATAGCAGGCGCACATGATGTAGGGCACGGCGACGGCGGACGAGCGTTTCGACAGCTCCTCGATGACCGCCATCGTGGCGGTAATGTTCCGCCCGGCTCCGCCATGGTCCTCCGGCACGGTCAGGGCCATGACGCCGAGATCAGCGAGCTTGCTGAACACCTCCCGCGGAAAGACGTCGTCGCGGTCCCAGGTCCTGGCCAGCGATCGCGGCATCTCGCGCTCGACGAAGCGGCGAAGCGTGTCGCGGAGCCGGATCAGCTCCTCGGGCTCTGCCAGGGCCATCTCGTTCATCGAGCATCCTCGGGACAGTTTATCGATCTCACTGGTAGGCGAGCCGTATCGGCGCTGCAAGACAGCCCCGCGCAAGGCAGATGTGCCGGAGGGTTGAGCGTGGCGTCGCAAGGCCTATGCTTGCCTTACGACGCCAAGCCGGGAGCCCCGCCATGACCGTTCCGTCGAAGCCCAAGTCCCTCGCCCTCCACGAGCGTGCGCGGAAGGTCATGCCCGGCGGCAATACCCGGTCGATCGTCTGGCAGTCGCCCTATCCGACCTACGCAGCCTCGGGCAAAGGGGCCTACATTACGGATGTCGACGGCAACCGCTATCTGGACCTGATCAACAACTACTACACGTTGATCCATGGCCACGCTCGGCCCGAGGTGGTCGAGGCGATCGCTCGCCAGGCGGCGCTCGGGACCTGCTTCTCGATGCCGACTGAAACCGAGATCGCGCTGGCCGAGCTGTTGTGCGAGCGCGTGCGGTCCTTCGAGGAGATACGCTTCACCAATACCGGCACGGACGCCGTCATGTTCGCCCTCAAGGGGGCCCGGGCGTTGACGGGCCGCCCGATGATCGCCAAATGCGAGGGCGCCTATCACGGGGCATACGAGCCGGTGGAGGTCTCCTTCGAGACAAGCCCGGAACGATGGGGCAACCGGCCGGCTCGGATCGCCTATTCGAAGGGCACGCCGGAGAAGATGCTGGCCGATGTCGTCGTCCTGCCGTTCAACCGGACGGAGGAATCGATCGCCATACTCACCGATCATGCCAAGGACCTCGCCGCCATTCTCATCGATCCGATGCCGTCGCGAATCGGTCCGGTTCAGGCCCGGGCCGACTATCTCAAGGCGCTCCGCGACTTCTCGACCAAGCACGGCATCGTGCTGGTTTTCGACGAGGTCGCGTGCTTCCGCGCCGCCTATCGCGGCATGCAGGGCGTTCTCGGCGTCGATCCGGATCTGACTACGCTCGGCAAGATCATCGGCGGCGGCCTGCCGGTCGGGGCGGTGGCGGGCCGGCGCGAGGTGATGAAGGTGTTCGATCCTTCACGGGGCAAGCCCGATGCGCCGCAATCGGGAACGTTCTCGGCCAATCCTATGACCATGGCGGCAGGATTCGCCTCGATGCACCTCATGACGCCGGAGGCGTACGACAGTCTGGCCGTGCTCGGTCGGCGGCTCGCGGACGGCGTTCAGGGCGTGATCGCGGAGACTCGCTCCGACATGCAGTTCATCGGCTACGGTTCGCTCTACCGGTTCCACATGCACCGGCGCGAGATCATCGACTACCGCTCGTCCCACATGTCGGTGGAGGAGGCGAGGCGTATGAGCGATTTGAGCCGGCGCCTGTTCGACAAAGGGTTCGTTCTGAGCGGAAACGGATCGCTCGCCCTCTCGACGGCGATGACGGAGGCCGATATCGACTCCGTCGTCACCGCCGTCGGGGACGCGATCCGGGAGCAGTCGCGCGCCGCAGCCTAGGCGTCGCTCTGAGGTCGCAACGTCACGCGCCCGCCGGCCACACGAACTCCGGCCTCAGCCCTGCGTAGACCGGCCGGCCGTCGGTGGGTTTCGGATATCCTTTCGTCTCGTCCCAGAAGGCATGATAAGTGGCCTTCGGGAACTTGCCGTCATCGTAGCCCATGATGTTGGGGACGGCGACGCGGATTCGATGCTGCTTGTCGTCCAGCATCAGAACCGAGTTGCATTCGGTGCACAGGCAGATCTCCAAGGGCCCACCTGGATTGCTGGCGTTGAACGGCACGCGCTTGATCTTCTCGGGGTGATCGACCTTCAGGTCGCCGTAGTTGAAGAAAGCCACGTGCGTGGTGTGCTGCCCGGTCACGGACTTGCAGACATTGCAGTGACACTCGTGGTTGTCGATGGGCTCGGCATCAGAGGTGACATGCACGTGCGTGCACCCCCCGGAGTATTTCGCGGTCATGGCCAGGCACTCCTTGATACGGCTCCCTGAGCTGGGGCCGGCGACAGACTAGCACGTCCGATCCGCCCGGGAAGCACGGTCGTAGGGCGATGCGGTGCGGCCTGGCGTGGGCCGCCGGCGAGAGGGGAGGCAGGTGATCCGCTCCAGCAGAACCCGGTGCTGGCGGGCAATCGCCGACAAAACCTCCTGGACGGTCATGTTCTCGGTCTTCACAAAGGTCGTGAACATCATGTTGAGGTTGTTGAAAATGAGCTCGCCGGCCGCGACCGTGTCGACATCCTCGGCAAGCAGGCCGGCCGATTTCAGTGTGTCCAACAGCTCGCACACCTGCCGCGCGAGACGCGCGTCGAGGCCGGCATAGATGACGCCAAACGGCGTATCGGGTTGCTGGGTGGCAATTGCCATCGCGTGCTGCCACATCTGCTCGCTGAGGTAGACCAGCGAGTGCTCGATGTAGATGGCGACCAGTCTATCGACCGCGGATTGTACGCTCCGGTGCCGCCCGGCGATGTGGCGCGCGCCGGAGCCCAACACCTCGTTCACCTCCATGGCGACAATGGCGACGAGGAGGTCGCCCTTGTTCTGATAGTAGTTATAGATCGTTCCGATCGAGACCCGGGCGGTCTGTGCGATGCGCTCCATCTTCGTGCCGTCATAGCCCGCATTCCGGAACAGACGGGCCGCCGCCTTCAGGATCCGCCGCTCGCGATCTGCCTTGTGCCGTTCTCGCAATCCCATCATGGAGCGAGGATGCCACGAGCGGGAGATTGACTCAAATTTGGAACTCGTTCACTTTTTCTCCAGGACAAGAGCACGACCGACGACTGCCGCTTTAGCGCAGGCAAGATCGGCGGATTGAAGGAGGTTCTCGATGCGACTGCACCTTTCGTTGCGCCGGCTGGCCGGTGCCGTCTCGGCCATCGCCGTGCTGGGCTGGGCAGGTGTGGCGGGCGCCGGCGAGATCAACGCGCTCGTCTGGTGCGATCATTCCGATCCCAATCTGCTGAAGCCGTTCGAGGACGCGACCGGCATCAAGGTCAACGTCAAGGAATTCGAGGGAACCGGTGCGGGGATGGCCATCGTCGAGCAGTCACAGCCGGGCGACTGGGACGTCATGGTGATCGATTCCATCGATGTTCCGCGCGGCGTCGAGAAAGGGTTATTCGAGCCATTGCCCGAGGACCAGTTGCCGTTCGGCGACCTCTTCGCCGAGGTGACGATGGACGGCACCACCAAGGTCGACGGCAAGCGCTACGGCATCACCGAGAAATTCGGCTACAACTCGATCTCCTACAACAAGACCAAGGTCGACCCGGCCGACATGCAGAAGATGTCGTCGCTCTGGGACGACAAATACAAGGGTCGGGTGGCGATCTACGACTACTATCTGCCGGTGATGGGCATGGCCGCTCTCGCGATCGGCAAGAAGACCACCGAGATCACCGCCGACGATCTGCCCCAGATAAAAGACGTGCTCCTCAAGATCAAGGCCAACTCGAAGCTGGTCGGCGAGGTGGTCGCCAGCCAGACCGCGATTGCAACCGGTGAGGTCGATATCCTGGTCGGCGGTGGCGAGTGGGTGACGGCGGGGCTCGCGAAGGAGAATCCGGCCCTCGATTTCGCCATCCCGACCGAAGGCGGCATTCTCTGGTCGCAGTCTCTTGCCATGTTCTCGGCCAGCAAGAACAAGGCGGACGCGTTGAAGTTCATCCAGTATGTCATGAGCCCCGAGGGGCAGGCGCGGCTGGCGACGTCGGCCTGCTATTGGGGAATGCCGGCGAGCAAGGCGGCGGCGCTCGATGACGAGCAGAAGAAGATCCTCCGTTTCGACGAGCAGACCGGCTTCCTCGCTCGCGCGCAGCCCTATCCGGCGCCGGATGCGGACCTCGACAAGAAGATGCAGGATGTCTGGACGGAGGTTCTTCAGGCGCAGTAGCCGTGTCGTTTTCCGGCACGGGGGAGGCTGGCCGGGCCGGGGGGGCCGGCAAGTCTCGCGGACGGGGGGCGATCGCGCTTACCAAGCGTGCAAGGCATCTTGTCAGTCCGGTCACCGCCATCCGGCGGTTCCTGAGCCGACCCCTTCTCTGCCGTCCGTATCGGGCGGCGGAGAAGGGGAGACCTCTCATCGAGAGGCCGGAGGGGCGTAGGAGCAAGGATGGATAGGCCAACCGGAGAGACGCGACTCGGCTGGCTCTATGTCGGGCCCGCCCTGGCATTCACCGCGCTCTTTTTCGTCGCGCCCTTCCTGGTGATGGGACTGGAGAGCCTCTGGCGGCTGACGGCAGCGGGTCTTGATACGACCCTGTCGCTTGGCAACTATCGAGACTTTTTCGACAACGCCGCCCACACCCAAGCGCTCGTCAACTCGCTCGAGGTGACGGTCCTCGTCACGTTCTTGTCCGTGCTCCTCGCCTATCCCTTCGCTTGGATCATCGCCGAGCGCGTTCCGGAACGCTGGCAACGGCTCGCCCTGCTCCTCGCCGTGCTGCCCTTCTGGACGTCCTATGTCGTGCGCTCCTATGCGTGGCTGCTGGTGTTGGCGGAGAAGGGCGTCGTCAACCAGACTCTGGTTGGTATCGGAATCCTCGATGCGCCGATTCAGCTCGCCAACACGCGCTTCGCAACCGTCACGGGCTTCGTGCACTTCTTCGTCATGTTGCTGACCCTGACGATCTATGCGAGCTTGCGGCAGCTGCCGCGAAACTATGCGCGCGCCGCGGCGGATCTCGGCGCCGGACCCTTCCGGGTTTTCCGGCACATCGTCCTGCCGCTGACACTGCCGGGTATCATGGTCGGCGCGTTTCTGACTTTCGTGCTGGCGATCGGCGACTACATCACGCCGCAAATCCTGGGTGGCAACAACGAGCTGCTGCTGCCACAGCTCATCATGCTGCAGATCGGACGCCGGGGCGATCTGCCTATGGCCTCTGCGTTGTCGATCATCCTGATGGGGGTGGTGACGCTCGCCTACCTCGCCTCGGCCCGCTGGCTCAAGCTGGAGAGGGTATGATGGCGCGACGGCCGACCGACATCCTGGCTGGCGCCTATGCCTTGGCGATCTATACCTTTATCTTCTTGCCTGTCGCGGTGCTGGTGCTGTTCTCGCTGCAGGCGACGCTGTTTCCGGTTCCGCCGTTCACGGGGCCCTCGCTCAAGTGGTATCAGGCCGTCCTGACGGACGAGCGGCTGACCGGAGCGCTGGCAAACTCGCTGATCGTCGCGACGATCTCCTCGTTCCTCTCCGTGCTGCTGGGGTTCCTGGCGGCCTACGGTCTCGCCCGCTTTACGCTGCCGGCCGGTCGGGCCGTGCGCGCTCTGATGACCGCTCCGCTGTCCGTGAGCTATCTCGTCATCGGCATGGGGCTGCTGATCCTTCTCAATGCGATCGGCATGCCGAAATCCCTTTCGTCCGCTGGCCTCGGGCATGTCGTCATCAACCTGCCGCTCTGTTTCGCCATACTCTATTCGCAGATGGGCCAGCACCAGGCCAACATAGAGCGTGCGGCGCGGGATCTCGGCGCCAGTGAGTGGCAGGTGCTGGTGCTCGTCACCGCGCCGATGCTCTGGCCCGCTCTCTTCGCGAGCTTCTTCTTGTCTATGACCTTCTCCTGGGACGAGTTCGTCATCGCCTTCCTGCTCACGCGTTTCGAAACGACGCTTCCCGTCGAGATCTGGGCGCTGCTGCGCTCGGGGCTCAATCCGAAGACGAATGCGATTGGTTCGTTGGTCTTCATCGTCTCGATCGTGCTTGTGGTCGTGCTCGAGGCCGTGGTCCTGAGGAGACGGCGATGACGGAGCCACTGGTACGGATCGCCAACGTCAGGAAGCGGTTCGGTCGCGAAACGGCGCTCGACAACGTGTCGCTCGAGTTCGCGCGCGGCGCCTTCACGGTGCTGCTTGGTCCATCCGGCTCCGGCAAGACCACGCTGCTCAACGTGCTCGGCGGCTTCCTCGAGCCGGACGATGGCGAGGTCGTCATCGACGGTCAGGACATGCGGGGCCTGCCTCCCGCCGTTCGGCCGACGACGACGGTTTTCCAGGACTACGCCCTCTTTCCGCATATGACGGTCGGCGCCAATGTCGGCTTCGGCCTCAGGATGCGTGGCGACGGACGAACGGCACGTGACGAGAAGGCGCGCGAGGCCCTGAAGCTCGTCGGCCTCGAGGAGGCCTTTGGGCGACGACCGCATCAGCTCTCGGGCGGCCAGCGCCAGCGCGTAGCGCTGGCCCGCGCGCTCGTCGTCGAGCCCAAGGTTCTCCTGCTCGACGAGCCGCTCGGGGCGCTGGATCTCAAGCTCAGACGACAAATGCAGGATGAGCTGAAGATCCTGCAGAAGCGCATCGGCACGACCTTCGTGCATGTGACGCACGACCAAGAGGAGGCGATGGCGCTCGCCGATACGATCGTCGTCATGAACCGGGGCCGGATCGAGGATGCGGGGACGCCCGAGCGAGTCTACGCGCATCCCGCGAGCTACTTTACCGCCGGCTTCATGGGCGAAGTGACGAGCTTCGGTGGCGAGACGCTCGGCGGCGGCCTGGTCGCAACCCCGGTCGGCAGGGTCCGCATCACAGGGGCCGCGGCGGCTGGCCAGCGCGTGCGATTGGCGCTCAGGCCCGAGGCGATGACGATCGGGCCGGCCGGTCCCGGCAGCCAGTCGCTCGGTGATCTCCGGGTCGCCGAGGTCGTCTTCCAGGGGGCGAGCAAGCGCATTCTGGGTAAGCTCGGTCCGGCGTCGGCTCCGATCCCTGCGATCGTCAGGGCCGATGCGGCAAGCTCTGTCAGCGAGGGCGACGTTTTGCCGGTGAGCATGCTGCCAGGGGCGTTACTCGTCTATCCGGAAGCGGAGTGACCATGACGATCGCGATCGCCGGAAGCGACTGGTACGAGTGCTTGCCGCAGGCCCATGGGATCACGCTGATCCAAGAGCCGTGGATCAAGCCGTTCTTCCGCTGCAACATCTGGCATGTGCAGGGGCGCGACCGGGACCTGCTGTTCGACAGCGGGCTTGGGCATTTCAGCCTTGAGGCCCACGTGCCGCTGCTCCGCGGACGATCGGTCCTGGCCGTTGCGAGCCACACTCATTTCGATCATATCGGCTCGCACCACGAGTTCCCGAACCGCGCCGTACATGACGCGGAGGCTGAGATCCTTGCCGATCCGAGGAACGAGTGGACGCTCGCCGACCGCTATGCGACGGAGGAGATGTTCGACCGTCCGCCAGTGGGCTGGAGCACGTCTGGCTACCGCGTCGTGGCGGCGCCGGCCGGCCGGCTGCTCCGGGGCGGAGACACCATCGATCTGGGCGACCGCAGCTTCGAGGTGGTGCATACTCCGGGCCATTCGCCGGGCGGCATCGCCCTCTATAAGCCTGCGACCGGCGTGCTCCTCTCCGGCGACATCATTTACGACGGACCGCTGATCGATGATGCCTATCACTCGGATAGAGCGACGTATGTCGAGACGCTCGAGCGCATGCGCGATCTTGACGTCACGATCGTGCACGGCGGGCACTTTCCGAGCTTCGGCCGGGTCCGCTATCGCCAGGTCATCGACGAGTATCTCTTGGGCAAACGCAAGGCCGGCTGCCATTTGGGCGTGAGCTGAGGGCTATCCGGTTCGCTAGAGTGGGCCCGCTGGAATGGGGGACACCTGCACTCGCGCGCGTGTCGGCGAGAGGAAGTGTTGGTCGACGAGCCGGATCTCGTGTGGCCGCTAGCAATCACTCTTTTTGGGGGCCCAACGCAGTGAGACGTGCCTACAACTCCTCTAGATCGGCGTGCGTCAGCAGGACGAGGGCTGCAAAGATGGCCGGAGCACCCGATGCGACCGGGCGCTCGGCGAATCGATCGATCTTTTTTCAGGAGATGCACATCCAGAAACGTGGCCGCAGCCTCGAGGGAGGCGGGTGTCTCCTCGAGCTGGTTCAACGTTGCCAGGAATTGCCGCTGAAGCACATGTTGACCGATGGGTGGCGATGGTGAGGTCAACAAAGGTGCGATGAACGCCACACCGCGCCGATGGATTTCCGAGTGACCGGCATGCTTGGGACGTTGAATGGCACCTTCACGAAACGTGCTCGGGCAAGACCTTCTCTCGGTGCGGAGCTCCCGATGTGGTTCCTCAGCAACCTCGCCATACAGCCTGATCGAATCGCATCTGCGACCGGCGCCCGTGGGTCGGCATTCAAAGCGTGCCCTTGCCCAACGAGGCGAGCTGAGCCATCAGGGCCTTGTCCCGATAGCGTTGTGGCGCCAGCGATCGGGCAAAGCCGGGCATGACATCGTCAGCAAGCCAACGAGACATCAGATCGCCAGCGGCACATGCGGCCATCGTGCCGAAGCCGGAGAGCGCTCCCGCGATGAAGGCGCCCTCGGTCTGCATGGGCCCGATCAGCGGCCAATTCTCTGACGTCATCGTATAGTATCCACCATAGAGCACGCGCTCGCGCGGCAGCCGGCCATAGTAGCTCTTGAGGGTCGGATTGAGGCGAGCGGCCCCACGCAACACGATCTCAGGAAAACGCACATCGAAGTCCGGATGCTGGGCCGGCTCAGACGGCTCGGCATTGTAGGCCCAGCCGAGCTTGATCCATTCGCCGTGCTCGCCACCTTCAGGCCGGCAGTGAATGCCTCCGGGCATCGGCGCGATGAGCCAGTAGTTCGAAGGGTCATCCGCGAGCGCAGCGCGCTCATCTTCAGACCAGTCGATCGTCTGAGTATCCAGATCGATAGCGAATGGCATTGAGCGCGGAATGGCATGGGCCCGGTCGGGGAACGTGATCTTCTGTTGCAGAACCGTCGTCACCGGAAGCGTCTCGCCAAGCATCGCGGCAACCTGTCGAGCAAATGGACCTGCGGCATTGACCATTTGGTCGGCGTCGAGTGTGAACAGTCCTGCTGGCCCTTCACACTCCAGTACGATGCGACGCTTTCGCGACACGGCCTTGACGCGCCCTCGCACGATTCTGCCGCCTGCCTCGCGGATTGTCTCGATCATGTATTGGCCGAGCTGTTGGCCGCTGATATCGCCGGCCCGGCGGATGTGAAGAATGCAGGCGATCTCAGGATCGAGGCTTGGAAACGTCTTGTGGATGAGATCGCGATCGAGCAGCACATCGACGCCCGTAGGAGTGTCTTGCCAATCGGCAGAAACAGGCGGCTGATAGCCGACCGCTCGAGAGCGATCGTGAATACGGATCGATTCCGCGGCGCTGGCACCGTAGCCGGCGTGTAGCTGCTCGATGAGTTCGGCTGGATGCGGCTGTCGGGTCGCGAGCAGGTAGCCGCGGCGCGTCATGTTGATGCGATTGCCGGTCGCGCGCGCAATCTCCTCCATCAGTGAGATGCTGTGGTCCGTGAACGCGGTCATCACCTGGTGCGGCCACCAGTTGCGGTAGTTCTCGCCCGACTGTGCCGAGGTCAACGCCATAGGTGCGCCCATGTCGATGATGTCAATGCGCCGGCCAGGCAAGCGCCGCGCCGCGTAATAGCCGACCGCAAGCCCGGCGATGCCTGCGCCTATGATCACGATGTCCGAAGAGTCTGATGTCATCCGTCAGCACCCTGCGATGATTGCCCGTGATAGGGTGCGTGGTCGGCAGGAAGGGCCGGCCGCTCACGCACGCAATCGGCAATCTTCTCTGCCATCATGATGATCGGCGCATTGAGATTGCCCGTGACCGTGCGCGGCATAATCGACGCATCGACGCAACGCAGGCCCTCGATGCCGCGTACCCGCCCCTGCTCGTCGACGACGGCCATCTCGTCATGTCCCATTCGACAGGTACCGGAGGGGTGGTAGCTTGTGCCGGTGTTGGACACAATCCACCGGCGCAAATCGGCATCGCTTCTGACATCGCGCCCGGGCAATACCTCGTTTCTGTCCGCACCCTTCCACGCGGGCCTCGAAGCCATCTCACGCGCGAGCTTGATGCCATCGACCAGATCCTGCGCGTCTTGCTCCTCGGCCAGGTGGTGGAAAACGATCGATGGATGAGCGGACGGGTCGCCGGAGCGAAGCCGCACCTCGCCGCGGCTTTGTGGACGGGACAGGTCCATCCAATACTGGAAACCCGGCGTCGCCTTGAGCTTTCCGTTCTCAACATAGCGTATCAGCGGCAGGAATTCGTATTGCATGTTGACGTAGTCGGCGTCCGGACGAGTCTTCAGGAAGGCTCCGGTTTCGAAGAAGTTCATCGTTCCCAGGCCGCGCTTGAAGAGCAGCCACTCTATGCCGAGCCGGGCCCGGCCCGCGAGTCCGAGCGCGGCGACCATCGACTCCTCGAAGGGTAGCGCGAACTGCACGTTGACACCCGGATGGTTCTCGAGATTCCGCCCCACACCCGGCAGGTGCGCGGCACACGCTATGTCGTGCTCACGGAGGTGGTCCGCATCGCCGACACCTGAGAGCATCAGAAGCTGCGGACTATTGAAGGCGCCGGCGCAGAGGATCACTTCGCGCTCGCACCGGATCTCCTCGCGACCACCGATCATTCTCAGCACTACGCCGCGCGCTCGCCCACCTTCGATGACCAGTTTCTCGACATGCGCACGCGTTCGCACATGAAGATTGGGCCGCGCCATCGCCGGGCGCAGGTAGGCGTTCGCGGTGCTGCACCGTCGGCCGTGGCGAACGAAGGTCTGCGCGACGTGCAGGCCCTCCTGCTTGAAGCCATTGTGGTCCGGCGTGATCGCGAACCCAGCTTCTTCGCCCGCCTTGAGGAAGCGATCGTAGGTCGAATGCGCAGCCCGGCACCGCATGAAGTGCAGCGGTCCCTCGCCACCGCGCCAGTGGTCCGGCCCGTCCTCGAAAGTCTCCATCTTCTTGAAGTAGGGCAGGCACCGCGCGAAGGACCAGCTTTCGAGTCCCAGCGCTGCCCAGCCATCATAGTCGCGCGGGTTGCCGCGATTGGCGATCATTGCGTTGATGGAGGACGTACCTCCCAGCAACTTGCCGCGCTTCTCGTCTATGGTGCGGCCGCCCAGATGCGGCTCGGGCCCGGACTGGTATCCCCAGCCGATGCTCTGATCCATGTAGGCGAACGGCACTGCCGCCGGCATTTGGACGATGAGCCTGCGATCGGTTCCGCCGGCTTCGACAACGAGAACGCGTGTGTCGCCATCCTCGCTCAGCCGGCTCGCCACAACGGAACCGGCTGAACCGGCGCCGACGACGATGTAGTCGTAGTTTCGCCGTGTCATGCGGCCCCGGTCAGATGATGCCCTGCTCGGCATAAGGCTTGTTGTCGACGACGCGCTGCCAGCCGAATGGCGACAGGTCGATGGTTTGGTAACTGCCTTCGAGGATGAGCTCGGCGATGGCACGGCCGCAGCCGGGCGCGTGCATCAGGCCATGCCCCGAGAAGCCTGCCATCAGATAGACGTTTTCGAGCCCGCCCGACCACGGTCCGACGATCGGCGAGGCATCGAGCTCGCACTGGTCGTAGAGCCCCGACATCACATTGCGCTCCCTGGTGCGCTCGAACTGCGGGAAGCGCGCGGCCAGCGCCGGCCAGACGACGCGGTCGAAATACTCGCTATCGATATCGAAGTTGTAGCCGCGCGGCTCGGCGAGTGTCGGCACGCCGCCCGTGTAGCCCTTGCCCTCGGGGCGGAAGGCCAGCCGGTTGACGTCCTTGATGTAGGGCAGCGGCTCGATCGATGCTTCGCACTCGAAATAGTGTTCGTAGCGCCGCATCGGCTCGATCGGCACCTTCCAGCCGATCATGCGGCAGACTTCCTTCGACCAAGCACCGGCCGCGATCAGGATGGCGCTCGCCTCGATGCGACGGCCGGATTTCAATCTGACGGCGACAGCTCGCGTGTCTGCGGCATCGATGCCGACAGCCTCGTCATCGATCATTTCGGTGCCGAGCGAGCGCACTTTGCGGCGGATGCCCTGCAGGACTCCATGTGGATCCAGCCAGCCGTCGTCCGGAGAATGAACGCCAGCGCCGAGATCATCGACATTCATCGAGGGAAAGGTATCCTTCAGCCCCTTTGCATCGAGCAGGACGGCATTGACGCCATTAGCCGTTTGCACGCGATGATTCCTCTCGAGCACGCCCCGCGACCTCGGCGGCACGATGAATAGATAGCCCCCTTTCCTAAAGCTGATCGCCGCCGGCGTATCGTCGACAGCCATAGTCTGGTCGAACGCCGCGAAAAATGGGATGCTGAAATTGGAGAGCGCGATGTTCTCCGGCAGCGAAAACAGGCGCCGAACCCCGCCCGATGCACGCGGCGTCGACGCCAACTGATAGGTGGGGTCCCGCTCGATCAGCGCCACGCTGCCGGCCCGGCGATGCGTTCTCAGGAAGTAGGCTGCGGCCGCACCGATCGCTCCGCCGCCGATGATCGCAATGTCGACTTTCATCACCTGCTTCCCTGGCTGTCATGACCACTCGATCCGGCGAGAGAGCCCTCGGTCAGAATGCCTTGGCAAAGCGCAGGGCGTCATAGATCGCCGCATGAATATTGCGAGATGAGACGGCATCGCCGATGCGGAAAAGCTGATAGGTGCCCCCCGGATGTGTGCGCAGCTCCTGCACGCGACCGGCGATAAACGCTTTGTAGTCGACCTCGCCGCGGTTGACCGAGCCTTCCTTCAGCGTGAAGTAGAGATCGTCCAGCGGCAGCGTTCCATTCTCGACGACAACCATGTCGACAGTTCTCTCGCCGCAATCGGCCATCGTGTAGGGGCTCCACAACGTCGCCTTGATGCGATTGTCCTTGCGCTCGAGTTTGCTGATGCCGGTCAAGGTCGTGATCTTGACGCCGCGCTTCACGAAATTCCGCATGTAGGGCACGATGTTGAGCCCGCCCGCATCCGGTGCGAAATTGCGCTCCGGGCTGATGAGCTCGACATTGAGACCTTGGGTGGCGAGAAACTCCGTGCAGACGAGGGCCGGGTGACTACCGTTCTCGTCGAGAACAATGACGTCGCCAGAGGCTGTGACATCGCCCGACAGAATATCCCAGCTCGAGGTCGCAAGCTCACCGCCGGAACGGATCGCATCGTTTTGCGGTAGTCCGCCCGTCGCGATAACGACGATATCCGGCGACAACGCCAGAACATCATTTGCTTCGGCATAAGTGTTGTAGCGAATGTCGACACCGAGCCGGACACATTCGGCGACGCGCCATTCGACGATCGAGATCATTTCCGAGCGGCGTTTGAGATTGGCGGCGAGTCGCATCTGACCACCCGCTTTCGCGGCGGCCTCGAACAGGACCACCTTGTGCCCGCGCGAGGCCGAAACTCGTGCGGCCTCGAGCCCGGCGGGCCCCGCACCAACGATGGCAACCGTCTTGCCGGGAGCATCGCTTCTCGGGATGATGTGCGGCTCGCTCTCCTCGCGACCTGTCGCCGGATTGTGGATGCAGGTCGCACGGCCGTTCTCATAGATGCGATCGAGGCAATAGGTGGCGCCGACGCAGGGGCGGATCTGCTCCTCCCGGCTCTCAAGAATCTTCCTGACGATATGCGGATCGGCGATGTGGGCCCGTGTCATGCCGACCATATCGAGCTTGCCGGATGCAATGGCATGTCGGGCAGTCGCGACATCTGCGATGCGACTCGCATGAAAGGTCGGGAACTTCGTCTCGGCGCGCACCTCGCCCGCGAAATCGAGATGCGGGCTCATCTTCATGCCGGTCGCGGGTATGAAGTCGACGATGGGTGAATCGTGCTCGGCGTGTCCCCGGACAATGTTGAGGAAGTCGATGAGACCGGTCGCCTGGAAGCGCTTGCAGATATCGATCCCGTCCTCGCGCGTGACGCCGCGATCCCAGTTCTCGTCGGCGGCTATCCTGATGCCGACGATCGGCTCCGTCCCGATGCGCTTGCGGATGCCCTGGAGAATGCGCAGAGCGAAGCGCATTTTGTTCTCGATGGTGCCGCCATACTCGTCGGTGCGACGCGCAGTCGATGGAGTCCAGAAATTGTCGATCAAATGGCCATACATCTGCAGCTCGAAGCCGTCGAGGCCGGCGGCGATCATCCTCTCGGCTGCGTCGACATAATCCTTCACGACTCGCTCGATGTCCCAGTCTTCCATCTTCTTCGGGAAATGTCGGTGCGCCGGCTCGCGGACGTGGGAGGACGAGATGAGCGGCAACCAATCATCCTGATAGTTGCTGCCGCGTCGGCCGAGATGGGTGAGCTGGATCATCACTGCCGTGCCGTGCTCGTGGCACTCGTCGGCGAGCTTCTTCAGCCAGGGAACGATCTCGTCCTTGTAGGCGTGGAGATTCCCGAAGGCCGGCGGACTATCCGCCGAGACGATCGCGGACCCCGCGGTCATCGTCAGTGCAACGCCGCCCTTGGCACGCTCGACGTGATAGAGCCTGTAGCGGTCCTTCGGCATGCCGTCGTCGTGATAAGAGGGTTCGTGCGAGGTGAGCATCACCCTGTTCTTCAGCGTCAGATGCTTGAGTGTGAATGGCTGCAGTAGCGGATCGTTGGACAAAGGGTGTTGGCTCCTGGTCATTTCGGCCGGCCGCGCACAGCCGGCCGTCATTCGTCGGGTTTCGCCTCGGCGGCGGTCGAGAGTGCAGACGTGATCTGTCGAAGATTGATGTATCCGACCGGCCGGCCGCCATCACCGGTGACGACGGCCTCATCGGACGGGCTGTCGGCGAGCCTCTTCGCGGCGGTCTCGAGCGTCGTGTCGAAGTCCAGGCGCGGCAACGATCCCGTTTCGGATTGCGTCAGCGGCTTCATCACGGCGCCGACCTTGAGGAAGCGTCCTCGGTTCACGTCCTTGACGAACCGTGCGATGTAGTCGTCGGCAGGCTTCAGGAGAATGTCCTGGCTATCACCCTGCTGAACGATCGACCCGTCCCGCAGGATGACGATCCGGTCGCCGATCCGCAGCGCCTCGTCGAGATCGTGCGTGATGAACACGATGGTCTTATTCAGCTCTTTCTGCAGATCGAGGAGCATGCCTTGCATGTCGGTGCGGATAAGGGGGTCGAGCGCGGAGTAGGCTTCGTCCATCAGCAGGATCGACGCATCGTTGGTGAGCGCACGCGCGAGCCCAACGCGTTGTTGCATGCCGCCGGACAACTCGTGAGGATAGCGCGTATCGAAGCCGTGCAGGCCGACACGCTCGATCCAGCGCATGCCGATCTCGCGGGACTTCGCCCGCTCCATACCCCGAACTTCCAAGCCGAAAATCACGTTGTCCATGACGGAGCGATGCGGGAGAAGCGCGAACCGCTGGAACACCATGGCAGTACGGTTGCGCCGGAACTCCCTGAGCTCCAGCTCCGACATCTCCAGCACATCTCGTCCATCGACGATAACTGAGCCAGAGGTCGGCTCGATCAGCCTGTTGATGTGGCGAATGAGCGTCGACTTGCCCGAGCCGGACAATCCCATGATGACCTGGATCTTGCCGGCTGGCATGGAGATGCTGATGTTGTCCAGGCCGAGGATGTGGCCGTGCTCGCGGCCGAGATCGGCCTTGGAGACACCGTTCCTTACGAGTGCAACACATTTCTCCGGGGTGGGGCCGAATATCTTGTAGAGTTCCCGGATCTCGATCGACGCATTCTCACTAGGCATGCGTCGCGCCCCGGTGCTTCTGTAGGCGTTGACCGTAGGCCTGACTGATGCGGTCGAAGATGATGGCGATGCCGACAATGGCGAAGCCGTTGAATATGCCTTGCGTGAAATACTGGTTGGCGATCGCTTGCAAGACGTTCAGTCCCAGCCCCTGCACGCCGATCATCGAGGCGATGACGACCATGCCCAGCGCCATCATGATCGTTTGGTTGATGCCTGCCATGATCGTCGGCATGGCCAACGGGATCTGCACCTTCTGCAGTTTCTGCCAGCGCGAGCAGCCATAGGCATCTGCGGCCTCCAGCACCTCCTTGTCGACCAGCCTGATGCCCAGGTCGGTCAGGCGAATGATCGGCGGGACGGCATAGATCACGACCGCGATGAAGCCCGGCACGCGGCCGATGCCAAGGAGCATGACGACGGGGATCAGATAGACGAACGGCGGCATCGTCTGCATGACGTCGAGGATGGCTTGCATGACCTTCCTGAGCCGCTCAAAGCGATTCATCAGGATGCCGAGCGGAATGCCGAGGAGGATGGCGAAGATCGTCGCGGTGAAGACCAACGAGATCGTCTTCATGGCATCGGTCCACAGCCCGAGGAGACCGATCGCCGCCAGCGTCGCGACTACGGCTGCGACGACGGACCAATTGCGCGCCGCGAGCCAGCCAATAGCACCGAGCACCAGTATCACCAATGGCCACGGCGTGCCGACCATCAGCTTCTCGAAAAAGATGAGAACCTGAAGAAGCGGGTAGAAGAAGTCCTCGATGGACTGGCCATAGGTCCGGGTCAGCGCCCTGAGGGACCCGTCGATCGTTCGCTTGAGCGAAAGAAGGAGCTCGGAGTCGATCTGGGGAAACTGAAACAGCCAATCCATGAGTGCGGCCTCGGCGAGAGTTTGCCCGGTTGCTGCGTGACGATGCTCCAATCCCGGAGCGCGGGCAATAAGCAAAGGCGCAGCGCTTCAAGATGCTCTGAAGGCAGGCAATGTCCGGGGACTTCAGGCTGAGCCGGAGCCTCCGGACTTGGGCAGAGGTCCTACTGAGCTGCGGCCTTGACCTTCTCGGCGACGTCGGCCGGAACCCACTTTGTCCAGACGTCTTCCTTGTTCTTGATGAACCACTTGGCGCCATCGGCACCGTTCGCCTGGTTCTCGGTCATCCACAGCATGACCGCGCTGACCTCGGCCTGGGTCCAGCTGCGCTTGCCAAGATACTCCTTCACTTCGGGGATGTCGGTGCGATCCGCGAAACCCTTGCTGGCCAGGGTGACCATCTCGGCTTCCTGCCAATAGTTCGGCTTCGGATCGGGGCAGTCCTGCTTGGACGTGCAACGCGCCCACTCGGCCGCGTCATGGGGATGCGTCAGGCGAACCATCGGATACTTCACGAGCAGGGAGGTCGGCGCCCAGTAGGCGGCGATGAAACCCTTCTTCTGCTCGTAGGCCTTGGTGATGGCGCCGTCGAGTGCGGCAGCCGAGCCGCTCGGGACCAGCATGAAGCCCTTCGAGTCGAGATCGAGGGCCTTGTAGAGCTGTGCGGTCACCACTGTGTCGCCCCAGCCCTGCGGACCCTGGATGACGCCACCCTTGGAGGCATCCTCCGGAGCTGGAAACAGATCCGGATGCTTCACGGCATCCTCGACGGTTTTGATGTCGGGGTTCGCCTCGGCAACGTAGGTCGGGATGTACCAGCCCGAGACCTGGCCGTCGCTGATGGCAACGCCGATCTGGCTGATGCGGCCTTCCGCGGCGCCCTTGGTGTAGACCTCGCCGAGGAGGCTCGGGGTCGACTCGGAGGAAATATCCGGTTGGCCCTTCTCGATCATGGCGGTGATCGTCGGGACCGTGTCTCCGGCGACGATCGAAGTGTTGCAGCCATATCCGTTCTTCAAGATGAAGTCGTCGACATTGGTCATCGCCTGGGCTGATTGCCAGGTGAACTCGGCCAGGCTGACATCGCCGCAAGCGGCGTTGGCAACGGCGGCACTCGTCAAGGCGGCGGCCGCGACGGCAGAGAACAGTAAGCGTCTCACGTGATTTCCTCCCTTGATGCGTGGCCTGGACAATTTGCCGATCCCACGCCAGTCGGCGAAACGACCGCGGCCCCGTATCCGAGGCTCGACAGTTGTGTGACAACCGAAGGAAAGCACGCCGTACACAAGCGGTCAACACGATTGTATTTCATTTCTGTACAATCTAGGATCAGAGCCTCAGCATGGGCTCCTTGGTCCAACCGGGACGATAGGCTCAGGCAATTCCGCCCGCTTTCCGCCCGATACCCAACAGGGGACTTCCGATGAGACCCAGACGGACCGAGCCGCCGAAATCAGCCGGCAAGGCAGCGCTCTACGAGGACTTGAAGCGCCAGATCCTGACGCTCGAGCTGACACCCGACCAAGATCTCGACGAGGCGGGCCTCAGCGAGGAGTATGGCATCTCCCGGACACCGGTGCGCGAGGTGCTGCGCCAGTTGGCGGGCGAAGGCTACGTCGTCATCCGCGAGAACCGCGGCGCGCGCGTGATTCCGATGTCGCTGGAGCGGCTCCGCGAATATTTCCTGCTGGCGCCGATCATCTACGAGGCCGTCGGTCGGCTGGCCGCGCAGAATGCAACGGCCGCACAGCTTGCTGAGCTCAAGACCTGCCAGGACCGATTCCGACGTGCGGTCACAGCTCTCGATAGCGATACCATGAACCTCGAGAACAAACGCTTTCACGCCATCATCGGCGAGATGGCGCATAGCGTATACTTGATGCCCAGCTACGAAAGGCTGGAAATCGATCACGCCCGGATTGGCCGAACGTTCTTCCGGCCGACTGACGAACAGATGGAAAAGAACCTGGCGACCGTCTGCCGGCACCATGACCAGTTCATCGAGGCGATTGCCAAGCGCGACGAGGTCGCGATGGTCCGGCTGTCGACGGAGCATCATGAGTTGTCGCGACGCACCATGGAGAAATACGTCGCGCCCAAGGAAATGAAAAGTGAAGCCAATGCGCGGTCCGCCAAGCTACGCCAGCGGCAACCCGCCTGATGGAGCCGCCAGCACAGGGCGATCGTCGAAACGGCAGCTTCGTCAAATCAAGAGAGGGATTTCGATCATGCGCTTCAAAGGTGTCATCCCGCCGGTCACTACGCCGTTCAAGGCTGACATGTCCATCGACTGGGACGGTTTCCGGGCTATGAACGAGCATCTGATCGCCGCCGGCGTCGACGGCATCATCGTCGGCGGCACGACAGGTGAGTACTATGCCCAGACCCGCGAGGAGCGCGTCGCCTCGATCAAGGCGGCGCGTGAGACGATAAAGGGCCGGGTGCCGATGATCGTCGGAGTCGGCGCCATCCGCACGGAGGATTGTTGTGACTATGCGGTCGCGGCCAAGGAGAACGGCGCCGACGGCATCCTGATCGGCTCGCCCTATTACGCCGTGCCGACCCAGCTCGAGCTGGCGAACCATGCCTTGGCCATCGATCGGGCGGCGGGCCTGCCGATCATGCTCTACAACTACCCCGGCCGTACCGGCACAATGATGGATCAGGAATTCTTCGATCGCGTCGGCCGCAGTGCCAATTTCCGCGCGATCAAGGAGAGCAGCGGCAGCGCCAACCAGCTGCACATGCTGGCGCGTGACTATCCAGCCATCGACATCTTCTGCGGCATGGACGATCAGGCGCTCGAGTTCTTCGCCTGGGGCGCCAAGGGCTGGGTCTGCGGCGGCGGCAACTGTCTGCCAGACGAGCACATCGCGCTTTATCGGGCTTGCGCCATCGAGAACGACTTCGTCAAAGGCCGCCGCATCATGTCGGCGCTCTTGCCGTTCATGCGCGTGCTCGAGCAGGGCGGCAAGTTCGTCCAGAGCATCAAGTATGGTTGTGAGCTTGCGGGGTTGCCGGCGGGGCCGGTCAGAAAGCCCATGCGCGGCCTCGACACCGACCAGAAGCGCGAGCTGGAGATCACCATTCGGACGGTCAAGACCGTGGTCGCGCACATCCTCAACGAGAGCAAGAGTGGGAGAACCGGCAATGTCGTTGCTCTTAACGCGTGACGAGTATGAGTCGCTGGCGGCGGCCATCGCCCTCCCCTCCAACGCCATGATCGACGGCAAGGCGCGCCCGTCGCTCGGCGGCGACACGTTCGACACGATCAACCCGGCGACCGGCAATCCGCTCGACCCGGTCAATCGGCTCGGCGCCATCGTCTCGAAGGAGCAGTACGACCGCATTCTCGGGTATATACGGAGGGGCAAAGCCGAAGGCGCGCGCGTGGTGCTCGGTGGCGAGGCGATCACCTCCGGCGATGGCTATTTCATTGCGCCGACGATCTTCGACAACGTCCGGCCCGAGATGACGATCGCGCAAGACGAGATCTTCGGCCCCGTGCTCTCGATCATCACGGTCGCCAATGCCGAGGAGGCGGTCAAGGTCGCCAACGATACGTCCTATGGCTTGGCCGCCTCGATCTTCACCTCGAATGTCCGCCGCGCGCACCGCATGGCGCGTGCCATCAAAGCCGGGACCGTCACCGTCAACTGCTATGGCGAGGGCGACATCACCACACCCTTCGGCGGTTACAAGGCCTCCGGCTTCGGCGGCCGCGACAAATCCATTCACGCGCATGACCAATACACGGAGATGAAAACGATCTGGCTCGACGTCAGCGATCCGGCGGCTGGCGCAACGACCAGCTGAGCGGGGCCCGCATGAGCGAGCATCGCGCGCGCCGGATCCCGGCCGACCTCAGGGGCTCGGGCTGGTACGAGATCCTCGAACCGCCTGATCCCCCACGCCAGCTCGAGGGGTCGCAAACAGCAGACTGGGTCATCGTCGGTGCGGGCTTTGCCGGTCTCGCCGCGGCGCGACGCCTGACCAAGCGCCGACCCGGCGACAAGATCGCCCTGATCGACGCACAGCGCATCGGCTGGGGCGCCGCCGGCCGCAATTCCGGCTTCATGATCGATTTGCCGCACGATCTGGCGAGCGAAGCCTATGGTGGGGCCAGCGCTCAGAATATTGCCGAGATCAAGCTCAACCGGACGGCGATAGTCTTTGCTCGTGAAGCTGCCGAGGAGATCGGGCTGCCTCGAAGCGTCTTTGATTCGTGCGGCAAGTATCATGGGGCAACGGACGGCCACGGGCTCGAGACGCTACGGACCTTCGAGACGCATCTCTCCTCGCTCGGCGAGCCCTATCAGACGCTCGATGCCGGCGACATGAAGCGCATTACGGGTACGGACTACTATGCCGGCGGCAGCCACATGCCGGGGACCGTCATCATCCAGCCCGCCGCTTATGTGCGCGCATTGGCGGGCAGCCTCGGCCCCAATGTGGCGATCTACGAGAGCTCGCCGGTGCTGCGCTTCGAGACCGGCGCCACGCATATGGTCCACACGCCAAAGGGCCGCATTGCGGCGCCGCGGCTCATCCTCACCGTCAACGGTCACATCGAGAGCTTCGGCTTCTTCGAGCGTCGCCTGATGCATGTGTTTCTCTACGGCAGCATGACGCGGCGGCTCACGGCGGACGAGATCCGCAAACTCGGCGGGGAGCCGGCTTGGGCGCTCATTCCCGCCGACCCGCGCGGCTCGACGATCCGCCGGTTGCACGAGGATCGCATCCTGGTTCGCAACTCCGCAACCTACAATCCGGACATGAACCCGACCACCCGCGACATTCAACGCTTCGCTCCAGTGCACGACGCCTCCTTTCGCGCCCGCTTTCCGATGCTGTCGGATGTCACAATGGAGCATCGCTGGGCCGGCCATCTCTGTCTCTCTCTCAACAACGTGCCGGCTTTCGGCGAGATCGCCGAGCGGGTCTATTCGGCCTGCTGCTGCAATGGTCTCGGCATTGCCAAGGGGACGCTCGGCGGCATGGCGATCGCTGACCTCGCGTCAGGCGCGGGTGGTGCGCATGTCGAGGCGCTGCTGGCCCTTCCCCCGCCGAAACGTCTCTATCCCGAGCCCTTCATGACACTCGGAGCGCGCGCGAAGATTTGGTGGATGCAGCGGCAGGCCGGGAAGGACAAATAACATAGAAAGGCAATCTTCAATGACGCTCAGCTCCCCCCAGAACGCTCAGCCCGGCACCGCGCGCCGCGGCGGCCGCGAAGCACGACGAGAAATCAGGTCCGATCGTCGAACGCGGATGCTGCCCGCCTTGAAGCGCAATCTGCCGCTCGTCGAGCCGATGTCGGCAGAGCAAGTCGAAAAGATCGACGCTGCCGCCATGAATATCCTCGAGGAGGTCGGCATCGTCTTCCGCGATCCGCAGGCCCTCGACGATTGGCGCCGAGTGGGAGCGGATGTGCGCGAGGGCGCGCGCGTGCATCTCGATCGCGACCTCGTGCGTGAGCTGGTCTCCTCGATCCCGTCGAGCTTCACCTATCACGCGCGCAATCCGGAGAACAATCTGCCTTTCGGGAACGAGCACTCGATCTTCATTCCCATGGCCGGAGCACCCTACATCCGAGATCTCGACGACAAGCGCCGCGGCTCGACGCTCGGTGACCTCGTTCTGCTGCAGAAACTCGCGCATATGAGCCCTGCACTGCATTCGCTCTCGCACAATATCGTCGAGCCGATGGATGTCGTGGTATCGCACCGGCATTTGCAGATCACCTACTCTCAGATGAAAACGTCGGACAAGACATTCATGGGCGTGGCGACCTCTCCTCGCAACGCAGAGGACGTCCTCGACATGGTCGAGATTCTCTTCGGGCGGGAGTTCATGGAGGGTCATCCGGTCGTCACCGGCAATGCCAATTGCAACTCGCCGCTCGTTTGGGACGAGGCGATGCTCGGGGCGATTCGCGCCTTCTCTCGCCGCAACCAGCCGATTCTCTGCTCGCCCTTCGTGCTAGGCGGTGCCAACACCCCGGCCTCCACCGCACCGGCTGTCGCCCAGCTCCATGCCGAGGCATTGTCGGCCCTCGCCTACACGCAGGTGGTACGAAAGGGCGCCCCGGCGATTTACGGCCACTACCTGTCGACGGTCTCGATGGCGTCCGGCGCACCGATGGCGGGCACGCCCGAGATTTCACTCATGAACTTCATGGTCGGCCAGTTGGCACGGCGCTACAACGTGCCGTGGCGCACATCGAACACGCTCGGTGGATCGAAAATCCTGGACGCCCAGGCAGGCTATGAGAGCGCCTCCACCATGATGGCCGTTCTGCTTGCCGGCGCCAACTATCTCTGGCACTCGGCAGGCTGGAACGAGGGTGGATTGCACTGCTCTGTCGCCAAGTTCGTCGTCGACGCGGAACAGTGTGCCATGGGCTACCGCATGGCTGAAGGCATCCGCTGGGACGACTTCGACGAAGCGTTGGCGGCCGTGCGCGATATCGGGCCAGGGGGGCATTACCTCGGTCATCCGCACACACAGGCCAACTTCCAGCGCGCGTTCTTCATGCCCAAGCTTTTCGACAACAACTCATTCGAACAATGGAGTCACTCGGGGGCTGAGGATACGACTCAGCGCGCCCTGAGCGAGGCTCGCAAGCTCATCTCCGCCTACGAGGAACCGAAACTAGATCCGGGTATCGACGAGGCCTTGCGCGCCTACATCGCGCGCCGCGAGCGTGAGATTCCCGCCGTCGAAGCGATCAACAACGAATTCTGAGGAAAACCGAATGACGCACTTTGCAGGCAAGACCGCGCTCGTTACCGGCGCTGCTGGCGGCATTGGTGCGGCGATTGTTCGTCACCTCCGCTTCGAAGGGGCACGGGTCGCTGTCGCCGACTGCGACGTTGCAGGCATCGAGGCCGAGGCACATCTTCCGGGCAACCTTCTGGAAGCCGCCTATGCCGATGGCTTGCCTCATGCCGCCGTCGAGGCGCTCGGCAGGCTCGACATCGTTGTCAACAATGCTGGTGTCATCACACGGGGCAATGTCGTCGAGACCAGCGACGCCGATTGGGCGCTCTCGGTCGGCGTTAATGTCGAGGCGCCGTTCCGTATCTGCCGCGCGGCGATCCCGATCATGGCCAAGGCCGGTGGCGGCGCCATCGTGAACATCGCATCGTGCTGGGGCCTTAGGCCGGGGCCCGGACATCCCGTCTACTGCATGACGAAGGCGGCGATCGCCTCACTCACTCAATGCCTGGGTATGGACCACGCGCATCAGGGTATCCGTATCAACGCCGTAGCTCCAAACGAGGTGAACACGCCCATGCTGCGGACAGGATTCATCAAGCGCGGCTTCGATCCGGATACCGCCGTCGCCGAGCTCGGCAAGTCCGTTCCACTCGGACGCATCGCCGAACCCGAGGACATCGCCGACGTCGTGTTGTTCCTGGCGTCCGATGCGGCGCGCTACATGTGCGGAAGCATCGTCGAGGTCAATGGCGGGAAGCCGGTCGCATGAAACGCTTCGATAACAAAGTCGCGCTCGTGACCGGCGGGCGAAGTGGCATCGGTCAGGCTGTGGCGCGTCGTTTTCGCGAGGAGGGTGCGCGCGTCTTCACGGCTCAGCGCGGCCGCGATCCCGAATTCGAGGAGATCAGCGCAGACTTTGCCGACCCGGCAAGTGCCGTGCGCGTAATCGAGGAGATTGCACGTAAGGCCGGCCGGCTCGACGTGCTCGTGAACAATGCCGGCATCATGCTCGAGGCGCGGGTTGAGGATATGCCGCTCGCCGATTGGGAGCGGACCATTGCCGTCAACCTCACGGCACCTTTCATGCTCATCAAGGCCGCGCTGCCGCATCTTCGGAACACAAGAGGTTCGATCGTCAATGTCGGCTCGATCGAGGGACTGGGCTCCAATCCCAAGCACGCCGCCTATGGGGCCTCGAAGTCTGGACTGCATGGCCTGACCCGCGCCGTCGCCGTCGATCATGGCTTCGAAGGCATCCGCTGCAACGCGGTTGCGCCGGGCTGGATCGATACCGATCTCAATGTCGATTTCATCGAGAGCATGCCGGACCCCGCGAGCTTCCGCCGCGATATCGGGCGGATTCATCCCGTCGGCCGCACCGGCAAACCCGAGGAGGTCGCCGCGCTCGTCGCCTGGCTCGCATCCGCCGAGGCGTCCTTCGTCACCGGACAGGTCTGGACCATCGACGGCGGGCGAATGGCCAAGCTGAGCCTGCCGCAGTAGCTTGAGGCATGTGGGAGACAGTTTGGCGCGTTGCCGCTTGCCGCAAGCGTTGACGACGGGGCTTTGCACGCTCGATCGTATGAGATCCGGGTGCAGGCCTCCTGTAACACGGACAAGTCGGGAAGCGCGCAACGGGTGATCGGCTGCGATTCTGACATCCCTGATGACGGCTGCAGGATTCGAACCTGCGACCCCCTGACTACAAATCTCAAGGTGCGAACTTTCGCATAGCTCATCGCAGCGTCGCATTGGTTCGTCTAGCTCGAAATTGGGCTACTCTTCTTCCGTCATCGTAACGCAACCTAGCGCTCGAGTTCGCGTGGCGTGATAGTGGCGTCGTAGTAATGCGAGGGGATCATGCCAAGCCGATTTCGCAAGACGAAGCGCACCCTGTCTGCGGTCGATAACGCCAAGCCAGAGGCGATGCGGCATGTCCTGACCGATAACGTGATCCCGGTCGTCTGGTTTGTGGTCGAGCCCAGCGGATGCAGAGCTTGCTAGCTCGGGTATCGGGTCGGCGGGGCGCGAGGAGGGACGGTCCGCGAACCGAAGATTGGAGATGCCAAGGCTTTGAAGGGGGTGCGGGCTCGCGACATCGCAGGGCGGTGGCACGCCGGCGTCAAGAAGGGCGGCGACCTCGGAGGCAAGAGGTAGGCCTACCGCAAGGCACCGACCACGGCAGTCCTGCCAGGTCGCTATGCCATATATCAAGCTCGCCTCGTTAAGAAGCCGTCGAGTCTTGCCGGGGACGTGTGGTTGATCCGAACCCAATTGGCGCCAGCTTTCGGCTGCCGGAAGGTGATCGAGAACACCCGATAACAGGTCGACTCCTTTTAAAGGAAGATGCGTCACAAGCCCTATCGCGCCAATCGATGCGTAGCCCTGCTCTCGAAAACCTTCAATCTCTCGGACGTCTGTAGCGTGCGATCAGACAACACAGATCTGTGCCGCCATATGCACAAGTTCACGGAAAGGAAGCGCAGGTGTTTCCTCTCGACGGAAGAACCGCAGCGGCTGGGCGACGTGCCTCGTTCCGCGGATCGCGAAGGCCTTTTTTTGAATCTATCTGCGATTGAAGGCGTGAGAAACACCACGCTGCGCGTCCCCAACTCGATCAGCGCCATCGCGGTCATCCGGCTCCGCCTCTTCTCGGGCGCCCGTCGAGGCGAGACCCTTGGCTTGCGCTGTGATTGGATTGACATGGCTCCCGGGCGCACCGTCTTACCGGACTCCAAAGCTGGCGAGAAGGCCTTGATACTGCCAGCGCCGGCGCTTTCCGTGCTCTCAGCGCTTCCAAAGCTGGAAGGCAATCCCATCGTCATGAGCGGTGGCAAGCCAGGGTCGGCATGGGTGAACTTGAAGGATCCATGGCGAGCCAGTCGTGAGGCGGCGAGTCTCGAGAGGGTGCGAATTCATGACCTTCGCCTATCCTTTGCGAGCGTAGGCGCTGTTGGCGGTGCATCTCCTTACATTATCGGGGCTCTGCTCGGACATAACCAACCCAGCACAATCAGCCGTTACGCCCATTTCCAGGATAGTCCGCCGCGGTGTAAGGCTCAGACGATGGGCAATAGGATGGCCACCGGATCGGTTGATATCCCACCGATAGCTAGTTCAGTCCATGGCGTGAAGTGAACTGACCGGACTCGAAGCCTCGATGCCCGCTTTGCGGACATTGCTACCGCCATCTACGAAGTCCCGGGCATCAACACGGTGATCCTTGACTACTGACGTCGTCCCTGTAACTGGCGATCGTGAGTGTCAAAGTACCGGCGCTCGTGTTCAAGAAATCTTCTGCTCTTTCGCCGTTGATTTCCCCTCGCCACGGGGCCCCAACCTGCAGATGGCTTTGCGCCTTTGAGCTCGCAGCCCTGGACACGGTCTTGCCCCCGTCGAGCTACTGCTATGAACAGCCACGACAATTGCTCATTCGAGATTGCGATCCATGCCGCGTCAATCCCGCGGCGAATACGGGTGCATTCGCCTCCAGTGCTCGGCAATCTGCTGGCCCGTCGCGATCCAGACGCGCTCCTTCGAGCAGATATGGTCGAGGAAACGGATAAGTCCTGTAACACGGCCGGGCCGGCCGATGAGGCGATCGTGGATGGCGAGCGTCATCATTCTTGGTTGGTCCTGGCCCTCCTCGTAGAGCACATCGAAGCAGTCTGTCATATAGCGGGCGAAATCATCGCCCGTGCTGAAGCCCGAGTTCTCGTTGAAGCGATTGTCGTTCGTCTCGAACGAGTATGGGATCGTCAGATGCGGTTTGCCTGACACGACGCGCCAGTATGGCAGCTCGTCATTCAATGCATCCCGGTCGTAGAGAAGCTTGCCGGTCTCGACGAGCAGGCGGCGGGTGTTGGCACTCGGCCGCCCGGTCATCCAACCGACAACGGGCACGCCGCCGACCCGCTCGAGCGTCTCGAAGGCGAGGCGAATGTGATCGCGCTCGGTCGTTTCATCCATCAATTGATAGTCGAGCCAGCGGTAGTGATGACTGACAAGTTCATGACCGGCGGCGATGTAGGCGCGAGTGAGATCAGCATTGCGCTCCGCTGCCCTCGCAACAGCCAACAAACACACTTTGACTTGGAACCGCTCGAACAGGTGGAGCAGCCGCCAGGCTCCGACCCGCGAGCCGTACTCGAAAACCGACTCAACCATTGGCGAACGCAGTCCCGGGAGCGCCGGGAAGCCGATGTCGTTAAGTGCCCCCTCCGAATGGGAGTCGCCGTCCATGATCGAATGCTCGCCGCCGCCCTCGAAGTTCAAATTGATGTTGACGGCGATGCGAGCGCCGCCCGGCCAATTGGGATTGGGGAAATTGGGACCGTAGCCCACATAGTCACGATCATCGATCATGCTGCAACGCGCCTCTGCTGTGTCGGACTTGTCGTGCTCAATGGGCCCGTTCTAGCATGATCGCTCGCCGGGAGGAGCAAATGTCAACGAACAGGATTCGCGACGGAGCGGCCTATCTTGCGGCACTTAACGATGGCAGGCGCGTCTTCATCGACGGCAAGCTGGTCGACAATGTCACGACGAATCCGGCGTTCCAGAATGCCGTTGCCTCCTTCGCTCGCCTCTACGACATGCAGGCGCAAGAAGCGAATCGTGAGCTAATGACCGTACCCTGGGGCGAGGGCCGGCGCGTCAACCGGTCCTGGCTGCTGCCGCGATGTCACGCCGATCTGGTGTTGCGGCGCCAAGCGATCGAGCGCTGGTCGGAGCTGCATCTAGGTTTCCTCGGCCGTTCACCGGACCACCTGGCGACGACGCTCGGCGGCATGATGATGGGGCTCGACGTCATCAAGAGTGCATCGTTTCGACGAGCGGAGGCGCTTGCTGCCTACTTCGAGCATTGCGCCAAGAACGATCTCTTCGTCTCCTATGTCATCCGCAATCCCCAAGCCGACCGCTCCAAGGGCGCATCGGAGCAGACGCGCGATGTCGTCCTGCATGTCGAATCCGAGGATGCGGACGGCGTCACGGTGAGTGGCGCCAAGATGCTTGGCACCAGCTCAATCATGTCGGACGAACTTTTCGTCGGCTCCATCGAGCCGCTGAAACCGGGAGAGGATCGTTACGCGCTCTCATTCGCAGTACCTCTGGCAGTACCTGGCCTGACGCTGCTCTCGCGACGCTCCTATGAGGCAGCCGCCAACTCCACTTTCGACTATCCTCTCTCCAGCCATTTCGATGAGAACGATGCCGTTGTGCATTTCGATCGCGTGCGCGTACCGTGGAGCCGGGTGTTCGTCTGCGGCGACGTCGCGCTGGCCCATGCCCAATGGCACGCGACGCCCGCGCACGTCTATCAGAACTACCAGTCGCAGATCCGCCTGATGGTGAAGCTTAGGTTTCTCGCCGGACTCGCCCTGCGGATCGCCGAGACGAATGGTGTCGCAGCCGTGCCGCAGGTGAAAACCATGCTTGGACGGCTTGCCGCGGAGGCGACCATGGTCGAAGGGCTCGTCATCGGCATGGAAGTCGCCGGCGCGATGCGCGGCGACTATTTCGTGCCGTCGGCGCCCCACCTTTATGCGGCGCTATCGCTGACCCAGGAGATGGTGCCTCGATTCATGCTGATGGTGCGTGAGCTTGCTGGCGGCGGTGTCATCATGCTGCCGTCATCGGCAGCGGATCTCGCCAAGCCTGAGATCCGCTCCTTGATCGAGGCGACTCAGGTCTCGCCGTCAACCGACGCGCTCGGCCGCATCTCGATCATGAAGCTCGCTTGGGATGCACTCGGTTCCGAATTCGCCTCGCGTCACATGCAATATGAGATGTTCTATGGTGGGGCGACCTATGTGAATCTCGGCAATATGGCTCGCACGTTCGATTGGGGACGGGCCACTGCACTCGTCGAGCATGGACTGTCCTTCGGGCGCGACGATCTCAAGCGTTGAGAAAGGCAAGCGCCGACAGAGCGTAGACTTTCGCGCAGTCGACAACGTCCTGCTCGTGGACATAGTCGTCGATACCAGAGGCAAGCTCGGGCTGCGGTCCATAGCAGATCGATGGTACGCCAAGTGCGCGCCAACGGCTAGCATCGCTTGCCGGCAGGCGCACGACAGGGGGCGGTACACGGCCGCGCACCTTTGCTGCGGCGGCGCTGACGGTCTTGGCGATGGTGCTCGTCTCGGCTGTCCAGTTCGGATCCCAGCCCTTGATCTTGCGCCAGCGGAGGCTCGGATGCCGAGCAATCAGCGCATCGAGGCGCACGCTCATGTCTTTCATTGTCAGCCCGGGCGGCAGGCGAAAATCGACCTCTGCAGTTGCCTCTGATGCCACCTGACTGACGAAATGCCCTCCGGTTATGGTCCCCGGATTGACGGAGAGGCGGAGGCGATGCGCACCGGCCGCCGTTTGCACGCTTGCGATGTCCGCCGGCGGCTGCACGTCTTCGTCATTCCATGCATCGATTTGGGTGAGCGCATGGGCGAGGCGCGCGATGGCCGAGGAGCCGCGGGTCGTGAGCATCCCCTGTCCTGGTGGGCAGTTTGCTTCAAGCGCAGCCCACAGCACACCCTTTTCGGCAATGCCCAACGTCATGTCACCCGGCCCCTCACCGCAGATGACGGCATCGCCGCAGAGGTCCGGGCGCTGATCAAGTAGGAAGCCTGCACCGTCCGGACCGAACACCGTCTCGTCGGCAACGGCAGTGTATGTGACACGGCCCTTGAGCGAAGTCTGCATGTCGTGGAGGCTGGCGTATGCCAGCGTCAACGCGGCAAGCGCACCTTTCATGTTTCCGGAACCGAGCCCATAAAGCTTGCCGTCGCGCCGCGTCATCTGATGGAGCGGTACCGTCCATGCCGACACGTCACCCGGGCCGATGGTATCCATGTGGCCGTTGAGAACGAGATGCCGCCCCCCAATTGAGCCTTCGATTGTCGACACCAGGTTGGGCTTGATCGATACGTGCTCAATCGCCTGGCACGCAATGCCCCGCCGAGAGAGCCATTCGGTCAATACCCGCGCCACGCCTGAACAGTCGCCGGGTGGATTGGGGCTCTTCTCGGCGATCAGCGCTCCGAGCAGGTCGACCAGTTCCTCGCGGCGCTCGTCGACCGCGGCACCGATGTCGCGCACCGCCGCCGTTCCATCCGGACTATCGAGCCATTCGGTCATGCCGGATCGTCTCCCCTCCCATGCTTTGACACCGAGCGCCTGGACAGGCAACAGGGGCGATGCGAGATTTGCATACGTTTATCCATGAGATTGGCGGGAGACAATGCATGTCATTGCTCGACGGAAAGGTTGCCTTCATCACCGGTGGTGCGCAGGGCATCGGCCTTGCCGTGGCACGAGCTTTCATCGAGCACGGCGCGAGGGTGGTCATCGCCGACGTGCAGGCGGATCCATTGGCAAAGGCCGAAAAGTCGCTCGGAGCAAATGCGCTTGCGGTGACGCTTGACGTCACAAATGAAGCGGCGACCGCCAAGGCAGGTGAGGATATCATGAGCCGCTTCGGCCGGCTTGATATCGTCGTACCCAACGCCGGCATCCTGCTCCTGAAGCATGCCGTCGAGACCGAGGCGGCGGGCTTCCGCAAAGTCATCGACGTCAACCTGACAGGGGCCTTCATCACGGCAAAGGTGCTTGCCCCCCATATCGTCGCCGGCAAGCGTGGCGGACGGATCATCCTGACGTCTTCGCTGTTCGGCCTGCGCGGCGGTCGCGAAAACGCGGCCTATTCGGCCTCGAAGTTCGGCATGGTCGGACTGATGCAGTGTCTTGCCGCCGAGCTCGCGCCGGAGGGAATTCTCGTCAATGCGGTGTGTCCCGGTCAGATGGACACGGACATGATCCGCCAACTGTTCCGCGACCGCGCAAAGATCCGCGGCATCTCGGAAGCCGAGGTGCGCGGTGCACTCGAGAGCAAAATACCCGTGGGGCATCTGGGGCCGCTCGATCAACTGGCCGGCACTTATGTCTATCTGGCATCGGACTTGAGCCGCTATGTCACCGGCCAATCGATCGTCGTCGACGGGGGCTGGCAGGTAGGATGAGTTTCAGCGTCCGGCGGGATCCCGATAACGCGGTGGCTGAGACAAGAGTTGCTCGATGAGCTCCTCGCCGCCGAACCCGCCGCGCGGCAATGTCAATGCCTGCTGCCCGTGATAGCCGAGGCGCCGCTTCACCTCCGGATGCATGTAGTAAGCGCCAAGGATGGCGTGCAGCAGGGCCTGATACAGCACAGGTTGCCGGGCCTCAAGAAGTCGAAGATACGCTTTGCAATCGTCGCCGGGATGGACCGCAGGCAGAGAGCAAAGTCTACTCGCCAAGTCGGGGCGGTACTTCAGCACGAGATTGAGCGGAGCCTCGGCGAGGTCAATCTGGTTGGCGCCGGGCATGGTGTCCGACGGCGGGATCATGTGCTTGGCGAGCCATGCGATCAACCGACGTATCTCAGGCTCGAGTGTGGTCATGACGCCGACCCACGCATCGCAACGATATGCTCGGCAGTTCTGAGTGCCAGAGCCGCAATGGTATTCGACGGATTGACAGAGGAGCCCGTAACTAAAACGCTGCCATCGGCGACATAGAGGTTGGGAATGTCGTGACTTCGACCCCAGGGATCGACCACGGACGTGTCGGGATCGTCGCCCATGCGGCAGGTGCCAAGCGGATGCCAGCCATAGTCTGCCATGAACGGGCGCGAGATCACCCGACGTGCACCGGCCTGCTCGAGTGACTGGACCGCCCTCTCGAGATTGAACGCCAGCATTCGCTTGGAGTTTTCGGAGAGGCGATACTTGAGACTTGCGCCAGGGTTGCCATCACTGTCTACCCTGGCAGGATCGAGCGTCACGCAGTTTTGTTCCTCCGGCAAATCCTCACAAGAGATGCCCCAAATCGTCGAACGGTGCAGCCATTCGGCGACACGCGCGTGAATGACGTCGCCGTAAAGGGGGCCCCCGGGCCAAGGAAAGAGCGCGGCGCCCAACGGCCCACCCGACGGCGTCAGGTTCCACTTTGCACCTCGAACAAAACCTCGCGATGTATTGGTTTCGGCGAACTCCATCGAATAGAGGCTTTGCCCCCAGTGCCCCTGCGTGCTCCCGAGCGGCTCATCGAACAAGCCGACGGCGCGCGTGAAGGGATGCATCATGAGACGCTTGCCGACCAGACCTGATGAGTTCGCGAGGCCGCCGTCGGCCGACATTAGCAAGAGCCGCGGTGTGCCGATGGCACTTGCCGCCAAAACCAAAACCCGTGCAGCGATCTGATGTTCGCTGCCATCGCGGAGTCGATAGATCGCGCCGCTTGCGCGTCCGTCGGGCCCGATCGTCAACCGCGAAACACGCGCGCCGACGACAAGTTTCGCACCCAGCGCCTCCGCCGCAGGCCAGTGCGTGATGTCGACAGAGGCCTTGGCTCCCTCGCTGCACCCCATCCCGCAAGTGCTCCGCTGCACGCATGGTCGCCGGCCGCGATAGGGCCGCGATGCAATCGCGTTCGAGCCTGGCCACCAGTGCCAACCGAGCTGGTTGTGTGCGGCGGCGACCTTCTCGCCCCAGCTGCCGATCGGCAGTGGCGGCATCGGATAGTCGGGCCGTGCCGGATAGGCCGGGTCTCCGGCGATGCCGGAGGCACCGAAATCGGCATCGACACGGTCGTAGTAAGGAGCGAGTTCCTCATAGGAGATCGGCCAGTCGTCAGCGACGCCATCGAGCGAGCGGACCCGGAAATCGGACGGCAGCATACGCATCCAGAATGCGCCGTAGAGAATGGTCGAGCCACCGACACCGTTAAAGAGCAGCGGCTTCATGTCGGAAGCACTGTCATCGATCGAATAGTCCTCGGGCAACTGCCGGACATTGGGGCTGGGATGCCAGGGCCCCATGGCCGCGAGCTCCCAATCCTCATGCGGCCCGCGGTAGTCTTCCGCACTCCAGCGCCTTCCCTGTTCAAGGCAGGTGACGGTGATGCCTGCTTCTGCAAGGCGCTTCGTTACAACGGCTCCGGATAGCCCCGCGCCGATGACGAGAACATCGGTCTCGGGGGCCGACATGCTCAGCGGCTCGGATGCTTGGGATGCCAGAGAACGTGCTTGGCGCTCTTCTCGTAGCCCTTGCCATTTGGATAGCTCACGAGCTCGAGCTGCAGCCCCCAGGGCGCGAGAAAATAGACCCACCAGGAACCTGCAGCCTTCCCATCCATGATGTGATCAGGCTCGCCCATCACGGTCACGCCGTGGCTTTTCAAATGCGCAATGGCCTTGTGGATATCGTCGACGTAAAAGCAGATGTGGTGGCCGCCGATGTCGCTGTTCTTAGGCGGTTCCTTGCGCTGGTCCGGGCTCTCGTACTCGAATACCTCGAAGTTCAATCCCGTCTTGCAGCGCAGGAAACAGTATTTGAGGCGGGCATTCGGATGCACACCGAGCGAGGTCGTCATGAACTCTGGCGTGCCAGTGAAGTCCCCACCATCGAAAATGAAGTCGCAGCCGATGACGTTGACGAAGAAGTCGACGGCCTCCTTGAGGTCTGGCACCGTGATGCCGATGTGCTCACCGCCTGCGAGCCCCGGAATGCCGCGCTCCGCCATGGCTTAGCCTCCGTTACGCGCGACATGTTCGCCAATCAGCTTCGTGACTTCCGCCGCCGCCTCCATCATCGGCATGTGGCCGACATTGGAGAGGATGTGGACGGGGATGTGCGCCGGAAGTCCCCGAACCTGCGATGCGGGAATGATCCTGTCCTCCGCACCCCAGATAATCTGCGCCGGCACTTTCGTGGTCGTCAGGATCTCGCGAAGCCCGGCCTTCTGCTTGTCGCCGTCGAGCATGCTGGCGAGGAGGCTTTGAAGAGCTTCTGGGACACCATCGAGCCGCTTGTACTTGAGGGAGGTCACGACCATGTCGCGGGAGACTTGGTCGGGATCGGCGAGTAATAGGCCCAATATCTCCTTCATTTCCTTCCGCTTCTCGGCTGCTGCGAACCCGCGCAGGAACTCGACGCTGATCTCCGGACCGATGCCGCCGGGGGCAATGAGTGTTAGTGAGGCCAGCCGATCCGCATGCCGCCCAGCCATGATGAGTCCAATGGCACCGCCGAGTGAGTGTCCAACGAGGTGCGCCTTCGGGATATTGAGCGCGTCGAGTAGCGCGACGACGGCGCTTGCGAACTGGCGAGGTCCACCCGACACATCGGCGATCGAAGAGCCGCCGTGCGCTGGCAAGTCGAGGGCGTGCACGATCCGGCCCTGCGCCAACTCAGCCTGATTGAACATCCAACTCGACATGTCGCCGCCAAAACCGTGCACGAGCACGATCGGCGTGCCGCCACCTTCACCCAGAGACAGCACGTTGAGGCGATGCGCGCCGGCCTCAACGATACGGGCCTTGGGTCCGGTGTCGTGTGCTTCCGCACTCACCTCAAAGCGCGACTGGAATTCGGCGACGAAGGCATCGATCTCGGCCTCGGGAACGTCTGGCGCGGCGATCACGCCGATGATCGCGCCACAGGGCGCGACCGTTCCGGGCTGCGCTACCTGCCGACGCAGTACGCCACTCGCCGCCGCTTCCATGACATTGGTGATCTTTGTCGTCTCGATCTCGACGACCTCCTGGCCGGAGTGCACCTCGGCACCCTCGTTGGCGAGCCAGCCGGACACCTGTCCCTCGGTCATCACCATACCCCAGCGGGGCATCGTCACCGCATGAATCCGCTCTGTCATCGTCCTCACGCTTTCTTGCCCATGACTTTCAGCACCGCCGCCTCGATGCGCTCGGTCGATGGCACGTAGACATCCTCGAGGCTCGGCGCATAGGGCACTGGCGCATGCGGTGCCGTCACCTTGACGATCGGCGCCTCGAGGGCATCGAATGCTTTTTCCGCGATGATCGAGGAAATGTCGGACGCCACCGAGCAGCGCGGGTTCGACTCATCAACAATCACGACGCGGCCCGTCTCCTCAGCCATTTCGATGATCGAATCCTCGTCCAACGGCGAGGTCGTGCGCGGATCGACGATCGCCACCTCAATGCCTTGCTTGGCAAGGCTCGTTGCCGCCGCTTCCGCCAGCTTCACCATGCGCCCGATCGCGATAATGGTCGCATGCTTGCCCTCGCGCACGACATTGGCCTCCCCGAAAGGCACGGTGTAGGCGCCATCCGGCACGTCTGCCTTGTCGTCATACATGAGCTTATGCTCGAGGAAGATCACCGGATCATCGTCGCGGATCGCCTGAATCAGGAGTCCCTTCGCGTCGTAAGCATTGGAGGGAATGACGACCTTCAGCCCCGGCACATGCGTGAACATGGAATAGAGCGCCTGGCTGTGCTGGGCGGCCGAGCGTCGCCCGGCACCGAAGGTCGCGCGCAGCACCATCGGCGTCACCGCTTTGCCACCGAACATGTAGCGGAATTTCGCAGCCTGGTTCATCAACTGGTCGAGGCAGACGCCCATAAAGTCGACGAACATGATCTCGGCGACCGGTCGCAAGCCTGTTGCGGCCGCGCCAGCCGCCGCGCCCACAAAGGCACTTTCGGTAATCGGCGTGTCGAGAATGCGCGAACGGCCGAACTCGCCGAGGATTCCCTTGGTGACACCGAAAGCCCCGCCCCAGGCGTCGTCGACGCCGGTGCCAGCGCCGCCGGTCACGTCCTCCCCCATGATAACCACGCGCGGGTCCCGGCGCATTTCGAGTTTCAGGGCCTCGTTCAAGGCCTGGCGGATCGTTTTCTGCGGCATGGCGCTCTCGCTCGAATTTCCTGGGCTGTTTCGCGTTCCGGATCAGGCGTAGCGGACGTAGACGTCCGTCGTGATCTCTTTGGCATCGGGCTCGGGCGCTGCGCGTGCCGCCTTGACGGATTTGTCGATCAAATCGGCCACCTCCCGGTCGACGGCGTCGAGTTGGCCCGGCTCGAGCAATCCCGCCTCGGTCACGCGCTTGCGGAAGAAGTTGAGGCAGTCCTCCTCGCGCCTGATCCTCTCCTTTTCCTCAGGCGAGCGATAGGTCTCTGCATCACCCGAGAAATGACCGTAGAAACGGGGCACCTTGGTGTGCAGCACCGATGGACCCTCGCCAGCTCGAGCTCGCTCGATTGCTTCTCCAGCGGCTTGGTGCACGGAGAAGAAGTCCGTTCCGTCGACCTCCTGCGTTGGGATGCCGTAGGCAGAGCAGCGAGCGGTAATGTCGCCGGCGGTTGCGAACTCCATCTTCGTTGCCTCGCCGAAGCCGTTGTTCTCGACGACGAAGATGGCCGGCAGATTCCAGACCCTGGCGAGGTTCAGCGATTCCGCCGTTGTGCCCTGGTTGAAGGCGCCGTCGCCCATGAAGCAGACCGCGACCGCGCCGGTCTTGAGTGTCTTGGCGGTCAGCGCCGCGCCGCAGATGAGTGGCGGCCCGCCGCCGACGATGCCATTGGCGCCGAGCATGCCCTTCGACAGATCGGCAATGTGCATCGACCCGCCTTTGCCTTTGCAGGTACCGGTCGCCTTGCCGTAAATCTCGGCCATCATTGCCTCAACATCGCAGCCTTTGGCGATGCAGTGGCCGTGACCGCGATGGGTAGAGGCAATCGTATCCTTGTCGGAGAGGTGCATACAGACGCCGACGCCGGATGCCTCCTCACCCGCATAGAGATGCACGGAGCCCGGGATCTCGCCCGTTCCGATCTCCTGGTTGCAGCGATCTTCGAACATGCGGATGGTCCGCATGGTGCGGTAGGCGCGGATCAACTCGTCACGGGACAGTTGCATGCGAGGCTCCTGGAGTGGACGTCAGGCGTTGCGCATTCGGCATCGGACATCAAAGCTTGAGTTCGAGGATGGGTAGATCGAAATGTGATGTCATTCTATGAAACCTTTCAGGCCGTCGCCACAAAGTGGCAGAACCTTGCACCTCAACATTAGAGCCCAAGGGCTGGGGTCCAAAGCTCGAGCATTGCATGCCTCTGCCGCGAACAGCGAATGGCAGCATGGCTAGAGCGCAACCCCAACCTCGCCGTTCTCCTCCTCGCGCTCGACCATCCTGAGGAACCGGCGTGTGCGCTCGGCCTGCGGGTTGTCGATGACCTGTGCCGGTGGACCCTGCTCGACGATCTCTCCCTGATCCATAAAGACGACGCGGTCGGCCACCTCGCGGGCGAAACGGATCTCGTGTGTCACGACGATCATGGTCATGCCGGCTTCTGCCAGGCGGCGCATCACTGCCAGCACCTCGCCGACGAGCTCTGGGTCGAGGGCGGATGTCGGCTCGTCGAACAGCATGAGCTTCGGACGGATGGCAAGCGCTCGGGCAATCGCTACCCGCTGCTGCTGACCGCCGGAGAGTTTGTGTGGCATATGGTCGATGTGGCGGCTGAGGCCGACGCTTTTCAACAAATCGGTGCCAAGCCTGCATGCGTTTGCCGCATCGACGCAATGCACCCGGATCGGCGCCTCGATGACATTCTCGATGGCCGAAAGATGGTTGAACAGATTGAAGTGCTGGAACACCATGCCGATGTGAGCGGCCGCCCGGGCTCTGGCGACGTTGGCGCTCGGCTTCGGGTTGTCACCCATCCTCGTGTAGCCGACCGGGGAGCCGTCGACGGTCACCTCGCCCTTGTCCATGGGTTCGAGGTGATTGATCATGCGAAGCAAGGTGCTCTTGCCTGAGCCGCTGGGCCCGAGGATCGTTACCACTTCGCCGCGCTTGACCTCGAAGTCGATCCCGCGCAGCACCTCGCGGCCGCCGTAGGATTTCCAGACGTTGCGACAGACCACGAAAGTGTCGCCTTGCTTGGCCCTAACCGGCGTTTCGGCGAGGAGATCCTCGATCCAATCGTGGCCGGCGGTGGCCGAGGCATCGGTTTTCCCCACCTCAGTGCGGAGCGCCGGCACCGGCGTCGGAAGCGCTGGCGCCGGCGGCTGGCGCAGCCCAAGGCCCAACATCCGGTCCATCAGGGAGGCCGTGCCGGCGCTCTCGCGCTCCCAGTCGAAACGGCGCTCGAGCCACATCTGAAGAATCGAGATGGCACTGGTGATGACGAGGTAAATGATGCCGGCGGCAGCGAAGACAGTAAAGAACTTGAAATTCTGCGCCACGATCTGCTGTGATCGGAAAGTGAGCTCGTTGACGAAGATAATTGACGCAATCGACGTCAGCTTAATCATGCTGATCGTATTGTTGGCGAGACCGGGCAAGATCGCGCGCATGGCCTGCGGCAGCACGATACGGCGCAAGGTCGTGAGCCAGCCCATGCCGAAGGAGGCCGCGGCGACCGACTGGTTCTTCGACACCGAAAGGATGCCGCCGCGAATGAGCTCTGCTGAAAATGCCGCCTCGTTCAGCGCAAAGCCGACGACCGCCGCCGAGAATATGTCGAGCTTGATGCCCCACTGCGGTAGCGCATTGAAGATGAAGACGAGCTGCAGCAGCTGCGGCGTACCGCGCACGAACCAGATGTAGAACCAGGCCAATGCGCTGACAGGCCAGAAGGACGAGAGGCGCATCAGCGCCAAGCCTAGCCCGAGTACCACGCCGAAAAACATCGAGACGGCAGCGATCTCGATGGCAACCAACGCGCCTTTCAGTAGGAAAGGCGAGAAGACATAGCGCGGAATCTCGACGAACCAGGGTAGGTCCTCGCCCTTGCCCGAGATGTCGCCACCCTGCCAATTGTACCCTTCGCAGCCGGCGACGAGAACTCCCGTCGCCAGCATGAGGAGGAGCAACCAGCAATAACGAAGCCGATGGGACACTCCCCCCCCTCCCGCAAGATCTTGCTTTGCAATAGAGCCTTGCGGAACCTAGTCCGTCTTGATCTCCGCCGTCACCTGCAGCGCCGGATCGATGCCGTACTTCGTGAAGATCTCGGCTTGCTTGCCGTTGGCCTGCAAAATCGTGAGGCCTTCGAAGATCGCCTTGTTGAGCTCGTCATCGCCATTGCGGACCGCCGTGCCGATGTTAAAGCCGGAGAGCTCCATGAAGGCGCGGGAGAACTTCTCCGGATTCTTCTTCACCTGGTCGTCCGTCACCGTCAGGTCGTACATGACGATGTCGGCGCGGCCGTCCTCGATGAGGCGGATACCGGAGGCCGGATCCGGATAGGTGAGGACGTTGATCTCCGGTTTGCCAGCGGCCTTGCACTCCTCGCTCTTTTTGCGCACAACCGGCTCCTCGACGGTGCCGACGCCAACGGCGATGTTGTTGCCGCAATAGTCATCGACGCTCTTGATGTTCTTCGGGTTGCCGGCCTGAGTAAGTGCGCCGGTGGCCGCCTGCATGTAGAGCACATAGTCCACCTGCTTGGCGCGCTCTGGCGTGTAGTACAGGTTGTCGAAGAATACGTCAGCCTGATCGGCGACGACGGCAGGCAGGATTCCCGACCAAGCACCAATGAACCACTCATACTTGATGCCATGACAATCGAAGACAGCGCGGGCGAGGTCTGCATCCGCGCCGATGATGTTCTCGAAGTTCGAAGGATCGCGAAAGAAGAAAGGTGCGGTCTGCGCATCGCCGCCGATGCGGATCGTGCGACCCGCGAGGCTCGGGAACTTCTCCGCGAGCTTGTCGGGCTCGCAAGTCCCGGCATCGGCGAGGGCGACAGGTGCCGTCGATAGGATTGCGGCGGCCATAGTCGCCGTCACGACGAAGGTACGGGCAAAGGACATTGAGTCTCCTCCCTTGGGTCCGCAGCGGTTTTTTGGTGCCCCGACACCGGCTGCTGCGGGGCCGGCGATCGGGGATGCCTGGCGCCGACACTCCCAGAATTCCTGAGGGCGGCATTTTCAATTGGATACAATTATACGAACGCCAAGATCAAGCAGGCATTTGCCGATAGGCGAGCAAAATCCGCGTAGCCGCTGCGCTTCTCGCGCTCACCCGATCCCTTCACATCACCAAGGCGATCGGCCGGACCGGACAGCCCGTGCCATCTCGCATGTTCAACGGCGACACCACGAACAGGAACTCCTTGCCGACGAGCTTCTCGAAGTTGCAGCACTGCTGCACCATGCAGATGTTGTTGGTGAGCCAGATCTTGTGGGTCGGCCACCACCATTCGCGCGGGTCATCCATACCCATCATGTCGGTGACGAACAGTACCATGCCACGTTCGACGAGCCATTGGGCCGTGTCCGTCGGCACATGCGGCCGGTTCAACATCCAGTCACCGACACCCCAATTCTTGTCGACCCCGGTCCAGCAAAGGACAGCCGCTTCCGGCCCGATCTTGTTGCCGGTCTTGCGTTCGGCTTCCTCGAAGTCGGCAATGGTGATGGCTTCTCCGCGCTTCTTCCAGGTAAAGTCATAGAGGTGGCCCGGCATGATCAGTCGGTCGAGTGGCACTTGGCCCACCGGCACACCTGTCCGGTCGAAATGGCGGGGCGCATCCAAATGCGTGGAGCAGTGCTCTGCCAAGAGCATCATTCGGCTCTCCTGGCCATATTTGCCGTTTGTCAGCTTCTCCAATTGGTCAAAGGTCTCGACCGGCCAGAAGGCAATTTGCAGCCCGCCGACATTGGGCATGCCATTGTAGAGCTCACGGCCGAGGTCGATAATCTCGCGATAAGGCCTCATCGGGATCCCTCGCTGACACAGTGAAAAACTTGGATACTTGTATTCAAGCTGCTAGGATGATGGCAAGGTTGGCGATCCTATGCAACGCGGTCTCACAGGCGAGCAGGCGTGTCGGTCATGAGAAAATTGAGCGCGAACGCCGCAAGGGAGCCTGCGTCGGCCGAGGCAGAGGCCTATCAGTATCTCATCAATCGCATCCGGATAGGCGAGCTGCGACCTGGGACCCGCTTGCGGGCGGAGGAGATCGCGGCGAAAATCGGCATGAGCCGCATGCCGGTGCGCGAAGCCTTTCGCCGACTGGACACCGAAGGCTATGTTACGATCCGCCCCAATCGCGGTGCCATCGTCACCGATCACACCTTCGAAGAAATCCAGGAGCTCTTCGAGATTCGCTCGGTTTTGGAGGGCTTGGCGGTGCGGTTGGCCGCCGAGCGTATAGGGCCCTCTGAGATCGAGGAAATGCACGATCTGCTTCGCCGTATGCGTTCTGGACAGAAGAACGCCGACGACTGGCTGACGCGCCATTGGGCCTTCCACGAATACATCTGCCGCTTGAGCGGTCGCCGACGCTTGGTGCGTGAGATTGAGCGTCTGCATGGTGTGCTCGAGCCCTACCTAAGGCTCTGGTTCTTCCACGCCAATCGCCCCGTCATCGCCATTAAGGATCACCAGGAGCTGCTGAAGGTGATCGAGATGCGCAATCCTGAGAAAGCCGAAGTCGCCATGCGCGAGCATGTACTCGTCACCGCGCCGCAGATCATCCGGTTTCTGCAGCGGCAGAGCGGCGGCGCTCAGTCATAGTATGCCGGCGCCAGTTTAAGCCCCTGCACCAAGTTCGGATCGTGCAGAAGGATCATCTCGGCCCGACGCTCGGCAGCGATGCGCTTGAGCTTGAGGATCGACGGTAGGCCCTGGGTGGGCATTTCCATGCTGCCGGGCGCGATCTCCTTCTCAAAATTCTCCCAGAGGTCGCCAGCGTCCATGGTGAGCAATTTCGCCGCCCCGCTCGGCAGCGTCACAACGAAGGACTGGTGACCGGGCGTGTGACCTGCCGTCAGCAGGCCCTCGAGTCCCGGTAGCACCCTCCAGTCGCCATCGACAATGTGCCAGTCGAGTCCGGGCATGTCGAAATCGGCCCGACGCACGGCAATGTTCGATGCGCCGAAGGCCCAAGTGTGCTCGCGGACTTGAATCGAGATCCTCGCTTTTGCAAAGTGATGCAGCTCGCCGGTATGATCGATGTGTGCATGGCTCAGGATGACGTGCCGGATATCTGCCGGTGCGACGCCAAGTCGGGCCAGCTGCGGAAGCAGCTCATGTTCCGGCAACACCACGGGCATGGTCGGATAGACATGGCGGCCGTAGCTCGCCTCGGCCCGGACCGGATCACGCAGGACCTCCAGATTGAGCCCACAGTCGATCAACACGAAGCCTTCGGCGGTGTCGAGCAGGTATGCGCAGATGGGCTCTGATAGAACGAATTTGTCCGAGGCTCCCAGCACCGAAACGCTCTTTGGCAGGAACTCGTAACCGCAGAGTAGAACATAGAGCCGGCGTATGACTGTCATCATGGCGCGCCTTGCAGGGGGAGAACGACTGCCTTTGCCTTCGAATGGCAGCATGCTATGGGTTTTGGATACGAGAATACAAGTGGTAGCCAAATCTGGGCCACAAGGGAGAACGCCATGACTTCCAATCGCCGCGACGTCCTGAAGCTCGTCGCCATCGCGGCCGCAGGCACCGCCTCGCTGCGCTATGCCTCGTCCGCCCGTGCCGAGGGTCTCCGGATGCGCGGCATTTTTGAAACGCCGATGGAGGAGCCGTTCGTCACACAGCTCCATCTGGCGATGACCAAGGTGGCCGGCGAGATGGGTATCGATTACCAGCATTCGGAGTCAGTGAAGGCCGCCGACTTTTCGCGCGTGCTCCGGCAGTGGTGCGATGAGGGTGTCGAGCTCATCGTGGGCGATGCCTACGGCACCGAGCAGATCTGCCGCCGCGTAGCCGCCGAATTCCCGAAGACCGCATTCACCATGGGCTCAGCCGCCGGTGTCACAGAGCCCAACTTCTCGACCTTCTATGGCGTCACGACCGAAGCGGCCTTTCTCGCGGGCATGCTCGCCTCCTGGTTCTCGAAGTCGGGCAAGATCGGCGTGGTCGCCGGACCGGCAACCCCCTCGACTTATGGGCTCCTCAACGCCTATCGCGCCGGGGCGAAAGAAGTGAAGCCCGATGTCGTCTTCAAGGCCGCATATATCGGCTCCTTCTTCGATCCGCCGAAAGCCAAGGAGGCAGCGATCGCCATGATCGACCAAGGTGTCGACGTCATCTACGCAGAGCGTCTTGGCGTAATCGAGGCCTGCGCCGAGAGGGGCGGCTTCGCCATCGGCAACATGACGGACCAGGCGGCGATCAATCCGAAGGCAGTAGTAACCAGCGTGATCTGGGATCCCTATCCGGTCATCAAAGCGGCCGCCGAGCAGGTCAAGAGCGGCACCTACAAGGCGCAGGATTTCTCGGGGCTCGAGAATGTCGCAAATGGCGGCAACTATCTCGCGCCGTTCGGTGCGTTCGACAGTCAGATTGCTGACGACGTGAAGGCGAACCTCAAGAAGCGCCACGACGAGATCGCAGCGGGCACATTCACGGTGCCTTACGACGAGACCGAGACGAAGTCGGATTAGGCCGTTGGCCGGGGGGCTCAGCCAGAGGCAAGTGCATCGTGGCTGATGGCGCGCCGCTCCTCGAGATGATCCGCATCGACAAGCGGTTTGGCGATGTTGTCGCCAACCGTGCCGTTGATCTAACGCTTCGCGAAGGCGAGGTGCTCGGCCTGCTCGGCGAGAATGGTGCCGGCAAGACGACACTAATGAATGTGCTGTTCGGGCTGTACCGGCCCGATGCAGGCGAGATCCGCATACGCGGAAAACCCGTTGCAATCGCCTCGCCGGCTGATGCCATCGCTCATGGCATCGGCATGGTCCATCAGCATGCCCATGTCGTCGAACGGCACACCGTGGCCGAGAACCTGCTCGTTGGCTGGCCGGGTCGCGGCTGGGGGCTCGACCAAGCCCATGTTCGGCAGAGCCTCATGCGGATCGGCAATGCCTATGGCCTGACGCTTGCCCCCGATCGCCGGGTCGTCAACCTCAGTGTCGGCGAGAAGCAGCGGCTCGAGATCATCAAGGCGCTCTATCGCGGCGCGCATATCCTCATCCTCGACGAGCCGACCTCGGTGCTTACGCCGCAGCAGAGTGAAGGTCTCTTCAAGGCCATCCGCGCGCTGACCGCAAGTGGCGTCGGCGTCGTCTACATCAGCCACAAGCTCAACGAGGTACGCGCGATCACTCATCGCATCGTCGTGATGCGGCGCGGTGCTGCGGTTGCGAATCTCGATAATGACGGCACACTGACGAACCGACAGCTTGCCGAGCTGATGTGCGGTCACGAGCTGAACCCGGCGCGAAGGGCGCCGAGAGCGCCAGGTGCCGTGAGGCTCGACGCACGAGAACTGCGGTTACGCCCTGCTGAGCACGGACCCGATCGCACTCCCATCAATCTGCAGCTCCGCGCCGGCGAAATTGTCGGGCTGGCCGGCGTTTCCGGCAACGGCCAGACAGCGCTTGCGGAAGCGCTGGCTGGGGTGTCGCCGGTTCCGGGTACCATCGCGCTTGATGGCAAGGTGGTCAGAGATCTCTGCCCGCGAGCCATGAGCGCACTCGGTCTCGCCTACATCCCTGAGGACCGGCTAGGTGCCGGTCTTATCGCCTCCTTGCCGCTCGCCTCGAGTCTCGTGCTCGCGCGCGTGAACCAGCCACCCTTCAGTCGTTTCGGCCTGATCAACTGGAGCGCCATCCGCGCCTTTGCCAAGAGACAGATCGACACTTACAGTATTCGGCCCGACAATGCGTCCATTGCCACCGGCCTCTTCTCAGGCGGAAATCAGCAGAAGGCGATCGTCGCCCGTGAGCTCGCCTTCGACCCCAGGGTTCTCATCATTTCCCAGCCGACGCGCGGCCTCGATGTTTCGGCGACAGAGTTCGTGCATGGCGAACTCATGAAGCTCCGCGATCGAGGTTGTGCAATCCTCCTCATCAGCGATGACCTCGACGAGGTGCTGCAGCTCGCGGATCGGATCGTCGTTCTGTACGACGGTGAACTGGTGCTCGAAGCCCTGGCCGAGAGGGCTGACCGCGGCGCCATTGGTGTTGCCATGACCGCCGGCCGACCCTCTGTCGCGACGGCGCGTGAGGAGTTGAATACCTGATGCACATCTCCTTCGAGCGTCGCTATGAAAGCTCTGTCGGCTTCAATCTGATGCTGCCGTTGGCGGCCGTGATAGCGAGCCTCGTGCTCTGCAGCGGACTCATCCTGCTCGGCGGCGCCAATCCGCTCTCCGCCTATACGATCATCGCCAAGACAGCCTTCGGCGGTAGATTCGCCATCACCGAGACGCTGGCCAAGGCGGCGCCGATGATCCTGACCGGCCTTGCCGCCGCGATCGCCTTCCGCGCCCGCTTCTGGAACATCGGCGGCGAAGGGCAGTTGCTGCTCGGCGCGATGGCAGCCGCCTATGTGGGCGCGCTGGCTACGCTTCCGGCCTTCTCACTCATTCCGCTGATGATTGTGCTCGGCGCGGCCGGCGGTGCGCTCGGTGCGATGCTACCTGCGTTCCTAAAAGCCCGCTTCAAGGTCGACGATGTCGTGAGCACGCTGATGCTCAACTTCATCATCCTCTACGTCATGCTGGCGCTGCTCTCAGGCCCCTGGAAGGACACGGCAACAGGCTGGCCCGACTCGCCGGATATCTTACGCGCCGCCGAGTTCCCCAATCTCTTGCGCGGCACGCGGCTGCATCTTGGTGTGCTGATCGCAGGTATTGCCTCGCTCGGAGCCTGGTTCCTCGTTCGTCGAACAACGCTTGGATTCTCCATAGATGCCGTCGGCGAAAACCCTCGGGCTGCCCATCACGCTGGCCACAATGTGGCGCGCGTCACCATGATCACCGCTGCGATCTCCGGCGCAATGGCAGGTCTGGCCGGTGTCGGTGAGGTCGCCGGAATCCAGTTCCAGGTGATGGGCTCGATCTCGCCGGGTTACGGCTACGCCGGTCTCGTCGTCGCCATGCTGGCCCGGCTCAATCCGCTTGGTGTCGTTCCGGCAGCCATCTTCCTCGCCGCCATCACGGCCGGTGCCGATGAGATGTCGCGCCAGACAGGCGTCCCGGTGTTCCTCGCCGATGTCATCCAAGGCGTGACGCTCATCGCCATGCTCATCGCCCTCATGTTCTCGACCCACCGACTGCGGCTCGGCCTCAGCAGGAAGCAAACGGCATGAGCGCACTCCTCGAGCAAGTCCTGCAGGTCGGCTTCTTCGCGGCAGCTGTGCGCCTCGCCGTACCCTTGATGCTCGGTGCGCTCGGAGAAGTGTTTGCTCAGCGCTCGGGTGTGATGAACCTCGGCATCGAAGGCATCATGCTTCTGGCTTCGATGGCGGGGTTTACGGTCGCCTTCTTCTCCGGCTCGCTCTGGCTCGCGGTGATTGCGGCGGCCGTCACCGGCCTGGTGCTCGGGCTCGTGATGGCCTTCCTCTGCGTGCTACTTGGTCTCGACCAGACGGTCGCTGGCATTGGTGTCACCATGACAGCCTCCGGCCTCGCCTATTTCAGCTACCGCCTCATCTTCGGCGAAGGATCGATTCCGCCCGCCGTCGAGCCCTTTCGGACAGTGCCTATCCCAGGTCTGTCGTCGATCCCGCTGATTGGCCCTGTCTTCTTCAATCAATTCGCGCTGACCTACATCGCATTCATGCTGGTACCGCTTGCTGCTTGGATCCTATATCGGACTCCCGCCGGACTCGCCTTACGAACCACGGGCGAGAATCCCTATGCGGCGGCGTCCGCCGGTATCTCGGTTGGCTGGACACGGACGCGCGCGCTGATGATCGGTGGCACGATGGCCGGCCTTGCTGGTGCCTATCTCAACCTCGCGGCTTTCTCCTCTTTCTCTTTCGGCATCGTCTCGGGCCGCGGCTGGATCTGCCTCGCACTTGTCGCTCTCGGACGTTGGAATCCTTGGCTGGTGGCAGCCGCAGCACTGCTCTTCGGGGCCGTCGATGCCCTCCAGCTTCGCCTGCAGACGAGCGGCGCCATCGACGTGCCCTATCAGCTGATGCTCATGCTGCCCTATGTGGCAACGCTCATTGCTATGATCCTCAGTTCCCGCAACGCCCATGCTCCCGCGGCGCTGATGATGCCCTACCGGAGCGAGGAGCGGTAGGGCGGAGCTTCGAGACGCGGCACCCTTTGACGATCGATGCGCCGTCCTCCGCAGAAGGCGTCAAAAGTGCGCGCCGGATCGTCATGGCCCGTCCCCACCGCTGGCTGCGGTGGGATCAATGCGGTGCTCGGCGATCCATTTCTCAATGTCGCTGGCGCGGTAGCAGACCATCCGACGTGAAATCTTGACCATAGGAGGCCCGCCGCCGCGCCGGGCGCAGTCCTCGAGGTACCGCTTCGTCAAGCCATAATGGCCCTGGACCTGCTCCAGTGTGAGTAGGCCAAGGCGTTCCCTTGTCCGATCTGGTTCGTTGCTGCCGAGGCAATAAGCGTTTGATTTAATTGGTGCCGGCTGCAGGACTCGAACCTGCGACCCCCTGATTACAAATCAGGTGCTCTACCAACTGAGCTAAGCCGGCGCGGCTCAGATGCCGAGGCGCACCATATGCCATCATTTGGGGCAGCTCGTCCACGACGGCCGCCGTTGTGACCGATGGCAACGGTCGGTCCGAGGTCAGACATCCGACGGAGCCAAGCCAGATCGACAGTCGGCGCCGGGTGGCCCGGCCGGAGACCAGCGGGCCGAGAATCATATGCTCGCTGGCCGGGCGGCGGGCGATCGGGAAACCCCACCGTCCAACCTGCATTAGGCCTGTTACGATTTTTTCCGCCCGCTGAAACACGGATTGGGTTGTCTTCGGCCGCAATCCCGTCAATATCTGGAGGGCTCCGCCTCGGGTCACGTCGGCGGGGAAGTCAGACCGAGCAAGGAGAACGATATGCTGAATACCCGCTCTCTCCGCTATGCCCTCGCCGCGGGCGTGCTTTCGGCGGTGGCGTTTACCGGCGCCCAGGCCGCCAACATCTCGGCACCGACCGAGCCGACGGCAAGCGCAGGCATCGTCCAGGTTCACAATTATTGCTATTACGGCAAGTATTACGTGCACTACTGCAAGCGCTGGGGCTACGACAGCTACGGCAACAAGTACTGCCGCAAGTGGGGCCACAAGCGCCAGGGCTACTGCGACAGCTACAGCGGCGGCGGCGGCAGCTACTGATCGCTCGCCCGACGGCCGCACGCGGTCGATAGGTTGATGCAACTCGAGACGGCGGGCGCCAATGCGCCTGCCGTCTTTTGCTTTCTGGAGGTGCATGCTCCCGTTCATGCCGGGTTCAGCTTGGTGGCCATAACTTGACCACCGTCGGCCGATAGAGGGACGGCCGAACGGTCCGGACGCGTTCCGACCGTGGACGGCGAGACAACAGACTCGCCCGGTGATCAACCTGGGGGAAGCAAGATGCGCTTCTTGAAGCCTTTGACCGTTGTTGCCCTGGCACTCACGATTGCGGCAACGACCATAGCCACCGCCGATGCCGGCGGTCGCCGCCACTACAAACATCGGGATCATTCCGGCCGCAACCTGGCCATCGGCCTGGTGACGGGATTGGCCGCGGGGGCCATCCTGTACAACGCGACACGGCCGCGCCACTACAACCCGGGTGTCAGCGTCACCTACTCTCCTAGCTATGACGAGGAGGTCTGCTATCGCGGGCCGAAACAGTGCCATAGCCGTTGGAACTGCTGGGTCAACAGCTACGGCCGTGAGCTTTGCGAGAGGCAGGTAACCTGCCGACGACCACTCATCTGCGAATAGCCTCGCTCTGGTCCAGTTCGAACCGATCGGCGCCGCGCTCCCCCCGCGCGGCGCCGTTTGTGTGGCTCAACGTCGGTTCATGGCCAGAGCAATGTGGTGCATGGCAATCGCGGCCGCGTTGGAGACGTTGAGGCTCCGGAGCGCTCCCGGCGTCGAAAGATACACCAGACGGTCGCACGACTCCTTAGTCAAGCGTCTCAGCCCGTGCTCCTCCGCGCCGAGGACCAGGGCGATCGCGCCCGATGGCGGACGGCCAGCCGAAACGACGTCCTCCAGAGCCTCTTCCGCCGCACTATCGAGACCCAGGCGCTCGACTCCCTTCTCGCCGAGTTCCGCCAGCAGGCGTGCCAGATTGCCGACGCGGAGCAACGGCACGAGCTCGAGAGCGCCGGATGCGCTCTTGGCAAGGGCGCCGGAGGGAGGCGGACTGTGCCGGCGGGTCATGACGAGGGCCGAGACGCCGAAGGCGGCGGCCGAGCGCAGGATCGCTCCCACATTGTGCGGATCAGTCACCTGATCGAGGACGACCAGGAGGGGGCGAGGGACGCTGGCCAGCACGTCGTCGAGCGAAGTCTCGGGCAGCGGCGCCGTCTCGACCAATGCCCCCTGATGGACGGTGTCGCTCCCGAGCTCGCGGTCGAGTTCCCGGGGACTGACGCTGGTCGGTGTCGTGGGCCGGACGACCAGAGCCGCGCTCAGGCGATGCGCGGCATTGTCCGTCAGCAGCAGGCGTCGAATCTGCCGGGCCGGATTGCGCAGCACGGCCTCGACGGCGTGAATGCCCCAGATCAGAATGCGGTCCTCGTCCTCCGGTTCTGAGCGACGAAGCCAATGCGGCCGGCGATCGGCGCGGCCTTCGGCCCGAGCACGATCGGATGGCCCTGTGGGTTTCAGACCGTTGCCGTCTTCCCGACCCTGCCGGTGCTTCAGCGGGATGGAGGTCCTCGCCTCACTCTGAGCGGCATCGCGGTCGGGCGGCTTGCCACCTTGCCTGTCGCGCCGGAACGGGCGATGGGGCGGGCCGGGGCGTTTGGGAGGGCGGCTCACGTCAGGCGGTCTCCGATGGATTGGCGAGCGGGACGTCTCTGTAGCACGGAGCAGGGCTGGGGCGCGCGTTCCCCCTTAGGGCCAGTCTGGCGAAAGAGCTTGTCAGGATCGGCGTACGGGCCTATGGTGGAACATTAGATGAACATTCAATCGTCCGGAGGCGCGCACGCCGACTTGGCGACGCAACTTGTGGAGAACCTTTGGGTTCCTGTCGGGACCCGGAGGCTGAGCGCTAAGGTGGACGTGGACAGAATCGATGTCGGCCATGAGCAGTCTGGTCGGCATGCCGAAGCAGCAAGGAGCATCCGATGGCCGGATCCGTGAACAAAGTCATCCTCGTCGGCAATCTCGGCGCCGATCCCGAGATCAGGCACACTCAGGATGGCCGCCCGATCTGCAACCTTCGAGTCGCCACCTCCGAGAGCTGGCGCGACAAGGCCTCCGGCGAGCGCAAAGAGAAGACGGAGTGGCACCGGGTCGTGATCTTCAATGACGGCCTGTGCAAGGTTGCCGAGAACTACCTGAAGAAGGGCTCGAAGGTCTACATCGAGGGTCAGCTCCAGACCCGCAAATGGACCGATCAGAGCGGCCAGGAGAAGTTCTCGACCGAGGTCGTTTTGCAGGGTTTCAACTCGACGCTGACCATGCTCGACGGCCGTCCTGGCTCGGGTGCCGGGATGCAGGAGGGGGGCCAGGCGTCCTATGACGAGGCGCCGCGCGGTGGTGGTCGGAATGCCGGTGGCGCCCGCAGCAGCGGGGGCGGTGGCAGCGGCTCGTTCGAGAAGGAGCTCGACGACGAGATCCCGTTCTGAGGCGCCGCGCAATCGGCGCCAGGCGGGCGGCCGGGACTGATCGGCCTCATCAGCGATGGCACGTGGACGACCGATGCGTGTGCTCGTAACCGGTGCCTATGGGTTCATCGGCACGCATGTCGTCGAGGCCTTGCAGCGCGATGGCGCCGAGGTCATCGGTGCCGGACGCCGTGTTGAGATCGGTCGTCGCCTGCTGCCGGTGATCGCCTGGCGTCATGCCGACTTCAACGTCCTGACGACACCCAGCTCCTGGCGTCCCCTGCTCGATGGCGTCGACAGCATCGTCAATCTGGTCGGCATCCTGCAGTCCACTGCGCGAGATGACGCTTGGCGGATCCAGGTAACGGCAACCTCCGCTCTGTTCGATGCTGCGGCAGCCGTTGGCATCCGCCGCGTCGTGCACGTATCCGCCATCAGCGCCGAAGCTGCCGTGACGACGGACTATGCGCAAACACGGGTGGCGGCAGAGCGGCATCTGGCAGGTCTCGATCTCGACTGGGTCATCGTCAAGCCGTCGCTCGTGATCGGTGACGGCAGCTTCGGTGGAACAGCACTGCTGAGGGGCCTGGCAGGCCTGCCACTGGTGACTCCGGTGCCCGACGTCGGCGGCGGACGGTTCCAACCGATCGCCATGCGCGATCTTGCCGACGGGCTGGCGCGGCTTGCGCAGCAGAGCGCACCGGCGCGCATTGTGCTCTATGCGGCGGGCCCGGAGGCGAAGTCGGTTACCGAACTCGCCCGGGGCTATCGGGCCTGGCTTGGATTTCCAGCTTGCCCGGTGCTCACCGTTCCGGGCTGGCTCGTTCGCCCCGCGCTCTTGCTCGGCGATGTCCTGGCCTACCTCGGCAGCCCATCGGCGCTGCGAACGACGTCCTTCGAGCAGATGCGCTATGGCGAGACCTTCGAGCCAGGTCCGTTCGCTGCACTGCTCGGACGCCCGCTCGCGACGCTCGAGCAGATCTTTAGGGCAAAACCGGCCCGCATCCAGGATCGCTGGCATGCGCGCCTTTATCTGCTCCGCCCGATTCTGCAGGGGGTGCTATCGGTTTTCTGGATCGGCACCGGCCTGATCGCCCTGCTGCCGGGTCCGAGATCGGAGGCCATGACGATGGGGGAGGAGGCCGGCCTCGGCGCAATGGCGGCAGGCCTCGTCATCATCGGTGGCGCCATTGCCGACATTGTTGCCGGAGCCTTGATGCTGAGCGCCCGTTGGACCCGGGTCGCGGGCGTCCTGCAATTGGCGCTCTCTGCAGCATATCTGGTCTTCGGCACCGTCCTCGAGCCTGCGCTATGGGGCGACCCGCTCGGCCCCCTCATGAAGGTCTTTCCGGTCATCGCGCTCACCCTTGCGGTCATGGCACTCGCCGAGGAGCGATGACCGTGGACCTCTATCCCTGGCTCAAGCTGGCGCATCTCGTCGGGGCGGCCGTGTTGCTCGGCACGGGGGCCGGAATTGCCTTCTTCATGCTGATGGCGGACCGCACGGGCGAGCCTGTCGTCATTCACCGTGTCGCCCGCATGGTGGTGCTGGCCGATCTCGTGTTCACTGCGACCGCCGTGATCGCCCAGCCGTTGACCGGCAGCGCGCTTGCCCTCTGGCTCGGGTATCATCTGACGGAAACCTGGATCCTCGCGAGCCTCGGGCTCTACCTGCTGGTCGGCACTTGCTGGCTGCCCGTCGTCTGGATCCAGCTCAAAATCCGGGATCTCGCCGCCGATGCGGTCCAGTCCGCCGGGCCGCTTCCCGATCGCTATCACAAGCTCATGCGGATCTGGTTCTGGCTCGGCTGGCCAGCCTTTCTCGGTGTCATCGCCATCTATTGGTTAATGATCGTCAAGCCATAGCTTCCATCAGGGCCACGTCGCTGCCACCCGGCCTCGTGACCGGTCTCACGGAAAACAAGCCATTAATCCTGGCACGCCGCTTGCTTTTGTCCACTCGGGAGATTTTGCCCGGCAATCGGATGCAAGGTTCAAGACGATGATCGCGCTCGTGAAGGCTCTTTCAGGCAGGTTGATGTTGCTCGGGGGCTCGCTGATTGCGACGTTCCTGGTTCTCGAGTTCGGCGTCTTCTCCTACATCTTGAAGCCGGACGACGTGTTGCACAACGTCACGATCAACGGCGTCATTCGCTATGAGCCGGGTGCAAAGGCTACCTTCCGTCACCCCGACGGCAGCGAGACGAGCGTCACGATCAATGCCGATGGCTGGAACTCGACCAAGCCTTACTACGAGCTCGACAAGCGGCCGGGAACACTCAGGTTGGCGGTGATCGGCGACTCATACGTGCACGGCGCCTTCATCGACACCAAGGACGGATTTCCAGAGATCGTCGAGCACGAGCTCAACCAGGCGGGGATCAACAGCGAGGTGTACCGTTTCGGCATGGACGGCGCCCCGCTCAGCCAATATCTCCAGATGCTCCGGCACGAGGTGCTTCCGTTCAAGCCGGACATTGCCGTCGTCCAGCTCATCCACAACGACTTCGACGAATCCTACCGCTTCATCGGGACGCGCTACTCATCGAGCTTCCTGAAGATCAACGTCGACGACGCCGGTCGCTTCACCGAGGTCGAGCCGACACCCTTCGAGCCGGGCTGGCCGGATCTCCTGCGCGAGCTCAAGACCTTCCGCTACCTCTATTACGAGACCAACGCCTATCTGAAGCTGAAGAGCCTCGTCTCCCAGTATGTCTGGGGCGAGGAGGTGCTGTTCTCGCCGGAGTTCATCTCGTCGGCGGTCGACATCCGCAACCTGGAGGAGATGGACAAGATCCGTTTTGTCACCCGCTATGTCATGCACGAGATGAAGCAGCTCGCCGACGCCAACGGCATCCGTCTGCTGTTCGTCATGGATGGCGTGCGCGAGGCCATCTACGACGGCAAGCCGCGGTCGGCCTACAAGGTCGCCGAGTTGAACGACCTGGCGCGCCAGACGGCCGACGAGCTCGGTCTGCCCTTCCTCGATCTGCAGCAAGCCTTCGCGGACGACTATGCGGCGAGCAAGAAGCGTCTCGAGTTCGACTTCGATTGGCATTGGAACCGTCGGGCCAACGCGCTCGCCGGCAAAGCCATCGCCAATGCAATCCGCACTGAGCCGTCACTGCTCGGTCACACCGCTGTCGGCAGCGTCAGTGATCCGCCGGCTCCATGATGGCACTTCGTCTCTCCATGGCCGTGTGCTGGGCTCGGGACTGAACCTCGAGGAAGACGCGGCGGATCGCCGGCCAACGGGTCTTGATCCTGCCCTCGATCTCGGTGATCGCCTGCTCGATCGTCTCGGTGCTGCGCCGGTCCTTGAAGTCGACCGAGACGGCGAGCAGCACGTCGTCTGGACCAAGATGCATGGTCCTGAGCTCGTTGATGGCGTTCACATGCGGATGGGCGCGGATCAGGGCCTCGACCCCGCGCGTCAACTCGCTCGATGCCGCCTCGCCGATGATCAATCCCTTGGTCTGCCAGGTCAGAAAGGCCGCGACGAAGGCGAGCAGCACGCCGATTGCCAACGAGGCAAATCCGTCGGCGGTGGCGATGCCGCCGAGATCGGCCAGCGCGACGCCGGCGAGGGCGAGCGTCAGCCCTGACAGCGCGGCCATGTCCTCGAGCAGAACGGTGAACACCGCCGCATCCTTGCTCTGGATGATGGCAGCCAGAATTCTGACGCTGCCACGCGCTTTGTTGAACTCGGTCAGGGCGACGAAGAAGGAGCCGGCCTCGAACAGCATCGCCGCGATCAGCACGATGTAGTTCATATAGGCGTCGCGCATGGGTTCCGGGTGCAGGATTTTCTCGATCCCCTCGTAGATGGCGACGCCGGCCCCGAGCGAGAAAAGCAGGATGGCAACGATGAAGCTCCAGAAATAGATTTCTTTCGAGTAGCCGAAGGGATGCTGGTCATCGGCGGGACGCGCGGCTCGGCCGATGCCGTAGAGCAGGAGCCCTTGGTTGCCCGTGTCGACGACAGAGTGCACGGCTTCCGACAGCATGGCGGACGAGCCCGTGAAGAATGCGGCAGCGAATTTTGTCACGGCGATCGCGGCGTTGCCGAGAAGGGCGGCAACAACGACCTTTGTCGAGCCTCCGGCGGCCATGCACTGCTCCCGATCTTGTCAGTCCTCTCGCGGCCATGACTATGGCAATCTGAGCAGGCAATGAAAGTCCAAAACCAAGCGTGCGGCAGGAAAACACCAATGCGGTTCCGCAACTTTCTCTGGGCACTGGCAGTGGCCATCGCTGAATTGTCCGTGATCGGACAGGGCCGAGGGGGCGAGGCCGACGTGATTGCGGCGAAGGCGACGCTTCTGGCCGACGGTCGCTGGCAGGTCGAGGCGACGATTCGCCATGACGATGCCGGCTGGGACCACTATGCCGACCGGTTCGACGTGCTGGCGCCGGATGGCACACTGCTGGCCGAGCGTGTGCTGCTGCATCCACATGTCGAGGAGCAGCCGTTCACACGCACGACCGAGCCTTTCGCCATTCCGGAGGGCCTTGCTGAGGTGCGGGTCAGGGCGCACGATTCCGTCCATGAAACCGGCGGTGCCGAGGTGACGGTTGCTCTGCCGGTCCGGCCCGGTGAATAGCCTGAGCGGGGGCACGCTTCCAAGAACCTCAAATGCCAGTGCAATAAGCGAAAAGTCGCGGTCCGAAATGCTTCCGACGGGCGGCTGAATCGGCTATAAGTCGATCTACAAGTCAAACCCACCGAACCTACCGATCTGGGCCGTTTGAGCCAGGCTCGCGGCAGCGGGAAAAGAGGCAGATTTTGGCGACCAAGACCCCTCCGACGGGCGGCGATGGCGCGGGCGAAGGCCCGGCCGACATCCGTCCGGTCTCCATCGTCGATGAGATGAAGCAGTCCTACCTCGGTTACGCGATGAGCGTCATCGTCAGCCGGGCGCTTCCCGACGTGCGCGATGGTCTCAAGCCCGTGCACCGGCGGATTCTCTACGGCATGAACGAGCTCGGCTTGTACTGGAACCGGCCCTACAAGAAGTCGGCGCGCGTCGTCGGCGACGTCATCGGCAAGTACCACCCGCATGGCGACAGCCCGGTCTACGACGCGCTCGTACGCATGGCGCAGGATTTCTCGATGCGCCTGCCACTCGTCGACGGTCAAGGCAATTTCGGCTCGGTCGACGGCGATCCCCCGGCGGCCATGCGCTACACCGAGTGCCGCCTCGCCAAGATCGCACATTCGCTCCTCGAGGACATCGACAAGGACACGGTCGACTTCCAGGAGAACTACGACGGCTCGGAGAAAGAGCCGGTCGTGCTGCCAGCGCGCTTTCCAAATCTGCTCGTCAACGGTGCGGGCGGCATTGCGGTTGGCATGGCGACGAATATCCCGCCGCACAATCTCGGTGAGGTGATCGACGCCTCGATTGCGCTCATCGACACTCCGGAGCTGTCCGACGACGAGCTCCTGGCGCTCGTGCCTGGCCCTGATTTTCCGACCGGGGGCATCATCCTCGGGCGAGCGGGCATTCGCTCGGCTTACTTGAAGGGGCGCGGCTCCATTACGCTCAGGGGTCGGGTGGTCATCGAGGAGATCCGCAAGGATCGCGAGGCGATCATCGTCACCGAGATCCCGTATCAGTTGAACAAGGAGACGCTGATCGAGCGGATCGCCGATCTCGTTCGCGAGAAGAAGATCGAGGGCATCTCGAATATCTGGGACGAGAGCAACCGAGAGGGCATGCGCATCGTCATCGAGCTGAAGCGCGACGCCATGGCGGACGTGGTGCTGAACCAGCTCTATCGCTTCTCCTCGCTGCAGTCGTCCTTCGGCGCAAACATGGTGGCCTTGAACGGCGGCCGGCCGGAGACGATGACGCTCCGCGACATGATCCTGGCCTTCAATGCGTTCCGCGAGGAGGTCGTCACCCGGCGAACGAAGCACCTGCTCGGCAAGGCGCGCGAGCGGGCCCATGTGCTGGTCGGCCTCGCCATCGCTGTCGCCAATATCGACGAGGTCATCCACCTCATCCGCCATGCACCCAATCCGTCGGCCGCACGCGAGGGGTTGATGGCGCGCGACTGGCCGGCGAAGGACGTGGCGCCGCTCGTCGCCCTGATCGCCGATCCGCGCCACAAGGTCTCGACCGAGGGCACCTATCGGCTCTCGGAGGAGCAGGCCCAGGCCATTCTGGACCTTCGTCTTCAGCGCTTGACGGGCCTCGGCCGCGACGAGATCGCCGGTGAGCTTCAGACCATCGGCACCCAGATCGCCGACTATCTCGACATCCTGTCGTCGCGCGCTCGCGTCCAGGAGATCATCAAGGGTGAGCTCGGCGCGATCAAGGAGGAGTTCGGCACACCGCGCAAGACCGAGATCATGGAGATCGACGGCGAGGTCGACGACGAGGATCTCATCCAGCGTGAGGACATGGTCGTCACGGTGAGTCACAAGGGCTACGTCAAACGCGTGCCGCTCTCGGCGTATCGGGCGCAGCGGCGTGGCGGCAAGGGCCGTTCCGGCATGACGACGCGCGAGGAGGATTTTGTCACCCGCCTCTTTGTCGTCAACACCCATACGCCGGTGGTCTACATCTCGTCGCGCGGCATGGCCTACAAGATGAAGGTCTGGCGTCTGCCTTTGGCGACGCCGCAGGCGATCGGCAAGGCTCTGGTCAATCTGCTGCCGCTCGCCCCGGACGAGCGCATCACCACCATCCTGCCCCTGCCCGAGGACGAGTCGAGCTGGGAGACGCTCGACGTCATGTTTGCGACCAAGTCGGGCTATGTCCGACGCAACAAGCTCTCCGACTTCGTCGAGATCAATCGCAATGGCAAGATCGCCATGAAGCTCGACGAGGGCGATCAGATCATCGGCGTCGGCATCTGCTCCGAGAATGACGACGTGCTGCTGACGACGGCCGCCGGCCAGGCGATCCGATTCGCCGTCACCGAGGTTCGTGTCTTCAAGGGGCGCGATTCGACCGGCGTCCGGGGCATCGCTCTCGGCAAGGACGACCAAGTCATCTCGATGAGTATCCTCACCCATTTCGAGTCGAGCGGGGACGAGCGCGCCGCCTACCTGAAGATGCGCAAGGCGATCAGCGGCGAGGCGGGCGAGGAGGAGGCGGCCAGTGACGAGGAGGCCGTCGCCGACACGACGCTCGGCGATCAGCGCTATGTCGAGATGAGCGCCGCCGAGCAGCAAGTGTTGACGGTGTCTGCCAACGGCTACGGCAAGCGCACCAGCTCCTTCGAGTTCCGGACGACCGGCCGCGGCGGCAAGGGAATCGTCGCCATGATCGTCAACGAGCGCAACGGCCGGCTCGTGGCATCCTTCCCCGTCGAGGAGAACGATCAGATCATGCTCGTCTCCGACGGCGGCCAGCTCATCCGTTGCCCCGTGCACGACATCCGTGTCGCCGGCCGGAATACGCAAGGCGTCACGATCTTCCGCGCCGCCGAGGACGAGACGGTCGTCTCGGTCGAGCATATCCCCGAGGAGAATGGGGAGGATGAGGATGGGGAAGCGGGTGAGGCCGGAGAGGCCGGCGCTGTCTGAGAGCCCTTGGCGTCAAGGCGACGGGCCGGCTGCATCATGGCGCCGGCCCGTTTCGTTCAGGCTCGACTAGCCGATCAGTTCCGGATGGCCGTTTCGATCAGCTTGTCGGCCTTGTCGCGCTGGGCTTGGCCGTTCTTGCGGGACAACTCGGCAAGGTCCGAGGTCGACGGCAGGACGCGGGCGCTGAACAGCTCCTCCAGCGTGTAGCCGTTGAGGGCAATCAGGTCGTTCACACGCTCCTGGAGATCCTTGCGGACCCGCTGCTTCTTCTGCTCGAACAACGTCTCGAGCTGGACGATCCATTGCTGGATCTGCCGTGGCGTTGCCGCCTCGGCCAGCTCCTCGATGAGCTTGGTGTCGCCGGTGGCGACCTGATCCTTCAGACTCTTGGCCGTGCCGCCATTGGCAGCAGGGGTCTCTGCGGGCTTCATGGTGAACTCCTTGTGCAATCGTGGCTCAGGCGGTCACGAGCTTGGCGGCGGCAAGCTCGACGGGCTTGGCCGTACCTTTGACCGGCAGCTCGCCACTGAGTGCCGTCTGGTGCGAGCGGCCGGCGAATACGGCACCCTCCTCGATGGACAGTGAGCGGTGGTAGATGTCGCCCTCGATCCGCGACTTCGCCTCGAGTGTAACGCGGCGTCCGCGGAGCGTGCCCTTCACGTGGCCGCTGACGACGATCTCGTCGGCGACGCAATTGCCCGTGATCCGGGCGCGCTCGCCGATCTTGAGATGGGCGCACTGGATGTCGCCCTGAAAGTCGCCGCTGATCTGGATGTGGCCATCCGAGAAGGCGTTGCCGACGATGGTCAGGTCCTTGCCGATGACGGATGGCACATTGGCCTCCGTCAGCTCGATGCCCGGCCCGGTCACCTTCGTGTCCAGGACAGGCCCGTTCGTCTTACTCTGAAACATAGGCCGCAGCTCCGTTGATCGCGGGGGAGCCCTCATTGGGCTGACCGGCCCGATGCATCGGGCGTGCCAAGCCGGGTGCGGGCAACCGGAATACGCGCTCGTCTCGGGACCTGCCGCCCGACGGAGTGGCCTAGGCCGCTCGCGGGACTGCGAGGGCGTCCGGGTGGCGGTTGCAACTTGAGCGGGCGCGATCTGGACCTTCACCCGGGGGCAGACAGCCGACGGTATTTGCGAAGAGCCGGCCTGTTGGCCGCCGGTCCGACCCCACCGGAGTAGCCCTTCAGATGCGCTGTCGTGAAGCTAGCCGACAGGTGGGCGATGACGTAGAAGTGTCACGTCCAAAGGCGAGATTGCCGGACCTGAAAGAGACGGCCGGGGACGGCGGGCAGCAGAGGGTTGAGGGCACTGCGGCATGAGGGCAAAGTTTCCTGAGCTGACCTACGCCTCGCCGAGCGACCATCGGGTCAAACGCTGGATCATCCACACCATCGAGGGGCTCTCCGGCCGCAAGCGTTTCCTGCCGCTCTACAAGGCCTGGCGCGACTTCATCGTGCCCCGGACGGATCGCGCCTTCACCGACATGCTGCGCCTGATCGAGGTCAGCCTCGAGATCAAGGCCCGCCATTGGCCGCCGGTCCTCGAGCCCAAGACGCCACTGGTGATGATCGCCAATCACCCCTTCGGCATCGGCGATGGCATCGCCAGCCTAGCGCTCGCAGAGGCGCTGAACCGGCCGTTCAAGGTCCTGATCAACAACCAGCTCCTGCGCATTCCGGAGATCCGGCCCTACTCGCTGCCGATCGACTTCGAGGAGACGCGCGAGGCGCAGCTGCTCAACCTCAAGACCCGCAAGGAGGCGCTTGCCGCACTCGCCGTGGGGACGACCATCGTCGTCTTTCCGGCCGGCGGTGTCGCGACGGCCAGGCGGCCGTTCGGAAAGGCCGAGGACCTGCCGTGGAAGCTCTTCACGGCGAAGCTCATCCAGTCGGCCAAGGCGTCGGTGCTCCCCGTCTATTTCGAAGGGCAGAACGGGCCGCTGTTCCAGCTGGTCAGCCGGTTCTCGCTGACGCTCCGCCTGTCCTTACTCGTATCCGAGTTCCGCAAGTTCGCGGGCTCGACGGTGAAGATCAGGATCGGCGAGGTCGTGCCCTTTGCCGAGCTGAGAAGCGGCAACGATCGCAAGATGATGACCGAGGAACTGCATCGGCTCGTGCATGGACTGGCCGATCCGGATCCCGAGGCCGAGACCTCACGGATCGGCACGGCAGGCCGGCGCGTCGGACGGAAGGCCCGCGGTGTCGGACGCCTGGCCAAGCGCAAGGCGCGGCGCGCGGGGCGGCTCGCCCGCCACAAGGTCCGCCGGGTCCGCCGCCGGGTTCGGGTCCGCGCCATGCGCAAGACCGACGGCGCGAAGCCTGCGCCGATGCACCCGAGTGCTGGCAACCGGGACGGTGTCCGAGTCGGGTGAGGGCACCGCACGCCTGCCGATAGTGCGGCCTCAATTCCTCGCTGCGGCAGATCCTTTGCCCCGTCCACCGAATATCAGGCGCTGATAGAGCACGCCGATGCCGATCAGCACGGCGCCGAGGCACAGGAACGAGAGAGCCTGCCAGAGGCCGGTCAAGCCGGAGAGATCGAAGACCGCGATCTTGACGGCAGCCAGCGTCACCAACAATCCGGATGCCAGCCGTGCCTCGATGGCGCCGCGCCACAGGCCGTAGAGCAGGAGCACGACGCCGAGTGCGAGCCAAGCGACCGAGTGCGCCCAGTGCTCGGCGTCGGACGTTTCGAGCCAGATCGAGATCGTATCGCCCTGGAAGGCGTGCCGGACGCTGAGGGTGACATAGCCGAGGATCAGCACAAGGCCGAGCGATGTCACGACGACGGTTTGCCAGGCCGGCTGGCGGCCGCGGCCCTGCCGGGCGACGAGGAGCGCCATCAGTCCGGGTAGCAGATAGCCGGGGAGCAGCGAGGAGAGGACCGGCGGGCCGGTAACGGGATCACCGAGGAGCAGAGGATTGGCGAGGAGCCCGAGGCCGACCAGGGCAAAGAGAACGGCGATGCCGGCAAGGATCTCGGAGCCCCAGCGGAATACGGGATTGGCGCGTACGAGGTCGAGCCGCGTGAGGGTGAGCGACAGGCCGAGCCCGGCGATGACATGGAGTCCGACCTCGACATGATCGAAAGTCGTCGCCAGGGGATCGCCAGCGTTCAAAAGATGGCGGATCTCGAAGAAGACGAGAAGTGCGGCGAACAGCACCGTGAGGCCATCGGCCAGCCGGACGGCGAGGTCCTCGAACCTCGGCCGGAGCAGTCGAGCCGATTGCCAGAAGGCGAGCGCAGGAACGCCGTAGCCGAGCAGCAGCCAATTGATGATCGGCCAGCTACCGACGCTGACCCCCATGATGCGCGGATCGTAGATCACGCGAATGAGCACGATGCCGCCGAGCGTCGCTACGGCATAGCGCAACAGGGGGATGTCGCGGACCGAGGCGACGTAGGCTGCTCCGAGCGCTGCCAGCGCGAAGGCGACCGTCAGATAGCCACGCTCTAGAAGGGCGAAGAGGGCGAAGCTCAGAGCGGCGATCGTCGCGGCCGCGAAGGCGCCGGTCGTCAGTCGTGCGCTGTCCTCGGTTCCGGTCTCGGTCCTTTGGAAACGATCGGTGGCGAGTGTGAAGATCGCCGCAAGCGAGATGCCGGCGGCGGCAAAGGGAACTGAGCTGTCGAACTGGGTGACACGCAGGTAGGCAATGACCATGGCCAAGAGTGGCGTCGTCGTAGCGGCCGCCGCATAGCCGGCCGCCAGCTCGAGGGGGAGGCGGCGTCCGATCCACAGTCGCAGACCCGCAGCTGCCGCAACGCCGAGCGCCGCCATCGCGAGATAAGCCAGATAGGCCGAGATGCCGGACGGCAGTCGGAAGGTCTCACGAACGCCGGGTAAGAGACGGCTCTGGTCGGGGCCGATCTCGACACCGGTCCAGAGCAGGGCGACGGCGAGAGCGATAAAGCCGGCGAGCAGAATGGCCGCCACAGCTGGTGCGCTCTTCCAGGCCGCGGCGGCCAGCCCGATCATGGCCAGCGACGCCAATGGTAGCCAGCCGCCAAATGCTGTGGGCAATGCCAGGAGGCCCATGACGAGCAAGAGCGTCAGGGCGGCCAGAGCACCGGAGGCGATCCAGTCCGGCCGAGCCTCGCCATCCTCGACCCCGAGATGCGGCTCGACCGCCATGAAGATCGCCGCCAGCGCCAGCTGGGCGAGGATATGAGTAACGAAGGGCCACTGGGTTTCCGGAGCCGCCGTCGCCGAGAGCAACAGCACGCCCCACAGAAAGGCACCGGCAACACCGATTGCAGCGAGCCAAAGCCATCGGCGCGCCCGCGCCAACATGTAGGCGGCCGCTGCGACAACGGCGAGGAAGAGAACCAACGGCCAGTAGCTCGGAGACTGGGACGTCACGAGCGCCGGCGTCAGATACGAGGCCGCAAGACCGAGCGCTGCGAGCGCCGGGCCATGGCGGAGCGCGCCGAGCATGGCCACGAGACCTGTCGCGCCAAGCAGGAGGAAGGCCGCGGTCGGGCCGAGGAAGCCGTAAAGGGCATGGGCGGCGTAGATGGTCGCGAAGGCGACGACGATGGCGGCTGCGGTCAGGACGCCTGGGATGTAGGCCGAGGGAATGGCGACGCCAAGCTTGACCTCCCGGCGGCGCGACCACTCACCCGCGATCGCGAGGCCGAGCGCCAACAGCGCGCCGAGCCAGATCCGGACGCGGGGACCGATGAGGCCAGCCTCGATCGAGTATCGGACGAGAAAGATGCCGCCGAGTGCCAAGGCGATGCCGCCGAGCCAGACCGCCCATTTCGTGCCGAGCGCCTGCTCGACCCCGCCATAGGCTGACGGGGGAGGGGACGGAGTTCCTGGCATGGTGACCGACGGCGCCGCGGCCTCAGCGGCCGCGATGACATCGGCGTCGCTGGGCATGGTGGTCGCGGCCGGCGGCTCGACAACAGGCTCGCGACCGTCAGCCGCCGTTGGGACGGGACTTGCGGCCGCCGGTTCCTCCCTGGGCAGAGCCCGACCGGCCGCCACGTGTCGTTCGACATCGCCGAGCCGTTTGGATAGCCGCTCGACCTTGCTGCTGAGCCGACCGATCTGGGCAAGTGCCAAGCCTGCGAGCACGATGATCGCGAGCAGCAACAAGAAGATCACGGCGAGCATGCCTCCCGGTGGCGGCCTCGGCCTCGACTCGCACGTTCCAGCCAAACGCCAGACTATCAGATTTGCCTGGCGCGGCCATCCGATCGGCTATTCCTGCGGCAGCACCACCTCGACGGTTCGTGGCGTGCCGGGCTCGACCTCGAAGCTGTCGGCATATTTCTGGCCGCCACGGATGGCTTCGACGTTGTAGCGGCCGGGTGCCAGGATATGTGTCGGTAGGGCGCCGACGCTTTCGCGGACCAGCGCCCCGTCTTGCGTATAGATTCGCCACTGGGTGTCTGCCACGGCCTCGCCACCGCGCTGGGTGACGAGCTTCAGCGTCACGCTCGCCGCATCGTGCGTCAGTGTCATGTCGGTCAACCGGCCGGCCTCGATGCTGATGTCACCCTGGACCAGGCCGTTGGCGTCCCCGTAGAGACTCTTCACATGATAGATGCCGGCGTTGAGGCGCAGGATGACGCCGAGCTTGACCCCGGACACGATCAGGGTCCGGTTGCCGGCCTGGTCCTGCTCGTCCGAGTAGATCTCGCTGACGACGGCCCCGCTCGGGATGTCGGCACCGTCCGCCGACTTGGCGAGCAGACGCAGGCCGCCCGCATTGAGCACGAAGAGCTCGCGTGACGGCCGACCGGGCTCGATCCTGACGCTTCGGGTCGCGTAGGCCTTGCCGAAGGAGACGTTGACCATGTAGTCCCCCGGCGGCAGGGCAACGCGCGGGGCTGCGTCCTCGGATTTCGCTACCAGCCGATTGAGACCGTCATCGCCGGCCTTGCGGTCGTAGATGCGCCAGACGAGACCCGTATCGATTTGCGGTCCAGGGTCGGCCAGGAGTGCGGCGAAACGAATCGAGATCTTGCCGTCCGCCGCAGGTTGGGCCGCCGGCGCGTCCTCGGGAAGAGCGGTGACAGCGCTCTGCATCACGAGGCCGGCGGGATCCTCGCTGTCGCCGCCACCGTCTTGGTCGACACCGCTCGCATCCACCCCGGCGTAGCTGCCTGCCGATGCGTCGGCCGTCATGGCCTCCTCATCGGTGTCGGCTGTGCCGGCGGCTCCATTCTTGGGTAGCACTGACTTCCGGAAGGCCTTGTTCAACGCCGCGGACAGCTTGGCCGCGTTGGCAACCTCGAAGTAGGTGCCGCCCGATAGCTTGGCGATGCAGCGGAGCGCCTTCAGATCCTCACCCCCCGGTCCGCGCAGGGCGACGACATCAATTCTCACCTTTTGTTCGGCCTTGGCTTCGCGTGCCGCCGCGCAAGGGTCGGCATTGCAGGTATCGATGCCGCCAGCGACGAGGATGAGACGAGCCGGTCCCGCATCCGGGCCGAGCGCGGCCGTCGCCTCTCGTACTGCCAAAGCGAGAGGCGAGGAGCCCGTCGGCCGGAGCGGCGCAATCTGCTTGGCCAGGGCGGCGGCCGCCATGGGCCGCGGGGGGGAGAGCACGGAGACATCCTCGCAAGCCTTGGCCTTGCGATGACCGAAGGCGGCGATTCCGAGGTCGAGCTTGCCCTCATAGCGTTGCAGGATGACGGCGAGCGCATTTTTCGTCGCCTCCATCTTGGTCTCGTTGCCGAGCGCACTCTGCATGGCGACGGACGAGTCGATCACCAGCATGGTGCGGGCTTGCCGATCCTGCGCCCGTGCCGGGCTCTGGATGAAGCCCGCGGTCAGAAGCGACAGGCCGAGCACGGCGGTCACGGCGACCTGTCTCAGGAGGCTTGGCACTCGTCTCTCCGTGAGGCGGACCCGCGCCCGCCGACCCATTCGAAGGGTGAGCTTGCATGATCGTGCGGCATCATTCGGGCTGAACCTCGACACGCTTGATTTCGCCGGGCGCGACATTAAAGCGCCCCGACAGGGTCCGGGCTCCCAACCGCACCTCCACTGCGTAGTCCCCGGCCGAGAGCGGGATCTCCGGGGATGGATCGGCCGATGCCCAGACGGGTGCGCCGTCGGGAAGTTTGACCTGCCACTGCGCATTCACGGGATGTGGCATGCCCTGGATTGCGAGGGCGACCAGGCCGGCCTCATGCTCGATCGTCACGGCCTCCTCGACTCCGGGAGCGACGACGACCTCGCGCTGGGCCCGCGCATTTCCCGCGCCGTATTGGCTCGTGATCCGGTAGCGGCCGGCATTGAGGATGATCGAGGCTTTTGGACCGTTGAGCATCGTCATCGCCGCTGGGTCCTGGTCCAGTCGCTCGATGCCGTATGAGATGAGATCGCCGATGATCTCGGGACTGCCGGCGATTCGGCTCGAAAGCTCGAGCCGGCCGGACGGAACAACCGCATCCACGGTGGTCTCCTCGCCGCCGCGAACCGTCGCCTCGGCGGCGGCAACGGCCGCTCCCCGCTCGATGCGGATGTGGTAGAGACCGGCCCGGAGCGTGAAGACGGGCTCGGCAGCTGCCGATGTTGCGATTTCGCGCCGGCCACCGGGAGCTTCGGGATCATCCTCGGTGACGGTAAAGTAGATGTCGTCGAGTCCCGGTCCGCCCTCGACGGCCCGCGCCGAGAGCTTGAGCGTTCCGATGTCGAACGCGATCTCAGATGCGCTCTCCGTCCCGGCTCCGACCGCCAGCACGCGCTCGATGCGTGCCAGGCCGCGCTCGAACACGGCGCGGTAGTTGCCGGCGGGCAAGAGCAGCGGCGGCGGTGTGCCCCGGCCCACGGAGACCGTGGCAAGCTCGGCACCCGTTGCGGGATCGGCACGATAGACGGTGTAGTAGGTGTCGTCGGTCGTCGTCGTGCCGGCGCCGGCGACCAGGGTCAGCCGGACAATGCCGGCACCGAGATCAAGCACCACCCGGGTCGGCTCACCATCGGCGACTTCGACGGTCTGCTCGGCCTTGAGGCCGCCGGTCGTCACCGCGACGTGATAGCTGCCGGGCGCCAGATCCAGGGCGGGCGTTGCCGTCGCGCCGGCGTAAACCTGTGTACCGTCCCGGCTGACGAGCCAGGCGAGATCGTCGGTCAATACCGGACCATTCGGGCCCAGACGAAGGGCGAGCCGCAGTCCGGGCGGGCCGGTCTCGGCCGATGCCGCCGGCGTGTCCGAGGGAGCCACGCCGGAGACGGCCGCCACGATGTGGTCGAAGGCGGCGTCGAGCTCTGCTTGAGTGGCCACGGGCTCGACCAATCCGTGACCGGTCTCGGCTAGGCAGCGGGTCTTGCTCATATCCTCGTCGGTGGTGCCGAGGATGACGACGTGCATGCGCAGAGTGGCATCCTTGCCGATCAGCTCCTGGGCCACGCCACACGGGTCGGCGCGACAATTGTCTGCCCCGTCGGTGACGATGACGATATGGCCGCCCGGCCCGTCGGCGGCGAGAGCCTCCGCCGCTGTCTGGACGGCGAGGGCCATAGGGGTCTTACCGCGGGGGCTGAACTTGCCGATCCACCCTTTCGCACTCCCGGCGTCGATCTGCCCGACGGGGAAGGCCACCTCGACATCCCGGCAATCACCCTTGCGCCGGTGGCCATAGCCGACGATGCCGAGACCGGCTCGACCCTCCATCAGGTCGACGAACCGGGAGATGGATGACTGGGCCATGGCGACCTTCGGCCGGCCGTCGACCGGTCCCCACATCGACCCGGAGCCGTCGAACACGACGACGACGCGCGGTCGCTCATTTTGCCCCGCTGCGGGCCAGGCAGAGACAAACAACGCGAGGATTGCGGCCCAGAATGCAAGGCCGGCCGCACATGATCGGCGCCTGGGCAAGGGCATGTCTTCCTGGGTCCCTTCGTGAACGGCCGTGACGGACCGTGACTCACATTGTATAGCCTCTCTCGGCCCGGCACTGAACAGCCCTGATCGAGGTGTCCGACATGAGCAGTCCCGTACTCGACCTCCTGCTGACACGGCGCTCCGTATCCGCCAATCAAATGCGCGGGCCTGGCCCGACAGCGGACGAGCTCGAGCGGATCCTAACGGCCGCTGTGCGCGTTCCCGATCACAAGAAGCTCGCGCCCTGGCGGCTCATCGTCTTCGAGGGGGAGGGACGCGAGCGGTTTGGCGAGGTTCTGGCGCAAGTCTGCGCCCGGGAGGAGACGGACCCGCCCAGCGAGATGCGGCTCGAGCTCGAATCGAAGCGTTTCATGCGGGCTCCAGTGGTCGTAGGCGTGATCTCCAAGGTCACAGCCAATCCGGTCGCGCCCGAATGGGAGCAGATTCTATCCGCCGGTGCTCTCTGCCAGAACCTGACGCTGGCGGCGAATGCCCTTGGCTATGCCACCAATTGGATCACGGAATGGTGTGCCTACAGCCCGGGCGTCCAGGCGGCACTCGGGCTGGCGCGGAACGAGCGCGTCGCCGGCTTCATCTATATCGGTACGGGAGACCGCCCGCCGGATCGTGACCGTCCCAAGCTCGCCAATCTCATCACACGCTGGTAGTCCGATGCACTATGACGCCATCAAGCGAGATCACGGACTGCCGATCGATCCCTTCAAGGCGATCGTCATGCCGCGGCCGATCGGCTGGATCTCGACCGTGTCCAGCTCGGGCATCTGCAACCTGGCGCCCTACAGCTTCTTCAATGCGGTGGCGGACACACCGCCCTATGTGATGTTTGCCTCGGGGGCTCGCAAGGATAGTCAGCGCAATGCCGAGGAGACCGGCGAGTTCGTCTGCTCGATCGTCTCCTATGACCTTCGTGAGGCCATGAATGCCACCTCGGCGACGGTCTCGCCCGACGTCGACGAGTTCGAGCTGGCCGGGCTCGAGAAGGCCGCGTCCCGATTTGTCGCTCCGCCGCGCGTCAAGGCCGCCCCGGCGGCTCTCGAGTGCCGGTACTGGAAGAGCGTAGAGCTGCCGGGCGGATCCGAGACCGGCACGCTCGTCATCGGCGCCGTGGTCGGCATCTATCTCGACGACCGCTTCGTCAAGGATGGTCGTGTCGACAGTATCGCCATGCGCCCGCTCGCGCGCCTCGGCTACTCCGAGTATGCGGTGGCGGAGGCCGCATTCCGGATGCGGCGCCCGGATTGACGGCTAAGGTGCTGCCGCCGCCATGCGCCGCTCACGCTCTTTTCGTTGCTCGCTGAGCTTGGTTCCGACCGACGCCGCGATGACGGCGACGGCGACAATGCCGATCAGGATCGTCGATATGGCGTTGATCTCCGGCTTCACGCCGAGACGAACGTCCGAGTAGATCTTCATCGGCAGTGTGGTGGCGCCCGGGCCGGTCGTGAAGCTGGCGATGACGAGGTCGTCGAGCGAGAGCGTGAAGGCCAGCATCCAGGCCGAGACGACTGCCGGCAGGATGATCGGTAGCGTCACGACGAAGAACGTCTTCATGGGCGGACAGCCGAGATCCCACGCCGCCTCCTCGAGGCTCTTGTCGAAGGTGACGAGCCGCGACTGCACGACCACCGTCGCGAAGCACATCGTGAAGGTGATGTGGGCGAGCGTGATGGTCCAGAAGCCGCGCTCGAAGTCGATAGCGACGAACAGTAGCAGCAGCGACAAGCCGAGGATGATCTCTGGCATAACGAGCGGCGCATAGATCATACCGTTGAAGAGCGTCGATCCCTTGTAGCGACCGTACCGGGTCAACACGAGTGCCGCCATGACGCCGAGCGCTGTCGAGACGCTTGCGCCGATGAACGCGACTCGCAAGGTGACCCAGGCCGCATCCAACAGCTGCTCGTTCTGGAAGACGCTGCCGTACCACTTCGTCGACCAGCCGGCCCACACCGCGACGCTCTTGCCGGCATTAAAAGAGTAGATCACCAGCAGCACGATGGGGATGTAGAGGAAGGCAAAGCCGAGGACGATCGAGACGATGTTGAAGGCCGAGAGCTTTCTCATCTGACGCCTCCCTGCGACTTCTGCTGTTGGTTCTGGAACAGCACGATCGGCACCACGAGGATGAGCAGGAGGATAACGGCGACGGCTGATGCTGCCGGCCAATCCCGGTTGGAGAAGAACTCCTCCCACATCACCTTGCCGATCATGAGCGTGTCGGAACCGCCAAGAAGATCCGGGATGACAAACTCACCCACAGCGGGAATGAAGACTAGGAAGCAGCCGGCGATGACGCCCGGAAGCGACAACGGGAAGGTGATCTGCCAGAAGGCCTTGAGCGGCGGGCATCCGAGGTCGGATGCGGCTTCCAGCAGTGTGTCGTCCATCTTCTCCAGCGCCGAATAGAGCGGCAGGATCATGAACGGCAGGTAGGAATAGACGATGCCGATGTAGACCGCCGTGTTCGTCTGCAGCATGATCAGCGGTTCGCTGATGAGGCCGATCTTCATGAGGAACTGATTGAGGAGACCTTCGGGCGACAGGATGCCGATCCACGCATAGACGCGGATGAGCAGGCTGGTCCAGAAGGGCAGGATGACGGCCATCAGCAACGTCGGTCGCCACGCCGCAGGCGCCCGGGCCATGCCATAGGCGATCGGATAGCCGATCAGGAGCGTGAGCACGGTCGAGAAGAACGCGATCTTCAAGCTGGAGAGGTAGGAGGCGATGTAGATGTTGAGCTCCGGCTCGTCGTCGGCCGGTGTGGCCTCGGTCGTCGGTGCGGCGGCATCTGTCGCATCAGCCCCCGCGTCGTCGGCGGCATCGTCGGCGGAAGCGTCGTCCGCCGGAACGTCCTCGTCATCGGCCGCGATGTCGAACTCACTGACCAGTCCGAAGACGCGCCGATAATTGTCCAGCGTCCATTCCTTCGTCTTCTCCCAGGTCCCTGAGAGGCCATCGTTCGGAATGTCGAAGACGGGGACGTAGGGGGGCTGGGCGATCTCGGGCGTCGAGAAGGAGATCTTGAGGACGATCAGGAAGGGTATCAGGAAAAAGACCGCCATCCAGGCATACGGGATCCAGACCGGGATCCAGCGCTTCCAGCTGCCGTGCTCCTTGTCTGCCATCTGCCTCTCCTACCGTGTCAGCAGCACGCCGGCATCCTGCGGCCACCAGAGCCAGACCTTGTCCTCCCAGCTGATCGGCCGCTCGACGAGGCGCGTGACGTTGGCAACGACCGAGCGGATGTTCTGCCCGGTCGGGATCTTGACGTGGTAGATGGAGGCGTCGCCGACATAGCCGATATCGTAGACACTGCCGGCAATGACGTTCGCATCGGTCGCCTTCGGCTGGTCGAGCGAGATCCGGACCTTCTCGGGCCTGACGGCAATCCAGACCTGGTCGCCGGCCCTGACAACCGCATCGCTCTCGACAGCGACCGGCCGATCCAGGCCGTTGGCCGCGACCTGCACCACCTTCTTCGCGGCGTCGACCGAGGTGACCTTGCCCTCGATAAGGTTGATGTCGCCGATGAAGTCGGCGACGTATTTTGAGTTCGGCTGCTCGTAGATCTCGGACGGCATCGCCACTTGAATGAGCTTGCCATGGTCCATGACGGCGATCCGGTCGGCAACTGTCATCGCCTCCTCCTGGTCGTGTGTGACGATGAGGAAGGTCAGCCCGACATTCTGCTGCAGGTCCATGAGCTCGTATTGCGTCTCCTCGCGCAGCTTCTTGTCGAGTGCCGAGAGCGGCTCGTCGAGGAGGAGCACTTTCGGTCGCTTCGCCAGAGCGCGGGCGAGCGCTACACGCTGCCGTTGACCGCCGGAGAGCTGGTGAGGTTTTCTCTTGCCGAATTTCTCGAGATTGACGAGCTTCAGCATCTCCTGGACACGCGCCTCGATCTCGCCTTTGGGCAAGCCGTCCTGCTTCGGGCCGAAGGCGATGTTCTGCTCGACCGTCATATGCGGGAACAGCGCGTAGGACTGGAACATCATATTCACTGCCCGCTTGTAGGGCGGGAGGTCGGCGATGTTCTCGCCGCCGAGGCGGACCTCGCCGGAGGTTGGACGCTCGAAGCCGGCCAGCATGCGCATGAGCGTGGTCTTGCCGCAGCCGGACGGGCCGAGCAGCGCGAAGAACTCGCGCTCGTAGATATTGAGCGAGACCCCGTCCACAGCGGTGAAGTCACCGAACCGCTTGACGACATTGTCGTACTCGATGAGCGGCTTGACCGAGGGGTCGTCCCAGGGGGCGAACGTGCGCCGGACCGGCCCGAGTGTTTTCGTTGCCATGACACGCCTCTCGAGTTTCGGATTGGTCGTCGGCGGGAAGAAGTGGAAAGCCCGGCCAAGTGGCCGGGCTTTCCTGTCGGTGTCGCGACTACTTGCGCTTCATTTTCCGCCAGATGCTCGTCAGCGCGCGCTGCGTCTTCTGGTCGTTCGGCGTCGTCGTGTAGAGTCGCTTGATCGTCTCGGCGCCAGGATAGATGCGGGTGTCTTCCAGAATGGCTTTGTCGACGAACTTCTGGGAGGCGAGGTTGCCGTTCGCATAGGCGACGTAGTTCGTTGCCTTTGCGATCACCTCGGGTCGCATCAGATAGTTGATGAACTGGTGAGCGCCATCGGCGTTCGGCGCATCTGCCGGGATGGCCAGATTGTCGAACCACATCAACGCCCCTTCTTTCGGGATCGTGTAGGAGATCTCGGTCTTCTTGGCCTCGTCCGTGATGGAAGCGTTCTTCTCCTCGGCCCGGGTCTTGGCTTGGATCACGTCGCCCGACCAACCAACGACGAGGCAAACATCGCCATTGGCGAGCGCGTTGATATACTCGGAGGAATGGAACTTGCGGACGTAGGGCCGGATCTTCTTGAAGTGGTCGGCGGCCTTCTTGAAGTCGGCCGGGTCCTTCGAGTCCGGATTGATGCCGAGATAGTTCATCGTCGCCGGCACGATCTCGTCCGGGGCGTCGAGCATCATGACGCCGCAATCCTTGAACTTCTTGACGATCTCCGGATCGAGCACCAGCGCCCAGCTGTCGAGCGGCGCATCGGCCATGCGCTCCTTGATCTTCTTGACGTTGTAGCCGATGCCGGTGGTGCCCCACATGTAGTTGACGGCGTGCTCGTTGCCGGGGTCGTATTTGGCGAGCCGCTCCATGATTTCCGGCCACATGTTGCCGAGATTGGAGAGCTTCGCCTTGTCCAGTTTCTGGAAGACGCCGGCCTTGATCTGGCGCGACAGGAACGAGCCGGTCGGAACGACGATGTCATAGCCGGTCTTGCCGGCCAGCAGCTTGGTCTCGAGGATCTCGTTGGAATCGAAGACGTCATATTGGACCTTGATGCCCGTTTCCTTGGTGAAGTCCTCGAGGATCGACTCGTCGATATAGTCGGACCAATTATAGACCCGAACCGTCTTCTCCTGGGCGAGGACGGGCGAGGCCGCGGCGGCGAGCAACGCCAGCCCGGCGAGACCGCTGATGAGTTTCTTCACGCTCTTGCTCCCTTCTCGATACAGCCTGCACGGTTACCATGTTTCATGGAGCCGTCCTGAAACTGGCTCAGTGTGATCACAAAAAGTTGGCAGAGACAAGCCGAGTTGGATAAATTGATGCTCTGCTTGAATGACCCGAGGCGCGATCCACAACGTGAGCAACGGCGCATTTGCGCTTCCGACGGGAGCGAAGTCTACACCATCACCCGAAAGTCCGGTGCACGAGCGTGTCTACCAGGCGCTCCGTGAGAGGATTCTCTATGGCGGCTTCCAGCCCGGCCGACCCGTGACGCTCAGAGGCCTCGCGGATTCGCTCGGCGTCAGCCCGATGCCGGTCCGGGAGGCGGTCCGCCGTCTGATTGCCGTCCGTGCGCTCGAGCTGCACGATAATCGCCGCGTGTCGGTGCCGGCCATGACGGCCCGGAAATTCGATGAGATCGTCTTTGCGCGCCTGGCGCTCGAGCCGGAGCTCGCGGTTCGTGCGCTGCCGAGAATGGGTGAGGCAGAGATTGGCCAGATCGAGCGCATCGACGATCAGATCGAGGTCTCGATGCAATCCGGCGATCCCGAAGGCTACATGCGATACAACCACGCCTTTCATTCGGCCATTTATGGCCGTGCCGGCAGCGAGACGCTCGGCGCCCTGGTCGACAGCATCTGGTTGCAGTTCGGCCCGTTCATGCGCACGGTCTATGGCCGTGTCGGCACCTCGAGCCTCGAGGACCAGCACCAGCGGGCGATCACGGCCATCCGCCAGCGGGACGCGGATCGCTTCAAGCAGGCGATTGCCGAGGACATCATGCAAGGCATGAGATTCATAGGGGAATCGGCCTTCCAGCGTTGAGGCTCGGTGGCAGGGTTTGACAAGTTCATTTTGTGATCACATTATGCGAGCGCGCGATCCCTCGCGCGGCAGGGCCATGCCCCGACCGGAGCCCGGCCCATCGATACGACAACGACGAGCACTCAAATGTCCCCCCGAACGCCCGCCGCCGGCCCCAAATCCCGCGTCCCGACCGACACGAGCGAACTCGACATGGCGCCGCCCCGGTCCCCCGATGACGTCCGCCGCTGGCTCAAAGCCCGCAACATCGACGAGGTCGAGTGCGCCGTTCCCGATATCGCTGGCGTTGCGCGCGGCAAGGCAATGCCGGCCAATAAGTTCGCCGATCTGAAGCCGATGCATCTGCCGGTGTCGATCTTCTTCCAGGGGATCACGGGCGACTACGTCGATTTCGAAGGTGATCAGGACTACACCGAAGGCGACATGGTGCTCGTGCCGGATCTCGCAACGATGCGGGAAGCTCCTTGGGCCAAGAGCCCGACGGCCCAGGTGATCCACGATGTGCTCTGGCAGAACGGCACGGAGGTCGAGTACTCGCCGCGCAACGTGCTGAAGCGTGTGCTGCGTCTCTACGAGGCCGAGGGATGGCAACCGATCGTCGCGCCCGAGATCGAGTTCTACCTCACCAAGACCAACCCGGACCCCGACTATCCGCTCGAGCCGCCGGTGGGCCGCACGGGTCGGGCCGGCACGGCGCTGCAGAGCTACGCCCTCGCCGGCGTCGACGAGTACAGTGAAATCGTCGACGACCTTTACGACTTCGCCGAGGCGCAGAACCTCGAGATCGACACCATCATTCAGGAAGGCGGCACTTCCCAGCTCGAGATCAATCTGATCCACGGCGAGCCGCTGGGGCTGGCCGACCAAGTGTTCTTCTTCAAGCGCACGTTGCGCGAGGCGGCGCTACGGCACGGCAACTACGCCACCTTCATGGCAAAACCCATGGAGGACGAGCCTGGCAGTGCCATGCACATCCATCAGAGTGTCGTCGATCGCAAGACCAAGCGTAACATCTTCTCCGATGCCGACGGCAAGCCGACGCCGCTCTTCTACGGGTTCCTCGGCGGCCAGCAGAAATTCCTGCCGAAGGCGACCTGTCTGATGGCACCATACGTGAACTCCTACCGGCGGCTGGTGCCGACGGGCTCGGCGCCGATCAATGTCGAATGGGGCTACGACAATCGTACGACCGGGCTGCGGGTTCCTGTCTCCCCCCCGGAGGCGCGAAGAATCGAGAACCGCCTACCCGGTGCCGACACCAATCCCTATCTCGTGCTCGCCGTCAGCCTCGCCTGCGGCTATCTCGGCATGAAGCAGAGCCTCAAGCCGCGCGATGCCATGACCGGCAGCGCCTATTCGAGCACCGACCGCCTGCCGCAGGGCCTGCTCGATGCCGTCGTCGAGTTCCAGGACTGTCACGAGCTCGCCGAGGTGCTGGGCACTAGCTTCTCCGCCCTCTACCGCCACATCAAGATCGCCGAGTTCGACAACTTCATGCGCGTTATCAGCCCCTGGGAGCGCGAGCATCTGTTGCTCAGCGTCTAGGGTACGCCAGAGTGTTTGGGAGGAAACAATGAACTATATGGCCAACCTGCCGCCGACGGAGGAGATTCAGGCCTCGGATGCGGCCCACCACATCCATCCGTTTACGGATTCCAAGCAGATCCACGCTCAGAAGACCCGCGTCGTCTCGCGGGCCGACGGCGTCTATATCTACGAGGCGGATGGCCGGAAGCTGCTCGATGGCATGGCTGGCTTGTGGTGCGTTAACGTCGGCTACGGCCGCGAGCGCATCAACGATGCCGTCCGCCGGCAGATGAGCCAGCTCGCCTACTACAACACTTTCTTCCAGTGCACGCATCCCGCGGCGACCGCCCTCGCCGAGAAGGTTGCCGAGCACACGCCGGGCGATCTCGATCATATCTTTTTCACGAACTCGGGCTCGGAGAGCAACGAGACGATCATTCGCCTCGTGCGCCATTACTGGGCCGTCAACGGCAAGCCGACCAAGACCAACATCATCTCCCGCAAGCTCGGCTATCATGGCTCGTCCATGGGGTCCGCCAGCCTCGGCGGCATGACCGGCATGCATCGCCAGGGCGGTCTGCCGATCCCCGGAATCCATCATATCGATCCGCCCTACTGGTTCGGGCACGAAGGCGACATGTCGCCTGAGGAGTTGGGGCGTGAGCGCGCCCGTCAGCTCGAGCGGATGATCGATTGGCTCGGCGAGGACAATGTCGGCGCCTTCATCGGTGAGCCCATCATGGGCGCTGCCGGCGTGCTCGTGCCACCGGACAACTACTGGAAGGAGATCCGCCGCATCTGCACCGAGCGCAACATCCTCATGATCTCGGACGAGGTCATTTGCGGTTTCGGCCGGACGGGGCATTGGTTCGGCGCTCAGCATTTCGGCGTCGAGCCCGACATCATGGCGATGGCGAAGGGGCTCTCCTCGGGCTATCTGCCGATCGGAGCCGTGGCGCTGAAGAGGAAGGTCGCCGAGGCCTTCATGGAGAAGGCAGGCGAGTTCTATCACGGCTACACGTATTCGGGCCATCCGGCCTGCTGCGCGGCGGCGCTCGAGAATATCGCCATCCTCGAGGAGGAGGGGCTGGTCGAAGGTGCGCGGAACGGCAAGGCAGCGAAACGACTCCAGAAGAAGTGGCTGGCGCTCGGCGATCATCCCATCGTCGGCGAGGCCAGGCTGGTCGGCATGATCGGCGCCCTGGAGCTCGTCCCGTCCAAGAAGAGCCGCAAGCGCTTCGCCGAGGAAGGCAAGGTCGGCACGATCTGCCGGAACATCTCGGTCGACAATGGCCTCGTCATGCGCGCGTGCTGGGATCGCATGGTGATCTCGCCGCCCCTTTCCATCGCCGAGAGCGAGGTCGACGAGCTCGTCGAGAAGGTCGCCAAGACGCTCGACGACACCCACGCGCAGCTCAAGAAGGATGGGTTGCTCTGAGCGACGCCAGGGCGGCTGGAGGTCTCACTGCTCGGGTCCTGATGGCCGCCTTTGTCGCCGTCGTCCTCTGGGGCGCGTCACCGGTCGCCACCAAGCTTGCGGTTGACGGCATTCCGCCGCTGGCCGTGGCGATCTTGCGGACGCTGATCGGCGGCGCCTGCGCGCTCGCCGTCGCGCTCTGGCTCAGGCTACCCCTGCCGTCGACCGCCGGTCAGCGCAATACGCTCGCCCTGTCGAGTTTCGGCGGATTCATCGCCTTCCCGCTGCTCTTCACGCAAGGGCTTTTCCTGACCAGTGCCAATCACGCCTCGATCATCCTGGCAACGATGCCGGTGCTCACCGGAGCATACGCCCATGCGCTCGAACGGCGCCGGCCGGCATGGCGCTGGTGGATCGGCTGTGCGATCGCCATGGCGGGCGAGGTGCTGCTGATCCTCTGGCGAGAGCCGGTGACGGCCGCAGCACGAACAGGCGCAACGCTGAGCGGTGATCTCCTGGTGGTCGCCTCGACGCTCTTCGCAGCCATGGGCTACGTCGCCGGCGCGCGACTGAAACAGCTCGGCTATCCGGCGACCGCAACCACGTTCTGGGGCGCGGCGTTGGGCGCGATCGTGTTGCTCCTGGCTGTTCCCTGGCTCACGGATATTAAACTCGATGCCGTGCCGGGGCTGGCCTGGGCCGGTGTTCTCTACCTCGCTTTCGCCGTCACAATCATCGGCTACATCCTCTGGTATTGGGCGCTCGGCAAGGGTGGCATCGCGCGCGTCGGGCTGATGCAGTTCCTGCAGCCGATCTCCGGTTTGCTGCTCGCGGCCGTGCTGCTCGGCGAGGGCATGACCATGCCGCTCGCGGCAGCTGCGCTCACCGTGTTGGCCGGCGTCTTCATCGCGGCCAGGTCGGGGTAGTCCTCACCCCTCCTGCCCCGGCGTGCCGCCGCCGCGTGGTGACCGGCGCATGAAGGCCGGGACGTGGTCGCCCATGCCGACGACGCGCTCGCGTTGTGGCTCGCCCTGGCGCGGCTGCTTCGGCGACCGGGAGCGGTGCTCGTCGCGAGGCTTGGTCTCGGCTGTGCGCTCGCGCCGGCCCTTTCGCTCGCTGCCTTCGGCTCTCTCCTCGCGCGGCGGACGGTTATCTCCGCCCTCGGTCTCCGGTCGCCGCTCGCGGCGCGGACGCTCGCTGCGGCGGCGGCCCTGGCGGGTCTCGGAACGCTCTCGGCGCGGGGTCACATTGTGCGAAACTTCGGGTTCGGCGGCAGGCCAAGCCTCGACGTCCGGCTGTGCATCTTGCGCCGGTGACGGTATCTGAGACGTGTCCGCTCCTGTTTCATCTGGCTGGATAGCCGTTGGCGCTGCCGGCTCCTCGAGCCTCGGCCCGCGGCGTTCGCCACGTCCGCCGCGGCCACGCCGGCCGTCGCGCCGGTCGCCTCGGCGATCATCGCGCCCCGTGCCGGCCTCGGCCAGGCGCTTCCGCTTACCAGCCTTGGTTCCGGCATCCTCCGGAGGCGGATCGCCGATCCATTCGACGGGTGCTTTCAGCATCTTCTCGATGTCGCGCAGCGTGCGCATGTCGTCATCGGTGACGAGGGTTGCCGAGTAGCCCCGACGGCCGGCGCGCCCCGTCCGGCCGATGCGGTGGACATAGTCCTCGGCGGCGATCGGCGTGTCATAGTTGAAGACGTGGCTGACCTCGGGAATATCGAGCCCGCGGGCCGCAACGTCGCTCGCGGCAAGCAAAGTCAGCTCGCCGTTGCGGAAGGCATCGAGTGTCGCCATGCGCTGGCGCTGGTCCATGTCGCCGTGCAGGGCGCCGACGTTGAAACCGTGTTTCGTCAACGACTTGTAGAGGATGTCGACGTCGCGCTTCCGGTTGCAGAAGATGATGGCGTTCTTGACCGGCTCGGAGCGGATCCAGTCGCGCAAGGTCTCGCGCTTCAGCTTGGCGTCGGGCGAGGCGAACTTGAAGCGCTGGGTGATGGTCGAGGCGGTGGTCGAAGGCGGTGCCACCTCGACGCGCTCGGGCGCGTTGAGGAAGCGGGCGACGAGCCGCTGGATCTCCGGCGGCATGGTCGCCGAGAAGAACAATGTCTGACGCCGGGGCGGCAGGAGCGAGCAGATCTTCTCGATGTCGGGAATGAAGCCCATGTCGAGCATGCGGTCGGCTTCGTCAATGACCAGGATCTCGACGCCGGTCAGCAAGAGCCGGCCGCGCGTGAAATGGTCGAGCATCCGGCCGGGGGTGGCGATCAGGACATCGACGCCGCGGTCGAGCTTCTTGTTCTGGTCGTCGAAGGAGACGCCGCCGATCAGAAGGGCGACCGATAGCTTGTGATTGACGCCGTAGCGCTCGAAGCTGTCGGCGACTTGGGCGGCGAGCTCCCGCGTCGGCGCCAGGATCAAGGAGCGTGGCATGCGGGCTCGCGCTCGCCCGGTCTCGAGCCGAGTCAGCATCGGCAGCACAAAAGAGGCGGTCTTGCCCGTGCCCGTCTGGGCGATGCCCAGGACATCGCGGCCGGAGACGGCGATCGGGATGGCTTTGGCCTGGATCGGAGTTGGCGTGGTGTAGCCAGAGGCTTCGATGGCCGCGAGCACTTTGGCGCTGAGGCCCAGCTCGGAAAAGGTCATGATGGGGCGGTTCGTCTTTCTCAATCGGAAGCGAGTGTGTCCTGAGCCTCGCTCGTCAGGGTCGTCATTGCGGGACCACCCTGTGCCGCCTCCGCGGCAGCTGACACTCCGGCCCCTCTATACGCGGCTCGTCTTCAGAATAGACAACACAAGAATGCGTCAAAACCGCGCATCACCAGGGACAGACAGCAGCCGCGCCCGAAAGCGCGGCTGCAGCCTCAAGGTAAACGAGCTCGGATTGCCCTATGGCAATCAGGCGAGGTCGAACCGGTCGAGCGTCATGACCTTGTTCCAGGCCGCCACGAAATCCCTCACGAATTTCTCCTTGGCGTCGGCGCTCCCGTAGACCTCGGCGAGGGCTCGAAGCTGCGAGTGCGCGCCAAAGACGAGGTCGACCCGTGTACCGGTCCATTTGGCCTTGCCGGACTTCCTGTCGCGGCCCTCGTAGACGCCGTCGGCGCCCGCTGCCGGCCGCCACTCGGTGCCCATGTCGAGCAGGTTGACGAAAAAGTCGTTGGTGAGCTTGCCGGGGGTCTCGGTGAAAACCCCATGCTGGACCTTTCCGGCATTGGCGCCGAGGACCCTGAGGCCACCGACAAGTACGGTCATCTCGGGGGCGGTCAGCGTCAGCAACTGCGCCCGGTCCACCAGGAGTTCCTCGGGGGCGAGGCCGGTCTTGCCGCGGAGGTAGTTGCGGAAGCCGTCTGCTCTCGGCTCTAGCGGGGCAAACGACTCGACGTCGGTCTGCTTCTGCGAAGCGTCCATCCGACCCGGCGCAAACGGCACCTTCACGTCGCACCCGCCATCCTTCGCGGCCTTCTCGACCGCGGCACATCCGCCGAGCACGATGAGATCAGCGAGCGAGACCTTCTTGCCGCCCGAGGCCTTGGCGTTGAACTCCTCCTGGATCGTACCGAGGGCCTTGAGCACCTTTGCCAGTTCGGCCGGCTGATTGACCTCCCAATCCCTTTGCGGAGCGAGGCGGATGCGCGCGCCGTTGGCGCCGCCCCGCTTGTCGGAGCCGCGAAATGTCGAGGCCGAGGCCCAGGCGGTCGAGACGAGGTCGGAGACCGACACCCCGGACGCCAGAATCTTCGACTTCAAGCCGGCGACATCCTTGTCGTCGATCAGCGGATGATCGACGGCCGGGATCGGGTCCTGCCAGGCCAATTGCTCCTTGGGCACCAGCGGGCCGAGATAGCGGGCGACCGGGCCCATGTCGCGATGGGTAAGCTTGAACCAGGCGCGTGCGAAGGCGTCGGCGAAAGCATCCGGATCCTCGTAGAAGCGTCGCGAGATCTTCTCGTAGGCCGGGTCGAAGCGGAGCGAGAGATCGGTCGTCAGCATCGACGGTACATGCCGTTTGGACTTGTCGTGGGCGTCGGGCACGGTATTGGCGCCGGCCCCGTTCTTGGGGATCCATTGCTGTGCGCCGGCCGGGCTCTTGGTCAGTTCCCAGTCGTAGCCGAACAGGTTCCAGAAGAAGTTGTTCGACCACTTGGTGGGCGTCGTTGTCCAGATGACCTCGAGCCCGCTCGTGATCGTGTCACCCGCCTTGCCCGAGCCGAACTTGCTCGTCCAGCCGAGACCCTGCTCTTCGATGCTCGCACCCTCGGGCTCGGGGCCGACATTGGCGGCATCGCCCGCACCATGCGTCTTGCCGAAGGTGTGGCCGCCGGCGATCAGGGCCACGGTCTCCTCGTCGTTCATCGCCATGCGCGCGAACGTCTCGCGGATGTCGCGGGCGGCGGCGACGGGATCCGGATTGCCGTTCGGGCCTTCCGGATTGACGTAGATGAGGCCCATCTGCACGGCGCCGAGCGGATTTGCGAGTTCCCGATCGCCGCTGTAGCGCTCATCGGCGAGCCATTTGCCTTCCGGCCCCCAGTAGATGTCCTCCTCCGGCTCCCATATGTCGGCGCGTCCACCGGCGAATCCGAACGTCTTGAAGCCCATGGATTCGAGCGCGACGTTGCCGGCAAGGATCATGAGATCCGCCCAGGAGAGCTTGCGTCCGTACTTCTGCTTGATCGGCCAGAGCAGCCGGCGCGCCTTGTCGAGGTTGGCGTTGTCCGGCCAGCTGTTGAGCGGCGCGAAGCGCTGCTGTCCGGCACCGGCGCCACCGCGCCCGTCGCCGATGCGATAGGTGCCGGCACTGTGCCAGGCCATGCGGACAAAGAGCGGACCGTAGTGACCGAAATCGGCCGGCCACCAGTCCTGGGAGTCTGTCATTAGGGCTGTCAGATCCTTGACCACCGCGTTGAGATCGAGACTCTTGAATTCCTTGGCGTAATCGAAGCCCTCGCCCATCGGATTGGAGAGGGACGAATGCTGATGGAGAACCTGCAGATTGACCTGGTTCGGCCACCAGTCGCGGTTCGTGTGGGCACGCTTTCCGCCCGAGAACGGGCACTTGCTGTCGCTTGTCATCGTCGAATTCCCTGGGGTCTGTTTGGGTGGCTCCAATCTCGTATACAGAGGCCCGTACACCTTGAAAAGTGGCGTGACCGCGCGGCTTCGCCATCCTCGCCCGAGCCGGGGGCACTGCTCGGGCTCGTCCGCGGACGGAGCGAGACCAGTCGATGCGGGAACGGCGCATGACCCGGCCTGTGACCCGCTGGCGGGTTGCCGCATCATCGGGAATTGTCTAAACGCACTGACAGCGCAATCGGCGTTGCCGAATCGGACATCAGGAGACTGGGGATGAGCATCGATACATCCAAGGGACATCCCGCCATGGACTATAGGGCCCACAACGACACCTATGCGGGGTTCATTCGCCTGGTTCAGGTCTCGACCGGGTTCCTCGTGATCCTCCTCATCCTGATGGCGATCTTCCTCGTCTAGACGATCGATCGCCTTGCGACGTTGGACCATTCACCCATCCTCTCCCGGAGCATGAGACAGCATGGTCACGGTCGCGAGCGTTCGTGAGACCCGGAACGAGCCTCGAACAGCGCTTTCGCCGGAGTCGGCCAAGAAGTTTGCCGGCAAGGGCTGCCGGGTAGTGGTCGAGAGTGGCTCGGGTACGTCCTCCCGCTTCTCGGATGAGGCCTACCGCCAGGCCGGCGCCGAAATCGCGGCAAGCGCCGGAGAGGCCTTGGCCGCAGCCGACATCCTCCTCAAGGTGCGCAGACCCTCATCGGACGAGATTGCCGGACTGAAGTCGGGGGCGATCGTCGCCGCCATGATCGAACCCTTCAACGATCGTCCGGGCCTCGAGGCGATGGCCGCATCAGGGCTCGTCGTGTTCTCGATGGAATTGATGCCGCGCATCACGCGCGCCCAGTCGATGGACGTGCTGTCGAGCCAGGCCAATCTCGCCGGCTACAAGGCCGTCGTCGATGCGGCCTCGATGTTCGAGATGGCAATGCCGATGATGATGACCGCGGCGGGCACCGTGCCGGCCGCAAAGGTGTTCATCATGGGCGTCGGCGTCGCCGGCCTGCAGGCCATCGCCACGGCCCGGAGGCTGGGGGCGATCGTGTCAGCCACCGATGTCCGGCCCGCGACCAAGGAGCAGGTCGCGTCGCTCGGCGCAAAGTTCGTCGCGGTGGAGGACGAGGAGTTCAAGCAGGCTCAGACCGCCGCCGGCTATGCCAAGCCGATGTCGGCCGAGTACCAGAGGAAGCAGGCCGAGCTGGTGGCCAACCACATCAAGGCCCAGGATATCGTCATCACGACGGCCCTGATCCCCGGCCGCCCGGCGCCGCGCCTGATCACGGCGGAGATGGTCCGCTCGATGAAGTCCGGCTCCGTCATCATCGACCTGGCGGCGGAACGCGGCGGCAACTGCGAGCTGACGAAACCCGGCGAGACGGTCGAGACGGGTGGCGTGCGCATCGTCGGGCCGATCAACCTGCCCGGTACCGTGCCGGTCAACGCCTCCAATCTCTACGCTCGGAACCTGCTCAACTTCCTCGACCCGCTGATCGAGAAGGGTGGCGCGCTCAAGATCGATTGGGAGGACGAGGTGGTCAAAGGCACGCTCGTCGCCAAGGACGGCAGGATCGTGCATCCGGCCCTGCAACCGAAGGAGGGTGGCACGTGACACTGCGAGCCATATGGGCGGCGCTACTGACGCTGGCCCTGTCCGCGGTCCCGGCACTCGCCTCCGAAGGCATTGCCGGGGCGGTCGATCCCTTCATCTATCAGCTGATGGTCTTCGTCATCGCGATTTTCGTCGGCTACTACGTGGTCTGGAGCGTGACGCCGGCGCTGCATACGCCGCTGATGAGCGTCACCAATGCGATCTCGTCGGTCATCGTCGTCGGTGCACTGCTGGCCGTTGGTGTCGATCTCGTGGCCGAGGGATCGGTGCTCGCGAAATTCTTCGGCTTCCTTGCGTTGGTGATGGCGTCGGTGAACATCTTCGGAGGGTTCCTCGTCACTCAGCGCATGCTGTCGATGTACAAGAAGAAGGACAAGTGATGCGGAGAAGTCTGCCGCCGTCGAGTGCACCCTACGCCTTCGGCTTTCTGCTCTCCGCATTCATGTCGCTCCTCGTTTCCGGGATCGCGACGGTGAGAACGATCGGCCTGACGCCGGGACTGCTCCAGTCCTGGATGCTTTCCTGGTTGTCGTCTTGGATTGTGGCGTTCCCAGTGGTGCTCGTCGTTGCACCCATTGTTCGCAAGATCGTCAGCTACCTTGTTGCTCCGCCGTCGTCGACCGGCTGATTCAACTCAGAGAATCGTCATGTCCGCCAATTTCGCCGCTCTCATCTATCTTGCCTCGGGCGTCCTGTTCATCCTGGCGCTCAGAGGCCTGTCGAGCCCGGCGACCTCGCGCCAGGGCAACATGTTCGGCATGATCGGCATGGCGCTCGCCATCGGTACGACACTGACCTTGATCGGCGCGCCGGACAGCATCTGGACCTGGCTGCTGATCGTTGCCGGCCTCGGAACCGGTGCCGTGATCGGCGGCTACACCGCCCGCACCATTCCAATGACGATGATGCCGGAGCTGGTCGCAGCGTTCCATTCGCTGGTCGGCCTCGCCGCCGTGTTCGTCGCGGCTGGCGCGCTCTACGCACCGGACGCCTTCGGCATCAATGGCATCGATGGCATCAAGACGGCCTCGCTCATCGAGATGGCACTGGGCGTCGCCATCGGCGCCGTCACCTTCACGGGCTCCGTCATCGCATTCGCCAAGCTCTCGGGACGCATGTCGGGAAAGCCGATCCTCTTGCCGATGCGCCACCTGATCAACCTCGGGATCGGCCTGTTCATTATCTTGCTCGTCTACTGGTTCTGCCTGTCGGGCGGCTCGGCCTGGCTGTTCTGGCTGATCGTTCTCTCGTCGCTCGCGTTCGGCGTCCTGCTGATCATCCCGATCGGCGGCGCCGACATGCCCGTCGTCGTGTCGATGCTCAACTCATATTCGGGATGGGCGGCCGCCGGCATCGGCTTCACGCTCGGCAACATCGCGCTCATCATCACCGGCGCCCTCGTCGGCTCCTCCGGCGCGATACTCTCCTACATCATGTGCAAGGGCATGAATCGCGCCTTCCTGTCGGTCATTGCCGGCGGCTTCGGCGGTGAGACGGCCGGGCCCTCGGGCGGCACCACTGAGCAGAGGCCGGTGAAGCTCGGCGCGGCCGACGATGCCGCCTACATCCTGAAGAACGCCTCGAAGGTCATTATCGTGCCGGGCTATGGCATGGCGGTGGCGCAGGCCCAGCATGCGCTCCGCGAGATGGCGGACGGTCTCAAGAAGGCCGGTGTCGAGGTCAAGTATGCCATCCATCCGGTCGCCGGCCGCATGCCGGGTCACATGAACGTGCTGCTCGCCGAGGCGAATGTGCCCTACGACGAGGTTTTCGAGCTCGAGGACATCAACTCCGAGTTCGCGCAGACGGACGCCGTCTACGTCATCGGTGCCAACGACGTCGTCAATCCGGCGGCGGAAGAGGACAAGACCTCGCCGATCTACGGCATGCCGGTGCTGCAGGTGTGGAAGGCCGGCACGGTGCTCTTCAACAAGCGTTCGCTCGCCTCGGGCTACGCCGGCATCGACAACCCGGTCTTCTACCGCGACAACACGATCATGGTGCTGGGCGACGCCAAGAAGATGACTGAGGAGATCGCCAAGGCACTGGCGCACTAGGCTATTGTCAATTCGATACGTGACGTCGATTGCCCGGCAGGCGTTGCTCAGCTAGCTTCGGGTCGGCAGACAAGCCCCATGCAAGGTTGCCGGATGCCGCGTGTCGCGATCCGCCGCGGGAGCAAGCCATGACCAACCTCGTAAATGCCGATATTCTCGACGGGGGCAGGGCGCTGGTGCTGACCTGGGCCGATGGCCGGACCGCCCGCTTCCACGCCATCTGGCTCCGCGACAATGCGCTCGACTCCGAGACGCGGGCACCGGGCAATGGCCAGCGTCTCATCACCATTCTGGATGTCCCGCCCGAGACGCGATTGTCGGCGGCGTCGCTTTCGTCGGCGGGCGACCTGACGGTCGCGTTTGCACCAGAGGGAAAGACGGTCTCCTATCCGGCCAGCTGGCTGGCCGCCCGGATCTACGACAGGCCGCATGGTCGTCAGGCCGGATGGGTCGCGGCGACATGTCAAACCTGGGATGCAAGCCTCCAATCGAGCCTGCCGAGCGCCAGCTTTCGCGCCGTCACCACCGATCGGCAGGCATTGGGACGTTGGCTCGCGGCGGTCAGCCGGTTCGGCTTCGCGATCCTGAGGGGCGCACCGACGGTGAGCGGCAGCCTGTGCGAGGTTGCCGAGTTGTTCGGCTATGTGCGCGAGACCAACTACGGGCGCTGGTTCGAGGTGCGCGCTGAGGTCAACCCCAGCAACCTTGCCTATACCAATCTCGGCCTGCAGGCGCATACCGACAACCCCTATCGCGATCCCGTGCCGACGCTGCAGATCCTTTCCTGTCTGGAGAATACGGTGGACGGCGGCGACTCGATAGTCGTTGACGGCTTCAAGGCCGTCGAGCGGTTGCGTGCCGCCGATTCCGAGGCCTTCGCGCTCCTGTCACGCCATCCGGCACGCTTCGAGTATTCCGGCAGTTCAGGCGTCCGGCTCTCGTCCAAACGACCGATGATCGAACTCGGTCTTGACGGCGAGCTGATCGGCATCCGCTTCAATAATCGCTCGGCCGCACCGTTCGTCGATGTGCCTTTCGAAGAGATGGCGGATTATTACGACGCCTATCGGACATTCGCTTCGATCATCGAGGACCCCGCGCTCGCTGTCTCCTTCAAGCTGGCGCCGGGCGAGCTCTTCATCGTCGACAACACGCGCGTACTGCATGCCCGGAAGGCGTTTTCGGGGAGCGGCATGCGGTGGCTTCAAGGGTGCTACGCCGACAAGGACGGCCTCTTGTCCACTCTGGCAAGCATCGAGGCTGAGGCCAGAGAGGCGGCAGAATGAGTACGACGCCGAAGCTGACGGCCGGGACCATCGTCCACTTCATCGCCGACATCTTCAATCGTCGTGGCGCCGAATCCTATCTGGGCGAGCGCGTAACGATGTCGGAGCACATGCTGCAGGGCGCGGTGCTGGCCGAGCGGGAAGGCGCTGAGGAGGCGTTGGTGGCGGCCGCTCTCCTGCATGACATCGGCCACTACACGAACGAGTTCGGTGACGACTACATCGAGCAGGGTGTCGACAACTTGCACGAGGAGTCGGGAGCCCGCGTGCTCGAGGCCTTCTTTCCGCCCGTCATCGTCGCGTGTGTGCGATTGCACGTGGCGGCCAAGCGCTATCTCTGCGCGGCGGACCCGGGCTATTTTGCCGAGTTGTCTCCCGCCTCCGTGGCGACACTTGCGCTGCAGGGCGGACCGATGAGCAGCGAAGAGGTGGCGGAGTTTCGCCGGAACCCGCACTTTCAGGCCGCCGTCCGTGTCCGCCGGTGGGACGATGCGGGCAAGGTTCCCGGCATGACGACTCCGCCGATCGAGCACTATCTGCCGCTTCTGCAACGGGTCGTCGATCGGCACGCCGGCTTGAGATAGGCGAGAGCAGCAGGGTCGAGCCAGCGCATCATCCTTCCCTCCGGTTGACCGGGCGATCAGGTGATACGCCGCGCCGGATGCCCGCCGCCTATCGGGCCGGGTCCCCCTGATCGATGACGACGGCCCCGAGACCCTCACGCTGCCACGCCTCGAACGACGTCATGCGCAGGCCGAGGCTGTTATAGCGGACGGCATAGTAGCCGTTGGCCATCGTCACGATGGCGTCGGGCCGGGCCGGACGGATGTCCTGAGCCATCACGCCGACATAGGTCTGTCCCGAGGAATCGAAGCTTTCGATGTAGCGGAAGCTGTAGAGCTTGGTGCCATCGTCGAGCGTCGCCAACAGCTCGATGTCGCGCTTCAGACGGCGGTCGGAGGCGGCGGGGGCGAAGAACTCGATATCGAGTGTGCAGGTGCTATTGTCGACCGTCAGCGTCGCGGCCGTGAGCTGAATGCCAGGGCCCACCGGAAAACCTTGGAACGTCAGAGTCGGCGATAGCTCGAGCGTCGGGGTCACCAAGGCCGGCGGGATCGAGACCGTCGTGACGATCGAGGCCGGCGAGCTCGCGAGGAGCTGAGCCAAAGTCTGGTTGGACCCGTCGACCCACGTTGCGATGTCGAGTGGAATACCGGTCGAGGTCAACGACTCGAAGGCGATCTCCTGACCTTGGACCAAGGGGTCCATGAAATCCTGGAAATTTGCAGACGGATCCGAGGCCGTGGTTATGATTTGTGCCGTCGGCCCGCCGCAGACCGTCGCAAGTGTATAGCCTGTTGTGGCCGGAGGCGGATCGGTAGGCTCCTCCGTGTCCCGGTTCTCAATCGCGGTGCGGATGGTTTGCGATTTCAACCGCCGGACGGTCACAGGGTTGTTGTTGCGCCGGACCGGCTGGAACAGATCCTTTCCGCCGCCATAGCCCAACGACGGCCCCGGATCGCCTTCCTTCAGCGAGCCACCCGTGTCCTTGAGCGAGCCACTATAGATCGCTGTCTCCCGCGTCGCCGGCTCGCCGAGCGATATAGACAGCCTGACGCCACCGGCAAGCTGGTCGCCATAGTGAGCGTCGTCGCTGTAGCTTGCCTCCAGGGTCAACCGTGTGTTCGGGGCCGCGTCGAAGGGATAGAGGTCGAGCTCCAGCCGTCCACGCCCGCCGATCACGTTGCCGCCGTCCTCCTTGAGCCCGACATAGTCGTAGACGCCGGCAAATGCCCGTAGCTCGCCCTGACGTCCGCCCGACGCGAGGGCCGGGAGGGCAAAGCGCAGACCTGCCTCGGCGTCGACCCCGCTCGGCGTCTTCTCGTCGTAGGTGCTGGTGATGGTCGTCGTGGTGATGCGTTGTGCGGTTGTCGTGGTCGTACGGGTCACCTCGGTCCAGGGGTCGGAGGCGTCGTCGAAGGGCGCAAAGCCGTTGATGCGCGCGATCAACCGCGGGCCGAAATATTCAGCCCCGGCGATGAAGCGTTGGAAGGTGTGCCCGTAGCGGCCGCGCAGGGTGTCGGCGCCGAGCCAGAGGCCGAGAACGCCACTGCCGTTGTCCAGGAGCGCGCGATACCCGAGATAGGCTCCGACGTTGTAGGCATTATCGCCGTAGTCGCTCGAACCGCCGATCAGCTTGGCGTCGCCGCCGAGAAAGAGGAGCGCGTGCGAGCCGCGCATCGCCAGAGGCAGGATGACGTTGACCTCGCCAGCTCCACCATCGTCGGTGACGAATCCACTGACCTCGAGCCCTGGCCGTGAATATGTGTCGGGCATTGGGCTTGCTGCGCCGATGCCCTCGCGCTCGTCGACATCCCCGGCGACGGCCAAAGCCGGAGTGAGCGCCGTGACCATGGCAGCGACGGCACCCGCCAGACGAAATCCTCTCGACAGTGACATGGTCAGCTCTTCCCCCGCAGCGCAAGAATTGACGCCATACGGCCCGTGCCCACTCGGTAATCGGGCGTGCCGTCACGACGGTCAGGCTGGGGGCAGATGAGCTAAACCAAGACCCTCACAGCGTCGTGTCGCCCCGAAACGAAGAACACGCACGACGATCGCAGGAGCTGCAATGAGTCTATGTAGCACGAAAGAGACGTTGTCGGAACATCGGTCTTGTCGCGATCGGTTGAAAGACGGTTTCTGCTGCAAGTGGGATGTCGTCTGGTGATTGCTGTCGCAATAGCCTCGGGACTCTCACTGCCGTGAGGTCCGAATCGGCGACGTCCTGCCGGCGAGATGTTCGGTCGGGCACGGCCGAAGTGGCGATGGCGGCTTCTAGCCGCCTCCGGAGCGTTGCTTCGCCATCTCCTCGCACGGATCGGGCCGAGATACGCCGGGCGTGATCCAGATGTAATCCGCGACGGGCATGCCCGCGGCATCGAGGGGCACCAGGTCCGACGCAGTCCCGGCCTCGGGATCGACCTCCATGAACATGAGGCTCGCCAGATTGTCGGCGGAGAGGCCCTGCGATACCAGCGCGTAGGGCACGCCACGGTCCCGCCGTACGTGGCCATTTCCGGTCACGAGCACCGCGCGGCCGTCCGCTCCCGCTGCGTCATCCAGCCGCCGCGCCATCGTCAGGTCGCGAAGCCGCTGCGCGAGCGCCATCGTCGGCAGCAGGGCTTCCGGTAGCATGTCGCAATGCGACAGGGCGATATCGGCTTCGAGGGCGTTCGCGAGACTGGATGGCAAGGCGCGCTCCAGAGGCGGGCGTAGGTCACTCGACGGATCGAGCGCGGCGATGCCCTCCTTGGCCACGGCCCGGACCTCGGCGCGTGGCGCGTTGCCGGCTGCGATTTTGGCCCCGACCGATTTGCTGGCCTCCGCGATCGGCTGATAGGTGCCCCAGTCGGGCCAGCCGCGGGTCTCCCATTCGAGCGCCGCACCAAGGGCCGTCGGCGACCAGTTGCCGTCGGCCAGGAAGTTGTCGATGGCAGGCTGCTGGTCGACATCAGCCATCTCGAGAACGACGGCGTTGGGTTTGATCTGGGCGATCAGCCAGGCCTGGAGCCGATGGTGGTCGGGGTTGTCGTGAAACTCGCCCAAGAGCACCAGCCGTCGGGAGGAAAGTATTGCCACGAGCTCCTTAGGCTCGATCACACGGCCCTCGACGTTCCCCCAAATGAGTCCGGCAAGATGATGCGTTGGCCAGAGATCGGCCTCGAAGGACAGCCATGGAGTCTCCCGCCAGTCGGCAGCCTTTGCCTGTGGCGTGACGATGGCCATCGCCAGGAGTGCGAGGAGCAGCGGCCGGAGGATGTGCCGCCTCTCCATCCTCACCTCTCGGGGAGCTGCGGCAGGCCCTTGCTCGACCGCATCAGATTGACGAAGCGACGGAAAAGATAGTGGCTGTCCTCCGGGCCTGGGGAAGCCTCGGGGTGATATTGCACGGAGAAGACGGGCTTGTCTTTGATGCGAAGCCCGCAGTTCGAGCCGTCGAACAGCGAGACGTGCGTCTCCTCGACCTCGGCCGGCAGGCTGTCGCGATCGACGGCGAAGCCATGGTTCATCGACGTGATCTCGACCTTGTCGGTCGTGTGATCCTTGACTGGATGATTGGCGCCATGGTGCCCCTGATGCATCTTTTGCGTCCGGGCGCCGAGGGCAAGACCCAGCATCTGATGGCCCAGGCAGATGCCGAAGAGCGGGATGCCCGAGGCGACGAGCTTCTTGATCTCGGGGACGGCATAGATGCCGGTGGCTGCCGGATCGCCCGGACCGTTCGAGAGGAAGATGCCGTCGGGCCGGCGCGCGAGAATGTCCTCGGCCGGGGTCCCGGCCGGCACGACCGTCACGCGGCATCCGACAGAGGCGAGGCAGCGCAGGATATTGCGCTTGATGCCGTAGTCGACGGCGACGACGGAGAACGGTCGGTCGCCGGCTTGCCCGTAACCCGAGCCCCACTGCCAGCGGGTCTCGTCCCAGGTGTAGCTCTGCCCGGCGGTCACCTCCTTGGCGAGATCGAGGCCGACGAGGCCTGGCCAGTCCCGGGCCTCGGCCGTCAGGCGCTCGAGATCGAACCGGCCGTCAGGGGCATGGGCGATGACGCCATTGGGCATGCCCTTCTCCCGGATCAGTGCGGTGAGGGCGCGCGTGTCGATGCCGGCGAGCCCGATGATTCCACGCAGATCGAGCCAGCGCCCAAGCGCCTCCGCCGAGCGGTAGTTGGAAGGCGAGGTGATGTCGGCCTTGAGCACGGCACCACGGACTCCCGAGCGCTGAGCCGTGTTCGAGGTCTCGGTGTCCTCGGCATTGGTGCCGACATTGCCGATATGGGGAAACGTGAAAGTGATGATCTGGCCGGCGTAGGAAGGATCCGTCAGGATCTCCTGGTAGCCCGTCATGGCGGTGTTGAAGCAGACCTCGCCGACCGCATGGCCGATGGCTCCGAGGCCAAAGCCCTCGATGACGGTGCCGTCCGCCAGCACCAGGACGCCCGTTGCCCGCCGCTCGGGCCAGGCGCTGTTGGGCGCCGGCTTCTTTGACTTGCTCGCCATGCTTGTCCTCGGAGGCCCCGGCCCGGGACCGGTCGGAAGCTATTGGAGGGGACCGGTCCGGTCAACGCGAAGGTCTGGCCCGGTTTGTCGCGGGCTTGCCAAATCGCCCGGGAGGGCGGATGTCTCTCCGGCACCCGAACCGGAGGCCCACCATGCGCGAGACGATCAACCAGGCTCTGAAAGAGGCCATGAAGGCCGGCGACAAGGCCAAGGTCTCGACGCTGCGCCTCATCACAGCCGCCATCAAGGACCGCGACTTGGGAATTCGCGGTGATGTGCCGGCCCAGCCGATCGGTGATGCCGAGATCGTCGAGGTGCTGGCGAAGATGGTGAAGCAGCGCCAGGAGAGCATTGCCGTCTTTGAGGCGAACAATCGGGCTGATCTCGCCGACAAGGAGAAGGCCGAGCTCGCCCTCATCCGCTCCTTCCTGCCGGCCCAGCTCGACGACGACGCGATGGGTGAGGCGATCGGGGTGGCCATTGCGGCCGTCGGCGCAACCAGCCCGAAGGACATGGGCAAGGTGATGGCGAAGCTCAAGGCCGAGTATGCCGGCCGGATGGACTTCGCCCGGGCCAGTCAGATGGTGAAAGGACGTCTCGGCTGACTGAAAGCATCTCCCGAACGCGGGGGCGCCGGGCGATCGCGGACAAACCGACGAGCTCATGGCCGGAGGGCAGCTGGCGTCGCATTGGGGCGAGCTGCGCGCCAGATTGGCGAGGCGCCATTTTCCACAGATTGTCCAGACACTTCGGCCGGCCACCGGACGTCACCGGGAGCGTTGGCGAATCAGTCTACACTCCGAATCACCTCGAACGGCCAGACGAGCCCCATGCGATTTCCACCCCAGCTCCTCGACGAGATCCGCGCCCGCCTGCCGGTATCGCAGGTGGTATCGCGCCGGGTTGCGCTCAAGCGACAGGGTCGTGAGTTCATCGGTCTGTCGCCCTTCAAGGTCGAGAAGACGCCGTCCTTCACCGTCAACGATCACAAAGGCTTCTATCACTGCTTCGCCACCGGCGAGCACGGCGACATCTTCACCTTCCTGATGAAGACCGAAGGGCTGGCCTTTCCGGAGGCGGTCGAGCGGCTGGCCGAGGAAGCCGGGGTTGCCATGCCCAAGCCGTCTCCCGAACTGGTGCGGCAGGCGGGCGAATACGACCGGCTGGCGGCGGCGTCCGAGGCGGCAGCCGCCTATTTCGAGGCCAGGCTCAAGACGCCCGAGGGACGAGCAGCCCGCGACTATCTGGTCCGGCGCGGGCTCGCCGAGACAACCATCGCAACCTTCCGTCTGGGCTTTGCGCCCGACAGCCGCTCGGGTCTGAAGGAGCATCTGGCGGCGAAGGGCTACTCGACGGACGAGATGGTGAAAGCCGGCCTCCTGATCGCCGGTGCCGACATTCCCGTCCCCTATGATCGCTTCCGCGGCCGTCTGATGATCCCCATCCCGGATCTGAAAGGCCGTGTCATCGCCTTCGGCGGCCGCGCCCTGAAACCGGACCAAAGCCCGAAATACCTGAACTCGCCGGAGACGCCGCTCTTTCACAAAGGGCGCATCCTCTACAATGCGGCGCGCGCCCGTTTGCCGGCCCACGATGCCGGGACGGTCGTGGTCGTCGAGGGGTATCTGGACGTGATCGCGCTGGCGGAGGCCGGCATCGGGCAGGTGGTGGCGCCTCTCGGCACAGCGCTGACGCCCGACCAGATCAAGCTGCTCTGGCGGCTCGGTCCGGAGCCCATTCTGTGTTTCGACGGCGACGCCGCCGGCCAGAAGGCGGCCTATCGGGCCGTCGACACCGTGCTGCCGATGCTCGAGCCGGGCCGGAGCTTGCGGTTTGCCTTTTTGCCCGCTGGCCTCGACCCGGACGACCTCGTCCGCCAGCAAGGGGCCGAGGCAGCGCGGCGTGTGTTGTCGAACGCGAGCAGCCTGCTCGAGGTCGCCTGGAGACGCGAGCGGGAACGGGAGCCCGCTGATACCCCCGAGCGCCGGGCGGCTCTTTCCCATCGGGTCGAGAAGCTGGCCGAGAGTGTCGAGGATCGCTCTGTCCGCGAGGAGTATCAACGCGAGCTTCGGCAACGCCTTAGAGAGTTTCAGTGGCAGGCGGTTCGCGGTTCGGGGCGTGGTGGGGCACGCGCGCTCAATGACAACGATTGGCGCACCCGCGAGCGAAGCCTCGGCCAGAGAAAGCCGCAACCGGTTCAGGGCGCCCAGGCTTCGAGATCCGCATTGGCGCGCAGCCCGCTTGTCGTCGGCATGAGCCACGACGTGACCCGGCAGGCCCTGATACTCAAGACGGTGATGAATCATCCCTGGCTGTTGGACGAGGTGGCCGAGGAGGTGGCGGCGCTTAAGCTGTCGGCCCCGGCCCTGGAACGGCTTCGCGATGCGCTGTTGCGCATCCATGCGGACGGCGCCCCCCTTGACATCGAAACGCTCAACTCCCATTTGCTCAGGTTAGGCCTCGAGGATGCCGTCGGCTTCGTCCAGCGCGCCCTGACACACAACAGTGATCGTTTCGCCGAGCCCGGCGCAGCCGAGGACAAAGTCGTGCTGGCCTGGCGGGAGCTATTGTCGTTGCAACTCAAATTCGAAGGCCTTAGGCAGGACTTGGCGGCAGCAGAGGCAGCATTGGTCAGGGACGGCAGCGAGCAGGCTTTGTTGGCGCTGGCCGAGATCCGGGAAAAACAGAACACAATGGAAACATCGACGCCCGATGGTCTGTCCGATGGGCGGCGTCGTGCCTGACGGGGCGGTCAGGGGCAAGTGACATAAGGTAGAGGCCGCGGTCACGGGCGCTCCGAGCGCCGGGCGCGGCAAGGCAGCATCGATCGGAGTGGCATGATGGCAACAACCAGCGCACAGAATGAGGAAGCGGCGGCGACGGGCGAGACCACGGACAGCCCCGTTCTCGACCTCTCCGATCAGGCGGTGAAGCGCCTCATCAAGACAGCCAAGAGCCGCGGCTTCATCACCTATGACGAGCTGAACGAGGTGCTCCCCTCCGAGGAGGTGTCGTCCGAGAAGATCGAGGACATTCTGTCCATGCTCTCCGACATGGGCGTCAACGTGGTCGACGCCGACGAGGTCGAGGAGGCCCAGGTCGGCGAAGGCGACGAGGAAAGCGACGGAGAGGAGAGCAGCGGTAGCCGGGCCGTGACGACCCAGGCGGTGCCTGTGCGGTTGACCCGGACCAGCGAGCCGGCCGATCGCACGGACGACCCGGTACGCATGTATCTGCGCGAGATGGGGACGGTCGAGCTGCTGTCGCGCGAAGGCGAGATCGCCATCGCCAAGCGCATCGAGGCCGGACGCGAGGCGATGATCGCCGGGCTTTGCGAGAGTCCCTTGACCTTCCAGGCGATCATCATCTGGCGCGACGAGCTCAACGAGGGCAAGCTCCTGCTTCGCGACATCATCGATCTCGAGGCGACCTACGAGGGGCCGGACCGGAAACCGCCCGAGCCCGTCATCCCGCCGCAGGTGGCCCAAGCCATGCGGCCGCAGCCTGCGATGCAGCCGCCGCCCCCCAAGGCGCCGGCTCAGCGCAGGGCCGCCGATGACGACGACATCACCAATGTCGGCGGCGAGGGCGTGCAGCCGCCCGCCGACGATTTCGACGAGGACGACTACGAGGGCGCCGTTTCGCTCGCCGCCATGGAGGCGGAGCTGAAGCCCAAGGTGCTCGAGACCTTCGACCGTATCGCCGGCACCTATAAGAAGCTCAGGAAGCTCCAGGACCAGAAGGTCGAAGGCGCGACCAACGATGAGGACGCGCTCTCCTCGAGCCAGGAGAAGCGCTACAAGAAGCTCCGCGAGGAGATCATTGCCGACGTCAAGTCGCTGTCGCTGAACAACAGCCGCATCGAGCTGCTCGTCGAGCAGCTCTACGGCATCAACAAGAAGCTCATCGGCCTCGAGGGCCGGCTGATGCGTCTTGCCGACACCTACGGTGTCAGCCGCACCGAGTTCCTGCAGAACTGGCAGGGATCGGAGATCGATGCGGCCTGGGCGGCGAAGGTGCAGAAGCTCAAGGGCAAGGGCTGGAAGGACTTCATCAAGAGCGAGAAGCAGGCGATCGAGGTCATCCGCGGCGAGATCCGGACGCTTGCCTCCGAGACCGGCCTCGAGATCGGCGAGTTCCGCCGCATCGTCCGCCACGTGCAGAAGGGCGAGCGCGAGGCGCGGCAGGCCAAGAAGGAGATGGTGGAGGCGAACCTGCGCCTCGTCATCTCGATCGCGAAAAAGTACACGAACCGCGGCCTGCAGTTCCTGGACCTCATCCAAGAGGGCAACATCGGTCTCATGAAGGCCGTCGACAAGTTCGAGTATAGGCGCGGCTACAAGTTCTCGACTTATGCGACCTGGTGGATCCGGCAGGCGATCACGCGCTCGATCGCCGATCAGGCGCGCACGATCCGCATCCCGGTCCACATGATCGAGACGATCAACAAGATCGTCCGTACCTCGCGGCAGATGCTGCACGAGATCGGCCGCGAGCCGACACCGGAGGAACTCGCCGAGAAGCTGGCGATGCCGCTCGAGAAGGTGCGCAAGGTCTTGAAGATCGCCAAGGAGCCGATCTCGCTCGAGACGCCGATCGGTGACGAGGAGGATTCACACCTCGGCGACTTCATCGAGGACAAGAACGCGGTGCTGCCGATCGACGCCGCGATCCAGTCGAACCTGCGCGAGACCACGACGCGCGTTCTGGCCAGCCTGACGCCGCGCGAGGAGCGTGTGCTCCGCATGCGCTTCGGCATCGGCATGAACACCGACCACACGCTCGAAGAGGTCGGCCAGCAGTTCTCGGTGACGCGCGAGCGCATCCGCCAGATCGAGGCGAAGGCGCTCAGGAAGTTGAAGCATCCGTCGCGGAGCCGGAAGCTGAGGAGCTTTTTGGATAACTAGGCTGAGTATTGAATTGGCCGATCGTGGCCCCGTAGCGGAGGCCCTCCATGGCGCTTAGTCGTCGCTTCGAAAGGAAGCACATGGAGCGAAACTCACTCCATGATGAGATTGAGGCGACATACACCGTCTTCGAGAAGGATGGCCGTGTGCTGCTGCAGATCGACTCATATGGCCGCGAGAACCGGGAGAAACCCGGAAAGAAGAGCCAAACTATGCAGCTTGACCGACAAGGAGCGAGCCAGTTGCTGGCAATCCTGCGTCGGGAGTTCTCGCTCTGAGCGAGCGCTCACGTAAAGTCTGTGATCTTCGAAGGCTACAAGCCGCTCTTCTCCTCGCCCACGAAGCCCGCCTTGGCGAGCACACCTTTCTCGACCGCCTGATCGCCGACTGGCGATCCGGTGACAATCGATTCGACAAGCCCGGCGAGTGCTTTCTCGGCGTCTACGAAGGCCCAACCCTCATCGCCTGCGGCGGACTCAATCGCGATCCTTACGTGATGCATGATCCTGCCATCGGCCGGCTGCGGCACATCTATGTAGCCGAGGCCCACCGGCGCCAGGGCGTCGGCTGCGGGCTCGTGCACGAGTTGATCGGCCGCGCCACCACCTTCTATGTGCGGCTCGGTTTCGTGCCTGTGGACGAGGCGGATGCAACACACGCGATCCACCTTGGACGTCGTCTGGGATGAGAGCGCTTGCGGGGCGCGTCGCCCTTGCGCGGCCAACGTCGCCGCCTTGGCAGCCAGGATGATGCTCGAGGGATTGAGCCTCGCGCTTCGGCAAACAATAGGAGTGTGACCGGTGCTCGCCCGATCATCCTCACCACAGATCACATGCTGTGACAGCATGCAGCACAGAACAACTTCATCAATTCTTCCGTCGACATTCTTTTTCAGCGCCACATCGATCATTTTGTCTGACACGACTTGAGTGCTCCAAAAGATTGCAATGTCATCAGCACAATGAATTCAAAATCTCGCCGGAATCTCAGTCAGTTATGCGCGCATCTGCAGCCGGCGCCGGACGGGGACGGGGCCCATTCATCTGGGGGGATCCTCATGCACTTGCCGACCATTCCATCAACCGTAGCGGCCACCGTCCTGGCCGTGTCGACCGCTGTCCTGACCCCGATGCCGGCCTTTGCCGGCGAACTCGGAGGTGCGGGCGAGTCCGGGTCGCCCTACCCGGACGGGTATGTGGAGCCCTTGAGCTTCTGGTCGGGCCCCTACGCCGGCATCACGATCGGCTACGGCTGGGGCGAGGCGACACAGACCTACATCCGCGCCGGCGATCACGGCACCACCTCGATCTCACCTTCGGGCGGACTCGGGGCGCTGACCTTCGGCTACAACGTCCACACCAGCCAAGGCATTCTGCTGGGTCTCGAGGGCGACCTCGGTCTCATGGACATGTCGGCAGGTCCGGAAACGGTTTTCGACGGCCACATCTACAGTGCGGATTTCGGGCCGTTCTGGGGGACAGCCCGTGCCCGGGCCGGCGCCATGCTGGGCCAGGCCCTCGTCTATGGCACGGCCGGGCTCGCCTTCATGGACATCGACGAGCGCTCGATCGGCAACACGCCCGGTGAGACGGCGTTGAGCAATGAATTCCGGGCCGGGTGGGTGATCGGCGCCGGAGCCGAGCTTGCCGTTGGCCAAAGGACCAGCCTCAAGGTCGAGGTTCTCCACATGGATCTCGGCACTGTCGACGGCTTCTCGCAGAACAACGAACCCTTCCGCTTCGAGGAGACGGCCAACGTCCTCCGAACGGGCATCAGCTACAAGTTCTGACACCGTTGAGGCCGGCGGGCCTGCTCCGCGACGCCGTCCGCCGGCCACTGATCTATGGGACCTGCTTGACCGGTCGCGCCGCAAGCGGCACGGATGCGCTTCGACATGCCCGCCGACACACCCCCGACATCAAATCCGATCAATGGTGAGCATCAAGCCGTCGCCCGAGGATCGAACCGCAAGGTTGTCTCATGCCCAAGTCACGCCGATCACTTCTTTCGATGGCCGCAGTGCTCGGCACCGCGCTTCTCGTCGATGGGCCGCGGGCATCGGCGCAAGAGTCGGAGACCGGGAAGAAGATCCGGCAGGCGGTCGCCAGCGGCGATCTCGCTGGCCTGCACGGCGTGATGGTGGCGCACAAGGGCAAGGTGTTGGTCGAGGAGTTCTTTTCGGGCGAGGACGAGCGCTGGGGCGTGTCGCTTGGCAAGCGTGATCATGGTCCGGAAACGCTGCATGATCTGCGGTCTGTCACCAAGTCGATCGTCGCGCTGCTCTACGGAATGGCTCTGGCCGAGCGGCGTGTTCCGACGGTCGATCGGCCTCTCCTGGCGCAGTTCCCGGAGTATGCCGATCTCGCCGGCGATCCGCGCCGCGATGCCATCACGATCGGACATGCGCTGTCGATGCAGATGGGCACCGAATGGGACGAGAGCCTGCCCTATAGCGATCCGCGCAACAGCGAGATCGCCATGGAGGCGGCAAGCGATCGCTATCGCTTCATCCTGGATCGGCCGATGATCGAGCCGCCGGGCACACAATGGCGCTACAATGGTGGGGCGACGGCGATCATCGGGCGTGTCATCGCCAAGGGCGTCGGCAAGCCGATCGACGCCTACGCGAAAAAAAAGCTGCTCGAGCCGCTCGGCATTCGAGAGTTCGAGTGGATCAAGGGGCGCGATGGCGAGCCGTCCGCGGCCTCGGGCCTGCGGCTGAAGCTCCCCGATCTGGTGCGGATCGGCGAGATGGTGGTGGCTGGTGGCACCTTTGATGGCCGAACGATCGTTCCTGCCGACTGGCTGACGGCGCTGGCAACACCGCGCGCCACAACCCGTGACGGTCTGCGCTACGGATATTTCTGGTGGCTGGCGCCACAGGGCGACCCGCCGGTTTGGGTCGCGTGTTTCGGCAACGGCGGACAGCGGCTGACCGTCCAGTCCAAACACGGGCTCGTCATCGCCATCAATGCGGGGAACTACAACCGGCCGGATGATTGGAAGATGCCGGTCAAGCTGATCGAGGGCTATCTCGTGCCGGGCCTGCGCGACCAGATCGTCGGCAAGTAGTTGCGATTGGGATGGCGGCTTGTGGCAAGCAGGCTTGCCCTGGGCGCCCTTCGCGGGTCTTCACACCACCTTCACGCGATTGTGGCTGGCGCTGTGCATCCTGCGTCGCCACATGGATGGGGGAGAACCACCCTCTTGCCCCGGAGGCTCCCGATGCTCCACCGCCGCACGTTCCTGCTCTCGACTGCCAGTCTCGTCGCGCTCACACCCTTTGTCCGGCTGTCCGCTGCCGAAACCTTCGAGATCACCAGGACTGAGGCCGAGTGGCGTGCGCTGCTCACACCGGCCCAATACGCGGTGTTGCGCGAGGAGGACACCGAGCGCCCTGGCACGAGCGAGCTCTTGGGCGAGCATCGCGAGGGCACGTTCCATTGCGCCGCCTGCGATCTCCCTCTTTACAGCTCCTCGACGAAATACGAGTCCGGCACCGGCTGGCCGAGCTTCTACGACGTGCTGCCCAATGCCGTCGGCCTCAAAGAGGACAACACGCTCTTCACGACGCGCACGGAGGTGCATTGCCGGCGCTGCGGTGGGCACCTCGGCCACGTCTTCGACGACGGCCCGGCGCCGACCGGCAAGCGCTATTGCATGAACGGCGTCGCGCTGGTGTTTCACCCCAAGGCGTGAATTGTCGCGGTAAGAGGGGTTGCTTTCCAGTAGCTTCTCGCCCAGTGTTCATGCAACACGTAAAGGCAACCGGAGTACCGCCATGAGAGTGCTTGCGATGCTCGCTATCGTCGGTCTCGCCGCAACGGCGATGGCCGCCAGCGCCCCCGCGACCGAAGTCGAGACCACCGACGACACCGTCACCGTGAGGGCACCCTACACCGACGTCGATACGTCCTCGGACAAGGTGACGGTCAAAGCCCCCTACACGGACGTGCAGGTCGACAAGAAGAATCGCCGGGTCCAAATCCGCGTGCCGTATTTCAGCGGCGACATCAGCTGGTAGGTCAGCTTTTCCGCGGCCGCCCTTCGAGCCCGGCCATCTCGGTCGCATCGGCGTTCGGGATGCGCATCTCGAAGATCTCGGTGATGCTTGTGTAGTCATAGTAGCCGAGCCGGGCGATCGGGCGCGCTTTCAGGATGTCGAGCTTGCCCGACGGCAGCACGAAGCGCTCGTCGATATGAATGCGCACCACTTGGCCGAAGACGACGTCGGCATCGGAGACCTTGGTGGTACCGGGAAACCGCAGCGTCGTGAGATACCGGCATTCGAATGCGAACGGACTCTCGGCGACGCGTGGCCCCGGCGCTTCGATGCAGGGTGCTTTCGTGACACCGGCGAGTGTGAACTCGTCGATCCCGCGCGCGACGGGCTGAGCCGATTTATTCACCGCCTCGCGCAGCTCGTAGGTCGCCATGTTCCAGACGAAATAGCCGGTCTCCTCGGCATTGATGACGGTGTCCTTCTTGCGGGCATCGACATGCTGGTCGGCAGAGAACATGACGATCGGTGGATCGTAGGTGATGTTCTGCCACTGGCTGAATGGGGCGAGGTTCGTCTGCCCCGCCTTCGAGATCGTCGACAGCCAGCCGATCGGCCGGGGTACCGTGCAGCTCTTGAAGGGATCGAAGGGAAGCGGGCAATCGTCCTTGCGCGGGTCGTAGTGCATGGTGCAATCCGTGGCAATGATACTGATCGGCACCCTATCGGTCGACGTGTCGATCCTCAACCTCAGCTGTGCGACCTCTGCCATTGAACCTCCGCCACATGCGGCCTAGACTTCGCTCAAGCGATGAGCACGGACGGGAGTCCTCCATGTCGTTCCTGAAGAGGCTGTTCGGCGCCGGGTCGGAGGCGGGTCCAGCCGCGGCCGCCAAGACGACTGAGTACAAGGGCTTCACCATCGAGGCACGGCCCTACAAGGAAGGTGGCCAATTCCAGCTCGCCGGCGTCATCTCGAAGGAGATCGACGGCGTCCGGAAGGAGCACACGTTCGTCCGGGCTGACCGCTTCTCCGGCCAGGACGAGGCCGCCGAGTTCGCTCTGGCGAAGGGGCGCCAGATCATCGACGAGCGCGGCGACAAGGTGTTCGGGTAGATCAACAGGCGATCTCGACGATGTCCGCCTCGCTCTTGCCGGCGCTCACCACATCGCCAACCGATTTCCCGAGCAGTGCGCGAGCCAGGGGCGAGACATAGGAGAGCGTGCCCTTCCGGGGATCAGCCTCATCCTCGCCGACGATGCGGTAGGTTTGCCGGCGGCCGTCGTCGCGCTCGATGGTGACTTCGGAGCCGAAGGCGACGGTCGCGGTTTGGGTCGGGCGCGCGATCACCTCGGCGGTGGCCCGGCGCGCGGTCCAATAGCGCAAATCTCGAGCCGCCGTAGCGAGGGCCTGCTTGTCGTTAGCGGCTTGGGCCGCTGACTGCGCCTCGGCCAGCGCCCTGATCTCGGCCTCCATCATTGCCAATCCTACCGCCGTCACCCAATTGGGATGGGGCGAGACCGGCCGGTCGGGCAGCAGGTCGGGCGTGTCGTCGCCGTCGCTTTCCCGGATGAAGGCCCGGCTCACGGTTCAACCTCCCGGCCGATCTGGACCAAAGCGTGAAGTCAGGATGTCACGGTGGGGCGAGGCTTGGCAACCCGCAGGGGACGGAATGATCTCGGGTCAACCGAAGCGTTCCCGCCAGGTTGGCAGGGGCGACGTGCCAAAGGGGTAAGGGGTGGCCTCGTAGACGCCGCGAGCAATCGCCCGGGCCACGCAATCAGCGGCGACGGCGCCAATCTCGATCTGCTCGTTGACGGGGTCCTTGAGTGGCCGCCGGCCTGTCGAGGCCGCGAAAACGGTGTCGCCGTCGAACAGGGCGTGCGTGATCCGGAGCGCACGGGCGAAGCCGTCATTGGCCGTGATGGCGAGACGCTTGGCCATCGGCTTTGTGAGGATGGCATCGGTGGCGACGATGGCAATGGTGGTGGCGAAGGTCGGCCCGCCCTTCCAGGCGAGCTCCGTCATGTCGGTGCTGATCCTCTTCGGGAAGCCGAGACCGCCGAATTCCTTGCCCACCTCGTAGCCAGCGGCCCAGAAATGCGGTCCCTCGCCCATGGTGGCGGCGCCGATCGCATTGACGACGACGAGCGCGCCGACGGTATGGCCCGATGGCGTGACGGCGCTCGCCGATCCGAGGCCACCCTTGAGATTGACGGTCGACGCGCCGAAGCCGCCACCGGCGGTGCCGAGGGCAAAGGGCCCGGCCGAGGTCCGCTCGGCGGCAGCGAATCCGAGCTCGCGATAGGGCGCATACCGGCCCCAGCTCTTGTCGCCCCCATTCAGCATGTCGAAGCAAATGGCACCAGCCACGATCGGGATCCGCGTCTCGCCAATCTGAAACCCCCGGCCCTGCTGGCGGAGCCAGGCCTGCACGCCCGTCGTCGCCTCGAGGCCGAAGCCCGAGCCACCGGAGAGGACCAGGGCATCGACCGCCTCTATCACCATGTCGGGCTCGAAGCTCTGCGTGGCGACGCCAGCCGGCGCACCGCCGAGCACCGAGCAGGCGGCAATCGCCGGCTGATCGAACACGACGACACTCGCTCCCGAACGCAAATCGGCATCATCGGCGTTGCCGACGCTGAGCCCGGCAACGTCGGTGATGAGATTGGCATGAAGCCGGTGCACCGGCGTCTTCTTCGCCCGTTTGCCCATCTTGTGCTCGCAATGGATCGAACCGCGGATGAGCTTTCCTCAAAATGCCAGAATTTTCAACGACAAGGAGCGGTGCTGACAGAAAAACGGGGGAGATCGATGCAGCTTAAGGAAATCCACGTCGAGGGCTATCGGTCGCTGAAGTCGATCCGTGTCGCCGTCGACCCGCTGACGGTGCTGGTTGGCGAGAATGGCGTCGGCAAGAGCAACCTCTACCGTGCCCTGGCGCTTCTGCAGAAAGCCGCCGAGGGCACCATCACGGAGGCGATCGCGGAGGAGGGCGGGCTGGAGTCGGTCCTGTGGGCGGGAACGCGTGAGCGCGTCACGCAGCGGCTGGTGCTGACGGCCGTCTTCAACGAGCTGACCTATCGCCTCGAGATCGGTCCGCCCGGCGTTGGCGAGCCGGCGCTCGATCACGAGCCGATGATACGGGCGGAGCGGCTGACGCTTGCCTATCGCGACATTTCGGTTGTGCTGCTCGAGCGGAAGGGGCCGAAGCTTTGGCTCCGAGACGACCGCGGCACGTCGCAGCGTTTCGAGGGCGAGCTGTTGGCGTCGGAGCCGGCATTGGCCGCCATTCGCGATGCCGCGCGCTATCCGGAGCTGCATTTGATCCGGCGCACGATGGCGGGCTGGCGCCTCTACCATGCGTTCGATACCGGGCCGTCCTCGCCGCTGCGCCGTCCCGCACCCGCGCTGTCACGCGCCTCGCTCGCGACGGATGGTCATGACCTGGCGAGCGTGCTGGCGACGGTCACGGTGCTGAAACAGCAACCGCAGTCGATTCGCCGCGCCGTTGCCGATGCCTTCGCCGGCAGCGAACTCATGGTCGAGGTGGTCGACGGTCAGTGCCGCCTTGCCCTGCGGACCTCGGAGATCGAGCGGCCGTTCAGCGCTGCCGAGCTTTCTGACGGAACGCTGAGATATCTTTGCCTTGTCGGGGCACTATCGGCGCTTCGCCCGCCGTCGTTCATGGCCTTCAACGAGCCCGAGGCGAGTCTACACCCGGAGCTTCTCGCACCCCTGTGCCAGCTCGTCGCCTCGGCGTCCGAGACCTCACAGCTCTGGATCGTCACCCACTCCGAGGCCTTTGCCGATCAGTTGGCGAGGGCCAGCGGGAGTGCGCCACGCCGGGTCGTGAAAATCGATGGGGCGACCCAGGTCACCACCACCGCGCTCGGCCAGACACGACCGCAGCCTGCGGCGATGGCGATCGCGTCATAGGGTAGGACCGCCGGCGGCTCAGAGCATGTTGTGCGAGCCGTCGCAGAATGGCTGATCATCCGAGAATTTGCAGCCGCACAGGTTCGCCGGTCCCGTCGAGCTGGCCGTGAAGGCCAGCGGCTCGAGCCCGGTGCCCTTGTGGGAGCCGTCGCAGAAGGGCTGACGCTTGGAGCGGCCGCAGCGGCACCACCAATATTGCTTCCCCTCCTGCAGTTCGACAACGTATGGATTCTTTTGCGCGATGACGGGTTCGTCGGCCATGCTCTCTTCCTTCCCTCGGCGGTACGCCGACTACGGATTTCGGCGGCAGATTTCTGTCTATGCCTAGCCAAAGCCATCGCCCGACACAACTGCCGGCGGGGAATCAGTGCCGCCTGAACCGGCCGGCCGCGGCGGCAAGTCCGTTGATTTCGCGGCCATTTCCTCCGGCCTCTCGCAAGCTACGTTCATTTCTGCTTGATATCTGGCGGGCAAGGTGAGGAAGCTGCAGGCCAAGGGCCTCGCAATCCGGGAGGTAGGCCATGAGCGGTGGATGGATCTCGGCGATCGCCGTCGTCGCCCTGTTCGTGCTGGCAATGTGGCGCGCACCACTCGTCGGCTGGTCCGCGACGGCGCTGACCATCGCACTTGCATCGCTGCTGGTCGGTGGTTCGGTTCTGGGCTGGACCCTGATCCCGTTCGTGATCGGCGTGGTCACCGGCCTGCTGGCGGTGAAGTCGATCCGGGATGCCGTTCTCATCAAGCCGGCCTTTGCCGCCCTTCGGGGCGTGCTGCCGAGCGTCTCCGACACCGAGCAGCAGGCGCTCGACGCCGGCACTGTCGGATGGGATGCGGAATTGTTCTCCGGAACGCCGGACTGGATCAAGCTCCGCGCCGTGCCACCGATCGTCCTGACGCCGGAGGAGCGCGCGTTCCTCGACGGTCCGACGGAGGAGCTCTGTCGGATGGTCGACGACTGGCAGATCCGTCATAACGAGCGCGAGATCCCGGAACCGATCTGGCGCTTTGTTGCCGAGAATGGGTTTCTCGGCATGCTGATCTCGAAAGAGCATGGCGGTCTCGGTTTCTCGGCGCAGGCACAATCGCTCATCCTGGGCAAGATCTCCTCGCGAAGCCCCGACGTCGCCACCATCGTCATGGTCCCGAACTCGCTCGGCCCGGGTGAGCTCATCGAGAAGTACGGCACGCTCGACCAGAAGGAGCACTATCTGCCGCGCCTGGCCAAGGGCCAGGAGATACCGTGCTTCGGCCTGACCGGGCCGACTTCGGGATCGGATGCGGCGACGATGCGGGACATCGGTACCGTCGCGCGCGGCCTGCATGACGGCAAGGAAACGGTCGGCATCCGCCTCTCGTGGGAGAAGCGCTACATCACGCTCGGACCCAAGGCGACGTTGCTCGGCCTGGCATTCCGCTTATTCGATCCGGAGGAGTTGCTCGGCAAGGGCAAGGACGTGGGCATCACGCTCGCCCTTGTTCCGACGGATCACGCGGGTGTCAACATTGGCCGCCGGCACCTGCCCTCCGGCTCGGCCTTCCCGAACGGCCCCAACTGGGGTGAAGACGTGTTCATTCCCGTCGAGTGGATCATCGGCGGCAAGGAGATGGCCGGGCAGGGTTGGCGCATGCTGATGGAGTGCCTGTCGGCTGGACGCTCGATCTCGTTGCCGTCATCGTCAGCAGCGGGCGCCAAAACGATGCTCCGCGTGACCTCGGCCTATGCGCGGATCCGGCGCCAGTTCGGCATACCGGTCTCGCGCATGGAAGGGATCGAGGAACCGATGGCGCGCCTGGTCGAGCACGCTTATGTGACGGAGGCCGCCCGGGCCGCCACCTCGGCGATGGTGGCGCGCGGCGAGAAGCCTTCGGTCATCTCGGCGCTTCTGAAGTATCAATCGACCGAGCGCATGCGCGATTGTGTGAATGCGGCAATGGACATCCACGGTGGCCGCGGCATTTGCGACGGGCCGGCGAATTATCTGCAATCCGCCTACCAGATGGTGCCGGTGGCGATCACTGTCGAGGGTGCCAACATTCTATCGCGCTCGCTCATCACCTTCGCGCAAGGGGCGCTCCGGAGCCATCCGTATCTTTACTCTGAGATCCAGGCGATGCAGGACCCCGACAAGGTGGCCGGTCTGGCCGCATTCGAGAAGGCGTTCCTCGGCCATGTCGGCTTTGCGGTCTCGAACGTGCTGGGTGCGCTCTTTCACAATCTGACGCTCGGCACGTTTGCCTCCGCCCCATCAGGAGCTGGCGCGACGGCGCGCTGGTACAGGCAGCTTGCGAGCCAGTCACGCAACTTCGCCCTGGTCGCCGATCTGACGGTCGCGACTCTAGGCGGCGGTCTCAAGACCCGGCAAAAGATCACGGGCCGGATGGCCGATGCCTTGTCGGAGCTCTATCTGCTCTCCTGTGTCCTGAAGCGCTATGAGGACGACGGGCGGCCATCCGTCGACCTCCCCGTCCTGCGCATGGCGGCGGAGAATGCCCTCTATCGTTGTGAGCAGGCGCTCCGCGGCACCATCGACAACTTTCCGATCCTGCCGGTGCGCTGGCTGATGCGCTGGGTGGTCTTCCCGCTGGGCAGCCACTACCGGCCCGCCTCCGATAGGACGACGCGTGCCGCCGTCGCGCTGGTGCTCGAGCCGGGTGAGGCGCGCGACCGGCTGACGCGCGAGATCTTCGTTTCGAAGGACGCGAACGATCCGACCGGCATCCTCGAGCATACTCTGGCGAAAGTGGTCGCCGCCGAGGATGCGCAGCGCAAGATCGAGCGGGCTGTCAGGAAGGGCGAGATTCGCCGCTATCACGGAATCGACTGGATCGGCGAAGCCCTGCAGAAGGGTATCGTCACCGGCACAGAGGCGACCCTCGTCCGCGAGGTTGAGGAACTGACGAACCGCGTCATCGCCGTCGACCATTTCGATCCCGAGGAGGTCAAGCCGCACTATCGGACGATCTCGAACACGACGACCGGTCTGGCGGCGACGCGCGCGGCGCCATGAGGAGAATGCATGAGTGAGCAAGCGACATCCCTGGCCAACCTGACGCTCCCCGCTCTCACCGACTGGCGCTTCGAGATCGATCTCGAAGGATTGGCCTGGGCCATCCTCGACCGGGCGGGGGAGAGCCAGAATGCCCTGTCGCGGCGCGTCCTCGAGGAACTCGGCGAGATCGTCACGCTCGTCGAGACTGAGGCCAGCGCGAGCAAGATCAAAGGTCTCGTCTTCATCTCCGGCAAGCCGGGCGGCTTCATCGTCGGCGCGGACATCCGCGAGTTCGAGGACTTCAAGAGCGAGAAGGCCGTCGCCGAGGCTGTCCAGCAGGTGACGGCGCTGCTCGATCGCATCGAGGCGCTTCCGATTCCCACAGTCGCGGCAATCCATGGCTATTGCCTCGGCGGTGGGCTCGAGCTCGCCATGGCCTGCCAGTACCGGATTGCGACGCGGGATGAAGGGACGCGCATCGGCCTGCCCGAGATCAAGCTCGGGATCTTTCCGGGCTTCAATGGGACCGTCCGCGCCATCAAGCTCGCGGGCCCTGTCTCCGCCATGCAGGCGATGCTGACCGGTTCGATGCTCCGGGCAACAGTCGCCCGAGGCATGGGGCTCGTCGACGAGCTGGTGCCTTCGAAGCATCACTTGCGATGGTCGGCCCGGAAGGCCGCCCTGAGGAACCGCAAGTCTCGCGCGCCGGGTTTCGTCAAGCGACTCATGACTTATGCGCCGATCCGGGGCTATCTCGCCGGTCAGATGCGCCAGAAAACGCGCGAGAAAGTCCGTGAGGATCACTATCCGGCGCCGTTCCGGCTGATCGAGCTGTTCGAGAGGCACGGTGGTGAACCGGACCGCATGAAGCGCGAGGAGACGCGCGCCTTCGCGCCGCTGATGATCTCGGAGACGGCTCAGAATCTTCGCCGGGTCTTCCGCCTGTCCGAGATGATGAAGGCCCTTGCGCCCAAGGGGAGCTTCAAGCCGCTTCGAGCCCATGTCATCGGCGCCGGCACGATGGGAGCCGACATCGCCGCCTGGTGCGTCATCTCTGGCCTCGAGGTCAGTCTCCAGGACCTGAACGAGGAGCAGCTCAAGCGTGCCGTCGAGCAGGCGAAGGCGCTGTTCAGGAAGCGATTCAAGACCCCGGTCGAGATCGACGCCGCCATGACCCGCCTCTTGGTCGATCCCGATGGGACAAATGTTCCCAGAGCCGATGTCATCATCGAGGCGGTCGTCGAGCGGCTCGACGTCAAGCAGAAGATCTTCGCCGAGGTCGAACGGCGTGCCAAGCCGGAGGCCGTCATCGCCTCGAACACCTCCTCGCTGCCGATCGAGGATATCGCCAAGGCCATGACCGATCCGACGCGCCTGATCGGACTGCACTTCTTCAATCCCGTTCCGCAGCTGCCCCTCGTCGAGGTGGTGAAGGCGCCGGATACCGGTCAGGGCTGGGTCGAGAAGGGGTGCTCGGTCGTCACCGCCATCGGCAAGTTTCCGCTCATCGTCAAGAGCGTACCGGGTTTCCTCGTCAATCGCGTGCTCGCCCCCTACATGATGGAGGCCATGCGCCGTCACGAGGAAGGCATGGAGCGGGAGCGGATCGACGATGCCGCGAAAGTGTTCGGCATGCCCGTCGGCCCGCTCGAGCTTGCCGATCAGGTCGGCCTCGACATCTGCAAGCACGTGGCGGAGATCCTTGGCCTCGCGCAGGCGGAGATGGCGGCCTCGAGGCTCGCGCGCCTGGTCGCCGACGGCAAGCTCGGTAAGAAATCGGGCGAGGGCTTCTACGTCTGGAAGGACGGCAAGGCGCAGCGCAACGCTCCCAAGGAGCCGTTCCCCGAGACGGAGCTGCAGGCGCTCGGCGAGGAGCTCGTGAAGCCGCTGATCGACGAGTGCGAGAGATGCGTCGCCGAGCGCGTCGTGGGCGGCGCCGATCTGGCCGATGCGGGCGTCATCTTCGGCACGGGCTTCGCGCCCTTCCGCGGCGGGCCGCTCCACTATCGCCAGACGGAGCGGGAGAAGGCTGCGGCGCAGCGCGTGCTGACCGACAAGCGCGAGGAGAAGGCGTGATGGCCGGAGAGACTGTCAGACGCGTGGCCGTCATCGGCGGCTCACGCATTCCCTTCTGCCGGTCGAACACGCTCTACGCGGACAAGACCAATCTCGACATGCTGACCGCCGCGCTGACGGGTCTCGTCGAGCGGTTCGGACTAACGGGCAAGCTGGTCGACGAGGTGGTCGGCGGAGCGGTCGTCACGCACGCCAAGGACTGGAACCTCGCGCGCGAAGCCGTCATCGGCACGCCGCTCGATCCGCGGACGCCGGCGACGACGTTGATGCAGGCCTGCGGCACGGGCCTGCAGGCCGCGATGAACCTCCGCGCCAAGATAGCCACGGGCGAGATCGACTGCGGCATCGCCTGCGGCTCCGACACCACCAGCGACAGCCCGATCGTCTTCCAGCGGAAATTCGCACAGCGGCTCATCCGGATGCAGCGGGCCAAAGGCACGTTGGCCAAGCTCGGCACTTTCAAGGGGTTCCGTCCAGGTGAGCTGGCGCCCGAACCGCCCTCCGTCAAGGAGCCGCGCACCGGTCTATCGATGGGTGAGCACACCGAGCTGATGGCGCAGACCTGGGGCATCACGCGCGAGGCGCAGGACGACCTCGCCTATGCCAGTCACATGAAGGCCTCGCAGGCCTACACGGAAGGCTTTCACGATGATCTTGTCGTGCCCTTCGCCGGGGTCTTCCGGGACAACAACATGCGCGCCGACATCGACCGAGAAAAGATGCGGACCCTGTCGCCCGCCTTCGAGAAATCCGAGCGTGGCACGCTGACGGCAGCGAACTCGACACCGCTGACCGACGGAGCGTCCGCGGTCCTGCTCGCCTCGGAGGACTGGGCGAAGGCCAACGGCCTCGAGCCGCAGGCCTGGATGACCTATGCGCAGACGGCGGGAGTCGACTTCGTAGCTGGCGACGGGCTCCTGATGGCGCCGACCATCGCCGTTTCGCGCATGCTCAAGCGTGCCGGCCTCTCCCTGCAGGACTTCGACTTCTACGAGATCCACGAGGCCTTCGCCGCCCAGGTGTTGGCGACGCTCGCGGCCTGGGAGGATCCGGACTATTGCCGTAACGTCCTGGGTCGTGATCAGCCGATGGGTGCCATCGACCGTGCCAAGCTCAATGTCAAAGGCTCGAGTCTCGCCTACGGACACCCCTTCGCGGCGACGGGAGCACGCGTCATGAGCGTGTTGGCGAAGCTGCTCAAGCAGAAGGGGTCGGGGCGCGGGCTCATTTCGATCTGCACGGCGGGCGGCATGGGCGTCGCGGCGATCCTGGAGGCGGCGTGACCAAGCCGGAGCAGGCCCTACGCCAGGCCATCGTGGAGGCCTGCCGCTGGATGAATGCCTCCGGCCTCAACCAGGGCACGTCAGGCAACATCTCGGTCAGATGGCACGACGTAATGCTGATCACGCCGAGCTCGACGCCTTACGACACGATGACGCCCGAGATGATCGCGACCATGCCGCTCGCGCGGGGCGAGGACACCTGGCATGGTCCGCTGAAGCCGTCGAGCGAGTGGCGCTTCCATCAGGCGATCCTGGTGGTGAGGCCGGAGGTCGGCGCCATCGTGCATACCCATTCGGTGCATGCGACGGCTCTGTCGATGACGCGGAAATCGATTCCACCCTGCCACTACATGATCGCGGCCTTTGGTGGTGCGGATGTCAGGGTCGCCGACTACGCGACCTTCGGAACGGCGGAGCTGTCGGAGAATGCTCTGATCGCCCTCGAGCATCGCACCGCCTGTCTGCTCGCCAATCACGGCATGATCGCACTCGGGCGTGACCTCGAGCAGGCGATGTGGCGGGCGGTCGAGCTCGAGACATTGGCGCGGCAATACATTCTGGCGCTACAGGCCGGTGGCCCGGTCCTCCTCACGGAGGCCGAGATCGCCGCGGCCAGGGCCAAATTCGGCGGCTACGGACGGTAGACGCTGGTTGGCGCCGCATGGCAGCCCCCCAGCCGGCAACGCTGCGCGACGCCTCCGGAGATCCGGGGCGGCTCGCGGCGCGATTGCCAGGCCTGCGGGACGCGGCATGCCGCCTCAACTCGACCGCATTTACCCTGTAGTGGCAACTCTATCCAGCGAGCCCTTTGCCGTGGCAATATCCGGCCAAGCTCAATGAGTTGTCAGATCAACCTCACAAGGTCGCCGAACATGCGCAGCACCCTTGCGGCAGTCCTCCTGCTGCTCCTCACCACCGCAACGGCCTCTGCAGCGGACATTCACGGCCTCTGGTTCACGACGGGTGACAAGGCCAAGGTCGACGTCAAGGATTGTGACGGGCTGCTCTGCGGCAGCATCGTCTGGCTGAAGGACCCAGTCGGTAGCGACGGTCAGCCGCTACATGACGGCAACAACGAGGATCCCGCCATGCGGACGCGGCCGATCATGGGCCTGCCGATCCTGCTCGGTCTAGAGCCCAAGGGAGAGAATCTCTGGTTCGGCCAGGTCTACAGCCCAGAGGAGGGTCAGACTTTCGAGGTCGAGCTGAAACTGGTGAGCGCAGAACGGATCGAGATCACGGGCTGCGGCCTTGGTGGTCTCATCTGCGAGACGCGGCCCTGGAAGCGGGCATCTGCAGAGCAGGCGGCGAACTGAGGGCTATTTCTCCCGTCCGGTTCACCGGACGCTAAGGGCCTCTTGCTAGAATTCGGCGTCGAGATTCCGGGCGCCGGGGAGTTCATGTCGACCTCAAGGACAGAGGCAGAAAAGTCTCCAGTGCTCCAGCCGGGCAGTCGGTCGTTTGGCCGGTCTCCGCGCCGCCTGTTGCGCTGGTTCCTGATCGGCGACCTCTGCCTGGTCCTTCTCGCGGCCGGCGCCTACTTCTATGTGACCGGTTCCGAGGATCGGCTCGACAGCACCTTGAAGCGGTTGTCGGAGCAGGTTTATGCCGCCGTCTCCGGGGCGATCGATGGCGGCTACGAGACGGAGACCGCCCGTCTCATCGCTGAGACCGCCGAGCCTGTAATGTTCCGACTGGCGGCGGTTGGTGGCGACACGCCGGTCATGGCGCACCGTCGTGGCTGGATCAATGTCCAGCTCTCACGGAGCTACGATGTCATCGGCGATGCCGAGCGACAGCTGGCCTTCGCCGTCGCCGGCAAGAATGCCTTCGAGCGCGCACGCGCGCAGGAACCTCACAATCGCGAATGGCAGCGGGATCTGGCCGCCGTCGAGGATGATCTTGGCAACGCCTACACCGCGGCGGGCGATCTCGATCGGGCCCTCGGGCACCATCGGGAGGGCCGGCGCCTGGTCGAGCAACTCCTGCGCGAGGAGCCGGAGAACACGAAGCTGAAAGGCGATCTCTCGGCGAGCCTCGGCAAGCTCGGGCGGCACTATCTCGGCCGAGGATGGGTCGGGCAGGGCACGGCCTATCTCCGGCATGGGCGACGGCTGATCCGCGAGCTTCTGGTGGTCGAGCCGGGCAACGAGCGCTGGCAACGCTATCTTCGGGTCTTCGACCGCATGATCGGCGAGCAGACAGCACTCATGAGTGAGACTTCGCCTTCGCGGCCTCCTCGGCTTTGAGCTCTTTCTTCGAGAGCTTGCCGATCATGGTCTTGGGTAGGCTGTTCCGGATCTCGATCTCCTCCGGCATTTCGATCTTCGACAGCTTGGGCCGAAGATGTTCCATCAGCTCCTGGGGCGTTGCCTGCATACCCTCGCGAAGCTTCACGAAGGCTTTCGGAGCCTCGCCGCGGTGTTTGTTCGGAATGCCGATGACGACCACTTCCTCGACTGCGGCGTGCTCGTACAGGGCCTCCTCGACCCTGCGCGGATAGACCTTGAAGCCCGAGCAGTTGATCATGTCCTTCAGGCGATCGACGATGAAGACGAAGCCATCCTCATCCATGTGGCCGATATCGCCGGTCCGAAAATAGTCGCCGGCAAAGGCTTCGCGTGTTTCCTCCGGCTTGTTCCAGTAGCCTGGCATGACCTGGGGACCGGCAATGCAGATTTCGCCGTCCTCGTTGAGGCCCAGCACCTTCGACGGGTCCTCGAGCGACCGGATCGACAGCCTCGTGCCGGGCAGCGGCATACCGATCGATCCATCCTTGACGGGGCCATCCGGCGGATTGGCGCTGACGACCGGAGAGGTTTCCGAGAGTCCATAACCCTCGACCAGCTTACAGCCGGTCAATGTCTCGAAACCTCGCTTCACCTCGACGGGTAGTGCAGCGCCTCCCGAGAGGCAGAATTTGAGCGAGGAGAGATCGTAGCTCTTGATCTTGCGATGATTGAGAATGGCATTGAAGAGGGTGGGTACGCCAGGCATCAGCGTGGGCTTCACCTGGTTGATGAGCTTCAACGTGTCGTTGAGCTCGAACTTCGGGACGAGAATGATCTCGGAGGCCCGGCTGACACCGAAATTCATGACCACGGTCATGGCGAAGACGTGGAAGAAGGGCAGGATGCCCATGACACGCTCACTGCCATATTCAAGGGCACCCGCCCAGCTCGCGACCTGCTCGACATTGGTCGAGAGGTTGGCGTGCGTGAGCATGGCCCCCTTTGGCGTTCCCGTGGTCCCGCCGGTGTACTGGAGGACCGCAAGGTCCTGCTCCGGGGCGATGTCGACCGGGGAGAAGCGGCCGTCATTGGTCATCAGGTCCCTCTGGCCGATGACTTTGTCCCGGACGGGGGAGGACGAGACATTCGCCAGCTCCTGCGACTTGGCGATCCGGAACATGGCGGATTTGACCGGCGGCAAGAGTGACGGAAACGAGGCGACGACGGCGCGCTCGAGCAGTCCGCGCTCGAGCAGAGCCTCGACCTTGTTGAACAGAACCTTGAGATCGAGAGTCACCATCAAGGTGGTACCCGAATCCCTAACCTGGTGCTCGAGCTCCTCGATGGAATAGAGCGGGTTGAAATTGACGACCGTGCCGCCGGCTCTCAGCACCGCATAGTAGGCGACGAGAAAGGTCGGTGAGTTCGGCAGGAACAGCCCAACTTTGCTGCCCTTGCCGATACCGAGGCGCTGGAAGCCGGCCGTGGCGTGCCGGACGTGGGCCTGAATCTCACCATAGCTCATCACCTTGCCGAGGAAGTTGGTGCAGGGATTCTTCGGCAGGCGGGCGGCTGCGTCGTCGAGGAAGGCATACACGGGGCGCGGCGTGAACCGCTGGTCCCACGCGACCTTGGCGGGATAGGCGCGAAGCCAGGGTAGATCGCTCTCAGTTTCGGACCCAAACCCTGAAACGCCTGTCTTGCCGGTCATTCATTGCCCTCCGACGCCGGTTGTTGTGTCCGTTCGGTGATGATTGCAAATTAGCACAGAGAGGGGGCGGGCCCAACGCGAACCGGAATTCATTGCGGATGCAACTATTGTCCGGATGCGACCATATAGACCATGGCAGGAGCGGCCTGAGGCAGCCTAAGGCAATCGCGATAGGCCTCTGTATTCGCTGGACGACCAGCCGATTTTAGGGATATGCCAGCGCTTCGCTTGCTGGAAGGACGCACGTGCTTTACTGAGAGGCCGATGAGATGCGACGTACGGGTTGCACCGTACGGGCAGGGAGAGCGTGATGGATAGTGTAGCACCCAAGATTATCGAAATTCTCCGCAAGCACATGAAGAATCCTGACAAGGATATCTCTCTTGAGACAAAGCTTGAGGATTTGGAGATCGAAAGTCTTGATCTGGCTATGATTGTCTTCGACATCGAGGATAGCTTCGGCGTCGAGATTCCTTACAATGCCAACGAGGAAGTCCAGGACTTCAAGACTGTCGGCTCGGTGGTCGACCGGGTCACGTCGCTTCTGAAGGAAGCGGGCAAGGCCGGCGCCGCCGCCTGAGGCCGGGCCGGACTTCTAGAGTATCGCGTGGCGCCCATTCCGCACGAGGGCGCGCCGGAAACGAGAGTGAATGACAAAAAGAGTTGATTCCCAGCGCGTCGTCGTGACTGGCATGGGTGTGGTCACGCCGATCGGCCAGACGGTGCCGGAGTTCTGGTCCTCGATCAAAGCCGGCAAGTCCGGTGTATCCCCCCTCGGTGGTTTTCCCCTCGACGACCTGAAGATCCTCATTGCCGCGCAGATCAAGAATTTCGATCCGAAGGCACGGCTGAAGCATTTCCAGCGTGATCGCATCATCACGCTCGCCGACCGCTATTCCTGGTTTGCGGCCGCCGCCGCCGACGAGGCCGTGAAGATGAGCGGTCTCGAGGTGCCCTTTGCCGATCCCTACCGTGCGGCCTGCATCGTCGGATCGGGCGCCGGCGGTCTTGTCACCTACGAGACGGCCTACCGAGATCTCTTCATTCACAACAAGCGTGCTACCCACCCGCTGACGCTGCTCCGCATCATCGGCTCCTCGGCATCCGCGCATGTCGGCATCGAGTATGGCGTCAAGGGACCGACCTTTGCCACATGCTCCGCCTGCTCGACCGCGACCCATGCGATCGGCATCGCCCGCGACTACATCCGTCACGGTCTGGTCGATGTGGCCATTGCCGGCGCCTCCGAATCCGTCATCAACTACGGCACGATGAAAGCCTGGCAGGCCCTGCACGTGCTGTCGCCCGAAGGCTGCTTCCCGTTCTCGAAGCGTCGCAACGGCACGGTGCTCGGCGAAGGCTCGGGCCTCCTGGTCCTCGAGAGCCTCGAGCACGCGAAGCGGCGTGGAGCGACGATCCTCGCCGAACTCTGTGGCTACGGCATGGCGTCCGATTCCAAGGACATGGTGAAGCCGACCGTAGAAGGCCCCGCCTATGCCATGCGCATGGCCCTCGAAGATGCGGGGCTGTCGCCGGGCGATATCGACTATCTTAATGCCCACGGTACGGCGACGACCGACAACGATATCAATGAGACGAGGGCCATCAAGGAGGTCTTCGGCAACGGCGCTGCCAATCTCGCCATCTCCTCGACAAAGTCCATGCACGGCCACCCGCTCGGGGCCGGCGGCGGCATCGAGGCCGCTGTCTGCATCAAGGCCATGCAGGATCAGTGGGCGCCGCCGACCATCGGCCTCGACGAGGCAGACCCGGAGTGCGACCTCGACTATGTGCCGAATGTCGGCCGCGATCTGAAGATCGGCTACACGATGTCGAACTCATTCGCCTTCGGAGGCCTCAACGCCGTCATCGTGCTCGGCCCCGCCCCGAACTGAGCCGACGTTCGCCCTGACGGATTGCCAAAGCCCGGTCGAAGCCCGTATTTCTTCGTGCATGCGCGAAGTCGTCATCCAATCGGGCGCGATCGCGATCCGCGCCCGTCTGCTCGACACGCCGACCGCCCAGATCGTCTGGCGTGCGCTGCCACTCTTCTCGACGGCAGAGATCTGGGGCAAAGAGGTGCATTTCGACGTCCCCCTCGAAGCCTACCTCGAGGCCGATGCGCGCCAGTTCGTGACGCCGGGCGACATCGCCTATGCCCCCGACAATGACGCGATCTCGATCGCCTATGGCAAGACGCCAACGACGCGTGGCAATCGCATTCGCCTGTGGAGCCCGTCCAACATTTTCGCCGTCGCCTATGATGACGTCGCGGTGCTTGCCGGGGTTCCGGTCGGCGCCGAGATCAGCATCCGCTCGATTGGCGACACGGCACCGATCGAGGCCTCGCATCGGCGACGGCGGCATCGGCGGCGTCGCTAACCCCCGATCTGCCGGAGTTTGTTGCGCGCCTCGGTCAGCTCGGCGGTCGTGGTCGCGAGACGGTTTGCGAGTTCCCGCAGCATCTCGATCGAGAGATCGGGAAACTCGGTGACGAGCTTCAAGAACTGCTCTTTCTTGATCTTCAGCGCGGCGAGCGGTGTCGCCGCTCGAACGGTCGCCGTCCGTGGCGTGTCGCAGAGGATGGCGATCTCGCCGACGAAGGCGTTCTTGCCGAGATGGGCGACCTTGAGCGGGCCGTTGGCCGTGTCGACGAGAACATCGGCCTCGCCATCCATGATGACATAGGCGGCATCACCGGCATCGCCCTGGCGAAACAGGTCCTGCCCCGACTCGTAGGCCAACCGCTCGGAGGTGAACGCCAGAAGCTTGAGCTTGGCGGTCTCGATATGGGCGAACAGGGGGATGCGTCTCAGTAGACTGACCTCGTCCTCGATACTCGGCATGCTCTAGACCTCCCACTCCCTCAACCGACGAGCTCTCGAAAGCGACTCCGCTCCCGTGCCGACAGCGCCGCGGGCGTGCCATCCTCCACGACGCCGCCGTCCTCGAACACCACGACCCGGTCGAACAGGCTCGCGCATGCGGGCGTTGTCAGGACGCAGAAGAGCGCCACCCCCTCGGCTCTCGCACGATCAATGATAGCCTCGAGAATGCTGCGTTGGCTTCGCGCATCGAGAGCGCCGAGACTCCTGTTCATGATGGCAAAATCGGGCTTCTTCAGGAGGCAGCGTGCGACCGCGAGCTTCTGGCGCTGGACCTGGGTCAGTCGCTTTCCGCCCGAGCCGACCGCAAAGCTGAGGCCAGCGCGGAACACGACGTCCTGCATATCGAGCTCGGCCAAAACCGTCTCGATCAGGGCACGGACACGCTCCGGCCCATCGGCGATGCCGTAGGCCACGCGGCCGAACAGGACATTGTCCTCGAGGCTCGAGGCGCTGTTGTAGGCATCCGGGTCGTAGAAATCGACCGCGCCCTTGGCGATTTCCGCACGCAGCACCTGGCGCGCCTGGACGATCTTGTCCTGCAGGGCCAGGTCGAGCAGGCCCAGACGATGCTCGGGCTCGATATAGCCGAGAGAGAGCCGCAGAAGTCGTGCTCTGTCCTCGCCCGAGATGCTGTCCGGTTGACCGGCCACCCGCCCGGCGATGGCCCGGTAGTCCGGCAGCTCCTCGGCGCTCATGAATGTCAGTTGCTCGAAGAATGGATGATTTGGCGGAAGACTGCCGAACAGCTCGAGAACAGTCTCGGCGATGCGCCGTCCCATCTCGGTCAGTGGCCGGTCGAGCTCCGTATTGGCGAGCAGTTGGAGAAAATTGGGGTTCGATGGCAGGGTTTCGGGAGAGAACCTGGCGTCGACAGCGGTGCCGAAGAGCACATTGGTCGCGACATCGGCCATCGGATTGTAGCGAGCCGGGTCGAAGGGCTCGACGAGCTTGCCGAGCTCCGGCGACTCGAGACGTTTGCGAAGAGCCCGCCGTGCCTCGAGGACTCGGGCCTTCAGTTCCGAGCCAGAGGCCGGGTCGAGGCCGCCGCGCAGGCCCTGCTTGTAGACGTCGCCCGCCATATCGACGAGCTTCAGGACCTCGTGCAGACGCTGGTCGATCTCGGCCTCGCTCTCCGCGCCCAGACTGGCCGCATCGATCCACTCGGCGCGAACGTCGAGCGTGGTGTTTCCGGAGGCGATGGCTTCGGTCAGATCATCCTCGGAGAGCATACCATTGCTCGCACCGGTCGGATGATGGCGGACGGCATAGAGCAGGCAGTCGCGAATGCTCGAGTTCGGCAGGTAGGGGGCAGGACCGGCATAGGCGATGCGCCGGCCGATCAGCGCATCGGGCGCCGATTGCAGATCGGCCCCCCCGACCCGGATGCGGCCCGACGTCGGAACGAGAAGCCTGACCATGGCTTCGGCGACGGATTCGCCGCCGGCATTGACGGTGCCGATCGCCGCCACGTGCTCGCCGGGGGCAAGATTGAGGGTCACGTTCTCGACGAGGCGGGCTCCCGTATCGTCGGTGATGCTGACCCGGCTGAGCTCGATCGGTGCGGTAATTCGGGGCGGTGTCTCCCTGAGCGGCGCCTGCACCTCCGGTGGCAGCATACCGTCCGGCTGAAACTGCTCCACGACCTGTGTGAACTTGATCTCGACGTCCTGGCGCTGCTGATCCCAGTCGATCAGCTCCTTGATCGGGCTGGGCAGCTCCTTGTAGGCGGCGATGACGGCGACGAGTTGGCCCACGTCGAGCGTTCCTCGGAGCGCGAAGTATCCGCCGACCAGATAGAAGAGGAACGGTGTGACCTGGGACAGGAAATTGTTCAGGAATTTGACGAAGAACTTCCGGTTGTAGAGCTCGAAGCGGATGAAGAAGATGCGGCCGAGCCGGGACGAGATGTCGGCACGCTCCCAGTTCGACGTATCGTTGACGCGGATTTCCTGGATGCCGTCGACCACTTCGCCCACACGGCCGGCAAGCTCGCGTGCCGTCAGCTGGCGCTGCTTGCCGAGCACCAGGAGCCGCTGGCGCAGCCTTGGGATCAGCACGCCCTGCAGCAGCACGATGGCCAGTGCGATCAGCCCCAGATAGAGGTTTTGGATCAGGATGAAGGCCATGGCGGTCACCGCCTGACCACCCAGGAACAACGGCTGCACGTAGGCATCGCCGATGAACCCGCCGAGCGGCTCGACCTCGTCCTTGATCATAGTGGCGATCTCGGACGCCTTCACCCGCTTGAAATGGTTCGGCGGGAACCTCAGCACACGATCGACCAGATCGTAGCGCAACCGTCGGAGCATCCGCTCGCCCAACCTGCCCTTGAAGACGTTGATGTAGTACTTGAACCAGCCGTTGATGCAGACGAGGGCCAGGAACAGAAGGCTCAGCCCAACGAGATAGGGCCAGCGCTCGAGCTCGAAACCGCTGAACAGCGTGACGGTCGGTCCGAAGCCGAAGAAGTCGGTCTGGACCTCGAGAAAAGGCTGTGTCGCCGTCGGTGTGTCGAAGCCCTTGCCTTGGATGGGGAGATTGACGATGACCTTCGGCAAGTCGAGCGAGAAGAAATAGAACGGCATAGACAGCAGCACGATGCACAGGATGTAGAGCTGCTGCCACTTCGTATTGCGCCAGATGTAGGGAAAGAGCGACGTCTGCATGGATGGCCCCGACTGCCCGGATGCGAACTTACGGCGTTCACCCATGCGTGTGAAGGTCTCAACTGAAAGTGTCGCGTGCGCGGAAACTGGGGTTCATTCGGCCGCTTTGAGAGCGGGTGTCCGGTCGAGCCAGGTGCCGAGATCGTCGAGCGCCCGCCGGGTCAGGGCCTGCTTGCGGGCGAGCGACTTGGCCGGTCCCCTGAGCCGGCGTTCGCCTTGGGGCATGTCGATCGGGGGAAAGAGGCCAAAATTGACATTCATTGGCTGGAAAGAGCGTGGTCCCGCATCGATGGTCGTGATGTGACCGCCCGTGATGTGATTGAGAAGCGCACCGATCGCCGTCGTCGCCGGCGGTGACTCCGCGACCTCCCCCAGACGCTCCGCGGCGGCGAACCGACCTGCGATGAGGCCGATAGCGGCACTCTCGACGTAACCCTCGCAGCCCGTGATCTGTCCAGCGAATCGCAGCCGGGGCTGTGCCTTGAGCCGCAGGAGGGGATCGAGCAGGCGCGGACTGTCGAGATAGCTGTTTCGGTGCATGCCGCCGAGCCGGGCGAACTCGGCGCGCTCGAGGCCGGGTATCATCCGGAGGATGCGTTGTTGCTCGCCATATTTGAGCTTGGTCTGGAAGCCCACCATGTTCCAGAGCGTGCCGAGCGCGTTGTCCTGGCGAAGCTGCACCACGGCGTAGGGCTTGACGTCGGGCCGGTGCCGGTTGGTGAGGCCGACCGGCTTCATGGGCCCGTGCCGCAATGTCTCGATGCCACGCTCGGCCATGACCTCGATTGGCAGACAGCCGTCGAAATAGGGCGTCGAGTCCTCCCATGCCTTGAAGTCGAGTTTCTCGCCCTGGACGAGCGCCTCGACGAAGGTCTCGTATTGCGGGCGGTCCAGCGGGCAGTTGATGTAGTCGGCGCCGCTGCCGCCGGGGCCGATTTTGTCATACCGGGACTGCATCCAGGCGACGCTCATGTCGATCGACTCGCGATGTACGATGGGCGCGATGGCATCGAAGAAGGCCAGCGCCGTGCGATCGGTCAGCGACGCGATCGCCTCGCTCAAGGTCGGCGAGGTCAAAGGGCCGGTCGCAACGATGACATTGTCCCAGCTTTCTGGCGGCAGACCGGCGATCTCGCCCCGCTCGATCGTGATCGCCGGGTGATCTTCGAGACGGGCGGTGACCGCGGCGGAGAAACCGTCCCGGTCGACGGCCAGAGCGCCACCGGCCGGCAGCTTGTGACGATCGGCGGCGGCCATGATCAGCGAGCCGAGGCGCCGCATCTCTTCGTGCAGAAGGCCGACCGCATTGCTCTCGTGATCGTCGGATCGGAATGAGTTGGAACAGACGAGTTCGGCCAGTGCGGCCGTCCGATGGGCCTCGGTCCCTCGGACCGGCCGCATCTCATGGAGGATCACCGGCAGGCCGCGGGAAGCGACCTGAAATGCCGCCTCGGCGCCGGCGAGCCCTCCGCCGACGATGTGAACAGGACGATCTGTGGCCATGGCGTGACAAGGTAGTGGAAATCCCGGCTGCTCTCAATCCGCCGCCTTTGCAGGGGCCGACCGAAGCAGTTATGGGGGGACGTCCGGTCAGTTCCCCGTTGCGTCGTGGCGTTTCCCGTCCACACCCATTTCCTGGTCAACGGATGCTGCCCTACAGGTTCCTTCTGGCACTCTTGACGCTGCTTCCGGCACTTGCGGCCTGCACCTATGACCGCGACGGGCCGCCCGTGATGCATTTTGCCCAGTTCAAGGCGACGCCACCCGAAGGCAACACCGCCATCGTCTGTCATGCCTACACCTGTAAGCAACAGACCCGCGTGAACTTTCCCCCGTCGGCGATCGCCGAGATCAAGACGCTGATGCAGAAGACAGCCAAGTCGGACACGCCGGCGGAGGAGCGCCGGGCGGTGGCCTATGCGATCGGCTGGTTCGAGAGGTATGTCGGCGACAAGATCGGTACGTCGGCCGATCGGCCGGGCATGGAGTATGAGGGGCCCGGCGACCCGACGCAGCAGGACTGCGTCGACGAGGCGACCAACACCACCAGCTACCTAATGATCCTCGAAAGGAACGGGCTCCTCAAGTATCACAAGGTCGGTGCGCCCTTCTCGAAGGAAAATCTGCTGCGAGGGGTCGCCGGCTGGCCGCACTGGACGGCGGTGCTCAATGAGGAAGGCACCGGACAGCGCTGGGCCGTCGATTCCTGGATCTACGAGAACGGCGAGAATCCGGCCATCGTCGAGACCGAGAAGTGGTATATCGAAGATCTGAACTCGCTGCCGAAGCCTCTGGGCTGAGATGCACGCTTTCACGTCTCGACACGACAACGTGAGAGGTCTCGCGCCGGCGAGCGATCGTGCGTATATGGTCTGGAGGACGCGCCAACCGGTGGCGTCTGAAGGGCCGAAGGGGCACGTGCTGCCGTGGCGACCACAGCCAATGCAGATCTCACTGCGCGACTACGATTGACCAAGCGCATCGGGCGCTTTCTCGGCGACCCGCAGATTCCCGAACGTGTCCGCAATCTCATTCTCGCGAAGGAGATCGAGAGCGAGCGTCTGATCGGCTGGGTACAGCTCGGCGTGGTCGCCACCTTCGCGGGCTTGTTCCTGATCGCGCCCCGACCGGCTGATGCGGGCATGACGATGTATGAGCCGGTGCCGATCGCGCTTGCCGCCTATGGGCTGTTCACAGTCGGCCGGCTTCTTCTGAGCTATCGGGGGCCGGTTCCGGGACCGGTGCTCATCCTCTCGATCCTGGCAGACGTCGCGCTGCTGCTCGGACTGATCTGGAGCTTTCACCTGCAATACGGTCAGGCTGCGGCATTCTCGCTGAAGATCCCGACCGTCATCTACATCTTCGTCTTCGTGGCACTGCGGGCCCTGCGTTTCGATCCGCGCTACGTGCTTGCCGCCGGACTGTTCGCCGCTGTCGGGTGGGGTATACTGCTGGCGGCAACCGTGCGAGCCAGCGCGCCTGAGGCGGTGACGCGCAATTTCGTCACCTACCTGACGTCCAACAGCATTCTCTATGGCGCCGAGTTCGACAAGATCTTCACCATCCTCCTCGTCAGCGGCATCCTGACGGTCGCCGTCTGGCGGGCCCGGCGCACGCTATTCGCTGCCGTCCGCGAGGAGGTCGCCGGTCGTGAGGTTCGTCGGTTCCTCTCGGATGGCGTCGCCGAGGCGATCGCAGGCGCCGACGAGCTGATCGCGCCCGGCGCCGCCGCCGAGCGCCAGGCGGCCATTGTGATGATCGACATTCGCGGCTTCACGCGCTTCTCGATGACCGTGCCGCCGGCCGAGGTCGTGGCGCTGCTCACGGGGCTGCATGCCCGGATCCTTCCCATCATTCAGCGGCACGGCGGCGTCGTCGACAAGTTCCTGGGCGACGGCATCATGGCGACCTTCGGCGCGGTTCGGGCGAACGAGACGGCGGCGGCCGACGCGCTTCGGGCCCTTGATGAGGCGATGGCGGAGGCCACGCGATGGAGTGAGGATCACCCGCGCACCGGAAGTCGGCCAACGCTCGCGGTCAATGGGGCCGTGGTCGCGGGCACCGTGGTTTTTGCGACCCTCGGCAGCGCCGATCGGCTCGAGTACACCGTCATCGGCGAGGCCGTAAACCTTTCGGCAAAGCTCGAGAAACACAACAAGGTCGCCGGGACGCGGGCCCTGACGGATCGGCCGACCCTCGAGCGGGCTCTCGCCCAAGGCTACCAACCGGGGTCTCGTCTCAAGTCGCTGCCGGCGTCGGACGTTGCCGGCGTCGCAGAGGCGCTCGATCTCATCGTCGTGGCTTGACCCCGGCCGCCTTTGCCACGCTCGGTGGCCGATTGTTGGCGTCGGAAACAAAAGAAGAACATGACTGCGACCGTGTTGCCGGCTTGCTCTCGGCTGGTGTTTCCCCTATTTTACCTCGCCATTCCCCAAACTCCGAGAGGCTGAACGCATGGCCCGCGTCACCGTCGAAGATTGTGTCGACAAGATTCCAAACCGCTTCGAGCTGGTGCTGCTCTCGGCGCATCGTGCACGCGCCATCGCCAAGGGCGCGCCGATGGCCGTCGAAAAGGACAACGACAAGAACCCCGTCGTGGCCCTGCGCGAGATCGCCGAGCGGGGTATCTCTCCCGAGGATTTGAAAGAGGACTTCATCCACGCGCTTCAGAAATATGTCGAGGTCGACGAGCCGGAGGCCGATGCCGCTCCGGTGCTCGCCCCGGATACCCGCGCCCTTCCCGTCCTCGGCCGCGACGACCGCGCCGTCGACACGCAGATGGACCGCATGAGCGAGGAGGAGCTTCTCAGGGGGCTCGAGAGCATGGTGCCGATCGAGGCCTCCAATGCCAGCCAGAGGACGCGGTAAGGGCACCCTGCCCCACCGCCGCGAGAGAGGATCCTACGGGGCGGCCTGCGGCCGTCCCGACGCATTTCAGGCCGGGCTGCGGCCATGATGCGCCAGTACGAGCTCGTCGAGCGGGTGCTGGCCTACGATCCGTCGGCCGACGAAAACCTGCTCAATCGCGCCTATGTCTATGCCATGCGGGCGCACGGCCATCAGAAGCGCGCTTCGGGAGATCCCTATTTCTCGCACCCACTCGAGGTGGCGGCGATCCTCACTGATCTGAAGCTCGACGCCGCAACCATCGCCACGGCGCTGCTGCACGACACGATCGAGGACACCAGCACGACCCGTGACGAGATCGATCAGTTGTTCGGGCCCGAGATCGGCCATCTGGTCGAGGGGCTCACCAAGATCAAGAAGCTCGACCTGGTCACCAAGCAGGCGGAGCAGGCCGAGAATTTTCGCAAGCTGCTGATCGCCATCTCGACCGACATTCGCGTGCTGCTGGTCAAGCTCGCCGACCGCCTGCACAATATGCGCACCCTCGACCACATGCCCGAGGCGAAGCGAGCCCGCATCGCCGAGGAGACTCTCGAGATCTATGCCCCGCTCGCCGGGCGCATGGGAATGCAGTGGTTGCGAGAGGAGCTCGAGGAGCTGTCGTTCCGCTGGATCAACCCGGCGGCCCACGCGACTGTCGTCGGCAAGCTCACCGAGCTGCACAAGAAGAATGAAGGGCTGATCTCAGAGATTCTCAGCACGCTTCGCGAGAAGCTCGCCACCAGCGGCATCGAGGCCGAGGTCACGGGCCGCGAGAAGAAGCCCTATGCCATCTGGCGCAAGATGGAGCGCAAGCAGATCTCACTGGAGCAGCTGTCTGACATCTATGGCTTTCGCATCATGGTCCACAACACGGCGGGTTGCTACCAGGCGCTCGGCGTGGTGCACACGGGCTGGCGATCGGTGCCCGGCCGGTTCAAGGACTACATCTCCAATCCGAAGCAGAACGACTATCGCTCGATCCACACGACCATCGTCGGGCCACGGCATCAGCGCGTCGAGCTGCAGATCCGCACCGAGATCATGCATCAGATCGCCGAGTATGGCGTCGCCGCTCACAATCTCTACAAGGACCAGATCGAGGGCGAGGGGGGATCGCCGGCCTATGACTGGCTCCGCCGCCTCGTCGACACGCTGTTGATGGGAGACAACTCGGAGGAGTTCCTCGAGCATACAAAGCTCGAGCTGTTCCAGGACCAGGTGTTCTGCTTCACGCCGAAAGGCCGGCTCATTGCGCTGCCAAGGGGAGCCACGCCGATCGATTTCGCCTATGCAGTCCACACCGACGTCGGCAACCATTGCGTCGGTTGCCGGATCAACGGGCATCACCGCCCCCTGACAACGGAGCTCAGAAACGGCGACGAGGTGGAGATTCAGACGGCCGAGGCACAGACGCCGCCGGCCGCTTGGGAAAGCATTGCCCGTACCGGCAAGGCCCGCTCGACCATCCGCCGCGCCAACAAGGAGCGGACGCGCCTCAAGTTCGGCGAGCTCGGCCGACAGATCCTGAAGTCCGCCTTCGCCAGCGCCCACAAGGCCTATGGCGACGACATGGTGCAGAAGGGGCTGCCGAAACTGGCGCAAAAGTCGGTCGACGAGGTGCTCGTCGCCGTCGCCAAGGGCGAGCTCAAGACCATCACGGTGCTCAAGGCCGTCTTTCCGGGCGACGAGCTCAAGGCCGAGAGGCCGGCGGACCGGCGACAGCGCAACCGCTATGAGGGGCGACCCGATGAGGGCTGGTTCAACCTGACGAAGGTGATCGGCCTGAAGTTCCGGCTGCCGTCACGCGCGGCGGTGTCGACCGACGGTGGCATGACTGCCGGCATTCCCATCCGCGGGCTCAAGGGAGGGCTACCGGTCGATTTCGGCGAAGGCGGTGCGGTGCCGGGCGACAAGATCGTCGGTATCGTCACGCCCGATCGTGGCATCCTGGTGTTTCCTATCCACTCGCCGAAGCTGCAGCAATACGACGACATGGAAGGCTGGATCGACGTCGCCTGGGACATCGACGAGGAGAATCCCGAACGCTTCAAGACCCGGATCGCCGTCACCGCGCTCAATCAGCCCGGAACGCTTGCACAGATCGCCCAGGTCATCGGCACGCTCGATGGCAACATCGATACGCTGACGATGACCGAGCGCGCCGCCGATTTCACGCGCATGGAGATCGAGCTCGAGGTCTGGGACCTCGAGCATCTGAACCGCATCACCTCGGGCCTGACGGCCAAGCCGGTCGTCAGCTCGGTGGAGCGGGTCTTTCAATAGGCGGGTGGTTAGGGACGTCACTGCCGGAACATGGATCGGGCAGGGGGCGATGTGCTAGGCTGACCGGATCGAAACCCAGATAGTCCCCGACATTCATGTCCTCGCAAACACCCATCCATCGCCACCTTCGTCTCGGGGTCAACATCGATCACGTGGCAACGATCCGCAATGCCCGTGGCGGTCGGTTGCCCGATCCCGTGCGAGCGGCCTTGGCGGCGATCGAGGCCGGCGCGGATGGCATTACGGCACATCTCCGCGAGGACCGGCGGCACATTCGCGACGCCGACATGGATCGGCTCAAGGCCGAGATCAGCAAGCCGTTGAACTTCGAGATGGCGGCGACCGAGGAGATGTTGGCAATCGCGCTGCGGACGAGTCCGCATGCGGTCTGCCTGGTGCCGGAGAAGCGTGAGGAGCGGACGACGGAAGGCGGGCTCGACGTGATCGGTGGCCACAACCATCTGGCGCCCTACATCTCCCGCCTGACGGATGCCGGCATCCGTGTCTCGCTCTTCATCGAGGCGGACCCTCGGGCGATCGAGGCCTCGGCCAAGCTGAAGGCGCCGGTCGTCGAGCTGCACACGGGCAGTTGGTGCGACGCCATCGCCAATGGAGAGACGGAAAGGGCCGAGCGGGAGTTCGAGCGGCTCCGACGGGGGGCCGAGCAGTCGGCGACTCTCGGCCTCGAGCCGCACGCGGGTCACGGTCTCGACTACGCGACGGCCGAGCGCATCTCCATGCTGCCCGAGCTGGCCGAGCTCAATATCGGGCATTTCCTGGTGGGGGAGGCGGTCTTTGTCGGGCTGGCGCAGAGCATCCGGGAGATGCGGGCCGCCATGGACCGGGGCCGGGCGAGGGCTGGGCGGTGATCATCGGTCTCGGCAACGACCTTATCGACATCCGCCGCATCGAGAATGCGATCGAGAAGTACGGCGACCGCTTCCTCGACCGGATCTTCACCCCCGTCGAGCGGGCCAAATCGGACCGACGGGCGGCCCGGGCCGCCTCCTATGCCAAACGCTTCGCCGCCAAGGAAGCCTGCGCCAAGGCGCTGGGGACCGGGCTCAGCCAGGGCGTCTACTGGCGGGATATGGGGGTGGTCAATCTGGCCTCCGGCCGCCCGACATTCGCGCTGACGGGAGGGGCCCTGGCGAGGCTCAACGATATCACGCCGCCGGGCTATGAGGCCCGGATCGACCTGACCATCACGGACGATTTCCCGCTCGCACAGGCGATCGTCATCATTTCGGGGCTGAATACGAAGTTTGACCCCCGGTAGGTCTTGGCATGCGGCCCTTCGATTGCCACCTTGCCTCGGCAGAAGGTATAGGGTCAGGCCTGCAGCCGACGGCCGCCATGCGGGCGCCAACAACCCAGTGAGGCCAATCCTTGAGTGAGCCCTTGACCAAGTCCAGCGACCCCCCCGTCAAGTCGACTGCCGCCGAGCTGTGGGACATCACCAAGGTCGTTCTGCAGGCGCTGGCACTCGCCATCTTCGTGCGCATATTCCTCTATCAGCCCTTCAACATCCCATCGGGCTCGATGGAGAATACGCTGTTGGTCGGCGACTACCTGTTCGTCTCCAAGTTCAGCTACGGCTACAGCAAATACTCCTTTCCGTTCGACGCCATTCCTTTCTCCGGCCGTATCTGGTCGGGCGAGCCCGAGCGCGGCGACATCGCCGTCTTCCGCAAGCCGACGAACCTCGAAGAGGATTTCATCAAGCGCGTCATCGGGCTGCCGGGCGACAAGGTGCAGATGAAGGACGGGCAGCTCTACATCAATGGCGAGGCCGTGCCGAAGGTGCGGGTGGAGGACTATGACGAGCCGGATCGATATGGGAATGACCGCAAGATTCCCAGGTTCGAGGAGACGCTGCCGAATGGCGTCAAGTACTTTGTCCTGGACCGCTGGCCCGACAGCGAGGGGGACAACACGAGCGAGTTCACCGTGCCGGCCGGCCACTATTTCATGATGGGCGACAATCGGGACAACTCCTCGGACTCGCGCTTTCAAGGGCCTGACAAGGTCGGATTTGTCCCGCTCGAGAATTTCATCGGCCGGGCCCAGATCATCTTCTACTCGACCGATGGAACGGCGGGCTGGCTCGAGCCCTGGCGCTGGCCGGTGGCGACGAGATGGTCCCGGATCGGTCAACTCACGCGGTGAGGCTACTGTGAAGGGCAAGAGCCGCCGTGATCTCGAGCTGGCCCTCGGTCACCGCTTCAAGCGCAAGGCATTGCTCGAGCAGGCGCTGACGCATGCGAGCGCCCGCGAAGGCAATGGTGCGGCGCCCGACAACGAGCGCCTGGAGTTCCTGGGAGATCGCGTTCTCGGATTGGTCATCGCGGAAGTGATCTGCGAGCAGTTTCCGGAGGCCTCCGAAGGCGATCTGGCGCGCCGATTCAATCGCCTGGTCCGGCGCGAGACCTGTGCCGCGGTTGCGACCGAGATCGGGCTCGGGCCACATCTCGTCATGAGTGTCAGCGAGCATGGCTCCGGCGGACGGGCCAAGAGCAACATCCTGGCCGATGCCTGCGAGGCGTTGCTCGGGGCGCTCTACCTCGAGGCCGGCTTCGAGAAGACGCGCGACGTCATACGTGCGCTCTGGAGCGATCATATCGATGGCGCGACCGCCGTGCGGGCCGATCCAAAGACGGCGCTCCAGGAATGGGCGCAGTCGATCGGCCCGGACCTGCCGCAATACAAAGAGGTCAAGCGCGCCGGTCCCCAACATGCGCCGAGCTTCACGGCAGAGGTCCGCATCAAGGGGCAGGATCCCGCCGCCGGCACGGGGCCGAACAAGCGGCAGGCGGAGCAGGCCGCCGCGAAGGCAATGCTGGAGCGCCTGGGACTGTGGGACGTGCGACATGACTGAGTCCGGGCGTCACGCCGGTTTCGTCGCCATCATCGGAGCGCCGAATGCAGGGAAGTCCACCCTGGTCAATGCGCTCGTCGGCGCCAAGATCTCGATTGTCACCCACAAGGTGCAGACGACCCGGGCCCGCGTTCGAGGCATCGTCATGCGCGGCAAGACCCAAGTCGTGCTGGTCGACACGCCCGGCATCTTTGCGCCGCGCCGACGGCTCGATCGGGCGATGGTCGAGGCCGCCTGGAGCGAGGCCGGAGAGGCCGATGTCACGGCCTTGCTCGTCGATGCGACGAAGCCGGACAGTGGCGGCGATGACCCGATCCTCGACAAGCTCGCCACGACGGGGCGGAGACGCATCCTCGTTCTCAACAAGGTGGACAAGGTCGAGAAGACCCGGCTTCTGGCGTGCGTCAAATCCATCAACGACCGGGTATCGTTCGAGAGAACGTTCATGGTCTCCGCTCTGACGGGCTCCGGTGTCGAGGATCTCGCGGATTGGCTCGCTGCGGCGATGCCGGCTGGCGAATGGCTGTTTCCCGAGGACCAGATCGCGGACGCGCCCCTGCGGTTAACGGCCGCTGAGCTGACGCGCGAGAAGCTCTACCTCCGCCTGCACGAGGAGCTCCCTTACGCCTCGACCGTGGAGACAACCGCCTGGAAGGAGCTCAAGGACGGCAGCGTCCGCATCGAGCAGACCATCTATGTCGAGCGCGAGAGCCAGCGACGGATCGTGCTCGGCCACAAGGGCGAGACCATCAAGGCCATCTCGATGGAGTCTCGTAAGGATATCGCCCAGGTGCTCGAGCGACCGGTGCATCTCTTCCTGTTCGTAAAGGTTGACGAGCGCTGGGGCGACAGCAGGGAGCACTACGAGGCCATGGGCCTCGATTTCCCGAAGCGCTAGAACCCGTCCATCGCTGGCGGGATGGGGCCAGGACCCACCGCCGCCCGATCCGAACCGCTGCGGCGATCGGCGGGATGACGGCCTTCGGGGCGTTCTTGCGTCTTCGTCTCGGCTTGGCTATCACCGGAACCTCGGCCGAGCCGAGCGCGGGTGTAGCTCAATGGTAGAGCAGCAGCCTTCCAAGCTGAATACGAGGGTTCGATTCCCTTCACCCGCTCCATCCACTTCCGCCCGGTCGTGGCGAGCCGGCTACGGCGCTTTTTTCTTGACACCGAATCGAAAGCGTGACATCGGCTCTGTAACGGGCTAAACCACTCCCTCGGGACCCTTGTCGCGGGGGAGTGCATCTTTTCGTGTCGAGGGCGCGTTAGGGGTGTAGCTCAATTGGCAGAGCGTCGGTCTCCAAAACCGAAGGCTGGGGGTTCGAGACCCTCCACCCCTGCCATTGAGCACTCTTCAGATCTGAGGAGCCTGCCGAGACGGTTTCGGGATCCCATGTGGGGTTCGGGCGGCGAGGCGGGTTTGCGGACCTGCCGAGCACGGCGGGCGAGCGGTTGAGGCGGAATGAAGAATCCAGTCGAGTTCGCGCGCGAGGTCAGGACCGAGGTCGACAAGGTCACATGGCCGACTTGGCGCGAGACCATGATCACCACCGTTCTTGTGCTCATCATGGTCATCCTGGCGGCACTCTTCTTCCTCGCCGCCGATCAAGTCATGAGCCGGGCCGTGGCCTTCATCCTGGGTCTCGGGCGTTGAGCAGCAGCTGCGGCTGAAGGACAGGACGAGCGGAAAGTCGATGGCGAAGCGCTGGTACATCGTGCATGCCTACTCGAACTTCGAGCGCAAGGTCGCCGAGGCGATCAAGGAGCGCGCCCAGCAACAAGGGCTCTCGGAGCTGTTCGATGAGGTTTTGGTGCCGACCGAGGAGGTCGTCGAAGTTCGGCGCGGCCGCAAGGTCGCCTCGGAGCGAAAGTTCTTTCCGGGCTACGTTCTGGTGAAGATGGAGCTGACGGATCAGGCCTATCACCTCATCAAGAATACGCCGAAGGTCACCGGCTTTCTCGGCGCCGAGAACAAGCCGATGCCGATCTCGGAAGATGAGGCCAAGCGGATCCTCAATCAGGTTCAAGAAGGCGTCGAGCGGCCCAAGCCGACGATCTCGTTCGAGATCGGCGAGCAGGTTCGGGTTGCCGACGGTCCGTTCGCATCTTTCTCGGGCCTCGTCGAGGAGATCGACGAGGAGCGGGCTCGACTCAAGGTCGCGGTATCGATTTTCGGCCGGGCAACGCCGGTCGAGCTCGAGTTCGCCCAAGTCGAGAAGGCAAGCTAGGCCGTTTGGCCTGTCGGGCCGGGACCGGGCGGACGTTGCCCTGGTCATTGGCCAGCCGGTCGGAGCGCAGTGCGACCGGCACGATCGTGGGAGGAGCTCGGTCTCTGCCAAAGACCGACGGCTCCGCACCACGGTCCCTTTTGGCGTCGAGGGCCGATGAGGCCCGGAAAGGGTTGGACTATGGCAAAAAAGATCGACGGCTACATCAATCTCGTGGTGCCGGCGGGGCAGGCAAATCCCTCACCGCCGATCGGCCCTGCGCTCGGCTCGCGCGGTGTCAACATCATGGGATTCTGTAAGGAATTCAATGCCAAGACCCAGGGCATGGAGCCGGGCATGCCTGTGCCCTGCCTGATCACGGTGTTTTCCGACAAGTCCTTCACCTTCGAGATGAAGACACCGCCGGCCTCCTACCTGCTGCGCAAGGCGGCGAAGTTGGAGAAAGGATCCGGCGCGGCCGGCCGTAGCATCGTCGGCAAAGTGACGATGGCGCAAGTGAAAGAGGTGGCCAAGGCGAAGCTGAAGGACCTCAACACGGACGACATCGACCAGGGGGCCCGCATCATCGCTGGCACTGCACGGTCCATGGGTATCGAGGTGACGGAGTAAGTCATGGCCAAGAATGGAAAACGCTACAAGGCCGTCACCGAGGGGCTGGATCGCGAGAAGCTCTACCCGATCGAGGAGGCGGTGAAGCTCATCAAGTCCAAGGCGAAGGCCAAGTTCGATGAGACGGTCGAGATCGCCATGAACCTCGGAGTCGACCCGAAGCATGCCGACCAGATGGTCCGCGGCGTCTGCAACCTGCCGAATGGCACGGGCAGGACGCTGCGCGTCGCGGTCTTCGCAAAGGGCGACAAGGCCGAGGAGGCTCGCAAGGCCGGTGCCGATGTCGTCGGAGCCGAGGACCTCGTCGATACGGTCGCCAAGGGCACGATCGACTTCGACCGCTGCATCGCCACGCCGGATATGATGGGCCTAGTCGGGCGGCTCGGCAAGGTGCTGGGACCGCGTGGCCTTATGCCGAACCCGAGGGTCGGCACCGTCACCATGAACGTGACGCAGGCGGTCAAGGACGCCAAGGGCGGAGCGGTCGAGTTCCGTGTCGAGAAGGCCGGCATTGTGCAGGCTGGTGTCGGCAAATCGAGCTTCACCGAGTCGGCCCTCGTCGAGAACATCAAGGCTTTCGCCGATGCCGTGATCAAGGCGAAGCCGGCCGGGGCCAAGGGCACATACGTGAAGCGGGTGGCTATCTCCTCGACTATGGGGCCGGGGGTGAAGGTCGAGCCGCAAAGCGTCTCAGGCTCCGGGGCCTGACAAGAACTTCCGGGCGAGAGCCCGGTTGACGTGGTCCGAAGGGTTCCGACCCGGAGGGCCGACCTGTCCGAGATTGCAGGTGCCGGCGGTCGCCGGCTTAAGCCGACAGGGCCTGCATGAGACGGGAGATGGAACGGAGCCGTCGCTTCCCCGATGGGAGGAGCGGTGAAGGACCTGAACCTCGTGCTTGCTGCGTCTCGGTTGCAACCGTGGCGCGGCGGACAGGCAAGTGGGCGTCGCCAATGCGCCGGGCTTGCCGGCCCGCAGGGTGCATAGGCGGCTATTGAAACCGCGGCTCGGCCAACGGCAAGGGCCCGCCGCCAGTGGAGAGAGCAACGTGGATAGAGCTGAAAAGAAAGAGCTCGTCACAGCGCTTCACGACGTGTTCAAGGACACGGGCGTGATCGTTGTGGCCCACTATGCCGGTCTCACGGTTGCCCAGATGACCCAGTTCCGCCGCCGCATGTCGGCTGCCGGAGGCAAGGTCAAGGTGGCCAAGAACCGGCTTGCCAAGCTCGCTCTCGAGGGTACCGAGGCCGCCGGCATTGCCGACCTCTTCAAAGGCCCGACCGTCATCGCTTATTCGAGCGATCCGGTCGCCGCTGCGAAGGTCGCCATGGCGTTCGCCAAGGAGCACGACAAGCTCGTGATCCTGGGCGGCGCGATGGGCCGCACGGTCTTGAACGCCGAGAGCGTCAAGGCACTCGCCGAGCTGCCGTCGCTGGATGAGCTCAGAAGCCAGATTATCGGCCTCATCCAGGCACCGGCATCGAAGCTCGCGCGGACCATCAAGGAGCCGGGCGCCGGCCTTGCGCGGGTCATTTCGGCCCACGCCAAGGAGGCCGAGGCGGCTTGAGAGACGCACAAGCCGGCGTGACGCCGGCATGAACAGAATGATCAGGTTCTAGGAAATCGAAAGGTACGTTCCATGTCGAAGCTTGAGAAAATCGTCGATGACCTCTCCGCACTCACCATTCTCGAGGCTGCCGAGCTGACGAAGCTCCTCGAGGAGAAGTGGGGCGTGTCGGCCGCCGCCCCGGTGGCTGTTGCAGCCATGCCGGCAGGCGGTGGCGCTGCTGCGGCTCCGGTCGAGGAGAAGACCGAGTTCGACGTCATCCTGAAGTCGGGTGGCGACAAGAAGATCAACGTCATCAAAGAGGTCCGCGCCATCACGGGATTGGGCCTGAAAGAGGCCAAGGATCTGGTCGAGGCCGGCAACAAGACCGTCAAGGAAGCCGTCTCCAAGGCCGACGCCGAGGCCATGAAGAAGAAGCTCGAGGAGGCTGGTGCCACCGTCGAGATCAAGTAGTCGGCTTACGTCGCGGCGGGGGCTCTGCCCCACCGCCGCGGCGGCTCTCCCGAGGGGCCCGCTTCGGGCCTCTCCGGCGAGCCGTTCGCCGGGCGCGCTCGTGCTCGGCCCACCCTGTTGCGATGCGAGACCCCGGCCGGATCTCGCGCGATGCTGAGGAGCCCCCATGGCTGAGACCTTCATTGGACGGAAGCGCGTTCGCAAGAAGTTCGGCAAGATCGCCGAGGTTGCGGCGATGCCGAACCTCATCGAGGTGCAGAAGCGCTCCTACGACGATTTCCTGATGGTCGAGGAGCCCGTGGGTGGACGCCTGGACGAGGGCCTGCAGGCCGTCTTCAAATCCGTGTTCCCGATCTCCGATTTCTCGGGCCGGGCGACGCTGCAATTCGTCAAGTACGAGTTCGAGCCGCCGAAGTACGACGTCGACGAGTGTCAGCAGCGCGACATGACCTATGCGGCGCCGCTGAAGGTCACGATCCAGCTCATCGTCTTCGACGTCAACGAGGAGACTGGCGCCAAGTCCGTGAAGGACATCAAGGAGCAAGAGGTCTACATGGGCGACATGCCGTTCATGACCTCGAACGGCACCTTCGTCATCAACGGCACCGAGCGGGTCATCGTCTCGCAGATGCACCGCTCGCCGGGCGTATTCTTCGATCACGACAAGGGCAAGACGCACTCGAGCGGCAAGCTGCTGTTCGCCGCCCGGATCATTCCCTATCGGGGCTCGTGGCTCGATTTCGAGTTCGATGCCAAGGACATCGTGCACGTTCGCATCGACCGCAAGCGCAAGCTGCCGGCGACGACACTGCTCTATGCGCTCGGTTATGACGGCGAGGGCATCCTCTCCGAGTTCTACGACACCGTTCCGGTCAAGCAGGCCAAGACCGGTTGGCGCATGCCCTTCAACGCCGAGCGCTGGCGCGGTGCAAAGGCGGTTGCCGATCTCGTCGATGCCAAGACCGGCGAGGTGGTGATTAAGGAAGGCCAGAAGGTCACCGCGCGCGTTGCCAAGAAGCTCGTCGAGCAGGGTCTCAAGGAGCTGCTCGTCCAGGACGCCGATCTGATCGGACGCTACCTGGCCGAGGATGTGGTCAACATGCAGACCGGCGAGATCCACGGCGAGGCCGGTGAGGAACTCGACAATGCGCTTTTGAAGAAACTCAAGGAGGCGGGTCTGAAGGAGCTGAAGCTCCTCGACATCGATCACGTCAATACGGGCGCTTTCATCCGCAATACCTTGAATGTCGACAAGAGCGAGAGCCGCGAGGACGCGCTGATCGACATCTACCGCGTCATGCGTCCGGGCGAGCCGCCGACGCTGGATGCAGCCGAAACCTTGTTCAACGGTCTTTTCTTTGATCCCGAGCGCTACGATCTCTCGGCGGTCGGCCGCGTCAAGATGAACACTCGGCTCGATCTGGAGTGTGAGGACACCGTGCGCGTGCTGCGCAAGGAGGACATCCTCGCCGTGATCAAGACGCTCGTCGAACTTCGCGATGGCCGCGGCGAGATCGACGACATCGACAATCTCGGCAATCGGCGCGTCCGCTCGGTCGGCGAGCTGATGGAGAACCAGTACCGGATGGGCCTGCTCCGCATGGAGCGTGCCATCAAGGAGCGCATGAGCTCGGTCGACATCGACACGGTGATGCCGCAGGACCTCATCAACGCCAAGCCGGCGGCGGCGGCGGTGCGCGAGTTCTTCGGCTCATCGCAGCTCTCGCAGTTCATGGACCAGACCAATCCCTTGTCCGAGATCACGCACAAGCGGCGTCTTTCGGCGCTCGGCCCGGGTGGCCTCACGCGTGAGCGTGCCGGCTTCGAGGTGCGCGACGTGCATCCGACCCACTATGGCCGCATCTGCCCGATCGAGACGCCCGAAGGTCCAAACATCGGTCTCATCAACTCGCTGGCGACCTTCGCGCAAGTCAACAAGTACGGCTTCATCGAAAGCCCGTACCGCAAGGTGGTCAATGGCAAGGTGACCAATGAGGTGCTGTACCTCTCCGCCATGCAGGAGGCCCGCCACTACATAGCTCAGGCGAACGCTGAGATCGGTCCCGGCGGCAAGCTGATGGGTGACCTGATCGAGTGCCGGCATGCTGGCGACGTGCATCTGCTCTCGCCCGACAAGGTCGATTTCATTGACGTGTCGCCGAAGCAACTCGTGTCGGTCGCGGCGGCCCTTATCCCGTTCCTCGAGAACGACGACGCGAACCGAGCCCTTATGGGCTCCAACATGCAGCGCCAGGCGGTGCCGCTGATCCAGGCCGAGGCGCCGCTCGTCGGCACCGGCATGGAATCGGTCGTGGCTCGCGATTCCGGCGCGGCCATCGCGGCGCGCCGCACCGGCGTCATCGACCAGGTGGACGCGACCCGCATCGTCGTCCGGGCTACCGAGGAGCAGGATCCCTCGAAGCCAGGCGTCGACATCTATCGCCTCAGGAAGTTCCAGCGCTCGAACCAGAACACCTGCATCAATCAGCGGCCACTGGTGAAAGTCGGCGACAAGGTCGTCGCCGGCGACATCATTGCCGATGGCCCGTCGACCGACCTCGGGGATCTCGCCCTCGGCCGCAACGTCCTCGTCGCCTTCATGCCGTGGATGGGCTACAACTTCGAGGATTCCATCCTCATCTCCGAGCGCATCGTCATGGACGACGTCTTCACGTCGATCCATATCGAGGAGTTCGAGGTGATGGCGCGCGACACCAAGCTCGGGCCGGAGGAGATCACGCGCGACATTCCGAACGTCTCGGAGGAGGCGCTGAAGAACCTCGACGAGGCCGGCATCGTCTACATTGGCGCCGAGGTCAATCCGGGCGACATCCTCGTCGGCAAGATCACGCCGAAGGGCGAAAGCCCGATGACGCCGGAGGAGAAGCTGCTCCGCGCCATCTTCGGCGAGAAAGCCTCGGATGTCCGCGACACCTCCCTGAAGCTGCCGCCCGGCGTGACCGGCACGGTGGTCGAGGTGCGGGTCTTCAACCGCCACGGCGTCGAGAAGGACGAGCGAGCGACTGCCATCGAGCGGGAGGAGATCGAGCGGCTCGCCAAGGACCGCGACGACGAGATGGCCATCCTCGACCGGAACGTCTACGGGCGTCTGCGCGAGGCGTTGCTCGGCCAGGAGGTCGCCAAGGGCCCCAAAGGCGCGCGCAAAGGCACCGAGCTCAACGCCGAGATTCTCGACGATATCCCGCGCAGCCAGTGGTGGGAGATCGCGCTCGCCAGCGAGAAGTCGATGGCGGGCGTCGAGGCGATCAAGCGCCAGTATGAGAGCGCCAAGAAGAGCCTCGAGCGCCGGTTCGTCGACAAGGTCGACAAGCTGCAACGCGGCGACGAGCTTCCGCCCGGCGTCATGAAAATGGTCAAGGTCTTCGTCGCCGTTAAGCGCAAGCTGCAGCCCGGCGACAAGATGGCGGGTCGTCACGGTAACAAGGGCGTCGTCAGCAAGATCGTGCCGGCTGAAGACATGCCATATCTCGAGGACGGTACGCCGGTCGATATCGTGCTCAACCCACTCGGCGTGCCGAGTCGCATGAATGTCGGCCAGATTCTCGAGACCCATCTTGGCTGGGCCTGCAACGGACTCGGCCGCCAGATCGGCACCGTCGTGGATCAGGTCAGGCACGGCGAGAAGGTACGTGCGCTGAAGGAGCTCCTGCACAAGATTTATGGCACGGATCAAACCATCGACGAGCTCAACGAGGCGGAACTGATGGAGCTCGGCGATAATCTGCGCAAGGGTGTGCCGATCGCGACGCCCGTGTTCGACGGCGCCCGCGAGCCCGATATCGTCGACATGCTTTCGATGGCCGGCTTCGACGCATCGGGGCAGATGAAGATTCACGACGGCCGCACCGGTGAGCCATTCGATCGTCGGGTCACCGTCGGCTACAAGTATCTTCTGAAGCTGCATCATCTCGTGGACGACAAGATCCACGCGCGCTCGATCGGTCCTTACTCGCTCGTGACGCAACAGCCGCTGGGCGGCAAGGCCCAGTTCGGCGGTCAGCGCTTCGGCGAGATGGAGGTCTGGGCGCTCGAGGCGTACGGCGCGGCCTATACGCTGCAGGAGATGCTGACGGTGAAGTCGGACGATGTCGCCGGCCGGACGAAGGTCTACGAGGCGATCGTCAGAGGCGACGATGCCTTCGAGGCCGGCATCCCGGAGAGCTTCAACGTACTCGTCAAGGAGATGCGGGCACTCAGCCTCAACGTCGAGTTGGTCGATTCCGAGACGGGCCAGGCGCCCGTCGAGCGTCCGGTGACCGCCAGACCGCGTTTGCCGCGTCCGCCCCAGGCCGATGCCGCAGAGTAGATGAACCGAGAAAGGCCCGGCGCGTCGATCGCGCCGGCAGAGTGAGTTGAACATTGTCAGCGGCGCGGAACATGGCGCCCGAGGAGACAACGGATGAATCAGCAAGAGCTCGCCAATGTCTTCAGCCCGCAGGTCCAGGCGCAGACCTTCGATCAGATCCGGATCGCCATAGCGAGCCCGGAGCAGATCCATTCTTGGTCCTACGGTGAGATCAAGAAACCGGAGACGATCAACTACCGGACCTTCAAGCCGGAGCGCGACGGCTTGTTCTGCGCTCGCATCTTTGGGCCGATCAAGGACTACGAATGCTTGTGCGGCAAGTACAAGCGCATGAAGTACAAGGGCGTCATCTGCGAGAAGTGCGGCGTCGAGGTGACGCTCGCCAAGGTTCGGCGCGAGCGCATGGGCCATATCGAGCTGGCAGCGCCCGTCGCCCATATCTGGTTTCTGAAGTCGCTGCCAAGCCGCATCGGCATGCTGTTGGACATGACGCTCAAGGATCTGGAGCGCGTCCTTTATTTCGAGAACTACATCGTCGTCGAGCCCGGGATCACCACCTTCAAGCAGGGTGACCTGCTGAGCGAGGAGGAGGTCTATCAGGCGCGGGAGGAGTTCGGCGAGGATTCCTTCACGGCCGGCATCGGTGCGGAGGCCATTCGCGAGCTCTTGATCGGGCTCGATCTGCCGCAGCTCAAGGAGGATCTCAGGAAGGAGATCGCCGAGAGCACGTCCGAGCTCAAGCCCAAGAAGCTGGCCAAGCGCCTGAAGCTGATCGAGGCCTTCATCGACAGCGGCAATCGTCCGGAGTGGATGATCCTAACGGTTGTGCCGGTGATCCCGCCGGAGCTCCGACCGCTCGTTCCCCTAGACGGCGGCCGATTTGCGACCTCGGACCTGAACGACCTTTACCGCCGCGTCATCAATCGCAACAACCGCCTGAAGCGGCTGATGGAGCTCCGGGCGCCCGACATCATCATCCGCAACGAAAAGCGGATGCTGCAGGAGGCCGTCGACGCACTGTTCGACAATGGCCGCCGCGGTCGAGTCATCACGGGCGCCAACAAGCGCCCGCTGAAGTCTCTGGCCGACATGCTCAAGGGCAAGCAGGGCCGCTTCCGGCAGAACCTGCTCGGCAAGCGCGTCGACTACTCGGGCCGTTCGGTCATCGTCGTCGGCCCCGAGCTCAAGCTGCACCAGTGCGGCCTGCCGAAGAAAATGGCGCTCGAGCTGTTCAAGCCTTTCATCTACTCCCGCCTCGACGCCAAAGGCCATGCGGCCACCGTCAAGCAGGCGAAGAAGCTGGTCGAGAAGGAGAAGCCGGAGGTCTGGGACATCCTCGACGAGGTCATTCGCGAGCATCCTGTCCTGCTCAATCGGGCGCCAACGCTGCATCGTCTCGGCATCCAGGCCTTCGAGCCGGTGCTGATCGAGGGCAAGGCCATCCAGCTGCACCCGCTCGTCTGCGCTGCCTTCAACGCGGATTTTGACGGCGATCAGATGGCAGTGCACGTGCCACTGTCGCTGGAGGCTCAGCTCGAAGCCCGCGTGCTCATGATGTCGACGAACAACATCCTGCACCCGGCCAATGGCGCGCCGATCATCGTGCCGTCACAGGATATCGTCCTCGGGCTCTACTATCTCTCGCTCGTGGCCGATGGCGAGCCCGGTGAAGGCATGCTCCTCGGCTCCGTCTCGGAGGCGCACCATGCGCTGGAGGCGAAGGCCGTGTCGTTGCACGCCAAGGTCAAGGGTCGCTTCGTGACCGTGGATGCCGACGGCAAGAGGGTCGTCGAGATTCATGATACGACGCCGGGCCGTATGATTCTGGGCGAGCTGTTGCCCAGGTCGGGGAACGTCAAGTTCGACCTCGTCAATCAGCTGCTGACGAAGAAGGCCATCTCGAAAATGATCGATGCGGTCTATCGCGGCTGCGGTCAGAAGGAGACGGTGATCTTCTGCGACAAGATCATGAGCCTCGGCTACAACCATGCCTGCCGGGCCGGCATCTCGTTCGGCAAGGACGACATGGTCATCCCGGATTCCAAGGAGAAGATCGTCGAGGAGACCCGCGATCTCGTCCGTGAGTTCGAGAACCAGTTCAACGACGGTCTGATCACGCAGGGCGAGAAGTACAACAAGGTTGTCGACGCCTGGTCGAAGTGCACCGATCGCATCGCCAAGGAGATGATGGATCGTATCTCCGCGGTGCAAAAGGACAAGTCCTCGGGCCGTCAGCGTCCGATCAACTCGATCTATATGATGGCTCACTCGGGCGCCCGCGGTTCGCCCGCGCAGATGAAGCAGCTGGCCGGCATGCGCGGCCTTATGGCCAAGCCGTCCGGCGAGATCATCGAGACGCCGATCATCTCCAACTTCAAGGAAGGTCTGAGCGTGCTCGAGTACTTCAACTCGACGCACGGCGCCCGCAAGGGGCTGGCCGATACGGCGCTCAAGACGGCCAACTCCGGCTATCTGACGCGCCGGCTCGTCGACGTGGCCCAGGACTGCATCATCAACGAGGATGATTGCGGCACCGACGGCGGCATCAAGATGCAAGCGGTGGTGGCGGCCGGCGAGGTTATCGTCACACTCGGCGACCGGGTGCTCGGCCGGACCGCGGCCGACGATATCACGCATCCCTCGACCGGCAAGGTCCTGATCAAGGCCGGCGATCTCATCGAGGAGGTCGGCAAGGAGCTGATCGAGGCTGCCGGCGTGCAGCAGGTGCGCATCCGCTCCGTGCTCACCTGTGAGACCAAGAACGGTGTCTGCGCCAAGTGCTATGGACGCGATCTGGCGCGCGGCGAGCCCGTCAACATCGGCGAGTCGGTCGGCGTCATCGCCGCCCAGTCGATCGGCGAGCCGGGCACCCAGCTCACCATGCGCACGTTCCATATCGGCGGCACGGCGCAGGTCGTCGACTCATCCTTCATCGAGAGCGCCTTCGACGGCACGGTCAAGATCAAGAACCGGAACGTCGTCAGGAACTCGGAAGGCCAGCTCATCGCCATGAGCCGCAACCTGTCGATCGCCATTCTCGACGGCGACGGCAAGGAAAGAGCCTCGCACAAGGTCGGCTATGGCACCTATCTCCGGGTCGACGACGGCGACAAGGTCAAGCGCGGTACACGTCTCGCCGAGTGGGATCCCTATACCCGCCCGATCATCACCGAGGTCGACGGCTCCGTCGATTTCGAGGACCTGGTCGAAGGCGTGTCGGTGAACGAGCAGTATGACGAGGGCACCGGCATCACGAACCGTGTCATCGTCGATTGGCGGGCTTCACCACGCGGCAGCGATCTCAGGCCGGCAATCGTCATCAAGGACGGCAAGGGCAAGCCGAAAAAACTCGCTCGGGGCGGAGAGGCGCGCTACCTGCTGTCGGTCGAGGCAATTCTGTCTGTGGAGCCAGGGGTGGAGATTAAGGCGGGCGACGTGCTCGCGCGCATCCCGCTCGAGAGCGCTAAGACGCGCGACATCACCGGCGGTTTGCCGCGTGTCGCCGAGCTCTTCGAGGCGCGCCGTCCAAAGGATCACGCCATCATCGCCGAGGTCAGCGGAACGGTCGAGTTCGGCCGCGACTACAAGAACAAGCGGCGGATCGTGATCAAGCCGGCGGACGAGAATGTCGATCCCGTCGAATACATGATTCCCAAGGGCAAGCACGTGGCCGTCCAGGAGGGCGACCATATCGAGAAGGGCGAGTTCATCGTCGACGGCAATCCGGCGCCGCACGACATTCTGGCGATCAAGGGTGTCGAGGAACTCGCCTCGTTCCTCGTCAACGAGATCCAGGACGTCTACCGGCTGCAGGGTGTCACCATCAACGACAAGCATATCGAGGTGATCGTCCGGCAGATGCTGCAGAAGGTCGAGATCCACGATCCAGGCGAGAGCGACCTCCTCAAGGGCGAGCAGATCGACAAGATTGACTTCGACGAGCTCAATGCCCTGTTGGATGCCGACGGCAAGCGGCCGGCCACCGCGGCGCCGGTGCTTCTCGGCATCACCAAGGCCAGCCTGCAGACCAGGAGCTTCATCTCCGCAGCCTCGTTCCAGGAGACGACGCGAGTGCTGACGGAAGCGGCGGTCGGCGGCAAGGTCGACACCCTCGAAGGGCTGAAGGAGAACGTCATCGTCGGCCGACTCATCCCCTCGGGAACGGGCGGAACGTTGAAGCGCATCAAGAAGACGGCGGCGCATCGCGACGAGCTCATCCTCAAGGAGCGGGCTCGCATCGCCGAGCAGCGGCAGAAGGAGGCGCAGAGCCTCGCCGCCGAAGCCGACGAGCCGAAGGCGGAAGGCGCGGCCTAGGCCCGCCGTCTCCGGGAATGTCACTTGAGAGGCGTCGCGGTTTAGCCGCGTCGCCTCTTTTGCGTCCTTGAAGCCTTCGATCGTCTCCCCGATCAGCCTGAGACTTCTGCGATGGCATCCGTCAGCCGCGCCGGGAGGCGCCGCTTGGCGGGGCGCTTCGCCGCTCCGGCGGGCTCCCGCTCGCCACAGGGGCTCGCCTCTGACGCTTCGGACAGTCGCGGCGCTGGCCGGGCCTCGAGCGCTACGTCCTCAGAATCGGGCGCCGGGCTCGGTCGGGCACGGGACTTGACGCCGTCGGCCGGTCGGGCGGTCCCGCGCCGCGCGCCCTCCGGCTGTCGCGGACGACGGCCGCTCGCGGGAGGCGATGAGGCAGGCACGGGATCGGTCTGGGGTGCAGCCGAGACCGCTGCCAGCTTGGCGGCCAGCGATCTGAACCCTTGCGGTGGCGCGATGACGACGGTTGCGCTGTCGCGATCGCGCGCCTGGGGCTTCAGCCGCAGAGTGATGGTGTCCACCAGCCCGCTGAGCTGGCGCTCGTCGATCTTCCACGTCACACCCTTGCGTCGAAAGTTTCGGCGCACGAGGCCGGCCTTGGCGAGCTTGGCGATATGGCGCTTGAGGCGCGGCACCTCCAGACCGGAGCGGGCCGCCAAGCGGGTCTGCGACATGCCCTCCGCGCCGGCTTGCACGAGCATGACGAGGAGGCCATAGCGACTTTCGTCGGCAACCACGCCCAGCAACTCAACGATACGCCACGAATTCATGGTGTTCCTGCCGACCGACCCGAGGCATGCAGACTGCCCCAATGACGCGCCCATGCCAACAAGATAGAAGCTATTTTCTTGGATCGCTCGAGCCGAGGCGCCGTCGAGCCGACCGGGTACCGACGGAGAGAGTGAAAATAATCCCTATTTCCGCCTGAAACCCATTGACCTCTGCCAGGAGCACAGATATGGTCCGCGCACTTTGCGGCAGGCGGTAGGCAGAGTTTGCCGTGCGTTGTCTCGCGCGGCTGTTAGCCTAAACGCTGCTGTCCTGAACCGACGGACAGATAGAACGCAAGATCTTCGGGTCAGATCGGCCTGAAGATCCTCTGTATTGGAGCCGGGCGCCGGTTTTGGCGGCTCGGCTGGGCGGTTTTCGCCCGGCCAAGCCGCGATTCGGGTCGGGCAAAGAATGGTGGACTTGGCTGATGCCGACGATTCAACAGCTCATCCGGAAGCCCCGGCGCGCGCCCGTAGCGCGCAACAAGGTTCCCGCGATGGAGGAGTGCCCGCAGAAGCGTGGCGTCTGCACGCGCGTTTACACGACGACGCCGAAGAAGCCGAACTCGGCCCTCCGAAAGGTCGCCAAGGTGCGACTGACGAACGGCTTCGAGGTGGTGAGCTACATCCCCGGCGAAGGACATAACCTCCAAGAGCACTCCGTGGTGTTGATCCGGGGCGGCCGTGTGAAGGACTTGCCGGGTGTGCGCTACCACATCATCCGCGGCGTGCTGGACACCCAAGGCGTCGTCAAGCGCCGCCAGCGGCGGTCGAAGTACGGTGCCAAGCGGCCGAAGTGATGTGATCGATGGCCGCAGACGGCCGATAGCCAAACTGGAACGAGCAAGAGCGAGAAGCCATGTCCCGCCGCCACAGAGCCGATAAGCGCGAGATCATTCCGGATCCCAAGTATTCGGATATCGTGGTCAGCAAGTTCATGAATTCCATCATGTATCAGGGCAAGAAGTCGGTCGCCGAGACCATCGTCTACGGTGCCTTCGATGTCCTCGAGCAGAAGACGCGCCGCAATCCGATCGAGATGTTTCACGAGGCGCTGAAGAATGTGATGCCGACGATCGAGGTGCGATCACGTCGCGTGGGCGGCGCAACTTATCAGGTTCCCGTCGAGGTCCGGCCCGAGCGTCGTCAGGCGCTGGCGATCCGCTGGATCATCACCGCAGCGCGTGGCCGCAACGAGAACACGATGGTCGACAGGCTGTCGAACGAGCTGCTCGACGCAGCGAACAACCGCGGTACAGCGGTGAAGAAGCGAGAGGATACGCACCGCATGGCCGAGGCCAACAGGGCCTTCTCCCACTATCGGTGGTAACCGGAATTCTCGGAGACTGATATGCCCCGCTCGCATCCGATCGAGGACTACCGCAACTTCGGCATCATGGCCCACATCGATGCCGGCAAGACGACGACGACTGAGCGGATCCTCTACTACACCGGCAAGAGCCACAAGATCGGCGAGGTGCATGATGGCGCCGCGACGATGGACTGGATGGAGCAGGAGCAGGAGCGCGGCATCACCATTACGTCCGCCGCGACGACCGCCTTCTGGCGGGGCAAGCGCCTGAACATCATCGACACGCCCGGTCACGTGGATTTCACGATCGAGGTCGAGCGCTCGCTGCGCGTCCTCGACGGTGCCGTGTGCGTGCTGGATTCCAATCAGGGCGTCGAGCCGCAGACCGAGACCGTCTGGCGCCAGGGCGACAAGTACAAGGTTCCGCGCATTGTCTTCTGCAACAAGATGGACAAGACGGGCGCCGATTTCTATCAGTGCCTGGACGACATCAAGACCCGTCTCGGTGCGCGCCCCGTTCCGGTGCAGCTGCCGATCGGCGCCGAGAGCGCCTTCAAGGGCGTCGTTGATCTCGTCCGGATGAAGGGCGTGATCTGGGACGACGAGACCCTTGGCGCGAAGTTCCACGACGTCGATATTCCTGCTGATCTCGAGGAGAAGGCGGCCGAGTACCGGCTGCAGCTCATCGAGGCTGCCGTCGAGATGGACGAAGGCGCGATGGAGGCCTATCTCGACGGCAAGGAGCCGGACGAGGAAACGCTTCGAAACCTCATCCGCAAGGCGGTCGTCACCGGTGCGTGGTATCCGATCTTCTGCGGCTCGGCGTTCAAGAACAAGGGCGTGCAGCCGCTGCTCGACGGTGTCGTCGACTATCTGCCGAGCCCGGCCGACATTCCGCCGACCAAAGGCATCGATGTCAGGACCGACGAGGAGGTGTTGCGAAAGGTCGAGGATGGCGAGCCGCTTGCCGCGCTCGCGTTCAAGATCATGGATGACCCGTTCGTCGGCTCCATCACCTTCTGCCGCATCTATTCGGGCACGCTAACCTCTGGCACGGGCGTGCTGAACTCGACCCGTGACAAGCGCGAGCGGATCGGGCGGATGCTGCTCATGCACGCCAATAATCGCGAGGACATCAAGGAAGCCTATGCCGGCGACATCGTGGCGCTCGCAGGTCTGAAGGAGACCATCACCGGCGATACGCTCTGTGATCCACAGAAGGCGGTCGTGCTTGAGAAGATGGTCTTCCCGGAGCCCGTGATCGAAATCGCGATCGAGCCGAAGTCGAAGGCCGACGTCGAGAAGCTTGGCGAGGCTCTCTCGAAGCTCGCCAAGGAGGACCCGTCCTTCCGCGTCTCCGTCGATCACGAGAGCGGGCAGACGATCCTCAAAGGCATGGGCGAGCTGCATCTCGACATCAAGGTCGACATCCTGAAGCGAACCTATAAAGTCGAGGCGAACATCGGCCAGCCGCGCGTCGCCTATCGCGAGACGATCTCGAAAGAGGCGACCGTCGACTACACGCACAAGAAGCAGACCGGTGGCTCTGGCCAGTTCGGCCGCGTCAAGATCGTGGTCAAGCCGGGCGAGGCCGGCACCGGATTCGTTTTCGAGAACGCGATCGTCGGCGGCTCCATCCCGAAGGAATTCATCCCGGCGGTGGAGAAGGGCGTGAAGAGCGTCATGGACGCCGGGCCGCTGATTGGTTTCCCGGTGCTCGACGTTGCCGTAGAGCTCATCGATGGCGCCTATCACGAGGTCGACTCCTCGGCGATCGCCTTCGAGATCGCCGCCCGGGCGGCGATGCGCGATGCGCTTCTGAAGGCCGGGCCGAAGCTGCTCGAGCCGATCATGGCGGTCGAGGTCGTGACGCCTGAAGACTACACCGGCAACGTGATCGGCGACCTCAACTCGCGGCGTGGCCAGATCCAGGGCCAGGACATGCGCGGCAACGCCAATGTCGTGAAGGCGCAGGTGCCTCTCGCCAACATGTTCGGCTACGTGTCGAACTTGAGGTCGATGAGCCAGGGACGCGCCCAGTTCACGATGCAGTTCTCGCACTACGCCCAGGTGCCGCCGAACGTCGCTACCGAGGTGCAGAAGAAATACGCATGACGACAGGCCTCGAGACGCCGCATGCGGGTCGGCGCCGGCGAGGCAACGAGCAAACTGAGCCTGAGAACACAAGAGACGGAAGTTAAGGACGGAGAAGACCCATGGCGAAAGCAAAATTCGAGCGCAACAAGCCTCACGTGAACGTCGGCACGATCGGCCACGTCGATCACGGCAAGACGACGCTGACGGCGGCGCTGACAAAGGTCTCCGCCGACAAGGGCTGGACGCAGACCGCCATCTCTTATGATCAGGTCGCCAAGGCCTCCGAGAGCCAGGGCCGCCGCGATCCGACGAAGATTCTGACGATCGCGACCAGCCACGTCGAGTATGCGACGGAGAACCGTCACTATGCTCACGTCGATTGCCCCGGCCACGCGGACTACGTGAAGAACATGATCACTGGTGCCGCCCAGATGGATGGCGCCATCCTCGTGGTGTCCGCCGTCGACGGCCCGATGCCGCAAACGCGCGAGCACATCCTGCTCGCCCGTCAGGTCGGCGTTCCCTACATCGTCGTCTTCATCAACAAGTGCGATATCGTCGATGATCCGGAGCTTCTGGACCTGGTCGAGATGGAGGTTCGCGATCTCCTGAGCCAGTACCAGTTCCCGGGCGACGACATTCCCGTTATCCGCGGTGCCGCCGTCAAAGCACTCAATGGCGAGAAGGGGCCGCTTGCCGACGAAGCGATCCTGAAGCTCTACGAGGCGCTCGACACCTATATTCCGCTCCCCGAGCGGCCGAAGGATCAGCCCTTCCTGATGCCGATCGAAGACGTGTTTTCGATCTCGGGCCGCGGCACGGTCGTGACCGGCCGCATCGAGCGCGGCGTGATCAAGGTCGGCGAGGAGGTCGAGATCGTCGGCATCCGCGACACTCAGAAGTCGGTCGTCACCGGCGTCGAGATGTTCCGGAAGCTGCTCGACAGCGGCGAGGCCGGCGACAACGTCGGCTGCCTGCTGCGTGGCATCGACAAGGACTCGGTCGAGCGTGGTCAGGTGCTGTGCAAACCCGGCTCCGTCAAGCCGCACAAGAAGTTCAAGGCCGAAGCCTACATCCTGACCAAGGAGGAGGGCGGTCGCCATACGCCGTTCTTCAAGAACTACAGGCCTCAATTCTACTTCCGCACGACCGACGTGACCGGCGTCGTAACGCTGCCCGAGGGTACCGAGATGGTGATGCCGGGCGACAACGTCGCCATGGATGTCGAGCTGATCACGCCGATCGCCATGGAGGAGAAGGTCCGCTTCGCCATCCGCGAGGGCGGCCGCACTGTCGGTGCCGGCGTTGTCACGAAGATCGTCGAGTAGAGACCAAGACAACCGAGGCGGCGGGACCTCCTGCCGCCTCTGAGTTTGCGAGCAACCGGGTTCGAGAGACATGAACGGCCAGACCATTCGCATCCGCCTCAAGGCGTTCGACCATCGCGTCCTCGACACCTCGACGCGCGAGATCGTCAACACGGCGAAGCGCACCGGCGCCGACGTCCGCGGGCCCATCCCGCTGCCGACGCGCATCGAGCGCTTCACTGTCAACAGGTCTCCGCATGTCGACAAGAAGAGCCGCGAGCAGTTCGAGATGCGGACGCACAAGCGGTTGCTCGACATCGTCGATCCGACGCCGCAGACGGTGGACGCGCTGATGAAGCTCGACCTCGCGGCCGGTGTCGACGTCGAGATCAAGCTCTGACGTAACAAAGGCTTTAGTGGGTGGCGCGTCGAGCGCGCCACCGGACAGGAACGAGGGGCAAGGCCCCGGAACCGATGATTGGGAACGCTCCGATGCGCTCAGGTGTGATCGCGCAGAAGGTGGGAATGACGCGGGTTTTCAACGACGCCGGCGAGCATGTGCCGGTGACGGTGTTGAAGCTCGACAATTGCCAGGTCGTCGCCCACCGGACGGCAGAGAAGAACGGCTATACGGCGATGCAACTTGGCGCCGGCCTCGCCAAGGTCAAGAACGTCACCCGGGCCGACCGTGGCCATTTTGCGATCGCCAAGGTCGAGCCGAAACGGAAGCTGGTCGAGTTCCGGGTTTCGCCAGACAACCTCGTCGAGGTGGGAACCGAGATCAAGGCCGACCATTTTGCCGCCGGCCAGCTCGTCGATGTTACCGGCACCTCCATCGGCAAGGGCTTCGCCGGTGCCATGAAACGCCACAATTTCGGCGGCCTCAGGGCCTCCCACGGCGTGTCGATCAGCCATCGCAGCCATGGTTCGACCGGTGGTCGTCAGGATCCCGGCAAGGTGTTCAAGAACAAGCGCATGGCGGGTCACATGGGCGACGTCCGTGTGACGACCCAGAACCTCGAGGTGGTTCGGATCGATGCCGAGCGCGGGCTGATGCTGATCAAGGGCGCTGTGCCCGGCGCCAAGGGTGGCTGGGTGCTTGTGCGCGATGCCGCCAAGGCCAAGGGGGGCAAGTGAAATGAAGGCGGAAGTCACGACGCTCGACGCCGGCAAGGCCGGCACGGTCGATCTGAAGGACGAGATCTTCGGTCTCGAGCCGCGCGAGGATCTCATCCATCGCATGGTGCGCTACCAGCTCGCCAAGCGCCGCGCCGGCACCCACAAAGCCAAGACACGCGCCGAGGTGAATCTCACCGGCAAGAAAATGTACAAGCAGAAGGGCACCGGCGGCGCCCGGCACGCCGACAAGGGCGCGCCCCAGTTCCGCGGCGGCGGCAAGGCGTTCGGGCCGCACCCGCGCAACCATGCGCACGACATGCCGAAGAGGGTCCGGGCTCTAGCGCTGAAGCATGCGCTGTCGGCCAAGACCAAGGCCGCCGAGCTCGTCGTCCTGGAGAAGGCCGAGGCGGCTGAAGGCAAGACCGCGGGATTGCGGTCGCGCCTGGAAAAGCTCGGCTGGACGTCGGCTCTGATCATCGCCGGCAACGAAGTCGATGCCAACTTTGCCCGGGCCGCGCGGAACATTCCGAACATCGACGTGCTGCCGGCTGCCGGCATCAATGTCTACGATATTCTGCGCCGGAAGACCCTGGTCCTGACCAAGGACGCCATCGCCGCGCTCGAGGCCCGCTTCACGGGCGACGCCGCCCGGAGCGCATGAGGATCCGACAATGAAACCGCTCAAGGCCTACGACATCATTCTGGCGCCGGTCATCACCGAGAAGGCGACAGCCGCCTCGGAGGCGAACCAGGTCGTGTTCAAGGTGCGCCACGACGCCTCGAAGCCGGACATCAAGAAGGCGATCGAGCAGTTGTTCAAGGTGAAGGTGAAGTCGGTCAACACGCTCAATCGGAAGGGCAAGTCGAAGACCTTCCGCGGTGTTGCCGGACGGCAGAGTGCGGTCAAGAAGGCGATCGTGACCCTCGAGGAGGGGCAGACCATCGACGTGACGACCGGGCTCTAGGAGTAGCGACATGGCATTGAAGACATACAATCCGTCGACACCGAGCCTTCGGCATCTCGTGCTGGTGGATCGCTCGGCGCTGTGGAAGGGCAAGCCGGTCAAAGGTTTGACCGAGGGGCTCAGCAAGTCCGGCGGCCGGAACAACCATGGCCGGCTGACGGCCTACCGCAAGGGCGGCGGTCACAAACGGGCTTACCGCCGGATCGATTTCCGCCGGCGCAAGTTCGATGTGACGGCGACTGTCGAGCGGCTGGAGTACGATCCGAACCGGTCTGCCTTCATCGCCCTCATCAAGTACGAGGATGGGGAGCAGTCCTATATATTGGCTCCGCAGCGTCTGGCAGCGGGCGATACGGTCGTCTCCGGCGCCAAGGTCGACGTGAAGCCGGGCAACGCTATGCCGCTCGGTGCCATGCCGATCGGCACGATCATTCACAACGTCGAGATGCATATCGGCAAGGGCGGGCAACTCGCCCGCTCAGCTGGGACCTATGCCCAGCTCGTCGGCCGCGACCAGGGCTACGCCATTCTCCGGCTCAACTCGGGCGAGACGCGCATGGTTCGCGCCGAGTGCATGGGTACCGTCGGCGCGGTGTCCAACCCCGACCATATGAATCGAGTGATCGGCAAGGCCGGACGGTCGCGCTGGATGGGCATCCGCCCGACCGTGCGCTCAATCATGATGAACCCGGTCGACCATCCGAACGGCGGACGCACGAAGGGCGGCAAGCATTGGATGACGCCCTGGGGCATTTCCACCAAGGGCAAGAAGACGCGCAAGAACAAGTCGACCACCAAGTACATCCTGCGCAGCCGCCATCTGAAGAAGAAGTGAGGTCGTAAGTCGTGACACGCTCAATCTGGAAGGGCCCGTTCGTCGACGGCTACCTCTTGAAGAAGGCCGACAAGGCGCGTTCGTCGGGCCGTAAGGACGTCATCAAGACCTGGAGCCGACGCTCGACGATCCTGCCGCAGTTCGTGGGGCTGACATTCGGCGTCCACAATGGCAACAAGCACGTGCCGGTGCTGGTGACCGAGGACATGGTCGGTCACAAGCTCGGCGAGTTCGCCCCAACGCGGATGTTCCGCGGTCACACAGCGGTCGACAAGAAAGTCGCCGCCAAGAAGTCGGGCTGAGGCCATGGGTAAGCAACGCAATCCACGCCGGGTCGCCGAGAACGAGGCGTTCGCCGTCAACCGGTTCATCCGCTCGAGCCCGCAGAAGCTCAACCTCGTGGCTCAGATGATCCGTGGCAAGAAGGTCGACAGGGCCCTGGCCGAGCTGACTTTCTCGCGGAAGCGCATCTCCGGCCAGGTCAAGCGCACGCTCGAGAGCGCGATCGCCAATGCCGAGAACAACCACCAGCTCGATGTCGACAGTCTGGTCGTCGCGCAAGCCCACGTGGGCAAGCGGTTGGTGATGAAGCGATTTCATGCGCGCGGTCGCGGTCGCGCCAGCCGGGTCGAGAAGTCCTTCTCGCAGCTGACCGTGGTCGTCCGCGAGACCGAGGGCGAGGACAAGAAGCGCAAGGGTAAGGGCGGCCGTCAAGCCAAACCCGCAGCAGAGGCCAGTGCGGCACGAGAGGACTGAGACTATGGGTCAGAAAGTCAATCCTGTCGGCCTTCGCGTCGGCATCAACCGGACCTGGGACAGCCGCTGGTACGCCAATCGCGGCGAGTACGCCCGGCTGCTGCACGAAGACTTCAAGATGCGCGACTACATCATGCAGCAGCGCCGGCAGGCCGGCATCTCGCGCGTGGTGATCGAGCGTCCGCACAAGAAGTGCCGGGTCACCGTGCATACGGCTCGCCCGGGCATCCTGATCGGCCGCAAGGGTTCGGACATCGACAAGATCCGCAAGGAGCTGTCGCGCATGACCGACAGCGAGGTGTTCCTGAACATCCAGGAGATCCGCAAGCCGGAGCTCGACGCGACACTGGTTGCCGAGGGGATCGCCCAGCAGCTCGAGCGGCGTGTCGCCTTCCGCCGCGCCATGAAGCGCTCGGTGCAGTCGGCCATCCGAATGGGGGCGCTCGGCATCCGCATCAACGTCTCCGGGCGGCTCGGCGGCGCCGAGATCGCGCGCCTGGAATGGTATCGCGAAGGGCGTGTGCCGTTGCATACCCTGCGGGCCGATATCGACTTCGGCTATGGCGTGGCGCGGACGGCGTACGGGATCATCGGTATCAAGGTGTGGATCTTCAAGGGTGAGATCCTCGAGCACGATCCGATGGCACAGGACAAGCGGGCGAGCGAGGCGCAGGAGGGTGGCGGCCGTCCACCCCGGCGCGAGCAACCCGCCGCGTAAGCCCAGGATTCGAGAGCAGGAATAGACAGCCATGCTGCAACCGAAGCGCACCAAGTTCCGCAAGGCCCACAAGGGCCGCAATGCCGGCACGGCCAAGGGCGGCACGGCGCTCAATTTCGGCGCCTACGGCCTCAAGGCTCTCGAGCCGGAGCGGTTGACGGCGCGTCAGATCGAGGCCGCGAGGCGCGCCATCACGCGTCACATGAAGCGCGCCGGCCGCGTCTGGATTCGCATCTTCCCGGACCTGCCGGTTTCGAAGAAGCCGACCGAGGTTCGCATGGGCTCCGGCAAGGGCTCGCCGGAGTTCTGGGCCTGCCGCGTGCGGCCGGGCCGCATCATGTTCGAGATCGACGGCGTCAATGCCCAGACGGCCAAGGAGGCGCTGATGCTTGGGGCCGCCAAGCTGCCGATCAAGACGCGCGTCGTCTCGCGCGTCGGGTTGCAGGGTTGATGGGGGCGCCAGGAGTACTGCCATGAAGATCAAGGATGTCCGCGACCTGACCCCCGACCAGCTCGACGACGAGCTCACCAAGCTCAAGAAGGAGCAGTTCAACCTGCGCTTTCAGAAGGCGACGGGGCAACTCGAGAACACGGCGCGCGTGCGTGAGATCCGCCGCACGATCGCGCGTATCATGACGGTCCAGAGCGACCAGCGCCAGAAGGCCAAGGCCTAGAGGTAAGTCAAAATGCCGAAACGTATGCTGCAAGGCGTCGTCGTCTCCGACAAGAACAGCAAGACCCGCGTGGTGCGTGTCGAGCGCCGCTTCATACATCCCGTGATGAAGAAGACGATCCGTCGGACCAAGAACTATCACGCCCATGACGAGAACAATCAGAGCAAGCTCGGCGATACGGTGTGGATCGAGGAGTGCCCGCCGATCTCCAAGCTGAAGCGCTGGGTGGTGAAGGACGGGGCCAAGGCTGGTTGAGGGCTCGACCGCAAGAGCCGGCAAGGCTGACTGCGGACGAATAAGGACGATCGACATGATTCAGGTAGAGACCAATCTCGACGTTGCCGACAACTCCGGTGCTCGGCGCGTGCAATGCATCAAGGTGCTCGGAGGCTCCAAGCGCCGCTATGCAACCATCGGTGACACGATCGTCGTGGCGGTCAAGGAGGCGATCCCGAAGGGGCGCGTCAAGAAGGGCCAGGTCATGAAGGCGATCGTCGTCCGCGTTGCCAAAGGCATCAGCAGGGCCGACGGCAGTCAGATCCGTTTCGACCGCAACGCCGCTGTTTTGATCAACGCCCAGGGTGAGCCGGTCGGCACGCGCATCTTCGGACCCGTGACCCGCGAGCTTCGGGCCAAGAACCACATGAAGATCGTGTCACTCGCGCCGGAGGTGCTGTGATGGCGAAACAGAAACTGAAGAAGGGCGATCGCGTGATCGTTCTCGCCGGCCGGGACAAGGGCAAGAAGGGCGAGATCCTGAAGATGATTCCCGCCGAGGACCGGGCGGTCGTGCAAGGCGTGAACATCGTTCGCCGGCATCAGAAGCAGTCCGCGCAGCAGGAGGGTGGCATCATTGCTCGCGAGGCATCCATCCATGTCTCGAACCTCGCCTTCATTGATCCGAAGGACGACCGGCCGACGCGCATTGGGTTCAAGAGGCTCGAGGATGGACGCAAGGTTCGCGTCGCCCGGCGCTCGGGAGAAGTGATCGATGGCTAAGGACAAAGAGAAGAGCACGGCCGCCGAGGCCAAGCCGAAGTCGGCGCCGGCCAAGGGCAAGCCCGAGGCACAAGCCAAGGCCAAAGGCAAAGGCGACAAGGGGCAGGCCAAGGCGGCTGAAGCGTTCGAATGGCCGGCCGGCTACGAGCCGCGCATGAAGCGTCACTATCTCGATGTGGTGCGTCCGGCGCTCAAGGAGAAGTTCGGCTACCAGAACGAGATGCAGATCCCCCGGATCGAGAAGATCGTCATCAATATGGGCGTAGGCGAAGCTGTCGCCGACCGCAAGAAGGTCGATTCTGCGGCGGGCGATCTCGCCCTCATCGCCGGCCAGAAGGCGGTCATCACCCGGGCGCGCAAATCGATCGCGACCTACAAGGTTCGCGACGGCATGGCCCTGGGTGCCAAGGTGACGCTCCGCAAGAACCGGATGTACGAGTTTCTGGATCGTCTGGTGACTATCGCGCTGCCGCGCGTCAAGGACTTCCGCGGGCTCAACCCGAAGAGCTTCGATGGTCGCGGCAATTTCGCCATGGGCCTCAAGGAGCACATCGTGTTCCCCGAGATCGACTACGACAAGGTCGATCAGGTCGTCGGGATGGACGTCATCGTCTGCACCAATGCCCAGACCGACGACGAGGCGCGTGAGATGCTCAAAGCTTTCAACTTTCCGTTCCGGGCCTGATCGAACGGCAGAACGGAGGAGGACTCAATGGCCAAGACGAGCTCAATCGAGAAGAACAATCGGCGGCGCAAGCTGGTGAAACAGTATGATGCCAGGCGCAAAGCGCTCAAAGCGATTGCGACGGACAAATCGAAGCCGATGGAAGAGAGGTTCGCGGCGCGGCTGAAGCTTGCCGAGCTGCCGCGCAATTCCTCGAAGACGCGGATTCGCAATCGCTGCGAGTTGTCCGGCCGCTCGCGCGGCTTCTATCGGAAGCTGAAGATGTCGCGAATTGCGCTTCGGGATCTGGCCTCGCAGGGCCTGATCCCCGGCATGGTCAAGTCGAGCTGGTAAGACGAGAGGAATCAGAAGATGTCCGTGAGCGATCCACTCGGCGATATGCTGACGCGCATCCGCAATGCGCAGCTGCGTCGGCGCCCGAAGGTGACAACCCCGGCTTCCAAGATCCGCCGTCGCGTACTCGACGTGCTGGCCGAGGAGGGCTATATCCGTGGCTATGCCGAGATCGAGAAGGACGGCAAGGCCGAGTTCGAGATCGAGTTGAAGTATTTCAACGGCGAGCCGGCCATCAAGGCTTTGAACCGCATCTCGACACCAGGTCGCCGGGTGTACAGCCCCGTACGCGATATCCCAAGCATCGGTAATGGCCTGGGCGTCGCCATTCTGTCGACGCCGAAGGGCATCATGTCGGATTCGCGCGCAAGAGCCGAGAATGTCGGCGGCGAGATCCTCTGCAGCGTGTTCTGACGCCCGGAACGAACGAAGGAATTTGAGCAATGTCACGTATTGGCAAGAAGCCGGTCGGGATCCCGAAAGGGGTTGAGGCCCGCATCGACGGCCAGTCGGTCAAGGTCAAGGGACCAAAGGGCGAGCTGGGCATTACCGTCGTCGACGAGGTCGAGGTTTCGATGGCCGACGGCTCCGTGACCCTCAAGCCGCGAAACGAGTCGAAGCGCTCCCGAGCGATGTGGGGCATGTCACGGACGCTCGTCCAGAACATGGTGGACGGGGTGACGAACGGCTATCGTGAGGCGCTCGAGATCCATGGCGTCGGCTATCGCGCCCAGATGAAGGGTCCCAAGGAGCTGCAACTCAACCTCGGCTTCAGCCACGAGGTCGTGTTCCAGATTCCGGACGGCCTGAAAATCGAGCTGCCGAAGCCGACCGAGATCGTCATCACCGGAATCGACAAGCAGACGGTCGGCTACGCAGCGGCGAAGATCCGCTCCTACCGGCCGCCAGAGCCCTATCAGGGCAAGGGTGTCCGCTATCAGGGCGAGTTCATCCTGCGCAAAGAAGGCAAGAAGAAGTAGCGAGACGGACCATGGCCAGTCGCGACAAGAGAATTATCGGACGTCAGAGCCGGACGAGGAAAAGCATCCGCAAGGCCGACCACGGTCGGCCCCGGCTGTCGGTGCATCGTTCGTCCATGCACATCTATGCCCAGGTGATCGACGACGCCGCAGGCAAGACGATCGCGGCGGCCTCGAGCCTCGACAAGGAGCTCAAGGGCCAGCTCAAGTCCGGCGCCAATCAGGCGGCAGCCAAAGCTGTCGGACAGTTGATCGCGAGCCGAGCCTCCGCCAAGGGCGTCAACGAGGTGGTCTTCGATCGCGGGCGCTTTCTCTATCATGGCCGCGTCAAGGCGTTGGCCGAGGCTGCACGCGAGGGCGGCCTGAAGTTCTGAGACAGGCTGCAGGAATACGGTTCTCCGCCCGTGGGTTTCTCGACGGCCGGAAGATGATCTAGGCGAAAGGACAGGCGAACGTGGCACGGAATCCGAACGAGCGCGGCGAGCGGCGCGGGCGCGATCGCGACGGCCGCGAGGAGCGCGACAGCGAGTTCACCGACAAGCTGGTGGCGATCAATCGCGTCGCCAAGGTTGTGAAGGGTGGCAAGCGGTTCGGCTTCGCCGCACTGGTGGTAATCGGCGACCAGAAGGGCCGGGTCGGCTTCGGCCATGGCAAGGCGCGCGAGGTTCCGGAGGCGATCCGCAAGGCCACCGACCAGGCGAAGCGCAATCTCGTGCGGGTGCCGCTGCGCGAAGGTCGGACCCTGCACCATGACGTGGTTGGCCGGCACGGTGCCGGCCGGGTGATCCTCCGCGCCGCTCCTCCGGGCACAGGGATCATTGCCGGAGGTCCCATGCGCGCCGTTTTCGAGACGCTGGGCGTGCAGGATATCGTGGCGAAATCCGTCGGCTCTTCGAACCCCTACAACATGGTTCGAGCGACTTTCGACGCGCTGAAGAATGAGGACAGCCCTCGTGGCGTCGCGGCCCGTCGTGGCAAGAAGGTTTCCGAGATCATCACGCGCCGGCGCGATGAGGCGGGAGAAGCACAGGCCGGGTCGGAAGGTTGAGAACGGCTCATTGGCCGGGACTCTCCCCGGAACACGTTGACTTCAAGGTGATGTGACATGGCGAAAACGAGCGCGAGTGCCAAGACGGGCAAGACGATCACTCTCGAGCAGACGGGCAGCCCGGCGCGGCGCGAGCGGAGTCACGAGGCGACATTGATCGGCCTCGGGCTGAACAAGATCCGTCGCCAGAGCACACTCGAGGACACGCCTGCCGTACGCGGCATGATCCGCAAGGTTCAGCACCTGATCCGCATCGTCGGCGAACAGGCTTGAGAAACGGAAGAGAAGAGATGCGCCTCAACCAAATCACTGACAACGCCGGCTCACGCAAGAGCCGAAAGCGTCTCGGGCGCGGCATCGGTTCGGGCCTCGGCAAGACCGGTGGTCGCGGCGGCAAAGGCCAGACAGCGCGTACCGGCGTTGCGATCAACGGCTTCGAGGGCGGCCAGATGCCGATCTACCGGCGTCTACCGAAGCGCGGCTTCAACGTGCCGTTTCCGCAGGATTTCAACGAGATCAACGTCGGCGATATCCAGGCCGCCGTGGACGCGGGCCGCATCGCGGCGAGCGAGCCGATCACGGTCGAGAGCCTGGTCGAGTCCGGTATCCTGCGGCGTCCAAAGGACGGCCTGAGGTTGCTCGGCGACGGCGAGCTGACGGCGAAGCTCTCCTTCGTCGTCAAGCATGCCACCAAATCAGCTAGGGCTGCGGTCGAGAAGGCCGGGGGCTCGATCCAACTCATCGAGCGCAGGGTGGACGAGGACGCCGAGAAGAAGCGTGCCAAGTCGGCCGCCAAGGGCAAGGGCCGTGGCCGGTCAAAGAAGGCCGCCAGCGGCGACGAGTAGCGCCAGTCGGAACCGGCTGGTGGACGTGATGCCTGCGCGAGCCATCGGGCAGCATCCAAAGGGATCAGGAGAGCGCTGACATGGCCTCCGCTGCCGAGCAACTTGTCGCCAATTTGAACTTCTCGGCCTTCTCGAAGGCCGACGAGCTCAAGCGCCGCATCTGGTTCACGCTCGGCGCCCTGCTGGTCTATCGCCTTGGCACCTACATCCCGATGCCGGGCATCGATCCTCAGGCGCTTGCCCAGGCCTTCCAGGCCAATCAGCAGGGCATCCTCGGCATGTTCAACATGTTCGCGGGCGGCGCTGTCGGCCGGATGGCGATCTTCGCCCTCGGCATCATGCCCTACATCTCTGCCTCGATCATCATGCAGCTGATGACGAGCGTCTCGTCGAGCCTTGCTGCTCTCAAGAAGGAAGGCGAAGCGGGACGGAAGAAGATCAACGAGTACACGCGCTATGCGACGGTGCTGCTGGCGACCGTCCAGGCCTATGGCCTGGCCGTCGGCCTCGAGGGCGGCACGAATATTGTCGTCGAGCCGGGCTGGTTCTTCCGGGCCTCGACGGTCATCACGCTGGTCGGTGGCACGATGTTCTTGTTGTGGCTTGGCGAGCAGATCACGGCCCGTGGAGTCGGCAACGGCACGTCGCTGATCATCTTTGCCGGTATAGCTGCCGAGCTACCCGGTGCGCTCGTGGCGGTCCTCGAGCTCAACCGCACAGGCGCCATGTCGACCTTCTTCATCCTGGCGCTGTTCGTCCTGGCGCTCGGCGTGATTGCGGCCATCGTCTTCTTCGAGCGGGCGCAGCGGCGCCTGCTGGTGCAGTATCCGAAGCGTCAGGTCGGCAACAAGATGTTCCAGGGCGAGGCGTCCCATCTGCCGCTAAAGCTCAACTCGTCCGGCGTCATTCCGCCGATCTTTGCATCCTCTTTGCTCCTGCTGCCGGCGACCTTTGCGCAATTCAATACCGGTGAAGGTAGCTCCGATTGGCTGGCGACGATCAATGCTCTGATGGGCCGGGGGCAGATCCTCCACATCCTCTTCTATGTGGCGCTGATCGTCTTCTTTGCGTTCTTCTATACGGCGATCGTCATCAACCCGTCCGAGACAGCCGACAATCTCAAGAAGTACGGCGGTTTCATCCCGGGCATCCGGCCGGGAGCGAAGACAGCCGAATACATCGACTACGTGCTGACCCGCATCACCGTGGTCGGTGCGGCCTACCTAGCGGCCGTCTGCGTCCTGCCGGAGATCCTGATCGCGGAGACGGGCGTGCCCTTCTATCTTGGTGGCACGTCGCTGCTCATCGTTGTCAGCGTGACAATGGATACGGTCGCGCAGATCCAGAGTCATCTCCTGGCGCACCAATACGAAGGCTTGATCAAGAAGGCGCGCCTCAAAGGCACGCGGCCCGATCGCGGCGGCGGGCGGCGGCGATGAACATCATCCTGCTCGGACCTCCCGGAGCCGGCAAGGGCACGCAGGCTCGGCTCATCGAAGAGCGACGCGGCCTCGTGCAGCTCTCGACGGGCGACATGCTGCGGGCCGCGGTCGCCGCCGGCAGCGAGATCGGCCGGCGTGCCCAAGCGATCATGGATTCTGGCAAGCTCGTTCCGGACGATGTGGTGATCGGCATCATTGCCGAGCGCATCTCCAAGCCGGACTGTCGGCAGGGCGTCATCTTCGACGGCTTCCCGCGGACGCTCGTGCAGGCGGATGCTCTCGACACGCTGCTGGCCGGCAGAGGGCTGAAGATCGATGCCGTCGTGGAGATGCGGGTCGAGGACGAGGTGCTCGTCGAGCGGATCGCCGGACGCTACACCTGCGGTAAGTGCGGCGAAGGCTATCACGACACCCACAAGCGCCCCGCCAAGGCAGGCGTGTGCGACAAGTGCGGCTCGACCGAGTTCAAGCGCCGGGCGGACGACAATGCCGAGGCAGTTCGAACCCGGCTGCTCGCCTACTACAAGGAGACGGCGCCGCTGATCGGCTACTACTACTGTAAGAAGACCCTGAAGCCGGTCGACGGTATGGCCGAGATCAACACGGTTACCGCAGAGATCGCCGGGGTTCTGGACGGCCTCGGGGGTTGACCACCGGGAGGCATTGTGACGAGTTGACGGCAGAGCGGGGGCTCGCTAGAAGGAAGCCCTCAATTTGTCGGGAAACGACCTGATCGGCTCCGGAGGACCAATTCCGGGTGCCGATTTTTGCGCGCTAGAGACCGGTGCGTCGATCGGTCTCAGGCTGAAAGAAATTGATCGGGCCCCGCGTGGAGTTGCCTGATCGTGACGAAGGAGAGAGGACCGTGGCCCGTATCGCCGGCGTGAACATCCCGACCAACAAGCGCGTGCTCGTGGCGCTCACCTACATTCACGGCATCGGTCCGAAGTTCGCGAAAGAGATCTGCACGAAGGTCAACATCCCGGCGGAGCGTCGCGTGAACGAGTTGACCGACGCAGAGGTGTTGCAGATCCGCGAGACGATCGACCGCGACTACGTGGTGGAGGGCGATCTGCGCCGCGACGTCGCGATGAATATCAAGCGCCTGATGGATCTCGGTTGCTATCGCGGCTTACGGCATCGCAGGGGCCTGCCCGTCCGGGGGCAGCGCACGCACACGAACGCCCGTACCCGCAAGGGCCCGGCAAAACCCATCGCCGGTAAGAAGAAGGTCAGCTGACGCGGCCGCCTGAGGCTCGCGTCACCAACAAGAGAGACGATCGGAATTATCCATGGCCAAAGAGTCTGCTGCAGCCAAGCCAAGGCGCCGCGAACGGAAGAACATTTCTTCCGGCGTCGCGCATGTGAATGCCTCCTTCAACAATACGATGATCACCATCACCGACGCCCAGGGCAATACGATCGCCTGGTCGTCCTCTGGCACCATGGGCTTCAAGGGCTCCCGCAAGTCGACACCCTACGCGGCGCAGATGGCGGCCGAGGACGCGGGCAAGAAGGCCATGGAGCATGGTATGCGCACGCTCGAGGTCGAGGTCTCGGGGCCAGGCTCCGGACGCGAGTCCGCTTTACGAGCCCTGCAGTCGGTCGGCTTCCAGGTCACGTCCATTCGCGATGTGACGCCTATTCCGCACAACGGCTGCCGGCCGCGCAAGCGCCGCCGCGTCTGAGAGTCTGTATTCGCCCCGGCGGAGAGCAGCTTCGGGGAGGCTCTCCGCGCATGGGCTATGAGCGACCGTTCCCCAGCGGTCGCGCCCGACGGCAACAAGGGTATCTGACGTGCTGAACAAGAATTGGCAGGATCTGATCAAGCCAGCGAAGCTGCAGGTGATGACCGAGCGCGATCCGGTGCGTTTTGCAACGGTCGTCGCCGAGCCTCTGGAACGGGGCTTCGGCACCACGCTCGGAAACGCGCTGAGGCGGGTGCTGCTCTCCTCGCTTCAGGGTGCGGCCATCACCTCGGTGCAGATCGACGGCGTACTACACGAGTTCTCCTCGATTGCCGGCGTGCGTGAGGATGTCACCGACATCGTGCTCAACATCAAGGAGATCGCCCTCAAATGCCACTCCGAGGGCGTCAAGCGGATGGTTCTCCGCAAGGAAGGGCCGGGCGTTGCTACTGCCGGCGACATAGAGGCCTCCTCCGACATCGAAGTGCTCAATCCAGGCCACGTGATCTGCACACTGGACGAGGGCGCGTCGATCCGCATGGAGTTCACGGCCGCCATCGGCAAGGGCTATGTGCCGGCGGAGCGCAATCGGCCCGAGGACGCGCCGATCGGCCTCATCCCGGTCGACAGCCTCTTCAGCCCCGTCAAGAAGGTTTCCTACCGGGTCGAGAATACCCGTGAGGGCCAGATCCTCGACTTCGACAAGCTGACGCTGTCGGTCGAGACCAACGGCGCCATTCGCGCCGAGGACTGCGTCGCACTCGCGGCGCGCATCCTGCAGGACCAGCTTTCGATCTTCATCAACTTCGAGGAGCCGAGCAAGGCAACGATCGAGGATCGTACGCCCGAGCTCGAGTTCAACGCGGCGCTGCTCAAGAAGGTCGACGAGCTCGAGCTGTCCGTGCGCTCGGCCAACTGCTTGAAGAACGACAACATCGTCTACATCGGCGATCTCATTCAGAAGACCGAGGCGGAGATGCTCCGCACGCCCAATTTCGGGCGTAAGTCGCTCAACGAGATCAAGGAGGTCCTGGCCGCGATGGGCCTGCACCTTGGCATGGAGGTGCCGAACTGGCCGCCGGACAATATCGAGGAGCTGGCGAAGCGCTTCGAGGACCACTACTGAGAATTGAACGCAGACGGGGCAACTGGCCCGGTCTGTCCAGGAGATCGATATGCGTCACGGCAATGCCCACCGGAAGCTGAACCGGACCCAGAGTCACCGGAAGGCGATGTTCGCCAACATGGCGGCGTCCCTCATCCGCCACGAGCAGATCGTCACGACACTGCCGAAGGCCAAAGACCTGCGCCCGATCGTCGAGAAGCTCATCACACTCGGCAAGAAGGGTGACCAGGGATCCAGGCGGCTCGCCATCTCGAGGCTTCGCGACGAGGCGATGGTGAAGAAGCTCTTCGACGATCTGGCCCCCCGCTACAAGAGCCGGGCCGGCGGCTACACACGCGTGCTCAAGGCCGGGTTCCGCTATGGGGATTCGGCGCCGCTCGCCGTGATCGAGCTGGTCGAGCGCAACGAGGCCGCGAAAGGCAAGGATGACCGTGCCCGGCACGAGGCGGCGATGGCTGGACAGAGCTCGGATACCGACGAGGTCTAGGGCGTTTCCGTTCCACGTTGGATCACTCCAACGCCCTAGCTTCTTGTCTTCTCATGCTTCTTGTCGGAAAACCGCTTCGCACTTTTCCCAAAGCACTCTGGCGACGGCCGGCTGGCGGGGCGCACCGCTTGTCACGAAAACGTCCCGTCTGTCTTCCCCCGGCGCCCATCGAGGCGCCGGTTTCGCGCGGTCTTGCCGGCTCGCCGGAGTTGAGCCGAGCCCGATCTAATGACCGAGCAGCCAGCGTTTGTCGTCAGACCGGCACGCGGCGCCCTCGACCTCGCGCGAGAACGTCCCGACGGTCAGCGCCAGCTTCAGCCGGCGGCAGATCCGCCCATCATCGTCGCGATAGCTTGCATAGGGTTTCACGAAACCATGCAGCTCGCCGGCCTTGCGGTGCCAGAGATAGGTGGCGCCATCACCGACCTCGTCGAGCGTGAATTGAATGGCTTGAAGTGCCGCCATCCGATCATCGAGCGTCAGCTTGATGGGGAGGGCGTCCTCGGCCAGGACATCATCGCTCGACTCATAGGGATTGGCAGTGGCGAGTGTCGCCGACCAGTTGCTCATGTCATCGAGGGATTGGGCTCTCGCCGGCGTGCCAAGAGCGGCCGCGAGAAGCAGGACGAGGACACCACATGTGGCCTCGGTCCAACGGGACTCGGGGAACCAACGCATCAACTTACCCGTACTCTAACGCCTACACAAAAGGGCCGTAGCCCTTGCACTTCGGCGATATTGCGTGCTTTGGGTTAATCCAAGGTGAAAGCGTGTCCCCGCTCGACGCCTCTTCCCGGATCACCGCAATTCACACTGGAGCAAGCTGGCGATGTCCGACAAGCCGAAAGGCGAGTTTTACACAGGTCCCGAGGCGTCCGATTTCACAAACGCGGACGAGCCGTTCCTGTTGTTCGCGGACTGGTTCAAAGACGCCGAGGCCCACGAGCCCAATGATCCCAATGCGATGGCCGTGGCCACCGTCGATCCGTCGGGTTTGCCGAACATCAGAATGGTACTGTTGAAGCATGCCGACCAGGATGGGTTCGTCTTCTACACGAACTATGAGAGTGCCAAGGGGCGCGAGCTGCTGGCGAGCCACAAGGCAGCTCTGCTTTTCCATTGGAAAAGTTTGAGACGGCAAGTTCGGGTCCGCGGCGCCGTCAGCTCGGTCAGTACTGAGGAGGCGGATACCTATTTTTCCTCCCGGCCGCGTCTCAGCCGGATCGGGGCCTGGGCCTCCGAGCAGTCGCGTCCACTCGGAGGTCGATTGGCGCTCGAGAAGCGCGTGGCCTATTACACGGCCAAATACGCCGTTGGCGAGGTGCCGCGGCCACCGCACTGGTCCGGCTTCCGCCTGCAGCCGACCGAAATCGAGTTCTGGCACGATCGGCCCTTCCGGCTGCATGACCGGATCGTGTTTCGGCGCAAAGACCCGACCGAGGCCTGGTCGCGGTCGCGGCTCTATCCCTGATAGCTCGAGGCAACAGCTGCAGCGCGGCCGGCCTCGGCCCAACGCACGCTGAGGAAGGCCAGGGCGAAATATAGGGCAAAGCCCACGATCAGCGGCACAACCGTTCCGTCGATCCACCAGCCGACAGCGACGCCGAGCACCATGCCCAGAAAGGTCGACACGGTGCCGAGCACGGCCGCGCCGATGCCGGCGATATGGCCGAGCGGCTCCATCGTCAGGGCATTGAGGTTGCCGAAGACCAGTCCGATGCCGGCGAAGGTCAAGAGCATATAGCCCATGAACAACCAGAGCGGCGGCTGACCGCCGATGACCCACGTCGCGGCGAGCATCAGCAGGGCCAGCGCCACGACGAAGAGCAAAGCCGACTGCGTCAGGCGCTGCATGCCGAAGCGCATGACGAGCTTGCTGTTGGCAAGGAGTGCAATTCCGAGCGAGGCGGCGAGGGAGGAGAAATATAGGGCGAAGGCCGTGCCTTGTGCGTAGATGTCCTGGAAGATGTGCTGGGCGGAGGCGAGGTAAGGGAGAAAGGCGCCGAACACCAGTCCCTCGGCGATCATGAACGGCATTGCAATCGGATGTGTCGCGGCCTCGCGATAGCTGGCGGCGAAGCTCGAGAACCTGAAGGGCGCGCGCTTCTCCGGGGGTAGTGTCTCGGGCTGCCGGAGGCCGAACCAGATCGTCACGAGCACGGCGAGAGCCAGGAACATGACGAAGATCATCTGCCAATCCGCGATCATCAGGATTCCCTGGCCAAGTAGCGGTGCGACGATCGGAACGGCAATGAAGACACCACCGATGAGCGACATGATGCGGGCCATCGGCGCCCCCTCGTATTGGTCGCGGACGAGGGCCGCGAGCACGACGAGCGGGATCGAGGCGCCAAAGCCCTGCAGGATGCGCGCACCGAGAAACACCTCGAAGGTCGAGGCGACGATCGCCAGCACGGTTCCAGCCAGGTAGATCGCCAGGCCCACATAGAAGGCACGCTTGCGGCCGAAACTGTCGGCGATAGGGCCGCCGAAAAGCTGGCCGACGGCAAAGCCGCCGAACATGAGCTGGATGACGAGTTGCAGCCGGGTCGTCTCGGTGACGCCGAGGTCGGCGCCGATCGCCGGCAAAGCCGGCAGCATCGCGTCGATGCTGAGCGCATCGATCGCCGTCGCCAATGCCATCAGCGGCACGAACTCGAGGAGGCTCAGTTGCGAGCCGGCCGCAGGGGCGCTGCGCCGACCGTCAGTGGAGGGGGCGTTCGTCATGAGGCAGAGAGGAGTAGCGGCAGGCCATTCCTGGGGCAAGGGCTGGCGATTCGGGCGGGAAGAGGAGCGACCGGGAGCGTCCAGCCAGCGTGCGATGTGCCGGGCAAGCCACGGTAATTCGGATGGTCTTTCCGCCGCTTGCCCGCAATGATGTTTCGTGCTTCCTCCCATCCGACGGCGCCGGGAGTGCGCCCAAGGGGAGCGCGATGACGACCAGCAGCACCGGCCGCGGACTGGCCTCCAAGCGGTATAGAACCCACACCTGTGGCGCCCTTCGCGCGACCGATGTGGGAGGAACAGCTCGCCTGTCCGGCTGGGTTCACCGGGTGCGCGATCACGGCGGCCTGCTCTTCATCGATCTCCGCGATCACTATGGCATGACACAGGTGATCGCCGATCCAGATAGCCCGGCCTTCCGCCTGGCCGAGACGGTCCGGTCCGAATGGGTGATCCGGGTCGACGGCGAGGTGAAGAAACGGACTCCCGAGACTGTCAACGCCAATCTGCCGACCGGCGAGATCGAGGTCTTCATCCGTGATCTGGAGGTGCTCTCGGAGGCCAAGGAGTTGCCGCTGCCGGTATTCGGCGAGCCCGAGTATCCGGAGGACACGCGACTCAAATATCGCTTTCTCGATCTCAGGCGCGAGACGCTGCATGCCAACATCATGCGGCGGCAGGCCGTGATCGCCTCGATGCGCCGTCGCATGCACGAGGCCGGCTTCTTCGAGTTCGCGACGCCGATCCTGACCGCCTCGAGCCCCGAAGGTGCCCGCGACTTCCTGGTGCCCTCACGCATTCATCCGGGCAACTTCTACGCCCTTCCCCAGGCGCCGCAGCAGTATAAGCAGCTGCTGATGGTCTCAGGGTTCGATCGCTATTTCCAGATCGCGCCTTGCTTTCGCGACGAGGACCCGCGCGCCGATCGTCTGCCGGGCGAGTTCTACCAGCTCGACGTCGAGATGAGCTTCGTCGAGCAGGACGACATCTTCGCCGCCATGGAGCCGGTCATTACCGGCATCTTCGAGGAGTTTGCGCGTCCTGCCGAAGGCGGGCAAACAAGTGCCAAGAGCGTGACGAAGGGCTGGCCGCGCATCCCCTACGACACGGCGATCGCCAAATACGGCACCGACAAGCCGGACTTGCGCAATCCGATCGAGATGCAGGACGTGACCGAGCATTTCCGTGGCTCGGGCTTCAAGGTGTTCGCCGGCATGATCGAGAAGGACCCGAAAGTTCGGATCTGGGCGATCCCGGCGCCGAAAGGCGGCAGCCGAGGCTTCTGCGACCGCATGAACGCCTGGGCGCAAGGCGAGGGGCAGCCGGGGCTCGCCTATATCTTCTGGCGCGCCGCCGATCCCAAGGAAAAAGCGGAGGAGGGGCCTGCCGGTCCCATTGCCAAGAACATCGGGCCCGAGCGCACCGAGGCGATCCGCGCGCAGCTCGACTTGGCAATTGGCGATGCGGTCTTCTTCGCCGCTGGCGATCCCGCCAAATTCTACAAATTCGCCGGCCAGGCGCGCGATAAGCTGGGCAACGAGCTGAAGCTCGTCGACGAGAAGGCCTTTGCGCTCGCCTGGATCGTCGACTTTCCCTTCTACGAGTGGAACGAGGACGAGAAGAAGATCGATTTCTCGCACAACCCGTTCTCGATGCCGAAGGGCGGGCGCGAGGCCATCGAGGCGGCCGAGGCCCAAGGCAACGAGGCGCTGCTGGCGCTCAAGGCCAACCAGTACGACATCGTCTGCAACGGCTTCGAGATCGCCTCGGGCTCGGTGCGCAACCATCTGCCTGAGACCATGGTCAAGGCCTTCGAGATGACGGGCCTCGGGCGCGACGAGGTGGAGGCCCGTTTCGGCGGCCTCTATCGTGCCTTCCAGTATGGCGCGCCGCCGCACGGCGGCATGGCGGCCGGCGTCGACCGCATCGTCATGCTGCTCGTCGGCGCCAAGAACCTGCGCGACATCTCGCTCTTCCCGATGAACCAGCAGGCGGAAGATTTGCTGATGGGCGCGCCCAGCGCCGCGACGGCGAAGCAGATGCGGGAGTTGAGCCTGCGGGTGATGGAGGTGGAGAAGAAGGGGTGAGGGGATCGGGTGTTCAAACCCTAAAAAGCCTACATCATCGCGGGTCCCAATGGTGCGGGCAAAACGACCTTTGCGCAACAACTACTCACTGATTTGGCGGCCACAGGTCCGGCCTTTGCCGTCGAGTTCTTGAATGCCGATGAGATCGAACGGAGATTGCGCGCCAGCCAGTCGAACCTGCCTCGTCCGGCGATCGCGGCCGGCCGGGAGTTGCTGGGGCTGATTGATCACCACCTCAACGAGCGCAACGACTTCATGGTAGAAACCACACTTTCTTCAACGTCTTGCGCACGGCAGATACCCAATTGGTCGGACTCGGGTTACCATGTCGAGCTGTATTGCTTGAGATTGCCGTCTGTCGAGGCATCGATCGAGCGAGTCAGGCGAAGAGTGGCGGCCGGGGGCCATGGGATACTGGAGGCCGACCTCAGGCGTCGCTTCGCCAAGAGCCTCCACAACCTGGAGCAGGTCTACAAGCCGGTGGTCGACAAGCGGACAGTGTACGATAGCCTGGAAGGCAAGGTGCAACTGGCCGCAACAGGAGGCCGTTCGTCATGAGCAACGGTGACCATCGCAATTCTGATCCACTTGAGATGCGGATTGCTCGCTTGCTTCGGTCCGGATCGATATCTGTCAAGGCGGGACAGGTTGACGATCTGGTCATCGAAATCCAGGTCGCAGGCGAACTCGCGAGAGAAGCTCAGTCGGCCTATCGCTCCTGGGCCCATTGGCGGGCGATCAATGACCGAATGGAGTCGGTGGAGCTCCGGCGTGTGGTGACTGGCTACACCCAGAATGGGCTTAGAACCATTCGCCAAGCGATAGCTCGCGACGCAGTTTTGCTAGCTTTTCGCTTGTCTGATCCATTGCAAATGAAATCCGATGGTGAAACCCGAGTAACACTTTGTCGAGCGGCAGCTCTTCTCGATGATGATTCGCTCAGTAATCGGCTCCTGACGAGAGATGGGCTACTGGAGCTTGGTTGTCCGGAGATCATTGTCGACGCTGAGATCCAGGCGAATGCCCAACGCGTGGCTAGAATTCGTGAAAGCGTTGTGAGCGACTGGAATAGTCAGAAACCGGACGCGACAGAATTCTTGGAGCTGAGGCTTGCGATTAGACCGCTACGCAACCGACTGGCCCACGCAATGCTGGGTGGTGAATTCTCACCTCCGATCATCGATCAAATCTCTCGCTTCGTTGATCTCACGCTCGATTTGGCGACGGACTATGCGCTGCTGATCGCAGGCAAGGCCGTGGCGGCTGAAAACGCAAGGCATCACGAGGATCGTGAGGCGAAACTCTACTGGAATACGACTTTCGACTCCCTGCTTGCTTTCAGCAAGGCAAAGCGCAATGCGGCTGAGTAGTGTGAAACGTGCCGTCGCGTGCATAGAGTATCCGTGAGCCCCATGTCCCCCCTCACCAAACCCCCGCGCCGCGAGTTCCAGACCTTTTGGGACTTTCCGCTGGTGACCGACCTCGACACGCTCGAAGCCGACATCGCCATCCTCGGCCTGCCCTATGGCGCCGCCTACTCGATCGACGAGGTCTCGAACGATCAAACGAATGCGCCCACCGCCATCCGGCGCCTGTGCGAGCGGGCGCTCCGGGGACTCGATCGCTGGGACTTCGACATCGGCGGCACACTGCTCGACGGACGCGACATCCGCGTCGTCGATTGCGGTGATGTCATCGGCGATCAGTCGGACCTTCGCGGCCACATCCGCCGGGGCGAGGCGGCGGTGCGCAAGATCCTCAAGGCCGGCGCACTCCCGATCGTGTTGGGCGGCGACCACGGCATCCCGATCCCCGTGCTGCGCGCCTACGACCAGCACGGCCCCCTAACACTCGTGCAAGTGGATGCGCATATGGATTGGCGCGACCACATGAACGGCGTCACCGAAGGCCTGTCGAGCCCGATCCGCCGCGCCTCCGAGATGGAGCATGTGGAGGAGATTTTCCAGATCGGCCTCAGGGCGGCGGGCAGCGGGCGGTCGGAGGAATACGAGGCCGCCAGGGCCTACGGCGCGCACCTCATTCCGGACGTCGAGCTGCAGGACGTCGGCATGCAGGCTGTGCTCGACCGCATTCCGGCCGGGCGGCGCTATTATCTCACCATCGACGCCGACGGCGTCGATCCGACCATCATGCCGGCCGTCGCCGGTCCGGCACCGGGTGGCGTCACCTACAGCCAGATGCGGACTCTGATACAGGGGCTGATCAGGAAGGGCCGCGTCGTCGGCATGGATATCGTCGAGATCACGCCGAAGCGCGACGTCAACAACATCACCGCCATCACCGCCGGCCGGTTCATGGTCAACCTCATCGGCACGGCGGTCAGGGCGGGCTATTTTGATCGTCAAAGGAGTTGAACCATGACGCGCCGATCGCTCGCGGAAAAACTGCAGCAAGCCGGCGTCGTCGATACCCACTACCATGTCGGGCCGGAGCTCATCGTCCGCCGCTACGATGTGAAGACGCTGGCCGAAGTCGCGGCCCCCTTTGGTGCGACGCTCGTCCTCAAGAACCACACCTATCCGACGACGCCCCTCGCGGCGCTGGCACGCAAGCGCTTCGGTGCGAGGTTCTTTGGTGGCGTCGTGCTCAACGCCTATGTCGGCGGGCTCAATCCCAAGGCGGTCGAGGGGGCTGTCTCCGGCAACCGCGCAACGGTCGATGATCCCGCGGCTGATCCCTCGCCGATCGTCGTCTGGATGCCCACGGTGCACGCGAAGGCGCATCTCGACCACCACGGTTTCGGATTCGATCCGAACTGGGCGGGGTGCTGTGATCACGGGCACGAAACCAAGCCGGCGGCCCAGGTCGATCCCGAGGCCCCTGTCATCGCCTTCGACGAAAAACTGGACCCTACGCCAGAGCTCATCGCTACTCTCGAAGCCATCGCGCATCACGGCTGCATCCTGGCGACGGGCCATCTCGGCGCAGAGGAGGTGAAGCGTCTCGTGCCGCTTGCGCTCGAGATGGGCATCAAGCGCGTGATCCTCACGCATCCGCATCACTTTCCGATCGGTCTCTCGGACGCCGACCAGAAGGTGCTGGCGAAACGCCCGGAGGTCTTCCTCGAGCACTGCTTCGCCACGCACACGCAGGATGGCGTTCCCTTGCAGATGTATGCCGACGGCATTCGCCTGACGGGCCCCGAGCAGGTTCTGCTCTCGACCGATTTCGGCCAGACGTCGAGCGATCCCTTTCCAGCCGGGACGATCCGCTACGCGGAGATCCTTTCCGAGCTGCTCGCGGGCGTCGTCTCCGAAGTGGATCTGCTCGCCATGTTCACGAGCAATGGTCGCCGGGCGCTTGAGCTTGAAAGCTGAGGAGACGGGAATGCGAACGACCGGCCGCTGCCTCTGCGGTGAAATCCACTACGCGTTCGACGGCGCGCCACTCTGGGTCGGGCATTGCCATTGCGAAAGCTGCCGGCGGCAGACATCGTCGGCGCTTGCGACCTTCGTCGGGGTTGCGACGGCGTCGCTCGTCTTCACCGCACGCAAGCCGGCCCTCTACCATTCCTCGCCCGGCGTCGACCGCAGCTTTTGCCCATGCTGCGGGGCCCCGATAGCCTATGCCAATGCCGCAGAGTTTCCGGGCGAGACGCATCTCTATGCAGGCACGCTGGATGACGTGGATAGGATCTCGCCGACATTCCACGTGCATACCGCTGAGCAAGTGCGCTGGCTCGAGATCTTGGACGACCTGCCCCGCTTTGCGGGGAGCGGGCGCGGTACCCAACCGGATGGCCGGGGACCACGTCGCCTATGATGGCCCGGAGCGACGGCCCGCGCCTAACGCGAAACCGGCCGCTCCCGAGCCACAGTCAGCATCACTTTTTCTTCGTCTTGCGCTTCTTCTTGCTCTTCTTCGCTTGCCCCGGCGCGACGAAGCCCTGGGCGCTGCCCTTCTTCAGGCTCGCATAGCCCTTCGAGCGCTTGCCACGCCGCTTCGCCTTCGCAATGCGTCCGGATGAGCTGACGCAGTGGTGGAAACGGATTCTCGGGCCGTTATCGATATGCAGATGGTGCATGCCGCAGCTATAGGTGCCGAGCCCGCCGGAATGCGTCCGTTGCAGGTAGGCGAGCACGGCGCTGTATTTGCCCTTGGGCGGGTGGAAATCGACGGCCCGGCACGAGGCGTGATAGCTCGGCCGGCCCGAGCCGGCGATGCGCGCGCCGCGGCGGAAAGTCGAGACGATCGTGACTGGCCCGAACTTGCTGCGGATCTGATTGAGCACGGCCTTGATCGAGCTCGGCAGGCAGCTTGGGCTGGTGGTTGCGCCGCCGGCGGCACGAGCGGGGGAAGTGCCGGTCAAAGCGAGTACACAGATCAGCGCCATTGCCACGGACGCAACAAGGCGCCCGTTGTTTGGGAACGGTCTCATGACAAACTCCTTACGCCGCAACTGAGATTCGAGCTGATGTTGAGATCGCCCTCTTTCGGGGCGTTGGCATGAGACCGGATGAAGGGGTCTCGCACTGCGGTTCCCGCTGGGCCACTTCGTGGGACAAGATGGGGATAAGGACCAGGGGGGCGTGACAATTTGCAACAGCAACAATGATCTGGATCATTGAGCTCCGAGCGCAGTTGAGATAAGTGCCGCCGCCCGGGTGATCCGGTCATCTCGCCACCCGATGTGCCGCGCGCTATAGATCGTGCATGCAAGAGCGAATCTCAGACCGGCCCTCGCCACGCGTCAGCATCGGCGACATCGTGATTGGCAACGATGCGCCGTTGATGGTGTTCGCGGGGCCTTGTCAACTTGAGAGCCGGTCGCATGCGCTGGAGACGGCGACGGCTTTGAAGGAAATGGCGGCGCGGCTCGGTATCGGGCTCGTCTACAAGACCTCGTTCGACAAGGCGAACCGCACATCGCTCGGCGCGGCCCGCGGGCTCGGACTGGACGGGGCCCTGCCGATCTTCGCCGAGATTCGGGATTCTGTCGGGCTGCCGGTCGTCACGGACGTGCATGAGGCTGGTCAGTGCGCGCGCATTGCGGAGGCCGTCGATGTGCTGCAGATCCCGGCCTTCCTCTGCCGACAGACGGACCTACTCGTGGCCGCAGCTCTGACCGGGCGGGTCGTCAAGGTCAAGAAGGGCCAGTTCCTGGCGCCATGGGATATGAGGAACGTCGTCGCCAAGCTCGTGGCCAGTGGCAACCCGAATGTCCTGCTCACCGAGCGGGGGGTCTCCTTCGGCTACAATACGCTCGTGAGCGACATGCGCAGCCTGCCGATCATGGCGGAGACGGGCTGTCCGGTGATCTTCGATGCGACGCACAGCGTCCAGCAACCCGGTGACCAGGGAACCTCGTCCGGCGGCGAGCGCCGTTTCGTACCGGTGCTGGCACGCGCGGCCGTCGCTGTCGGAGTGGCCGGTGTCTTCGTCGAGACGCATCCCGATCCCGACCGGGCACCGTGCGACGGACCCAACATGCTGCCGATGAGCATGTTCGAGTCGTTCGTGCGCGAGCTCATGGCAATCGACTCGCTGGTGAAATCATTCAAGGTGACGTGATGGGCAAGCTCGATGGTAAGGTCGCGCTGGTGACGGGCGGCAACTCCGGCATCGGCCGGGGCATCGTGCATCGGTTCATTGCCGAGGGCGGGCGCGTCGCCTTCGCCGGTCGCGATCGCGGCAAGGGCGAGACCGTCCTCAACGAGATCGGCGAGATGCACGGCGATGGTGCGTTCTATGCCCTCGATCTCGCGGATGAGGAGGCGGTCGCGGACCTGATTGCCCGGATCGAGCGCCGGTTCGGGCGGCTCGACATCGTCGTCAACAATGCGGGGGTGGGTGGCCGGCGGTCTGGCATCCTCGCCGAGGATCGTCCCGGCACGCGCTGGCAGAAGATGCGCGGACCCAATCTCGATTCGACCTATTTCGTCTCGGCCTACGCCATGCCGCATCTGGCGCGGACGAAAGGCTCGATCGTCAACATCTCCTCGACTGCGACGCTGCATGGCAATTGGGGGCTCTACTGTGTTGCCAAAGCTGCGATCGAAGGTCTGACCCGCGCACTCGCTGCCGAGGGCGGGCCGCACGGCGTTCGCGCCAACTGCATCAGTCCCGGGTGGATCAATACCGAGATCGATGCGACGTCACCGCCATCGGGCTCCACGAGTGGCGAGTGGCAGCTCCCACCCTCGCTGCTAGGCCGAACCGGCACGCCGGCCGAGATCGCATCCGTGGCACTGTTTCTCGCCAGTGAGGAGGCATCCTTCGTCACCGGTCAGACCTTAATCGTCGACGGCGGCCTGGCCATCACCGACTATACCTCCTTGCCGATGCTGGCTGTGCACGGCAAGAAGCTGCAGAGCGGAATGATCTAGCTTGCGGGTTTGAGGGCGGCATGGCCAATCGCATCGTGCCGCTCGTCGTCGCTGCCGGACTGTTCATGGAGAACATGGACGCGACCGTGATCGCGACGTCGTTGCCGGCGATTGCGGCCGATCTCGGCGAGGACCCTGTCATCCTCAAACTCGCCTTCACCGCCTATCTTCTCAGCCTGGCCGTGTTCATACCCGTCAGCGGCTGGGCTGCCGATCGCTTCGGGGCACGCCTCGTGTTCAGGCTGGCAATCGTCGGTTTCGTGATGGGCTCGATCGGCTGCGCTCTAGCAGAGAACCTCGAAGGGCTGATCGCCGCTCGAGTCGTCCAGGGTCTCGGTGGCGCCATGATGGTACCGGTCGGCCGCCTGGTGGTGCTGAGGCTCGTACCCAAGTCCGAGATCGTCTCGGCAATGGCCCTGGTGACGATGCCGGCGCTGATCGGCCCGGTGATCGGTCCACCGCTCGGCGGATTCATCACCACCTATTTTCACTGGCGATGGATCTTCTGGATCAACATTCCTGTCGGGCTCGTCGGCTTCATCATGGCGAGCATCTGGATCCCGGATGTGCGTGAGCCATCGCCGGCGCGTCTCGATGCTGTCGGCTTCCTGCTCTCCGGTCTAGGCCTCTCCGCCTTGATCTTCGGGCTCACGGTGATCGGACGCGATCTGTTGTCCGCGAGCGCCGTCGGCCTGCTCATCGCCGGCGGCGCGCTTCTGATGGCGCTCTATGTGATGCATGCGCGCCGGGCGCCGGTGCCGGTGCTCGATCTTCGGCTGCTCGCGGTCGAGACATTTCGGTCCGCCATCATCGGCGGCTTCCTGTTCCGACTAGGCGTCGGCTCGCTGCCTTTCCTGCTCCCTCTCTTGCTGCAGCTGCAGTTCGGATTGACGCCGTTCGAAAGTGGCTTGCTGACCTTCGTCTCGGCGGCCGCGGCCATTGCCATGAAGGTGACGGCCCCGCCCATTCTGAGGCGCTACGGGTTTCGCGAGGTGCTCGTCTGGAACGCGCTCATGAGTGCGGTTGTCATTGCAGCGACCGCCCTGTTCACCAGGACGACTCCCCATGCCGCGATCTTCCTCGTGCTCCTCATCGGCGGGTTCTTTCGGTCCCTTCAGTTCACCAGCCTCAATGCCCTCGCGTTCGCGGATATCGACAACGTGCATATGAGCCGGGCAACGAGCTTCTCAGGCGTGGTACAGCAACTCGCCATCTCTACCGGCGTCGCGGTTGCGGCACTCGTGCTCGAGACCGCTCGGGGCTGGCGGGGTGAGTCGGTGCTGACACAGGCGGATTTCGCCTTCGCCTTTGTGGCCGTGGCCGCGATTGTCGCGCTTTCGGCCGTCGTGCATCGGGGTCTGCCGAGCGGGGCCGGGGCGGAGCTCGTCGGACGAAGCGGCAACTGAGTCGGAAGGCCGGAGCACCGGGGCGAGCCCGTGATCTGCACTAGAAGGTCTGGGCGGGCGCCGTGCCGCAGCCCAATTCAGACCCTTCCTTGGAGCCAGAAAGGGCCGAGAAGCAATTCTCGTCAGCCGCCGCCGCTCGGTCTCCGTCCGGCCAGACGGTGCATTTTTCCTCGGATTCTCGGCTTTTTGCCTCTTATGACGTCATCGGATTGACGCGAATAAGAGAGCAATACGGAGCAAATATCGTTAAGGGGACGTCAGTGCCGGGGAGAAAATTTGGGCCGGCATAAGAACAATGCGCAAAGACGGAATTGCTATTCGAGGTCTGGCGGTTCTTGCGGGTCTCATTGGCGATGCTCCTCGGTCAGTATCATTTTATGGATTCGGGGTGGACGCTCGTCGCGGGCAACGAGCCCGCGCACCCTGATCTCATTCTCGTTCTCGGGTCCGCTGAGCCGGCAAACATGCGCGGCGCAGCGGCCGCCATGCGTGCAGGCTTTCCCGAGGCCCAGATCATCGGCTGCACGACGGGCGGCGAGATCTTGTCCGGCCGGTCGCTCGACGGCAGCATTGTCGCCGCCGCCATTCAGTTTCGCGACTCTCATGTGCACACCCACAGTGTCAGAATCCAAAACCGGCGCGAGAGTTTCGCGGCCGGACGGCGCCTCGGACAGGCGATTGCAGCGCCCAACCTCAAGGGCGTCCTGTTGCTGGCAGAGGGGATCGATTGCGACGGCAGTCTCCTGCTTGCTGGTGTGGCCGATGCGATCAACGACGACGTGCCGATATTTGGCGGTCTAGCGGGCGACGGTCTCGACTTCGTGGTGACCCGGATCGCCGCGAATGGGCCGTTCGAGTCCGGCATCGCCGTCGCGGTTGGACTCTACGGCCCCAGAATCATCATCGGCCACGGGGCCGATTCGGGGTGGTCGCCGACCCAGGACATCGGTGCCATCACCAACTCGGTCGCAAGCATCATCTACGAGATCGACAACAGGCCGGCGCTCGATGTGCTTCGCGAGTTCGGGCGGCTTGGTCGCGTGATCAGCTCGCACGATCTGCTGACCGTGCCGCTCTGGATTTACGATCGCGCTCTACCGCAGTCGGGCACGATACGCACGGTCGTCGGCATGGACGAAGGCCGTGGCTCGCTCGTCATGGCCGGCGATTTGCCGAAGCACGCCACGTGCGCCATTATGCATGCGACATCCGACAGTCTGACCAAGGGGGCGACGCGATCGGCCATGCAGGCAATGGATGGTGCAACCGGTGGATTGGCGTTCTGTGTCTCAGGCGTTGGCCGCAAAGTGCTGATGGGCAAACAGGTCGAGCGCGAGGTCATGGCGATCCGGAAGGTCGTGGGCGACATTCCGCAGATCGGTTTTTACTCCTATGGCGAGTTCGGCCGGCAGGCCGGCGGGTCTCATCGGTTCCTCAACCAGACGATGTGTGTGACGATCATCGGCGAGGCAGGAGCCAGCGCGGCGTCGACATGAGGCGCGAGCAGCGTAGAATGGCATCGGGTCAACCCCGAGGAACCTGACTTGAGCTCGTCCGCGACCGCCGCCGTGCCCAGAGAGGAACTGTCCGAGGCGTTGATCTCGGGCGCCACCTACGACCCGGTGATCGACGACGTTCACGCCATGCCGCTCGCGAGCGAGCAGGAGATTCTCGACTCCCTGGACGCCACGCTGGCGCGCTCACCGGCAGCGCGGTCTCTGTGGGTCTTCGGTTACGGCTCTTTGATGTGGCGGCCAGAGCTGGACTATATTGAAAAACACGTCGGGACGCTCGCCGGGTTCAGTCGCTCCTTCTGTCTTTGGCAATGGCGCTATCGTGGGTCGCGAGAGCGTCCCGGCCTCATGCTCGCGCTCGATGAAGGCGTGCGGTGCGACGGCGTGCTCTATCGGCTCGAGGGTGCCGAGATTCGTGCCCAGCTTGTTCGCCTCTGGCGTCGCGAGATGACCGGCATGGGCTATGAGCCTCGCTGGGTCGACGTCGAAAGCGCCGAGGGACCGATCCGTGCTCTGACGTTTCACGCCAACCGGAGCGGTCATCGCTACGCCGGCCGGCTGCCGCTGCAGACCATCGCCGCACACATTGCGACCGCTTGCGGCCAGTCTGGACCGAACGCGTCATATCTGCTCGAGACCTGGAGATCCTGTCGTGAGGCGGGCATTGACGATGCCTATGTCGAGGAATTGCAGTATTTGGTTGCGGGCCAGTTGAGAGCCCGCCAGGTGCGATGATCGGCGAGCATTGGGCGTTCCGGACTGAGGCGGGCTCGGTGTCAGCGCTGCTGGGCTCGCTCGATGCGGTGGAGCCAGTCGAGAGCGATCGGCTCGTCCGCAGACGAGAGGGCGGTGGTCAGCGAATCCAATATGGCAATGACCGAGCGGCGAGCCTCCGCCAGCCGTTCGGCATCGCCTGATGGTGTGTCGGAATCGAGCAGTTGAGCGACGGACTGAAACTCGATGCGAGTCGAGGTGTCGACGGCCTCACCTGACAGGATTTCGTCGATGCGAGCCTCGGCGCTGGCGGTTACCACTTCGTCGGCTCGGCCATCCAGGATCGAGACGAGACGCCGCGCACGCTGGCGCTCGCGCACGAGCTTGGCTTTGGTTCGTGGCAGCGACTCTCGCGCCAGACGGGTCAAGGCCACGGTGAGCCAATGCTCCGCCTCGCGGGCATTGGCGCGTCCCCGCCGATGTGCCTCGGCCCGCCCCAGAAGAGCGCGTCCGAGCAGGGCTGCATCCATAGCGCCCGTGATGCCCTGTGACTCCGGGCTGCCGTTCAACGCGCGTGCCAGCGCGATGGCCTGATCGTGAAGCAGTGGATCAGCGGTCAGTCGTGCGGCGAGCAACGCGCATCGGCTACGCTGTCTGAGCACGTCGGCATGCTGCGCCGTCGCGCCCTGTGCGGACAGGCTTTCCCATAGGGCCAAAGCTTTGCGCAGCTCTTCCGCGTCGGATCGAAGCCGGCCGCTCGCCTCGTAAGCGGATGCGAGCAGACGTCTCGCCTTCGGTTCAGCTTCGACATCGACCAGAGACTTGCACTCCTCGATCAAATCTCCGCGCGCACAGCTGACACCTTTCGCCAGCAGTGCACGTCCGAGCAACTGGCGGCTCTCCGATGACGAACGCTGGGCAACAGCGGTCCGCGCCAGGGCAACCGCCTCGTCCAGCCTCTCGGCGTCGGATTCGCGCTCGCCCAGCTCTATGAGAGCGGTCGCCAAGCGGACAAGTCGCTGTTCCCGTAACGGATCATCGGGCGCGGTGAGAGCGACCGCCTGGCGACCGGAGGTCACCGCCCTGATGAGACATGCCGTGCCGGCCCGATGCTCGCTCAACGCCTGCTCGATCTCGGCCGACAGTTCGAGATCGGCGGCGTGCAAACGGGCATCCCCGGCCCGGCCGGCGTGAGCGAGGGCCGATGCGATCGCCGAACGGGCGGCAATCAAATGCATTGCCTCGTGTTCGCAGCGACCGAGAGCAAGACGGATACGGGCGATACGGTGCTGGCCCGATGCCGCCGCTTCGATGTCGCCGCCGGTCCAGTGCGCCGTCAGAACCATCTCGGCGATGTCGAGTGCTTCGTAGGCCCGAACGGCGTGGGCCGCCTCGGAAGGGGGGCCGATCAGGGACTCGGCAAGGAGCTCACGGAGAACGAGACGATCGGCGGCCGTCAATGTGGAGGTGGGGTGGTTCTGCAGGGCGCGGAGCTGCCGCACGAGGTCACCAGAGCGCGCCTGTGCCGGTGAGGCAAGCCGCAGGCGGGCCTGGACGCGGAGGACCTCAGTGAGGGGGGCGTCGCGGCACCCGGCCGCCTGAAGCAGGGCATCGGCCGCCACCGCCGACTCCCGATCCGGCCAGTGAAGCAGTAGCCATGCCGCGACCAGAGCTCCCGGCGTCGTTCCTTCGATGGGCAGGCTCCGAGGTACCAGGTCTTCGTCGGACCGGCCGGTGGCCGATTGACCGGGCCGCTTTTGGAGAACGAGCGTCGACCCCGACAACGTAACCCCGACCTCAACAGTCGTATCGGCGCCTCCAGTGCCCGCGTCGAAGACGAGGTCGATCTGCGGTACGGCAGCGGTGAGCGCCCGGCTGATCGATCGCATGAGATCAATTCTGGACGGCGTGGGGATGGAAGGGTCGAAGGTCAGCCGAATGGTACGCCGACAAGCGCGCGTCAGGCCTCGCGTGCTCTGACTGGTGAGCCAGCCAATCAGCCCGCCCGCCAGCATCACCGCCGCGATGACGAGCCACGCCAACAGTCGGCCCGAAATCTCGTCAGAAGCCACCAATGGAACTAACCTATTGACCAAGTGCCGTTTCTCGATCGGCTTCAGACTTCAGCATAACTCGCCAGGCGCGTGCAAAGGCGACGCGGAGCGAAAGTCTCGCCTCTGCGCCGCATCAGAGCCTCCAGTCGCCACAGCATTGTGAGCTTTCCGCCGCATTTGGCCCAAAGCACCGCCGCATTGCCGTGGCCCACTCTCGGTGGTGAAACGCACTCCGGCTGAATGGAGGGTTCAATGCACGTGAAACTGGCGAACCCGGCACGCCTCGACGGACCTGTGTCCCGCTACAAGAGGCAGATTCTGGCTCTGGCGATCGCCGTCATGGTCGCAGGTTTCCCCGCAAGCGGGCGTGCCATGCTACTCCCACAAGGCATAGCTGGCGACGACGGCCCTGTCTCGACGAGCATGGCAATGCCATCGGGCGGCACGGTCCTGCGGCCCGCGCCTCTTGCAATCGACACATCGGCGACCTACGTGAAGAAGGACCCTGCACATCGTCCGGTGCGGCGGGTGGGAGACGTGGCTCGGCTGCCGACCGGACAGATTGCATGGCTCGGCGTGCTTCTCGTCAGCATGTGCGGGCTGGCGTGGTATCTGGGTCGAGAATTTGCATCGGCTGACGGGCCTGTTCGCCATCGGGGAAAAGGGAGGCGGAATGATGCGGCTTGGTCTTCCAATAGCGATTGTCGTGTGTTTGATCGCGGCTTGGCAGTCGGGTGAAACCCTACTGAAGGCCGAAGCCGGCTTGCGTCAGCTGATCGCCGGAAGTGTGATTGCGGGCATCCAGGAGCCCGGCCATGACGACTCGTCCCCGCGACTGGCCGACTGGGCGGCACCCCAGATCGAGGGCACGACTTCCTCGGTCGCAATGTCCGAGCAGGACTGGCTGAAACTCGCCGACGATGTTGCCCCGGTGAGATACCTGCCGGTTAAGACGGACCCATCGCCGCTGCCATCCCAGCTTGACGAGCAACAGCCACTTTGAGCTGCCGCTTACAGGCCGTACTCGCTTCTCCAGCTGTCCGGCAGTCGGCCCACCAAGGTTCCCGTCTGGATTGCGAGGTCGCGTGTTGCGACTTGCAGATTTCGTCTCAGCGCGTCTGGCAGCGCCACATCCTGTGACTTGTTGTGCCGCGCCTCGAGCTCCTTGAATCGGTCGGCCTGAAAGCCGACCCCGAGAAATGCCGAGATCGCGGCGAGGGCATTGAGCCTGTCGGCGTGGATCTCCTCGTAGAACAGGATTTGCATACGGTCTCGGGGAAACACCGCGGCGAGGCCGGTCAACGTCGCCGGGTAGTCGCCGAGCGCCCTGAGTCGGTCGTCTGCCAGCATGGCATGCAACGCGGGTTCGTCGAGCCTTCGCACGTCGCGTCGCAAGGATCGGCAGCGATGCAGCACCTGCGACCAGGCCTGACGCACGGGATTGCGCATGATGAAGAGGACACGCGCCTCCGGGGCGAGACGCGCGATATGGCTGAAGCCCGCCTCACCGATGATGGCGTATTCCGGCGTCGCCTCAAAGGCCATGCGACGACCAAGGCGATTGGCGAACAGGCCCCGATACCAATCGTCGTCGATCGGGTCCTCCATATAGCGGGAATACCACCCGTTCTGCGCCTTGAGCTCGGTGAGCCGGCCCCACTGCGTCAGCAGCCGCTGATAGTGTTTGCGGAGGCGTGAGCGGCGCTTCCGATCGGACAGATGCTGCGTGATCTGTCGGACATGGTCGAAATAGTGGATCTCCTTGACGGGCGTCACGAAAATCTCGGGATGCCGGCTGAGCATCCGGGCAAGCCAAGTGGTGCCGGCTTTCTGTGCGCCGACACAGACGCAATAGTCCCTGATGACAATCCCCTGAGCCGTGCTCACCCGCGTGCCGATCCTCTTGAGCGCTCATGTTTTAGCGTCCTGTGTCGCGCTCGGGGGCCGGGATCGGCAACGCTGCATATGGCCACAGCCGCGAGACAGTGGGGCGGGTCTGTGGCCGGACTGGCACAGTTTCGCCGCAGTCCGAGGCCGGACCTCGGTCTTCCCGGGTGCGCGTCGGGCCCGGAGAGGCTAGAACCTCGGCGTGCTCTGTTGTTCGAAGGAGGCCCCGGATGCGGCTCAATCCGCCGACCATCTTCATTTTCGTCATTTCGGTGCTGCTCGTCGGTCTCGGCATCCTGAGCCGGCTTGGACTGGCACCGATCCCCGAATACATGCCGCACCAGGAATTCTGGCTGGCCGTGATCGGCTATCTGTTGTTAATGCTCGGTAATCTCGTGCGGGGGCTGTAGCGCCCCGGTCCGCGGACTGCCAACCGGCGTCGCCGACGCTCAGCCGAAGAACAGGCCATGTAGCGGTGAGGGCCCGTCCATCAGATCGATTCCCATGGCTGACTTGGCGAGATAGAGCGCGGAGACGATTGCCATGAGGCTCATGCCGGCCACGGTCGTCAGCACGAGGCGGTAGGCGATATCGTCGATGAGGGCGGCAACCGGGCGCATACCCGGCTTCTATGCAATCTCCGTGCCGGGCCGGGTGACAGGCCGACTTGCATTCCCTCCGGAGCACCGGGGTTGCCAAGGCGCGGCCGAGGGGCGAGCTTGGGCTGGACCGAAGTCTGTCCCGACCGGAGCCCGCCATGAGCCAGACCCCAACCTTCAATCCGCCCAACCATCCGTTCTGTGGTGCCACCCATGCTCGCGATATCGGCAAGCTTGATGCGGACGCGGTCATCTTCGCGGCCCCGCATGGCACCTCCTATCGTGGCAACGACGGGCGGGTGTTTGAGGGTGCCGCCAAGGCCATGCGGAAGGCCCTCGAGCTCGAGAGCAACTGGCTCGATCACTACGATTTCGATCTCGAGGACACGCTCTACCCGAAGGGCTCGACGTTTCACCTGGGAGATCTCGGCGACCTGACGACCCATCCGGAGGACGGACCCGGCAACCGGGCGCTGATCGAGGCGACTGCGCGTGCCATTCTCGAGACGGACGCTGTGCCGATCATGATCGGCGGCGACGACTCGGTGCCGATCCCCTTCATCAAGGCCTTCGAGGCCCACGGGCCCCTGACCATCGTGCAGGTCGATGCCCATATCGACTGGCGCAAGAAGCGGTTCGACGAGCCCTTTGGCCTCTCCTCGACCATGCGGCGCGCATCCGAGATGAAGCATGTCGAACGGATCATCCAGGTCGGCATGCGCTCGGTCGGCAGCGCGCGGACGAAGGAGGTCGAGGCAGCGAAGGCCTGGGGTGTCGAGATCGTCACGGCTCGCCGGGTGCACGAGGAGGGTGTCGCCGCCATTCTGAAGCATGTGCCGAAGGGCGCCAAGGTTCTCTTCACCATCGATTGCGACAGCCTCGACGTCTCGATCATGCCGGCGGTGCTGGCGCCGACGCCCGGCGGTCTCACCTATCTCGAGGTCATCGCGCTGCTCGAAGGCATCCGAAAGAAGGCGACTCTCGCCGGCTTCGACATGATCGAGTTCGTGCCCGAGCGCGATCCGGCGGGAACGGCAGCCTATGTGGCCGGACGCATCGTCCGCTATGCGATCGCCCAGCTGATCCGGCAGGCTTGAGGCGATCCCGGCCGCCGGGCCCCACCGGCATCGGCGATGCGCCGTGCTGTGGATCGTCGATTTTCACCTGTCGAAGAGCAACGCTTCGCCGTCCTCCGGCCGCGTCCGAAAGAAACGTATGGCGACCTCGCGATCGCCCCGCCGGCGTTTTCGGAGCTCATCCAGGTCCACCTCAAAGGCCGAGCTGGGTGAACGAGGCGCGTCCCGTCCGTCATGGCCGGGCTTGACCTGGCCATCCAGGGGCCGCGTGGATGGCGCGATCCTCGCCGCACTGGATGCCCGCCTCGAAGGCGGGCATGACGGAGGCGGGAGCCCAGCTCTTTGGGGGAGAAGGGCGTCTCAACGGCTCCGGGACAAAGGGCATGCCCCGCCTTGCGAGCCTGTGTTGGCCCTCGGGCAGCCGCCGGTCACACCGCGCTTCGACAAGACGCCTCTGCAGAAACGCCCCTCGCCGGGTGACGGGGTGAGAATCCGTGGGGTTTTGGAGGCAGGGACAAGAGTCGCGCGGATTTTCCGGCGCATGGTGAATAGGACCATCTGCCTTGCGGGGATGGAGGGCTTTGGACCCGCGCCCGGAGCTGCCTGTCGGCCCGTAGCCCGGCAAGCGACAGCGCGCGCGGCGCTGGGCCTCGCTGCGCTCAGCCCAGCCTGCGACCTACCGCCCTGCCGTACCGAAGGCGCGCCACCAGCGCAACGGGGGAACGAGGCGGTGGTATCACCCGCTACCTCACACCCTTGACCTCACCCCGATAGGCCGCCAGCGTCCCCTCCGTCACCTCGAGCGCTAGGAGCCGCGCCGGATTGACCGGGCCCGGCATGACGATCTGGCCTTCGGGGACGGGCGTGAAACCGAAACGGCCATAGTAGGGGAGATCGCCGACGAGGAGGACGAGCCGGATGCCGTCCGCTTCGGCGTGCTCAAGGGCCTCGGCGACGAGGCGACGGCCGATGCCCTGGCCGGCGAGTCGCGGCGTCACGGCGAGCGGGCCGAGCATCAGTGCCTCGCCCTTGCCACCGATGGTGATCGGCGTCATGCGGAGCGACGCCACAACCTCCTCGCCGATCGATGCGCAGCGGCAATGGCGCGAGAACAACGGCACGCCCTCGCGGACGCGATAGGCCGCGCGCGCAAACCGGCCAGGCCCGAAGCACTGATCCTGCAAGTCCTGGATGGCGGGGAGGTCCGCGGCCGTGACCGGCCGGAAGGCGATGACGTAAGGGGACATGGCGAGGAGGCTTTCGAGCTCGGGTGACCGGAGGAAATGGTGAAGGGTCCTCAGGGCTCGTCTCTCGCCGGCCTCGACTGTCAGCTCAGCTGGTGCAATCGGCAGGAACGGTCGGTGAGGCGACGCCCATGGCGCTGAGGCGCGCCCGTCGTCGGCCGAAGCCCACCAGCAATGTGTTCCGCTCGATCATGGGAGGGGCTGATACCTGCTATTCGCCGTGCCGGCAAGTGAATGTTGTGGCGCACGACGGGATTTCAAGACCTTGCGCTCACCAATCCATCGCCGGCGGCAGCGTCCGGGCGATCTCCTCGAGCCGCCGGCGAGCGCCGTCGACGAGCCGGTCGGGCAGGGCATCGGTTGGGAAGAAGCGGCTCTCCAGAATCTCGGCATTGGCTTTGGGTATCTGCGGCCGCTCCCAGCTCCGGCAGACGAAGACGGCGACGTGGTCGCCGGGGAACGTCCCGAAATTGGCGAACAGCCCATGCAACTCGGGTCGGCCGGTAAGACGGACGCCGGTCTCCTCGGCGAGCTCGCGGGCGAGCGCCGCCTCGATCGTCTCGCCCCATTCGACGCCGCCGCCCGGGAAGTGCCAGCCGGGCCGGTAGCCGTGCCGCACGAGCAGAATATGGCCCTCCGGATCCAGCACGATGCCCTGAGCGCCCAGCGTCAGGCCGCGGCGCATCCGCCAGTAGGGCCTGAGCAGCTTGCCGGAGAGTTTCACGAATGGCATAGCAGCGGGCTCCGGGTCGCAGGAAGGCGCGGCGGCTGGCTCGCACAGGCAATGAACCCTTGTCAATGCTGACGATCGCGCACTTCTCGGATGTTCATCTCGGGCCGATGCCACGCCCCAGGATCCGCGACCTGACGCCGAAACGGCTGACCGGCCTCGCCAACTGGCATCGCCGGCGGAAGCTCCGCCATCTCCCGGATGTGCTCCGCCAACTCATCGACGATGCGCGCCGGCACAGCCCCGACCATATCGTCGTCACCGGCGATCTCTGCAACATCGGCATGCCGGCCGAGATGGCCGCCGCACTGGGCTGGCTCGAGCGGCTCGGCCCGCCCGAGCATGTGACGGTCGTGCCGGGCAATCACGACGCCTACGTCCGGCTGCGCGGCGATCCCGGGGTCGCGCGCTGGACGGCCTACATGTCGGGCGATCAGACGGAGGCCGTGAAACGGCGCGGCGAGCCGGTGCCGTTCCCCTTCGTGCGGCGACTCGGCCGGGTGGCCCTCGTCGGGCTGTCCTCGGCGGTGCCGACGCCGGTCTTCCGGGCGACCGGCCGGCTCGGCACCGACCAGCGCGAAGCGGCGGCGCGCGTCTTGCGGCGGCTCGACGGTGAGGGTTTATTGCGCATCGTGCTCATCCATCATCCGCCGCTGCCCGGCCAGGCCTCGCCGGCCCGCAGGCTCATCGATGCCGAGGCCTTCGCGGCCGTTCTGAAAGAGGCCGGCGCCGAGCTCGTGCTGCATGGCCACAATCACAAGGCCATGCTCGCCTATGCCGAGGGGCCGGCCGGCTCCATCCCCGTCGTCGGCGTGCCCTCGGCCTCGCTTGCCGAGCACCACCACGACGATCTCGCACGCTACAATCTCTATCGGATCGTGCAGCGTGGCGAGAAGCATACCATCACGCTCGAAGGCCGGGCGATCACACCTGGTCTCGCCAGTGTCGAGACCGTCGAGCAACGGGCTCTAGTCGAGCGTTAGACATTCTCGCCTTTGCCGGTAGCGAGCTATAGACTCTCGGCATAGGAGCCCGGGATCAGGAAAGGACAGAATCGTGCCGCCAGAGAGATCGAAAACCCGAGCGGCCCGCGCCGACGTGGCCGGCACCCGGGCGGAGCGGCATGTGCTCTCTCTGGTCAGGTTTCTCGCGCAAAGCCCTGAGGCGGTCTACGACGCCTGGCTCGACAGGGACGCGCTCGGTCGTTGGTTGTTCCGGACGCCGGGCGGTGCGCTGGCCTCGGCCGAGGTCGATCCACGCCGAGGCGGCGACTTCACGATCGTCGAGACGCGTGGCAACTCGCAGGCACCGCATTTTGGCCGCTACGTGACACTCGAGCGTCCGCGCTCCCTGGCTTTCACATTCGCCGTGGACCGCACCCAGGCGCCGTCGAACGTGAAGATCGCGTTGACGCCACTCCATCAGGGGACGGTCCTGACGGTGCAACACGAAGTCGAGGCGCGTTGGGCAGAGTACGCGCCGATGATCCTTGCGGGCTGGAGCCGGATGCTGGCCTCGCTGTCGGCGCACTTGTCGCTCGAGGCGCAAGGCGCGCTGTCGGTGAGCACTCTTGTCGAGGCGCCGCGCGCCGAGGTCTGGCAGGCCTGGACGACACCGGACGGTCTCGCCCGCTGGTGGGGCGGCGCCGACGCGCCGAGACCCGAGGTCGAGCAGATGCAGGTTGCGCCGGGCGGCGGTTTCCGCCTGCGCATCGCCGGGCCTCAGGGACAGAGTTTTCTCGTCCGCGGAACCTATCGCGATGTCGTGCCGGACGAGCGGCTGGTCTACGACGATGTCTGCGAGGTCGATGGCAGGCCGTTCTACGAGGAGCTGCTGGAGGTCGCACTGGCGCCAGCGGGCAAGGCGCAGACATTGCTCACGGTGACGGCGCCACTGGCACCGGCCGTGCGGCAACAGCCTGAGGCGATGCTGGACGATCTGAGGATCGGCTGGGCGCGGGGCTGGGCCGACAATCTCGACGCGCTGTCGGCAACATTCGCTGCACAGCGCCAGACGCGGTCCGGAGGGTGAGGGATGCGGGCGCTCCTGACCGCCGATGGGGTTCGGCTCGAGCCGGAGAACGATGCGGAGGCGGCCGAACTCTCCGCATGGGGGGCTCGGCTCGGTGATCATATGCTCATGGCCGAGCGGCATGTCGCAGGAGAGGCGATGCGGCTCACGAGGCTCGGCCGGCGCGCCGACGTCTGTCGGGAGCCCATCAACATCACGAGTACGAGCCCCGACCCTGCGGCCCGCTTGATGAGCAATTTCGGCGATGCGTCGTTCGAGATGGACGGCGAGGCCTACCGCTCGGTCGAGTCCTTCTGGCAGGGGCTGAAGTTCTCCGACCCCCTGGATCGTCGCCGCATTGCCGCGCTGAACGGTCGGGAGGCCCAGGCGGCCGGCGAGGCGAAGGGCTACGGAACCCATGTCACCTACGCTGGCGCGGAGATCCCGGTCGGCACCTGGGCGCACTGGCAGCTCATGGAGCGCGCCTGTCGGGCCAAGTTCGCGCAATGCGGCGAGGCCAGGGCCGCCTTGCTGGCGACGGGCATCCGCCCGCTCGAGCATGTGCTGCCGCGCGACAGCCGTGCGATCCCGGGTGTCATCATGGCCGAGATCTGGATGCGCATCCGTCGCGATCTCCAAGCGGGCACCACGCCCGAGGCTTGAGCCGCCTCGCGTCATCGCCTATCGATGAAGCGTTCGACCGGAGGAAGCGTGCCCATGCTCAAAGGACTAGACCCGCTGCTCAATGCCGACGTGCTCTATGCGCTTCGCTCGATGGGCCATGGCGACGACCTCATCATCGCCGACACGAATTTCCCATCGGACTCGGTGGCGCGCGAGACGGTGCTCGGCGAGGTCTTGCGGATCGACGGCGTGACGGCGGCGCGCGCGGCCAAGGCGATACTGTCTGTCTTTCCCCTGGACAGCTTCGTGCCGGCGCCGGCCGGGCGCATGGAGGTGGTCGGCAAGCCGGACGAGATCCTGCCGGTCCAGCAGGAGGTGCAGCAGGAGATCGATGCCGCCGAAGGCAAATCTCTGCCGATGGCCGGCATCGAGCGCTTCGCCTTCTATGATCTCGCCAGGAAGGCCTATTGCGTCATCCAGACCGGCGAGCGCCGCTTCTACGGCTGCTTCGTCTTCAAGAAGGGCGTCATCGGGCCGGAAGCCTGAGACTGCGCGCCGCGCGAGGGGGTCGCAATGGCTGAGGCCTGGACGAACTGGGTCGGCAATCAGAGCTTCACGCCGGCCGAGCGCGCGGTCGCACGCGATGAGATGCACGCCGTTGCGCTGATCCAAGATGCCGTCCGGCGCGGCATCGGCGTGCGGACCGCCGGCAGCGGCCATTCCTTCACGCCGGTCGTCGAGACGGCGGGCCTCAATCTCGACATCGCGGCTCTGAACGGCGTGATCGGCGTCGATCGGGGGCGCCATCGCGTGACGCTCGGTGCCGCCGCCCGCATCGGCGACCTCGGCGAGCCGCTCTGGCAGCACGGCCTCGGTCTCGCCAATCAGGGCGATATCGACGCCCAGACCATCGCCGGAGCGGTCGCGACCGCGACGCATGGCTCGGGCCGTGATCTGCAATGCTTCTCGGCAGGGCTCGTCGGCTGCCGGCTGGTGACGGGCACAGGCGAGGTCCTGGACCTCGATCTCGGCAGCGACACCGATTTGATGCACGCTGCGCAAACCTCGATCGGTCTTCTTGGCATCATGACGCGGCTGACGATCAAGGTCGTGCCGGCCTACACGCTCCACGAGCGCATCGAGATCATGCATATCGACGAGGTGCTCGCGCGCTGGGACGAGCTTCTCGACGGCTACCGGCATTTCTCCTTTTTCTGGATGCCGACCGACGAGTCCTATCGTCTCTATGGCTTGAGCCCGGCGAAGCGCGATACCTGCTACGTCAAGCTCTACAACGAGCCGAGCGAAGCGGCGGGCACGCCCGTGCTTGCGGTCAACGAGCGGATCGATCGCAGTTACCGCATCTATCCGGGCGAGTTTCAGCCCAACTTCCACGAGCTCGAGTATTTCATGCCGGTCGAGTATGGCCGGGAGGTGGTCCGCCGGCAGCGCGAGTTGATGATCGAGCGCGCGCCGGAAAGCGCATTCCCGATGGAGGTGCGGTTCGTCAAGGCGGACGACGCCTGGCTCTCGCCGAACTATCGCCGCGACAGCATCGTCATTTCGGTCTCGGGCATTCCGGGAACAGATTACTGGCCGTATCTCGAGGCATCGGATGCGGTGTTCGCCGAGTTTGCCGGACGGCCGCACTGGGGCAAGCTGCATTTCATGACGGCGAGGCGCATGGCCGACCTGTTCCCGGAGTACGCGCGGTTCGCCGCCCTGCGCCGCCGCCTCGATCCGAAGGGCCTTTTCCTCAATCCTCACTTCCGATCGATGTTCCCCGATTGAGGTCTGCGATGTGCCGATCTACGTCGGTTTTGCTCGGCAGCGCCGCATAAGCGCCGCGTCGGGTGACGGCGAGGGTGCCGGCAGCGGCGGCGCGGCGGAGGGCATCCGTCATGCCAAGACCCCCGAGGCGGGCCACGACGAAGGTGCCCAGAAACGCGTCGCCGGCGCCGACGCTGTCGGTGACTCGGGCGGAAAGGGCAGGCTGCAGGAGGGAATGCCCCTCGTGCCAGGCGACGCTACCCTTCGCTCCGAGCGTGATGACGGTCGTGGCGAGCGCATGTCGCGCGGCCAGCGAGGCCGCAGCCGCGGCGGCATTTCCGGCCGCGACCGGGGAGCCCAGGATGCCGCCGGCTTCGACGGCGTTAACGACAACGATCGTCGCGGCCTGCCAGAGGGCGTCCGGCACCTCGATCCAGCGTGCGGGCGAGGGCGAGGCGTTGAGGATCACCGTCTTGCCGGCCTGGGCAGCGATGGCAGCGGCACGCGCCGAGACGGCATGCGGAAGCTCGAGCTGCAGGATCAGCGCGTCGGCGGCCTCGATATCCGGTCGGGCCCGCTCGACATCGTCGGTGGTGAGGTGCGCCGCGGCGCCCGGTGCGATGATCGAGGCGTATTCGCCGTTGGCTGCGAGCACCGTACTCGCTCCGGTCGCATGCGCGCGGTCCGTCACGATCAACGAGGTATCGACTCCCTTGCTGGCGAGGGCCGATCGCAAGGCGTGGCCAAAGTCGTCTTGGCCCAGGCGGGTGAGAAGCTTCGTCTCGGCGCCGGCCAACGCGCACTGGCAGGCCTGATTGCCGCCCTTGCCGCCGGGTGCCATCGCGAAGGTGCCAACGAGAGATTCGCCGGCCCGGGGTTGCCGCTCGGCCGAGGCGATCAAATCCATATGCGCGCTGCCGATGACGAGGATGCGCGGCCGCTTAGTCATCGAACGACCCGAGCAGGGCATCATTGACGACCCGCATCGCACCGATCGCGTCCTGGGCCGCCTGCAGCGTCTGCAGCTTGTCCTCTGGGATGCGGTCGAGCACGCGCTGCAACCGCTTCACCATCCTGACATTGGCGGCGCATTCGGCGGCCGGATCGGAGCGATCGGGGAAGGTGTCGAAATAGATCGTGCCGGCAAACCCGCCGCGACGGAGCACGCTCAACAGCTCCAGCAGGGGCAGGAGATGCAGGGTGCCTGCCGGCAGGCCGTCGTCGGCCGGGCCGTAGCCGTCGTTCAGATGCACGCCGAACAGGCGGCCTTCTTTGAGCGCCAGCGCTGCGGCCGCGGCCGGATGCTCGCCGGCCATCAGCACGTGGCACCAATCGAGCGTCACGCCGAAATTGGCGAGCCCCACAACCCGGGCGGCGAGCAGGCTGTCGGAGACCGAGCGTATGATCGAGACCCGGCGCGGGTCGCTCGGTTTCGCCTCGACGCTGACCCGGATCGATGGATCGTGCCGGGCCACACGACGGAAGCCGTCGATCTCCCAATCCCAGAGCTGGCGGTAGTCGGCCTGGAAGGGCTGGTCGAAACCGTCGGGACCCATCCAGAGGATCACGTGATCGATCCCGTGCCGGCGGGCCGTGTCGACCGCCCCGAGCGTCAGCTCGATGGCCGCCTCGCGGCGCGACGCCTCGGGATGGGTGAAGGCGCCCAGCGCATAGTCGGGTCCATCATAGCGCAGGTTCAATGCCGTGACGGCGAGGCCGGCAGCCTTGGCGAGGTCGACGACCTCGGCCGTGCCCCCGCCAAAATGCTGCGGGTAGTTGAGTTCGACGGCCCCGATGCCCTCGACCTTGGCCACCTGCCGGATGGCGTCTGCGACGGATGTCCCGGCCATCCTGCCGGTCCGGAACGAATTGAGGCGCGTCGCGAAACGCTGCGAAGTGTGAGCCATCGGGAGTCCTTGCAAGATTGCCGGCCGGGCATCTCCCGGCCCGGCCGATGCCTCAATTGACAACTACCAAGGCCCTTGCATACTCGCAATTGCCCGAGCATGCCGAGGGTTCGATGAGGCGCGGTTTCCTTTCGAGCGACGCGGCCGGGGCGCTTGGTCCGAGGGCGGATCGGCGATCCGGTGCGCGACGTGCGCGATCAATCTCGTTCGAAACTCGCGTCGTTCAGGACGTTCAAAGAGCTTCATAAACTCGATATTCCAGGGAGGAGCGAAGTGAAAGTCGAACTCTACAACTATGCCATGCGGCTGAGCCGCCGCGACGTGCTCAAGGGCGCGGCATCGGTCTCGGCGCTGGCCGCCACCGGCGCCATCGGCACGACCAGCTTTGCTCCGCCGGCATCGGCCCAGGATGTCCGTGCCGCGATCCTGCAGATCCCGGGCGTCGGCAAGGGCTCACCGACGGATGCCGACTGGCAGAAGGTCGGCGAGATGTGCCTGGGCGCCACCAAGGCCAATGTGGCCGAGGGCGAATTCGCCGGCGTCGAACTCACTTTCATGGGCCTCAACAACCAGAATCTGCACAACTTCCTGTTCCGCGGCTTCCTGAAGCCGTGGGAGGCCTATACGGGCGCCAAGATCAACTGGATCGATCTCGCGCAGGCCGACTATAACGCGCGCCTCCAGCAGTCGATCGCCACCGGCACCGTCGACTACGACATCATCGAGATGGGCGCGCCTTTCGAGGGCGACACCGCCGGCCGTGGCCTCCTTGACGAGATGCCCGACTGGGTCAAGACCCAGATCGATGCCGACGATCTCGTCGGCTATCTCAAGCCGCCCGTCGGCACCTGGGATGGCAAGACCTATCGCATCACCATCGACGGCGATTGCCACACCTTCGCCTATCGCAAGGACTATTTCGGCGACGGCTCCGTGACTGGTCGGGCCGAGCCGCCAAAGACCTGGCAGGAGGTCAATGCGATCTCCAAGGAGCTGGTCGGCAAGAAGGACCCGCTCACCGGCCAGACCGCCTTCGGCTATCTCGATCCTTTGAAGGGCTGGGGCGGCTTCGGCTTCTATTTCCTCGAAAACCGGGCGGCGGCCTACGCGAAGCATCCCGACGATGCGGCTTGGCTGTTCGATCCGGACACCATGAAGCCGCGCGTCAACAACCCGGCCTGGGTGCAGGCGATCCAGGACGTGCTGGATCTCATCGCCACGCCCGGCGCCTATCCGCCGGATCAGATCAACGCCGATCCGGGCACGACCGGCTTCCAGCAGTTCCTCGCCGGCACCGGCTCGATGCTCATGTGGTGGGGCGACATCGGCTCCAACGCGCGGACGTCCGATACCTCGGTCGTCGGCGATGTCGTCGGCTTCGGCATCAACCCCGGCTCCGACAAGGTCTACAACGCCAAGTCGGGCGCCTGGGAGGAGACCTACAACGAGGCGCCCAACATGGCCTATCTCGGCTGGGGCATCTACGTGACGAACCGCGTCTCCTCGGACGAGAAGAAGCGCAAGGCCGCATGGTCGGCGGCCGCCCATCTCGGCGGCAAGGACATCTCGCTGTGGATGGCGGCTTACCCTTCCGGCTTCCAGCCCTACCGCAATTCGCACTTCAATTACGACGAGTGGGCGGCAGCCGGCTACGACAAGGACTTCATCGCCGACTATCTGGGCTCCAACGCCGACAGCTACAACCACAAGAACGCCGCCATCGAGCCGCGCATCCCCGGCATCTTCCAGTACTACTCGGTCGCCGAGGACGAGCTCGCGAAGGGCTATGCCGGTCAGTACAAGTCGGCACAGGAGACGGCCGACGCCATCGCGGCAGCCTGGGACAAGATCACCGACCAGATCGGCCGCGACAACCAGATCAAGCTCTACAAGGCGAGCTTGGGGATGTAGCCGCGGACTGTAAGCGGTCCTATGTAGGGGCGACCGGCGGTCGCCCCTCTTGTCGTTGACTCGTGACGAGGTCAAACCGGGGCGAGCGGCGCTCGCCTCTGAAATGGCGACGACCGGGTTCGATCCATGGCTGTGGCTCAACAGTCCGAACATCGAGACGACGGCATCGATATGATCGCCGGGCCGTCGGGCCGCGCCTCCTTCGGCCGGTGGCTGCTGTGGCTCGCCACGACCCTCCTCGCCGCAACCGTTCTCCTGCAGACCCTCGACACCCTCGGCGTCACCACCATCGGCTTCGTGAGTTGGCGGCCGGTGCTCTATACCTTCCTCGCATGGTCGGTGGCGCTGTGCGTCTCGCGCGTGCTGATCCGGGGCGATGCCGGATTGGAAGCCCTGTTCGTGCTGCCGGCGGTGCTCTTCACGTTCGCCATGGCGATCTTCCCGACACTGTTCGGGCTCGGCATCGCCTTCACCGACTGGAACCTTGCCTCGATCGACGGCGCCAAGTTCAACGGCCTCGACAACCTGCGCGCTGCCTGGGCCGATCCGTTCTACTGGAACGCGCTCGGCAACATGGTCTTCTACGTTCTGACCGTGCTCGTGCAATATGCCATCGCCTTCGGGCTGGCACTTCTGCTCAATGCCGAGATTCGGGCCCGCAAGTTCTTCCGTGTCGCCTTTCTGCTTCCCTTCATGCTGTCGCCGGTCGCGGTTTCCTGGATGGTCGGCAAATCGCTGATGGAGTTCCGCTTCGGCCCGGCGGCGTCGCTGGCTCGAGCGCTCGGCTGGGAAACACCGGCTTTCTTCGCCGATCCTTGGATTGCGCGTCTGTCGATCACCGCCATGGATTCCTGGGTCTGGATCCCGTTCATGATGGTGCTGATGCTGGCCGGGCTGCAGGCGCTGCCGAAGGAGGTGCAGGAGGCGGCCAAGGTGGACGGTGCCACCGGGTGGCAGAGCTTCTGGGAGATCACCTTTCCTCTGATGCTGCCGATTTCGGTGACGGCGGTGGTGCTCCGGATCATCTTCCAGCTCAAGCTCGCCGACATCGTCATCAACGTCACCTCGGGCGGTCCGGGCGGGGCCACCGACACGGTCTCGAGCTTCATCTTCCGCGAGTATCGCGATCGCTCGAACGTCGGTTACGGCACGATGCTGGCCGAGTTCTACCTCGTGCTGATCATCATCTTCATCGCGCTTCTGCTCTGGGGCGCGAGCCGCTTCATCAGGAGGATGACATGACGGCGGCGGCGATGGAGCGGGTGGGCGAGACCGGCGGCGGCAGGCGCATCGCCGGACGGATCGCCATCTACGCCGTGCTGATCTTCTGGGCTTTCATCTGCCTGTTTCCGATCTACTGGACGCTCTCGACCTCACTGAAGGCGGCTCCCGATGTCATGCAGGGCCGGCTCGTTCCGTTCGGGGATTTCACGCCCGACTGGAAGGGCTGGCGCTCGCTCGGCCTGTCGCCTGACACGATTTTCGAGGTCTCGACGGTCCGGGAGGAGTTCATGAAGCGCTTCATGAACTCGGTCGTCGCCTCGATCGGCGCAGGGCTGCTGGCGGTTCTGATTGGTGCACCTGCGGCCTACGGGCTCTCGCGCTTTCAGTACAAGTTCGGACCCTGGCGCAACCGCGACATCTCGTTCTTCTTCTTGTCGCAGCTCATCCTGCCGCCGGTCGTGCTCGCCATGCCGTTCCTCGTTCTCTACAAAGAGCTGGCGCTGCTCGACACGCAGATCGGACTGATCCTGATCTACACCCTTTCGGTGCTGCCGATCGTCGTCTGGATTCTCCGCGATCAGTTCGACACCATTCCCCATGAGCTCGGCGAGGCGGCCATGGTCGACGGCTGCACGATCTGGGGGGCGTTTCTCAGGATCATCCTGCCGCTGGCGCTGCCCGGCCTCGTCGCGGCCTTCATCCTGGCGGTGATCCTCTGCTGGAACGAGTACTTCTTCGCGGCGCTTCTCACCTCGACCAATGCCAAGACGCTGCCAGTGATGGTCGCGAGCCAGACGGGCTCGCAGGGCATCTCCTGGTGGTCGATGGCGGCACTGTCGACGGCGGCGATCGCGCCGCTCGTCGTCATCGGCGTGTTTCTGGAGCGCTACATCGTCAAGGGCCTGACGGCGGGATCGGTCAAGTAGGGACCTTCGAGGCGGGACAGAGCACCGCGAGGCCCGGCGCTGCCGGTTTCAGCGCCAACCTACGGTGCATTGCGGCTTCGCGGATCGACGGGGATGCACCCTCGAACGCTTTCAACTAAGGTCGTCTCCCGACCAGCCCGGAGCCCCGCCCATGTCCACTGCCAACGACGACGCCGTCTGGATCTACAACGAGACCATCAAGCTGTTCGGCTCCGTGCCGGAGCCGGGCTTCGAGACGCAAGCGGAGATGGAGCGCGTCTGGGGCCGCAACTGGGGCGTCGACAACGATGTCGGCCAGATCCGCGTCGTGCTGATGCACCGGCCAGGCAACGAGATGAACGTCGTCGATCCCGCGAAGCGGATCGAGAGCATCGGCTCCTTCGGCGACATCGAGGCCGGCTGGTACTGGCAATCCGACACCATCCCGCCCGTCAAGGAGATGCAGGCTCAGCACGATGCCTATGCCGAGATCCTGCGTAAGGAAGGCTGCGAGGTCGTCTATGTCGACGGCGATGTCGGCAACCGCCTCAAGAGCTGCTACACGCGCGATCCGCTGATCGCCGTCAAGGGCGGCGCCATCGTCCTCAGAATGGCGCCCCGCGCGCGGCGTGGCGAAGAGCTCAACATCACGCGGACGCTCGCGCGCCTGGGCATGCCGATCCTGAGGACGCTCAACGGCACGGCGATGCTCGAAGGCGGCGGCTTTGCCTGGATTAATCAGCGAACCGCCGTCGTCTGCCGCTCGATCCGCTGCAATGACGAGGGCATCACGCAGGTGCGCGAGGTGCTCGAGAAGCAAGGCGTCGAGCTGCTCGTCGTCGACATGACCGGCTATCAGATCCACATCGACGGGGCGTTCTTGATGATCGACCGGGATCTTGCGATCGTCGATCCGAGCCAGCTGCCCTTCTGGTTCCTTGAGAAGCTGAAGGCGCTCAAGGTCCGCACCATCGAAATCACGCCGGCGGACAGTAGCTGGATCATCAACAGCCTGGCGGTGAGGCCCGGTGTCATCATCATGTCGGGCGGCGCGTCGAACCGGACGATGGACAAGATCGTCAAGGCCGGCGTCGAGGTGATCCATTGCCCCTACGAGGCGGTACAACTCAACGGCGGCGGCCTGCACTGCTCGACGACGCCACTCATCCGGGAGTCGATCTGGTAGGTCAGGACGCCACCGACAGGAGCTGCAGCCGGCTCAACTGCGCATAGATGCCGTTTCGCGCCTGCAGCTCGGCATGGGTGCCGGTCTCGGCGATACGGCCCTCGTCCATGACGCAGATGAGGTCGGCATCCTGGATGGTCGAGAGACGATGGGCGATGACGAGAGTCGTCCGGCCTTTCGAGAAGCGCGCCAGCGCCTCCTGCACCAGCCGCTCCGACTGCGTGTCGAGCGCACTCGTCGCCTCGTCGAGGAGCAGGATCGGTGCGTTTTTCAGGATGGCACGGGCGAGCGCGATACGCTGGCGCTGGCCGCCGGAGAGGCGCATGCCGCGGTCGCCGATCACGGTGTCGAGCCCGTTGGGCAGCTCGTCAATGAACTCGGTCGCCGCGGCGGCATCGGCCGCCGCCCCGACCTCGGCCTCGCTGGCGTCGAGCCGGCCGAGCAGGATATTGGCTCGGACCGTGTCGTTGAACAGCGTGATGTCCTGGCTGACGATGGAGACGGCATCCCTGAGGCTCGCGATCGTCACCTCGCGGATGTCCTGGCCGTCGATCAGGATGCGGCCTGCCTGCGGCTCGAAGAACCTCGGTACGAGATTGAGGACCGTCGTCTTACCGGAGCCCGAGCGGCCGACGAGGGCGACCGTCGTGCCTCCTCGGGCCGTCAGCGTTACATCCCGCACGGCCGGAGGGTCGCCATCATAGGCGAAGGTCACGCCCTCGAAGCGGATCTCACCTCTTTCGACGGCGATCGGTCCGGCATCCGGCCGATCGACAATGCGCGGCTTTTCATCGAGGAGCTCGAACACTCGCTGCACGGCGGCGAGCCCCTCCTGCAGCTTGGCGTTGAGATTGCCGAACGCCCGCATCGGCTGGGCGGCCAGCGCCAGCGCCGTCAGGAAGCCCATGAAATCGCCGACCGTTGAGATGCCTTCGGCAATCCGGTAGCCGGCCAGCGCCAGGACGCCGGCGATTGCCAGACCGCCGAGCACCTCGAGGAGCGGATCGAGCGCGGCGCGGCTGCGGACGGCCTTCATCCTGAGGCGGAACACTTCGTCGAAGCTCTGGTTCGTGCGCTTCGCGGCATAGCCCTCGAGGCGGAAGCTCTTGATGAGGCGGACGCTCGACAGGCTCTCGGTCAGGCTCGAGGTCATGCCGCCGAGCTCGGACTGAGTGCGTTTGGCGACACGCCGGAGCTTCTGGCCGATCCGCGTGATCGGCCAGGCGGCGATCGGATAGACGCAGAGGACGATGAGCGCGAGCTGCCAGTCGAGCCAGAACATGGTGCCGACAACCGCGGCGACCGTCGCGATATCGCGAAACGAGGTGTTGAGGAGGGCGAGTGCGGCCGTCTGTATCGCCTGGATGTCGTTCGTCAGACGCGAGACGAGGTGGCCCGGCGATTCCTGGGTCAGGCGGGCGAAATCCGCCCGGAGCAGATGCGCGTAGATCGCCTTCTGCATGCCGACCGTCATGCTGTAGACCGTCCGGCTTGCGAGCACGGTCTGCAGGTAGGAGAAGAGGCTGCGGACGAAAGTCACGGCGACAATGGCGACGACGATCAGCCAGAGGAGGTCCACCTTGCCGGGGCCGAGCGAGTTGAAGGCGAATTTGATGATCAGCGGATAGGCGCCTGACGAGGCGGCGACGATGCCCGTCAGCAACGACGAGACGATCAGCGCCTTCCAGTGCCCGCGGACCCAATCGCGCCACGTGCGCCGCAAGAGCGACCAGGTGCGCTCGTCCATGGCCGGGAGCACGCCCGGCATTGGCGATGGCGTCGGGGTTTCCTGCAAAGTCCTATCCCGGTTGTGGCGAGCGCGCGAATCGAGGCCCGAGGCGAGGACCTACCTTACCCTGATCGGCGGTCAACCGCGCCGCGACCTGCCGCCCTTGGTCGACGGATCGATGAGCTCCCTCAGATCGACGATGAAATAGCGTGTCATGGCGTTGTCGACAGTCCGCTGCGCCACGCCCTTCCAGGCTGCCTCGGCCTCGGCACGCGAGGGGTAGATGCCGACGATATCGAGCCCGGCGACGTCGCGGAAGTCAACGCCGCCCATGTGGGCGAGCTCGCCGCCGAACACCAAGTGGAGATTTTGTTTCTTGGCCGCGCCCCGGGTGGCTTTGGTCATGGCTCATCCATCGTCGATTGTTCTGGAGCTTCCTGCATCAGACCGTGGCAAGTCGCAAGAGGGCCGTCCGGCGGCGGTCGGGCCTGGTGTCTCGGCCGGGAGCATCTGGCCAGGGTCTGTTAACCAATCCGGTTAATGGGCTGCCAATGCAAGTCATCTAGACTACCGGTTTCATGAGTAGTCGACCGAGCGAGAGTTGACAGTCAGGCGTCGGCAAGGGCCTGCCCGTGGAGCCATCCCGGGCGGGCCCTTGTGTTTTGGGCGGTGCCCCCTGCTAAAGAGCGAGATCGGCGGCCAGCGCTAAGAAGACGAGCAAGCCGGTGGCATGGTTCGACCGGAATCGGGTCAGGCAGTTGGCGCCGTCGTCGATATCGAGTGTCGTGATCTGCCAGGCGAGATGTGCGCCGGCCACCAGCATCAGGAGCAGGAAGACAGTCCCGGCGCCAGCGAGGTTGCCGGCCAGCGTTACGAGCACCCAGGCGCCGGCATAGAGGCCCGCCAGCCAGGGCTTGGTCCGGCTGCCGAAGCGCAGCGCCGTCGATTTCATGCCGATCAGCGCATCGTCCTCCTTGTCCTGGTGGGCGTAGATCGTGTCGTAGCCGATGACCCAGAGGATGGTGCCGAGATAAAGGACGACGGGGGGGAGCGCGAGGGATCCGGCGGCTGCCGCCCAGCCGATGAGCGCCCCCCAGCCGAAGGCGAGGCCGAGCACCGCCTGGGGCCAGCTCGTGATGCGCTTCATCAGCGGATAGACGGCGACAATGGCGAGCGAGGCGATGCCGAGCCCGATCGTGAAGCGGTTGAGTTGGAGCAACACGGCGAGCCCCGTGAAGGACAGCAGCAGCATGAAAACGAGGGCTGCCGCCGGACTCACCCTGCCGGACGGTAGCGGCCGGGAGCGGGTCCGCTCAACCTCGGCATCGATCTTGCGGTCGATGAGATCGTTCCAGACGCAGCCGGCGCCGCGCATGACATGGGCGCCGACGAGGAACAGGGCGAGATGCCACGGGCTGGGGTAGGATGAGCCCGAAGCCGTCGCGGCGAGCGCTGCCGACCACCAGCAGGGCCACATCAGCAGCCAGCCGCCGATCGGCCGGTCGAAGCGGGCGAGCTGCAGAAAGGGTCGGAGCGCGGCCGGCGCGTACCGGTCGACCCAGTTGCCGCGCCGGGCGTCGGCAACCGTCGGCTCGATATGCTGGCGGTCGCCCGCCGAGGCGTTTTGCATGGGTCTCTCTCTGCACGGCTCGGTCGGGAGCCTGCGGACCTTGCTCCAAGCGCCGGGGCCGTTCAAGAGTGGGATTCCGGAGTTGCCGCCCATGGAGCCGTTGAATTGTCGCGTCCACCCGTTCGCCTCTATGTTGACCAGCCGCTCACGGTCGGTACGGTCCTCGACCTTGGCGCGGAGCCGTCGAGCTACCTCACCCGTGTCATGCGCCTCGCGCTCGGTGACGACATTCTGGTCTTCAACGGCCGCGACGGCGAGCATCTTGCTGCCATCGTCGAAGCTGACCGCAGGGCCTGCCGCATCCAGTCGAAAGAGATGGTGCGTGCCCAGACCAGCGGTCCCGACATCGACTATCTGTTCGCGCCTTTGAAGCGGGCGCGGCTCGACTACATGGTCCAAAAGGCGACGGAGCTCGGCGTTCGCCGCATGCGGCCTGTCCTCACGGCGCATACCCAGGTCGAGCGTGTGAACCTCGACCGGATGCGCGCGAACGTGATCGAAGCCGCCGAGCAATGCGGCGTGCTGTGGCTCCCGGATGTGCTCGAGCCGCTGTCGCTCGAGGCGCTCCTTGCCACCTGGGACCACGGGCGTCGACTGATCTTCGCCGACGAGGCCGCCCCTTCCGCGAGCCCGATTTCGGCGCTTTCGTGCCTCGGTCCGGGGCCTTTGGCGGTTCTCGTCGGGCCCGAAGGCGGTTTCTCGCCGGAAGAGCGCCAGCTCCTGGCGGGACAGGAATTCGTCACCGGGATCTCCCTCGGACCGCGCATCATGCGAGCCGATACGGCGGCCGTGGCCGCCCTATCGCTCGTCAATGCCGTGCTCGGCGACTGGCAATGACCTCGACTGCGAAGGCGCTTGAGTTGGCGGTCCGGCCCGGACATAAGGACGAGCTGGCCGGTCGGGGAAGCGGAGCTCCGGATCGCCCATGGCTGCCGAAGGATTGACATGTCGACCCGACAGGACGGACCGAAAAGCCAGGCTATTGCCTCGCGCGACGAACTCGTTGCCTATTTCGAGGCCGGCGCCAAACCGCCCTCTGAGTGGCGTATCGGGACCGAGCATGAGAAGTTCGGTTTCCTTAAGGCGAGCCTCGCGCCGCTGGCCTATGCGGGGCCGGAGGGTGTTCGGGCGATCCTCGAGGGCCTGGTCCAGCGCTTTGGCTATCGCCCCGTCATGGAGGGCGGCAACATCATCGCGCTTCGCTCTCCGCCCGGCGTCGACCGGGGGACGGTCTCGCTCGAGCCGGGCGGGCAGCTCGAACTGTCGGGGGCGCCACTCACCACGCTGCACGAGACCGCGGCGGAGCTCGATCAGCACCTGGACGAGATGAAGGCGGTTGGCGAGGCGCTGGGCATCGGCATGCTCGGACTGGGCTTCTCGCCGCTGTGGAGCCGCGCCGAGACGCCGACCATGCCGAAGGGTCGCTACAAGATCATGACGGCCTACATGCCCAAGGTCGGCCGGCTCGGGCTCGACATGATGTACCGCTCGGCGACCGTGCAGGTGAACCTCGACTTCGAGAGCGAGGCCGACATGGTCAAGAAGCTGCGGGTCGGGTTGGCGCTGCAGCCGGTGGTCGCTGCGATGGCGGCCAACTCGCCGTTCACCGAAGGCAAGCCGAACGGGTACCTCAGCTTCCGCAGCGAGGTCTGGCGGCATACCGATCCCGACCGGACCGGCATGCTGCCCTTTGCCTTCGAACCCGGCATGGGCTACGAGCGCTATGTCGACTATGTGCTCGATGTGCCGATGTACTTCGTATATCGGGAGGGCGCCTATATCGATGCCTCTGGGCAATCCTTCCGGGACTTTCTCGCTGGCAGGCTGCCGGCGCTCCCCGGCGAGCGGCCCGATATGGAGGATTGGGCCGATCACATCTCGACGGCGTTTCCCGAGGTCCGCCTGAAACGCTTCCTCGAGATGCGGGGCGCCGACGCGGGCGGGCGGGATCGCACCTTGGAGGTTCCGGCTCTCTGGGTCGGACTTCTCTATGACCGCGCGGCGCTCGATGCCGCATACGACCTCGTGAAGGCATGGTCGGCGGAGGAGCGGCAGGCACTGCGTGACGCGGTGCCTAAGCTGGCGCTCGGTGCTCAGATCGGCGGCCGGGCGGTTGCCGAGATCGCCGCGCAGGTCCTAGACATCGCCGATGGCGGGTTGGCGCGGCGGGCCCGGACGGATGGCGCCGGTGTCGACGAGCGCGTCTACCTGGACGGCTTCCGGCGCCTGCTCGAGGACGGCAAGACGAATGCCGAGCGCCTGCTCGAGCGCTATCACGGCCGTTGGCAAGGAGACGTGCGACACGTCTTCGCCGAGGAGGCGATCTAAGCGCGGACCGCCTGTCCGGACAGCCGGGTGCCTGCCAGACGGGCGACGATGCTGTCGAGCCGGCCGCCGGCGGCGACCGGGCGTTGCTGGCGATCGCTCGTGGACAGCTCTTTCAGCAAGGCGAGGTAGGGCGTGGCCACATGCTCGGCAAAGCGCTTGCCCCGAAGCCGCTCCAGCGTCAGCCGCAGCGGCTTGTCGGCCAGTCGGTGGACGGCCCCCATCATGAGCGCCGCCACCCAGGGCAGGCTGCGCATCAGCGTTTCGCGCGGCAGATTGCTCGCGGACTCGGCGAGGGCGAGCTCGCGTGCGTCGAGCGGTGCCGAGGCGATCCATTGCGAGACGAGTCGATAGCCACGATCCCGGATGCGGCTGTCAGTGAAGCCGGCTGTCTCGTGCAGCACACGCTCGAAACCGTCCTCACCGAGGCTCTCGAGAAGCAGGTAGCCGCCGCCGGGTCTCGACAGCCAACTCTCGAAGGAGGGACGAAGCGCCCGCATCAAATGCCAGGCAACGCGGCTGGCCCGGACCTCGTCTATCTGCAGTCGCCGCCCAAGATTGTAAAAGCACCGGCCACCCTGTGCGGCGGCCACAACGTCATACAGCCCCATCTCAGCGCCCTCTACTCCGTACAACAACGAAGCGCTCGGAACATAGATAAGCACCTTCCGATCGGTGTGGCAAAGGAAATCGTCTGTCTAGAGCGGATCGCGATGTCGAGTGGCGGTTGTCACGCTTTCGTCACCGTCTCACGCTTCGGTGACGCGAGGCGGTGGCGGTGATCAGCCGCCGTCCCAATGTGGTTGCAATGGCGAGACCTTTGTTGTCTTATCCCGGCGCTCGCTGAGCGGGAGTTTACAACGGGGTCGAAGAGGAGGGAGTCGTGAGGCTCAGCCGTATGGTGCGTTTCGCCGCCGGTCTCGTGCTGGCAGGCATTGTCGCCGGCGGTGCGACGCCGGTCTCGGCGCTGGAGCGTGGTCAGATCCGGCTCGGCTCCGACTACGATATCTTCCAGACCGGCAGCGACGACTACAAGGACTGCGAGCGCGCCTGCGAGGAGGACTCCCGCTGCAAGTCATGGACCTTCCTGACGAAGCTCGGCCAATGCCGACTCAAGCATTCCGTCGCTCCGAAGTTCGACAACAACTGCTGCGTATCGGACGTGAAGCGCGACAAGCCGGCGGACCGGCGCGCCGATGAGGTGCTCTGCTCGGATTTCGCGGTCGCGGCATTGCGCGACAACAACGCCAACCTGTCGAACCAGTGCGGCTATCGAGGTCCACAGTGGTCGGCGAGCTTCGCCGACACTTTCAACCGCTGCCTCGACAGCTCGCCGGCCAGGCGCGCCCGGGAAACCAAGGAGCGCGCCGAGGCTCTGGACGACTGCCGCAAGCTCGCGAGCCGATCGCAGAAGGTGGAATGCGATACCATTGCCAGGCTTGCCGTGGAGCAGTCCGAGACCCAGCGGCAGGCGAAGTGCGGTTTCAACACCTCGGCTTGGCACACCGACACGGCCCGTTATGTCAAGGCCTGCATCGCCGCCGACCGCTCGGAGCGCTGGGACTTCCTGTTCCGTCGTGAGAAGCCGTTGACCACCTGCCTCGTGCGCGGCGGCAAGGCTGATCAGGAGTGCGACGACTACGCCGCGCGGAGCGTGAACCAGTTCCGCAGGGCTCAGAAGATGCGGTGCGGCCGCGGCTTCTCCGGCCTGTTCTGGCACGCGAATGCGGAGGATCACTATGATTGGTGCCGCAAGGCCTCGAAGAGCGAGCGCGCGAAATGGCTCAAGGAGCGCCAGCAGCAGCTGTCCGAGTGCGAGGACGAGCGCCGAAAGGGCCTGAAGTTCATCTTCAAATTTTGAGATCGGCGAAATGGCGTACGGGCCGGTCAGGTGGTTGCGAGCATCCTTGACGCCTCCGGGACATGGCGGCAGTGGGTGCACGAGGGAGGAAGCCAGATGAGACTCTGGGTAGTGCTATCGGTGTTGTTGTCCGTTTCCGGGCTCGCTGGACAGGCCGCGCAGGCGCAGATCGACAAAGAGGGACGCCAGACCGGCATCATGCTGCAGTCGGGCGACTACGACAGCTTCAAGATCCCAGCCGCGAACGGACCTGGCGCCTGTGCCCAGGCCTGCGAGCGCGATCCGCGCTGCCGGGCCTGGACCTATGTGAAGCCAGTACTGCAATGCCGCCTGAAGCACACGGTCGGCGTCGCCGTCCGCAACAACTGCTGCATCTCGGGGATCAAGGAGCAGGCCTCCGCCGGTAACAGCCGCCAGCAGTTCTGCGCCGACTATGCGAGCCAGGCGGTCAGCGCCAACGACACCAATCTGCAGCAGGACTGCAAGCTAAAAGGCAATCGCTGGTCGGCAAAGTATCGCGATCATTTCGCCTGGTGCATCCGGGCCGGCAAGGGCGAGGCCGAAGCCGAGGCCCAGACGCGAAGCGCCGAGCTCGAGCGCTGCACGCGGCGTGCCGACTCGGCCGCCGACGCGTTGTGCGACCACTACGGGCGGATGGCGATGATCATGGTCGACGCGCAGGCGCGGGCCGATTGTGGCTTTAACACCGACAAGGATCGGTGGTCCGAGGAGCAGAAGTTGCACGTCCGGGCCTGCCAGAAGGCGCCCAATCGCGTGCCCGAGGCCCAGTTCGAAGCGCGACAGAAGCAGCTCTCGCGTTGCTTCGAGCGGTCTGGCAGGGAGGAGGAGGCGTGCATCGCGTTTGCCGACGACGCGGTCGCCCAGTACGACAAGGCGGTGGCAGCCGCGTGTGAATTCGGCGAATCGCGGCAGTGGAACAGCTCGAAGTCGCGCCACTACGTCTGGTGTCTCGATGCCAGCAAGCAGCAGCGCGAGGAGATGAGCTACCAGCGCGAGCGCGATCTGTCGGAGTGCCGGCGGCAGGCGTCGCTCAGGCGGGCCTGCGGCGACTATGCCGACAAGGCCGTCGAGCAGGCCCTGCTCAACGACAACGAGCGCTGCGGCCTCAAGGGAGACGGCTGGAGCAAGTACAAGGACGATCACGTCGCCTTCTGCATGCGTGAGGGCGAGCGGCAGGCGCGCCGCGAAGCCGACGGCAGGCAGGACGAGCTCGAGCGGTGCATCGCTCAGAATAGCCGGCGCAACGATGAATGCGAGCAATACGCCGACCGGGCCGTGCGTCTCGCCAAGATCAACGACGAGCGCAACTGCGGCAACCGGGACCGGCGCTTGTGGAGCACCAACAGCCGGGAGCACTACGACTTCTGCATGCGGGCCAAGCCGGGCGTGCGGCAGGAGGTTCAGCAGCAGCGGCGCAAGGCGATCCAGAGCTGCTCCATCTTCAGGGGCTTCCGTCTTCAGATCACATTCTGACAGGTCTGGGGGGGTCGCCTGCACGGAGCGATGGCCCGCCGGTGAGCGTGGACGTGGAGGCGCTTCTGACGGGACGCATAGGACCCTCAGAAGCGGCGCCAGGATACTGCTCAGGGCAGGCTGTCGATGGCCTGCGGAAAGCCCTCGAGCGAGACCGGGATGCCGATGCCGGCCTCCTTCGACTGGAAGACGATGAACCAGGCCGTCTTGCCGCTGCGGAATTTGTCGATCAGCTCCGGCGCCAACGTCACCTGGGCGACGCACCCAACCACCTGGCAGCGGACGAACGGTGCGTGGCCGACCTTGTCATTGTCGATCTGCAGGCCGAGGCCCGGCGGCAGCAGCACGCCGAGCGGCGCAAACACGCGCAGCACCTTCTCGCCGTCGGCACCCTTCTGGAACTGCACGGACAGCCCGATGTTCGGATTGCTTTCGCTCGTGACGTCTTGAACGAGGGCGCAAAGGTCGGATTTGGCGCCTTCCGGCCGCTTGCACACGAGCTGCCAGTCGCCATGCTGGGCTTTGACAGCGGCTCCCTCTGCCGCCCTGCCCACAGGTGCGACGGTTGTCATGCTGGCAACCAGCGTGGCAAGCAGTGCCCATCTCCGGCCCGCGCTTGACGCCGATCGGTGTGCCGCACGACGGCTCGTCACGTGGTTTGCCATGGATTGCTCTGCCCGCAGGTCGCGCCCGTTGGTTTGCCGTCGTCGGCCAATGTGCTCGGCGAGCAATAGGGCAACAATAGGACGTGGTCCAGGCCGAGGCCATGGCGGTGCCGGCTTCCGCTCCTCGCGAAGATTTGCCGCAGCGCCGAGGGCTTGTGAGGGGGCGGGGCTTGGTGTTCCTTCGCCTGCAGCATTCTCCGCCATGAGCGAGCGTAGCCAGAGTGTGGGCGTGTCGGGCGCGCGCGCCCGGTCCCATTCTGCCGATTATGCTAGCATGGCATGCGAATCGGCGGCTTTATCGACCCGCGCTCCGGCGAGTCGGTGGGGGACAGGGGCCCGGTTATGAGACAGAGGCAAAGATGACGGCATTGAATGCGGCTGCAGCGCTCTGGCGGATGCTTCGGACGACGGGTTTCGGGGGCATGGCTCTGCTGGCTGCTCTCGTGGCGGGGGTGGCGCCAGCCTGGGCCAGCCAGGGCATGGCGACGGACTATCAACTTGGTCTGCCGCAACCGGGATCCGATATCGCCGCACAGATCCATGACTTCCACACCGGCCTGATGTGGCTGATCACGATCATCACGATCTTCGTTCTTGTCCTGCTGCTGATCGTGATGTTCAAGTTCAACAGCCGGGCCAATCCGACCCCTTCCCATACCCATCACAACACTCTGATCGAGGTGATCTGGACGGTGGTGCCGATCATCATCCTCGTCATCGTGGCTATTCCCTCGTTCCGGCTGCTGTTCAACCAGTACGACCTGCCCAAACCTGACGTGACGATCAAGGCGATCGGCAATCAGTGGTACTGGAGCTACGAGTATGCGGACCAGGAGGGCGTCGGCTTCGACAGCTTCATGCTGAGCGACGCCGATATCGAGAAGCGTAAGGCTGGCGGCGAGCTGTTGCCGCGCCTGCTCGCGGTCGACAACGAGGTGGTCGTGCCGGTCAATGCGGTTGTGCATGTGATCGTCACCTCACGCGATGTCATTCACAATTGGACGGTGCAGCCCCTGGGCTCGAAGGTCGACGCCGTGCCCGGTCGTCTTACCTCCACATGGTTCAAAGCGAACGAGAGCGGCGTGTACTATGGCCAGTGCTCGGAGCTGTGCGGCAAGGATCACGCCTTCATGCCGATCGCCGTTCGGGTGGTTGACAAGGCAGTGTTCGATCAGTGGGTCGCCCTCCGCAAAACGGGTGGTAGCGATGTCGACGACAAGGCACGCGCGTTGATCCGCAGCGCTGCCACTCAGGATGGCGCTGCGGCCAAGACCGTGGCGTCCGCAGACTGAGGTGCTTGAAGGGTGCGGGTTGCGGCCCGTGGTTAGGAATTGCCGGCGCTGGGCCGGAACGACTTGAGGAAGCGGAATATGGCGACGCATGCGCAAGCCGACCACGGCCACCACTATCCGGGTGGTATCACCCGTTGGCTCTACTCGACCAATCACAAGGACATCGGCACGATGTATCTGATCTTCGCCATCTTGGCGGGGTTGGTTGGCGGGTTCCTCTCCATCGGCATGCGCATGGAGCTGCAGGATCCGGGGATGCAGATCTTCGGCGATCCCCACATGTTCAACGTCTTCGTCACCGCGCATGGTCTCATCATGGTGTTCTTCATGGTGATGCCGGCGATGATCGGCGGGTTCGGCAACTGGTTCGTGCCGCTGATGATAGGCGCGCCCGACATGGCGTTCCCGCGCATGAACAACATCTCGTTCTGGCTGCTGCCGGTCTCGATCGCGCTCCTCGTCATCTCGATGTTCGTCGAGGGACCGTCGGGCGCCAACGGTGTTGGCGGCGGCTGGACGGTCTATGCGCCGCTCTCGACCTCGGGTCACCCAGGCCCGGCCATGGATTTCGCCATTCTGTCACTGCACGTCGCCGGTGCCTCGTCGATCCTCGGGGCCATCAACTTCATCACCACGATCTTCAATATGCGTGCGCCGGGCATGACGCTGCACAAGATGCCCCTGTTCGTCTGGTCGGTGCTGGTGACGGCTTTCCTGCTGCTGTTGTCGCTGCCGGTGCTCGCCGGCGCCATCACGATGCTGTTGACGGATCGCAATTTCGGCACGGCCTTCTTCGATGCGGCCGGCGGCGGCGATCCGCTACTCTATCAGCATCTGTTCTGGTTCTTCGGCCATCCCGAGGTCTACATTCTGATCCTGCCGGGCTTCGGCATGATCAGCCAGATCGTCTCGACCTTCTCGAAGAAGCCGGTGTTCGGCTATCTCGGCATGGCCTACGCCATGGTCGCCATCGGCGGCGTCGGCTTCATCGTCTGGGCGCATCACATGTATGCGGCGGGCATGTCTGTGAATACCCAGGCCTACTTTGTCGCGGCCACCATGGTAATCGCCGTGCCCACGGGCGTTAAGATCTTCTCCTGGATCGCGACGATGTGGGGCGGCTCGATCGAGTTCAAGCCGCCGATGATCTGGGCGATCGGCTTCATCTTCCTGTTCACGATCGGTGGTGTCACGGGAGTCGTGCTCGCCAATGCCGGCATGGACCGGGCGGTACACGACACGTACTACGTCGTCGCGCACTTCCACTATGTTCTGTCGCTAGGCGCTGTCTTCGCCATCTTCGCGGGCTTCTATTATTGGTTCCCGAAGATGTCGGGCTACACCTACTCGCACGGCCTGGCGAACCTGCACTTCTGGCTGATGTTCATCGGTGCCAACCTGACCTTCTTTCCTCAGCACTTCCTGGGTCTCGCCGGCATGCCCCGTCGGTACGTCGACTATCCGGATGCGTATTGGGGCTGGAACTACATCTCGTCGGTCGGCTCTTACATCTCGGTATTGGGCGTGGTCGTGTTCCTGATCTGCATCATCGGGGCTTTCCTGCGTAAGCAGAAGGCCGCCGATAATCCGTGGGGTGTGGGCGCGACGACGCTCGAGTGGACATTGCCGTCGCCGCCGGATTTCCACTCGTTCGAAAAGCTGCCGCGCGTCAGCTAGCAAGGACGTTCGAGCCCCATGACCGATGTCAGCGCGGAGATCAGTCGTCCGACAGCCGGTGCCGCTCCGGCTGCCATCGGTGACTACCTCGCGCTGCTGAAGCCGCGGGTCATGGCGCTCGTCGTCTTCACGGCCCTGACCGGCATGGCGGCGGCACCGGGCACCATCCATCCGGTGCTGGCCGTCGTCGCCTTGCTGGCTATTGCCGTCGGCGCCGGAGCCTCCGGCGCGCTCAACATGTGGTATGACGCCGACATCGACGCCCGCATGCAGCGGACGGCTGCACGGCCCATTCCGCGCGGCCGCGTGCTGCCAGAGGAGGCGCTCGCCTTCGGCATCTTACTTTCCGTGTTCTCGGTGATGACCTTGGGCTTGGCCGTCGGCTGGTTGGCCGCCGGACTGCTCGCTCTGACGATCGGCTTCTACATCTTCGTCTATACGATGTGGTTGAAGCGGCGCACGCCGCAGAACATCGTCATCGGCGGTGCCGCCGGGGCGTTTCCGCCGATGATCGGCTGGGCGGCCGTGACTGGTGCCGTCAGTGTCGATTCGGTGCTGCTGTTTCTCATCATCTTCATGTGGACGCCTCCGCATTTCTGGGCGCTTGCGCTCTACCGCTGCCGTGATTACGAGCGCGTCGGCGTGCCCATGCTGCCGGTCGTGTCGGGCGCCGGCGAGACCCGCAGGCAGATCCTTCTCTATAGCCTGGCCCTGGTGCCGATCGCGCTGGCGCCCTATGCGACCGGGCTCGGCGGCGCTGTTTACGCGGCCGTGGCGACCGGTCTCGGCGCCCGCTTCCTCTGGCTCGCCGTCGACGTCTGGAGGAAGGGTGGGACCGAGGGCGGCGATCGGCGCGCCAAGCGCCTCTTCACCTTCTCGATCCTTTATTTGTTCCTCATCTTCGCGACCCTGCTCGGCGAGCATTGGGTGGCGCGTGTCTGGTGATGAATTGGAACCCATTGGCGATGAGGCGAAGCGGCAGCGGCGGCGGCGATCGGTGGCCCTTGCGCTCGGTCTCTTGGCACTCGTGGTTTTGTTTTACGTCATGACCATCGTCAGGCTGGGTGGGAATGTCATCGACCGGTCGATTTGAGGTGGGACGGCACGTCGGATGAGCAAGTCGGGTGGCAACGATCGGGGAATGGGCCAGCGGCACAGTCGGCTGGCGTTGTCGCTTGCACTGGTGGCGGTGGGCATGCTGGGCATGGCCTATGCGGCCGTGCCGCTCTATCGGCTGGTCTGCCAAGTGACGGGATTCGGTGGAACGACGCAGCGCGCCGATGCGGCACCCGGCCAGATCGTCGACCGGACCGTGACCATCCGGTTCGACGCCAATGTCGCCAACGGACTGTCTTGGCGGTTCGCGCCGGACGTCACCAGCGTCGACGTGAAGCTCGGTGAGAACAAGCTTGCCTTCTTCAAGGCCAGCAACCCGACGGCGGCCCCGTTGTCAGGAGTGGCGACCTTCAATGTCACGCCCGAGATCGCCGGCGCCTACTTCAACAAGATCCAGTGCTTCTGCTTCGACCAGCAGACGTTGAAGGCCGGCGAGACGGTCGAGATGCCGGTCAGCTTCTTCGTCGATCCCGCTATTCTCGAGGAACCGGGCGGGGCTGACATCAAAGAGATCACGCTTTCCTACACCTTCTACCCCTCCGACGGGCCGCCGGCCCCTAAGGAAGGGTCTTGATCAACCAGTGACGCGGGCCGAGGGGATCCGTGGCCCAAAGGAACGGAGACGGACATGGCTGAGGCCCACGCCAAGCATCACGACTACCATCTGGTCGACCCGAGCCCCTGGCCGCTGACAGGATCGATCTCGGCCTTTGCCCTGGCGGTCGGCGCCATCGCCTGGATGAAGACGGCAGCCGGTGGGCTGGCCATCGGCAATCTGGTGCTGTCGGGCCCCTATCTCTTCTTTGCCGGACTGATCGGCGTGCTTTTCACCATGTTCTTCTGGTGGCGGGACGTCATCAAGGAGGCGCACAAAGGCGATCACACGCCGGTCGTGCAACTGCACTTCCGCTATGGCATGCTGCTGTTCATCGCCTCCGAGGTGATGTTCTTCGTAGCCTGGTTCTGGGGCTATTTCGATGCGGCGCTGTTTCCGGGCGACCCCGACATGGTGGATCGCACAGCGCTCACCGGCGGCGTCTGGCCGCCGATCGCCTCGGAGCACTTCCAGCATACGTTCGACCCGTGGAGTCTGCCGCTCGTCAACACGCTCATCCTGTTGACCTCCGGGGCGACCGTCACCTGGGCGCACCATGCGCTGCTCGAGAACAATCGCGCGGGTCTGATTTGGGGCCTCGTGCTGACCGTCGTTCTCGGCGCCAGCTTCACAGTGCTGCAGGCAATCGAGTATGCAGAAGCGGCCTTCTCCTTCCCCGGCCATATCTACGGCTCGACGTTCTTCATGGCGACCGGCTTTCACGGCTTCCATGTCATAGTCGGCACGCTGTTCCTGATCGTCTGCCTGTTCCGGGCGCTTGCCGGCCACTTCACGCCGAAGCAGCATTTCGGCTTCGAGGCGGCAGCCTGGTACTGGCACTTCGTCGACGTGGTATGGCTGTTCCTGTTCGCCTGCATTTATGTTTGGGGTGCGGGACCGGGGGCCGGCGCGCACTAGCACCGGCGCCGTATCGGCCATTCAGCTTGCGACGGCGGCGATCGGAGGATTGCCGCCGTTCTGCTTTGGGACGAGCAAAGGAAAGCCCATGTCCGACTGGAACGACGGCCCACCTGCCTCACCGCTGGCCGCCGGTCTCGGCGCCAAATGTCCGCGCTGCGGCCAAGGCAAGCTGTTCGATGGATATTTGAAGATTCGCCCGGGCTGCGATGTCTGCAAGCTCGACTATGCTTTTGCCAATGCTGGCGATGGACCCGCCATCTTCGTCATGCTGCTGGTCGGCTTCGTCATCGTCGGCGGTGCACTCACCGTCGAGGTGCTCTATCGGCCGCCGATGTGGGTGCATGTCGCGCTCTGGGTGCCGCTCACCTTGGGTCTGGCGCTCGCGGTCCTGCGGCCGCTGAAGGCGTTCATGATTGCGCTGCAATACACACATCAGGCCCGCGAAGGCCGACTGTCGTCGTGACGGCCGCGCGCCCGAAGAGGCCGTTCGCCCTCTGGCCGCTGCTCGCCGCGGCGGCGGTTGGTTTGGCCATTCTCGTCGGCCTCGGGACCTGGCAATTGCAGCGGCTGGCCTGGAAAGAGGAGCTGATCGCCAGGGTTGAGGCCCGCACCCATGCCGCGCCGGTCTCGCTTGCGGAGGCGGAGCGTCAGTGGGCGGTGACGGGGGAGGCCGAGTATCTCCGCGTGACGGTGACTGGCCAGTTCATTCCCGGGCGCGACAATGCCTACTTCACCACCGGTTCGGCCGGCCCCGGCTACCAGGTCTATGCACCGTTCCGCTCAACGGACGGTCGCGTCCTTCTCGTCAATCGGGGCTACATCCCGGAGAAGCTGCTGCCGGCGAGCTCGGACGACGTGCTGCCGCGACCGGCCGGCGAGATCACGATCACGGGGCTTGCGAGGGCAAGCGAGGTCGCCGGGCTGTTCAGCGGCCCGGCCCCGACGGCCGGGGCGACGCGACCCTGGCTCACGCGCGACCTTCCCGGCATGGCCGAACACGCTCAGTTGCCGGATTTCGTCTCGCCGGAGCAGGTGGTGCCCTTCTTCCTTGATCTCGAGCGGGATTTCACCCATCCCGATGCCTATCCGCAGGGGGGCACGACCCGCCTGGAGATCCCGAACCGGCATCTCGAATACGCCCTCACCTGGTATGGTCTCGCCGCCCTTCTGGTGGTCATGACAGGGCTGCTGATCCGGTCTCGCAGAACGGGCGTCTGAAGGGCTTCGCCGGCTTGCCCCTATCCTCGGGGGGCACTACGGTGGCGGCTCGCCAATGTTGTCCGGAGCCAGTCCCCTTGCACTATGTGAGCACACGCGGGAATGCGCCGCCCCTCGATTTCGAGGGGGCGCTGCTGGCCGGCCTCGCCCGCGACGGCGGTCTCTACGTGCCGGCCACATGGCCGAAACTCGGCCATGCCGAGTTCGCCGCACTGAGCGGCCGGCCCTATGCGGAGGTCGCGGCGCGGGTTCTGCATCCGTTCATGGACGACTGGATCGGACTCGACGAGTTGACGTCGCTGACGGCGGAGGCCTACCGGACCTTCCGGCACGCGGCGGTGGCGCCACTCGTACAGCTCGGATCGGGACTCTTCGTTCTGGAGCTGTTTCACGGTCCGACCTTCGCCTTCAAGGACATGGCCATGCAGGTGCTGGCCCGGCTGATGCGGCGGGCCCTCGGCAGGACGGGCCGCCGGATCACCATCGTCGGCGCCACCTCGGGCGACACCGGCAGCGCGGCCATCGAGGCGTTCCGCGCACTCGACGCCGCCGACATCTTCATCCTGCATCCCGAAGGCCGCACCAGCGAGGTGCAGCGGCGGCAGATGACGACCGTTCTGGCGCCCAACGTGCACAACATCGCGGTCCAGGGCTCGTTCGACGATTGCCAGGCGATCGTCAAGGCGCTGTTCAACGATCACGCCTTGAACGACCGGCTCAATCTGTCCGGCGTCAACTCCATCAACTGGGGCCGGATCGTCGCGCAGGCTGTCTATTACGTGACGTCGGCGGTGGCTCTCGGCGCGCCGGGGCGGCGGGTGAGCTTCGCCGTGCCGACCGGCAATTTCGGCGATGTGTTCGCCGGCTATGTCGCGAAGAGACTGGGTCTGCCGATCGACCGGCTGATCATCGCGACCAACACGAACGACATTCTCGCCCGCACCCACGAGACGGGTCGCTACGAGCCGCGGCGCATGGTGCCGACGCAGAGCCCGAGCATGGACATCCAGGTGGCGAGCAATTTCGAGCGCCTGCTGCTGGAACTTGCCGAACGCCGGCCCGACCGCGTGCGCGCCCAAATGGACGACGCCTCCCGGCGCGGCGGCTTCACGCTGACGAACGAGGAGGCGGTCACCTTTCGTCGGGATTTCGAAGCCGGCCGGTTGGACGAGGCGGAGACCACCCGGACCATGACCGACATCGCTCGCCAGACCGCGATCGAGATCGATCCGCACACGGCTGTCGGCATCGGTGTGGCTCGCCGCCTCGATCTCGATCCCCGCACACCGCTCGTGGCGCTGGCGACGGCACATCCTGCGAAATTCCCGGATGCGGTGGCGAAGGCGCTCGGCCGTCCGCCGGCCATGCCGGACCGCCTCCGTCAGGTGATGGCCGCCGAGGAGCGTTTCGCGGTCCTGCCCAACGACGTGCCCGAGATCGCCCGCTATCTCGTCAGCCGCTCACGGGCGGCCGGAGGGACCGCATGAGCGTCGAGCTCACCCGGCTTGCCAACGGCCTCACCGTGATGTCGAGCACGATGCCGCATCTTGAGACACTCGCCCTTGGCATCTATGCGGCCTCCGGCTCGCGTCACGAGGAGCCCAGCGAGCATGGCATCTCCCACCTGCTCGAGCACATGGCCTTCAAGGGCACGGCACGCCGGGATGCGCGAGCCATCGCCGAGGAGATCGAGTCGGCCGGCGGCGAGACCAATGCCGCGACGAGCGTCGAGGCGACCGCCTACTATGCCCGCATGCTCAAGGGCGATGCGGGCTTGGCCATGGACGTGCTGGGCGACATCCTCCTCAATCCGCTGTTCGCCGAGCCGGATCTCGCCGTCGAAAAGGATGTCATCACCCAGGAGATCCGGGCGACCCACGATCAGCCCGATGACATCGTCTTCGACCTGTTCGAGGCGACGGCCTTTCCCGACCAGCCGCTCGGCCGGCCGATCCTCGGCACCGAGGCCAGTGTCGCCCGGATCGGCAGCCAGGCTCTCAGTGCGCATCTGAGGGCTCACTATCGGCCGTCCCATATGGTCGTGGCGGCGGCTGGCGCCATCGACCACGACGAGCTCGTCCGCCATGCTGAAGCCCAATTCGGGGGCCTCAATCCCGGCTCGAGGCCGGCTCCCGCCGCAGCCGCCTACCGAGGGGGAACCGGCTGGCATGACGGACCATTCGAACAGACGACTCTGGTGCTCGGCTTTCCGGGCCCGTCCTATCTCGAGCGTGACTTCACCACCGCGCAGGTGCTTGCCGCCATTCTGGGCGGCGGATCGTCGTCGCGGCTGTTCCAGGAGGCACGCGAGAAGCTCGGGCTGTGCTACTCGATTTATGCCTTCGTCACCGGTTTCTCAGATGCTGGCCTGCTCGGGGTTCACGCTTCGACTGGTCCCGGTGAGGTGGATCGGCTGCGCGAGGTCATCGTGAGCGAGCTTGTCGCCCTCGCAGAGCGGGGACCGTCGGAGGCCGAGACTCGCCGGGTCAAGACGCAGTTGCGGGCCGGATTGCTGATGGCACTCGAAAGCTCGGTTGCGCGGTGCGAGCAGATCGCGCGGCAGATGCTCGCCTACGGGCGGCCCCTCAGCATGACCGAGATGGTCGAGCGGATCGAGGCGGTTGGCGCGCGCGATGTTCGCGATCTGGTGCGCCGGCTCATGACGGCGGCGCGGCCCACATGGGCCGAGGTTGGGCCTGGTGCAAGTGCCGGCGGTCACGAGCGGGTCGAGGCCCTGCTCGATGAGGCCGGTTTGGCGGTCGTGTAGGAGATCTCCAGCATGGCGTTCTTGCGATCTGTGAGCCAGGAGACCGGACCCGTCCTCGATACTCGGCGCCTCTATCTGAGAACGCCGACATCGACCGATTATGTGCAGTGGGCCGAGCTCAGGGCAATGAGCCGCGAGCGGCTGGTTCCCTGGGAGCCAGCCTGGGCGCGTGACGAGCTGACGCGCAGTGCCTTCCGGCGCCGGCTCAGGCATTACCAGCGCGATCTGCGCGATGAGACCGGCTATGCCTTCTTCATCTTCCGCCGCGAGGATCACCGGCTGGTCGGAGGTCTCTCGCTGTCGAATGTGCGTCGGGGTGTCACGCTCGCGGTGACGCTCGGCTATTGGGCGGGCGGCCCCTTCCACAACAGAGGTTACATGACAGAGGCGGTGGACATAGTTCTGCCGTTCGTCTTCGGGACGCTGTGGCTGCATCGAATCGAGGCAGCGTGCCTGCCATCGAATCAGGCGTCGATTCGCGTGCTCGAAAAGTGTGGATTCGAGCGCGAAGGTTTGGCGCGCCGGTATCTGAGAATCAACGGAGTCTGGCAAGACCACTATCTCTATGCCGCCCTGGCCGAGGATCTGCGACGCTAGCTTCGGCCATCGCCGCTGGACGTGAGGGAATGATCGAGGTGCTATCGAGGCGTCCGCCGTGTCGAGCGCGGGAGCGCAAGCTCTCGTGCCTGCGCAGCTATGCGGCGGCGGCCCTCGTGCTCCTCGCGATCGTCATTGCCACGCCCGCCCACGCCCTGAAGCCCATCGTCATCGGTCCGGACCAGGATCGGATCGATATCGCCAACCAGGGCGAGTACTACGAGGGGCGTGGTGACCGGCTGCAGGTCGAGACTGCGCCGGGCCAGAGCGAGGTCGCCGGCCGCATGGAGGTGAAGGCGCAGACTGCCGGCACCAATCCAGGCTGGCTCGTCTTTGCGCTCCGCAATCCGTCCGAGCGATCGATCGAAAGGTGGCTGACCGCCGAGCGCTACTCGCTGGTCGGGTCGGGGCTGGTCCTGCCCGACCTCGACTCGGCACGGATCACTGCTGTGACGCCGTCACTCGGCTTCGTCCCAGAGCGGGTTCCCAACGATCAGGTCGATCTCTTCCGGATCACGCTGGAACCCGGCGAGACCGTCACCTATGTCGTCGAGCTTGCCTCCGACAACATTCCGCAGCTCTATCTCTGGAAGTCCAACGTCTACGAGAAGCGCCTGCGAGAGCGAACGCTCTTCAACGGCATCATGCTGGGGATCACGGTCGTCGTCGCCCTGTTCATGACGGCGCTCTACGCGGCCAATCACAAGGCCGTCTTTCCCGTGACGGCCATGGTCGCCTGGTCGGTGTTGGCCTACCTCTGCATCGATTTCGGCTTCTGGCACAAGCTGTTTCAACTCTCGCCGGAGGACAATGCGCTCTACCGGTCGGCGGCCGAGGCGTCGATCATCGCCAGTCTTGTGATGTTCCTTTATACGTTTCTCCGGATCGGCAGCTGGCCGGGGTGGATCAGGGCCTTCTTCGGCTTGTGGATCCTCGCGCAGCTCGGGCTGGTGCTCGGCGCGGCGCTCGATCCGAGGCTCGCCGCGACGTTCGCCCGTGGCTCATTCGCGATCTTCGCGGCCGTCGGCTCGCTGCTCGTCCTGTTCCAGACACTCCGCCTCAATGATCGCGGCTTGAGCCTCGCGCCCACGTGGATCCTGCTCTTGGTGTGGATGTTCGGCGCCGCCCTGGCGATCAACGGCAAACTCAATAACGATCTCGCGGTGGCGGCACTCGCCGGCGGGCTCGTCCTCATCGTCGTCATGATGAGCTTCGCGGCGACCCAGTTCGCGTTCCGGGCACCCGAGCTGGCCTTTGCCGGGGCGCTCGGAGACCAGCAGTCCCGCGCGCTGGCCGTCGATGCCGCCGGCGCAGCGACGTGGGAGTGGAATTCCCGGCGCGACGAAATCACCACCTCGCCGCTGGTCGAGGAGGTGCTGGGCTTGGCACAGGGTCAGCTCTCGTGCCGCACCGACGACTGGATCACGCATCTGCACGCCGGCGATCGCGAGCGCTTCAAGCTGATGCTGCAATCGATCCAGGAGCGCAACGGCGGCTCGATCCAGATGGACTTCCGGATGCGCCGGGCGGACGGAACCGATCGCTGGTTCGAGCTCAAGGCGCAAAGCGTCGCCCAGGTCGATCAGAGATCGTTGCGCTGCATCGGCCTGATGCGCGACGTCACCAGCGCCAAGCGCTCGCATCAGAATCTGGTCCACGACGCCGTGCACGACTATCTGACCGGGCTGCCGAACCGGCAGCTCTTCATCGACCGGCTGAGCATGGCGCTCGTCAGGGCCCGGCAGGAGAACGGGCCGCGACCGACCGTCATCTTCATCGACATCGATCGCTTCAAGAACGTCAACAGCGACTACGGCATCATTGCCGGCGACAGCCTGCTCAAGAACCTGTCGCGCCGCCTGCAACGTCACCTCGAGCCCCAGGATACGCTGGCCCGGATCGGCGGCGACCAGTTCGTCATGCTGGTGGCCACGGAGAAGCCAGGGCAGGAGATCGCCATGCTGGCCGAGCGCGTGCGCCGCTCGCTCAGGGCGCCGATCAAGTTCCAGGGCAAGGACATCGTCCTCACCGGCTCCATCGGCTATTCCACCTTCGCCGGCGAGGCGGGAACGGCCGCCGAGGAGCTGCTCGGACAGGCGGAGCAGGCGATGTACGCCGCAAAGCGCGCTGGGACGGACCGTGTCGAGGTCTACAAGCCCGGCACAAGGCCGGCGATCGGCCAGCGGGTGGTGCTCGAAAGCGAGCTCAGGCGGGCCCTCGAGCGCAAGCAGATCGCCGTACTCTATCAGCCGATTTTCCGGCTCGCCAATCAGCAGCTGGTCGGCTTCGAGGCCCTGATGCGCTGGCAGCATCCGCGCCTCGGCGAGCTGACGCCGGTCGATTTCCTGTCGGTGGCGCAGGAGGCCGGGCTGTCTGTCGAGATCGGACGGTATGTGTTGGACCGGGCCGTCAAGGAGGCGGCCCGATGGCACAAGGAGTTGCCGCGTCCCGACGAACCGCTCTTCGTCAGCGTCAACATCTCGAGCCGTGAGCTGTTCAGCGCCGACTTCATCCAGGAGCTGCGCAATCTGCTCGGCCGGGAGGCTGTGCCTCGCGGCACGCTGAAGCTCGAGATCACCGAGCAGCTGATCATGGAGAATCCGGAGCAGGCCAGCGAGCTTCTCGACTGGCTGCACAAGGCAGGCGCCGGCGTCGCGATCGACGATTTCGGCACCGGCTACTCCGCTCTCTCCTACCTGTCGCGCTTCAACTTCGACACAATCAAGATCGATCGCTCCTTCCTGCAGGATGTGAAGGCGAATGCCGACGCGGCATTGGTCGTCCGCTCGATCGTCAGCCTGGCGCACGGACTGGGCCGGGCCATCATCGCGGAAGGCGTCGAGACGGAAGAGGACATGGTGTTCCTGAGGACGATCGGGTGCGAGCTCGTGCAGGGCTTCCTGCTGAGCGGCCCGATCGCCGGACGCCAGGTGATCGAGGTGCTGCGCGGCATGCGCAGAGACGAGCAGCGTGGCATGAGTGGCGGACTGATCGGGCGCATGCTCGGCTCGGTCATGGGCCGCCGCGATGCCGAGGACGATGAGCCGCCGCCGGTGCCGCCCGGGCGGCCACCGGCGCCACCGACTGGAGGAGGCGAAGCGCCTCGCGGGGGGGGCGATCCGCGTTTGAGCCAACGTCCGCCGGCCAACGGCCCTCCGCCGGGCAACGGTACACCGCCCCCGCATAAGGGGCCACCGCCCGGAGCGGCGGGCTTTCAGTCGCCGCCGACGCGCCCGCACGCCACCGTCGGCGGTCCGGCGCGACCGATCGTGCCCCCCGCGGAACCGGGCCCGACTCACATCCCGCGACCCGCCTTGGCGACGCTCAGCCGTCGCCCGAATGGCGGACCGGTGGGAATGCCCGCCGGACCCGACCGCCCAGAGGCGCGTCGGACTGAACCGGAGCCGAAGCCCGAGCCGCCTGTCGCGATGACACCGCTGGACGTCCTGCCGTCGGCCGCATCCGGGCCGCCGCCCGCGCTCGATCCCGCCCTCGAGCAACGCATCCGCAGCATCTTTCGCGATACGGCCTTGCGTGGCTCCGAAGCACCCGCGGCGGATGCGCAGACCGCACCAACGCAGCGTGCTGCTGGCATCGGCAAGGACAAGATCTGAGGCTGGGTTGACGACCGGCGCGACGCTCAGGCGTGGCCGGAATCGGCGACGAGGTGCAGCGGATTGACGCCGATGTTGAGGAGGGCCTGATCGTACTTCTGATCGAGGTCGAGTTCGAACACGAGCTCGGGATCGGACGGTCCGTGCAGCCAGCCGTTCGACTGGATCTCGCCCTCGAGCTGACCGGCGGCCCAACCGGAGTATCCCAGGGCCAGCATCGCCTGCCGCGGTCCCTTACCGGCAGCTATTGCGCGCAGGATGTCCATTGTCGCCGTCAGGCACATGCCATTGCCGATGCCGAGCGTCGCCTCCTTGATGAAGTAGTCGGAGGAGTGCAAGACGAAGCCGCGGCCGGATTCGACCGGCCCGCCGATGTGCACGATCATGCTCTCGAGCCGCTCTTCGATGCTCTCGTCACTCTCGTCGGGCAGAAGGTCGAGCTGGCTCAGGAGGTCTGCGAAGCCGATATTCTTGGCGCGTTGATTGATGATGAGGCCCATGGCGCCATCACTGGAATGGGCGCACATGAAGATCACGGATCGCTGGAATCTGCGATCGGTCATTGACGGCATGGCGATCAGCAACTGCCCGTCGAGATAGGGGCTGTCGGCGACCATGGCTGAGCGTTTCATTGGCATGCCTTCAGACTAGCCGCTCGGATGGGCCGCTGTGAAGGGTGAGAATTCGCTATCGCCGGCGGCTGCCATGACTTCGCCACGAACGGAAACACTCACATGGGCTTGACTTGCGCTTGCAGATGGAGTGGGGCACAGCTTCGCCAGCCGCCTCGGCACGGCCTGGAGATCGAGATACCCATGACTGGAACGGTCGGATCGCGAGTCAATTTGAGAGCATGTGCGCTGTTGGTGGGGCTCGCTGTGCTGTCGGCTTGGGCGACACATGCGCGGGCCGACGCCACCTGGACGGCATCGAGCGAGTGGGTGCAGGGCACCGGATCGCGCATTCGGCTGATCGGCGCCGAGCTGAAGGAGAACGGTACGTCGAGGCTCCTTGCAGGTATCGAGATCGAGCTCGAGTCCGGCTGGAAGACCTACTGGCGCTCGCCGGGCGATGCCGGCGGCATACCGCCGGTGTTCGATTGGGACCAGTCGCGGAACATCGCCAAGGCGGTCTTGTCCTATCCGGCTCCTCAACGCTTCGTCGATCCGGAAGGTATCTCGGTCGGCTACAAGACGCATGTCGTCTTCCCGATCGAGGTGACGGGCGAGGGGAATGCCACGCCGGAGCTGATGGTCGGCGCCTTCTACGGCATCTGCCGCGAGCTCTGCATTCCGGCGGAGGCCGAGCTCAAGCTGACGCTCGGGCCGACAGACAGCGTCGAACCGGCGATCCCGGCGGCGATCGAGGCTGCCCTCGCCGCCGTGCCCCGCCGGCTTGCCGAGGGCGCGTTGCCCATGGTTCAGGGCATTGCCATGACCTCCGAGACCGAGCTGCTGATCGATGCCCTATTCGATCCCGGGGCCGAAAAGGCTGCGCTCTTCGTCGAGGCGGAGGACGGCAGTTACGTGACCGTTCCGCAACCTGTGGGAACCATCCAGGACGGTTTGGCCCGTTTCCGGATCGAGATGAAGCCCGAGGAGATCGGAGCCCTCAAAGGCAAGCCACTCGTCGTCACGCTGGTGAGCGACAAAGGCAATGCAGAGGTCGTGCGCAAGGCGGAGTGAAGCGCGTTCAATCCTGCGGCTCGGCCGGGCCACCAGGTGACGGTCGTTCCGCCTCCTCGCCGTCCTCGTCGTCGTCCTCGGCGACCGGAATGGCGTAGGCGCCGCCGAGCCAGCGTGCGAGGTCGACATCGGCACAGCGCTTGGAGCAGAACGGCCAGAAGCCTTCGGCCGCCGGCGTCGCGCAGATCGGGCAGGTTCCGCCGCGCTTGGCCGGCACAGGATTGGCCGGCCTGTCAGATGGCTCAGTCCGTCTCGCCATCGCCGAGCTTCAGCCAGTTGAAATAGATCGGCATGCCGTGGTCGGCGAGCATGTTGACGGTTTCGAACAGCGGCAGACCGACGACGTTGGTGTAAGAGCCGGTGATCTTCTGTACGAAGGCCGAGGCGACACCCTGGATCGCATAGCCTCCGGCCTTGCCCCGCCATTCGCGCGAGGCGATGTAGCTGTCGATCTCCTCGGTCGAGAGGTGCTTGAACCGGACGCGCGTCGTCACGAGCTTCCGGCGGGCGGTGCCGTCCGGCAGAATGAGATGGACGGCTGTATGAACCTTGTGCTGGCGTCCGGAGAGCAGCCGCAAGGCGGCGACCGCCTCCTCGACAAACTGGGGCTTCACCAGGATGCGGCGCCCATGAGCGACGACGGTGTCGGCCGCGAGGATGAAAGCCTCGGCAAGATCGGGGTGGTTCTCTATTTGCTGCTTGGCCGCTTCCGCCTTCTCGCGGGCGACGCGCCGCGCATAGGTCTCAGGCCGCTCGCCCTTCTCCGGCGTCTCGTCGATCGAGGCCGGCCGCATGGCGTCTGGCTCGATGCCGACCTGGGCGAGGAGCGCCAATCGGCGCGGGCTGGCGCTCGCCAAGACGAGCTTGGGCCGAAGCCCGGCGCGCCGGCCTGTCGGCTTCGTGCGGGCCCGCCGCTGGCGGAGCGAGCCCAGACCGCGAAAGCCGCTACTTGAAGCGATAGGTGATCCGGCCTTTGGTGAGGTCATAGGGTGTCATCTCGACCTGAACCTTGTCCCCGACAAGCACGCGGATGCGGTTCTTGCGCATCTTGCCGGCGGTGTGGGCAATGATCTCATGTCCATTCTCGAGCTTGACGCGAAACGTCGCGTTGGGCAGCAGCTCGGAGACGACGCCCGGGAACTCGAGTAGCTCTTCTTTTGCCATAGACCCTCACAGAGGCGGTTCGGCGCGGAGAATGCTGGCCCGAGACGGTAAAATCAAGCCGAGAGGCGACGATTTCCGCGCGGGCTTCGATGCGTATGGTCACACGCTCGGGCCGCCGGTCAGCCCGAAGCGCTTGCGTATACGCTGAAAGAGCTGATCGCGGAGCGTGCGATAGGCATCGAGCACCTGCTCGCGGGAGCCCTGCGTCAGGCTCGGGTCGAGCGTCGGCCAGTACTCGACGTCGACGGCCATGGTCCGGGTCAGCTCGAGCGCCTGGTGATGGGCTTCCGGCGACAGCGAGACGATCATGTCGAAGGATGTGTCGTTGAGGTCGCGGATGGTGTTCGGGGTGTGCCCGCTGACATCGATGCCGATCTCCTCCATGACGGCGACGATGAAGGGATCGGGCTCGCCCGCATGTACGCCGGCCGAGGCGACATAGACCCGGTGGCCGGCGAGATGCCTGAGAATGGCGGCGGCCATAGGCGAGCGGACGGCGTTCATCGTGCAGGCGAAGAGCACGGCACCCGGCAGCTCTCCGGCATCCATGTCCGCCATTGACTCTACCTCGCGAGCCCGGACAGTGGTCAGCCCTTCCAATGCAGGGCGCAGACGAGCGTGAACAGCCGTCGCGCCGTCGGGAAATCCACGGAGATCTTGCCCTGCAGGCGCTCCTGGAGAAGCTTGCTCCCCTCATCGTGCAGACCGCGCCGCCCCATATCGATGGCCTCGATCCGGCTGATGGGCGCCGTCTTGATGGCCTTGAAATAGGATTCGCAGATCAGGAAATAGTCCTTGACGATGCGCCGGAACGGCGAGAGCGACAGGAGATGCGTGGCGACGGCCGGCCCCTCGGACGTGCCGACAGAGAATACGAGCCTGTCCTCCGCGATCGACAGCGCGAGCTTGTAAGGTCCGTCCTCGCGGCCCTCGAGCGCGAACGAATTCGCCTCGAGGAGGTCGTAGATCGCCACCTCCCGCTCATGTTCGATATCCGCCGTGCCACGGCCGAGCGATTTCTCATCGAGGGTGACCTCGATGAGCCGTGCATTGCTGGGAGCAGGCGCGTGATCGCTCATCCGAGAGCCCGACGCTAGCCCGAGCCGTCGTCTGCCGGATGCGCCGGCTGGTGGCGGGTGCGCCAGCTGGGGCCGAGGTCCTTCAACTCCGCCTCAACATACTCGACCTCCAGGCGAATGGCGGCGCCGCCGGCGAAGATCAGTGTGACATCGCCGGCGGGCGCCGTCGTCGGCTCGAACTGGATGGCCAGCAGTTCCAGGACGTCGCGCTTGGCGTCGAGCCTGATGTTCTGCAGCCGTGCCTTGAGGACACCCTCGAACCGAAGGGCCGACTGCCGGCGCTCGTGGCCGATCGCCTTGCCGTTCCCCGCAGCGAAGGTCTTCTCCCAGACAAATCGGTTGAGCACGGCCGCAAATCGCCTCTCACGCGGGAGAAACGTCATGTCGCCGACCTTCAGGACCGAATCCTGCAGATGGGCCGAAAGTATGGCGAGGTCCTCGGTGTCGAGCGCGAGGAGCTTCAGCGGTTGGTCCGGATCTGCCATAATGTCCTGGGCGGGTCGCCGGGCCCCTAGCGGCCCGTTCCGGTGATACCGGCTGCCCCGTTCGGGCGCAACCATTCTCCCGGGAATCGGTTGCCTTTCCGCGGCCTCGGCTCCACTGTGCGGCGGGCAAGTATCCGGAGGATGACGATATGCATCGTGCGCTGATGTCGGCGGTTCTGGCCACGCTGATGCTGGCCGGCGGGGTGACCGCGGCAAGCAGTGAACAAGACAAGAACTTCGTGGTCACCATCGACGGCCGGGAGGTCGGAATCGATCTCGGCGAGAGCCTCGAGGTCGAGACCTCCAGTGGTCAGAAGGTGCAGCTCTCACTCCGGCGGGCCGAGAAGGTGACGTTTCGCGGCGCCCTGATGAGCTTTGTGCATCGGGGCGACATGGCGGTCTCCTCGACGACGCTGGACAAGGACATCACACAACACCTGCTCGCCTCCGCGAACGGCACGGTGATCATCGTGCAGGAGTATGAGGGTCTGGATCCGACGACGCTGCTCGAGCTGATGCTGACATCGGTCACCGAGGAATCGATTGCCGCCGGGGCCAAGATGACCAAGGCCGAGACGACGCGGGACGCTGGAGGCCAGGCGATCAAGGGTCTGAAGGCCGAGGTGGTCAATGGCAGCGACAAGACCGAGGTCGAGGCCTACACGATCGGCAAGGATGGCAAGGGCGTCGTCATCGTCACGCAGATGGCGGACGACTATCACGATATCGATCAGGCGCTCCTGGACGAATTCTGGAAAAGCCTCGCACTGAAGCTCTGATCGGACGGGCGGGCGTCAGTCGGAATAGCCCCCTTTGCCGGCGGGCCGGACCCAGAAGCGCGTCACGAGCCAGTAGAGTCCGCCCGACACGAGCACGGCGGGCAAGCTCGCCGTCGTCCATTCGTAGGGCCAGCGGCTCACGTAGCTCAGTGGATCGAGCAGCAGCAGATACGTCAGGCAGCCGGTCGCCATCGCCAGGATGGCCGCGGGATTGTAGCCGCCCCAGAACCGGTAGCGTGCCTCGGGGCCACGCTCGAAGAGCGCGGCGAGCGAGAGCCGCTGGCGGCGAAGCAGCAGATAATCGGCGATCTGAATGCCGCAGATCGGCCCGAAGACGAGGCCGATGAAGGCGAGGAAGGTGGTAAAGCGTGCCGCCACCATGTCGGCGAGCACGGTGCTCAGCACCAGCAAGGGGACGAGGCTCAGGAGAATTAGAGCGTTGAGGCTCAGCCGCTCGAGGCCGGGGGCCTGCTTCAGTCCGAGGGCGGCCGCATATGTGCCGGCCAGCACGGTGCCGAAATTCGAGATCGCCACGAAGCCGAGGGCGATCGCGCCATGGACGGGACCACCGAATGTCACGAGCCAGTCCGATGGGTCGGTCTGACCGAGGGCGAGCATCGAGGCGAGGCCGATCAGGCTGAGGAGGGGCACGGTGAGGCCCAGACCCAGCATCGATGGTAGCACGGCCGCCGAGGCCTTGGGGACCTGGCGCGCCATGGCGCCCAGATAGGACCACCAGGAGAGATTGGCGGCGATCAGGATCTCGGTTCCGGTGATGTAGTCCCACCAGAGATCACCCGAGGCGCCGGCCGGCCGTGCGGCCTCGATGGCCGCTTGCTGCTCGCCGACCAGCAGCCAGATCAGCCAGATGCCGACCGCAAGGATCAGGACGACCAGGGTCTGGCACACGCGTTCGATACCGGCGGCACCGAAGCGCAGGATGGGAAAGCAGATGAGACAGACGAGCGTCGTTGCCAATGGCACGAGGCTTGTGCCGGTCGCCGCCGACAATCCCGCCAGCTCGGCAAGCTGCTCGATGTTCTTGCCGAAGAAGACGAGCAGCGTGGCGTTCCACCCCAGGATCGAGAGGTATTGCGGGATGACCACGAGGACGATGCCGCGGGTTCCGAACTGGGCCACCGCGGCGGCGACGGAATCGATCGCATAGCGCGTCGACACCGGCACGACGGCGAGCGTAACGATGCCCATGCCGATGAGGCCGCCGGCCAGCATCGCCGCGGTGCCCATGGGGAAGTCGAGGTAGTAGCCGATGGCGCCGCCGATGATGAAGAACCAGGGAGCGGCCGCCGTGACGGTCAGGACGACGAGCAGCCGAAAGGCCGACCAGGTCCGCTCGGCGGGGAGCAATGGCCAGCTTGCGGCGTCGTCCGCCATCAGCGGCCCCATCCGACGACCAGGATGAGAGCGGGAATGGCGATGGCTGTGAGGGCCAGGGTCAGCCAGTCGGCGCTGCTCATGCCGGGATTGCGGTTGGCCGAGGTCTCGGCGGCCGCTATGCGTGTCTCGAGTTCAGAGGGCATGGATTGGTCATCGGTGTCGAAGGGGCGAAAGCCGGACGTCAGCCTCGAAGACTGCACCGATCACGGCGCATCTGGCAACCGTCATGCCCGGTCTAGGCCAGCTTGACGATCTGCTTGCCGAAATTCCGGCCGGTGAGAAGACCGATGAAGGCCTGGGGCGCCGAGTCGAGGCCGTCGGAGACAGTCTCGCGATACTTGAGACCGCCGCTGTCGGCGAGCGTGGCAAGCTCTCCTAGAGCTTGCGGCCAATAGGTGAGGTCGTCGGAGACAATGAAGCCCTGGATGGTGGCGCGCCGAATGAGCACGACCCGCATGTCCGGGAGCTGTGTCGGCGCACCGTTGTAGGAGGCGATCAATCCGCAAATGGCGACGCGGGCGAAATCGGCGAGGCGGGCGCTCGCCTCCATGAAGGGCTGGCCGCCGACATTCTCGAACAGTCCGTCGATGCCGGCTGGTGTGGCGGCTCTGAACTCCGCCGAGAAGGTCGGAGACCGGTGGTCGATGCAGGCGTCGTAGCCGAGCTCGGCGACGGCATAGGCACATTTCTCGGGGCCACCGGCGATGCCGACGGTCCGTGCTCCGGCGCGGCGGGCGAGTTGCCCGGCGACGCCGCCGACGGCCCCTGTCGCCGCCGAGACGACAACGGTGTCGCCGGCCTTCGGCTTGAGGATGCGATTGACGCCATACCAAGCCGTGACCCCTGGCATGCCGACGGCACCGAGATACACGGAGAGTGGAAAGCGCCTCCGCTCGACCTTCCGAAGATCGCCGCCATCCGTGAGAGCATAGAGCTGCCAGCCGCCATGACCGACAACGAGGTCGCCCGGCTTGAAGCGCTCGTTCGCCGAGGCCACGACTTCGCCGACCGTGCCCCCCTGCATGACGGCATCGAGGGCCTGGGGCGCCGCATAGGACGCGCCCTCGTTCATCCGGCCGCGCATGTAGGGGTCGACCGAGAGATAGAGATGACGTACCAGCACCTGGCCCGGACCAGGCTCGGCGAGGGCGCTCTCGACCAACCGGAAGTTCGCCGGCGATGGCATCCCTTCGGGACGCGAGGCGAGAACGAGGCCTTTGTTGGTCGGCATTGACGCTCCTCAGCTCTGGGCAACCTCTTCGGCAGGCCTGCCGACGACACGTGCGTAGGTGGCGGGGTCCGTCGCGCCTTCGCTGACGATGGCGGCGACGCGCGAGGTCGCATCGAGGCCGATGGCCCGCCTTTGGGTTTCGCTCGAAGCCGCGGACAAGAGACCGGCGATGGCCGCGCATCCCGATTCCCCGGCGACGATCGGCGGATCGCCGTCGATGCCACGGGCGAGAAGCCGCATGGCGGCCGGAGCGGCCTCCTCCGGAAGTGTCAGCACATGGTCGACCGCGTGGGAGAGGAACGGCCAGGCGAGCGGCGAGATCTCGCCGGCGGCCAGGCAGGCCATGAAGGTGTCGACGTCACCAGGCACGGACGTCGGTGTGCCGGCGGCGATCGAGCGGTAGATGCAATCCGCCTTCGTCGGCTCGACGACGACGACGGTCGGTCGCTCGGCGCCGAAACTGTACCACAGATGGCCGGCGACAGCGGCAGCGAGCCCGCCGACCCCGCCCTGCACGAAGACGTGCGTCGGCCGGACCTGACGGAGCTGGCTCAGCATCTCGTCGACCATCACGGTATAACCCTGCATAACCAGTGTCGGGATGCGGGGGCTGCCGCCACCGGCATTCGTGTCGGCGACGAGCACCCAGCCGCGGCTGGCGCAATCGTCGGCACATTGGCGGACGCTGTCGTCGTAGCCGCCGGCCACTCGGACGATCTCTGCTCCGTAGGCGGCGATGGCCTGCTCGCGCTCGGCGCTTACATGGCTGTGCAAATAGATCTTCGAGCGACAGCCGAACAGGCCTGCGCCCCACGCGACCGAGCGGCCGTGATTGCCGTCAGTGGCGGCGGCGACGGTGACCGATCCGACAAGGTCCCGGTTGGCGCCGGCAATCAGTTGGGCGGCGCTGGGCTTCGGCCGGCCGGCCGCGACGACGTGGTCCTGGAGGGCTCTCAATACCGCATAGGCGCCGCCAAGTGCCTTGAAACTCATGAGGCCGAAGCGCTGTCCCTCATCCTTGGCGACGATCTGGGCGAGCCCGAGTGTGCCGGCCAGGCCCGGCAGGTCGACGAGGGGCGTTGGCCGGTAGCCGGTCCAGGTCGTGATCTCGTCCCGGGCCTCGCGAAAGGTCTCGGGCGCAAGGTAGGCCTCGAGGCGGCCGTCGTAGGGTGCCCGTCGCGCGGCTGCATTCACGAGATGGCGGGCTGCGAAGTGCTCGATTGACATCGCAGTGGTCTCCTTGGCCATGACATGAGAGGCCCGGACTTGAAGCCGGGGGAAATGGTGCCCAGGGGCGGAATCGAACCACCGACACCGTGATTTTCAGTCACGTGCTCTACCAACTGAGCTACCTGGGCGCCGTCTCGCCGGGCGGGCCCGGCATCGGCCGAATTGAGGCCTCGGCTTATAGGGGATCGGCACCGGCCTGTCGAGTGGCCTGGCGCCGCCCAGGGAGGCGGGCTTGGAAGCAGCGGCCGAAGGGTCTAAAAGGCCAGGATCATCATCAGGAACCGGATCAGCAACCATGCCCATCGCCGTTGGTCAGAAAGTGCCCCATGCCACGTTCAAGGTCATGAAGGACGGCAAGGTCGTCGACCTGACCACTCAGGATGTCTTCGCCGGCAAGACGGTGGCGCTGTTCGCGGTTCCAGGCGCCTACACGCCGACGTGCCACGCCAAGCATGTCCCGAGCTTCGTCAACGACGCAGAGAAGCTCAAGGGCAAGGGAGTCGATTTGATCGCCTGCACGGCCGTCAACGACGCCTTCGTGCTCGCGCAATGGGCTAAGGATACCGGGGCGGCCGGCAAGATCGAGTTCCTGGCGGACGGTAGTGCGGAGTTCGCACGCGCGATCGGCATGGATATAGACCTCGGCGGTGCCGGTCTCGGCGTGCGCTCGAAGCGTTATGCCATGGTGGTAAAGGACGGGACCGTCGCCGTGATGAACACCGAGGCAAACCCCGGCGTCTGTGAGTTGACGTCCGCCGCCGAGCTCCTGAAGTCGCTCTGAGGGCCAGGCATCGGCCGATGCCGCACAGAAAATTCGTCGCCTCGCCCGACATCATCCTCGCTGCCTCGCGGGTCCGCGACTGGATGGTCGAGGAGGGCGTCAAGCTGGTCGATCTCGGCGCCTTCCTCGACCAGCTCTGCGAGCGCATCCGGACAGCCGGTGTTCCGATCGAGCGCGCCACGCTCGGCTTCGAGGTGCTGCATGCCGAGCGCGTGCGCATGTCGCGTCAGTGGCGGCTCGGCGCCCCGCAGACCGAGCAGACGCTGCCGGTCGGCGAGGAGGCGCGTTACGACCGCAGCCCGTTCGCGCTCGCCCATCGCCTGATGGACTGGGTGCAGCTCGACCTTGCCCGGACGGACGACGATGCGTTTCCCGTCGTCAGGGACCTCAAGGCCAGCGGGTTCACGCACTATGTTGCGATCCCCGTGCCGTTCACCGACGGCAGCGAGAACTCGATGTCGTTCGCAACGCGCCGGCCGGAAGGCTTCAGCGAGGATCATCTGGCCTTTCTCGCCCGTATCGTGCCGGTGCTCGCGGTCGGCCTCGAGATCCGCACCGCGCATATGACCACCGAGGATCTGCTCGGCACCTATGTCGGTGCCGAGCCGAAGCGGCTGATCCTCTCCGGCAACGTGCACCGCGGTGACCTGAGCCGCATCTCGGCCGCCATCCTGTTCTCCGACATTCGCGGCTTCACGGCGCTGGCGACGCGCCTCGCCGACGAGGAGAGCGTCGATCTCCTCAACGCCTATTTCGACTGCTTCGTGCCGGCGATCGAGCGGCGGGGAGGGGAGGTTTTGAAGTACCTGGGTGACGGCATTCTCGCCATCTTTCGCGACAGCGGCGGCCGGCAGTCGGAGGCTGCTGCCGCGGCGCTCGATGCGGCCAAGGCTGGCATCGACGCCGCGACCCTACTGAGCACCAAGCGGCGGCTGGCGCGGACGGTGAAGGTCGGCGTGGCGCTGCACCTCGGCTCCGTCGTCTACGGCAATATCGGCTCCGGCTCGCGTCTCGACTTCACGATCGTTGGCCACGACGTCAATCTCGCAAGCCGCATCCAGAAGGCGAACAAGCGTCTCGACGAGGCTCTCTTGATGTCGGAGGCCTTCGCCGGCGTCATCGAGCCAGCGCCGGTCGAGATCGGCAGCTTCAAGCTTTCGGGGATTGCCGAGGCACAACGCCTCTACATTCCGCGCTGAGGCAGGCTCAGGCCGGCGGCAGCCCGGTCTCGAAGCAGTAATAGAGAGTCGGGAAGGAGCGGCGGAGGGCGACGGATTCCTTCGCCACCGTCTCCGGCGCCTCGCCCTTGACGACCACGCGCGCAATGAGATCAGCGATCGCCCGCATCTCGGTTTCTTTCATTCCGTAGCGCGTGACCTCGATCGTTCCGATCCTGAGACCGCCCGGGTAGTCCCAGTCCTCCGGCTTGTCCGTCGGTACCAGGTTCTTGTTGACGATGATGGCGGCGCGCTCGAGCTTCTGCGCGTTGGCGAGCCCGCGTCCGTACTGGCGGACGTCGGCAATGGCCTGCTGCGTCTCGGTGAAGCCCTTGTGGGCGCCGAGCATCGGAATGCCTCGCTCTTGCAGGGCCTGGGCAAGCGCCTTCGCGTTCCGAACGATCTGGGCCATGAAAGGCTCGCCATAGGCGACCGCCTCCGCCGTCGCCAGCGCCAGTGCGGCGACGCGGTTGACCTGATGCGTCGCCGCCCAGACCGGAAACACGGCCGTGGTCACGGGGAGCGTCAGGTCGGGATCGTCCCAGACGATGATGCCGGACTGCGGGCCGGAGAAGGTCTTGCCGGCCGAGCCGGTCATGATGTCGGCGCCTTCGCGCAGCGGATCCTGGAACTGGCGGCCACCGATCAGGCCGAGCTGGTGCGCGGCATCGAAGAAAAACCGCCCGCCCCAGCCCGAAATGATCTCCTTCATGGCACCGACGGGCTGCGGGAACAGCGTCATCGACAGGCCGAGCGCGACGAGCGGCGGCCTGGTGGCCTCGGCGACGGTGCGGAACCGGTCCACGTCGACGACGAGCTCGTGCGGATCCATCGGGATGTCGACAACCTTGCGGCCCATGGCGCCGGCCGGCCCGTCGTTGCGGTTGGAGGAGTGACCACCAGTCGGCTGCGGCGCCGTCATGACGATGTCGCCGGGCTTTGAGAGCGCCGTGTAGACGACGGCATTGCCTATCATCGATGCGCACATCCGGTGATCGGCGTAGTTGCAGCGCCAGTACTGTTTCATGAGCTCGACGCAGAGCGCCTCGACCTCATCGATATGCCTGGTGCCGGCGAACCAGCGGTTGACCGGGCCGATATGTCCCTCGGCCGCGCGCGTGCCGATCTCCGAGGCGAGGAGGGCCCTCACACCGGGGCTCGTCGGCGCCTCGGGCGCGAGCAGGTTGATGCACGTCTCGCCCCGCCAATCTGCATTGCGCTGGACGGCAGCCTTCACGAGCTCGCCCATGGCGCGGGCATCGGCCGCCGCATCGAGCAGTCTTCGCGCGGCGGCGAGTGCGTCGGCGTCGTGTGCCTCGACGCGATTGGGGAGGCTGGTGGAGCGGTCTGTCATGGAAAGGGTCTCGCCGTTTCTGTCAGGGTCCGGTAGCTGCCACGAGGTCGCGCATCGGCGCCTCGTCGAGGCTGTAGGACTGCTCGTTGTCCTTGAGATGAAATCCGTGGCGGCGGTAGAACCGCTCGGCGCCGTGGTTGCCGCTCTCGACCTCGAGCCGGATGAAGCGTGCCCCGTCCTGCCAGCCTTGGCGGGCCGCCGCCCGGAGGAGCCGCTCGCCGAGCCTGCCGCGCCGCGCATGCGGGCGGAGGTAGAGGTCGATGACGTGCAGGCCGCGCGCGCCCCGCCAAGTCGAGAACAGCAACAGCGACAGGCAGTAACCAACGAGGCCCTGTCCGTCCTCCGCGACCAGGAGCCGGAGCAGCGGCGACGGACCGAAGAGGTCGCGCCGGAGGGCATCGCCCGAGACCTTGGGGCTGACCCCCGGCGATGTCGCCGCGGCGAGCTCGCGCGCCATGACGGCAACCTCGTCGCAATCGCCCGGCAAAGCGGCGCGGGTGAGGATCATGTCTGGGCTCGACGGTACGTTCGGGGCGGGGCGCTCGGTTGTCATCTGGCTATGGAGATCGCCGCCCTAGCCTTGCGGGGCGGCGATCCGGGTTGTGCGGCATCGGCCCCGGCTTGGCAAGGGTGGGGCACGCCGCCGCCAGTCGGCGGGCTATGGGCCCGCGTCAGCGCGTCAGGCGCAGCGCCGAAAGCTTCGTACCGATGGCCTGGAAGGCCTGGGTCAGCTCGCCCACGGTGTCGGCGTCGTAGTAGTGCTCGGAGTCCGTCGCGCAATCCGACAGTGTCGCCTCGGCGATGGTGCGCTCAGCCACCGGCAGCTCGGAAAGAGAGAAGCCGACGGTATAGACCTCGATGCCGGCGGCCTTCATGTTGTCGCACACCTCGATCGCCCAATCCGAGACGGTCTGCTGGTCGGCGCCCTTCCAGCCGCGATAGGTATTATAGACACCGTCCGTCATCAGGACCGCGGCCTTCTTGAGCTTCGCAACGCCCGTCAGTGGGTCGGGATTGAGATCGGCGTAAGAGCCGGGCGCGCTCGCGCCGGTGAACACGCCGCTCCAATGTGGCGACAGGGTATACCAGGCCATGGCGGTCCCGAGGGCCCCGGCGGTGGAGCCGTAGGCCTCGAGGCCGGCGATGCGATCGGTCAGAGCCTCCTTGTCCGAGGTCAGGGGGAGCAGGATGTTCGCCTCCCTCACGTCGGCGCAGTAGCCGTCCGGCGCGTAGTTCCAGTTGTAGGACGGGTCGGCGGACGTCTGGCCGGTCTCGGTCGTCAGCGGCGTCTCGGCGCTGTCCCAGGATTCGAGAGCCCGGTCGCCGCCATGCGCATTGAGCCAGGTGCCGGTACCGGGCGCAGCGTCGGTGGCGCCGTAGCTCCAGGTCGAATTGTAGAACCGGTCGGTGACGCAGGGCATGATCTTCCAGTTTTCCTCGTGTTCCGGCTCGTGGGCATGGCAGGTCCAATCGCCCTCGCCCTCGCTGCCGCCGGATCCCGACGAGGAGGTGCAGATCTCCCGCCAACCGGTCCATGTCGCCGGCATGTCAGTCATTGCCGCCATCATCGCCGCACCTTCGCCGTCGACGCCGACGCGGACGCGCGTCGAGAAGGGAACGAGCGAGACCCGGGTGGCGCGTTCCGACTGGTCACCGGTGACGATGATGTCGACGAGCGCCTGGGCGGCCGACTTGAGGCCGTCGAGCTTGGGGCTCGTCGAACATGGTCCTTCGCCATCGGCGCACATCGAGCCCGTGACGTCGAGCATGAGTGCAACCTCGACATCGCCGGTGCCGACCATCACCTCCGTTCCGGCGTTGATGGCGACGCTGTCGTAGCCGAGCACGGGCATGAGATAGGTCTTGACGTTGACGCTGGCACTGAGTGCCACGCCCGTCGCGGTCTTCGACAGGTGAACGTTCACATGGTCAATGTCGAAGCTCGAATTGGCGGCCATGTAGTTTTTGGCGTAGGCCTCCAGCGCCGTCTCGTCGAGGTTGGCCTTACGCGCAGCGGCGAGAACCGCCGAGTCGACTGCGATCTGCAACTCGTCCCGCGACAGCTGCGCGCGTCCGAAATCGACGGCGAGGCCGACAGCGCCCATCAGCGGAATAAGCGTGAATGCAAAGATGATGGAGTAGTTGCCGGCCGTGCAGGCGGCAAAGCTCCGGGACGATGCCACCAGGCGGCTCAGGCGGCTGATGAGGCAGGAAGACACGCGCATGCTGACGATCACTCGATAGGACTTTAGAGATGATCGTCAGCACACTAATTGCATTGTCTGAGCATTCCGATAAGCGACTGCGGACAATTTTTGGCAAATTGCAGCGATACGGCCCGCGGCGCCGGACGCGTCGATTCGAACGGGCCGCCGTGAAGGCAACGGCCCATCGCCGTCTCGAGATGGGTCGGGGTTTCAGCGCCCGTTTACGTCAGGGACCAGGTGATGGTCACGGTCACCTGCAGGGTCTGCTCGCCTGATTCGATCGGTACCGCAGAAGCCTCCGCAGCAGCGGCCTGTCGCATCATCACGACCGGCCCCGGCCGGAATGCGGCCTCCTCGATATGCATGACGGGTCCGAGCTCGACTCCGGCGGCCGCGGCGTAGAGCTCCGCCATGCGCCGCGCATTGGCAACGGCCGCCTTACGGGCCTCGTCGAGACGGACCTCCTGATCCGAGACCTGGAACTGAATGCCGTTGACCTGGTTCGAGCCCTCGCTCACCGCCTTGTCGAGGATCAGGCCGAGCCGGGAGATGTCCTTGACGCGAATGTTGACGACGTTGGAGACCTGGTAGCCGACGAGCCGGGGCGGCTTGCCATCCTGGGTGTACTCGTAGCGCGGTCCGATCGAGAAATCGCTGGTCTGTACGTCGCGATCCTCGAGCCCCTCGGCCTTGACGGCCTCGATCACCTTGCGCATGGCGGCCGAGTTGGCGTCGAGCGCCTCACGCGCGGTGGCGGCCTCGCTTTGGACGCCGAGCATGATCAGCACCCGGTCGGGCACGGCGGTCGTGCTGCCCGAAGCGGAGAGAGTGATCGTGCGCTGGGACATTTTTGCCTCTTGGGCGTGAAGGGGAGAAATCGACGCAGCCAGGGCCAAACCGGCCAGGACGGTTGCTGCGAACGTCGGGAATTTCAACATGTTGCCTCCAAGGCGGGCGAATAGTTCTCCACACCATCTAGGTGCCGATTGCGGCAGGATGGTGCAGGTGCAAGCCCGGCAATGCTATGAACGAATCTTCACATTGAGGGCCCAGGAGCAGGCGTCGTGGTCGGCAACACACAATTGATCGACTATTATCGATCGACGCACGCGCGGCGCGTCTATGGGACGAGCTCAGTCAAGTATCTTAGGTTCCTGCGTCCCTGGATCGGCCTCATCCAGCCGGGCTCCGTCCTCGATTACGGCTGCGGGCAAAGCCGCCTGATCGACGTACTTGGCCTGGCCGAGGGCGTGCAACGCTGGCGCTATGATCCGGCAATACCGGGCTATGCAACGCGCCCGGCGGAGGCGGCCGACCTGCTGATCAACATCGATGTCCTCGAGCACATCGAGGAGCCCGATCTGGACGGTGTGCTCGCCGACATGGCAGCGTTGGGCCGCCGCGCCTTGATCGTCATCGATACCGTGCCGGCCAAGCACAGATTGCCGGATGGCCGCAATGCGCATGTGACGCTGAAATCTCACGACTGGTGGCGCGAGCGACTGCTGCGGCACTATCCCGAAGTCGAGGCCATGCCGACGCCGAGGCGGTCGCGCGCTGGGTTCAAGACCTGGGTGTCGACCGCGCCCGAATGGATGCGCTATCGGCATTTACGGCTCCGCGAGGATGCGTTGCATCTCGGCAAATGGTTGAGCGGTCGCCACAACGAGCATTGGAAGGTCTCGACGACCTTGAACCGTGACAAGGCCCGCTGATCCGTCATTCCAACAAGCCCGCGCGGCTGTTATAGGAGCGGCCGGGGCCCGTAGCTCAATGGTTAGAGCTGACGGCTCATAACCGTCTGGTTCCAGGTTCGAGTCCTGGCGGGCCCACCACCTCCTTGATCAGCCGTGAGCTTCGATTGCGACATGGGCATTGAGCACGATCTCTGGCAGCTTCTGGAGCGTCTGTCCCGCTTCGGCGGCCGGCCGGACGGCGGCGTCGACCGGCCCGCCTTCTCTCCGGTCTGGCAGGAGGCAACGGCCTGGCTCATCGGGGAGATGCGGGAGATCGGCATGACGGTCCGGCGCGACGCCGCCGGCAACGTCATCGGCCGGCTGGGGGCAGCCCAGACTCCCGCCATCGTTATCGGTTCGCACATTGATACCGTGCCGTCCGGCGGCCGCTTCGACGGAGCACTCGGCGTCATGGCCGGTCTCGTCGTGGCACGGCAACTCGCGCCGCGGGTCGCCGATTTCACTTGTGCGCTCGAGGTCGTCTCCTTTGCCGACGAGGAGGGGACGTTCGGCCTGACCTTCGGCTCGCGCGCCATGGCCGGTAGCCTGACCGCGGCCGAGGTGGAGACGGCCGCCGACGGCGCCGGCATGCCCCTGACCCAGGCGCTCCTGGCGGCGGGCGGTAATCCGTCAGGATTGGACACGGCGATCCGGCCGGCGGGCGACCTCGCCGCCTATCTCGAGCTGCACATCGAGCAGGGGCCGGTGCTGGAGCGCGCGGCGATCGACATCGGCGCGGTCGAGGCCATCGTCGGCATCGACATCGCTGAGATCACGCTCCGGGGTGAGGCCAATCACTCCGGCACGACTCCGATGGCCATGCGCCGGGACGCGTTGCGGGCAGCGGCGGAGGCGATGGCCGCGTGCCATGCCGCGCGTCAGGGTGCGACGACGCTCAATTTCGGCCGGCTCACCGTGAAGCCTGGTGCGGTCAACATCGTGCCGGCCGAGGTGACGCTGACGCAGGAGATCCGCGCCGGCGATGCCGCGGAAATGGCCGCGCTGCGGCAGGTCTGCGCCGAGACATTCGCTGCCGCCGGTCGGCGCCAAGGCGTCGAGGTCGAGGTGCGTGCGGCGAGCTATGACGCGCCCGCGCGGATGGCGCCGCCGCTCGTCGCCGCGGTCGAGCGGCAGGCGCGCGAGCTCGGCTATACGGTCCGTCGCATGCCCTCCGGCGCCGGCCACGACGCCCAATCTCTGGCAGGCCTCTGTCCGTCGGCGATGATCTTCGTGCCGTCGGTCGGGGGCATCAGTCACAGCCCGAAGGAGCTCTCGACCCCGGCGCAATGCGCGAAAGGGGCCGAGGTGCTGCTGAGGGTCACGGCCGAGCTGCTCGAGGCCGGCGTAACGAAGCCCTGACGCGCCGGCCCCCGATCAGAGCATGAAGTCGCCGGCCGTCAGCTTGACGAGGCCGGTGACCTGAATCTGGAAGTCGGCGATAGCGTCGCCGTTGACGTCGCCCTCGACGATCTTGTTGCTGCCGGATGTGATGACGTGCAGCTGTCCGGCAACGCCGGTGAAGGCCTTGGTGCCGAGAAAGCTGAACGCCTGATTGCCGGCGACGGTCGTGTTGGCGTCGATGGTTCGGAGGTCGATGTGATCGTTGTTGTGCTGGAAATCGGTGATGACATCGCGTGTCGAGGAGGTCTTGCCGGTCTCGTTGACGGCGTTGAAATCGAAGCGGTCGGCGCCGAATCCGCCGGTCAGGATATCGCGACCGAGACCGCCGTCGAGGACATCGGCATCATCGAATCCGAACAGCTTGTCGTTGCCGCCACGGCCGAACAGCTGGTCCTTGCCGCTGCCGCATTGGGATAGGCGATGCCGCGGAGGACATTGGCGCTGTTGTTGCCGTAGAGCTTGTCGTTGAAGCTGCTGCCGTCGAGGTTCTCGATGGAAATGTATTTGTCGCCACGGGCGTCGCCGGTGTTGTTGGTCGGGATCATGAGATCGGCGGTGACGCCGGAGAGGCTGGCATCGTAGATGGCGGTGTCGGTGCCGCTGCCACCGTCGATGCGATCGCCGCCGCCGAGGCCGGCCAGGATGTCGTTGCCCTTGCCGCCCTTGAGGACATTGACGGCGCTGCCGTCGGGTCCGTAGATGATGTCGTTGAAATTGGTGCCAGTGATGTTCTCGATGGAGTCGAAGGTGTCGCCGGCGGCATCTCCGGTATTGACCTGGGGATCGCGCATGACAACGATGACGCGCTTGCTGGCGTTGGCATTGCTCACGGTGTCGGTGCCAGTGCCGCCGAGGAAGGCATCTCCGCCGGCGCCGCCGTAGAACGTATCGCTGCCCGCATAGCCCGCAAGCACATCCGCGCCAGGGGTGCCGCGGATCGTGTCATTGCCCGAGAGGAGCGCCGCGAGAAATGGCGTCAGCGGCATGCCGAGGACATCTGCCGTGAGGTCTATAACATTGTGCGACAGACCTGTGATGTCGAAATTGGGGGTCATATCGCCATCTTCCGTGTCGAATAGAGCGCGCGTCACGGTGGAAGGTATGTCGTTACCGTTGCCGTCAATGAACGGACCCGTCCCATAAACATGAACGGCTGAAACGACGACGCCCGACACCTGCAGGTAGGCGCTCGCCGACGGAATCGCTGTACTCGCCTCCCCGCTCGTGGTTGGCAGTGTTAGAGCGAGCATGTTGGAAGGTTGGAGGAGCGTGACCGTGGCCATCGTGGGCTCCATGGGTGATCGGGTTGACGGCGAAGGCTGACATTCGGGGTCTGGGCCGGAATCAGAAGAAGGCGCTTCAGACAAGCAACGTCCGCAGGTTGCCGTCTTGGGGTGCCGGCTCCTGAGATCGTTCATTAGGCGGCCGATCTCGACCTTTGTCATCCACCAAATGTCTAAGGAGCGTCTGCTGACGAACGCATGGTGAAAACCAGGTGGGCGGACAGAAGGGGCGATGACCTGAAGATCGAGCCAGGGTGATGAGGGCACCGTCCCGATTGGCAAGGGTCCATTTGCAGGGCTGCCCTGCCGCGGATGGACGGCGTCACAGACCCCGCCATGGCCTAAACATCGATGGCCCGGTTCCTCTCTCAGCAGAGATGTCCGTCCCCCATGTCGAGCGAGACGTTAGCCACGGCGGCAGGCGACAACCGGACACGCGGCATCCTGCTGTGTGTCCTCGCGATGCTCTTGTTCGCCAGTGCCAACGGCTTCCTCAAGGTGGCCCTCGAGGGCTTCGCCGTCATGGTGACCATGATGCTGAGGCTGTGGGCCCTCCTCTTCATGGCCCTGGTCATCGCCGCCATGCGCGGCGGCGTGAGGGCGGCACTCAGGGCGCGCCGTCCAGTCCTGCAGATCGCGCGGGGTGGCTTTCTCGTCACGGACCAGCTCGTCTTCACGGTGACGCTTCTGATCGTCGGGCTGGTCGAGGTCAGCGCCCTCTATGCGACGACCCCCCTGATGGCCATGGCGCTGGCGGTGCCCATTCTCGGTGAGCGGATCACCTGGCGTCACTGGCTCGCGGTCGGTGTCGCCTTTGCCGGCGCCCTGCTGATCGTCAGACCGGGCAGCGCGGTGTTCCAGCCGTCATCGCTGCTGGTGCTCGGCGGCGCGCTGATGTACGCGCTCTATGCCATCTCGACACGTCTCGCCAGTCGGACGGACAGCCATGAGACGAGTCTTCTCTATACCTCGCTGGCCGGTGTCGTGGTCACGACTCCGCTGGCGCTGCTCGACTGGCGGACGGGCGACCTGCAGGCCTGGACTCATCTTGTGATCTCACTGGCGCTCAGCCTGGCAGCCCATGCCGCGGTGATCCGCGCCTATGCCCTGGCTCCAGCAGGCGTGCTGCAGCCGTTCAACTATCTGGGGTTGGCGGCGAGCGTCGGGATCGGTGTCGTGTTCCTCGGCGAGCATCCCGATCTCATCGTCTATCTCGGGACCGGTCTGATCGTCGTGGCCGGCCTCTACATCGCCTGGCGCGAGAGCCGGTCGGCCTGACCGCCTCAATGGAGCGCGCGCTGTCTCGGTGTTCGGTCAGGGGCTGCGGCTCTGCCATGACGCCACGCCAGGCAGGTCTGAGGCAGATGCCGCCCGAACCTGCTCGATCACGAAGAGCGCCGGCAACAACACCCCGAACATGGCCGCATAGGCGATGAGTCCGCTGGTCGCGAGCGCCGGGAGCGCCTGCAGCAACAGGGTGTCGTTGCCGCCGGGGATGAGGGCCGCCGAGCCGCCCATGACGGTGCCGCCGAAGAGCGAACGCAGCGTCTGAGTGAAGCCCTCCGCGCGCACGCGGAAGCGCCCGCTCAGGGATGCAGCGGTGAAGGCGCCGGCAAAGAGCGAGGCCGCGCCGAGCAGCATCGGCAGTGGCAGGTCGACCGGCCCACCGCCGAGGATCTCGGCCAACCGGCGTGTCAGCGAGGGCCAGGTCCAGGCATCCGAGAGGATGTAGGCGAGGCCACCCGCCCCTCCGGTAATGAGCATCGACAGCATCGGACGCCAGCGCGGTGCCCGCAGGAGGGCGCGAAGTCCAATGCGGCGACGGTGCAGGTGGATATCCGTTGCCCGGAGTGCCGCTATGGCGATGAGGGCGGCGCAGAGGACGGCCGCGAGCTGCCCCGTTCCGGGGGTCGCCATCACCGCCGGCGACATCGCCTGCCGGTAGCCGGCGAGACCGAGGCCCGAGGCGAGCGTTGCCCCGATACCGACCCCCGGTATCGCCGCCAGAAAGCTCAGCCGGCCCTCGGAGATGCGGACGAAGGTGCCGAGGGCACAGGCGCCGTTGAGGAGGGCGCCGAGGCCGTAGCCGGCACCGCCGATCACAGCCGCCCAGGTCAATCCTTGTGTGGTTGCAACCTTGAAACGTCCGGGGTCCGCCCAGAGGACCGGGATGGCGATGGCCATGGCCGCCGCGGCACCGACCAGAAAGGAGGCGAGCCGCGTCGGATCGCGCCGGCGCACGAGCTGCTCGGCCGCGACGACGGAGCAGTTCGTGCCCCGGTGAACCGAGAAACCGACGACGAAAGCGAGGAGGGACACGAGGACGAGCATGGCCCGAGATATACCCTGCCCTGCCCCTCAACGACAGACGAGCGTCGGGAGAGCGTTACCTCACGCCCGCCCCGTCACCCGCGTGACCGGGCTCTCGTGCACCTCGCGGAGCGCGGCGATGGCCCGGTCGTAGGGCAGCTTCAGGGCCTGGGCGATGTCGGCGATGCGGTTCTGCTCGGCTTCCGCGGCATCGTTGTCGGCGATCAGCACGAGATAGGAGGCCTTCATGATCATCGCCTTCGTGGCCGGCGACATGCGGCCCTCGATGCGGCCAAGCTCGTCATAGATGGTCGTGTCGCGACTGGCCATCAGCGTCGCCATCTCGCGGACCTTCGCGGCGGGAAGCGGCAGGCCGGTGATCACTTCGTAGGCGCGCGAGATGGTCGTCACCTCACGCTCGTCGAGATGGCCGTCGGCGGAGGCCATCGCCATCATCGAGCGCACCATGTAGGTGTCGAGCTCGCTCGAGCGATTGGGTCTGACGGCCTTCGTGTCGGTGGTCGCGTCGTCGAAGGAGACGATGGCGCGCTGGATGACGCCGTAGAGGAAGAGGATCAGGCCCACCAGCATGATGGCCCAGGTGATGACGACGACGATGTCGCCATAGAGATAGGGGTCGAGCAGCAGCATGCCGAGAAAGCCGGCGAGGAACACGGCGATGCCGAGGAGGAGCTTGCCGAGGCCGAGGCCCGGCTTGCCGGCCTTGGCCGTCTCCTTGACCTGCTCGGCGTGCGAGCGGGCCGCCGACAGGACGTCGCGGACATAAGTGTTGGCGTCGAAGGGTCTCGGCCCACCACCCGAGACGGCCGGGACGGTGCCCGGTCCCCCAGGGGAGACAGCCACGGCATCCTCGCCACCAAAGGCGGCGACGAACTGTTGGATAAGTCCGAAAACGAAGACACCGACGCCGATGATCATAATGATCCAGGAGACCACGGTGACGACATCGCCGTACACGTAGGGGTCCAACATCAGCAGCGCGACGCCGCCGACGATAAAGATGGCCACGCCGATCAGTATGCGCCCCAGACCCGTACCCAGCATTTGATAATCCTCACCCGCCGACCCGCGCCCCCCTTCCGTGCGGTTCCGGCCCCAATTCCGCCTACAATCCAAAGAAGCCGAGAAAAAGGCAAGCGACTTCTTTGGTTTAGGCCGCAGTCGGCGCTCATGCTCCCGCCAGGGCCAGGCGCAATCCCGGGACCGCGTCGGCGCCCTCGGGCACCTCGAGGCGGGCGCCTGAGAGGGCCTCGCCCATCGGCTCGGCGCGGCCGCCGAGATGGGTCGCCAGAAACGCCTCGGCGATGGCGTAGAAGGCGATCCGGTTCTCCGGCACGGCAAATCCGTGCCCCTCCTCGGGATAAAGCACGTAGGTGACCGGCAGCCCCTTCTTCCGCATGGCCTCGACGATCTGGTCCGATTCCGCCTGCTTGACGCGGGGATCGTTGGCGCCTTGGGCGATCAGCAGCGGCCGGACGATCCGGTCGGCGCGGTGCAGCGGCGAGCGGTCGCGCAGCAGGGCACGGCCGGCTTCGGTGCGCGGATCGCCGACGGCGCGGGCCAGCGTCTCGAAGAAAGCGGCCCAGTAGGGTGGCACGGTGGCGAGCAGCGTCTCGAGGTTGGAGGGTCCGACGATGTCGACACCGCAGGCGAAGACCTCGGGCGTAAAGGTGAGAGCGGCCAGCGTCGCATAGCCGCCGTACGACCCGCCCATGATCGCGACCTTCGATCTGTCGGCGATGCCCTCCCGGACGGCCCAGTCGACTGCATCGAGCAGGTCCTCGTGCATCTTGCCGGCCCACTGTCCGTCTCCGGCGGTGATGAAGGACTTCCCGAACCCCGTCGAGGATCGGAAATTGACGGAGAGCACGGCATAGCCGCGGTCGGCGAGCCACTGGTGCTCGGGATCGTAGGCGTAGGAGTCCTGCGACCAGGGCCCGCCGTGCACGTTGAGAACCATCGCCAGCGGTGCCGGCGGTCGGTCGCCGGCGACGGCGGCGGGGAGGGTCAGGTAGGAGACGAGCTCGAGGCCGTCGCGCGAGGGTATGACGACGGGGTGCATCCGGGCCAGCCGTTCGTCCGCGAGCTCCGGTCGGCTCTCGAACAGAAAGGAGAATCGTCCGGCGGCACGGTCATAGAGGTGGTACTGGCCGGGCCGCTCGGGCTTGACCGCCGTCATGACCCAGAGATCATCGGCACGGGTGCGGCTCACGATGTCGAACTCGGGGTCATAGTCGCGTTTGATGCGCGCGATCTCGGCCTCCATGTCCGGGGTGAGCGCCTGCCAGTCACCCGTCAGATAATGTGTCTGATAGGCCTCCGCGACATAGGTGACGGGGTGGGTCAGCACACGGCCGATATCGACCTTGTCATGCTCGGCCAGGAGGCACTGCTCACCGCTCACCCAATCGAGGGCATAGAGGGCCGCTTTGTCACGGCCAAGCGAGCTCGAGAGATAGAGTGTCTCGCCGTTGGCGGTGAAGCCTTCGATACCAGTCGTCAGGCTGTCGGCATGCGGGATGCGGAGCCAGGCTTCGGTCTTGCCCGCCTCGATCCGGTGGATCGTCCGGCCGCCGTCCGCCTCTGGCTTCTCGACGAGGCGCAGCCCGAGGTCCCGGTCGAGCGTCATGCCGCCATACTGGCCGGAATTCTCGAAGACAAGCGTGCGCTTCGCCGAGACGACATCGACCAGATAGAGATCGTGCCAGGCGGCATCTCGGTCGTTCATGCCGATGGCGAGGAGGCCCGGCCGGGTCCACGACTGCCCCATCCAACGGGCATTGACGCCAGGATAGGGCGTGAGATCGGTCGTTTCGCCAGTGTCGATCGTGGTGGCATGGATATGCCAGTTCTCGTCGCCATCCGTGTCCTGCATGTAGAGCACATGGGGGGACTGCAGCGACCAGCCGAAGACGCGGATGCCGCGCTTCGTGTCGCGGGTGACGGCACGGGCCGCCGCCGGTTCCTGGCGCGGCGCAACCCAGACATTCATGACGCCGTTGGCGGGCGCGAGCCACGAAATGTACTTGCCATCGGGCGACAGCCGGACCATGGCCCGGTCCGGATTGCCGAACAGCTTCCGGCGGGCGATCGGCTGCGACATTTTCGATGAGCTCATGGTGACTCTCCCGGTCCTCGGCGGACTCTGTTTCTGGCGCGACTGTGCTAGGCTCGCAGTCCTGTCCGACCAAAACCGCAATCGGGTCCCATGCGCAAGCTTTGCGTGCTCTTGCTGGCTGACGACAAGCCTGGCCACTATCATCTGGCCGAGGGCGTCATTGCGGCAATGGCGCGCCGCCGGCCCGTCGATGTGTCGCGGATCGAAGTGCGCCGCCACCGGGTGTTTCCGGGAAGGGCTCTGGCGGAGGCGCTGTCGTCGGGGCTGATGTCACCGGCCGGGGTCATGCGCCTCGCCTATGGCATCCGTGTGGAGGCGCTCGGAGAGGCCGACGTCATCGTCTCTGCCGGCGGCGATACCATCGTTCCCAGCGCGGCGCTCGCCAAGGCGATGGGGGCGCGAAACGTCTTCTGCGGCACGTTGCGGCGACTGCCGCCCGAGCATTTCGATCTGATCATCTCGTCCTATCAGAGCCACGCCGGGCTGCCGCGCCATCTCGTGAGTCTGAAGCCGAATGCCATGGACCCGGATGCCCCCGAGCGCCGGCGACCGCAGCCGCCGGTCTTTCGTCACGGCTATCCGGTTGCGGCAGGCTTGCTGGTCGGCGGCGATTCCGGTCTCTTCCGCTATGCGGCGGCCGAGTGGAGCCGCCTCATCGCGTTTCTCCGGGCGACGCACGAGGCCGGCGGCACCCGCTGGCTGATCTCGACGTCGCGTCGGACCTCGTCGGAGGCCGCCGACGCATTCGCCGCCTTCGTGGCAGCCGACCCTGCTGTTGCCGAAATCCTCGACTATCGGGTCGCGGGTCCGGGCACGCTGCCCCGGCTGTTCGCCCGAGCCGATGCCATCGTCGCGACGGAGGATTCGTCCACCATGATCTCGGAGGCCGTGTCTCAGCGCCTAGCCGTCGTCGGTGTCTCGCCCGAACAGCACAGCTTCAAGGCCGAGGAGGCGGAGTACCGCGCGCTGCTGAAGGCGAATGACTGGTGCCGGTTCGTGCCGATCGCCGAGCTGACGCCGGAGCGGTTCCGCGACGCTCTCGCCGAGATCCATCCGATGCGGGAGAACCATCTCGATCGCCTGGCAGATGCCCTGGCGGAGCATCTACCCGAGTTGGCCCTCGGATGACACTGGCATCGTCGGACGCCGCAGCAACGCCGGGTCAGTTGTTCCGCCGCTGGCTGGAGATGCTGCTGCTGTTCCTCGGCTTGCCGCTGGCGATGGCCGCTGTGATCTATCGCGGGCATGTGCCGCTGTTCGCGGCGCTGCCTCCCGTGCTCGGTCTCATGGTCATCCTGATGGTGGCCGACCGGAGCTTCTCGTTGCGCAGGCCGCTCGGTCGCGGTTTCGGCCTGGGCGAGCTGGCCCTGATCCTGGGTATGTTTGCCGTACTGGGTGGTGCGCTTGCCGCCTGGGTCTATGTCCAGGAGCCGCATCGCTTTCTATCGCTGCCCCGGGCGCGGCCGCGAATCTGGATGTTCATCATGCTCGTCTATCCGCTCGTCTCGGTGGTCACGCAGGAGATCCTCTATCGCGTCTTCTACTTTCACCGCTACCGCCTGCTGTTCGAGCGCGCGCCCTGGCTCGGCATCCTCGTCAACGCGGCCTTGTTCTCCTTCGGTCACATCTTCTTCTGGAACTGGCCGGCGATGATCCTGACGTTTTTCGGCGGCCTCATCTTTGCCTGGCGCTATACGCGCACCGGCTCGTTCTGGGCAGTCGCGCTCGAGCACACGCTCTACGGCAATCTCGTGTTCACGATCGGGCTCGGCAGCTACTTCTTCACCGGCGTCAGCAATTTTTGAGGCACGCGCAGGTGTGGTGAACACCGCGCAGCTCGTCTGCGGATGCTCTCTAGCCAGGCATGCGCAGCCAGAAAACCGAATAGAAGGCGATCCACATGAGGGCGAGGGGGAGGAGCGCGAGGCGTGGTCCGAGCCAACTGAGGACGAGCGGGCGAAGCAGCGCGGCGGCCCCGACGATGAGTACAAAACGAGTGAGACGGATCGGCACGCTCCACAGGAGAAACAGGCCGAGCGGCTTCGCCGCCGCTGCCGCGCTCGCGGCATAGAGCTTGTAGGGGATGCCGGAGAACGATCCCCAGAGCATGGCGGCGGGCCAGCTTCCGCCTGCGAGCTCGGCGCGCACCCCGGCGATCATCGCCGCCGAGATCGCCGGCAGACGATCCAAGAGTGCGAAGCTGTCGACGAGGCCATCGGCGGTCGCGAGATAGACGAGGAGGCCGCCGGCTGCCGCCGCGACCGCAGCAGCAAGGGCGGCAACCACGCCCGCACGCGCGCCGAAGCGCACCGTCGTCGCCGAGAGGATCACGTCCGGAACGACGAAGAAGACCGTCGCCTCGGCGAGGCTCCAGAGTGCGGAGGCGGCAATCCATCGGCGGGGTGAGTGCGCACTCAATCGTCGTTCGCCGCGGATTGCTGGCGGAGCCATTGCTCGAGCGGCTCGGCCAGAGCCTCGAGCGGCTGGTAGCCGTGCGTCACCATCGTGTAGCCGGTTTGGGCCGTGCCCGCGAGGAGTGTCGGGAAGCCGCGGATGCCGGCGTTCTGGCTGGTGACGAAACCCTCCCGGGTCGCCGCCCTCGCGGACTCCGAGACGAGGGCCGACGCGAAGGGCTCCGCCGCAAAGCCTTCCTCGACGGCGACCTCGGTCAGCACGTCCTCGTCCGTCACGTCGCGGTTCTCCGCGTAGAAGGCCTGCTGCACGGCCTTGAGCATATCGAGTCCCGAACCGGGTCTGAGGGCCTGCGCGGTCACAACCGCACGGCTCGCCGGCTCCGTGTCGTAAGTGAAGTCGGACCGGTCGAAGAAGGCGAAGTCGAAAGGCTGGCCGGTGCGTTGCGCCACGTGCTCCCAATGTTCGCGGATCATGGCACGGTCTTTCTCCCGCATCGGCTCGGTGTTGTACGGCCTCAGGCCGCCCATCAATAGGCTGACGGGCGCGACGGCGCCGAAGCGCTCGGCGATCGCATCGATCACGGGCGAGAACCCCCAGCACCAGGAGCACATGGGGTCGGCGATGTAGATCAGTTGGGGCATGGTCGCCTCCGGCCTGCTTCGCCGACAACCTTGCCATGCGCGACAGCCCTTGTCTCTCCCGGGTGTGCCGCCTCATAGTTGTCGGGGGACTATTGAGCGAGGAGAGCCGAATGTGAGCGAGCTCAGCCATCGTCAAGAACGAGAGGATCTGGCGGCGGCATTGCGAATGGCCGCCCGCAACGGCTGGCAGAGCGGCATCTGCAACCATTTCAGCCTCGCGGTGGATGCCAACAACTTCCTGATCAACCCGGAAGGCCTGTTCTGGTCGGAGGTGCGCGCGTCGGATCTCCTGCTCGTCGACAAGGACGGCAAGGTCGTCGAGGGCGATGGCGTCGTCGAGCCGACGGCTTTCTTCATCCATTACAACATCCACCGCCTGGTCGGAACGGCGCGCTGCGTTCTGCATGCACATCCGCGCTACGTCAGCGCCATCGTCTGCTCGGAAGGGGGGCGGCTCGAGATGAGCCACCAGGATGCGCTGCGGTTCTATGGCCGCGTCTCCTATGACGACGATTTCGGCGGTGCTGCCATCACCGACAACGAGGGCAAGCGGATCGCGTCAGCGCTTGGCAATCGCTCGATCATGCTGATGGCCCATCACGGTGTGACGGTCGTCGGGCCCAACGTCGCGCGTGCCTACGACGATTTCTACTACCTCGAGAAGGCGGCTGAGTATCAGGTGACGGCGATGTCGATGGGCAGGCCCTTACGCGTGCTTTCCGAGGACGACTGCAAGCGGCTCGCGCCGACTTTCGCTACGCCGGACAATCTTGCCGAGGGGCATTTCCAGGCGGCCCGCCGCCTGCTCGACCGCCAAGAGCCCGATTACCGGCACTGACGAAAGGGATTTCCATGAGAATCGGCAAGCTGCCGGGATACGAGTCGGCGCCCGTGCTCGTGACACCGGAGCGGACCGGCGAGGCGACGCTCGACGGTCTGCTCGCCTGGGCAGCCGAGAACCGGGCGACGCTCGATGCCGAGCTCCAGTCGGTCGGCGCGATCCTGTTCCGCGGTTTCGAGATCGACGGCCCTGAGGATCTCGCCAAGGCGAGTGCCGCTTTCGGTGGGCAACTTCGAAACTATGTCGGCGGAGACTCCCCCCGCAGCCAGGTGGCGGAGAAAATCTACAACTCGACCGACTTCCCCGCACACCTGCCTATCGGCCTGCACAACGAGCTCTCCTATGGCGGCTGGTGGCCCTCCCGCATCTTCTTTCATTGTGTGAGCGAGCCGACGGCGGGCGGCGAGACACCGATCGGCGACAGTCGCGAGATCTACCGGCGCATGCCCGAGACGCTCCGCGATCGCTTCGAGCGGCAGGGTGTATGCTACGTGCAGAATCTCCGCGGCGGCGACGGGGCGGGTAAATCCTGGCAGCAGACGTTCGAGACCGAGGACCACTCCGTCGTCGAGGCTTATTGCCATAAGCACGGCATGGAGTTCCACTGGACCGACTATGGTCTCAGAACCAGCATCAAGCGGCAGGGCGTGCTCCAGCATCCGAAAGCCGGCACCAAGGCCTGGTTCAACCAGGCCGAGCACTTCCACGCCGCCGCTGACCCGGCCCGCTTCTGGGATGCGGGGTCTGCCAAAGACGAAACCTTGCCCGCCCACTGCACCTATGGTGACGGCAGTGAAATCACGAAAGACGAGCTCGAGGCGGTGATCGAGGTGCGCGACGCCTGCGAGGTTGCCTTCCCGTGGCAGAAGGGCGATCTCACCATGCTCGACAACCTCTCCTGCGCCCACGGCCGCCGTCCCTTCGAGGGGCCACGCAAGATCCTGGTGTCGATGAGCTGAGCGCCTGGGGCTCGGGCGGTCATTGCCTTTGCCCCACTTCCCATTGCGGCGCCAGCGCTCTAAAAGAGCGCAAAATCACTCATCCCTCGCAAAGGATCACGCGCCCCATGGCGAATCCGCAGTTTGTCTATCACATGCATCGCCTGTCGAAGACCTATCCGGGTGGCAAGCAGGTCCTGAAGGACATCTCGCTATCGTTCTATCCGGGCGCCAAGATCGGCGTCGTGGGCCTCAACGGTGCCGGCAAGTCGACGCTGCTCAAAATCATGGCCGGAGAGCAGACCGACTTCACCGGCGAGGCCTGGGCCGCCGATGGGATCACCGTCGGCTACCTGCCGCAGGAGCCGGAGCTCGATCCGACGATGGACGTGCTCGGCAATGCCATGCAGGGCGTCGCCGCGAAGAAGGCGCTCGTCGACCGCTACAACGAGATCGCGGCCAATTATTCCGACGAGACGGCCGACGAGATGGCCAGGCTCCAGGATCAGATCGACAGCCAGAATTTGTGGGATCTCGACAGCCAGGTCGAGCAGGCGCTGGATGCGTTGCGCGCGCCGCCCGGCGATGCCGATGTCACGAAGCTCTCGGGCGGCGAGAAGCGGCGTGTGGCGTTGACGCGACTGCTGCTGTCCAAGCCGGATATCCTGCTACTCGACGAACCGACCAACCATCTCGATGCCGAGAGCGTGGCTTGGCTCGAGCGCTATCTGGTCGAGTATCCGGGCTGCATCATGCTGGTCACCCACGACCGCTACTTTCTCGACAACATCACCAAATGGACGCTGGAGCTCGATCGCGGCCAGGGCGTGCCCTATGAAGGCAACTATTCGAGCTGGCTGGAACAGAAGGCCAAGCGCCTCGAGGTCGAGAAGGGCCAGGAGGAGGCGAAGCAGCGCACTCTGAAGCGCGAGCTCGAGTGGATCCGCTCCTCGCCCAAGGCGCGGCAGGCGAAGTCGAAGGCGCGTATCTCGGCCTATGAGCAGCTGGCGGCGGAGGCCGGCCGTGAGGAAATCGGCAAGTCGCAGATCACGATTCCGCCGGGACCGCGGCTCGGCGACACGGTCGTGGTGGCGGAGGGTTTGCGCAAAGCCTTCGGCGACAGGCTGCTGATCGACGGCCTCTCCTTCAAGCTGCCGCCCGGCGGCATCGTCGGCGTCATCGGCCCGAACGGCGCCGGCAAGACGACGCTGTTCCGCATGTTGACCGGCCAGGAGCAGCCCGACGCCGGCACGATCCGTCTGGGGGAGACGGTAAAGCTCGGGTACGTGGATCAATCGCGCGACGACCTCGATCCCAAGAAGACCGTCTGGGAGGAAGTGTCGGATGGCAAGGATCAGATTCCGCTCGGCAAGCGTGAGATGCCGAGCCGTGCCTATGTCGGCTGGTTCAACTTCAAGGGCCCGGATCAGCAGAAGAAGGTGGGGTTGCTCTCGGGCGGCGAGCGCAACCGCGTGCATCTCGCCAAGATGCTGAAGCAGGGTGCGAACCTCTTGCTGCTCGACGAGCCCACCAACGATCTCGATACGGAGACGCTGTCGGCCTTGGAGTCGGCGCTGGAGGATTTCCCCGGCTGCGCCGTCGTCATCAGCCACGATCGCTTCTTCCTGGATCGCATCGCCACCCACATCCTCGCCTTCGAGGGCGACAGCCACGTCGAATGGTTCGAGGGCAACTTCGCCGACTACGAGGAGGACAAGAAGCGACGGTTAGGAGACGCCGCCGTCGAGCCGCACCGGATTAAGTTCAAGAGGTTTGAGCGGTAGGGGATAGACATGTTCACCCTCCCCGACCTCCAATCCGCCCATGCCCTCGTCCAGACCGTCGTCCGCCCGACGGCGGAGATCCAATGGCCGCTGCTCTCGGAAGCCGCCGGCGCGCAAGTCTGGGTCAAGCACGAGAACCATCTGCCGACCGGCGCTTTCAAGATGCGCGGCGGGATCGTCTATGTCGATGAGCTGGTGGCCTCGGGCAAACGCACCAACGGTCTCATCTCGGCGACGCGCGGCAATCACGGGCAGTCGATCGCGCTGGCTGCCACGCGCGCCGGCATTCCCGTCACCATCCTCGTGCCGCACGGCAACTCGGTCGAAAAGAACGCCGCCATGCGCGCCTATGGCGCTCGCCTCATCGAGCATGGGGCCGACTTCGACGAGGCACGCCTGGAAGCCGCCCGGCTCGCCGAGACGGAAGGGCTCGACTTCGTGCCGTCCTTCCATCCGGCTCTGGTGAAGGGCGTCGCCACCTATGCGCTGGAGCTCTTCACGCGCGTTCCCGACATCGACACGGTCTACGCGCCGATCGGCATGGGCTCCGGTATCTGCGGGATCATCAAGACCCGCGATCTGCTCGGCCTCAAGACCAAGATCGTCGGCGTCGTCGCCGATGCCGCCCCGGCCATCGCGCTCTCCTTTGAGGCCAAGCGCCCTGTGCCCACCAATCGTGCCCCGACCTTCGCCGACGGCATGGCGACGCGCGATCCTCAAGCCGCTGCGCTCGATATCCTGCTCGCGGGCGCCGAGCGCGTCGTCCGTGTTACCGACGACGAGATCGCCGAGGCGATGCGGCTCATCTATCGGGCGACGCACAACATCGCCGAAGGCGCTGGAGCGGCAGCCCTCGCCGCGCTGCTTCAGGAGCGGGCGCGGCACGCCGGCAGGAAAGTCGCGGTCATCCTATCCGGCGGCAATATCGATCGCGAGCGCTATCTCGAGGTGCTTGCGGGCAGGACGCCGTCGCCGGGCTAGGCGCTTGATCTCATTGAGTTCGTCAGTTCCCCGAGTTTCAGAGTTGCGCAACGGGCACACCGTCATTTTTTGTGGATCACGCGTGAGCACGCTGTTGAAGCGCTGTTAGTATCCCCCCTGGGACGATGGAGTTGTGTTGAGTGGGGGTCAAGTCATGCGTTTTGTCGCCTCGGGCGTGCTCGCCGTTTTTCTTGCCGGTTGCAGCGCCGATGTCACCGGTGTCGGAGTCGTCGCGCCGGCCGATGTCAAAGCCTATTACCAGGAGACCGCGGCCGAGGTCGGCGACATGACGGCCGGCGAGTATCTGGTCGCCTCGATCTCTTACACAAATCAGCGATGCCATGAATTCTTCGATCAGCTCGCCAAGCTGAAGGAGGATAGCCGCTTCCTGGACCAGGTCATCACCGCGGGCATTGCCGCCGGCACGCCCCTCGCCACGGTCTACGGTGTTGGCGCGACGACGGTCGCGAGCTGGGCAGCCGGGGCCGGCCTGGCCAATACGCTGCAGAAGGACGCGGCAAGCATCTACCTGTTTGCGGAGTTCAAGGAGGAGCTAAAGCCACTCGTCTTCCGCGAGATGCAGAGCTTCATGGTCAAGAACAAGCTCGCCGGCATCCTGGATGTGCGCATCGGGTTCCGCAGCCCCGACGATCTCTCGGCCGACGAGCGGATCGGCAATGCGGCGCTGGTGCGCCAGTTCCTCGATTCCAACAGCACCCAGGCCCTCATCATCGCCCGCAATGTCGCGACCGACTACGCAGCCAAATGCTCGCTCGCCAATATGCGGACCCTGATCGCCGACTCGCTGCAGAAGAACAACGGCAAGCAGACCGGGGAGGGCGGTGCGCTCGCCCCGACGACGGCCGTGCAGGCGACCGAGGAGGTTGCGGTCGACACCGTGAACGAGGCGCGCGAGGAGAGCCAGTAGCCTGCATGCAGTGTCCGGCGAGCCGGCCCTGCCGGCCTCCGGCTCGTGTGAGAGTGGCCGAGGTTACCTCCGGCATGACCGGGGAGTGGCGGGCCGATCGCGCGCTGAGCGCATTTCCGCCTCGGCTTGAGGCACAGGACGTGCGTCGGCCTAGGCGCGCGGCGCAAGGCTTTTCAGCTCCATCTTGCCGATGGCGTTGCGGTGCACTTCGTCGGGACCGTCGGCAAAGCGCATGGCGCGGGCATAGGTGTAGCCGAGCGCCAGGCCGAAATCCTCCGTCATGCCGCCGGCCCCGTGCACCTGGATCGCCCAGTCGATCACCCGGCAGGCCATGTTCGGCGCCGCCACCTTGATCATGGCGATCTCCTTGCGCGCGGCTTTGTTGCCGGCCTGATCCATCTTCCAGGCAGCATGAAGGGTCAGCAGCCGGGCCTGATCGATGAGGATGCGGGATTCGGCGATGCGCTCGAGCGTCACCGTCTGCTCGGCGACCGGCTTGCCGAAGGCGACGCGCGATTTGGCGCGATCGCACATCATCTCGAGGGAGCGCTCCGCCAGGCCGATAAGACGCATGCAATGGTGGATGCGGCCGGGACCCAGGCGGCCTTGCGCGATCTCGAAGCCGCGGCCTTCGCCGAGGAGCAGATTGCCGGCCGGCACGCGGACATTGTCGAGCTTGACCTCGGCGACGGTGTCGGGCGTGCCGACATAGCCGAGCACCGAGAGCGTGCGCACGATCGTGACGCCTGGCGTCTCGCGCGGCACCAGGATCATGCTTTGCTGCCTGTGCCGGTCGGGGTTGGCGGCATCGCTCTTGCCCATGACGATGAAGATCTTGCAGCGCGGATCGGGGACGCCGGAAGAGAACCACTTCCGTCCGTTGATGATATAGTCGTCACCATCACGGATGATCGAAGTCGAGATATTGGTGGCATCGGAGGAGGCGACGTCGGGCTCGGTCATCAGGAAGGCCGACCGGATCTTGCCATCGAGCAGCGGCTCGAGCCATTGCTGCTTCTGCGCGTCGTTGCCGTAGCGCAGTAGAACCTCCATGTTCCCGGTGTCGGGCGCCGAGCAGTTGAAGACCTCGGAGGCCCAGGGCACCCGACCCATGATCTCGGCGAGCGGCGCGTACTCCACATTCGTCAGCCTGCCGCCCTCGGCGGTCGGGCGGAAGAGATTCCAGAGTCCGGCCGCGCGGGCCTTGGCCTTCAGGTCCTCGAGGAGCGGTGGCGGAGACAGCCAGCCTGCCGCCTCGTGATCCTTCCGGTAGCGCCTCTCGTTCGGGTAGACGTGCGCGTCCATGAAGCTGCGAAGCGTGCTCTGCAACTCTTGAACCTTCGTCGTATGCGCGAAATCCATCACGGCCTCGTCTGTTTTGCCTTGCGGCGAGCCTAGTGAGAGACGGGCCGGACCAGCAACGGCAATGGCGTCACAGGCTCCTTGAGGGCAAGGCTGGCATGAGGTCCGAGCCATCGCTTGCGGCAAGGCTTTGCTCTACACTGGTCGAGGGGCTGTAAACGGAAACCGCAACGATGCAGGCGAAGGCATTTCTATTGCCTGATCTCGGCGAAGGCCTGCACGAGGCCGAGATCGTCGAATGGCATGTCGCGGAAGGCGACGAGGTTGAGGCCGACGCGCCGCTGGTCTCGGTCGAGACCGACAAAGCCGTCGTCGAGGTGCCGGCGCCCTGGAGCGGGCGTATCGGCCGGCTCTGCGCCAAGGTCGGCGAGACGGTCGCGGTCGGCGCGCCGGTGATCGAGTATGCCGGCACGGGCGAGCCCGGGACGACGCGTGCGACCGCGGTGGATTCGCGTCGTGCATCTCAACCGCACAAGGCATCCGTCGCGAAGCCGGAGAGTGATCGCTCTGCCGAGCGCCCGCGCGCCATGCCGGCCGTGCGCCTGCTCGCCCGCGAGTTGGGCTTGTCGCTGGATGGCATGGCGGGGACCGGCCCCGGCGGTGCGATCTCGGCCCGCGACGTCGCTGTGGCCTTCAAGGCATCGGTTGGAGTGGGTCCGTCCACATCGGCGGGCCTGGCGCTGGGAGGCGCATCGGACGGCTGGGAGCCGCTCAAGGGCGCCCGCCGCAGCATGGCCGAGGCCATGACGCGGGCCCGGGACGTGGTGCCGGCAACCGTGACGGACGAGGTCGACATCGGCGACTGGCCGGACGCGGCGGGCCTGGTACCGCGCCTCATCCGGGCGATCGGCCGGGGGGTCGCTGCCGAGTCGTCGCTCAACGCCTGGTTCGACCCGGTGAGTGGCCGGCGGCTCTTCGGTGCCGTGCATCTTGGCTTGGCGGTCGACACCCCCACGGGGCTCATCGTGCCCGTGGTCCATGATGCCTGCACGTTGGCGCCGGAGGCGCTCGGGTCCGAGATCGCACGCCTCATCGAGGGTGCGCGGACCCGTTCCCTCGCACCTGAGGATCTCAAGGGCGCGACCCTGACACTGTCCAACTTCGGCAGCCTCGCCGGCCGGCATGCAACGCCCGTCGTCGTGCCGCCGCAGGTGGCCATCCTCGGCGTTGGGCGTATGCGCAAGGTCGTGAGGCTGGCGAATGGCCGGCCGGTCGAGCGGCCCGTGCTGCCGCTCTCCCTCACCATCGACCACCGCGCGGTAACCGGCGGCGAGTCGGCGCGATTCCTCGCGGCGGTGATGGAAGATCTCGCCCTCTCCGGCTGATCGGAACGGCTGGGCCGATCTGGTCTACGCCAGCTCCTCGACCGCCCGCCACTCCGGCGCCACGTAGTTGACGATGATCGACTTCCGTATGCCGCGGATCGGGCGTTTGTGGAAACCGTGCCAGGTGTCCTTGCCGGGGATGAAGATCATACCGGTGTTGAAGGCATAGGGTGCTGTCGTCACCATCTTGTGCTCGGGGCTGGCGTCGTAGACGTCGGTGCCGGCATCGGCGAGCGCCGGATCGTCCGACAGGTAGATCAGCATCGTGAAGAGCTTGACGGCAATATCGACATGCGGCTCCAGCCAGAATCCGTCGGTGTCCTGGCAATACTCGATGCGCAACCGGCCCCGGTCGATCGGCGAACCGGTCTCGGACTTGAGGGCCTCGATGACGGTCGGACAACGGAAGGCATCGGCGACCTCGCGACAGACGGGGTGGCGCGCCTGGGCATCGGGCGAGAAATAGAACCGGGTCGAGTTGTTGGCCTCGCGGCGGCCGTCGAAGGTGGGCGCGGCCGGCGGCGCGACGGGGAGATCGGCGATCGCCCGGCAGGTCACTTCGGGCAGCGCGTTTTCGAGCAGCCAGAAGTCATAGGGCTGGCGCCGATGATCGGCCTTGGCCAGGCACGCGAGGAAGCGTTCGGCGGACGCGTTGGCGGCGTCGAGGACGGTCATGGCGTGATCTCCATCAGACGAAGGGAAAGAGGCGCTTGACGCGCGCGGAGAGCTTGTGGCGCCCGAGGTTCTTGGCGAGCGTCACGTCGGAGGTGAGCCAGTTGAACATGATGTAGCGCCGCTCGCCCTCGAACGGGTGATGGCCATGCCAGGAGTTGTCGGTGCGCTTGAAGACGACGAATGTGCCGCCGTTGGGTGGCACCTCGGCGATCATGTCGTCGAGGGAGGTGCCGGTGCGCAGCAGCCGGAGCCGGCCTGAGGGCTCGGCCCAATCCGGCGCATTGAGATAGAGCAGGCAGGTCACGACCTTGTCGAGGCTGTCGGTGTGGATGCGCCCGTCCTTCCGGGCGCAGCGCCCGCGCACGGTGATCATCTGCGGCAGGCCGTCGAGGTCGACGTCGAGCTTCCTGCCGATCAGGTCGCGCAGGCGTTCCGACTGAATGTCGGCGATGAGCTCGTCGAACTTGGGGCCGGGCTTGAGCTCGTCGAGCGGATAGACGCCGCTCGACTCGATCCTCGGGAAGTCCCGGCGAACGGCGGCAAGCGCATCGTCCGTAAGCGTCCGCGTGGCGAGGAAATAGGGGAACGGCTCTGTCGTGACCGGTGCCGTGTCGATGGCGGCGAAGTCGAGCATGACACATCCTTCGCAAGCGTGTTGGCGGGGCCTCAGACGGCGAGCGCGTGGGTCGCCGACCCCTGCCCCCAATAGGCGTCGAAACGCGTACACAACCAACGCACGAACACCCGGCCCTCGGCCGTACAGCGGAAGCCATCGTCGGTCGGCTCGAGGAGACCTGTGGCCTCACCCGAGGCGAGCACATCGGCCTCCGCGAGGACCGGGCGGGCCGCCTCCTCGAACCGGCCGATGAGATCAGATCGCGAGATGGTGAAATCGCACATCAGCTGCTCGATGACCCGGCCGCGGACCCGATCGTCGAGCGTCAGGGCGACGCCGCGCTGGGTGGCGAGTCCGGTCGTCTCGACGCGGCGGATGTAGTCCGCCGTCGACGAGGCGTTCTGCAGGTAGCCTTGCTCGAGACGACCGATCGCCGAGGCGCCGAGCCCGATCAGGGTCTCGCTGTGGTCGGTGGTGTAGCCCTGGAAATTGCGCCGGACGCCGGCAATGGCGAGAGCATCGTCCGGCAAGGCGAAATGGTCGATGCCGACCGAGACATAGCCGGCCTGGGTGATACGGTCGGCGACCAGGGCGGATTGGCGCATGCGGGCCTCGGCACCGGGGAGCGCCGCCGGATCGATCAGCCGCTGCGGCCGCGCCTTCACCGGCACATGCGCATAGCCGAAGACGGCGAGCCGGCTGGGTTTCAGCTGGAGCACGCTGTCGATCGTCCGGGCGACGCTCGCTTCGGTTTGATGGGGGAGACCATAGACGAGATCGATGTTGATACCGCCGATGCCGCGTTGCCGGAAGCCCTCGATGACGCGACGGGTCTCCTCGATGCTCTGGTGGCGGTTGATCGCCTCCTGAACCGTCTCGTCGAAGTCCTGGACGCCGAGCGAGATGCGATTGAGGCCCTCGGCGGCCAGCGCATCCATGAGCGCGTCCGTCGCCTGACGCGGATCGATCTCCATCGCGTGCTCGGCGTCTACCCGAATGGTGAGGCGGGCTCGGAGCGCTTGGAGGATGCTGTGAATGTCGGTGGGTGTGAGCATGCTCGGCGAGCCGCCGCCCCAGTGGATGTGGGAGACTTCGGTCGCCGCCGGTAATAGGCTTGTGACGGTGTCGATCTCCCGGATCAGCGCCTCGACGTAGGCTCGGACCGGCTCGTAGCGGCGCGTCGCCTTGGTCGTGCAGGCGCAGTACCAGCAGAGTTCGCGGCAGAAGGGGATGTGCAAATAGATGGACAGTCGCGAGTTCGACGGTAGCCGGCCGAGCCAATCGGCGTAGTCCGCCGTCCCGATCCTGGTCGTGAAATGCGGTGCGGTCGGGTAGCTCGTGTAGCGCGGAGCCGGCCCGGCATACCTCTTGATGGCGTCCCCTCGCATCGGCCTCCCTCTTCGCAGCGCACCATGACTGCGTTGGGCGGCCCTCCCGTTGATCTGGATCAAGACCGGCGCCGGACTGGGCCGACTGTCGCAGGGGCCCGGTCGCGCCGCATGCTGCCCGGCGACCGAGCAACACCCTTGCCGTCTTTGCATGGCGAAACGGACGTCTCAGGGCTATGCTTCGACGAGACGAGGCCGATGCTTCGGAGGAGCAAGCCATGCCCAAATATCGCGTCCGCAACGCCGATTCCTACGGTCATGCCGTCGGCATTCTGATGCTCGACTATCGGGGACCGTTCATCCCGGGCGACGTCGGCAACGCCACCACCTACGACTACCCAGTGCTTTTCAAGCTGGTGAAAGGTCTGAAGTTCGATCGGGTGCTCGCCGGCGATCCCGAGATGGAGGCGCCGATCGTCGAGGCGGCCAAGGAGCTCGAGGCCTTCGGCTGCCGGGGCATCTCCTCCGATTGCGGTTTTCTCATCAAGTATCAGGACGCGGTGAAGAAGGCGGTCAAGATCCCGGTCTTCATGTCGAGCCTGCTTCAGATCCCGTTTCTCTCCATGATGTTCGACGAGAAGCGGCCGATCGGCTGTATCACGGCGACCAAACGCTCGCTGGGCAACCGGGTGCTGGAGCTCGCCGGGATCAAGAGCGACATCAATGTGGTGGTCCGCGGCATGGAGGACTACGAGCATTTCAAATGGGCCATTCTCGAGGAAGGCGGCGAACTCGACTCGGACAAGATCGAGGCCGAGACCGTGCATGCGGCAAAGGCGCTGCAGAAGGACAACCCCGAGATGGGCGCGATCCTGCTCGAATGCTCGCTCATGCCGCCCTATGCGAGAGCGGTGCAGGAGGCGACGGGGCTTCCGGTTTTCGACTTCGTGACGATGATCAACTACTTCTACGAGGGAACGCACAGAAAGCCTTACCAGGGCTACTATTGAGCGCGTGATGAGTGATGCAATGACGGGCGCCGACGCCGTCGTCGCCCGCTTCGAGATCCGACGGCGGCGCTATCTCGATGAGGCTGGCCAGGCGCTCACCGAGCTACCTGCTTTCGCGACCGATCAGTCCCTCATGCGCCGCATCTACGAGGGCATGCGTTTCATCCGGCTCTACGATCAGAAACGCGTCAATCTCCAGCGCACCGGCCGTATGGGCACCTCGGCAACGGCGCTCGGACAAGAGGCGATCCCGATCGGCATCGCCTCTGCCATGCGGGCAGAGGATGTGCTCGTTCCCTCCTACCGCGAGGATGGCGCCCAGATCTGGCGCGGCGTCAAGCCGGAGGAGATGCTGATCTATTGGGGCGGTAACGAGGCCGGCCAGCATCCCGCCGATCCGCGTGTCGCTCAGGACTTCCCCGTCTCGATTACGGTCGGCAACCATGCGCTGCATGCGGCCGGTGTCGCCACGGCCTTCAAGCTTCGGGAGCAGAAGCGTGCGGCGGTCTGCGTGTTCGGCGATGGCGCCACCTCGAAGGGCGATGTCTACGAGGCGATGAACGTCGCCGGCGTCTGGAAGCTGCCGGTCGTCTTCGTCATCTCCAACAACGGCTATGCGATCTCGACCGCGCTCGAGAACCAGACGGCCTGCGAGACGCTGGCACAGAAGGGTCTGGCCGGCGGCCTGACTGTGACCCAGGTCGACGGCAATGACATCTTTGCCGTGCGCCAGGTGATGCTCGAAGCGCTCGAGCGGGCCCGAAAGGGGGAGGGCGCGACGCTCGTCGAATGCCTGACCTATCGCCTCAACGACCACAACACGGCCGACGATTCGACCCGCTATCGCAATCCGGAGGAGGTAAAGGCGCGCTGGGACTTCTGTCCGTTGAGGCGCCTCAAGGCCTGGATGGTGGCGCGAGGGTTCTGGAGCGAGGCGGACGAGACGGCGCTGGAGGCGCGGATCGGCGAGGAGCTCGAGAGGGCCGTTCAGGCCTATCTCGATTACCCACCGCCCAAGGCCGGGGAGATGTTCACTTGCACTTATGCAACGCTCCCGGTCCAGTACGAGGCTGAGCGCGCCGAAGCCGTGAGGCTCGACCATGGCTGAGCTGACGCTGATACAGGCGGTCAATCTGGCGCTTGCCCGCGCGCTCGCCGATGATCCCGACGTCGTACTGCTCGGTCAGGACATCGGTCGCCACGGCGGCGTCTTCCGCGCCACCGATGGATTGTGGCAGCGCTTCGGCTCGAAACGCGTGCTCGACACGCCCTTGGCGGAGACCATGATCGGCGGCCTCGCCGTCGGTATGGCGGCGCAGGGCATGAAACCGATCGCCGACATCCAGTTCCTCGGCTTCCTCTATCCGGTGCTCGACAACCTCGCGAACCACGCGTCGCGGCTCAGAACGCGTACCCGCGGCCGGATCACGTGTCCGATGACGCTGCGCGTCACCCATGGAGGTGGCGTCAACGCGCCGGAGCATCATTCCGAGGCGATCGAGTCGATGCTCGCGCACATTCCCGGATTGCGGGTGGTGATCCCGTCCTCGCCGGCCAAGGCCTATGGCCTTCTGCTCGCTGCGATCCGAGATCCGGATCCCGTCGTGTTTCTCGAGCCGACACGGCTCTACCGCGCTTTCCGCGAAGAAGTCGCCGACAACGGCGAGGCCTTGCCGCTCGACCGGGCGTTCGTGATCCGTGAAGGGCACGATCTGACCCTCGTCGCTTGGGGCGCGATGATGAAGGAGACGCTGGAGACGGCGGAGAGCCTGGCCGGACAGGGCGTCTCGGCCGAGGTGATCGATGTCGCGACCATCAAGCCGTTCGATGCCGATACCGTCGTCCGCTCGGTGGAGAAGACCGGCCGCTGCGTGATCGCGCACGAAGCCGCGCGCACCGCCGGCTTCGGTGCCGAGATCGCTGCGCAGCTGCAGGAGCGGGCCATTACGGCCCTGCTCGCCCCGATCGAGCGCGTCACCGGCTATGACGTGGTGATGCCGATGCCCAAGCTCGAGATGCGCTACATTCCAAGCACCGAGCGGATACGGGAAGCCTGCGACCGCGTCATGGCGTGGGGGTGAGGTGGTGCCTCAAACGCCGGTGTTGTCGATGAGGCGGGTCCGGCCGAGCCAGGCGGCGGCAAGCAGCCGGCGGGGGCGCCGGCCGGTCGCGTCGGCCGGCCCGAGCGTCCGCGCATCCCGGAGCTCGAGGTAGTCGACGCGAAAGCCCGCGGCCGTCAGTTTTCGCTTGGCCGCCGCAATGGCTCGTCTCGCATCGGACCCCGTCTGCAAGGCCCGAGCAGTGTCACGAAGAACCTGGTTGAGCGCAGGCGCGATGGCGCGTTCCTCAGCGCTCAAATAGGCGTTGCGTGAGGAGAGTGCGAGCCCGTCCGGTGCGCGCTCGGTGGCGACGCCGACGATCTCGCAGGGGATATCCAGATCGCGCACGAGCTGCGTCACGACCATCAGCTGCTGATAGTCCTTCTCGCCGAACATGGCGAAGTCGGCGCTCGTCTGCAGCAGGAGCTTGGCGACCACCGTGGCGACGCCCGAGAAAAAGTGGGGCCGCGACAGGCTCTCGAGGCCGTCGGCCGCGCCCTTGGGCTCGATCCGGGTGGCGAAGCCTTCCGGATACATGACCGCGGCGGCGGGCACGTAGACGAGGTCGACGCCGACGGTGGCGAGCTTGGCGAGGTCACCGGCCTCATCGCGGGGGTAGCGGTCGAGGTCCTCGTGTGCCGCGAACTGCGTCGGGTTGACAAAGATCGTGACGATGACGCGCCGGGCTTTGTCATGTGCGCGGCGGACGAGCGTCAGATGGCCGTCGTGCAGTGCGCCCATGGTCGGCACGACCGCCACGGCCTCGCCCTGCCTGTGCCAGGCGCTGACGCTGGCGCGCAGCGCCTTGATGGTGCGGACGATCCTCGGTTTAGCGGGCATGTTTGTCCTGTCCAACCTGTCGGACGATAAGTGGCACCCGGTTGACCGCAAAGTCTATGGGGCCGGTCGGCATCTGCTATGATTGGATAGGAATCGCAAGTCGCGGAGCTCATCCATGGTCAATATCGCCCGGAGCGGCAGCGCGGGCTCCGACCCGTCGGCCGACCGCACCGAGATCGCCGAGCACGCCTACGCGGATGAGGCGCGGGTGCTCGGTTCGCTCGTCAACCGGGCGATGTTGACCTCCGAGGAGCGCCGAAAGACCGAGGAGCTTGCCAAACGGCTGGTGCACGCGGCGCGCGCCGGCCGGCAGAAGCACGGCGGCATCGACGCCTTCCTGCACGAGTACGGCCTCTCCTCCGAGGAGGGCATCGTCCTCATGTGCCTCGCCGAGGCGCTACTGCGCATCCCTGATGCCGAAACCGCCGACAGCCTGATCGACGACAAGATTCCGATGGGCGACTGGGCGCGCCATCTCGGCAACTCGGAGAGCCTGTTCGTCAATGCGTCGACCTGGGGTCTGATGCTGACCGGCCGCGTCATCGGCCTCAAGGACGCGCGCGGCCAGTCGGCCGGCAGCCTCCTCGGGCGCCTGATCGGCAAGAGCGGCGAACCGATCATCCGCCAGGCCCTTCGCCAGGCCATGCGCATCATGGGCGATCAGTTCGTTCTGGGGCGGACCATTCGCGAGGCCTTGAAGCGCGCACGTGCCGAGGAGGCGAAGGGCTATCGCTACTCCTACGACATGCTGGGCGAGGCGGCGCGGACCGAGGAGGACGCCGAGCGCTATTTCAAACGCTATGTCGCCGCCGTCGAGGCGGTCGGCGCGGCGGCAGGACGGATGAAGACCACGGGCGTCGACGCGCTGATGGGTCGGCCCGGCCTGTCGGTGAAGCTGTCGGCGATCCATCCTCGCTTCGAGGCCGCCAAGGCGGCGCGCGTCATGCGCGAGCTCGTACCGCGCCTTGCCGGCCTCGCTGCCGCTGCGCGCGCCGTCGATCTGACGCTGACGGTAGACGCGGAGGAATCCGATCGTCTCGACCTGACGCTGGCCGTCATGGCCGCGGCCTTCGGCGATCCGGCGCTCAGGAGCTGGCATGGTCTGGGCCTAGCGGTGCAGGCCTACGGCAAGCGGGCCCTGCCGGTTCTGAGAGGGCTGCGACGCGTCGCCGGCGCGGAGAGACGCCGCGTGCCTGTCCGCCTCGTCAAGGGCGCCTACTGGGACAGCGAGGTGAAGTGGGCGCAGGAGCGCGGCCTGCCCGACTACCCGGTCTTTACACGCAAGGTGAACACCGACGTTTCCTATCTCGCCTGCGCCCGCTTCATGTTGTCCGAGCCGGACATCTTCTATCCGCAGTTCGCTACCCACAACGCCCATACCATCGCCGCCATCCATACGATGGCAGGCGTGCGCAGCTACGAGTTCCAGCGCCTGCACGGCATGGGGGAATCGCTCTACGCGGAAGTGGTCGGCGCCGACAAGCTCGGCCGCGCCTGCCGGATCTATGCGCCGGTCGGCGAGCATGAGGACCTGCTTGCCTATCTCGTCCGGCGGCTGCTCGAGAACGGTGCCAACACCTCTTTCGTCAATCGGCTGGCGGACGACGAGCTCCCGGTCGCCGAGATCATCCGCGATCCGATCGAGGCGGCCGAGGCGAATGCCGAGAAATCGCACCCGGCGATCCCGCGGCCGGCCGACCTTTTCGGCGCGGTTCGACGCAACTCCATGGGCTTGCCGCTCTGGGAGGACATCATCCGCACGCCGCTTCTCGAGGAGATGCGCGGCCATCTGGCAACGCCGATGATCGCCGCCCCGATCGTCGCCGGCCGCGTGCGCGCCGATCAGGCGCCCGTCACACTCACGGCCCCGCACGACCGGCGCATCGCCGTGGGTGCCGTGGTCGAGGCCTCCGAGACGGATATCGACCAAGCGATCGGCATGGCCGTCGATGCGCAGACCGACTGGGACCGGCTCGGCGGCGATGGGCGCGCGAAAATCCTCGAGAAGGCCGCCGATCTCTACGAGGAGAACCGGACACGGCTGATGGCCATCATCGTCCGGGAGGGCGGCAAGACGCTGGCCAATGCCTTGGGCGACATCCGCGAGGCCGCCGATTTCCTGCGCTACTACGCCTGCGAGGCACGGCGCACCTTCGCGGAGCCGCGGCTGCTCCCGGGGCCGACCGGCGAGCGCAATCTCCTGTCGCTGCATGGGCGCGGCGTGTTCGCCTGCATCTCGCCCTGGAACTTCCCGCTCGCCATTTTCACCGGCCAGATCGCCGGCGCGCTGGCCGCCGGCAATTGCGTCGTCGCCAAACCCGCTGAGCAGACGCCGCTGACGGCCTTCCTTGCGAGCGAGCTCTTGCACAAAGCCGGCGTCCCGGGCGACGTCTATCACCTGTTGCCCGGCTCCGGTGGCAAGGTCGGCGCCCGCCTCGTCGCCGATACGAGGATCGCCGGCGTCGCCTTCACTGGCTCGAACGAGACGGCGGCGCTCATCCAGCAGGGGCTGGCGCGGCGCGGTGGCCCGATCGGCCAGCTCATCGCCGAGACGGGCGGCATGAATGCCATGATCGTCGATTCCTCAGCGCTCGCCGAGCAGGTCGTGCGCGACGCCGTCGTCTCGGCCTTCGACAGCGCCGGTCAACGCTGCTCGGCGCTTCGCGTGCTCTATCTCCAGGAGGATGTGGCCGACCGCACGCTCAGGATGCTCAAAGGCGCGATGGAGGAGCTCGATCTCGGTGATCCCCTGGAGTTTGCGACCGATATCGGGCCCGTGATCGACGAGGCGGCCGAGACGACGCTCAATGCGCACAAGATGCGCATGCGCCGCGAGGCGAAGGAGCTGCTCGACCTGCCTTTGCCGGCAGACTGCCGTCAGGGTACGTTCGTGACGCCGGCCGTCTACGAGATCGATGGCATCCACAAGCTCGAGCGCGAGGTCTTCGGCCCTGTCCTGCATGTGGTCCGCTATGCCCGCGACCGGCTCGACCAGGTGGTGGCCGCCATCAACGGCACCGGCTATGGACTGACGCTCGGGATTCACAGCCGGGTCGAGACCACCATCCGCCGCATCGTGGCGTCAGCGCGGGTCGGCAACATCTACGTCAATCGGAACCAGATCGGCGCCGTCGTCGGCGTGCAGCCGTTCGGCGGCGAGGGGCTGTCGGGCACCGGGCCGAAGGCCGGCGGCCCGCACTATTTGCCGCGATTCTCTACCGAGCGGGTGGTCGCCACCGACATCACGGCGACGGGCGGCAACGCCCAGCTCCTGGCCCTGGCGGCCGAGTCGGGTGGGTCGGCCCCCTGATGGCGAGGCCCGGTTCCGATGTGATCGTCGTCGGCGCAGGGTTGGCCGGCGCGGCGGCCTCGCTGCAGCTCGCAGCTGCCGGTTTGGACGTGACGGTGCTCGAGGCCCGCCCGCGCGTGGGCGGGCGCGGCTATGTGCGGTCCTTCGGCAAGGACGGCGACTCGCTCGACTTCGGCGGCTCTTGGATCACGCCTTGGCAGCACCGAATCCGCCAGCTCTGCGCCGAGCATGGCGTGAGGCTTCGGCCGCGCCATCCGATCGTCGAGCGGCGCTGGCTCCGAGACGGCACACTACACCTCGATGGGCCGGTCTCGGCGTCTGACGCGGCGAGGCACCTGCAGGTCCTCGAGCGGCTGGCGGCGGACAGCGCCCGCTACAAGTCGGGACAGACGACCGGTAGCGGGGGCCATCCTTTCGAGGGTGTCAGTCTCGAGAGCTACCTCGCGCGTCTCGATCCACCGGAAGCGACGCGCGATCTCATCAGTGCGTGGTGGACCGTCTCGGGCAATGCCGACAAGTCGATCAGCCCGGCGACCGAGCTTCTGGGAAGCCTCGCCTACTGGGATGGCACGCCGGACGGCATCGCCGAGGTCTGGGCCCATACGCTCGAGGGCGGCGTCTCGCGTCTGGTCGAGCGCATGTTGTGGCAGGCGGGCGTCGATCTCCGCCTCGACACGCCCGTGACGGAGGTCGTCCGCAACGACACCGGAGTCGAGATCGTGACGCGCGACGCAGGGCGACTCGTGGCACGGGCGGCGCTGCTCGCGACGGGTCTCGCGCCGCTAGCGGGCATTCGTTTTTCTCCGACGCTCGGCAATGCGAAGAGTCACGCGATCGGCGTCGGCCATGCGGGGCGGGCCGTGAAGATCTGGGCGAAGGCGGCCGGGGTCGCCGTCGGCGTGCTGGTGACAGGCGGCGGTCGCGGCATAGAGTGGATGTTCTCCGAGCGGCAGGCTGCCGACGGGCGGACTCTGATCGTCGGCTTCGGCGTTGCCGACGATGCCTGGACCCCGAGCTTGCCGTCTGACGGAGTGGCCGCTGTTGGGCGCTTCTTTCCCGAGGCGCGGGAGATCGAGATCGATTGGCACGACTGGATCGCCGATCCGTTCGCGCGCGGCACGTGGGTAGCCGGCATCGTCGGGGAGGCGGCGGCACATCGCTACTCGACCTGGCGGCGTGAAGGGTCGCTGGCCTTCGCGTCGTCCGACGTCGCGCCGGAAGCCGCCGGCTGGTTCGAGGCTTCCATCCTCTCAGGCGAGGCGGCGGCCCGAGAGCTTGTCTCGGCCCTGGGGCTGGTTGGATCAGAGAAGTGACGCCGGCTGCTGCGAGCGGTAGACTTGGCCGCCAATGGAGGGGCAATTTCGCCTGAGGGGTGACGGCGACAGGTTCGAGGCCGGCCAGGATGACGACACGCGACCGCCGCAGCATCGAGACGACAGAGAGAGGGTCGGAGCAGGCCGGGCTCCCGGACAACCGATCGACCAGCGCCGAGATCGCCGATTTCGTTGCCCGCGTCAAAGCCATGCCCGCTCAGGGACGACGCGGCCGGCTGATCTTCGCCATGGACGCCACCATGAGCCGTCAGCCGACCTGGGACATGGCGCTGGCGCTTCAGGCCGGCATGTTCGAGGCGGTGGCATCGGCAGGGGGCCTCGAGGTCCAGCTCGTCTATTTTCGCGGCGCCGGCGAGTGCAAGGCGAGCAAGTGGACGCGACATGCGGAAACCCTGGCCCGCCTCATGAGCGGGGTTGCCTGCCGTGGCGGCTACACCCAGATCGGGCGGGTCTTGAAGCACGTCGCCCGCGAGACGGCCAGGGAGAAGGTCGATGCCTGCGTCTATGTCGGCGATGCCGTCGAGGAGCCGATCGATACGCTGGCGGGCGAGGCCGGTCCGCTGGCGTTGCTCGGCGTGCCGCTGTTTCTATTCCAAGAAGGCACCGATGCTGTGGCAAGAGCCGCGTTCGAGGAACTGGCCCGGCTGACGGGCGGGGCGCATTGCCGCTTCGGGGCAGGCGCCGCGGGGGAGCTTTCCGAGCTCCTGAAGGCGGTCGCACGCTTTGCACAGGGTGGTCGGGTGGCGCTCGAGGCGTTGGCGGATCAATCGGCGGCATCACGGCATCTGCTCGAGCAGATGAGGCCGGCGTCTTGAGCGTCATGCTGACGCTCATCTTCCCCCTCGCCATCGCCCTGATTCTTCTGTTACTTGCCCACGACAAGTCCAATCACCAAGGCCAGCCTGCGTCGACCATGCGCAAAGTCGCCGGAGCACTTGCGCTCGCTAGCGCCGTTTTTCTCGCCATGACGGGGCGGTTCCTGCTGGCTTTGCCGTTTGCCTTCCTCGGACTGGTTCTGATCTGGCGGCGAACCCCGGTCGGGGCCATCGGTTCTCCCGGCCAGACGACAGGACGGACCTCCAGCATCCGCACGGCCTTCCTCGAGATGGTGCTGGATCATGGCTCCGGGCAGATGACGGGCCGAGTGCTCGCGGGCGTCTTCGCCGGTCGCGAGTTGGCGACGCTCACGCCATCCGACATGCTCGTGCTCTGGCGGGAATGCCGGGCCGGCGATCCCCAGAGCCGGCAAGTGCTCGAGGCCTATCTCGATCGCGAGCTGCCGGAATGGCGCGATCGGCTCCGCCGCGAGGAGGCGGAGCCCAAGGCCAGGAATGGCGGCGGCACGGCGCAGCCGGCGGCGGCCATGTCGATCTCAGAGGCACTGGACATTCTGGGACTGAAGCCGGGCGCGAGCGAGGAGGACATTCGCGCCGCCCACCGCAGCCTCATGAAGAAGCTCCATCCCGATCAAGGCGGCAGCACCTACCTCGCCACCAAGATCAACGCGGCCAAGGACGCCTTGCTGGCAAAATAGGCGAAAGGCGGCGCAGCCCCTATTGGGCGCGCATGACGACGCAATCGATCTTACGCTTCTTGAGGTTCTGGCAGGCCGAGTGCGCATGGCTCTCGTCGAAGCCTGTGAAGCGGGCGCGGTACCAGGTCTTGTCGGCGACCGCGTAGGTGACGGCGATCGGATCGGCACCGGCCAACATTTGACCGGCATCCTGTTGAACCCTGGCGAGACGGCGCATGGCCTCCGCCTCGGAGCCATAGGCCCCGACCTGGACATGATAGCCGCCGGCAACACCGGGCGTCTTCCGCTGCGGGGCCGTCCAACCGGAGACGCCGGACCTGCCGCCGCTCGTTGCCTCGATGAGCTGAGCCAGTCGCGCCCGGTCCTTGGACGACGTCTGCTTCGGCTCGGGCGGCACGATGGCGACCTGAGTGGCGATGGGCTTCTTGGCCGGCACGGCTGTTGCGACCTCGGCGGCTGGGGCCGTCGTCTTCTTCCGCGTCCGCTTCGACGAGGCTTTCTTCAGGGTCTCGTCCAGGATCTGCCGCATGCGGCTGTCGCGCGAGCGCGCGGTCCGGCCGCCCATGACAACGGCGATCACATGCTTGCCGCCGCGCTTCACCGAGGTCACGAGATTGAAGCCGGAGGCCCGGATGTAGCCTGTCTTCATGCCCTCGGTGCCGGGATAGGTGAACAGCAGCGAGTTGTGGTTCTTGTAGCGCTTGCCCTTGTAGGCGAAATACTTAGTCTGGAAGTAGCCGTAGTATTCCGGGAAATCGTCGTGCAGCCGGATGGCGAGGGTGGCGAGATCGCGTGCCGTCGTGCGCTGATCCGGATTGGGCAAGCCCGACGCGTTGCGGAAGGTCGTCGCCGACATGCCGAGCTCTTTGGCGCGCCAGGTCATGTAGCGCGCGAATTTGGTCTCCGAGCTCGCCAGATTCTCGGCGATGACGAGCGCGACGTCATTGGCGGACTTCGTCACGAGGGCGCGTATGGCGTCCGAGACCTTGATCTTGTCGCCTGGCTTCAGGCCCAACTTGGATGGCGCCGCCTGCGAGGCCCGCACGCTCGCTGTCAGCACGGTGTCCTCGGAGAGGCGGCCCTTCTTCAGCATTTCGAAGGTGACATAGAGCGTCATCATCTTCGTCAGCGAAGCGGGAAAGCGGGGCATATCTGCGCTGTCGGAGTGCAGGACGCGTCCGGAATTGGCATCCAGGACGAAGTCGGCATAGGGGGCAGCGGCCGCCGGACGCGGCACGACGGCCGCGGCGAGCGCCAGCATCAGCAGGGCCAATACAAGGCGAACGAGGTTCTGCGTCACGGGGCGGGGTAACCTCGTGAAGGGCCGATAGACGCGCATCCCTGAGCTGTTCCCTCTCGTCGCCGGCGGGTCGTATTCGCCGGTCCCCGGAGCAAATTGTCGTGATCCCCGTCGATGATCGCCCATGACCATCGCCTCTGGGATCCAAGCAAGATTTTGGGGCGCCTTTTTGACCGACTTCGGGAGGTTCAAGGACGCCCGCCGAGACGCCGATGCTAGGTCAGCCAGATTAGGATCGGGTTAAGGTTGACGGACGCTGCTGCGCTGCAACAATTCTCTTGACACTGGGGGGCGCGCCACCTATCTTTTGTGCAGTGCAGCATGAGGCGCGGCATCTGGTGACGCCTCGACCGACCGGAGTGACCCCCCATGAAAGGCTTCGATATGAAGGGCTTTGAGGATCTGCAGAAGCTTGGCCAGCAGAATATGGATTTGACCATGCGCAGCATGGGCGAGTGGAGCAAGGGCTGGCAGACGATCGCCGCCGAGATGACCGATTATACGAAGCGGTCGTTTGAGGACGGCACCCAGACCTTCGAGAAGCTCGCCGGCGCCCGCTCGATCGAGCAGGCCTTCGAGATCCAGTCCGACTTCGCCCGTCGGGCCTATGAGGACTACATGTCCCAGATGTCGAAGATCGGCAATCTCTACGCCGACATGGCACGAGAGGCCTTCAAGCCTGTCGAGCGCGCCTTCACGAACGGCCGTTGATCCGTCGAAAGACGTAGAACGGGTTCTCGAGCGGTCCGGTGCTGTCACCGGGCCGTTTTCTTTTTCTCACCGGCCGATCCGCCCTTGTTGGGTCACGCTCGCCCGCTATCTGTACATGAGGCGGCGATTGCACGAGCGGGTCCCCAGCCATTACAATGATGCTCACCAATTCGTGCCATCATGGCGGGGAGAGGTGTCGCGCGTACAACCAAATCGGGACTGGTAACGTGGCGAACGACCGGGATATGGCGATATTGAGATTGAGCAAGGACGGCCGCCCCGGCAACGAGCCGGGCCGCAAGACCGACGTCATCACCAAGACGCGGCCGCGAACGGCCAAGCCGTCGCTCTACAAGGTGCTCATTCTCAACGACGACTACACGCCGATGGAGTTCGTCGTTTTCGTTCTCGAGCGGTTTTTCGGCAAGGGCCGCGAGGAGGCCACCCGCATTATGCTGCATGTGCACCATAAGGGCGTCGGCGTCTGTGGCGTCTACACCTATGAGGTCGCCGAGACGAAGGTCGCTCAGGTGGTGGACTTTGCCCGCCAGCACCAGCATCCTCTGCAATGCACGATGGAGAAGGAGTAGCCGATCCGATGCCATCCCTTTCCCCGAGCCTGGATGCGGCCATCCGCAAGGCAGTCGAGTACGCGACCGAGCGCAATCATGAGCTCGTCACGCTCGAGCATCTGCTGCTGGCCCTGATCGACGACCGCGATGCCGCTGCCGTCATGCGCGCCTGCAATGTCGATCTCGAGGAGCTGCGCGACCAGTTGCTCGACTATATCGACAATGAACTCGAGAACCTCGTGGCGGCGACCGACATCGAGGCGGCGCCCACCCACTCCTTCCAACGCGTCGTGCAGCGGGCGCTCATTCACGTCCAGTCGTCCAACCGGCAGGAGGTGACGGGCGCCAACGTCCTCGTCGCGCTGTTCACCGAGCGCGATAGTCATGCCGTCTACTTCCTGCAGCAGCAGGAGATGACGAAGCTCGATGCCGTCCAGTTCATCAGCCACGGTGTCGCCAAGCGATCGGGCATGTCTGAGCCCCGGACGGTACGCGGCGTCGACGGCGAGAATGGCAGTGAGGCGGGCGGCGAGAAGAAGGCAGGTAGCGATGCACTCGCCAACTTCTGCGTCAACCTCAATCAGAAGGCGAAGCTCGGCAAGATCGATCCGCTGATCGGCCGCGAGGCCGAGGTGCAGCGGACCATCCAGGTGCTCTGCCGCCGGCAGAAGAACAACCCGCTGTACGTCGGCGATCCCGGTGTCGGCAAGACCGCGATCGCAGAGGGCCTCGCGCGCAAAATCACCCAGGGCGATGTGCCCGAGGTGTTGCGGAAGGCGACGGTCTTCGCCCTCGACATGGGCGCTCTGCTCGCCGGCACGCGCTATCGCGGCGATTTCGAGGAGCGCCTCAAGGCGGTGATGAAGGAGATCGAGAACTACGAAGGCGCGATCCTGTTCATCGACGAGATTCACACCGTCATCGGCGCCGGCGCCACCTCGGGCGGCGCCATGGATGCCTCGAACCTCTTGAAGCCGGCGCTGCAGTCGGGGACGCTCCGCTGCATCGGCTCGACAACCTATAAGGAGTATCGCCAGCACTTCGAGAAGGATCGCGCGCTGGTCCGACGCTTCCAGAAGATCGACGTCAAGGAGCCGACGGTCGACGACACGATTGAGATCCTGAAGGGTCTGAAGCCTTACTTCGAGGAGTTCCACAAGCTCAAATACTCCGACGACGCGATCCGCGCCGCCGTCGAGTTGTCAGCCAAATACATCCACGATCGCAAGCTGCCCGACAAGGCGATCGACGTCATCGACGAGACCGGCGCCTCGCAGATGCTGGTGACCGAGGAGAAGCGCAAGAAGGTCATCACGACCGAGGACATCGAGGCGACCGTCGCCACCATGGCGCGCATTCCGCCGAAGACCATCTCGAAGTCGGATGCGGAGGTGCTCGTCAATCTCGATCGCGATCTCAAGCGGCTGGTGTTCGGTCAGAACGCGGCCATCGAGAGCCTGACGGCCGCCATCAAGCTGTCACGCGCCGGGCTCCGCGAGCCCGAGAAGCCGATCGGTTGCTATCTCTTCTCCGGTCCGACCGGTGTCGGCAAGACGGAGGTCGCCAAGCAGCTCGCGGCGTTGATGGGCGTCGAGCTGCTGCGCTTCGACATGTCGGAATACATGGAGAAGCACACAGTCTCGCGTCTGATCGGCGCGCCGCCCGGCTATGTCGGCTTCGACCAGGGCGGGCTCTTGACCGACGGCATCGACCAGCACCCGCATTGCGTTCTCCTGCTCGACGAGATCGAGAAGGCGCATCCGGACCTGTTCAACATCCTGCTGCAGGTGATGGATCATGGAAAGCTCACCGACCACAACGGTAAGCAGGTCGACTTCCGCAACGTCATTCTCATCATGACGACCAATGCCGGCGCGTCCGATCTGGCGCGGCCGCCGATCGGCTTCAACCGCGCCAAGCGCGAGGGCGACGACACCGAGGCCATCAACCGGCTGTTCAGCCCGGAGTTCCGCAATCGTCTCGATGCGGTGGTCTCGTTCGCGAGCCTGCCACGCGAGGTCATCTATCAGGTGGTCGAGAAGTTCATCTTCCAGCTCGAGGGGCTGTTGGCGGATCGCGGCGTCACCATCGAGCTGACGGACGAGGCGACCGACTGGCTCGCCGAGCGCGGCTATGACGAGCGCTTCGGCGCCCGACCGCTGGCGCGGGTTATCCAGGAGTACATCAAGAAGCCGCTGGCCGACGAAGTGCTCTTCGGCCGCCTCGAGAAGGGCGGTACCGCCCGGGTGGTCGTCAACGAGCGCGACGGCGAGAAGGTGCTCGGTTTCGAGTTCCTGAAGGCGCCAGAGCCAGGGCGCGCGACGCGGCCGCCGAAGAAGATCGTGCATCGGAAAGCCAAGGCCATCGAGGGTACGAAACCGGGTGGTCGCAAGGCGCTGCCGGGGCCGGCGAAAGGCAAGCGGTCGGGCACATCGAAGGCCCCCGTCAAGCAGGACGAGTAGACCGAGCGTCGAATGGCGGAGGCGGATCGGTTCGAGGACGGCTCGGACGGCGCCGTGCCGGCCGGCTCCACGCGCACTGCCTTTGTCCGAGGCCTGCGGGAGTTCCCCGTCGTCCCTGCGATCATCTTGCTCTCGGCTGTCATGGGCTTCGGTGCGCTTGCACGCGACCTCGGCCTCGATCTCGGCGTGGCGGTGTTCTCGACGGCGGCCATCTTCGCGCTGCCCGGCCAGGTCGCGCTGCTGACCGAGCAGTTGCACGGCGCGAGCCTCGTCGCCACGGCGCTCGCCGTCGCGTTGACCGCCACCCGCCTCCTGCCCATGGCGGTCGTCCTCGCGCCCTATCTGCGTGGATCGCGGCTTCCCAGATGGATGCTCGTTCCGGCCATTCACTTCTGCGCCGTGACGCTCTGGGTGACCGGCATGCGCCGCCTGCCCGAGTTGGCACCTGCCGACCGGCTGCCTTACTTTCTAGGCTCCGCCCTGCCGCTTTACGGGCTCGCGCTCCTCACCACCGCGATCGGCTTTCTGATCGCCGGTGAGGTGCCCGTCCTGATCGCTGCCGCCCTCTTCTTTCTGACGCCGATCTATTTCGTGCTGTCGATGATCCAATCGGCGATGCGCTCGCCGGTGGACAGGCTGGCGATCGTCTTCGGCCTGGGGCTCGGACCGGTGCTGGCGCGCTTGACACCCGGGCTCGATCTCTTGCTCGCCGGTCTCGTCGGCGGCACCGCCGCCTACCTGATCGGTCGGTGGAGGCGAGTGCGATGAGCGAGACTCTCTGGCCCTACATCGTCATCCTGCTGGCGGGCACGCTGATGACCGAGCCCTGGCGCTGGGCGGGTCTCGTGCTGTCGCGCAATCTCGATGTCGAGGGCGAAGTCTTCAAGCTCGCCCGCGCCATCTCGACGGCAATCGTGGCAGCGCTCGTCGCACGTCTCGTCGTGCTGCCGACCGGTGCGCTCGCCGACATCGACATCTGGGTCCGGATCGCAGCCTTCCTCGGCGGCATCGCGGCCTATCTCGTCTCGGGCGGCCGGCTGCTGCTGGGCGTCGCCACAGGTGTTGCTCTGCTGCTCAGCGGGGCCTCACTGCTCGGCTGAGCCCCCGGCAGGTTCGAGCCAGCCTCGATAGGCGACGACGAGCCGGCCCCACGGATCCTCGATCCGCATCTGGAACGTGTAGCGGTCGCCGGTGCTGCCCTCGCGGACATCGAGCCTCGGCCAGAGGGCTCGGGGCACCGGCAGTCCGAGAAAGCGGAGGCCGATCAAGGTCTGCGTGACACCGCTTGCATCGGGATGCAGGCGGGACTGGGCCGAGACCGGGAACCGCCGTTCGACGACGCTGTCGGGTGTCGATCCGGCGGAAAGGTGGGTGACCATCGGCCGGCCGTCGAACTGTCGCGCCCATTCCTCCTGGCGGCCCACGCAGCGGATCCGAAGGGAGAGGTGCTGGTCGATCCCTGCCGGGGGGAAGCGCAGAAGCACCGCGGTCGCCCGGGCTAAAAGCGTATCTCCCCGCTCGACCGTGGCGCGGCCCTCGAAACGCCGTTCGCCCGCACTGGCATGGAGATCGCGGATCGGCGCCGGGAGCCGGGCCAAACCGACGCCATAGGCTCTATGGAAGAGTGGCAGGTCCGTCATTCGACGATCCGCTCCCGCCAGTCTGCAGGAGGCACCATGCAGGTCTCCATCCGGCCGAACAGCCGATAGCGATTTCGCGCTATCTGATCGTAGAGCGCGTCGCCGAGCCGGCCCGGCCAGAGGGTCGCGACGGCGAGTGCAGGCCAGGGCCGACGCAGCCGCGGCAAGATTCGCCGGACGGTTTCGAGCTTCGCAAAGGCCCGGCCATTCTCGATGAGCAGGTTGGTCTCGAAGTCGGCCGGATCGAGGCCGTAGTGATGAAAGAGGGCCTGTCCGGCCGGGGACTGTGCCGCCGTCAGCCGGAAGTGCGCCGCCGGATCGCGGGCGATGACAAATCGCGCGAAACCCGTGCAGAGCACGCAAACGCCGTCAAAAATGATGATGGGCTTATCGTCGGGCAAATGCACGAGGTGGGGGTCTGAGCGATAGCTGTAGGGGGCGAAGCGGTCGAGGCGGCGTTGGAGGCGCTCGCCTGCCATCGGCTAGCGACCAACCTGCGCGCGATGCCTGAGAAAATGATCTGCCAGCACAATCGCCATCATGGCCTCGCCGACCGGCACGGCGCGGATGCCGACGCACGGATCATGCCGGCCCGTGGTCGAGATGTCGGTCTCATTGCCTTCGGCATCGACCGTCTTGCGGGGAGCGAGGATCGAGGAGGTCGGCTTGACGGCAAAGCGGCAGATCACCGGCTGCCCGGTCGAGATGCCGCCGAGGATGCCACCGGCCTGGTTCGACAGGAATTCAGGGCGACCGTCCTTGCCGCGACGCATCTCGTCGGCATTCTCCTCGCCGGAGAGCTCGGCGGCCGCGAATCCGGCTCCGATCTCGACGCCCTTGACGGCGTTGATGCTCATCATGGCCGCCGCGAGATCCTGATCGAGCTTGCCGTAGAGCGGTGCTCCGAGGCCTGCCTGCACGCCCTCGGCAACGATCTCGATCACGGCGCCGGCGGACGAGCCGCGCTTGCGGACTCCGTCGAGAAATTCGGCCCAGACGGGGACAATCGCCGGATCGGGTGCGAAGAAGTCGTTCTGGGCGGTGGCCGCCCAGTCCCATCGGCTCCGGTCGATCTTGTGCGGGCCAAGTTGGATGAGCGCGCCGCGGATGCTGACGCCGTGGACGACCTTGCGCGCGACGGCGCCGGCGGCAACACGCATCGCCGTCTCTCGGGCCGACGAGCGGCCGCCTCCCCGATAGTCGCGCAGGCCATACTTGGCCATGTACGTATAGTCCGCATGGCCGGGACGGAACTTGTCGGCGATCCTGCCGTAGTCCTTCGAACGCTGATCGAGATTGTCGATGACGAGGGCAATCGGCGTGCCCGTCGTCACGCCGCCGGTCTCGGGGAAGACGCCCGAGAGGATCCTGACCTGATCGGGTTCCTGTCGTTGCGTCGTGAAGCGCGACTGGCCGGGACGGCGCCGGTCCAGGTAGGGCTGGATGTCGCCGCTATCGAGCGCGATGCCGGGTGGACAACCGTCGATCACGCAACCGATCGCCGGGCCGTGACTCTCGCCCCAGGTGGTGACGCGGAACAGGTGGCCGAAGGTATTGTGGGACATGGGTCCTGAGTATCTGTCCCGGTGGCAGGGGTCAACGCGATCGGCAGCCTCGCCCACATGACAGAAGGGTGCGGACGATGCCGCACCCTTCCGGTCCACGTACCTTGTCTCTGGCCCCGGCAACGGCGTGGGGTGGTCATCCGACGCCGGACCTGCGCCGCGAGACGTACGCGATCCGTCAGGCGAGGCCCTCGGCCTTGAGCGCCTCCTGGACCTTCGGACGGCCGGCGATCCGGCCCATGTAGGCCTTGAGGCTCGGATAGGCCTCGACGTCGACGCCGACCCACTTGCCCCATCCCAGCACGGTGAAGACATAGGCATCGACGACGGAGAACTCCTTGCCCATGACGTAGTCGTTCTTGGCAAGATGGGCGTCGAGGAACTTGAGCCGCTGGGCGATGCCGGCCTTCATGATCTCTTTGGCCTCGGCCGGCAGCTTGTCATTGAACAGCCCGCCGATCGATTTGTGCAGCTCCGACGTCGTGAAGTTGAGCCACTCCTGCAACCTGTAGCGGTCCAGGCTGCCATTGGCCGGTGCAAGCTTGGCGGCCGGCGCCTTGTCGGCCAGGTACTGGACGATGGCGGGGCCCTCGGTCAACACGTCTCCCGTATCCAGAACCAGGGCCGGCACATAGCCCTTCGGGTTGACCTTGGTGTAGTCCGCACCCGACTTCGTCTTCTTGGTGCCGAGGTCGACCTGCTCCATGTCGAAGGTGTGACCCGCCTCGCGCAGCACGATGTGCGGAGAGAGCGAGCAGGCGCCGGGGGAGTAGTAGAGCTTCATGAAAGGCTCCAAAGTTGTGCCGGTTCGAACGTCTTCCCACGCCCGCTGCTTCAGGGTGACCATGGCAAGCGCCATAGTGTATGATTGAAGATGTCGCGGCGGCAGGAAGGTCCGATTCAACGGCTTGAGGGCTGACGACGGCAAACCTAATGTGCTATACATGCAATTGCAATGATATTGTCGATCACAAGTCCGTCATGCAACTGAAGCCCTCCGAGAACGCCGTCGGCGCCTGGGTGCAGCTGGTGCGCACCGAGCAGACCATTCTGGCCCGGGTGGAGGCGGAGTTGAAAGAGCACGGGTTCCCGCCGCTCGAATGGTACGATGTCCTGCTCGAGCTCGATGCGACTCACGACGGCCGCCTGCCGCAGGCCCAGGTGCAGTCCCGGGTGTTGTTGGCCCAATACAATCTCTGCCGGCTGGTCGACCGCCTCGAGCGCGAAGGGCTCGTGAAGCGGCAGCCGTCGCCCGACGACGGGCGCTCCAATCTGCTCGTCATTACCGAGAAGGGTCGCGAGTTGCGCCGACGCATGTGGCCCGTCTATGCCTCGGCCATCGAGGCGCATCTCGGCTCGCGGCTGAGCTGCGAGGAGGCACGGCAATTGGCGGATCTTCTGGGGCGGCTGGTCAGTCCGGAGAAACCCGTCGTCGACATACAGAATTCGTAACAAAAGTTCAGCTTGGTGGCCTCGACCGATGAAGTCAATCGTGTAGGATGCGCGCCATCATGAGGGAGCAGGATCACAAACAATGAACGGGCTGATGGCGGGCAAGCGTGGCCTTATCATGGGCGTTGCCAACAATCGCTCGATCGCCTGGGGGATCACCAAAGCTTGTCGTGACCAGGGGGCCGAGATCGCCTTGACCTTCCAGGGCGAGGCGCTGGAGAAGCGGGTCAGGCCGCTTGCCGAGGAGATCGGCTCGAAGATCGTGTTGCCCTGCGACGTGACCGACAGCGGCAGCGTCGACGCCGTCTTTGCGGCGCTCAAGGAGCATTGGGGTAGCCTGGATTTCCTCGTGCACGCCATCGCCTTCTCGGACAAAGCCGAGCTCGATGGCCGCTATGTCGACACCTCAGCAGAGAATTTCAACCGAACGCTCGCGATCTCCTGCTACTCGTTCACGGCTCTCGCCCAACGTGCCGAAAAACTGATGACGAACGGCGGATCGCTGCTGACGCTCACCTACTACGGCGCCGAGAAAGTGATGCCGCATTACAATGTCATGGGCGTCGCCAAGGCCGCGCTCGAGGCGAGCGTGCGCTATCTCGCCGCCGATCTCGGCAAGCAGGGCATTCGCGTCAACGCCATCTCCGCCGGGCCGATCAAGACGCTGGCGGCCTCCGGTATCTCCGACTTCCGCTACATCCTGCGGTGGAACGAGTACAACTCGGCGCTACGGCGCACCGTCACCATCGAAGAGGTCGGCGCTTCGGCCCTCTATCTGCTCTCCGATCTCGGCCGTGCCGTTACCGGCGAGGTCCATCACGTCGATGCCGGCTACCATGTGCAGGGCATGAAGAACGAGGACGCGCCGGACATCGCGGTCGTCAAGGGCGATGGCGGCTGAGATCGAAGCGCTGAGATTTCCCGGCCTGCCGACGATCTATTTCATCCGCCACGGCGAGACGGACTGGAACCGGATCGGCCGGCTGCAGGGGCAGACGGATGTCCCCATCAATGCGACCGGACGCCGGCAGGCGGGGCGCAACGGGGCGCTGCTCGCGGAGATGCGCGAGGATGTCGCCCGGTGCCGTTTCGTCGCCAGCCCGTTGCTCAGGACCCGGCAGACCATGCAGGTCGTGCTAGCGGCACTGGGCCGGGATGCGGAGGACTTCGAGACCGACATACGGCTCAAGGAGATCAATTTCGGCCGCTGGGAGGGCATGACCTGGAAGGAACTCAAGGTCACCGATCGCACGGCCTACGATGCCCGCTACAAGGATCCCTGGCATGTCCAGGCTCCGGGCGGTGAGAGTTATGCAGATCTTTCGGCCCGAACCGCCGATTGGCTGGGGAGCGTAACCGGGCCGACGGTAGTGGTCTCACATGGCGGTGTCAGCCGGTGTTTGCGCGGGCTGGTGCTGGCGTTACCGCCGGCCGAGGTGCCGCATCTCGCCGTGCCGCAGGATCGGATCATGCTCGTCGACGACGGCGCGGTCGAGTGGTTGTGACGGTGGTGCGGAGAGGGGCGAGAAAAAATGGCTCCGGGAGTAGGATTCGAACCTACGACCAGCCGGTTAACAGCCGGCTGCTCTACCGCTGAGCTATCCCGGAAGACCTGTACGAGCGCCGTATGACGCCGCAACGGGCTTCCGTATAGCGCAATCGGCTCGCCAAATCCATAATAAGTGGCGAGCTGCGACCGAGAATGCTGTCCGACCTGACCGTGGCGCGTGTGGGTGCGGTTCCTTGCGGATGGCCGGGTGGCCGGCGCGCTTGTCTGGCGGCGCGGGCCGCCTACATCCAGTGATGCAGGAAAGGAGCAGACCAGAGCATGGCACGTCAGGTGAAGTTCCTGGGACGCACGATGACGCTTCCCGAATCGAGAATGATGCGCCTCTTGATCGGCTCGGCGCTCGTATTCGGCGGCATGCTCGGTTTCCTGCCCATCCTGGGCTTCTGGATGATTCCTCTCGGGCTGGTCGTGCTGTCGATCGACGTCGCCATCATCCGGCGCTGGCGGCGGCAGGGCGAGGTCAAGTACGGCCGCTGGCGGAATGGCCGCAACGGTAACGGCAACGGCAATGGGCGGGTGCAGAAGCCCGGGCCGTCCGTCGAGCGCGGCGATCCGCCGGCCGCTCGGGGTTGATCGCCCCTGTCTGGGAGTGATTTTGGAGGCCACGCCCGGAATCGAACCGGGGTAAACGGATTTGCAGTCCGCTGCGTAACCACTCCGCCACGTGGCCAACCGGTCCTCGCAGTCGGGCAAGTGCCGCCGGGCTGCATCGGAAAGAGACAGATGCGGGTAGTCGGGGGGCTATGTAGCAAGTGCCGGGCCGGACTGCAAACGAACGTTCGTATCGGACGGTGCTGTGCCAGTTCACCGCCTTGCGGCGTTTTGCTGGGGGAGTCCGTCTAGCCCAGGGCGCCGGGGATCAGTTAATGTGACTCGGCGCCCGGCCGACGTCGAGGCGACCTTCGTTCGGAGCCCCGATATGATCGATTACACCGTGCTACGCCGCAACATGGTCGAATCGCAGGTGATGCCGAATGACATTACCGACCGGCGGTTGCTCAGAGCCATGGGCGAGGTGCCACGCGAGCTCTTCGTCGGCGAGGCCCAGCAGCCGGTGGCCTATATCGACGTGGCGCTGAAGATCGCGAAAGGGCGACTCATGCTGGCACCGATGCAGGTCGCGCGGCTGATCCAGCTGGCGCGTCTCGAGGCGGGCCAGACCGTGCTCGAGATCGGCTGCGGGACGGGCTACGCGAGCGCCGTCATGGCCCAGCTGGCCGGTACGGTCGTCGCCCTCGAATCGGATCCGGCGCTCGCCCGTCAGGCCCGGCAGACCCTGGCCAGCCTCGGTCAGGGCAAGGTCAAGGTCGTCGAAGGGCCGCTCGAGGTCGGCCATGCGGCGGATGGTCCCTACGATGCCATTCTTATCAGCGGCAGCATCCCGGAGGTGCCGGACCGGATCGGACGACAACTGAAGGACGGAGGGCGGCTGATCGCCATCATCGGTGAGACGGCGCCGGGCCGCATAACAGTATTCACCCGTCTCGGCAATGGGTTGAGCGCTCGGGACCACTTCGACGCGCCGGTCGCCCCGCTGCCCGGTTTCGAGCGGGCGCCGAGTTTCGTTTTCTAGCGTGCCGCACGGATCTGGTGCGGCCGCTAAGCCTCCATTTACTCAACCCGGTGCAATCTGGATTGTGTCCGCCAGGGCACAGACAGACGTTTCCAAGCGTTAATAACATGTGTACTCGTTGTTCGAGTTGAACGAATCCTAGCCTATCAGTGCGATTGAGATAGGCAGCGTGGCGTGTCCTGCCGTTCAGGGGAATGGGGTCGCATGCAGGGTCGGTCGACGACAGGCACACGTGCCATGGTGACATCTGTGGCCAAGCACCTGCTGCGCTACACCGGTCTGGTGCTGGCCGCGGGGCTCGTCGCCGGGCCTGTGTCCGCATCGGCAGAGACGCTCGGGGAGGCCCTGGCATCCGCATACGCGAGCAATCCAAGGATCAATGCCGAGCGGGCGCGGCTGCGGGCTACCGACGAGGAACTGGCGAAGGCGCAGTCTGGCTATCGGCCGACGCTGTTCGGCACCGCCGACTGGTTCATGTATCAGCGGACCGAGACCGAGCCGCGAGGCCTGGCCAGCCAGAACGACGGCATTCTCAACCCGAAGGTCATTACCCTCAACGCACAGCAGCAGCTTTATTCCGGCGGCCGGATCGTCAATACCGTACGGCAGGCCGATGCCGTCATCCTCGCTTCGCGCGAGCAGTTGCGGGGCGTGGAGCAGCAGCTGTTCCTCGACGGCGTGACAGCCTACGTCAACGTCATCCGCGATCAGGAAATCTTCCGTCTGCGCCAGTCGAACGTCGAGGTTCTCTCGCAGGAGCTCAAGGCCACCGAGGAGCGGTTCGCGGTTGGCGAGGTTACGAAGACGGACGTGGCGCAGGCCCGCGCCCGCCGGGCCGCCTCCGTGTCGGCGCTCGATCTCTCCAAAGCCAATCTTCGCTCCTCCATTGCCGACTATGAGCGCGTGACAGGGCATCCGCCGACGGCGCTCGAAGAGCCGTCGGCACGCACGGATCTCATCCCAGCTGGCGTCGAAGAGGCCATCCGGATCGGCGAGTCCGAGCATCCGGACGTCATCGCTGCAGCATTCTTCGAGCGCGCGGCCGGCTTCGCCATAAAGACCATCGAGGGCGAGTTGCTGCCCGATCTCCGACTTGAGGCGACCTACACCGACCGCATCGATCCGACGCGCACCGTCGATCGCCAGGAGCAAGGGGCGATCGTCGCGCGGCTGACCGTTCCCTTCTATCAGGGCGGCGAGGTGCAGGCGCGTATCCGCCAGGCCAAGGAGGAGCGTGTCGGGCGTCTCGAGGATATCGAGCAGGCGCGGGTCCAGGTTCGAGCACAAGTCAGCTCGGCCTGGTCACAGTATGTCGCGGCCCAGGCCCAGATCGAATCCGACCGTGTTCAGGTCGAGGCGGCGCAGATCGCGCTTGATGGCGTGCGCGAGGAGGAGAAGGTAGGCCAGCGCACACTACTCGACGTGCTCGATGCCGAGCAGGAGCGCCTGAACGCGCGCGTGCAGCTCGTCACGACCGAGCGCAATTTGATCGTGGCCTCCTATTCCCTGCTGGCCTCCATGGGCCGGCTGACCGCCACCGATCTTTCGCTGCCGACGCCGAAATACGACGTCGAACAGAACTACGACGAGGTCAACGGCAAGTGGTGGGGGACGACGATCGAACGCGAGGAAGGCTACGAGGGCTCGACCGAATCGACCGATTGGCAGGCGTCGATCGCCGAGACCGACGATGACACGCGCGGCAATTCCGACAGCCATTCTGGCGGCACGCCGTAGAGTTCGGTTCGTGAGTTCCACGAGGTCGTGCGACAGCCGTCCAGCGGGCTTGGGGCACGTGCTAAGCGCGGACCAGAAGACCGGCTCGCGCTCTGCCGAGCGCTCCTGATTGGGAGCCCGGCCAGGCAAGCTTGCCGCCGGCGGGCGCTAGGTCGCTGATTTTCCATGGCAAGGGTCTGGCCTTGCCTCATTTTGGTGCTAGGAGAGTGAGGCGCCCTGGCATTTGCGTCAGTAGGGGGCGGCGCGAGAGTCAATCCGGACCTGGGAAAGGCGAGACGATGAGCCGGTCTGAGCAGCTCCCCGATGCCCATATGGAAGAAATCCTGGCATCGATCCGCAAGATCATCTCGGACGAGGAGCCGGAGGCCTTCGACTCGGGCCCGCTCGAGGATTTTGCCGAAGTGAGCACAATGCTGGCCCGCGATACGGGCGGTGGCTACATGCATGATCTGACGCGAGCCCTGGCAGGCCCGCGACCGGCCGCGGGGGCAATGGACGAGGAGATCCTCGACGCCGGAGCCTCGAACGGCCCTGTGGAGGCGGAGGAGTTCGAGGACGAGCCGGCAGAGATGCGTGCCGCGCCCGTGCCCATGGCTGACGACCTTCCCCTCGAGGACGACGGCGACGATTTGTTCGAGGACGAGATGCTGGAGGCGGCACCCCCCGAGGCGGCTGCCGTGGCGGTCGAGCCCGAGCCGCTGCTCGACAGTGCGAACCCGGACGACGAGATCGTGCTCGATCTCGAGGATCCGATCTCGCTCGGACCGGAGCTGGAGCTCGCGGAGCCGGCCGAGGTGGAGGCGGCCGGGCCGTCGACCGCCGCGGCAGCAGAGGAGGCGCCGACGATCGCCGTCGCACCACCGCCGCCGGCCCCGGTGATCGAGTCCGAGGTGGACGACGCGGAGCCTCACTCCACCAGCGAGCCGGTCGAAGAGGCTGCGGCCTCCATCGAGCAGCCCAGTGAGCCTGCAGCGTTGGAGACGGCACCGGTGACGACGGCGGCGGAGCCGGCCGGGGCGACCTCTACCGAGACGGCGGATGTCGCTTTGGCGGTCTCCGAGCGTCCGGACGTGGTCGCCGAGACGATGGCGCAGGAAGACGCGACCGATGCCAGCGAAAGCGAGACAGCCACCGAGACAGGGGCGGCGCCGATGCCGGAGTCCGCGATGAGCTCTGAAGCGCCGGTGACGACCGATGAGCCGGAACCGGCTCGGAATGAGCTCGAGTCGGACGTCGATGCGTCCGCCGATGGCGTCGCGCCGGTGTCGTCGGCTGTCGAGGCCCGGTCCGACGGCCAAGTGATGGGTGAAGGTCATGCAGACGAGCCCGCGGCCGACTTTGCTTCGGCCGAAGCGCCCGTGCCATCAGCAGCGCCTGCCCTGACGGCTCTTCCCGTCGGCGACGACCTGATGGCCGCCATGCTGAAGCCCATGCTCAAGGAATGGCTCGACGCCAACATGCCGCGCATCGTCGCCAAGGCGATGGGGGGCAAGGACGAGCCTGAGACGCCGGCTTCCTGACGCCCGTTCGTTTTCGCCGGACGGCTTGTTGACAGCGCGCGCAGCCATGCGGCTTATGCCCGTCAGCAATCAGTGACGGGCTCAAGAACCATGCTCGAGAAACACTATCAGCCGGCCGAGGTCGAGGGCCGAATCTATCGCCAGTGGGAGGAGACCGGCGCCTTCAAGGCCGGCGCCGGCAAGCGCGGCGAGGCCAAGCCCTACTGCATCGTCATCCCGCCGCCGAATGTCACCGGCTCGCTGCATATGGGCCACGCCCTCAACAATACGCTGCAGGACGTGCTCGTGCGCTTCGAGCGCATGCGCGGCCGCGACGTCCTCTGGCAGCCGGGAACCGATCATGCCGGCATCGCCACGCAGATGGTGGTCGAGCGCAAGCTCGCGGCCGAGAATCGGACCGACCGACGGACGATGGGACGTGCCGCCTTCCTCGACGAGGTCTGGCGCTGGAAGGCGGAAAGCGGTGGCACCATCACCAACCAGCTGAAACGGCTCGGCGCCTCCTGCGACTGGAGCAGGGATCGCTTCACCATGGACGAAGGGCTCTCGCGAGCCGTGCTGAAAGTGTTCGTCGGTCTCTACGAGAAGGGGCTCATCTACAAGGACAAGCGTCTCGTCAATTGGGACCCGAAGTTCCAGACGGCGATCTCCGATCTGGAGGTGCAGCAGATCGAGAAGAAGGGCTCTTTCTCCTGGACGGATGGTGATCCCGAGAGGCCCTTCGATGCGGCAGCACTCGCGAAGGCCTTGAAGAAGGACCCGAGCGGTCACCTCTATCACTTCCGCTATCCGTTGAAGGACGATCCGACACGCTACGTCACGGTGGCGACGACACGACCCGAAACGATGCTCGGCGATACGGCCGTCGCCGTGCATCCGGAGGACGAGCGCTACACGGCGCTGGTCGGGAAAAAAGTCGTTCTGCCGCTCGTCGGGCGCGAGATCCCGATCATTGCCGACGACTATTCCGATCCCGAGAAGGGCACCGGTGCGGTGAAGATCACGCCGGCGCATGACTTCAACGATTTCGAGGTGAGCAGCCGGCACAACCTCGCGCGCATCAATGTGCTCGACGCATTCGCGCGAATCGATGAGAGCGCACCCGACGCTTATCGCGGCCTCGACCGCTTCGTCGCGCGCGAGAAGATCGTCGCCGACATGGCCGCGCTCGGCCTTCTCGCCAAGATCGAGCCCACCACACATACGGTTCCGCACGGCGATCGTTCCGGCGTGCCGATCGAGCCGTGGCTCACCGATCAGTGGTACGTCGACGCGAAGACGCTGGCGAAAGCGGCGATCGCCGCCGTCGAGTCGGGCAGGACGCAATTCGTGCCGGAGAATTGGACGAAGACCTACTTCGAATGGATGCGCAACATCGAGCCGTGGTGCATTTCGCGTCAGCTCTGGTGGGGTCATCAGATTCCTGCCTGGTACGGACCGGACGGAGAAATCTTTGTTGCCATGAGCGAGGCCGAGGCTTACGAGAAAGCCGAGGCGCACTACAGTGGGCGCAAAGATCCTTCTTCTCCTCAGCGGGAAGAGGATGACGGTGAGGGGCAGCGGCAGTCGCCTGCGCAAGGGGCTGTCCCTCACCTGCAAGGCTCAACTCGGAAATTCACATTGACGCGCGACGAGGATGTGCTCGACACGTGGTTCTCCTCGGGGCTTTGGGCGTTCTCGACGCTCGGCTGGCCGGACGAGACGGCCGAACTGAAGCGCTACTATCCGACCTCCACGCTCGTCACCGGCTTCGACATCATCTTCTTCTGGGTCGCGCGCATGATGATGATGGGGCTTGAATTCATGCACGAGGTTCCCTTCGATACCGTCTACATCCATGCCCTCGTCCGCGATGAGAAGGGGCAGAAGATGTCGAAGTCGAAGGGCAACGTCATCGATCCGCTCGAGCTGATCGAGGTCTACGGCGCCGATGCCCTCCGCTTCACGCTGACGGCAATGGCGGCGCAGGGGCGTGATATCAAGCTCGCCAAGTCGCGTGTCGAGGGTTACCGGAATTTCGCGACGAAGCTGTGGAATGCCGCGCGCTTCGCCGAGATGAACGGGTGCGCGCGAACTGCCGGTTTCGATCCGGCCAAGGTCGAGGAGACGGTCAACCGCTGGATCGCCGGCGAGGTCGAGCGGACGGCGGCGACCATCACGGCGGAGCTCGAGGCCTACCGCTTCAACGAGGCGGCAGGCGCGGCCTACCAGTTCGTCTGGGGCACCTACTGCGATTGGTATCTCGAGCTGATCAAGCCGATTCTCAACGGCCCCGACGGCAAGGCGAGGACGGAGACGCGTGCGGCGGCAGCCTGGGCGCTCGACGAGATCCTGCGGTTGCTCCATCCCTTCATGCCCTTCATTACCGAGGAGCTGTGGACGAAAACCGGCGAGAGCGGACCCGGCCGCGGAGCGCCGCTCGTCTTGACGCCTTGGCCGGAGGCGCGCCGCCTCGAGAACACTGCTGCTGACGAGGAGATCGGCTGGGTGATCGGGCTCATCACGGCCATCCGATCCGTCCGCTCGGAGATGAATGTCCCGGCGGCCGCCGAGCTCGAGCTTGTCTTGTCGGGCGCCAATGATACCTCGCGGATACGCGCCGGACGCCATGGCGATCTCATCCGCCGCCTTGCGCGGCTAAAGTCGATCAGCCTCGCCGCCGAGCCGCCCAAGGGCTCGGTGCAGATCGTCGTCGGCGAGGCGACGGCAGCCCTGCCGCTCGCCGGTCACATCGATCTGGCAGCCGAGTGCGCGCGTCTCGAGAAGGAGATCGAGAAGGCCCGTGCCGAAATCGCCAAGGTCGACGCGCGCATGGCCAATGCGGAGTTTGTCGCCAAGGCGCCTGCCGCGGTGATCGAAGAGAACCAGGGCCGCAAGGCGGATTTCTCGGCCCAGATCGAGAAGCTCGAGGCTGCGTTGCGGCGGTTGAAGGCGGCGGGCTGACGGTCGAAACGAAAGCGATATCGATCACCCACAACCGACATTCCGGCGAAGGCCGGACTCCATCCAACCATCGGAGAAGTCGCCACCTCGCGGCTCGGCGAGACCGTGCCGTGTCGAGGGCGGGTTCGAGGGCTGCCTGCGCAGTCACGACCGGGTTCACGTCGTCATCCCGGTCCGCTGCGGGGAGTGTGCCCCGGTTCGGTCCTGTCGTGCCTACCCTTCGCCCGCCTGGAGCCGCTTCAGCAGCTCGGGCGTCGGGTAGCTGTCGGCGGGGAGACCGAGCTTGATCTGGGCGGCCTTGACCGATTTGCGTGTCAGGGCGCCGAGCTTGCCGTCCGCCTTGCCGACATCATAGCCGCGGGCGACCAGCAGCTTCTGCAGGGCAAGGATCTCCTTGTACCCGAACGGCACGACGGTGCCGCGTCCCTTCGAGACCGGCGGCGCCCCGGCGAGCCGGGTGGCGTTGTAGGCGGCGGTCAGCGCATAGGTCAGGCTCTCGTTCCAGGTGAGATAGACGTTCCGGAAATTGTCGTAGGCGAGGAAGGCGGGCCCGTTCCGGCCCATCGGCAGGATCAGTGCCGCGGGCAAGTCGTCCGCGGTGAGTTCCTCTCCGGTGGCTCTGACGAGGCCGGCCTTCGCCCATTTGGCGCGCGGATGCGTGATGGCGAGATCCGCCTGCTCCCATGCGAGGTTGTCCGGCACGATCACCTCCTCGATCCAGGGCTGGCCGCGCTGCCAGCCGAGGTTCTTGAGATAATTCGCCGCCGAGGCGAGCGCGTCGGACGTGCTGCCGACCGGGTCGCGGCGGCCATCGCCATCATAGTCGACCGCATGCTTGAGGAAATAGGTCGGCAGGAACTGGAAATGGCCGAGCTCTCCGGCCCAGGCACCGCGTAGCTCGGACGCCGAGAGATCGCCGCCGTCGACGAGCTTCAAGGCCGCGATCAGCTCGGGCCGGAAGCGTTCGGGCCGCCGGCAGTCGTAGGCGAGTGCGGCGAGCGAGGGGATCGTGGGCAGGTTGCCCGTCACCTTGCCGAAATCGGTCTCGAGCCCCCAGAAGGCGACGATGACAGGGGCGGGAACACCATAGGTCGCCTCGAGATCATTGAAGATCTTGCCATGCTTCTTGATGAGCTGGGCGCCCGTCTGGAGTCGGGCGGAGGTGACGCGGGTCTTGATGAACTCGAGGAACGTCTGCGAGAAGACACTCTGGGCGCGGTCCTTGCCGACGATATTCTTGGCGAAGCCGACACCATCCAGCAGACCCGAGACCACGCGCGGCGAGACGCCCTCGGAGAGCGCCTCCTTCTTCACCCCCTCCATCCAGCGATTGAAGGACAAGTCCTTCTGGCAGGGGACGGTCTGGGCGGCGGCGGGGCCCGTCAGGAGGGCGAGGCCGAGAAGGCCGAATACAATGCTTGGGCGTGGCATCGGGCGCCTCCTGCTGTGAGCGGGCCATCGCCGGAGGGGATCCGGCGGTTTGAACCTGACCGAGGAGATCGGCCTGTTCAAGGCAACGGCATGTCGAGGTTGTGGACAGTCGCCCTTCTATTCGCTGCGGAGCGCATCGATGGGGTTCATGTGGGCGGCGCGCCGGGCCGGGAAGAAGCCGAAGACGATGCCGATGAGTGCGGCGGTGCCGAGTGCCAGCGCCACGAATTGCGGCTCGATCCTGACCGGCCACTGGGCCGCGCTTGCGACCACGTAGGCGCCACCGATACCGATGCCGATCCCCAACAGCCCACCGAGCAGACAAAGCACGACCGACTCGACCAGGAACTGGCCGAGGATATCTCGCCGGCGGGCGCCGATCGCCAACCGCAAGCCGATCTCGCGTGTGCGTTCGGTGACCGAGACGAGCATGATGTTCATGATGCCGATGCCGCCGACGATGAGCGAGATCGCCGAGGTGGCCCCGAGCAGATAGGAAAGCGTCTGTTGTGCGGCCGAGCGTGCCGTCATGAACTCGGCCAGGTTGCGCACGTTGAAATCATCCTCGGCGCCGGGCTGGATGCGCCGGCGCTCACGGAGCACACGGCCGATGTCCTCCTCGGCCTGGGTCATGTCGGCGCCGTTCTCGAGCTTGACGTAGATCTGCCCGACTTGGTCCGGCACGACCTCGCTCTGACCGACGATCTGGGAACGGGCGAGCTTCATCGGCACCAGCACGAGGTCATCCTGGTCACGGCCGAAGGAGGAGAGGCCCTTGCGCGACAGGACGCCGACGACTGTTACCGGGACATTGCGAATGCGGATCTGATTGCCGATCGGATCCTCGCCCGGGAAGAGCTGTTTGACGACTGTCTCGCCGATGAGGGCGACCTTGGCGCCCCGGCGCACCTCCTCGGGCGCGAGCTCGCGGCCGCTGGCCAGCGGCCAGTCGCGAACTGTCAGATAGTCCTCGTGAATGCCCGATACGGAAGTCGTCCAGTTGATATTGCCCCGGACGACGGAGGCACTCGCCGACAAGAGGCCCGAGATTGCGATGACGCCGGGCACCTGCTCGCGAAGCGCGCCGAGGTCGCGCTCGGCGAGCGGTACATCCGTGCCCGCCCCGGCAGCACGGCCTCCGAAGGTGCGGCCAGACCCCGGGAAGATAACCAGCATGTTGGTGCCGAGGCTCGAAATCTGCCTGTCGATCTCGCTTCGGGCGCCCGCGCCGACCGCCACCATGATGATCACCGAGGCGATGCCGATCAGAATACCGAGCGTCGTCAGGAAGCTGCGCAGGAGGTTCGTCCGGAGCGCGCGAAGCGCGATGAGGAGGCTGTCGAACACGCTCATGCGGCAACCCCGCTCTGGACGCGCCAGTCAGGCATAGCCGGATAGCCCGGCTGCTCGACATCCTCGACGATCTTGCCGTCGCGAAACATGATGCTACGGCGGGCATAGTGCGCCACATCCGGCTCGTGTGTGACGATGATGATCGTGATGCCTGCCCTGTTCAGGTCCGATAGGAGCTGCATGATCTCGATCGACGTCTTGCTGTCGAGGGCCCCTGTCGGCTCGTCGGCGAGCAGCAGCTCGGGATCGTTGACGAGGGCACGGGCGATGGCGACGCGCTGCTGCTGACCGCCCGAAAGCTGCCGTGGCGTGTGATCGATGCGACCGCCGAGACCGACCTGCTCGAGGCGTCGCCGCGCGATCTCGGTCATATCCTTCGGGCGCTTCCGGCGATAGAGCAGCGGCAGCATCACCTGGTCGAGCGCTGATGTCCGCGGCAGTAGGTTGAACTGCTGGAAGACGAAGCCGATGCGCCGGTTGCGAAGGTCGGCCAGCCGATCGGCGCCGAGCTCCGATATCTCCTCGCCGTCGAAGACCAGCGAGCCGGAGGTCGGCGTATCGAGGGCGCCAATCAGGTTCATCAGAGTCGACTTACCCGAGCCGGAGGGTCCCATGATCGCGACCATCTCGCCTTTTGCGATGGTCAGCGAGACGCCGTCGAGCGCGCGAACGGTCTGCTCGCCGAGCGAATAGTGCTTGACGAGGTCGCGCGCCTCGATGAGCGGGGCGCTCATGAGGTAGGGCTCGGGGCGGCGCGAAGGATCAGGCTCTCCCCTTCCTTGAGTTGGCCGCCGGTGATTTCCGTGCTCGTATCGTCGGCCAGTCCGATGCGAACGAACCGCTGGTCCGGAGAGCCATCGGTACCGAGCACATAGACGGTCCCGGTCTTGGCGCTTTCGCGCTCCTTCTTCCAGGTCTCGAAGGTTTGCCTCTGGGCGTCGGTGACGACGGCCGCGAGCTCTGCCTCGAAGCGCTGGGCGATGGCCTCGCGCATGCGCCGGGGATCGCGTTGCTGCGTCAGGCCACCGCCTGCGGGGCGCATCTCCTCGACGGCCTTTTGCATGGCCGTGTCGATACTCGCGCGCTGCTCCTCTGACAGGCCTATCGTCGCCGCCGCCTGATCGATCATGCGTTTCATGCGTCCGGCACCCCGGGTTGCCTGGTCGCCGCCGGCGGAGCCGGCATCGCGGGGGCGGAAGCGCAGGGCCTCGTTCGGCACCTTGAGCACGTCCTCGCGAATGCCGGTCTCGATCGTCGCATTGGCGGTCATGCCGGGGAACAGACGTCTGTCGTCGTTCTCGGACGTGATGATCACCGTATAAGTGACGACGTTCTGGATGTTGGTCGCCGCCAGGCGCACCTGCTCGACCGTACCGTTGAAGGTGCGGTCGGGGTAGGCATCGACCGTGAACGTAACGGGATTGCCGCTGGCGATGTTGCCGATATCGGCCTCGTTCACCTGCGCCTCGATGCGGATCTTCGACAGGTCCTGGGCGATCAGGAAGAGCTCGGGCGCTTGCAGACTCGCCGCCACCGTCTGGCCGACGTCGATGGTGCGGGTAATCACAGTGCCATCGATCGGGGCGCGGACGACGGTGCGTGCCAGATCGATCTCGGCCTGGCTGAGGGCCGCGGTACGCTGCGTCACCACGGCGCGGGCGCTGTCGATCTGGGCCCGGGACACGGCAAGGTCGGCCTCGGCGACGTCGGCGTCGCGCTGCGCCTGCTCGAAGACGGCCTCGCTAGTCAGACGTTTCTTGAAGAGCACTTTGTTGCGGTCGACCGCCTTCTTGGCCTGCTCGAGCACGGCCTGGGCCTTCGAGAGGTTGGCTTCCTGCACGAGAAGCGCCGCCTCGGCGGCAGACAGGTCCGCCCTGGCCTGTGCGACCCGGCTCTCGAAGGTCTTGGGATCGATGCGGGCCAGGATATCGCCCGCCTTGACCTCGCTGTTGTAGTCGGCAAGGACGGCCTCGATCTGGCCGGAGAGCTGGGAACCAACCTGGACCGTCACCACGGCCGTGACCGGTCCCGAGGTCGAGACGACCCGGCGCACATTGCCGAGGGCGGCTGGGGCGGTGACGTAGGCCGGCTGATCGCGCGCCGCGCCATCACCCGAGAGCCACGGCACCGCATCCTGCCACTGCCAGGCGGCAACGCCACCGGCGAGCACGGTTGCAAGGACAAGATAAGCCAGCGCTTTCAACATCGAGTTTCCAATTCCGTTGCGCGCAATCGCTTCCGTTCAAGGGCTATCGTCGCTTGTGGCCGATGAACCCTAGCATAACGCCGGGAGCGCTACCGACCCGTCGCCCACTCGACGTTAGATAGGAAGCCAAAGGCCGATTGGCATGGGCAACGGAAAGGCTATTTCGAAGGCTGGGCGACCGGCGCGCCGAGCCAAGAGATCTCGTGTCCCGGCGCCGGATGCCGAGGAATGAGACGGGCCAGGGCCAGTGAGCCGACCGCGAAGCCGGAGCCCAGCAGGAAAACGGCGGCCGGATTCCAAACCCAGACGATGCCAAGGCTCACTGGCAGTACAATGGCGGCGATGTGGTTGATCGAAAAGGACACGGCCGCCGACGGCGCAATGTCCGCCGGGTCGGCGATCTTCTGGAAGTAGCTCGGCGAGGCCATCGACATAGCGAAGAAAGCATGGTCGATCAGGTAGAGGGCGGCGGCGATCCAGGGGTCCTGGACGAACGCGTAGGCTGTGAAGACGAGAAGCAATCCGGAGTACTCGAGCGTCAAGGCCGTTCGCTCACCGAAACGCGAGACCAGCCGGCCCGCGACCGGAGCCGCAACCATGTTGAACATGTGGTTGACCAGAAACAGAAGCGTGATGTCGGCAACCGAGTAATGGAACTTCTCCACCATCATGAAGGAGGCGAAGACGATGAAGATCTGCCGCCTGGCGCCGTCGAGGAAGGTCAGCGCGTAGTAAAGTCCATAGCGCCTGCGCAGCACGAAGGACTGGTGCTGCTCCACCGCCTGGGGAAAGCGCGGATAGCGAAGCCAGGCAAACAGCGTGATCGCCAGCGTCACGAGTCCGGCGAGCACGTAGGTCGCCTGATAGCCCCAGTCGAGCCAGCGGAAGATCACGAAGACGAGGCCGAGCGCCGCGAGCGTCGCGAAGCTCTCGGCCGAGATGATGCGGCCGAGGCCCTGCGCGGCCTGGCCCTTCGGCAGCCACTGCAGCGACAGTGACTGCTGGACCGTGTGGTAGTAGTGGAAGCCGAACGACATCAGCAGGGTCGTCAGATAGAGGCCCAGCGGCGTCGGGAAGAAGCCGGTCAAGGCGGTGCCGGCCGCCAACGCCACCAGCGACAATAGCGCCAGCGACTGCTCGCGGATCAGGATCAGCACGAGGATCGCTGTGAAGGCGAGCAGGCCGGGAATCTCGCGGACCGACTGCTGCACGCCGATATGCCAGCCGGTGAAGCCTGCCTCGTTGACCGCGAAATTGTTGAGCAGCGCCATCCAGACCTGGAAGCTCAGGGCATTGGCGACGGCGAGCAGCATCAGCATGGCGATCGGTGATCGCCAGCCGGGCGCGGTCCCGCTTTGAAGGTCGGTGCTCTGCATGTGCGTGTGCTTAGCACGGGCGGCCGGATCACGCACGTCGTCGCGAGCACGGCCGAATTGCCGAGGGATCAGGACTCCGATGCCGACCAGATGACCGCTGGGATCGCACTGAGGAGGGCGATGAGGGTGCGGCGGAGTCTGGGCGGCAACCGGTCGATGCCGGTCTTCAGGCTGTGCCTGACGCGGGACTGGACGAGGCGGGTATAGATGTTGCCACCGACCGTCAGAGGCAGGCAGAGATCCTCAACTTCGATCATCCCCGATGCCCAGTCGAGCTTGTAAGCATCAGCCGGCGCAAGAAGGTCGACGCGGACGATCTGCTCGCCGATCGCTGACCGGATGACGTCCTCGAACAGGAGCGAGCCGGGCCCGTGGCGCTCGAAGGCCGCGTCATAGGCGGTCAGGTAGCCGGCGAGGTAGCCACGGTTCAGAAAGCCAATGAGAAGTGCGGCCGGCCTGCCATCGCAGTCGAGGACGCCGACGCGGCCGTCGAGATCGTTGCCGTCACCGGAGAGGGCGGCGGCGAGAAAGCCCTCGATGCGCTGGTCGGTGAAGGCCTTCGAGATTCGACCTCGGCTCGTGAGCCACGTGCGCTTGAGAGCGACGGCGTGGCGGGCGAGCAGGCTTGCCGTCGCCGAGGGACCGAGCCAGCGGAAGCCGAGGGGACCGATCTCGCTCAGCCGCTTACGTTGGCGGCGCCGGTTCTTCCGGTCCTTGGCGGAATAGCGTTCGGCCTGGGCAAGGGGGCAGCGGATGCCGTCGAGATCGATGTAGGGCGCTGCCTCCCGCTCGCTGGCGAATGCCCCTTTGCCGAGCAGAAATCCGGCCGCCTGACTGTTGCGTCGCGTCTTCCTGAGGATCAGGGCATCGGCCCCGAGTGACAGGATGCCTTCCCAGGCCGTCTCCAGGAGGTCGTCGGTCGTGCGATCCTGGACGACGAGGATATCGCCATATTGGCTGACCGGCTCGCCCGCCCATTTGAGGAGCTTGAGCCCGAGCCTGCGGGTCTCGACCAGAGGCCAGACGAGTGCCAGGCGCCCCTCTTGCCGGCAGGTCACCAGCACGATCGAGCCGTCTCCCGATGTCCCGGCGGCGGGCATGTAGTGATCGTACCAGGTCTCGATCCAGGCCGGTGAGAGAAAGACCTGCTCGGGCGCGGACGCAAGCGCATAGAGCGCTCGCCATTCACCGGCAATCGCATCGATAGCCTCGCGGCCGCGCGCGACCTCGACCGAGATTGCGGCTGTGGCGGAAAGAGATTGTGGGGTGCGCCGACCGCCAAGCACCCAGGAGTCTACGCTAACCATCCCCGTTCACGGTCCTGACCGACTGCCACGACACGCCCCATCGCCCGAATGAGGCGCAGAAAACGTCGCAATAAGCATGCCATGGCGAGAATTCAGGTTAACGCCGGAATGGAGAGGGCCGGATGCGGGGGGAGCATCCGGCCCGGATCGCCCGGGTTGTGCAGCCGGTCCAAGGGGGGATGACCGGCTGGCGGACGATATCGTGTCAGATCAGGATGTCGCCGGCGATCTGGTTGGGATCGACGCCGATGACGGTGACCCAGCCCGTGCCGTAGTCGATCTCGGTGCTCCAGGTGCCGCCGGCGAAGACCGAATCGACGAAGATGTCGGTGACGTTCGTCAGCGTCAGATCGATCTCGTCGATGCCGATCTGGAAATCCCAGATGAAGTCGTCGCCGTGATAATCGTCGAAGACGAAGACGTCGAAGCCGGAGCCGCCATAGAGATCGTCGTCGCCCGTGCCGCCGATGATCAGATCATTGCCGGAGCCACCCATCACGAGGTCGTGTCCGGATCCGCCCTTGACGGTATCGTTGCCGGTCCCGCCCTTGACGGTGTCGTTGTGAGTGCCGCCATCCAGATAGTCATTGCCGCTGCCGCCGTCCAGGAAATCGTAGCCCGACTGGCCGTAGAGATCGTCGTCCTGGTTGCCACCGTAGATGTCGTCGTCGCCCGAACCGCCGTAGAGAACGTCATAGCCGGACTGACCGTAAAGAATGTCGTGACCGGTGCCGCCATAGGCCCGATCGTTGCCATAGCTCATGTAAAGGCGGTCGTTGCCGGAATCTCCATAGGCGCGGTCATTGCCCGATCCGGCATAGATCGTGTCGTTGCCGCCGTAGCCGTAAATCACGTCGGCGAGGCTCGTGCCATAGATCGTGTTGCTCAGATTGTTGCCATAGCGCATGGCCATTGCTCGTCTCCTCGTCGTCTGCCGGAACGTCTCCGGCGGCCGTCTCACCCCGGGGGCCACAAGCGTCCGACGCGTCCTGGCACCGTCCCCGTCGGCAAGCCTGATCGCCTGCCTGATGACGCGACATATAGGGATAGGAAGCTGAACCGGGGCTGAACCGATCGGAGATAATAAAACTCTGCGCGATCAGCCTTTTAAGGGGGACTCGCGAAAGCTTTCCATGAATGCTGAATGAACGGTCGAGGCAGTGTGGCCGACGCGGCGGCCGACCGGCCACCTCAATCCGTCTCGGGGCCGGACAGCATGCCCTGCTCGATCCAGACCTTGAGATGCGTCGCCGCCCGCAGCGGCGCGTCAGCCTCGCCGCCATAGACGCTGACCATCTCGCAGAGGCCGGAGAAGCTCACGCCTTTGCACAGCTCGTCGAACATCATCGCCTCTTCGTAGGAGAGTGTCCGGACGCGAGGGGTCAGCTCGGGCCGATAGACGGCGACAAGCACAGGCTCGCTCGCGATCACGACGCCGGGGCGGTCTTCGCCGGGCGTGCCGTCCCGCGCCCAGCGCCAGAGGTCGATGGCATTCGTCGCGAGGTCCAGTCGCCTGACGGAGGGATGCGGCGAAAACGTCAATCCGCCCCACATCGCCGGCGGCACGCGGGCGAGGTCCTGGAGCGTCAGGCGAGTGCCGTCGGCGGCATCGAAGGCATCGTTGAGCGCGTGCATCAGACGTGCGATGTCGGCGAGCTCGGGGCGCGCATCGTGGCTCGGCTGGCGGGCGACGTAGTCCGGGAAGCGGTCGGCATACCAGCGGGCATTCTGGGTCCGGGAAGGATGGCTTTCGATATAGCCAAAGGCGAGCTCGGCAAAGAGCGGGTCGCCGGCAACGCGCGCCAGATGGTCGAAGTCGCTGCGCAGGATCTCGAACAAGCGGGCCCGATAGGCGTGGCGATAGACGCCGAACAGCACCTCCCGATCGACGCGCGAGCTGTCGGCGATGACGCTCAGCACCCCCTCGTCACCGTCGAGAATGGCCCGCTGGAAGAGCGATTGCAGCTCGGCGAGTGCCGGTTTCAGGCCGGGTTCGGCAGCCGGCCGGCTCCGCTTGCGTTGCCCTGGAGGGGTGTTTCCGCGGGCAGGAGCTTCTCCTGCTCTTGCGGATTCGAGAGAGCGGCCGCGGCAGGCATTGTCGTCGTCGCTCACCGCACGGCCTCCCGGGGACCGAGCCTGGGCAGGATCTCGCGGGCGATGCGGCGGGCCGTATCGAGCTCGGCGACCACCTCGGCGAGCGGTGGAATGTGATCATCCCGTTCGATCATGGTCGAGACGGGTCCGAAGCGGCGGACTGCATGAGCATAGAGATCCCAAACATCCGCCGGCACGTCATGATCGTGCGTGTCGATGATATGCGTCAGGTTGTGCTCGTGGCCGGCGAGGTGAAACTGAACGACCCGGTCGGCCGGAATGGCGTCTATGAAGGCCCGCCCCTCGAACTCGTGATTGAAGGCGGATACGTAGACATTGTTGACGTCGAGCACGAGCCAGCAGCCGGTGCGCCGCGTCAGCTCGGCAATGAACTCCCATTCCGGCATGGTCGAGTGCGGGAAGCGGACATAGCTCGAGACATTCTCGATGGCGATCTGGCGACCAAGGATTTCCTGAACCTGGTCGACGCGCCGGACGACGTGGTCGAGCGCCTCCTCGGTGTAGGGGATCGGCAGCAGGTCGTGCAGATTGATCCCATGCACGCCCGTCCAGCAAAGATGATCTGAGATCCACTCGGGCTCGACATGCGCGGCAAGCGCCTTCAAACGCGTGAGATAGTCCCTGTCGAGCGGTGCCGTCGAGGCGATCGACAGCGAGACGCCGTGCAGGACCACGGGATAGCGGGCACGGATTCGGTCGAGCATGGCGCGCGGCCGGCCGCCATCGCCCATGTAGTTCTCCGAGATCGCCTCGAACCAGTCGATGTCGGGCTGGCCTTCCAGAATGTCGTGGTAGTGCTTCGGCCTGAGACCGAGGCCGAATCCCAGATAGCGCGGCTTGGTATCGAGGGGCGTCATGGTCGATCCCTTGAACAAGAAGGGCCCGCCGTCGGTGCCGGCGAGCCCCGTCCGTCTGCGATGGTTCTGGGATCAGCCCTCGACCGTGCCGCCGGCGGCCTCGCACTCGACCTTCGTCATCTCGAGGAAGCCCTGGCCCTTGCAAGCGTTGAGGCCCTTGCAGGAGCTGTTGGCCGTCTTGCAGGCGCTCTGGCCCTTGCAATCGTTGACTCCGACGCAGTGTATCTTTGCCTCGTCGGCACTGACCGACGTGGTGGCGATCGTGCCGCTGAGCAGCATGACGGCGGCGGAGGCTGCAAGCACGGCGCCGGAGGTTTTCGCGAGCTTCATGAGGGTTCTCCCATAGGGTGAGATCAAGGTACGTGGACGAGCAAATGCTAGGCTTGGCCGGACTGGCATTACAATTCACGTCTGATCAAGGTGTCGTTATCGGCCGATTGCGGCTGAATTCGAGCGGCATCCGGACCGGCCGGCGTTCCCGGCACCTCCGGCAGCCTCTGCCCCGAAGGGATCAGCGTGACACTGAGCGGCCGATCCAGCCCCCGGATGCTTACCAGTTTCGCTGCAAAACCCGGCAAGGCGACGCCGGCCAGATCGAGCACCGCCTCAGAGACGATCGCCTGGCATCGCTCCTCCTTGGTCAAGGCCTCGAGGCGGGCAGCGGCGTTCACGGTCTCGCCGATCACGTCGATCGTCATGCTCGCGGGATGACCGATCTCGCCGAGCACGACCGGGCCGGCGTGCAGCCCGAGACCGATCTCGACGGGCTGGCCGAGCTCAGAGGCAAGCTCGGCGTTCGCATCGGCGAGCGCGAGGTCGATGGCACGAACGGCTCTGAGAGCCTGACGGGTCCCGATAGCGCCGCCGGACTCGCGTCCAAACACGGCCAGGAGCCCGTCGCCAAGGTATTTCTCGATCCAGCCGCCCTCCTTGCGAATGGCCTCGCCCAGATGCTCGAACAGGCGGTTGAGAACGAAGATCACGTCATAGGGAAGCCGGCCCTGGGTCATGCGCGTGAAGCCCCGGATGTCGAGGAACAGCACGGCGACCGTCCGTTCGACACCGTGCTGCTCGACACTCGTGAGTAGGCCGCCGAGCAGTCGCCGGCTGCCCGGCTTCACCAGCCGGGTGACGCTCATGTCTGCCGCCGGCCGTATCTGGCAGGCAAGGCGAATGTCGGGTCCTGCGCCGATCCGCTCGAGCGTTCGTCTCTCAGCGAGAGTGGCCGGCGCCAGGCCCTGAGCGCCCGATCCGATCTGAACGCGACAGGTCGAGCAGCGCCCGCGGCCGCCGCAGACAGACGCATGCGGGACGCCTTTGCGGCGGCTGATCTCCAGCAGGGTCGGTCCGAGCACGGAGCGGACCTTCGGGCCGGCAAGATAAGTGATGCCGATCCGTGGCCCGAGATAGATGAGAAAGGTGCGGAGGCCGATCAGGGCAAAGGCCGTTGCGACCAGGCCGGCGAATGCCCATCGCAGGGCGACGGCGATCTCGGCGAGCCAGGCGACCGTCCCGCTCTCCGGGAACTGCACCTCCTCCTTGAATGTGTCGATCTCGCCCGGCTCCAACAGGAAGTCGGCGACCTCGCGCCCGGCCGAGATGAACCCGGCCAGCCCCAGCAACGGCACGGCGACGGCGACGACGAGTGCGAGCGGCTGCAGCGGCCGGTATCCCGGCCACAGCCGGAGCCAGAAATGCAAGCCGATGCAACCATGCGTCCAGACGATGACGAGGAGCAGGCTCTGCTCGATCGCCATGCCTGGCCAGAGTTGGGCCAGCTCGTAGAGGTAGTTGTCGTTGACGTCATAGAAGGTGTAGGCGACCCGCGTCGCAATGACATGCGGGATGAGCAGGAGCGGGATGAGCAGGCCGCTGGCGATCTGAACGACCTCCCAGAGCGGCATCATGAGGGTCGAGCGGCGGGCGACGCGGAGAAGAGCGAGGCTCACATGCACGACAAGCGCGCCGATCAGTATGGCACCACCGAGCCAGGATCGCGTGACGGTCGTCCGCCATTCGTGCACGACCTCCATGGTGTCGAGGCCGAACAGTCCGACCGCGTGATTGAGAAAGTGCGTCAAGGCGAACGCAAAGAGGATGAGGCCGGAAACGAGCCTCAGGCGCTGCAGGAGATTCCCGGCGATAAGAATGTGCATCGGTGGACATTGCCATGGGCGCGGGTAGGCACGCCAGATGGACGAAGGGGCGGCTCCTCCGTTGTGACGTCCGGGCTGTGGATCACGCGGGCAGCCGGCGCTTGCGCCCGGAGCCTGAGCATGGAATGGCTTTCGCCATGCCTCTGCACATTATCAAGCTCTGTGTCGGCGTCGACAGCATCGAGCATCTGGCGGCGTTGGACCGCGAGGAGCTGAAGCGTCTCAAGCGTGAGCGCAGAAAGCCGGAGCTTGTCTTCCAGACTCGGCAGATGCCGAAACGGGCCGGCGAAATCGTTCCCGGCGGCTCCGTCTACTGGGTCATCAAGGGCGTGGTGCAGGTGCGCCAGCCTTTGCTGGCGCTCCGTCCGGCGAAGACGCGGGAAGGGCTCCCGGCCTGCGACATGGTCTTCGCCAACACGTTGGTCGCGGTCCGGCCCGTGCCGCGACGGGCCTTCCAGGGGTGGCGCTATCTCGAGGAGAGCGATGCGCCTCCGGATCTCAGCGGCGATGCCAAGGCGATACAGAAAATTCCGGAGAGCATGCGCCGCGAGCTGATGGCATTGGGGCTGATTTGAGCAGCGTCCGGCTCACTTCCACCGCTTCAGCTGGTCGGCCTCGAACGTCCATTCCGGTGTCACGAGCTTGGCGCCGAAGTCGACGGCATACCAGGGTGAGCCGCCCCCTACGGACGGATTCAGGACGACGTGCATGTCCTGCGCCGGCATGTAGCTCTGCAACAGGAGGAATCGCCGGTCTCCGGTCGTCGGGCTCTCGGCCATGTCGACGACCAGCATGGCATGTCCGGGAAAGCCGCCCTTGATGAAGAGATCGCCGATCTGCATTTCGTCGACCGGAACCGAATGGAGCTCGCGGGAGAGCGAATAGGTGCCGGCATAGGCGAAGATCTGATCCATGTAGCGGCGGAAGGAGGCGTAGCTCGCATCGGCCTTGCCCTTGCGCGACCAGGCGACACCTTTCGATTTCGGGATCGGGCGCAATCCGGTCGACCAGCGCTTGAAGTCGACCCTGCCGCCATTGGTGTAGTCGAAGCCGATCTCGGAGGTCTTGCCGCGGCTCAGGAGATATTCCGCCCTGAGCCGCATGATGGCATCGGCACATTGCTGGAGATCCTTCGTACCGACATCGATGTCGATGACGGCGGCCGGCGGGGCTGTCCAGAACTTCGGTAGGCCGTTGTAGAGAGAGACCATGCTGCCCTTGGGCTTCAGCGGCAGGCCGCGCAGCCATTCGGCGAAGCTGCCGGGCTCTGCCGGAATGCGCTCGAAGCCGTCCGGTGGTGAGATGCGCTGACTGAGCGTGTCGGCCTCCACCGGTGCGGCACTGCGCCAGGGATAGGCCGGTGCCCCGGAGGCCGGACCGATGGCGATCATGGGCATCAGGAAAAGCGCGGCAATGCAACTCAATCGGGTCTTCAGCATGGCCCTGACGTATCCAGCAATCCCGGCGGGTTTGTGGAGATGGCCTTGGTTAACGCTTCGTCAACAGGGTGGTCGCCATACTAGGCCCATCCGGAGGACCGCGATGCTTTCCAAGGCCGCCCGATCGATCGGCCAGACGCTGATGCTCGGCGAGGCCGACATCTACGCCCGCTTCGCCGTGCTCTTCGCCATCGGCGTCGCCGGGATCGTGGTGTTCTATTGGTCGCTCATCGCCACCATTCAGATTCTTGCCCAGGAGGCGGGCTCCGGCCTCGACGACGGTAGCAGCGCCGCAGCCTTCGGCCTCGGCGTCCTGCTGTGGGCCGGGCTCGCGCCCATCCTTCGCTTTCTCGTGACGGATCTGCCGGAACTCGCGCGACAGGTCATCAAAGAGAAGAGCCACTATCTGCTGATGGGGCTGGCGCTCGCCGTATCCTCGCTGGTGTTGCTCCTGGCATAGTCTCCCCGAAAGCTGTCGCCAAACGGCAATCTCTCCCCTACAACATGAGGGCTCAGGCTCGGAGCGCCGGTGTGCGAAATCGTGCCGAGACCGTATCATTCATTGGAGCAGGGAAGGGCCCAGGTGATGAAAATCAACGATATGAAGTGGCTCGCTCGGAAGGGCAAGATGAACCGCCGCGAGTTCGTGCAGTTGGCGATTGCCGCGGGCGTGACGGTCGCAACGGCAGAGACCATGTTCGTCGAGGCGGTTCGCGCCGAGCCGAAGAAGGGTGGAATGCTGCGCGCGGCCGTGGGGCACGGCGAAACCAACGACACGCTCGATCCGGCCATCTGGGGCAATGCCATGGAGGCCGATGTCGGCTTCATGATCTCGACGCCGCTGACCGAGATCGACCAGAAAACCAACGTCGTGCCGGGTCTCGCCGAGAGCTGGGAGCCGTCGGACGGCGCCAAGAAGTGGGTCTTCAAGCTCCGCAAGGGCGTGACGTTCCACAACGGCAAGACGCTCGATTCGGGCGACGTGGTGGCGACCTACAATCATCATCGCAATCCGGATTCGAAATCGGCGGTCAAATCCATTCTCGAACAGGTCGAGGACGTGAAGGCCGACGGGCCCGAGACGGTGATCTTCACGCTGAAGAGCGGCAGCGCCGACTTCCCCTATGTTGCGAGCGACTATCACCTGCCGATCTTCCAGGCCAAGGATGACAAGATCGACTGGCAGTCGGGCATCGGCACCGGGCCGTTCATTCTCGAGAAGTTCGAGCCCGGCGTCAGCGCCAAGTTTAAGCGCAACCCGAACTTCTTCCGTTCGGACGCTCCGTATTTCGACGAGGTCGAGTTGCTGACTGTCGTCGATGTCGCCGCACGGACGAGCGCGCTGCAGACCGGGGATGTCCACTATATCGACCGGTGCGACCTGAAGACGATCGGTCTGCTCGAGCAGAATTCGGATCTGAAGATCACCAACGTCACGGGCTTTGCGCACTATGTCGTGCCGATGGACGTCCGCGTGGCGCCTTTCGACAATCCCGACATCCGCAACGCCCTCAAGTTCGCCATCGACCGCGACGAGATTGTCAAGAAGGTGCTTTTGGGCTACGGCACGCCTGGCAACGACACCCCGCTCGCGCCGTCGATCAAGTTCGCCACCAGTCCGGAGCCCGTCCACAAATACGATCCGGACAAGGTCAAGTTCCACCTCGGCAAGGCGGGCGTCTCCTCGCTCAAGATCGACCTGTCGGCGGCGGACGCGGCCTTCGCCGGCGCGGTCGATGCGGCGCTGCTCATGAAGGAGCAGGCGGCCAAGGTCGGCATCGAGATCAATGTCATCAAGGAAGCCAACGATGGTTACTGGGACAATGTCTGGATGAAGAAGCCGTGGTGCTTCTCCTACTGGGGAGGCCGGCCAACGGCCGACTGGATGCTAACGACGGCCTATGCGGCGGACGCGGCCTGGAACGACACGTTCTGGAAGAACGACAAATTCAACGAGCTGATGCTCGCCGCCCGCGCCGAGACCGACGAGGCCAAGCGCGCCGCCGCCTATTCCGAGATGCAGCAGATCCTCCACGACGACGGCGGCATCATCGTGCTGATGTTCAACAACTTCGTGTCGGCGCATTCCTCGAAGCTCGCGCACGGCGACCTGAACTCCAACTACGACCACGACGGGGGTTACCTGTACTCGCGCTGGTGGTTCGCCTGATCGAGGGATGCATGCCATCTCCGGGAGGGCCCGTGATCTCGCGGGCCCTTTCGTTTTCGGCCGCAGCGGGATAGTGAGAGTGGCGAAACTGGCTGGAGGCGCAGCATGAAAGTCAAGGACCTCAAGACCTTCGTGGTCGGCAATCCGCCACCCGGGTTCGGCGGCCGCTATTTCATCTTCGTCAAGCTCACCACGGACGACGGCATCTCGGGCATCGGCGAGGTTTACTGCGACACGTTTGGCCCGAAGGTGATCGAGGCGATGATCGCCGACATGTTCGAGCGGCATGTCGCCGGCATGGACCCGTTCCATACCGAGACGCTGTGGCGCAAGGCCTACGGCTCGGGCTTTACGCTGAGGCCGGATGCGTCGGTGATGGGCGTGCTCTCCAGCTTCGACATCGCGCTATGGGATATCAAGGGCAAGGCGCTCGGCAAGCCGGTGTATGAGCTCTTGGGTGGCCGCGTGCACGAGCGCATCCGTTCCTATACCTATATCTATCCAACGGCCCAGCAGGACGACAGCATCTATTGGAACGCGGAAGCTTCCGCCGAGCGCGCCGCCCACTACGTCAAACTCGGCTTCACCGGCATCAAGTTCGATCCGGCGGCACCTTACTCGGTGTTCGATCCGCGCCAGCCGTCGCAGGAGAGTCTGGCGCTGTGCGAAAAATTCGTACGCCTCATTCGCGAGGCGGTCGGCACCAAGGCCGACCTCCTGTTCGGCACGCATGGGCAGTTCACCGTCTCCGGTGCCATCCGGCTTGCCAAGCGCCTCGAGCCGTATGATCCGCTCTGGTTCGAGGAGCCGACGCCGCCGGAGATGCCGGAGGAGATGGCGCTCGTGGCAAGAGGCACCTCAATTCCGATCGCGACCGGTGAGCGGCTTACGACCAAATACGAGTTCCAGCGCGTGCTTGCTTGCCGCGCGGCCTCGATCCTGCAATTCGCGATCGGACGCGTCGGCGGGCTGACGGAAGCCAAGAAGATCGCCGCCATGGCCGAGACGCACTACGCGCAGATCGCGCCGCATCTCTATTGCGGTCCTGTCGAAGGTGCCGCCAACGTCCAGCTCGCCGCGTCAATTCCGAACTTCCTCATCCTGGAGAGCATCGAGACCTGGGGCGGCTTCCACGCCAAAATCCTCAAGAAGCCGGTGCGCTGGGAGGAGGGCTACGTGATCCCTTCGAGCGAACCCGGCCTCGGCATCGAGCTCGACGAGGCGGTCGCGGCAGCCCATCCCTACAGGGACAACGCGGTGCATCTCGACATGCGAATGACGCCGATCAACGTGTGACGGACGCTGTTACACGATTTGGCAAGGGTGGGCGCAACTGCAGCGCAAAGCCTGTTGACAGCCGCAGCCGTCATCGCGTACCCCCCGACGCCATGAACCGCTCCCTGACCAGCATCTTACGCTCGTATTCGAGCCTATCCGCCTCGCGACTTCATTGTCGCTGAGACCGCTGGACGTCTGTGCCGCGCCCTAGTGCGCAATCGCCACCCCGCGATGACGTGACTGTCCTCTGCCTTGAAGGTGGACGCCGGTCATAGGGGTTCATGACACCAGTCCGCCCTCGGAGCCCAACCGGCAGGAGGCACCGCACTCAGAATGCGGTCAGTGCTCGTTCGAATCGAGCCGAGGGCACCACATCCGCTCGTTTAGCCCAATCGGCAGAGGCGCCCGGCTCAAACCCGGCCAAGTCCCGGTTGGAATCCGGGAGCGAGCACCAGAAGGGTCCCCGTCCTTCCAACCGGCTGTAACCCGGCGGGCTATGAAAGAGGGAGGTGGTGGCCGAGAGGTTCGATTCCTCGGGGACTCACCAATGCTGGCCGGTCGAGGCTGGCGTCCGCGGCATGCCGCATCGACGGCGCTTGTGTCACCCGGTATGCAGCCTGCCGGGAAGAGGCTGCAGGCTTGCATGGGAGGATCACGCGAATGCGCTATGGCTATATCGGTCTCGGCAATCTCGGCGAGCATCTCGCCATGAGCCTGGTCAAGGCGGGCTATCAGGTGACCGTCAGCGACCTCAACAAGGCATCGGCCGGACGGCTTGTCGAGGCCGGAGCAAAATGGGCCGACACGCCGAAGGCTGTCGGTCACGAGAGCGATGCCGTCTTCACCTGCCTGCCCTCGCCGAAAGCCTCCGAGGCCGTGCTGACGGGCAAGAACGGCCTGCTCGCCGGCCTCAAGCACGGCGGCGCCTGGATCGAGAACTCGACGCTCGGGCGCGAGGAGACGTTGCGGCTTGCCGAGATCGCCAGGGCAGCCGGCATCGAGACGCTGGAAGCGCCGGTGACGGGCGGCGTGCATCTGGCCGCGCACGGCAAGATCACCGTCCTCGCGGGGGGCGACAAGGCGCTCTTCGAGGCTCATAAGCCGGCGCTCGAGGCCATGGGTGGCAAGCTCTTCCATATGGGGCCGCTCGGCTCGGCGGCGATCATCAAGGTCATCACCAACATGCTGGCCTTCATCCATCTGGTTGCCGACGGCGAGGCCTTGATGCTGGCGAAACGGGCCGGCCTCGATCTGGGCCAGGCCTGGCATGCCATCACCGCTTCCTCCGGCACGAGCTTCGTGCACGAGACGGAAGGCCAGCTCATCCTCAACGGCAGCTACGACATCGGCTTCACGAATGATCTGACGCTCAAGGACATCGGCTTTGCCATGGGCTTCGGGCGGGAGTTCGGCGTTCCGCTGAAGCTCGCCGGGCTGACCGAGCAGATCTTCGTCGAGGGCAAGGAGGCCTATGGCGGCGGCGCGCAATCGACGAGCATCGTGCGCCTGCTGGAGGACGCTCTCAAGACCGATCTCAGGGCCCCGGGCTTCCCGGCCAAGCTCGTTTGAGGTCGGCAAGGCGGCTTGAGCGCATGCGCAACTCTTCTTGCCCAATCCGTCGACGCACCCTATCAAGCCGACAGTCGCAAACCGCTCTCGAGGGAAGATGTCGCTCAACATCTGCATGATCGGTGCGGGCTATGTCGGGCTCGTCTCGGCGGCCTGTTTCTCGGAGTTCGGCTGGCGCGTGACCTGTGTCGACAAGGACGAGTCACGGGTCGCGGGACTCGTCCGGGGCGAAGTGCCGATCTACGAGCCAGGGCTCGATAGCCTGCTCGCCCGCAATCTCGAGGCCGGGCGGATCATCTTCACCGGTACGCTCGACCCTGCAGTTCGCGAGGCCGATGTCATCTTCCTCGCCGTCGGCACGCCGATGCGGCGCGGCGATGGCCATGCCGATCTCAGCTATGTCTTCCAGGCCGTCGAGGAGATTGCGCCGCATCTCGACGGCTTCACCGTGGTGATAACCAAGTCGACCGTGCCCGTCGGCACGAGCCGCGAAATCGAGCGCCGCTTGAAGGCGCTTCGGCCGGACGCCGATGTCGCCGTCTGCTCAAACCCCGAGTTCTTGCGAGAGGGCTCGGCCATCCAGGACTTTACACATCCAGATCGGGTCCTGGTCGGCTACGACGATCCACGCGCCCGCGAGGTCATGGAGCGGCTCTACAAGCCGTTGGCTCTGAGAAGCGCTCCGGTCATGTTCACCAGCCGTGAAAGCGCGGAGCTGGCGAAATACGCCGCCAATGCCTTCCTGGCCATGAAGATCAGCTTCATCAACGAGATCGCTGATGTCTGTGAGGCCGTGGGCGCCAATGTGCAGGAGGTGGCGAGCGCGATCGGTGCCGATCGCCGCATCGGCGACAAGTTCCTGCACCCGGGACCCGGATACGGCGGCTCGTGCTTTCCGAAGGATGTCTCGGCGCTGATCCGCACCGCGCGCGAGGCCAAGACGCCGGTCTCGATCATCGAGGCGGTGCAGCGCGTCAACGACGAGCGCAAGATCGGCATTGCCTCGCGCATCCAGGCGGCGGCGGGCGGCGATCTCAAGGGCAAGAGGGTCGCGATCCTCGGGGTCACCTTCAAGCCAAATACCGACGACATGCGCGACGCGCCGAGTCTCGTCGTCGTGCCCATGCTGCAGGAGCGCGGCGCGACGGTCGCCGTCTACGATCCGCAAGGCGAGCGGCATGGCTCCGAGGCGTTGCCCGGCGTGGTCTGGGCGGGATCGGCGCTCGAGGCCGTCGAGGGGGCCGACATCGTCGTCGTGCTGACGGAATGGAATGAGTTCCGCGCCCTCGACCTGGGCGAGGTCAAGCGGCGGATGCGTGGCACGGTCATGGTCGATACGCGCAACATCTATCCGCCCCAGGATCCGCGTTCGGCCGGGCTCGACTATGTGAGCATCGGCAGGCCCTGAGGTCGGCGGGTCGTCCAAGGTCTCGCGGTGATGTCCGGTGCGTGACCGCACCCCGGCCGCCAGATGGCGATCAACGCATGCTGATGGCCGAGCGCTTCATCCATCGCCGATATGCCGCGGAGGCGCCGAGCCGGCGCTTCTTCTTTCCCGGCTTTGCGACGGCGGAGGTAGTGCTCGATTTCGGCACGCCGAGGCCATATTTGGGAACGCTCCAACGCGTCTTGCGGGCGGCGATCGTCTTTCGCGGACGCTTGGCGGTCGACAGGACGGCAATCGTCGTCCGGACCGGCAGGGCGACCGCGGCTCTCTTTCGGGTAGGCGTGGCCGCTCCGGCGTCGCTCGACACCGAGGCTGCGGCGACCTCGGGCTCCGGCCGATCCGCATCCTCGCTCGCCGGCTGAACGGCCGCCATCTCCTCGTTCGGCGCGCAGCGACCGTGCGCGTCGGGGGCCGTGCCCGATGGGCAGCCGACGCCGCAGGCCCGATCCTCGAACCGCTCCACGAGCATCAGCAGCACGCTGCTCGGCGTGTCGACCGGGAGGTCGGCCTCGATCCGCTCCGCGAAGCTTTGCATGGCCCGTCGCGAGTCCTTGCCCCAAATGCCATCGACAGCCGAGCGCAGGCAGCCGACGCGCCGCAACTCGCGCTGTAGGCTGCGGGCCAGCGCCGCCATGACTTTCTCGTCCTCTCCGTCGACAGTCTGATCCACCGGTGCGTCAGGCACCTCGGTCTCGGACGGAGGAGTGGCCTCCACCGACGTCACTGCAGAAACCGTGGTCACTGGAGCCGCTGGCTCGGTGCCCTGCAGTTCGGCATCGTCGATCTCCGGCACGGAGCGCGGAAGGACGGTGACGGCAAAATCGAGCAGCGCGACGCTCCGGGAGAGCAGGGAGCGCGGCTCGTCGATGGACACGGCGCGTGTCATGACCTGCGCCGTCTTGGCGGTGTCGTCGGGGAGCTCGGTCGTGGGCAGAACCTGACTGAGACCCCAGATTGCGGTGACTGCGGACAAGAGGGCGAGTGTTCTCAGCATCCAACCAAACTCCTCAAGCGCACATCGGGCCACTCCGTGCGTCCCGCCCACTTTTCCGGTCTCGGCGACCGTCCCTCAATCGATGGGCGTTTGGTAAACTATAGTCAGCATCTCCGAGTGATCCCACCCCTCGGTGCCAAGAATCTGGGGTCCTGGAGTAAGTGTTTCGGCGATTGAGCCAAGCTCATCGGCAAAAAGCTCCGGTTCGGCGGAGAAATCGGCGAGTCCGTCTTCGGTGGAGACCACGCGGTCTGTGGCCCTCAGGTCACAGACGAATCCTGAGATCGGCCGCAACGAGGAGATTTCGAGCCGCTTCGTCCCTCGGCATGGCGCCCCCGCGCGGGGAGATCTCGTCGCCGAGGCGGGAGGTGCGGACGGATTACATGTTCGGAGCGTCGATATGTGGGGGTGCTGCCGGCGACGACGCACAAGATGCAGTGTCGTCCGGTCTTCGAGTCGGCCACTGTGGATAATTATCCACAGTCCAGACAGCACGACACCAAGTCCGGCTGGTGGCGGCGCGGGCGCTGAGCAGCCGAGCCAAGCCATTATTAATCTTCCACGAATCAGCTAGCGTTTGTCGCAAGGGGGCAAAAACAGCAGGCCCAGCGGGAGCGCGCGTCCGAGTTTTAGGGGAAATTATCCACAGCCTCGTTGCAATCAAGAGCTGTGCACCCTGACGACACGCCTTCGACTGGCCGATCACGGGACTGGCGTCGATAGCTGCATGAGGTCGTTCGGCCGGATCGTTTCGCGGTCCAGCTCGGCGGTATCAGGCAACTGAGGTGCTCCGCGATCCAGGCTTCGCCGTTCCGCCTCTGGGTATTCGTGCGTTCGTCGTGGCCTGGGCGATCCGGCTCCGGCCATTCAATCAGGGGGCAGAGCAGATGAAACATGCTCTAGGTGTATTCGGCGTGATCGCCGCCGCCGCGTTATTGGCGGTCTCGGCCGCCATGAATTGGCGGTTCGGATTCAGTCTCGGAAAATCCGAGCTGGATGCGCAACTCTTGGGCGCGGCGAGCGTCGCCGCAGATGTGCTCAAGGCGCTCATACCTTTCTTCATTTTTGCCGCGATCAGAAACCGACAGTGGCCTCAGGCCGCTGCGGCGGGATTGCTCTGGGGCGTCGTTCTCACCTACTCGCTGACCTCGGCGCTGGGCTTCTCCGCCCTCAATCGCGCCGACACGCAAGGTCAGCGCAAGGCTGATGCGGCGACCTATGAGAGCATTAAGGCCGATCTCGACAAGGCCCGCGAGCAGCTTGCCTGGGTGCCTCAGCACCGGCCGGCTGCGACGGTAGAGGCCGAGATCGCGGCCAAGAAGCAGTCGAAACGCTGGCGCTCGACCTCCGAGTGCAGCGATGCGACGACCAATGCGAGCCTGGCGTTCTGCCGCGAGATCAATCTGCTCGAGGCTGAGCTGGCTGCTGCTGTCGGCGCCTCTCAACTGCAAGAGCGCATCGACAGCCTGAGGACGAGCCTTGCGGCGGCAACCTCTGCCGTGGCTCTGTCGGGCGCCGATCCGCAGGCCAAGGTGCTTGCCAATCTGTCGGGCCAGAACCAAGAGCTGATCGAGACCGGGCTCACCGTCATGGTGGCCATGCTCGTCGAGCTCGGGTCCTCGCTCGGCTTCTTCGTGGCCTTCTCGACATGGAAGCTCCACGAGCGGCGTGAGCCCGAGACCGTGGCGGTGGCCACGTCCGTGGCCGTGCCGGTCACCGGCGCCGTCTTCGGCGCCAACGACAACCGTACCGCAGCGCCGGCGAAACTCGTCGCGCCGCAGACGGATGTCGAGCGATTTGCCAATGAACGAATTGAATCAGCTGAAGGAGACACACTCACTGCAACGGAACTCTATGAAGACTACTGCGATTGGTGCGAGGAGCATCGTCGCGAGAGAATGACGATGCCTGCATGGGGACGTCAGTTCAGCGAGCTCGGCTTCGCCAAGAAGAAGAGCCAGGGACTGATCCAATATGTCGGCATCAGGTTGCAGTCGGGAACTCAGAAGGCGATCGAAGGAGGGGTGAAGCTGCCAGAGCTGCCCCGAAGGGTTGCCTAGGACTTAGCGAACGAGCGGCCGGCCTTCGGGCCGGCCGTTTCGTTTCTGGAGGGTGGTCGCCGGAACGGGCGGCCACCCTCTCCTTTTTTCGGTGGGGCAGAAACGTCATAGTCGGGCCTTCTCCGTGCGGCATCGGCAGCAATGGACTTCTCATTCCACCGGCCGTGGGCTAAGCGATGAGGCCGAGCGCCGACGAGTCCGATGGGCGGGGCTTTGTGAGGGTGAGCGTGATGTGGATGCGTATGGCTGCTGTCGTGCTTGCCGTGTTGGCACTGCCGGCATGCAGCTCCGGGCCGCCGGTCGCAGGGGCCGTCGGCGAGACCGAGGTGTCAACCGGCGCCATGGCCGCACCGGAGCCGGACGCCCCGGCCGCGAGCATGCCGATGCGATGCAAGACCGTGCTGGGTGAGGTCGAGGGCTTCGGTCAGGAGAGCGTCCGCGCTACCGCCGAGAAGAGCCGCCAGAAGGCGATCGCCGAGGAAACGGCGCATCGCCGGGTGATCGGGCAGTCGGTCGCCCGTGTCGATCTCGAGGACACCGAGTGCGTCGCCGTCTATCCGATCGGCGCCGAGGAATGGCACTGCATGGCGCGCGCCAAGGTGTGCGCCACACCCGCATCCGGCTGATCGGGACTGACCACGGCGACGCCTATTTGTGGCGCCGCTGGTCGGGGTGGAGGCTCTTGCCGAGGATGTGCTCGCTCCGGCCGATCACGTGGGCGCTAGAGCCGACGATCAGCGGATCCGGCTCGCCGACGACCTTCTCGTCCTTCTCGGGATAAGGAAGCGACGCCAGGAAGTGTTTCATGCAGTTGAGGCGGGCCCGCATCTTGTCGTCCGACTTCACGATCACCCAGGGCGCGTCGGCGGTATCGGTGTGGAAGAACATGGCTTCCTTGGCTTCCGTATAGTCGTCCCATTTGTCGAGCGACTGGCGGTCGATCGGCGACAGCTTCCACTTCTTCAAGGCTTGGCGCTCGCGCGAGTTGAAGCGCCTGAGCTGCTCGGCCCGCGTGACGGAGAACCAGTATTTGAAGAGCGAGATGCCGCTCCTGACGAGCATGCGTTCGACCTCCGGCGCCTGGCGCATGAACTCGAGATAGTCGTTGGGCGTGCAGAAGCCCATTACCCGCTCGACCCCGGCACGGTTGTACCAGGACCGGTCGAACATCACGATCTCGCCGCCGGCCGGCAGATGCGCGATGTAACGCTGGAAGTACCACTGCGACTTCTCGCGGTCGGAGGGTTTGTCGAGGGCGACGACGCGAGCGCCACGCGGATTGAGGTGCTCCATGAAGCGCTTGATGGTGCCGCCCTTGCCGGCCGCATCGCGGCCTTCGAATAGCAGGACGATCCGTTGGCCAGTCGCCTTGACCCAGTCCTGCACCTTCAAGAGCTCGACCTGAAGCAGCTTTTTCTCCCTCTCATACTCCTTGTAGGCGATGCGGTTCTTGTAGGGGTACTCGCCGGTCTCGAAGAGCCGCTGGATGGCATCCCGATCATGACGGATCTCGCGCAGACGCAGCGGGCTCAACGGGCCGGCCTCGGCATCCGGTGCGTCCATGCGCGGCGGCGGCGACACGGTCGCATCGATGGTCGGATCTGCAGTCTGCTTCTCGGAGCCGTTGCCTTGGATGCCCGATGCGTTGCCAGCTTTCGACATGTCGTCCTCGAGTGAGATTTCTTGCGTGCACGAAATATTAAAGTATCGGGATGGATGAGCGACAATCAATTGATGCGGATCAAATTCACCCGAGCCTTTTCGTTTTGTTGTTAACCTCGTACTCTCGACAGACCCACATGCCTCGAGGCCCGAGTGGATGCCGTGAGACAGACGACGCCGGACCAGGATCTCATCCGTTTAGCGCTTGCCGCGCGAGCAAAGGCGCATGCGCCCTATTCGGGCTTTGCCGTCGGGGCGGCGGTGCGGGACAGAGGAGGCAGGTTGCATGCCGGCTGCAATGTCGAGAATGCGGCCTATCCCGAGGGCATCTGCGCGGAGACGGCCGCGCTTGCGGCGATGGTGCTCGCCGGCGGCCGGGAGGTCGTCGAGGTTGTGGTTGCCGGGGGTGGCGAGGCTGCGCTGACGCCCTGCGGCGGATGCCGGCAGCGTCTCCGCGAACTCGGTGGCCCGGGGCTCCTGGTGCATGCCGTCGATCGCGACGGTCGCTGCCTTGCCAGCCACACGCTCGCCGAGTTGCTGCCCTATGCCTTTGGGCCCGATCATCTCGGAGACAAGAGCACCCCATGACGGCGCCGGCCGGAACCCTGAAGGTGTGGCTCGGTGCGCGGCGGCCGGTGGTTGCGGTCGTACTGGGCTCGAGCCTCGGCGCCATCACCGAGGCGCCGGCCGGGGCCACTCGGCTCGCCTACAGTGAGCTTCCGGGCTTTCCGGAACCTGGCGTCTCGGGGCATTCGGGGGTGGCCATCGCCGGGCAGCTGGGCGGGCGCGACGTCCTGCTGCTGTCGGGACGGGCCCATGCTTACGAGCATGGCGACGCCGCGGCGATGCGGCCAGTGATCGCTGCGGTCGCAGCAGCCGGCATCAAAACACTGATCCTGACCAACGCCGCTGGCTCGCTCGATCCCACCGTGCGCCCCGGCCGCATCGTTCTGATCGCTGATCACATCAATCTCTCCGGCATGAACCCGCTCATCGGCGAGACGGGCGACGAGCGGTTCGTCTCCATGACGGACGCCTACGATCCGGGGTTGCGCCGCCGCTTCCTTGACAGTGCCCGACGGATCGGGCTGCCGCTCGCGGAGGACGTCTACGCCTGGTTCTCGGGTCCCTCATTCGAGACGCCGGCGGAGATCCGCATGGCGCAGCGGCTCGGCGCCGGGCTCGTCGGCATGTCGACGGCGCCGGAGACGATCCTGGCCCGCCGCTTCGACCTGAAGGTCGCGGCGCTCTCGGTCGTGACCAATCTCGGCGCCGGTCTGGAGGACGCTGCGCCGAGCCATGCCGAGACCAAAGCCGAGGGAAGCCGCGCGGCCGGCGATCTTCTGAAATTGCTGGTCGCGGTCCTGGAGGATCTCGATGAATGATACCGACCGCCTCGCCGTCAAGACCATGACGCTCCTCGACCTCACCAACCTTGCCGGGGATTGCGACAGCGAGGCCGTTGGCCGTCTCTGCGGGCGCGCCGTGACGCCCTATGGCAAGGTGGCGGCCGTCTGTTTGTGGCCGCGCTTCGTCGAGGAGGCCAAGCGCCATCTCGACGGGACGGGGGTCAAGGTGGCGACGGTCGCCAATTTTCCGCAGGGCGGTGACGATGTGAGGGCCGCAACCGGCGAGGTCGTGAGCGGCTATGCCTCTGGAGCCGACGAGGTCGATATCGTCATACCCTATCGCCGGTTGATGTCGGGTGACGAGACAGCCGTCCACCGACTGGTCGCGGAAGCCGTCGCGCGGCGTCCGAAGGGGAGGCGCTTGAAAGCCATTCTCGAGACCGGCGAACTCGCGTCACCGGACCTGATCGCCAAAGCCTCGCGCATCGCCATCGCCGAAGGCGCCGATTTCATCAAGACGTCGACCGGCAAAACCAAGGTCTCGGCGACCTACGAGGCCGTCAAGATCATGCTCGGCGAGATTCGCGTCGCCGACAGACCTGTCGGGATCAAACCCTCAGGTGGCATCAAGACGCTCCAGGATGCGATCGCCTATTACGATCTCGCGCGCAATGCGATGGGAATCCGTTGGGTCAAACCGGCGACCTTCCGCTTCGGCGCAAGCGGGCTTCTGGACGACGTCCTCGCCCACCTCGACGGGGCGAGCGCGCCGCGCCAGGACGCCGCTTACTGATGCCGATGCTTCCCCAAGAGATCATCCGCAAGAAGCGCGATGGCGGCGCCCTCGCCCCAGAGGAGATTGCGGATTTCATCACCGGGCTGAGCGAGGGGCGGATCGCCGACAGCCAGGCGGCGGCCTTCGCCATGGCCGTCTATTTCCGGGGCATGTCGACCGCCGAGCGTGTGGCGCTGACGCTTGCCATGCGCGATTCCGGCCGTGTGCTCACCTGGCCCAAGGATCGGTTCGACGGCCCTGTCGTCGACAAGCACTCGACCGGTGGCGTCGGCGACAATGTCTCGCTCGTTCTGGCGCCGATGCTTGCCGCGGCCGGCTGCTCCGTGCCGATGATCTCCGGCCGCGGACTGGGGCATACCGGTGGGACGCTCGATAAGCTCGACGCCATACCGGGCTATCGCTCGCAGCCCGGTCTCGAGCAGTTCATCGAGGTGGTGGCGGATGCCGGCGTCGCGATCATCGGCCAGACGTCCGACTTGGCTCCGGCGGACAAGCGTCTCTATGCCATCCGGGACGTCACGGCGACGGTCGAAAGCGTGGCGCTGATCACGGCCTCGATCCTCTCGAAGAAGCTGGCGGCGGGGCTCGAGGCTCTCGTGCTGGACGTGAAGACAGGCTCGGGCGCGTTCATGGCCGAAGAAGGCGCCGCGCGTGATCTGGCGCGGACCCTCGTCGATGTCGCCAACGGTGCCGGGCTCCCGACGACGGCGGTGATCACCGACATGAGCGAGCCGCTGGCATCGGCCGCGGGCAATGCGCTCGAGGTGCGGAATGCCATCGATTTTCTCACGGGCGGACATCGCGATGCACGCCTGTATGAGGTCGTGCTGGCGCTCGGAGTGGACGCGCTGCTGCTGTCGAAGCAGACGGCCCGGGCCGAGGACGCTCACGCCGAGCTGATACGAACGCTCGAGGATGGCCGCGCCGCCGAGCGATTCCAGCGCATGGTGGCGGGTCTCGGCGGCCCGAAGGATCTGATCGACAAGCCGTCACGGCATCTGGATCAAGCGCCCTTCGTGCAGGCCGTCGTGGCCGACGAGCCCGGCATCGTCGCATCGATCGACACGCGAGCCCTCGGCCTTGCCGTCATCGAGCTCGGCGGCGGGCGTCGGCGTGTTGAGGACCGGATCGACTACGCGGTCGGACTGACGCGACTCGCGCGTGTCGGCAGCGAGGTCGGGGGCGGGCCTTCGCCGCTGGCGCTCGTCCATGCGCGCACGCCGGAGGGGGCCGGCCGCGCCGCGAGCCTCGTACGCCGGGCCTACACGATAGGGCCGGCTGCGCGAGACAGGCCTCCCATCATCATCGATCGGATCGGGAGCGCGTCGGCATGACCCGCGCGATCCTCATCGTGCTCGACTCCTTCGGTATCGGCGGCGCGCCCGATGCCGACCGCTTCGGCGACGCGGGTGCCGACACTCTTGGCCACATCGCCGAGGGTTGCGCCGACGGCCGTGGCGACCGGGCGGGTCTGCGCCAAGGTCCACTGAGACTGCCCCATCTCGCCGCCCTCGGCCTCGGATTGGCGGCCGATGCGGCGCGCGGGTGTCCATCGTCGGGGCTCGAGTGTCCGACGGCGCCTCGGGGGCAATGGGGCTTTGCCGTCGAGACCTCCGAGGGCAAGGACACGGTCTCCGGCCATTGGGAGATCGCCGGTGTGCCCGTCAGGGATGGCTGGGGCTACTTCCCGGACATCGAGCCTTGCTTCCCGGCCTGGTTGACCGACGCCATCGTTGCCGAGGCCGGGCTACCTGGCGTCCTCGGCAACCGGCACGCCTCCGGAACGGGCATCATCGAGTCGCTGGGTGAGGCGCATGTGCGGACTGGCAAGCCCATCCTCTACACTTCGGTCGATTCGGTGCTGCAGATCGCAGCGCACGAGGAGGCATTCGGGCTCGAGCGACTCTATCGGCTCTGCGAGATCACCCGCAAGCTCGTCGATCGCCTGAACATCGGCCGCGTCATCGCCCGGCCGTTCGTCGGCACGACGCGTGCCAATTTCGAACGCACTCCGCATCGCCGGGACTATGCCGTGCCGCCGCCGGAGCCGACGCTGCTCGATGTCGCGACGGCAAGCGGCCGTGAGGTCGTCTCGATCGGCAAGATCGGCGACATCTTCGCCCATCGCGGCACCGGCCGCATCGTCAAGGGTGGGGGGAACATGACGCTGGTCGACGCCACGCTCGCGGCGATCGGCGGCCTTGCCGATGGTGGCCTGATCGTCACCAATCTGGTCGACTTCGACACCTTGCACGGGCATCGTCGCGACATCCCGGGCTATGCGGCGGCGCTCGAGGCGTTCGACCGGCGGGTGCCCGAGCTGGAGCGCGCGCTGGTGCCCGGCGACCTGATGGTGCTGACCGCCGACCATGGCTGCGACCCGGCGTTCCGCGGTACCGACCATACTCGCGAGTGCGTGCCCGTGCTGGCCTTCGGACCGGGGATTTCCGGTGGCGCGATCGGACGCCGCGCGAGCTTCGCCGATATCGGTCAGACGGTCGCCGCTCACCTCGGCCTGTCGAAGCTCGGCTACGGCGAGGCATGGGCCATCAAACGGGCTTGAAGCGCTCCCGGGTGAGGCGCAGCGTGGCGAGAGGGATGTCGGTGGCGCGCGCGCGGCAATGAGACGGGCGCAGGCCTGTCCGCACGAAGCCGAGCTTTTCGTGCACGGCGAGTGACCGGTCGTTGCCCTCGAACGCACCCGAGCGAATGACTTCGGTCTCCGGCCGTTCGAATGCGCGGGTAATGAGGGCCGAAACCGCCTCGCTCATATAGCCTTTGCCCCAATAAGGCTCGCCGAGCCAGAAGCCGAGATCGTGGACCTCGACCTCGCTCGAGCCCGCATCGGCTCCACCCATGCACTCGGCGACGCCGATGAGTGTCGTGCCGTCGAGGAGAAGCGCGAAGATCGGATCGTCGGTCGCAGCGCGCGGGCCGGCGATGTTGGTGATGAACCATGACATGTCGTCAGGTGTGTAAGGCCACGGCACAACCGAGAGCCATCGGATGACTGCCCAGTTGTTGATCAGAGCGTAAAGCGTCGGCCCGTCGTCGGGTTGGACGGGCCGGAGCAGAAGGCGAGGTGTGGTGATGGTGGACAGCATGGTTGGAGTTCAGCATTGACGGCCAGACCAGCGGCGCGTCGAAATGGGCAGGTGCAGTGGGCTGCGAAATCACCCGAAACCTAACACCTGAAGCGGCAACCGATTTCCTACCTCGGCAGATCCGTCTTGCCCATCAGCGCAAGATCGATCGCATGTGCGGCCTGTCTTCCTTCGCGGATCGCCCAGACGACGAGGGATTGTCCGCGGCGCATGTCGCCGGCGGCGAATACCTTCGGGCGCGAGGTCTGGTAGCGCCTATCGTCGGCCTTGACGTTGCCGCGAGGGTCGAGCTCGAGTCCGGCATCCTTCATCATGTCATCGGTGATGGGTCCGAGGAAGCCCATGGCCAGCAGCACGAGGTCGGCCTTGATATCGAAGGCCGAACCCTCGATCTCCTTCATCGTGTTGTCGAGGCGGACGCAGGTGAGGCCGGTTACACGGCCGTTGCGGACCGTGATCGCCTTCGTCATGACGGCGAAATCGCGCGACGCGCCTTCCTCGTGACTGGAGGAGGTCCTGAGCTTCAGCGGCCAATGCGGCCAGGAGAGTGCCTTGTCCTCCTTCATCGGCGGCTCCGGCATGATCTCGAAATTGGTCACCGACGCCGCGCCTTGCCGGATCGACGTACCGATGCAATCCGATCCGGTGTCGCCGCCGCCGATGACGACGACATGCTTGCCCTTGGCGGTGAGCTCGTCGACATGCCCCAAGGGCTCGCCGGAGATGCGGCGGTTCTGCTGCGGCAGGAACTCCATGGCAAAATGGATGCCGTCCGCCTCGCGGCCCGGGATAGCGAGGTCGCGAGGCCGTTCCGCACCGCCGGCCAGCAGCACGGCATCGAAGTCCTTTTCGAGCTGGGCGAGGGACCTCGCCTTGCCGATCTGGACACCGCAATGGAAGGTTACGCCCTCCGCCTCCATCTGCGCTACACGCCGCTCGACGACCGACTTCTCGAGCTTGAAGTCCGGGATGCCGTAGCGAAGCAGGCCGCCGGGCGAGGCATTCTTCTCGAAGACGTGCACGTCGTGCCCGGCGCGAGCAAGTTGCTGGGCCGCGGCCAGCCCGGCCGGGCCCGATCCGACGACGGCGACCCGCTTGCCGGTCTTCTGATCCGCAATCTGAGGCTCGATCATGCCGTCGTCGAAGGCTTTATCGGCTATGGCGCATTCGATGGTCTTGATGGCAACCGGCACGTCCTGGATGTTGAGCGTGCAGGCGGCTTCGCAGGGTGCCGGGCAGACCCGGCCGGTGATCTCCGGGAAATTGTTCGTCGCGTGCAGGTTCCGCGCCGCCTCCCGCCACTTGCCATGGAAGACGAGGTCGTTCCAGTCCGGGATCTGGTTGTTGACCGGACAGCCGTTGTGACAATAGGGGATGCCACAATCCATGCAGCGGCTGGCTTGCGTCTGGACCTCTTTTCCGGGCAGGGGCTTGACGAACTCGCGCCAGTGTTTGATGCGATCGGCGACGGGCTCATAGCCCCGGTCGGCGCGCTCGAACTCCATGAAACCGGTGATCTTGCCCATCAGCTTTTCCTCGCCTCGCTCTTCGCCTTGAGCGGCAGGCCGATTTCAAGCACGTCCAGCCCGGTCTTGTCGGCCTTCTGCTGGCGGGCCATCTCGGTCAGCGCACGGCGATACTCCACCGGCATCACCTTGCGGAACTTGGTCAGCGCCTTGGTCCAATCGGCCAGCAGCACGCGGGCCCGCTCGGAGCCGGTGAAGTGGCGATGCTTCTCGATCAGGCCTTTCAGCATCTCGGCGTCGTGTCCGGACAGGGCGGCTTGCACGTCGACCAAGCCATGGCCGTGCAGGTCTCGACCCTGGCGGGCGCGGCGTTCGAGCACCTCGGCCTCGGCGGCCACCGGCTCGAGATCGACCATGGCCATATTGCAGCGCTTTTCGAAGGTGCCGTCCTCATCGAGCACATAGGCGATGCCGCCCGACATGCCGGCGGCGAAATTCCGGCCGGTCGGCCCGAGCACGACGACGACGCCTCCGGTCATATACTCGCAGCCGTGATCGCCTGTGCCCTCGACGACGGCGACGGCCCCCGAGTTCCGGACCGCAAAGCGCTCGCCGGCGACACCCCTGAAATAGCATTCGCCGCCGATCGCCCCGTAGAGCACCGTGTTTCCGACGATGATGCTCTCCTCCGGCACGATGCCCGAGCGCTCGCTCGGGCGGACGATGATGCGGCCGCCCGACAGGCCCTTGCCGACATAGTCGTTCGCCTCGCCGCAGAGGTCGAGCGTGACGCCCTTGGCGAGCCAGGCGCCGAAGCTCTGGCCGGCGGTGCCATTGAGCGTCACCCATATCGTATCGTCGGGTAGACCATCATGCCCATAGCGGCGCGCGACCTCGCCCGACAGCATGGCGCCGGCGGTGCGGTCGGTGTTCGAGATCGGCATCTCGATCTTGACGTGCTTGCCCTTCTCAAGTGCCGGCTTGGCCTTCTTGATGAGCTTCTGGTCGAGTACGTCCTCGAGACCGTGGTGCTGCTCCTCCGAATGGTGCACGGCGACACCGGCCGGCACGACCGGCTTGTGGAACAGCCGCGTGAAGTCGAGCCCTTGCGCCTTCCCGTGCTCGATGGCGCGATCCTTGTCGAGCCAGTCGGTCTCGCCGATCATGTCGTCGAAGGTGCGGAAACCCATCTCCGCCATCAGCTCGCGGACCTCCTCGGCGACGAAGAAGAAGTAGTTGATGACGTGCTCGGGCTTGCCAGAGAATTTCTTGCGCAACTCGGGATCCTGCGTTGCGACCCCCACCGGGCAGGTGTTGAGGTGGCATTTGCGCATCATGATGCAGCCGAGCGAGATGAGGGGTGCGGTCGCAAATCCGAACTCGTCGGCACCGAGAAGCGCGCCGACGACGACGTCGCGGCCGGTACGGACGCCGCCGTCGACCTGCACGGCGATGCGGCCCCTGAGCCGGTTGAGGACCAGCGTCTGCTGAGTCTCGGCCAGGCCGATCTCCCAGGGCGAACCGGCATGCTTGATCGACGTCAGCGGCGAGGCGCCGGTGCCGCCCTCGAAGCCGGAGATCGTCACATGATCGGCGCGCGCCTTGGCAACGCCGGCGGCAACCGTGCCGACGCCCACCTCGGAGACGAGCTTCACAGAGACGTCCGCCTCCGGGTTCACGTTCTTCAGGTCGAAGATGAGCTGGGCCAGGTCCTCGATCGAATAGATGTCGTGGTGCGGCGGCGGCGAAATGAGGCCGACGCCCGGCGTCGAATGGCGGACTTTGGCGATGGTCTGATCGACCTTGTGGCCGGGAAGCTGGCCGCCCTCGCCGGGTTTCGCCCCCTGTGCCATCTTGATCTGCATGACGTCCGCGTTGACGAGATACTCGGCCGTCACACCAAACCGTCCGGAGGCGACCTGCTTGATGGCTGAGCGCATGGAGTCGCCATTGGGGAGCGGCTTGAAGCGATCGGCCTCCTCGCCGCCCTCGCCCGTGTTCGACTTGCCGCCGAGCCGGTTCATGGCGATGGCGAGTGTCGTGTGGGCCTCGCGGCTGATCGAGCCGAAGCTCATGGCGCCTGTCGAGAAACGCTTGACGATCTGAGCGGCCGGCTCGACCTCGTCGAGGGCAACGGGCTTGCGGCCCATCTCCTTGGCGCTCTTCAAGCGGAAGAGACCGCGCAAGGTCAACAGCTGCTCGGTCTGGTCGTTGATGGCCTTGGCGAAGGCCCGATACTTCTCGGGGAGCTGCCCGCGGACCGCGTGCTGCAAGTCGGCGACCACGCCGGGTCGCCACATATGCGCCTCGCCACGCACGCGATAGGCGTACTCGCCGCCGACATCGAGCGCACCGTCGAGCATGGGGATATCGGAGAACGCGAGCCGATGGCGCTCGGCCGTCTCACTGGCGATCTCGTCGAGACCCACACCCTCGACCTGGCTGTGCGTTCCCGTGAAGAACTGCTTCACGAAATCGGATCGGAGGCCGACGGCGTCGAAGATCTGCGCGCCGCAGTACGACTGATAGGTCGAGATGCCCATCTTCGACATGACCTTCAGGATACCCTTGTCGACGCCCTTGATGTAGCGCTTGACGGCTTCCGCGACGGTCAGGCTCTCGCCGAGTTCGGGCAGCATCGACTCGATCGTCTCGAAGGCGAGATAGGGATTGACGGCCTCGGCGCCGTAGCCCGCGAGCGTGCAGAACTGATGCACCTCGTGCGCCTCACCGGTCTCGACGACGAGTCCGACCGAGGTCCTGAGGCCGCGCCGGATCAGGTGATGGTGCACGGCGGAAGTGGCCAGCAGAGAAGGAACGGGAATGCTGTCCGGGCCGACCTGCCGGTCCGAGAGGATGATGATGTTGTAGCCTTCGATGATGGCAGACTCGGCGTCGGCGCAAATGCCGTAGACGGCAGCCTCGAGGCCTTCGGCGCCATACTCGGCCGGGAAGACGATGTCGATGGTCTTGGAGCGGAACGGGTTGTCCGACATGTCGCCGATCTGGCGGATGCGCTCGAGCTGCTCGTTCGTCAGGATCGGATGTGCGACCTCGAGCCGCTTCAGCTTTGATGTCCCCTTGAGGTCGAGGATGTTGGGCCGCGGTCCGATGAAGGAGACGAGGCTCATGACGAGCTCCTCACGGATCGGATCGATCGGCGGGTTCGTCACCTGCGCGAAGTTCTGCTTGAAGTAGGTATGCAGGAGCTTCGGCCTGGACGACAGGGCCGAGAGCGCCGTATCGGTGCCCATGGACCCGACCGCCTCCTGGCCGGTCTCGGCCATCGGCGTCATCAGGAACTTGAGACTCTCCGCCGTGTAGCCGAAAGCCTGCTGGCGATCGAGAAGGCTGACATTGGTCCTCGGCGCTTTCGACTTGACCGCCGGCAGCTCGGATACCTTGAGCTGGGTCCGGTCGAGCCAGGCCTGATAGGGATGACGGCCGGACAGATCGGCCTTGAGCTCGTCATCGGAGATGATGCGGCCCTCGGCGAGGTCGATCAGCAGCATCTTGCCGGGCTGCAGTCGCCACTTGCGGACGATCTTGCTCTCCGGCACCGGCAGCACGCCCGCCTCGGACGACATGACGACGAGGCCGTCCGAGGTCTCGAAGTAGCGGGCCGGACGGAGGCCGTTGCGATCGAGCGTCGCGCCGATCTGCCGACCGTCGGAGAAGGCCATGGCGGCCGGCCCGTCCCACGGTTCCATCAGTGCCGCATGATACTCGTAGAACGCGCGGCGGTTGGCATCCATCAGCGGATTGCCGGCCCAGGCCTCCGGGATCAGCATCATGGCGGCGTGGGCGAGGCTGTAGCCGCCCATCACCAGGAATTCGAGCGCATTGTCGAAGCAGGCGGTATCCGACTGGCCTTCGTAGGAGATCGGCCAGAGGCGCGAAATGTCCTTGCCGAACAGCGGCGAGGAGACGGAGGCCTGGCGGGCCGCCATCCAGTTGACGTTGCCGCGGAGCGTGTTGATCTCGCCGTTGTGCGCGACCATCCGGTAGGGATGGGCGAGCTTCCAGGAGGGGAACGTGTTGGTCGAGAAGCGCTGATGGACGAGGGCCATCTGCGAGGCGAACCGCTTGTCGGTCAGGTCCTTGTAGTAGCTGCCGAGCTGGTGCGAGAGGAACATGCCCTTGTAGACGATCGTCCGGCTCGACAACGACACCGGATAGAAGCCGATGTCGCGACCCTGCGTCTCGTCATAGATCACATTCGAGATCACCTTGCGGACCAGATAGAGCTTCCGCTCGAACGCCAACTCGTCCTTGATGCTCTTGCCGCGGCCGATGAAGACCTGCCGCTGCACGGGCTCGGTCTCGAGGACCATGGCCGACAGGCCGCTGCTGTCGACCGGAACGTCGCGCCAGCCGAGGCAAGTGAGCCCCTCGTGCAGGATGACCCGGCGGACGACCTCCTCGCAATGGATTCGGGGGGCCCGGTCCTTCGGCAGGAAGAGTTGGCCGACGGCATAATGGCCGGGCTCCGGTAGCGTGAAGCCGAGCTTGGCGCATTCGGCGGCCAGGAACTCGTGGGGGATCTGCGTCAGCATGCCGGCACCATCGCCGGCGAGCGGATCGGCGCCGACGGCGCCCCGGTGCGTGAGGTTCAGGAGGATCCTCAGCCCGTCCTCGACGATGCGGTGAGTCCTCTTGCCCGACAGGTCGGCGATGAAGCCCACGCCACAGGCATCGCGCTCGAAGGTAGGGTCGAAAAGCCCTTGCGCTTCCGCGAGTTGTCTTGATCGCATTGGCATCCCTCAATCGGCACAAAGGACAGCATGACTGACCTATTGGTCGGACAGTGCCAGAAAATGTCGCACCGGACAAGCAAAACACGCCATTCATGCCGCGGAATGCCACGGGTCCATCCCACATGTTGCAAAGCCGGCGGGAGGAGCGCTCGCGGAAAGTCAAAGACTCGTGAGTGGGCTGACGAACGCCACAAAACAGTCCATCTATGCCATATATGAAGCTCTCGGATCGCAGGTGTCGAGGCAACCAGGCACCCGCCGTGCGAAGCATGGACAACTGGAAAGGGACTGCAATGGATCAAACGCTGAAGAACGGATCTGCCCTGGCGCTCGCAGGTGCGTTCGCTCTGGCCCTCGGCATGGCGGCCGCCGCGCCGTCGGCGATTGCTCAGACCGAGGACGAGATGGAGAAGTGCTACGGCGTCTCTCTCGCCGGTCAAAACGACTGTGCTTCGGAGGAGGCCGGCTCGTCCTGTGCCGGTACCTCGACGGTCGACTATGACGGGTTCGCCTGGAAGCTGGTTGCCAAGGGGACCTGCACCTCGATCGAGACGCCACTCGGTCTCGGCGCCCTCGAGCCCGTTCCGGATCGCGGCAAGGAAGGCTGATCGATCGCCGATGTTCGCCCCAGGGGTCGACGTTGCGACATGGCCGAGAGAGCCGATCCCGGCACGCGCCGGGGTCGGCCTCAAGCCGCAGCACTATCAGGATATCTTGGACCGCCGGCCCGAGATCGGCTGGTTCGAGGTGCATGCCGAGAACTACATGGGTGAGGGCGGGCCTCCCCACCATTATCTGACGCACATCCGCGAGCGCTATCCGCTGTCGATCCACGGCGTCGGCTTGTCGATCGGCGGCGTCCGCCCGCTCGACAAGCGCCACCTCGAACGCTTGCGGGCGCTCGTCGACCGCTACGAGCCGGCGCTGTTTTCGGAGCACCTGGCCTGGTCGACGCATGACGATGCGTATCTGAACGATCTTTTGCCGCTGCCCTACACGGAGGAGACGCTCGGTCTCGTCTGCGATCATGTCGACCAGGTGCAGACGGCACTCGACCGGCCGATGCTGATTGAGAACCCCTCGACCTATGTGCGGCTCGGCGAGAGCGACATGGGCGAGATCGAATTTCTGACGGAGCTCGTCAGGCGCACCGGCTGCGGGCTCCTTCTCGACGTTAACAACGTCGTCGTCTCGGCCACCAATCACGGCTACGACGCCGATGCCTATGTCGACGCGTTTCCGATCGAGCATGTGGGCGAGCTCCATCTTGCCGGCCATGCGCGCTTCGAGGATGACGACGGGCGGCCGCTCCTTGTCGACGCCCATGATCGGCAAGTGCTCGACCGCGTCTGGGACCTCTACCGTCGCACGATCGCGCGGTCCGGTCCGAAACCGACGCTGATCGAGTGGGACAACAATGTACCCGATTGGCCGGACCTTTTCGCGGAGGCGCGGCTCGCCGACCAGGTGATGGCCGAGCGGTTGAGCAATCATGCCGCGGCTCGCTGAGCTGCAAGCCGAATTCGCGGACCGGCTTCTCAAGCCGGACGAGGCTCCCCCCGACAGCGTGCACGGGCCGACTGCGACGCTGCCGGTCAAGCGCTACAACGTCTATCGCAACAATCACGTCGCGAGCCTCATCCAGATATTGGAGGCCCGCTACCCGGCCGTCCTGAGACTGATTGGCGAGGAGTTCTTCCGCGGCATGGGGCGTCTCTATCTCCAGGCCTGTCCGCCGCATTCGCCGGTGCTCGCCGAATTCGGTGGCGAGTTCGCAGACTTCATCGCCGCCTTCGAACCGGCCCGGTATTTGCCGTACCTTCCTGATGTTGCGCGTCTCGAATGGCTCCAGCATCTGGCCTATCATGCCGCCGACGCCATGCCGATCGGCGCGGGAGAGCTGGCGACGATCGCCTTGGCGACCATACCGAAGCTCCGATTTCGCCTGCATCCCTCGGTCGGCGTCGTCGCCTCGCCCTATCCTGTCGTCTCGATCTGGGAGACCAACAGGCGGGACGATACGGTGCGGCCGATCAGGCTCGATCAGGGCGGCGAGACGGCGCTTGTCGTGCGCCCGGGGCTCGAGGTGGCGACGCGAAAAGTGCCGCCTGGCACGAGCGCGTTCCTCGCCGCGGTCGGTGAAGGGCTACATTTGGCCGAGGCTGCCGGGAGGGCGCAGGCGGCCAGTGATCACTTCAATGTGCAAATGACACTCGCAACCGTGATCGATGCCGGAGCCATCGTTGGCTATATGATTTAGGACGCTCCGCTCCGGAGCGATCCAGCCGACGTTTCCGCGCGATCACATCCGAGGTCTCCATGCACAAGCTCGTCCATGCCGCCGCCAATGCCTTCGACCTCGTCCCGCACAGCCTCATCGCACTTCTCGCCCGATTGATCATGGCCGTGACCTTCTTCAAATCCTGGTTGACGAAGGTCGACCTCGCGACGATGTCGATCAAGTCCTCGACGTTCTATCTCTTTGCCAACGAGTACAAGCTGCCGCTCATTCCGTCCGATCTCGCCGCCTACCTGACGGTCGTCGCGGAGCTCGTACTGCCGGTCCTGCTCGTGCTCGGCCTGCTCTCGCGCTATGCCGCGCTCGCCATGCTGGGCATGACGCTGGTGATCCAGGTCTTCGTCTATCCGAATGCCTATGCGATGCATGGGCTATGGGCGGTCTCACTGCTCTACGTCATGAAGTACGGACCAGGTGTCCTGGCGCTCGATCACCTGCTGTGGGGCGATGGCAATCAGAGACGCTCGAGCACGTAAGACCGGTCGCCGCTACAACCCAATCCACTTGCACTCGGACCAAGAACGTCGCCCTATAGCCTCGGCCGCTCTCATGGGGCGGGCGAGGAGGATCGGCATGTTTACTTCGGGCATGAGTTTTGGGCTCGGCGAGGAGATCGAGGCGCTCCGCGATACGGTGCATCGATGGGCACAGGCCAAACTGGCCCCCCGCGCCGCCGAGATCGACAAGACCAACGACCTGCCGCGCGACCTCTGGCCGGAACTCGGAAGCCTGGGACTGCTCGGCATGACGGCCGATCCCGACTACGGCGGCTCGGGTCTTTCCTATCTCGCCCATACCATCGTCATGGAGGAGCTGAGCCGGGCTTCGGCATCGGTGGCCCTCTCCTACGGCGCGCATTCCAATCTCTGCGTCAATCAGATCAATCGCCATGGCACCGTCGAGCAGAAAAGAAAGTATCTGCCAAAACTCTGCTCCGGGGCACATATCGGCGCGCTCGCCATGTCGGAGCCGGGGGCGGGCTCGGACGTCGTCTCGATGCGTCTTCGCGCCGAGAAACGGAATGACCGCTATGTCCTGAACGGCGCCAAGATGTGGATCACCAACGGGCCCGACGCCGATACCCTCGTCGTCTACGCCAAGACCGATCCCGGCGCCGGCCCCAAGGGCATCACCGCCTTCCTCATCGAGAAAACCATGCAGGGCTTCAAGCCCTCGCCCAAGCTCGACAAGCTCGGGATGCGCGGCTCCAACACGGCCGAGCTCGTCTTCGACGATGTCGAGGTGCCCTACGAGAATGTACTCGGCGAGGAGGGGAAGGGCGTCAACGTCCTCATGAGCGGCCTCGACTACGAGCGCATCGTGCTCGCCGGCGGCCCGCTCGGCATCATGGCGGCGGCGCTCGATATCGTCGTGCCCTATGTCCACACCCGCGAGCAATTCGGCCAGCCGATCGGCACCTTCCAGCTCATGCAGGGCAAGCTCGCCGACATGTATACGGTGACCAACGCCTGCCGCGCCTATGTCTACGCGGTGGCCGCCGCCGCGGATCGCGGCGAGACGACGAGAAAGGATGCGGCGGGCTGCATCCTCTATGCCGCGGAGAAGGCGACGCTCATCGCGCTCGATGCCATCCAATGCCTCGGCGGTAACGGCTATATCAACGATTTCGGCACCGGCCGCCTGCTGCGTGACGCCAAGCTCTACGAGATCGGTGCCGGCACGTCGGAGATCCGCCGCATGCTGATCGGCCGCGAGCTGTTCAAGGAGACGGCGTGAGATGAGCCTGCTCTCGTCCAGCATCTCACCGAAGTCGGCCGCCTTCACCGAGAACCGCAAGGCGATGCTCGCGGCTCTGGCCGAGGTCGAGGCGGCAGCCGAGACGGCGATGGCGGGAGGTGGCGTGGCCGCCCAGGAGCGGCACACCGCGCGAGGGAAGCTGCTCCCGCGCGATCGCGTGAGCCGGCTCCTCGATCCGGGCTCGCCCTTCCTCGAGGTGGGCCTGCTTGCCGCCCACGGTCTCTATGCAGGTGATGCGCCCTCGGCCGGCCTCGTCACCGGGATCGGCCGCATCGAGGGCCGCGAGTGCATGGTCATCTGCAACGATGCGACCGTCAAAGGCGGCACCTACTATCCGCTGTCCGTGAAGAAGCATCTCAGAGCCCAGGAGATCGCGGCCGAGAACCGGCTACCCTGCGTCTATCTCGTCGATTCCGGTGGCGCCAATCTTCCCAATCAGGACGAGGTATTTCCGGACCGCGACCATTTCGGACGTATCTTCTACAACCAGGCCAACATGTCGGCAGCGGGCATTCCCCAGATCGCCGTCGTCATGGGCTCCTGTACGGCGGGTGGCGCCTATGTGCCGGCCATGTCGGACGAGACCATCATCGTCAAGGAGCAGGGAACGATCTTCCTCGGTGGGCCGCCGCTCGTCAAAGCGGCGACCGGCGAGGTGGTCAGTGCCGAGGATCTGGGCGGCGGCGACGTACATACACGTCTCTCCGGTGTCGCCGACCACCTGGCACGCGATGATGCGCATGGGTTGGCGCTTGCCCGGAGGGCGGTCGCGCATTTGAACGGCAGGCGGAATGCCGAGATCGTCCTGCAATCGCCCGAGGCCCCCGTCCATGATCCGGACGAGCTTGCCGGCGTCGTTCCGGCCGATCTCAAGACGCCCTACGACGTCCGTGAAGTCATCGCCCGTATCGTCGACGGCTCGCGGCTCGACGAGTTCAAGGCGCGCTACGGCACGACGCTCGTCACCGGTTTCGCCCACATTCACGGCATTCCCGCCGGTATCGTCGCCAACAACGGCATCCTGTTCTCCGAAAGCGCGCTCAAGGGCGCGCATTTCGTCGAGCTGTGCAGCCAGCGCAAGATCCCTCTGGTCTTCCTGCAGAACATCACCGGCTTCATGGTCGGGCGGAAGTACGAGACGGGAGGCATTGCTAAGGATGGCGCCAAGCTGGTCACCGCGGTCGCGACGACGAAGGTGCCGAAGGTAACGGTCATCGTCGGCGGCTCGTTCGGCGCCGGCAACTACGGCATGTGCGGACGGGCCTATCAGCCGCGGTTCCTGTGGACCTGGCCGAACAGCCGCATCGCGGTCATGGGCGGCGAGCAGGCGGCGGCGGTGCTGGCGACCGTCCGGCGCGACGGCATCGAACGCAAGGGCGGGACGTGGAGCGCGGACGAGGAGGCGGCCTTCAAGAGGCCCATCATCGCTCAATTCGAGTCTCAGGGGCATCCACTCTATGCCTCTGCCCGGCTCTGGGACGATGGCGTGGTCGATCCGCGGAAGACCCGCGACGTGCTGGCGCTCAGTCTCGCCGCGGCCCTCAACGCACCGATCCCCAAAACCCGCTTCGGCGTTTTCAGAATGTAGGAGTTGACTGCCATGGAGCTTCGTCCCATCACCGCTGCGGATGGCCCGAAAACGGCCGGCCCCTATGCTCACGCGATCAATGTCTGCGGTGCGAAGGAAGTGCTGTTCATCGGCGGACAGATGGGCTTCGACGCCAACCGGGTCACGCCGCCCAGCTTCGAGGAGCAGGCGAGGAACGCCTTCATCAACATCGACCGGCAGCTTCGCGCCGCCGGCATGACGAAGGAGAACCTGGTCAAGGTCACGGTCTATCTAGCCGATTGCAAGTACCGGGACGGCATGCGCGATGCTCGCAATGCCTATCTTGGTGGCCACCAGATCGCCTTTACCTGCGTCGTCACCGGCATCATCGACGAGCAGTGGTTTCTCGAGATCGAGGCCTACGCGGCGCGCTGATGCTGAAGAAAATCCTCATAGCCAATCGCGGCGAGATTGCCTGCCGGGTCGTCAGAACGGCACAGCGCTTGGGCATCGGGACGGTTGCCGTCTATTCCGATGCTGATGCCCGGAGCCTGCACGTCGCCATGGCCGATGAGGCCTTTCACATCGGTCCTGCACCGGCCTCCGAGAGCTATCTCAGGATCGATCGCATTCTCGAGGTCGCCGCGTTGAGCGGGGCCGATGCGATTCACCCGGGCTACGGGTTCCTGTCCGAGAATCCGGCCTTTGCCGAGGCGGTCGCTGCGACGGGGCTGATCTTCATCGGCCCGCCGGCCTCAGCCATGCGGGCCATGGGTCTCAAGGACGCTGCCAAGCGCGCCATGGAGAAGGCCGGCGTACCGGTCGTGCCGGGATACCACGGCGCCGATCAGGACGGAAAGCAGCTCGCCAGGCGCGCCGCCGAGATCGGTTATCCAGTCTTGATCAAGGCGGTTGCCGGTGGTGGCGGCAAGGGCATGCGGCGCGTCGAGACCCAAAGGGATTTCGATGCCGCGTTGGCGAGCGCCAAGGGCGAAGCCAGATCGAGCTTCGGCGACGACCGCGTTCTGATCGAGAGATACGTGACGGCGCCTCGCCACATCGAGGTGCAGGTGTTTGCCGATACCAAGGGCAATGCCGTCCATCTCTTCGAACGCGACTGCTCGCTGCAGCGCCGTCATCAGAAAGTGATCGAGGAGGCACCCGCGCCGGGCATGACGGAGGCGGTCCGCCGGGCCATGGGCGAGGCGGCGGTCAATGCGGCACGTGCCGTCGGCTATGCCGGCGCCGGCACGGTCGAGTTCATCGCCGACGGTTCGAAGGGGCTCCGGGCCGATGGCTTCTGGTTCATGGAGATGAACACGCGCCTTCAGGTCGAGCATCCGGTGACCGAGGCGATCACCGGACAGGATCTCGTCGAGTGGCAGATCCGCGTCGCGGCGGGCGAGCCACTGCCGCTGCGGCAGGACCAGATTCCGCTCGACGGCCACGCCGTCGAGGCCCGCATCTACGCCGAGGATGCCCATCGCGATTTCGCACCGGCGACGGGACAGCTCCTGCATCTGTCGTTGCCGGACGGGCTCGCCCGGATCGACACCGGCGTCCGGCAGGGCGACGCCATCACACCCTTCTACGATCCGATGATCGCCAAGGTGATCGTGCATGCGCCTTCTAGGATCGAAGCGTTCGAGGGGCTCGCCGCTGCCCTCCGGCGGAGCGAGATCGCAGGCTCCATCACCAATGTCGGTTTCCTCGAGCGACTGGCCTCCCACTCCGATGTGATGGCCGGTCGGGTGGACACCGGCCTCATCGGCCGCGTGCTGGCCGAGCTCAATCAAGGCGGCGAGCCATCGGCGCTTGCTCTCGCGCTGGCCGCGGTCGCGGCCCTCGAGATCGATCCGTTGCCGGGCGGGTCCGACCCGTGGAAGGCGCTATCTGGCTGGCGGACATTTGGCGCGGCGCGCCTTCCGGTCTCACTGGCGCGGCACGGCGAGCCGGTGGATTCAACTGTCACGGTCATGGGACCGGGACGATTCGCGGCTGAGACACCCAAGGGCAACGTCGTCCTTACCGTCGTGGCGCGCGAGGGAGTCCGCCTAGTGGTCGAGGTGGACGGCCGGCGCTCGAACGCTATCGCTGTCTGCGACCACCGTCATATCGGCATCATCGCCGACAGGGTGACACATCTTTTCGAGCGCACGGATCGGAGCCGCCTCGACGAGGACGAGGCGGGTGGCGGCGATCGCGTGATGGCGCCGCTGCCGGGGCTCGTCAAGGCCGTGCATGTGGCGGCCGGCCAAAGCGTCGCCAAGGGCGATCCCTTGCTGGTCCTCGAGGCCATGAAGATGCAGCACACGCTGATGGCGCCCCGTGACGGCAGGCTCGCCGAGGTGTTGATCGCAGCCGGCGAGCAGGTCGTCGAGGGAACGATGCTGGTGGCGCTCGAGCCCATCGATGGCTGATCCCGTCACCATCGTCGAGGTCGGTCCGCGCGACGGCTTGCAGAACGAGGCGCGTCGCATTCCTGCATCCGATAAGATCAAGCTCGTCGATCTTCTCTCCGAGACGGGACTCACGAGGATCGAGGTGACCAGCTTCGTCTCGCCCAAATGGGTGCCGCAATTGGCAGACGCCGCCGAGGTCCTTGCCGGTATCCGTCGCCGACCCGGCATCGCCTATGCAGCGCTGACGCCGAACCTCAAGGGCTATACGGCGGCGCATGCCGCCGGAGTGGACGAGGTGGCGATCTTCGCCTCGGCCTCCGAGGGGTTCAGCGCAAAGAATATCAACTGCACGATCAGCGAGAGCATCGAGCGGTTCCGTGACGTGGCGGCGCGGGCCAGGGACGACGGTGTCGCAATGCGCGGCTATGTCTCCTGCGTCACCGATTGCCCCTATGACGGCCCGACGCCACCCGGCGAGGTTGCCCGCGTGACGCGCCTGCTGCTCGATCTCGGCTGCACGGAGGTCAGCCTCGGCGACACGATCGGCGCCGGCACGCCGGAGACGATCGGGCACATGCTCGCCGCGGTTCTCGACGTGGCGCCCGCTGCACGGCTCGCCGGTCATTTCCATGATACGCGGCAGCGCGCGCTCGACAATATCGAGGTCTCGCTCGCCTTAGGGCTCAGGACCTTCGACGCGGCGGCCGGTGGCCTCGGCGGCTGCCCCTATGCGCCGGGTGCGGCAGGCAACGTCGCGACCGGCACGGTTGCGAGACTTCTCGCCAGGCTCGGCCACCCGACGGGCCTCGACCTCGCCAAGCTCGACCAGGCCGAGTCCTTCGCGCGAAGCCTCAGGGAGGAGCCCCATGAGCCATGAGACGTTGAAGCTGGAGACCGATGCGCGAGGCGTCGCCAGCCTGACCCTGGCGCGCGCCGACAAGCACAACGCCATGAATGCGACCATGATCCGGGAGCTGGCCAATGTGGCGAAGCGGCTCGCCGGTGATCCGGCGGTGCGCGCCGTGGTGCTCTCCGGCGAGGGGGCGAGCTTCTCGGCCGGTGGCGACCTCGGTTGGATGCAGGAGCAATGGGCGAAGGATCGCGCTGGTCGCATCGCCGAGGCGGGCATGCTCGCCGGCATGCTCAAGGCGCTCGACGATCTGCCGCAACCGCTCATCGCGCGTGTGCATGGGCCGGCTTACGGCGGCGGGCTCGGTCTCATGGCCGTGTCCGATGTCGTCATTGCCTCGACGCAGGCGAAATTCGCGCTGACCGAGACGCGCCTTGGTCTCATTCCGGCGACCATCGGGCCCTTCGTCGTCCGTCGGATCGGCGAAGGCCATGCGCGGAGCGTGTTCCTGAATGCCAAGCCGTTCGATGCGGCGACGGCCCAGCGGCTTGGATTGGCGACGATCGTCTGCGCGCCCGGCGAGATCGACCAGGCGGTCGAGGCGGAGGTGGCGGCGGTGCTCAAATGCGCGCCGGGCGCCGTGCGCGACGCGAAAGCGCTGGCCAAGCATCTGGCGCGCAATCCCGCGAGCAACCTCGGACCCTATTCCATCGAGCGGCTGGCCGATCGCTGGGAAAGCGCGGAGGCCCGCGATGGCATCGAGGCGTTCTTCGCCCGGAAATCCCCGCCATGGACGTCTTAGACGTCGGGTTCACATCCGGAGCACCGCGATGCTGGCCCCCCAAAGGGGCCACCACCAGTTCCGGCACCGCGTGAAATGCCGTCGACCAGGATAGCCTCAGATCCTGCCCTGTCGGAGGCGAGCCCAATTCCGAACCGCTTCTCTCGCATCGACCCCGTATGGCGCGTTTGAGTTGCCGCGCGTATCGCTTGGCGAGTGCGATGTGCTCCGAAAGATGCACATGGCGGTGATAGCTCGAGGCGTGCGTGCGGCTGGAGCTGTCCGTGTTTCCGAAGATCGTCAGGATGCGCAGGAGTCCGCGGGCGTCGATGCAACTCATTCGGGTCATTTCGCTGTCTCCGGCGTATTTTACCTGCAGGACTTCGATGCTTTCGACCGCCCTGTGGTCGTCCCCGAGGCAAGGGTCCGCCTGCGCGGGCGCTGGGCAGAACCAAGCAAGTGCGATCACAGCCGCTAGACTGAGAACGCCCTGCTTCATACGCCCATCCCTGGCCCTCTGTTGACGGAGGAGATGGGGGTTGTGGAGAGCCCCGACATCACGGAAACAGCGCCAGCTGCTCGATTCCGGTCGCCTCGTCGAGGCCATGCATCAGGTTGAAGTTCTGCAGCGCCTGTCCGGCGGAGCCCTTGACCAGATTGTCGAGCGTCGAGACGACGATGGCGCGGCCCTTGATGCGATCGGCGAAGACGGCGATGTGGGTGTAGTTCGAGCCGCGCACGAACTGGGTGCCGGGCGTCTGCCCCTTCGCCAGCACGCGCACGAAGGGCGCGTCGCGATAGGCCTTCGTCAAGGCCACGCGGAGGTCATCGGCGCTGACGCCCTTCGACATCCGGACATAGCATGTGACGAGCTCGCCGCGGCTCATCGGGATCAGATGCGGCGTGAAGTTGATGGTGACCGTCTCGCCGGCCGCGCGGCCGAGCTCCTGCTCGATCTCGGGCGCGTGGCGATGCTTGGCGACGGAGTAGGGGGTCAGCCCTTCGCCGGCTTCCGAGAACAGCGTGTTCTGTTTCAGTGACCGGCCGGCACCCGAGATGCCCGATTTCGCGTCGACGATGAGATCGCTCGCCTCGATGAGCTTGTCCGAGACGAGCGGCAAGAGCCCGAGCAACGTCGCCGTCGGATAGCAACCGGGGCAGGCGATGAGCCGCGCCTTGGCGATCTCCTCGCGATAGTGCTCGGTGAGACCGTACACAGCCTCACCGATCAATTGCGGTGCTTTATGCTCGAGCCCATACCACTCGGCATAAACTCTCGGGTCCTTGAGGCGGAAGTCGGCCGACATGTCGACGACCTTCGTGTCCCTGGGCAGCTTGGCGATGATCTCGTGCGCAGTGCCGTGTGGCAGCCCGCAGACGACGGCGTCGCATTTGGACCAGTCGGCGTCCTCCTCCGCGATGAGATTTGGAAGGCCCAGGCCACCCAGGTGGGGGAAAACCTCGTCCATGGATTTGCCGGCATGGCTCTTGGCAAGGAGTTGCGTCAGCGCGATATTGGGATGGCGGTAGGCTAGGCGGATCAAGTCGGCGCCCGTGTACCCCGACGCCCCGATGACGCCGACTCTGATCTTGTCCTTGCGCTTGTTCATGTGCCGTCTCCGAATGCCCGCTAAGCGCGCGTGTAGCGGAAAATGACGGGTCTGGAAAGCACTGGGAGGCTTCGAATTGTTGGCGTCGCATGCTAACCCAGCTCGCATGTCCCGACCGATCAACATCCTCTTCGAAGCCGCTGGCCGGCGCGTGTCGCTGGTGAAGGCATTCCGGCGGGCGCTCGACGAGACGGGGCTCGCCGGAAAGACGATCGCGGTCAACAGCGACCGGCGGGCGGCGGCTCTCTACGTGGCCGATGTCGCCGAGCTGGCGCCGCGGGTGAGCGCCCCCAACTACATCGAGGCGCTGCTCGGGCTCTGTCGCAAGCACGAGGCGAGCCTGCTCGTGCCGCTGATCGATCCGGCGTTGCCGAGGCTCGCCGCTCATCACGCGGACTTTGCGGCGCTGGGGACGCGCCTCATCGTCTCGTCGCCGGAGACGATCGCGATCGGCGCGAACAAGGTAGCGACGGGGAACTTCTTCCGTACGAACGGGTTCCGCACGCCCCATGTTCTCTCGAAAGGCGAGATTGAGGCGTTGCGGTCGGGTGATTTCCCCGTCTTCGCCAAGCCGGCCGAAGGCTCGTCGTCGATCGGGGCGGACGCGGTTCGCGATGCCGAGGAGCTCAACGTCCGCCGTGCCGCCGATCCGAGCCTCGTGGTCATGGAGCTGGTGCGCGGCGAGGAGTACACGATCGACGTCTATGTCGACTTCCAGGGCGTGCCGCGCTGCGCCGTGCCGCGATTGCGGCTCGAAACACGGGCGGGTGAGATCTCCAAAGGCCTCACTGTGCGCGACGAGACGCTGATCGCACTCTCCCTCGATGTCGTGCGCAAGCTCCCCGGTGCCATCGGCTGCATTACGCTGCAGGCCTTCAAGGTCGCCGATGGCGGCTTCGTCTTCATCGAGATCAATCCGCGCTTTGGTGGCGGCTATCCACTTTCCCGGCATGCCGGCGCCGACTATCCGCGCTGGATGATCGAGGAGGCGGCCGGCCGGGTGCCGGATTTCGACCTGGGCCGGGCGTTCCGCGCCAATCTCGGCATGCTGCGTTATGACGACGAGATCATCGTCGACGGAGGCCTGATCCGATGAAGCGCTACACCGTCGTTTTCGATCTCGACGATACGCTCTATCCGGAGCGGCAATGGGCGCTGTCGGGCTTTCGCGCGGCCGAGCGCTGGGCCGAGGAGGCGCTCGGCCTCGATGGCCTCGCTGCCGACATGACGCGGCTCCTCGACGAGGGGCATCGCGGGCGGATATTCGACATGGTGCTCGCCGAGCGGATGGGCGCGGCACCACCCGAGACAGTCACGGCATTGGTGGCCGCCTATCGGGCGAACGAGCCCGAGCTCACTTTGTTCGACGATGCGCAGTGGGTGCTCGATCATCTGGCCCCCCACATGTCGCTCGGCCTCGTGACCGATGGTGAGGAGGACCTGCAGTCGAAGAAGATCACGGCGCTCGGGATCGCGCCACGGTTCGACAGCCTGGTCATCACGGGTGCGCTCGGGCCCAATCGTGAGTTCTGGAAGCCGCACCCAAAGCCGTTCGAGACTGTGGCGTCGCGCTTGCCGCAGGACGGACGCCGCCTCGTCTATGTCGGCGACAACCCCTCCAAGGATTTCGTATCTCCCAATGCCATGGGCTGGTTAACGGTGCAGATCGTCAGGCCGGGCGGGATACACGACGGGGCAGTGACAGCGGAGGGCGGCGCGCCCGCTCATATGATCGAGAGTCTGAGGGATCTGCCCGCGATCCTGACGGGAATGGCGCGCGATACTGTCTGAGAAGCGGTACGAGTGGCATGCCGGCAACAGTCCTTGTGCTGCGTTTGCGTGGCCTTCGGTGATGTCTCCGAGGGCCTGTTGTGCTAAGTCTTGAAATGCACCCACATTCACACTCCGTTGCGGCAGCAAGCACCTGCTGGTAGCCCGTCCGCACCTCGTTACTCTTGTAACGATGAAATGCTTGACCCGTTCATGCCGGCTGCGGAACATACCTCCACAGAGTTGTTCATCCGCATGCCGCATGAGGGAGTGCCATGGCACAGATCGATGCCACGCTACTGACGACCAACTTCCAAGCCATTGATGATACGATGGTCAACCCCGTCGGGGCGGTGACCTCCTTGTCGGGTTTCGTGGCGACCTGGGCGACGGCCGCCGCCGCGCCGTTCTGGGGCTACACGCTCTCAAGCTCGCTCGGCGACATTTCCCTTGCAACACCGGCAGGCACGATCGACGGCATCACCATCAGCCGCAAGCAGAGCGCGGGCAGCTCCTATGTCCCGATGATCTCGATCGCGGATCTGTCCGTGTCTTTGACCGATCTCGTCGACCTCGTGACGCCGGCCAACACCCACGAGATGTTCTGGGAGACGGTCCTGGCTGGCGCCACGACGGTGCTGGTGCCCGGTTCCTCGGGCCAGCTCTACATGTTCGGGGACTTCCTCACGGTCAACGCGGGCACGTCACGGACAGGTGCGGCGGACAGTTTCATCGGCACGAATCTGCCGAATGGCTCGAGCACACTGGTGGGCGATGCCTACGGCGTCGAGGCCGGAGCGACGCTTCGCGGTGGCAATGACACGTTTTCCGGCGCGACAGGGGCGCAGCTCATCGGCGATGCCGAGCAGAGCGTAGGAGTCGTTATCGGTGGAGCGGACACGTTCACCATCACCGACAACTTGTTCACTCCGACGACTGTAGCAGGCTCGCTCTATGGCGACGTGATGACCTCGCTCGGTGCGCTGACAGGGGGCGCCGACGTTTTCACAATACACGACACCGCAAATGTCACGGGCATTTTCGGCGATGCTCTCACACACTCGTCGGCCGAGGACGCGACTGGCGGCAACGATACGATCTTGGTCGAGCGCCACATCGTCGACGGAACGGCGATACCGTTTTCATCGGTGTCGCAGGTTACTGGCGACATCAATCTTGCCGCTGGCGGCTCCACATATCGGGGCGGGAACGATAAAATTACCCTGAGAAACACGTTGAGCACCGTGGTCGATGGCGACTTCAATATTGTCAACGGCAACATTATCGGCGGCAACGACACGATCCTGATCGAGAATACGCGGAGCTACTCGGCGACTGTTCCGGGAATCCTTGCTACACAGATCTCGGGTGACGTCGGCACGAATGCCGTCCTGTCGGTTGGTGACAATTTCACGGGTGGTGCTGACACCATCACAGTACGCTCGGTCACGGTAGGAAGTTCAATTGTCGGTGACGCGACCGCTGTTCAAGGCGTCGGAGGCAATCTCGTCAAAGGTGGCGCCGATACGATAGCCATTTCGACCTTGTCCTATCCCGTCAGCGCGCCCCCTGCGATCATCGGTGATGCGACGTACGTCCTGAATGCAGCATTTGAAGGTGGAACTGATCGAATCACGGTGTCGATCGGGCCGAATGTGTTCGCTATCGGAAGCTACGCTGGCGATGTCTTGACTTTCAGCAGCAACGTCGGTGCCGACAACTTTACCGGCGGCAATGACACGATCACGTTCAGCGGCATCAATCTCAGTGGGTCTTTGCAAATCTATGGCGATGCGTTGACGGCAACCGGCATGGCCGGCGCCACGTTCAAGGGCGGCAATGATACGCTGATCGGTGCGGGAACCAATGACTTCATCTATGGCGACGCGGTTGGTATCGCGGGCTTCGGCACGATCATCGGCGGCAACGATACGTTGGACGGCCGGGGTGGAAATGACGTTTTGGACGGCGGGCTCGGTACGGATACCGCCGTCTTCGGTCTGGCGCAGGCGGTGCATGTCAATCTCGGCGGTATCGCCGGTTCGAACGGAAATCTGGCCGATCCGAACGGCGACTACGAGGCGATCGGCCAGGGTTTCGATCACCTGATCGGCATCGAGAACGTCACGGGCTCCTCGAAGAACGACGTCATCATCGGCGATGCCCAGAACAATGTCCTGAACGGCGGTAGCGGCAACGATCGGCTGGACGGTGGTCCCGGTGGCATCGACACTCTGATCGGCGGCAAGGGCAACGATACCCATGTTCTGCAATCGGGCGATAAGGCGAGCGAGGCGAAGAGCGGCGGCAGCGACACGATCGAGACAGGCGCTTTCAGCGTCAATCTCGCCAACTATGCCAATTTCGAGAATGTGCGACTAACCGGCGCGTCCGCGCGATCGGCGACGGGCACCAACGGCGCCAATGTTCTGAATGGCGAGACGAATAGCGCGGGGAACGTCCTGAAAGGCTTGCTCGGCAACGATACCTACATCATCGGCGCCGGCGACACCGTGATCGACACCGGCGGGACGGATAAGCTGAAGTCCGGCACGATCAGTCTCAACCTCGCATCGCAGGCCGGCGGCAATGCCGAGCGGGCCTATCTGACGGGCAGCGCCAATCTCAACATCACCGGCAATGCGGCCAACAACATCCTGTCGGGCAACGCCGGCGTCAATTCGATCTCCGGATCCGGTGGAAATGATACGATCAATGGCGGTCTGGGCAACGACATCTTGAACGGCGGCAGCGGCAAGGACATCTTCATTTTCAATACCGATATCGGCGCCGCACCCAATATCGACACGATCAACAGCTACTCCGTCGCCGACGACACGATCAAGCTCGAGAACGCCATCTTCGCGAGCCTGGTCAAGACGGGGACGCTCAGCACGTCCTACTTCCGCGTCGGCGCCGCGGCCGTCGATAGCAACGACTACATCGTCTATGACAAGACGACCGGTGCGCTCTACTACGACGCCGACGGCAGCGGGGCGATTGCGGCCATTCAGTTCGCAACCATCTCGAACAAGGCGAGCCTGACTGCGGCGGATTTCGTGATCATCTAAGGGAACGTGAACCGCGCGCGGCTCGATAGGCGAGAGCTGCGTGCAGCATCCGGCTACGGCAAAGGTGCCGTCTGGGACAGCATCACCCGGATCCCGCCGTGCAGCACCGGTGCGCGCGGCGGACCGAACGGTAGCCCCGTCGCCTTCGCGAGCGCCGCCTCGCTGGTGACGAGGCCGACGCGCCAGCCGGAGAAGCGCGCCGTAAGCACGTCGCCGAGCGTCCGGTAGAGCCGATGCAATCTTGGCCGTTCGCCGATCCGACCGCCATAGGGCGGATTGACGATGACGAGGCCGGGCGGGCCTGCGGGCGGCTGCAGATCGGCGATATCGCGCTGCTCGAAATCACACCAGGCGCCGACGCCGGCGCGCCCGGCATTCTCCCGCGCCATGCGGATGGCGCCGGCATCGCGATCACTGCCGTGGAAGCGATGGGCCGGGATGACGGTCGTCCCTGCGGCTTTCATCGCCTTCCAGGCGTCTCCGTTGAACGTCGCCAGCGCCTCGAAGGCGAACTGCCGCGACCGCCCCGGCATCAGGCCCGCCGCGATCTCTGCAGCCTCGATGACGAAGGTGCCAGAGCCACACATCGGATCGACGACCGGCTCGTCGCCCGTATAGCTGCACTGGCGGAGGAACAGCGCCGCCAGGTTCTCCCGCATGGGTGCCTTGGCGACTGCGGGCTTGTGGCCGCGCTTGTGCAAGGGCTCGCCGGACGTGTCGACGGCGATGGTGCAGACGTCCCTCTCGAGCCGTGCCTTGACGATGACGTCGGCCTCGTCCTTCTCCGGCGCGCCGAACTCCTCCCGGATGGCCCGTGCGATGCGCTCGGCGACGGCGCTCGAGTGATAGAGCCGCGACTTTGTGCAGGAGGCCTCGACCCGGAAGGACCGGTCCTGGCGCAAGACGGTGCCCCAGGCGACCTTGCGCGACCGCTTGTCGAGCTCGGAGAACTGCTCGGCCCGGAACGAGGCGATCCGCGCCAGCACGCGCACCGGCCCCCGCAACGCGAGATTGGCCCGCCAGACCTCCGACCAGTCGCCCCTGACCGTGACACCGCCCGAGATCGTCTTCGCCGCGCGAAACCGCAGCTCTCGCGCCTCCGCGCACAGCACGGATTCCAATCCCGGCGCGGAGACGAGGAAGATGTCGAGATCGGGGGCGGTCATTCGTCCTCAATAGCCTCGACAGCGTCGAACCGCGAGGCGTTTCTTGACGCCGGGCAGTCCGTCCGTGAGACTTGCAGGAGCAGAGCCAGGAGCCCCCATGTCCCTTCTCACCGACGCCGGCATACGCAAGATCGCGACCTACATCGAGGATAGCCATATCGAAGGCGGCAGGGTCGCCGAGCCGCCGCTGCGGATGGTGGCAGTGGCGGCCGTCATCGCCAATCCCTGGGCGGGGCGGGGGTTCGTCGAGGACCTGAAGCCCGAGATCCATCGCATCGCTCCCGTGCTCGGCGACGCGCTGACGGAGGAGATCCTGAAGCACACCGGCGGCGGTGAGGCCGTCGAAGGCTACGGCAAGGCGGCGGTCGTCGGCGCCGATGGCGAGGTCGAGCACGCCTCGGCACTCATCCACACGCTCCGATTCGGCAATCGCTACCGGAAGGCGGTCGGTGCCAAGAGCTATCTCTCCTTCACGAACATCCGCGGCGGTCCCGGCGTCGCCATCGCTCTGCCGATGATGCACAAGCTCGACGAGGGCAAGCGCTCGCATTATTTGACGATCCAGTTCTCGATCCCCGATGCACCGGCGGCGGGCGAGATCGTCGTCGCTCTCGGCGCTTCCGTCGGCGGCCGCCCGCACCACCGGATCGGCGACCGCTATCAGGACTTGAAGGAGCTCGGCAGCACCGATGCCGTCTGAGGACCCGACACTCGGACTCGATCAAATCGATCTCGCGGCGGCGATTCTCGAAGGGGCCCGCCGGACGAACACGGTGATCGAGGGATTGCCGGCGGAGGTCGCGCCGAAGACTCTCGCCGATGCCTATGCGGTGCAGGATCGGCTCGTCGAGCGCCTCGGCTGGGAGACGCGTGGCTGGTTCTGCGCCTGCACGAATGTCGAGATCCAGCGAATGCTGAGTCTGTCCGAACCCTATTGCGCCCGCTTGTTCGCGCGGGCGCTGAAGCCAAGCCCCGCGACACTCAGGCAAGCCGACTATCCGCCGATCATCGTCGAGTGCGAGTTCGCGTTCCGCCTGGGGGTGAACTTGCCGCCGCGCGCCGAGCCTTATACGCGGCCCGAGGTCGAGGCGGCGATCGAGAGTGTGCATCCGTCGATCGAGGTCGTGGCCGGGTATCTCAAAGATTGGCCGAGGCAGAACGTTTTCGCCGTCATCGCCGACAACGGCACCGACGGTGCCCTCGTCTATGGCGAAGGCATTCGGGAATGGCGCGGCCTCGATCTTGCGACGGTCGAGGTGCGTCTCTCGGTCAATGGCGAGGAGACGCGGCGTGGCTCGGGCCGTAACGTCCTGGGCGATCCGCTCACGGCCTTTGTCTGGCTCGCCAATGCGCGCGCCAAGGCTGGCGACGGGCTCAAGGCCGGCCACATTCACAATACGGGCACGGCGACGGCGATCATGCCGCTCACCCCAGGTGACCACGTCGTCGCCGATTTCGGTCCGATCGGCCGGGTGAGCCTGAAAATTGTTTGAAGTGTCAATGTTCTCGCGCTATGCCGGTCCGTGCGATGCAGGACCGACTTCGAAAGTCACCCGTCGATCTCGAGATCGTCATCGACGAGGGAGCGGCGGACGGCAAGCTCGAGCTCAGGCTATGGCTGCGGCTTCTGTCGACCGTGACGCTCATCTCGCAGGAGGTGCGCCGGCGCCTGCGGGATGAGTTCGCCACGACGCTGCCTCAGTTCGATCTGCTCGCCCAGCTCGATCGGGAACCGAAGGGATTGCGTCTCGGCGAGCTGTCCCGTCGCATGATGGTGACCAACGGCAACATCACCGGCGTGCTCGATCGGTTGCAGGCCGAGGGGCTCGTCGTCCGCGAGGTCTCGGCGGAGGACCGCCGTGTCGCCTATGCGCGCCTGACGCCGTCAGGTCGGGCACGGTTCCGGCGCTATGCCCGTGCCCACGAAGGCTGGATCCGGGAGTTGGTCGGCGATGTCGATCCGGCAATGAAATCGGCGCTCCTGGCCGAGCTGGCGCGGGTGAAGGCCTCGGTCCGCCGCCATGCCGCTTCCGAGGACGCATCCTGATCGCCGGCAGGGGAATGAGCTGGACAACATCGCCCGAACCGCTTGACATGTCGCCATAGGTCGATAGTTTAAGCTTAAAATGATTTTGCGAGACGTGGATTGAGCGCGACGAGAGGAGAATCTCGCGATGCGTATCGTCTCCATCGGCGGCGGGCCGGCCGGTCTCTATGCGGCCCTGCTCCTCAAGAAGCTGCATCCGGCGCATCGAATTACCGTCGTCGAGCGCAACCGGCCCTATGACACGTTCGGCTGGGGTGTGGTCTTTTCCGATCAGACAATGGATGCGATGCGGGCTTGGGACGCCGAGACGGCGGCCGAGATCGAAGATGCCTTCAATCACTGGGACGACATCGAGGTTCGGTTCAAGGGCACGCGCCAGCGAACGACAGGTCACGGCTTCGTCGGCATCGGCCGAAGGAAGCTGCTCAATATTCTCCAGCGGCGTTGCGAGGAGCTGGGCGTGGAGCTCGCCTTCGAGCGCGAGGTCGTGAGCGATCTCGAGTTCGCCGATGCCGATCTGATCATCGCGGCCGATGGCTTCAACTCGAAGATCCGGGAGCGTCATGCGGCAAGCTTCAGTCCCGACATCCAGGTTCGTCCGAACCGCTACATATGGCTCGGAACGGACAGGCTCTACGATGCCTTCACCTTCGACTTCCAGAAGACCGAGCACGGCTGGTTTCAGGCCCACATCTACAAGTTCGATGGCGAGACCTCGACCTTCATCGTCGAGACCACGGAGGCGGTCTGGCGCGCCCACGGCCTCGATCGGGCCGATCAGGACGCCTCGATCGCCTTCTGCGAGACGGTGTTCGCCGAGGTGCTCGATGGCGGCCGGCTGATGTCGAACGCGCGGCACCTCCGCGGGTCTGCCTGGCTCAACTTCAACCGGCTGATCTGCGACACGTGGAGCTGCTTCAATGGCCGCTCTCATGTCGTGCTGATGGGAGATGCGGCCCACACCGCACATTTCGCCATCGGCTCGGGCACCAAGCTCGCCATCGACGATGCGATCGAGCTGACGCGGCAATTCGAGGCGATCGGGCATGATGCCGGCAGAATTCCGGAAGCTCTGGCCACGTACGAGGAGGTTCGCCGTATCGATGTCGCGCGCATCCAGAATGCGGCGCGGAACGCGATGGAATGGTTCGAGGTCGTCGGCCAGCGTTACGCCGACACCCTCGAGCCCGAGCAGCTCATGTACTCGATGCTGACCCGCTCGCAGCGGATCAGCCATGAGAATCTCCGGCTCCGCGATCCGGTGTGGCTCGAGGGCTACGAGCGCTGGTTCGCAGGGCGCTGCGGACTGGAGGCGGCGAGCAACCGTCGGGTGGCGCCGCCGATGTTCACGCCCTTGTCCGTTCGCAGCGTCCGTCTGACGAACCGGATCGTCGTCTCGCCCATGGCTATGTACTCGGCCGCGGACGGCGTCGCCTCCGATTTCCATCTCGTGCACCTGGGATCGCGCGCCCTGGGCGGCGCCGGTTTGGTGTTCGGCGAGATGACCGCCGTCTCGCCTGACGCCCGCATCACGCCTGGCTGCCTCGGGCTCTGGAACGCTGCGCAGGCTGATGCCTGGCGGCGGATCGTGCGCTTCATCCACGATAACAGCGAGGCCAAGGTCGGCCTGCAGCTGGGCCATGCCGGGCGGAAGGGCGCAACGAAGCTCGCCTGGGACGGCATCGACCAGCCGCTCGCGGAGGACGGCTGGCCGCTGCTCTCGGCTTCGGCGATACCATACCTGGCCGGGAGCCAGGTTCCCAGAGCCATGGATCAGGCCGACATGGACAGGATCATCGCCGACTTCGCCGCCGCCACAGAGCGCGCAGCGATGACCGGTAGCGACTGGCTGGAGCTGCATGCCGCGCACGGCTATCTCCTGTCGAGCTTCCTCTCGCCTTTGACCAATCGCCGCGATGATGCCTATGGGGGCAGTCACGATAATCGCGCGCGCTTTCCCCTCGAGGTCTTCCATGCCATGCGCGCCATCTGGCCGGAAGATCGCCCGATGTCGGTGCGGCTCTCCTGTCACGACTGGATGGACGGCGGCAATACACCGGAAGATGCAGCGATCTTCGCGGCGATGTTCAAGGCAGCCGGCGCCGATGTCATCGATTGCTCGTCGGGGCAGGTCGTCGAGGACGACAGTCCTGTCTATGGACGGCTCTACCAGACCCCGTTCTCCGACAAGATCCGCAACGAGGTCGGCATCCCGACGATTGCCGTCGGTGCGATCTACGAGGCCGACCATGCCAACTCGATCATCGCCGCCGGTCGCGCCGATCTCTGCGCAATCGCCCGTCCGCATCTGGCGGATGCGGCCTGGACGCTGCACGAGGCGGCGAAGATCGGTCTGACCGATGTGTCCTGGCCGAAACAATACGCATCTGGCAAATCCCAGTACGAGACCAACCTGGCGCGCGCCGCGGTGCAGCCGCCGCCACAACCGCGGGCAGGTCCGTCATGAGCGACACGCCCCTCATCGGCCGACACGCCCTGGTAACCGGGGCCGGCTCGGGCATCGGACGCGCCATTGCCATTCAGCTCGCTGGAGCCGGCGCCAAGGTGACGGTCGCGGGTCGACGCAGAGCGCCGCTCGAGGAGACAGCCAGCCTGCTCGCGAGCTCGCGGGTCACGGTGGTCAGCGGCTTCGACGTGACCAACGCCACCGCCATTGCCAAGGGACTGGACAAGTCCCGCAGCGTCCAGGGCCCGATCGATATCCTGGTCAACAATGCGGGTCAGGCCATGAGCGAGACCTTCGAGCGGACGGACCTCGAGCTCTGGTCGGAGATCCTCGCCGTCGATCTGACATCCGTCTATCAGGTCACGCACGCCGTGCTGCCCGATCTCAGGTCCCGGGGGGCGGGCGGGCGCATCGTCAACATGGCGTCGACGGCCGGCCTGACGGGATACCGATATGTGTCGGCCTATTGCGCCGCGAAGCATGGGGTTGTCGGCTTGACACGGGCGCTCGCGCTGGAGCTCGCCGGGACCGGCATCACGGTCAATGCCGTCTGCCCCGGCTTCACCGAGACGCCTCTGGTGGAGCGGGCGGTCGCGACGATCGCGACGAAAACCCGGCGATCAACCGCAGAGGCGATGTCGGAGCTGGTCGCGTCGAATCCGATGGGCCGGCTCGTCACGCCTGAGGAGGTTGCCCAAACAGTACTCTGGCTGGTGTCGCCGGGCTCCTCCTCGATCAATGGTCAGGCGATCGCGGTCGCCGGTGGCGAGGTCATGGTGGGATAATGTCATGAGCACTGCAATGGCGGCCATGCGCCGGCCGATGAAGGATTACGACGCTCGCCACTTTCTCTTCGAGGCGCCGGGCGACGGTCGCGTGGCGACCATCCGCCTGAACCGCCCGGAGCGCAAGAACCCGCTGACATTCGAGAGCTACGCCGAGCTCGGCGCACTCTTCCGGGCGCTGGCACAGGCCTCGGACGTTCGAGCCGTGGTGGTGACCGGGGCGGGAGGCAACTTCTCCTCGGGCGGCGACGTCTTCGAGATCATCGAGCCCTTGACGCGGATGGCGATGCCGGAGCTGATGGCCTTCACGCGCATGACCGGCGAGCTGGTGCGGGCCATGCGGGCGGCGCCCCAGCCCATCATTGCCGCCATCGACGGAATATGCGCCGGGGCAGGCGCGATCATGGCCATGGCCTCGGATCTGAGGCTTGCGACACCGGAGGCCAAGACCGCCTTCCTGTTTGCCCGCGTCGGACTCTCAGGGGCGGACATGGGCGCGTGTGGCATCCTGCCGAGGATCATCGGCCAGGGCCGCGCCGCCGAGTTGCTCTTCACAGGCCGCGCCATGACGGCGGCGGAAGGCGAGGCCTGGGGGTTCTTCAACGCGGTCCATCCGGCCGCCGAGCTCGAGACAATGGCCCTTGAGCTCGCCCGCTCGCTTGCGGACGGACCTTGGTTCGCGCATGCCATGACGAAGACCATGTTGAACCAGGAATGGGCCATGAGCCTCGAGGCGCTGATCGAATCCGAGGCGCAAGCGCAGGCCATCTGCATGGCCACCGGCGATTTCCGCCGCGCATTCGAGGCGTTTGCCGCGAAGGCGAAGCCAGTCTTCGAGGGACGCTGAGGCGATGTCATCCTCCGGACATGCTCAGCCGCCGCCCCGCGACCATCTCGACTGGCCGTTTTTCACTGGAGGCGAGCGCGAGCACATGCGCCGGCTTGATGCCTTCGTCGCGGAGGGGGGGCTCGCCGGCATCGATCACGGCGATGTCGATGGGACATGCGTCGCGCTCGTCCGCCGTCTCGGCGAGGCGGGGTTGCTCGCTAGCGGCGTGGCGTCCGCGGACGGCCGGGGACCTCCGATCTCGTCACGGCACATCTGCCTGACGCGCGAGACTCTGGCCTGGCATGACGGCCTCGCCGATTTCACCTTCGCGATGCAGGGGCTCGGCACCGGGGCGATCGGTCTTGCCGGCTCGGCGGAGCTCAAGGGACGGGTGCTGCCGAAGGTGCGGGCCGGCGACTGGCTCGCCGCCTTCGCGCTCTCGGAGGCGGAGGCCGGCTCGGATGTCGCGGCGATGCGCTGTACCGCCCGCCTTGACGGAGCCGACTACGTGCTCGACGGCGAGAAGACCTGGATCTCAAACGGCGGCATTGCCAGCGTCTACACCGTCTTCGCCCGGACCGGCGAAGCACCGGGGACACGCGGTATCTCGGCCTTCGTCGTGCTGGCCGATGATCCCGGTTTCTCTATCAAGGAGCGGATCGAGGTGATGGCCCCGCATCCGCTCGCCACACTTCGTTTCGAAGGCTGCCGCATTCCGGCCACTCGCCGTCTCGGCGCTGCCGGCGAGGGTTTCAAGATCGCCATGCGCACGCTCGACATCTTCCGCGCCTCCGTGGCCGCAGCCGCCCTGGGCTTCGCCCGCCGCGCGCTGGCCGAGGCGCTCGCCCATGCGAAATCGCGGCCGATGCTCGGTGGCAAACTCGGCGATCTGCAGCTGACGCAGGCGGCCCTCGGCGACATGGCCGCCGGCATCGACGCGGCGGCGCTTCTGACCTATCGCGCCGCCTGGCGTCGTGACGAGCAGAAGCTGCCGACGACGCGCGAGGCGGCCATGGCGAAGATGGTCGCCACCGAGACCGCGCAAGAGGTCATCGACCGCGCTGTGCAGCTGTTCGGCGGTCGCGGCGTCCGGTCCGGCGAGGTAGTCGAGCGGCTGTATCGGGAGATCCGGGCGCTGCGGATCTATGAAGGCGCGACCGAGGTGCAGAAGCTCATCATCGCGCGCGAAGTATTGAAGACCCCTTGAGGACGAGGACGGAGCGGAGGACGAATGCACGAGGTGCTGCAACCCGAGGGCTGGGCGAAGCCGGTCGGCTATGCCAATGGCGTCGCCGCCAGCGGCCGCACGATCTATGTCGGCGGCCAGATTGGCTGGAATGCGCGCCAGGAGTTCGAGACGGATGAGCTCGTTGGGCAGGTGCGGCAGACGCTGCTGAACGTCGTCGCCGTGCTGGCGGCCGGAGGCGCACGCCCCGAGCATGTCGTATCCATGACCTGGTACTTCACCGACAAGCGCGACTATCTCGCCAACCTCCGGGCGATCGGCGCGTCCTATCGCGAGATCATGGGCCGGCATTTCCCGGCGATCGCCGCGGTCGAGGTCTCGGCGTTGATCGAGGATCGTGCGAAGGTCGAGATCCAGGCAATCGCTGTCGTGGATGGCTAGGCGGCGGAGACCGCTTGTCTCTGCCCTCTCGCTCTTGTCGGCGATCCGTGCCACCATTGGCGGGTCTTGCATTGGGAGGCGCATCGCATGTCCGGGAATCGTCAAGTGCGTGGCGTCTGTCCAGTCGATTGCATGGACAGCTGCGCCTGGATCGCAACCATCGAGGATGGCCGCGTCACCGGGGTTGCAGGCGACAAGACGCATCCGATCACGCGCGGCGCGCTGTGCGCCAAGCTGCGCGACTACGAGCAGAGACTGACCGCCCCAGGTAGATTGTTGCACCCCTACAAACGTCGTGGTGCCAAGGGGACAGGTGCATTCGAGCGCATCTCCTGGCACGAAGCGATTGACACGATCGCAGCCCGGTTCACGGCCATCATAGCCGAGTCCGGGGCCGAGGCCTTGATGCCGTTCCACTATCTGGGCTCGATGGGCGTGGTGCAGCGGCAGGCACCGATGCGCCTCTTTCATGCGCTGGGGGCGAGCCGCGTGCACGGCAATGTCTGTGCAGAATCGGCAAGCGCGCTCGCTGGCCAGGGCCATCCATTGGGTGTGGATCCGGAGGAAACACCCGCAGCCGAGCTCGTCATCCTCTGGGGGCAGAACACGCTGACAACGGGCCATCACCAGTGGCACTTCATCGAGGAGGCGCGGCGCCGCAACGGTGCGCGCATCATTGCCATCGACCCGCGAGCGACCCGCACAACCCGGCAGGCCGATTGGCACTTGGCACCGCGGCCAGGATCGGACGCCGTGCTCGCCGCAGCGATCGGTCGTGTGATGTTGAAAGAGAGGCTTGCCGATCTCGAGCTGGCGGCCCTCTGGGTGGCTGATCTCGATGCTTATCGTGCCGCCGTGGCGCCTTGGACGCCCGAACGCGCCGCAGCGGCGACTGGGCTCGATCCTGAGGACATCGTCGCTTTAGCCCGTGCGTTTGCGGCCGCAACGCCGGCGTTGATACGTGCCGGTATCGCACCTCAGCAGACCGAACATGGCGAGGCGTATGTCCGCCAGTTGTCGGCACTCGCCATCCTCGGCGGTCATTGGCGGCATCGGGGTGGCGGCCTGTCGATCCTCTACGGGCCACCGCTCGATGAGCAACCGGCGGCACGGACCGATTTGCTCAAGAAGGCGCCGCGCAGTCTCGACATGGCAAAGCTTGGCGCCATTCTTACGGATGCAAGTCTGGCGCCGCCGGTTCATGGCCTCATGGTGTGGTCCGCCAATCCGGCGTCGACACAAATCGACAGTGGTCGCGTCAAGCAAGGGCTGGCCCGCGAGGATCTTTTCACCGTCGTCGCCGACCATTTCGTCACCGATACCGCTCGCTATGCCGATATCCTGCTGCCGGCTACGACACAGCTCGAGCATGTCGATGTTCAGGGGGCCTGGGGACATCATTATGTCTCCGCCAATACACCGGCGATTGCTCCACTCGGTGAGGCGCGCAGCTCGGGCGCGATCATGCGAGCGCTGGCGGAAGGTCTGGGGATGACAGACCCGGCACTCAAGGAGAGTGACGAGGCCATCGCCGCATCGGTGCTGCCGGAGGGCTGGTCGCTCGAGGATCTTCAGGCAAGGGGCTGGCGGGCGCTGACCCCATCGCGACCCACCATTGCAGCCAGAGCGAAAATGCTCCATCTGACCGGCGAGCCCATCGAGGCGCCGCCGGCCAATCCACCTGGCCACCTCCAGCTTCTGACGCCCAAATCGCACTACTTCCTCAACTCGTCCTTCGCCAACATGGCGCGCCAGCGCAAATCGCAGGGTGAGCCGACCGTGCAGGTCAGCGCAGCAGATGCCGAGCGGCTGGGGCTTTCGCAAGGCGACCGTGTCGAGCTGGCGAGTGACGTAGGCCGTGTGGAGGTACGGGTGCGTATCGCCGACGGCCTCCTGGCCGGCATTGCTGTCTTCGAGGGCAAATGGTGGGGCGCGCCCGGAGAGGCAGCGGCCGAGATGAACCTGCTCACGGCCTCGCGCTGGTCGCCAGAGGGCCAGCCTGCCTACAACGAGTGTTTTGTGCGGCTGCGCCGGCTCGGCGGCGAAGAGCCTAACCATATCGGCGCACAGCAGGCGACGACCAGTTGAGCGGCACTTGGGACGGCGGCATGGGAACTGGCCGGAATGATCAAGTGGACTTACCTCAGGCAAAGGCCAGCGAGACACTGCCGAACGTCCCGAAGTCGGCCTCGAAACGAGAGCCAGACGGCGCTTCTAGGGGCCGGATGAAGGAGCCCGAGAGCACGATGTCACCGGCCGCCACCGAAGCCCCATGCTCGGCGAGCCGGCGCACCAGCCAGACGATACCGGTCACCGGATCGTCGAGGACACCGGCGCCGAGGCCCGTCTCCTCGACGATGCCGTCGCGTTTGACGACAGCGCCGACCCAGCGGAGATCGTGCTCCTCGATCGGATGACGTTCTCGGCCGAGGACAAGGCCGGCATTGGCGGCATTGTCGGCGACGGTGTCGGTGATGAGACGCGCCTTGCCCGTCGCTGGATCGACGCGCTGAATGCGGGTGTCGAGGATCTCGAGCGACGGGGCGACGGAGCGGGTCGCGCGGATGACATCGTCGCGCGTGACCTCCGCCGATCCGAGAGGAGCGCCCATGATGAAGGCGATCTCCGCCTCGACGCGGGGTTGGATGAAGCGGCCCAGCGGTACGGTGGCGCCATCCTCGAACAGCATGTCGTCGAGCAGCACACCGGAATCTGGCGTCGTGATGCCGAGGGCCTGCTGCATGGCGCGCGAGGTCAACCCGATCTTCCAGCCGATCACTGAGCGGCCGAGAGCCCGCTTGCGCGCAACCAGGGCGGCTTGGACGGCATAGGCATCCTCCAGCGTCATGTCCGGATGGGCGAGGCTCAGCAGGCCGCGCTGGCGGCCGCGGCTTTCGGCATCCAGCAGTGACTGGGCCGCGAGGATGATGTCATCCGGGGTCATGGGGCGATGATCGGTTGCGCTTTGAGATCGCTCTCGCACTCATCGACGCCATCGAAGGTCGAGCCTTCCTCGAACCAGCTCCTGGGTGCTGGCGCCCCCCAGAGAGTCTGGCGCTGCGGATCCCTGAGGCCCCACTTGATGGGCTCAAGGTCGGGGTCCGTGGTCTGGTAGTCGGAGCAGTAGAACTCGATGCGATGGCCATCCGGGTCGCGGACGTAGAGAAAGAACGCGTTGGAGATACCGTGCCGACCGGGGCCGCGCTCGATATGGGACACGTAGCCGGTGGTCGACATCAGGTCGAGCAGATCGATGATGTTGAGCGGCGAGGGGACCCAGAAGGCCGTGTGGTGGAGGCGCGGGCCGCGACCGTTGGTGAAGGCGATGTCGTGGACGCCGCCCTTGCGATGCATCCAGGCGGCCCAGGTGCGGCCTGTCTCCTCGTCCGCCGTGTACTCGGTGACGCGAAAGCCCATTTCGGCATAGAAGGCGACGGAGGCATCGACATTGCTCGAGAACAGGTTGAAGTGATCGATGCGCAGCGGTTTCACGCCACGATAGAGCCTGTATTGCTGATGGATCGGCGCGAGGCGCTCCATGCGCGCATAGAGCTCGATCGGAACGCCGAACAGGTCAGAGCTCCGAAGCACGCGCCCCATGTAGGGCCGCTCGATCCATTCCGTCTTGCGGCCTTTCGCCTGGAACCATTCGGCGGCCTTGTCGAGGTCGGGCTCGTCCCAGACCTTGAAGCCCAGCACGCCGACGCCGGGGCTCGCGGCTCTCTCGAGGATGAGGCAGTGATGGCCCCGCTCCTCCAGGCCGCGGAGATAGATGGCGTCGTTGTCCGCATGCGTCGTTTGTAGCCCGATGGTGTCGGCGTAGAAGGCCCGGGCGTGGTCGAGGTCGGTGACCCGGAGGACGACATGGCTCAAGCGAACAATGTTGAATGGCGGATAGAGATTGGGTTTCGGGATCGCCATGCCCACGTCCTTCTGGCTAAGGTTCAGGCCCCAAGTCGCGGAATCTTGTGCTGGCCGGTCGCGAAGGCGACGTTCTTCTGCTCCATGTAGAACTCGAAGGACCAGTCGCCGCCGTCGCGGCCGATGCCACTGGCCTTGATGCCGCCAAAGGGCGTCGGCAGATGGCGCACATTCTCCGAGTTCACCCAGATCATGCCGGCCTCGAGCGCCTCCGAGACGCGAAGTGCACGCGTGACATCGTTGGTCCAGACATAGCCGGTCAATCCGAAGGCGACACCGTTCGCGATCTCCAGCGCCTCGGCCTCGTCGCGGAATGTGAGTGATGTCAGGAACGGGCCGAAGACCTCTTCCTGGGCGATGCGCATCCCCGGTCTGGCCCCGGTGAACAGCGTCGGCGCGACGAACCAACCTCGATCGCCGATGCGGCACCCACCCCCGGCAAGGGTCGCACCTTCGCTGCGGCCGATCTCAACATACGACATCACCTTGTCGAAGTGCGTCTTGCCGATGAGTGGACCGACCTCGGTCGCGGGATCGAGAGGATGGCCGACCTTGATCTTGCCGATCCGCTCAGCCAGCCGGGCATGGAAAGCATCGGCGATCGTTTCCTCTACCAGTAGCCTCGAGGACGAGGTGCAGCGCTCGCCATTGAGCGAGTAGATCATGAAGATGACGGCGTCCAGAGCCCGCTCCAGGTCGGCATCCTTGAAGACGATGACCGGGTTCTTGCCGCCGAGCTCCAGATGCACGCGTTTCAAAGTCGGCGCCCCTTGGCTCATGATCAGCGAGCCCGTCCGGCTCTCGCCGACAAAGGCGATCGCCTTGATGTCCGGATGCTCAGTCAGTGCCGTGCCCGCCGTCTCGCCGAATCCATTCGTGAGATTGAGGACGCCATCGGGGAGGCCCGCCTCGCGGCAGATCTCGGCCAGAAGACGCGCCGTCAGCGGCGAGAGCTCGGCCGGCTTGTGGACGACGGTGCAGCCGGCGGCGAGCGCAGGGGCGATCTTCCAGGTCGACAGCATGAACGGCGTGTTCCACGGCGTGATGACGCCGACGGGGCCGATGGGCGAGCGCGATGTGACGTTGAGATGGTGTGCCGACGGCAGTGCCTTGCCGTCGCGGGCCGACGGCGCCATGTCGGCAAAATAGCGGAAATTCTCCGCCCCGCGGAGCGCAGCCTTCGACATGAACCGGTAGGCCTGCCCGGTGTCCCAGCACTCGCAGAGGGCGATCTCTTCGGCCCGCGCGACGATCGCGTCGGCGATCTTGTGCAGGATAGCCTTGCGCTTCTCGCCATCCATCGCCGCCCAACGCGGAAACGCCGCCTTCGCTGCCCGGGCCGCGAGATCGATGTCCTCGGCACCGCTGGCGGCGACCTCGGCAATGTGACTGTCGTCGACGGGTGAGGTGGTGGAGAATGTCCGGCCGCCGATGGCCGGCCGGTCCTCGCCGCCGATCAGGTTCTTGATGCCGGTCCGGCGCACTCGCCCGAGGTGGGCCTCGAGGCTCCGGATGTTCTTGTCGAGATCGCTCATGGCTGCTCGCGTCGGATTCAACATTACTCGAGAGAGCTCACATTATGTGAGATCGATGCGAAGTCCATCGCGACCAAGATGCAGCGGGCCCGACCAGTGGGGACGGACGGCCGCTTCCCAATGCTCCTCCGTGAAGTTCGGATCATCGGATGGAATGAGGTGGTTCAGGGCCAGCGCCTTGACGCCGGCTTCGGTCGCCAGCCGGGCGGCGTCGTGCGCGAAGGTGTGTGAGCGCAGCCAGTGTTTCATGAGACGGTCGTCGGCGTTGCCGATGCGCTTCATGAGGGGGCCGAGCGCATCTTCGAGCATCACCTCGTGGATGAGGAGGTCGGCGTTCCGGGCAAACATCGCAAGGGGAGGGTGGTATGCCGTGTCGCCGGAAAAGACGACGTGATGGGTCGGCGAGCAAAACGACAGCGCAAAAGTGTCGATCAGCGGCGGATGCACATTTCGCATGGCGCGGACCGCAATCCCCGACACATCCGTCACATCGCCGGCATCGAGTGTGCGGACGCGTACAAGATCGCGCAGGTCGGGCCGCCCTTCATCCGCCATCCTAAGGTCGATGTCGGCTCGCATCGACACGAGGAAGCTCTGCCAATAGGTCTCGAGTCCCTCGGGTCCCCAGACCTCGACCGGCGTTTTGAGGCCTGCGGTCCAGGCCGTATGCAGCAACGGACCGAGTTCCAGATAGTGATCGGAGTGCAGATGTGTGATGAAAATATGCGAGAGGTCGCGGAGCTGCATGCCCTGCGCGACGAGGCCCCGCGAGACGCCAAGGCCGCAATCGATGACGATCCTCCGGCCGTCGATCGAAAGCAGGGACGAGGTCGGCATGGTCGAGCCCGGCCGGATGGCGGGGCCGCCCTTGGTGCCGAGGAGCGCGACATAGCTGCCGGTAGCCATCACGAGCTTCTCCTCAGAGACTCCGGAAGCCCGCGTCGAGGGCTTCGACGATCTTCTCGACATCCCCCGAGGTCAGCACGAGAGGCGGAGACAGGATGATGTTCGGCCCGGACACGCGGATCATGACGCCGTTCTGATAGACGGCCTCCTGCAGCGCCATCGGCACGGACTTGTCCACGGCTGCCTTTGTCTTGCGGTCGGCGACGAGCTCGAGCGCCACCATCAGCCCATGACCGCCGCGAACGTCGCCGATCAGGGCATGCTTGCCTGCGAGCGCCTTGGCTCCTTCGTAGAGCTGGACGCCGCGCTCGGCGGCATTCACGACGACGTTGAGGCGCTGGGTCTCCGCGAGGCAGGCAAGTGCCGCGGCCGCGCCGACCGGATGGCCGGAATAGGTGTAGCCGTGGCCGATCGCTGCGGCTCCGGACGCATCCTTCTCGAAGGCATCGGCAACTCTCTCCGAAAGCATGACGGCCCCGAAGGGGAAATAGGCATTGGTAATCGCCTTCGCCGTGCACATCATGTCGGGCTTGACGCCCCAAAGTCGAGATCCACTCCAGGCTCCGGTGCGGCCGAATGCGGTGATGACCTCGTCGGCGATCAGCAGAATGCCGTGGCGATCGCAGATCTCGCGCACCATGGGCATGAAGCTCTTGTGGGGTGGGATGACGCCGCCGGCACCGAGGATCGGCTCCATGACGAAGGCGGCGATGGTCTTCGGTCCCTGGAAGGCGATCTCGTCCTCGAGTGCCGCCGCACAAAGCCCGGCGAGCCGCTCCGGGTCGCTCTCGTTGAACGGATTGCGATAGGTGTAGGGGGCTGGAATGTGATAGCAGCCCGGTAGCAGCGGCTCGTACTGGGTGCGGAAGTTGGCATTGCCGTTGATCGACGAGGCGCCGGTATGCGTGCCGTGGTAGCCTTTCTTGAGGCTGAGGTATTTGACACGGCCAGGCTCGCCGCGAATCTTGTGGTACTGGCGCGCCAGTCTGAGCGCCGATTCGATGCTGTCGGAGCCGCCGGAAGTGTAGAAGGCGCGCACCATTCCGTCGGCTGCGAAGAACTCCCGAAGCTCGTAGGACAGCTCGATCACCGCGTCGTTGCTGGTGCCGCGAAAGGTCGAGTAGTAGGGGAGCTGGTCGAGCTGCTCCGCGATCGCCCGCTTGATCGGCTCGCAGGAGTAGCCGAGATTGGCATTCCACAGACCGCCGACAGCATCGATCGTCTCATGCCCGTCGACATCGCGGATCCGGACACCAGCCGCCCCGACGATGATCTTCGGCGGATTGGCGAGACTGTCGGCGGGATGCGCCATCGGATGCCACATGTGGCGGGCGTTGTTGGCCTTGAGAAAGTTCGTGTCGTGGCGGTTCATCGGTTGGATCCCCTGCGCCTCAAGCGGCCAGATCGGCGGCAATGCGATTGAAGCGATCGGGCGCCTGCCCGCCGCTCTTCATGGTCATCTCGAGCGCGGCCGCCACAACCCTGGCGACGATCCGCGCCTTCACGCGGTGGGTCATGCGGTGCACCGGCGTCGCGACCCCGATAGCACCACATGCCAGGCCACGCGTGTCGAAGATAGGTGCGCCAATGCCATAGACCTCGATTTCATAGGTCTGATCGGCTTCCGCATAGCCCTTGCTTCGGGCGGTCGAGAGAAGCCGGCGCAGTCGGGTCGGATCGATCTCGGTATGGGGCGTATGCTGCGCGAGGGGCTGAGCAAGGAGCCGATCTGCGAGTGCCGGCTCCGAGAAAGCGAGCGTTGCGAGCCCGGATGCCGTGGAATGAAGATCGAGAATCTCACCGGCCGACAGCGACACCCGGTTGGCCTTGTGGCTCTCGCTGATGGCGACGGTGACCAGCTCTGATCCGGAGAGGAGGGAGGCGTGGGCGGTCTCGCCGGTCTCGCTCGTCAGCCGGTCCAGGATCGGGCCGATGATCGTCGTGATCGGGAACGTCGCCTCGCGGATCCGCGCGAGGCGCAGAATGCCGACGCCGAGGCGGTAGAGCCGCGTCTCCGCTTGCTGCTCGAGCAGGCCGGCCTGCATCAGGACTGCCAGCATGCGATGCACCGTCGCCTTGTCGAGGCCGGAGCGACGCGCGAGCTCGCTCAGACCCCACTCGGGCGTTCGCTCCGAGAAGTGTGTCAGCAGAGACAGGGCTTTGGCAGCAGTCGAGGACATTCGAGTTCCCGGCACCGGACCCGGTTCGCGGCCGGCAGGTTCCAATCACGTTGACAGAGACGATCACGCCATGCAAGCTCATTGAACCATTGGTGTAAATAATGAACCAATTGCATTCGGGAGGTTTGGATGAGGAAGCTCTTGGTGTTGGCAATGGCCGCCGGGGTCTCGATCGCGGCCGGTGTCGGAGAGGCAACGGCGGAGTATCCCGAGAAGCCGGTCCAGTTCATCAATCCCTGGCCTCCGGGTGATATGGAGGATGTTCTCGTTCGCATGATCGCCGAGGATTTCCAGACGGCGTATGGTCAGCCGGCCGCCGTGGTGAACAAACCAGGTGGCGGCGGAGGACCGTTCCCCGGCGCGGTCGAAGTGGCGACGGCGCCGGCCGACGGCTACACGATTGGTAATTTCGTCATCGGCGTACCGGTCATCGGACCCAACATCGGCATTCCCGAGCTCAGCCCCAATCCTTTCGAGCCGGTCGGCATCTATCTGACCTATCCCTTCGTCATCGTTGCCTCGAAGGATGCGCCGTACCAGACCATGCAGGAGCTTGCCGAGCATGCGAAGTCGAACGGTGTCGTTCTCGGTCACTTCGGTGCGCCGCTCGTGCCAACCAAGGTCACGAAGGCGTTGGCCAAGAGCCTCGGTTTCTCTTATGCCTCGGACTCGGCCTTCGATGCGCTCGACTGCAATACGCTCGCGTCCGGCGATGTCGACGTCATGAACACGACGATCCAGCTCGTTCTGCCGTGTCTCGACAAGGTGACGGTGCTGGCCGCCGTGACGGCAGAGCGGATCTCGAAGGTGCCGGATGCACCGACGGTCGGCGAGATCGATCCCGCGCTGAACATCGCGCTTTGGAACGGCCTGTTCGTGCACAAGGATACGCCTCAGGACATTCGCGACAAGATTGCCGCAGTGGCCCAGAAGACCATTGCAGGCGATCGGGCGAAGGCCTTCGCCGAGGAGACGGGAGCTCAGATCTATTGGCAGGATGCCACCGCCTCCAAGGCTCAGATCGAATCCGACATCGAGGCCATCGCCAAGCTCAACCAGATGCTCGAGTAGTCACTCTCTGACAGGGCGGCCAGCCTGTGGGCCGCCCGCCCATTGCTGCATCCTCCCGGCAACCAGGGAGCTGCCGAAGTCCGATGAGCAGGACACCCGAAGGAGCGCCGCGAGGGCCCGAGCAACTCGCTGAGCCGCGTCACCATCGTGCCGAGATCGTCTACGGGCTCGTGGCCTTTGGGGTGGGGTTGCTGCTCGCCAGTCAGCTCGGCTCGGAGTTGAGCTGGCAGCCCGGGACGATCTTCGTCCGGCAACCGGGTTTCGTCGCGACGCTCGCCGTCGCAGGCATGCTGGTCTTCGGTGCCTTCGAGCTGTTTTTCGCCTGGCGACGCAATGCGTCGGGACGCGGCGAGTCTATGCTCGGCGAGATCATCGATTGGCTGAGAGCGGCGGAGTACGCCGCCTGGTTCATGGCCTATGTGCTGATTGTGCCGAACCTCGGCTATTTGCCGACGACGCTCGCCTTCTGCCTGTCCCTGACCTTGCGGCTCGGCTACCGGAACGGGCGCACGCTCGGCGCTGCGCTGCTGGTCGGTCTGGCGACGGTGATCGTCTTCAAGGGCTTCCTCTCGGTCAAGATCCCGGGGGGCGCATTCTATGAGCTGCTGCCGGATGGGATCCGCAATATCATGATCCTCTACATGTGATCGGGCGCCATGAGCACGCTTGTCTCCAGCCTCGAGATCATCTCACGGATCGATGTCGTGATGGCCCTGCTGATCGGCTCGATCGGCGGCGTCATCATCGGGGCGATCCCGGGTGTCGGTCCGGCGATCGCCATTGCCATTCTGCTGCCGGCGACCTTTGCAATGGAGCCGATCGTCGGCCTGACGATGCTGCTCGGGATCTACGGGTCGGCGATGTTCGGCGGTGCCATTCCTGCGGTTCTCATCAATACGCCCGGCACGCCTGTCAATGCTCTCACCACCTATGACGGCTACCCGATGACCGAGCGCGGCGAGGCGCCGCGCGCCTTGGCGCTCGCCTATGGTGCGTCCTTTGTCGGCGGTATCTTCTCCGTGTTCTGCCTGATGATGCTGGCACCGGTCCTCGCGGACGTGGCGCCGATGTTCGGCTCACGAGAGATCTTCCTCGCCTGCCTGCTCGGCATGCTTCTGGTCGTCATTGCGCACCGTGGGCAGAACATGGCGGCGGGGTCGCTGCTGTGCTTCGGCGTATGGCTCCAGTCCATCGGCCTCGAGCCCGTGGGCTATACGCAGCGCTATACGTTCGGCCTGAGCTGGCTCAGTTCGGGTGTCAACCTGATCGTCGTGGTCCTCGGGCTCTTTGCGCTAAGTCAGGCCTTCTTGCTTCTATCAGGCAGAGACGAGGCGCCGGCGCCTCCTATCCTGAAGGGCGGCTTGTTCCGAGGGCTTTGGGAGGTCCTGCGATTTCCGCATATCGCTCTGCCGGCCGCTTCGTTCGGAACGCTGATGGGCATCATCCCTGGCGTCGGCGAATTCACGGCACAATTTCTCTCCTATACCTGGGCCCAGCGGATCTCACCGAAGCCCGAACGCTTCGGTCGCGGGGCACCGGAAGGCGTCATCGCCTCCGAGGCGGCCAACAACGCAGTTCCGGCGGCGGCAATGATTCCGTTGCTGGCGCTCGGCATCCCGGGCGAGGCGCTGACGGCGATGATGCTGTCGGTGTTCTATGTCCACAACGTCATTCCAGGCCCGAACCTGTTCCGCGATCAGCTCGATTTCGTGCTGGCCCTCTATCTCTGCCTGTTGATCCTGAACGTCCTTGCACTGCTGTTTCTCATCGTCGCGACGCGACCGCTGCTCCTGGTCGTCGCCTTGCCCAACCGGTTCCTCGGCATGGCTATCCTCACGCTGTCGTTCGTCGGCGTGTACTCGCTGCGCAACTCGGTCACGGACTGCCTGATGGCGTCGGCCTTCGGCCTGTTGGGGTTGATGCTGAAACGCCTCAGCCTCCCGATCGTGCCGATCATTCTCGGCATGGTTCTCGGGGGGATCGCGGAGAACAAGTTCCGCACGTCTCTACCGCGGATTCAATCGCCGCTCGATTGGATCAACCGACCGATCGCCGGTGTCATCTTCGCGATCATCGTCGCGGTTCTGGCGATCCACGTCTGGTCGCTCATCAGGGCACGGCGGGGCCGTTCTGGCGCTCTTGACTGAGCTTGAGCGTGCCGTGGTGACTGGCCCGACCGGCAGCCATCGGCGCCGGGCCGGTTATCGAGCGGGCAGCATGCCCTCCACCATAGACGGATTCGGATCAATGTAATCCCAAGCCACATGGTGCTTGCCGTAGATCGCCACTGCGGGCGAGGTGGCGCCGGGCTCGTCGAGCGGTCCGGCCATCAAGAGGATCAGCCCCGGCATGTGCGAAGAGCGGAAGGCGAGTCGGCCGCCGCAGGTCGGGCAGAACTCGCGTGCTGTCGCGCCGCCCGAATCCGCCTGCGTCGTGAAGCTCTTCGTCTGACCGGCAAATGTGACATCGACGTCCGCAAAGGCAGCGCCGTCACATGGCCGCAATCGCTCGCTTTCTTGCAGTCCTTGCATTGGCGATGGGCGGCAAAGGCCGGACCCCGCTCGCCACATATCGGACAGCGCCGCACGGGCAGCTACCCTTCATTTTCGCGATGGGATGCTCCTGCTGCGCCAAGACTTCGTTGGCGTTCCATCGACAAAGCTCGCATCCATCCCGCGCGTAGACCAACTCCGATCCGGTCGCATGGAAACGAGGCGATCTCAATGCTCCGGCGCATGGTTCTCGCCGATCGACAAGGCGCAAATGCGCGACAGGTGCGCATAGGCGAGCCCCGTCTCCTGTGCCCAGGCATTGAACTGAGCCTGCACCTTGGCAAGGTCCCGCTTCGAGGTCACGGTCTCCGCCACGTCGACGCCGGCATCGCGGAGACAGCGGACGACGTCGCCCGAGGTGACAAACCCGTCGAAGCCGAGGAAGCGCAGCAGCATCTGTCCGGTATTGCCGCCGAGCCGGCTGCCACGCCTGGCCAGCAGCTCGAGCAATCCCACCTCGTCCGAAGACGGCCAGCCGGCCAGCATCCTGCCGAAGCTGCCGTGTTCCTTGGCGATGTCGAGGACAAATTGCGCGTTGTGCGCGACAGAGCCGATCTTGGCGCCGTTACGAACGATGCGTTGATCCTTGAGCAGCCCGTCCCAGAAGGACTCGCTCTGACGGACGAGACGTTTGGGATCGAAACCGAGAAACGCCGCCTCGAAGCCCGGCCACTTCGCCTCGATGACGCTCCAGGCGAAGCCGGCAGAGAACACGCGCCTCGTCATCTCGGCGAGCACGCGATCGTCGGCGAGCTTGGCCAATGCCTTGGCATCGGGTTCAGGTGGCAGCAGCTTCTGCAGCGCCTTGGCGCCGCCTTTGCGCAACTCGGCGCGCGCGCGGATGGTCTTGAACGGCACCATGGCTGGTGCGCCTCTCCGTGGGTCTCTTGGACTTGCGCTTCGTAAGCCAACAAGACCGAGCATGCAATTAGGCGCGGTCAGCCGATGCACCGGCCGCCTGCCACGATCGGGCAGCCGCCAACCTCACATCGGCGGCATCGCCGGAAACGCCGGAATGCCCGGGTCGACGACGTCCCACGAGCGGCGGCGTTTGTCGTAGACCCTGAGCTGGATGGGAATGTCGGAGGAGTCCTCCATCGTCGCCATCGTCAGGGCGATGAGGCCCGGCGCGCTCGCCGGGCGCCCGGCGATCCAGCTGCCACACTCGGGGCAGAACAGGCGCTCGGACGGCTTGCCGGAGTCTGCCCGTGTCGTAAAGCTCTTGAGGGTGCCCTGGATCGTCACGTCAGTCGCGGCAAAGGCTGCGAAGGCGATGTGGGCAGCGCCGGAGGCTTTCTGGCAATCGAGGCAATGGCATTGCAGGCTGATATGCGGCGATCCCGTCGCCTCGTAGGTCACGGCACCGCAGAGGCAGCTGCCCTTGTATGAGCTCATGAGACGCTCCTTGTCATTGGGGGGACGTGCGCCGGGCGCCGTTCGGCGTCTCACGCGCGCACGTCCCGCGCCCGTAGGCGCGCTACATGTCCATCGCCTCGGCGATTTCGATCGTGCCGCCGGCCTTGAGGAGGGGGCAGCCCTTGGCTTTCTTGTGGGCGTCATCGAGGGTCTTGGCCTCGATGAGGCTGTAGCCGCTGATCGGATTGGCGCCGCCGCCGGAGACGAGCTTGCCATCGGACTTCACCGTGCTCGACTTGCCGACCGGATTGCCCGCATCGATGACAGCCGCGCCGAGCGACTGGAACCAGGCGCCCCAGGCATCCATCACCTGTTTCACCTCCTTCGGATCCTTGGGCGCCGAGCCGCCATGATAGGCGAAAACATATTTGGCCATGGGGTCTGTCTCCTCGATGATCGGGGTATGGTCTTCACGCTCTTGGCAAATACCGACATCGAAGCGGCTTTCCAATGGCGAGATTGCCGGTAAACTGATCGAATGACTGTGGACTCTTCACAATCCGGGCGTCTCCGGCCTCCGGGTGACACCCTCGCCGGCTTGCTGGCGAGCCTCCGGCAGCTCGGCGTCGTACCAGGGGCGGCCAAGACTTTGGCGGGGACGGCGAGCGAGGCTGCGGCAACCCTCCGCGACACCATCCTTGCGGAGGAACCCGCCTTTCGCGCGTCCGGCAATCCGGACCTCCTGCCCGAGGTTGGCCGGCATGTGGCAGCGCAAACGGTCTCCCTGCGGCGACTGTTTGCCGGCGGCGCGCCGGACGATCTCGCCTTCGTCCGGGAACTTGCCCGCATGCTCGCCGAGCAGCATTTTCCACTCGAGGCCTTTCTGCATTCCTATCGGATCGGCCATCGCGTGCTGTCGCGCTGGCTGCGCGATGCGGCGCTCGCCATGCGGCCAAAGCGGGCGGACGAGGCCATCTCCGCGGTCGCCGACTTCGCCATCGCCTATACCGAGGCAATCTCGACGGTCGCGACCTCCGAGTACGTCGCCCACACACGCCGCGTCGCGGAAGCCGCAGGCGACCGCAAGACCGAGCTTCTGAGCCTTCTGCTCGCCGGCTACGATGAATCCGATCCGCGCGTCGCCCAGATCCTGAAGCGCTCGGGCTATCTCGAGCAGCGCCAAACCTATTCGGTCGCGGTGGTGCAGTCCGTCCATCCGGCCGAGATGGCCAGCAGCGCCCGGGCCGAGCGCATCGTCGCCGCGCTCGCCGATCTGATCGCGCCGACGTCGATCCGTCTCCTGGTGGGCATGCGTGAGCAACTCGTCGTGGCCGTCCTCTCCGCTCGGCGGCGTCAATCGGGCTGGACGGCACCGCAGGCAATTCTCACCGAGCGGCTGCTGCCGCGCTTGCAGCTCCTCGGTCCGGCCGTCCTCGTGGGCCTGAGCAGCGATCATCCCTCGACCGCCTTCGTTCCGAAGGCCTTCACCGAGGCAAGTGTCGCGCTGAGCCTCGCCCATGTCGGCAATCGTGTCGTCCGCTTCAGTGACCTGCCGCTTCGCGATCTCCTCATCCTTCACGGCAAACCGCATATCCAGGCGACGCTGCCCGCATGGGCTGGTGTGCTCCGGCTCGCCGACGACAAGGCGGGCGGTGCGCTTGTCGAGACCCTGCAGGCGTTTGCGGCCTCGGATATGAACGTGCAGGCGGCTGCCCGCCATCTCCGCCGGCACCCGAATACGATCACCGCGCGCCTCAACCGCATCAAGGAGCTCACCGGACGGGATGGCCATCGCTATCACGAGTTGGGCGAGCTGTTGTTGGCCGCGGCGTGCTGGAAATCGTGAAGCGGAGAGGGCCCGACTGATGGGCCCCTGCCTTGACGTCCTGGCCTCCGGCCCTAGAGTCCGCCCGATCAGGGGGTTCCCAGCTCAGATGACCGCCACTCGCACGCCGTACCGTTTCTATGCCCCGCTCGCCATCGGCGCGCCCGCGCCCCTGCGCGAGCGTCCCGCCCGGCTCGAGCGTATGATCCATTTCGTGCCGCCGCATCTGGAGAAGATCCGCGCCAAGCTCGGTGATCTCATCCCGTCCGTCGACGTCGTGCTCGGCAATCTCGAGGATGCGATCCCGGCCGATGCCAAGGCGGCGGCGCGTCAGGGCGTCGTCGAGATGGCGAAGGCGCACGACTTCGGCGCGACCGGCTTCTGGATCCGCATGAATGCGTTGAACTCCCCCTGGGCGCTCGACGATCTTCTCGAGATCGTCCCCGCAGCCGGTGCCAAGCTCGACGTCGTGATGCTGCCGAAGGTCGAGGGGCCCTGGGACATCCATTATCTCGATCAGCTGCTCGCCCAGCTCGAGGCAAAGCATCAGATCGCCCGACCCATCCAGATTCATGCACTCCTCGAGACCGCCGAGGGCGTCGGCAATGTCGAGGCGATCGCCGGCGCCAGCCCACGCTTGCACGGCATGAGCCTCGGCCCGGCCGACCTCGCCGCTTCTCGCGCCATGAAAACGACGCGCGTCGGCGGCGGCCATCCAGCCTATGGCGTCATCGCCGACGCGGATCCGCAAGCCCCGGCGAATACCCGGGCCTTCTTCCAGCAGGACCTCTGGCACTATACGGTGGCGCGCATGGTCGACGCCTGCGCCACGTACGGGATCAAGCCCTTCTATGGCCCCTTCGGCGACTTCGCCGATGCCGCGGCCTGCGAAGCGCAGTTCCGCAACGCCTTCCTGATGGGGTGCGCCGGCGCATGGACGCTGCATCCCTCGCAGATCGACATCGCCAAGCGCGTGTTCTCGCCCGATCCGGCCGAGGTTCGCTTCGCCGGGCGCATTCTCGACGCCATGCCGGATGGCTCGGGCGCTGTCATGATCGACGGCAAGATGCAGGACGACGCCACCTGGAAGCAGGCGAAGGTGGTGATGGATCTGGCGCGTGAGGTGGCAAGGCGGGATCCGGCGCGGGCCAGGGATTACGGACTATGACCTTCGCCGGACGTATACGGGTTCCGGTCGCGCAAAGCCGGGCAGTGTTGCCGAGGGGGACTTGCTTCCGCCGCCACGACTCTTACGGTAGGGCTCCATGAGTGATGAGAAGAAGACTCCAACCAGGCGCCGGGTCGTCCGCGTGACGGTCGGGAAGCCGCGCGCGAAAGGCTCGGGCGAGAAGACGGCCGCCAAGCCGGCGGCGAGCGCGGTCAAGGCGGCGGCGCTCGAGGTGGCGCGTCGGCTGGCCGAAAAGGGGCCGGCGCGGCGCGTCCGGGCGACGGGGAAGGGGGAGCGCGACGCCGCGCCCTCCGCCGGTCCGACGAGCGAAGCGCGCCTCAAGAAGCCGGCGAGCCGCAGGCCGCGCATCACGTCCGGACAGCCGCGGCGTCAGCGGACGGCGAAATACGGCATCGGCCATGTCGTGAAGCACCGCGTCTATGGTTTCCGGGGCGTTATCTTCGACATCGATCCGGTGTTCGCCAACACCGAGGAGTGGTGGCAATCGATTCCGGAGGAAATCCGCCCCCGGAAGGACCAGCCCTTCTATCACTTGCTCGCCGAGAACGCCGAGACGGAATACATCGCCTATGTCAGCGAGCAGAACCTGGTGCCCGACACCTCCGGCAAGCCGCTCCGCCACCCCCAGGTGAAGCAGCTCTTCCGAGCCGGCCGCGACGGCGTGCTGAAGCCGGTGTTCGTGGAGCGGCATTAGGAGTCACGATACAGCAGGCGAAGCTGGAAGACGGGGCCGGTTTTCTATTCGTGATGTGCGCCACCGGCGAAGGGGGCCAATGCGGCGCATCGCGCGTTCGGGGCAGCGGGCCAAGAGCGGGCGTTGCCGTCCGCCGGGCATGAAGGCCGCGTCGGCGGATCGCGACGAGATTGACTTCCGCCTTTCCAGGCTTCGGAACCGCGTCCCAAAGATTGACTGCGGGATTGGCCGCCATTGTCGCGCTGTGGCGATCAGCCTCATACGCCGACCCAGGCCGAGCCTTCCGGGGCGAACTCGGCCGCATGGTCAATCTCGAGCAGGCACACCGGCATCAGCTCTCCGGCCGCGTCGCGTTATTAACCATCTTTCGGAAGAAGCGCGCAAACCTTATCCCCGGCTGCGAAACCTCGCGGATACTCGTCGCGGCCCCCCGGCGAGGACGTATGCTCGCGAGGCGTCACGACAGTGTGGGAGGACACGGCGTCTGCCGGACGGTGCGTCACGCGCGCGTCGGGCGGAGGGCATGCACCTGGTCCCGGGCGGAGTGGGATTCCTGTCCCCGTGTGGCCACTCGCAAGTTCACCCCGTGGTCCACGCTGGCGCTGCGGGGAGCTTACGCGCATGGAGCCACACGGCGGCCCTGGCTTGGCTCGTGTCCGCTTCGATCGCAAGCGCGTTGGGCGACCGCTGCCGGTGCTGACGCGCTTCGCGATCGGGACACGAGCAGCCGCTCGGCTCGCGAGGTGGACCTGGATGAGCTCCGAAAATGCCGTCTCGGGGCGGTCAAAAGCCGCTCAATGAAACTAGGCTCGCAACTTTCGATCGCCCCGTGCTTCCCTCATCTCCCGCAACACGGCGGAGCGCCCGCCGGCGACGGTGGAGCGTTGGCTCGACGCGCAACTCTGCGCCTACGCCGGCCATCAGGAGGCCTCGGATGATGCGAGACGGCTTTAGCAGTCCCGAACGCAATCACGTCGTCGTCGAGGCGCGCCGTCGATGGCCCCGCAATGCGATCCGAGCTGTTGGAACAAGTTCTGCACTCTTGTGTGTAGGCTTTGAGCACGATCCTTCGAGCAACCGGTGTCCACTTGGAAGCGTACGTGCTCTAGGCGGCTTCCGGCGTCCCCGACACCTGCATCTGCAGATAGGCCGCCTCGCCAATGCGGCCGAGTAGCGCCAGCTGCGTCTCGAGCCAACCGATATGGCCTTCCTCGTCCAGCGTCAGGCGCTGGAAGAGGTCCCGCGTGCCCAGATCGCCGGCCTCGTCGGCAGCCCGCGCGGCTGCGGTGTAGTAGCGGCGCGCCTCGATCTCGTCCTGGAGATCGGCTTCGAGCATGTCCTTGATCGATTTGGCCCGATTGACCGACTCCGCACTCTTCATGTCGGGCTCGCCTTCGAGAAACATCATGCGTGTCATGATCTGGTCGGCGTGGCCAAGCTCCTCCTGCATCTCCTGCTTCATCTGTGCCGAAAGCTTGTCGAGACCCCAATCGGCGAGCAGATGGGCATGCAACAAATACTGGCGAACGGCGGTGAGCTCCATGCCGAGTGCGGTTTGCAGATGCTTGAGAACGTTCGGGTCGCCTTTCATGGCGTGTCGGTCTCCATGCTGTTGGCCATGGGAGGGAGATAGGTGGCCAGGCGGCTCGGACAACCCACCGCGACATTTGGCGTGAGCGGCCTGCGTTCCAGATGCAGGCGTAGGCGAGCGCAATTGACGCTCCGCGCGCTGCTGCAACTCGGGGCGTGCGGCTCTACCTCGCCATGGTGACGACGATGTTGCCGACATGGCGCTTGCGCATGAAGACCTCCTGCGCCTTGGCGAGATCATGGAGCGGGAAGGCCTCGGCCAGCATCGGCCGCACCTTCCCCTCGGTGATCAGCTTGACGAGGCGCCCGAACGTCCCGGGGGGCACGATGGTGGCACCGGTCAGCTGCAGATCCTTGTAGATGAGCTGGCGGAGGTCGAAGCGGACATCGGGTCCGGCAATGGCGCCCGAGGTGGAGTAGCGGCCACCCTGGCGGAGGGCATTGATGAGCGGCATGAACATCGGCCCGCCGACGACATCGAGTGCCACGTCGACGGGGCCGTCGCCGGCCGCCCGGATCGCCTGCTCGAGATCGGTGGTCTGGCGGTCGATGACGCTGTCGGCGCCGAGCTGCTCGAGGAGCGGGGCCTTGTCGCGGGCGGCGATGGCGATGACGCGGGCGCCGCGGAGCCGGCAGAGCTGGATCGCGGTGGTGCCGACGCCGCCCGAGGCGCCGGCGATGACGGCGGTCTCGCCGGGCCTGAGGCCGGTGCGGGCGATGAGGTTCTCGGCCGTGCTGATGACGCACGGGAAAGTGGCGAGTTCGGCGTCGGTAAGGGCAGTGTCGACCCGGTGGGCGTTGGCGGCGCGGACCAACGTGTACTCGGCGAAGCCGCCGTCACACTCGGAGCCGAAATACGGAGCATTGGCGGGGTCGAGCCAGTCGCCCGGGCCGAGCAGCCATGGGTCGATCAGTACGCGCTCGCCGATGCGGGCGGGATCGACACCCTCGCCGGTGGCGGCGATACGTCCGGCGACGTCGGCGCCCTGAATGCGCGGGAAGGCGAGCGCGGCGTTCGTCCAGCTGCCCTGGCTCGCGTCGGCGGTCGCGAAGCCCGATGTGCCGCCATCGTCGGTGATGCCTTGGGTGACGGTCTTCGAGTACCAGGCCGTTCGCGTGTTGATGTCGGTATTGTTGAGGCCGCAGGCGCCGACCTTGACGACGACCTCGCCGGGGCCGGGGCGGGGCGTCGGCCAATCCTCGCGGTATTCGAGCTTGTCGAGGCCGCCGTGGCCGGTCAGAACGACGGCGCGCATGGTAGCAGGAAGCTTCGCTGTCATGATGGTCTCCGGTTCTCCGCCCTGGCTTCAAGACAATCCAGGCTGCAGCGGCGTTGCCGCCAGAAGCCCGCCATCGAGCACGAGCGTCTGTCCGGTCATGAAGGCCGCATCGTCCGAGCAGAGCCAGGCGACGGCGCCGGCCACATCCTCAGGCCGGCCAAGCCGGCCGGCAGGGTGGCGGCGGATCGCGGCTCGCTTGGCGGCCTCCGGGTCCGGGGTCAGCGCGAACAGGCTGTCGGCCATGCCGGTCACGATCCAGCCGGGGCAGAGCGCATTGCAGCGGATGCCCGCCGATCCGTGATCGACCGCGATCGAGCGACTGAGGCCGTGCACGAAGGCCTTGGAGGCGTTGTACAGCGCCAGGCCAGGATCGGCCGCAAAGCCGCTCGTCGAGCCGATATTGACGATGACGCCGCCACCCGCAGCTGCCATCGCAGGAATGAATGCCCGGCAGGTGCTGAACACGCCGCGTGCGTTGATCCCCATGACAGCCTCCCAGTCGGCGTCATCGGACTCAACGGTCGTACGCTCGATCTGCACGCCAGCATTGTTGACGAGGATGTCGAGGCCGCCGAGAGCAGCGAGCACATCGCGCTGGAGCCGCTCGACATCCTCGCTGCGCGCGACATCGGCCGTGAGCCAATGCATGCCACCCGGCAGATCGGCAGGCCGCTCGCCCCGGCCACAGGTCGCGACCTTGACGCCCTCATCGAGGAGACGCTCACAGATAGCACGGCCAATGCCGCGGCTGCCGCCGGTGACGAGCGCACGCTTGCCTTTCAGACCTCGCATCGGCCCTCCACTGTCACATCCGCATTTGCGGGGCCTGGGCGGTCAGGCCGCCGTCGAGCACCCAGAGTTGGCCCGAGGCGTAGCGTGCCTCGTCGCTGGCGAGCCAGGTGGCGAGCGAGGCGACGTCCTCGGGCGTGCCGACACGGCGGGTCGGGTGCACCGCGCGTGCAGCCTCCCAGGTTGCCGGATCATCGGCCGACCCGCCAAAGAACTGACGCAACATCGGCGTGTCGATGTAGCCGGGACAGATGGCGTTGACGCGGATGCCTTCGGGGCCGTGATCGACCGCCATGGCCTTCGTCAAGGCGTGCACGGCGCCCTTGGTCGCGCAATAGGCGGCAAGCTTGGGATCGGCCAGGAAGCCGTCGTAGGAGCCGATGTTGACGATCGAGCCGCCGCCCGACCGGCGCATCAAGGGGAGGGCTGCCTTCGAGACGAGGAACGTGCCCGTCACGTTGACGGCGAAGATGCGGTTCCACTCGGCGAGCGTCGTCTCCTCGATGGTGCATTCCAACTCGATGCCGGCGCCGTTGAGGAGGATGTCGAGACGGCCATGGTCCGTCTCGATCTGATCGAGCCCTGCGGCAACCGAGGCCTCGTCTGTCACGTCGAGGCGGATACCGTTGGCGTCCGCCCTCAGGTCGCCGGCAATCGCCGTCGCCCCCTCGGCCCGAAACCGCGCGAGGATCGCCTGGCCGATGCCGCCGGCGCCCCCCGTGACGAGCGCGACCTTACCCTGAAGTGTTGAGCTCACCTTCGCTTGTGTCTCCCGGAAATCAGATCTCTTTTCTCAATTTGACGTTGTATGGCGAGAACCCGGCCTGCTCGAAGAATTGCCCAGCGTTGCGATTGAACGACCAAGTGTCGAGAGCAATCGCACTTATGCCGTGCTCTCTGGCGATCTCCTCGGCGGCCCCGAGCAGTTTCGAACCCAGCCCTTGGCGCCGGAAGCGTGAGTCGACGGCGAGATGATGCACATAGACCACGCGATGAGCATAGGTGATCGACGACTCGCCGCGCTCGATCAGCTCGCCGAAGAGATAGCCCGCAGGCTCCGCGTCGTTCACCGCGAGGAAGATGAAATTGCTCGGATGATCGAAGAGCAGCTCCACCTCGCTTGCCGGAAACGACAGCGAGGAAGGTGGCTTGAAGATCGTGGGCTCGCCCGCTGCATGCGTCGCCTGCACCCCGGCATTGAGCGCCGAAATCGCAGATGCATCCGAGCGAGTTGCTCGGCGAATATGAAATCGCGACTCGCCGTTCAATTGCGCACCATTTTGCCCAGGGCCTCCAGCACCAGCCCATGGAAATGGTGGACGGCATGCTCGCTCATGCCGGAGCCCTTGGGATCGATGACGTACCGTCCTGCCGGGAAAGCGGGTGTGCGCATACCTCGCTGCACGCTCTCGACGAGACCGATGTCCTCGACCTGTAGCGTCTGATCGATGTAGGCGATGGCATCCTTCTCGGCGGCGTTGGGGTCGGCCGTCTCGAAGAAGAAGTCGAACTCCTCATAGGTCCGCTCGGGGCCGGCCGGCATGAACTTCCAGACCATGAAATTGCCGCGGCCGGGATAGCGCATGAGCGCCATGTTGGGCCACAGGAACCAGACGGCATGATCCGTAACGGTCGCGCCCTCGACCGCATAGGCCGTATTGGCGGCACGCCCGGCCTTTGCCATGTGGCTGGAATAAATGCCGTGGGTCGTGACCTTGTAGGTATCCATCTCCACCAGGGTACAAAAATCCTTGTGGGCGACCGGGCAGTGGTAGCATTCGAGAAAATTGTCGACGACGGCCTTCCAGTTGGCCTCGATCGTGTAGGTCAGGCGATGCGCGAAGGTCAGCTTGCCGATGTCGGGTGCATAGCTTGTGATCTCGGCTGCGAGGTTGCCGGATTGCACGGCGAGCGGCGCGGCGGCGGTGTCGAGATTGACGAAGACGAGCGAGCACATCTCCTCGATGCCGATCTCGGTGAGGCAAAGCTCGTCGCTCTTGAAGCCAGGCTGCTTCTCGGCGCCACGTGCGCTCCGCAATCGGCCATCGAGAAAGTAAGTCCAGGCGTGGTAGGGACAGGTGATGAGCTTGGCGGCACCTTCGCCCTTCAGCAGCTCATGAGCCCTGTGCTTACAGACATTGTAGAAGGCGCGCAGCGTACCATCGCGATCGCGAACGGCGACGATCGGTTTGCCGGCGACGAGCATCGTTACATAGCTCCCCGGCGCCCTGAGCTTTTCGGCATGGCAGAGAAACCGCCAGGACCGCGCAAAGATGGCGTCGCGCTCGATGTCGACCATTCCCGGATCGGTATATAAGCGAGAGGGTAGTGACCAGGACCGCTCGGGCTTCTCGGCATCGAAGTCGCGGACCAGTGTCTCGAAGTCGGCCGTCTTAAGCATCGCCTCGCTCCCGTGTCCCGATCACAACCGGTAAACCGCACTCGGCTCCCCCAGATACGCCACCTCTGGCTCCACGCCAATACCGGGCAGCGAGGGAGGCGTGACATAGCCGTCGGCGTTGCGGGCGCCCTGTCCCGGCACGGGATCGACTGACAGATGATAATGGCAAAGCCAGCTTGCCAATCGAAACTCCTGCGGTGTCGAGGCAGCCAGATGGATCGCCGCCGTGTCGGCGAGTGCGCTGCCGCCGAGGTCCTCGATGTGCATGCGCCAACCGATCGAGAGCCCAAGATCGCGAACCCGTCGGGCCTTGGTCAATCCTCCCACGCGATTAGGCTTCACCTTGACGCCCTCACAAGCGCCATGCCGCCAGGCCGCCAAGTGATCCTCGAAGGAATGTAGACATTCATCCAGCATGATCGGCTGGCGTACGCGATCGGCAACATGCGCACATTCGGTTAAGGTCTCGCAGGGCTGCTCGACCCAGTTGCGTGCCGCGACCGAGTTGAGAACGCGGACGGCCATGGCTGGTGTCCAGGCGCGATTGACATCGAAAGTCACGTCCTCGCCGGGTCGCATGGCCGCGCTGATCGCCTCGATGCGCGCGATGTCGGCATCGGGATCTGTGCCGCCCACCTTGGCCGAGTGCACCCTGTAGCCCTTGGCCCGGGCCTCGTCGATCAGCGCAATCATCTCATCGGGCGTACCTGTCGAGATCGACGAGTTGACGAGCACGGGCTCGGGCGCGGCGGCTCCGAACAGACGCCAGAGAGGCAGGCCGGAGACTTTGCCGAGAATGTCCCAGCAGGCCATGTCGATGGGCGACTTGACGTAGAGGTGGCCGGGAAGCTGCACGTCCATCAGATGATTGAGAGAGTCGAGTGCGAGCGGATCGAATCCAAGAAGATGCGGGGCCAATGTCTCGATGCCGGCGCGGATGCCGGGTCCGTGCGCCGGCAAATAAGTGTGTCCCCACGGGCAGCCTTCGCCCCAGCCAGAGACGCCCTCATCGGTGTCGATGCGCACGAAGGTGGAGTCGAGCTTGTCGAAACGCAACCGGCCGCCGGACAGCCAATACGGTTTGATCAGCGGCAGATCGAGCTGCCAGACGGTGATTTGCGAGATTTTCACGCAACCCCCTCGCGCATCCAGCGATTGAGCGCGGCGATCGAGTGCTCGGAGTTGAGGCCGCATTTGGGGTCGAGCACCAATGGTCCGGGTTTGTAGCCGCGTGAGCGCAAACCCTTCTGCACGCTTTCGACGATGCGGATGTCCTCCTCAACCGTCGTCGCCCGGTCCTGCTTGGCGAGCTTCCGAATTGCTTCATTCTCCTGACCATCGATCGTGTACCAGCCCCGCCAGACCGTGCAGCGATCGTGACTGTCGGCGCGCCAGTGATAGGTGTTCAGCGTGTTGCCGGGGTAGACCTGGAAGGAGAACATCGGCCAGAGGAACCAGGACGAGTAGTCGCCCGCATGTGGCACGCTCATGTCGATGGGATAGGTCATGCGGTCGAGATTGGCACTCTTGGTGGTGTGGCGAAGGCAATAGCCTTGCGGCTGGATATCGTAGCTCTGCGGATCGATCACGCCCTTGGCGAAAGTCGGGTGATTGAGCGAGCAGTGGTAGCACTCGGAGTAGTTCTCGACCGAAACCTTCCAGTTGCAGGATTCCGGGATTTCCACCCATTCGATCGGCTTCAATCGGTCGATGTGCGAGACGTAGGACCGCAGCTCGGCTTCGACATTCGGGAACCATTCGGACATCGGCTTGGCGGTTGCGTCGAGATTGACGAAGACGAAGCCGCAGAAGACCTCTGTCCTGACCTCCGACAGGCAGACGGCCTGACGGTCGAAGCCCGGAACGCTCGCGCTGTTGGGGGCCGCACGAAGCCGGCCGTCGAGCTCATAGGTCCAGGCGTGATAGGGACAGGAGACGAGCTTGGCGTTGCCTGTGCCGCTGACCAGCTGGTGGGCGCGGTGCTGGCAGACATTGTAGAACGTCCGAATCTCACCCGCCTTGCCCCGGATCGCGAACAGGTCCTCCCCCGCGATCCGGAGCGTGGCATAGTCTCCGGTGTTGGGAATCGCGGATGCATGCACGGCGAACTGCCAGGTGTTGGCGAGCAATGTCGCGAGTTCACGTCGCCAGATGACGGGGTCTGTGTAGTAGTGCGGCTCGAGCGCGTGCGTCGCCATCGGGGCACCTTCCAGGGCGGCGACCGCCTTCTGTTCACCCATCTGTCTCTCCTGCTTCTCAACCGTAGACCGCAATTGGCGCACCGAGGCTTTCGAGATCAGGCTCCACACCGAGCCCCGGCGCATCCGAGGCGAATAGCTTGCCGTCTCGCGTTGCGGGTCCAGGCCTGCCCGTCGACCGAGTGTTGTAGTTGTGAAGATCGGTCGAGTTGATGAGGAACTCGGCCGGCGTCGAGGCCGCCAGATGTGCGACAGCCGCCGTCGTGATCTCGCCGCCCCAGGTATCTTCGGAGACGACCGGGATGCGATGATCGACGAGATAGTCGCGCATCCGCCGCGTCTTCGACAGACCGCCCTGCTTGGAGATCTTGAGACAGACGACCTCCGCGCCCTTGTCTTCAACCACCCGCGTCGCCATCCGCATGTCGGTGATGCACTCGTCGAGCTTCATAGGGAGGTCGATGCGGCGGCGGACCTGCTGGCACTCATCATAGGTCTGACAGGGCTGTTCCATGTAGTAGTCGAGGTCGCGGGTCGCGCGGGCCACCTTGAGAGCCTCGTCCACGCGCCAGCCCTGATTGGCATCTGCGAAGGCCTTCTCTCCGGCACGCAGATTGGGGATCGTTGCCTGGATGCGCTCGATGTCGTCGACCCAATTGGCACCGACCTTGATCTGGAACTGGCGGTAGCCCGCCGCACGATGCGCGTCCATCTCGCGGCACATCTCGTCGGGCGCCTTCTGAGGTGCCACACGGTACATCGGCGCGCCATCCGCCAGCTTGCCGCCGAGCAGCATCCACACCGGCTGGCCGGTGGCCTTGCCGAGAATGTCCCAGCAGGCGTTGTCGAACGGCGTCTTGGCGTAGAGATGGCCGCGGATCGTGTTGTCCATGATGCGCTCGATGCGCATCACTTGGCGTGGGTCCTCGCCGATGAGCTTGGGCGCGATCAGGCGCGCGGCGCCTTCGACGCCGTAGGAATGCGCCTCCATGTAATTGTCACCGCACGGGCAGAACTCGCCGGCACCCGAGATGCCAGCATCGGTATCGACGACGACGATCGTGCTGCTGCCTGTCGCGATGATGTTGCCCGCACCCCAGCAATAGGTGCCACCCACATAGGGCAGGTCGGTTTTGTAGAGGCTGATCCGGGTGATCCTCAATTGAGCCTCCTGTCCTACTCTCTAGCCAGCCAGAACCCGATAGACATGAATCCGGTGCGAGACGTCCTTCTCGCCATAAGGCATCGACTGGAAGCGCGCTGTACGAAACACCGGCTCCCAGTTGCCCGCTTTCTCGTGCCGCTCGAGCGCGGCGGGATACTCCGGAAGTTGCCCGGCATCCTCGCGCAGTGAGAAGACGAAGTGTCCACCTGGCTTGCAGACACGGATCAGCTCGTCGAAGCAACTCGCAGGTGCATGGCCCGGTGTGATACAGGCGCAGGCGAGTACGGCTGCAAAATGGTTGCTCGGCAGATCGAGCGGCTCTCCGAGTATCATCCGGCGCAGCTCGGTATAGATCTCCTTGGCACGGGCGATCGCAAGCATGCCTTCCGAGAAGTCGATGCCGGTGATGGGACCATAGCCGAGAAGCGCCAGCGGCTCCGCCTGCAGGCCTCCGCCGCAGCCCGCATCGAGAATGGGCTGCGTCTCGGGGGGTATGAAGCGAGTGAACACGGCCGCGAGATGGCCCGGATTGCGATGGCCTGTCTTGAAGAGATCGGCCTCGTAGTCGCTCGACCATTGGTCATAGGCAGCAGCTGCCTCGGCATGACTGCTGGGCTTGTAGGAATTGGCGACGTCGTGTTTGGCGATCATGGTGGTTCAACTCCCATGCCTCACAGGGTGTGCCCCGCTTCGAAACCTTCCAGTATCGCTTCCTCGACCGTGCGCGGCTGCGCGGCATCGCCGACGACGCGCAGCTCGCCCGTGAAGCCAGCAAGCGCTGCCTCCAGCGAGCGATCGGAGCGCAGCGCACCGTTCAAGACGATGGTCTCGGTCTCCTCGCAGACGATCGGCTCGCCGCTCGTCATGTGTTGGAAGTAGGCGGTAGTCCTATCGCCGCCATAGAACTTCGCATAGGGAATGAGCTCGACGCCGAGCCTGTGCAACTCGCCGATCCAGTGGTCGCGTACGATCGGCTGTATCGCCTCGCCCGCGACGATGCCGCCGGAGACGAGCCGTACGTGGCAGCCGCGCCGCGCCAGCATCTCGGCGACGCCGAGGCCGACCCAGTCGCAGGCCCAGTCGGCGATGACGACGCGGCCGCCGACATTTGCCTCGCCCGAGATGACCGCCCAGGCCTGCACGACATGAGCCCCTTCGGTCGTCTCATTCGGGATACCGCGTGGTCTCGCACCGGTTGCGAGGATCACGGCGTCCGGCCGACGCTTCTCGATCAGCTCGGCAGTTGCGGCAACGCCGGTCTCGACGTTGACCTGTGAGAGCTCGATCTCTCGCTTGAGATTGGTCGAGACGCCGCCGAACTCGGCGCGGCCCGGCAGCTTCTCGGCAAACCGCACCTGACCGCCGAGCTGGCGCTCCTTCTCGATCAGAGCCACTCGATGGCCCCGCGCTGCAGCGGTGACGGCCGCTTTCATGCCGGCCGGACCACCACCGATCACGAGTAGGTTGCGCGGCTTCGCCGCCGGGGGCAGCGACCCGTACCGCACCTCCCGGCCCGTGACGGGGTTCTGGATGCAGGAGACTCCGAACAAGGACAGCCGATGGCCGACGCAGGCCTGGTTGCAGCCGACACAGGCGCGGATGTCGTCGCTCCGCCCGGTCCGCGCCTTGTTCGGCAGCTCGGGATCGGAGATGAGCGCCCTGACCATGCCGACCATGTCGGCCTCACCGTTGGCCAGCACCTCCTCGGCCAATTGCGGCTGGTTGATGCGCCCGGCGACCATGACCGGGCACTTCAACACGGCCTTCATGGCAGCGGCCTGCGGGGCGACATAGCCGTGCGGGATGGCCATGGGCGGGAAGACGTGGATCCATCCTCCGGGCGAGGCCGATGAGCCCGCGATCACGCTCACATAGTCGATGAGCCCGTCCCGCTCGATGGCCTTGCAGACCTCGACCATGGTGGCGAGATCGAGCCCGCCCTCCGTCATCTCGTTGCCCGAGACGCGAATGCCCAGCACCTTGTCCCGGCCGATCTCGGCGCGCACGGCGGCGAGCACCTCGCGCAGAAACCGGAGACGGTTGTCGAAAGTGCCGCCATAAGCGTCGGTCCGCGTATTCGTGGTGGGGTTCAGGAACTGGCAGACGAGGTAGCCCATGGAGGCGAGGATCTCGACGCCGTCGAGACCAGCCTCGTCGAGCCGTCGCGCAGCGCTTGCATAGCCCGCCACGACGTCGGCGATGAGCGACGCCGACATCGGCATCGCCACGACTCGATAGCGGTCATCCGGCTCGTCGGAGGCCGAGAAGACACGGGGCTTCGAGCCGTCGTGACTCGTGCGAATGGCACGGCCGGCGTGGAAAAGCTGGCCGATCACCGGCGTGCCGTGGCGCGCGCAGGCCTGCTTCAGACGCCGCAAGCCGGGAATGATTTCGTCACGCGTTGCGAGCAGATAGCCTGACTGGAACTCGTGCGTCTCGTGCAGCGCCATGCCCTCGAGTATGATGAGGCCGACGCCGCCTTTGGCACGGGCCTCGTGATAGGCGACGAGGTCGTCGCCAACGCAGCCGCGGCTCCCAAGCGAAGTGCCATGCGGCGGATTGAAGAGCCGGTTCTTCAGCTCGAGGGAACCGAGCGCAATCGGGCTGAAGAGGCGCAGATAGCTTGCTGCCATGTTCTTTCGACCGGTCCTTCCTTCCGCCGCTGAATCAATTCCGAATAGGGCCGTCAGTAGGTGATCTCATACGTGCCCGAGACCGCCATGCGCATGGCATCACGAAGCGCTGCCATGTATTTGGGCACATCCTTTCGAATGATGTTCGTATGGCTCGGCGCAAAAATCCGGATATCGTAGGTGGCAAGAAACGTATCGACGGCCGCGGCAATCTCGTCAGGATCGGCCCAGCGCAGCCACGCAAAGACGGTGCGGGACGTCGTCGACACCTCGTGCATGAACCGTTCGGGCGAATAACCCAATGGCTCCATCTCGTCCATGTAGCGAAAGCACTGATCGGGACGATGCACGTTCAGCGCCCAGTCGACAGGGCAGAGGAAGCCGGTGTTGTGCTCGTAGAGCCACTGCGTCAGAGCATGATCGACGAACAGTGGCTTGATGATCTCGAGCGTGTGGGCGCCGAGTTCGATTTTGGCCCCGAAATCCAGTCGCAACGCGTCTTCCAGACCATGCACGGCGTAGTGATCGCCGCCGCCGACCGTCAACAGCTGAACCTCCGGATAGGCCCGGCGGATCGCTGCGGTGTTTCCGGCGTGCGGCAGCTCGGTATGGCTGATCCAGAGGTAGTCCAGCCGACGGCCAGCCAGTGCATCCTCAAGGGCCTCCAAGACGGTGTCGTGCTGGCCCGGTGATAGCGTATCGATCAGCAGAGTCTTCTCGTCCATGAACAGGAACGAGTTGTAAAAGATGTCGGTCGCCTCGGGATCGAGGATCGGATTGACGCGGGCGAAATCCGAAACGAAGCCCCCATTGTGCTTGGCCGCATGCTCGCCGATGCAGTGGCCGATCCAGACGATCTTGTCCGTGAGGGGGCGCACTCCGACGCGGCTCAGGCTGTTGCCATAGATCTTGATGTCCATCAGCAGATCTCCTGAATAGCCTGCCGAAGTCGGGCGACTCCCTGACCGACATTGCCGCGGATGGCATTGCCATGCGTCGGCGCGATCACACGCACGTGGCGGGTGGCAAAGACCTTGGCGATGTCCGCGTTGACCTTGTCGGCACTGACCATCGGCAGGAAGCGGAAGGCGCCTTCGTGATAGCGTCGCAGCCAGTCGACCGGAATGCCATCATCGAGCTCGTCGTCGAATGTCGTCGCGGCGCTCTCCGGATGCAGGTAGCCGAAGGCATCGGCGGTGAACAACGCCCCGGTCCTCTCGTCGAACATCCATTGCGTGCCGGGTTGGTCCTTCAGAATGCCGTCGAGGGCTGCGATCGGCCGGCCGCCATAGACTTCCGTCCTGCCGGCGCGGGCGTACTTGACCTGCTCGATCCGGACCCACCAGGGGAGCTCGCTATAGGGCAGGATCGAGCTCGACACGACGATCTTCACGTCCGGCCACTCGGCAAGTATCGCGCTGAGGTTTCCCGTGTGGGGCAGCTCGGTATGCGTCAGGAAGATGTAACCGGGCGCCGCGCCGTTCAGGAGCTCCTTAAGATCGCTCATGATCGGCGCGCGATGCAGATGTGAGCCTGCATCGAACACCAAAGGGCAACCGTCGTTGAACAATACATAGACCCGAACGGCCTCATGCCAGCTGTCACTGCCGGCGACACTCTCGCCGACCTGATACAGATCGCCCACCACATGTCGAAGCAAGTCGGTCTCCTATCGTGCCTGAGCGAAGAGTGCACGTAATGGTGCTGTCCTTTAGTCGAGCAGCGTCTCCTCCCACGGGTAGGTCGAGAGCGGCTGGTTGCCCGTCTCTGTCACCAGCACCTGCTGCTCGAGCTTGACGCCGTCGCGTTCGCCGACGGCCCCCATGTAGCTTTCGACGCAAATGATCATGCCGGCCTCGATCGTGCCGTCATAGGGCGTCGGCCCGCGGAAGCCATAGTTGACGCGCGGATACTCGTCGCACATGCCGACCGCATGGATGATGCAGGGATAGGCCTGGGCCTGGAATTCCTCCGGCACCGGGAAAGCGCGCTCCTGGAACTCCACGTAGCTGATGCCGGGTCTGACGAGCTTCATGTTGTGCTCGACCTCGTCGAGGGCGAGGCGATAGAGCTGCTTCTGCCGCTTCGTCGGTTTCGCAGGTCCGCAATGAAAGGTGCGCGAGATATCGGCGAAGTAGCCGAAGGGACCGACCATGTCGGTGTCGAAGCCGACGAGATCGCCCGACTCGACCCTACGATCGGAGGCCTCTTGGAGCCAGGGATTGATCCGCGAGCCCGAAGCGAGCATGCGACCATCGTGCCAGTCGCCGTTGTTGGCGAGGTTCGTGTAGTTGAGCAGTCCCCACAATTGGAGCTCGCTGACTCCCGGCCTCAGAGCCTCCTTCATCTTCGCCATGCCGAGCTCGGCCACCGCGCAGGCCCAACGAATGCATTCGATCTCATCTACCGACTTGATGACGCGCGCCTCCTCGGTGACGAGCACACCGTCGATCACTTCGAGGCCGCGCTGGAGCAGTGCCTGCGTCAAGCTCGGATTGACATACTCGACCGCCACGCGGCGATTGTCCGTGCCGATCTCTTTCAGATAGCGAGCGACATCATCGGCGAGCAGCCGCGCCGCGTCCGTCAGCGTCTCGCCGCCGTCGAAAAAGTTGAGGGCGCGGCCAGGGGCCGTCTTGTCGGCGCCGGGTGGAGGGCCATACACGCCGTGCATGACGACCGGACCCTCTTGCGGCACGAAGGCGTAAGTCGTCGGGACGTGTGATTGATAGAGCCCATAGACCCGATACTCGGTCGCGTAGCGCAGCGAGATCGGATTGACGATGAGGCACATGGCGGCGTCGTGCTTCTTCAGAGCCGCGACGAGGCGGCCCCTGCGATAGGCGCGCAACCGGTCGTGATCGATTTCCGGCATCGGCCGGAAGCGCGCGAGATCGCTCCAGTCATCGGCAAAGACCATCTGATCGGGAGAGGGAGTGCTCAAGGCGCCAGCACCATGTCGATGACCTTTCTCGCATAGCCGAGCGTCGGATGCTCCCAGTGTGGGGAGAGACGTCCGCCGTCGTAGCCCGGACATTTGCGCCCTTGCTGCATGCCTTTGAGGATAGAGATGTCCTCGCGATTGAGGTCATCCCACATCTTGAAGACTTCGGCACGGGCCGCTGCATAGCGGTCGCCGGTCGCGGCCTCATCGCCGATCAGGAAGACGTGCAACTCCTCGCGGCAGCGGTCGGGCGCCTCGGGATAGGCGACGAGCACGGTGAACTGATCTGGGAAAATCTCGACCGCGAAATGCGGCATCGTCAGGAACCACGTTCCGCGGCTCGAATTCTCGGCCGAAAGTCCAGGATAGTTCGGCAAGCCCTCGCCGCGCCCCGCTTCCATTTTCGGAAACCGGTATCCATTGACGAAGGTATTGCCGTCCCACTTGCCGGACCAGCGGACATCCATCGGCGCGAAGTTCAGCAACCGCGGGTGGAGGGCAAAGACGTGATAGCCCTCCATGTAGTTCTCGTAGACGAGCTTCCAGTTCGCCTCGATGTCGAAATCGATCTTGCCGGCCCAGCGAATGGCGGAGAGATCGTAGCCCGCGAGCTCGTCCAGCACCGGCTGCATCCAGGTCTCGAGCGGATCTGCGGCACCAGAGATGTTGACGAAGAGACAGCCGTGAAACTCCGCCACCCGTACCGGCACGAGATCGAGCTTGGGACCACCGCCCGCCTTGAAGGTGTCGCTCTTGTCGGGTCCGAGGAAATGCGGACGCGACCTGAGCTTGCCATCGAGGCCATAGCTCCAGGCATGATAGGGGCAGGTGAGCGATGCCTTGTGGCACGGCTCGGTCACAATCTGCATGCCGCGATGACGGCAGACGTTTTGAAAGCCCCGCACGACACCATCCTGCCCCCTGACGAGCATGATCGGCACGCCGCCGACCTCGAGTGGTTTGACGTCGCCCGGCTGAGGAATTTGGGCGGCCGCGCCGGCAAAAACCCAGGCGCGCCGGAAGATCCGCTCCTGCTCGAGCCGGAACCATTCCGGCGACCAGTAGGCCTCATTCGGCAGCCCGGCGGCCTCCTCGATGGGACGGCCGATCTGGGCCAGTCCCTCCGCGCCGAGGAGATCGGTCACCCGCCGCTCGATGCCACTGGAAGTCCAATCGTTGCCCATGGAAGCACCTTGGTCGTTGCGGCGCCCGGTTCGGCAAGACATAATCCATTATGCCGACCAGAACCTACGATGCCCACCGATTACGCGCACTTACAAGCAATGTTTTCGCATCAAGGTATGATGGTAAGTTATGTCTCAGCTGCGCCGCCGCCTACCTCCCCTCGCCAGTCTGGCGCCATTCGAGGCGGCCGGCCGGCTGGGCTCCTTCTCGGCTGCGGCGGTTGAGCTGAACCTGACCCAGGCGGCGATCAGCCGGCAGATCAGTGCCCTGGAACATAGCCTCGGCGTCCGATTGTTCGAACGCAAACGGTACGGCGTCGAGCTGACGGCCAATGGCGCTGAGCTGCTCAAGGAGGTCGGCTCGGCGCTCGCCGTACTTGCCGATGCAAGCGATCGGGCGCGCTCGGCGGCCAAGACCTCGAAGACCGTCAGCATCTATTGCGATGTAGCCATCGGCGGGTCCTTCGTCATTCCGAGGCTTGGTGCCGTCCGGCGCGACCTGCCCGACCTCGTCATCCGCCTGGTGACCTCGAGCGAGCTCCTCGAGACGACGACGGAGCCCTTCGACATCGGCCTGACGACGGGACGTTTTCTCAGCGATCGCTTCGAGGTCGTCGAGATTTGCGGTGAGGAGGTCTTTCCGGTCGCAAGCCCGGCGCTGGCGCACGAGCTCTCGCGACGGATCGGGGCCATGGACCTGCGCGTTGCGCCTTTGCTGCACTTCGCCCAGCAGGGTCGGGATTGGGTCGACTGGCCGCGCTTCCTGGCCTTCCATGGCGTCACTGCGCCGCCGCAGGTCGAGGGCTTCCCCTTCACCAGCTACTCTGTCCTGCTCGATGCGGCGGAAGCCGGCCATGGCATCGCGCTCGGCTGGAAGCTCAGCGTCGACAACCGGCTGCGCCAGGGCACGCTCGTCCGCCTCGAAGGCCTCACGATGCCGCTCGAGAAGGGGCTCGCCGCCTATCTGCCGAGACGCCGACCGCGCACGCCGGCGACCGACACCTTTCTGCACTGGCTGCTGACCAGCTTTGCCGAACGCCCACCTTCTCCAGACGCCTCCGACGCCGCGCGATGAACGGTGTCAGCCGACCAGACTGAGCAGGAACCGCGTGCCGACAAGAATCATGAACGTCGCAAAAGCCAGCTCCAGCACGCGCCGCGAGAAGTAATGTGCGCTTCGCACGCCCCAGCTCGCCGCCATCAGGCTCGACGGAATAACGAAGGTTGCGCCGATCAGGCTGACATAGCCGAGCGAGCCGAATGGCAGGGCGGGGTTTCCAAAGCCCGCCCAGGCGTAGCCGATGACTCCAGGGAGCGCGATGATGGGACCTATGCCCGAAGCCGTCGCGAGAGCTGGCAGCATCGGACGGCCATAGAGCGTCATGAAGCTGGTGATGAAGGCCCCCCCGCCGATGCCGTTGAGGGCCGAGGCGACCCCGGTCACTACACCAAGCCCGAGGCGGGCGATTGAGCCGGGGAGCACGGCGCCGAGCTGCCACCTGTCCGCGCCGCTCAGGAGCTTCAGTGCCATCAGAAAGGCGACTGCCACGAAGACGATCTTGAGGACGGTTCCGTCGACCTCTTTGGCGATGAGGATGCCCGCCATCGTACCGAGCAGTACACCCGGTCCAACGGTTCGTAGGACCTCCATGTCGACCGCACCGCGTCGGCGATGCAACGTGAACGAGCGTAGAGAGGTCGGAAGGATGACGGCGAGTGATGTGCCGACCGCGAGATGCATCCGCACGGCATCGTCCACGCCCGCCAATCCGAAAACCTCGTAGAGAATGGGCACCGAGATGCCGCCGCCGCCGATGCCGAGCAAGCCGGCCAGATAGCCGACGACGAGGCCGGCGACCGCCAAGGCGCCGGCCATGAGAAGAATTTCCGCGAAGGGAAGCTCAGCCGGCATTGATGCGTCTCATCGTTTCAGGCGGCCCATTCAGGCGCATGCCGACGCGCCGCTTGCGTGATCGTCTCAAGCGCTTGATCGATGACCTCGATACCGGCACCCCGTTTCGCGCTTTCCTCAGACAGCACGCGCCGGAAAAGCCGTCCGCCGGGTTCGCCGTGAAAGAGTCCCATCAGAGGCTTCACCAGCGCCGGCAACCGATCGCCGGCGTCAAGTCGTGTGGCGGCGTAGTCGTTGTAGCGGGCGACAATATCCACTCTGTTGAGCTCGGCGGCCGGCTCGCCGAACAGGCGGCGGTCGACGTCCCCAATCATGGCCGGTCGGCGATAGGCCGCTCGCCCCAACATGACGCCATCGACCCGCGCCAGATGCTCGACGGCCTCGTCGAGATCGGTGATGCCGCCGTTGATGACGACGGTGAGATCCGGCCGCTCGGCCTTCAGCCGATAGACCCGCTCGTAGTCGAGTGGCGGAATCTCGCGGTTCTCCTTCGGGCTCAGTCCGGACAGCCAGGCCTTGCGTGCATGCACGATGAATGTCCGGCAGCCGGCTGCCGCCACCGTGTCAATGAAACGGCGGAAATCCGCCTCGTGATCCTGATCGTCGATGCCGATGCGGCACTTGACGGTGACGGGCACATCGATCTCCGCCTGCATGGCCGCGACGGCGCGCGCCACCAGCGCGGGATCGGCCATGAGCGCCGCACCGAAGCAACCCGACTGCACCCGATCGGAGGGACAGCCGCAATTGAGATTGATCTCGTCATAGCCGGCCGAGCGCCCGATCGAGGCCGCCCTGGCCAAGGCCTCGGGATCCGAGCCGCCCAACTGCAGCGCCACCGGATGCTCGCGCGGATCAAAGCCGAGCAGCCTATCGCGGTTGCCGTGGATCACGGCCCCCGAGGTCAGCATCTCAGTATAGAGGCGCGCCTGGCGCGACAACAGACGGTGCAGAACGCGGCAATGCCGATCCGTCCAATCCATCATGGGCGCGACACAGAATCTATGCATTTGAGACTTCACGATCCTCTGGGCCTGTCGCGGACGGGAACCACGAGCCCGGGCGGACGCTCGGCCGGGCGCAAAGGCCGTCGGGCGGTCTGACGAGCCGTGCACTCCAATAGCTCATGGAACTCCGGCGTGAGCAATGCCATATGTGCATTTTCCAGGAGCCGTGGCTCATCTTACTCTCGAGGCCGGGAGCGGGGGCCAGGTCTCATGACCAGGAGACCCCGACCGGGGCATTTGGCCGGTCGGAGCGGCGAGAGGGCCTCGATGCCATGGGGTGAGAGGTCGTCAGATCCGTTTTCCAGGGAGGACGCACGTCGATGATGACAAAGAAGCCTGTTGCCGCATCGGCATCCCGATCCGGCGAGGCGTCGGCCGCGGAGCTGATCGATGGTCGGATCGCCGCGTTGGACGACTGGCGGGGCAAAATGCTGGCGCAGGTGAGGCACCTCATCAGGGAGGCCGATCCCGAGGCGATCGAGACCTGGAAATGGCGCGGCGTACCGGTCTGGGAGCATGCCGGCATCATCTGTACCGGAGAAACCTACAAGGCCGTCGTGAAGCTGACGTTCGCCAAGGGCGCCTCGCTCGACGACCCAAAGGGCCTATTCAACGCAAGTCTCGACGGTAACGTCCGGCGGGCCATCGATCTTCGCGAGGGCGACAAGCTCGATCCAGGTGCGTTCAAGGCGCTCGTTCTGGCCGCCATGGCGCTCAACCTGGCGAAAACCAGCAAACCGCACTCGCACGAAATGCCGAAGAAGGGCGGGCGTGAATGAAGCGCAGAGCTGTCCCAGTACTTGAAAAGACTCTGCTTGCATGACGAACGCCAGAGACGCACGGCAGCGATTGGTCCCTGGCTGAATTCACATGGTCTTGGGGCCAGGGGCCTGCCGCATGATCACCTCGCGGTGCGGATAGGGAATCTCAATGCCGTTGGCCTTGAGCATGTCCCAGATCCTGAGCAGCGTCTCGCCACGGATATTGCCCATGCCGTTCTCGGGATCGTTGATGTAGAGCCAGAGTGTGAAATCGAGTGAGGATTCTCCGAAACCTCTGAAATGGCAGGCCGGCCCCGGATTTGTGAGCATCCGCGGCAGACCCTCGATGCATGCCAGAGCGAGGCGGCGAACCTCGTGCGGATTGGCGTCGTAGCTTACGCCAAAGGGGACCTCGATCAGCACGATCTTGTTCGAGTAGGACCAGTTGACGACGCGCTGGGTGATGAAATCCTCATTCGGGATGAGGTGCTCCGCCCCGTCCAGCGTTCCGACGGAGACGTAGCGTGCGTTGAGCGAGCGTATCCATCCGAACTTCTTGTCGACCTCGATGGCATCTCCCGGCTTGATCGATCGGTCGGCCAGGATGATGACGCCACTGGCCAGATTGGATGCGAGTTTCTGCAAGCCGAAGCCGAGGCCGAGGCCGAGCGCGCCGGAGAACACCGTCAGCACCGACATGTCGATGCCGGCTGCCCCCAGAGCCAGCATGATGGCGACGATGAATAGGCCGGCGCGGCCGATTTTGGTGATGAGCGCGAGAAGGCTCGGGCTCATCACTCCGGCATCGCGCAGCCGCTTGGCGATGAAATCGCCGAGGAAGGACCCGCCCCAGAGAAGCAGGCTCAGCACCAGGACACCCTTGAGCAGGGTCAGCAGTGAGATGCGAATCGCGCCGAACGTCACGGATGCGAGGTCGAGAAGCTCGAGCGCGCGATCCGTCCAGCCGACGATGTAGAGGGCGGCGATCATCCAGGTCGTGATCTCGACGAGCCGCGACAGCCAGGCATTGCGGATGGTGCGCGAGAGCACGCTGACAACATACCAAGCCGTCGCCAGATAGGCGGCGACACCGACAAAATAGCTGTTGCTCGGCCAGGTGACGTCGCGCAGGACGACGACTGCGATCGCAAGCGTCACCGCGAGGATGGCCCAGAACCGCCGCCGATGCATGATGGCAAGGAGCCGGAGCAGGCGGGGCTGCTGCTCGATCCGTCTCAGCCAGCGCTCGATCATCGGACCGGCGAGGGAGGCAAGCGCCAGCGCGATCAGCACGGCGCCGGCTACCACAGCCGCCTGATAGACCGTCCAGATCGAATTGATGTTCTGGAGTTTGATGAGAACGCTGTTGAACCAGCTATCGAGGACGGGGGTCAATGAATTCATCGAGGTGGCGTTTGCCTCCTTACAGCGATGGCGGCGGCACTGTCTCCAGGACGCGGCTCGTATGCCGGCGGACGGGCCGTTTGCACCGCAGGATTCGGCTCGGGCCGGTCGGCGCCAAAAGCGACGTAGACTGTCGCAGCTCAGCCCACGGGCAATGCGTAGCGCCGGAGCGACAGAAAGACCGGCGGCTTATGGCGTGACAATGCCACTATCAAGGCGGGATTCGCCGACCGGGTCAATGTCTGCGGGGTTCCGCCGTCGGCATCCGGCCGGCAGACGTGCCCCTTATGCGGCCTCGACCATCAGCACTGTACCCCTGACGCCGGTCACGCGGACGCGAGCGCCGGCGGCGAGGTCCGGCCCTTCGGCCGACCAGAGTGAATCGCCGACCCGGAGCTTGCCGCGACCTTCGACGATCGACTGCTCGAGCGTATAGGTGCGTCCGACATATTGCTGACCGCGCAGGTTGAGGCTCGACTGGTCGCTCACCTGCTCGGTGTAGGGGAAGACCTTGCGGCCGATCAGCACCGAGGCGATGGCGGCAGCGGCGAACAATAACGCCTGCCAGAGAAGCGGCATGTCGACCACAAGCGCAATCAGGCCGACGACCGCGGCCGCCACGCCGAACCACATCAGGAAGACGCCCGGTGCGAACACTTCCAGGATGAGAAGCACGGCGGCGGCGATCAGCCAGTTCCAGGCGCCGAGGCTCGCGAAGAAGGACATGCCGTCACCCATGTTGATCTCCAGATGCTGATGAGATCCGCTTCAGGCTCCATGTGAGGGGCGCCCGCTGCGCGCGGTACGCCCGTCACACCCTTTGTCTCAACTCGTCACGCCACCCCAAGGCGACATGCCGTGGGACCTAGGTGTCGAGGGCGATGACGGCGAGGTGCCGTTGCCGCCCTTCGGCCCGAAGGCATCACCCGTGATCTGGGCGAGACCGGCGATCGAGCCGATCACGGATGCCGCCTCGAGCGGCATCATGATGACTTTCTGGTTGGGTGCGGAGGCCAGTGCCTCCAGCGCCTTCACGTAGTTGTTGGCCACGAAGTAGTTGATGGCCTGGACGTTGCCATTGGCGATCGCGCTCGAGACCAGCTCGGTCGCCTTGGCCTCGGCCTCGGCGGCGCGCTCGCGGGCCTCGGCATCCTTGAAGGCGGCCTCGCGACGACCCTCCGCAGCAAGCACGGCCGCTTGTTTCTCACCTTCGGACTTCAGGATCTGAGCCTGCCGCAAGCCTTCGGCCTCGAGGATCTGTGCGCGCTTCTCGCGCTCGGCCTTCATCTGCCGGGCCATGCTGTCGACGAGATCGCGCGGCGGCTCGATGTCCTTGATCTCGATGCGCGTGACCTTGACGCCCCAGGGCTGGGTCGCGTCGTCGATCACCTGCAGGAGTTTGGCGTTGATCTGGTCGCGGTGCGACAGCAGCTCGTCCAGATCCATCGAGCCCATGACGGTTCGGATGTTGGTCATGGTGAGATTGACGATCGCCTGGTGCAGGTCGGTGACCTCGTAGGCCGACTGGGCGGCGTCCAGAACCTGGAAGAAGGCGACGCCGTCGACACGAACCATGGCGTTGTCGCGGGTGATGACCTCCTGGCTTGGGATGTCCATCACCTGCTCCTTCATGTTCATGCGGTAGCCGACCCGCTCCATGAATGGGATCAGGATATGCAACCCGGGTTGCAATGTGCGGGTGTAGCGGCCGAACCGCTCGACGGTGAAATTGGATCCCTGCGGCACGACCTTGATGGTCGACCACAGCGCGACGGCGACGAGCAGAACCAGAACGAACACGAAGATATCGATGCCACCGAGCATGGTGTGATCTCCTTCCTGAGCACGCGTGCAACATGTGGTGATCGAATCGCTCGATTGCCACCTGGGAGGTAGAGTTCGGCCTAGAAGGTAAATGAAAATTTCACTCCTTGCTCGGGCCGGCAGGAAGGTATTTCAGCAGCTGCGGGAAGGGGCTTTCCATTGCCGGCGGTTCCGGCGATCAGGCCGGTGGCTCACGGGCGGATGTGTCCCTCGAGGATGGCCTTCGCGACGGCGTGGGTGGCGGTCGTGGCACCGAGCTTGCGGCGGGCCTTGCGGACATGCATCTCGACCGTCACCGGGGCGAGTGTCAATCGGTCCGCAATCTCCTGCATGCGCAAACCCCGAGCGAGCCAGAGTATGCATTCGCTCTCTCGCTGCGAGAGGCAGGACTTGGCCATCGCCTCGGCTTCGAGCAGTTGCGCATAACGCTCGTGGATACAAAAGCCGATGAGCTGGGCGCAATCGGCGATTTCAGGATAGAGCCTCTCGAACTCGCGCCGTTCGAGATTCGATCCAAAGTTCCATCCACCAAAGCTCTCATTGCCAATCAGGCGCACGGGCGCGGAGAAGCCACACTGGAATCCGGTCTCGCTGGCTTCGCGAATGAAGCTCCTCTCCGCCTGAGTAAGAAATGGATAGTCGACGAGGTAGTCACAACCGGTGAAGATTGGTTCGAATTGGGAGCAGCAATACGCAAAGAAAGGATCGATCCGAGCATATCCGCGATCCGCGTAATGCCGGCACCACGGCTCTGGAAGGCTTGTCCAGAAGCGGGTCTCGCCGGTGGACGGCGAGTTGTAAACGTAGATGGATCGGGTGAGCCCCAGCGAGTTGAGGAAAGTCTCTGTCAGCGGCCACAACTCATCAGGATTCCCCAATCTGGCAAGGGACGTGAGGAAGTCGGCTGTTTGAGCGGTCCACATGCCTGATCAGACCGCGAACAGGTGGCTCCGTCAAGAAAGTATTGGGTGCCGCTGTACTGCTTCGAGATCTGGGCAATGACGCGCTTGCGTGGACCCAAGTGATTGATGTTGCCCGCTTTGTGGCAACGCCGCGTTCGCAATCAATGTCGTCCGGTCAGAAACAGATCGCGCGACCTATGGAAATCCATAGCTGGACACGGCAGTCCTAGCTTCCTATTCTTCATACGGTGTAATGGCAGACGCTCTGTGTTGCCGCATTGAGGAGGAGACCCGCATGGCCACCATCATCGGCACGAATGGCAAGAACCGGCTGCTCGGCACATCAGCGAGCGACAAGATCAAGGGGCTGGGCGGCAACGACACGATTTTTGGGCGGAATGGCAACGACATCATCTACGGCGGTACGGGCAACGACATCATCGATGGCGGCAACGGCGCCGACACGCTCTACGGCGAGGCCGGCAACGACACGCTGAAAGGCGGTGCCGGGGCCGACAAGCTGAAAGGCGGGGTCGGCAACGACAAGCTCTACGCCGGCAAGGGCAATGATGTCGTCGTTCTGGGCCAGGCGGGCAATGACAAGATCTACGGCGAGGCCGGCAACGACGTTCTGAGAGGCGGCGACGGCAAGGATCGAATCCTCGGCGGTACGGGCGCGGACAAGCTCTACGGCGATGCCGGCGACGACATTCTCGAAGGCGGCACCGGTGCCGATCAGCATATCGGCGGCGCCGGCATCGACTGGGTCACCTACGAGCATGCGACGAGCGGTGTCGGCATGGACTTGGGCACGAATATCGGCAATGTCGGCGAGGCGATCGGCGACACCTTTTCGAGCATCGAGAATATCAAGGGCTCCAATCACGACGATGGCGGCGGCGTGTTTGGCACAGCTGGCCTCTATGGCAACAGTGGCAACAATACGATCCTCGGACTCGGTGGCGACGACTCGCTCTTTGGCCAGGATGGCGACGACATGCTGTTCGGTGGGCCCGGCAATGATATCCTAAGAGGTGGAGATGGATCCGATTTCCTGGACGGAGGTGCCGGGCAAGACCAAATCGACTTGGGTCCAGATTCGTTAGGGAAGCCGGATGAAGTCGTACTCCACAAAGACGCGCCCGACAGAATTTTCGGGTTCAGTGGTGTCAACGAGCTTGAGCCGGATTTTGACAAATTGATCCTGAGTGAGGCTGAGTTCGGAATCTCCTCCCTTACAAATGGAGTGAATTTTTTTCGCAAGTGGGGGCACCCAGCAACGATCTCGGAGCATCAGGAGCGGCCGTGATAATTGTCGACATTACTGGGCAAGACGTCTGGTATGATAAGGATGGTAGCCAAGGTGTGCACCCAGTTCTCATAGCGATTGTCAGCGGTAGCTCGTTGTCATCGCTAGACTTTTCAATCGTCGCTTGAAGGACTACGCAAGCAAGCTTGGCCGCCGTTCTTCTGGTGCAGCATTGGTTGCTGCGTCTGGGGCCATCGGCCGGACTAGGCTGGCAGATACTGTTATCCCGCCGTCAATTCATGCTCTGCTCCCCTTCGAATGCGTCACCATGATGACGTGAGGGAGGTGTCTGCAGCCAGGCGTTAGACGAAACACGCCTTCTACCGCCCCGCCGCCGTCGGTGTGACCGCCAGCCCGATCAGCCGCCAGCGGCCGTCGACAAGGCGCCAGGAGATGTCGAAGCCGATCCGGAGCGGTCGTGTCGGCATGTAGCCGGTGAGCCGCAACTGCCCGGCCCCTGTGACCGAGGCCGGCGCCGTCAGGCGTGGCTCGAACAGGACCGTCGGAGCCAGTGCGACGTTGAGCCGGCGATAGCCGGCGAAGCTCTCGGCGAGGGCGGCGGCCGTATGCCCCGCCTGGAACTCGGGCGCCGCCAGATCGCGCAGCACCGAGTAGTTGCCCGTCGCATTCGCCTGATCGAGCGCCATCAGCGCCTGATAGATCAGGATCGCCTGGGCGTAGCGGTCGGGGGCAGCGGGCGTCGCCGCATCCGTGCCCGCGGCATCGGCGGTGGCCGCCCAGGCACTGGAAAGTGCCATAAGCAGGTTCAGGATCATCAGCAGGCGCATGATCTCCTCCCTCACCACGCGAAGGTGATGCCGGCGCGGCCGCCGACCTCGCCCGAATCGGTGCCGATGCCGAGGCCACCGGAGAGATAGACGCCCTCGTCGAGCCGCCCGGCGGCGCCGAAGGCGAGCGCGTTCGAGCCGTCGAAATGGCCGTAGTTGAGCGACATGGCGAAATTCGTTTCCGAGGGCAGCAACGAGGCGCCGGAGAGCGCGAAGGCCATGGCGATGCCTTCGGTGTTGGTGTCGATCCGGCTCTGCATGTTGCTGTAGTCGGTGTTGATCTGGTCGACGCGGTTGCTGGTGGCGTCCATGTCGGAGCGAAGTGCGGCGATGTCCTGGTCGTGGCCGTCGGCGCGTTTGCCGAGGGTCGCGATCTCCCTGGTATGCCGGTTGATGGTCTTCGTATGCTGACCGGTCGTCCGTTTGAGACTGTTGATGTCGTTGCGGTTCTGGGTGATGCGCGTGTTGTGATTGCCGAGCGTCGTATTGATGTTGGTGATCTGCGTCGTGTGACCGCCGACGGTGGTCTCGAGATTGTCGATGTCGGTGCGGTTCTGGGTGATGCGCGTGTTGTGATTGCCGAGCGTGGTGTTGATGCTCGTGATCTGGGTGGTGTGGGTGCTGACGTCGGTCTGGAGGTTGTCGATATCGGTGCGGTTCTGCGTGATCCGCGTCTCGTGGTTCGCCGTCGTCGTCTGGAGCGCGGCGATGTCGGTATCGTGACCATCGACACGACCGTCGAGGACGGCGATATCGATGTCGTGCTGGTCGACGCGGCCATCGAGCACCGAGACGTCCGTCTGCAGCGTCGCCACGCCGCCCTCGACGGCGGTCAGGCGAACCTCGTGATCGGCGGTGGTCGTCTCTAGGGCGAGGATATCGGCATCGTGTCCGTCGAGTCTGAGATCATGTGCGTCGACACGGGCATCGAGCGTCGCCAGGTCGGCGAAGATCTGCCCGCCGTCCGAGGCGAGGTTGCCGTTGGCATCCGTCGTCACAACCTCGAGCGCGCCCGACTGCTGAGCCACGCTCGATGCGGTGGGGAGGCCGGCGGCCGTCAGGGTGTTGCTCGAGGCACCGAGCATGATCTGATTGGCGCGGGCGGTGTCGACGCCGGTGCCGATCGCGATCGAGTTGGCGAAACCGGCACCCGAATCCTGACCGAGCGCGATGCCGTCGGTGCCGGTCGCCTGGGCGCCTTGACCAAGAGCCAGGGTGTTGGTGGCGCTCGCGCGGCTGCCCTGGCCGAGGGCCACGCTGGAGGTGCCGCTCGCCTGGCTCGCCATGCCGAGGGCGACGCTGAGGTCGCCACTCGCCGAGTTTGAGCCGCCGAGGGCGGTCGAGCCCGCGCCACTGGCTCGCGATCCTTGACCGATGGCCGTACTGTTGCTGGAGGACGCTTGCGATCCCTGGCCGACGGCGGTGGTGTTGTCGACGGCGGCGTTGGCCGTCTGGCCAACCGCCGTCGAGAGATTGCCGACGGCCGTGGCGCTCGCGCCGATGGCGGTGGAGGCGGCACCCTGGCCGAGCGAGGCCTGGCCAAGGGCGGTAGCGCTGGTGGCGGCAGCCTGGGAACTCTGGCCGAGGGCGGTGGCATTGTCGCCGCCCGCCTCGGCATTCTGGCCGACGGCTGTGGTGAGGGCGTTCGATGCCGACGCCGCCTCGCCGATGGCGGTCGAGTGCAGGCCGAGCGCGGTGGCGTCCTCGCCGACGGCCGTCGATTGGAAGCCGGAGGCATCCGCGGTCAAACCGCATGCGAGCGAGGTGAGGCCGGCGCCGGTCTGGCAATCCTGGGCAAGAATGGGCCGGCTTGCCCCCACCATCAGCAGCACGGATGCGACGATCGCAACGATGTAGGCGATGAGGGGGGCGGCCAGATGGGAGACAGCTGTGCGCGAAGCGGATTCAGACGAAAGGTCATGTCGGGACACGGTACAAACTCCGAACGGTGACGCAGAACCAGCGGACAGCGCAGGCCGGGAGAGCGATGGCCTTTGCCGTCCGTCAACCAAGGGTGGTCGTTCTTGGTAAAGAATGTGTAAACTGTCGCGCACAGGTTGCGGCATGGAGGGGCTTACGCCTGGCCGCGGCAAAACTGATAGTCCGTCGGCGCCGTAAATTTATGATTGGGACGTCAGGACTGGAGCGACGTGTCTCGCCGGACCGCTCCGTCGCCGCCTACTTGCAATAGGCTGTGCCCTTGCGGTTGTGGCGTGCGAGGTCGAGATGGAAGTGATTGGCGTGATTGCGGTCGGAACCCGGGCCGAGCACCGTCTTGAAGATGCCGCAGGCGCCGCGGCGCACCTCGCGCAGGAACGCTTGCTCGTCGTGGGCCCCGTTCCAACCCGAGAGCACGGTCACCTTGCGGCCATCGGCGAGGCGGAAGGCACCGATGTCGATGGCATTGGCATGGCCGTGCTCCGACAGCTTGGCGCCGTGGACGTTGTTGCGCGGCCGGCAGGCATAGGAGGAGAGGACCGTTGCCTCGACGACGCCCATGCCGAAATTGCGCTGGGCGGCGGGCTGCACGACCTCCGCCATCCAGCGGTCGATGGCCGGGATCATGCCGCATTGCAGCGTCGCCGCCGGCTTGAAGCCGACGCGACCGCCGAGCGCAGCAGAGACCTTGAAGGGGTGTTCCGCGCCGCAGGGGCTCGGGCCACCGAGCGAGGAGCGTTGCGTCTCGACGAACGCGCTCTCGCGGACATAGCCGGAGTTGAGACAGGCGATCTCGGCGCTCTCGCGCCAGGGCTCCTCCTCGGCGGTGAAATAGGGTGTGGACGAGCCGCAGCTCGCCGAGACGAGCGCCGCCGCAACAACCGCCAGATGAGAACGCAAACGCAACATGACGCCAGAGCTTGTGGACCGATAACCCTAATGGCGGGTTAAAGACCGAGGCGTAGCGGCAAATATGGCGTTGGGCGAGACGGTGCGGCGGCAGGAGCATGGCAAGGAGGTGAAGGGGGAGTGAACGGAGGGCAATGCAACCTGGCGGCCGGCGACGGAACCGCATGCGCCCGGAGAAAAGGAACGGCGGCCCTTGCGGGGCCGCCGTGGGGTTTTGGAATGCGAGTGAGGTCAGGCGATGAAATCGAAGTCGGAGAGATCGAGGTTGGCCAGCGACACGCCGGCCAGCTTGACGAGGTCATTGCCGAGGTCCAGCCCGAGCTCCGCCCTGGCCATCGACACGTGAACAGCGCCGGATGTGTCGTTCCAGACGAAGAGATAGCGATTGTTTGCGGACCCTTCGGCATTCTGCAGGATGTCGGCATCGTTCGTCGCGAGAACGATGTTGCTGTAGCCGCCCGGATTATTGTCAAGGATGACCAGCCGGGCGTCGACGGGGCCGCCCGCTGTCGAGGCCCGGACCGTGGTGTTCGCGGCAAAATCGGCGAAGCCATCGATATCGATGATGTCCTCGCTCGACACACCGTCCGCTGCATCGAAGGCGGTGACGGTTGCGACACCCGTGGTGACGCCGTCGAAGATCACGCGATCGATATCCGACGTCCCGACCTGTGCACCCAGATTGATCGTGTCATTCCCAAGTCCCGCGACGACGGTATCGCTGCCGTCGCCGGCGTTGATCGTGTCATTGCCGAGACCACCCACCAGGAAGTCGCCGCCATCGCCGCCGTTGAGCGTGTCGGCGCCAGCGCCGCCGGTGATCGTATCAGCCTGGGCGCCGCCCGTCACGGTGAGAGCCTTGGTGCTGCTTGTCACTGCGCTGCCATCAACGCCCAACTGTCCTAGTCCTGACGTCATTGCCGTTCCGTTGATGGTCAAACCCGTCGCCGCGGACACAAACGTGTCGTCTGTGATGACAATCTGCAGGTTGCTGGCATCGATTGCCACAGCGGTGATCGTCTCAAAACCACTATCGTCCGCCCCGAACGTGGATGTCGCACCATTCGCCGTCAGCTTGATGACGTCGCCCGCTGTGGTGCCGCCCTTGAACGTATCGTTCGACGCATCGCCCGAAAGAGCCTGAACAGTGACAACAGCCGACGATGTGGATGCATCGACCGTATCGAAACCTCCCCCCGAGATCCTGAAATCGACCGTAATCGCACCGGTGTAGCCGGCACCAATGTTCACGACATCAGGATCACCCATGCCGATGAACTGCTTGATGCCGCTACCTCCATTGAAAGCCTGCGCATCGAGCGTGGTGGTGGCCCCTGCGGTCCGCCGCAGCGTTTCGACATTCGTGACATTGGTCAGCTGAGTGTCAACAACCGTGTCTGTCCCCGACAGCTCGAGCACATCGCCACTCGTCGTCGTGTTCGCCCCACCGTCGATCGTGTCCAGGCTGGAGAGGTTCGCAGCCGACATGACGATCGCATCCTCGCCCGCACCCGCGTTGACCAAGTCGGAACCGCCGCTCAGACGGATCGTGTCGTTGCCGCCGCCCGTGTTGATCGTGTCGTTGGCGCCGCCGTCGGTGATGTCGTCGTTGCCGGCGCCGCCGGTGATATTGAACCGGCCGTTGGTCTCCGCCGAGCCGTCGAACGTGAGAGTGGCTCCGGCATTGGTCAGAGCGGCGGCGTTGACGGTGAGGATTGCTCCCGATGCGACGACCGAGTCGGCGTTGACGTTGATGGTGATGTCGTCGGTCGCCGTGGCGCCGGCCAACACCGTCAGCGTTGAGAAGCCGCTCGCGCCGCTGAGGTCGGCCGTGCCGTTGTCGGCCCTGATTTGCAGAGTATTGCCGGCAATGGCCGCATTGGCGAGCAAGATATCCGCATCGGCCAGATCGGAGGCATCGGCAACGACCGTGATGGCCCCCGCCGACTTCGCCGTCGCCGTCAGCGTGTTGAACCCGCCATTGGTGAGATCAACCGTCAACGCATTGGTGAAGCCGGCGCCGACCGTGATCGCATCACCCGAGCCGGACACCTCGACGCGGTTGAAGCCGCCGCCAGTGAGGCCGCCGCCGCCGCCATTCGCCTCGGCCCCAAGCTCGACGCTGATGCCGGTCCCGAGCGCCAGCGTCTCGACATTGATGACGTTGGTGAAGGCGCCGTCGAGCACGGATGAGGAAATGTAGAGCTCGTCCGCCGCGCCGGCCTCGCCATTGACGGTGTCGGCGGCGGTGAGGTTGCCATCCAGGATGAACTCGTCGTCACCCGTGCCGCCGAGCAGCATGTCGTCGCCGAGACCCGCGGTGAGGATGTCGTTGTTGGCACCGCCGCGCAACGTGTCGTTGCTCTGCCCGCCGACGATATTGTCGACGCCGGCGCCGCCGGTGACATCGAGATGCCCGTCCAGCTCCGCCGAGCCGTCGAAGACGAGCCGGGCGTTGGAGTTCGTCAGGCCGGTGCCACCACCGGCATTGATGGTGAGAGTCTCTCCACTGGCGACGACACTGTTGTTGAAGAGATCAATTCGGATGTCGTTGGGTGCCCCTGTCCCCGTCCCACCGTTGACGGTGACAACCTCGAAATTGCGCAATCCGGACAAATCGGCGTCGCCACCATCGGCGGTCAGGATCAGCTCGTCGCCGGCATTGGCACCGGCGATCAAGGAGTTGCCGTCGATGCTGTCGCCAAGTGCCGAGACCGTGAGCTTGTGAGCGGCGAGCATCGCCGAGGCATCGACAGAGTCAAAGCCCGGGAAGACCGGGGGCAGGTCCGGCGCATCGAACGCATCGAGATTGACCGAGAGCGCATGGGTGAAGTCAGCCCCAACTGTGAGGTCGATTGAGGTGTCATCACCATAGACGAGGACCGTACCGATCCCCGCCGCCGCAGCCGCAGCGTCAAGAGTAAGTGTCGATGGCGAGCCGCCACCAAAAGCGACAGTCTCGACATTCGCGACACCGCCGAAGTCAGCATCCGCAAGTCCGGCACCGTGCGCGAATGCCAGGACGTCGCCGGTTCCGCCACCGCCGTCGACGGCATCATCGCTATCGAGCGACATGCTGGTGAAAATGAATGTGTCGTCGACACTAGAGCCCGTTACCGCAAGCGTTCCGTTGGTTGCCTCCAGGCCGTAGACCTCGACGCCACCTCCGGACATTCCTCCGGCGTTCAGCGTCGTCAGGGAGATCATTGACGCGGTATCGAGGACCAGGCGTTGATTGCCGGTGATGTTGATGGACTGATGGTTGTTGCCGAAATCCAGATAGAGCTGGTTCGGGCCGATCTGCGAAACGATATCGAGGGTTTCAGCAATTCCTCCGACGATCTCGAAGATTCCGTCATTGTTCGCGGTCAACGTCAGCAGTTGAACGTCGTCCAAGCCGATGAGAACGCTCGTGTCATAGGAAAGCGTCAAATTGCTGCTGTTGTTCTTCATTTCGGCGGAGACGAGATTGCCGAGATCGAAGATCTCTGTCGTTGCAAACAGGACGCCGCTCTGCGCAACGACGGTTTGAACGCCGCTCCAAATCGAGGCGTCGAGCGAGGTAAAGCCGCCGTTGCTCTCCTGGTTTAGAACACGCACAATCTCGATGTTGGAAAGACTGATTGGCGGTGCAAATGTCGAGCCGGAATTATTGATTCCGGCGACGCTGATCTGCAGCACATCGCCCGTGCCACCGCCACCATCCAACACGTCGCCACCGGAGTAGGTGGTATTGAACGGAAACTGCGTGTTGATCAGCCCGACAAAGGTGTCGTTCCTGAGCCCGCCGGTAAAGGTGTCGTTGGAGGAGGTCAGATTGAACGTTTTCGCCGTCGCAGCGAACGTACCGTCCGAGAACTTCAGAAACTCCACATCCGCCGCCACCGTGTCGACGCCGTTGGCGCCGGTGACGATGAGGTTTGAGCCGACCTGAGTGATCGTCGAGGCGGTGCTGAGGCCGGAGAAAGTGGCCGTATCGGTTCCCGAGCCGCCGAAAATCTTGTCGTTGCCCGTGCCGCCGGTCAGGATGTCGTTGCCCGCGCCGCCCTTCAGCGTGTCCGTGCCGGCATCACCGAACAGCTTGTCGAGGCCGGAGCCGCCGTCGATCGTGTCGTTGCCGGTTCCACCTCTCAGCGTATCGTTGCCGGCCTCGCCGTAGATCTTGTCGTTGCCGCTGCCGCCGGAGGCCGTGTCGTTGCCGGTCCCGCCTTTGATCGTGTCGTTGCCGCCATTGCCGAGCAAGATATCGTTGCCGCCCAGACCGAGCAGCGTGTCGCCCGCCGACTTGCTCACCAGCTTGTTCTTGCTGTTGGTCCCTTTGATCGTCGCCATGTGGAGAACTCCTTACCCGCAGTGACCAGAACATCTCTCCAGTTGCCGCGCATCGCGCGATGCACGGCCGGCTCGGCACGAAGAGGTCAGCCATGATGGGCAGCCAGCCCCAGCAGCCTGATCGAGGGCAGACGGCCATCGATCCCCGTAGGGTGGGATGCTGGGCAGGGAGAGGAGATGAGGCAAGTGCGGATTGTCACACGTCGTATAAAATTCTCGTGGTGGACTTTTCCGCTTCGCTCGGCCTGTGACGGCGCCCATGGGGCAGCGGCCGCGAGCCGGCGAGGTCGTGTTGCCCGGCGAGCGAGGGGAACGCGGAACTCTAAGGATGGGATTTCTGGCGCCTTGGCCGGCGGGAAGAGCGCTCGATCCGATTTCAGCGGGAACTGCCGAGATCCAGGCCAGAGACGGATTTCACGCTACCGACCGGCTTGGGTCCGGCCGCTGCCGGACCTGCTGCGATCACCGTGACGGCGAGGACGAGATGGGTCGCGACGAGGATTTGGGCGATGGGCTTCATGATCGGGTTCTCCCGGATGGTGCTTCGTGTCGTCCGGATATGGTCCTTCAGGACCGAGAACGCTGTCTCGTGGGGTACAGAACTGAAGAAAAAGAGCCCACCGCCCCAGACGGGCGGACACAACCATGGGACCCGCTGCACCGCACGCACACGGAGCCTTGAAACGCCACCGGCCGGACTTCCGTCCGGCCGGATGAACCTCGAGTCGTGCGAACTCTCAGGCCGCGTTCGGCTGCGGGCCCTGGCTGTCCGGCCGTGACCGCCGCTCGCTCATGAAGCGGTCGAACTCCTCCTTGTCCTTCGCGAATTTGAGGCGCTCCACGAAGTCCTTGAACTCACGGGCCTCCTCCTCGAGCCGCTTGAGCGTCTCCTCGCGATAGTCGTCGAAGGCGCGATTGCCGGTCGAGCCCATGACATGATGCTGCGACTTCCAGGAGCCCCAGCGCTTATGATTGCATCCCATGCGTCCACTCCAAATGAGATAGGCCAGCAGAGCGAGACCTATCGGCCAGAAGAGAATGAAGCTCACGACCATCAGTGCGATCCAGGCGGGCTTGCCCCACCGATCCATCTGATCGACAGCGTTCGTCATCGTCGCTTGCATGCTCACCTCGTGTCATTGGGTCGTCGAGTTACAGTTCGTTACTTCGGTATCCGGACCGCCGACTTCAAGGGCAAATCGGCAACGCGGCCGACCGCCTGGGACCGCCAGGCCGGCAATACTTTCGGTTCAGGCAGAACGGGGTGCGCCTGCCTGATCCGTCGCTCCAGACGTGGGTGCTCACGCTCTGTTGCCGAAGTATCGCGGCAGCGCACAGGCGAGATACTGGAAAACGGTCGCCATGGCCTCCTCGCGCTTGAACGTCTGCGGATACATGAGGCAGTCGATCCACAACCCCTCGACCATGCTTTGCATGCCGGCGGCGACGAGCCGCGGGTCGATCTCGGCGCCGCCGTCCCTGGCGAGCTCAGCGACAAGCCCGTGTACCGTGCGCTCGAACTCGTTGTCGGCGCGCGTGCAGACCTCCAGATACGTCGGCCGCGCCTTGCTCTCGCCGCGGAAGGCGAACCAGACGGCGACCTTCTTGCGATTGCAGATCGCCGGGTGAAAATCATTGTTGACGACGGCGGTAAGCTGGGCGGCGGGGTCGGGTCCGGCTCTGTCGATCGCCTTGCGCCAGGCGGCGCGATACTCCTCGGTCAGGAACTCGAGGGTGGCGACGAGCAGCTGCTCCTTGCTGTCGAAATGAAAATTGACGAGACCGCGCGAGACAGCAGCGCGTTCGGTGATGCGGGCGAGGGTCAGGTCGGCGAGGCCGCCTTCGGCGATGGCTTCGATGGTTGCCTCGATGAGCTCACGTCGGGTGGCTTCCTTGCGCTCGACGCGCGTCTGCCCTTTGGGAAAGGTGTCTGGCTGCGGCACGCGCATTGATCCTCTCGAGCCGGATTCGTGTAACGGTCCAGTATAACTGCGTCGCCGGAACGGACGAAGTTCGATCTTCGAAGGAGACCTGCCGATGGTGCGCACGCCGAGAGGTGCCATTGCGGTCCAGTTGACAGCGCCGGGCTCGTTCGATTAGTTTGCGGCGCTTTCCGGACATACCGTCCGACCGGCTTGCCGCGCCCTTCGGCCGCGAGCGGGCGTGACGTTGACGATTGGACCCGTGCCATGAAAATTCGCAATTCCATCAAATCCCTGGCAAAGCGCCACCGGGCAAACCGCGTGGTGCGCCGGCGCGGTCGTCTGTACGTGATCAACAAGGTCATGAAGCGCTACAAGGCCCGCCAAGGCTGAGCTCGGCTCGGTTTCTCTCGTTTGCCTTTATCGGGACAGGGTTCGCGTGTATGGTTCTACCATGCGCGCTTTAGGCATATTGCTGGCGTCATTGGTCACTCTTTCCGCGGCAGCTTCAGCGGAGGAGCCAGTTGGGCCGCCATCCGGCACGGCCAGCGTCGCGGCCCCGGCCGCCGACGTCGATCTCCCTGAGACGGTGGTCGAGCGCAACCGGCTGATGGACGAGCTCTACGAGCGTCTCCGCCAGTCGAAGGACGCCGAGACCAGTGCCCGCATCGAGACTGTGCTGCAGCGTCTCTGGGTCTACTCGGGCTCGGACACGGCGGACCTGCTCCTCACTCGCTCGTCGGTCGCGATCGAGGGCAAATCCCCCGAGGTCGCCCGTGAGATCCTCGACGCCTTGATTGGCCTCGAGCCGGGCTATGCCGAAGCCTGGAACCGCCGCGCCTATCTCAACTACAGCGAGCAGAATTTTCAAGCCGCATTGAGCGATCTGAGCCATGCGCTGCTGATCGAGCCGAGGCACTTCAAGGCGCTCGAGGGCTGGCGCAGATCCTGAAGGAGGTCGGCCAGAAGCGGCTTGCCCTCAAGGCGTTCCGGAAGGTGCTTGAGATCAATCCGATGGCGAAGGAGACGCGCCAAGCCGAGGAGGCGCTGGCGCGCGAGGTCGAGGGCCAGAAGATCTGATCGAGGCGGTCCTGGCGTCGCCCCCTAACCCCTCTCCAGGAAGCTCTCCACGACCTTCTTCTCGCCCGCCTTGTCGAACGCAACGGTGAGCTTGTTGCCATCGACCGCCGTCACGGTGCCGTGGCCGAACTTCTGGTGGAACGCGCGGTCTCCCACCTGAAACAGGCCACTTGCCTTCGCCGACGAGGCGACGATCTCACCTTCGATCAGCAGGGGCCGCGCCCGGCGGCGGACATCGGCCCGCTCTTGTGGCGACTGGCGCTGATAGGTTTCCTTCGCCCGCTGCCATCCAGGTGTCGTGTAGCCCGAGGCAAATCCGGCTGCTGGCTCGTCGAACCGGCTCTTGCCGTAGCCGCCATAGCCGCCGAATCCGGAATAAGGGCCCGTCTGCTCGCGCACATCCACATGCGCCTCCGGCAGCTCGTCGACGAAACGCGACGGGAGTTGCGATTGCCACAGGGCGTGCACGCGCCGGTTCTGTGTGAAGGACACTTTCGCGAGCTTCCTCGCTCGCGTGATGCCGACATAGGCGAGCCGCCGCTCCTCCTCGAGGCCGGCCTCGCCATTCTCCTCGAGGCTCCGCTGATGCGGGAACAGGCCTTCCTCCCAGCCCGGTAGGAACACCGTGTCGAACTCCAGACCCTTGGCGGCGTGCAGCGTCATCAGGCTGACCCGGTCGCCACCTTCGTCCTGGTCGGCATCCATGACCAGCGAGACGTGCTCGAGGAAGCCGGCGAGCGTGTCGAACGAGCCCATGAAGCGGACGAGCTCCTTGAGATTCTCGAGTCGGCTCTCGGATTGTGGGTTCTTGTCGCTCTGCCACATGGCCGTATAGCCGCTCTCGTCGAGGATCAGCTCGGCGAGCTCGGTGTGGGGCATGGTCGGGACGAGGCTCCGCCAGCGGTCCATCTGGGCGATGAAGGCTCGCAGCGCATTCCGCGGTTTCGGCTTCAGCTCCTCGGTCTCCGAAAGCTCGCGTGCGGCCTGCAGCAGAACGATCTCCCGCGCCCGCGCATGCCGCGTGATCTCGGCCATCGTCTGGTCGCCCAGGCCACGTCTCGGCGTGTTGAGGATGCGCTCGAATTTGAGGTCATGGGCCGGGTTCTGCGCCAGCTCCAGATAGGCTATGGCGTCCTTGATCTCTTGTCGCTCGTAGAAGCGAGGTCCACCGACGACCCGATACGGAAGCCCCATGGTGACGAAGCGGTCCTCGAAGGCGCGCATCTGGAAGGAGGCGCGGACGAGGATGGCCATGCTGCCGAGAGCCGCGCCGTTCCGCTGCAGCTCCTCGATTGCCTCGCCGATCGTGCGCGCCTCCTCGGCATCGTCCCAGTGGCAGGCGACCTCGAGTTTGGCGCCCTCGCCCTGGTCGGTGACGAGGGTCTTGCCGAGGCGGCTGCGGTTGTGGGCGATCAGACCCGAGGCGGCGGAAAGGATGTGCGACGTCGAGCGGTAGTTCTGCTCGAGCCGAACCACCTTGGCGCCCGGGAAATCCTTCTCGAACTTGAGGATGTTGTCGACCTCGGCGCCGCGCCAGCCGTAGATCGACTGGTCATCGTCGCCGACGCAGCAGAGGTTGGCTTGGCCCTGGGCCAGCAACCGGAGCCAGAGATACTGTGCGACGTTGGTGTCCTGATACTCGTCGACCAGCATGTAGCGGAACCGGCGCTGATAGGTCTCGAGCACATCCGTGTTCTCGCGGAAGAGGCGCAGGCACTCGATGAGCAGGTCGCCGAAGTCGACGGCATTGAGTTCCTTCAGGCGCTTCTGATAGGCGGCATACATCTCCGCGCCCTTGCCGTTGGCATAGGCGTAGGACTCGCCGGCGGGTACTTTGTCCGGGTCAAGGCCGCGATTTTTCCAACCGTCGATCAAACCGGCGAGCAGCCTCGCCGGCCAGCGCTTGGCGTCGATGCGCTCGGCCTCGATCAATTGCTTCAAGAGGCGGATCTGGTCGTCGACGTCGAGGATCGTGAAGCTGCTCTTGAGGCCGACGAGCTCCGCATGCCGTCGCAGGATCTTGACGCAGATGGCGTGGAAGGTTCCGAGCCAGGGCATGCCCTCGGCCTCGCCACCGACGAGCTTGCCCACGCGCTCGCGCATCTCGCGCGCCGCCTTGTTGGTGAAAGTGACGGCGAGGATCTCGTGATGCCGGGCCCGCCCGGTCGCCAGGATATGTGCGATCCGGGTCGTCAGCACCCTGGTCTTGCCGGTTCCGGCCCCGGCCAGAACCAGCACCGGACCGTCGAGCGCCTCGACGGCCTCCCGTTGTCCGGGATTGAGCCCCTCAAGATAAGGGGCCGGGATCGTCCGCGCCAACGCACGCTCGGAAATGGAGCCGGACGCCGGGCGAGGGCTCATGGACATCGTTCGACTTTCTACCTTTTGCTGCCGGGAGGTGCACGCAACCTGGAGTGTGTCAGATCGACCTCCTCGCGAATCCAGCCGGCTGACAAACTACAGCATTGGACAACAAGGCACAAAGCAAGAACCGCCTGGTCGGGGAGGTTCTCCAGAGGTGGCCGGGGGATCCCGGGAAATCAGCCTGATCGTGCCGAATTTACTGCCCTTTCGCACCCGTCTGTGCGATACATCGACATCGGATTTCGGACGGGAAGGGGCAACCGCCGCCGCCGCGCGTGCCAGCGCAATGGCGGGAGGGCCGTTCAAACTTTGTCGCCGGCGGCGCATAGCGTAAAAGACCAGCGGCCGCTCTATTGGGAATCGGAGTCTTGCGAGCTTTTCTGCTCATCGTCGGCTTTCTGATGGTGGCGGCGCTGACGGCGCTTTTCGCAGGCCCTGTGCTTGTCGACTGGAACGCCTATCGGGGGACCTTCGAGAAAGAGGCGACGGCCCTGCTGGGTCGCGAGGTGCGGGTCGGCGGCAATGCCAGCCTGCGGCTGCTCCCGGCGCCCTATCTGCACTTCGACAACGTGCGCATTGCCGATCAAACCGGCCGCTTCGACAATCCACTGATCCGGGTTGACGGGTTCACGATCTGGTTGTCGGTGCCGCCACTCCTCAGGGGGGCGGTCGAGGCTCGCGAGATCGAGCTCGAAGGGCCGGACGTGCGCCTGTCCGTCGACGAGGCCGGCAACGCCAACTGGCACGGGCTGGCCGCCGGGAGCCAGGTCCTGCCATTCGTGCCGACCGAGGTGTCGCTCGCATCGGTCAAAGTCCGCAATGGCCGGATCTCGATCGCCCGAAGCGGGGTCGCCTCCCTGGTATCGCTCGAAGCGATCGACGGTGAGCTTGCGGCCTCCGCATTGTCCGGGCCCTACCGCTTCAGGGGCACGGTCGGAATTGGCGGTGCGACGCACGAGGTCCGGGTGTCGACGGCGGCGTTGGGGGGCGATCACAGCCTGCGGGTCAAGACCGTGGTGCGGGCCAGGGAAGCGGGACGCCTCTACGTCTTCGACGGCGAGCTCCTTGGCCTTGATTCGTTGCCACGGCTCGAAGGTGCGGTCGAGGCACAGTTCGGCCTGTCGCCCGGCGCGATCGAGCCGCCGGACGATGCGGATCCGCATAAGCCTGTTCAACTGGCCGCCTCGGCGATGCGGCTGACCGGACAGCTGCAGGCGGATATCGCGGAAGGGGCGCTGACCGACATCAGTCTGACCTTCGAGAGCGACAACCGACCTCAGCAAGTCACCGGCGAGATCGCGTTCGAATGGAGCCGGGACGTCTCGATCGGCGCGCGGCTCGCGGCGCGCTGGCTGGACCTCGACCGCATTTCCGGCCGGCAGTCAGCGATCGGTCCCTGGCCCGCCCTCGAGACCTATGTCGGCCAGTTTCTCTCGGCATTTGCGGCGAATGCCAAGACTCGCCTCGTCGCCCGGATCGACCAGGCGCAACTCGGTGGCGAGCTCATCGGCGATGTCGCCATCGATGCCAAGCGTACGGAGGCCGGCATCGAGCTTGCGGCGCTGACTGCGACGCTGCCCGGTACGACACGGCTGAGTGTGAGCGGCTCTCTGACGGAGCAGGACGGCGCCGAGCGGTTCGCCGGTCCGATCAGACTTTCCGGGACCAGCCTCGCCAAGCTGCTCAAGTGGTCGATGCCGGCCCTCGACCTCGCCGCTGCTTCCGGGAATGGCTTCTATATGCTGAGCGGCGAGGCCGATCTCACCAGACAATCGCTCCGCCTCGACCGACTGATGCTGGAGGTCGATCGCTCGCGGATCAGCGGGGCGCTGACCTACCAGGGTGGGGCGCCGGGCAAGCTGGCGCTGTCGCTTGACGGAGACCGCTTGGACCTCGGCGAGGTGATTGATGCGCCGCCGAGCCTGCCGAAGCTGTTGAGCGGCCTGGTTGCCACCGACATGCCGGCGGCCGATACGCAAGCAGATGGATCGCTGTTGGCGGTCGCGACCCGCTTCGTCGGAACTGTCGATGCCGACGTCAAGCTGCGCATTGGTGACCTCAAGACGAAAGCCGGCCGGGTCGAGAACCTCGCCCTCATCATGCAACGCAGTGGCGGGCGCGTCGACATCGATCAGATTGTTTTGAGGACCGGCTCGGGCCTGGCCCTGCAGGCGGCAGGGTCGTTTGCAGGCAACGGCGATGATGCAGACGGGCTGCTGCGATTCCGGGTCGAGGCCCCCAATGCGATGGCGCTCGACACGCTCGGCGGTTTCGTGGCGTTGCCGGAGCACGTGCTCGCGCCGGCGCGCCGCTTTGCCATCGCGGCGCCGCTCCGGCTGGCCGGCAGCATCCGGCGCGACAAGGGCGGCGGCGCCGGGCGAACCGAGATCAACATCGACGGAAGTTCGGCCGGTGCACGGCTTTCGATGCGTCTGCGGGGCGATCGGTCCCTTGCCGAGCTGGCGCAGGGCCAAACCGATCTTGTGCTGTCACTGGGCGACAGCGACAGTCTTCGCTTGATGTCCAGGCTATCCGGCCGATCCATTGTGGCTGTTCCCCCGGAGCTGCGGCAGGCGACCGGCGCGGGGCCGGGCGAGCTGACGATCAGAGCGAGCGGTGTGCCGGGCACGTCGATGGCTGTCGTGGCCGGGCTGGATGCCGAAGGAACTGCCATTGGCTTCCAGGGCTCCGCGACTTTCGGGGATCAGGAGCCTCATGCGACGGGCGACATCAACATCTCGCTGAGCTCGATCGACGACACGCTCGCGTCGCTCGGCCTGACGCCGCTCGGCGAGGCCTCGCCGGGCATGCGTTTGTCCGGGCGCATCGATCTCCGGGAGGCCGGCCTGGCGATCGGTCCGCTCAACGGCGAGATTGACGGCATCCAGGTTTCCGGCGATGCCAAGGCTCGCTTCGCAGAGGACGGTCCGGAGATCGAGGCCTCGCTTGTCGCGGGTCGAGTGCGGCTCGCGCGACTTCTGGCGCCGCTCCTCGCCGCCGACCCGATTTCCGGCCTGTCGGTCGATGCCGGGTCAAAGGAGGAGGCCGTGGACGCACCGCAGCCGGCCGGGGAGGGCGCCGAGGACAGCGGCGACCCGATCGTCTGGTCCGACCGCCCGTTCAGTCTCGATCTGCTCAAGGGCTGGCGGGCCAGGCTCGCCATCAAGACCGGTACGATCGAGATTCTCGACGGGCTCGTGCTGGAGGATGCATCGGTCCAGGCGGAAAGCGCTGCCGACACGCTGACGCTCACCAAGCTCGCCGGCAATGCGCTGGGGGGTGAGGTTGCCATCAGTGGGCATCTCAAACGTGGCAAAGCGGGAGCCCGTCTCGACCTGGCGGCATCCGTCAAGGGCGCGGAGCTCGAGGAGTTGTTCGCTGACGACGACGGGCGGGCCAAGGGACAAGGGGCGGTCGAGGGAACCCTGAGCTTGGCGGCGAGCGGGTTGACGCCACGCGGGATGGTGGCCGTGCTCGAAGGTCAGGGTGCTCTTAGCATCACGGATGGAAAGATCGACGGACTTTCGCCCGTGACCGTCGATCAGACGGCGCGGCAATTGTTGTCTGGCGATGCCAAGATCGACCAGGAGGCGATTGCCAAGGCGATCGGCGAAGCTCGGCATGCGGCGGATCTGCCGCTGGGCCGATTGACGACCAAGCTTTCCGTCGTCGACGGCGCGCTGCGGGCCGAGCCTGTCTCGGTCGAGACCGATCAGGCGGTCGTCCGGCTCAGTGGCGGTGTCGATCTCAGTACTCTCAGGCTTTCCAGCAATTGGACGATCGCACCGAAACCCGCCGAGACGGGCATCCAGCCCCTCCCACCCGTGACGATCGTCTATGAAGGTCCAATCTCCGAGATCACCACGCTCGCAGCTGAAGCCGATGTGGAGGTGCTGGAGCGGGAGCTGCTCGCGCGCCAGATCATCGGCGGTGAGGAGCAGCTGAAGGGGCTTTGGCCGGATGCGCCGGCGCGGTTTAATGAAGGCATGCTGCCGGATGCCGATCGCGCCGCGCCCATCCCCGTTCTGGTCGAGCCAGCGCCGGCTGTCGAGGGCGGGGCACTGGAGCCGATTCTCGCCGAGCCGGCTGGCACCAAGAAGGCCAAGAAATCCGCGACTCGCTCGAAGGCGAGCACGCAATCCGAGGCGCAGGCGCTTGTTTCGTCGCCGTCGCAAGTTGTGAAGCCGAAGCGCAAGCCGAAGCGCAAGAAGCTTACTGTCCGCGAAAGTGACAATGTCGGGTTGAGATAGGCCCGCCGTTTCAGCCCCTGGAGGTGGCATGACGTGGCGAGACTGACGTTGGAGTTGGTGATGCGTGCAGCCGGCATGGTCCGCGGGACGATCACGGTGTTGGCCCTCGGCATTGGCCTATGGGGCCCCGCAGTCGCAGCCCCCTTGGACGACGAGACGTGCAAGACCTTCGAGACGCAGCAGAGGCTCCTGGAAAGCCAGGGTCTGCAGGCGGATCTCGCCAAGGGGATTGATGCGGCAAGAACCGAGCTTGCCGCCTCCCGGCTCGAGCTGGTGAAACATTACATCTACCTCAAGGAGCAGGTCGCCTTTCGCTGCCCCAGCCTGCTGGTCGTCTCGGTGCCCGAGCTCGCCGAGCCGGAGGCGCAGCAGCCGCTCGCGGCGGCCGCTCCAAGTTCGTCGTCCAAGAAAAAATCCAAGCGGAAGAAGAAATCCGCCGAGGGCACGGTGCCGCCACCGCCAAAGAAGGCGACCGTGACACAATAGCCGCCGACGCTGGTCATCGCCGGCGACTTTGTGTAAGAGAGGGCGCCGCCGCTACCTATAAGGACCGCCATGACGACCGTTCTGCTTGTCATCCATCTGATGATCGCCGCCGCGCTGGTGGGCGTCGTTCTCATTCAGAAGTCGGAAGGCGGGGCGCTGGGCATCGGCGGCGGAGGCGGCAATTTCATGACCGGCCGCGGCACCGCCAATCTGCTGACCCGGATCACGGCCGCCCTGGCAACCGGCTTCTTCCTCACCAGCCTCGTCCTCTCGATACTCGCCAGCGGTGGCGGCAAGCCGGCATCGATCCTCGACCAGTTGGGCGGGCAGGGGGCCGGCACCAGCGCACCGGCGACGAGCGGCACCTCGACGGGCGAGCCTGCGACGAGCGGAACGACCTCCGGGGCTTCGACCGAAGGTGGCGGAGCAACCGGCGGTGGGGCGGAGCCGACGACCCAGGGCGCACCGCAGTCTCAATGAGTTTCGGCCAGGGCGGCGCTCTGAGCGATTGTTCGCTCTCCGTTGCTACATGTTGATTTCTCAGTTATTCACGGATTTCGGGTGCGCCTCCTCGTCGCGCCAATTTTGAGTCCACGAATCGTCAGGACCTGATGTAGGGTCGAGGCCCATGGCGCGGTACATCTTCATCACCGGCGGCGTGGTCTCCTCTCTTGGTAAAGGCCTAGCCTCAGCGGCTCTCGGGGCGCTCCTGCAAGCGCGCGGCTATCGCGTGCGCTTGCGCAAGCTCGACCCCTATCTCAATGTCGATCCGGGCACCATGAGCCCCTATCAGCACGGCGAGGTGTTCGTCACCGACGACGGAGCGGAGACGGATCTCGATCTCGGGCACTACGAGCGCTTCACAGGCGTATCGGCTCAGAAGTCTGACAACATCACCACTGGCCGGATCTACCAGGACATCCTCGCCAAGGAGCGACGCGGCGACTATCTGGGTGCGACGGTGCAGGTCATCCCGCACGTCACCGATCATATCAAGACGTTCGTGCGCACCGGTAACGACAATGTCGATTTCGTGCTGGTCGAGATCGGCGGCACGGTCGGCGATATCGAGGGCCTGCCCTTCTTCGAGGCCGTGCGGCAGCTCCACAACGACCTGCCGCGGGGCGATTCGATCTTCATCCACCTGACGCTCATCCCCTTCATTCCGGCTGCCGGCGAGCTCAAGACCAAGCCGACCCAGCACTCGGTCAAAGAGCTCAGATCGATCGGCATTCAGCCGGACGTGCTGTTGTGTCGTTGCGACCGGCAGGTGCCTAAATCGGAACGGAAGAAGATCGCGCTCTTTTGCAACGTGCGCGAGAGCGCCGTCATCCAGGCGCTCGACGTCGCCTCGATCTACGACGTGCCGGTCGCCTATCACAAGGAGGGGCTAGACCGGGAGGTGCTCGCGGCCTTCGGCATCAAGGATGCCCCCGATCCGGATCTCTCGCGCTGGGAGGAGATCAGCCATCGCATCAAGCATCCGGAAGGCGAGGTGACGATCGCCGTCGTCGGCAAGTACACGAGCCTCAAGGACGCCTACAAGTCGTTGATCGAGGCACTCGTCCACGGTGGCATCGCCAACAATGTGAAGGTGAAGCTCGACTGGATCGATTCGGAGATCTTCGAGCGCAGCGATCCCGCGCCCGCGCTCGAGCACGTGCATGGCATCCTCGTGCCCGGTGGTTTTGGCGAGCGCGGTACCGAAGGCAAGATTCTCGCCGCCAAATTCGCCCGCGAGCGCAAGGTGCCGTATTTCGGCATCTGCTTCGGCATGCAGATGGCTTGTATCGAGGCGGCACGGCATCTGGCGGGGATCGAGTGTGCGTCCTCCACCGAGTTCGGCCGGACGAGCGAGCCCGTTGTCGGTGAGATGACCGAATGGATGCGTGGCGACCAGCTCGAGAAACGGCGTGCCGGCGGGGATCTCGGCGGCACGATGCGGCTCGGCGCCTTCGAGGCGCATCTGTCCGGCAACTCCAAGATCGCGGCAATCTACGAGGCGACGACCATCTCCGAGCGTCACCGGCATCGCTACGAGGTCAACACCCATTATCGTGAGCGGTTGGAGAATGCGGGGCTCATTTTCAGCGGCATGTCGCCGGATGGTTTGCTGCCGGAGACCGTCGAGTATCCGGACCATCCCTGGTTCATTGGCGTCCAGTTTCACCCGGAATTGAAGAGCCGCCCCTTCGATCCTCATCCGCTGTTCAGGAGCTTCATCGGCGCGGCGGTCGAGCAGTCGAGGCTGGTGTAGTGCACTGATCGGGACTTCGCCCCCGCAGCCGCTGGCATGGTTGGTACCGACCGAATGGCCCCTGGATGGCCGGGTCGGGCCCGGCCATGACGAGGTGGTTCAAGTGTTTCCGGTCTTCACCCCAACCCCAGCCGCTCCGCCTCCGCAAGCCTCCCCAAATCCGGCACCGGCCGCTTCGTCTCCGCGTTCCGAGCCAGCACCTGCTCCAGCGCATGGGCGACCTCGAGCACCAGGAGATCGCTGCCCTTCGGGCCCACCACCTGGATGCCGAACGGCAGGCCCTTGTGGTCGAGCCCGCAGGGAATGACGCAGCTCGCCGCCAGCGCCATCGTCGGGCAGTAGGCGAGCGCGAGCCAGCTCGTGTAGTTGGCAAGCACCTCGCCGTTGATCGCCTTCACGTAGGGCTCGGCGTGCGGGAAGGGCGAGACGGTTGCCGCCGGGCAGATCAGCACATCGTGATCGTCGAAGAAGTCGAGGAAGTCGCGATAGAGGATCGTCTGCTTGGCATGCGCGCGGGCGACGTCCGCCATCGTGTATTTGAGGCCACGCTCGGTGCCGTCGATCACAAAGCGATTGAGCCGGTCGCGCTTCGTCGCCAGCGCCGTCTCGAACGCCGCGACGAAACCGATGGCACGCAAGACCTCGAACACCTCGTGCACGTCCGGGAACGCGGGCTCGCCCCACTCGGCCGAGCGAAAGACGTGGCTGAATGATTTCGCTCGGCGGAGGAATGTCTCGCGAATGCCGTGATCAACCGGTGCCTTGCCGAGATCGGGCGAAAAGGCGGCGCGGATCGTCGACAGATCGACGGCGCCGAGGTGGTCGGGCGCGCCGAGTGCCGCCGGGCTGGAGTAGGGATCGCGCAGGTCGTAGTCGAGTTGTGCGCGGAGCAGCAGATAGGCGTCTTCAACCGTCCGCCCCATCGGCCCGAGCACGCCGAACGGCGACAGTGCCGCCGTGGAGGATGCATCCGGCACGAGGCCGGGCGAGGGTCTGAAGCCCACGACGCCGCAGAAACCTGCTGGCGTGCGCAGACTACCGCCCATGTCGGAGCCGGTCGCAAGCGGCGACATGCCAGTCGCGAGCACCACCGCCGAGCCGCCCGATGAGCCGGCCGAGGTGAGCCTTGGGTCGAACGGATTGCCGGTCGGGCCGAAGACGCGGTTGGTCGTGTTGGCGCCCGCGCCGAACTCGGGCGTATTGGTCTTGGCGAACACGATGCCGCCCGCCTGCCGCACATTGGCGACCATGGCGTCGTCGTCCTGGGGAATGTGATGCTCGTAGAGGAGAGAGCCCTGGGTCGTGCGCATGCCGGCGGTGTTCTCAAGATCCTTCACGGCGACCGGCAGGCCGTGCAGGGGCTCGAGCTCCTCTCCCGCCATGACGGCTTCTTCGGCGCGTTTGGCGCCGGCAATCCCGGCATCGGCATCGAGCGTCACCACCGCGTTCACCGCCGGGTTGACCATGTCGATCCGGGTGAGAGCGGCCTGCATGACCTCGACCGGCGAGACGGCCTTCGTACCGATCAGCCGGCGCAACTCGGTCGCAGAAAGGTCGGCGAGATCGGTCATGTGGTCCTCATTGGCCTGCTTTGCCGAGCGCGATCAGCTCGGGCCGGTATTCGAAATGCATCGTATCATAGTGATACCACTTGCCGCCCCAGATGAAGCCGTGCTTCTCGAAGATCTCGACGATCTCGATCGGCACCTGGTTCTTGTAGGGGTAGTGACCGTTCTTGTCGGGCTCCGCCCACCGCCAATAGTCCGACACCTTCGTGTTGATGTCGATCGCTGCCGCATAGGCGTGCATGCTGTAGCGCTGGGTGCCGGCAATGACGCGGCAATTGTAGGTGCCGGCGGAAGGCTTCAAGTAGCGCATGAACTTTTCCGGGAGCTCGTCGAGCTCGGCCGATACGGCCTCGAGTGCCTTGGCGACGCCATGGGCCGACGTTACCTCGACCTTGCCGCCCTTGTGTTTTGGCAGCCAGTTGACGGCGACGAGCTGACTCTCGACCTCGCCTTTGCGGCAATCGCCATAGAGCGCCTTGAACAGGGGCTCGAAGCGGACCCGGCCAGGATCCTCATCGACACCGGGCGGGAAGCCCGCATTGCCGAGCTTGTAGGGCACATAGAACTGATCGGTGATGTCCGGCTCGTTCAGCAGCGTCTCGAACGGCTTCTCGCCGCGGCCGTCGTCGATCGGAAAGCGGGTGCCGTCCTTCATCACGAGGTCGTTGCCCTCTTGTCCGGCGATCTGCTCTGGGTACGCCGCAATCAAGGCCGTGATCGGCGGGCTGCCGGTGTCGGCCGCGAAGACGTGGGCCATCGGGCCCATGCCGAGACTGAGGGCCGCGAGGATGACTGTCGTAAATCGCATAGACGTCCTCTGAGATTGGGAGGCGAGCGCAAGCCAGCGCGGTAAGAGGGCTTCATTCATACACGCAAATCGGCTTGAATGGTGGGCCTGCCTATGCCGAGATTGGGACCGGTCCGACCAGTAGGAGATCATGACATGTCGCGGGCTATCACCGGTGTTTTGATTCTCGTCCTGGGCCTGATCACCGGGACGGTCGGGGCGGCCGGTGAAAGCCGCATCGCCCTCATTATCGCCAACGGAGCCTATCAGAGCACCGCGCCGCTGAAGAATCCCGTCAACGACGGCAAGCTGATGGCCGAGACCCTGGGCGCCATGGGTTTCAAGGTGACGTTGGCGACCGACCTCGACGGCAAGGCGATGAAGCGGGCCATGCTGGACTTCGGCCGGGCCCTGCGGGCTTCCGATTCGGTCGGGCTGTTCTACTATGCCGGGCATGCCATCCAGGTGGCCGGCGAGAACTATCTAATCCCGGTCGATGCCAACCTGCAGGACGAGACGGAGATCGGCATCGAGGGGGTCGACGTCAACGATTTCCTGGCGACGATGAATCAGGCCCAGAGCCGCATCAAGATCGTCGTGCTCGACGCGTGTCGCAACAACCCGTTCCCGGCGACGAGCCGGTCGGGGACGCGCGGCCTGGCGGTGGTGCAGGCGCCAACTGGCACCCTCATCGCCTACTCGACCTCGCCGGGCGAGGTCGCGCTCGACGGCACCGGCGACAACAGTCCCTATGCCGTATCGCTCGCCAAGGCGATCAAGACAGAAACCGGCAAGCCGATCGAGTTGGTCTTCCGCCGGGCTCGAGTAGCCGTGCTCGAGGCGACCGAGGGTCTGCAGACGCCCTGGGATCTCTCCTCCATCACCGGCGATTTCGTTCTGGCGCAAGACGGGGGAGCCGCTGGCGAAGCAGCGGACCAGCCGGAAGCAGACGCCTCCGGGCAACCCAGTGCCTCGACCTCGGCGACCGCCGATAGCGCCAATGCAGCGGCCAAGGACTATGCGGTCTGGGTCGCGATCGAGTCATCTGGCAATGAGGCGGCCTATCGGGCCTATCTCGAGGAGTTCCCGAGTGGTCGCTTTGCGGCGGAGGCGCAGAAGCGGCTGGCCGCGGCACAGGAGGCGAAAGCTCAGAAGCAGGCGGCCCTGGAGGCGGAGACCCAGGCCGCCGAGCAGGTGCAGGCGCAATCCGAGCCGGCGCGCGAGATCGCCCGTCTGTTTCCGGATTCGAGCAAGCGCAAGCTCAGCGCCGACGAGCTCTATGGGCTCTCCTGCGATCAGCTCTGGGTCGCCCGCAACGAGATCTTCGACCGGCGTGGCTACTGCTTCACCTCCGGTAAGGGACAATCCTACTTCGACAACAGCGACTGCACCGGTGCCAGCCAGAGCATTCTCAGCAAGACCGAGAAGGCCAATGTCTCGACCATCAAGGACGTCGAGGCTGCGCAGGGTTGCCAGTGATCGGTCGTCGTCGCAGGGAGCACGCGGCGTGATCCTGATTGGCCAGTATGACAGTCCCTTCGTCCGACGCGTCGGCATCGCGTTGAGGCTCTACGACATGCCGTTCGAGCACCGTCCCTGGTCCGTGTTCGGCGAGGCCGAGAAGATCCGACCGTTGAACCCGCTTGTCCGTGTCCCAACCTTCGTGGCGGATGATGCAACCGTGCTGGTCGATAGCGCCAGCATCCTCGACTACCTCGATTACCGGAAGCCGGAGGCCAAGCGTCTCGTGCCGGCGACCGAGCCGGCGCGACACAAGGCGCTGCGCATCATGGCGCTCGGCATGGGCTTGGCCGAGAAGGCGGTGAGCCTGTTTTACGAGCAGCGGCTGCATGACCAGATCTCGGCGGTCTGGGCTGAGCGGTGTCGTGGCCAGGCGATTGGTGTGATCGAGACACTCGAGACCGAGCGAACGGGGACGTCGACCACCTACTGGCACGGGGAGCGCATTGGCCATGCCGACATTGCCGTCGCGGCGGCGCTACGTTTCCTGTCGGAGGCGCATCCTCAGTTGATCGACTGGCGTAAGGCTCCCGCGTTGGAAGCACACTGCGCGCACTGCGAGGCCCTCGCGGTGTTTCAGGAGATCAGCCAGCCCTTCATTCCGCCGACCTGAGGCGCGTACCGGAGAACCGGCCTTCAGGGCCGATCCTGCCCTTGGCATCTATCCGGCCATCGCCTTCTTCAGGTTCTCGTCGATCTTGTCGAGGAAGCCCGTCGTCGACAGCCAAGCCTGCTTCTCGCCGACCAGGAGCGCCAGGTCCTTCGTCATGTAGCCGGACTCGACGGTCTGAATGCAGACCTTCTCGAGCGTCTCGGCGAAGCGGTCGAGTGCAGCATTCTGATCGAGCTTGGCGCGATGCTTCAGACCACGCGACCAGGCGAAGATCGAGGCGATGGAGTTGGTCGACGTCTCCTTGCCTTTCTGGTGCTCGCGGTAGTGACGGGTGACGGTGCCGTGCGCGGCTTCCGCCTCGACCGTCTTGCCGTCCGGCGTCATCAGCACGGACGTCATAAGGCCGAGCGAGCCGAAGCCCTGAGCCACCGTGTCCGATTGCACGTCACCATCGTAGTTCTTGCAGGCCCAGACATAACCGCCGGACCATTTCAATGCGGAGGCGACCATGTCGTCGATCAGCCGGTGCTCGTAGACGAGCTTCCTCTTGTCGAACTCGGCCTTGAACTCAGCGTCGAAGATTTCCTGGAAGATGTCCTTGAAGCGTCCGTCGTAGATCTTGAGGATCGTGTTCTTGGTCGACAGGTAGACGGGGTAGTTGCGGGCCAGGCCGTAGTTGAAGGAGGCGCGTGCGAAATCACGGATGCTGTCGTCGAGATTGTACATGCCGAGGGCGATGCCGGCCCCCGGAGCCTTGAAGACCTCCTTCTCGATGACCTTGCCGTCCTCGCCGACGAAGGTCATCGTCAGCTTGCCCTTGCCCGGGAATTTGAAGTCGGTGGCCCGGTACTGGTCGCCATAGGCGTGGCGGCCGACGATGATCGGCTGCGTCCAACCGGGGACGAGGCGCGGCACGTTCGAGCAGATGATGGGCTCGCGGAAGATGACGCCGCCGAGGATGTTGCGGATCGTGCCGTTCGGGCTCTTCCACATCTCCTTGAGGCCGAACTCTTTGACGCGCCCCTCGTCCGGCGTGATGGTCGCGCATTTGACGCCGACGCCGTGCGTCTTGATGGCGTGGGCGGCGTCGATCGTCACCTGATCATTGGTCTCGTCGCGGTGCTCGACGCCGAGGTCGTAGTAGTCGAGTTTGATGTCGAGGTAGGGGTGGATCAGCTTCTCCTTGATCAGCTTCCAGATGATGCGGGTCATCTCGTCGCCGTCGAGCTCGACGACTGGGTTGGCTACCTTGATCTTCTGCATCGGGGTCCTCTGGAGGCTTAGATGGAGTTGCGGACGCGGTTTGCGGCGCAACATAGCCGAGCCCGACAGCCGGGCCAACTGAGGCCAAGCGTCCGGGTTCAGGACCCCACAGGAAGCGCATAGGCGAGCCGCAACAGGCGTCCGAGGTAGCGACGCGTCTCGCGCGGGTCGATCATCTCCTCGACGCCGAACCGCTCGACGGTGCGCCAGATCGAGGTCTGGGCGTCGAATCGCTCGGCGAGCCGACGTTTCAGAGCCGCCCGATCCTCGGGCGCCGCCGCCTCGAGCTCAGCCCGGTAGGCCGCCTCGACGCCACCCTCGACCGGCATGTCGCCCCAGACCCCGCTCGGCCAGGCGAGCCGGAGACTCGTCGGATTGCCGTTTCCCGTGGCCTGCCCGCCGAGGCCGAAGGACCGGCGGACCTGGACGGTGAAAACGGGAACCTTCGTCTGCTGGATGGCCCGAACGGCCTCGGAAGCGAACTTGAGCGTGCCGGCCCGTTCGGCCTCCGGTCCGACCATGAAGCCGGGGACGTCGGCGAGATAGACGAGGGGTATGTCGAAGGCGTCGCAGGTCTCGATGAACCTGGTCTGCTTCTGCGAGGAATGGGTCTCGAGCGCGCCCGCCATGTGGCGCGCGTCGGTTGCCAGAACGCCGGCGACGTGACCCTCGAAGCGGGCGAAGCCGACGCGCAGCGCCTGTCCGTAGTCAGGGCCGATCTCGAAGAATGTGCCGCTATCGGCGAGACAGTGGATCAGCGCCTGAGCATCGTAGGGCCAACGCGGATCGGGATTGACGATGGAGAGGAGCGCGTCCTGATCATTCTGCAACCAAGCTCCATCTGGCGTGACGCTTGGCCGGCACGCCGCGTTTTGTGGAAAGTAGGACAGCGCCTGTCTGAGCTCTGCCAGCGCCTCGGCCTCGGTCTCCGCCGCATTGTCGATCAATCCGGCCGTCTTCGCCTGCACCTCCCAACCCCCGAGCTCGAACTTGTCGACCTTGCGGCCGAGCGCCTGTCTGACGACCGGCGGACCGCCGGTGAACAGACAGCCATTGTCCTTCGACATCACCGAGAAGTGCGCGATCGACGCCCGAGCCGCCGAGCTGCCGGCCGTCGGTCCGAGAACGGCGGTCAGCACCGGAACCTTGTCGAGCAGCTCGAACACCGGGTAGAGGGGATTGGTGGCCTGCAGCTCGGCATAGCCCTTGAGCTCCTGGATCAGCACGCTGCCGCCGGTGCCCTGCATCAGCAGCACGAGCGGGATGCGATAGCCGAGCGCCAGCTCCTCTATGAAACCGCCCCAGCTGCCCTTGATCCTCTGCAGATGCACGCCGACCGCGCCGCCCTCTACCGTGAAGTCCTCGGCGCCAATGGCGACCGGCCGGCCGTCGATCTCGCCCAGCCCGCAGATGAAGGTCGGACCCATGTCGCCTTTCTCGGTCGGCGTCGTGACAAGCGTGCCGAACTCGAGGAAGCTGCCCGGATCGGCGAGCGCGGCAATTCGCTCGCGCGCGGTCGAGCGGCCGAGCCGGTGCTCGCGCGCGATGCGATCCGCGCCGCCCGCGTCGAGCGCTCGTTTGCGACGCTCGGCAAGTTCCGCCATCAGCGGTTTCCATCCCTCGTGCTCCATCGCCATCAGACGCTCTCCCTAAAGCCCGAGCCGCTCGCGGCAGGTCTTGGTGACCTCGTCCTTCTTCACTTTGCCGGAGAGGCCCCGCGGAAAAACGTCGAGGAAGACGACGTGGCGCGGCTTCTTGTAGGAGGCGAGGGTCTGACGTGAGAAGGCGATGATTTCGTCGGGATCGAGTGTCTGTCCCTCACGGCAAATGACCGCGGCGCAGACGGCTTCTCCGAACTCATCGTCCGGAACGCCGACAACGGCGACATCGGAGAGACCCGGATGCGCGCGCAAGGCATTCTCCACCTCGGCCGGATAGATGTTCTGCCCCTTCGAGATGATCATGTCTTTGACGCGCCCGACGATGTAGAGGTGGCCGTCCTCATTCATGCGGCCGAGGTCTCCCATCTTCAGCCAGCCGTCGCGAATGGTCACGGCATCGATCTCGGGCGCGTTCCAATAGCTCGAGATGACGGCAGGCCCCGCAGTCCAAACCTCGCCGATCTCGCCCGGTCGCACCTGCTTGCCCTCGGCCGAGAGTATGCGGACTGACTGGCCCGGCGTCGTACGGCCGACCGAGCCGGGAAACTGCTCGATCTCTTCGTCCTCGATGACCGTCGGGAAACCGGACTCGGTCGAGCCATAGGACACGCAGAGGTGCTTGTCCGGGAAGCGCCGCCGCCAGGCCGCCATCACCGCGGGCGGGCAATTCTCGCCGCCGGTGTAGACGTAATGCAGGCTGTCGAGCGGCAACGGGCTCTTCGCATCGGCATCGAGGATCGGCTGCATCATCGAGGGGAAGAGCAGGCAGTGCGTTGCCTGGAAGCGTTCGACGAACTGGCCAAAACGCTCCGGCGTCCAGCCCGTGCTTGGCAGGATGGCGACGGTGCCTCCCACGAGGAAGGTCGGGATCGAGGATTCGTTGATGCCCGCCGTATTGTACAGCGGCCCGACGATCAACATGACGGAGCGGGCGCTGAGGCCGCGCATGAAGGTCACCTGCTGGAAAGCACACCAGAGGATGTTGCCGTGCCGCATGGCGACGCCTTTTGGGCGTCCCGTGGTGCCGGAGGTGTAGAGGATGAGCTGGACCGCTGTCGTGCGGCGCTCGCCGACGGGGAGCGGTGCCGCCGAGGCGATGAGGGTTGCGTAATCCCGTCCTGTCGCGTTCGTTTCCAGGCTCAGCACCGGCGTGCCCGGCACAGCGCGTTCAACCGCCTCGTCGATGAGGGATCGGTGCGCTGAATCGGTCAGAATGATCCCAGGCGTGCAATCGGCGAGGATCAGCGCGACCTCGGCGACCGTCAGCCTGAAGCTGATCGGGACAAAGGTCAGCCCTGCAAAGGCACAGGCGAAATAGAGCTCGAACGTCTCGCCGCGATTCATCAGGAATGAGGCGACGCGATCGCCCTCCGCGAGGCCGCGTGCCTGGAGCGCTGCTGCGAGCCGGAGCGCAGTGTCGCGAAGCTCGGAATAGGTGCGCTGTCCACCCTCCCATAGGAGGGCGATTTGGTCGGGCATGGCCGCGGCCTGAAGGCTCGTCTCGCCGAGGAGGGTCGCAACGGACCTCGCCGGCGAAGGGTCTGGAACAGGAGATGCTGTCGACACGGCCGCACTTTCCTTGTTGCGAGGCCCCGGACTTTGCCTCATTCGGCGAAGGCTGTCCAAGCACGGCGGGGCGTGTCGCGAGCGGACCGGCTCTGCATCCGGGGCAGGGGGCGTGAGCACGGAGCGTGCTAAGGCTCGGTCATGAGTCGGAAGGATCTCACGCTTGCCTTGCTGGTGCCCATCATCTGGGGCTTCGCCTTCACGCTCGCCAAGCCGGCGACCGAGCACTTTCCTCCCTTGCTTATGTTCTCGGGCGTGTACGCCTTTGTCGCGGTCCTCTATACCCTTCTCTTTCGCGGCCCCATGCAGACCTCGTTTGCTTCCGGTCTGGTGCTCGGTTCGCTCGCCGGCAGCCTTCAGGCGATCCTGATCTTCGCGGCGCTGGCCCGGCTCGACGCCGCGGTGAGCGTGATCGTCCTGCAGACCCAGGTGCCAATCTCGGTACTGGTGGATCGGCTGCTCAACGGCACGCCGGTGCGTCCGCTGCAGCTCATTGGCATTTTCATTGCTTTCCTGGGCGTTGCGGTGATCGCGGGACTGCCGGCTGAGCCGCCACCTCTGGGCCCCGTCGCGCTGTTGCTGGCCGGGGCGGCGGTCTGGGCCACGGGACAGGCCCTCGTCCGCCGGATCGGCCGCGATCCGGCACCGAGGCTCTTCGGGCTCATTGGGCTTCATGCCGCCCCTCAGCTTCTCGTCGGCTCGTTGCTGCTCGAGACCGGGCAGATCGACGCCATTCTCAGCGCGACCGCTCTGCAATGGGGTTCGGCGCTCTCGCTGACGCTCCTCGGTTTTGGGGTCGGCAACGTCATCTGGTACTCGCTCATGCACCGGCTGAGGCTGGCCCAGATGGCTCCCTTCCTGCTGCTGATGCCTGTCGTGGGCGTCGTCATCAGTGCCGTGGTGCTCGGCGAGGAGGTCACGATAGTGCAGCTGGCCGGAGGCATCATCGTGCTCCTCGGCCTTGCATTGGTGCTTGGGATCGGCCAAAGGGGCATCGCCAACCCGAAGCCCCGCGAGACGACGTGAGCATCGTAGCCGTCGCCACCATTAACCAAGGCCAACCGACGCATGAGCCTTCCGGCCTGCGCGTCATGGATATTGTTTGCCACGCCTATGCCGAAGGTCTGACGGCCGGCGATGGCCTGGGCCATCCGCCGATCGGGCGGCAGGGCCTGTCTGCTGCGGTGAACTATTGCGCCGATCGCGCCTGCGACCGCGACGGCGTCCACTGCTCGGGGTGCCGGCTTTCGATCGAGGCGGCGGGTATCAACTCGCTCGACCAGTGGTTGGCTCAGTTCGCCACGGTGACGGCGACCGATGCCGGGCTGACGCTGACGCCTGGCGGTCCACTGCCCCCGGCGACGGTCCCCAGTCTCGACCAATTGGCCCGAACCTGGCAGGGCGAAGAGGTCTACTACCTTGCACGGCGGGTGCACCGCCGAATGGTCAAGGAGGCAAGTCCGCGGCCGAAGCAGATGACCGAGGGCCTCGAGTGTGACGGCCCCGTCGTGCTCCTCGTCCATCCGCAGATGGCCGACAACATCGGCATGGTGGCGCGCGCGATGGCCAATTTTGGTCTGGACGAGCTGCGCCTCGTGGCACCACGGGACGGCTGGCCAAACGAGAAGGCCCGCGCCTCTGCATCGGGCGCCAACCACGTCATCGACCATGCCTCGGCCTACCCCGATCTGAGGCAGGCGCTGAGCGACATGCATTGGGTGTGCGCCACCACCGCCCGGCAGCGGCACATGGACAAACCGCTGCTCTCGCCCGAGCAGGCGGCGGCCGAGCTCATGGCCCGTATCGAGCGGGGAGAACGGTGTGCCATCCTGTTCGGTCCGGAGCGGCAGGGGCTCGAGAGCGACGATATCGCCCTTGCCGACGCCCTGGTCATGGCCCCGGTCAATCCCCGCTTTGCCTCGCTGAACCTCGCGCAGGCGGTGCTGCTGCTCGCCTACGAGTGGCTGAAGGTCGCCCGTCGTGGGACGCTTGGCCGCGTCACGCCCAAGGAGCAGGAGCTGCTGGCTGGGCCGCGCCCCCGGGGCGGGCCTCTGGCCACGAAGCACGAGGTCATCGGGCTATTCGAGCATCTGGAGGCGGAGCTGGATGCCGCAGGCTTCCTGAAGCCACCGGAAAAACGCGCTTCGATGGTTCGAAATATCCGCACGCTGATCCAGCGCATGGAGCCGAGCGAGCAGGAGGTCAGAACCTTGCGGGGCATCGTCGCCGCACTGACCTACAGGCATCGCCGGGACCGGGGTCAGCCTTAGTTCCGCCCCGTTTTGGGATAGGACATTGCCGCGGGCGGTGGTAGCGTCCTTGCCGACCAGAGAACAGAGAAGAACAGCAGGGCTGGGGTGAATTGATGAGGGGCATGAAGGCGCTCGCCGGATTGGCATGGGGACTGGCCCTTTTGGCCGTGATAGGCCATGGAGCACCGGCCCAGGCGGCCGACAAGCTGTCGGACAAGTCGATCAAGGTGCTGATGGATTGGGCGTGGCTCACATTGCCCAACAAGTTCACGACGCCCGAAGGCAAGGTCATCGTCGTCGACAAGACCAAGAAGGACGAGGTCATCGTCCCGATCGATGTCGCCCGCCACATCATCGAGATCGCGCGGCTCTCGGCCCACGCCCAGATCTGCCAGCTGGTCGACAAGCAGGTGGAGAACTACCAGACGCTGATGCGGGTCGAGGAGAAGAAGAAGATCTGGACCGACCAGCAGATGCTCTACATCCACAATCTGCACACCTTCACCGTGCAGTTGCTGGCCGGCGGCATCAAGGTGACGATCGAGGACGGCGCCACCAAGATCGATCGTGACACGGGCCCGGCGGCCGATCCGGTCGAGTGCTCCGAGGATCAGAAGAAGAACGTCGAGGCCGAGATCAACGCCTACCTCGACTCGGTGAAGAAGGAAGGCTCCTGAGGTCCGGGCCCGGGCTGGTTGACACCCGCCGCCGTTTCGACCATAAGACAGCCGTCGCGGGCCTCGAGGCCCGCGTTTCATTTGCGTGTCCGTGATCCGGCCGCGGCTCGGTTCGGATCTGTCGGCATCGGCCCCGCCGGTGCAGAGGAGGGCCCGCCCGGCAGGCGCAAGCCTGCGCTGGTCAGCGGTGAGGAGAAGCCCAACATGACCAAACGCGTCTCTGCCAAGCATAAAATCGATCGCCGGATGGGCGAGAACATCTGGGGCCGGCCGAAGAGCCCGCTCAACAAGCGCGAGTACGGCCCCGGCCAGCATGGCCAGCGCCGCCGCGGCAAGACCTCCGACTACGGCGCCCAGCTCAAGGCCAAGCAGAAGCTCAAGGGCTACTACGCCAATATCGGCGAGAAGCAGTTCAAAAACATCTACTACGAGGCCGCCCGCCTCAAGGGCGACACCTCCGAGCAGCTGATCGGGCTCCTCGAGAGCCGGCTCGACGCCCTCGTCTACCGCGCCAAGTTCGTGCCGACGATGTTCGCCGCCCGCCAGCTCGTCAATCACGGGCACATCAAGGTCAACGGCCGCCGCGTCACGGTGCCGAGCTACCGCTGCAAGGTCGGCGACGAGATCCAGATCAAGGAAGCCTCGCGCGAGATTCCGATGGTGCTCGACGCCAGCCAGTCGGCCGAGCGCGAGACGCCGGACTATCTGACGGTCGATCACAACAAGCAGACGGCGCAGTTCGTGCGCGTCCCGGCCTTTTCCGACGTGCCCTATCCGGTGAAGATGGAGCCGCACCTCGTCATCGAGTTCTACTCGCGCTGACGAGGCGGACATCGCCGCAATTGTCCCGCGGGCCTGGGCCTCACAGCCCGGGCCCGCGTTGCGTTTGATCGCCTACACCTCCAAGGGGTCGGGCGGCTTGGGCTTGGGCTCGGGCGGCAGGCCGCCGGCCCGGGCCCCGCGCCGCAACCGCCGGTAACGGCCGAGCGCCCGGGCGAGCCGCCGCTCGTCCCAGGGCTTGGGCCCGAGCCCCTTCCGCACCTCCTTCTCCATCAGGGCGAGCAGTCCGCGCTCCAGGCGCAGCTCGGCCGTGCGGATGGCGAAGGCCCGGGCGTTCTTCTTGCGCTCGCGCTTCAACTCGGCCCGCCGGTCGGCCTCGCTTTTCTGCAGCCGCTGCAACATCACCTTCAACACGGCGCTCTTGGCGAGGTCGATGATCCGATCCCGCTCGGCCGGGTCCATCGGCGGCAGCTCGGCGGCGATCAGCTCGTGGGGCGTCGGCTCGCGCGGCGGCGCCGGCGCCTCCGTCTCGTCCGTCTGGTCCGCACTCATGGCACCTCGTCTCCTGCTCTCTGGGCCCCGGGTTGTCCGCCCTCTGCCCTTCGCCGGGCCCGCGCCCGGCAAGCCAACGCTCCGCCCGGCCCCGCACCGCGA